>OY969811.1:0-3650000 GCA_963703315.1 uncultured cyanobacterium | reverse complement strand
GAGCTGACGACAGCCATGCACCACCTGTGTTCGTGCTCCCGAAGGCACCCCTCTCTTTCAAGAGGATTCACGACATGTCAAGCCTTGGTAAGGTTCTTCGCGTTGCATCGAATTAAACCACATACTCCACCGCTTGTGCGGGCCCCCGTCAATTCCTTTGAGTTTCAATCTTGCGACCGTACTCCCCAGGCGGGGTACTTAACGCGTTAGCTACGGCACTGACCGGGTCGATACGGCCAACACCTAGTACCCATCGTTTACGGCTAGGACTACTGGGGTATCTAATCCCATTCGCTCCCCTAGCTTTCGTACTTCAGCGTCAGTTGAGATCCAGCAGGACGCTTTCGCCACTGGTGTTCTTCCAGATATCTACGCATTTCACCGCTACACCTGGAATTCCTCCTGCCCCTATCTCTCTCTAGTCTCACAGTTTCCATTGCCGATCCAAGGTTGAGCCTCGGGCTTTGACAACAGACTTATGAAACAGCCTACGTACGCTTTACGCCCAATAATTCCGGATAACGCTTGCATCCTCCGTCTTACCGCGGCTGCTGGCACGGAGTTAGCCGATGCTTATTCGTTAGGTACCGTCATTATCTTCCCTAACAAAAGAGGTTTACAATCCACAGACCTTCGTCCCTCACGCGGTATTGCTCCGTCAGGCTTTCGCCCATTGCGGAAAATTCCCCACTGCTGCCTCCCGTAGGAGTCTGGGCCGTGTCTCAGTCCCAGTGTGACTGGTCATCCTCTCAGACCAGTTACCGATCGTCGCCATGGTGTGCCATTACCACTCCATCTAGCTAATCGGACGCAAGCTCATCTACAGATGATAAATCTTTCACCCGAAGGCATATCCGGTATTAGCAGTCGTTTCCAACTGTTGTCCCGAGTCTGTAGGTAGATTCTTACGCGTTACTCACCCGTCCGCCACTAAGTCCGAAGACTTCGTTCGACTTGCATGTGTTAAGCATACCGCCAGCGTTCATCCTGAGCCAGGATCAAACTCTCCATGGTGTCTTTATACTTTCAGAATTGCTCCCTACTTTTCTAAAGCGTTTTTCCTTTCGGATGGGTTTGACTTTTTTAAGCTTTTCGCTTATCCTGTCGGATAGCTAGTTATTTCTCAATAATCTAGTCTTTTATGTTTTTTGACGAGGTTTATTGGTTTCTTAAAGCTTTCAAACTATTCTTTTGTCTAGGTTCTTCGCGCTTCTCTTTCGGCGGGTTCGCTTCGCTTTCGCTCCGCTCGCCCTTCAGCGCTTTATTAAGTTAGCAAGGTTAAATCGGTTTGTCAACACCTTTTTTTGAAAAGTTTGAAAAAGATTTTGGCTTAGATGGTCTATTCCTTGCGGTAGAAGGATCTCAGACCCGTAAAAAAGTTTTAGGATTTAGGCAATGCCGCTTCAATTGATTTAGTTACAAGTGCTTGCACTGCTTCTACGCCTTCCCAGCCTCTGATCTCGGTGACTTTCTTTTCTAGGTTTTTGTAGGAACGGAAAAATTCGGCAATTTCTTCGAGTCGGTGAGGGGCGATGTCGGCTAGGGTTTTGACATCGTTGTAGCGGGGATCTTTAGCAGGAACACAAAGGATTTTTTCGTCGCGATCGCCGCCGTCAATCATGATGAGCATACCGATGGGACGGGCGGGGATGACACACCCAGGGAAGGTGGGTTGATCCATGATTACCATGCCATCAAGGGGATCACCATCGTCGGCAAGGGTATTGGGGACAAAACCGTAGTCGTAGGGATATTGGACTGAGGAGTAAAGAACACGATCTAGGGCAAAGGCATTGAGATCTTTGTCAAATTCGTATTTGTTTTTGCTGCCCGCAGGAATTTCGATGAGGACATTGAGGATTCCTGCTTTTGGTTGTGGGGGAATAAGAGATAAGTCCATTAGTTACTCCTTAGAAGTTTTTTGTTTATATGTCTGTAGATTAAGTACATCGGCTTAATTAAAATCCAGATCTCAAATCTGCGGCACACGCTGCGCGTGTGCCGCAGATTTGAGGGTTTTATATTTAATTGTGCCTACTTACCCTACTTACTTAGACAGCGATCGCTTGGTGAATTGCTGCCTCATAAAAAAGTATAAGTGTCTAGGGTGCTTGTGTTTGAGGTTAATTAGTTACGCTGATATTCACTTTAAGAAAAATATGCTTTACTGTGATGCATGTGAAGTGTGAGGATGTGCATGGTTTTGCAGCAAGAAGCTCGGTTCCCTATTGGTGTTTTTGATAGCGGGGTTGGGGGACTTACGGTTTTACAAGAAGTTCATCGCCAATTACCTAATGAGTCGGTGGTTTATTTCGGTGATACAGCGCGTTTACCCTATGGCAAGCGATCGCCTGCCGAGATCATTGAGTATGTTTATGAGATTTTGCGTTGGATGGAGTCCGAACAGGTCAAGATGGCGATCATGGCTTGTAATACGAGTTCGGCTTTAGCCTTGGACGTGGTACGAAAGGATTTTGATTTGCCGATTTTGGGTTTGATTTTGCCAGGAGCGCGGGCGGCTGTGGGCAAGGGTAAACGGATTGGGGTAATTGCGACGACTGCGACTGTTAAAAGTGAGGCTTATGTAAGAGCAATTTGTGAGAGTGATCCGCAAGCACAGGTTTTTCAGGTGGATTGCCCTGAGTTTGTACCTTTGATTGAGTCCGATCGCATTCAAGACCCCTATACATTGCAAGTTGCACAGCAATATTTACAACCCCTGATTGAGGCGAATATTGATACTTTGGTATTGGGTTGTACGCATTATCCGCATTTATCTGGGGTATTACGGCAGATTTTGCCTTCCCATGTGGCTTTGGTAAATCCTGCTTCTTATGTGGTGAGGGCGGCGAGTCAGGAGTTAGATTTAATGGGTTTAAGATGTTCAGATAACCTTTGTGGTCGTGCGGAGACTAGATTTTTTGTGAGTGGCGATCCAGATCGCTTTGCTCAAGTATCAAGGCGTTGGTTAGGAAAGTTACCTTTCGTAGAAAAAGTTTCCCTATCTCCTGTAGAATCGCTTTCTTAAAGTTTTGATTGGCAAGCTCTAGTCAAGTTGATGGGAGTATTTGTTTTGAAGCATCTCAACCAACATTACAGGCGATCGCTCTGTGTTTTGCTATGCCTATTGGGTAACACCTTTTTGGTACAGGAAAGTAAGGCGAAAATCGCTCTTGATCCACCAGTACATGATATGGGACTACAAGCCCAGCTATTATCTTCTGGACAGGTATTACAACTACGGAATGTCCAAGTTAGTCCTGATGGATTGGTATTGACGATCAATGGTAATCCCCAATTCAGTACATCAAGGGTCGTTAATCCCGATCGCATTATTTTAGATTTACAGGCAACTGAAGTTTCGCAATGGCTACATAACTCGGTAGTCCCTGTAAATCGCTATGGTGTCAGACAAATTAGAGTAGCTCAATTTCAAAAGTCGCCTGCGATCGCCCGATTGGTTTTTGATCTGGATAATACTGGTACTGAGAGTTGGCAAAGTTCTTTTGATTCCACTCGTGGATTGTTATTACTACGCCCGACGGGAATTAATTCATCGCTCAGAAGTAATCAAGTTGCCAGTTTGCCCTTAGCTTCGTTACCTGTATCTGGAAATACTGGAAATAATTTACCGACAACAATTGATGGCTTAGTCTTTAATGGCTATGGTCAACTCGTGATTCAGGCAAGTCGAGCAATCAATTATCGTAGTAGCCTTGATTTAGCCAATAATACTTATAATTTCACAATTCCTGCGACCAGAATTGCATCCCAGTTACGCCGCCCGATCTTAGGGGCAAATAGTCCTATTGAGCAGATCCGCCTGAATCAAGTAGGGGATGCGGTTGTGATTAGTATTAAGACGATTAGGGGTTGGCAAATCAGTGAAACTGCTAGAACCAATCCACAGGCGATCGCCTTGCAGTTAAATAGTATGAGTCAGGTTGCGAATCTTCCCTCTAGTCCGCGATCGCAACCGCAACAAATTTATAGCAATAGTACAGGTCGTCAGATAGTTGTCATTGACCCAGGGCATGGAGGTCCAGATGTAGGCGCAACTCGTAATGGAGTCTACGAAAAAAATATTACACTAGCGATGAGCAAGCAGCTAGGCAGGATATTACAGCAAATGGGTTATGCTGTGGTGTATACACGCACTGATGATATCGATCTTGATTTGGAGCCTAGAGTGCAAATTGCGGAAAATGCCAGAGCTAGTGCCTTCGTCAGTGTTCATGTTAACTCCCTCGATGCCAATGCATCGCAGGTGAGTGGGGTTGAAACTTATTATGCGCCCAGTGCGTCTTTGGGTAAAAGTCTTGCAGAATTAGTACATCAGCAAATTATTGCTAGTACAGGTGCAACTGATCGTGGTGTGAGGTCAGCTAGATTTCATGTGATTGTTAATACTTCGATGCCAGCAATTCTAGTGGAGACTGGGTTTATTACCAATCCATCGGAGGCTGTCAAGTTACTCAATAGCGCTTATCAAGAGCAGATGGCCGCAGCGATCGCCAGAGGGGTAGATCAATTTTTAAAATCTTATCGAAGATAGATATCTAAAATATGTCCTAGTGATCTAAATTAACAATCCATTAGAAATCTAACTGTTCGATAGCTCATATTTTGGATCTTTATGCCCACGGGAGAATTACTTTGCGATATCGACAACTAGCAGTTGGAATGATTATGACTGTGGCTACTAGCTATGGCAGCCCCGTAGTTGAACAGTTGGCAGCACAGTCAAATTTTAGCCAATCCAGTGCAGTACAGCTAAACAGTATCCGACCTACTACAAATGGTTTGATGTTGACAGTTAATGCTAATCCCGTAATTCGGATTCAACGGGAAGATAATCCTGATCGCTTGATTGTCGATCTGCAAAATACTAATTTGGCGCAAGCATTACACCAGTCAACCGTGCCAATGAATCGACTCGGTATTAAACAAGTTAGGGTTGCTCAATTTCAAACTAATCCTGCGACCGCTAGATTGGTTTTTGATTTAGATAGTAATGATCCGAATAGCAAATTTGCATGGCAAAGTCAGTATATTGCCGCCACAAGAACCCTATTACTCACCCCCAATGCATCTCAAACTGCACAAGCAATACCAATTAATCCACCCAATCCGAACTTGAGTCTTCCCAGACCAGTCAACAGCAATGGGGTTTCCACAACTACGGCGATCCAGAGACTAGGTTTTAGTAATACAGGACAACTGATTATCGAAGCTAATCAACCCATCAACTATCGAGCCAATTTTGACTTTGCCTCTGGAACCTACAAAGTAACCGTAGCGAATGCGATCATTTCACCTAATTTGCAACGTCCTAGTCTGGCTGCCAATAGCCCCATTGAAAGAATTCGGCTATCGCAAGTGGGGACTTCTGTGGAAATTGACATCAAGGCGATCGCAGGTTGGCAAGTCCGCGAAACCCAACGCTTTAATAATCAACAAATTCAGTTACAGGTTTCCTTAAATAGTACTTCGCCCAACAACCCAACGTCTTTACCCAATAACAATACGGTTACACAGCCTCCCCTGAATACAGGCGATCGCCGTCGTGGAGTGATCTTTGTCGATGCAGGACATGGTGGACGTGACCCAGGGGCTGTAGCTAATGGAATATACGAAAAAGATGTAGTTCTACCAATCAGTCTTAATTTAGGACAAGCTCTACAAAGTATGGGTTATACCGTCTATTACGCTCGTACCAACGATGTGGAAATTGATTTAGAACCCCGTGTTGCAGCCGCCCAAAGAGTCAATGCTGATGTATTTGTGAGTATCCATGCTAACGCTCTTGCCCCCGGAAATAGCGGCATTAGTGGCGTAGAAACCTATCATTCCCGCAACTCGACAGTAGGTCGAGAACTAGCGAGCTACATTCATGCCCAGATCATATCGGGAACAGGAGCAATTGATCGCTCCGTTAGAGGCGCAGGTTTTTATGTGATTGCTAAAACTTCGATGCCCGCAGTGTTAGTGGAGACTGGATTTGTCACTAATCCTACTGAGGCACGAAATTTAAATAATCCCACTTATCAGAAACGAATGGCTGAGGCGATCGCTAGAGGCATCGATCAATTTATGCGAGTACGGGGCAGATAAACAAGAAAAGCAATGCTTAGCATTGCTTTTCTTGTTTTAGGTTTGAGCGCAAAGCGTTATGTTGACGCAATTAGGGGAGATTGTGACTGTTGCTGATGTCTTGCATCGGTGATTAACCAATCTAGTGCTGCTGCCTGCAAGTCAATAGTTGCTCCTGTCTTATCAACACAATAACGACCAAACACCAACTTATCGACTAAACGCACATCCGAAAGACGCGAATACTCGAAAATCACACTCCTTTCAACAACAGCACCACTACAAACATGACAATTGGGACCAATCATCGTGGGACCAATAATAGTCGCGCCATCCTCAATTTGAGTCATACCACCAATATAAACAGGTCCACGAATATCCACCTTATCCCAGTTTACAGAAACATTTAGCCCTGTATAAATTTCAGGTTTAACTTCATGACCGGGAATATTCACATTTTTAACTTTGCCAACTAGTACATCCTGAATTGCTTGCCAATAGTCAGGGACTTTCCCGATATCTACCCATTGAAAGTCCATCGAAATGGCATGGAAGGGTAAATTCGCCGCAACTAATTTAGGAAATAAATCACTACCAAGATCAAACTCTACGCCTGACGGCACATAATCAAAAATCTCTGGCTCGAAGATATAAATACCTGTATTAATCGTATTACTTAAGGCTTCGGCAACACTGGGCTTTTCTTGGAACTGCTTGATTCTCCCTTCAGAGTCAGTAACGACTACTCCATAGCTAGACACCTGATCTTTAGGAACAGTTTTCGTAATAATCGTAGCGATCGACTTTTTCTGACGATGCCAGTTCACAGCATAGGTGAGATCGAGATCGATCAACGCATCACCGCAAAGCACAACAAAGGTATCGTCAAAAAATGGGGAAAAATCTTGAATTTTTTTCAGCCCGCCCGCCGAACCAAGCGCACTCCCTTGCAGTTTGCCATCAACAATGGTTCCCTCAAAGGAATATGCCATTTGTACACCAAACTTTTGACCATCACGAAAATAGTTTTCGATCTCTTCGGACAAGTGGCTCACATTCACCATGATCTGATCAAAGCCATGTTGTCTTAGTAGCTCAACTAAAAACTCCATTACGGGCTTTTGCATGATGGGGATCATGGGCTTAGGCATGATATTCGTGATCGGGCGGATTCTAGTACCTTTACCCGCAGCCAAAATCATGGCTTTCATAAATTACATTCTCCTCTCGCTACGATTAAGTGTCACCTAACATATTCTCAGCAAATTTTTCACTAAAATTCGCTCAAAATGCCTAAAAAGCCCGTCTTATCATACCGCGTAAGCAGTCTTACAACAGTTAGAATCAGCGACCTTAAAATTCAATCCTAAAATTCAATGCTACGACTGTTATATAAACTCATTGCTTTCTCTAATCCATCCGCGAGAATGCTGGTCACTGTAGATTCGGCAAGTCCTAGCATTTCAGGTAAGATTTTCGTCTCGGTAGCAGTAAAACCACCTAAAACATGATTGGTGACATTTTGATTAGCTTTAGTGGCGATCGCCCCATCGGTATGCCCACCTCGCCCAATACCAAGACGAAGACGGGGAAAATTTTGAGTACCGAGATGCGAAATGATTGATTTCATGCCATTATGGCCACCTGCTGAACCAGAGGGGCGCAATCGCAGTTTACCAAGGGGTAAGTCCATATCATCATAGATAACTAAAATATGTTTGGGATCAGTTTTAAACCAATCAGCACAGGCGCGTACCGATTGCCCTGATACATTCATATAAGTAGTGGGCTTGAGCAAACGAATTTTACCGCTACTGGCTAAACGGGTCGATAATCGACCTTCACCAAAAATGCCATAAAATCGCTTTTCTTTGCCAATGGAAATACTCCAAGCTGTCGCTAAGCGATCGATCGCCATGAAACCAATATTGTGACGGGTGCGCTCATATTCAGCACCGGGATTACCAAGTCCCACAATTAGAGAAATAGATTGAGTCTCAAGCATCCGTAGCGTTCGTCACTTCCTTGATTTCTTCGGATGATGCCGCAACCGTAACCGCCACAGGAGTTGCTTCAGCTTCAACAGGCTTTGTTGTCGTTGTTGTAGCGACCGAGGTGGGTTGTTCTAAGCGATCGGCTTCACGCTTAAACTCTGACTCAAATTCACGCGAAGCATCTTGAAAGCCTTTGATCGCTTTACCAACACTTCGTCCGATTTCTGGCAATTTTTTAGGACCAAAGATCAGGAGGGCAACAAGCATGATCAGAATCATTTCAGGTAACCCAATACCAAAAATATTCATGGAGAATGACCTTTTTGTAGATAACTGAGATATTTGTAATTAATACATTAAAGGCACGCAGAGCGTGCCTTTAATGTTGAGAGCAGGATAGCTAGAAATTAGCCGCCCCAGTTGAGGTTGACACCATCAAGAATCAAGGAAGAGTTGTACAACTGGAGAATAATGACCAGAAATACAAGAAACAAGCCCATGAACACAGCCATAAGGGGGGTGGTTCCCCAACCGCGAGAAACCTTACCGTATTCTGCATTTAGGGGTCTGAGGATATCGCCAAGGCGGGTACGTTGTGACATAACTTTGTCTTCTTAAAAGGATTGTTACAAAATAGTATAATTGTAATTAAGAATAACTCAAATCATTGGTTCAATTCATGGAAAACGCAACTTCGATCGCGGTGACTATTGCTGTATGTGTGATCGTTTTAACGGCTTATGCGATATATGTGGCATTTGGACCACCAAACAAGGAATTAGTCGATCAGTTTGAAGAACACGAAGATTAATTGAAATAAGCCGTGCTTTGCACGAATTAGCTTAAGGCATGACTAATAATTTTCGGCTGACTGATGATGTTTTAGATGTAGCGGCGGTCTATGCGATCGCCGATGATGCCCGTAATGGCGCAGTGGTACTAATGAGTGGGATGGTACGCAATCAAACTGGGGGAAGAGCAGTTGATTATTTAGACTATCAAGCTTATGAGTCGATGGCTTTGCGCGTATTTCAAGATATTAGCGATCGCTGCCATCAGAAATTCCCAGATATTACCGAAGTTGTCATTCATCATCGCCTTGGCAAACTCAAAATTGGCGAAATCAGCGTTTTAGTTGCCGTTGGTTCACCTCATCGCGCTGAAGCATTTGAAGCTTGTCGCTATGCGATCGACACTTTAAAAGTCGATGCCCCAATCTGGAAGAAAGAATTTTGGCTAGATGGAGTCAGCAGTTGGGTGAATTGCCCCATCTAGAAAAATCTCACAAAGTGAGATTTTTCTATTAGAGTTTTTATGTTGTTAGAAAAAAAATTTTTTGAACGTCCTGCCCATGAAGTTGCCCCTGATCTATTGGGATGCACAATGGTACGCAGAATCGATGGTATTGAGTATCGAGGCTTGATTGTCGAAACGGAAGCCTATGATGCAACTGATCCTGCTTGTCATGGTTATCGGCGCAAAACTCAGCGCAATGCCGCAATTTTTGGCGAACCTTGCACTGCATATATCTATTTAATCTATGGGATTTATCACTGCGTTAATATCGTCACTGATCGCGCAGATTTTTGTAGTGCAGTCTTAATTCGGGCAATTGAATGCGATCTCCTACCAAGTTGGCATAACCCCAAAGATAAACCCCATCGCGCAGGATCAGGACCTGGCAAACTTTGTCGCTTGTTAAAAATTGATCGGCAATTAGACGGCATTACTTTGCATCCAGATTTTGATTTATGGCTAGAGGCGCGATCGCCCAACTTTGCAGAGTCAATTTATCAAACTACAAGGATCGGCATTACACAGGGTGTAGATATTCCTTGGCGCTGGTATCTAAGCGATCGCTCCTCCATATCTCGAAAGTAAGTATAAAAAAGTAAGTATAAAAAAGTGTGGCGCACGCGCAGCGTGCGCCACACTTTTTGGGGTTTTCAAATATGAATAACCTTACAAATAACCTTTACATAACTTTTGCATAAACAAATATCGAAATTAGGAAGTAGTATATGTCAATGAAACAAAAGACCAGAGTTGCGTAGCCCTAAAAATTTATTTAGATAAATTAGTTTTCTAAATAATAAAAAAGAATAGCCATGCAACTTAATTTTTTCTCAAAGTATTTATCCAGACAGTTATCGAGACATTTTAATTAAAGTTTTATTAAACATATTTAAACATTTGTAGTACCTCAAAGTGGGGGAAAAGGAGATAAAAGAAATGCGTATAGAAATTATGCAACCGACAGGACATCTTGATGCAACTAGTACTAACTATTTTCGTCAGCAAGCTAGTAATGTCCTAGATCGTAAACCTGATGTACTACTTGTGGATCTGAAACACTTAAAACAGATGGATAGCTCAGGATTAGGAGCTTTAGTTTTTGTCTTAAGAAGTGCTAAGGCGATCGGCTGTAAGTTTGCTATTTGCTCAGTTAGTGAATATATTGAATTTTTGCTAGAAGTAAGTTCAATGAAGAGCCTATTTGAGGTATTTGAAAATCGCAGTCAGTTTGAGCTTTCCCTGAGAAAAGCTTAGTTCGTCTTAACATAAACCCAAAAGAGAGGTGCAGCGCTGCACCTCTCTTTTGGGTTTATGTCTTAAAAATGGCTACAGGTATAACAGGGCGATCTTTACTTTAATGCTGTTAAAATTTCATCATGATGTTGACTAGTCATTAAATCAAATAAATCATGGAACCTCAAGAACCAACTATTGAAGCACCTGCGGAAAATATTTTCGAGTCTATCGAGCCTGTCGAAGCTATAGAACCTGTAGAAACGCCCAAAATAGTAACTCCAGCGATCGCCGATACTACCCCAACCAAATCCATAGCCGACAACCCTATTCCTGAAACCGACACCTTACAAATCGCGCAGGTTACTAAAGTTACTAGTGAAATTTTGGGTACAGTCCAAGAGACTTGGAATAATTATTTCGGTGAAGGTAAACAGTCTAACGTCACACTTGCCATTATCATCCTGCTCACAATTCCTGCATATATTGCCGCCTCTACACTTTTAGATATTTTAAATAAATTACCTGTATTGCCTAGCGTCTTTGAATTAGTGGGATTTGGCTATTCTATATGGTTTGTTTATCGCTATTTACTACTGGCTAGTACTCGTAAGGAGCTAATTGACGGAATTACAGCTTGGAAAAATAAAGTTTTCGGCTAAATCCTGTTAATTGCAGACGAAGGGCGATCGCCCTTCGTCTATATACCTATGTTTAGAGATAGGATATTGGTAAAGTAAAGCAAAATCAAAAATTGGTAAGCTGTACATTAAAACAGTTTTGGGAAGTGAAGAGGAATACACGTCAAGCATGGGAAAAATTGTAGGTATTGACTTGGGTACGACAAACTCTGTGGTAGCCGTTATGGAAGGTGGAAAGCCCATAGTGATTGCCAACTCAGAAGGTAGCCGCACCACTCCCTCAGTTGTTAGCTTTACTAAAGATGGCGAAAGACTTGTCGGACAAATGGCACGTCGTCAAGCGGTGCTGAATCCTGACAATACTTTTTATTCTGTCAAACGTTTTATCGGACGCAAGCATAGCGAACTGTCGGCTGAGACTAAGCGCGTCCCCTATACCGTGCGCCGTGATGATCAAGGCAATATTAAATTACGCAGTTCTAGACTCGAAAAGGACTTTGCCCCAGAAGAGATTTCGGCAATGGTGATTCGCAAACTTGTCGATGAAGCGAGTCGTTATCTGGGCGAACCCGTAACTGGAGCAGTAATTACAGTTCCTGCTTATTTTAATGATTCCCAACGGCAAGCCACTAAGGATGCTGGCAGAATTGCAGGGATCGAAGTTAAACGAATTTTAAATGAACCAACGGCTGCTTCATTAGCCTACGGTCTGGATAAAAAATCTAATAAGAAAATTTTAGTGTTTGACCTCGGTGGTGGCACGTTTGATGTGTCAGTACTAGAGGTGAGCGATGGTTTATTTGAAGTCAAGGCAACTACAGGCGACACGCAGTTAGGTGGTGATGATTTCGATCGCCAAATTGTGAATTATCTCGCGGAAGAATTTCTCAAATCCGATGGCGTGGATCTACGAAAAGAGCGTCAAGCATTGCAACGCCTGACCGAAGCCGCCGAAAAAGCCAAGATTGAGCTTTCGACAGTAGGCGTGACCGAGATTAACTTACCGTTTATTACCGCAACGGCTGAAGGACCTTTGCATTTAGAAACCAACTTAAAGCGATCGCAGTTTGAGCGACTCAGTGCTGATTTATTAGAGCGTTTGCAAGTACCCCTCGATCGCGTATTACGAGATGCCCAAATTAGTCCCCGCCAAATCGATGAAGTAGTTCTAGTGGGCGGCTCCACCCGTATTCCCGCAGTACAGGAAATGGTAGAACGGGCGATCGGTAAACCACCGAGTCAAAGTGTCAATCCCGATGAAGTCGTAGCGATCGGCGCAGTCATCCAAGCCGCAATTTTATCGGGCGAAATCAAAGATGTTTTATTACTAGATGTCACCCCCTTATCACTGGGTGTAGAGACATCAGGCGGAGTGGTTAAGCGCTTAATTCCTAGAAACACCACAATTCCTTGTCGCAAGATGGAATTATTCACCACTGCGGAGGACAATCAAACTTCAGTAGAAATTCATATAATTCAAGGTGAACGCGATCTTGCGGAATATAACAAATCCTTGGGACGCTTTAAATTAAGCGGACTTGATCCCCAACCTCGCGGTATGGCTCAGGTCGATGTCACCTTTGACCTAAATACTGATGGCATTTTGGCAGTGACAGCCAGCGATCGCCGCACAGGTGTCGAGCGTCGGGTCACCATTAAGGGCGCTTCGACCCTCGATGAAAAAGAAGTCGAGCGCATGGTCACCGAAGCCGAGCAATATGCCGATCGCGATCGGGCAAAACGCGATCGCATCGAAAAATTAAACCGTGCCGATAATCTGGCGGTGGGAGCCGAGCGTCAGTTAAAAGATTTAGCCCTTAACTATGGCTATAAACTCACCTACGAACGCCGCAAACAAATTGAGGGATCAATTAAAAAACTCAAAGATGCTATTTCCAAGGAAGATGATGCCCTAATCGATCGCGCTCAGTCAGAGTTGCAAGAAGCTCTCTATGCGCTGTCGAGTGAACTCTATGCCGAAGATGAATATTACGAAGATGATGATGACGATCTCTTTGGTGGCATCCTCGAAAGTATTGGCAGTTTCGCCAGTCGCAATAAACGTGGTAAAGACGAAGACGATCGCCGCCGCCCCAACACCAGAGTCTCCTACGATGACGATGATGACTGGTTGTAGTAGATTTTAATTTATGGTGCGGTCAAAACTTGATTACGTCCTGCGGCTTTGGCGCGGTAGAGAGCGGCATCGGCGGCTTGCATTACGGCGCTACCCGTTGCTCCATGTTGAGGAAAGCTAGCGACACCGAAGGATGCGGTCAGTTTTCCTAAAAGTTGAGAATTATGGGACAGAGTGATCTGGGCGATCGCCTCACGGATTTCTTCGGCTCGCATACTTGCGGCTTCTAACGTTGAGTCTGGCAAAACGAGAATCATCTCTTCGCCACCGTAGCGACAGGCAACATCGGAGCCACGCACATATTTTTTGAGCAAGGTTCCCACGGTTTGCAGTACATAGTCACCAGCATCATGCCCATAGGTATCGTTGAAGCGCTTGAAATGATCGATGTCGATCATGATTACGCCAATCTGGTGCTGTTGACGTTGGGCGCGTGATATCTCTTGATTAAGGTTCTCTTCGAGATAGCGGCGGTTGAATAATCCTGTGAGCGGATCGCGGATGCTTTGCTGTTGCAGGGTTTCTTGTAAGCGAAGATTGGCGATCGCCATTGCTACCTGTTCGGCTAAGGTGCGGGCAAGTTGTTGCTTCACTTCTGGCAAAGCGTTGGGATTATTAGTATCAAGATAGAACATCCCTAACGTTTCCCCTTGAGCAATCATAGGAATGCAGAGAGTTGCCGCGATCGATTCATGTGAGTGAATATGGTTGCAGCGTAACCCTACTCGATCAGTCTCAACTACATGGATTCGACCACGCCGTAACGCCCAACAGTCTTTAGGAAGAAATGCATCTTCAGACTGGAGGGATTTGCCCCAAGAGGAAATTAATTCAACCCGATTGCGAGAATTACTAGTAATAAAAATGCCGCCTGCACAATTAGGGAAGAGTTTTTCTACAAGTTGGCTGAGGGTTATACAAGCTTCTTCTACGGTGAGACTAGCTTGAAGGAAGTCGCTGATTTCACTCAAGGCAAGCATTTCTGCATGGCGTTGGTTGAGATCGGTCACACGCTCTTCCAATTGCTGATTGGCTTGCTGAATTGCCAGCTCTGACTGTTTCATCGCGGTAATATTACGGAAAGTAACTGTAAAGCCATCACCTAGTTTCACAGCAATATTTTCAAACCAACTATCAATGCCATCATGGTTGTAATAGAACTGTTGCTGCATTGATTCCCCTGTTTCTACTACTTTTACATAGAGATCAAATAGTCCACTTTCTCGATTTCCTGGTATCTCTTCTAGCAATCGCTTGCCAATTAAATCTTTATCTTGTCTGCCTACTATGCTTTCAGCAGTTGGATTAATTAATAACCATTCAAAGTCAATAATTACACCTTGCTCATCGCGCACTGATTGAAATGCCATGATGCCATCTAAGGAGCTGCTCAAGATTCCACTAAGTTGCATTTCTGAGATTTTGAGTGCATTTTGAATCTCAACTAGTGGGGTCATATCCAGATGACTACCAATCATCCGCGTCACAACGCCTTGCTCGTCTTTGAGGTGAATAGCACGGGAAAGTACATAAACTGTAGAGCCATTTTTATGGCGACATCGCTGGGTTGAGATAAATCGATCAACATTACCACTTTTATATTCTTCGACTAGTTTCAGGGCGGTCTCTTGATCTTCTTTCAAAAACATAGAAACCCACATATCTAAGGTGTTCTCTAGCTCGTGATCCTCATAGCCCAGTATTGCTTTCCATTGCGGTGAGAAATAGATTTCGCCAGTGACGAGATTTAAGTCCCAAAATCCTTCGGAAGATGCTTGAAGCACTAGTTCTAGCTGATTTTTAGCGAATTTGATATCGAGTTCTGCTTGTTTAAGTGCGCTAATATCAAAGTTTACGCCAATCATGCTAGTAGGATTGCCCTGAACATCACGCAGTACCACCCCATAGGCTTTTATAAATTTGATACTGTGATCGGGATAAATGACTCGAAATTCAGTATCGTATTCTGCTTGTCCTAGAAAGACTTGCTGAAGTAATGTTTCTGTATAAGGACGATCGTCAGGATGTAACGCATTTACCCAAATATCGTAGACCACCGAATCAGACTGTTTGGTAACGCCATATAGCTCATACATCCGCTCATCCCAAAGGACAATGTTTTGGTTAATATCCCATTCCCAAGAACCGATCGCCCCAGACTTCAAAGACAGTGCTAAACGTTCTGAAAGTCTCTTGAGTTCTGCTTCTGCACGTAAGCGATCGCTAATATCACGGACAACTACCAATACTTCATCGTCCCATAGGGGTGCAATCCGTGCTTCCTCAAAATAGGTTTGTCCTTGATCGACAAATTCATACTCTTGCTTCTGAACCTGTCTAGTTTGCAGAGCTATCTCCGCTAATCGCATCCGTTCTTGCGCGATCGCATCTGGCATTAACTCAGTAATCGAATGTCCTTGGATCTCTCCGTCACATTTTATGGCATGAATAGATCCTTGGTTAATGACCGCCACATATAACCCATCACGATTCATTCGCACTAGAAAGTCAGGAATTGCCCCAATTAATGCGCGGTTAGTGGCTTCGCTTTGTTGTAATTCTAATTCGGCACGTTTGCGATCGCTAATGTCTTGAGCCACATAGCAAAATCTTGGTCGCTGACTATCGCTAATATCAATAAACGAAACTGTCACTAGCAAGTGAAAGGTAGCCATTTCAGTTACATGTTCGTATTCAAACTGTACGGGTGTCTGTATCTCTTGGCTGATGCGGTAGTGATTGCACCAAAAATCGATATGTTCTGAAGGAACCCCCAGTTCGCTAGACCATTTGCCAATAATTTCATCGGGGCTTGAGTTAAAAAACTTTATGGTTGCCCGATTATCGGAAATGTGGAGAATGTCATTTTCAGATAACTCCACAACGCCCATCATCAGAGGAGCGGAATCATAGAAACTTTGTAATGTTGCTGTTTGCTCATTGAGAGTATATTCAGTTTGGCGCAGCGCAGTGACATCGCGTAAAATAGTGCGGGTAGCGACAGAAATTCCATTTTCCTGACGAACGTTAATATTTCCTTCTAGAAATACTTTTTTCCCATCTTTAGCAAGAAAGATGAATTCTGCTCGGTCAACACTAAGCATTTCTCCCGCTCGCAATTGTTGAAATAAAACCTGACAGGCTGGCATACATTCTGGAGCAAGCAGCTCAAACACATTAAGGTCGGCAATTTCCTCAGAGCTATAACCGAGAACTTCTCGCCAAGCGCGATTTACAAACAAAAATCTGCCGTCTTTTAAAGACACGCTTTGAATCAGATCGCTAACATTTTCAAAGAAATCTTCGAGTTGTTCTTTGCTTTGACATAGTTCTTTTTCCGCTTGTGTGCGTTCAAACTCAAGCCTTTTTCTATCACTAACATCTCTAGCAATTTTAGATGCTCCAATCACTGTGCCATTTTCATCCTTAATTGGAGAAATTGTCAAAGCGACATCTAGTAACGTCCCATCTTGGTGCTTACGCTGAGTTTCAAAGGTATCTACCCTGTGACCTTGGTAGATTTTCTGACAAATAACATCTTCTTCAAACTTCCGTTCCTGTGGGATTAACTCTGTAACATTTTTGCCGATGATTTCTTCAGCCTTATATCCAAATAAACTTTCTGCGGCTTGATTCCAACTGGTAATAATTCCATCAAGAGTTTTGCTCATGATCGCATCTTGAGAAGATTCAACGATCACGGCTAGTTGCGCTAGTTGTCTTTTATGTTGATCTAGTTCATTAACTCTTAGGTTGGACTCATCCAACCTTCCCAAAAGTTGCTGATTGGCTTGCTCTAGCTCAACTGTACGCTCTGCTACTTGAGTTTCTAGATTAGCCTTTGCTACTTGCAATTGCTCTAGCAACAATGCTTGGTGGACAGCAATACCCACATGGACAGCTATTTGCTGCAATCCTTCAATTTCTGCTGATTGCCACTGACGGGGTACGGTGCAATGATGGACAATTAATAAGCCCCAAAGCTGAGATTCGCACAACAGGGGAATAACGAGATTAGCTTTGATCTCAAGGTTATTTAGAAAATCTGCATAGCAAGAGCTTAAGTTTGCAGTCGCAACATCGGCGATCGCTGCATATTTTCCCTCATGATAAGGTTCAAGCCAACAAGCCTCAAAACAAGTATCACGCACCACTCGATCTAACAATGACCACCGAGGCTCAGATACTGACTCAACTACTACCTTTCCACTCCAATCTGGCTCAAACTGGTAAAGCAACACGCGATCGCTACCCAACAGTTGATGCACGTCATCGGCAGTTGTTTGTAAAATTGTTGGCAAGTCTAGAGATTGCCGAATTCTTAAAGAGATTGTTGCGATCAAATGCCCCCAATCAGCTTGAGCTTGAGCGACTCCAACAGAATCATCACTTTGGCGATCGCAATAATTGCTTTGAGATGAATTTTTCATACAATAAATTGCAACCAATTAGATAGATTTCTAAAAATAAACCAAGAGGTAATTTTCGCCTGCATAACAATTATCCCTTAAAAAATTTTAGGATAATTGTTAGTGAGGTATACCTCAGTTTTGCAATAAGTAATTATACTTAGGGATAAAACGCTAAAATAGTCGTTTTTGCAGTGTTAATATGTAACAACCGAATAAAATTCCTAATATTTTCTTTTTACTAAAGTCTGAAATGGTAGGTTCTCGTTATAAATAAAGAAAATCCTTGGCTAAAAATGGCTAGGAAACATGAAAATGCCTCTTACTTCGATCGCCGCCGCCCCAACACCAGAGTCTCGTACGATGACGATGATGACTGGTTGTAGTATGGAGATACGCGACGCTTATTGAAGCTATAAAATCTGCATTATATATGGAGACAAAAATGACTACCCAATTAGTTAATGCGAATGTGAATGCGGCGGCAGAAGCTTTAGCTACTAGTGATGCTCCGCAATTAGTTAGTAGTTTGACAGTTGATGAACTTGTGGAAGTGATTGCTAATGTCGTAGATGCTCGATTAAGCAAATTTTTTAGTGCCTTGAATACAAATGGTACAAAAAAATCATCTGAAGTAGAAAGTATTGACCTACATTCGTCACCTTCGGTTGAGCTTAAGCAAGAAAATCCTTGGCTAAAAATGGCTGGTAAATATGAAAATGATCCTTACTTTGATCAAATGTTAGAAAATATCTCCGAGTATCGCTGCGAACAAGATGCTGAATTAGATGAATACTATCGTCAGATGGAAATTGCTGAAAATAATGTTGATTCCAAGAATATTGTTGCTGAGGTTGCAGCTTTATGAGTCTGTGGATTCTTGATACAGATCATATTTCTTTATTACAACGCAACCATCCAAATGTTAGACAGAGATTAATATCAATAGATCCTAATGAGATATTCGTAACTATTATCACTTTTGAAGAACAGATGCGAGGACGTTTAAATCAAGTTAAGCAAGCAAAATCTCAAGAGTTTTTGGTAAATGCTTATCATGCTTTAAGAGAAACAATTGAAGATTATAAAAGCTTAAATTTGCTTGATTTCGATCAAGCTGCCTACTCTTGTTACATGAATTTGTTACGCCAAAAGATCAGAATTGGAAGTCAAGATTTACGAATAGCCGCGATCGCATTATCTGTAAATGGCATAGTCGTTACTCGTAATCAAAAAGATTTTGGTAAAGTACCAAATTTGACAACCGAAGATTGGACTCTCGAATACTCAAATGACTAAGAGGATATAAAAAAGAGACGATACTAAGTATCGTCTCTTTTTTATCTAATAGGGCGATCGCATTAAGCTTTTAAACTTGAGCTTTTAAAATGCCACGTAGTTCACCAGCACGAAAACCTTTGGTATGCAGATCAACATAAAGACCACCAGTATTTAGTGCCTGAAGTTGCTCGTCAGTCAAGGTATATTCACCTCTAACATTGCCACTTAAACCATCTGTATTAGGTAGCACTTCCAACGCATACTGAAAAGGACCATTCTGATTAGCTGTACCACGATGGATATGAATTCCTGAGGTAATGTTGGGATTTGGTGGAACCAGCGGATCAGTAGCATAGTCACGCAGAGTGGTACTCAAACCACGAAAACCTCCGCGCACGATCAAGCGATTGCCATTCAAAGCTGCACCAACTACACCCCACGCCATTGTTTCTACAGGCTTAGGGTAAATATTATCGCCTGACAAAATAGCCGCAAATCTTTTCAGGTTTGGGGCTAGACCTTGGCTGATCAGAGTGCCATTTTGAGAAATCAACTCTGATTCGGCTTGCTGTTGATAGTTGATCAAACTCATTTGAGTTGACAAGGACTGCGAATCTATAGGATTCATCGATTGAGAGGGAGCAGCCGTGCTAATAGCAAACAAGCAGGTAGCAATACTGAGGACTACGCCAAACAGCAGCTTTTGATATTTTCTTACAAACTCAATCATTATTTCTTCCTTGTTTATCCGTATTTAGAAGCTACAAAATTTCCTACTTATACCAAGGCTTAAGTCATCCATCTTTTTTACAAGGTATTAGATCCTATAAGCCCTAACTAATTGTACGAAATAAATCTAGATTTGGATTTGGATATCAGCATACAGTGCTTTGCACTGACTTGAAACTCAAAGAAATTTTGGAAAGCGCGGCTTTGCCACGCTTTCCAAAATTTATCTGTGCGTATCGTTTCTCACGCTATGAGAAAAGTAACCACGCAAATTTTCCAATTCCAAGACCAAAATATAAGGCGATCGCCATCAACAACAGCAAAGCAGAGCCAATCATCAAAATATAATCAGGCGGAGTTAATGCCGACTCATGCAGATATGTACGCTGAGAACTTCCTGAAAATGCCTTGGATTGCAAAACAATCTCTAACTTCTGAGATTTTGAGAGCGAATTTAGAATTAAAGGTACGGCAACCTTAGCGTAAACTTTTGCCTTGTTGAGCCATCCCATCTTTTCAAAATTTAGACCCCGCAAACTCTGTGACTCAATAATTGATTGCACTTCTTCTAATAGCAATGGGACAAATCGCAAAGTTGAGGAAAAGATAAACACAATTTTATAAGGAATTTTGGCACGTACCATTCCCACTGTCATCTGATTAACATCAGTTGTAAAAATCGCTAAGGGAATAACTAAAATCATCGTCAACGTCTTAAAGACAATATTCAAACCATAAAGAGTTCCTTCCCAACTCATCTTCGCGCCACCAATTAACCACCATGTCTGCGGCAAGCTTAAAAGAGGAGTTAGCTCTAATTTATGTGTCAGTAACTTAACCTGTTCCACATTAAAGAATCCCATACTCAAAATCAGAAAGATATAAAAAGGAATCATCACCTTTAAAATTGTTCCTAAATAGTTAAGCCTGACTCCAGCGATTACACAGGCAAAAATCACGCTCAGCATCAAAAGCCCACCCGCGATCGGGCTTTCCCATAGAAAAGCTAAAATTGTCACCGAGATCATCACCACCAACTTAGAGCGAAAATCTAAGCGCGTGAATAAAGAATCATACTTAACCGTTTGTAATTTCATATTGCCGATATCATAAGGTTTTGGGAAGGGAGAGTTTATCCATCCTTTTTATTTAGGTTTCTGATGGAATAAAACAATTAGCAAATTCTGTGGGGGTAATTAGAGGATAGTTGCGATCGCCTATTTTACTAAGCTGTTGCGATAGGATTACTGATTGTGGTGGAGTGAGATAAGAGGATTCTAGTAAATCAGTTTGATGATAGGCTTGGCGCAACGATGTGTCTAATAAAATTGTTCCTTTTCCCATCACGATCGCGCGATCGGCATAGTCGGGCATTAGATATAAATGGTGGGTAATCACAATCACCGTTTTACCCATTTGATGCAATTGCCGACTCATTTCTAAAATGGAATTAGCACCTTGATAGTCTTGTCCTGTAGTCGGTTCATCGAAAATGATGATATCAGGATTCATTGCTAATAGCGCTGCAATCACAATCCGTCCTCGTTCTCCTTTTGGTAAAGATAACGGATGGGATTGACGCAGTTCCCATAAATTCATAGCTTTAAGACTACGCTCTGTTTCTTGTTTCACCTGATTAGGAGGATAGCCAAGGAAAGGTAACGCAAATGCGACTTCCTTTTCCACAGAAGTATTAAAAATCTGGTTGTCAGGATTTTGAGCAAGATAACCGATAGATTGAGCAAGTTCACTGACAGATAGTTGACGAGTATCGCGATCGCGTACTAATACTTTGCCCTCTGTTGGTTTCAATAAATTCAGAAAATGCTTAACTAGCGTACTTTTACCTGCACCATTCTGTCCAACGATTAGCACATATTCACCTTCATGGATATCTAGAGATATATTTTTTAGTGCTTCCGTACCATCATCATAGGTATGTTTGAGATTTTTAACAGAGAGAACGACAGGCTGATGAGAGTTTACATTAGATAATGGAAAGATTGGTGGAGCAAGGAGTTGACTTTGCGATCGCAGTATTTCTACAGCTTCAATTCCAGAGTTTAAAGTAACAGGAATCTGCTGAAGATTAATTCCCTTTTGCTGGATTTGATGGAAAGCTTGGGCAACTTCAGGAGGACGTAGTTTGTTTTGTTGCAGCAAATCTACCTGTGCATAGATTTCCGCAGGTGTCCCAATAGCAACTAATTTTCCTTCTGATAGCAGAGCAATGCGATCGCAAAATTCTGCCATCTCTTCTGCCGCATGGGAAATCATCACAATTGCGACCCCAAGTTCTTCTTTTAACTCTCTGACTGTAGCAAAGACTTCTTGGGAACCAATGGGATCAAGTTGCGAAGTCGGTTCATCGAGAATTAGTAAATCGGGTTGTAGTGCTAATGCGGCGGCGATCGCTAAGCGTTGTTTTTGACCACCCGAAAGTTCTTGAGGATTTTTCTTCTCAAATCCCTCTAGTCTTACTGATTTTAAAACAATGGGAATGCGGCGCAAGATTTCTTCACGCGGTACACAAAGATTTTCGAGGGCAAAGGCGATCTCATTTTCGACGGATGTAGCGGTAATCTGGACTTCAGGATCTTCAAAGACGATACCTACATAACGCGCTAGTTCGCTTACAGGATGCTCCAGACTATCTAATCCTGCGATCGCAATTTTGCCAAAAAAGCGTCCTCCATAAAACTGCGGAACAATTCCTGTAAGCGCCAAGCATAGCGTAGTTTTTCCTGCCCCTGTTGCACCAATTACACCTAAAAATTCTCCTTTGTTAATTGTTAGAGAGATATCTTTTAGTACTGTTTCCTTAGAGTTGGGATAGATATAAGAAACCTTATCTAAAATAGCGATCGCTTCCATAAATGTGTTACTACTAGCCTCACTATTAATTCTCTTATTCTACCGTAGGCACGATTTTAGGGAACAAAATGTAGGGGCAATTCATGAATTGTCCCTACATTTTGTTCTTTTGCGTAAGTCCTAACTGACGTAAAACCCAAAAGAGAGGTGCGGCGCTTCGCGCCGCACCTCTCTTTTGGGTTTTGGTTTTGTACTAACATAGCTGACTACAGCTATAGTATTAAAGAGGACAAGATAGTTCGCCAACCTTACGAGAGAAGAGCATATTCTCTCGATAATCAACGGGACAATCGATGACTGTCGGCACATTCTGCTCGAAAGCTTCTTTGAGCGTGGGAATTAAATCACTTGCGGAAGTCACTCGATATCCCTTAAGTCCCATACTTTCAGCAAGTTTCACAAAGTTGGGGTTCCCGAATTTAATAAATGCAGATTTACCGTAATGGATTTGCTGCTTCCATTCAATTAGTCCATAACCGCCATCATTGAAGATCAGCGTTACAAAATTTGTACCAATGCGAGTAGCTGTTTCTAGTTCCTGCATATTCATCATGAATCCGCCATCACCAGTAACGGCAACAATCCTGCGTTCAGGATTAACTAGTTTTGCTGCGATCGCCCCCGGAATAGCGATCCCCATTGCCGCAAAACCATTGGAAATAATGCAAGTATTGGGGCGATCGCAATGATAATGCCGCGCCATCCACATTTTATGTGCGCCCACATCTGAGATGACAATATCTTCGGCTCCCATGACTTGACGCAGATCATACACAATCTTTTGAGGCTTAATGGGAAAGCCTTGATCATGGGCATACTGCTCATAGGTAGCCAGAATTTGCGGACGTAAGCTGATGGCGTGAGGTTCAGGAATACCTGAGCGATCGCAACGATGCATGAGTTCAATCAGTGAGTCAGAAATATCACCGAGTATTTCCACTTGTGGCATATAGCTGCTGTTTACTTCCGCCGACAACTCACCAATGTGAATAATCGGAATCGAGCCAGTAGGATTCCATTTCTTGGGTGAATATTCAATCAGGTCATAACCAACCGCAATCACCAAATCCGTTTCATCAAAGGCGCAATTAATCACATCTCTTTGTTGCAGTCCCAATGACCACAGCGCTAGAGGATGACGATAGGGAATGACACCTTTGCCCATAAAGGTATTCGCCACAGGAATATTTAAACGGGTCGCAAAGTCCGTCAAAGCTTGACTAGCATTGGAACGAATTGCGCCATTACCGACTAACACTAGAGGATTTTTTGCTTGAGCCAGCAGAAGTGCAGCTTCTGAGAGACTGCGATAGGAAGCAAACATGGGATGGCGATCGCCTTTAATCACAAGGGGTTGCTCCGTAACTTCCATATCAGCAATATTTTCAGGCAAGTCAATATGGACTGCTCCCGGTTTCTCCGATTTCGCGAGTTTAAAGGCTTTACGGACAATTTCAGGAGTGATGCTAGGGCGCACAATCTGGGCATTCCATTTGGTTACTGGCTCAAACATTGCCACCAGATCGAGATATTGATGGGAGTTAATGTGCATTCGATCCGTTCCCACCTGTCCTGTGATCGCGATCAGTGGCGCACAGTCCAGATTGGCATCAGCAACTCCCGTCATTAAATTAGTGGCTCCAGGTCCTAAAGTCGAGAGACATACCCCCGGTTTACCAGTCAGTCGCCCATAAACATCTGCCATAAATGCAGCACCCTGTTCATGACGAGTGGTAATAAATTTAATCGATGAGTTCTCAAGGGCATTGAGAACTGCCATATTCTCTTCCCCCGGAAGTCCGAAGATATATTCCACCCCTTCATTTTCTAAACACTTAACCAATAGTTCTGCGGTATTCATAGGTTCCTCAAAAATTAAGTTTAGACTCGCACACAAAGAGTGGGAATCTGAATAGGTTTTACTTGATCCAAATAGTTTTGATATTCACAAATTCGCGAATACCTTCGATGCCTAGCTCCCGCCCAAAGCCCGATCGCTTGATGCCCCCAAAAGGAACACGGGGATCGGATTTGACCATACCATTCACAAAGACTGCCCCCGCTTCGATTTGTTCGATCGCCTCTTCTATTTCTTGGTGGTCATTACTCCAAAAGCTAGCACCCAAGCCAAAACTAGTACTATTAGCAAGGGCGATCGCCTCGTGCAAATTCTTCACTCGAAATATGGACGCAACAGGACCAAAAAATTCCTCATGGTAGGGGGGCGCACCAAAGGGAATTTCTGCCAAGATTGTCGGCGCATAGAAATTACCCTTGTCCTTGAGGCGATAACCACCAACTAGTACTTTTGCGCCTAAGTCCACCGTAGTTTTTACTTGCAACTCCAATTCATTTAAAATCTGTGGTGTAGCAAGAGGTCCGACATCGGTTTCAGGCTGCATCGGATCACCAACTTTTAGAGCTTTAAACTTCTCTACAAATTTGGCAATGAATTGATCGGCGATCGCCTCTTCAAGAATGAAACGTTTCGCCGCAATGCAGGTCTGTCCATTGTTCATTACTCGCGCCGTAACGGCTGTGCTGACAGCTAATTCTAAATCTGCACTTTTAAGAACAATAAACGGATCGCTGCCCCCTAGTTCTAGCACCACTTTTTTGAGATGATGCCCTGCGATCGCTGCCAGACTCTGCCCAGCAGGTTCACTGCCTGTTAAAGTAGCGGCTTTAATCCGACTATCAGCAACCAAATTTGCCACGCGATCCGCCCCAATCAGCAAAGTTTGAAAAGCTCCTTCAGGCACACCTGCTGCATGAAAGATTTCCGCGATCGCTAAGGCACATTGCGGCACATTCGAGGCGTGTTTGAGTAGTCCCACATTCCCCGCCATCAGCGCAGGCACGGCAAAACGGAATACTTGCCAAAAGGGAAAGTTCCAAGGCATCACTGCCAGAATAATTCCTAACGGTTGATAGCGAATGATTGTCCGACTAGCATCAGTTTGGGCGGGAGTATCAGCTAAAAACTTGGGGGCTTGTTCTGCATAAAAACGACAGAGATTAGCACATTTCTCCACTTCGGCGATCGCGCTTTTTAGGGTCTTCCCCATTTCGAGGGTCATGATGATCCCCAATTCCGTTTTTCTTGCCTCAAGGATTTGGGCAGTTTGGTTGAGCCACTGAGTGCGATCGCTAAAACTAGTATGTTTATAAGTCGCAAAAGTGCGATCGGCAAGTGCCAGCTTTTGTTCAAGTTCCTGATCCGTCAAAGGCTCGAAAGTCTTTAACACTTCGCCCGTTACAGGATTTATTGATGCGATCGCCATGATCTTTTCTCCATTCCTGAAAAGCTACATCAAATTTGAACTTGCGATAGGTAAGCTCAAACTTGCTATATCAATGTTTATATGTATAAGATCTTAAGCCTTGCGATCACCAAATATACCGATAATTCAACTTAATTTACGATTCATGATAAAAAAACAGCACTTTGAGCTATTTATTCATCACAATAGCGATCATTTATCTGTTAAGCTAAATATTCGTTTTAAAATCACAATCAATCCTATATCTAATTTTCAATGAAAAACAATTACATCTTAGTAGACTATGAAAATGTCCAAAACATAGATCTAACTTGTCTTAAAGAGAAAACTTTCTTTATCAAAATATTTATTGGTACGAATCAAACAAAAGTTCCTATTGATTTAGTTTTAAAATCACAAGAACTAGGTAATCAAGTTGAATGGATTCAAATTAACGGAAGTGGGAAAAATGCTCTTGACTTTCACATTACCTTTGTTTTAGGTAAATTAGTTCAAAAAGAACCAGAAGGATTCTTTCACATCATTTCTAAGGATACGGGATTTGACCCATTAATTATTTATTTAAAAAATCAAAAAGTATTTTGCAGTCGAAAAGAAGACATTTCTTTAATTACCAATTTATTATGGAATAATAAGATGTCCTTAGAAGAAATATGCCAAATAATAATTCAAAAACTCACATTAATTGATAAAAAATGTAGACCTAAATCTGAATCTACATTAAAAAACTATATCAAAGCACAGTTAGGTTTAAAAGAATTAACTCCTGTAATAAATGAAGTTTATCAGAACCTTCTTGACAGTAAAAAGATTTATTTCGATCAAGCGAAAAAAATTGCCTATGGCTTTTAGTCGCAGCTTAAGATCGCATTTTACTTGGCTATACAGAATGATCACGACCGACATTAATTAAAAAACTTCATCAACGGCGATCGCAATATCCGTAAACATACTCATTGAAATCATTTCACCCTTTCCGTAATTCTGCACCTGCTCATAACGATCCTGATTTGGCGATTTATAAACTTCAAATATTTGTTCTTCGATATTGGCAATCCATACTTCAGAAATACCAGCTTTAGCATAGAGTGGAATCTTAACTTCGCGATCGTACTTCAAAGTAGAATCAGAAACTTCGATTAACAGGAAAATATCATCAGGTGTAGGATGACAATCTGCATATAAGCTACTGGGGCGTTTTACTAGCGCAATATCAGGCTGTGGTTCAGAGCGATCGCTTAAATGCACAGGATTTTGCTGACGTACATGAGCTATTTGAATAGTGCGTAAAGTTAATAACTCTGAGAGATTGGAAACACAAATCGCGTGTTTTGTTCCAATTGCAGACATTTCAATGATTTCTCCTTCAATTAATTCGGTACGTTGCTCTATTCCTAAAATGCCAACTTCCGCCATTTTGTAGTACTGCTCGACGTTGAGGCGGTACTTAACTGGCGTAGGCATTGCGACAAGTTTCGTTGTTACAACCATAACGTCCTCTCAATTTCTTCTTCTAGGATACCAACATAGGATACCAACAACTGAAATTCGGAGTAGCGATCGCTACAAGGACTTACGCAAAAACATCATTACAATAAAGAAATTTACCTAAAACACTTGACCTTATACCATAGTATAAGGTTTAGACTTGTAACTGTTGGATGTGAAAAAGCAAAGATGGCAATGCTGCAAGTTGGTGAAGTCTCTCGCAAATTGGGTCTAAATCCTCAGACACTTTATTTCTATGAACGGATTGGGTTAATCCCTTCTCCTCATCGAACTGAAGCAGGATATCGCTTGTTTAGTCAGGAGGATGTAGATCGCTTAGCTTTTATCAGCCAGACAAAGGCAATGGGGCTGAGTTTAGATGATATTAGGGAAATATTGGCAGCTAGAGACGGAAAGTTCCCCGCTTGTCAGGCTGTACATGACTCCCTCCTCAAAAAAGCCCGAATGATTGAAGAGACAATCCAACAACTGCAAATACTACGTGACGAACTCTTGCCATTGATTGATCACTGTAGTCAACATCTTGAATGCAAAGATTGTCCAAATTCTCATGAATCTTGTGCTGACCCAGACGACCCGCGACATGGTTTCCAAAAAGCTTGTAGCAATTGGCAGGGACGTAATGAATTGGCTTTTGTTGAAGCTCACTAAACACTCAATATAAAGATTTTCATTAGTCCTAAAAGGGATGATTTGTAGCCTTACTTAAAACCAATCGTCCCAACACAACCATTCTTAGGTTTGATTTTGCAGATAGCAAAGTCAAGATTTCTGTATTCAAAATATTAGCTATAAACTATGACCAGACTATTTTCAGACATTATCTATCCATCTAGTGACAATAAGCCTGAACCACTAAAATTAAGTTGGACACCAATTGTCTTTTTTGCAATCTTTCATGCTTTAGCTCTAATAGCTCCTTGGTTCTTCTCATGGTCAGCTTTAGGAGTGACGCTAATATTACATTGGTTTTTAGGAAGTATTGGAATTTGTTTGGGATATCACCGTCTGCTGAGTCATCGTAGTTTTCAAGTTCCGAAATGGCTAGAATATGCGATCGCCTTAGTCGGAGCCGCCGCCGTACAGGGAGGACCAATTTTTTGGGTAGCAGGACATCGCTTACACCATGCCCATACAGAAGATGTGGAAAAAGATCCTTACTCGGCGCGTAAAGGATTTTGGTGGAGTCATGTATTGTGGCTGTTCTATCCCAAAGAAGAATTTTTTGATCCGACCAAATATCGTAAATATGCCCCTGAAATGGCGCGAGATCCTTTCTATCTATGGCTAGATCGTTATTACCTACTATTGCAAATCCCTTTGGGAGTTTTGTTATATGCTCTCGGTGGTTGGTCTTTTGTGATTTGGGGAATGTGTGTGCGATCGGTCTTGCTATGGCATAGCACTTGGTTTATTAATTCTGTTACGCATATGTGGGGCTATCGCACCTTCGAGACTAAGGATAATTCCCGAAATCTCTGGTGGGCAGCGATCGTCACCTACGGCGAAGGTTGGCACAATAATCATCATGCCTATCCCCATGTGGCGAAGGCTGGTTGGCGTTGGTGGGAGATTGATGTTACTTGGTGGGCAATTCAAGTACTCAGAGTTTTAGGTTTAGCCACTAAAGTGATCATGCCACCAGCGATCGCCAAATAGAAAAAGAGACTCGCTTGGCGAGTCTCTTTTTTGTTTTTAGGAAGCAATAAATTGTCGAATTAGATTTATCAAGACAGTTTGTGAAGATTCACCTGTACTGAGTACTTTCTGCTGAAATTGCTCAAACTCTTGTTCTGGTAAGGTGAGACTAATTGTGTGATTTTTCTGCATCCAAGCAGTAGCAGATTGACGATAAGAGTCCATTTCTTCCTGAAGATTTTTAACTGATTGCCACTCACCACGCTCATAACTAGCCAGAATATCTTCTTCTTCAGCAGTTAAATTGTTAATCATGACTATCTCCTGAATAGGCTTTATTTGCTTTACGACTGCGAAAAGCTGAGCTGAGCAAGTTATGAATAGCTACACTTTAGACAATACTTGCTCAACTACTACATTTCTCGCCCATCTATCGGCTTCGAGAATATCTTCAAGCTCTGGCTTAGAAACACAATTATGCCGATCGCATACATATTTAATCAAGTCGGCAATCTGGACATAGCGAATTCGCTCTTGTAGGAATAATTCCACCACTTGCTCATTGGCAGCATTCAACACCGCAGGCATGGTTCCCCCTGCGCGACCTGCGGCGTAGGCGAGATCCATACAGGGGTATTTCTGATGATCGGGGGCGCGGAAAGTAAGTGTACCGCATTTGACAAGATCGAGGCGTTCCCATTGCGTCGGAATGCGATCGGGATAGGACAGGGAATAAAGCAATGGCAACCGCATATCAGGAATGCCTAGTTGTGCTAATACAGAAGTATCTTCCAATTCAATTAGAGAATGGATAATACTTTGGGGATGAATTACAATTTCGATTTTGTCGTAATCAACACCAAAGAGATAATGCGCTTCGATGACTTCCAAACCTTTATTCATTAAGGTTGCGGAATCAATCGTAATTTTTTTGCCCATTGCCCAGTTGGGATGCTTGAGAGCATCAGCTACAGTGACAGATGCGAGTTCTTCGGTGGGGCGATCGCGAAATGCACCACCTGAAGCTGTGAGAATAATTCGTCGCAGTCCGCCTTCAGGAACTCCTTGTAAACATTGAAAAATTGCCGAATGTTCAGAATCCGCAGGTAAAAGCTTCACGCCATGTTTTTTCACCAGTGGCACAACTACTTCACCACCTGCGATTAATGTCTCTTTATTGGCTAGGGCAATATTTTTACCTGCTTTAATAGCAGCGATCGTTGGTAATAGCCCTGCACAGCCGACAATTCCTGTAACTACGGCTTCCGAATCCCCATAAGCAGCCACAGTCTCTACTCCTTCGGCTCCTGCTAGCATGATGGGCTTTACTGCTAGATCGGCGATCGCCTCTTTCAGTTCAGAAAGCTTTTTTTCACTAGCGATCGCCACAATTTCGGGTTGAAACTGGCGAATTTGTTTCGCAAGCAGTTCGATATTTCCTCCTGCCGTCATTCCCACCACCTGAAATTTTTCAGGATACTCGGCAACAATGTCTAGTGTTTGTGTACCAATCGAGCCAGTGGAGCCAAGCAGGGTAATGCGTTTCATAGGAAGATTTTTATTAACGTTTCAATTTATTTAATTATTAAAGTCTTGCATAGTTTGTTTGAGCGATCGCCTCAAAATATAAAAAGGTGGGACGGCACATTGCACCGCCCCACCTTTTTGAATATTGGTTCAAGTTATATGAAATTGGGGCAAAAACTTGATTACAGACTCAAATATTAATTTGTTTTAAGTTATCTCACAATCTGATCATCGAATGTAAACCACTACGATAAACTTGGTTTTAAACATCCCGTGCCTAAATAGGTACATATATTGATTGGAGCAATAGCAATATGTCGCATGCAGTCAAAATTTATGACACCTGTATCGGCTGCACACAATGCGTGCGTGCCTGTCCTTGTGATGTTTTGGAAATGGTTCCTTGGGATGGATGCAAAGCGGCTCAAATCGCTTCTTCTCCCCGTACCGAGGACTGCATTGGTTGCAAACGTTGCGAAACTGCTTGCCCCACTGACTTCCTAAGCGTCCGTGTCTATCTTGGTGCTGAAACCAGCCGCAGCATGGGTCTAACTTACTAATTACAAATTATTTAATTACGAATTACGAATTGTAGATTTTTAATTCTTGATTTCTAATTTTTAATTAAGCTAGATTCTTGTTTATTTTTCTTTAAGTGCAATTATTCTTTATCCTGCATTTAGATTTAGGCGTGTCAATTGACACGCCTAAATTAGCTTTTACAAACAACAAAAGGCACGCTATGCGTGCCTTTTGTTTTAATTAGAGACAGCGCTTAGCGTTGCTTCTTTATAGATAAATTTTTTATGCTTGATGTCATCGATCGCATACCCGACGGATTATTAGACCTTGAATCTACTCAACTTTGGCAGTTACTCAAACAGCCGACACTGATCCACCTAGAAGGCGATCGCCAACCACCATTGTTTGTTTCGATTTTGTTACATGGTAATGAAACAACTAGTTGGCTAGCGATGCGGGAATTACTGCGTAAGTATCAAAACCGCAAATTACCGCGATCGCTTTCGGTCTTTATCGGTAATATCGAAGCTGCGAGATATCGCCAAAGACATTTACCGCATCAGCCTGACTATAATCGCATTTGGCAAGGGGGAGAATCACCAGAGCAACTAATGGCGAGACAGGTAATTGCAGAAATGCAATCACGAGGCGTATTTGCCAGTATTGATATTCACAACAATACGGGGAGAAATCCTCATTATGGATGCATTACACGCTTAGATACGCATTCTCGTCACCTTGCACGATTATTTAGCAAAATCGTGGTGCATTACACTAGTCCTAAAACCGTCCAGTCTTACGCCTTTGGTGAGTTTTGTCCTGCGATCGTTGTAGAGTGCGGACAGCCCGATGTTGCTGATGGCACATCTCATGCTTTGGAATATGTAGAAACTTGTCTCAATCTTGATAGTTTCGATAACTTGCCTGATTCCGCGATCGCCGATATTGATTTGTTTCACACAGTGGCGATCGTCAAAGTCTCTAAAGAGATTAATTTCAGCTTTACGAGTGAGCCTGATGATGACATTACTTTCCCTGACGGCATGGATTGCTTAAATTTTTGCGAATTACCAGTTGGGGCAAAATTTGGTAAAGCCAAAACTGATAAAGCCTATTTATTAGCCGTGAGTGAAGATGGGGAAGAAAAAAGCGATCGCTTTTTTCAAATTGAAAATGGTGAAATTATTTTAAAAGTTCCTGTAATGCCGTCAATGCTCACCCTCAATACCGACATTGTGCGCCAAGACTGCCTCTGCTATCTCATGCAAAGATTGTGACTTGTAACTAAGTTTATGGCTTATCTTTTTTATGCATCTGTCCTATCTGATGTTTGAGTCGATTTATCTCACGTTCAATATCTAAGTGACTCTCAGGCTTGGCGCTCTTAATTGCTTCTATTTGCGATCGCTCTTCTTGTTTACCCTCACTTAGTACTAATTTCCACCCAAGTACTAGCAGTGCCAAGACAATCAACAGAGGCATCGCGTAGGTAAGTAACATCAAGGAAATCGCCAAAACTATAGTCAAAAAGTGACTACCAATCACCGCGATCGCAAGACCCAATATTACCAATAACAAGAATCGATTGGACTTACTCATCTATCCCTCTCAGCCCTTTTGCGTTCTAGAAAAGCAAAATATCTTGACGGTCTCTTAGCTGACTTTCTTGCAGGTTACGCTGAACTTCCAACATTCCTGCTATTACCGATTGCATCTCTTCAAAAGTCATAGCTTCGACTCTCAAATATCACATCTAAATATCATAGCGACCGCTTGTAATCATCCTACCCCCAAAAATCATGGCAGCAATGCCAATAAATATTTCAGCTAGTGACGTTGGGTTAATGATAATCACACCGCTCATAAATATCAGGACAGCCGACAAGAAAAGCATTACTAGCCCTGCGTTACGGCTACTGCCGCTACCAAATAAATATGTCGAAATCCCCCCAATCAACAAAATAATACTTCCCCAAATATTTCAGCTAGTGACGTTGGGTTAATGATAATCACACCGCTCATAAATATCAGGACAGCCGACAAGAAAAGCATTACTAGCCCTGCGTTACGGCTACTGCCGCTACCAAATAAATATGTCGAAATCCCCCCAATCAACAAAATAATACTTCCCCCTGCGGCTATGCCTCGAAAGGTAAAGAATGATATTTGCGAGGTAAAAATAATATTTTGTCCAATAAACCAAAAGCCAAAAAAGAATAACCCCAAGCCAATTAAGCGAATCATTATTTACTTTTTAACAACGAATAAATTCAAGAATATCACAAATTTTTATTGTTTTTTTACTACTATCTTCGCTTTAGACGTAATCACAGATTGTAAAGATACAGCGCTTTGCGCTTACTTATAGCTGTAGTCAGTTATGTTAGGACAAAACCAAAAACCAAAAGAGAGTTGCGGCGCATCGCGCCGCAACTCTCTTTTGGTTTTTATGTCTTAACTTGCTTGGCTCTGGCTATAAAATCTAGAAAGGATTATGAAGGAAGACTTTTAAAAATCTTTCTAGGGGGACTGTAACTAGCGACCAAAGGGAAATTTAAACGGTAAAGGTTTAATCAGTGCTAACTCCGCAATCATTTGCTCATGCAAATGACCATTAGTCGCGAGCAATCTTCCCGATTTGGGAATATGGTCACTGCCATCATAGGCAGTGACAATCCCGCCAGCCTCACGGACAATAACCACACCCGCCGCTAAGTCCCACAAGGACAAACCACGCTCCCAATAGCCATCTAAGCGACCACAGGCGACATAGGCTAAGTCCATCGCCGCCGAGCCGCCACGACGTACGCCTTGAGTGATGTGCGTGAAATGGCAGAACTCCGCATAGTTATTGTCCTCAACGAGAGTGCGATCGTAGGCAAAGCCCGTTACAAGTAAACTGCGGCTAAGTTCCGTAGTTTTGGAAACATGAATTGGCATACGGTTACGAGTTGCGCCTAAGCCTGTCGCGGCTCGAAATATTTCATCACGAAAGGGATCATAAACCGCACCAACGGTTGGGACTCCATCAATTAATAGAGCGATCGATACTGAGGAAAATGGATACTGATGAGCAAAATTTGTTGTCCCATCAAGCGGATCGATCGCCCATAGACATCGACTATCACTATTTCCCAAAACACCTGATTCTTCTGCCAAAATGCCATGATCAGGAAAGTGGCGCTGCAAAATTGAGAGAACTGTTGCTTCAGATTCTTTATCAGCGATCGTCACCAAATCCCCAGGACGCTTTTCTTCAACTTCCTTTTCTTGGAGATTTCCTAAATAAGATTGCAATACTGCACCACCCGCGCAAGCTGCCTCAGTAGCAATATCTAAGAAGGTTTGGAGTTGCTCTTTACTAACGGAAGCTAGCGAATTTGTCATGATTTTAGAAATTAGGTTTGACAATTTCCATTATCAAACTGATTTTAAAGTTTAATAAGCACCTCGCCATAATATAAAAACCTAAAGTCTGTAGCGCACGCTATGCGTGCGCTACAGACTTTAGGTTTTTATATCACCAGATTGGTGGTGTTCATAATGACGCGATCGCTGCAAGAATGTATTGGCATTAATTTTATGAAGATTCTTATAGTAGATCTTCATGTTTTGTTACTTTTGTTGCTAAATCCCCAAACCTACCCCATTACATTCACATATTTTTCCTCACACAACTGCCTAAATAACAATCCATGAAGCCGTCTTGGAAAATTTCCCTTCTTATAGTTGCGATCGCTAGTTTATGCCCTTTACCTGCACTGGCAACCTCGTCAGACCTGACTAAACCCGTTGATCAGTCTGCATCTAAGGACGCGGAAGAACTCTGTGGTAAACCGACCCTTGATGATTTAACTCAACATAAAGTTAAGCAGGGTGAAACTCTTGAGGCGATCGCCAAGAAATATGAACTCAAAACTGCGACTTTGATGGGTTTAAATCCAGAAGTTCGCAATGGTCAAGTTAAAGCGGGGCAAACCCTATCAATCCCTCCCCTCGATGGTTTGACCTACCGCTTTAAGAATGACGAAAATTACACCACTGTTGCCAAAAAATACAATATTCGTGCCGATGTCCTCTTCGAGCGCAATGGCTGTCAACGTAAGCCCAAAGTTGTCTTTGTCCCAGGCGCAATCTGGAAACCCGATCCTGTTCCCTTTAACCCAGCGATCGCTACCAGATCTGGAGATCCTAGCGTCATCATGCAAACTGGTGGCTATCCCTTGCCCTATTCTGTCCCTGTCACGTCCAACTATGGCTGGAGGATGAATCCTGTCACCGCAATTTGGTCATTTCATAGCGGTATTGACCTCGGTGCATCCTTCGGGACTCCTGTACTTGCCGCTAAGTCAGGACGTGTCGAGTTTGCAGGATGGGGAGGTGGCTATGGCAATCTAGTCGAACTCGATCACGGCTCTACAGGTACACGTTATGCCCACCTAGAAGCAATTTATGTCTACCAAGGACAACAGGTAGCTCAAGGACAACAAATCGGCATTGTTGGCTCCACAGGACGCTCAACGGGGCCTCACTTGCACTTTGAAATTATGGCTCCTTCAGGTGATGGTTGGGTAGCTCTAGATCCTGCCCCCTATCTCAATCGGATTGCCTCAAATGTAAGCAAACTATTTTTTATGAACTACTCCTAAACTTAGCGATTAAACTTAGCGACTAGACTTAGCGATCGCCAAGTCTAGGAAACAAAAAGAGTTGTGGCACGCCGCAACTCTTTTTGTTTTTTGATGAGTGGGGCAAAATTGCTGGTATCAAGATCACCACCTGCTGGCGATCGGTTGTCCCTTACATCTAAATCAAAACCCAACAATCTGTATTTATAGGCTTAAGGCTCTCTGGAAACATGGTAAACCTTTGTACAGCAATACTTTTAGCTTAATTGATCATGTTTTTCAACTCTAGTGCTAACATAGCAAATGTTAAGAAGTGTGATGAAGAAAAGCTTGTAGACAACGCAATGCTTCAAAATGTTCTGGTAATCATTGCTTTGACAAAGAAACCCTCCATGTCAGAAACACCTCTAAACCTTGATTAATTTCCTTAGGGACATTGCTCAAGCTAAAGGATCTCTGCATGGTACGGCATCACATCAATCGTTTTTATTCACATTTTTGATTGGAGAAAAAATTAAATGAGCGTAGTCACGAAGTCTATCGTGAATGCAGATGCTGAAGCACGTTACCTCAGCCCTGGTGAATTAGATCGCATTAAGAGCTTTGTAAGCTCTGGTGAGCGTCGTCTTCGCATTGCACAAACTTTGACCGAATCCCGCGAGCGCATTGTTAAGCAAGCTGGTGATCAACTTTTCCAAAAGCGTCCTGATGTCGTTTCTCCTGGTGGAAATGCATACGGTGAACAGCTAACCGCAACTTGCTTGCGTGACCTTGACTACTACCTACGCCTAGTAACCTACGGAGTTGTTTCTGGAGACGTAACCCCAATCGAAGAAATTGGTCTAGTTGGCGTTAAAGAAATGTACGGTTCACTCGGTACTCCTATCGGTGCTGTTTCCGAAGGTGTTCGTGGTCTAAAGAGTGCAGCAGCAGCTTTGTTGTCTGGTGAAGACGCAGCTGAAGCTGGTTACTACTTCGACTACGTTATTGGCGGTCTACAGTAAGACGGTTTTGATTTGTTTTAAAATTTGCCTTATAGATTGTTTTCTAGACTGTTTTAGAGCATTTCAAATTTCTTAATTTCTAAATTCAAAAAACTAATTGCAAACCTAAAAAATATATAAAAATGGCACAAGACGCAATTACCTCGGTTATCAACTCCGCCGACGTTCAAGGCAAGTACCTTGATGCAGCTTCTCTAGAAAAGCTAAAGAACTACTTCGCAACTGGCGAACTTCGCGTTCGTGCTTCTCAAGCGATCGCTGCTAACTCTGCAACCATTGTTAAAGAAGCAGTTGCTAAGTCTTTGTTGTACTCTGATGTTACCCGTCCCGGTGGCAATATGTACACCACCCGTCGTTATGCAGCTTGCATCCGCGACCTCGACTACTACCTACGCTATGCAACCTACGCAATGCTAGCTGGTGACGCATCAATCCTTGACGAGCGTGTACTTAATGGCTTGAAAGAAACCTACAGCTCTCTTGGAGTACCTGTAGTTTCTACAATTCAAGCAATTCAAGCAATCAAAGAAGTTGCTGCTAGCATCGTTGGCTCTGACGCTGGTAAAGAGTTGGGTATCTACCTTGACTACATCAGCTCTGGCTTGAGCTAATTGCTGACATAGCGTTAATTGCTATTTATTAATTTAATTTCTCGTTAATTTAATTAATACTTACAAGGCGGCGGAGGTAGGTAGCTTGAGCTTCCTGTCTTGCCGCCAACGCTTATGTTACATAGCTTGAATAAGTTAATTCCATGTCAAGCTAGAATTTTTCTTTGTAATCTATTTTTAATATCATTGGCTCTGAAGGAGATTGCCGCTATGCGGAGTTTTAAAATCACTGCTTGTGTACCTAGCCAAACCCGCATACGTACACAACGAGAGTTGCAAAATACTTATTTCACGAAACTAGTGTCCTATGACAACTGGTTCGCTGAACAGCAACGCATTATGAAGATGGGTGGCAAGATTCTTAAAGTTGAATTAGCTACAGGTAAGCCAAACACAAACACTGGCTTGCTTTAATTTTTTGCTGATCAATACACATAATCTTTGTCTAGCAAAGTTTTATGCAAAATTTGCAAAAACAGGAAGAGTTATTTTTACTCTTCCTGTTTTTTGTATAGCAAAAACCCAAGAAGAGAGTGGCGGCGCTCCGCGCCGCCACTCTCTTCTTGGGTTTTTGTTTGTACTAACCAACTATTGCTTTGCTATATTTTATAAAGTCTCAAAAGATTGCAGCGTAAGGCTCACATAATCTTTTTAAAAACCTAGAAGACGAGTGGTGGTGCAAAGCACCGCCACTCGTCTTCTAGGTTTTAATACAAGCGATCGCTATGGATAAACTTATAGCAATCATAAGAAATATATTTATAAGTTCTGGGTAAGATATTTCTTTAGATATATCTCGCCAAAAATGTTTGTAGTGATACAGTTTTTGTGATATATTTAAAGTATTGTTACGTTATGTTGACACAGTGACTAATATCTACTGTCAGGAAACTTCAATACGTCAATCGGTGTCATTGTCTATTGTAATTGTTTGATCCGTTAAAGAGGTACTTATGAGTGACTTACCTATTGAAAAGCAATTTACCCACATGATGTTTTGCCAACAGATTCAAAACATCGATCTAGATGCGGCTAAGCAACTCCTCACTGAGTTACATATGCTCTATTTAGGGCAGCAAGCTGTGATGGTGAAAATTGCTAAACAAGAATTTTTAGGGGGAATGTAATCTGAAACCCATATCTAAACAAAAAGGGCGCATAGCGCTCTTTTTTATTGAAATCAATTTTCTAAGATAGTAGCTATTGAGGTGATCAAATCTGGAAGAATTTGTTTGGGCTGATATTTTTCGAGTTGAGTCTGGCTACGGATACCACTAAGTACAGCGATCGCGGGAATATTATGACTTTGAGCCGCAAAAATATCTGCTTCAGTATCGCCAATCATCCATTGCTGATCGACACTTGGTAAATTAGCTTGAGCAAGCTTCATCAATTTAGGCTTATCTTGCGTATCGACAGTCTTTACATAATCATCATCCAGACAAAAAATGCGATCGCTCTTAAAAAAACGCCTCAAATTATATTTATCAAGTACAGGCTCCAATTCACGGCGGCGGCGCATCGTCATCACGGCAAGATCGATCCCTGATTCCTGAGCTTTGTCTAATGCAGGAATCGCACTTTCAATCAGGCGATCGTATTCAAAATATGGATCTGTATGCACATTGGCACGGCGCAAGTGAGCAAAGGCAACGGCTTGTTTTTCATCAGTAAAGCCTGAAATATGGGCAATTTCTTTTTCGGATACTTGCGATCGCTTTAATTCCCAAAACTCAGATTTTGATAAGGTAATTACCTCTTGGTTAGGCTGACGGATTTTTTCTAGACAATATAAATAGACTTGGTAGTATCGCTCTGATACGTCCATGATTGGTCCATCAAAGTCAGTAAATATGCGTTTTTTCATCGGTTGCAGGACAAATTAAAAAACTATTAATCACTTCAGCACAATTAAAAACCAGATTTAAAACCTGTAGCGCACGCTCAGCGTGCGCTACAGGTTTTAGGCTATAAACTAGCAACGATATCAGGTTCAGAAATCCAAGATCCGTAGTGATTTAAGATATTTTGGATTAAAGCTTGCGATTGGCTAGATATACTTTGGGGATAGATTAACCACATACCACCGATCTGACTACCCAAATAGCTAAATTCAGTACTTTCTTGCCACAATAATTCCGTATTCACATCTTCTATTTGTTCAATGTGGGAAGCTAATTCCCGATACATGGCTAGAGCTATATCAGGTTTATAAACAATTTTGTAGCGATTAATCGCTAATTCCCCGCTAGGCACTTTCTAATTCCTGACCTAAATCTTTGACATCTAAAACATTAGTCACTGGCTGAGTCCCAATGATGCAACAGTTAACCTCATCAATGCATACTTTTCCCCACTGCAAAGCCCAACGCACTAACGAAACGCGGTTGTCAGTCTTGGTTTTGGTTAAAATGTTGCTGATGTGGTTATCGACAGTTCGCTTACTAATCGCGAGTTTAAGCGCGATATCTTGATTGGTTAAACCCGCAGCTACTAGTTCAATCACTTGCAGCTCTCGCTCAGACAGGGCAATTGATGAATTTGTGATTGCAGGTTGATTTAGTTCAGCAGGGTTGGTCATGGTAACGAAGGTGAGTTGCGCCAATATTTCAGAATTATACTCATTCTGGCGGTTAACTAATGAGTATAATTTCTTAGTTGAGATTGTGTCAATTAATTAAGTTGATTCAAATTGGGCTAGAAGCAAGATTTAAGGCGATTATAAAAAATGAGTTGCGGCGCTTTGCGCCGCAACTCATTTTTTTATGCTAGTAAAGATTCTATCCACTTAGGCGGGTTAGGGATAGGATTTCCAAGCCGATCTAGCACAATCCAAGCAACCAGATGCACAAGTAACTGATAGGCGAAGTTACTAAAGATAATGGCAGCGATCGCAAAAGTTTGGATTGCCGCAAAATCTGGTTGTTCTAAGGAACCAAACAGTTGTAATAGCCAATTGAGTAAACTTGTAATCTGGATAATGGAATAATTCCAGACATTTTCACCTAACAAAACTGATAGAAAGGCAAATTGGAACGCTGTCCCCAATGCACCAATCATAGTGGCAATACTCAATGAGCCAGACCAAGGAAAATCTCGCTTCCATAAATAACCAAGCGTGATACCAACGACCCCATGCGGAACAATATATTGAATGCTCCGAGTCGGTCCCATCAAAATCGCTAGCAATAATGCCGTGACAACCATTGCCATCCATGCCGCTCGTCCATTCCAGCGCAAATAAGCTAGAGCCGTCGGCAAAGGAAACAACATTCGCAATAAAGGTCCAAGGGGAAAGTAATAGTTGATTAAAAACAACATGGCGGTAGTGCTTGCTAAGAAAGCGGTTTCCACCATTTCACGCGGATGGGTATGCGGCGATTTGGACATTTAATCTTTTGAGTCGGCAATTCTAATTATTTGGAGCAATCTAGATAGGCGGTGCAAAGCGTCGCCTATCTTTAGGAATTTTCAGTAGGTAATTCTCTGGGTGCGGTGTCAGGAAAACGGCGGCGCAATCCATAGAGCCAAATTAATCCAAAAATACCCGCCGCGATCGCACTAAGGCTAATAATCTGGGCGGTGCGAAGTCCACTCACCATTAAACTATCGGTGCGTAATCCTTCAATCCAAAATCTACCGAGGCTATAGGCGATCGCGTAGATCATCGTAATTGTGCCAGTTTTCAGCTTCGGAAATCTTAGAAATGTAAAGATGAGGATGGCAAATACACCAACATTCCAAACCGATTCATAGAGAAATGTGGGGTGAAAGTAAGGTTCGTTGACAAATTCGGGGGGACGACGATTGATGGGAATAAATAATTTCCAAGGTAAATCAGTGGGTGCGCCAAAAGCTTCGGAATTAAAGAAATTACCCCAACGCCCGATCGCCTGTCCTAAGATCACCGCAGGCATAATGATATCTGACATCATCCATGTGGAAATCTGTTGGCGTTTACAAAATATAGTTGCGGCGATCGCCCCACCAATAATTGCACCATGAATAGCAATACCGCCTTCCCAGATTGCAAATACTTTGTACCAAGGCTGAGTCTGAAAGCGTTGCCATTCAAAGAGGACATAGTACAAACGCGCACAGGGAATTGCCCCTACCACTAGCCAAATGGCAAGATCACCCACCAGTTCAGGATCAACATTCCGCCTTTTAGCAAGGGTTTGGGCTAGTACTGTCCCCAAGATAATTGCCGAAGCGATCAGCAAGCCATACCAACGGATCGACAGAGGACCTAGTTCAAAGGCGATCGGACCTGGCGAAGTAAATTCAAAAGCTAGCGGCAACAAATTAATCACTTTTTCCTTTTTCCTGTTGACCTTTTATACCCATTACCAAAAGTGGGACGATACTTTCGGTAATGGAACACCAAACCCAGTATGGGTTGTTAAATTTGAAAATAGCAACGCTATTTTCAAATTTAGGATTACTTGTACCTAATTCCAGCTTGTTTCAACCGATTCAATGCTTCACCTAGGCGATCGCAATCAGCGATCAAACTAATTCTGACATAGCCTTCACCACCTTGACCGAAAGCACTACCTGGGGTAAATACAACGCCTGTACTTTCTAATACCTTCAGGGCAAAATCTGCCGAGGTCATCCCCGCAGGCACAGGAATCCAGAGATACATAGTGGCATAGGTTTTGGGAATCTCCCAACCTAGCTCACCCAGACCAGCAATCAAGAAGTCACGGCGCTCTTTGTAGCGATCGCATACCGCTTCGAGGTATTGGTCAGGCAGTTGTAAAGCTGTCTCTGCCGCCACTTGAATCGCAGAGAAGATCCCATAATCAAGATTAGTTTTGAGGGTGCGTAAACCTTGAATTACGTGACGATTGCCAACCACAAAGCCAACGCGCCAGCCCGCCATATTGTAGGTTTTAGAAAGAGTATGAAACTCTACACCCACATCTTTGCCACCTTCGATTTCTAGCAAACTAGTGGGGGTATAGCCATCAAAGGCAAGTTCGGCATAGCAGAGATCATGCACTAATAAGATCTCGTATTTCTTAGCAAAGGCAACCACCTCTTCAAAAAATTCACGGGGAGCGATCGCCCCTGTGGGATTGGCAGGATAGTTGAAATACATCACCTTAGCTCTTTGAGCGACCTCTTCAGGAATTGCCGATAGGTCGATCAACCAGTCCTTTTCTGGGCTAAGGATCATTTCATAGATTTCACCACCAGCGAGTAAGGGTCCCCGAAAGTGAGCAGGATAGGCGGGACTCGGCACAAGCACCAGATCTCCTGGATCAATATAGGCGATCGCTAAATGTCCTAAGCCTTCCTTTGAGCCAATTAGAGGTAAAGCTTCACCTTCAGGATCGAGTTGCACATTGTAACGGCGCTTGTACCAGTCAGTAATCGCCCGCCGAAAACTTGCAGTGCCTTCAAAAGGGGGATAGCCATGATTTTTGGGGTTTCTTAAGGCAGTAATCGCCGCTTCGACTACAGGGTCAGGTGTGGGACCATCAGGATTACCCATACCGAGATCGATCAAATCTAGACCTTGCTCTTTGGCTCGTAACTTCAACTCATCTAGACGCGCAAAAACGTATGGAGGGAGTTTTCCTAGTCGCTGAGCAGGTTTGAGCCAAGTCTTCATTTGTGTTGTGAGAACGTATAAGGTTGATAAGTTGGCAAGAATTACACTCGCAGGATGTGATTCTTGTGTAAATACTATGGAATTTTGATCTTAATAGAAATTGTCTCGCGATCGCATCTAATTCCACAAATACTTTAAAGAAGCAATATTTTGTGGCACGGCTACGCCGCGCCACAAAATATTGCTTCTTTGGTTGTAAACTTTGCTGTGATTAAAAGTAATGTAGTTCTAGAAGTTCAAATTTGTTTGAATGATATTCTAGGTTAGATTTTTCATGCAAGATTATCCTCAGCAGGTACGCGATCGCCTAACTAGTTACCGCAATTTGTTTCAAAAAGAATTAACTGAATCTGAACTGGCGAACATATTAGCACTCGAAGAGAAATTAGATAAAGGTGCGATCGCGATCGCGGTCTTTGGAATGGTATCAAAGGGAAAAACATCATTACTGAATGCTTTGCTAGGACAAAAGCTGGGCGAAACAGGAGCCATTCACGGCATAACAAGGGATGTTGCGATCTATGAATGGAGAAACTCCTCAACTGCAACTGCTCTAACGCAAGGTAATGAGAAACAGAAAATTCAACTACGATTGATTGATACTCAGGGCATTGATGAAGTTGGTGGTGAAGTCAGAGGACAAATGGCTCTAGAAGCTGCTAAGCAAGCGGAGTTGATTTTGTTTGTGATTGCGGGTGATATGACAAGACTAGAACAGGAGGCGATCGCCCAATTACAGACTTTTTATAAACCAATTTTATTAGTTTTCAATAAAATTGATCTTTATTCTGAAGGCGATCGCTTCGCAATTCATGGGGCATTACAGAATGAGGAACTGCGTCAACTCATTTCACCACAGGAGATTGTGCTAACCTCAGCAGAGCCTAAGCCTGTGAAGGTACGTCTTCAATATAGTGATGGACGCGACAGCCAAGAAGTTTGGGAGCAACCGCAGCCTGATGTTCAAGCTTTAAAAAAGAGAATCCTAGATTTGCTAAATTTTGAAGGCAAAGAACTATTAGCGGTGAATGTGTTGCGAGCGCTTTTAGAAATTCAAAATGCAGTTACCCAGAGGTATATCCAAAAATTACAAGCATCAACCGCGATCGCTTCTTTAGTATTTATGGCAGAGGCGATCGGAGTTTTGCTATCTCCTTTACGATGGCTTGACAGCTTGATTAGCCTCAGTTGTAGCAGTCTATTTGTAATTTGGATAATTGGTAAATATCCAGTTCAAAAAAAGTATTTATGGCTGATTTTAATTGTAGCGATCGCCAGTTTGATTGGAGGATTAGGAATCAATAATGAAATCACTCGCTATGGGCAAATTCTATGTACTGGGCTAGGCTTATCACTTCTATTTAATGGTATTGTCACTGACATCGAGCATAGTCGAGCCTCTGGCAAATTGGGCGCAAAAACACTGATTAAGGAAATTGTTGCATCTGTACATGAACAATCAATATTACGTCGATTTCAAAACAGAGAAACGCAGGAGTAATTCATGAATTACTCCTGCGTTTCTCTGTTTTGCATCAGTCCTAATTAACTGCCAATTTGACGACGTAAGGCTTCTAGTTCGGCATCGATCGCTGAGCCAACACTTGGTCTCGATGCATCTGATGGAGGCAAAGCACTTTGAGAAGTAGGGCTACCAGCAATCATCTTCGCTTTGAGAGCAGCGAGTTCATCATCAACGCCACTACCAGATTCTAGTTGAGCAAACTGCGCTTCTAGATTATCTGCACCAAGTTCGGCACTAGCACTAGCTTTTGCCTCTGCTAAGAGAACACGCTCTTCCATCCGTTCAAAGGTAGCGGCGGCGGAGTTGGTATTTACCTTGCCCAACATATTGTTGAGATTCTCTTGAGCCTTTGCCGATTGCAAACGTGCCTTGAGCATCTCTTTCTTGGTTTTTGCCTCAGAGATCTTCCCTTCGATCGCCACTAAATTTTTCTTGAGCAGCTCTACCTGTCCAGACTGTTGATCTAAGCCAACCTTCAAGGTGGCAGAAGCATCAGCATGGGTTTTCTTACGGCTCAGAGCTTCTCTTGCTAGATTTTCATCTCCCTTCTGAAGAGCTAGCAAGGCGCGTTTTTCCCATTCCTGTGCTTGAGTTGCACTTTGATTATATTGTTGCTCTTGTCGTTTGAGGGCAGCCATTGACTGAGCAACGGCTTGGCGCAATTGCACCAAGTCTTCCTGCATATCAATAATTGATTGCTCCAGAATTTTTTCTGGATCTTCAGCCGCCGTAACTATTGCATTTACATTGGACTTGACCACCATACCAATGCGATCGAGTAATCCCATAATCTTGTCCTTTGCCTTAGGGGGTAAATTGTCTACATACTATCATGAACAATTTCAGTCATACGCCTATGTTAAACAGAAAAAATGGTGATAACACTTTGCATTACCACCGTTTTTCGACATTGTTTTTCATTTTATAGCAGCTCCGGGACTTGAACCCGGGACCTACGGATTATGAGACCGTCGCTCTAACCACCTGAGCCAAGCTGCCGTGCATTTCTTACTATAACATAACTGATGTAAATATTTTGCAATATTAAAATCCCAAAAGATGAAATGCAGCGCTTCGCGCTGCATTTCATCTTTTGGAGGGTTTGCCGTAACACATAGTCCCTTCGTGATGAAACTCCACACACCAACCATCAACCATTATTTACGACTATATGCTCTGTCACCAGTACATACTAAAATGACCCTTAGAAGAAATTTCAACATTTCTTAATCTCTACTGATCGCATAACCAAATCTCTATTCTGGACAAATCAAAGGTCACAAAATCTATGGTCGCAACCCCTAACACCACAAACGCAGCCACCCCCGCCTTCAAAGATGACTTTCGCGAAGGCATTCAGTACTTTGGCGAACCGTTGGAGGGGTTCGACGAACTCGGACGGATTCCTGTCCTCAGTCCTGATAAATCTGGTGTTACCGATCCTCGCGATCGCGCTGCCGTATTCCAAACGTTACTAGCTGCCGATGCTTTACGCTATCTCACCTTACAAGTTACAGGTAGCAAAGCATCAGGACACCCTGGAGGATTTGCCAGCAGTGCTGAAGCCGTAGCCGCATTCTATATGCTCGGTCATAAGAATATGCCGACGGAAGTGGGACACCATGCTCCCGGTTATTACAGCGCGATGTTTTTAGATCGCTCCCTCGAAGATATGGGAATTAATACTGTTACGCAAATGCGCGATCGCTACCGCGAAAAGCATGGCTTACTCGGTCACTTGTCGGGCTATATCCCCGGAATTCTTGCTCCTGCGGGACCTTTGGGACAGGGACAACATTTTGCGATGGCAGGGGCTTTGTTACACCGCGATAAATTATTCCCTGTGACAATCGGGGATGGTGGTTTAGGCGAACCCTATCCCATTAGCTCGATCGCCCATTTCCATACCGCCTATCCTGAAGTTACCAATTTTGTACCAATTTTGGTATGGAACGGTTACAGCCAAGAGCATCACAGCATGGTTTCCACCAAAACTAATGCCGAGATGCTGGCATTCTGGAAAGGCAATGGCTTTGATGAAGTCATCCTCGTTGATGCCAAGGATTTTGACGATCAAAATCAAACAGGTGCTTATGTCGATAGTACCGCGTTCTCTTTTAAACAACGTCTTGCCTTTACCGAAGCCGTTCTCGTCGGTGCAGATCAAGCGGCGAAACTTGCCTTTGGTGGAAAGCTGACCGTATTTATCATCAAACAACTTAAGGGTGCTGGTGTTCATGCTCGTGGTGCAAAATCCCATAACCTCTATGCCCACCATACCCTCGACAATGCCGATGTTATCGCTGGTTTAAAATCTCGCGCCCTCAATCCTGAAGCATGGCAAACCGTCAGCACCAATTTGCAATGGGCTGGTGGTGGTTCTTCTTCTAAAACTGCGGTTACGGAATCCGTACTACCTCTAACTGATTTGGGAACTTTGCCCTTAGAAGAATATGCCGTTGGCGGCGAAGCAAAGGTTGCGACAACCTCAATGGGTCGTTTAGTTGGCTATGTTGGACAAACCGATAAGCGCTTCATCGTCACCAATGCTGATGGTAACGAGGCTTCAGGGATTGCCAATATCAACCAAGCTCTGAAAATCAATCACCCCACCACCGATGATTTGTATAACCAAGCCCCCGGTGGACAGGTTTATGAACCTCTTAGCGAAGATGCTTGCGCTGGTTTAGCCGTTGGTTTGGCACTGTTTGGTAGTCGCACGCTCTGGTGTTCCTATGAATCCTTCGCGATTAATGGACTTCCCATTTGGCAGACTGTGACTCAGGCAATGGCAGAGTTGCGCCGTCCTACTCCTGCGACTGTGTGTTTATTCACCGCAGGGGCTTTGGAGCAAGGTCGTAACGGCTGGACACACCAACGTCCTGAAATCGAAGGCTACTTTGCCTCGATGATGCGTAACGGCAATATCTTCCCTCTCTTCCCTCTGGATGCCAATAGCATTCAAGTTTGTTATGACTGGGCGTTGAAGGCAGTCAATAAGGGTGTGGTCATTACCGCCAGCAAATCACCTCTGCCTATCCGCACAACTTTTGAGCAGAATCGTCAAGCTCTGGAAACAGGCGCGATCGCTTTGCAAGAAATCGCAGGTAGTAAGAAGGTGGTCTTCGCGGTCATCGGTGACATGATGTTGCAACCTGTATATGAAGCAGCACAAAAGCTTGCAGACCAAGGCATCGGTTCTAAGATTGTCTCGATTGTCAGCCCTCGCCGTCTCTATCGGGCAACTGATGTGGCATGGGAAACTTGCTCTGAGCCAGATGGCAAGTTCCTCAGTGATGCTGATTTTGAGGCAATGTTTGGTGGTGATGCCTTGATCGGTGTTGTCGGTGGTGCTTCGGCAATGCTTGAGCCTGTGATGCTCCGTAGCAACAGCAAGCGTGATGTCTTCTCGTGGAAACGTGGCGAAACTACGGCTTCGGCGGGTCAGTTGTTTGAGTTTAATGGCATGAATGCTGAGGCAATTAGCGATCGCGCTAAGCAGTTACTTGGCTAGATTCCTGATAGAACAAAACGTAGGGGCAATTCATAAATTGTCCCTACGTTTTGTTTTTTGTGTAAGCTTTATAATTTGAAGGCTACCTGTTGCGATCGCCTTGTCACAAATCTCAGAAACCTATGACAACTTCATCTTACCCACTAGCCGACAATCTCAAGGATGCCTATCGTGTATGTGATGTGGTTCCGCTTCAGGATGAATTGCTAGAGCGCTATTATGTAGATCTGTCAGAAACACGCAAGACTAATGCGATCGGTGAGATCAGCTTGGTTTTAGAGGATCAGGAAGCATCGGAATTTAGTACGATTTTGTTTACTGGTCATAAAGGTTGTGGCAAAAGTACGGAATTACGTCAAATTCAGAATCAATGGGGAGACGAATATAAGGTCATTTATGTTGATGCGATGCTGGAGACAGACATTAATGATGCCGAATATACGGATATCTATTTAATCGTAATCAAGTGGGTGGAATTTGAATTACGGCGTAACGGGTTGAGTTTTGATGCTGGATTGCTGGCAAATTTTGAGCAATGGTTTAAAGAGATTACGAATGAAACCGTAGAATCGGTTGATAAATCGATCGCAATTGAAGGGGAAGTAACTCTGAGTAGCAAGAATCCATTGGAAGGAATTATTGCGATCGCGCCACCATTTTTAGCAAAGCTAGTAGTGAAGTTATTAGGACAAGTGAAAGCTTCTCATCAGGGCAAAAAGACGGTGCGCCAAACTTTGCTTAAAGATGTTTCGCGATTGAAAACAGATATAAATTTGTTGTTAGATGATGGGTTAAAAAAGTGGCAACGAAAATTCCCTAAATGCAAGGGATTTTTAATTATTTTTGATAATTTAGATCGTTGTCCTGTGAATGTGGCAAATCATTTGTTTTTTGATTATGCTGCTCAACTCAAGGATTTACATTGCACGATTGTTTATACTGTACCGATTTCTGTAGTTTATTCTTCCAAAAATATTAATAATGCGTTTGCAAAGTACAACATCATTCCGATGATTAATATTTACGACTATGATCCTCTAGTTCCCAGTGATCAAGAGCCGCCGTATAGCAATAAGGGATTAAATGCGGTGGTGAGTTTGATCGAAAAGCGGGTTGATGTTGATGCAATTTTTGAGTCGCGGCAGGGGCTAGTTGAGCTAGCAAAATATAGTGGTGGTCATGTACGGCAGATGATGCAAATGGTGCGAGGGGCAATTCAAAATGCGAGGACGAGTCGGGCAAGTAAGGTGAATGATGAGCATATTAATTATGCGATTAATCAAGAGCAGTTCAATTTTGAACGGGTGATTCCTGATGAGCATTATCCAGTTTTGGCAAAGGTTTATTTAAGTAAAAATGCTCCAAGGGATGACATTGGACAGGCGATGCTGTCAAATATTTCAGTATTAGAATATAACGGTCTGAATCGTTGGAATTATTTGAATCCAGTGATTATTAGAAGCCGTTTGTTTTCGAGGGCATTAGAGAGTTATCGATCTAAGAATCCGCAGTAAGTAGATTGTTAGGATTAAACTATGAATGATTTTGATGACGAGAATGACAATAAGCCGGATTTTGCGGTGCTGAATCGTCAAGAGATTCAGGAATTGTTGTCTTTGTTGGATTTGTCGGATGGGTTTACGATCGCGCTGGCAGAATGTAATTTTTGGCAGGATGGGGTGGCGTTGGTGGCGGCGCTGAATGAGGAGATTGCGGCTGATCCTGAGTGGGCAGAGTTGCAGATTGTGGATTGGGAGTTTAATGATCCTGAGTTGCGGTATTTGTTGGATGAGTTGATGCCGCGCTTGGCGGTGTTGCCTCGACAGGAAGGGAAGAAGTTAATCTTGGTGTTGCGGGGTTTGGAAAATGCGATCGCAGTAGTGGGTGACTATCCTAGGTTTTTGGTGGATCTCAATTTTGTGCGGGATGCCTATATCAAGAATGTGCCGTATCCTGTGCTGTTTGTGTTGCCTGACTATGCGATTACTCGGTTCGCTCAGTTTGCAGGGGATTTTTGGGCATGGCGATCGGGGGTATTTAAGTTTCAGACTACGCAGGAAGCAAGGGAGTTTGCTGTAGCGAAAATATTTGATGGTCGTATTCAAGGTAGTTATATCAAACCTGAAAAGCAAGAACGCATTGATCTATTGCATCGGTTATTAATGGAGGTTAATCCATCTGGTTCCGATCCAGAATCAAATCGCAATGTTGCAAGTCAGATTAATATTTTGAATGAATTAGGGACTGCTTACTATAGTTTGAGTGAGTTTAATCAAGCTATTGAATTTTTTCAACAAGCATTAGAAATATCCCGAAAAATGTCGAACCGTAAGGGTGAAGCAATATCTCTCAATTGGTTAGGCAATGCTTACTATTCAATAAGTCAGTACCAGCAAGCAATTCAGTTTCATCAGCAATCTCTGGAGATTAAAAGAGAAATAGATGATCGCAATGGTGAAGCAGCTTCTCTTGGCAATCTAGGCAATGCCTACTGTTCAATAAGTCAGTACCAGCAAGCTATTCAATTTTATGAGCAGGCTCTGAAAATTTTTAGAGAAATAGATGATCGCAATAGTGAAGCAGCTTCTCTTGGCAATCTAGGCGTTGCTTATAAATTATTAGGGCAGTACCAGCAAGCAATTCATTTCCATCAGCAGTCTCTAGAAATTGTTAGAGAAATAGGAAATCTTGACGGTGAAGCAAATTCTCTTGGTAATATAGGACTTGCTTACAATTCACTAGAGCAGTACCAGCAAGCAATTCAGTTCCATCAGCAGTCTCTAGAAATTGCTAGAGAAATAGGCAATCTATGTGTTGAAGCAGGCTCTTTCAATAATCTAGGTGAAGCTTACCGAAATTTAGGACAGTACCAGCAAGCGATTAATTTTTATCAGCAGTCTCTGGCAATTTGTAGAGAAATTGGTGATCGTAATGGTGAAGCAGTTTCTCTTACTGGTTTAGGAAATGCTTACTATTCACTAGGTCAATACCAGCAAGCAATTCAGTTTCATCGCCAGTCTCTAGAAATCAGAAGAGAAATCGGTGATCGCAATCATGAAGCAGACTCTATTTATAACTTAGGAATTGCCCTCAAAGCATTAGGTCGTAGGGGTGAGTCCATAGAGGCTTTCAATGCTTCAAGAAAGATATATGAAGAATTGGGACTTTATCATGAGATTAAGAACTCAAGTAAATCCTTTGCACCTTTAGAAACTGTCGCCAAAGAACCTAAGCGTTTCCAAATTAAGGATGAACCAGAAGAGTTGCCAGACTGGTATAAGAAATCGATGCCAGATCCTAAACCCACACCTCGCAAACGTCTCCGCCGTAAAAATCTCTTTCAGAAAATCTTTGATTGGTTTTATCGCCTTTGGACTAAGTTGTGGAAAAACCCTAATTAAAAACTAAAGCTTTAGGAATAGCGCTAATCAACTTTTGCGTATAAGGCTGTTGAGGATTAGTGTAGATCGACTCAGCAGTGTCTAGCTCCACAATTTCGCCCTTGTTCATCACCATAATGCGATCGCTCATAAACTTCACCACACCAAGATCATGGGAAATGAAAATATAAGTCAATCCAAACTCCGCTTGAAGTTCCTTTAAGAGATTGAGAACTTGCGCCTGTACCGATACATCCAGCGCAGAGACAGGCTCATCAGCAATGATTAACTTAGGATTGAGAGCTAAAGCTCTAGCGATACAAATACGCTGACGTTGACCACCCGAAAACTCATGGGGATAGCGCCGCATCGCACTCTTAGTTAAACCCACACGCTCCAGTAAATAGGCAACTCTCTCTCTTCTCGCGTCAGCTTTATGATAACGATCAAAACGTTCTTGATGACTATGGACGATTAATGGTTCCGCGATCGCATCTCCCACAGACATACGCGGATTGAGAGAGCCGTAAGGATCTTGAAAGACAACTTGCAGATCGCAGCGTAACCTTTGTAAGGCTTCTCCTTTGAGATTAGAGATTTGTTGACCTTCAAATTTAACGGAACCCATCACACCCTTAGTTAAGCCCAAAATCGCTCTGCCCGTAGTGGTTTTTCCACAGCCAGACTCGCCCACCAGTCCCAGAGTTTCACCGCGATAGACATCAAAACTAATGTTATTGACAGCCACGAGATAGCGCTTTTTTAGTCCTAAAACGCTGCGAATAGGGAACTCAATTCTCAGATTCTGAACAGAAAGAATTGGCTCTTGTTTTTGCAATTCCTCCAAACGTGCCGCCGTTTCTTCAGGAGGGATAACTTCCATATAACGAGGATCACTCGGTTCCTTTTCCACCATCTGTCCATTTTGGACTTCCATAAAGTCGCTCACCGTTGGCAATAGTCGCAATTGGCGATCGGGTTGCGGACGGCAAGCAATTAAACCCTTAGTATAAGGATGTTGAGGATTTTGGAAGATATCCTTGGTCGCGCCAGATTCCACCACTTCCCCTTGATTCATAACGATCGCCTGATCCGCAATTGCTGCCAAAATCCCCAAGTCATGCGTAATAAAAATCATCGACATCTGACGCGATCGCTGAATTTCTTTGAGCAGTTCCAAAATTGTCGCTTGGACAGTCACATCTAGCGCCGTTGTTGGTTCATCGGCAATAATCAACTGCGGATTGCAAGAAATCGCCATCGCAATCATCACCCGTTGCAATTGTCCACCCGAAAGCTCATGGGGATAGCGTTCGATTAATTGCTCAGGATTAGGTAACTGCACCTCCTCAAATAGCCGAATCGTGCGTGTCTCCGCTTCCTGCGGTGAAACCTGTTGATGTAAGCGAATGGCTTCGATGACCTGATAGCCACAGGTAAATAAGGGATTGAGTGAGGTCATTGGTTCCTGAAATACCATTGCCATGCGATCGCCACGATATTTCAGCATTTTCTGTTGTGACACGCGCACCAGATCAAGCGGTACTTCGCCACTGGGGCGAAAAATCACTTCCCCATTCGTAATTTTGCCAGATTCTCCCAACAAACCCATGATTGCTAAAGCCGTTGCCGACTTGCCAGAGCCAGATTCACCAACAATGCCTAGAGTCTGACCTTGAGCCAAATCAAAAGAAATATTTTTAACAGCATGGACAATACCTTCATCGCCACGAAAACTAACCTGTAAGTTATGCACCGAAAGCAATAAATCTTCAGTCTGTACTGGAGCTTGGGCTAAAGCAGGAGATTGGGACATAGGTGATTAGCTGGCAGAATTACTGATTATTATAGAAGAGCGCTTAGCGCTCTTCTATAATAATGATTACAATATGCGTCTCCCTTACTCGCAACTACCTACTCCTGATCTCTCTCGTGCTGCATTTATCGCTAAGGATGCGGTAGTGATGGGCGATGTGCATCTCGCTGAACGTGTGAATATCTGGTACAAAGTGGTGATCAGAGCCGATGTCAATCGCATGGAAATTGGTTACTGCACAAATATTCAGGATGGGGCAATCTTGCATGGTGATCCAGACCAGCCTTTAACCATTGGTGAATATGTGACAATTGGACATCGAGCAGTGATTCACTGTGCCGAAATTGGACGTGGCTCTCTAATTGGGATGGGAGCAATTCTATTAGAAGGGGTAAAGATTGGCGCAGGGAGTATTGTTGGTGCGGGGGCAGTGGTGACTAAAGATGTACCTGCTGGTGTGGTGGTGGCAGGTGTCCCTGCGAAAGTGATGCGCGAGCTTTCAGAAGAAGAACAACAACAGGCGATCGCCCATGCCGAAAGTTACTATCAACTTTCGCTATTACATTTACAGTAAAGGCGATCGCTATTTGCTGATAAGTAGCCCTTAACCTTTTGCTATGGTATGATTGCTTTGAGTATGGGTATGTAGCTCAGTTGGATAGAGCATCAGATTCCGGTTCTGAGGGTCGGGGGTTCGAGTCCCTCCATACTCGTAATTAACAAAAAGTTTACCCTGCTTTGCGGGGTAGACTTTTTTAATACATAAACTAAATTTTTAATCTATGGAACGTGGATTATTGTGGTTGCCTTTATTGGTGGTTTTCTTTTGGCTAGCATGGTCTGGTTGGAATGAATACCAAAAAATTGAGTCCTATAAAAAGTGGGCGGCACAATTTGAGCGTCATAAATATGATATTTATGCTGTATTAGGTCAACAAGGCGATCGCCTCACATGGGGAAAGCCAACCCGCAAAGCTCCGCAAGATCTTCAGACCGTCACTTTTCAAGAAATTTCTCGGATTAGATTTCGGATTGACAGTAAGTTTTTTGATGAAAAAGATGCTGAATTTCCGATAAATGCTAAAAAAATCTCATTGGAATTAGTTCTAAAAACTGGTGAAATGCCTAGTATTCGATTTACAGATACCAGTATCGCTTCAGACTGGTATCGCTTTTTAAGCGATCGCCTAGCGAAAACTTCATCGCAAGATTAAAAACTAGATTTATAGCTGTCTCCAGTTTTGTGTCCTAATAAGTAGGTGGGCGCAATTAAATATAAAACCCAAAAACCTGTGGCGCACGCTGCGCGTGCGTCACAGGTTTTGGCTATGGGTTTTAATGCCCAGCTACTTACTTCCTATTTTGAGTTTTCTTATGCCTAGCTACTTATCAAATGGCAAAAGCCATATTTCAAATTACTACTTCTATTTTTAACCTGAATATAAACCTAGCTTTAACTTCATCTCTTAATCTTAAGTTAAGTTGTGAGGATGTACTTTGGAAGTTATTTTAGAATTAGTCAAAGCAATTACAGCAGTAGCACTATTGCTGCTGATCGGAGACTTCTTTTCAACATTTTTGTACCATGTTCCTGAACACGTATTTGGTAAGTTTCATACGATTGTGCATCATGGTAAAAATCGTAGCTTTCTGCACTATGCAGTTCTTACCAGAAACCCTCTCGTTTTGCTAGATGGTATTTTAGGAGCAGTTCCTTATTTCATATTCACGCCTTGGCTATGGCAATTGTCGCCTGTAGGCACGGTTATTGGTCTTTTATTTGGTGAGTTTCATGTAGTGTGGCGACACGTCTCGATCCTTGAATGGAAAACCCCAGAACCTATTAGATATCTTTGTGATTTCTTCTTTATCACTACTCCCGAAAGACATTGGCTACACCATCAAAATGCCTTTGCCGCCTTTGGTGATATTTTCTCATTTTATGATTATCCTGCTCAAAAATGGTTGACTTTCTTGCGTTATGTTCGACGCAAATTTAAGCAAACTAATCAGTATTCTCCCAATATGTAAATAGCTATGGGATTTTTTTCCCGCCTTCGGCGGGAAAAAAATCCCATACTTCACTAAACTGTGAAATGCATTAAATATAAAATCCCAAAAGTTTGACGCACGCGCAGCGTGCGTCAAACTTTTGGCTATGTTTTTGCTATATAACAATTGTTAAACATTCTTTAAGGGTGTCACTGCACTAATTCAAGACAAAGCAATCTATGATTTAGTCAACCTGTAGACTGACTTGTTATGAAAACAGATCATCCGACCTATACACAAGCACAGATTTCAGCTTGGTTACGGGGGCTTATGAGCGTTGCCCTCGCCGACAATGATTACAGTGACCAAGAGCGTACCCTCTTCGATCAAATTAGTCATAGCGATGACTGGGGGGAAGAAGTTACAATTTCTAGCTTTGAACCGATTAGCGCCCAAGAGTTAGCTGAGGCATTAGGTAGCGATCGCGCCGTCGGGCAGAACTTTTTGCGAATGGCAGTGATGATGGCACTTGCCGATGGCAAATATACAGACACAGAAGATCACATCATTCAAGAATTTTGTACAGCCCTTGATCAAGAAATAACTCCAATCAATGAATTACGGATCAAACTAGAATCAGCCTCACACCATGAAGAGCATCATCCTGACCTGTTAGAGCCTGTCAAGGAATGGCTCGATCACATGGATATCCATGATTCCCGACTGGCGAACCTAATTTGTAAAGTTGTACCCGCTCAATGTCCGTTTGAGCGCGATATCGTCTTGTTTGGGCGCAAAATCATGCACATTCCCGCCATGTGTGAAATTAATCCGCTATATGATCAACTGGTGGGATTACGTTTTCGATCGCTCAGTTATCTCGCTGACAAAGGCGAAGATGTCTCAAAATATTGTTAGTAGTTAGGGGGCTTTGCACCCTGATTACTTTTTTGGAAGAAAGCGGAAAACGCTATAGTATTTACTGGTTTTATAAGCAGCCCCACTAAAAAAATGCCCAGAGAACTAAAAAATGCTCAAAATGAAGACGATAACAACGATGTCTCACCCAATGTGTTGCGCGTTGTTTTAGCATTTCGGCGCTGGGGCTGGACTGCTTTTTGGGCGCAAGTTGTTTTGGGCGTAGTTTCATCCGTTGTCTTATTGCAACTTTTCTTATTTCCTAGGGCTGGTCAAGTAGTCAATCCCACAGGACTAGATACTAGTCCTGCGACACTACCAGGACTGAGCTTTGCGTGGGTGGGTGTGGCTGTATTAGGTGCAAGTATTTTCTGGAATTATCGTTATACGCAAATGGCAAAAAAGCTGCGATCGCCCGATCGCCCAACAAAAAGCCAAACTATATTTCAAATCAAAATCGGATTGATTATTAATCTGATTGGGATGTTTGTCACTTTACTGGGAGCCTTTGCGATTATTGGTGCTTTAACTCTAAGAGCAGGACAAGGACAAGCAATATTACCTGGCGCAGGTAGCTTTAACTCTGTAATTCAGCCCCTCGATTTTCAAATTATTCAAGCTAGTTTCAATATTATCTTTGCCCACTTTGTCGGTTTAGTCGCCTCACTCGTGCTACTAAACCGCGCCGCCGATAAACCAAATCGCGAATAGACAAGGGGCTTAAGCCCCTTGTCCTGCTTAAAAAGGAGAGGCGATGCTTTGCATCGCCTCTCCTTTTTAAGCAGTAGAATGAATATAAAGAAATGTAAATAGTGGCAAAAACGATGGAGTGGAAGCAAATCGAAGAAAATTGGGTGTTGACACCACCCAAACCTAAAGGCGTAATTCACTTTCTCGGTGGGGCATTTTTTGCGGCTGCGCCCCATGTTACCTATGGTCGTGTGCTAGAGCAACTTGCCAAAAATAACTACGCGATCGTAGCTACTCCATTTCTCAATAACACCTTTGACCATCGCCAAATTGCCCGCGAAGTCCACACCTCATTTCGCAAAGCCCGCAGTAAACTATTTCTCGATTATTTCCCTGTATTTGGGATGGGTCATAGCATGGGCTGCAAAATTCATCTATTGATCAATAGCCTCTATAAACCCGCTCGTGCAGGCAACATTTACATTGCCTATAACAACTACAGCGCCGATCGCTCAATTCCCTTTTTTAAAGAACTCGCTGGCACAATTCCCGAAATGTCATCTATGGAATTTACGCCTAACCCCAAGGAAACCGAGCAGCTAATCATTGCCAATTACCAAACCGCCAATAATTTATTAGTCAAGTTTGTGGATGATGGCATCGATGAAATTTCGACCCTTGCCCAGTTACTTAAGCAAAAATTCCCGAAAACCGTTAACTTGCAAACCCTTGAAGGTACTCACCTCACTTCTATGGGTGTCGATATGAAGTGGCAAGCTGGTTCCAGTTTTTCGCCAATTGATGCGATCGCCCAATGGGTCAAGCAGGAAATGCATAAAAATAACCAGAGCCTAGAACTAGTCCTGTTGCACTGGCTAGCTAAACAATCTAGCTGACCATATAAAATCTGTGGCATCGCCCAAGGCGATGCCACAGATTTTATCGCTGGAAAAGCCCTATAAATTGCGATCGCCAATGGATTGCTATAAGTATAAATACTCTAATCAAATTAACAGTTATTGATCAACAAAGACCGATCAAACTCAATCATTTCTTATTTATATAAGAGTTATTAGTATTTCTAATACTAATTTAATCTTATTAGAATTACTAACCAATCATATTAGTTTTTATATCAGTATCAAGTAGGCGATCGCTAAAGTTGATTAATACATAATGCAATTGCTTAATAGAAATTAATTGTTAATTGTTTTGAAAAGTCTTTATAGATAAAGGCTTTTGGGCTATCGATCTCAGAAATATTTTTTGTAAATATCTGATAGAGGATATATCTACCTTATTAGGGTGATATAGATTTTTTATATAAGTTTAGAGCCAAATACGAGCTGTTTTAAAAATTTTTTTTCAAAAAAAGTAAATGTGGATACGCACTTTATGTTTAAATTAGAGACATCGCTCAAGGACTTCACACGAAGAATTCCTGATAGGATTAACTTATATAAAGCAAAAAATATTCCACCAAAGAGCTAGATATCAACAAACCAAATAAAGAGATAGTTTCTGATTTGATTTTTGATGCTGCCTCTTCGTTTTTTTGCAGCGCCCCGTGCAGTTTGCGGGCAACCCAGTTTTAAGACTCAGTGACGCATAGAACCAAAAATTTTTGCATTTTTTCAGTTCCAAAGCTTGCCTTTCAGTCTTGATTACTGTCAATTATCGTTTTGAGTCTTGAGGCATGATTTGCCTGACGCACTCTCACGGGAGCAAACTGCCCTAGGACGAATGGTGGAAATTTAAACGATTCTCATTTAACTATAGTAAGGAGATATTAATGTCTTACTCGAAAACACAGTCTAAAGCCAAGGCTGGCTACGACGCAGGTGTACAGGACTACAAACTAAAGTACTATACTCCCGATTACACTCCTAGAGATACTGACCTTCTCGCCGCTTTCCGCTTCGTGCCTCAACCAGGCGTACCTCCAGAAGAAGCTGCTGCTGCGGTAGCTGCTGAATCTTCTACAGGTACATGGACAACTGTATGGACAGACTTGTTGACCGACCTCGATCGCTACAAAGGTCGTTGCTATGATGTCGAACCAGTACCCAACGAAGACAATCAATACATTGCATACATCGCGTATCCTCTGGACTTGTTCGAGGAAGGCTCTGTAACCAACTTGCTCACCTCATTGGTTGGTAACGTATTTGGTTTCAAAGCTCTTCGTGCATTGCGTCTCGAAGACATCCGTGTGCCTATTGCATACCTGAAGACCTTCCAAGGACCTCCTCACGGTATTCAAGTTGAGCGCGACAAGTTGAACAAGTACGGTCGTCCTCTCTTGGGTTGTACCATCAAGCCTAAATTGGGCTTGTCTGCGAAGAACTACGGTCGTGCAGTATACGAATGTCTACGCGGCGGTTTGGACTTCACCAAAGACGACGAAAACATCAACTCTCAGCCTTTCATGCGCTGGCGCGATCGCTTCCTGTTTGTACAAGAAGCAATCGAAAAAGCTCAAGCTGAAACTGGCGAAATCAAGGGTCACTACTTGAACGTTACTGCTCCAACCTGTGAGCAAATGATGGAACGTGCAGCTTTCGCAAAAGAAATCGGCACACCGATCATCATGCATGACTTCTTGACTGGTGGTTTCACAGCTAACACCACTCTTGCTAAGTACTGCCGTGACAATGGCTTGCTATTGCACATTCACCGCGCTATGCACGCAGTTATTGACCGTCAAAAAACTCACGGGATTCACTTCCGCGTTTTGGCTAAGTGTCTGCGTATGTCTGGTGGTGATCACCTTCACTCTGGAACCGTTGTTGGTAAGCTCGAAGGCGAAAAGGGCATCACCATGGGCTTTGTTGACCTAATGCGTGAAGACCACATCGAACTCGATCGCTCTCGCGGTATCTACTTCACCCAAGATTGGGCTTCTATGCCTGGTGTACTTCCCGTTGCTTCGGGTGGTATCCACGTATGGCATATGCCTGCGCTCGTGGAAATCTTCGGCGATGACTCTTGCTTACAGTTCGGTGGTGGTACTTTGGGACATCCTTGGGGTGCTGCTCCTGGTGCAACCGCTAACCGCGTTGCTCTCGAAGCTTGCGTACAAGCTCGTAACGAAGGTCGCGACATGATGCGTGAAGGTGGCGACATCCTTCGTGAAGCTGGTCGTTGGTCTCCTGAGTTGAATGCTGCTCTTGAACTCTGGAAAGAAATCAAGTTTGAATTTGAAGCAATGGATACCGTCTAATTGATCTGCCGTTGTAAGAATGGGCTACGCCCATTCTTACAAACAAAATCTTGGTTAAGTGAACCTATGGATATCAAGCGCAGTACTAAGTCCACAGCCAAAATGTTGATCAATTTTTTGACATTCGAGGCTGTGAAGACGATCGCTGAGCAATTGGAAGAAACCGATAAGTTGAAAGCTCTTTGGTTTAATCAATTCTCAACGCGCGAGAGACTCCAAAATGGCGAACTTTATATCAAAGACCTCTTTGAGGTTCACCAAGAAATGGCTTTTCGAGTGATGACTGTGCGGGAACATCTTGCCAACGAAATTTTAGAATTTCTGCCAGAAATGACTCGTACTGGAATCCAACAATCAAATATGCAGCTTCGTCGTCAGCATTTTGAGAAGATCATGAGTGTGCAGGCTTCTGAAGGATATGCAGAATGCGAGAATCTAGAACCTAGTTCTGAAGATAATCTCGAAGTTCCTCTAGAAGTTGTGGCTAACTCAGAACCAGATTCAGTTGTTGAAGGCGATCGCGCTCCCACCCAACCAAATCAATAGCAATATAATTTCAATCGCGAGGAAATAATGCAAACTTTACCTAAAGAGCGTCGTTACGAAACTCTTTCTTATCTTCCCCCTTTGAGCGATGCTCAAATCACTCGTCAAATCGAGTACACCTTGAAGCAAGGTTTCTATCCTGCGATCGAATTTAACGAAGATTCCGATCCTGCTGTTCACTACTGGACTCTTTGGAAGTTGCCCTTGTTCAACGCCAGAACTCCTCAAGAAGTTTTGAGCGAAGTTCAAGCTTGCCGTTCTAGCTATCCTGGTAGCTTTATCCGTGTTGTTGCTTTCGACAACATCAAGCAGTGCCAAGTTCAAAGCTTCATCGTACACAAGCCTAACAGCGCTCGTTACTAAGCTTTAAACAAAAAAAGAGAGGTTGCCGATGCATCCTCTCTTTTTTTATTGCTAAGTTAGATTTATAGGTAACCTAAATGGGAAATTTAATTAACAATCTTCCTCAGATTCTCGCAAATTCTGGAAGCCTGTTTGGAGTTTTTGCTCTAGTTGCTATTGTAATTGCATTTATAGTTTTCCTGCTCTTTGGAAAAGCCGAGCCAAAACAAAAGGAAAGAATATTTCTCTACATGATACTTTTCTTTTTAGCACTTACATTTTCGGCACTTGCGGCTGGAATTCTAACGGGCTTTAAAAGTGGGGGAGATAATGTGAATGAGATCATTTCCAAAGATCCGTCAAAAGTGGATTCTTCTCTTGTCAGCCTTTCACCGAATACAATTAAAAACATAGATAAATATCTTGAATCTAAAGGAGTATCAGTTACACAGGATAGTAAAGTTAAAGTTTTAGAAGAAGCTGTAGAGACTTATATAAATCCTAAACCAACAGCTCCAACCATTGTAGAAGCTACTCCTAAAGCAAGTCCCAGTAGTACGCCAAGTCCCATCATTACTGCTAGTCCTAGCAGCAATCCTCGTGTTAGTAATCCTATTCAAGTAGATGATGACGTAACGTGGGAATTTAAAAAATGTGCGAGACAACAGGCATATGTTAATTGCTCTTTTGTACTTACTACAATTAAAGAACGTAAAGATTATGGTTTACGTCTATATGACAGTAATAAAATGACAGACCGTCAAGGTCGTGAGTATCTTGTGAATTATGCGATTTTTGTCAATTCTAAGGAATATAGAGGGAGTACTTTAGAGCGCGAGATGCAAAAAGGATCAACCTACGATGTAAGTATGAATTTTACAGTTCCTAGTTCAGTTACTGAACTAAATTCATTGATAGTAGTAACTTATACACGTCAAATAAAATTCGACAATATTATTATTAACTAAATGTGTTGTTTGTGAATTTCTGTATTTGTCTCATCCTAAAGAGGTGATCATTGCTATTGATATTTGATTAGGGGCGATCGCTTTGTTGTGGGGAGATGAAGGGGCGATCGCTATTTGTTGATTTGATTAGAGGCGATCGCCTTTACACGTTCAGCGCAACTTTAGCGGGTAAATAACCCCATTTTTGAAACTGTTCTTGTAACTCAGGTAAATCACGGAATGCAAGAAAATATAGATATTCAGGAGCAAAGTCCGCACCATTTGACCAATGGATTGTCCCAAGTTCAGCATCAACCTCAAACTGTTGAAACAATGATAAATCTTGTAAAGGTTGAAAAACTTTACCCTTTAAGCTATTGCATAAATCTACAGTTCCTATACGACTATCGTTGAATTGAATTTCAATCCTGTAGCGATCAATATAATGAGCAGAAATAATATTTAGAAACATAACCTTACTCCAGAGGAAAAATAGATTTTAGTTCTTCTTGCTGACGGCAAAGTTCCCAATTAGCCATCAACTCGGATTGATGTAAATCATGCCATTCTAAAACATGACGTAATGCACGTTTTGGAAATGAACCAGTTATCACACCAGTCTCAATTTCAATAATAATTTCATACTCACCATATTTTGCATGATAGTGAGGAGGTAAATGATCATTCCAATACATATAGATCGCAATTCCCAAAAACCGACTAATAACGGGCATAGGTCATTGGTCTAGATAAAATATAAATATGAACTTACCAAGTGTAACATTTACGCGAAATCTAAGAAGCGATCGCAGTTTGTTGATTTTGATTGGGGGCGATTCGTAATACGTTTCAAAACCTACTGTCCGCGATTGGTCTGGAGTTATCACCTACCGAGATCAAAATATTCGGAGCATATCTGTCCGCCGATCACGCACACAAGAGGTTTCCATTTATGAACTCCAAGGAATTTGACCAAAAATTTGACGATGGAGAAGAAGATATCATCGAGATGCTTGATTTATCTCAAGCTAAACGTCCCTTATCTACTCAAAAAAGGCTTAGCATCGATTTACCTGTCTGGATGATTGAGCTAATTAATCAAGAAGCAAAACGTTTAGGAGTAACCCCCCAAACAGTTGTTCAAACCTCCCTTGCTGAACATTTAGCAGTTAGTCATTCCAATTAGAGGCGATCGCTGGTTGTTGATATTTGGTTGAGGCGATCGCTTTTGAAAAATTATGTTTAAGGCGATCGCAGATTAGAATGTATGTAGTCTTGTAATTTAATATCCTGTCATTGAAAATGTTTTATGCCAAAAGCTGTTCAGGAAATCTATAGACAAGTTATTTCAAATCTTCCGCCAACTGAGAGACTACAGTTAGCGACATTAATTCTTAACGGCTTAATCAAACAAGATGTTGCTGTTATTGATGATAGCGACACTTGGACAGAGCAGGATCAATTAGATTTAGCTGCTTTTTCTCTCCAATATGCAGTAACTTCTTTTCTTGACGATGAGGAGATAGTTGAGTGAAAGTGAAATCTGGTGATGTAGTAACAGTTGATTTTCCTGCTGTTACTGGTATCAAACGCCGTCCAGCAGTTGTATTATCTTCGGAAATATATCATGCAAATCGTCCTGATGTAATTGTCGGGCTTATAACCTCACAGACCAAAAATTTAGGTGTGACGGATTATGTACTTCAAGATTGGCAAAAATCAGGACTGAGAGTTCCATCTGTTTTCCGTAGCTTTATTGTGACATTGCCTCCATCAGCTAACTTGGTTGTCATTGGGAAGTTATCGGAACAAGATAGTCAAGGCGTTAGAAATTGTGTCAAATTATCTTTGGTCAACTTGGGTGAATGATTTTTTGAGAGGAAGTAGGCGATCGCAGTTTGTTGATATTTGGTTGAAGGCGATCGCTTTGTGATGGATAGATAAAGGGGCGATCGCCTTTAAACGTTCACTACAACTTTTTATAAACGATTGAACATCAAGAGTTAAAAGAAAATCTTCTCACAGCAAGCAAACTACCTAATACTCCAATTACAGAACCAAAGCTTACTAATATCGCAGGTAAAATAAGTTGCGATCGCAAATCTGTAGTTAAACCTAACGTGAGTGATTTGATCAGTTCTGGTTGATTAACGATCGCATCACCTAATAGATTTAAACCAAGCATCAGCATTAGATAAGCAGTCCCTGCACCCGTAATTCCGAAAAATATACCTTGCAGTACAAATGGGAAATAAATCCATGTAGCCGTCGCTCCCACTAGTTGCATCACCTCAATCTCGCGCCTTCGTGCCAACACAATCAGTCGGATCGTGGTGGTAATGACCGCGATCGCAATTACTGTAAAAATCGCCACGATCGCCACACTGCTATTACTCAACGCTCGACGTAGCTGCCCAATACGCTCCACGACTTCATTGGTGTACCACACTTCATCAATGCCCTGTAAACCAGAAATCCGTTTCGCAATGTCTGGCACGCGATCGCTAGATACTGCTCTTACCTTAAACTCATCAACTAAAGGATTGCCCCCAATCTGCTGCGTTGCCTGATTAAGATCATTTTTACCGAGATCCTTCATCAAATTCTGCCATGCATCTTCTTTGGGAATGAGTCGTGCAGAAGCCACTCCATCGATCAAGAGTAAGCGTGGCTGCATCGACTCACCTACCGTATTTTTGTCAAGATAAACTGATATTTCTAACTGGCTGCCTAGTTGACCTAACACATTTTCCAACTGCCAAGAAATTTGTAAACTTGCTCCAAATAGAAACAACAACACCGCCACAGTACTAATGGCAGCCCAGTTCATCCAACCACCACGCCGCAATCCTAAAAAAGTCTCACGCAGTAAATAATCAATCTTCGTAAAGAAGCGAACAAATCCTTGCACCATAATCAATACCAACTATAATTACGAAAATTGGCGGTGCGACTTTGCCGTGCCGCCAATTTTTCTAGACAATATAACCATTTTGCAAATGCAACACAGGATGATTAGCGGCTCTGACTAGCTGCTCATCGTGAGTAGTCAAAAGTACGGTTACCCCAAAAGAATTTAATTTTTTTAAGATCTTAATTACTTGCCATGCATTGTCAGGATCAAGATTGCCCGTTGGCTCATCGGCAAGCACTAGTGGCGGCGTATTGACGATCGCTCTGGCAATACTTGTTCTTTGCTGCTCTCCGCCCGAAAGCTCTTCAGGAAAGCAATTCGCTTTATGCACTAAGCCCACCATCTTTAGGGCAGGTTGCACACGACGCTGAATTTCCTTATAGGTATAGCCCTGTGCCATTAACACAAAGGCAACATTTTCCGAAACAGTGCGGCGTGGTACGAGCTTATAGTCTTGAAAGACAATGCCAATCTTACGGCGCAACATTGCTAAGTTATTGCCTTTTAAGCCATTTAGGTTAAACCCATTTACAATTACATCGCCATCGGTGGCTTGCTCTGCTCCATAGAGCAACTTTAATAAGGTAGATTTTCCCGATCCTGAATGACCTGTAATAAATTTAAAGTCTCCCTTGTAAAGTTCAATGTTCACATCACGCAAACCAACAGCACCATTTGCATAGGTTTTGCGAACATTTTCTAACTTGACAATCACTGATTTCTTGTTATTGCTAACATTCTCATCAAGATCTTTATCAGAATTTATAGTTGTGCTTGAGTTAATTGAGGTGGGATTTGGTTTAGTTGGCAGTTTTAGCATGGGCGATCGCTTTGATATTCCTCAAAAGTTGAACATTAGATACAGCACGTCCAATCTTTCACATGAGATTATACAGACCTCGTCAAGCGATCGGCATCAGTATTATAGCGATAACCATTTTGGCGTAGCTGTATGCTAAATTATTGCGGTCTTTAAGAGCTAAATCTGACAAAAACTAGTAAGCTTTATATTTACTTGCTAAGCTTCTAGTTAGTACAAGCTCATATAGACTGCTAATTTGATCAAGCTAGTTACATCAACAGACGCTTGTATTTAGACTGGAAATGATCCTGTCAGTGACATGGATGTAATCACCCTAAAAACTAGCTAACTAAGCTAAATCTCTATTCACCAAAATAACTGAGGGGTTATCAGCAGTGGCAGCTCACAAAATACTAGTAATTGATGATAGTCGTGTAATCCGTAATATGGTACGCGATATGCTTCCGCCAACGAATTTTGACGTGCTAGAAGCAGCCGACGGCATCAAAGGGCTAGAAATGATCCAACAGGAAAAGCCTTGGATGATCATGCTAGATTTCTTACTGCCTAAGCTGAGTGGCTTTGAGGTTTATGAGAGTTTGCAACAAAGTCCAGAACTCAGACATATTCCTCTAGTTTTGATGTCTGGGCGGAAGGAAGAAGTTACTAGCAAAATTGGCGAACCATTTGAAGATAAATTCTTTGTATTTATTGAAAAGCCTTTTGAACAAAAAGAATTGGTTGTGGCGATCAAAAAGGCGATCGAGCTATCCAAAAAACGTCCACCTTCCCAACTTGTACCTACTCCACCTACTGGAAAAGATACATCTGCCCCAGAACAAGCAGATGAAGGCTTAGTCAAACGCATTGAAGCACTGGAAGCAAAACAAAAACAACTAGAACAGCAGATTGCGTCACAGCACAAGCAATTCCAGCAGCTAGTAGATTTTATCAAGAAAAAATTACAGTAAATTTCTTGTTAAGTGGCTCTGCCACTTAACAAGAAATTCTATTGATGTATAGATCCATCAGGCATGGTTGCTCCACTCAGTTTTGTATGATCTAGTTTTGCCAAGCTAAGATCAGCTTTTAGCAGGTTTGCTCCTCTCAAATTAGCGTGACTCAAATCGGCTCTGGTCAAAATTGCACCCCGTAGGTCTACTTTTTCGAGATTGGCGCGACTGAGATCTGTCCATCCTAAATCGGCTCCCCGTAGATCTGCACCGCTTAAATTAACATGGGTCAAAATTGACTCGCTCAGATCAATGCCATGCAGTGATACACCTTGAAGATCCGTATCATGAAATTTGGTTTGCTCAAAGTTGCGATCGCCTTTAGCATAGCGATCGAGTAGTTCGGCTTTGGTTAATGCGGCGTGAGAAGGTAAAGTCATAATTTATCTGTAATGTTGAGATACGAAACAGAAGCATCTCTAAACATTATGCTAAGTGTTGTATATATTGATTTTTAGCATGACAGACTGGTTACAACGTACAGAATTACTAATTGGTGCAAATAGTCTTCATAAACTGAAACAAGCCAATGTTTTAGTTGTAGGTATGGGCGGTGTTGGGAGTTTTGCTGCTGAATTTTTGTGTCGTGCTGGTATCGGTCAGATGACGATTGTGGATGGCGATCGCGTTGATCCGTCTAATAAAAACCGTCAAATTGTGGCACTTGATAGCACTGTCAATATGCACAAAGCTGATGTGATGGCTCAGAGAATGCAGGATATTAATCCTGAAATGCAGTTAACAGCAATTAAAGAATTTCTGACTCCAGATCTGATGATGCAATTAGTGACAACTAAGTTTGACTGGGCGATCGATTGCATTGACAGCTTACAACCAAAGCTATATTTTCTGGGTGCAGCCGCTACTAATGGCGTAAAAGTTGCTAGCAGTATGGGCGCAGGGGGACGCATCGATCCGCAAAAGGTAAGGATTGCGCCAATTTTTGAAACTGATTGTTGCCGCTTTGCCTATAAAGTGCGTAAAGGATTACGGCGTAAAGGTTTTGCTGAAGCAAATATTATTGCGGTTTATTCGGAGGAGTTGGTAAATCGTGAGTCGTTGCAATTAACTGATGGTAGTAATTTTAAGCGATCGTATTACGGCACGATTTCTTATATTCCTGCTCTGTTTGGCTTAAATCTGGCTAGTGTCGTGATTCGCGATCTGATTGCTTAAAAAAAGCTGCACTATGTGCAGCTTTTTTTAGTATTAAGCGAATGGCGGGAATCGAACCCGCAACATCTGCTTGGAAGGCAGAGGTTTTACCACTAAACTACATTCGCAAATTCATTCGTAAACTTGTTACTTACAAATTTACATTTGTCTTACGCAGTTAGTAATCATAGCATTGATTTTTCTATTGTCAAAGTCTTTTCATAAAAAAACGTAGGGGCTGAGCATTTGCGCCGCAATTTTAAAATTCACCACAGAAGTCTCGATCCGCAAATGCTCAGCCCTCTGTGCTTTTACAGTGTGCTTTTACAGTGTGCTTTTACAGTGATTTATCCCTGCGTTGCGAGGTTTTGGGCAGAGCATTCCCCAAAAAAGATTATCTAAAAATTTATAAGTTTCTGCGGGAATGCTCTGCCCCTACGGTTCTATTCTAGAGATGCGAAGGATGTCAGCTAAGTTGTAAACATAGCTTTCAAAGATATTCTAAATAATGCTAGGATAATAATTCTGCTAAAATATTGAACCGAATCACGCAGAAATTAGAGCTATAAACCCATGATGAAGTTGAGATTAAAGCGATTTGGCAAAAAGTTTGAAGCCAGCTATCGCATCGTTGCCGTAAATAGCACCAGCCGTCGCGATGGTCGTCCCCTCGCTGAGCTTGGTTTCTATAACCCCCGCACCAAAGAAACCCAACTAGATGTACCTGCGATCGTTACTCGCATTAAGCAAGGCGCTCAACCTACTGACACAGTACGTCGCATCCTTGAAAAAGCTAAAGTATTCGATCTTGTTACTGCCTAGTTAGCTGAATTAATTCTCAATTTGTGCCAATCCAAGCTTGTGCCAGACTACAACGCCTTAATTAGTTTTTTGCTGAAGCCTTTATTAGCTCATCCAGATGCCTTGAAGGTAGATTTTGAGTCAAATAGCAACAGCGATCGCGTCTGGATCAGAGTTGCTTTCGATCCAGAAGATCGAGGGCGAATTTTTGGTAGAGGGGGACGGACAATCCAAGCGATACGGACAGTGGTTATGACTGCGGCTCAAGAAGCTGGTCATACCGCTAGATTTGAGATTTTCGATCCTACTCCTAACGCCAACTCTGACGATTATCAAGACCGAAATACTGAGCGATCAGAAGAGCGGCAATCAGAAGAGCGTCAACAAGTACAAGTTGAGCGTCCTCGGATCAATATTGAAAAGCCGAAACGACGAGAAGTTTAAAATAAAAGGGGCGTTTTGCGCCCCTTTTATTTTTAGCAAGTGAGATCAAGATATATGAATGTTGGCGCGGAAATCCTTTGCATTGGTACAGAGTTATTGCTGGGTGAGATTCTAAATAGCAATGCTCAGTACTTGGCACAGCAACTTGCCTTATTAGGTGTCCCTCATTTTTATCAAACCGTTGTTGGTGATAATCCCGATCGCATTCATCAGGCTCTAGAAATTGCGGCTAGTCGCTCTAACTTGATTATTACTACGGGTGGACTAGGACCTACGCCTGATGATCTGACGACTGAGGCGATCGCTAAATTTTTTAATACGCCCCTCGAAGAACGTCCCGAAATTTGGGAGCGCATCCAGCAGATGGCAGCGCAAACAGGCAGGACACTCACGGCTAACAATCGTAAACAAGCCTTATTGCCCAAGGGAGCCGAAATTTTAAATAATCCCGTTGGTACTGCCCCTGGGATGATCTGGGAACCACGTCCTAATTTATTAATTCTCACCTTTCCGGGTGTACCGAGTGAGCTTTATCCAATGTGGGAGCAAACGGCTGCACCTTTGCTGCAAGCTAGAAACTACGGACAGGGGACATTTCACTCGAAGGTATTGCTGTACTGGGGCATTGCGGAGTCTGCTCTAGCTACTAAAGTCAATCATTTATTTGATCTTAAAAATCCTACCGTTGCGCCATACGCCAATTATGGACAGGCAAGGTTGCGGATCACTGCTCGTGCAAATACGCAGGAAGAGGCGATCGCCTTAATCGCTCCCGTTGAAGCGGAGATTCGTGAACTTACGGGCGAATTTTGCTATGGCACTGATGACGATACGCTGGCGACTGTTGCTGGCAGACTTTTGCAAGCGGGTGGTCAAACTCTAGCCGTTGCCGAATCATGCACAGGGGGATGGTTAGGCGAAACTTTAACTGAGGTGTCAGGGAGTTCCAGTTATTTTCTCGGTGGCGTGATTAGTTATAGCAACGATGTCAAAGTTGATTTACTCAATGTCGATCGCCAAATTCTCGATCAGCATGGAGCCGTTAGTGCGATCGTTGCCGAACAAATGGCGATCGGGGTCAAAGCAAAACTCAAATCTGATTGGGGGATCAGCATCACGGGGATCGCGGGACCAACGGGTGGTACTGAGACTAAACCTGTGGGCTTAGTTTATGTGGGGATCGCTGATCATTTGGGCAATGTTGAGGCGATCGAGCTACGTTTTAGTCCCTCTAGAGGTAGAAATTGGATTAGAAAGGCAACTGTAATGTCAGCTTTAGATTTGTTTAGAAAAAGATTTGTTATGATTAAGTAAATAAACCTAGATGATGATAGGGAGCCAAGCATAGTGAAAGCGATTAAGAAAGCATTAAAAGAAATCGGCGAAATTCTAAATCGTGTTTTGGAATCCCTTTTGGGACAAAATCAACCCCAACCCGAGTTAATTCCTATACCAGTAAGAAATAACTCACGACGCTACCATCGCCATTAAGGTTATAAGACTCGCATAGCGGGTCTTATATTTTGCAGGGGGGAGAAAATTTTAAAAATCTAAAAGCTGTGGCTCACGTTCAACGTGAGCCACAGCTTTTAGATTTTTCTGGAAAACAGATACAGGCTGTAATACCAATTCACAAAAGTTTTGTCACACTTTTGTGAATTAAAAGTCAAACCCAGTAAAGGTTTTATACAGACACACAAAATAGCTCAGACATCTTGTGTGTCTGTATAAAACGCTATAGTAAGAAAAAGTTTTGATTCAGAAATGTGATGACGCAAACACTCGATGCGGACGTAATTGTAATTGGCTCAGGGATTGGTGGATTAGTCACCGCCACGCAATTAGCAGCGAAAGGGGCAAGCGTAATTGTCCTAGAGCGCTACTTGATTGCGGGGGGCAGTGGCGGCTGTTTTGAGCGCAATGGCTACCGCTTTGATGTGGGTGCATCGATGATTTTTGGCTTTGGCGATCGCGGCACGACTAACCTCCTCACCCGTGCATTGGCGGCGGTGAATATGAAAATGGAGACAATTCCCGATCCTGTACAGATCCATTACCATTTGCCGAATAATCTGGAAATCGAGGTGCATCGCGACTACGCGCAGTTCATTAAAGAATTAGGCGATCGCTTTCCCCATGAGCGTGAGGGGATTCGCAAGTTTTATGATGAATGTTGGAAGATTTTTAATTGCTTAAATGCGATCGAGTTGCTGTCCCTCGAAGAATGGCGCTACTTGATGCGCGTATTTTTCCAGAATCCCTTCGCTTGTTTAGGCTTAGCTGCTTATCTGCCCCAAAATGCAGGTGATATTGCCAAGAAATATATTCGCGATCCTGAGTTGTTGCAATTCATCGATATGGAATGCTACTGCTGGTCAGTGGTTCCCGCCGATCGCACACCTGCAATTAATGCAGGGATGGTCTTTAGCGATCGCCATTACGGGGGCATTAACTATCCCGTTGGCGGTGTGGGCAAGATTGCCGAAAAACTTGCCGAAGGTTTAGATAAAGCAGGTGGTGAAATTCGCTATGGCGCAAGAGTTACTCAGATTATTCCTAAAGCTAAGTCGGGTAAAGGGGCGATCGGCGTGAAACTGGCGAATGGCGAAATTCTCTATGCCAAGAAAGTTGTTTCCAATGCCACACGTTGGGATACATTTGGAAACTTGCTCAAGGATGAACCTCTGCCCAGTGGTGAAAAAAGATGGCAATCACGCTATCAAAAATCCCCTAGTTTCTTAAGTTTACATCTCGGTGTAGAAGCTTCCGCAATTCCTAATGATGCCGCCTGTCACCATATTTTGCTCGAAGATTGGAATGATATGCAGAAGGAACAAGGCACGATTTTTGTATCGATTCCTACTTTGCTAGATCGATCGCTTGCGCCTGATGGTTATCACATTGTGCATACCTTCACACCTAGTTGGATGAGCGAATGGGAAGGTTTATCTGCTTCGGAATATGAGCAGAAGAAAAATGCGGCGGCTGAGAAATTATGCGATCGCCTGTTAGCAATTTTCCCCAAATTAGAAAAATGTCTGGACTATCAAGAAGTGGGTACTCCTCGCAGTCATCGCCGCTTTCTCGGTCGCGCCGATGGAACTTATGGACCTATTCCTGCGAGCAAGCCTTTAGGTCTTTTGGGAATGCCTTTTAATAGAACTTCTATTCCCGATTTATATTGTGTTGGTGATAGTACTTTCCCCGGTCAAGGTTTAAATGCAGTCGCATTTTCAGGCTTTGCCTGTGGACATTTGGTTGCATCTTCTTTGGGACTTGTATAGAATGGACTACGCTGTATATGAACTCCAGAAACTCTCAGTACAAGTTTTAGAGAGATCGCAAAAATTTGACTAGCTCCCTAAATGAAGAACATCGTTTAGAACATAGATCTAAATTTAACATGGTCGCCAATTTATCATTATCGTTAGTACTGTAACGAGGCTTTCTACTTGCATCTCTCGATAATTCTATTAGTTTTTCTTTAGGAGATTTAATTTCGTGAGGGTTAGGATGCGCTTTCCCTTTTTCACCACCAAGATATTTGATAACTTCGGGATCAGACCAAAACCAAGCTTCTAATTCTTCAATGGGAATACAGATATGTTTATTAAGACTTTTAATTTCTGAGGATAATGCTTCTAGTTTTGAGCGCAATGCTGCCTCATTGTTGAGGGAGACATTCTGAGGATTACGATCCAAATCATGAACGACAATAAAAATATTACATCCTTCACTGGAAAGCACTTTCAGCTTTGCTGTTAGCTTTTTCCTTAATGTACTACAACCGTTAGAAGCCCATTTTTTGGTTGCCACTTCTGTCCCAAGGACACGATGAACAATTTTGCGAATTGCTGCACAGTCTGTTTCATCCTCAGCAATTAAGGCGATTTTAATATTACTCATCATCGAGAATACCACTGTAAATCCATTCGCCGAAGTCCCCTTCTTCAGACAAATATTCGATGACATTGTGAATCTGATCTTCACCTAATTTACGAACAAATGTCTGTCCATCCTTACGATGAATTAGATTAATTTTTTCTGGGCTTGTCCATGCGACTACTTGTGGAGAATGTGTTGAAACAATTAAATTTTGACCGTAAGTATAAGTCTCGATCTCATTGAGTAACCTTGCTAACATCGCAGGATGAATCTGTGCTTCAGGCTCCTCAATTATTATTGTTGAACTAGGCTTTAAAGTAATTATCTCTATAAGAATAGATAAGACTTTAAGTGTTCCATCGGATAGTAATCCGATATTAACTCTATCTAACTCCACAGACAAGATATACTCTTTGTCTTCTCTTTCGGCTTTTTCGTTAAGAGGTTCACTTAAGATAAATTTCTGGACAGTTATCTCTCCAATTCCGATTCGCTGGCAGATGCTTTTAAGTTCGTCAACTTCTCTACTCTCCATGCGACGTATTCTTAAGGCTAGGCTATCTGCTAATTCTAAAAGACCATTAATACCACTAATACCATTAATGGAAATAACTTCACGTGGGGATACTTTTAGTAAAGATTCTCTACGACCAGACGTTTGACGAATAAAAGTCTTATTAATTAGACGAATGCCTGTAAGAACGGTGTTGATCCAATAAATCTCATTAGGAATATTTAATGATAAGTTGTTAACATAATATAGCTGTCTAGCAGAATACATATTGCCCAAAAAAGTGTCAATCGAACCGTCTGCTTTTTTATAACTTGTTAATCCATGTGTAGTTGTCCACAAAATTTCATTGTCTCCATCAGTATATTGACAATGTTCATTCCACAACAAATTGTCTCCTTCTAAGTTATCACTCGTAAAAGTATCTACATTCAAATTTTTATCGAGTTTAGTTGTCTGTACAAGTTCAAACTTGTATGCTATCAGACGGTCAGTCGGTGTCAAAACTTGGATTTCTAATATTTTGGGAATACTGTCGCCATTATTGTATGGAACTTGCTTAGATTTGACAATTGCACATAATGAAATCGCTTCAAATCCTTCAATAATAGCTGATTTCCCAGATCCATTGAGACCAACTAATACTGCAACACCATCGTGTAAAGACACAGTAACACGACCACCCAAAACAGACCAACCGTCAAGGGTGAATGATAAAAGTCGAGGCTGATTTGTGTTGGAATCTGGGTTAGACAAAATATGATTTCCTTTCTAAAATACTAACCATCTTGGTTAAATTAGGACTTACTCACAAACCTCTTGAAACCCGCATTTTGTAGTTAGGAGTAATTCATGACTTTCTTCTTCTACATTTTGTCATTTTGCGTAAGTCTTATTAAATTTTACCCGAATACGTCTATGGTTGCTGGTGACTTAGCCCACAAATAGCTTATCTTAGACAAATATCTTGCGCTTGGTTTGGGCAGCGATCGCTGAGGATGCGATTACATTTCAAGAATAAGACTTTTCTTCTATTTGTGACTATTTTTCCGTAGTAACTTGATTGTAAATTAGGAGTGATCAACAAATAGGTATATGAACGGATGCAATGCCTTTTTATCCAAATTAACGAAGAATTTTTGGGTTTTGGTTACTTTCTATTTTTTGTTACATTTTGCGGTGTTGCCGAGAGGGGGCGTATGATAACAATTAAAGAGGGATTGCTAAATATAGGTACTTTTTTATGAAGTCAACAGCCTTTACTCACTCCGTGACTGCGATCGCTAGCACTCTCATTGCTAGCATGATGACGCTTGGCGCAGCAAGCGTACAAGCGCAAAATGCCGACCACCTCAAGTCTTTACTAGAACACCGCACTTGCCAACGCTGTGAACTAAGTGGCATCACTGCTAGCGGGGCAAATCTGCGCGAATCATTCCTTGATGTTGCGGATCTGCGAAGAAGTGTGCTTTCTGGGGCAACTTTGGCTTTTAGCACTATGTACTATGCTGATTTTCGAGGTGCGGATCTCAGCAACTCTGATCTTCGCAACACTTTCTTGATTAATAGCGATTTGATCCAAACCAATTTGTCTGGGGCAAATGCACGGAATAGTCGCTGGAAATATGCTGACTTGACCGATGCAAATTTACAAAACGCGAATTTGATTGATATCGAGTTGGTCTATGCCAAGCTCAACCGTGCCAACCTCACTAATGCCTCTTTGCGGAATGCTAGCCTCTATGGTGCTGATTTAACAGGAGCAACACTTAGGGGGGCAGATCTCTATCGCGCTGATTTGACAGGAGCAAATCTCACTGATGTGGATCTGAGTCAGGCTAATCTTTGCCGTGCGACGCTACCCAATGGCACTATTTCTATGCAAGGCTGTACGAAATTTTAACTAATAGAGGGGCGCTTTTCGCTCCTCTATTAGCTGACACAAATAAGGAAAGCTTTATGGCGATCGCACCACCAAATCAGGGATCAAATCCAGCATCTAACCAAGTGCGTTGGCTCCAAGTATGGGGCTTAGCGTCAGTTCAGGGAGCCATGTCTCTGACTTGGATTGCTTACGGGATCTATTTACCGCAGTTTATCGAACAGGTTTTTGGCTATTCCGCGAGTCAAGCGCAACAGTTAACAGCGCTGATATTAGTAATTGAAAGTGCGATCGCTGTAATCGTTGAGCCATTATTTGGCGGTTTGTCCGATCTCTGGCAACGTTGGTATAGCTCACGGATGCCATTTATTGTGGCAGCAGCGATCGCCTCGACAGCTTTATTTATTGGCTTGCCCTGCATTGCTATTTTCGGTGGTTCCAATGAGATTACGCGCATAGTTCTGCTCAGCTTAGCGATCCTCTGGGCAATGGTCATGGCGAGTTTTCGGAGTCCTGTCATTTGTTTACTGGGGATCTTTGCGGGAGCGACAAAATTACCCCTTGCAGGCAGTGTTTTAACTCTAGTGGGTGGTTTTGTTGGTTCGATCAAACCTTTGGGTACAAAATTTATTTTGTCGCTGGGCGCACCTGCAACTTTTACGATCGCCTCAATTGTTTTACTAGCAAGTGTGGCAAGTTTGCGAGGTGCGATGACCTATATTCCCAAAAATCTCAATCCCGAATTAGAAAAAAATGAACCGTTACCGATTCGAGAGTGCTTGAGCAATTTAGCAATCGTTCTATTTGTTGGTGCAGCGATCGGTTTAGGCATACGTTTGTTAATGGGTGATGTGTTACCCCGCACTCTCAAAGCGGACCTTACAGGATTTACAGGTTTATCCTTTGAAGTATTAATGGGATCGGCATTGATTACCCAAGCACTATTAGCGCTCGGTACTGGTGCAATCTCAAAATTGATAGATAACAAACGCTTGATGATCTTTAGCTTAGGGGGGATCGCCGCAGGGCTAGGTTTGCTCACGGTGGGCTATGGCGCGATCGCCGCAATCATGATCATTATCGTGATGCTAGCCTGTCTCAGTGCGGTGAACAATGGCATGGTTGCCTTTGCCCTGACCATGGTTCCCAAATCGCTAAGTGGTTTGACTGTGGGAATGTTCTTTGGTGGTTTGTCAGGGGCGATCGCGATTTTTGGTTATTTAGTGCCGAAACCTGCGGAAATGATTTCGACACCGAATGTGATTTTGCTAGCGGCGATCGCTTTTCTCCTCGCAGGTTGTGGCATAGCTCTAGGTGAGCGCATTACTCGCAAAATCGCTGTTGAGTAATGGCTGGGGTTTGCCACGAGTTGCGCCGATAATCCAATTTCCCAAGGCGGGAACCATCTGACAGAGACTCACGCCCATATTCGCAAGGGGTGGCTGCACAAAGCAATTATGCATAATCCGACCTAATTGCAATCGCATTTGAAATTCCTTTTGCCATGCGATCGCATATTGTTGTTTAAAGGCGATCGCGCTAATTTGCTGTTCGAGAAACTGACTGACAAAGGGAACAGCGATTTCCGATGATCGCAACGCCATCGCCATGCCATCGCCACATAGCGGCGTGATCATGCCTGCTGTATCACCAATCATACAAATATCATGATGAAAGTTCTCTTTCATCGCAAAGCTAATTTGACTTAATCCTTGCAATGATGGTGATACTCGCTGCATATTACGGAAGCGATCGGCGAGGACAGAATTTTTGGCTAGAGATTCAGGAATACCTAATTCTGGATGCGTTGGCTCTTTCATGACGCGCTCATGGGCAATCCAACAAACATTAATTTCGCCTGTTTCAATTTGTGACAGTCCACAATATCCATTTGGGAAACTATGCAATTCAATCACATCACCAATATCCACACCTGTGAAATGTCCTTTGTAAGCAATCCAAGGCGATCGCTTTTGGATAAATGAACGATTCAGAGTGCGATCGAGGGAAGAACGTTTTCCAAATGCGCCCAATACTAAGCGTCCAGAGAATTCTCCTTTGCTAGTGCTAACTGTAAATCCTTCTGTCAAGTTTCCTGTAACACCTGTAACCTTAGCATTGTCGATACAAGTGACATTCAAGGCTTTTGCACGTTCAAATAGCATCAGATCTAGTTGATAGCGGCTGAGTCCGAGGGCAGTACTAGGCAATTGACTCCGAAAGGATGCACCGCTAGAGGTTGTCAAATAAGCCCGATGAATAGGATGTGCGCCAACTTTGTGAACCTGTTCTAATATTCCTAAGTTTTCAAATGCTGCGGTAACTTCAACAGAGAGAAACTCGCCACAGAGTTTGTGTACGGGATAATGACTCTGCTCTAGTAGGAGAACTCGATAACCGAGTTTTGCTAATTGAATAGCGGCGCTACAGCCCGATAACCCAGCACCAATCGCGATCGCGTCATAATTCATGTTTTATTCTAATAGTGATAACGAATCTGAACAAGTGAAAGTAAATCATCTTCAACCTTGTAAAGAATCCTATGCTCATCATCAATACGTCTAGACCAATATCCTGACAATCCATGTTTTAAAGGTTCTGGCTTGCCAATACCACTGTAAGGATTGCGTTGAATGTCTTTAATCAGACTATTAATTCGATTCAGTATTTTTTTGTCTGTTTTTTGCCAGTAAAGATAATCTTCCCAAGCACGTTCTGAGAAAATAATCTTCACTCGATTAGCTCCCGTACAGTACCGCCGCCAGATTCTAATTCAGCGATCGCCTCAAAAATTCGTTTGGCATTATTACGACTTTTTAAAAGGTAAGCAGTTTCTGCCAGAGATTCATAATCTTCAAGTGATAGAAGCACTGCGGATGGTTGTTGATGGCGAGTAATGATCACAGGATCGTGATGATCACATACTTGATCGATCATTTTTGCCAAGTTGCTCTGTGCATCAACATAAGAAACTGCATTCATAAAGTTGTCGATCTGCTATTGCTTGCTAGATTGTTAATTATTATAGCCTTTACCTATTCCAAATCTAGCGTACCTTGCTTAACTTCCATTTGTTTCTCAGCCGATTTGAGAACTTCTAAACTGAGGAGAATATCAAGACGTTTTTGTTCTTGTAAAATAATTGATTTTTAGGTTGATTCGCCATAGCTAAGTTCAGTAAATAGTCACAATTTTCATCATAGACCCAAACTATAGATTAAAAATAGGCGATCGCGCAAAAAATGCCCTTTATTTTTACATTTCCTTGATGAATTTAGGGCTTACGCAATGTAGCCCAGAACTTGAGTTCTGGGCTACATTGCGTAAGCCAAAACAGTGTTAACACGCTTCTATAAAGTGTTAACATCTAAGTACTATTTAAAAATAGATGCCTCATGAAACAGGTTAATGGTGCTGGACTAAACGAGCATGGCAGATTTGCCAGTTTGCGTGATGAACCACTCGCTAAACAAGTAATTGGTTTACGAGTGCCTGTGAGTCAGATTGAAATCGTCAAGGCAAAAGGAACTGAATGGATACGCGATGCGATCGCCGAAAAGTTACAGAGAGAATCTGTGATTGCTATTTCTGCTGAGGCAAAAGCAATCCAAAGGCTAGATAGACTCGATAATCCCAGCAACTATACAATTACTGGCGAAATTAACGAAGAAATTGACATTGAAGCAATTAATAGGCATTTAAGAAAGCGTGGCAAAAAGCAGATATCAATTACAGATTGATAATCTTGTAATAGAAGAAAAAAATAATCTTTTTCAGGCTAAACCTATTGTGCTTAATACCCAACGAAAGGCATAGCGCCACTTGAGAGAGAAATTGATTAAACCTGCGGCTTCGGCGATGCTTTTTAATTCTGGGAATTTGAATCCGCGCAAAACAGAAAGTGGTGCATCATTGCGAACCATATCTACCGCAGGTAAAAGCCTCGTCAGAGCATAGATACCGTAATAGGCAAAGGGATGGCGATGTAAATCATTAATTAAAATTCCATGCTTAGATACGCGCTGCATCGATCGCACAATCTGCACAGCATTCTCATGGGCAAAGTGATGGAGAAACATAGCAGCGATCGCAATATCAAACTCACCATCAGCATAGGGAAGGGCGAGAGCATCAGCAACTTCCACTTTGATGTTTGCTTGCAGATTGGTTGGTAATCTTTTTTGGAGAGATTCACGGGCATATTCCACAGTTACAGGATTCGCATCGATCGCTACAACTTCGACAGCGATCGCAGGAACCTGTGCCGATGCCCATCGCACGATATATTCTGGAAAATCACCAATACCCGTTCCCAAATCGAGAATGCGAGTTTTTTGATTTGCTCTTGATTTTAAAAATGGAGCAATAACTTCCATCGTTGTCGCATAACCACCTAATAGCTGATTAATCGGACGTAGTTGTTCCAAAGCATCAGTCAGACGTTCATCCTGAATGGTGAAATCATCCATCAATTCATCTTGATTAGTGCGAATTTGAAATGAAGGCATAGATATTTCCTAAATAATTGATTGGGAATCCTGCCCTCACCCCCCAGCCCACTCTCCCTTTGGGAGAGGGGCTAGGGGTGAGGGCTTTAAACTTTCTGAAATAGACAACCTTCGATCGATAGCCCCGGTCCAAAGGCTAAGGCAATGCCATTTTCAATCGTGGAATTAGAGCGATCGCTAATTCCTGCTTGATATTTGGCTAATATCTCTTTGAGGATAAATAGAACTGTTGGTGAACTCATATTGCCATAGTGTCGTAAAATCTGATAGGAATCAGCAACCATGCGATCGCCTAGTTCAAAAATTGACTGAATCTGGTCAATAATTTTTCTGCCTCCGGGATGAACTGCCCAAAAATCAAGATCCTTTTGGGTCAGATGATGTTTTGCTAAGAAGTTTCGCAAATAATTCGGCAAATATTCTGCAACCATTTCAGGAACCTTCGGCGATAAGTTCATTAAGAAACCCGTATCACCAATTGTCCATTTCATTAACTCTTCGGTTTTCTCAATCAAGAGGCTATAACCATCGGTATAGGCAAGTTTTCCTTCGGCGGCAGCAAAGGGTTGAGAAGTCAGGACGGCGGCGGCAGATCCATCGGCAAATATGGCGTTAATAATCGTATTTTCAAGAGTGTCTGCGACTTGAAAATGCAAGGAACATAACTCCACACAAACTAAGAGAACTTTAGCTTGGCGATCGCTTTGACAAATCGCATGGGCAGTTTTTAAACCATTAAAGGCAGCATGGCAACCCATAAATCCAATCATCGTTCGCGCCGTTGTATCGGCAAGTCCCAAATGCTTAATCAGATGAATATCTATACCGGGGGCAATAAAGCCTGTGCAACTAACAACTATTAGATGCGTAATCTCTTGAGTACTGAGTCCCGCATCAGCGATCGCTTGTTGTGATGCTTGCAGCGCAAGTTTTGGGGCATAAGTTGCATATTTTTGGTTACGGCTAAAGGTGGTTGGGGTCGGAGTCAGTTGCCAATTAGAGGGATAAAGTTCAAAATTTTGGAGATCGCCGCCATAGTCTGCGATACAGCTATAGCGATAATCGATTCCAGAGTTTGCATAAATTGAAGGAATTCTTTTTCTAATTGAGGGGGATAAACTTTCAGTTTTTAACATGAAGTCTGCGGCTTCAGACTGGGTGAGTTTATAGGGAGGATTGGCAGTGGCGATCGCTTCTAGAACGGTATACATTTGGTTATATTGCCTCAGCTACGATGAGAAGCATCCATTCACAATATGCTATGGGAAAAATTGCCGATCTCACACAATAATAGTAATGATTCAAGATTCGCTCTCATAAAGTTGGTTTGGCTGAGGCGATCGCTTTAATTGAAGCGCTAAACTTAAGTAAGTAAACTCTATAGGAGGATGACAAAATGGCTTTTGGCAGTTTTAAAACAATTGGTGCAGTTGTCAAAGAGTTTCAAATTACCTACGCAGAAGCTGATTTTATTGAAGGATTATCTTTTCAGATATCAGATTACTTCCGTGAAGATTTACACCTGATGATGCGTGAAGGTGTAGTCGATAATTCTGAATTTGCAATCTGTGAAAATTTAATCTATCCAGTTCTTAAAGAAGTTTGGAAACATTATCGCAGCAAGTTTCTATTGTGGAGTCATCAATCACTGAATTATGATGAGAAGCTTTCAGGATTTCCTGAATACATTTTGGCAAGGCGATCGCCTCTTGGAAAAGTCGTATTTGATCGTCCTTACCTCATGCTAGTGGAAGCCAAGCAAGATAATTTTGAAGCCGCATGGGGACAGTGCATTGCCGAAATGATTGCTGCTCAACGCTTGAATTCTGAACTAGATGTGATTGTATTTGGTGTTGCATCTAATGGTAGCTTTTGGCAGTTTAGCAAGCTAGAAAAGAATGTTTTTACTAGAAATACGACCTTCTACAGCATTCAAGAAATTGATAAATTAGCTGCTGTGGTGAATTACATTTTTAGTCAATGCGAACAGCAATTAGAGGCAGTCAATCATCTCTTAGTGGCTTAATCCTAAAATCATGTTAAAAAATCGCACTATTCTCTATCCTTCAGCTTTAGCAACTCTATTAATTGCGATCGCCCCTTCTGCAAATGCTGAAGTCTTCTCGCAAAATCTAAATTCTCAACATTCAAATTCTCAAAACTTAATTGCTCAAAACCCATCTGCTCAAACGCAGTCAATCAATCTAGATCGGGGCTTTAAATTGGTGATTGATGGGCGCGAAATCTTTCAGCGTGGTGATGGGAAGCAAGCTCTCCAAATATTTCAACAGGCGCTGACTATTTTTCAGAAAGAAGGCGATCGCCTATCAGAGGCAAGAACTCAAAATTTTATTGGGAATGTTTATCTAGATTTACAGCAATTCGAGCAAGCGATCGCCTCTTACCAACAAGCATTTAAACTTATTAGTCCAATTCAGTTAAAAGACTCAAAAGCAAATTTACAGGTGAGATTAGATGAGACACTAATTTTACAGAATCTCGCCTTCACCTTTAATCGTGCGAATAATTGGCAAAAATCAATTGATACCTATGAACAAGCCTTAGAGCGATCGCGAGCCATCAAAGATCAAAATCGCGAAGCTTTGATTCTCAACAATATTGGCAATGTCTATGTGGCGATCGGGAAGTTTAGTCAAGGACTAGAAAAATTACAGCAATCGCTAGACATTTATGAAGCGAATAATAATCAAAAGGATGTCGCCGCAACCTTGCTGAATATTGGTTTTGCGTATCGACGACTAGGACAGTTTGAGAAAGCTCTAGACTTCTATCAGCAATCCTTAAAGATGGTTCAGAAGACGGGCGATTTCCAGACCGAAACTAGCATTCACAATAACATTGCAGGGATATATCGTAGTCAGAGTAAATATTTAAAAGCATTAGAATCCTATAAGAAATCTTTAGAATTATCGCAAAAGTTATCCCTACTACGTCAAGAAGCAACAACACTCAGTAATATTGGTGCTATCTACAAGGAGTTAGGACAGTATGACAATGCTCTGCAATATTTTCAACAAGCTTTACAGAAAATCCAAAAGCTGGATCATCGCAAATTAGAAAGTATCTTTTTAAGTAATATTGGTTCGATTTATGACGATAAAGGTAATGCCCAAAAAGCCTTGGAATACTATGCTAAAGCGCTAGAAATTCATAAAGAACTGACGGATATTCCTGCTCTGGGTATCACTTACAACAATATTGGTGCTGCCTATCGGACTTTAGGACAGAATGATCAGGCGATCGCTAACTATGAGAAATCCTTAGAGTTTTTGCAACAAATTGGCGATCGCTCGGTTGAAGCTGTGACTTTGAGTAATCTGGGTCAGATCTATACAGCTACCAAACGCTATGACGCAGCCCTCAATGTTTATCAGAAAGCATCTGCCGTCCATCAGCAATTAGGAGAACGCCGAGGGGAAAGCATTGTCTTGAGTAATTTAGGGGATTTGTTTTCTGATTGGCAACAATCAGAGTTAGCGATTCTCTTTTACAAACAATCAGTGAATATCCGTGAAGCTCTTCGCAAAGAAGTGCGATCGCTATCTGTGCAAGATCAAAAGACTTTTACGAGTACCTTCGAGAGTACCTATCGTAATTTGGCGAACTTACTAATGCAGCAAAACCGCATTTTAGAAGCTCAGAAAGTACTCGATTTATTAAAAGTACAGGAATTAGATGATTATCTCAAAGATGTGCGTGGTAATGCTGAAACTGCGAAAGGCATTGAGTTGTTAGATTCCGAACAGAGATTTCTCATTGATTACAATGCCATCCAAAATCGTTCGATCCAAGCAGGAAAGGAGCAACTAGATATCCTCAAACTCACTCAAGAAAATCGTTCTCCCGCCCAAAATCAACGCTTACAGGAATTGTTAGATGTGCAGAACCGCGCTTCGCAACAGTTAAATACCTATGTCCAGAATCCCTCCGTCACCACGATCTTAAAACAAATCAGTCAATTGGGCGATCGCGCTGATAATGGTGCTACCCTTCAGCAATTTGCAGCACTCCAACAAAATCTCCAACAACTGTCTCAAAAAGCTGCGATTTTCTATCCATTGGTTCTAGAAGATCGTTTAGAACTAATTCTGATCACGGCAAATGGCGCTCCGAGGCGTTACACCGTCCCAGTAAAGAGAGAAGATCTCAACCTTGCAATTCTTGATTTTCGTGTCGATGTGCGTGATCCTAGTTCCCTTGATGTTTTAGAATCTGCTCACAAACTCTATACTTGGCTAATTCAGCCGATTGCTGCTGATTTACAAAAAGCAGGCATCCAAACTATTATCTACGCGCCCGATGGACAGTTACGTTATGTACCGATCGCCGCACTCCATGACGGCAAACAATGGTTAGTGGAAAGCTATGCGATTAACACGATTACGGCAGCTAGTCTTACTAATTTAAGCGATCGTCGTCGCCGTAATCAACCGCGTGTCCTTGCAGGTGCATTTACAACTGGAAAATATGTGGTCAACGTCAATGGACAAACCTTTAACTTTTCAGGATTGCCCTTTGCGCGGAAGGAAGTGGATAATCTCGTGGATAAGTTGCCTAATTCTGCGAAATTCATTGATCGCGATTTTAATGTCAGTGCCACTGTCGCCAAATTCAAGGAATACAATATTATTCATCTCGCGACCCATGCTGCTTTTGTCACTGGTAAACCAGAAGATTCTTTTGTAATGTTTGGTGATGGCAGTCGAGCCTCATTGCGCGATGTCTCCACTTGGTCATTGCAAAATGTGGATTTAGTGATCCTCAGTGCTTGTGAAACTGGTCTGGGCGGCAAGCTGGGCAATGGGACAGAAATTATGGGATTTGGCTATCAAATGGAATATGCTGGTGCGAAAGCGGCGATCGCTTCTCTATGGCAAGTCTCGGATGGTGGCACTCAAGCGTTAATGGCAGCTTTTTACAATATTTTGCAGGATTCTCAAATCACTAAAACAGAAGTGTTAGCTAGAGCGCAAAGAGCAATGATTACCAAAAAAAATGCTGATGCTTCCCAAGTCTTCGATCATCCCTACTATTGGTCTCCCTTCATCATTATCGGTAATGGTTTATAGCGCTTTTCAAGCAAGCGAGGTACATAGGTTTGTTTCCCCGCCTTCGGCGGGGGAACAAACCCGTATCTATTTGTTGGAATGCTGTCCACGTAACTGTCCACAAGCGGCATCGGCTTCTAGTCCTCTGGTACGCCGCACACTTACCGCAATTTTGGCGTCTTCCAAAACCCGCACAAAGGTTTGAATTGCTTTTTCGCTAGGACGTTGATAATCACCATCACTAATCGGGTTGTAGGGAATTAAATTAACGTGACTTTGGAAGCCACGAATTAAATGGGCGAGTTCCTCTGCTTGTGATCCAGAATCATTGACCCCTGCCAGCAAAGTATATTCAAAACTAATTCTGCGCCCTGTAATTTCCACATATTCACGACAATCATCCATTAAGGCAATCATGGGATAGCGATCGGCGGAAGGGATAACTTGGGCGCGAACTTCTTGATTTGGAGCATGGAGACTGACTGCGAGAGTGACTTGTAAATGCTCTTGAGCAAAACGGGGAATTTGATTGGGAATACCAACGGTGGAAACGGTGATATTGCGCTGACCGATGCCGATGTCTTTGTTGATCACATTAATTGCCCCAACCAGATTTTCATAATTGAGCAATGGTTCACCCATGCCCATAAAAACGATATGGCTGACACGCTGTTGCATCACTTCCTGCGCCGTCAGCACTTGATCGATAATTTCATGCTTTGCCAGATTGCGCCGAAAGCCGCCTTTACCTGTAGCACAAAAATCGCAAGCCATCGGACAGCCTACTTGCGTTGAGACACAAACAGTCAAGCGCTTGCTGGTGGGAATGCCAACGGTTTCCACAATTTCGCCATCGGCAAGCTTCAGCAAAAATTTCTCCGTACCATCACGGGTTTGCTTATGCAGATAAATCTGCGATCGCCCAAAATCTACAGTCGGATTCGCCGCAAACTGCTCGCGCCATGCCTTCGGGAAAACCGTAATATCTTCTAAATTTCTTGCTCCTCTTGCATAGAGCCATTCATGAAGTTGTTTCCCACGATAGCTAGGCTGCCCTTGCGATACTACCCATTCAGTGAGTTCGGATTGCGATCGCCCCAATAATGGTAGGACTTTAGTAGCAGGATTTGGGGCAAGGGTATTGGCAGTCATAACAGCGTGGCAAATAGGACGAATTATTTTGATCTTACTCAAAAATTAGGATTATTGCTGTGGCGTAAAATTATACAAGTTAGGATTTACAGACAGAATTTTATGAAACGTCGTCAACTTTTGTTTCTGGTAGGTGGGGCATTAGTGGGAATACCTGTAATTGGTTCCCTGATTTATGATGCGATCGCCAAATCCAAAGCCCAAACCCAAACCTCCTACGAACCAGCCGCCGCGAAATCTTCTATATCTACTCCTATCTCTAAATCATCAAATATTGCTGATACAAACGTAGATCCAGAATCAGAAATTACCCTTGAGACTACGGAGGAGCCATTACTCAGATTTGCGGCGATCTCTGATAACGGCTTTGGGAGTCCTGACCAGATGGCAGTTGCCAAGTCCATGTGGGAAACCTATCAGCAAAAGCCATACTCCTTCGTGTTAATGGCAGGCGACAATATTTATTCCTACGGTGAAATCAAATTAGCCAAAGCCTATTTTGAAGAACCATACTCCCCATTGCTCAAGGAAAATGTGAAATTTTATGCAGTGCTGGGCAATCACGACATTATCAAATCAAATAATGGTCTGGATCAAATTAATTACCAGCCCTTTAACATGAGCGATCGCTACTATTCCTTTACCAAAGGTGATGTTAATGAAGGCACAGTCGAATTTTTTGCCCTTGACACCAATAGCAATGCCGATTGGAAAGCTCAACTGGCTTGGCTCGATCAACAATTAGGTAAAAGCACGGCTCCTTGGAAAATCGTCTATGGACATCATCCCGTCTACTCATCGGGTCGTCATGGCAGCAGTCCCGAATTAGGCGCTAAACTCTCACCCCTCTTTGCTAAACACAAAGTCCCTCTATATCTCTGCGGACATGATCACGGTTACGAGAGATCGATCCCCCTTGATGGCACAACCTATATCGTCAATGGCGGCGGTGGCGCACCCTTATATAAATTTGGTAAATCCCCACAAACGGCGTTTGTAAGTTCGCAGTTTAGCTTCATGACCTTTGATCTCTATCAAGATAAAATCATCACCAAAGCGATCGCCACCGATGGCAAAGTATTTGACCGTGCCATAATTACTAAAACCCTTTAAAATGAGTGGCGCGAGCGCCACTCATTTTAAGTTAACTAAACTATTAATTCTTATGAGCCTCTACCTGTACGCGATTTTGCAAGCTGAAAATCTTGATCTGATCAAAGATCTTGAACTTCAGGGGATGAACGATCAGCCCGTCCAGTTTCATGCACTTCCCCCTTTTGCGATCGTCTACAGTGAAGCTCAACAGGATCGTTATCTCGCTAGCCGCGCCCACCTGCTCACCCATGAAACCGTCTTAGAATCGCTGATGAAAGCGATCGATCCCCATCAAGCAGTACCTCTCCCCCTACAATTTGGGCTAGTTGTCGAAGCATGGGAAGAAGTCCAACAAGACTTACTGATCCCCTACGAAGATCAACTCAAAACCCTCATTCATAACTTAATTGGCAAACGGGAAGTCAGCGTCAAACTTTTTTGGAATCAAACCGAAGAGTTAAATCTTGCCGTTGCGGAAAATGCGGAATTACGTCAAAGACGCGAGTCTCTAGTCGGCAAAGTTCTCAGCATGGACGAGGCGATCGCGATCGGTCAGGAATTAGAAGTAGCGATCGAAGAGCGCCAGCAAATCATCATTGATGCCTTTATCAACACTCTCAAACCCCTATCCCATGACTATGCGGAGGGCGAACTACTCACTGAAAGCATGATTTACAACGGTTCCTTTCTGATCGACTGGGACAAAGAGCCTGAATTTGCGTCAGCCGTTGAATCCCTCGATCAACAATTTGAAAATCGCCTCAGAATCCGCTACAACGATTTCACCGCGCCCTACAATTTTGTCAATGTTGATCGGGAATAACGTTACATAAATCGCTGCAAAACTTCTACTGTTTCCCGTCCAGTTTTTTCCCAGCTAAATTGAGTAGCCCTTTGTAATCCAAGCTGTGATAGATGCGATCGCAGTCCTGAGTCATTAGCGATCGCCTGCATCGCATCCGTTATTTCTTCAACTCTGTAAGGATCAATCAAAATTGCTGCATCCCCTGCCACCTCTGGTAAAGACGACACATTAGACGTAATTACTGGCGTACCACAAGCCATCGCCTCAAGCACAGGCAAGCCAAACCCCTCCCACAAGGAGGGAAATACCAAAGCGCTCGCGCCACTAATCATTTTAGGCAAATCATCATAAGGTACATAATCAAGAAATTTTACGCGATCGGCAATACCTAATTCTTGGACTTGTTTCTTTAAGGCTGGTGTATAGCGGCGATCGCAGGGACCGGATAGCCAAAGTTGATATTCACGACTAAATTTCAAGTTGGCAAAAGCATCAATAAGACGACTAATATTTTTGTATGGGTCGTGTCTACCAATGTATAGAAAGTATGGAGGATTGTGCGATCGTATCTGCGACTCCGCTTCTATCACTGGTCGAAAATGATTAGCATCATAGGCTAAAAGAATAGGTGTAATTTTGTTAGCTGGAATATCACAAAATTTAACGATATCTTGAGCAGTAGATTGAGAGTTGCAAATAAGATGCTCTGATTGCTTTAAGACTTGTGGTACATAATAACGATGATAAGGGGTAAGAGGAGAAAATCGTTTAGGAAATCGTAAGGGTATAAAGTCATGAACCATTACTACGCTTCGGCATGGTGACCATAGTGGTGCTTCTGTGATCGGAGAAAATATAAGCTGAGACTTAAGTTCTTTATAAATTTTAGGTAATTGAAACTGTGTCCAAATTAAACGACGTAAATGCCCTTCTGTCCCATCAGCAGGTGTAAGATTATTAGGTACTGAATAGCAGTTGAAATCAGAATACGGTTCTGCCGTTAATAATGTAGGACTAAGAGCTTTTAAATAGGGAAAAAGGTTTTTTGTATAGCTACAGATCCCCGTTGGCTGTGAAAAAAGAATAGATAAATTAATAAGTAATTGATCGGTGATTGTCATCTTTGTTAAAGAATACTTCTATAAGCTTTTAAAGTTTCTTTGGCGGTATTTTCCCAAGAGAAGAGACTTGCTCTAGCTTTGCCTTTGTTAATTAAATCTTGTCGTAATTGGCGATCGCTAATTAATCTTAGTATAGCTTCAGCTATCTGCATAAAATCATTAGGATCAACTAATAGTGCTGCATCTCCCGCAACTTCTGGTATTGATGAAGTATTAGAAGCAACTACTGGCGCACCTAAAGTCATTGCTTCAAGCACAGGCAAACCAAACCCTTCATAATGCGATGGATATACAAAGACATCAGCCCTTGAGTAAAATAATGCTACTAACTCATTAGATAAATAATTAAGATGATGGATTTCATCTGTCCAAGGAGAGTCTTTAATAGCTTCAAATATTGGTTCATAGCTCCATCCTTTTTTACCAATTAAGACTAATTGATGTTCTATTTTATATTCTTGTTTTAGAAAGTTAAAAGCTTGAATGATTCCATTAATATTTTTTCTTGGTTCTATAGTACTAACAAATAAAAGATAAGGTTTAGAAAAATCATAATTTATATTCCTAGTTAATCCTTCTAAATTTAATCCATCTAAAAAAGTACTATTATAGTGACTGGCAAGGGGAGTAACAAAAATTTTTTCTGATGGAATATTTAAATAATTAGTAATATCCTGTTTAGAACTTTCAGAAATAGTAAGAACTAGATCTGTCCATTGTAAGCACTTAATTAATCTTTTAGTATATTGTTTGGCAACAGAATTAGTATAATCTGGATATCTTGTAAAACTTAAGTCATAAATACTAATAACTTTTTGAATATTTCTGTAGGGATAAACTGTATAGTTAGTGCCATGAAAAAGATTCGGTTTATCTAACAATCCTTCAAAGTATTGAGGAAAAAACTGAGGTGAGTAATCCAAAAAAAAATTAGAAAGACGAACAGGTATAGGTATTTTATACAGATTTGAATAATGTTGAAGTATTTCTGGAAAATCTAATCTTCCTGTCAACCAATTTTTTAATTTCGGTTGATAGACTAATCCTAAATCAAAAGATTCCGTGATTTGTAACTGTGATAAAGATTCAATAAGATTAAAAACATATAAACCTACTCCACTAGGTCTATCATCAATAGGAGTAACGTCAATAATAATTTTGAGCATAGAGGAAATTAAGATTTATTGTCAGTAAGATCTTTAAGATCTTCTTCAACCATTACTTCTACTAAATCTTTAAAAGAATACCGAGGCTTCCAACCAATTTTAGTTTGAATTTTATCAATACTTCCTACTAATTGAATAAGCTCATCAGGTCGATAAAAATTAGGATCAACGGAAACGTAATCTTGATAATTTAAATTGACATACTTAAAAGCATAATCCACTAGTTCTCTGACCGAGTGAGTCTCTCCACTACTAATAATGTAGTCATCAGGGTCTGCCTGCTGCATGATTAGCCACATTGCCTCTACCGCATCCTTAGCATGACACCAATCACGACGCGCATCAAGATTGCCCAATTTTAATTCATTAGCTAAACCAAGCTTAATCATCGCAGCCGCACGAGTGATTTTACGGAAAACAAATTCAGTGCCTCGGCGTGGCGATTCATGGGTGTATGTAATTCCACAACAAGCATAAAGGTTATAGTACTGACGATAATTCGTGGTGATCCAGTGAGCATAAGCTTTCGCAGTACCGTATGGGTTACGAGGACGAAAAGCTGTTTTCTCAGTTTGAGGTGATTCATCGGGTTGTCCAAATACCTCACTACTTGATGCCTGATAAAATTTAGCATCAGGTTTAATCCGACGGATAGATTCTAGTAAACGCGACACCCCGATCGCTGTATATTCCGCCGTTAGTGATGGCTGAGTCCAAGAAAGCGGAACATAGCTTTGGGAAGCAAGGTTATAGATTTCATCGGGTTCTGCTTGGGCGATCGCATCCATTAAAGATGGTTGATCTAGCAAATCACCCGAAATAATGTTGATATCATCAGTAAAATGGCTAACACGCACGAGATTACTGGTACTAGAACGACGAACTAGTCCATAAACTTGATAGCCTTTATCTACTAATAATTCAGCAAGATAAGACCCATCTTGTCCAGTAAGTCCAGTAACCAATGCTTTTTTGCCCATACTTAATAATTTTACTACTAAATTAAATTCAATGCTAACCCTATTGAGTAGAAGGATATATCAGAATTGACTAGAAATCTTTTTTATTATTCTTTTTAACTTTGATCGAATCCCTAAAGTCCTTTCTAATGGAATAAAAAGAGGAATCAGGAAAAATGAAGTTAAAGTTGGTAATATTTTTAGCCAAGGACAATATGTAAAGACAACATAAAAAATAGGTAGAAAATAGACAGAAGTTCTTTTACTAAGATAGTTTTTACTATATCTAACTGGATAAGTTAAAGACTCTTTTAAGGAATATTTATGTGTATGAAAAACGTCGATACAATCGTTATATACAACAACGTTAACTGCCGTAAAAGGTTCAATATTATTTTTGACTGCTCTCATAATCAATTCAGAGTCTGCATGATAATGAGGTAAGAACACTTCGTTGTACAATCCAATCTTTTCAAAAACAGATTTATTGAATAGTACTCCATTACCCGCCAAAGCTTTAACTTTTATTAATTCCCTTTCCTTGATATTTATAGATAGATCATCAATCCAACACTTATTATAGGAAAGTTGCAAAATATTTCTTGTCCCCCAGTTACAATAAGCTCCTAATGACCAAATAAGGCTAGGTTGGTGCATATAATCAATACGACTTCCTAAGATCTCTACATTATATTTTAATGCTAAGTTAACTAAGTCAGAAATATAATTAATGCCGACATAAGAATCATCATTAATAGTTAGAATAAAATCTGCTTGATTAGCTAAAGCATACTCAACACCTCGATTAGTGGAAGCTGTCCAATAACATTCATCATCTACATGGATTAACTTCACCTGTGGATAGTCGGTTACTATAGCATCTTGAGTCCCATCAGTAGAATTGGCATCTACTAAGACAATGTGTAAATTGTTATACTCTTGTTGAATAAACTGTTCTAAAAACCGTAAAGTTTTATCCTTGCGGTTACGAGTTGGAATAACTGCAAAAACTTTAGGTTGATCATACATATAAGTCATTTTTTTGATTTTCTATTTCTAAACTACCTTAGACAATAAATTAGCGAATAGGATATTTAAGATAGTGGTTTTGTGATAAAAAATTACTCAAGAACTTAAATTGACCCAAGTGATTATCTCTATTTTGGTGGCTTGCTCTCAATAGCATTAACTCAAAAAATTCCAATCTTTTATTTTTGTGCTGATCGTATTTTTGAAGTAATTCAATCCCAGAAAGAGGTGAAATTTTTGTAGGGTATGCAACCTCTTGTGTAAATTGCACCGCAATAAAATTATTGAAGGTATCTAAAATTGTTAAAGCTTCAGTAACATCAAGTTTTTGGTAGAAATTTAAAAATTTATCTATAGAAGAATAAATAACATACTCCGTCTCTAATACAGAATCAAAGATATAATCTAACAAGTTATTAAAATATGATTCATTCTCTTGAAGATAGTAAACAGGTAATATAGAACTACCTGAGGGTTTTAATTGAGATTGATTTGATAATATTGGGATGATTTTGAAATCGTTGTTATGGTAACTCAAAATCTCATCAATATAATGACCTAATTTTTCGCTATGCTTCTCTGAATTAGTGCAATTAATGCAATCTAAGATTATACTTAACTTTGGTTGCTTGTTAATATGCCTGTATTGAGACACAGCATTTACGTTAATATAATCTAACTTAGGTTGATTTTTATGCTTCTCTAAAATGTCTTGAAAAGCACTTAGGGTAGATTTAGCTGTTTTTTCTGATGAGTAAGATTTAGATTTTACTTTACCTTCTTGGCTTAAATAATCCAGCTTTTCACTATTGATTAATAGTGAATATAAGTCACTTGATACTTGTTTACTATCTAATGGGTTTTGTATATAAGCAACAGCCTCACCAGAGACCTCTGGAATAGCAGCAAAAGATGTTGTTAAAACAGGTGTTCCTAATTTCATTGCATCAATAATAGGAATACCAAAACCCTCATACAAAGAGGGGAAAACCATTAACTTAGCATTTTTTATTAAAGTTGCTAAGTCTAGATCGCTAACAAATCCTTTCATCTCTATACTATCTTGTATCTGTAGAGCATTAATGAGATGCTGCAAAGATGAAGATGACAGACTATGTTCTGCCCCTGTTAAAACTAGTTTTAGCTCCTTAAATTCTTTTCTTTCCTGTTTAAGCATCCATAGAGCTTCAATTAATCGATGATGATTTTTATGTCGCCAAGGTATGGCAGGATAAATAATATAAGGAGATTGAGGTAATTCAAGTTGATTTTGCTCTAGCTTGTTTTTTTCTTCGTCAGTAGAAAATTGATCAGCTAAATAACCAGAAAGATAGGTTACATAAACATCTTGTTTGTTATATATTTTCTGAATTAAAGATTTTTCGTTATTGGAAATAGTTAAAATGCCATTAGCCCTAGCAATAGCATAGCCGTAGTGAACTCTGCGACCTTCGTACACACCATCTTTAAAATAATGAGGATAAACTTCATGCTGTAAGTCTAAGATGGTTGATACGACTGGAACTCGGCTATCTATATATTGAGGGACAAGCTCATTAAGTGGACAGAAATAAATATCTGCCCACGATAAATTTTCATGTACAACCTCAATGTTATTATCTATTAATGGGATAACCTGCAAATTTTTTACTTTTGAAAACTTTAAGAAATTATTAGGCTTAACTAAAATTCTTACTGTTTCTAGTTTAGCTAGTTCTAAAATCAGAGAGTAAACATAACTACCCGCTCCTCCTGCACCTTGAGAGCCACTTAACAAATTTATACAGTTAATAAGTATTTTCATGATTTAGTTTTAGTTAATGAGATTGCACCTTATATTTCTAAGGCTATAGTATACTATCATTTGAATGACCAATAGGAGTTAAGTGTAAAGTTACTTATTGGTATTATTACGACTGTAATTAACTGACCAATCAAATACCAAAGACCAATGATTTTGACTGTCAGAAACATAATGAAAGTATTTAAGCAGAAACCAATAATTGAAACTACAACATAACGAGGAAGAACATTTGAATGTTTTTTTATAGATTTGAAAGTCCATTTGTAATTTAGGTAATAAGAAATTAAGACTGTTACTATGAATCCAACTATCGAGCTTATGATAGGATCACACCTTAAAAATTCTACTAAGAAAACAAGAATACTGAAGTGGACAAATGTTCCTACAATTCCTACTATAAAATATTTTGAAAATTTCTTAATTGATTTATTATTTATTTTGTTTTTCATCAATCTTATCCATGACTACGTAACGAGGTCTACCCTTTACTTCTTCATAAACTCTAGCAATATATTCGCCGATAATACCTAAACTAATCATTAACAAACTTCCTATAATTAATAGGAGAATAATTACTGTTGTAAAGCCACTGAAAGCTTGACCAAATATCTTAAGATATAGAGTCTGAATACCTAACACTAACGCAAAACCTAGAAATACGAACCCGAAAAATGTAATAATTTGGAGAGGTAGCGATGAAAATGCTGTTATCCCAGTAATTGCAAGTCTAATTAATTTAGGGATAGACCAGCCAGATTTTCCAGCAATACGCTCTTGAGTTTCAAAAGGAATTGTATACTTCCTAAATCCTAGCCAAGCAACCATCCCTCTAAAGAAAAGATTACGTTCACCCATTTTTAACCAAGCATCAATAATTTTGCGATCCAGCAGCTTATAGTCCGAAGCTCCTCGTAAATTATAACTAGAAGAATTATTTAATAATTTATAGAAGAGTTTAGAACCAAACTTGTTTAGTAAACTTTCTTTGCCGCGAGATATTTTAATTGCTTCTACTAATTCAATACCTAATTTTTTCCAGATGCTCACCATTTCAGGAATAAGATTTGGTGGGTGCTGCAAATCACCATCAATTATTATTGCGGCTTGACCTCTTGCAATTTCCAAACCAGCACACAATGCAGACTCTTTGCCAAAATTTCTGCTTAATCTTAGTGCTATTAATGTAGTATAAATTGAAGATAGTTCCTGAATAACTTCCCAAGTTCTATCTTGAGAACCATCATCTACAATTACTAACTCATAGCTAATTTGCATTGGTTCAACATATTTTACAATCTCTTCTAATACGAAACTTAAGTGATTACCCTCTTGATAGCAAGGGATAATTATAGAAAGCTCTGGAGTGATTTTCATTATATTTAAATTTTAAAAGTGTATTGTCTACTAACTTGTCTCAATTTTTGCACTAGTCTTAAAGCTTAAAAAATTAAAAGTTTTTACAATAAAATGTAACTCCACTAACCTGATAATTTAACGCATATTCATTTTTGTTAAAAGATACTTCTGAAAACCAGTCTTTTGAAGTATTGATAAAATCTTCTTTCGAAGAAAAAATTACAACGCCTTTTATACTTTGTTTGTCCTCTAATGTACTGATGCTTTTATTGTTGTAAAAACTTTTTACTTCTTTTGGATTAATAAATTTCCAATATTTCTCTTGCTCTTTGTAAGTTTCTGAGTAAAAATCTGTACCTTCCAAACCATAAGTTGCCAGAATAAAATTATTCATATTCTTTGCATAATTAAAATATTTTTTGACTGAATGAGATATCTCATAATTTAATCTGGGATTAACAACTATTAATACATTTTTTTTCTCTTCGTTCTTAAAGCACAATTCAATATCATTTAATAATTTATTGGTAGCTATTCCATCTATAGCAAAACTACGCATAGCTAGGGTAACAGATGATATTTTATTAAGAGAAACAAAAAGAAAAAGCGACACTAATATTAAACCAATCATTCGATGGTATTGACGAATAAAATTTATTATGGCTACAGTTAATAAAGAGGTTCCTATCAAGGCAGGTAGCAAGTAATAAACTGACATGCCAGACTTAGAATACAATAAAATTTGTGGCATTATAGATAATGCAAACAGAGCTGTAATAGTTATAAACTTGTAAAATATTTGTTGAGAAGTACTTGTCTTTTTTACAAAAATAAAATATGGCAAAAAAAGAATAAATAAGATAGTACATGCTAGCAACGAACTGTTGTTGATAATTGATGATAAGACAGCACTGATTTTAGTAGGATTAAAGGTGTCTTGATCAATTCCTGCATAGCCTATTGCATTAGTTCCCAAAGAAAACTTGATGTAGATAGTCTCACATAATAAGAGTATAAAAATTGGAAGGACAACTTTTATTTCACGTTTAAAAGATTGCTTAAAACTTATATTATCTTTGATATAAGGAATTGCAATTTTTAATATTAAAATGAATGGAATAAATAAAATAAAGCTCTCTTTCGTCAAAGAAGCTAGGACTAAGCTAATGGTAAATATAGTATTGTATATTACCGATTTATAGTTTTGCTGAGGTGATACAGCAGCAGTTAACAGAGCAATAGAAATCAAAAACATTCCGATAGATTCAGCAACGCCAAATCTATACCAAGTAATAGTTTGCTCTCCTAAAACAGTTAAAGAAGTAAATAGTAAAGATTCGAGAATGGAAAAATTAATTAAGCTACCAAATACAAATAACAAATATGAAGTTAGACTTGCTAGAAGGCATCTATATAAAAATAAGCTAAACCAGTTTAGTCCAAAAAAGCTAGTTTCTGTAACTCTATGGAAATAAAAAAATGGTCTAAATCTACCCGATGTGTAATCGTTTTTTATCCACGTGACTATAGTTTCCCATAAAGACATCTGCCCTAGATCATAATGTATTCTAACTAATTCATGATCATCAATAAAATGAAAACCCGAAAAAACTACTTGGGTGCTAAAAAATATCCAAAGCCAAAATATGAGTATCAAGATAAATAAAATAACGTTAATGTATTTATTAAGTAATAGGTTGATTTTATTCATATGATTGCAATGATGCTAAAGATTTTATGTGTTTTGAATTATTTGAATTATAATTAAAGCTATGTGTTGTCTGATTTTAAACCAAATATTTTTTGATATTAAACCAGGCTTTACGAAGTTTCCAAAATTTACTACTTTCCATAGCACTAATATTAATAAGTGCTTCGCGTGCTAGATGAGTTAACTTTTGATACTCTTCTTGTAGTTGTTGATACTCTCCTTGTAGTTGTTGATACGATTTTTTGTGTTCTGTTTGTAACCTTTCATATTCTCTCTGCATATAGACTTGTTCACAACGCAGAGGCTCAAACCAAGAATTGGAAGCTAAATCAATTGTATTTTCTTTGATGTTTTGAGATACTTCTTTTAAAGCTAGTTCTATTACTTTAGCCATTTTTTGCCAAGAGAATTTTTTTGCTTGTTCTAAACCATTTGCAACTAAAGACTCACGCAAATAAGAATCTTGAACTCTAGATAAGGCATCAACTAGTTCATTAACATCGTATCCATTTACATATATAGCTGCTTCTCCAGCGACTTCAGGGATAGAAGACGTTTTACAGGCAATAACTGGACATCCACAAGCCATTGCTTCTAAAACAGGTAAACCAAACCCTTCATATAAAGAGGGATAAACCAAAGAAATTGCACCTGAATAAGCAACTTTCAATTCTTCATCTGATAGCTTAATTACATGAGTAGAGATATTAGGAACTAAATTGCTCATTTCTGCTTCTAGGTTAGGATTTCCTCCTACACAGACAATAGATAAATCATTTTTATTATCTAGTTGAGCAAACGCTTTGAAGAAGTACTCGACATTTTTATATCCTTGGCAGCCGATGCGATCGCCCACAACTATAAAATAAGGCTTTAATATTTGATATTTATTCTTAAACTGCTCAATTTCTTCTTCTGAAGCTGGAGAAAAAGTATCTTTGATTCCTGGATAAGCAATTGAAATAGAATCAAGATTAATTTTTGGAAAAAATCTGGCTACATCGGATGCAGTACTGTGAGAAATAGTAATGTGTTTACAAGCATGAATAATACTGTAGTGTTTCTCTCTCCATACAGGAATAGATAGGTCAATGTTCATGACCTCTGGAATCATGTCATAAGCTAAAAATACTGATGGTGTAGAAATAGGAGTTGTATAATAAGTGGACATAAAAATATCAACTCCTTCTTCATCGCATATTTTTTGGAGTATTTGAGAATCAATGCCTGTTTTGCTGTAGTCAAGAGGAGCTATTTTGCGATAGCGAATACCTGAAATCCGAGGGGCTGTTCCGTCTCGATCTAAGATTAAAATATGTTTTGCGAAACCACTCTTTAACCATTCTTCAAATAGCGATCGCCATACACGAGCAATGCCTGTATTTAAAAACTGAAAAAATGCAGCATCTATAGCAACAACAGGGAAAACATTCTCTTGTTTTGTATGGAGATACTTCTCTTGAATTTCTAATGACGATAAAAACTCCCAATCACCATTTTGATTGCTTTTCTGAGCAATAGTAACTATTCCTAAAGATTCAGCGCTATCTACCATTGTTTCATCTGTTACCCATGGCAGATATTCACCTAAAAACAAAGGTAAGACATCAGATTTTTGTAACTTCAGCCATTGAGATTCAGCGTTCTTATATCCATAATATATTTCTTTAAATTTTAGTTGCTCAGGAATAACATAGGCATAGTGCTGAAATATTAGCCCATACTTTTCTGTCTCTTCATGTAAGAAAGGATTAACTTTAGCAACGTTTTGATTGTTAGAATCCACTAAAATAGGCGGTTCATGAGCTTCCCAAGTGTATTCAGGTTTAAATTGCCAAGTTCGTAACCATTCTTGTTGTGGATTTTGGCTATAGCAGTTACGAGTGCTAACAATTAAATTTTCCCCGACAAAATATTGACACCAATAATAAGCAGCAGTTTTTTCAGGATTTTCAACAAACAATTGTCTTGCTTTGCAAATTTGCTCAACTGTCCATAGCTCATCTACATCCACTTGCCAGAGTAGACATTCTTCTGTGATTTTATGAAGAGGAGCCTCGACCATTTCTCTTTTACCATCCCAGAATAATCCTTCAGGTTTTCTATAGATAGTAATATTCTCAGGATACTGCTGAGCTAAAGCATTTATGTATTCTGTCGTTCCATCTTTACTCAAACCTTTATTGTGTATATCATCTGTTACTTTTCCACCTAAATCAATACTCCATGCGGTATCGTGTTTTAACTCAGCAACCCCTTCTACAATATGCCAGTGCCATTGAAAAGGAAGTTGTTTAAAAATTTCAATGTGATATTCAATAAAAGGTTCTCCATTTAAAACAATAGTAAAAAAGTTAATAGGCAACTCAGAAAAAATACGCTCTAAATCCCTTTTCTTAAAGATAGAATATCCATTTCTTAGAGTAAAATTTTGTCGAACTAAAATATAGTCTTCGTCTTTCAATAGTCTTTGGTGAGATTCATAATTTTTAAAACTGTTTGCATCGTCTAAAATAATTATTTTCGCGCCATATACTTCATCTAGTTCTACATTTCCTGTGAATTCAGAACCATCTATCAATACCAAATCAAAATAATCAATATTATTTGCGTCTTTGATCTTTTTTATACCATTTCCCGAAACACCAGCATTTTTAACATACTCAATGTCTTGATCTAGCCATCTAAGTACTTCATCTAATGGATATTTATTCAGGTTAGTTTTATTTTTGTTGTAAAATTCAATTACCTCTGACTTACTTGGAAAACTTTCAACAGCGATTGATGACAAGTTATAACATTTAACAAAACTATTATAAGAATAGGTCTGCTGCAATTGATTAAAGCGAACTTGCGATACTTCCATGCAATGTAGAGATGGTTTGCATGGATTATCTTGTATTCCCCTAACAAAAGCTTCTGTACTACCTCCTCCAGAAGAAGACCCAATCTCTAGTATGTTTTTAATATTTGATGTAGCTGCAACTTCTCTAATTATGTTGTAAAGTTCATCATCTTTAATTTCAGGAGTAATTAAAAAATTGAGTTGTGAGTTGTCATTGTTATTATTAGTCATTTTGTTGTTAGTGATTTAGATAGATATATACTTAAAAATATTCTTTGTTGAAATGTGTGAAACACATGAATGCAGATAGGTATATTAGGTTGTTTTTCTTCTAAACTTGAACCACAAAGTTCTTAATTTCCAAAATTTACTGCTTTTCATAGCCTCAATTTGAGCCTGCGATTTAGATGTTTCTTCTTGTAAACAAACAATTGTTTTTTGTAAATCATTAATTTGATTATTGTCTATTTTTGTTCTATTAATTCCCCAATGACCATTAGGACTAATTAATATTTTTTGATACCTATCAATCCTAAATCGCAACCAACTATCTTCTTGATATATTGGTGCATTATTCTGTATGTCAAACATTTCCGTCAAAGCATTTTCTATGTCACTCGAAGTTCCTTCAGCGTTATAGGAAGCAAATACCCTATCGTAATAGCCCAGTTCATTTCCAGTTTTAGTCGCAAATTCAGCTAGTTTAACAAACCACCCATAGTCTGATGCTGATTTGTATCTTTCACTGAATAACCCAATCTTTTGATCACAGAAAAGACTTGAGTGAGCTAAACTTGCTTGGTGAGGAAGACATCCACAAATCAGTTCTTCTAAAACGTATGCGGGACTTGAAGGTTTATGAATATAGGCAGGAGCTTTACTAGAACGCACTTCGATATTTCCATAAATAAATTCGTATTTAGGGTTCTTATTAATGAAATCAACTGCATTTGATATCACTTGATTGTCTATCAAATAATCATCTGACCCTAAGAAATAGATATAGTCTCCTGACGCTATCTTAATTCCTTTATTCATAGCATTGTAAATGCCATGATCAGGCTCACTAATAAATCTAGTAATCCTATCTGAATAATTTTCTATGATTTTCTTTGTGTCATCTTGGGAGTTACCATCAATAATTATGTATTCAATATCTTTGTAGTCTTGATTGATAACGCTTTCAATTGATTGTTTGATCCAATTGGCTGAATTATAGCAGACTGTAATAATTGATATTTTCATACTGGCTTAGTTACTGCTTAGTTGTTAGTGTAGAAACATTTTTAAGTTTAACCCATAATAAGCGCATCTTCCAAAATTTACTGCTTTTTATCGCATTGATTTCAATTAGTGTTTGTTGTGCTAATTGAGTTAAACTATGATATTCAAATTGCAATCTTTGATAGTCGTCTTGAGATTGTTGTAATTGGGATTGAGATTGTTGTAATTGGGATTGAGATTGTTGTAATTGGGATTGAGATTGTTGTAATTGGGATAGAATTATCTGAAATTGAGATAGAACTATCTGCAAATGAGATGGAAATTCCTCAAGTGTCTTTCCATCTTTGAAAATCATTCTTTCAACGCCGTCTTGTTTGAAAATTTCAAAATTAATTCCATCTGTTTGCATATAAAAACCATATTTACTTGCATTGTACTTCCTCCTGTCTTTGATTTTGTCAGGCAACCTGAACTTCTTATTTATGATAATGTCTAGTAGCTCTTGATGGGATTGGATAATTGTACAAGCATCAAGATGTTCATAGTAAGAACGTCCAACCAATAATGAAGGCTTCTTAAAAAATGCAGCTTCAATTCCCATAGTTGAGCCAAATGTAATAATACAGTCTGCGATATCCATTAATTTATAGGAATTAACAGGACTATCAGCATCAATCACATGAAAATTTTGGTATCGATTTTTTAGTCTGGAAAGAGGCTTCGTTTGACTATTATTCACATGGCGTAAGTTTGGGTGTATCCTCAGATACACATCTATGCTTTTATCATTCTGAAGAGCATGTGCCAGTTTAAAAATACCCTGATTTTGGCTTTTATATACATCATTTTCCCACCCTTCAATAGTTTCAAATTCATCTTGTGATGAATTAAAAATTATTATATTTATTTTGTCTTTATTTATGAAATCAGGTGTCTCATTTTGAGATTGCGTGAAAGAGTACCAAGCTTGCTCTTTTCCTGATTTTCTTTCAGTAAACCATTGTGAAGCCATCTCAATTTTATCAGTCTCTTTAAGATTAGAATTAGCCCATGCTGATGTAATAACTGATTTTAACATTGATAAATCATGAGGATATGTACCATTTACCAATGAATACTTGCCTTGCACATTCGCTCTTTCTTGAACATCAAAATCAATTGACAATAATTGTGCTGCTCTTATAACAGGTCGTACTGCCCCGAACCTGCCGTTAAATACGTATATCTTATCAGGTTTAATCTTGCTTATATGGTTTTTGATAGACAAATATATTTTCAGTGATGATTCGATGTTATTCTTGACAAACTCTTTATGCTTTTTGGGGTTGGGATATGGCTCTCTCAAATATGTAATCAGATCTCCTGCTACACACAAACCTATATCAAAGCTCTCTATATTTAGTGACTTTAGTTCACGAAGATTGCTTACATATTTGGGGAACGTTGCCAATAATTGTTCATCATTTTGAGATAAAGATACTACATTCAAAAACTTTACGTCATTTGTAAATCCTAATAGCTTAAATCCTTGTGTTCTTCTTTCCATACAAATTTGGCAGGTCAACAAATCATGTAAAGGATTAGCAAAACATGATGATAAATCTTCATCACAGGTCAAAACTGTTATGGAATCCCCTGCATCAAGGTGCTTCTTTATGATTTCTAAATCAACTGCAAGATGGAATGGCATAAGGGCATAAGGGTTAAAAATTAGTATCTCTTTTCTTTGCATGTTATCTATTCCTTCAATCCTTTGCATATCCGAGTCTTGTTTCGATCTAAAGTTTTTTGAAATTTTATAAATTCTTTGTTGACAAATGAATTAATTCTAGAGAGAAGTTAATTCTTTGTCAACAATTTTTCTCAGCACATATACGAAAATGCTGATTTTCTTACCAGTTAGATCTGTGTATTCTATGGTTCTTTTGAGAGCGCTGGACTGGTAATTGGGGTGGAGTTGGAAGCGACCATTTTGCGAGGGTAAATACCCCACTGCTCTGCGGTATGAGTATATTCTAGTAAAAAAAATTGATACCCCGCCTGCTTGCGGCGGAGTGATTCCTTCTAAAAGTAGCTTTTTTACTCAAGTCCAATTTCTGTAACTTTACCTCCTCCTCTCCACTTTTGGTAGTAGTCCGCCAAGAGTCTTTTGTAGAGTAGCTATACGTTGAAAATCTTGATTGTCAAACTTTTTAGGAGTAGATTGTCTTACAACATTAAGATTGACAGTCTTCTAGTAGTGAATCAGGATCTGACGTGTATTCCTCGATCTATAGCGGCTTTACGAATTGCTTGCAAACTAAGACGATCATAGTGCAGTACATCTGCCATTGCGATAGCACTTACCTTAGCCACTTCAATTACCTCGATCATATGTTCTATTGTACCCATGCCACCACTGGCAATAACTGGAACAGATACAGTCTCAGCCACAGCTTGATTTAATTTGAGATCAAATCCCTTTCGTGTTCCCTCTCGATCTACAGATGTTAGCAAAATTTCACCTGCGCCCAAAGCAACTGCCTTTCGCGCCCAATCTATCACATCAACACCTGTATGCTCACGACCATTATCAGTATAAGCTTCCCATCGACCATCAGAGATTTCCTTTGCTTCAATAGAAAGAACCATACACTGAGAACCAAACTGACGAGCAACTTCAGTAATTAGCTCAGGACGTTGCATTGCGGCGGTATTAATAGCGATTTTATCTGCCCCATAACGTAGAAGTTTCTTAACATCATCAAGAGAACGCACCCCTCCTCCGACAGTGAGTGGAATAAAAATATTTTGGGCAGTATGTTTGATGATTTCCGTTAAACTATTTCGACCATAAAGGCTTGCCACAGCATCCATATAAATCAGTTCATCTGCTCCTGCCTCATAATAGTGACGAGCAAACTCTTGTGGATCGCCTATAACACGTAAGCCTTCAAGATGAATACCTTTAATAAGTTTGCTTCCTTTCACATCCAGCCGAGCGATAAGGCGATTACTAATCATAGTTAATTCTCTTCTAAACTAGACCAGACTGTATGGCGCAGTTTCCATTCTCCATGCTTTTGTTGCCAAAGATGTGGTGAACGAAAACGATCAGTAAGCTGCATAAAGTAGCTGCGATCCATTTCTGCTTGCTCGAACATTGTTGAGGCTTTAGGAAACTCCTTAGAGTCAATGCTCAGATAGCGAAAAATTTGATCGATGAATCGTTCGGGGAACTCACCATCAAATCGTTTGACAAGTGCTATACCTTCTTCGCGAGTGATATCGCCAGAACGAATTTCTTGAGATGCATCATAGGTTGCACGTCCGATGCCAAACTTGATAAAAGTTGTGTAATAGTGCAAGTCATCTATCATGTCATCAATGCTATTGTATTTGCTGTATGTTCCAGGTGTACGTTCGGGCGAAGCCTGAAATCCTCCATGTTCTACAGCATAGTAATAGCAACTTTGAGGATGCCATTTTAGGTAATAGCCAAGGTAATGAACTTCTACTCCTTGCTTTGTTATTTCTTCTGGATTAGCAGGTAGGTAAGGTTGCAGGTCATTCGCTTGGACATCAAAATGTTTTTCTAGATCCTGCACTGAAGTGCCACCTAAATAAATTTTTGATCTATCCTCGGCAGTAAAGTAAGACCAATCTCTCTTAGCTCCTTGATTATCAGAGATAGGATTGCCATATTCTGCTTCGTTCTCACCGTAAAAAACTAATGGAATCTTATGTAATATAGCCATTTTGGGAGCTAATGCTTTCTGTCCGATAATGAATGGTTGGAAAGGATGAAAAAGATTTTCTACCGCCAATCGGGTTAGGAGTCTATGAATACGACCATTTGGTGTACAAAGGTAGTTATCAAATCCCGCGTGAATCCAAGCTTGAAAGTTTTCCCAGCCCCATTTTGTGTAGCTATGTGGAGCCCAAGTGACTGTCAGAGGATGCATATTGTATTTATACTTAAGAATATGGGCAGCATAAAAACTATCTTTCCCTCCAGATCCAGGCAAAATGCAATCATATGAACCATCTTGACTACGATGGCGATCGCATAAATCTTTTAACTCTTGTTCCCGTTCTTGCCAGTTAATTTGTGTCTTTTTTTGCTGAGCAGTATGGCAAGCATCACAAATACCATTGCTATCAAAGTGGATGGTTTTCTTTTTACTGTCTTTGGTATGGCTATACTCAACCGCAGAGTTAGGACGTTGATTAGAGATAACGCAGGATTTGCAAAATTTTACTTCTAGCGGTAGACCATATTTAGCTTCTAAAACAGGTTCAAAATTATTTTCAGATAATAGTTCAGACTGTGGCATATTTCTTATCCTGTAGCATAATTTCTAAAAGAGCTAAATCTAGTTCTGTATCTATGTCTAGTGAGCGTTCCTGTGGCATTAAATAAGCGATTGTATCTTCAGTCAAAAATGATTTAGTTTGCATTAACCAATCACATCTTGCTACATAAATTGCGCCATTAAGTGCATACACTAGGGGCAGATCTTGTCGTCGTGGAATTACCTCTGCGGACTGCATTAGCGATCGCATTCGACTATCTTCATCTACTACATACATCCAATAAGGATTTTGGTCTACTTCTGAGACTGAAACACAAGCTTTGCTTTGCCTATCAACACATTTTTCTATACATTTGTCAATATCTATAGTGCTGCGTAGTGGTGAAGTTGGCTGAAGCAAAATAACATAATCATAGTATGAGGAAGGAATACTATTACCTAATTTCTCCAACGTATAGACGACTGGAAGTATAGTTGGTGTAGAGTCTTCAGCTAAGTTAGAAGGACGACGAAAAGGAACCTCACAACCCCATGCTTGGGCAATACGAATTATTTCTTCATCTTCTGACGAGAGAATGAGGCGATCTATATATTTAGACTGTTGGGCTGTAGCGATTGTCCATGCAATAAGAGGTTTCCCCGCAACATTTCGAATATTCTTCCGAGTCACGCCTTTTGAACCACCTCGTGCTGGGATAATGGCAATTACTGTTTTTCCATAGATCATGAGAATACCTCGAAAAACTCTACATTTGCACGCTCAAAATCATCCATTCTACCTACATCTAACCAGTACTCCGATGTGAGGAAGGGCATTACAATTTCCTGCTGTTTTGCTAAGGTTTTGAACAAGCTAGGCATATCATAATATTGTTCGGGAGGAATTATATCTAGACAAGATGGTTCTAGAATATAAATACCTGCGTTGACATGAAATTTATATGACGGTTTTTCGATAATGTCAGTAATTCGATTGCAATCAGTTCGTACAACACCAAAAGGAATCTGAAAGTCGTACTCTCGCACTGCCATTGTTGCAGCACTTTGATTCTGTTGGTGAAAATTTAGCATTGTCAAAAAGCTAACTTTCGTAAGCAAATCTCCATTCATGACAAATAAAGATTCCTGAGGTCGATCTGGCAATAAACCCAAACTTCCAGCAGTTCCTAAACTCTGTTGTTCACGTAGATAGCAAATTTCAACGCCCCAATTTGTACCATCGCCAAAGTATTCTTCAATCATGTGAGACTTATAATTCACACTTATAAAAAAATTGTGAAATCCTTCGTTAATAAAGCTCTCTAAAATATTTTCTAGAATAGGTTTACCACCAACTTTGAGAAGCGGTTTTGGACAGTCATTTGTTAAAGGGGCTAAACGAGAACCAAGTCCTCCTGCCATTAAGATAACCCAATTATTGTTTTGAGTAGTCTCTAGTAATGTGTTTAACAAAGCGATGTCAACAACTATGCCTTTGTGATCAATTACAGGAATCTGGTGTAAAACCTTATTCCTCATAATTGCTAGGATCTCAGAATGAGAAATAGTGGCAGTTACAGTGATCGGTTGAGAGTTCATAATCTCAACAACAGAATCCTCTAGGGAAAATCCTTTAAGGATGGCGCGGCGAATATCTCCATCGGTGACTGTTCCCAATAGTTGTCGGTTTTCGTTGACCACTAAAGCAATTTGTAATCCACTTTTATCAATGCTTTGAATTGCTGCGTGAATAGAATGATTTGGTGTAATTAATGTATCTTGCCAACCTTTCATTAATTTAATTAACCTCGCGCGCGGGTACGCCCATAACTGTTATTCCTGTTTGTACATTTTTCGTGACAACAGAGCCTGCCGCGATCATACTATTTTCCCCAATCCGAATTCCTTGAATAATAGTTGCACCAGTGCCAATATGCACACGTTCCTCAACTTCTACTTGTCCAGAAAGAGTGACCCCAGGGGCAATATGGACATGGGCAGCAATCACACAGTCATGATCTATAGACGCTTTAGTATTAATAATCGAATTATCTCCAATGCGGCAACCTGTTTGAATTACAGCACCTGCCATAATCTGAACTCCTTCTCCAAAATGGACATCCTCAGCAATCACCGTCGCGGGATGAATAACATTTGCGAACCTGTATCCTAATTCTGTAAATTTACAGAATAGATGTTTACGCTTTATGGGAATACCAACTGATCCAAGCCCATTCACCAAAAAAATTTCATCTGGTTTATAACCTAAAATCATGAAATCATCACCAATTACTTCTATCCCTAGAACTAACCTACCTTTTTTTGCTAATTTGTAATCAGTCATACCAAGAATTTCAGCTTTTTGCCTCAGTAAAGCATCTATTAAAACTTTACTGTGTCCACCTGCTCCGAGAATAACAATTGGTAAAGACATGGTAGTAAAGAATCTCCATCACAATTTATCTTGGCAATAATTTTCTAGCTGGTATGCCAACGTAAGTAGAATTGGGCTCAGCATCATTAAGCAAAACAGCATTTGCTCCAATCTGCACGTTATCTCCAATTCTGATGCTGCCAACAATCTTAGCCCCAGCAAAAATTGTGACATTGTTGCCGATAAAAGCACATTCATGGGGAGAATATAATCTCCTTTGCCCAATGGTTACTCCTTGGTGAATTATACAATTATTGCCGATTTTATTGCGTGCGCCAATGACAATTCCAATACCATGCTGAATATTTAAGCCTTGTCCAATTTCAGTACTGTAGTACAGTTCAATTCCTGTTTTTATTTTCATTAAATTAGCTAAATAAGGTAGGAGTATATGTTCAGGATGATTGAGGAATATAGCTCTTTCCAGCCTGTAATAAAAAATTGCTTCAATGGTTGTATCCTGTTCCAATAAATGAAATAAATTAGCCTTTAGTAAATCATTGTTTTCATATTGAGGGTACTTAGCTTGAATATCTACAATTAAAATATTTTGTATTGATTCAAAATATGGAAATAAGCTAAAAATCAAATCTTTGGGATATTGAGAAAAATATAAGCTTAAAAACTTATCTAAATAACCAACAAATAATTTTTCCATCCTTACCTCTTGAATCCAATCCATATTTACTTAATAAATCGATATTATCCATCACTAATCATTTCATCTTGCTTGTAATACTTAGTCGATTTTTTTCCTAAATATTCCCAATAATACATTGGAGATATTCCCGTTCCTGGTCTTTTGGTTGTTAGATTTTCATTAGTAAATATAGAACCAATGTTGATATTATCTGACGCTACCAGACTTTTACGTGCTATTGACTGATTTTTTAATTCTGATGGTGTAGATGCTTTTAGTCCTGAACCCAGTGCTAATTCTACTTGACGAATAGATTGCACCATAGCTTTTAGCTCATCTGGTTCCAAAGAAGCTTGATGATCTGGACCTGGTAAATTACGATCCAGCGTAAAGTGCTTTTCAATGACCATCGCACCGCGAGCCACAGCCGCTATAGGAATAGTAATTCCTAGTGTGTGGTCAGAAAAACCAACGGTTAATCCAAAAGCCGCTTTTAAGGTATCCATAGCTTTAAGGTTAACCTCATGAAAAGGCGTAGGATACTCTGTCACACAATGTAATAGAGTTACTTTTGCTTTTAATGCTTGTTGTCCAAGTTCAGATCGATAGGCAGATTGAAATGATGCAATAGATGGTAATTCATTAGTTTGCGTATATCCAAATGCTAGTACTCCTAATGCAGTTTCTACTTCACCTAAGGTACTCATACCCGTTGAGAGAATAATTGGTTTAAAAGTCTGAGCAGCCTTTAAAAGAAGGGGAGCATTGGTAATTTCACCAGAAGGTAGTTTCAATTTTGGTAAATTGAGGATATAAGACAAAAAATCAACGCTTTCTAAATCAAACGGTGTAGATAAAAACTGGATATTTCTCTCATTGCAATAGTCTATTAGGATTTTATGATTATGTTCACTAAGCTCTAAACGCTTAATCATTTCCAATTGAGATTCAGAAATCTCGGTAAATTGAGTTTGATACTCTGCTTTAGGTGCAGATTGACTCACAACTTTTTCTGCTTTGAATGTTTGGAATTTAATAGCATCAGCACCAGATTCTAAAGCAACATCCACTAAATGTTTTGCTAGTTCTAGGGAACCATTATGATTAACTCCTGCTTCCGCAATAATATAAACTCTGTTCTCTAGATTCATAATAGATCCCCAATATCAAAAAAATGTTTTTTTAGCAACTCGTTAGGCTCTGGTAAATGTTTTAGTATTTGGACAATCTTTAGAGAACTATCTCCATCACCATAAAGATTAGGCGTTTGGGAACAGTCTTTGGTAAATGCTTCGTGAATTGCTTCAACAATACTACTAGAGACTGGTTGACAGTTAATCACTGACTCTGGCTGTAATCTTCCTTTTTGGCGATCGCCAATATTGACAGTTGGCTTTTTAAAATAAGGGACTTCATAAATTCCACTGGATGAATTTCCCACCACAGCATCTACCTGTTGGATCGTACTTAAATAACGCAATTGCCCCAGTGATTTATAAGCAACTGCATTTGCATGGCTAGCAACATAATTATCTATCATCTGAAATATGGTTCTGCCATCAGTATCAGAGTTTGGCTTAGTAAATATTATGCCCAATTCAGATCCTAGTTTATCTAAAGCAACTAAAAGCTCTTGAAACTGTACTGAGGCGGGTTGAAAGTCTAGAGTAACAGGATGAAAAGTAACTAAGATATTTTTGGGCTTAAACTTAAAGGCTAAATATATTTCTAATTCTTCGCGGTTTAGTAGTTTTAATCGTTTAATTTGGTCAACACCTGGGCTGCCAAAGTTATAGATATATTTCGGATTCTCACCTAATTGACGAACTCTATCAGCAGCAATTTTATTAGTAACAAAGTGTAAGTGAGCCATTTTAGTAATGCTATGTCGGATCGCTTCATCAAATGCACCTTCTGTCGTATCACCTCCCGCTATATGGGCTACGGGTATACGAGCAACTAAAGCAACTTGAGTTGCCGCTAACATTTCATAGCGATCGCCCAAAACAACTAAAATATTAGGCTTCAATCTATCTAAAGCATCCGCAAATCCAATTACTCCTAACCCAATTGACTTGGCTACTCCAACAGGCGTATCACTAGAAAGTAACATTTCTACCTTAGTATCAATCCGAAAGCCATCCTGTTCAATTACCTTATACGTTAGTCCAAATTCAGGAGAAAGATGCATCCCTGTAGCAATTATCTGTAACTCTAAATCAGGCTCCTTCTGAATCTCTTTCATTAGCCAATAGAGTAATCCATAGTCAGCACGAGTCCCAGTAATCACACATATTTTTCGTGGCATACAACTATGATTTTCCTTAATCTTTCTTTGAGTTAATTAGACAACTTGGCACTGCTAGGGATATTAATTATTCTTCTCTCTAAACTTTCTGCTTTAGATAAATCCATCCGTGGACAGTCTTTAAACATAGGTAAATAGTGCATTAATGTCCAAGTGGGACGAGTCATAATTCCATTACGATTAGTTATTTCTAGCAACTGGTCTCTTTGTTCGGCATAATTTTCATCTAACAATAAAAGATTGAGCCAATAATTACTTTGAGCAAAATCTGGCTCTGTAAAAAACTTTATTCCTTCAATCTCCTGAAATACCTGAGCATATTTGTTTGCTAATTTTCTTTTTTTGATGAGAAATTCGGGTAGCTGTTCTAATTGAGCACAACCTAGTGCTGCATTTAAGTTTGGCATCCGATAATTGTAGCCCACCTGATCATGGTTGAATGCCCATTTATGAGGGAGTTTGGCAGTTGTAGTAATATGTTTGGCAAAATTAGCAAGAGACTCATCTTGTGTGAGAATAGCCCCTCCCGCTCCAGTAGTTAGGATCTTATTCCCATTAAAACTGATTGCCGAAACTTTGCCCCAGTTTCCTGTATGCCGACTTTTATAAAAACTTCCTAACGACTCTGCTGCATCCTCAATTAGTGTCAACTTAAAATGCTGACAAACTTTATCTAACGCATCTAAATCTACAGGATGTCCAAAAGCATGTACAGGAATAACCGCTTTAATCCAACGTCCTGTTAGTCGATTCCAACAGCCTTCTGATTTTATTTCAGAAATAGAGTCTAGATAATTACCTAGTTTTTGAGGATCAACTCCTAGGGTTTGCTCATCACTATCAACAAAGTGAGGGATTCCTCCACAGTAAGAAACAGCATTTGCTGTAGCCACAAAGGTCATAGTCGGGATTAATACTTCATCTCCCACTTCAATCCCAATTAATTTTAAACAAATATGCAGTGCAGCCGTACCGTTGACAACTGCGATCGCTCGTTTTGCTCCCGTATAAATAGCCAACTCATTTTCAAAGCGATCAACGAACTTTCCTACTGAAGAAACCCAACCTGTATCTAAGCATTCTCTAACATAGTTCCACTCATTACCTCCAAACAATGGCTCATGTAAACTAATAAAGTGATCATCTTTTTTTTGTAAAACATTGTATAGTGCATCAAGCAAAACCTGCTCATTAAGACTATTCATTACTAATTGACCTAAATCGATCTAAATATTATAAATATTGGACTTGTATTGCTTTAGGTTGTTAGGATTAGTAAACCAATCAATTGTTTCGGATAATCCTCTTCTCAACCCTTCCTTACCTCCATAAAGAGGTTCCCATCCTAATAATTTCTTGGCTTTCGTGTTATCAGCCCAGAGTCGTTCAACCTCACTGTTTTGAGGTCGTAAACGTTGTTGATCAGTAGCTATTTCTAGATCGACATTCATTATTTCGGCGATTAAATTAACTGTATCTTCTATCGAAACTTCATAGTTACTACCAATGTTAATAACTTCTCCTATAACATCTGACTGCGCTGCTGCAATAAAACTTCTCACTGTATCTTTAACATAATTAAAGTCACGAGTTGGGTGTAATGATCCCAACTTGATTTTGTTTTTACCATTAGCGATCTGAGTAATTACAGTAGGAATCACAGCTCGTGCAGATTGTCGAGGACCATAGGTATTAAACGGACGGATAGTGACAACTGGCGTATTGAAGGAAGAATAAAAAGAGAATGCTAATTGATCGGCTCCGATCTTACTGGCTGAGTAAGGAGATTGCCCTTGTAAGGGATGTTCTTCAGTAATAGGTACAAACTGAGCTGTGCCATAGACCTCGCTTGTAGAAGTATGAACAACCTTTTCTAGTTCTAATTCCCTAGCAGCTTGTACCACATTAAGCGTCCCTTTTATATTTGTGTCAATGTATGTATCAGGAGAATGATAGGAGTAAGGAATAGCGATTAAGGCAGCTAAGTGCAGAACAATATCACATCCCTTCATTGCTTCTTTAACGCCATGAGGATCTCGAATGTCTCCTGCAAAAATCTCTAGAGCATCTTTAATTTCTTGCGGTGAGCTATCTAGCCATCCCCATGTATTAAAGGAATTATATAGAACAAAGGCACGAACTTTACAGCCTTGCCTAATCAGTTCTTCCGTTAAATGCGAGCCAATAAAACCATCAGCACCCGTTACTAGAATCTTTTTATAAGACAGATCAATCATAAGACTTGTTGATTTAACTTACTGGGCACTAAACATCTAATTCGATGTAACTTCTAGAATCTTCATTCCACAACAATGCTGAGCAACAAAATTACGGTAATTACTTATTCATAGATAAGCACCAATAATTTTACTGTATTAGCAATCCCATGCGTAAAATCGTATAATACTCTTGCCTTTGATGACTAATCATACCTTTTACTGTACAGTACCAAACATAGGAAATGGCAGAATCAGAAAGGAGGTGCAAAGATTCTAAGTCAAACCTGTTAAACTACTGTAGTTAATTGTATATGACCACTTAGTAAACATAGTCTCAAGTAACACTATCTAAATATGATTTTACAACTTCTCCCGATTTACCAGCTATTTTGATACTGCCTTTATTTAACCAAATTGCTTGATCGCAGGATTGTTTAATAAAATCCATTGAGTGTGACACTACCAAAATCGTCACGTGGGAATCCCAAAACTTATCGATACGCTTTTGACATTTATTTCTAAAGCTCTCATCACCAACTGACAAAACTTCATCTAAAATCAAAATATCTGGCTGGATGTCTGTAGCGATCGCAAAGCCTAATCTTGCTACCATTCCCGAAGATAAACCTTTAACAGGTACAAATCTATAATCTTCTAATTCCGCAAATTCGAGGATTGAGTCTGCTCTCTCCTTCATTTCTGCTCTTGAAAATCCTAATAAAACACCATATAAAAGAATATTGTCTATGACAGTGATTTCTGCATCAAATCCTGCACCTAGCTCTATCAAGGGAGCAATCTGACCACGTACTCGCAGAGTCCCTGTGGTGGGTTGTAAAATCCCAGAAATCACTTTTAATAGCGTGGATTTACCAGCACCATTGCTACCAATAATGCCAATTTTTTCACCCTTTTCAATAACCAAGTCAATTTTGTCAAGTACCAGCTTTTTGGCAGGCTGACGATACTTACCCTCAAAAACAGATAGGATAGTTTTCTTAAGATCGTAGGAAAACTCTTCTTGAGTTCTGCGCCACAGACAAACTTTATCTAATCGAATCGCCTCTTCCATCTATAGCAAGTCCATAAATTGCGATCGCGAATGGTGAAAATATAACCAACCAAAACCAGCAAAAAGCATACCACTTAACAGTGCATTAGCAATAATCATAAGGTCTGGCAGATTACCAGAAAGCGTGATTTGACGCAAGCTTTCAATGATTGGAGACAGAGGATTGATACTCAAAAATGGTTGCACAGATTTAGGCACGATCGCCGCAGGGTAGAATACAGGACTGCTAATCCACAGCATAAATACCACAAGCTCATAAAAATACGGTAGGTCTCTAAAGAAGACAAAGAGAGCACTTACAAAAAAACCTACACCGATACAAAATAATACTAGAGCAATAAAAGGTAAAAATATAGCAATGACATTAATCAAACTGTGTGACTTGATTAGTGCGACGATCGCCAGCAAAGGATAAGTCCCCATGACAAATTGGAAAATATTGGCGGCGATCATAGAGACTGGGAAAACGCTTACAGGCAAGCGAATTTTATTAAGTAATGCGCCATTGCCCACCACACTACTAAGGGCTTGTGATGTAGAAGCTCCAAAAAAGTTAATTACAATCAAGCCTGTCAAAGCAGCTAATACATAGTTTGGGATCGAGTCACCATAGTATTTAGCGAAGGTTGCACCAAAAATAGCAGTATACAATCCTGTCATGATCAAAGGATTGAGTAATGACCAATAAATCCCTAAAAATGATCCTCGATAACGTACCTTCAGGTTGCGGCTCACCAAAACTTGCAATAGCTCTAGATAATGCTGAGCTTCAGCGCTAATGTACTTATTGCTTAATGACAAACTCATTAGCAGTCCAGACCTCGTAGTTAAATCGCATTAGTTGTAAATGTATCGACTATATTAAATGTATTTGTGTCCTTTTAGGTAACCAAAGTTAACATTCAAAAAATAGTCACATAAGTACCCAGCCTTCAATGGTTTCACTATCAAAGGCTGGGTACTTATATGAAATTGCTATAAACCAAACTTACCAAGTCGCAGCTTGTCCTGCTTTTCTTAAGGTGGCAATATCTTGACCAACAGTACCTTTAGGATTTGGCAATCCTAAAGCTTCGAGGTCTGCGTCAACCATTAGCTCAACTAAGCCTTTAAAAGTTACCTTAGGTTCCCAGCCCAATTTTTGTTTGGCTTTAGTCGAGTCACCTAAGAGCAAATCAACTTCGGCAGGACGGAAGTAACGAGGATCGATCTCTACATAGTCTTCCCACTTGAGATTGACGTAGGCAAAAGCTTCTTCGAGAAATTCTCGCACTGAATGGGTTTCACCTGTGGAGACTACATAGTCATCGGGTTTATCTTGTTGCAACATCAGCCACATTGCCTCGACATAATCTTTGGCATAGCCCCAATCCCGTTTAGAATCAAGATTACCTAAATAAAGCTTTTTCTGCTGATTGGCGACAATACGCGCGATCGCCCTCGTAATTTTTCTAGTGACAAAGGTTTCACCGCGTCTTGGGGATTCATGATTAAACAAGATGCCGTTGCAAGCAAATAGTCCATAGGACTCGCGATAATTAATTGTTTGCCAATGGGCATAGACCTTAGCACAGGCATAAGGACTACGAGGATAGAAAGGAGTCTCTTCGTTTTGAGGTACGGCTTGGACTAAGCCATACATTTCCGATGAACCTGCCTGATAAAAACGGATTTCGCGAGCATTACGTTGCTGATAATCACGTAATGCTTCTAGCAAGCGCAAGGTTCCCATCCCTACAGCATCAACGGTATATTCAGGAGAGTCGAAGCTAACCCTTACGTGGGACTGAGCACCGAGGTTAAATACTTCATGGGGTTGTACTGCTTCTAAAAGTCGCCCTAAAGTTGTGCCATCGGTGAGGTCACCATAGTGGAGAAATAATTTGGTTGCTGGTAGGTGGGGATCTTGGTAAAGATGATCAATGCGATCGGTATTGATGGTAGAACTACGGCGAATAATGCCATGAACTTCGTAGCCCTTGTCTAGTAAAAGTTCTGATAGATAAGATCCATCTTGACCAGTAATCCCTGTAATTAAAGCGCGTTTGGATTCACTCATAGATTTGATTTATGTTTTTTAGGATTGACGGAAATTATTTTTGAGGATAGTCAAAAGTTACTGTAAGGGAAATTCATGAATTTCCCTTACTTGAAATCACTTTCTACATTATTTCAAGTTGAGAATCATCACCAACAAGAAAGCGTAATGCCTGAGGTCGTTTGGGTGATACTTTCATGCGGACTCTTTGACCGATGACACTATCGACAATGCGTTGGTGAATACCTGTAATATTGCTATCACTAAGGATCACACTATGTTCGATATCGGTGTCGATAATCGTAATGCGATCTTTAATGCTGGTGTAAGGACCAATGTATGCGTGTTCAAGATGGCAATTGTCGCCAATGATCACAGGACCACGAATTTTGCAGCTAATTACCTTAGAGCCAGCACCAATTGAGACTCGCCCGCTAATATTACTGTCAGCATCGACTTCGCCGAGATTTTTGGATTTGAGTCTGGCATCAAGGACGATTTGATTAGCGGCAAGGATATCGTCTTTTTTACCTGTGTCTAGCCACCAGCCTTCTAGTTCAGCAGCTTCAACTTTTTGGTTAGTATCGATTAATTTTTGGATCGCATCAGTAATTTCGAGCTCACCTCTGGCGGAGGGAGCGATCGCGGCGATCGCCTGATGAATTGTGTTTTTAAAGAAATAAACACCGACTAGAGCCAGATTTGACTCAGGTTGTTTGGGCTTTTCGACGAGTCGAATTACTTTACCACTGGCATCAACGGTGGCAACCCCAAAGGCAGTGGGATCTTCAACTTGGCGTAATAGAATTAGGGCATCCAGTTGCTTTTTGGTGAAATCTGCCAAAAATGTATTGAGTTGAGACTCGATCAGGTTATCGCCCAAAAACATGATGAAAGAATCGTCACCAAGAAATGATTGGGAGATTTTGACGGCATGGGCTAGCCCTGCGGGTTGATCTTGGAGGATATATTCGATGGTTGCGCCGAAGCGATCGCCGTTTCCCGTTTTGTTTTTAACTTCTTCACCAGTTTCAGGACTGATGACGATGCCAATATCGGTAACACCTGCCGCGACGATGCTTTCGATGCAATACCAAAGGATTGGTTTATTGGCGACAGGTACTAGTTGTTTAGCACCTGTGTAGGTAAGTGGGCGGAGTCTTGTGCCTTTACCACCAGAGAGGATTAAAGCTTTCATCGGTTTTGATTTTCCTCTTTTAGTTAACGATAGGACTTTTCGGTGAGATAGGCGGTTAAGGCTTCTTGCCAAGGTCGCATCTTAAAAGTGGTAATAGATTCGAGGCGATCGCTAACTAGCGCTGAGTTCATTGGTCGCTTAGCCTTGGTGGGAAAGGTCGAAGCAGGAATTGCCTCAATCGGATGGGAAATATTGGCAAGGCTAAGCGCTTGAGTTGCAAATTCATGCCATGAGCATTGACCAATATTCGCACCGTGAATAATTCCTGTGGTGTCCGATTGCAACAATGCGTCTAAGAGTCTAGCCGCATCGTAGGTATAGGTCGGTGACATGAACATATCGTTGACTACCTTGAGCGGATCGCCTGCCTTAGCTTTTTTGATGATCGTTTCCACAAAGTTGCCACCTTTGCCACTTGCCCCAGCTTTACCAAAGACACTGGAAATTCTCAAAATAAGAGATTTTGGTGTCGTTTGGCGGACGAGATACTCGCCTGTGAGTTTGGATGTGCCGTAAATATTGATCGGATCGGGCTGACTAGATTCAGAGTAAGGATCGGCTTGATCGCCACGAAAAACATAGTCGGTACTGATATAGACCGAAAGAGCGCCAATATCACGACTGGCTCTAGCAATATTTAAGGCGGCGATCGCATTGACATCAAGGGCAGTTTTAACTTCCTGTTCGCAGTCATCAACCCGCACGTAGGCGGCGCTATTGATCACCACATCAAATTTTTGACTGGTCAACACACGCTGCAAGACTTCAGGCTGGGTAATGTCAATGTCACCACGAGTTAGCGCCGTGAGTTCATAGCGATCGCTTTGGGAGAAGTGACTGGCAATATCTGAGCCTAGCTGACCATTTGCACCAATTAGGGCAACCTTGAGAGTAACTTTTGGGGCATTACTCATTTTGCATACCACTGGTTGTAATGTTCTTGGAATGCCTTCTTCTCTCTGACGGCTTGCCACCAATCTGTATTGGTCTGATACCAAGTAACGGTTTCGGCAATGCCCCGCTTAAAGTCCCATTGACGTTGCCAACCTAAGGCTTCGGTGGCGCTAGGGTCAACGGAGTAGCGATAGTCATGTCCGGGGCGATCAGTGACATATTGGGCTAAGGATTCAGGGAGATCGAGCAAACCTAAAACGGTTTTGGAAACTTCGATGCCATTAATGGCTACCCTTGCACCGAGGTTGTAAGCATGACCAGTCTTGCCAGCGTGTAACACTGTATCAATGCCAGAGCAGTGATCTTCCACGTAGAGATAGTCGCGGACGGCGGAACCATCACCATAAATCGGTAAAGGTTTGGACTCTAGGGCATTGGTGACAAATAGAGGAATAATTTTTTCAGGATATTGATAAGGTCCATAGGTATTAGAACCGCGTGTGATTACCACATCTAATCCGTAACTAATGCCGTAGGAAAAAACCAGATGTTCCGCACCTGCTTTGGATGCGGCGTAGGGACTGCGTGGCGATAGCGGATCGGTTTCTAAGGAATGGCGATCGCTGCCGACTAAATCACCGTAAACCTCATCGGTCGAAACATGGAGAAAGCGTTTGATTTGATATTTTTTCGCCGCTTCTAGTAAGAGCAATGTGCCTGTGATATTAGTCTCAATAAAGGGACGTGGATCACGTAAACTGCGATCGACATGGCTTTCAGCCGCAAAGTTGAGGATTGCATCCACCCCACTCACAGCTTTGTCTACATCTTCAGGATTAGCAATGTCGCCTTCAATAAAGGTAATGCGATCGCTGACATCTTTGAGATTATCCAAATTGCCTGCATAGGTGAGCTTGTCTAAAACCACGATTTCCCATGTGGGATGATGGGCAAGCGCGTAATGCACATAGTTAGAGCCGATAAAACCTGCTCCACCTGTGACGAGTACTTTTTGGAATGTTTCTGGAGATGTTTCTGAGGTCATACAAATAACTCTGCTTCTTTCAATAATTTGCCGACAGCATCCTTAGCAGACAAAGCTGGTGGTTCTTCCAGTTGCCATGCGATCGCCACATCAGGATCATTCCACAGTAAGCAACGATCTTCCGTAGGGGCATAGTAATCGGTGGCTTTATATGCCACTTCCGCTACGTCAGACAACACTGCAAACCCATGAGCAAATCCTGCGGGAATCCATAGTTGCTGATAATTTTCAGCACTTAAAATATAGCTTACGGATTTACCAAATGTTGGTGAACTTTTGCGTAAATCAACGGCAACATCCTGAATTGTTCCCACTAAAGCTCTAACCAGTTTGCCTTGGGGCTTCCCAATTTGATAATGCAATCCCCGCAAAACATTTTTTTGCGATCGCGAATGATTATCTTGAACAAATTCGATATTTAGTCCTGTTTTTTCAGCAAATACTTGATGGTTAAAGGACTCATAAAAAAAACCCCTCGCATCTGCAAAGACTTTGGGTGTAATCAATAAAACATCAGGAATTGCGGTGATTTCTACTTTCATGCAATTTTTGATTAGGCGACGGTTAATAATAATTGGTTGACAGCACCAATTTATTAGCTCCGATATTATCAGAAATCATGGATCAAACTAACAAATTTAAGCAAAATCAGAGTATCAATCAGCTTACAGAAATTAGTGCCAAATTTACCCAGCAAGCCCAGATTGCTAACGTTCAGAGCTTTGGTAGTGGCAATATTAATGATACTTTTTTAGTAACTTTGCAAGGTATAGAATCTAAGCATTTTGTCTTACAACGCATCAATACCAATGTGTTTCGTGAGCCAAAAATGGTCATGCAAAATATGCTGATTTATAGCAATCATGTGCGCGATCGCCTTGCCAAACATCCTCTTGATCGCCAATGGGAAGTTCCTCAAGTGTTACTAACCAAGCAGGGAAAAGACCATTGGCAAACTGATAGCGGTGAATTTTGGCGATCGCTGAGTTTTATTGAAAATTCGCAATCCTTTGATGCGATCACGAATAGAGAACAAGCCCAAGAAGTTGGCTATGCACTGGGGATATTTCATCACTTGACGAGTGATTTAGCACCAGAGCAATTATTTGACACTCTCGAAGGGTTTCACATTACGCCACGCTATTTACAGCAATATGAGGAAATTCTTGACAAGGAAATTAGCAAGCAAATGATCAAGCGATCGCCTGAAGTCGATTATTGTTTGAGATTGATCGATGATCACAAGGGTTTGGCATATCTTTTAGAAGATGCGAAGGCGGCAGGGAAATTACCTTTGAGAACTATGCATGGCGACCCCAAAGTGAATAATATTTTGTTTGATCGCCAAACTAATTTGGCGCTGAGTGTAGTTGATTTAGATACGATCAAAGCAGGACTAGTGCATTACGATATCGGTGATTGTTTGCGATCGGCTTGCAATCCTCTGGGTGAAGATGCCGAACAATGGGAAAGCGTGGTATTTGATACGGAACTCTGTGAAGGGATTTTACAGGGATATTTAGCGATCGCGCGATCGTTTTTAACGGAATATGACTATGCCTATATTTACGATGCAGTGCGGGTGATTACCTTTGAGTTAGGCTTGCGTTTTTTTACAGATTATTTAGCAGGAAATGTTTATTTTCACATTCAGTATCCTGAACACAATTTACAGCGATCGCTAGTTCAGTTTCGTTTACTAGAGAGCATTGAAGCTCAAGAGTCAGTTATGCGTAAAATTATTGCATCAGGTAAGTAAAACCTAAAACTTGAGTTGCAGTGCTTCGCACCGCAACTCAAGTTTTAGCGTAATATGTACTAAGCGAATGGAATTAGATGCATGGTTCAAACTACTCCGCCACAAGTCAAGTATCTCTCCTTTGAAGATTACTATGCCTATGACGATGGCACTGAAAATCGCTATGAGCTAGTGGATGGAGAATTAGTTTTAATGCCGCCAGAATCAGTTTTTAACTCTGATGTATCTAGAAGAATGTTATTTGCTTTAGTGAAGTTCATTCCCTCTCATCTGTTAGCTTACAAAGAAGTTTGCATTGAAGTAACTGGACGTAGAGCTAAGGTTAGGATTCCTGATTTATTAATCTTGGGCGAAGAATGCCGAATTGCGCTAGAAACTACCACAAGGGGAACGATTACTTTCGATATGCCGCCGCCATTAGTAGCGATCGAGGTGGTATCGGCTGGACATGAAAATGAATCGCGAGACTATCGCTTTAAGCGTTCTGAGTATGCGGCGAGAGGAATTGCTGAATATTGGATTGTTGATCCAATTAGAAGTCAGATTACCGTTTTATCTTTAGTTGAAGGCTTTTATGAAGAAGCCATTTATAAAGGGGATGCTTTGATTAAAAGTGGAGTAGTTGAAGCAGTGGAAATTAAGGTAAGCGATATTCTCTCTTAATTGTTAGTGACTAAATGATCCCCCTCAATCCCACTTAAAAAGGGGGAAGAAGAAAATTCTCTCCCCTTTTTAAGGCTGCCGTGTACACACAAGTCTAAATTCCCTAAATACCCTGCAATAAATTGCGGGCTGAAAGCTAAAACCCGTTGAAACGGGTTGGGTTTTAGGAATTAGTCAGTTTCAACTGACTTTAGCTTTGAGCCAAGAACTTTAGTTCTTGGTTTTCGTGACTTGTGTGTACACCATAGCTTTTTAAAGAAAAAGTCAGGGATCTTAAATATATTCTTATTTAAATGATTTTTTTGCGGGGGCAGTGTGGTGGATTATTGAGATTACAGAAATTGTTAGATTAAATGAATTTTTATAGTGATATATCAAGATGTAGGGGCTGGGGATCAAAGAAATTATTAAATTTAATGAGTTTTTAGTGAAAGTATGTTATTATGGATTCAAAGTAGCTAGTCATCAGAAAACTTAAAAAGTATAGGTTTTAAGAGTCCCAATTTTTTTGTGAATTGGCAAATAGTTTTTGCGTGACGAGAAAAAGTCAGGGATCTGTATATTTATTAGGTTTCTTATAATGAACTAACTTATCGATTCAAATATCCAAAAAGAGAAGCTAATGATTTATGAGCCAAACTCAAATTTAGATGCATCTAGCTTCTCTGAAATAGACTCAGAGCCAGATTTGCACCAGAATTTTTTAATTGTCGGCATTGGTGCGTCAGCAGGTGGATTAGAAGTATTTACACAATTACTACAAAACTTACCAGAAGATACAGGTATGGGCTTTGTGTTGGTGCAGCATTTATCGCCTCAATATGATAGCCAGTTAAGTGAAATCTTGCGAAATACTACGCAAATGCCTGTGAATGAAGCAGAGGAAGGGATGAAAATCATGCCCAATTCTGTATATACCATTCCGCCGAACACTTTAATGACGATAGAGCAGGGAATCTTGAGGCTAGAACCTCGCCAGCAGGTGCGTGGAAAGTATATGGTGATTGATGGATTTTTTAGTTCTCTTGCCATCGATCGCGGAGATCAGGCGATCGCCGTCATTTTATCGGGAAACAATGAAGATGGCACTGTCGGCTTAGGAGAAATTAAGGCGGCGGGGGGAACTACCTTTGCTCAAGATCTTGCCTCATCGGAATTTCCGACCATGCCAATGATTGCGATCGCTTCGGGCTATGTAGATTTTGTGCTGTCGCCTTTGGAAATTGCGGCGGAACTAGTAAATATTAGCCTCGGCAAAAGAGAAAGTGATGAGGGGAGCAATAGCGATAGTGCAATGACTACTGCAATTACTATCTATGAACCTGATGACCAATCAGTATTAGTTTTTGCAGAAAATCCAGATACTTTGCAAATCATCTTTGAACTGTTGCAAAATGCGATGGGAGCAGACTTTCGCAACTACAAACAAGGTACAATCAGACGCAGGATTCTGCGCCGTATGAGTTTGCTTAATCTATCAAAACTAGAAGACTATGCCACATATTTGCAAGAGCATCCTAGCGAAGTTAAAGCCCTATACAATGACATTTTGATTAATGTGACTAGCTTCTTTCGTGATCCTGACTCTTTTAGAGCTTTACAAGAATTGGTATTTCCTGCAATTTGTCAACACAAATCATCGGATGAGCCAATTCGGATTTGGGTAGCAGGTTGCGCTACGGGTGAAGAAGTATATTCGATCGCGATTAGTTTATTAGAATTCTTTGCCGATCATCCGATTAAAAATCCCATTCAGATTTTTGCGACCGATATTAGTGACAACGTAATCGACAAGGCAAGATTGGGGATTTATCCGCAGAATTTGCTGGTAGATGTCTCTCCAGAAAGATTACGGCGTTTTTTTACACCTGTCAAAGGAGGTTATCAGATTGGCAAAATAGTCAGAGAGTTATGCGTGTTTGCGCGGCAAAATTTGACTAGCGATCCACCATTTTCGCGACTAGATCTGATCAGTTGCCGCAATATGCTCATTTACCTAGAACCTGTGCTTCAGAAAAAAGTGATGCCGATTTTTCACTATGCACTGAATGTCGATGGTTTTTTGATGTTGGGTAGTGCGGAGGGGATTGGCAATGCGGGAGATTTGTTTGCGAGCGTTGACAAAAAGAATCGCATTTATAAGAGCAAACTCACACCGTCACGGATGCATTTTAACTTTGTCAAAAGTACATATAAGAGAGAGCCTGTCAATTTAGCCAAATATAAAGAAGACCCTGTGGAAACCAATTTAGAACAGTTAGCCGATCAGGTCGTACTAAGTCGGTATGCCCCTGTGGGGGTGCTGATTAACTCCGAGTTAGAGATTTTGCAATTTCGAGGACAGACTAGCCTCTATCTCGAACCATCTCCCGGGAAAGCGAGCCTAAATTTGCTAAAAATGGCGCGGGTAGAATTGCGAATAGAGTTGCAAGCGGCGGTATACAATGCCAAAAAAGAAGATTTGCCGATCTCTAGAGATGGAATTGAGATGCAGCAAGGGCTTCTGGTCAGACTGGATGTGATTCCCTTAAAATCAAATAGCGAGCAGTTCTTTTTAGTGCTATTTGAGAGTCGTCCTATGCCCATCATGCTCTCACCTGCAAATGTGAATGCCATGGTCAAATCTCGCAAAGCCCAAGCGAATAGAGTCGATATGGAAGTAGTACGGCTCACCCATGAGCTAGAGAAAACTAAGGAATATTTGCGATCGATCATTGAGACGCAAGAAGCTAATAACCAAGACCTGAAAGTGGCTGGCGAAGAGATCTTGTCCAGTAATGAGGAGTTGCAAAGTGCTAATGAGGAACTGGAAACAGCTAAAGAAGAAATCCAAGCGACTAATGAAGAATTAAGCACTGTTAATGATGAATTACGCAGCCGCAATGTACAGTTACATCAAATCAATAACGATATGCAAAATCTGCTCAGCAGTGTGAATATCCCGATTTTGATGCTGTCAGGGGATTTGCGGATTCGCCGATTTACCCCAATGGCGGAGCAAGCATTTAATCTGATTCCTAGTGATGTCGGGCGACCCTTTAGCGATATTCAGATTAATCTAGATGTGCAGCATATTAGAAATTTGGTGACCGATGTAATCGACCATCTAATTCCCTATGAGCAGGATGTACAGGATCATTCAGGATATTGGTATAGCCTGAGAATCCGTCCCTATCGGACTACCGACAATCGCATTGATGGAGTCGTAATTAGCTTAATTGATATTGATTCTCTCAAGCGTAGCACCATTGACTTAGAGGCATCACGCAATTATGCGACAGCGATCATTGAGACTTTACGGCAGCCCTTAGTAGTACTCAATGCTGAGCTAGAGGTAATCACCGCAAATCGCGCCTTTTATCAAATTTTTCAAATGTATCCGCATCAAACGGAAGGACAATCAATTTTTGCATTGGGGAATGGAGATTGGAATATTCCGAAATTGCGATCGCTATTAAATGAGATTCTAATGTTGGATATTTCTGTCCAAGACTATGAAGTGACGCAGAACTTCGTGAAGCTGGGTACACGCACAATGCTGCTCAATGCTTGTCAAATTGATCAATGTAATATTGGCAAAATGGTTTTGATCGCGATCGAAGATATTACTGAACGCAAGCTGCAAAAACAACTATTAATTACAAAAAATCAAGAACTATCCAAAGCGATGACTGCCTATGCTACTGCCAACCGCGCTAAAAGTATATTTTTAGGTAATATCAGTCATGAATTACGAACTCCTCTCAGTTCTATCATGGGATTTTCTCAAATTCTCCAAGACAACCCTAATTTAAATCCTGAGTCTCAACAATATCTAGAAATTATCAGTCAGTCGGGTGAACATCTGCTCTCACTGATTGAAGATCTGCTCGACATTTCTAGAATTGAAGCCGACAAAATGGAGATGGAGCCGAATCTATTATCTCTAGCAAATTTTCTAGAAGTCACAGTGGGGATGATTTGCATCAAGGCTGTCCAAAAGAATCTTAACTTGACTACTTATTTTGATCCTAATCTCCCTGAAACTATTTATGCTGACGAAAAACGGTTAAGACAAGTCATCCTCAATCTGCTCGGCAATGCCATTAAGTTTACTGCTACTGGCACGATTACCTTTTCAGTGACTGTGAGTCAGTCAGATCACCAAGCCATTTCTAAGCAACTAATTAGATTTGCGATCGCCGATACAGGTGTAGGGCTGAGCGCAGAAGAGATGAGTAAGATATTTTTACCATTTGAGCAGGTAGGCAAAGCCGAAGCAAAACCTCAAGGTGCAGGGTTAGGTTTAGCAATTAGCCAAAGTCTAGTTAAAAAAATGGGCGGTGAAATCATCGTTGTCAGCCAGATTGGTATGGGTAGTACCTTTAGCTTTGAGTTGTTAATCGACAATCAAGAACCAGCCCTGAGTGTACCTTTAGAAGAAGCGATCGCTTTATTAACTCCTGAATCCAATTCTTCGCAAATGATTCATGTGCTGGAGGAAGCCGCGATCGTCAATAAAGTAAAGTTAGCCTCAAATATGCCATTAAGCATTTTGGTGGCAGAGGATATTCAATATAATCAATTACTAATCCAGAAATTTTTGCAAAGATTAGGATATGAACCTAGCATTGCTCGTAATGGGTTAGAGGTCATAGCTCAACTACGCGAAAGACACTACGATGTCATTTTAATGGATATCCAAATGCCTCAACTAGATGGAATCGCCGCAACCCAAAGAATTGTCGCAGAGTGGGATCGTGCCTCGCGTCCTTACATCATCGCTGTGACCGCAAACGTGTTGCCAGAAGATCGAGAGCGATATGCAGCCATAGGCATAAATACTTGCATCAGCAAACCCATCGACCTTGCCAAATTAGAAAAAGCCTTACTGCAAGTGAGATCTCATCAATAAGTACGCAATTAAATATAAAACCCAAAAAGTGAGTGGCGGCGCGAAGCGCCGCCACTCACTTTTTGGGTTTATGTCCAAGACTGGCGACAGCTATAAATATAAAACCCCAAAGCCTGTGGCGCACGCTCCGCGTGCGCCACAGGCTTTGGGGTTTTATTTGACTGCGAAAGTAACGGCAACACGAAAACCTGTGGTGCGATCGCCTTGGTTAGCAGCATTTTGATAACGCTTCGCAGAGCGACAATAATGGGCAGGATCGCGCCATGAACCACCACGCACGACCCGACAACTGCGATCGCCCCCTTGCGTCCATGCAGTGCCGTCCTTGGGCAAGAGATCATAATCATCATGCCAAACATCTTCACACCATTCCCAGACATTGCCATGCATATCATGCAACCCAAAGGCATTAGCAGGATAGCTACCCACTTCAGTAGTACAGGAATTACTGATACCTTGAGGCGCATATTGATAAGGACTTGCGCCGTTGTAGTTAGCTAAATTAGCAGCGATCGTTTCGCCAAAGCAAAAAGGAGTCAGGGTTCCTGCGCGACAGGCATATTCCCATTCGGTTTCACTCGGTAAACGGTAAGGTCTACCAGTGCGGGCAATTAAGGTTTTACAAAAAAGTTGGATATCGTCCCACGATACATTTTCCACAGGGCGATCGCCGTTACCAATAAAAATCGCAGGATTATTATCCATTAGGACTTTCCATTGCTTTTGGGTAATCGGAAATCGTGACATAAAGAAGGACGGTACATTCACAATATGACGCGGACTCTCTTCGTTACTGCGATCGCTTTCACTAATGGGAGAACCAATTGTGAACTTGCCTGCGGGAATATAAACCAACTCTAAACTAATCGGTTTACCTTGAATATTACCTAGAGTCTCGCAATAGCAACGTCCGATCTTTTGTTTTGTATTAATTTGCAATTGAGTCTTGGCAAACTTGCCAATCCCAATCCGATTAACGGTTACTGTCGCCATCTCAAAGGAAAACTGTGATAGTTGAGGGGCGATCGCGGGGAGCAATTTAGGCGTAGGCTGAGTGATTGGTGTAATCTGGGTTTTCGCAGTTGATTTTCCATAACCTGCTCTTTGAAAGCTGGGCTTATAGGATTGATGGGAAGGCGAATTGAGATTTTTTAGATCATTTAAAACTACTTGAGCAGTCGGATAGCGCTGACTTGGAGCCGATGCAATCAGGCGATCGAGAATTTGCCCCAAAACGGGACTAATAGAACCATTGCCTAAAAAATTACGCCAGATCCAAGTTCCATCCATATCCATTAGTTCAAAGGGTGAAACATTTGTGAGCAGATGAATACAGGTCACACCGAGACTATAGAGATCACTCGCAAAGATTGCCTTCCCTCTGACCTGTTCTGGGGCAACATAAACAGCGCTACCAATTCTGGTTCCTGTCTCCATCATCGCTGTAGCCGTCACAAATTTTGCTGCACCAAAATCGACTAATACATGACTACCCGCCGCCACAGATCCCGATCCACTGGGAAATCGGCGGCGAATAATATTTTCAGGTTTGATATCACGGTGGATGACATTGCGATCGTGAATAAATTGCAAAATTGGCAATAAATCTGACAACAACAGCCTAATCTTCGCTTCACTAAAAGCCCCTTGTTCTCGGAGTTCCTTCAGCAGATCCTGTCCATCTATAAATTCTTGGACTAGATATTGTTTACCCTCATGCTCAAGATGGGCAAATAATGTCGGTATTTGCGGATGTTTCCCTAAATCATCCAGTCGAATCGCTTCCTGTTGAAATAGCTCTGCTGCTTTATCAACACTGCCAAGATCGGCGGGAAAAAATTGTTTAATGACACAGGTAGGACAAGACGGAAGAGCTTCGTCAATGCCAATGAAAGTTTTGCCAAATCCGCCCTGTCCGAGAATCCGAATAGCTCGATAGCGATCGCCTATTTTTAATTTAGAGCCGCATTGTTGACAGAAGTTCAACTTTGGAGATTGCTCTGGATTTTGATAGTTGCAGCTAGGATTTAGGCACTGACTCATAATCTCAACTAGTTTTCTGGAAGGGAGTCCATTTTCGCAAAACCGATCATTTGCATTTTCCCCTCAGTAAGTTCCAGTTTTAAGACTCGCGCCGTCACGCCTCTACTTTCTAGTTGACGCAAATCTAAAACCTTATTCAAGCCATCAGCAAAAGCTTTGGCAATGCGATCGGGGACAGGAGTTCCTTCCAATTCAATTTTTGGATTGACAATTTGCAGTCTTGTCCCACCGACAGTCTTCAATTCTGCATTCACTGATACATTTAGCTTGTTAGGCTGAGGCTTTAGTGGTGTTGGTTGGGACTGAAGCGATGCCGAAAGACGGAGGCGATCGCCTGCTAAAAAAGTTACCTCTGGATTGACTAGATCAAATATTTCGGGCTTACTTTGACTAGAACCACTAATATCAATACTCAGATTTTTAAAAGAAGGTTGTACATTTGGCGATCGCAAGGCGGTATTGATATCTTCGGAACGCATGATCACTCTTACCGCAGCCTGTAACGGACGACGCAAAACCACCTTGCCCGATTGCAACACATTTGGATCAATGCTGATCGGATCAGTTTCCAGATCAACTTCATCAATTCGGAGAAACTCTAAAACATACACGCCACGACCTGCAACACGGATGCGATCGACATTTCCTAAGAGAACCTGATAGTTAGGAGCATTATCAACTCGTACCTCTAGGACATCTGCTCGCACAATCTGACCACGCAAGAAATCTGTAGCAATTTTATCAATCGCGATTCCTGGTGCGCCCGCTATCCCTAGAACTGTCGTGAGTAACCCAGCAAATAATTCCATAACTAGCAGATAAGTATTCTCTCAATCATATATCAATACTTGAAAAAGTCTCAGCTATGCTTTGCATCTCATGAGACTTTTAGCTATATGGCTGATATCAATAGGACTTACGCAAACCAACCAAGAACTAAAGTTCTTGGCTCAAAGCTAAAGTCAGCTAAAGCGGACTAAAAAGCGACCTCCGATCAACCCGTTTCAACGGGTTTAAGCTTTCAGCCCGTAATTTATTACAGGGCTATTGCGTAAGTCCTAATCAAAAGAGAGTAGTGAGGCTATGCGTCACCACTCTCTTTTGATAGTTATAATTTGTAGTAAAGTCAATAATTGTTGGTGCGGGGCGAAGCCCCGCACCAACAATTATTGACTGGGAAGAGAGTATGCAAATTCGGTTGGCAGTAGAGGCAGATTTACCAGCAATTGTGGAAATTTATAATGCGGCGATTCCTAGCCGCCTAGCTACTGCTGACCTCGAACCGATTTCGGTCGAGAGCCGTCGGGCTTGGTTGCGATCGCATGGCGATCGCTATCCCGTCTGGGTAATGACAATCGGAGGGCATGATATCCAAAGTGATCAAAATGAACAAATCATTGGCTGGCTGAGTTTACAAATGTTTTACGGTCGCCCCGCTTATCACAAAACTGCCGAAGTCAGTATTTACATTGCCCCTGAATATCAAGGTAAAGGTATCGGCAAGAAGTTACTAGATCATGCGATCGCTAGCTGTTCTCAACTCAATATCTCGAAACTCATCGGCTTTGTCTTTGCTCACAATCCTGCTAGTTTGAGCCTATTTAAAAGTTTTGGCTTTGAGCAATGGGGATTTCTACCGCAAATTGCCGAACTAGATGGCATTGAGCAGAGTCTCGTGATTATAGGCAAGATTCTTTGAATCAGAAACCCAGAGATTGTTGAGGCTTGAAATAAGTAGTACAGAGAAATTTTTGAAAGCGCGGCTTCGCCGCGCTTTCAAAAATTTCTCTGGGTTTCAATTCAGCGTAAAGCGCTGTACAAGAGGACTTTCTGCTATAGTTTGTACCTTAACCAAAGTAGAAAATGCGGTCATTTAGTGACACAAATTCTAAATCTCGCTCATAACATTCTCATGACAAATCCCATTTTTGTACTTGCTTCCGCTTCTCCGACTCGCAAAAATATTTTAGAAAATGCTGGCTTCAACCCAATTATCAAAGTCAGTCATTTCGATGAGGATGCGATTCAAGTTAGTGATCCTACTTCCCTAGTGCTGACCTTGGCGCAATGTAAAGCGAAAGCAGTGGCTGCGGAATTTGCAGGACAGAATGCACTGGTAATCGGTTGCGATTCGATTATGTATTTGAATGGGCTGGTGTATGGCAAGCCTGAAACTAAGGAAGTAGCGATCGCGACATGGCAAAAGATGCGTGGTAACTATTGCGAACTCTATACAGGGCATTGCTTAATTGATGCCAAAAATCAGCGATCGGTCATGCGCTATGGAGTTACTAAAGTCCATTTTTCTGAAGTGACTGATGCGGAAATTGATGGCTATGTAGACTCTGGTGAGCCTCTGTGTTGTGCAGGATGTTTTACCTTAGAGAAGCTAGGGGGCTTGTTAATCGATAAAATCGAAGGATGTCATACCAATGTGTTGGGGCTGAGCTTACCAATCTTGCGACAAATGTTAACGGAACTTGGCTACAGCATCCACTTTAGTGCTAATGGAACTGAAATCCGATGAATACCGCCAATCGCAATACACTCTGGGCAAGCATTGTCGCTGAAGAACTCTATCGCTCTGGAGTACGCACTGTTTGTATTTCTCCCGGTTCGCGCTCAACGCCCCTTGTGATTGCTTTTGCGAAATTGCGCGATCGCTATCCAGACTTTCAGATTTTGGTACATATTGACGAGCGATCGAGTAGCTTTTTTGCTCTTGGTTTAGCGAAGGTGCAGATGGCTCCTGTAGCCCTGCTCTGCACATCAGGAACTGCTGCCGCCAATTATTATCCTGCGATTATTGAAGCTTATTATAGTCGTATTCCCTTAGTGGTCTTGACTGCCGATCGCCCACCAGAGATGCGCGATTGTGGCTCTGGACAGACCATTGATCAGATCAATATCTATGGAAAACACGTTCGCTATTTCTTTGAAGTGGGAACTCCAGAAATTATTGGCTTTCGACTGCGCTATTTGCGATCGCTCATCAGTCGTACTGTCAGTATTGCAGTCGGTAAAAGCGATACACCCGCAGGGGCAGTTCATCTTAACTTCCCTTTTGCTGATCCGATGCCACCGATTCCCGTTCTCAATGATGTCCCAGAGGATTTAGAACTCAGTAGTCCAGAGGCAATGTTTGGAAATCCATCGGGAGCCGCCTACAGTCAAATTATTGCAGGAATGCGCTTACTAGATACTAATGCGATCGCCGCCATTGCCAATCAAATTATTAGCCATCCTAAAGGCGCGATCGTCGTCGGCGTCTATGACGCACCACCTGAGTTTTTAGCCTCAGTAAAAAGATTAGCCAGAGCCACAGGCTATCCATTACTGATTGAAGCTACAGGCGCACATCGTCACGATGAAATTAGTCATTACGATAGCTTTTTGCGATCGCCCAATTTCTGTAAAACCCATGCACCTGAAATCGTGATTCGCTTCGGTGCAATGCCAACTTCCAAAAGCTATATGCTTTGGCTAGAGAGACATATCGGCTGTCAGCAAATCGTTGTCGGTAGCACTAATAGCGATCCTACGCATGGAATTACACAGGCTCTGAATGTTTATTCTGTTAGTTTTTGCGAACAACTAGCCAATTATTTAGAGAACTATGCTCAACCTGTTTGGCAAGATAAACAATGGCGCTTAGATTTTGAACTAGCAGAAAGTGTTGCTGAACATACCATTACGGAAGCTCTCGCCAAAATCGATGAATTATTTGATGGAAAAGTCTATGCAGAACTCGCGCAACTTCTCCCTAAAGATAGCTATATCTATGTAGCAAGCAGTACGCCAATTCGCGATTTAGATACTTTCTTCCATAGCGATCGCCCGATTACAGTTTTAGCCAATCGTGGCGCAAATGGCATTGATGGCACAATATCCAGTGCGCTCGGTGCAGCGTGGGGATGCGATCGCTCAGGTAAACAATCAATGGTTCTCATTTGTGGTGATTTAGCTTTTTATCATGATTTGAATGGATTACTTGCCGCTAAAAAATACAATATTTCTCTGACGATTATTCTCTTAAATAATGATGGTGGCGGTATTTTTAATTTATTGCCAATCTCTAAGTTTGAGCATACCTTTGAGGAGTTTTTCGGTACATCGCACGGTATAGACTTTGCACCAATTATTAAGGCTTATAATTGCGAACATATTCTGATTCAAGATTGGCAACAATTCCATGAATCATTAACTAGTTCTCTGCAAACAAAAGGCACTCAAGTATTAGAAATAAGAAGCGATCGCCAACGTAACAAAGAGCTACATTTTGCGATTTGGAATCAGGTAATCGAAAACTGCGATCGGAACTTTAATAAAAACTAAATGAAGTGTTACTCCGTGCCGCTTCATTTAGTTAAGATATAATCATCACAAAGTTGAGAGGCTAATCACCGATGGTACTTGCAACAACCAAGCGCTACACTGTAGCCGAATACCTAGAGCTAGAAGCAAAAGCCGAATTTAAAAGTGAATTTGTGGATGGAGAAATTATTCCTATGGCAGGAGCAAGCGCAAATCACAACAAAATCGCTCTTAATTTTTGTCGTTTATTCCCTTTATCAATTGATGGACAGGAGTACGACACTTTTATGAGTGATATGCGTTTATGGATACCAGACCATAAGCGTTATACCTATCCTGATGTAATCGTAGTTGAAGGAGAGTCGATTTTTACAGATGAGAAACAAACTTCAATTACTAATCCATTGCTGATTGTCGAAATTTTATCTAATTCTACCCAAAACTACGATCGCGCTGACAAGTTCAAACTATATCGCTCTATTCCATCATTTAAAGAATATATCTTGATTTATCAAAATAGCTATTGCGTAGAACAGTACATCAAGCAGCAAGATGGTAGATGGATATTAACTGAATACTTAGGAGAAGATGCCGTGCTTAAACTTGAGTACGTGAGCTTTGAGATTAGTCTAAAAGACTTGTATAAACGAGTCAATTTTGAGAATTGAGTTTATGGCTAGAAAGCATTATATTAAAGCCAATTTAGTAGCGATCGCTGTAGTAATTACGGGAGGATTATCCACATATTTCTTGGCAAATTTAGAATATCAGCGACAGCAATCAGCGTCAAAAGCAAATGTCCTCAATCAACTCAGTACAATTCGCGCCAAACTAGAAGGAGCGATTAATTCATCGCTGTTACTAACTGATGCTCTAGTTGCCTATACAGTCATGCATCCTGACCTATCTCAAGCGGAGTTTACTGAATATGCCAAGAATATCGCCACTAGAAAAGCAGGGATTCGTAGTCTGGATTTGGCAAGGGATTCTGTGATTTCTCACATATATCCATATACAGGTAATGAGAAGGCGATCGGCATTAATCTTGAGGCGACACCACTGCAAAAAGAAGCAGTACAGAGGTCTATTCGCGATCGCCAGTCTATAATTGCTGGTCCTGTCAATCTCGTACAGGGTGGAGTTGCTTTTATTAATCGTACCCCTATTTTTATCACCAATACAGACTTGCAGACAGGTGCAAAGGTCGAAAAATATTGGGGACAGGCAAGTATTTTAGTAGATACGGAAGCAGTCTATAACCAAGCAGGGCTGGATCAATTACAGGGATTAAATCTCGCAATTCGTGGTAGAGATGGATTGGGTGAAAAGGGAGAAACCTTTTGGGGTGATGCTAGCTTGTTTAGCCAAGATCCGATCCTGCTATCAGTTAGTTTGCCCACAGGATCTTGGCAATTAGCCGCTTTGCCACAAAATGGATGGCAGCAAACTAGCTTGATTCTGTGGATTTGGCTCGTCGGCACTATTCTCAGTTTGTTAGCCGCAGGATTAATGTTTATTCTTGTCAGTGAGCCAGAACGTCTGCGAATTGCGATCGCCCAAGCCACTCATGATCTAGAAATTGCGGTGCAAAGTCTTCAGAATGAGATTGTCGAACGGAAGCGAGTTGAAGAAGAACGTCATCAAGCGGAAATTGCTCTTAGAGAAAGCGAAGTTAAACTTGCTCAGAGCCAAGCAGAGGTAGACATTACGCGCCGATTGCAGCAAATGCTTTTGCCTCAAGATCAAGAACTGCAAGCAATTCCATTTCTAGATATTGCGGGATTTATGGAACCTGCGGCGGAAGTTGGTGGTGACTACTATGATGTATTACAACAAAATGGCAGAGTCAAAATTGGCATTGGCGATGTCACGGGGCATGGCTTAGAAAGTGGAATGTTAATGATAATGGTGCAGATGGCAGTACGCACATTGCTTGCCCACGATGAAGTCAATCCCATTCACTTTTTAAATACGATTAATCTAGCGCTCTATGGCAACATTCAACGGATGCAGGTTGATCGCAATCTGACGCTGACTTTGCTAGATTATGCCGATGGTAAAGTCAAGATCACAGGACAACATGAAGATGTGATTTTGGTAAGGGCTGACGGTCGATTAGAACGTCTGGACACCTCTGATTTAGGTTTTCCAATTGGTTTAGAGTCGGATATTTCCCTATGGATCAATGAAGCATTTTTAGATTTGGCAGTCGGTGACTTGCTAGTTCTCTATACTGATGGTGTAACCGAAGCAATCAATGATGATGGTAAATATTATGGAGTGGAACGCCTCTGTGAAGTTGTGATTGCTCACCGCGATCGCTCAGCTTTAGCCATCCGTCAAGTGATTTTAGATAGTTTTTATGCTCATGTTGGAAATCATAAGGTATACGACGATATTACGCTCTTAGTGATCAAGCAGTTATAGGACTTACGCAAAATCTAAATTGCCCTCATCCCCCAACCCCTTCTCTCAGAACGGGTGAGAGTCTTAGAAAATTCTGCGTAAGTCCTAACAAATTCATTGCAAAATCGGATCTTTAATGCCATCAATCATAAAATCGGAAATCAACTTAGCCGTAATTGGTGCAAAGAGAATGCCATTGCGATAATGACCTGTTGCTAAGATGAGATTTTCATAATCACTGGTTCCTAAAATGGGAATCTCATTAGGAGCGTAAGGTCGGAATCCCCACCATGTTTCAGTGATGGGCATATTAGCGATCGCAGGATAAACAGAAATCGCTCTATTTAATAATTCAGCTACACCTGCGGCAGTATTACCCTGCTCGAAACCTTTATCTTCAACAGTTGCACCGATCACAATCGTGCCATCTTGACGTGGCACGATATAACAGTTTGGCGCATAAATAACGCGCTGTAATTGCCGATCGCTATCAAATACCGACAACATTTGTCCTTTAATTGGCTTTACGGGTAAGGGTAAGAGCGATCGCGTCCATGCTCCTGTTGCCAAAACATAGCGATCGCTTTGCAATTTACCAGCACTCGTATCGAGGTGAGTAACGCGCTGATCATCGCGGACAATTTGATATACCGTGACACCTTCGAGAATTTTGATTGATAGCGATCGCGCCGCAGTTATTAGAGCTTGAGCAAGCTTACGATTATTGACCTGTCCATCCTCTGGCAGCCAGAGCGAACCTAAAACCGATTCTCCTAAACCTGATTGGCGTTTATAGGATTCTTGACGACTAATATATTTAGGATGTTGGGCGATAATTTGGCGATCGCTTTCGTCGAGACTAGGAGCAATCATGCCACAGCACCAATAGCCACAATCTAAACCTGATAATCGCATCAGGCTGGCAATCCATTGTGGATACATATCCCGACTACGAATGCCAAATTCTAGGAGTTGTCCTTCAAGGCGTTCGGCTTCAGGAGCCAGCATTCCCGCCGCCGCCCAAGTTGCGCCCCTACCACAAATATCGCGTTCAACGACAGTGACACTTGCCCCCCGTTGCGAAAGGGCGATCGCTGTCGCCAAACCAATAATGCCGCCACCAATCACTAAAACGTCAGTCATTCCATGTCACCCTTTTACTTCTTGAGTCACGCTGCGCGTGACTCAAAGATCAGTTATTCATTTAATCCTTCTATCTAGATATAGATTTCACGCTTTGCGTGAAATCTATATCAATTACAACGAGTTGCTACTACAGCATAAAACGGATCGCTGCTTGCCATACCTAGCATCGCTAAAAACGGTGAGCTAGGCGGTACATTTGCCACTAACTCAGGTTTCGTAAATCCTTTAGGCACAGAGGCAAAATATTTATAGACCAACTTAGTGCGATCGCTTTCTTCACCATCACGCCATGCCTGAATTGCCTTTTGATAAAACATCCGATTTGAGAAACTAATAATCGCAATCCCGCCAACCTTGAGAACGCGATAAATTTCCGCAAATACCGCTTCAGGATATTGTAAATACTGCACGGAGACTGTGTTTAACACCGCATCAAAGGATTGATCCTTAAAGGGTAATAATTGCTGTTTATTCAGATTTTGGACAAAGTAATGATTTAAACGAGGATTACGCGCCAATTCCTCAGCGTTCAGTCCATGCCCCTCCACATGGGCAAATTCCATTTCTGGCGGTAAGTGTGACACCCAGCTACTCATCAAGTCTAGAATGCGCGTATTTGGTTGCAAGCGTTGACGATAAAGCTCGGTAAGCTGCTTAATAAAGCGATCGTCTACATGGGTGACAAAACGCGGATAGTCATAAAATAACGCATCATCGGAGTTATCAAGCTTAGTGCGTTGTTCAGAAGCAAGTTGCATAGTTATTTAGCGTAAAAGACCCTAACTTCATAATACTTAACGATATTCCCGCTAGGACAATGATTTTTCAATAGTTGCAATCTCGCTCTATTGTCGGTAGCATAGGGGATAATAAAAAATGTAATAAAACGCAACAATCAAATATATTTTTTGAATATAGCTGTCTCCAATCTTGCTAGGACACAAAACCAGAAGACGAGTGGCGGCGCTCCGCGCCGTCACTCCCTTCTTGGGTTTTGATTTTTCTAATACAAATGGCGATCGCTATATATTGAAATATATTTTGGGTTTGGCAACTAACCGACTCAAAACGCATACTAGATCAAAGATAGAAAATTTGAGGAAGGAGTGACACAATGCAGCAGGAGGGCAAAGCCCTAGCTCTTCCCATAGGTTTTATGGGTGCAGCACAGGGATTTAATCCGACGATACTACTGCTACTGGGTTCGATTGTTTTAGGAACTGCATCGACAACAGGGTATTGGGTATGGGGCTGGGCGGACTGGCTCGTATTTGTTTGTAATTTTTCGGCGCTCTATGTACTAGGCACAGTGATCCATGATGCTTGTCATGGTGTCGCTCACCCCAATCGCATTGTGAATGCGGCGATCGGGCATATTGCCGCGATATTACAAGGCTTTGTGTTTCCTGTATTCACTCGCGTGCATATGCAGCACCATGCCCATGTCAACGATGAAGAGGACGATCCTGACCATTTTGTGTCTACGGGTGGACCTCTATGGTTGATTGCAGCGAGATTTTTCTATCACGAAATTTTCTTCTTTCAGCGTCGCCTCTGGCGTAATTACGAGTTGCTGGAATGGGCAATTAGCCGCCTAATTGTGGTAGCAATGATTATCTTTGGTTATTATCATGGCTTTCTTGGCTACATGATGAACTTCTGGTTTGTACCAGCCGCAGTCATGGGACTTTTGCTAGGTTTGTTCTTTGACTATCTGCCCCATCGTCCCTTTGTTGAGCGATCGCGCTGGAAAAATGCCAGAGTTTATCCCAGCAAATTTCTTAATATCATGTTGCTCGGTCAAAACTATCACCTAGTTCACCACCTCTGGCCCAATGTGCCTTGGTATTACTACGAGAGTGCCTATTATCAAATGAAGCCACTTCTCGATGCTAATGGTTCTCCCCAAACCTTAGGCTTATTGAAAATGCCTGATCTGGCTGGCTTTATCTATGACGTATTCTTAGGAATTCGTTTTCACCACAAGCCCAAAGTATAGCTATCTCTATAGGTCAAATAAGTGAAGGCGTTGCTGTGCAACGCCTTCACTTATACCAAAACTAAAAATGGCGTAGCCATTTTTAGTTTTAAAAACCCTTACTGGATTTGTTTTTCAATTCACAAAAATGTCGTCACACTTTTGTGAATTGGTATTATTTGGGTTTTGCATTGCTATAAATAAAAAAGCGGCGCGTTGCGCCGCTTTTTTATTCTACTGATGCTAGTGAGTTATCTAGCTGCATTCTTGTTTCCATCTGTCGAATGAAGTAGCCTGTCATCATTGCGGAACCAATTAGACCTGCGAGATTTTCGCGATCGGTGGTAATACTGACATTGAAATGTTGTGGAGGCAATATCCCCAGTAAATTTTGAATATTTTGATTAATAATTTGCTGAGCTTCAGGAGTAACGGATTGAGCAACTGTGGTTAACGTTTCGGGGGATTGATTTTTGAGATAATCAAGCAAAATGTTGTTACTGCTGGAGTTGAGTTCACCAAGGTTAAACATAATCGATTCCTTGCATCTGTAATTCGCTAAATATATTTTTACTGATATCACCACAAATTTTCGAGTAGGAAAACCGTATTTAACCGTATAAAAAAAGCTCAAAGCCATTACTATGCAAAGGCTGTGAACTTAGAAATCATCGTCATAGCCGCCGCTACTACCACTACTAGCAGATTCATTATCTTTGCGAGAGCCAAGTAGTTCCAGTTGTGAAACTCTAATTACAGGCTTTTGACGCTCATCACCTGTGGTACGGTCATTCCAACGATCAAATTTGAGTGACCCTGAGATTCCAATCAGGCTACCTTTTCTCACGTAGTTTTTCGCAACCTCTGCCGTTTTGTCCCAAATCTCTAGGTCAAACCAATCGGGTGGTTCATCACGGTTGCTAGTGTTACGGTTAACGGCGATCGTAAAGTTGCAAACCACTTTGCCCGACTCAAAATATTTGACTTCAGGATCACGTCCTGCACGTCCCACTAGATGCACTTTATTTAGGGTCATAGGACAAGTATTAAAAACGTTATAGACGTATTATTTTATCTGGTTTTTCGCGACTTTGATATATAGCCATAGCATCTTATTTTTGGAAGGGAATGGCGAGAATACCCAAAATCAAGTCGAGTTGATTGATAAAGTATTCGGTTAAATCAATATGGACTGTTTGCTGGTCGAGTTTTAGAAAGCGCCAAGTTGTACCAGTTGTCACGGTTCCATAAATTGTATGGACTAAACCTTTTTTTTGATTGAAAATTTGTGCGCCCACCATTTCCGCAATACATTGTCCTAAGCCCGATCGCAAATCATTTTCTTTTGCTTCGACAACGGTTAACACAGGAGCCGTAATCACTGACTGTGTAGCTGAAGCACTCAGAATAAAATCACAAAAGCCATTTAATCCTCGTTCTGGTTCGACATCAAAGTTATTACCAGAGAATAGACTAATTTGCTTATGGAGACTACGCCGCACTTCCATGAGGATCGGACTGATAAGTAGTTCTGAACGAGCCTTTTCGGTACTAGTGGCGATCGCTAGATCTAGTCCTTCATTAATAATTTCTTTGAGGCGATCGCTTGGTGAAATTGGTTGCGTTTGGCTGAATAGATGCACAGTATCTTCAACGACAAGGTCGAAGGTAGAGACAACTGATTCCAAAGTTTTGAACTGACTGTAAGGCATAACAATTTCAGTTAGTTAACAGTGAGTTAAGTAGCTAGAACCAAACCCAATGGCGCACGCTGCGCGTGCGCCATTGGGTTTAGGGTATATGTTTAGGTTACTACACGGATTACTTTTTCCGATCGCACTAGGTCACTTTCACCCGCAAATATCGAGCGTCCTTGACTATTGGGTAATTCGAGGGGAATCGCACCCAAAGGCATTTGTACGGTGCGTAAACCAATGTCATTCTCTTGACCGATTAGGAAAGTAACAGGTAAATCTAGGCGAGGATTGGCGATCGCGGTCATGCTGACTAACTGATCAGTACGAGACTGGAACTTAAAGCATTGAGCGCCGATCGCACCTCGCACAGCCGCTCTGATATTGCCAGCCGCAATCCGTTTGGCAAACCCTTCGGCAGTAATTAAAATTAGCTCTGAATTGGGAGAACTTGCTAAATCTAATACCGATACACCGATTTGAGTTTCAGTACTGCCTAAACGTAGCGCAATATTTCCTGCGGCAGCGCGTCCTACTGTAGGGATTTGAGTCTCATCGGCTTTAAGACGGAGAATCCGACCTGCGGAAGTGGCGATCGCTAATTCCTGTTCTAAACTGACCACATCTGCCCAGAAGAGAGAATCATCTTCTTTAAATTTGGCGGCGATTAATCCGCGTGCGGTCATATCGGCAAATTCCGCAAGGGGCGATCGCTTGATTTTGCCTTGATTAGAGAGCAGGACTAAACCTTCGGTTGATTCAGGATTTTTTTGCCAAACAAATTGGGAGACGATGCGCTCAGTACTATCAGGTAAAAGCGTAATTAAAGGAGTACCTCGTCCTTTGCCCTTGACGATGGGAACGTTAGATAATGACAAGGGGAATGCTTTACCCGAATTTGTTAATACCACCATTTCGCGATCGCTACGGGTGTCGTAGGAGGCGATCGTCACATCATCACTGAGATCGGCGGATTGAGAGACTCTAGAATTATTCTCAAAACTCTTGATGTAGCCCTTATGGGTAAGTTGAACGGTAATATCCTGAGGTTCGGCAACAGGAATATTGAGTTCAGTGGTAAGGGAAATGAGGGAAACTTCTGAAAGTTGGGGTTGTTTTTCTTTGGAAGATTTACGGACGCTTACTTTCTCAGTTACTTGCTCAGTAGTTTTTACCGCTACTTTCTCAAGTTCCGTTAGTTGCGAAGTATCATCTTTACTTTTCTTCGCCTTAACGGGTTCGCTAGTATCAATATTAGACGACCCATCAACCAAATTTTGATGTTCTAGTAATTGCCATGCTAGACGTGTGCGGCGGGAGTCACTATGACGTTTTTTATGATCGCGCAATTCTTTTTTAAGGAATTTCATCAACTCGCGGCGATCGCCTAACAATTTTTCTAATCTAGCAACTTGCTGTTGTAAGGTTTCTAATTCTTCACGAATTTTCTGTTGCTCGATCGCGGTGATTCGCCGTAAAGGCATGGAGAGAATGGCTTCTGCTTGAGTTTCTGAAAGAGCAAACTCAGTCTGTAAGTCAGTCTTGGCAAGGGCGCTATTATTCGCAAACCTTAAAGTTCTAATCAGGCGATCAATATCTTGAAGAACTAATACCAATCCTTCTAACAAATGTGATTTTTCTTGTGCTTTTTTTAACTCATAACGGAAACGTTTGGAGAGAGTTTCTTCCCGAAATTCTAAAAACTCTTGTAATAATTCTCGCAAGGTCATCTGCTTAGGTTGAGAACCTTTTAATGCGAGTAGAATTACGCCAAAATTAGACTGTAAAGCAGTTTGACGATATAGCTGATCGATAATTACGGCGGGGATAATATCTTTTTTGAGTTCAATTACCACTCGCATTCCCGTGCGATCGCTTTCATCACGAATATCAGAAATGCCATCGATTTTGTTATTGTTCACCAGTTCGGCAATTTTCTCGATCCATGCCGATTTATTCACCTGATAGGGCAACTCGGTGACGATGATTGCCTGTTTTTGACGCTTGCCCGTACCTTTGCCACCAAACTGCTCGACGGAGGCAACCCCACGAATCGTCACACTACCCTTGCCCGTTAGATAGGCTTCGCGCACCCCTTCTGCATTCATGATAATCCCGCCAGTCGGGAAGTCGGGTGCAGGAATGATTTTTAGCAAATCATCATCGGGCAAATTCGGATGATCGATCAAGGCGATCGCGCCATCGACAATTTCATTCAAATTATGGGGCGGAATATTGGTTGCCATCCCCACCGCGATTCCCGTTGCGCCATTGAGCAATAGCATTGGCAACTGGGCAGGTAATACCGCAGGTTCTTGCTCCGAGCCATCAAAGTTATCGACAAAATCAACGACATCTTCCTCGATTTCGCTAAGTAATGCCTCATTGCCGATCGCCGCTAAGCGACATTCGGTATAACGCATTGCCGCCGCAGGATCATTGTCCACTGAGCCGAAGTTACCATGTCCTGCAAGCAGAGGGTAACGACTAGAAAAGTCCTGTACGAGTCGGACAAGAGCATCGTAAACCGATTGATCGCCATGCGGGTGATATTTTCCCAATACGTCCCCAACTACACGAGCGCACTTACGAAAGGGGCGATCGGGTACAAGTCCAAGCTCATGCATGGCGTAGATAATGCGGCGATGCACAGGTTTGAGTCCATCACGAGCATCAGGCAAGGCGCGACCAACAATCACGCTCATGGCGTACTCTAGGTACGAGCGCTGCATTTCTGTATGCAATGAAGTTGGGATGATCTTGCCCCCATCAGACTCCGACCAAATATCTAGCTGTTGCTGCCCTTGCTTTGCCATAAAATCTACGAACGCTGTACATGAAAATCACGATGATAAACACAATGTAACAGCAAACTCAATTTGTATGTAGCAGTTTATGTTTTGCTGTAAGCAAAATACAAACTGCAAAAACTGACTAATAGCAAACCCAAAAGAGGGTGGCGGCGCGAAGCGCCGCCACTTTTTGTAGAGAGCAGCACTGTGAAGCACCCTCACTTTTTGCAGAGAGTAGCAGTGTGAAGCGTCGCCACTCTCTTTTGAAATGGCTACAGCAATAACTCCTATAAAAACTGGTAAGCGATCGCTATTAGCACTTAGTTGGAAGACACTTGATACACATCACGAACTAAATAGAACAACCCAAGCAAATATCTCAAACACTTTATAGATTTGGAAAGAGCGGGCAAAAGATTATACTCCTCCATACGCTTAAAAACCTAAGTATGTTTAAGGTTGATAGGGACAGAAAAATATTGGTGAGAAATCATTAAATTTATTGAAATCTCAGTGATGTTATTGCTAAGCTGTAGGTTAAATTGAGCTACTTAGCAATACAATGCATTTTTACAGTAGCAACGCTCAAGTAGCCCAAGACCCAAAACAATCGCGAGGATTGACACATGGCATCTGATAAAAATAATCCGCAAAAAGGTCAAGGCAGTAATAAGCCAGATCCTCAAAAGTCATCAGGTAACGATGCTGCGGATGTTGATTGGATGATTATGTCTGATCTGAGTACGCGAATTGGCGGATCTCCTCAACCCAAACCAGCATCAAATCAATTATCAGGAAACTCATCTTCTCAGTTATTAAATAATCAAGCTAATGAAAACGATCTTGAAGACATAGAATGGTTAAGATCACTAGGCTTAGACGAAGAGATTGAGCGATCTCCTTCGACCAAAAAGACATCAAGTAGTCAAGGTAGCAATAATACTGAAACCAAAAAAAATGATGTGGAAAATATTGATTGGTTAATTATGACCGATCTAAAAACTAGGATAGATGATTCAGAAATTAAAGCTAAAGATAAGTCTATATCTCCACAAATATCACAATCTCAGACAACACTTCAGCCTTCAAGTCAGTCAAACAACTTACCAACAGATGATCTAGATTTGAATGATCTAGATTTGAACAATCTGGATTTTCTAGGCAATTCTGACTTTGCTGATTTAGATTCTCTCAATTTTGATACTTCAGATAGTTTCGATCTTGGGTTACAGGATTTACAAATTGGCATTGAGAATAATGAAAATATCCAAGATTTAGATGAATTTTTTAATGATAATTTTGACAGCAGTAATGCTTTAAATGATGACAACTGGGATAACATTCTGGGGAAATCGTCCGTAGAAACTAATGATCAAGTTGGTAATACTCAACCAAGTCTAAATATCACTAATGAATCTTTTGATATACCAACACAAATTTCAGGATTTGTTAGGGATGATGAAGAGTATTCTGAAAGTATTAACCTAAATACTGACCAGTTAGCTGAACCTATCTATCAAGATGATCTTCTAGAGGATTTAGAGAAAGGATTAGGTAATGATTGGGACTTACTTGATGAAGTACAGGCTGATGTATTAGTTGCAGATACATTAGAAGATGCACTAGTTGCAGATGTTGATACTAGTAGTATATTTCTAGACGAACTTCAAGACATCCCAGATTTAGCACCAAGTCTAGAAGATGATCTACCCTTATCTGAGTATGAACAGGTTGAGATTGTAGCAGAAGCATCTGACAATCTGCTGCTAGATGATGGATTTGGAGAAGTGCGATCGCTAGAAATATCAAACTCAGTGGAAATGGGAGATGAAATTTGGTCGAGTACTGTACCAAATCTTGAATCTCCACTCACCGATGAATCCATCGATAGTGCGTTTGCTAGTAACTGGATTCAGGCTGGAGATCAGGCGATCGATGATTCAATTTGGCATAGCTCCTCTAGCATTGACTCCCCTTCAGAATCATCACCAGCAATTGACAATGCTTTTGGCTCATTAGATGATTGGGAGAACATACCAGAAGCTGAGAATCTCGAAATAGAAGAAAATATCAGCTTAAATATATCTAGCCCCGAAAATATCGAACAAGCTTTTGATGCAGACTTTGGCTTAGCCTCCGAACAAGATTCTGAGCAGAAATTTGAGCAGACATTTGATGATCAGCTAGATCATCAGGTTCCATCTGAAGATGTTATTAATGACGATTGGAGTGCAGATCTAGAGGCTGAAATTAGTCATGGTAATGATGCTGTTGATTGGAATGTTCCTACAATTGTTACCACAGAGGTAGAGCATGAACTTCCAGATACGTTTTCAACTGATGAATTCGTGCCTTCTGATGCATATATCTCTTCAAATATTGATGCTAGCGTCCAGCATGATGAATACAACCAAGCTAAATCGGAGGTAGAGCCTAACGAAATTAAAAAACCTGATGATTCTATGGATTTATCTTCGGGTTGGTCAAACTTAAGTGAATCTATTGCTGATCAAATTACTGAATCTAGCTTTATTGACGAGTTCGATAACTATGCTGATGACCTTAGTAATAATGTTGTCGTACCAGTGAGTACTAGCTTACAAAACCCTAACTGGAATGCAGAGATTGCGGAATCTGTCACCAATGGGAATGATCATAAGCTAGACAGTATGCTCAATGAAGATTTTGATCTAGCTACTTTTGATGAAGATAGTCTGTTAGAAGAGCCGCTTGGCAATTTCAATAATGTAAGTATGCCTACAACACTCACTCCTATTAGGGTTGCACCTATTCCATCTCCAGAAGAGCAGTTCACGTCAGGAGTGGTTCCAAATCCTCCATTTGATGCTCTAAATAGCTCCACAGATAATCTCATCTCAGAAACTGACTTCTTGCAGGAAGCGATGGCTCATGATTTGCTCAATGAAAGCTATGAGGAAATGGATGAATATCAAGAAGCCGCAGACAAAGATTTACTGAACAGTTATGGTACAAATTCTGGTGGATTAGACAATTTTGTATCACCACAACAGATATCACCGCCACCTGTAAATTTTGTACCGCCTGTCAACATTGGTAAAAGTGTTACCAATGTGGGCATAGATAGTAGCGACTTTTTAGACGAATTCGATCTAGATAGTATGGATTCGCAACTTACGGGCGATGATTTTGGTTCGGGTTTTGTATCTCCGACAATATCAACGGGATTAGTTCCACCAGCACCACCGATCGCTCCGCTTCCGCCAGTTCCTCCCATCGCGACTAGGCAAGAACCTACTGCTCCATCTGTGAGCAGCCCACCGCCACCGCCACCTTTTTTACCACCACTACCACCAAAGCGCATCCCTAATCAGAGCAATACTGCGCCTTTACCGCCACCTCCTTCTATTGATTCTCAACCGCAAACCCAAAACACAATGGGCAGAAGAGGTAGAGAGGATGATTTTGATCGGTTTCATGCTCAACCAGATCCACATAAAAATCGGAAGTCGATTAATACGATCGATGATAGTTGGTCAGAATTATTAGATGCGGAGACAGTACTTTCGGGCGGACTAAGATCGTCAGATACAGGTAGCATGGGCAGTACAGCCACTCCAATCGCAGGAGCATCAGGTAGACCATCACAAGGTAAAGCTGCCAATTCTTCGCGAGGTTCTAGTGGTTCTAGGCGCAAGGAAATCGATCTACCTGACTTTAATGATCTTGGTATAGAAATTCATGCTGATGGCAATGATTGGTCAGGTTTACTTGATAATAGCGATTTATCAGACAGTATCACCACTATCAGTAAGCAAAGTACACAGTTACCCTCTCGTGGTAGAAGCAATCCCCCATCTTCTGCGCGGTTTGATTCAACAGGTACTAGTGAAACCAAGGAAATACCTCGCGATCGCCGCAAACCAATGCCGAGCTTTAATGAGCCGACCCAAGCTAGTATGGGTATGCCTCGAGATCAAATGGATTTTAATCGCTTTACCGAAGATAACTATGAATCCTATGAAGAATTTCAACAATCCATAACTGAAGCAGAACTCCCTCCCAAAAAGCCACCCATAAAGATGCCTAGCATTAGCTTAGAATCTCTATGGCAAGATTATCTCAAAATTCCTGTAATCGGATTAGCAGCGATCGGCGGCGCTTTTACGCTCTATAGTCTCCTGAATAGACCAGTTTTTGATATTGGTCTCAGGTGGGGAATATTTAAAGATGCTAGTGGTAAAGACTTTACGAATGCAGACTTTAAGGGCGCTAAACTGGATAACGTTGACTTCAGTAAAGCCACGCTCACGGGTGCAAAAATGCAAGATGCGAGTCTGGTAGGTGCAAATTTTCAGGACGCAAATCTTGATGGCGTAAACTTTACCAATGCCAACTTGAGTAAAGCACGGTTAATTCGTGCGAGTGTGATCTGGGCAGAGTTCAACAAAGCACAAATGATTTTCGTAGATCTTGCCGAGTCAAATTTAACTCTTTCTAACTTTGTTGGTGCAAAAATGGAAGGCGTTAACTTGAAAGGTTCTAAAATTGGCGCTCAAGGAACAGACAAAGCGACAAAATTTAATTCAACAACTTTATTAGCTTGGCAAATTGTGAACGATATGCGTGAGGGTCGTAATTTAGCCAATCAAGACCTGTCTGGCTTAAACCTCAGCTTCACCAGTTTAAAACGGGCTAATTTATCGAATACGAGGCTTAACTATACTGATATGACTGGTACGGATTTGAGTGGCGCAAATCTCTCTGGTAGTCAGATTAATGGAGCTAACTGGAGTGGCGCAAAGTTAAATGGAATTAATCTGAGTGGTGTCATTTTTGAACCAAGTAAGTTGCCAAAAACAGATGAAGAGACCATTTGTCCTAATGCTAAAAAAGGTCCCTGCAAGTTCTAAATCTAGAATGATGAGACGCAGTGCCTCATCATTCCCTTAGTAAAGAATTCATCTAATCTATTATGTCTTACGCTGTAATCTATGACGGTAACTGTAATCTCTGCTCTAACTTTGTCAGCGTTTTAGAGAAATTTGATCGCGGTCGTCAGTTTTGCTATATCCCCATGCAAGATGAGCAAACGCTGGCACTATTTAATGTCTCGGCTGTTGACTGTGAAATGGGGATGATTTTGATTGATTGTGAGGATGCTACGCAAAGATGGCAGGGTAGTGAGGCGGCTGAAGAAATTACACGATTGTTGCCGATGGGTGATGTATTAATTGCTGCTTATCGAGCAATTTCTCCTCTGAAATCTTTGGGTGACTCAACTTACATCCAAATTCGAGACCATCGTTATCAATTGTTTGGCAAACGCGATCGCACCTATCACACCGCTTATCCGTTTGGCTGTAACATCCCGAAATCTAAATAGATGAAAGCACCGCTTTCATTGTTATATAATTATTTCTGGAATGTTACAGGGCAAAATTTGTGTATACAGTTTCTTCGCAGCAAAAGCAATACAACACCTATATTCTGTCCGATGACAGCACAAACTCTCAAATAGAAGTTGTACCAGAAAGAGGTGGGATTGTCACAAGCTGGCGTATTGATGGTCAGGAGGTTTTCTATCTTGATACTGAGCGGTTTACCCATCCTGATTTGAGCGTTAGAGGTGGTAATCCAATTCTCTTTCCACTCTGTGGTAATTTGCCTAATGACACTTACAATGTCAATGGAACTGACTATAAAATCAAACAGCATGGATTTGCCCGTGAGTTACCTTGGAAAGCGACATCACAAGGTCATGACGGTGAAGCAAGTGTGACCCTTGAGCTAGTGAGTAATGAGCAAACTAAGGCGGTCTATCCCTTTGATTTTCATTTGACCTTTACCTATGCGTTACGTGGAAACACTTTAGAGATTCGCCAAGAATATAAAAATCTCTCATCCACACCGATGCCTTTCTCTTCAGGCTTCCATCCTTATTTTCTCTGTGGCGACAAAAATCAGATTGAAGTAGATATTCCCTCAGCAAGGTATGAGGATAATCGCACCAAAGAGAGCTTTGATTTTGATGGTAAGTTTAACTTCGATCAAGATGAGATTGATTCTGTATTTGGTAAGCTTTCTAGTCGCTCAACTTCCGTTGTTGACAACGATCGCCAACTCAAGATTGCGATCGACTACGATGATTTTTATACTTATCTAGTTTTTTGGACAGTTAAGGGTAAAGACTTCTATTGTCTAGAGCCTTGGAGCGCAACTCGTAATTCTCTGAATACTAAGGAATATTTGACTGTGCTAGAACCTAATGCTAGCTGTACTGCAACTGTACGCATCACTGCCAACTTTTTCAGCTAAGTCACTAGGGTGGGCGGCGCTTTGCGCCGCCCACCCTTCAAATGTAGGGGTTTCAAGGCATTTTTGCGTGAATCCTAACCTTAAATAAAGCTGTCATAATCCACAACAAATTGACTACCCATTTAAAATAGAGCAGTAGATTCTAATTAATGGAGTCAAGCATGATCCAAGCTCTTGTCAACTTGTTAGTATTCGTGATTAACAATGTTTACCGCGATCGCCCGATTCCCCGCTTTTACGTTCTCGAAACCGTTGCCCGTGTACCATATTTCTCCTATGTTTCCGTACTTCACCTCTATGAAACCTTAGGATTGTGGCGTAAGGCGGACTGGCTAAAAATCCATTTTGCTGAATCTTGGAATGAATTGCACCATCTTCTGATTATGGAAGAGTTGGGTGGTAATAAGTTTTGGCCCGATCGCCTGCTTGCTAAAACAACCGCTCTCCTTTATTACTGGATTATCGTATTGATTTATATGGTCAATCCGAAAGCTGCTTACAACTTTATGGAAAAAGTTGAGCAACACGCTTTCCATAGCTATGACGACTATTTAAAAGCCAATGAAGCAGAACTAAAACAACAACCTGCTCCCCAGATTGCGATTAATTATTTCCGTGATGGTGATCTCTATCTGTTTGACGAGTTCCAAACTTCGCATCCAAACTCTTACCGTCGTCCCAAAATTGATAATTTGTATGATGTATTTGTCGCTATTCGGGATGATGAAGATGAACACGTCAAAACGATGCACGCTTGCCAACAGCCTCAAGCTGATAAGACTTTAAAGAGTCCTCATGAAAAACAGCCTCAAGCGATCGCGCAAGTGAGTACTGTAGTTTCATTTATGGAAACCGAACCTGAAGTAACTCCCAAAGAAGAGCAGGCTATTTAGACAGTTTAGGGTGGCGGCGCGAAGCGCCGCCACCCTATTAATTTGGCATGAGTTGATTTGCGGAAGCTGTCTATAACAACCTCTTGAGGTAAACTATGGTGTGATACCAAAACTAAAAATGGCTATGCCATTTTTAGTTTTAAAAACCCTTACTGGGTTTGGCTTTTAATTGAATTTAGGGTAAATATCGTGACTCAACGTACAGCAAGGCAATGGATTATTAATGGTGTTTTAATCGTAATTACGCTCTCGTTCTTGGGCGTATCGATCGCACCACTGATTGGTGGTTTGTTTGCCCCAACGCAGCAGCAAGCAACTAATCAATCCAACCAAAACGCCTCTGAGCAAGAGCGCATCAAAATTCAGATCGAGGGTTTTGAGGCTGTGCTAAAAAGCGATCCTAAAAACCAAACTGCACTGATTGGTCTAGTTAACCTTAGAAATCAACTGGGCAAAGTTAAAGAAACGATCGAACCGCTACAAACCCTTTCTGATACTTTTCCCGATCAGCCTGAATATCGGATGACCTTAGCGCGTACTTACATTGAACTCAAAGACCCTAAAAATGCGTCGGCGGAATATCGCAAAATTTTGACTACAAAACCGGGTTATATTCCTGCGTTGCAAAGTATTGTTAGTATTGAGTTATCGGATAAGCGTCCTGAAGCGGCGATCGGTATTCTCCAAGACGCACTCAAAACTGCGGAAACCGCTAACAAAATCCAAGCAAATACCGTTGATACAGGCTCAGTACGTTGGATTCTTGGTGAAGTCTATCGTCAACAAAATCGTATCGATGATGCGATCGCTACTTATGATCAGATGATTAAAGACAGTGGTAAAGATTTTCGTCCTTACGTTGGGAAGGCGCAATTAAAGCAAGTTCAAGGTAAAGAGGATGAAGCGAAAAAACTCTTTGATAAAGGACTAGAGCTAGCTCCTGCCGAATTTAAAGATGAAGTTAAGCGTCTATCTACGCTCTCTCCCCAAAAGCCATCCTCTACCAATTCCACTCAAACACCTAGCACGACTCCTGAAACTCCTAAAAAACAATAAGCAAAAAGCGGCACTTAGTGCCGCTTTTTGCTTATGCAAAAGATTCACCGATCGCAATTCTTGCACCATTAACAAAATCCCAACCCGATTGCAGTTTCTTACCCGCAGGTTGGACTTCTTTAATTAGTAATAATCCTTGACCAGTCTGCAATACAAAACCTTTGCCTTTACAGATTTCCGTCACCTTACCAACATTCTCTAGATTCTCATCTTCTGCAATCACTTCTGTTTTGGTAATCTTTAACCTCTGCCCGCGATATTCGGTATAGCAATTGGGATAGAAGGCACGAATGCGATTATGCAAAGCGATCGCCTCTTGATTCCAGTCTAGTTCCCAATCCTCACGCCCAATCATTGGTGAATAGCAGGACAAAGAGTCATCTTGAGGTTCAGGTGTAATTGTATTTAAGCGTCGTAAAGTATCAATTAATAAATCTGCTCCTAATTTAGCCAGCTTCTCACTCAAAGTATCGGTATTATCTTCAGGCAAGATTGCTAATTCGGCTTTAAGTAACATCGCGCCCGTATCAATACCTGCATCCATTTGCATGGTCGTAATGCCAGTGCTACTTTCACCATTGGCGATCGCCCATTGGATCGGTGCTGCCCCACGATATTTCGGTAATAGCGAACCATGCACGTTAATACAGCCATGCTTAGGCATATTCAAGATCTTTTGTGAAAGAATCTGTCCATAAGCCACAACTACAAATACAGCAGCATTAATAGCTGCCAGTTCTGCAAGTACCTGTTGATCTTTTTTAAGGCGATCGGGTTGCCAGATCTGGAGATCGGGATTTTTGGCGATCGCGGCGGCTTTTACAGGTGGAGGCGTAACTTGATTACCGCGTCCACGCCTCGTATCAGGCTGCGACACCACACCCACTACTTCAAAATCTGGCTCTGATAATAGTTTCTCTAATGTGGGAACTGCAAAGTCTGGAGTTCCAAAAAATACAACACGCATAATTATTGAGTCATAGTAAATGAGCGATCGTGTAACCTATTTCTAGACAACTTTCTAGACAACATTTTCCAATTCTTCCATTAAATCGGCGATCGCACTTAAAGCATTTTTTAGATGAGTGGCGATCGCGGCAGCAATTTCTTCAGGTTCGGTCATTTCATCCTCAGGATCGTCGCTGATCGTAGCCACAAAAAATTTTTACCAAAGTCACCCAAAAAGCCAAATTAGTGTGTTAGGATAAGCCCAAGCAGTCAAATTAGTGTGTTTGGGTATATGAGGATCGTGAACAGACAACCCTTAAATGTTGAGCTACTAACGCTCGATGATGGTACTCAAAAGATCGCTTGGGATATCAAGCAACTCCAGTCTTTATTGGGTATCAGTGATTTGCTCCATCAGAAAGAATTATCTTCAGCAGCAAGTACAGGAGTTAATTCTTCTGGCATACCAACTATTGAGACAGTAATTGCGATATTAGATGAGCTTGGTTTAAAGGATTTATACGAGGTTCGTTATCGTAAACAGTACGCAACAATCATTCCTAAAACTGATTCTAATCGTCCTAAAGTTGCTATGTATGTTGTGCAGCAACAGTCAGATCTTGCTCTATCTATTCATGAGAAAATTTGGACTAATCGTCAAGTCAAAGTTACTTGGCCACTTTTTGATAGCGATGGAGACTTTTTTGACGAAGAAGTAAAAGATCTGTATATTCTTCCATTAGAAAAGACTTATTTTGTTGGGCGACTTATTGAAGTAGCAAAGTATTGCGAAGAAATATTCTTGGATTTTGAGGATAAATTAATCAATAACTCTCTTCCCAAATCGTTTGAATTGCCTCCATCTGACTACATCCCAGTAATTAAGGATATGGTAGAACAAAGTATTTGTTATGCTCTAAGTTCTGATCGACGCTTTCCGACAACCTCTCGTATTTCGTTATCTGAATATTCAGAACTTAAGAGTTTTTTAATAGATCTAAAAGATAATATCGAAATATTCTTACGCTCTAATGGAGAAAAACCTGATATCTTGAAGTCTGATGTGAGATAACTTATGAAATCTAGTATTACAAACAAATTTCGTAAAGAACTCGACCAACTGCCAGAAACAACACAGAAACAAGTAATCAAAGCTTATGAGATCTGGCAGTCAGATCCGTATCAAGGAAGTCTCCAGTTTAAGCGAGTTAGCCAAAATCAGCCAATCTATTCAGTAAGAGTTGGACTTAACTATCGGGTTCTTGGATTGCTAGAAAACGATCATATCTATTGGTTTTGGATTGGCTCTCACGCAGAGTATGACGAAATTCTAAAGCGTTTATAGAACTAGTGATTATTTGGCTTAGAAGAGAATAACTCATCTAATGGTGAAAATTCTCCAGCATTAATTTCTTGGCGCACCATAGCAGCCAGCCTATTCCATTGATCATCAGTTGTCTTAGAAAAACTAGCTTTCCAAGCACGTTCGTCTTCTATTTCTGCTAAAAAACGAGTAGCGATCGCATCTTGTTCATCCGCAGGAAGTATTTTTAATTGTTCAATCACACGTTCAAGTAATTCAGTCATGGCTTAGACCTCTTGTTATTGAAGAATTACGATACATCCATTATTACCTTGATTCAGCTTTTTTTGCCTAGTTCTTATTCACGAAGGTAAAACGATCATCTTGAGTCAACTTACCTCAAACCTCACATCCATACCCGCACGCACCAACATTATCACCAATTTATCAATACTAAACCTCTCAATATCACCATTGATCAAATCGCTAATCCGAGGTTGAGTTTCACCAAAAAACAAAGCAGCTTGCTTTTGAGTCCATCCTTGAGACTGAATGAATCGCTTAATATTCAACATCAAGTCAGCCCGAATTTTGAGATTAAGAGCCTCTTCAGGTGCAAATCCCAAATCCTCAAATACATTCGCCCCACTTTGAATAACTTCAGTAACTTGATTCTGGGTCATTTATTTGTTTTCTGATTTGTTGACTCATATCTAATATACCTTATTTGGCATATTTGCGACAATATCTTTAAAAGGGACGATCGCTTGTGTGGTGAAAGTAGGGATGTTAGAGGCGATCGGTTGTTTTTGATGAGGTTTGTCAATTTGCCTTTGGTGGGGCGAAAGCCTTGGCTATAGCGCAGGTTTTCGCTGTCCACTTCCCAACCGCGATCGCGTAGTTGTTGATCGATTAGCGCTCTGGTTTGATCTTCATTGAGGTCTATAGTTTTGGATGCAGCTTCACCACGTTCAATGATTGCCGCAGTTTGTTTGGTGGTGGGGTGTTGATTGGCAATTTGGGTATCGGTGATTATCTTTTCTAATTCTTCTATTTTTGCCTTTAGTTCGGCATTTCGTTGGGTGGTGGTGTCGGAGGGTGGGATAAATGCTTTGCTCTTGAAGTTGCGATCGCTAAAGGTGCGATGAAACCATATTCCTAATTGTTGGGCGGTTTGTAATAGAGTTAGGGCTTCGTTTGTGTTGGTTGTACTTTTGTTATGAACGGCTTTATTGCCTGCGATTCTAATTAAATGGAAGAGGTCAGTAACTTCTTTAGAAATGACATTTTCTAGTTTCAATCTTTTTAATAGTTCGACTTAGGCTTCGTCTGACGATTGGTACAGCCCTGTGTTGGCGGCGATGAGTTTGGCAAGGCGTTCGGCATATTGACGCAGTTTGATGATGCAGGTGTTGCTGTCGCTATGGAAAAACTGCTCAGCTAGGGCGGCGAGTTTGACGATTTGTTGGTCATGTTGGCGTAAAAATCCAAAGTTAGCTGATTGTATTTCCATTTAATTTTTCCTTGTACTGACTATTTCTTATAGTGGCTTTTACAGGCGGCAATCAAAATTTCACGATCGCTAACTTGATAAATTAGTCTATGTTCATCCGTGATCCGTCTTGACCAGAAACCGCTTAGTTCATACTTGAGTGGTTCTGGTTTGCCTATTCCTAAGTATGGATTACGCTCAATGTCTTTGATTAGTTCAGCAATCTTGTTGTAAATTTTGCGATCGCTTTTTGCCCATTCATTAAAGTCCTCAAAGGCATCGGCTTCAAATAAAATAAGTCTTTTCATGGAAGGCTATCCCAGCTAACCTCGACCAGATTTTCACGATTTTTTATGTTCTCAACTGCTGTAAGTAATTTTGTGCGATTGATGGGATCGGCTAACAAAAATTGTGTTTCGTCTTGTTCATAAACTAGAATTTCAATTTCTTTGCCTTGAAACGCGGCTTTCAGGCTTTCGATAAATCTAATGTCTAGTTCGTTGGCATTAAGCCGATAACTAACTTGCATTTGCTTGTTCTCCTATCCAAAGATTTCATAATTATAGCCTTGAAATTAGGTTCGCCAAACATGACATCACTGTAGGGGCATAGCATTCCCGCGACAATCTTTAACTCCTTCGATGCTCTACATTGGGGAATGCTATGCCCAAGCCTCGAAATTTTGCACAAAATCTCAATCCGCAAGAATAATTTGTCGGTTAAAGCATAGAGGGTTGAGCATTTGCGAATTTAGTTTTTTTGTGGTGTGTTTGGCAATTGTGGCGCAAATGCTCAACCCCTACCGTGCAAACCTATTTCTTAGATTTAATTTTCCCTTTTTTCTTTTGACTTTTTACTTGTTCCAACAGAACTGATGCTGGCTCATCGTTAGGGTCTTGAGGTACGAGGTCACCACGAAATGCTTTTGCTAATGTCGCCTGTTCCAATCTGTCGCAAAGTTTCGCCGCTTTTTGATATTCCTGCTCCATCATGTCTATCTTCTCAAACATCTTCTCAACTCGCCGAACAATTTCCTTCTGTTCTTCGAGTGGTGTCAATGGAATTGGTATTGTTTTAATTCTTGTTAATGCGAGTTTCCCTTGTGCCGCTGAAAGAGTTTTATGATTAATTATATCTTGGCATATAGATGAACGTAACCATAATGCTAAATACTGATTGTCACATTGTTTTAAATCACATATTTTGGCTGCATTCTCTGTTAAATTAGCTCCATCCAAATTCTTAGGAATAATTCCTGCATCACCTATACAAGCTCCAACTATGGTAATGTAAACGTCTCCCGAAGAAACCGTATAGTTCCTAATTACTTTTCTTATGTCTTCAGTCACAAAAAGTAATTCATAAGTAACTACAGTTCCATTTTTTAGATTACCTGCTCTTATGTAAGGAAAGCCTGTGTTCCAATCAACTAGTTTTTCTCCTTTAGGTAATCGTTTGCCTCCTTTTACGTTTCCAATTTTATCAATACAAGATAAAATCCATGAATTAGGCAAATCAGGGAATTCATATTCATTTGAGTAGTTAACAAACAAAAATTCTTCTGAATCAAGAATTATTTCGTTATTTTGATTTCTCCAATCTGCGGTTAAATCGCCGCGAAAAGCAGCAGCTAAAACAGCTTGTTTGTAACGCGCAATTAGTTTTGGGATGTGGCTTAACTCATTACGCGCCGTGCGGTGGCGATCGCCTATCCGATCCAACTTATCCACAATCCGCCGTTGTTCATTAAGTGGCGGAACTATAGCTTCAACAGTTTTAACTATTTCTATATTCAAGTTCCGAACAGTTGATCCAGCAGCTTTACTATTGAATTGACTGTAAGCCTCTTGTGATCCAAGAAAACAATAAAGATAATCAGGATTAAATACTTCATCATTGACACTTAAAACCAGCCATCCGTCATGAATACAGCCTTCGGTACGAACAATATACGGTCTTCCAAAACTCATTGAATTGGATAGAATGAAATCACCATCTTTAACTAATCTGGAATTAGAAATACCATCACGGGTGATTTTCTGCTTTGTTTTAAAAATATACTTTTCACTTTCAGTTGCATCTGAAATTTTGATCCAATTTATTCCCTCTGGATCATCAGTCAAATATTTTTGAATAGGTCTTGGTGAGCCGCCTCTAGCAATTTCACACACATCACCTAAAAAAGCTCTATCCCACCCCATCGGCAAATCATCACTCATAACCCAACCTCACTCCTAAATTTGCAAACAAACACATACTCACTAAACATCTGCAATTGGAGGCAATAAAACCCTTACTTGCTCTATCAAAACAGGCAACACAGACTCAATCGCATCCCACAAAATAGCCTGATCTACTTGATCATAGCGATGAGCAATAATATTTCGCACACCGATTAACTCACGCCAATCTATCTCAGAATGCTCCTGCCTAAAATCATCAGACAACCGCCGCACCGCCTCACCAATAATCTCAAACTTGCGCTCAACACCACTTTGCACCAAATTATCTGCAAGGTAGTCATCATAGCTCATACCAACAGTAAAAGCCTGAATATACTCAATAGCCCTTACAATTTCCCATAATGAAGTAGCGTCTTTATTACTTATCGGCATAAATCATCAAACAAGAACGTAAAATCTCCGAACGCATATAAGGATTTTTGAGCAAACACCTTTGAACTATATCAACAGGACGATGAAACAAAGCCTCAATCTCTTCCTGCATATTCAATCTATCCGCTAGTCTCGGCTGAATCTTTGCATCAAAAGTGACCAAAACATCTACATCACTATCACACCGAAAATCATCCCTCAAAACCGAACCAAACACACCAAACTCCACGATTTTCCACCTTTGACAAAATTTAATAATGTCATCCTCAACAACATTCAAGCGATCGCATACCTTCCTATATACATCAACCGTTACAGTATCTATCGTAATAGTCATAAATAAATCACCTCAGCCAAAACCCTCTCCCTAATTCTAGACTTCAATCCATTACGAGTCACAACATCCACCTTCATTCCTAACAAATCACTCAAATAATCGCGCAGCTCTAACAACTTAAACAAACTAGGCGCTTTCTCATAATCCACCAAGACATCTACATCACTTGACTCTGTTTGCGAACCCCTCGCGTAGGAACCAAACAAACCTAAACCAGAAATTTGATAATTCTGTAATAATAATGGCTTGCGATCGCTTAAAACCCTTAACACCTCATCCTTAGTTTTCACTGAATTTCAACCTCCGCACCTTACATTTAAACATCATAAGCGATCGCCCGTAATTAAATAATTAGCATAAGAGGCGATCATGTTGAGATAAGTATTAGTCGTCATAAACCTTACTACGATGAGCAATTAAAGTAACGAATACCACCTTTAATTCTTCATCAACCAAATACAATATTCGATAGTCTCCAATCCGATAACGGTAGCGCCCTGCGAGATTCCCTCTCAAAGCAGTAATATTTGGATGACTATATGGATCTTGTTCTAAAATCAGCAAACACCTATTGATTTTTTTGACAGTTGCGATCGAAGTCTTATTATAAAAACTCTGTGCCTCCAATGACAAACGTACTTCATACATCTCTGCGAATATCTCTCCAGTTGCGATAACTTCCTGAATTGATTTTAGACTCAGCTTTTTCCAAAGACTCTATAAATCTAGGAATCTTCAATAACTCTTCAGTTGCTTCTTGGCTCTCACGTTCTGCAAGATATGCTAAAAAATCTACAGCAACCCTAAGTTTTTCGGGAGACAAGCAATCTATATATTCTACAATTTGATGCCGAAGCTCCACAGTAGTCATGTTTTTTAGTCCTTAGCAACTTTCAAAATTATTATACAACCTACAACTGAAGCCCTCACGCAATCGCGATTATTGTAACTTTCAACCCAGCCAATAGTGTGAAACCGCGATCGCCCCTTAATTAAATAATTAGCAGAAGAGGCGATCGCAATTTCTTAATTATCACTACACTTCTTTCGGATATAACTTCATCAATGCTTGCACCTGCTCCGCATGATAGGAACTGCGTGTCAGTGGCGAAGATACAACTTGCAAAAATCCCATTTCTTTACCCGCGACCCGCCATGCCTCAAACTGTTGCGGTGTAACAAACTCATGCAGAGTCAAATGCTTAGCGGAAGGTTGTAAATACTGACCAATAGTAATGATGTCGCAATCTACAGTTCTCAAATCGCGCATTACCTCCAAAACCTCCTCATGGGTTTCGCTCATACCGACCATAATTCCAGACTTGGTATAGACCCAAGGCGCAATTTCACGGGCGCGGCGCAACAGTTCCAAACTACGCTGATAATCTCCCTGTGGACGCACTTTACGATAAAGTCTTGGTACAGTTTCGGTATTGTGATTAAGCACATGAGGACGTGCTGATAGAATAGTTTCTAGAGCTTCCCAATTAGCACAGAGATCAGGAATGAGAAGTTCGATCGTAGTCTGCGGCATTAATTTACGAATTTCTTCGATGCAGCGCACAAACTGCGAAGCACCACCATCGGGCAGATCATCACGATTAACGGAAGTAACAACTACGTGTTTAAGATTCATGCGCCGTACTGCTTCACCGAGGTTAATCGGTTCCATCGGATCGAGAGCTTGCGGCTTCTTTTCAAAATCAATGTCACAGTAAGGACAAGCACGGGTGCAAGCAGGTCCCATAATCAAGAATGTGGCAGTCCCTTGGTTGAAGCATTCGCCAATATTTGGGCAGGATGCTTCTTCACATACAGTATTTAGCCCCAAGTCGCGTAGGACTTCTTTAACATTACCCACGCGCTCCCACTGAGGGGCTTTTACTCGCAACCAATCAGGTTTGACTGCCATATTTGTAACTACCTAGCTCTAGCTAATGCTATTCATATACTTTTGTAACATTTTATATATTAGCACTGGGAGTCTAGCAATTTGCGATGCAAGCATTCCTAAAATAGCTCTTAAGACAGAAACAATTTAAAAATCAATCTCTATCAATAACTAATGTATAGAATAGAGACAGATACATATAAACAGATACATATAAATTAAAGGAGACTAACTGTGATCGTAGTAACCAAGATTGGTACACCCGCAGAAGAAGTTGAACGGATCTGTGACGAACTATCTAGTTGGGGATTATCACCTGAAAGAATTGTTGGCAAACATAAAGTTGTGTTAGGACTTGTTGGCGAGACTGCCGACCTCGATCGCCATCGCATTGAAGAATTAAGCCCTTGGATTGAGGTAGTTTTACGAGTGGAACGTCCTTTTAAGCGTGCGAGTCGAGAATATCGCCAAAATGAATCGAGCGTAGTTATTGTGCCTACTCCTAATGGTGATGTAGCGATCGGCGAGAATCAGCCTTTGGTCGTTGTGGCGGGACCTTGCTCGGTGGAGAATGAAGAAATGATTGTGGAAACAGCAATCAGAGTCAAGGCATCGGGCGCACAGTTTCTTCGAGGTGGAGCCTATAAACCACGTACTTCTCCCTATGCTTTTCAGGGACATGGTGAAAGCGCTCTATCACTTCTCGCTGCTGCCAGAGAAGCTAGTGGTTTGGGAATCATTACAGAAGTAATGGATACAGGCGATATTGATAAAATCGCGGAAGTTGCAGATGTGCTGCAAATTGGTGCGCGAAATATGCAGAACTTCTCATTGTTAAAGCAAGTAGGCAAACAGAATAAACCCATCTTACTGAAGCGTGGATTAGCCGCCACCATTGATGATTGGCTGATGGCAGCAGAATATATTCTGGCGGAGGGAAATCCGAATGTCATTCTTTGTGAGAGAGGAATTAGAACTTTTGATCGCGAATATACTCGTAACACTCTAGACCTAGCGGCAATTCCTGTATTACGCAAGCTAACCCATTTGCCAATCATGATCGATCCTAGTCATGGTACGGGTTGGTCGGATTATGTACCATCAATGAGTTTAGCCTCGATCGCTGCGGGGGTAGATTCCTTAATGATCGAAGTCCATCCCAATCCCAAAAAAGCTTTATCCGATGGTCCCCAGTCTCTCACCTTTGATGCTTTTGACAAGCTTATGGTGCAAGTCCATCGCATGGCAGAGGTAATGGGAAGAGCATAAACAAAATAGGCACAAAGTACCTGTTTCGTGTGAGTAACGTATGCATCAATCTTTTATTTACCATCGGACAATCCACTTCCGTGATACTGATGCGGCAGGAGTTGTCTATTTTGCCAATGGCTTATCCCTTTGCCATGAAGCGTATGAGGCTTCACTAGCTGCATCAGGAATTGATCTGAAATCTTTCTTTCGAGGAGAAACGATCGCCGTTCCGATTACTCACGCCAGCATTGATTTTTTTAAGCCAATGTTTTGTGGCGATCGCATCGCGATTTCACTAGCAACAACTTTGCTAAGTCCTGAATCTTTTCAAGTTGCATATCAATTATTTTTTGATACAGATTTAGCAAAAAAGGCGATCGCTAAGGCACTCACCAAACATATCTGTATTGATCCTAGCACTAGAAAAAAGTGTAGTCTCTCTAACAACCTTTTACAATGGATAGAACTTACTAAATGACGACAATTTTACGGGACTGGAGTTATCGCTATCAATGGTTTTATGACACAGTATCAGCATTAGCCGCGCTGAGTGTGGGTGGAGAAAAACGATTTCGGCAACTATTTTTAAAGGATTTACAAGTTAATGCTGATGCAAAAGTTCTCGATCTCTGTTGTGGTGCAGGTCAAGCTACGCAGGAGCTAGTTAAGCACTTTTCTAATGTCACAGGTTTAGATGCTTCGCCGATCGCCATTAAACGCGCTAAACAAAATGTGCCGCAAGCCAATTATGTCGAATCTTTTGCGGAAAAGATGCCTTTTAGCGATCGCAGCTTTGATCTGGTGATTACCAGTACAGCCATGCATGAAATGGAATCTCACCAATTACAGCAAATCATCCAAGAAGTCCATCGTGTCCTAACGCCAGAGGGACAATTCATCATTATCGATTTCCATCCTCCGACTAATCCCCTATTTTGGTTACCGATCGCCACTTTTCTATGGTTATTTGAGACGGAAACCGCGTGGCAATTGCTCAAAACTGACCTCCAGCAGCTACTAATCAAGTCAGGATTTCAAGTTAAATCCTGTCAACTCTATGCGGGGGGTAGTTTACAAGTTTTGCAATCTCAAAAAAGAGCATAAATATCAGGACTTACGCAGAATTTTCTAAGACCCTCACCCCTAGCCCCTCTCCCAAAAAGGGAGAGGGGAACAAGAAAAATCTCTTACTCCCCTTCTCCCGTTCTGGGTGCAATTCATGAATTGCACCGACGATTGGTGTAGCGATTGCCTTTACTTTTTAGGCAACTAAATTTATACTTAGCAACAAAAATAGACAAGAATCAAATAAGATTGTAGAGTTACGGGCTATTTAAGTTAAGAAAGTTCATCAACTTGGATTCTGAATATCAGGATTTGCCTAGTTAACAATTTTTAGAGCTTTTTCTGTTGACGCTGTGTTGCTACAAAAGTCAGGGTGGGCATATATATGACATTTGGGTATCATCTAGCATCTGGCAAATTAGAAACGCAAATTAGAAACGCAAATTAGCAAAGGGAGAAGGGAGAAGGCTATGGATGTAATCACGAACTTATCGGGTTATCGGATTACTGAGCAGCTTTACGCAGGACATAGAACCTTAGTGTATCGAGGAATTCGAGAACATGATCAACAACCTGTTGTAATCAAGCTATTACGCAATGAATACCCTAGTTTTAATGAGTTAGCCCAATTCCGCAATCAATATGCGATCGCCAAAAACCTCAACTCTCCCAATATTATTACCACCTATAGTTTAGAGCCACAGCATAATAGCTATGCCCTCATTATGGAAGATTTTGGAGGGGTTTCTCTAAAGGAATGGGCAATTAAAGGGAAAGCAGAAATATCTTTAAGTGATTTTTTGGAGGTTGCCATTACCCTCTCTGACATCCTCGATATTCTCTATCTCAATAAGATCATTCATAAAGATATCAAACCTGCCAATATTTTAGTTAACCCAATCACTAAGCAGGTCAAGCTCATTGACTTTAGCATTGCCTCTCTACTTCCTAGAGAAACCTTAGAAATTCAAAATGCGAATAATTTAGAAGGAACCCTTGCCTATCTGTCTCCAGAGCAAACTGGACGGATGAATCGTGGTATTGATTATCGGAGTGATTTTTATTCATTAGGAATTACTTTTTACGAATTATTGACCAAAAAGCTACCTTTTGAATCAAATGATCCAATGGAATTAATCCATTGCCATTTAGCCAGAAATCCTACTCCTGTACATCAGGTTAATCCCAAAATTCCCGTAGCTTTATCAGAAATCGTAAGTAAGTTGATGGCGAAGAATGCCGAAAATCGCTATCAAAGTGCATTGGGCATTAGAGCCGACTTAGAGTTTTGTCTCGAACAGTTACAAAACTCTAAAGAAATTAGATCTTTTGTGCTGGGTGAGCGCGATATTAGCGATCGCTTTCTCATTCCTGAAAAACTCTATGGTCGTGAACAGGAAGTGCAAACATTGCTGAATGCCTTTGATCGAGTCAGTCAAGGGAATACGGAAATGCTGCTTGTTGCTGGCTTTTCAGGTATTGGCAAAACCACAGTGGTCAACGAAGTTCATAAACCCATTGCCAGACAACGCGGCTATTTTATTCAGGGTAAATATGATCAGTTTCAGCGCAATATTCCCTTTTCAGCGTTTGTACAAGCGTTTAATGATTTGATTGACAAACTGCTGGCAGAATCAGATGCCCAACTGCAAACTTGGAAAAACAAAATTCTTGCCGCCGTTGGTGATAACGGACAGGTGTTAATTGAAGTAATTCCTAATTTGGAACGCATTATTGGTTCTCAACCACCGATCTCTCAAGAGTTATCAGGCAATGCTGCGCAGAATCGTTTTAATTTATTAATGCAGAAATTTGTACAGGTATTTACCTGTGCCGCCCATCCTCTGGTGATGTTCTTAGATGATTTGCAGTGGGCAGATTCTGCATCATTGAAGTTAATGCAATTGCTAATTCAAGATTCAGGACATTTGTTAGTGATTGGGGCTTACCGCGATAATGAAATTTCGGCGACGCATCCCTTTGTGATTACCTTAGAAAAACTGCACAAGATGGGGGCAATTGTGAACACAATTACGTTGCAACCCTTGAGCTTAGATCACATGAATCAATTAGTTGCCGATACCCTCAATTGCGATCGCGACTATGCCCATGTCCTCACAAAATTAGTAGTTCAAAAAACCCAAGGCAATCCTTTCTTTGCTACCCAGTTTCTCAAATCATTGAATGAATCTGGACAGATTGCCTTTGATCTAGAAGCACGCTATTGGCAATGTGATATTGCTCAAATCAAATCTTTGGCAACCACTGATGATGTCGTGGAATTCATGGCAATCCAATTACAGAAATTGCCAATAGAAACTCAAGAGGTTCTCCAATTAGCGGCTTGTATTGGCGCACAGTTTGATCTCGCAACATTGGCGATCGTTCATCAGAAATCAGAAACAGAGACCGCAGATGATCTATGGCGATCGCTGCAAGAAGGCTTAGTACTGCCTCAAAATGATGTGTACAAATTCTTTCATTCTGAGGTAGGTGAATCTGCCCAACAACGTTCTAAGGTACAAAACCAAGTCAAGGCTCAGGAGATCGCGGTTAACTATCGATTTCTCCATGACCGCGTCCAGCAAGCTGCCTATTCCCTGATTCAACCTCAACAACGCACGCTGATTCATTACCGTATTGGTCAACGCCTTTTGCAGCATAGCAGCCCCACCGAACGAGAAGAACGTCTATTTGAACTGGTCAATCATTTGAATACAGCGATCGATTTAATTGATAATGCCGTCGAGCGTGAAGAACTTGCCCAATTGAATTTATCAGCATCTCGTAAAGCTAAACAGTCTACAGCCTACAGTGCCGCCGCTAATTATTGTGCGATCGGACGGAGTTTACTAGCAGCAGATAGCTGGGAAACACAATATACATTGACCCTAGCCTTGTTTGAAGAATCCACCGAAGTCGCCTACCTCAACGGTGAATTTGAGGAGATGGAACAATGGGTGCAGGTGGTGGTCAAACATTCTCAAACGATACTTGATCAAGTGAAGGTCTATGAAATCAAAATTCAAGCCTGTGCGGCTCAAAATGAGATGCGCCAAGCCGTTGATACAACCCTAGAGATTTTGAAGCGATTGGGAATTGAGTTTCCCTCGCAGCCTACAGCCGCCGATGTGCAACTAAGTTATCGGGAATTGCAGCTACAGTTACAGGGTAAATCAGCTTTGTCCCTAATAGACTTGCCGACTCTCACCGATCCTCGTGTTTTAGCGGCGATTATGCTCATGTCCAGTGCCATGACTAGTGCCTACAACGCTGCCCCAATCATCGCGCAATTACTGGCAATGCAACAGGTCAAGCTACTAGTCGCCTATGGTAATGCCCCTGTGGCAGCATCTTCCTATGCTTGGTATGGGTTGGTATTAGCAGGACTGGTGGGCGATATCGATGGAGGCTATCAATTTGGGCAACTGGCACTCAGTCTGTTGGAAAAATTTGATGCTAAAGAGTTTGAGACCAAAACCATCTTTGCCTTTAATGTATTTATTCGCTATCACAAAGAGCATCTCCATCAAACCTTAAAACCTTTGCTAGATAGCTATCAAAGTGGTATGGCAATCGGTGATTTTGAGTATGCTTCCCGTTCATCGTTTCAATATGGCTGTCATTCTTTACTATCAGGACAGAACTTACCCGCCATTGAAGTAGAAATGGCGAATTACAGCCAAGTTATGAATGGCGTGAAGCAGTCCGCAATCTTACATAAAAATGAGGTGTTTCGCTGGGCTGTTTTAATGCTGATGGGACAGTCACAGCCGCCAATGGGTTGGCACGATGATGACTATAGTGATCCGAAGTTACTAAATTACTATTTGACTGCCAACGATCGCACAACGGTTTTCATGTTTTCGATTAGTCGGTTAATGGTCTATTACCTCATGGAAGATTTGGAAAAAGCCACCTACTACGCTGACATATGTAAGAAATATTTAGATAGCGGTGCTGCATTTGTTTTAGGTTCTTTCTTTAACTTCTATGATTCTCTTGCTCATCTAGCGCTGTGTAATCATCTAGATCCAGTAAATCCAGATGAACATACGAGTCAAACGGCAATCTTAACCAGAGTATCTGCAAATCAAAAATCCATGACCGAGTGGGCAAGGCACGCACCGATGAACTATGCCCACAAATTCCAATTGGTAGAAGCAGAACGTTACCGTGCGATCGGGAATAAAGCTGAGGCGATCGCCGCCTATGATTTGGCAATCCAACTAGCTCAAGACCATCAATATATCCAAGAAGAAGCCTTAGCTTGTGAACTCGCCGCCAAGTTCTATTTAGGATGGGGTAAAGAAAAAATTGCTCAGTCCTATATGACCGAGGCCTACTATGCCTATAGCCGTTGGGGAGCAAAAGCCAAGGTGGAGGATTTAGAAATGCGTTACCCACAGCTTCTGTTGCCGATTCTCCAACGCCAACAGCAGTCTTTTAATTCCACAGAAACGATCTTTACTGCTCCCTCCCATGCGAGTAAAGCTTCTACTAGTAGTACAAATATTTCTGAATCCCTTGATCTATCGACCATTCTCCAAGCTTCTCAAAGTCTCTCTAGTGCCATTGAATTAGAAAAATTGCTTTCGACCTTACTCCATATTGTTACTGAGAATGCGGGTGCAGATAAGTGTGTGTTATTAATGCCCAATAGTCATTCATCAGAGCATGAATGGGTAATTGAAGCATTATCTCAATTGGGACAACCTGAGCAAATTATGCAGTCTATTCCCATTGATGATGGTCAATTAGTACCATTGGCTTTGATTAATACGGTTAAAAATACAATTAATCCTCTAGTAATTTGGGATGCTACCTTACATCCGAGTTTCGCCAATGATCCCTATATTCGCGCTCAACAGCCCAAAAGTGTTTTATGTAATCCAATTCTCAATCAAGGAAAATTGATTGCAATTTTATACTTAGAAAATAATTTGACGGTGGGAGCATTTACCAGCGATCGCGTCAAAGTTCTGAACTCTATTTGTGTGCAAGCAGCTATTTCTTTACAAAATGCGCGTCTCTATGCCAACGAGCAGGAAAAAGCACAAATTATTCAACAATCAGCTAGAGAACTAGAGAAGTTTCGAGCCAAGTTAATGTTCTTGATTGAACGTACACCAGTGGCATTAATTGAATGGGATACCGATTTTAGAGTTACTAGTTGGAACGCCGCCGCAGAAAGAATCTTTGGTTACCAAGCTAGTGAAATTTTACATGGTCACGGCTTGACAATTGTGCCTGAAGCTAGTCATGCTGATGTCATTAAAATATTCCAAAATCTGATTAATCAGCAAGGCGGCATTTATAACAGCAATGAGAACTTGACAAAGGATGGTCGAACCATCATTTGTGAATGGATTAATACGCCCTTACTAGATGAAAAGGGAAATCTAGTGGGGGCATATTCGATGGTACAGGATATTACCGAACGCAAGCGGATCGAGCTAGAGCGTCAGCAAAAGTCTGAAGAGTTAGAGCAAGCTTTACGCCAACTTCAACAAACGCAGTTACAACTCATTCAAGGCGAAAAAATGTCCGCCTTAGGTAACTTAGTGGCTGGGGTAGCCCACGAAATCAATAATCCGATTGGCTTTCTTGGAGGCAACATTAGACCAGCTTTAGATTACATCAATGATCTCTTTGGCTTGCTTGATCTCTATCAGCAGAAATATCCCAATTCCGATCCTGATATCCAAAGTGAAATCGAAAATATTGATCTGGAGTACATTCGCGAGGATTTGCCAAAGTTAGTCGGTTCCATGCGTGAAGGTATCAAACGAATTCGCGATATTAGTAATAGTCTGAGAACCTTTTCTCGTGCCGATAGCGATCGCCCCGTTGCTTACAATATCCATGATGGGATTGATAGTACGATCTTGATTCTCAAACATCGCCTCAAAGCCGATAGCGATCGCCCAGAAATTCAAGTAATTAAGGAATATGGTAATTTACCACAGGTGGAATGCTTTGCAGGTCAACTCAATCAAGTCTTTATGAACCTCTTAGCCAATGCGATCGATGCGATCGAAGAATCCAATCAAGGCAGTAGTTATAACGATCTCTTAGCCAATCCTAATCGGATTACCATTCGTACCTCGGTTGCTGAGCAGCAAGTAAAGATTCAGATTGCGGACAATGGCAAAGGCATGAGCGAAGAGATAAGAGAACATATTTTTGATCATTTATTTACGACGAAAGAGGTTGGCAAGGGAACGGGGTTAGGCTTAGCGATCGCCCAGCAAATTATTGTTGATAAGCATCAGGGTTCAATTCTTGTCAACTCGGAAATAGGCAAAGGCACAGAGTTTGTTATCTCTTTACCCATTGAGCATCAGTAGCTAGAGAGTTGCAGCAAAGCGCAACTCTCTGTAAGTAGCTCAGCATAGTTAAAAACCAAAACCAGAGCTTGTGCCGCCCGCGTAGCGGGCGGCACAAGCTTCTAGGTTTTAAGTTTACTTATGCCTAGCTACTTATTAATTCCCGCGCACCCGAAAAACAGATATGGGTTCACTCAAACCTTTTAAAATTACAGAACTCTCTTCGCAAATAGAATGTTTGATCGCCGTGATCGCCATAGCCTTACTTCGCAAAGATTCAGTAAATACAATGTCATTACCTTGACTTAATCCTTGCACTCGTGCGGCGGTGTTGACCGTTGTACCAAAGTAGTCCGAGCGATCGTTGAGATTAACACTAATGCAAGCACCTGTATGCACTCCCACTTTGAGAATTAGTTCCTGTTCTAAAGATTTAAGACTACGATTAAATTCCTGCATTCTTGATTGCATGGCGATCGCTGCTTTGAGTCCATCATCAGGCGATGTAAAACTTGCCATAATCGCGTCACCAATGGTTTTGATGACGGCTCCATTATGCTGATCGACAATTTCAAAGAGAAGATTGAAATGTTGACGCACTAAACCATAGGCTTGAGAATCACCTCTCTGACTATAGAGCGCGGTTGAGCCAGCTAGATCAGTAAATAGAATCGTGACTTGCCGAATTAGTAAACTTTCATTAGGCGGTATGGTTTCGCGAGGAAATAGTTCACGAAATATCTGCAAAGTTAACAGGCGATGTCCTGACACCACACCATACTTCGCATCAATCTGCTTCCGAAATTCAGGATCATTGGCTTCCTTTGGTAGCGATCGCAATCTTTCGTCAATACTAAAGGTAACGCGCACCTGATGATCGGCATCGGACTCATGCTTATGATGACAGACTGGGCAAATATGAAATGTCCTTAACTTTCCTAATTGGGTTGCCGCAAAATCAACTCCTTGACAGGCTGGACATTGAATATCCCAGTTCAAAGTCACAATTCCTTCCTTAAGCGCAATTACTAATAATTTTAAAGTATCGCGCTCTGAGAGTTTTAGCTGCTCCGCAATTAGGCGCGGATTTGTATGATAAAGCGATCGGCTATCTGGAGTCTGTAAAAAATCAATAAAATGCTCTTGCTCCGTTGCGCTAACTCCATATTGACTCAGGGAGTTTACGGCTTGGACAATCTTAGTCTGAGATGAATTAAAGAGTTTTAGCATAGTTGCATTTTACCTATCGCACAGCGATGAATTTGATTATTTACAATCTGATGCGTCTCAATTGTAATTCTTCTTTCCAAAGCTTGATAGATACATTACACTCAACTTTTTAAAATTATGAGGCAAAGTTTTGTGCCGCCTCATAATCCTGCAAACCATTCATAACCCTCATCTACCCAATAACCACGCCGCTTTTGGGCTAGCTCATTAGTGAAGGTAACGCGAACTACCCATTTTGATTGCTTATAGCCAAGCTTAATTGGAGAAGCTAAACGGATCGGTGCGCCATTCTCAACTGGTAGCGGCTGACCATTTTTTTGATAAGCGAGTAAAGTTTGTGGATGCAAAGCCGAAGCAATATCCCAACTCTCATAATACTTATCAGCAGATTCAAAATAGACATAACGCGCTCCTGCTTTGGGCTGGACTAACTTCGCTAAATCGTATAGCCGTAAGCCTCCCCACTGCACGATCGCCGCCCAACCTTCTACACACACATGACGAATCACCATCGAAGTTAATGGGAGTGATTGAATGTCCTTCATACTCAATTGCATGGGATGCTCCACCGCACCATCAACAATTAATTTAAATGAATTAGGATCAATCACAGGTGTGGTATCAAAGGAATTAATCAGTAATGCCTCAGGCTCGATCGCACTAATAGGATATTCAGGTGCAGGGGTTTTCGCTTGAAAGATTAATTCTTCAATACTTTGATTAAGAGGTTCAAATAAAGCTCTTACCTTGTCTGATTGTTGATTGAGTGGCTTAAAAATAGGACTGACTCTACTAGCATCACTAGAGCAACTTCCTAAAAATAAGCCCATGCCTGACAAGCTGGCATATTGCATCAGTTGACGACGCGAAAACCGACGGTGCAGATGTTGATCAAAGTGCTTTTTATCAAATTGCATTGTTGTAATCTCTATAACTAAATAAACATGGAGCGAATCATTTTCAACCCACCCACTCTAAACGATAGAAATATATGCGCGATCGCAAAAATCAGCACTATTGGAATTGTCAAAAAATGAGCAACACGGAGATTTTGCCAGTTACCGAATAATCCTGAAATCCATGCAAACTGCACAGGTTTATACATACATAAACCAGAGAGAATTGCTAAGAGTAAAATGGGAATAATCGCCGTATAAGCCAGCCGATGCCAAGCATAGTTCTTCCGTTTAGGATTTTTGGCTTGCAGTGCTTGAATATCTTTTTCAGAAGCAAATCGATGCTTCCATCGGCGGGTGAGGAAGATATATATTCCATAGATCAGTAAGCTCATGGAAAATACCCACATCGAAGCAAAGTGCCAATTTCTACCTGCACCTAACCACCCACCTAAGAGTAATTCCTTGGGGAAACGCCAACCCGCACGACCACCAAAGACAGGATTAGCATTGTAGATTTGGAGTCCGCTAGCTGTCATCAAAACTAGAGCGATGAGATTGATGGAATGGAATGCTTTAATAAATATCGCTTGCTTGGGAGCAGGAGGCGATTTTGGCTTTGCAGATTGGGTACTCATAGGTTTAATTAATGTAAGTTCATAATGGCAACTCAGGAAAGAATGGTGCTAGCCAAAGTTGAATTTTGACATCCCATCCGAGAATAATGGCGATCGCGGTCATAGATATCATCACGCCACCAATTTTTTGTAAAAGCAGACTATGAGCGCGTAGTCGCAAGAAAGACTTACTAAAATATCGACTAGTATAAGCAATCAATAACATCGGTATACCCGCCCCAACGCCGTAAAACATCAGCAAAATAAAAGCACTCAAAATTTGCTGATCGGCGGCGGCTAGGACTAAGATGCTACCTAATACGGGTCCCGCACAGGGAGTCCATAATAGACCCAGTTGAGAACCTAGCAGAAATTCACCCGCTAAATTGATGCGTACAGGTTCTTTAAATTTGGGAAGTGGTAACTTCGCTAACAAAAAATAACTTAACTTAGGGAATATGGATAACAATCCGAGGATTAGCAAAAGCGCGATCGCGAAAACTCGCATAAAATTAGCTAAGTCAACTAACCAAAGGCTAGCGATGCCCAATAAACTACCTGCGATCGTAAAACCACTGATAGTTCCTGAGACAAGTGCAACTGGTCCATAACGATGAGTCTGTAGCGATCGCCCGATTAGAATTGGCAAAATTGGTAATACACAGGGCGAAAATGCAGTTAGCAAGCCACCTGATATCGCTAAAATAATCCCTAGAGGAGAGATTCCCATCGCACTTATCCCAGTAATTTTTGAATCAATTGTTCAGTTTTGGCATAAGCCCCTTCGCCAATATGATCGTATACAAGATTACCTTGGCGATCGGCTAAAAACAGGTGCGGCCAGTACTCATTTTTGTACGCTTTCCAAGTTTTAAACTCATTATCAAGGGCGACTGCATAATTAATACCATGTTTCTGCATGGCATCTTTGATATTATTGACATCGCGCTCAAAAGCAAATTCTGGAGTATGCACACCAATAATCTTCAATCCTTTGGCGGCATACTGCTCATGCCAGCGCGTCATATATGGCAATGTACGCTGACAGTTAATGCAACCAAAAGTCCAGAATTGAACCATGACTACATTTCCCTTTAAGTCTGCAATAGATAATGGAGCAGAATTTAACCATTGGGAAATCCCTTGAAATTCTGGTAATTTTTGACTGCTTGATTGAGAATTTTGAGCCACAGATGGGATTTCAGAATTAGTGGATTTAGGAAGTTCAGAATTAGGAGTTGTCTGTGGAGAAATAGCAGAAGTTATGAGGTTAGATGTTTTGGTGGAACCTAATTGAGTAGCGATCGCCGCACTACCAATTCCTAATGTTCCCAATCCCATATAAGTCATCAATCGACGACGACTTAGCAAATTTCTATCCATTGTAGACTCTCTATAAAATGACAATTATTATGGCAATGAATTTTGAGTAATTGACTATCAAAATTCATTGCCTCGGAATTTTGACAAAACTATTGCTTCATCGCATCGGCAGGTTTGTCGCTTTTCATCGCATCGTTTTTCATGGCATCCGCAGGCTTGTCATTCTTCATTGCGTCATTCTTCATTGCATCACCTTTCATTGCGTCACTTTTCATCGCATCGCCTTTCATTGCGTCACTTTTCATTGCGTCAGCAGGCTTGTCACTCTTCATAGCATCGCTTTTCATGGCATCGCCAGTTTTATCTTTCATGGCATCGCTTTTCATGGCATCCGCAGGTTTATCGCTTTTCATGGCATCATTTTTCATGGCATCGCTTTTCATCGCATCAGCAGGTTTAGCTGTGGATTGAGTGGCGGGAGTTGTTTGCTGAGTAGGAGTTGATGTTGCGCTACATGAAACAATTCCAGCAGTAAGAGTCAAACCAGCAATCAGTCCAAGAATTCTATAGTTCATCGTTATAAGCTCTCTTTCCAAAACATTAATGGGAAGTAACCTGTTCAGGGTTCACTTATTGGATATACGAATGAGCTAGTAAATTGGATGAAATAATTTTAGAGATAGATGCTTTGCATCTATCTCTAATTGCTACACTTCTCCTTTCATGACCATTTCGCCAGTGGGTTCTGGCATATCTTTGTTGGGTTCAATGGTGATGATTAAGGTGGTAGATTGCTTGAGAGCGCTTGCTAATGGCACTTTGAGAAATACTTTACCTTGATCATCAGGTCGAAACTTAGCACAATCTACTTTCTTGCCATCCACGATCGCCCAAAGTCGATAGCTATTTTCTTGGGGAATTGGCATGAGGTTCTGAATACTAATCATTGCTGTTTTTTCAGTAGGTGCAATCATCACACTGCCAGAAGCCGCAGGAATTGCGCCCATACCTTTAAGGGAGATCATCCGATTATCCGCCCCCTGCAACATCGCAATGGTTTGACGATATTTTTGCAGTTCTATTTGATTAGTGGCGATTTGTTGACGCATTTGGTAATTATCAAAACCTAATCCAACCAGAGCGATCGCCCCAATAGTCCCAAAACCAATCCATCCAAATTTCCATAATTTTTGCAGACTTGGCGATCGCTTAACTTTTGGTACTGCTAAATTTAGGGCTGGATCTAATGAATCAGCTAATAGATCTTCATTTATCGGCATAGCTGCTGCCGCAATGCGATCGCGTAGATCTTCAGCAGGATAACTCTCATTTAAACCAAGGGGAAGTAGTGCTAACGTCTCTTGTAAGCTATCAATCTCTTTAATTATTTCGGGGTGTTCCGCAATAATTTGATGCATCTCGGTGATCTCTTCAGTTTCTAAATCACCAAGAACATAACCTGCTAATAGTTCTTCCCATGCTTGGGGATACTGATCATTTTTCATAATTATTCCAGCGAATCCTGCAAACTTTCTCTCAATCGAATCAATCCATTTCGCGCCCAAGATTTGACCGTTCCCAGAGGCGTATCTAGAGCTTTAGCAATTTCCGATTGGCTGAGTCCATCAAAATATGCCATCTCTAAAACTTGACGATGCTTATCAGGCAAATTTGCTAACGCTGCTTTTACTTTTTCGGAGCGTTCGGCAAGTGACGCATTTTCCATGAGCGATGAGTTTTTAAGGTCAGGTTCTGAAGAAATACTTTGTTCCCATTTTTGTAGATGTTGCTGTTGCGATCGCATTTTACGCAGACGGTCAATTGCCCTAGATCGGGTCAGGACTGACAGAAAAGTGGCGATCGACCCACGCTTACTGTCATAGGTGGTAGTCCGACTAAGTAAAATAAAAATTTCCTGAGTCAAGTCCTCAGCTTCTTGAGAACTACCCAAAATCCTTAAGGATACGCGGTAAACCAATTCACCATAGCGATCGTAAAACACACCAAAAGCTTGACTGCTTCCTGATCGCCAAGCTTGCAATATTTCTGCATCTGTTTGATCAGCTTGATCAGCAATTTTCCCAGTAATTTTCATAGGGGACAGAAAAATAGAGTCGTGGGTTTAAGCATTAACATTTGCAAGCCTCATGCATATATACGCATCCTAAGCCCGAATGGATGAATTCTCAAGTTGTCGCAATTAAAACCCAGAGTAAAAACTTGTGGTGCAAGCGCAGCGTGCGCCACAGGTTTTTGGGTTTTATATTTAATTGCGCCCAGCTACTTAAAGGGTTGTAAGACTAAGGAGTGTTACAAACAACATAATTTTTAGAAATGCATAGTTATAATCGAGGGGCAAGCTAACCAAAATACTTTACAGAGTAAATCAAAATGAGCGAAGAACAAAAATCAGGGCTTGGCGGATTCGTCAGTGGTTTACAGCAAAAAGCTGGAGAAATTGCTGAAGCCGTTAAAGATAAGGTTGAAGACGTTGTTGGTGAAGAGAACCTGAAAAAAGCTACTGATGTGTTACATACAGATGTTGGAGCGATCGCTAAGGACTCTGCGGGTAAAGCTGTTGATGCTCTAGAAACAGCTACTGGCAAGGATATTGATGGTGATGGCGATATTGGTGGAAAGCCACAAGCCTAGTAAAAAAGTGACACATCCTGTCACTTTTTTATATCTAAATTTATATCTAAAAGAGAGTTGCCCCTTGAGGCAACTCTCTTTTTTAAAGCAATTTTCGAGCAAACAAATCTCTTGTTTTGGGTTTGAGAGCAAAGCGTTGTAACTAATGAGGTTCTATGGCTAGCGATACAGAGAAATTTCTTGTATAGCAAAAAAAGTTTTGCTTAGGACACAAAACCAGAAGGCGAGTTGCGGCGCTCCGCGCCGCAACTCGCTTCTTGGGTTTTAGTTTGTACTAACCAACTCTTGCTTTGCTATAAAAACTGTAACTGACAGTACTAGAGACAAATAGCCGAAACCGTAATAATGTGAAATCTGGTTTTTTGAAGTATCCCTATCTCTAAAGGAAAATAGTTTATGTTTTCGATCGCGGCGATCGCGCATCATTTATCTGGACTTCGGATACCGCAACCGTTACTTGCTACTGCCGAGTCAGAAAATGCGCCAATAATTCTTTCAGGGGTATTGCTCACCTTAGTCCTAATTTACGTTGCGAGCAAAATTGGCAGTGAAATTGCCAAGCGACTAGACTTACCTCCTGTTTTAGGAGAATTAGTAGCTGGTGTAATCATTGGGGTCTCAGCATTACGCTTAGTCATCTTTCCTGAAGGCGGTTTTACCGCATCGGACTCTGTAGTAATGTCGGGATTGCAGTGGTTGAATCAATTGTCACCCGAAGCCGTCAACAGCATATTTGCAGAACAAAGTGAAGTAATTTCTGTTATTGCAGAATTGGGCGTGATTGTCCTTCTGTTTGAGATTGGTTTAGAGTCAGATATCCGTCAACTCAAGGAAGTCGGCATTCAAGCTTTCGTAGTTGCTTTTATCGGTGTGACGGCTCCCTTTGCGGCAGGGACAATGGGACTAATGTACTTTTTCCATGTTGCGGCAATTCCTGCGATTTTTGCAGGGGCGGCACTCACGGCAACCAGTATTGGCATTACTTCTAAGGTGCTTGCCGAAATCGGTCAGCTAAAATCGAAAGAGGGGCAAATCATCGTGGGTGCGGCTGTCATTGATGATGTATTAGGGATCATCGTTTTAGCAGTAGTCGCAAGTTTGGCGAAAACAGGTGAAGTTGATATTACCAATGTGGCAATTCTGTTAATCAGCGCGATCGCCTTCTTATTTGGTGCGATCCTTTTAGGTGGCTTTTTTAACAAAAGTTTTGTGGCAATAGTTGATAAACTCCAAACTCGTGGCAGTATCATCATTCCTGCTTTTATCTTTGCCTATGCGATGGCATTTATCGGCAATGCCATCCATCTGGAAGCAATCTTAGGAGCTTTTGCCGCAGGATTGGTGCTAGATGAAACCGATGCTCGCCATGAGTTAGATGAACTGATTAAACCTGTAGCGGATTTACTCGTACCCGTATTCTTTGTAACTGTCGGTGCTAGAGCCGATCTCAGTGTCCTCAATCCGATGATTCCTGAAAATCGAAGTGGCTTGTTGATTGCCGTGTTCCTGCTGTTAGTGGCGATCGTGGGCAAAGTGATCACAGGTTGGGTGGTTTTCGGTATACCTAATGTCAACCGCTTAGCGATCGGTATTGGTATGGTTCCGCGTGGTGAAGTTGGTCTAGTCTTTGCTGGTATTGGTACGGCTAGTGGTGCGATCGACAAACCTCTAGAAGTGGCGATTATCATCATGGTGATTTTGACCACGTTCCTCGCACCACCATTTTTACGAATTGCATTTGGTACAACAAAGGAGCCACCAGCTAGCGCAGAATTAACCAGTTATTGACATATTCCCCGTCTTTCAATCCACTTTGTGTACAGGGCAGATTGAAAGACGGGGGCTTTACGCTTCACGACTCGTAAAAATTGTAATTACTTTTTAGTTACTGCGATCGCCTCTCAAATAATCTCATTTAAGGCGATCGCTACTTGCTAAAAAATAAAACCGCGATCGCTTAATTTGTTTTTATCTACCTATTTAGCAGCTATGTGTGTAAAAATTGTGTTACTGCAAAAGCATTAGAGCGAGTTAAAGCAGTGCAAAATAATGAAGGCTCAGATTCCCTTACAGGTAAATCGCAAAGTTTTTAGGTCTGCATTGAGTTTTTCGGTGCGGAAACGTCTCATGCGTGGTTTTGGCAATTCTAGGCTTGCTAGAGAGTCGGTACAGTCTCAAAGCCTTGAGAAAGCTTCTTATGACAATCAAGTATTAGTGCTGTCTGAAAATGACGCGCAAAAGTTTGTGGAAATGATGCAAAATCCGCCTAAGCTATCTCAGGAATTAGCAGCATTGTTAAGAACCAGTCAAACTCGATAGTTAATGAATTTTGTAATCAAGTCTTTGGCTGAGTGTGGTTTCAGTAAGAGCGGTTTGAGAAAGCTTGCTTTTGATTGTGGTGATGAACATGATGAGCAAGAGCTATCGATATATATCAAGCAATATGCTCTCAAAAATGATCAGTTGGGTGTTGCAAAAATATTTGTCGCGATCGCGGATGATCTAAAAGTTTTAGGCTATTACACTCTCAGTGCGAGCTTGATTGATTTCCCCGAATCATTTCCCAATAAAGATAAGCTCCCTAGTTACCCGATCCCAGTGGTTTTGATTGGCAAGTTGGCAGTAGATAAAAGCTGTCAGGGTATGGGTATAGGGCAAGCCTTAATGATTGATGCTTTCTTGAGAATACTTGATGGTTCTCAAAATGTTGGTGTTTATGCGATTAGGGTTGATCCTAGTAATGAGATTAAGCAAAGCTACTACATTCAGAAATTTCAGTTTGTCCCTTTTAATGAAACTTTGTCGGTTTGTCTTCCTATAGAGGCTATTAGAGAAGTTTTTCGCTAATTAGTTTTTAGTCACTGCGATCGCCTATCCATCCCATGAACAGCGATCGCCTTTCAAATAATCTCATCACAAGGCGATCACAAGTTGAGTGAAGTAAAATCGCGATCGCTTTAAATGATGTTAAACAAATGCTTGGTTTATGAGATTTTGGCTAAATCGCTATTTGAATAAATTGCTGTGAAGGGCGATCGCTTTTTTCTGAAGTATAATGACAACCGAGGTTATAGTGTAAATTTTCATAAATAATCCTATGAGTCAAGCCTTAAAAACATCCCTATTTCAAGAAGCTCTCAATGCCGTAGATGCTTTGTCTTTGGATGATCAAGTTGCTTTAATTGACGTGTTGAATAATCGTTTAAAGTTGCGTCAACGGCAGCAAGTTGTTAAAGAAGTTCGAGAGGTTCAGCAGGAGTACCGAGAAGGTAAATTCAAATCTGGTTCTGTTGATGATTTTTTGGCGGAGTTGGATAGTTGAGAAATATTGATTGGACTGCTAAATCTCAGCGAGCTTTTAAACGTCTAATTCGCAAAAGTCCGCAACTGCGTCCTTTAATTGAAAAAACGTTGCGTCAACTAGTGGAAGATCCTTATCATCCAAGTTTGAGAACGCATAAACTGGTTGGCGATCTCTCAGATATTTGGGCTTGTTCTGTGGATTATAACTATCGCATTTTGTTTGAGTTTGTACAGAAGTCTGAATCTGATCTGGATGCGATTTTATTGTTAAATATTGGCTCTCATGATGAGGTTTATTAAATTTAGCGATCGCCTATCCAAGCTGTATGCCATAAACGATCAATGACGATCGCCTTAAATGATGTTAAACAAATGCTTGGTTTATGAGATTTTAGCTAAATCGTTATTTGAATAAGTGCAGTAAGGGCGATCGCTAATCTTGCAGCCTATCTAAAAAGTCCTGATATTTTTTCTGTTGCTTTTCCTTGGTTGACCATAACTTCACTCTTTTAAAATCTATCGGATGACGTTTTGCAACCATGACTGCTTGATCAAGACTTTGACGATCGTTCCAGTGATAGAAACCTGCAAGGCGATCCATGACGCATAAAGTCGGGGTCAGAATGTGTAATTCTAATTCACCAATTTTCTGCACGGTGCATTCTTTGTAATCAATGTACTGTTCCCCAATCATTAGGGGGGATGGAGGGAACTCAACATAATAAGTTGTATTTGGATGGATAAAATATCTGCTTTCCTTGCTAAATCCTATTTGAGACATGGCTGCTTCTAGCTTTTGAGAACTAGCGGGAGAAATAAAGTCGAGATCGTCAGATTGATATTCGTTTTCTGAGTACACTGTAACGACTCCGCCACCTGTTAGCACGGCGATAATGTTTGCTTTGGTAAGCGTATCTGAGACGATCGCAGCGATTTCAGCTAGGGATGAGGTTTTGTGTATTTCCAAGGGGTTTATCAGCTTTGCGAGGGCGACGGCGTTGGCGGTAGTAAGCTTTGATTTCTTCGGGTGGGGTGACTTTGAGACGCTGGGCTAGTAGGTTTCTAACGGTCGTTACAAAGGGCGATCGCGGGTTCCATGTATAGAGGCGAGTTTTGCCGACTAAGCGACTAACTAATAAGCCTGAGTCTTCAAATTTTTGCAGTTGTTTCTGTACTGAACTCAAGGATATCTCAAAGGTATCGGCGATCGCTTTGCCGTAGCCTTCTTCATAATTTTCCAGATATAGCAAAACCTGTTCGGGTATTTTACCACCAAAAAGTTCTTTGAGCATAGGTTTTAAGTCTAAGACTATCTACCTATTATAGAGGTTATATAGTTGTTATTATAGGTAGATCGCAATTTGCTAAAAGTAAAATCGCGATCGCTTTAAATGATGTTAAACAAATGCTTGGTTTATCAGATTTTAGCCAAATCGCTATTTGAATAAGTGCAGTAAAGGCGATCGCTAAACGATCCAATTTTCCAACCCTAATCCAGAAATATTGATAAAGTCTTTTGTGTTATTCGTAACTACTCGATCATGACGCGATCGCGCTATAGCTGCAATCATGGTATCTAGTTCGCCTGTGGGTTTACCGATTTGTCTAAGTTCTGATTGGATTTTGCCAAATTCTTTGGCAGCTAATAGATCGAAGCTGACAATTGACATATCTTGGAGAAAAAGCTCAAGTGATGCAAGGTTCTGTTCTATTCGTTGTGAGCAGTAGACTCCCTTATAAAGTTCGGCAACATTAATTGTGGAAATATAGCATTCATCAGCACAAGCATTAAAAGATGAAATAACTTGAGAATTGCCTTTTAGCAGTGCAATACAGATGTTGGTGTCAAGTAAATACATGGATAATTAGAAGTCAAAGGAGTCGATTTTTCTGCCATAGTCACGATGGCGTTGTGTGTCAATATCCGCAAATATTAGATCAATGTCTTGCTGGTTGCGCCATGCGCCGAATATACGATTTAGTCTTGCTATTCTTGCGCTTTTATCTTTAGGTTTATCTGCTTCAATTTCCAGAAATACTGTTCCATCAGGAATATTAACTATATCTAGCAGTTGAATCGTCTGCCCTGATTTAATGCCTTGAATTTGTAGTTTCATAGTTTTACAGCACCAGTAACGTATTGCTAGAGTAACATATCCGTCTTGAATGGTTTGGGGCGATCGCTTCTCAAATTAGGGCAACCGCACACGTTTCTTAACAATTAACGAGATTTAGACAGCGACTATGTTTAAGGTACTCAGGATATCCTTAAGATAGTTGTTGTTCCAGCCAGCTTTAAGACGTTTTGTCTTGACACCGACCTTACTGTTTTTATCTCTTGACAACAAATTTAAACTGATATGACGTATAACAGCCAAGTTTTCGGCAATATAGCCTCGGCAGGATTGCGAAGCATCTTCACCAAAACCAACATCAAGAATCCAATGTAGTTGATTTTCAATACTCCAGTGATTTCTGACAGATTGGGAAAATCTGTGGACATCACTCTCAAGACTAAGCAGATAGTATCGCTGCTCAGTAGAAATAATTCCATTTATAATGCGCTCTGATTCAACCATACCAATACTTTTCAAACCTATCCATTTCTCTGCACCGATTAAGTATTCGGTATTACCCATTGTCCAATAGCGACGAGTTTCAATGCGCCCATGTCCTTTCTCAACCGTTTCATAGAACTGATGTTCAATATTTTTGAAGTTCTGTTCTCGTGCAGAGGTAAATAGTTCACGCACATCTTTATGGAGATTACCTTGATTGCCTTTCAGTGCTAACACATAATCTGCTCCCTCTTCGATGATTGTTTTCGCGATTTCGGTCTGACATCCCATTGCATCTATGCTCACCACACAACCTCGTATCGCTAACATTTTTAGCAATGATGGAATCGCTGTTATTTCATTGGATTTCTCGTCCACTTTTTGCTGTCCCAATACCAAATGTTGTGATGCTGACCACACACTCACCATATGAATCAGACTACGCGAATTTCCTGCTTCCTTTGCTCCTCTCAGGGTTTTGCCATCTATGTTTATCAATTCTCCGTCGGTGGATTCATGGACTGCTTCCATCCAGCTAATAAAGCTTTTTTGCAATGCTTCTGGCTTCAGTCTCGCAAATAATCTCTCGAATGTATCTACTGACGGTATGCCGTTTGCTAATTCCAAAAATGTCTTTAACCATTCTTCTTTCTCTTTGCCATATTCGGCGATTGCTACGAAGTTATCGGCTCCACAGATCACTGCACAAATCGTGATTATCAATATGTCGAGTAGCTTATGCAGGATACTGTGTGCTGCTCTGGGATCTTGCAAGTTCCCAAAGTGGGTTTCGATTAATCCGACGGGACTGACTGTTGCTAGCATTTTGGACTTATCTTTCTAAATATCCTCAATTCTCCCGTTTCTCCCTTTTTTCCTCGTTAAGAAATGTTCGCTAGTTTGTTAAGAAACGTGTGCGGTTGCCCTACTTCTCAAATAATCACATCACAAGGCGATCGCTATTTGCTAAAAGTAAAATCATGATTAGAGGGGCGATCGTTTTAAATGATGTTAAACAATTGATTGGTTTATGAAATTTTAGCTAAATAAGTGTAGTAAAGGCGATCACTAAAAGTCAGATTCTACTTCGATAATATTCTTCTGGCGACTTTTAGTTAGTCTCTGTAAAGAATGTTCAAGTGCCAACTCTACAAAAGCATTTAGAGAATGAGAACGAGCAGTCAATTCCATTAAATTAAGGTAGACATCTGTAGGCATTGCTAGACCTTTCCAGTAAGCACTGTCAGCTTTTCTCTGTAACTTTACTGGCTTAGTAAATTTGCTCGTTTGAATTTCTTCATCAGTAACAACTAGCCAACTTTTTCTCTGATTTTCTATGTAAGCAACATATTGAACAGTGCCATCAACTATCCAAAGTCTCATCATGGCAGTTCTTTTATAGCTATCTCTTGCTCTTGCCTTCATGTTCCATTGTCCATTAATAGTCACAAATGGCAGCCATAGATAAACAGCAAGACTTTCTCTTTTGTTTTCCCAACCTATCTCAGCGATAGGATTTTGTTTGTTTCTTTCAAAACGAACCCATTTACCATCTGGCTTCTCATAAATTCTATAGTTTAAAGATTGCGACAATTGATAAATCTGATCACGAATTTCAATAGCCCATTTCTTTTCATTCTCTGAACAGTTCCCTAAAAGGTTAACAAAAGCTTTTGGAGGATCAGGCAAATTAATTGTAGGTTCGATTTCAGCAGCTATTGGGATATCTATTTTGGCTATTTCTGTCTTTGTGAGCCATTCGTACAATGTGAGTATAAAGCCTTGATTGCTGCTTTTTACTGCATAGGCTAAGAGAGTAAATTTAAGTTTGTGGTGTTTTAATGTTGTTACAGTACGATTCCTATAGGTTGGACAGACAGTGTATAGGTCAATAGGTTTAGTATAATCAATTTGTTCGCTAAAGGGCTTTTCTTCGATAAGGGCATCGAAATATGCAGTAATTTGTTCAATAACATGAGAATCTTCAACATTTTTTAACTCTATGATGACGAGTTGATTCTGGGTTCCTTTCGCCAATATGTCACAAATCCCCTCTCTGCAAGTATGCTGACTTTTTAGTGGCTTCAGTCCAATTTTGGGAAGAACCGTATACCAAAACAACCATTCTAGATGTCTTTCAGTCTCAAACTCTGCATTCTCCCCATAAACACGAAATCTAGGTAATATTGGACTGTCCTGATTTGTCATTTCTTAGTCACTAAATCTACTAACAAAAATTTTATCAATTTGATTGAGTTAAATAGTTGCGATCGCCCTTTACTTTCACAGAGATTAAAGGGGCGATCGCGCGATCGCTCTTATTGGCATATAGTATATTTACACTTATTACACTTACTTCAAAAATCAACCCATCTCAACATCAGCAATCTTTAATATGTATATGTTGAACGACCTACCAGATTCTGTCTTTGCGCCTGAGCCAGACACCTTACCAATACAGCGCCTAGAGGCAATGCTAGAAAAAGCATATCCCAAGCTTGTCGGTCTAGACGGTGAAGAAATCATGTTGCCAGACTCCATATATCAAGCCCTTCGGCAAGTTATTCACATGATGGCATTGGGACAAGTTATATCCTTGGTTCCTTATAACTTGCATTTGAGTACGATTCAAGCTTCTGACTTGCTCAATGTTTCCCGTCCTTATTTATATAAATTGTTAGATCAAGGCGATATCCCCTATATCAAGGTGGGTACGCATCGCCGTATCCAGTTTCAAGATTTAATGCAGTACAAAAAACAGAGAGATGCTCAGCGTCATCAGGCTTTGAGTGAGCTTACTGAACTTAGTCAAGAGTTGGGATTTTATACGCCAGAGGATGTCCCCTTAACCGAGGCTATTTCACCAGCGTAATGAGTTTGCAATCCTCTCGATTTCCCGTTGTGCTTGACTCCTGTGTGCTTTATCCAATGTATTTGAGAGATACTTTGCTTCGTGCTGCTGAGGCTGGACTGTATCAAGTGCATTGGTCACAAGAAATCTTAGACGGGGCGCTACGAAATTTAGTAGCAAATCAGAAAATGCAGAGCCAGCAAGTGAATCGGCTAGAAGTGCAAATTAATCGGGCTTTCCCTGATGCGATGCTCAATGTGACCGATCGCTTAATTCCTTGTATGGATAACCATGAAGGCGATCGCCATGTTTTAGCGGCGGCTTTGATTGCCAAAGCTCATGTAATTGTCACCGAAAATCTGAAGCACTTTCCCGCAGTAGTTCTGAGCCAATATCAAGTTGAAGCCCAAAGCGCCGATCAATTTTTAACCTATCTACATGATTTATTCCCTCAAGAGATCAGGCAAGTTCTCCAGACTCAGGCAAGTGATTTAAAAAAGCCACCCATGTCGGTTACAGACTTGCTCAATGTTTTAAAAACCTCTGTGCCAAATTTTGTGGGTAGGTTTAACTAAAAAACTTAGGCGATCGCACTTTACCTGCACAGAGCTTAAAGAGGCGATCGCCTTATAAATTATTACAAATCCAAAACCCGTCTTACTCCATCAATAATCGGCAAATATTGCTCAAAACTTAGGCTACCCAAATATCCAATTACTCTCTGGATATCCACCGCCCTTATTTGATCGCACAAAGCAACTGATTTCTGAGGTAATCCCGCAGTTCCAGCTTGAATAATTGGATATAGTGCAGAATTTCTATTGACCCAGCCACCAAATTGAGTAGTTAAGGGAACCACAACCGCAACAGGATAACGCACATCTCCCAAAGGTACACCAACAATTACAGCAGGTCTTCTCCCTTCCTGTTCATGTCCTTTAGGGTTATGAGACGGCAGGTTAACAAAAACAACATCACCACATTTGAGAAGCTGATTATTCAAAATCTCTATCCTGCCTTTACCACTAAACCAATACCAGAAACATATTCCACAGGCTTCATACTTGGTATTCCCTCTTCTCCCCAGTCATACTCAGGCAAATCATTAGTCAAATCAGCTTCTAACCAAGATTGAGATTCAGTATCATCAATGGCAAAATTTTCTATTTTTGATAATTCAGTCGCTAAAAACTGAATAGCCCTAAGTTTATCGGAAGGGTTTAGTTTTTGAAGCTTCGGCAATAACTCGGTGAAGGTCATAACTACAAACCTAAAATAACGATGCTATTTATTTTACTGGCTTGCGATCGCTATTTATTTTCACAGAGATTGAAGGTGCGCTATACGATATCTTGCCAAATACCCATCTGCTGCCAATTAACAGGAAAACCCATAGCAACTAATCTCTCTGGCTGCTCAGAAAGTAACTTGAGAAGACGCGATCGCAAATGATGGTTTGGGGCGATCGTATCCATAAAGTACAACAGAATCACCAAAGTGTTATACAGGTTGCGAGATCCTTTGACTAACTGACCAGCGATCACATTACCCTTGCGGGGAGGGCTTTTTATCGTAATCCCAAATTGACGATTCCATAATCGCGAATGATGAGCGCAAAGATTTCGCACTGCTGAAAGGTGACGAAGCCAAGACTCCAAAACATCTTCATTTATTCCATAAACACGCGAAATCACCCGACGAGTTTGAACAGGTTTAAGGCTGTCATACCATCGAGAAAGCAAGCCCAAAGACATAACCTCACATATTGCCCAAACTGGTGGAAGTGCCTCATTGTAATTGTTTGTTAGATGTTGAATAAAAATCTCTTTTGAACGATTTACTTCCTTCGTTAAATCATTTAGGTTCATTCTCCAATATTTAGGATCGAACAGAGTAGAATCGAGATGAGCATGAGGACTATGGCGATGCGCCAAATAATAAGCCCATTGACTCCTCACAGATACTTCTATTCGTTCAATACCATCCAAAACTAACAACCGAAGCTCTCGGTCAAAAATATAAAGTTTAAGCACATCTTTAAAATTTGTATCAGGCTTAAACTGATGTGTAGCATGGTCTAATTCAAAATCAAGCCAATATGCACCAAGTCTGTAGTAGTTAAGATGCTGAAGATAAAATCTCGCTTCTTGTAAATCGTCAACTATCATTCCCCGTGACTGAAGTAATTGCACCTGCTCTTCAAAAGTTTTAGCAGGTTTGGCGAAATCGCGTGACATTAATATCTTAAAAACTAAGGAACCCGCACAGTTTCAGGGTACTTTCGCATAGCCTTGGCGGGTTTTGTTAGACACATCATCACACTTTAAATATTCAGTTGTCAATATTAATTTGAATACATATTTTAGATATAAAGGCGATTTTTTTGTGTAATAATTAGCTCTGAGACGCATATAGATCTTTTTGGTGAGCTTTACACATGGATATATGGCAAGTTAAAGATCAGATTTCGAGTTTAGTGCAGCAATACAAGCCCCATGTAGATTTTTTGGCAATTCGATTAGAGCGATCGCAGGGGGCAGATATATTTTTACGCAGTGGCAAAATCGAAACTCTGAGTACGGGCATTTCAATTGGTGGGCAGGTGAGAGCTTGTCATCGCGGCGGGTGGGGATTTGCAAGTTTTAATGATCTGAATAGTTTAGAAATTAAATTACAAGAGGCGATCGCTGCTGCTAAATGGGTTGGCAATGAGGAAACTGTGCTAGCAGCAGTCGAACCCATTCAAGCAAAAGTATCCCTCATTCAAGAAAGTCCGCAACAGATTGCACTAATTGATAAAAAGAATTTATGCGCTCATTATGGGGAAATTTTGCGATCGGTATCTGACCGCGTAGTTAGTACTGCTGTGCGCTATGGTGACTGTACCCAGCAGGTTTTATTTGCCACTTCCGAAGGAACGATCATTGAACAAGAATGGGCGGATTGGGAAATGCGCTGCTCGGCAACCGCGAGGAATGGTGATACTGTCCAGACTGGTCGAGAAACCTTTGGCTCAAGGCGTTCCTATACAGATTTAGTTAATTTGGACGCGCAGGTAATTGGTGCAGCCCAACGAGCAGTAACGGCGCTTGATTTACCAGTGGTTCAGGGCAATGCCTATACGGTGGTGCTCGATCCGATTTTGGCAGGATTATTTGTCCATGAAGCTTTTGGACATCTTTCCGAAGCCGATATGCTGTACGAAAATCCCGATATGCTCGAAACCATGAGTATCGGTCGCAAATTTGGTTCCGCCGACTTACAGATTTTTGATGGTGCTGCCCCCCCTGAACATCGCGGCAGTTATCTCTATGACGATGAAGGTGTCCCCGCGACCACAACTCAATTAATTCAAGATGGCGTATTAGTTGGCAGACTCCATTCCCGTGAGACCGCAGGGAAATTGGGTGAACAAGTAACTGGCAACGCCCGATGTCTCGATTACCATTACCCACCGATTGTTCGCATGACTAATACTTGGATTGAGCGTGGTAAAACGCCTGTGGCTGAGTTGTTTAACGATATTCCTGTGGGTGTCTATGCCAAAAACTGGCAAGGTGGCATGACTAATGGCGAGATGTTCACGTTTACCGCAGGTGAAGCTTGGATGATTCGCAATGGTCAAATCGCTGAGCCTGTCAAAGATGTAACCCTGTCAGGAAATGTGTTTGAAACTCTTGCAGATATTGAGGCGATCGGTAATGACTTCTTATGGGATGAGTCGGGCGGCTGTGGCAAAGGTGGACAAAGTGGATTAGCCGTTGGTTGCGGTTCTCCTAGTTTGAGAATTAAGAATGCGATCGTTGGAGGTGAGTCCCATGCCTAAACTACATCCTGAACTTAGAGAGGTCAATCTTCAATTAGTGCAAACGATCGCCGATCAGCAAATGGCTGAAGATCGCTTAAATTTGCAACTGCATCGTTTAAAGTTAATGTACGATTTTGTATCGGCTTTGAATGCCGCGCAAACAATTAATGAAATCTATCAAATTGCTTTAAATGGAATCTGTCCTGCTTTACGAACTTCACGAGCAGCCGTAATCACTACGAATGCTTATCACAGTCTAAAATACCGAGCATCGATTGGTATTAGTCAAGGATATAAGCGATCTATCGAGACTTTTTTTGAAGATCCATCCCATCAAGTAGAAGCAAGATTTCGGTCTTTCCCTTATTGCGCGATCCTACCTAGCGATTCTACCTTGCAGAGTATCTGTCAATCTGAAAGTATTGGTGCGATCGCTGTCTTCCCATTAGAGTACGAACATCGACATTTAGGTGATATTGTCGCGTATTTCGATACGCCGCGACAGTTTACAGAAGAAGAAGTTCAATTAATGCAGACAGTCGTTACTTATATCGCGATCGCCCTGACACGCAAACAAGCTGAACAAGCACTCAAAGAAAGTCAGCAATTTATCCAAAGGATTGCCGATACAATTCCCAATATTCTCTATATTTACGATCTTGAAGAAAAACGTAATATTTATTGCAACCAGACAATTAACCATATTCTTGGTTATTCTTCCTTAGAGGTTCATGCAATGGGTGCGTCAATGCTTGCAATTATTATGCATCCTGATGATTTGGTAAAAATAGCAGAACATCATCATCATATCCGTAATCAAAAACTGGAAGATTTGTTTCTTATTGAATATCGGATGAAAGATGTTCATGGTAAGTGGAAATGGTTTTATAGCCAAGAGACTGTATTTCTACGCAATTCTGATGGCACGGTTAAGCAAATAATTGGTTCTGCTTCAGATATTACTGAGTTAAAGGAAGTAGAAACAAGGCTACAAGCATCCCTTGTAGAAAAGGAAGTTCTGTTAAGAGAAGTCCATCATCGTGTTAAGAACAATCTGAGTGTGATTGATAGTTTACTATCAATGCAAGCTCGGTATGTCAATGATGTAGAAGCCCTCAAATCACTCTCAGACAGCCAACGTCGGATTCACACAATGTCACTGATTCATGAGCAGTTATATCAATCTCATGATGTGGATAAAGTTGATTTTTGTGAATATTTACAGCGTTTGGTTAGTAATCTCTATAGTTCTACAAGTTTTAATATCACTCAAATTGAATTAAAGCTAGATATTAGTTCCACTTTACTAAATATCGACATGGCAATTTCCATGGGGCTAATCGTGAATGAGCTATTAACTAATGCTTTTAAATATGCATTTCCAAACAAGATGACAGGATTAATTGAGGTGATTTTATACGAGTCTACCGATGATCGCAATTTACATTTGATTATTCGAGATAATGGAATTGGTCTTCCTGAAAATGTTGACTTTAGTGGAACTAATTCGCTCGGACTCCGATTAGTGAAAATTTTGGCGCAACAATTGAGAGCTAATTTAGATTTATCCTGTTCTGTAGGTACAAGTTTTCATTTCACTTTTCAGGAAAATTTATAATCACGAATTGTCAATTTCGGTGATCGCATCGTAGCAAACAGAATTTACGCACCAAAGTTGATTAGGATCGATAATATTTAAACAAGTGTGAGCGTGCTTAGCACACTCACACTTGTACAAACTTGTCAAAGAATCAGAAATAACGAAGTATGTTATCAGCCTACCGTGATCATGTTGCCGAACGCGCAGCCCAAGGAATCCCCCCTCTACCCCTCAATGCTCAACAAGCCTCAGCCCTTTGTGAGCTATTGCAAAATCCCCCCACAGGCGAAGAGGAGTTTTTACTAGCCTTACTACGCGATCGCATTCCCCCTGGGGTCGATCAAGCTGCTTATGTGAAAGCAGGATGGCTAACGGCGATCGCTAAGGGTGAACTCACATCCTCCCTAGTTAGTCCAGCCTATGCGGTGGAATTGCTCGGCACGATGGTCGGTGGCTATAACGTGCAGACCCTGATCGATTTGTTAACTAATGATGATTTAGGTGACTTGGCGGCGACGGCTCTCAAGAAGACGCTGCTAGTATTTGATGCTTTTAATCAAGTTTTAGAATTATCGAAAACTAACGCCAGAGCTAAAGCGGTCATCGATTCATGGGCGGCGGCGGAATGGTTTACTAGCCGTCCTGCCTTACCTGAAACTGTGACCGTGACCGTATTTAAAGTCACAGGAGAAATCAATACCGATGACTTCTCTCCTGCTTCTCAGGCATTCTCGCGTCCTGACATTCCCCTCCACGCGCTCTGTATGTTGGAATCAATGATGCCAACGGGTCTGCAAACCATTGCCGAACTCAAGCAAAAAGGGCATCCCGTCGCCTTTGTCGGTGATGTGGTGGGAACAGGTTCTTCGCGCAAATCGGCGATTAACTCGGTGCTGTGGCACATTGGCAACGATATTCCCTTTATTCCCAACAAGCGATCGGGCGGTGTAATTTTGGGAAGCACGATCGCACCGATCTTCTTTAACACTGCTGAAGATGCGGGAGCCTTACCAATTCAGTGCGATGTCACCAAATTGGAAACAGGCGATGTGATTACGATTCATACTCGCGAAGGTAAAATCACGAACGCCGCAGGTGAAACTCTCTCCACCTTCAGCCTCACCCCTGACACGATCGCCGATGAAGTTCGCGCAGGTGGTCGCATTCCTCTCTTGATTGGTCGCAGCCTCACCGCCAGAACCCGTCAAGCTTTAGGACTTCCCGCTAGCGATGTGTTCATCCTTCCCGCCACTCCTGCCGACACAGGCAAAGGCTACACCCTCGCCCAAAAGATGGTGGGCAAAGCTTGCGGCGTTGCTGGTGTGCGTCCCTACACTTCCTGCGAACCCTTAATGACAACCGTTGGTTCCCAAGATACAACGGGACCAATGACCCGCGATGAATTGCAGGAACTCGCTTGCTTAGGATTTAGCGCTGACTTGGTGATGCAGAGCTTCTGCCATACTGCCGCCTATCCCAAACCCACCGACATCAAAACCCATAAGGAACTTCCCGACTTCTTCTCCAATCGTGGCGGCGTTGCCCTACGTCCCAACGATGGTATTATCCATTCTTGGTTAAATAGAATGCTCATGCCCGATACCGTCGGTACTGGTGGCGATTCCCATACCCGTTTCCCCTTGGGCATTTCTTTCCCCGCAGGTTCAGGACTAGTCGCCTTCGCCGCCGCCCTTGGCATCATGCCCCTCGATATGCCTGAGTCCGTTCTAGTGCGCTTCACAGGCGAGTTGCAAGCTGGTGTCACCCTCCGCGATGTCGTCAATGCCATTCCTTATATTGCCATTCAACGAGGCTTGCTCACCGTTGAGAAAAAGAACAAAAAGAATGTCTTCGCAGGTCGGATTATGGAAATCGAAGGTTTACCCAATCTGAAAGTGGAACAAGCCTTTGAACTCACTGATGCCACTGCCGAACGTTCCTGCTCTGGCAGCACGATTAAGCTCAGTACAGAAACCGTTGCCGAGTACTTGCGATCGAATGTCGCGCTCATGAAGAACATGATCGCTCGTGGCTACAGCGATGCCAAGACGCTCTTGCGCCGTATCGCTAAAATGGAAGAATGGCTCGCTAATCCTGTATTAATGGAAGCCGATCCTGATGCCGAATATGCAGAAATCATCGAGATCGATCTCAATGAAATCAAGGAGCCAATTGTCGCTGCACCTAACGATCCTGATAATGTGAAGTTGCTCTCCGAAGTAGCAGGCGATCGCGTGGATGAGGTCTTTATCGGTTCCTGCATGACCAATATCGGACATTACCGCGCCGCCGCTAAGGTTCTCGAAAAGGAAGCCGCCGTGAAAGCCCGTCTCTGGGTCGCACCACCTACCCGCATGGACGAGTTCCAACTCAAAGAAGAAGGAATCTACAGCACCTTCGGTGTCGCTGGAGCCAGAACGGAAGTCCCTGGCTGCTCTCTCTGCATGGGTAATCAAGCTCGTGTTGCCGATGGCGCAACCGTCTTCTCCACTTCCACCCGCAACTTCAATAATCGCATGGGCAAGGATGCTCAAGTCTATCTCGGTTCCGCCGAACTCGCGGCGGTCTGTGCCTTGCTAGGTAAGATTCCAACCGTGGAAGAATATCAAGCGATCGTCACTAAGAAGATCGATCCCTTTGCCAGTGACCTCTACCGCTATCTCAATTTTGATCAAATCTCCAATTTTGAAGATCAAGGTCGGGTGATTTCATTGGAGGATATGCCTCGCATTGAGGACATTTTGGGTATGCCTGCGATCGCGAAGTAGTTAGTTGATTTGCGTATAATATTTAGGGTGAGTCTATAAATGGCTCACCTTGATTTTTACAAAATTTGTGCAAGGTGAATTTAATGGTAAACCCACGTCTTGAACTATTATCAGAACTTGAACAAACTCCCGAAGAGTATATTCCAGAATTATTGAGGCTAGTTCGCCTGTTTCGTCAGAGTCAGATAAATACCGCCATAGGCTCCATTTCTTCTAAGACGATACTAAACCAAGTTTTAGAGGAAATGGAAGATGCTGAAGATATTGCGGATGCAAAAATCGCTTTACAGGAGGATGGATTTATTACTTTGGCAGATGTCAAAAAGGAATTGGGAATTATTTAGATGCCATACGAAATTGGCTTTAAGCCCTCTGTTTTGAAAGAGATTCGCAAGCTTGATGAAACTGCTAGGAAAGTAATTATTTCAGAGATTGAGTTACTAGCGAATAACCCACGCCCTGATGGATGCAAGAAGTTAAAAGGGGAAGTTAATCTGTATAGAATTCGCGTTTTTAGTAACTATCGCGTTGTTTACGAAATACAGGATCGAATACTTTTGGTTACTGTGGTGAAAGTTGCTCATCGGAGAGATGTATATAGATAGCGATCGCTGTTTGATTGATTTCTAGAGGGGCGATCCGATGTTTGTGGTGATGGAGAGGCGATCGCTGGTTGATTTTTTAGAGGGGCGATCGCTATCTTGTATAGAGATTGCTGATGAGTTATGATGGATGCAAATCATTGAGGATTTAGCCATAATGAAAGAATCATTTACCGCAGTTATAAAGCAATCTAACAACTGGTGGATTGGCTGGATTGAAGAAATATCAGGCATAAATTGTCAAGAAGCTACAAAAGAAGAACTTTTAGAAAGCCTTCGTGTAACCCTAAAAGAAGCACTTGACTTTAATCGTTATGAAGCAATAGAAGCTGCTGGCGATGTTTATGAAGAAGAACTAATAGCACTATGAAACGTTCTGACTTACTGCGTCATCTTCGTAATCATGGCTGTGAGCTAATTAGAGAAGGTGGAAGACATTCATGGTGGGGAAATCCTAGCCAAAACCGTCGCTCCTCCATACCGCGTCATACTGAAATTGATGAAAACCTAGCAAAAAAGATTTGCAAAGATTTAAGCGTTCCATTACCAAAATAATTCAAAAACTTGAAATCGCGATCGCTGGTTGATTGATTTTTTTGAGGGGCGATCGCTGTTTATCAAGTAAGCTAGAAGTACGAGTTTTCAAATTATGGAGACAACAACATGACATTAGCCGAAGTAATTCCAGCAGCGCGGCGGCTTACTGCCATTGAAAAGCTCAAACTAATTCGGGTGCTTGTAGAAGACTTGGATATTGCTGAAGATATTGCACCAATCGAACCATTTAAAACCTATGACCTGCCGACACCCTACGATATGTTTGGTGCTGGTGCAATCTTAATGGAAGCCCTTAAACAATCAGACACAAACCATTAATAACCTAGGCGCTTCAAGTATTCCACCACTAGCCCAAATCAAAAGGAGTTTGATAGCCTTCCAAGAATTCCACTGATGTTAAAGCAAGGCGATCGGATAGTTGAAACAGTTGGATTGGTAGACAGTGGCGCTACAATGATCGCTGTTTATGAGAGATTAGATAGGCGATCGCGATAATGGTGTAGTTACAGGAAAAATGAATATTGCTCTTTTTGGAACTAGTGCTGATCCGCCTAGTATTGGACATCAACAGATCTTGCAATGGTTAGATAACCATTACGATCGCGTATTGGTTTGGGTATCTGATAATCCTTTTAAAACCCATCAGGCAAGCCTCAGCGATCGCCTCAAAATGATGGAGCTAACCATCGCTGCGATCCAAGCCCATACCATTACGATCCATCCTGAACTAAGTCATCCACGCACGATCAATACAGTCGAACAAGCTAAACAAATCTGGCATGAGGCAACCTTCACCCTCGTCATCGGTGGTGACCTTGTGTCGCAGTTACCAACATGGTATCGCGCCGAAGATTTGCTCACTCAGGTTAAGTTGCTAGTAGTTCCCCGTCAAGGTGTAACTATTGCTGATGCAGATATCGATCGCCTTGTGAATATGGGTACTGAAGTCGCGATCGCGCCTGAGTCCACCTCGATACCTAATGTTTCTTCGTCAGACTATCGCAACAATGGCAACAGTTCAGTCATAATACCCACAGTCGCAGCATATATCCAACAAGAGTCGCTTTACGCATGGCAGACAATTCCCGCCCCATAGCCCCCAAACCCTTGGCAGACTTCAAGGTCGGTGTCGATAACGTGATCTTTTCCGTAGATACTGAGCAGAATCGTCTATTGGTGCTACTGGTGATGCGACACCATGAACCCTATCGCGATCGCTGGTGTCTCCCCGGAACCCTCGTGCGACAAGGTGAATCCCTCGAAGAAGCCGCCTATCGCATCCTCTCGGAAAAAATCCGTGCTAAAAATCTCTATTTGGAGCAACTCTTCACCTTTGGCGATATCGGACGCGATCCTCGCGAAGCACCTGATAGTTATGCTGTGCGCTATCTATCCGTTAGCTATTTTGCGCTAGTTCCATTCTCTCAAGCGGAACTAATTGCCGATGGAGTTAGTGGCATCGCATGGTATCCTGTGAAGCAAGTTCCTGAACTTGCCTTTGATCACAATCGCATTCTTGAATATGGACATTGCCGCCTCTGCAACAAATTGGAATATAGCCCTGTTGCCTTTGATGTCTTGCCTGAAGCATTTACTCTTAGCGATCTCTATCAACTCTATACAACAGTTTTGGGCGAAAATTTTTCTGACTATTCCAATTTCCGCACTCGCTTATTGAAATTAGGATTTCTCAGTGATACAGGAATCAAAGCGTCACGGGGGGCAGGTCGCCCTGCTAGCCTATACCGTTTTGATGCCGAAGCTTTCGCTCCATTTAAGAACAAGCCTATGGTATTTATCTAGGCGGATTAATTAGATTTAAACTTATTCCGCAATTGACTGCTGAGGGCATCAATACTAGTGACAACTACTAACAAAACCAACATCATTGTTGTCGCTTTGTTATATTCAAAACCACGAATATAGCTAACTAGCTCGAAGCCAATCCCACCCGCACCGACTACACCTAAAACTGAGGCGGCACGAATATTATATTCAAACATATAGATAGTATAACCAAGGCAAAGCGGCAAAACTTGAGGCATCACGCCATATTGAGCAATTTGCCACCATGAGGCACGGCTCACTTGCAAGGCTTCTAGCGATCGCTGATCTACAGATTCGATCGCTTCTTGATAGAACTTGGCTAAATAGCCAATCGTATAAATCCCTAGGGCAAGAGTTCCTGCGGGCGCACCTAAACCTGTCGCTGCCACAAAGAATAATCCTAAAATAATTGATGGAACCGAACGGATTGCATTTTGGAATAAGTTAGCAAGCGATCGCAACCAAAAAGGAGAAAGATTGCGGGCAGATAAAAGTGCAAGGGGAATGGAAAGAATTGCGCCAATAGTCGTTCCCCATAGAGACATTTGCACAGTCTCAATTAGGGCTTTAACCGCCACATCAAGGATGCTCAAATCAGGTGGTAATAGCCTAGACAGAAAATCTGTCATGTAGGGCAGACTAGTTTTGATTAATTCTAGATTAACCTTTAGTCCATTTAATGACCAGATATAAGCCCATCCTAAACCAACAATTATGCCAACTCTGACAAACCAGATATGGTGATGGTTAGAGGTAAATTTAGAAATGTTATGGCGAATCCAATCAGAAAATTTCATTAGGCAGCGCTAGCGGACGGAAATTGAGACAGGCTTTGCAATCGGGCAAACTGTCTTTCAATATTTTGACAATCCCCATCATACCAGACCTTCCCTTCATCGAGAATAATCGCTCTCTGAGCATACTGGGCAGCCAGTGCGAGATCATGCATCACCACCACTACCGTTAAGCCTTTGCTGTGCATTTCTGAGAGAGATTCCATCACTTGATTAATCCCTGATACATCCAAGCCTGTAGTTGGCTCATCGGCAAGTAAAATATGGGGAGACTGAATTAAGGTACGGGCGATCGCTACTCTCTGACGTTGACCACCGCTTAGCTGTCGCGCTTTTTGATAGATTTGCTCTTGCAAGCCCATTTTTTGCAATAGCTGCATAGCCACACGGCGATCGCGTTGAGGAAATCCCCAGAGGCTCTGCCACGTAGTCAACTCACCAAGACAACCACAGAGGACATTATCTAAACAGGTCAACTGATCAACTAGCCCACCACCTTGAAAGAGGAAGCCAATATTTTTGCGAACAGCGCCAATATGTCTCTGCTCAACGGGAATACCGCATATTTGAATTTCGCCTTGTTTAATCGGCACTAAGCCAACAAGCGATCGCAGTAAGGTGGATTTTCCTGCTCCATTCATTCCCAATAAAGCGACAAATTCCCCATGATTGATTTGGAGATCAATTCCATTCAAAATTGGGCGATGTAAAGTTGATTGATATTCAGTGCGGATATTGTGACAAGCGATCGCAGGCAAATTGTTATCTGGTAAAGGTTCCATCGTTTTGAAATTCTAATTTTTTCTTGTTCCCCCTCTCCTGCGGGAGAGGGGTGAGGGCTTAATCAATTTCTGCGTAAGTCCTATTTATATAAATAAATTTATTGCCTAGCAAAGCTAGGCAATAAATTTATGGTTTTAATCCCGCCCGTTGAATAGCGGTACGCATAGTCGCCAAGTGCGCCTCGTGATCAACCTTGACTAGCTGCGTGGAATTGTAAAGACTGCGGAATAGTTCATTATTGGCAGGCTCATTTAGTTTTAGAAAAGCATTAACTAGCTTTTCGCGCACATCCGCAGGCACACTGTCATCAATGGAAATTCCATGAGCAGGTACATTGGGAACAGCATGGAGAACCCGCAACTTTTTCCCCTCTTCGGCAGTAATCCAAGGTGGAAGCAACGCATATTCTGAAACTACAGCCACATCCGCTTGGTCACGCAATACTGCTTGCAAGGCGCTGCTATAGCCATCCCCATAGGTAACTTTCCCAAAAAACTGCTCTAAGCGATCAGGACCATCTACAAACTTCAGCCCTACCAATTCGCTCACAGGAAAGATAAATCCTGAACCAGAAGAACGGGAAGTAAATGCCATCCGTTTACCACGTAACTGTTCTAGAGTTTTTTGAGGATCGGACAGAGATTTTAAAGGACTCTCTTCAGGAACAACAAATACAGCATTGTAAGATTTACCACCCGAATAATCAGTGCGTACTTCTGCTAAGTACATTTTTGCGCCTGATAGTTGTTCTGCCTTGAGTGCAGCACGACCACTAAGAAAAGCAACACTAGCGCGATTAGCTCTGAGGGCTTCCACTGATGCGGTTTCGTCACCGATTACACCTTTAACAGGAATGCCAACTTCTTTGGATAGGATGGCGGCAACTTGGTCAACTTTGGTTTGTAAATCTTTGGTGTCACGACGAGTGGCAAAGGCGATCGTGATTTCGGAAATGGGAGCTTGGGCTGCTTGAGTTTGAGCAGGTTTAGCGTCTTTGGCAGGTTCTTTATCAGCAGCTTTAGTCGTTGTTGGATTAGGCTGTGATGTTGGTGCTTGCTCATTGTTGCTACAGGAAGTCAAGCCAACTAATGTTACTAATCCTATGGTTACAGCAAAATGAATAGGTGATAACAAGTTTTTTTTCATTAATTTTGGAGAAAGAGATCGCTGCATTAAAAAGAATTACTCGCAATAACTATTAAATACAGCTTAAACCTATTTGAGAATTTAAGTCAATAACTTGACCAAACTTTGATCAAATTTTTATTGCAGCCATCTATTAATATCTACTCAAGCCTTTGTTTAGTAAGCTTTACAGCTAAATCCTATGGAATGATAGTTTTACTTTGTTGGTAAAGATTAGAGGTAAGGGATAAGGTATATTCTTTGTATCTAGACTCCGATCGCCAAGAATATCAAAGCTTATAATAATTGTCATGACTGAAAACCATACCCCAGAAGGCTCAGAGCGTGAAGTAAAGACGATCGGAGGTGCGGCGATCGATGGCACGCCGATCGCTTACATCATCGTCCTCGCTGCTGTCGTCACGGTGTTAGCATTTATCCCTTTTTCGATTGTGCTTGGCTCTGGTAAAGGTATTCCCCTCAGCCAAAGTATCTATCCTTTGCTGGGTTGGATACTTGGCTCGTTAGCAGGCGCTTTGGCAAGTGGCATTGGTACTTTTATCGGCATCTTCCTTGCGCCCCATACAGCAGGGAGTGTTCCCGCAGTTGCGATTTGGGGCGCAGTGATCGCTAGTTTTGCGGCAGGAGCAATGGGTACAAATCGCAGTAGACAATTTTGGTATTTAGGCTTAACAGTTCTCTTTGTTCTGGAATTAGTAACCTATGCCTATTTAGCGATCGCCCGTAATGCTATTCCTGTAAATACTTTTATTTTAGGAGCCTTTATCGATTGGTCAGGGCTACTGTTGTTTGCATTGCCAACACGGACATTATTTGCCAATTTAATTAGCAGTGATAATCTTGTCAAAGTGGCGATCGGAATATTTGCTGGTACTTGGACTGTGTGTGGACTGGCTCACCTTAGTCAAGTTCCCTTTACTTACTATCTCTTCAACTGGCCAGAACCAATTTGGAATGCGCTGATTCCGATTGTTCCTGTCGAGAATGCGATGCGAGGCTTGTCTGGAGCAGTCATTGGCACGGGTGTAATTTCAGGCTTGAGAGCAATTAATTTAGTTAAGCCCAAGGAAGCTATTTATTAAATTAAAAATGCACCGCGCTTTGCGCGGTGCATTTTTAATTTTTTAGGGTGTCTTTGGCATAGCTTTGAATTTCGCTAATCTCAAATACGGCTCCAAACTTTAATCCTTCTTTAGCATAAAGCTCAGCACCACCCTGCTGGCGATCGACTAGTGTTAATACGTGGGTCACGGTATAACCTGCATCACGCAACTTCTCAACAGCAAACAAGGCTGATTGACCTGTTGTGACGACATCTTCTAGTACGACCACATTCGTATTCGGTGCAAGTTCAGGTCCCTCAATCCATGCCGCAGTGCCATGACCCTTAGGCTGCTTCCGAATAATTAGGGCAGGAATCGGGCGATTTTCGTAAGCAGAGACTACGCTGACAGCGCTAACAATCGGGTCAGCACCGAGGGTTAAACCCGCTACTGCACCTGTGCCTTCTGGCAACTGAGACAGTAATACCTGTCCAGTCCATAGTCCGCCAAAGGGATGCAGTGTAACTAGTTTGCCATTGATGTAGTAAGTACTTTTTTGTCCAGAAGACAGGGTAAAGTCCCCACTTTTATAAGCCAGACGACAAAACAGGTCTAGTAACTTTTCACGATTTGAATGTTCCACAACGTTGAATTAAATTTTGAGTTTGTAAATTCCTTTTTAAGTGTAAACGCTTGTCACTTGCTTAATACCGATTCAAAAAATGGCACTGCTATTTTTTGAATTGCCCCACCTAATTTTGAGAAACCAGTCAATTTATGACTGGATCTGCTACATTAGTCAGCGTCCAACTGTGAGGATGCCTATTTATATGAATACTAGGTTCTCGTGGCTCGCTTCATCAATGGTTGTAGCTTCAACGCTGTTAGCTAGTGGTGCAGCTTTTGCCGATCCCCTACTCACGGATCAAGATCAATATCCTCGGAACTTTCCTCCTACCTATCCTCAGGTACAGAACAAAGTTTTAGATATGACCTCTGATCCGAACTTGCCTAATCCCTATATACAAACTACCTTTAGGGATCAATGGATTGAACGTCAAGCCAATGCTGTTCGAGCAATTAATCGAGAAATGCTAGACTTGCAAACTCTTAGCGATGCGACTATTCGTACCCGTGATTTGCCAAGTTCTTACTGTTCTTCTTTGCTTTCTGAAGGATTTAATGCTTGTGCTGCTCCTGAAGAACCTGCTCCTGCGGTTCCCATGCCCAGATTTGAGCCTCCAGCGGCAGTACCTAACCGTCCTGTCCCTGCCTTGTGGTAATTGTTTAAATTACTCTACCGCGATTTTCAAGCTGTTAGAGACAACTTGAAAACCACAAAAGTTCTATTTATATATTTTTGTGGCTTGCCCATTTTCATACAGAAAGGGCAAACGGGGATAATGAAGTTTTTTGTGTTGAGATGGGATATTTCCTATAAAGAAGAAGAGGTTGCACTTAGTGCAACCTCTTCTTCTTTATAGGAAAAAAGTTTTGCTTAGGACACAAAATCAGAAAGAGAGTTGCGGCGCGGAGCGCCGCAACTCTCTTTCTGATTTTGTGTTTGTTGATGTGAAAATTAATTGATGGAGATGCTTAGCAGCCTAAGATGCAGACTCAGTAAGTGGGCGAATGCTCACGATTGTGCCACCGAGACGAGTGATTTTACGTGTTTGCTCATTGAGGCGGCTGAAAGGCACACGAACAAAGAAGTTACTGCTGTTGCGAATAGGATAGGTGTTTTTATCGGTTACATCATTTTGACGTAATCCTGACACTTCATAGAGAAAAACACGAGTATCTGTAGCTGAAGTAGAAAGAGCCATAGTAATAAATTTTGAATGTATATTTTGGAAATAGAAATGAATAATTAGTGCTACACGGCAAAGCCGCGCCACACTAATTATTTTTAGCTTTTAAAACCATTGCTGGATTTGGTTTTTAATTCCCAAAAGTATTGGCACACTTTTGGGAATTAAGCATTACTACGAAGGAAGTACAGCAAGAGTGCAAATGCCTCTAACTATTGAGCGATCGTAATACTTGCGACTTTGCCACCCAACTTGCTGATGCGTGCTAGGGTGTTGTTCAACTCTTTGTAGGAGACAATGTACTCTCTGTTGCTGCGACGAACTTGAGGGTATCTAGGTAGAGAGATCGCAGAAACTTCGATTCTGTATAGACGATCTGTAGAACCGACAGAAGAACGACCAAATGCACGGTTAGGAGCATTACCTTGCTTAGCAGGTTGATATGCCCAACCATCATTACCGCCAGAAGCGCCAACGATTGGGGAAATGCTATTTTGAGCAAGTTCAGTTGCTAGTCTGGAAGCATCTCCAGCAACTTGAGCGCGATCGCTGTTGGCATAACCACGATAGAGACGGAAGATTCTGGTAAAGCCAACGGTTCTATCGCCAGTGCCAACTTTGAAACTGCGATAGTAAGGAACGATGGAATCACCAAAGCTTGCTTCGTACTCATCAGAATCGATGAAAGAATCAATATCAGCATCAAAACCTTCGTTCTGATAGCGATCAAGATGCTCAACTACTTCAGTTTCTGCATAGGGAGCGCGTCCTAACAAGTGCTTGAAGTTTAATTCAATGACACGAGTATGGAAGTTGCTATAGAGGAACTTAGTTTTGTATAGGTCAGACTTGGCAACTGCACGTACAAAATCACGCACGGTGATTTGACCATTGGTTAGCAAAGATTCTAGTCCAACCAAGCGATCGGCTGCCAAGATGTAATCATTGCCTAATACATGGCGATAGACAGCATTGATCACAATTTGAGCGTCCTCTGGAGAAAAGTTGGGACGTAGTTCCACTGGTTTGAAATCGCTAAAAGGAGCAGTTCCTAAACGAGATGCGGCATCGGTAATTGCCATAGTTTGTTTTCCTTAAATTTTAGATAGATTCTAGCGCTTGAGGCTGAAGTAATAATTGATTTGAAATAAAATCAGTATTTTTGCCAAAATCGTTACTATACGATCATTTTAACAAAAATATGGGTGATTACATTAGTAATAATTACAAAATATCTTATTTACTGCAATTTGCTTGTTATATAGTGCTTCTCAAGCAAGAGAGATACATAGGTTTGTTTCCTAAACCCGTACTTCACTAGGCTGAAAAACGCTATAAAGAATATACAAGAAACTTAGTAGAGGCAAATAATACATTGCCTCTACAGTTATTACGGAAGTCCTGACAAATTGCAATTGCCAACGGTGATAAATACAATCTCGTTAAGCAAGGGCAACTTGGGTGATACGGCTACCGCGCTTATTCAACCTTTGCAACATGGAAGATAGCTGATCATAGGGAACTAAATACTCAGTGACACTGCGACGAATTTGCGTAGTCTTTCCACGTTCAGCTTGAACGGCACTGATGCGATAAAGTTGTCCACGATCATCACTGGTATTACCAGCCAGTCCTTGTCCAAAATTGGCAGTGCGAATGGGGTTAGAACTGTTTTGAGCAAGGTCGTTAGTCAACCATGCAGATTTGTTTTTGCCTTGAGAGCGATCGCTGTTAGCATAACCACGATAGAGTTGGAAAATGCGATTAAACGCTACAGTTTTTTGACCACGCTGAGTGGCAAATGTGCGGTAGTAAGGAACGATCGCATCACCAAAGCTCTCTTCATATTCAGCAGAATCAACATAGGAATTGATTTCAGCTTCATAGCCTTTCTCAATATAGAGATTGACGTGTTCTGTAATCTCTGCCTCATCATTGGGAGCGCGACCCAAGAGATGTTTGAAGTTCAATTCGATGAAACGAACTTGTGGTGTAGAAGAAAAGAACTTGTCGCGGTACAATTCTGACTGAGCCAAAGCGCGGACAAAATCCCGAACGGAAATACTGCCATTAGTTAGCAAAGATTCAGCACTAGTGAGGCGTTGGGAAAGAGTGATGTATTCATTCCCAAAAACCTGACGATAAGCACCATTAATTACGGCTTGAACATCGGCATCACTCCGATATGTGCGTAGTTCTAGAGGAGAAAAATTAACAAAAGGCTCAAATCCCAACTGGGTAGCTGCCGCAGAACTTGTCATATATTGAAGCTCCTGAAAATATGTTTTTTATGATGTTTTTTATGTTTGATGATGTTTGAGAAAGATAATTTCCCAAACATTAAATAGAAACTTAGTGAAAAAGATAAAAAAAGATCAACTAAAAATTTAAGATTCAGGTGTAATAATTAAAGTCATTCACGCTGATTCCTAATAGAGCGATTAAAACAGCTAATTTGTGCAGATTTAGTGCAAAGTTCGCGCTGTTATCCCCAGATTATGAGCAGAACTTATGCGGGGCATTAAAAAAACTTGATAATTCAATCTCTCTAAGGATTTTTGCTTAAAGGCAAAGTGTAAAGAAATATTTGTATTTAGTTTTATTTCTTTACATAATTAAGTAGGCATAATTAAAACCTGTAGCGCACGCGCAGCGTGCGCTACAGGTTTTAGATCTATAACAATGCAAGTTTTGCTTAGGACATAAAACCAGAAATGAGTTGCGGCGCTTTGCGCCGCAACTCATTTCTGGGGTTTTGATTTGTACTAGCTAACTCTTGCTGGGTCTGGCTAGGTAAGAAGCAAAAAGCCAAAAGATTGATAGCGGCGCGAAGCGCCGCTATCAATCTTTTGAGAGGCTTTAGGAAAATGGGAATGGCGATAACTTTAAAGCTTGGACAATTTGATAATTGGCGGCTGGCAATTGATAGGTTTCTAAATCATTAACTGTGACCCAGAGAAATTCTGAACAAGCGATCGCCTGTGGTTCACCTGAAACATGAATACAATGATGCACAATCAAACTTACCTTCAGAGTCTGATATTCATGATCAACCGTAATCAAGTGATCGCCCACCTCTATATTGATCGCTAATTCCTCTAGCAATTCCCGCTTGATGCAAGTTGCCGCATCTTCATGAGGCTCAATCTTGCCCCCAGGGAATTCCCAATATCCTGCCAATTCACCTTCAGGTAAACGGCGATCAATTAAGATCCTTTGGCGATCGCGATCCCAGACCACACCGACACCAATACGTCGATATTTTTTGGGAGGTGGTTCAGGATTAGTCTCTAGATTCACAGCTGCATTACTCATCAATAAACTCCAATCCTTGAGCCACAGGAGTTAAGCCCTTTTCGGCTAGCCACTCTGGGTTATACATTCGACTCTGATATCGCCCACCACCATCACAGAGAATTGTAGCGATCGTATGTCCTTTACCGAGTTTCCTTGCTAACTTTACGGCTCCAACTACATTCAGCGCTGCCGAACTTCCTACAAACAAGCCATCATGCTTTAGTAAATATTGTGCCATCTCAATTACCTGCTGATCGGTTCCCTGAAAAGCACCATCTAATTGAGCGCGATTAAAATTTGCAGTGGCTCGGTTAATGCCGATACCCTCAGTAATCGAATTACCTTCAGCTTTAAATTCACCCGTAGTGATGTAACTATATAAACCAGAACCAGTGGGATCAATTAAATAAGTCGCAATTTTAGGATTCTGCTCTTTGAGATAAGCCGTCACGCCGCCAATCGTACCACCCGTACCAGAAGACATCACCACTCCATCTAGTTCACCACCTGTTTGTCTCCAGATTTCAGGGGCAGTCGTATGGTAATGCGCGTCAGAGTTAGATAAATTTTCAAACTGATTTGCCCAAAACGCATTCTCAATTTCTTCGGCACGTCTACGGGCAACGTGATAGTAATTGTCAGGATTAGAGAAAGGTACAGGGTTAGTTAGTTCTACTTCAGCACCTAAAGTCCTTAGCAAATCAATTTTTTCTTGAGATTGGTTGCTAGGCATGACGATCACGCTGCGATAACCACGAGCATTGGCAACTAGCGACAGTCCAATACCAGTATTACCCGCCGTCCCTTCTACAATTGTGCCACCAGCCTGAATGGTTCCTGCTTTTTCAGCTTCTAGCACCATAAATAGCGCTGCTCGATCTTTAACACTGCCACCAGGATTTAAAAATTCGGCTTTACCCAAAATGGTGCATCCTGTCGCCTTAGAAAGTGACTCAATTTCAATTAAAGGGGTGTTACCCACAGAGTTTGCAAAACCAATACGAATATCACGTGTCATGGAATATTACAAGAGATGAACTACAGCAAAGATTTACAACTTGTTTATCAACTTCAGTATATTTGGGTCTGTAATTAGTTATATAGGGATTTGCAAATTCTCATTTTCTTTGGTTTATTAAGGATAAACGCCGTCAATTGTAAAAAAACGCATTTAATTAACCATATCTTCAAAATTTTCCAGTAAATTTATTTCAGAAGTTAAATGGGTCATGCGATCGCTATATATGTTTTACAGATGTCTTGTAGGTAGCCTAAGTTAGTTACCCTTTGATATTACACATTTGCCAAGCATTACGGATGCATTGCAAAATGCATTACAGACAATATAAGCTCTATACCTGAATAAATATATGAAATTCTTAGTTCCCATTGATGGCTCTCAAGCTAGCGAACACGCTCTGGCTAAAGCGTTAGTTTTTGCAGAGCCTCTCAAGGCTGAAATTGTCTTGCTGACTGTGGTTGAGCCACTCAGTAGCTATGTTCCTGAAGTGATGCTACCCACAGGCGATTGGGTTGGCTGGCGTGGCTTGCCCGATGTCGAACTAGAGCGCAAAATCTTGAGTGCAGGACAAGCGCTACTCCAAAAAGCTCAAGACACTGCTCAAGCTGCCAAACTAGAGAGTCGTACCCGATTAGAGACAGGTCAACCTCGTGATGTAATTTGTTATGTGGCAAAAGAGGAAAATCCTGACTTAGTAATCTTGGGATCACGGGGACTCGGCTCCCTTGAACGGTTGATGTTAGGCAGTGTCAGTGATTATGTTGTACACCACTGCGTTTCACCTGTTTTAGTCGTACGCTAAGATTTTCTACTCTAAATTTTTGTTAGTTTTTTGAGGTTCCGATTTGTTTGAGACAATTTTAGGACTTACGCAAAAGGACGAACTGTAGGGGCAATTCATGAATTGCCCCTACAGTAAAATATGGGTTTCAAGTTTTTTGCGTAAGTCCTAAATTTAAAAATTTAAAAAACTCTAGTCAAAATAGCGATCGCGATTGTGGATGATGTTCCTGTGCGTAAAGTTCTTGTATGTCAACATCGCACCTGCGCTAAAGATGGTGCGGTTGAAGTGTTGGCAACTTTCCAACAACAGGAAATTGATAATGTAACGGTAGAAGCTTGTGGCTGTCTAGGACTATGCGGCTCTGGTCCAATTGTGGTTGTTTTGCCTGACGAAGTTTATTACTGGCATATCACACCGAAAAAAGCTCAGACAATTATTGAAAAACATTTACTCGGAAATGCAAAAATTCCATCGATTATGCATCCACGATTGCATAACCGTTAATATAGTGGCGGCGCTTTGCGCCGCCACTATAACCCATATAGCAAAACTTGCATTGCTACTAGTAAATACAGAAAAGCCCACGTAAATACATGGGCAAACTTTTTGATATATGACAGACAGATATTTTTGTGAAATAAAGTGATTAATTTAATTCAAGCATTACTTCCAAATCAGCTCTGAAAAGATAGTAAATATCTGCTCATCTACCTACAAACCTTGGGAAAATTTAGCAAGCTCCAAATCCAGACAAAACTTTAGGAACGGTCATTAATAGAATTTTCAAGTCTGACCATAAAGTCCAATTACGCAGGTAATTTAAATCGCACTCTGTAACTGCATCTAGATCAAGCATGGTCGATCTCAGACTTACTTGCCAAGCTCCTGTCACTCCTGGTAATGAATTTAATCTTCTTTTACCATTGCCATTAATGCGTAAAGCGTCATACAAAGCCCAAGGACGAGGACCGACAAGACTCATTTCACCACGCAACACATTAAATAGTTGAGGCAGTTCATCAAGGCTATATTTACGCATCCATCGTCCGACGGGTGTAATGCGGGGATCATCCTCACACTTATGCAGACCTGTTTGACCACTCATGACGAGATGGTGTAGTTTGTCAGCATCGGTGATCATGGTGCGAAACTTAATAATCCGAAATAGCTTGCCACCCTCCCCAACACGCCATTGATGGAAGAAAATGGAACCACTTGATGTGCTAGAGATGATCACCGCTAAGCAAAGCATGACTGGGCTAAGGACTGTCAGAATCACGAAAGCCGCTAACCAATCCAAAGCACGTTTTACTGACCAAGCGATCGCCTTGTGTTGCTGTGGTAGTTCATGAGCTTGAGGCAAATTGAGAAATACAGCTTTGTCAGATCTGTGGCAGACATCAGCCAAATGCTTAAGTTCAGCTTCACCAATCTCAGGCTCAACGCGCATCAATTTGAAGTTAGGCTTATGAACAAGGCTACCGAAATAAGAACTATCCGTTGCAAGAAACCTAAATATGTTGAGATGGCTACGGAAAAAAGAATCTACGAAAGTTTGACCTTGCTTTAGTTTGAGCATTAATTCAGATGCCAAAGAACTTCTTTGAGATTCACCTGTAAGCTCAATAGCTTCTGGACTATTTGCAGTAAAACTAGTCATACTTTCCCTCACAATCAATTTCATGTCTCTCTGTGCCAGCTTCTATTTAGCTTGCTTGTAACGAAGTAAATTAAAAAATTCGGTATTGATATGAATTTAAGAGTCCCAATAAGTTAGTAGGAATGTTAGAGGAACCCTAAAAACAAATACACTTTCACTAAACAGGAATTCACCAAATAGGGTTGAGTGAATCAGTATTCCGTGTTCGTTCAGTGCGAATATCTGTATCTATATTTCAATAACTTGCAAGATAGATATCGTATATTTCTATCTATACTTATCCATTAATTCCATAGATATAGCAACCACTATAAGTTACTAAAAGGTCATACTAAAAGTTATATAAAAGTTATATTGCTAAAGATATTTTGCTGAAAATTTAGGAATATTTCTAGCCAAGTGAGGACAAAATGAAAACCCTAAAAGCTGTGGCGCACGCGGAGCGTGCGCCACAGCTTTTAGGGTTTTCATCCAAATAATTTGTGTGGCTTCGCTGTACAAATTATTCGGATTGGGGATTATTCCTCTTCTTCATCGTCATCATCGTTGGTGGTAACTGATTTATAACTGTGGGGTAGATCTTTCGCGGCGTTAGCAATTACCCCAATCAAATTTAGCTTTTGGAGAACAGAAATTGCTTGCGAAAAGTCACCACGAGTAATGCGATCAATCCTCGCAACAGCAACGACACCACCACTACAAGAAGCAATTTGAATGGTATCAACTGTCCCCAAAATCGGTGGCGAGTCAATAATCACCAGATCATAATCCTGCTCAAAACTAGCAATTAACTTTTGCATCCATTCTGAACTAAGTAAGGTTACGGAATCACTAGGAATTGGTCCTGCGGTCAGGATATCGATCGCTGAGTTAGATGACTGGATCACATCGCGGCTATCCACGCTACCTTTGCTCGCTAGTAATGTTGACAAACCTCTTTCATTAGGAAGGTTAAGCTGCTTATGTAAAGATGGCGATCGCATATCACCATCAATTAGTAGCACCCGTTTGTGCAGCCTTGCGGCACTAGTGGCGAGTCCGAGGGCGATCGTTGATTTGCCCTCACTAGGTATTGCTGAGGTGATCACCAGCGATCGCAGTTCGGTTTCTTGGGCATAGGTATTGAGCTGAATATTTTTATAAATCAGATCTAACGACTCACGGAAAGGTAACCATTGAATGATCTCCAGCGTAAGTGGTGAAACTGACTGCCCCTTGAGAAACTGTGGTAAAAAATTAGATCCAGACTCTTCAGTTTGTAAATATTGAGGAGTCATACCTAATAAAGATATGGAAGAAATTTGCTGCTCTAACTCATCATAGGTATGCATCGTGTCATCCTGCATATCTCGAATAAAGGCGGCTGATCCCCCAATAAATAAACCAGCAACTACACCCAACAATAAATTTCTGCGTAGACTCTCAGAAGCATCGCTCGAACCAAGACTAGGTTCCTCAACTACCTGCCAATCAAAACCACCACGTGCAATCTCTAAACTCAACTCTTGGCGATTTTTGAGTAGTGTTTGCAAAGTCTCCTGTTGAATTTGGAGTTTTGGTTTTAACGTTTCATATTCACCAAGTAACTTGGGCAAGCGATTAATCTCGTTACGCAGAGATGCTTCTTGAGATGATAAAGATTCAAGACGTGACTGTAACAGAGTAAGTTGACTTTGGGTCTCAACAATTTGATTTGCCAAACTCAAGTCAATACCGCTCAGTTGATCCCCATTCCATTTAGGATAACTCGCTAATTTTGCATCTCCGAGAATACTTCTTCTTTCTTCTTCAAGACTAGCTTGTTGCTGTTTAAATCGTAGTTCTAGAGCATCAACAACAGGGCTATTAGACTGAAATCTCGACTTTTCACGATTTAGGGCAACTTCAATTCCTTGCATTTCTGAAATGAGAGTTTGATAGCGTTGAGACTGATTTAATCGAGTTATTAATACAGCATCTTGTGAAGATAGATTTAGTTTTTCCTGTAAGGAGTTTAACTTCGTAGTTGCTTGCTCATATTCTAATTTGGCGGCACGTTTTTGTTGTTCGATTCCATTTAGAGCCGAAGTAACTTCTGTAACCCGTTGATTCGCATCAAATAAGTTGTTTTTTCGCCGAAAGACCTCAATGGCCTCAGTGGCTTCGGCAATGCTTTTGCGAACATTCGTAACTTGCTCATCAATACCTGCTAAACCCGTTTGCAAGCGCTTTTCTTGTTGCTCTCGATTATAGTCTGTATATACTTTTTGAAAAGCTCTTAAAACTTGTCGGGTTTTGACAGGATCTAAGGCAGTATATTGCACTTCAACAATTTTAGTTGGAGCCTCTTTACCTCCTAACATTCCAATTTTTAATGATTGCAGCTCAGAGCCAGTAATACCTGGATACTCAGTAGCTAGTAAATTCGCTGCTTTTTGAAACATTGATGAACTTTGCAGCAAGTTAAGTTGCGTTGCGTAGTCAATTTGCACATTGGAGTCAATAAAGGAGGTGGAGCGAGACTTATAAGTTGACTCGACCAATAGTCGCATAATACTTGTGTATTTGGGTTTGGCGTAAATGTTCATAAAAATGGCAATTACTAGTCCTAGCCCTAAGCCTCCTAAAAACCAAAACCGCCTACGAAGTAGAACTGCAAAAATTTTCCCATATCCTGGATCTTGTTCAGCGATCGCTGAGCTAGGTAATTTAGCAGTATTGACATTCATAGTTTTATACTTTGTTGGTCTTTAGAAATACTAAAAGTTTCTGCGATTTGATAACTAGATTTCTTGTGGGTAGTCGCGCCACAGATTTTGGAGTTTTATATTTAATTGCGCCCAGTTACTTAGAGAACATGAAAATTTTATCCTGTATAGCAATTCTTGCCTTTATGATAACTATGCATTGGGAGAGTATATAGCAATCATTGAACAAGTGTGGTATAGCAATACTTGTAAGTGCCTTTGCTTTAGCACTATGAATGGCACTATGAATGGCACTATGAATGTAATTACTAAACTAATTACCTCGTCACGATGACCAGATCTCAAAGCTGTGGCGATCACACAGCCTGTTGCCACAACTTTTAAGGCTTAAGCATACTTAGTTAGAAATCACTCACACAAACCTCCAATAACTATAGATGCAGAGACTATTTGGGTGTAATTGGGCTATCTAGGGTTGCTAACCACAAAAAACAATATTTGCAACAAAATACCACAAACCATAAAACGTCATAGAATGACAAGAGCGAGGTTATATAAAAGTTATATTGGTATATTTAAGGCGCATCTATGACGGCTGATGAAGCGGTAGCATTTATAGAGTTGTCTTTAGCACAGCGCAGTCTGACTCGAGTTGAGCAGTCTGTCTTTCTTGGTGTATGGCAAGGGCAGTCTTACTCTGAGATCGCGAAGCAGACTGGCTATGATGCAGGTTACATTAAATTAGTTAGCCATAAGCTTTGGCACTTATTGACAGAAACTTTTGGTGAAAAAGTCACTAAAAGTACAGTGCAGAGCATAATCCGTCGCAAGCTGCAAAGTCAAAAAGTAGATGCTACTGCTGCGACAATCCCTGATTTAAATCCTGTACCAAATGGTCACCAAGATTGGGGTGAGGTTATTGATGTCTCTTTTTTCTATGGACGGGAAGCAGAGCTAAATACTCTAGAGCAATGGGTTGACCGCGATCGCTGTCGGTTGATCGCCCTTTTGGGTATGGGTGGTTTGGGTAAAACAGCGCTATCCGTGAAACTAGCTCAGCAGTTGCAAGAAAAATTTGACTTTGTGGTGTGGCGATCGCTAAATAATGCCAAAACGCCAAGTGAGATGTTAACGGCGGTGATCCATTTTCTCTCTCACCAGCGTGAAACCCCTGATACCACCGATACCAATGCCCTCATTTCCCGCCTGATGGAATATTTGCAGCGCTATCGCTGTTTATTAGTGTTAGACAATTTTGAGTCAGTCCTCAAAGATGAAGCTCAAGCGGGAGCATACCGCAAGGATTATGAAGGTTATGGCTCTCTATTAAGAAGGGCGGGTGAAGTTGTCCATCGCAGTTGTGTGATTATTACCAGTCGTGAAATGCCTGAGGAAGTGGCAACCCTAGAGGGCGATATTCTGCCCGTCAGAGCGTTGCAATTAACGGGGCTAGATGAATCGGCGGCAGAGCGAGTCCTTGAAGCCAAGGGGATCAAAGCGATGGCAACCGATTTGCATCGTTTAGTGGACTGGTATCGCGGTAATCCCTTGGCTCTGAAAATTGCGGCAACTTCGATTAAGGATCTTTATTCAGGGAGTATTGATCGGTTTTTAGAACAGAAGACCATTATTTTTAGTGGGATTGGCAATCTCATTGAGCAGCAATACCAGAGACTGACTGCCTATGAAAAGCAAATTATGTTGTGGCTGGCAATTAATCGTGAGCCAGTCCAGCCTAGTGAGTTACGTTCGGACATTGTGCCAACAATCGAACAAAACTATTTAATGATGTCTCTACGATCGCTAAAGCGGCGATCGCTAGTTGAACAAACTGCCGCAGGTTTTACCCAGCAGCCTGTAGTCATGGAGTTTGTGACTAATCTATTAATCGATCAAATTTATCAAGAAATTACTCAAGAGCATCCCCTCGGCGTTTTACCAGGTATTCAATCTAAGCTCAATAGACAACTTTTCTATCTACGGCATTATGCACTGATTAAAGCCACTGCTAAAGACTATATTCGCCAAAGTCAAATTCGCCTGATTCTCGAACCTTTGGTGACAAAGCTGTTAGGGCGTTTGGGTAGTAAGCAAATGGTGGTGAAAGAACTATTCCAAACCGTTGCCGAATTACGCAGAAGAGAACTGCGACCTGAAGGGGAACTTAAATCCACCTTTGGCTATGGCGGTGGGAACATTATCAATTTGTTATGCAATCTGGGGATTGACTTAACAGGTACTGACTTTTCCTATCTGGCGATCCGTCAAGCTTATTTACCCGAAGTCAAATTACACCGAGTAAACTTTGCTCAAACGGCTTTGATTAAATCGGTATTTGCGGAAGTAATTGGTGGTGTCCTGTCAGTTGCCTTTAGTGCTAATGGCAAGTTATTAGCGATCGGTGATACTAAAGGCGATATCCATCTTTGGCGAGTCAGTGATGGCAAGCCTTTGCTAACTTATCGAGGTCATAAGGGATGGGTGGTTTCCGTCTCTTTCAATCCTGAAGGAACTGTCTTAGCTAGCAGTAGTGTCGATCAATCGATCAAGTTATGGGATGTATCGACAGGGGATTGCCTCAGCACTCTTCAAGGATATATCGGTGCGGTGATGTCGGTAGGGTTTAGTCCCGATGGTACGACTTTGGCTAGTGGTCATGCTGATCGCACGGTGAGACTGTGGCGATCGGGGCAATGTATTAAAGTATTGTATGGACATGAAGATATTGTTGAAGATGTCGCTTTTAGCCCTAAGGGCAACTTACTGGCGAGCAGTAGTGACGACTGCTCGGTGAGACTTTGGGATACTGAAACTGGAGAATGTCTGCGGGTATTCCAAGGACATGAAGATATCATCTGGTCGATCGCCTTTAGTCATAATGGCAATGTGTTAGCTAGTGGTAGTGAAGACAAAACTACACGCCTATGGAATACGGAAACAGGTGCTTGCATCAAAACCTTTACAGGGCATACCCATACTGTTTTTGCTGTCAGTTTTAGTCACGACGGTTCGACATTGGCAACGGGAAGTGGCGATCGCACGATTCGGCTTTGGGATCTGAAGACAGCGCAATGCTTTAAAACCTTAACGGGACATAACCATTGGGTTCGCTCCGTTGCTTTTCACCCTGAACGCTTGATTCTCGCTAGTAGTAGTGGTGATGAGATGGTTAAGCTTTGGGAAATTGATACAGGCTTTTGTATGCGGACGTTTCAAGGTCATACGGGGCGATCGTGGACAGACAAAAATGAGAGCCAAACGACCAGTAATATCTCCAATGAACATTTGCTAAACCTGTGGGAAGTCACTTCAGGACAGCAATTTCGGATTTTGCAAGGCTATACCAATGCGGTGCGATCGGTTGCTTTTAACCTTGAGCAAACCATCTTAGCGAGTGGCGGTGATGACTCGATTATTCGTCTGTGGGATATCAAGTCAGGTAAATGCATTCGGGCTTTGCATGGTCATGCGGGTCATGTCTGGCAAGTTGCCTTTAGTCCTAGCGGGACTCTCATCGCCAGTTGTGCCGAAGACTGCACGATCAAACTATGGGATGTCAGTAGTGGCAATTGCCTAGCTACAATTACCGAGCATCCTGATTTAGCGAGAACCTTAGTATTTAGTCATGATAGTAAGTTTCTGGCTACGGGTGAAACGAGTAAAGTGATCAAACTCAGAGATATCGTCACTGGCAACTGTTTCCAAGTTTTGCAAGGTCATAGTTCCGCAATTTTAGCGATCGCCTTTAGTCCCGATGATCGCTATATCATCAGCAGTAGTCGCGATAAAACTGTAAAAATTTGGGATACACAAACAGGAGGTTGTCTACAAACAATGGATCAACTTCCTACACTTACTTCTAATATTGCATTTATGCCATCGCAACCCCATATTGCCTTTGGATGTGGTGACAAAATGATCTATCGATGGAATCTCAAAAGTGGTGAACTAATCCAAGAACCCATTGGTCATGAGGGCAATGTCTTAACAGTTGCGGCTGACCCTAAAGGAATGTTGCTAGCTAGTGCAGGTGAAGATACCCAAATTAATATTTGGAACTGGCAGACTGGTAAAGCTATCAATACGCTAGTTGGACATACTGGAAATGTCTATGCAGTGTCATTTGCTCCTCATGGCAATTTAATCGCAAGTGGTAGTCGTGATGAAACTGTCAAACTTTGGGATATTGCCACAGGAGAATGCATAATGACCTATCGCGATCCCCGCCCCTATGAGGGACTGAATATTAAAGAAGCATCGGGTTTAACTCCTGCTCAAAAAGCAAAGCTAATTGCTCTTGGAGCGATCGAAGACTAGGCTAATGGCGGCGCAAACCGTTCCCAAAAAAGTGATTAAAAGCATTGCAAAGCAATGCTTTTAATCACTTTTTTGGATGACTTGTTGATACACAGATCGCATTTGTTCAGCGATCGCTTGCCAATCATAATGTTGACGTACATAGTCTTGACAAGCTTCAGCGCTAGGAATTTGTCGCTCACCTGAGAGAGCCTCGATCATGCCTTGGGCTAACTGCTCGACCTGAGTACCTGCTAATACCAGATCAGGATTTAAGGGCTGTAAAATTTCAGGAATACCACCGATGGGCGTGCCTAAAACAGGTGTACCTGCTGCCAAAGACTCAATCACAATCAGTCCAAATCCTTCTAAGGAGACAGTTGGTACAATTGATAGCTCAGCAGCACGATAGGCGATCGCCAAGTCCTGATCGGCAACAAAACCCAATAGTTGAACGTGATTTTCCAGTTGTAACTCTTGAATTTGCGATCGCAATGATTCCGAGATCGCTCCTCTACCTGCAATTAATAACAACACATCGGGATGCTCTTTGCGGACTAGAGCGATCGCCGCAATCAAATTCTCCAACCCCATACGCTGGACTAAGCGACGCACACAAAGAATGATCCGTCGATCTTGCTGCCATCCCAGCTTGGCTCTAGCTTCGGCGATCGTTAACCCCACATTAAACGCGGCAGTATCAATCCCCCCACCCACAACAAAAATCTTTTCTAGCGGCACATTGTAATACTGATGCAAAATTTGCCGAAATGCTTCCGACAACACAATAAATCCATTTGACCGTTGATAAACCAATTTCTCAATCGCCCACTTTCCCCAAGTCGATAACGATCCCGCACCTTCGGCTTTACTCTCCAATGCCCAAGGTCCATGAAAATGTGTCACTAATGGCAGACTACCCAGTAAATCTAGTGCAGGTAATGCATAGAGTGCGAAATGTGTGGCAACTAAATCATAATCAGAATTGCTTAAAGCTAGCTTAACCGCCTTTCTAAGATCTAGCGATCGCCTCAATGTTGAGCTATCGGCGATCGCAAAGGCTGTCACTTTGCCGCCTGAACTTTGGATAACGCGATCGGAACCAGTAACTAAGCCATTTACTTCAACACCAACTTTTGGCAGATAGTTTACACATCCATAATAAACACGCGCCAAACCACCTGCCTCTTCTGGAAACCAGCTTGTACCTATCTGTAATGTTTGCATAAATTTTCAATAATCCAAAAGAGAGTGGCGGCGCAATGCGCTGCCACTCTCTTTTACAACAGGTGAGTTGATGTGAAAAACTAAGCAATTAGCTTACTAGCTTCATTTTGCTTACGCTTGAGAGCCTTACTACCAAAGAAAGCTGCTGCCAAAGCAATACCAGGAACAATTGCAGGAACAGGAACAGGACGCTTCTGATCAAACTCGAAAGCGATTTGACCTGTAGAGAATCTGATCTTGTTGAATTGGGTATTGATCCCAGTAAATGTTACATAACGGTTTGCCGCAGGATCGTACCAATCACCATTAGCGTTGCTACCAAACACATCTAAACCAGTGAGCGCTTGAATAAAAGTGTCACCGTTAAAAAATTCAACTTTATTAGACTTATCGGCAGAACCCCAATAAATGCTGAAGTTGCTAAGTAGCTGAGGCGAGTTGTAGATGATAGCGCCTAAAGCAAATCCTGGAACTCCATCTTCAATTGTAGGATCAGGTTGTACTGCCAAGTAATTAGTCTGATCACCTGCGGGTTGAGCATTCTGAAACTCAACAGAGCCAGTTCTAATATTTTGTTCAGCCGATAGCCCACCTAATTCAAAGGTATAGCCAGGAGTTGTACCATCATCAAACGCAGATAGTTCAGAAGTGTCAATAGGACTAAAACTGTAACTGATGCTAGCAGCGTTGGCAGAACCTGCAACAAGAGCAACAGCAAGAACGCTGGTGGAAATAATTGCAGAAGATAAATATTTCATGATCGGATAAACCTATTTTTTAAGAGTTTGTATTTAAGTAATCCACAAAAGAGCCGATGTTAAGTTGTGTTGATATTTCAGTTACATACTTATTTACGCTAAGACTACTATCTATGTATGGACTCAACTAGTAGAAAAGAATAGGTTGCGTAAACCTATCGTAACTTAGCCTTACAAATCAAATATCCCTATCTATCTGATTTCATTCTTAATGAATAGACTAATTACATGAGATTGATTTATCTTCTCTATTCACACAAATGAATAAGAGGGATGTAAACATTTCTTACAGTGAACTTCCTACGGTTTATCTGTAATACTTGTATGCTCATATTCTACACGAAGAAATTTACGATGGGGAGACTAATTCATCCTATTTTTCACAAAAAAGTTATATATTGGGTTATGGATAAGTTATATTTAGTTACTTTTGATACAGTAGTAACGCTCTAGTAGTTGAAATCCAAATGGCTTACACGATCGCATCAAATATTTGTGAAGGCATTGCCAACTGTGTACCTGCCTGTCCAGTTGCTTGTATCGAACAGGGAGAAGGTGCAAACAGCAAAGGTACGATTTGGTTTAAGATTGATGCCTCAATTTGCATTGACTGTGGTGTTTGTTTGCAAGTATGTCCGATTCAAGGTGCTATCTTGCCTGAAGAGCGACCAGAATTAGTATTATGCTAGGATGACTGGGCGGCGCAAGCACGGGCTAGTGATCCTAAATTATTTCAGATTTGGAAAGCGCGTGATAGGATACATTTAAGTGCTAACAGGTAAGCAGTAAAGACTAAACACTAAGTATCGTGCGTGAGATAATCGTGTTTTTTCCTGTAGTACACAAGCTCCGAAGAGATGCACTCGATCGATACTTGATACATATTTTGTAAGTAACGCTTGAGTCTATAACAGCAAAAGCATCGCAACTGTGATGTTTTTTCGCTGCGATCGGTTACAGATAAAAGCACTCAAAGAGTGGGCGATTGTCCCACTTTTTTGTTTTGTAGGCTTGTTTTGTAAGTTTGTTTTTTTAATTTACAAATAAACCTGCTCTGAAACTCGCTTTTTATCGGCTTGACTCAAAACTAAAAATGGCGTAGCCATTTTTAGTTTTGGTATTAAAACCAGAATAAACGTTCATATTTTAAATTCTATGAGTCATCCTCTAATTCCGCAAATTTTTCAAATTGCTGAAGAAGTTGCCTCGCCCCTTGGGTTAGAGGTGGTCGATGTGGTTTTGTATACCAATAAAAACCCTGTGGTGTTGCGGGTCGATATTCGTAATCCTGAACAAGATACAGGGCTAGATGATTGTGAACGGATGAGTCGTGCGCTAGAGCCAACTCTAGATGAGGTTGATATAATTCCCCATGCCTATGTGTTAGAAATTTCTAGCCCAGGGGCAGAACGTCAGTTACAGGGCGATCGCGAATTTATTGCTTTCAAAGGTTTTATGGTGACAGTTAGCACGACCGTTCCCCATGAAGGCAAACAAAGTTGGGTTGGGCATTTAGTCTCACGCAATGAGACGCAGGTCACGATTAGCATCAAGGGGCGCATTGTCAATATTCCTCGTGAACTTGTTGATCGCGTTGAGCTTGCAAAAGCCGAATAATCCTGCCAACTAAACCCAGTAAGGTTTTTAAATTCAAAAACTGGTAATGCCAGTTTTTGAATTTTTATAAAAATTAAATAGAATCAAAAAACGAGAAAAACTTATGTCATTGTTGAATTTACCTGGATTAGGTCAGATGGTGGAAGTGATTAGCAAGGAGCGTAATCTTCCTAAGCACGCTGTCCAAAATGCTCTCCGTGAGGCATTACTGAAAGGCTACGAAAAATTTCGTAAGACCTACCGTTCCGATGGCATTAACTTTGAAGAAGAGCATTTCAATAATTTTGATGTAGAGCTAGATCTCGAAGGTGAGGGATTTCGGGTTTTAGCGACCAAAACGATTGTCGATGAAGTAGGCGATTCGGATCATGAAATTGGACTGTCAGAAGTGCGTGAAGTTGCTCCTGAAGCCCAAGCGGGTGGAACTGTAGTAGTGGATGTGACTCCAGAACAGGGCGACTTTGGACGCATGGCAGCGATCCAAACTAAACAAGTCCTAGCTCAAAAACTGAGAGATCAACAACGCAAGATCATCCAAGAAGAATTTCAAGATGTTGAAGGTACTGTTCTCCAAGGTCGGGTACTGCGATTTGAAACAACTTCGGTAATCGTGGCAGTGAGCAGTGGGTTTGGACAGCCTGAAGTTGAGGCTGAATTACCGAAGCGAGAGCAACTGGCAGGGGAAAGACCCTATCGCCCCAATACGACAATCAAGGTTTATCTCAAGAAAGTGTTTGAAGGCTCACGACGGGGACCACAGCTACTAGTCTCACGGGCAGATGCAGGCTTAGTGGTGTATTTGTTTGCCAATGAAGTGCCTGAAATTGAGGAAGAAATTGTACGGATCGTCGCTGTGGCAAGAGAAGCCAATCCCCCATCGCCTGCCGTTGGTCCTCGCACGAAAATTGCTGTCGATACATTAGAGCGCGATGTTGATCCTGTAGGTGCTTGCATTGGGGCGCGAGGAGCAAGAATTCAAGCGGTTGTAGCTGAACTGCGTGGCGAAAAAATTGATGTGATCCGATGGTCTCCCGATCCTTCGACCTATATTGCCAACTCCCTCAGTCCTGCACGGATTCAGGAAGTGCGGTTGATTAATGCAGATGAGAGAATCGCCCATGTTCTTGTGCCTGAAGATCAGCTAAGTTTGGCGATCGGCAAAGAAGGACAAAATGTACGATTGGCGGCGCGTCTGACGGGTTGGAAAATCGATATCAAAAATTCGGCGAAATATGATTACGATGAGGAAGAGCGTAAGGCTCTGGAAAGTTCGACAAGGGTGGTGAGAAACCTTGACCAAGAGCAGGAAAATGAAGAAGAGAATGAGGAGTAAATCAGTTTGGCTCTGAAGCTACACCGTCGTTGTGTTAGTTGCCAATGTATCGCCATGCGCGATCATTTCTGGCGAGTAGTACGTGTGCCGATCGCCTCGACTAGTCCTGTTGATCAGAACGATACTAAACATTTTCAAATTCAACTTGATCAGGGCTTGGGGCGATCGGCATACCTATGCAAGAAACTAGAATGCTTGCAAATTGCTCAAAAGAAAAATCGCTTAGGGCGATCGCTGCGTACACCTATTCCTCCTGAAATCTTTGATATTCTGAAATCGCGTTTAAATTAGTAAGTTTGTGGCGAGGCTTTGCCTCGCCACAAAAATTTGGTTCCTTACCCTAACTAGTAAAGTCATGAGCAAGCAAACAATTCTCGTCACAGGTGGTGCGGGCTATATCGGCTCCCATGCAGTCAAAGCGCTGCAACGATCAGGTTATGAGGTTTTGATTTTAGATAATCTGGTCTATGGTCACCAAGATATTGCGGAAACACTAGGGGCGGAATTAATTGTTGGTGATACTAACGATCGCGCATTGCTCGATCAATTATTTAGCGATCGCGCGATTAGCGCGGTCATGCACTTTGCCGCTTATGCCTACGTTGGTGAGTCGGTAAATCAGCCCGACAAGTACTATCGCAACAATGTAATGGGAACTTTGTCACTGTTAGAGGCAATGGTGGCAGCGAATATTAAGACTTTCGTTTTTTCCTCCACCTGTGCGACTTACGGAGTCCCACAACAAACTCCAATTACCGAAGATCATCCCCAATCACCGATCAATCCTTACGGGGCAACTAAGTTGATGGTGGAGCGCATTTTGCAGGATTTTGATGTTGCCTATAACTTAAAGTCTGTAATTTTTAGATATTTCAACGCCGCAGGAGCCGATCCTGATGGGGCGATCGGTGAGGATCACAATCCTGAAACTCACTTAATTCCATTAGTCCTGCAAACAGCTTTGGGCAAGCGGGAGGCAATTACTGTCTATGGCACGGATTATCCGACTGCTGATGGTACTTGCATCCGTGACTATATTCATGTGAATGACCTTGCTGATGCTCATGTACTGGGCTTGCAATATTTGCTCAACGGGAACAAGAGTGAAATTTTTAATCTTGGTAATGGCAATGGCTTTTCGGTAAAGGAAGTGATTGATGCTGCCAAGCAAATTACAGGGAAGCCGATTAATGTGATTTTTGGCGATCGCCGCGTAGGTGATCCACCTGCTTTAGTGGGCAGTGCTGATAAAGCTCGCAAAACCTTGAATTGGCAACCGAAATATGCCGATATTAATCTGATTTTGCAACACGCATGGCAATGGCATCAAAAACGCCATGCATAAAGCAAAGAGTCGCGCTTTGCGCGACTCTTTGCTTATAAAAGCTTGTCGATTTTTTGGGCTAGTTCAAAATCAAGGGCGCTAATACCATCAGCATCATGGGTAGTCAGGTCAATTCTGACTTTGTTATATACATTGAAAAGTTCGGGATGATGTCCCATCTTTTCGGCAACGATCGCCACTTTGCTGATAAATCCAAAGGCTTCGACAAAATTACTAAATTTAAAGTTTTTTTGTAACTTTTGATCGACTACTGCCCAGCCAGCTAACTGGGCGATCGCTGATGAGATTTCCACTTCAGATAACTTCTTAATAGCCATAGATTTTCTCAAAATATTTATAGCAAAAAAAGAGTTAGCTAGTACAAACCAAAACCCAAGAAGCGAGTTGCGGCGCATCGTGCCGCAACTCATCTTCTGGTTTTATGTCCTAAGCAAAACTTGCTTTGCTATATGATTAAATCCATAGTCACATAAAAGTAAAAAAGAGGGGTAACACTAACTGTCACCCCCCCTTCTTTTGGAAGAAATCAACATTTAATTAGCTAGGCATAAGTAAACTTAAAACCTAGAAGCTTGTGCCGCCCGCGTAGCGGGCGGCACAAGCTCTGGTTTTGGGTTTTAACTATGCTGAGCTACTTAATTTTTCTTTGGTGTAATCGGTTGATCTCGATACCACCAAGCTAAAATTTGTACCCAATTCCAACCCTGTTCTGCCATTTGTTGAGTCATCTCTTGATCAAGATGCTGACCATCGGAGACGGGCATATAGCCACCACCCCAGCTAATCCAGTTGCGGGGTAGACGGGCGCGATAGTAGCCTTTAAATCCGGGTTTAAGCATATAACCTGCGGTTGAGGCAACCGCTTGATCACTACGACTATGGATTAAGGCGATCGCTTGACCAGTTTTCGGATCAAAGCGATAAAAGCCTTTGTACACTTGATCGCGAGTATCACTTACCAAATCGTAAGGAGCCTCACCCCATTTACGTTGACGTTGAGTATTGATCGCATAGCTACGAGCCGCCACTGCTTGCGCCATTAATGCATCCATGTGCCAACTGGCGGGCATTTCGCTAGGGACAACGCTGCGAAGATATTCCTCAAGGGATAAAACGTTAACCGCGATCGCCTTATTATTCCAAGCCCGCAATTCGATTTCCCCTGGATAAAGATTGCTACCGACTTGTACCAATCCGTTATTGCTAGGAGTAATCCGATATGCCGAAGTAAGGGGCAATGTATACCACTTACCGGGGTCAAGACGGCGGCTTGCCTGTCCTGAAGCTTGCAGAGTTGCTGGTTGAGTTACAGCTACAGACATTTTGGAGCTATTTTCCTCTTTAACCAAAACCCTCAATAAACCAGATGCAGCAGCCTGAGATACGCCTGCAACTAGCACTATTATCAAGGACAAAAGTAGCGTGTACATCCCTTTGGAGAAGTGTTTCATCATTTAGTTAGTCACTCACACCTGTAAGCAAAGAATGTATTGGATTTTTAATGTGATTTAGATCGGCTGAATTGAGGCTTTTTAGTGAAACCTCGAATAACCAGATAGTTTAGCAAAACTATTTGATTTTGATAAACATTATTTCCGCATACTTATAGCAGCTTTTGTATGGATTTTACCAGTCAGACTTTTGTTGCGCCCTCTCAACTCATCTTAGGAAACCATTTCTATTCCCCATGATTGTCAGTAGCTAGGCGCAATTAAATATAAAATCCCAAAAGCTGTGGCGCACGCACAGCGTGCGCCACAGCTTTTGGCTCTGTTTTGTAATTATGCCCAGCTACTTAGTACATAATGGTAATTAAGGAAGAGTAAGCGTGCGGTTGCGAAATTTGTCTCAGAATATTACCTAAAGTTTATTTTGAGTACAGGTTTTGAGGAAAGTCCGGGCTTCCACGAAGATCAGGCTGCTGGATAACTCCCAGTGCGAGTGATCGTGAGGATAGTGCCACAGAAAAATACCGCCGATTGTGGATTCCACAATCGGTAAGGGTGCAAAGGTGTGTTAAGAGCGCACCAGCAGAGTCGTGAGGCTCTGGCTCGGTAAACCCCAGTTGGAAGCAAGGCGAGAGGAGCCAAGTGTTGCGATCTTCAATTGATCTTGGATTCGTTGCTTAATGCGGAGACTAGTGAAAACTAGGCGATCGCCATTAAGTGTGTGCCGCAAGAGGTATTTGGTAACAAATATCCCAGATAGATAACCGCTAAGGCAGTTTCTAAAACTCCTAAAACAGAACCCGGCTTATGTCTTGCTCTTCCTATTAAAATTCTTTAGAGATAAGGATTTGAGAAGCTTTACGTTATATATCCTCATCTTAAAAAACCCAATATTTTTGGATTTTTATAGCTGTCGCAAGTCTTGTTAGGACACAAAACCAAAAGCAAGTTGCGGCGCTTCGCGCCACAACTTGCTTCGGTGACAGCTATAGCTATATGTCACAGTCAGGCAAACATAGTCAGTCAAAAAACAAAAGGCAGATTTTAAGTTTTTTGATTGAAATTAACCTTGGGGATCTGGTACATCTAGACTACAAAAGATCACCAAGCGGCAACTTGTATAACGGCAATCTTAAAAAAATAGCACTTAATATTCACGCACCCTTTTAAATAAGAGTAATTAAACTATGGGAATTGCTCCCACCCATTCATCGGTTCTTCCTGAGACGACCCATCGCATATCTCGAAAGTGGTCTTGTAGAGCTGTTATCGGAATTACCTTTGTCTGCATCATTTCAACCTTGAGCATTAGGTTTTATTCTGAACCACGCTTAACTATTGGCACATTTGTTGATCAAGATTTAAAAGCACCAAAAACAATCACCGCAACTGACATTGAGGCGACCAAACAGGCACAAGAGTTAGCCAAGCAGCAAGTAATCCCCATCTATCGCCGAAATCCTGAGATTGATGCTAACGCTGTCAATCATTTGGAAGAGCTATTGCAAGTTGGTGACAAATTGCGGGTGTCCTCTGGTAGTTTGCCCTACGTTGATCGCACAATCCTCAGTGATGATGTCCAGAGGTATTTACGGCGCATTGCTGACCTAGAGTGGGAACAGCTACAGGGACGAGTGAATAGATTAGCCATTAGTGTTAATAATCAGGTTTCGGCAATATCAAGCGCGATCAATAAAGATCAAGAATCTCCTTCTGTAGCATTGGCTGAGCTAACTTTATACAAAATCAATGCGCTTCCTCAAAATTATCAAAATCTGATCAATAAGATCACTGAGGTTCGCAAAGCCTATGCGATGACTCAGGAGAAAGCAGCAAAAGGTCCCGCCATGTTTCGCGATCGCCTCTTAGAAATGACCAATGAGGAGTGGGAGACTAACAAAAAACTGACCCGCCAAGCATTACTCGATATGCAGTCTTCAGGTTTGGTGATGGGATTACCCGAGGAAATGCTGGTTAGAAGGCTCAGAAGTCTCAACAATTTACCGACTAGTGAAGAACATCGGGCAATGGCGATCGCATTGCTCAGTGCTACAGTCAAGCCAAATATGACAATTGACTATGTTAGTACAACTGAAAGAGCAATCAAAGCTTCGGAATCAGTGCAACCGCATAGAATTTCCCTAAAAGCAGGTGATGTGATTGTCAAAGGGGGCGAAAAAATTACTGAGCGTCAGTTTGTGATTTTAGATGAACTGAAAATGACGCAAAGACAAATTAATCTCACGGGATTAGCTTTGATGGTCGGTACTACAGCGATCGCCTTTGGCATTTTGGGTTATGCAAATCAACGATGGCAATATTTACTAAAGGTCAGACTCCACACTAAAGATCTGTTAGCGCTTGGCATTATCTGCACAGGTAGTATCTTAGCGACAGTGCTAATGGCTCCTAATATGCTGGTATTTGTCCCCTTAGCGAGTATGGGTTTAATCATCGGTAGTTTTTATAGCTCTCGCCTTGCCCTGTTGATTACCTGTCTGACATCGAGCTTGCTAGCGATCGCCATTAGTCCTAACTTACTCGCTCTTACACCTGTACTGATTGGAGCAATCGTCGCTGCCGCCCTTACTAACCGTCCTCTCACGCGATCGCACCTTGCGGCTACAGGTTTACTAATAGGATTTTTGCAAGCGGCTGTATACATGGCGATCGTCATTATTGGCGGCTCTACACCACCGATCTTGATCGTAATCACAGCACTTCAGTATGCTTCAGGAGGACTAATTTCCGCGATCGTCGCTCTTGGGGCAATTCCCTATCTAGAACATATTTCTTACGCCCTCACCCCATTTCGGCTTGCGGAACTAGCTAACCTTGATCGCCCTTTACTACGGCGCTTAGTCAGCGAAACCCCCGGCACCTTTCAGCACACTTTATTTGTCGCAAACCTTGCGGAAGCCGCCGCCCGTGAACTAGGAGCCGATACGACCCTAGTGAGAACAGGTACGCTCTATCACGACATTGGCAAGACGATTCGCCCTGAATATTTTATCGAAAATCAAATGGGACAGCCTAATCCCCATGACATCCTTAATGATCCTTGGCGAAGCGCTCAAATTGTCAAAGAACACGTTTCAGGAGGCATTAAACTTGCCCAAAAGTATCATCTTCCTGAAATGTTGCAAGCCTTTATCCCAGAACATCAAGGGACAATTGCGATAGCATATTTCTATCATCAAGCTAAAAAGCGATCTGACCACGTTGTCGAGTCGGAATTTCGCTATGTTGGTCCCATCCCCCAATCTCGTGAAACTGGGATTGTGATGCTGGCAGATGCTTGTGAAGCGGCTTTGCGATCGCTTGGTACTGAAACTACGCTCGAAGCAGCTAAAAGTTTACTGATGAAAATTTTTCAAGCTCGATGGGATGATGGACAACTTAAGGATTGCTCATTAACTTGGGAAGATTTAGATCGGATTGCCCCTGTGTTTATCAAAGTCTGGCAAGAGCGCAATCATGGCAGGATTAAATATCCTCACCTAGCCGATAAGCTTGATCCTTCAGGCTCAGCATTGCCTGAGCATCTTTGCTCACAACCAACTACTGTCAAAGCCGAGGAAACATTACAGGGCAAAACAGCCATATCCAAAACCAAGAAATGAATTATTTTGGGATGAGTGAAAAAAATATGCTTGTTCAGGGCATACTTTCCTTATTAGGGGGATCTAGGAGGGATTTTTATGTTTTTTTAATTATTCAAGTAATTAATTTAGATCAACAAAAATCCCAAGAAGATTGTCACCAAAGCATTACAGGATTGAGTTAAAACATTATTAAGTTAATCTTTTGTTCGGGATCACTGAAATCCTATCTAGGCAAGGGATAGAAGCTAATTTATAGCTAAAACCTGAGCGTCATAATTAAATCAATTAACAAAATTAATTTTAATAATTTTGGCAAAGCCAAATTTAGATATATGAACACTTCAGGTAACTCAGTTACAGCTTGCAAATTGTGTCAGCATTATAATCCTGAAGGAAGAAGGGGCGGATTTTGTGGAAAATTAGATGTGCCTGTTATTTCTACATGGGAAGCTTGTAGCCTTGCAGACCATCCTTTTGAATCATCTTGGTACTCCACCGATGCCCGCAATTCATTCTTAAATGAATCCTTCCATGAAAGAGTGGCAACTGTCACATTAGTAGAAATTCCCGAATTACAAGAAATTAATATGCGATCGCTTAGTTTGTCGGAGCATTAAAAGAGCTAAATCATGAAGCGTATCAACTCTCTTTAGATGGCGATTTGCGGGGATTTGCACTGCAAATCGCCTCTTGTTTTTTATGGTAGTCTTGGCTCACAGTAATTTGTATTCAGTAAATTTTGTAAGGCTTGGTCACAGAAAAAAGTGCTAGCAAGGGTTTGGAGTGCCGCAATTTTAGGTATCGATGCCATCCAAGTAGGGGTGGAAGTGGATGTGTTGGGTGGCTTGCCCGGAATTACCCTCGTCGGATTACCCGATACCGCAGTTCAAGAAAGCCGCGAACGTGTTAAGGCAGCAATCAAAAATGCGGGATATGCTTTCCCAATGCGAAAGATTGTGATTAACCTCACTCCTGCTGACCTGCGTAAAGAAGGTCCTATTTTTGACCTACCAATTAGTATTGGCATCTTAGCCGCCTCGGAGCAGGTTGATCCACAGTTATTAGGTGATCATTTATTCTTAGGCGAAGTATCTCTTGATGGTTCCCTCCGTCCTGTTTCAGGTGTATTACCGATCGCCGCCGCCGCCCAGCGACTAGGCATCATGGGGATGATCGTCCCAAAGGAAAATGCTCAGGAAGCCGCTTTAGTTAAAGGCATGGCAGTGTACGGCTTGCAAAGCATTACTGAAGTCGGTGATTTCTTAGCGCATCCCGATAAATATCGACCAGTAGTCGCTAATCCCGACCTGAAGTGGAATGACAGTGAATTTAAGCTAGATCTTAAAGATGTTAAAGGTCAGCAACACGCTCGTCGCGCCTTAGAAATTGCCGCCGCAGGTGGACATAATTTAATTTTTGTTGGTCCTCCTGGATCAGGAAAAACTCTCCTCGCAAGACGCTTACCCAGCATTTTGCCGAACATGAACTTTGATGAAGCCTTAGAAGTAACCAGAATTCACTCTGTAGCTGGTTTATTAAAAGGTAAAGGACTCGTAAGCGATCGCCCCTTTCGGAGTCCGCATCATTCTGCTTCTGGACCTTCATTAGTCGGTGGTGGGAGTTTCCCCAGACCAGGAGAAATTACCCTTGCTACTAATGGGGTTTTGTTTCTGGATGAGCTTACTGAATTTAAGCGGGATGTCTTAGAATTTTTGCGACAACCTTTAGAAGACGGCTTTGTGAGCATTTCGCGCACCAGACAATCGGTAACTTTTCCAGCCCAATTTACGCTCGTCGCCAGTACAAACCCTTGCCAGTGTGGTTATTACGGCGATTCGGTACAGCCTTGTACCTGCACACCCCGACAGCGTGAACAATATTGGGCAAAACTGTCAGGACCTTTAATGGATCGGATTGATTTGCAAGTAACTGTCGCTAGATTAAAGCCTGACGAGATGACGAGATCTCATGAGGGAGAAAACTCCAGCGCGGTTAAAGAAAGGGTACAAGCATCACGTAAAATCCAACAAAACCGCTTTCAATCAGAAATCAAGGTAAATTGCAATGCTCAGATGCAGTCTAGGCATTTACGTCAATGGTGCAAATTAGATGATCCTTCTCGCGATTTATTAGAAGCAGCAATTAAGCGTTTAGGTTTGTCAGCGCGGGCAACCGATCGCATTCTCAAGGTATCGCGGACGATCGCGGATCTTGCCAATGCCGAAAATATTCAAATAGTCCATATTGCCGAAGCAGTTCAATACCGAACCCTTGATCGTGCCACTTAATTTTTAGATGATGTCCCACGCTTCGCGTGGGACATCATCTAAAAATTATTTACCTTTAATTTGGAGCGTCAAGTACTATACGTGCTATTTTGTGTCTTGACTTTTGGCTCTAATCTTAATCTCTCTGTCCAGAGAAGACTAAAATATGAGCAGTTTGATAAATAATTAAGCAATAACTTGGATCTAATCGATCTAAAAGTTAGTATGTGCTGCATCCAGCAGATACTAATCTTAAATATTCCTAATGTATTTAGTGAGTTGCTAGTGGAAGAATCCTATCGGGGCATTCGTGTATGAGTACAGTTCTGGTGGTTGAAGACAGCGTGACACAACGAGAAATGATTGAGGACTTACTCAAAGGTAGTGGCTTAACTGTAAAGACAGCAGGCGACGGTGTGGAAGCACTAGAGCAAATGCAAGGTACTTGCCCAGATATCGTAGTTATGGACATCGTCATGCCCCGCATGAATGGCTATGAACTATGTCGGCGGATTAAAACTGACCCTAAAACCGAACGCGTTCCTGTCGTAATGTGTTCATCTAAGGGGGAAGAATTTGATCGCTACTGGGGTATGAAGCAAGGGGCTGACGCATACATAGCTAAGCCTTTTCAGCCTCAAGAACTAGTTGGCACTGTCAAGCAGTTACTTAGAAAAACTTAAAAGTCTCACTAAAGACACTAAAAGTATGCACAATTATTGATTATTTAAAGTCTGTTGGTTAACATCAATACTTTAATATTTTCTCAATATTCTCAATATTTTTTAAAGCTTCAAGACACTTAACTTATAAAGTTGCTATTTTGCAAGGTAGAGATCCTCAAATTATGGTAGGAAATCAAGAATTCTTCCCTGGCATGGGACAAGATCAGGCAACTGACTTTGACCAAGGTATCGAAGCTCCAGAAGGTGAGCTGCACTTAAGATTTTTTGTGGCTTCTGGAATTGAGTTTGCTTTACCTGCAATTGGAGTCAGTCAAGTTTTAGAATATGCGCCTGATAAGATCAACCCGATGCCCAATGTTTCTCCTCTGTTGCTAGGAACCGTAAATATTCGGGGTAGAGTAGTTTGGGTAGGCGATCTCGGTCAATTTTTGGGAGAGGCTCCGCCTGTAAATACGGATCGGGCTGAAATTTCAATCATTGCGATCGAGGATCAAGGCATGATGTTAGGGTTAGCAGTAGAGCAAATCGGTGTGATGGCTTGGCTTGATTCTTCACAATTACACGTCTCTAGAAATAGTTCTGATAGTATGGCTCCATTCATCAAAGGTGAGTGGATAATGGAAGAAAGTGAACCCCTAAAGCTGCTAGATCAAGTCAATATTTTGCGGTCAGCAAGGTGGGCATCCTAGACAAAGCCTGTGCGAATGTATGTGAATGACATTAAATATATAGCAACAGGCAAAAGCTACCAGACAGATAATTTTCAGTAATTTCCAGATGATTTCGAGCAATTGACATTGGTTTTAGGGACTTTAGGAGAAAGCACATGGCATCAAGTACGCAATACCAAAAAGAATACGAAAAAGCTTCCCTAGCATATATGCAGGGAGACTACAGTCAGGCTGGCAGATTAACACAGGAACTCGTTAAAGTCTGTCCTAGCGATCCTATGTATCGTTTACTTCATGCTCATATTAACCTCGCCCTAGAGCGCTACCAAGATTCAATTGGTGAATATGAAACAGTTCTGCAATTGACTGATGACAACTCAATTTTGGAATATGCACATAGTGGTATTGCGGCTGCCAAAGAAAGATTAGATCTTAATGATGATAGCTACGGTCTAGGAGATATAGGCAAGTCATCAGTAGACGACTTTAGCAATAATCAATATGCTTACAATACCCAATCAACCTATATGCAGGGCGCTTGGTCTTCAGATAATAGTAGTGGACAAAGTGGCTCAACCCACGTTGAAGATTTTGACTTTGAAGACTTTAGTACTGGGGGGGGGATGAATAACGGTTCTAGCCAGTATGACTATAGTGCGGAAACCCAGATTACAGGATCAGCCAACTTTAATTCTAATCATAGTCCTAACGATTCAGGCAATCTTGCTGCCAATGATGTTGTGTTTATGGATGAATTTGATGATTTTGATGACATTAGTGAATCATCTTTTTCCAGTTCCTTTAGTGATTCAGAGGCAACTCAGATGGCATCTGATCGATCGCTAGCAGACTTTGGTAATCAAGACTTTACAACCTCTGGGCGCAATATGAAGTCAGTAGGGCAGGATGCATCTACAGCAAGATTTAATCAATCGGAAAGTGAGGCAGAGTTATTTGGATTAGGGGCAATTAATGCACCAGTAGGAACAAAGCGAGTCAATGTTGAGGTTGTGGCTGAATCCTCTGAGCAGGGGGGGCTATTCTCTCCCTTTGATAATATGCCTCTCAAGACCAAGAGCCTGATCACGGCGATCGCGGCTGGAGTTGTGGGAGCGGTCACCGCAGGCGTAGTGATCACTTTAACTATAGGCACAATCAAAGAGCAGGGACAACGTGAACAGCTTCGCAATACTGGTTTGATGATGGCTGCGGCTGGCGCGATCGCTAGTGGTTCGATCGCTTGGGGGTTAGGTAAACGCTCGTCTAAGCTAATTGAGCAATCAACTGAAAACCTGCAAGCTCAGTTTGAAGCTGTCATTCGTGGTGACATGAATCCCCGTGCTGCGGTCTATAGTGAAGATGAGTTTGGCAAATTGGCAGCCAGCTTTAACCAAATGATTCAGTCGATTGTGTCAAACACCACTGAAGCCCAGCGCAAAGCGGCGGAACAAGAGCAAGCCAAAGAAGATTTACAACGTCAGGTCATCCGCTTGCTGGATGACGTAGAAGGCGCGGCACGAGGTGACTTGACTGTACAAGCGGAGGTGACCGCCAACGTACTCGGCGCGGTAGCTGACTCCTTTAACCTCACGATTCAAAACCTGCGTGAGATTGTTAACCAAGTAAAAATTGCGGCGCGTCAAGTTAACGATAGCTCTCGTGAGAATGAAGCATTTGCCCGCAGTTTGTCATCGGATGCGTTACGCCAAGCGGAAGAGTTAAGCGTAACTTTGAACTCTGTGCAAATGATGACCGAATCGATTCAACGTGTGGCTGAGAGTGCGCGGGAAGCGGATCAAGTTGCGAAGCTCGCGTCTGAGACAGCGATCAAGGGCGGTGACGCGGTAGAACGTACCGTAGCAGGTATTCTCGACATTCGGGAAACGGTTGCCGAAACTACTCGCAAGGTTAAGCGTCTTGGTGAGTCTTCACAGGAAATTTCTAAGATCGTTGGTTTAATTTCTTCGATCGCCTCCCGTACCAACTTACTCGCACTGAACGCTAGTATTGAAGCTGCGAGAGCAGGAGATGCAGGTAGAGGATTTGCGATCGTGGCGGACGAAGTTCGACAACTCGCTGATCGGGCTGCCAAAGCATCGAAAGAAATCGAACAAATCGTATTGCAAATTCAAAGTGAAACCAGTAACGTGCAACAAGCGATGGAAGTCGGCACACAACAGGTTATCGATGGTACTAAACGTGCTGAACAAGCCCGCCAATCGCTAACCGATATTATTCAAGTGGCGCACCGCATTGAAACCTTAGTATTTTCGATTACTGAAGATACAGTTAAACAAACCGAGACATCACGAACCGTATCACAGGTTATGCAATCAGTTGAGTTAACCGCCCAAGAAACATCCCAAGAGTCCCAAAGGGTGTCAGCTTCACTCCAAAATCTGGTAGGTGTTGCCCGTAGCCTTCAAGACTCTGTGGAACGATTCCGCGTTGACTCCACTGATAAAACGGGAGGTCGTTAGCCTTAGCATCTCTAGCCTAGCTACTCATACCCTAATATTTGAGAGGATTCTGTCATGAACTCGGAACAACAACAGCAACGGATTATGGGCTACTTCATCGAAGAAGCCCGTGAACATCTTCAGACCATTGAGCAAGGCGTATTAAACTTGCAAGATATTCTCGATGATCCTGAATCAGTTAATGAACTTTTTCGGGCTGCTCACTCGATTAAAGGTGGTGCTGCAATGTTGGGAGTAGGCAGTATTCAGCACGTTTCTCACCGATTGGAAGACTTTTTCAAAATTCTCAAAGAGAATCCTCAAATAAATGTTGATGAACGCTTAAAAAGCCTATTATTAGCTGGCTTTGATCCTTTGTCAGAACTCCTAGACGAATTGCAAGTTGGCTTTAAGATCTCCGATGAACTAACTGCTGAGACTAGCAACCGTGTCAAACCTGTATTTGCCGAATTAGAGTCCTATCTGCATCAGTTAGTTGCTGATGCCAATGGCAAAGCGCCTGTATTGCATCTACAACCTGAAGCAGCATTAGCACCACCACAGCAGCCAGCTATTCCTTTGGAGTCAGCTTTTCAGCAAGATGTCACAACCAAAATGCGCGATATGCTGCAACTGTTTCGTGGTGAAGATACTGTCGAAAGCCGATCGCAGTTACAGACTATTTGTACCTACTTCCAAGATCTTGGCGATAACTTTAACTTGAGAAACTGGACATATTTAGCCACCCAGATTAAGAATGCGATCGCCCAGCATAATAATGACTTCCGTACCCTTGCGCCTATTTTGATCAGAGAACTGCGAGAAGCTCAAGATTTAGTACTGACAAATCGTGAAGCAGAAATTACCGTTTCCGCACAAATTCAAAGTTTACTGCCCTATCGATTTTCTGAACCAGAAGATGATGAAGTCAGCACAATTTTTACCACCGCTTCAGGGGATCTGGCAGATCTTACAGAAGAGGCATCATTTGTAGAGGATCTAGCAATTGCAAATCTAGAAGTTGATGCTGCTGTAGAACCAGACTTAGAGACAGTTACAGAAGATATTGATCTATTTGCCGACTCAATCAATGAAGAAGGGTTTGATTTGGCAGAAATTCCTGAGAATCAATTGGCTCAGATAGATTGGATGGATCAAGGATACGATGTTGATATTACTGAGGGTCAACATATTGATGGACCTAAAGTTGGTTCATCGGAGTTGAAATCCTTAGCGATTTTATTTGAAAATGATGATATTGATTTTGATGCTGCTTGGGAAGACATTGAATCTAATGAAACACAGATATTGAATCATGGAGCCGTCCCAACTGTACCAGTTAATGATGAGTTTGCCGATCTGCTTGATGATCATACTTCGTCGGTCAATATTGAATCAGGAATCCCTAGTCTAGGTACTGATCAACAATCTAGTCTTAAGCATCTATTTGGCGATTTTGCTACTGATACAATTACAAATGTCGAAAACAGTGACCCCCTATTTCCAGAGGAGCTAAATGCTTCATGGCAACAGGATGAGATGGATTTGGCTCAGTCAAACCTAGATGATTTAGTCACTGATGATTTTGGTACTGATAATTCCTTAGACAATCAATTTGATCTAAATATTGACGATTTAGGTGTTGATATTATTGATCAAATCAATGAACCTCAAATTGATAATTTAGGCATTGATTTGATCAGTAATATCAATGAACCTCAAGTTGATGATCATACCCAAACAAGTGATATTAGTATCGATAATTTTAGTATTGATGATCTTGATTTTTCTGATTCATCAGATAATCTAGCAGCTATTTCTGAATCTGATCAGTTCCTAGAAAGTGGATTTGTTGACTCTCAAAATCATGATAATGATCAAGATAATTCTGAGTCTCTATCTAGTGGAGAATATTTTGCTGAGATAGAAAGACAAGAAAATGAGCTTGCTAGGAGTGGTGGTAGCGAACCATTTGCTTTAACTTTTTCTGAGTCAGATATGGGTTTATTGGAAGACCCATTTGCGATCGATGAGAACTTTGATGAATTTCTGTTAGGTATTTCTTCAGACAATACTCTAGATAATATCAATAATGAGGTTGCTAATTCAGATATTGATAGTTTATCTGAAGATGCTGTATCTGATAGCTTTGCAGATTCTTTGTCAAGCAGTGAGAGTTTTGATTCTCTTAATACTGCTAACTTGAATATGTTTGATGAGTTAGGATTTGATAGTGATGAATCTACAGGCACTCCATCCCATATTTCATCTGACGAAAATTTTGATAATTTACTGATATCCGATCATTCAATTGATAATTCAAGCTTTGATGCTAATAACCTTGACTTTGATGACAATTCAAGTTCTTCAGTAACAGATACCTTGTCATCAGAATTTGGGGATTTTACTGATAGTAATGAAGTTGATAATGCTGACAAATTAGGGGATTTCTTTGGAGAATCCGAGGGTTTTCCGAATGAGGATAATTCTTCTAACATGAATATTGATGAAGATATTCATCTGCTTAGTAATGATGATGAACTAGGCGATTTCTTGACTGACTCCGCACAACCAAACTTGGCTGTTACTGATGCGAAGCATGAATTAGATGTTTTCGACAATCAGGTGGATAGTACTGATGAACTAGGTGATTTCTTTGCTTCAGCAGAGGTAGCAACTATTTCTGATGAGGTTAATAGCTTTGTATCAGAAGAAGTGAGTGATGTTGATGGTTTAGATGACTTCTTTGCAGAGTCTTTGGAGTCAGAAAATAGTTCTGAAGCTCCCAATGTTACTAGTATTGACAAATTGGTTGATGACTTTGGCAATATGGATAGTTCTGATGAACTGGGTGATTTCTTTGCAGGTGCTGAAGACTACGAAGATAGTTCCAGTGAGCTTGACAGAGAATTGGCTGAGCCTAACGATACAAGCAATATTGATGATTTGGGTAACTTCTTTAGCGAAGTAGATGCTCCTCAAGGTTTAAATGGAAATATTACTGATAACGATTGGGATGAACTAGGTGCAGACCTGATAGGTAGTGAGCAAAGCAATCAGACTGATGTAATCAATACCGATGATAGCTATGTAGATGCATTCATGGATTTTGAGTCTGATCAAGATGTTGATTCAAACTTTTTGGTGGTAGAAGACAATATTGCTGAAGTAAATACAGAAGGCAATATATCAGAACAATTTCTAGATCAAGCTACCTCTTCAGACGATTCTGATTTAGCAAATTTATTTACTAACGCTGATGAAAACGATTTGACTATTTTAGAAAATGATTTTAACTTTGAAGAAGACCAGCGATCGCTGACTCAGGATGCTAATGATATTAATGGTTTAGCAGATATTCTGGATAACGACTTTCAAGATGCAGCTTCCGAGACCTCAGAAGGTAATCTTGCACTGATGCAGGAAGATGACTTTGGGGAAGATGATATTACGGCAAAGACTACTATTGACAATCTCGCAGACTTCTTCCAAGGTGATGATGATTCAGAAATTAGCTCATTGAAAACTTCTGACGATCTAGAAAGTATAGAAGTCAATTCTAATATTGAATTTGCTGAATTTAATGAATTTGCTGATTTTGGTAGCGATCGCGGCGAAACCTCAGATATTTCCACTGCAAATTTTGCAACTACGATGGAGGATCATCAGCGATCGCAGCCTCAAGAACTTAATGGAATCGATGATGATTTTAATTTTGATGACTTAGAATCGATGATTGGCGATTCTAGCAACATCAATGAATCGAATGATCAATCAGTTGATCAATCAGTGAATAGCCAAGCTTCAGCATTTGTTAGCAATGAGCAACCATCTGCTCAATCTGATGATATGAATTTTGATGAATTAGAAGCACTGCTAGGCAATTCTTTTGATGGAGCTAGTAATTCTAAATCTGGAGGAGGCAATAATCTAGACAATATAACAGCAGTTTCTAAGCCTGCATCAAAACCTAACGATGACTTTGATGATTTGGAGAATCTGTTACAAGAGAAATATTCTCAAGAAATTGGAACACTTAAAACTAAGACCTCTGTACGTCCTCCCACAACTACCCGTAAGTCAAAGTTTACTGATTCAACAATGCGGGTTGATGTTAAGTATCTTGATAGCTTGAACAACCTTGTTGGGGAACTAGTTGTTAACCGCAATCTGTTGGAACAGGATCAAGAACGCTTGCAACAGTTTATTACGAACCTATTGCACCAAGTTCAATTATTGAGCGATGTGTCACAAAGAATGCGTGATCAGTACGATCGCTCTTTGCTAGAAGCTTCCTTGAGTGCAGGACGTGGACGCTCGTATACTAGTAGTTTTGATGCATCCTATTCAAGCGGCGAAGGCGGCGGCTCGAATAATTCTGTTACCAATGATTTTGAAGGCATTGAGTTTGATCGCTACAATACTTTCCACGTTCTATCACAGGAAATTATTGAGTTAATTGTTCGCGTTCGGGAATCTGCCTCAGACATTGAGTTCGTGGTGGGTGAGACGGATCAGGTCACTCGCCAATTGGGAACGATTACGACTCAAGTGCAAGATGATTTAAAACAGTCGCGCATGGTTCCCTTTGCCCAAATTGCCGATCGCTTGCCTAGAGGTATTCGCGATCGCGCCCTCAAAACTGGTAAACAAGCTGATTTAGAAATCTTTGGACGGGAGACACTGATCGATAAAGCGATTCTAGAATCTCTCACCGATCCACTGACACACCTTGTCAACAATGCGATCGATCATGGATTGGAAGATCCTGCTACCCGTCAAGCAGCAGGTAAATCGGCAACTGGTAAACTGACAGTACGCGCCTATCACCAAGGTAACCAAACCGTTATTTCCATAAGTGATGATGGCGCTGGGATCAGTACAGACAAAGTGAAGAAAAGCGCTGTCTCGAAGGGAGTGCGATCGCAAGCGGAAGTTGATCGCCTCAATGATACGGAAGTATACGCCCTGCTCTTTGAACCCGGATTTAGTACTGCGGCTCAAGCCGATGAATTTAAGGGTCGTGGAGTCGGTCTGGATGTGGTCAAAACCTGTCTTGATGATATTCGCGGTGTGATTATTGTGGAATCAGTGGTTGGTAAGGGGACAACCTTTACGATTCGCTTACCACTTACTTTGAGTATTTCTAAGGCGATGTTCTGTATTAGCGATCGCGCCAGAATTGCCTTCCCTGTAGATGGTTTCGAGGATATGGTGGAAGTGCCTCAGAGTCAGATTATGCTAAACGACAAAGGTCAGCCTTGCTTACCTTGGCGCGATACACTGTTGCCATTCCAGCACCTGTCTAATCTGCTGTCCTATAGCCGCCATCTCAGCCGTAGTAGCATTTATGGTAAGCAAGAAAATGATGAACTCTGTATCATTATTCTCCGCAATGACACTAGTTATTTAGCGCTACAAGTTGATCAGTTCCTCGGTGAATACGAAATTGTAATCAAGCAATTAGAAGGACCAATTCCCCAACCTGCGGGGATTGCAGGGGCAACGGTGCTAGGGGATGGTCGCGTTATGGCGATCGCCAACGTACTAGAGCTATTTGACATCGCGAGTGGCAGATTGCGTCCTTCCACCTCTGGAGCAACAATCCAGCCGACAATCGAAGAAGAGGTTGCTGCCGATCCGACAGTACTGATTGTTGATGACTCGATTACGGTACGGGAGTTACTATCGTTGACCTTTGCGAAGGTAGGCTATCGCGTGGAACAAGCTAAAGACGGACAGGATGCATGGGAAAAACTCCGTGCTGGTCTGCCCTGCGACATGATCTTCTGTGACATTGAGATGCCTCGCATGGATGGCTTGGATCTTCTATCGAGACTCCAAAAAGATTCACGACTTAAGGAAATTCCTGTAGCGATGTTAACTTCGCGTGGAGCCGATCGCCACCGTCAGTCAGCCATTCAACTGGGAGCGAAGGGTTACTTCACGAAGCCTTATCTTGAAGAAGAATTACTAAGTGCCTCGAAGCGTCTCTTAGCAGGCGAGACTTTGCCGATCTAAGAACAAGACCGTCACCCTTGCATTACTATACAATCGCGCTATGCTCCTAATTTGATCATTCTCAAATAACTAATCAAGCAAACTATGACTCTTGTAGACCAGTCTATTCCTTGGATTACTCTAGAGCCAAGCGCCATTAAACGCTGGACAGCTAACGATTATCGGCGTATGAGTGAATTTGGAATTCTTGATTGCAACGAACGTACTGAACTAATTGACGGACACATCACACTAATGGCTGCCAAAGGAAATCCCCATGTCACCTCATTACATTTGCTTGCCAATATTTTACGCGATCGCCTTGGTAATTCTGCATTAGTTCGCACCCAAGACCCCATTCATTTAGATAATTTTTCAGAACCAGAACCAGATTTAGCGATCGTCCGAGGAACAGTTTTAGATTACGCTGAACAACATCCAAGCCCTGAGCAAATTTATCTCATCGTAGAAGTTGCCGACTCCACACTAAAACAAGATTGTGAAATCAAAGATAAGCTCTATGCCAAAGCTGGTATCACAGACTATTGGGTACTAGCTCCTCAAAAACGTCAACTGCATATCTTTCGTAAACCAACAGCGATCGGTTACACCGAACATCTCATTCTTACTGAGCCAAATCAAGCCTCGCCTTTAGCATTTCCTGATGTTGCGATCGCTATAGCCTCTATACTTCCTCCTATCTCATCAGGTAAATTATGATTGCCAAACCAAAGTTTGATTACATAACTCCCGAAGAATATCTCGCAATGGAAGAGCAAAGCGAGATTAAACATGAATATATCGATGGATATGTTTATGCAATGGCTGGTGCAAACGATCCCCACGTCACGATCGCCTTAAATATGGCTTTTGTAATCCGCAACCACTTGCGCGGTTCTAATTGCCGTGTCTATATGTCAGACATGAAAGCGAGAATAGACTCATTAAATCGCTTTTATTACCCAGATGTGATGGTGACTTGCGATCTTAGAGATGCCCAAACCCCAAATCACAAGCGATTTCCTAAACTAATTATCGAAGTTCTATCCAAATCTACGGAAGGGTTTGATCGAGGCGATAAGTTTGCCGATTACCAACAACTAGAAACTCTAGAAGAATACGTTCTAGTCAACACTAAACGTCAACGCCTTGATTGCTTTCGGAAAGAAGGTGGACGCTGGTTTTTAGAAACCTATTCTGGAGAACAAGAAAGTTTCCAATTATCAAGTATTAATTTTGAGGGGAAATTTGTGGATCTCTACGAAGATGTTACTTTTTAGCGAAATTATCTTACAGGCGAAGAAAAAGCTGATATCGAGAAATATCGGGCTGATGCTGCTCAAGAACAGGTGGAATTATTATTGGCAAAGCTGCGATCGCTTGGCATTATTGTTTGATACTTAGTTAATCAATCAAACTTCACGCGCTTATACAAATCACTTAACCTGATTTCTAACTGCACTGACACCAACTTAATCATAGAGTCTTCTCCCTTATGGGTCATCAAAACCCATCGATCCTCTGACTCCTTGACATAGTGATCAACTTCATAGCCATTTTGATAAACCAAAATATATTCCTGAAAGCTAGGAATAGAATGATATTGACGGAACTTACTATCATGATCATAGGCTTGGGTGGAGCTAGATAGAATTTCCACAATCAAACAGGGATTAGTAACTTCCATTTGTCTTTGATCCACAAAAACTGGCTCGCCTGCAACCACCATGACATCAGGATAGGTATAGCGACTATATGCAGGCATCCATAGCCGCATATCGCTCATGAAGATCTCGTAGGTTTGATCGCCAATTACTAGAGGTAATAGCCGACACAAATTTAAGGCAATTTTATTGTGATTTGCGGAAGCTCCTGCCATCGGGATAATTTCTCCATTGATAAATTCACTCTTAAATTCGGCTTTGTCCTCTAGGGCTAAGTATTCCGACACGGTATATCGCTTAGTAGCTGCTAAAACCATAGCGATCGCCTCCTAAAACTTGACTATTGGGATGATTATAACTAATCAAAGCGATCGCCTATAATACCAACCAGATAGCTAAGCTTTTGAGGTAATCTCGATGTTCCAAATCGATCTCAAACATCTGCCCACCAGCGACGAATTACCAGATTATGCTCCTGAGTCTCAAAATTGAAAATTTTGCCCTGATCGATCGCCTAGAACTAGAGTTATATGCTGGTCTGAACATCCTTACAGGGGAAACAGGAGCAGGTAAATCAATTGTCCTTGATGCCCTCGATGCGGCGCTTGGGGGTAAGGTGTCAGCGCGAATGCTGCGAACAGGAACAGATCGTGCCAATATTGAGGCGACTTTTTCGATGAATGCGGCGATCGCCCAATGGTTAGAAATTCAAGAAATTGATGCTCTAGATGCCGAAACCCTGATTTGTAGTCGTGAAATCACGGTGCGGAGTAATCGTACCCGCATTAATGGCGTGGTCGTGAATAAGCAACAGATTCAAGAATTGCGAGATCGCCTTGTGGAGATTACAGCACAAGGGCAGACAATCTTACTCAGTCAGGCAGCGCAACAACGGGAATGGCTCGATAATTTTGGCGATGGCACTTTATTAGCACAGCGTCAGAAAGTGGCTAAGTTGTTTGAGATTAAAGAGAAATCTCGGAAGACTCTCTTAGAACGTCAACAAAATGATCGCAGTCGGTTGCAGCATTTGGATATGTTGCGCTATCAATTAAAGGAATTAGAAGCCGCAAATCTCGATGATCCCGATGAGTTGGACAATCTGGAAAGCGATCGCAATCGGTTAGCCCATAGCGTCGAGTTACAGAAACAGAGCTATGCGGTTTATGAAGCGCTCTATCAGAATGATGGGGGTAATGCCTGTGCCGATTTATTAGGACAAGCGGAGTCCATGCTGACTGAGATGGTGACACTGGATCGGGAAGCGGAAGGAATTCTGGAATTGGTATCTAGCGCCCTTGCTCAAGTAGAAGAAGCAGGTAGACAAGTTAATAATTACGCCAATCGTCTGGAATCCGATCCTGAGCAATTGGAAGTAATCGAGCAACGGATTAATCAAATTAAGCAAATCTGTCGTAAATACGGTACGCTTCCTGAAGCGATCGCCTATACCGAGAAGTTGCAAAATGAACTAGCGGAACTTACCGATCAAAGTATTTCTATTGAAGATCTAGAACGTAAAGCCGAGGCTGATTTACAAGCGTTACTCAAGGCTTGTAAAAAACTCACAGAACTACGCCGTCAAGCGGCGATCGCCCTCGAACAAGTGCAAATCGATGCTCTAAAAATGTTGGCGATGGAAAAAGTGCGCTTTCAAGTTGGCATTTATGCAATGGAACCAACGACTTTCGGTGGAGATCGCATTGTGTTTGAATTTAGCCCCAACCTCGGCGAACCTCTGCAACCCCTTGCGGAAACTGCTTCGGGCGGCGAAATGAGTCGATTTCTATTGGCACTGAAAACCTGTTTTGTAAAGCAAAAAACTCAAGATAAAAATCAGGAATTAGCTCAACCCGTAGCTTCAGAATTTAATCATGCCAATGTCGGCACAATGGTATTTGATGAAATCGATGCAGGAGTGTCAGGTCGGGTTGCCCAAGCGATCGCTACCCAACTTTGGCAACTGAGCCGTAGTTCGCAAGTTCTCTGTGTGACCCACCAGCCACTGATTGCGGCGATCGCTGATCGACATTTCCACGTTAGCAAGCAAGTAATTGGCGATCGCACTCAAGTCCAGATTCGGCTATTGGCATTAGAGGAGCGTAAACAGGAGCTTGCTCAAATTGCTTCGGGAATGACGGTGGAAGAAGGAAAAAGGAAAAAGGAAAAAGGAAAAACTGTGGTTAAGGAGGGTGTGAATACTGTGTCTCAGGCGATCGCTTTTGCAGAATCTTTACTAGAACAAGCGGCGGCAATAAAGGCTAATATTTAAACAATATAGCTGTAGTCAGTTACGTTAGGACAAAACCAAAACCCAAAAGAGAGTTGCGGCGCGAAGCGCCGCAACTCTCTTTTGGGTTTTATGTCTTAACTTGCTTGGCTATGGCTATAATGCTTAAGTTTTTTAGATCTGTCAGGTTTTTGAGATGCAAATTCAAACTAATGCACAGGTTACGATCAATGATTCGATTGAGAGCGTGTTTGATATCTCAACGGATTGTCAAAATCTCCCCAAATTTTTCACTGGTTATAAAGCAATACCTGCGATCATAAGTGCCAAAACTATTGATGGACTACCTCTTCAGAAAGGGAGTACAAGAATCGTCAATAACAGTGATGGTTCATCAGTGGAGGAAATTATTGTTGAAGTTAGGCGACCGACTATCCAGAAATACCAATTGATCAAAGGGTTAAAGCCTCCATTCTCATGGCTAGTTAGTATTGCCTCTGGCAGTTGGCTATATGAAGCGATTGATACTAGAACCAAGATTACTTGGGAGTTTAACTTTGAGGTGCGGAATATCTTTGCATATTGGATTTTCCTTTTATTGGTGAAAAATCCATTTCAACGCTCTCAAGAGATTTGTCTTGGGAATATCAAAAGCTATATAGAGCAATCTTAACAAAAAGAAGGAGCGCTTTGCGCTCCTTCTTTTTGTTAGAAACCATTTAAGAGTTGCTTTTTTAGGATGCAAAACCTGCGATCGCCTGTTCGACAATGCTTAGTGCTTGATCAATCTCCGATGCAGAGACAGTCAAAGGTGGCACAAACCGCACCACTTTCACACCCGCAGGTACGAGCAGCAAACCATGCTCAATCCCTGCGGCAACCACATCACGGGCTTGAATATTGCTAGACTCTTGCAGAACTAAACCATCGATCAAGCCCCAACCACGTACTGAGTCAATATGTTGAGGATAGCGCTCAGCGATCGCCTGTAGCCCCGTTCTCAATTGTTGACCACGCTCTCTGGCATTAGCGATTAGATTCTCGTCCTCGATGGTTTTGCAAACTGACAGCGCCACTGCACAGGCAAAAGGATTGCCGCCAAAGGTACTGGCGTGATCACCCGCTTCAAATACATCACAGGAAGCTTTACACATCATCGCGCCGATGGGAATGCCGCCGCCTAGCCCCTTAGCGGAAGTAAAGATGTCTGGTTCAATACCGAGATTTTCGTAACCCCAGAGTTTGCCACTGCGTCCCATGCCCACTTGCACTTCATCGATGATTAGCAATGCTTTCGTTTCGTCGCAAAGCTCACGCACACGGGCAAAATAGGCGCGATCGCCAGGATTCACCCCACCTTCACCTTGCAAAGGTTCGAGCATGATCGCACTCAGTCTACCTGCATATTTCTTGACCGCAGTTTCCAGTGCCGCAATATCGTTGTAAGGAATGTAGTCAAAACCTGATACAAGGGGCGCAAAATTTTTGTGATATTTTGGCTGACCTGTGGCAGTGACGGTAGCCAGCGTGCGTCCATGAAAACTGGCATTTGCTGTCAAAATTACAGGACTCTCGATGCCGAGCTTAGTATGGGCATATTTACGGGCTAGCTTGATCGCTCCCTCATTTGCCTCAGCCCCAGAGTTACAAAAAAAGGCTTTATCCGCACAGGAGTTTTGCACCAGCCATTTTGCTAATTGACCTTGGGGTGCAAAGTAAAACAAATTAGACGCATGGTGCAAAGTTTGGATTTGATCAGTTACCGCTTTTACCATTGCAGGATGTGCGTGTCCCAACGTACAAGTCGCAATGCCAGCCACAAAATCCAGATATTCCTTGCCTGTACTGTCCCACACTCGACTACCTTCGCCACGCTCTAGGGCGATCGGAAAACGAGCATAGGTACTCATCACATATTGATTAAACTCAGCGATCGCGTCAAGCGAAACATTCGTAGTTTCCTGAGACTGAGATTGTACTTCTAGCGTAGTTGGCGACATGGATAAAAATGGGATAATGCTATTAATTCATTATGAATGATACGAGAGTTTTCGTAGGCACTTCTGTAGTGGAGTTAGCTAATTAAACTACAGAAGTAAGCGCAGCAGGTAAAAAATATGCCATACATTATTCAAAATCAAGGAACTCCCCAAGAACGTATTTGCGATCTCCGTCATGGTAACAATACGATTGGTCGAGACTTACACAATAGTATTGTCATTGAAGATGATGCTCGGAGCCTCTCGCGTCATCATGCTGAAATTCAGGTGACGGATAAGGGGATATTTGTTACCGATCTCAATAGTAGTAATGGGACTTTTGTTAATCAACAGAAAATTATTCAACAAAAGCTCAATCATGGCGATTTGGTGCAGTTTGGCAGTGTCATATTTCGATTAGTAGTAGATGAGATGCAATCTCCTAATCCTATTTCGCCGCTAAATGCAAGTTCTGGTCTATCAATTTTGATGCGAGTTTCACCAGAAAAATCTCGTGTTGACATCCAAGATTTACTGCAAAATCAGCAGCAAGCGCCAGCAGGCTCCGTATTGATGATTCAGGGAACTGATGAGACTCAGCGTACCTCGGCAAAGCTCAGGGTATTGCTGGAAGTTAGCCAAGAGCTTGCTTCGCCAGAGGCTTATTCGGCTTTACCTGAAAAAATCTTAGAACTATTGCTGAAGATTATGTCAGTCGATCGCGCTGTGTTGTTACTCGTAAATGAGCAAACAGGAAATTTGGAGCCGAAAGCATATAAGTTTAGTAATCCTAATGCAACTACTGATCTGGATTTTTATAGTCGTAAAATCACTAGTTTTGTGATGAAACAAGGGGATGCAATTATTAGTGATGATGCTTCTCTCGATCGCCGTTTTGATAGTTCACAGTCGATCCTTTTGCAATCGATTCAAGCAGCGATGTGTGCGCCATTAAAGCCAAGAGATAAGGTAATCGGCGTTTTGTATGTGGATAATCTTTCTCATGGTCATGCTTATCATAAAGAAGATTTAGAATTTTTGAGTAGCTTAGCGAACCAAGCGGCGATCGCGATCGAGAATGCCAATCTCTATCAAAATATGCAGTCAGAAGTGATTCGCCGTACCAAACTAGAGCGATTCTTCCCTGCGGCAGTTAGCCAAAAAATTGAAGAGGGTTGGGACTTAAATCGCATTGTCGAAACCGAAGTCACGGCTTTGTTTTCTGATATTAGCGGCTTTACGGAGATGACTTCCCAAATGCAGCCTCGCAAGGTTTTAGAGTTTCTCAATGAATACTTCAAGGTGATGGTCGAAGATATTGTCTTTCCCTTTGGAGGCACATTAGAGAAATATATTGCTGATGCTCTTCTGGCAGTATGGGGTTCTCCCTATCAAAAAGATGATGATGCGATTATGGCAGTTAGTGCCGCGATCGCGATGCAATGGGCAATGCGTCAGTTAAATGAAGAATGGACAAAGCAAGGTCGTGATCTCCAAATCCAGATTCACATTGGTTTAAATACTGGCATGGTTGCCGCAGGGAATATTGGTTCCGAGAACTTAATTCAGTACACCAATATTGGCGATACGATGAATGTGGCTAGCCGCATTTGTACAGAAGCGAAAGCGGGTGAGGTTTTCATTTCCGAAAGTACGATGTCTCATATTTCTCAATTCAATCTACCCTTAGAGAAACTAGATCTCGTAAAAGTGAAAGGGAAACAAGAACTGTTACAGCTATATCGAGTCCATTGGCAAAATGTGGATGTTAAGGAAATGCTGAGCAAGACTAGAACAATTTTTCCTAAAGTTTAGTACAGAGGATTGTTTCCCCGCCTTCATCGGGGAAACAATCCTCTGTACTAAACTAGACTGCGAAACGCTATATCTCTAAGCTTAACAAACAGAGATATGATTGAGCTATAGATTAAAGATATTGAATGGAAAATAAACGGGCAATTGTGTTAGGCGTATCTGGGGCATCAGGCATGATCTATGCAGTGCGATCGCTCAAGTTTTTGTTAAATCATAACTACAACGTCGATCTGGTGGCTTCTAAGGCGGCGATGATGGTTTGGCAATCGGAAAATAATATTGCCATGCCCAGCAATTTGCAATCGCAAGAACAGTTTTGGCGCGATCGCAGCGAAACTCATGGGGGTAAACTAGTTTGTCATCAATTTGCCGATGTGGGCGCGACGATCGCTAGTGGATCGTTTCGGACATTGGGAATGCTCGTCATTCCTTGCAGCATGGCAACAGTTGCTAAAATCGCTCATGGACTGAGTTCTGATTTATTAGAGCGAGCCGCCGATGTCCATCTTAAGGAAGGTCGCAGATTAGTACTTGTCCCTCGCGAGACTCCTTTGAGCCTAATTCATTTGCGTAACCTCACCGCCTTAGCCGAAGCAGGGGCGCGAATTGTCCCCGCGATTCCTGCTTGGTATCACAACCCGCAAACCATCGAGGATTTGGTAGACTTTGTAGTTGCAAGGGCGCTGGATCAACTTGATATTGATAGCGATCTCATCCAGCGTTGGCAAGGTCGGATCGCGAATATTTCCGCAGGAGGTTCAGAGCAATGACACGATCGCGCTTTTCGCAGATAAATAATTCAGTTCGTAAAAGTTCCAAAGCCATCCCGATCGCCCAAATTATAATTTTGGGTTTTGTGATTACTTTACTAGCAGCGATCTTTGTCCAAAATTTACAGCCCGCGATCCAGATTGTGTTTTTAGGACAAAAGACAGTAGCAATACCTCTCAGTGTGGCGATGTTAGGGGCATTTGCTATCGGTGGATTGATTGCTTTTGTGTTTAATGCGATCGCTAGCTGGCGACAAAATGTAGCAATTCGCCAAGCCATAGTTGCGACAGGTTCTCAAAATGAACCCCAAAATGAACCAAAAAAGGAACAGGTCAAGCCTGATCGTGATCAGGGTAATTACGCTAGTAACGATCAGGTTGAGGAGGAGGAGCAAGTTGAAGACGATTGGGACGAAGAGGATGACTGGGATGAAGAAGAGGATGAGTATTTTGAAGAAGAAGACAATGATCCTGATACTGTCCCCTACGGCGATCGCCAGAAATTAAAATCTAAAAAAACTACGCAGGTAAAGCGCGATCGACCTCCCCTTGAGGCAAAATACATCAGATAGTGGTTTTGATTTTGCCTATGGCAAAATCAAAACCACAAACCCTTATTGTTAATGTGACCATGCTAGGCAAGCTACTCGACCGCCGCTATCGAATTATTAGAGAATTAGCAGAAGGAGGCTTTTCACAAACTTACCTTGCGGAAGATACGCGCTTGCCCAAAAATCCTAGGTGCGTTGTCAAACATCTCAATCCCACTATTGATGACCCTGTTTTTACGCAAAAGGCTTTAGAACTCTTTAAAGCGGAAGCCGAAACTTTGCAAGAATTGGGAAGACATGATCTAATTCCCCAACTTTATGCCTATTTTCAAGAAAATAAGGAGTTCTATCTAGTTCAAGAATATATCGCAGGACATCCCCTCAGTACCGAAATGTCCCCCGGAAGCCAAATGGCAGAGGCAAGAGTTGCACAGATTGTTAAAGAAGTTTTAGAAATTCTGCGCTTTGTGCATACTTACAATGTCATCCATCGTGATATTAAACCTAGTAACTTGATCCGTCGTCATAGTGATGGCAAATTAGTTCTCATTGATTTCGGCACAGTGAAGCAAGTCCAAATGGAAGTTGCTAGCGCTCACCACAAAGCCAGAGTTACTTTACCAATCGGCACTCCAGGGTATATGTCTTATGAGCAGGAGCGTGGTCAATCTGTAGCTTGCAGTGATATCTATTCACTGGGAATGGTAGCTTTGCAAGCCTTGACAGGTAAACATCCTAGTCAATTTACTAGGGATCGTGACAACGAAGTTATTTGGCGTAGTTATGCGAAAGTTGGACGTGAATTTGCAGCAGTTTTAGATCGAATGACCCGATGCAATCCTCGCGATCGCTATCAGACTGTGGATGAAGTGCTAAAAGATATTGAGAAACTGCCAAAACTCAGTACCGAGTCGCCTCGCATTACCGATGATCGAGAAATTCAGGCAAATATGTGGCGATCGCCTTGGTTATTGCCATCAGCGATCGTCCTACTGCTCTTAGCGGGTGCTACTTATCTATGGAGTATAGGCTGGAATTTTTCTAGGATTTCTTCTATACCTACGACCCCAATTAATACCATACCTCCTAGTTTTAATCCATCTCCAAGCATCCCTACACCTACTCCTATTCCAGAAATCAAAACTAGCTATAACCAACTGCGGATCTATCTCAAAGCCAAAAATTGGAAGTCGGCTGATTATGAAACCTATCTCTTACTTTTAAAAGCCGCAGGCAAAAATTCTTATAATGACGGCACATTTCATCCCGATGAGTTTAATCAGATTACTTGCGCGGATCTAGTTTTAATCGATCAACTTTGGACACAGGCTACTAATGGTAAGCAAGGCTTGACTGCCCAGAAAAAGATCTATGAAGAGACAGGAAAAGATATTCGCAAAACTTACGAAACCATTGGCTGGTTTAATGCATCTGAACAAGTGATTAACACTGCCTACGATCGCCAAACTTCGCGTTGGGAATATATTGAAGGTCGTCAACCCAATTTCCAATCACCGCCCACTGGTCATTTACCATTTTTACTTCGTGATCCTGTTAAGAATATAGAACGAATAGCGACTTTATACCGATGTTCCAACTAGAATTAGATGACAATCAATTAGGATAAAACCATGAGATTGAATCTAAGTAAATCGCCTTTGCTTCTGATAGCGGCACTTTCGAGCGTTTCTATGCTTTTTACTGATGATCGCGCGATCGCCCAAGTTGCCGAAGTACCTAATCCTGATAGTAATGGTAACTTCATGACGGTATTTCAACGTGGTAATCGTGGCTTTTATGCGATCGAAAAATGGTTAGTGGTGCAGCCCGCAGAATCTGGCGACTATGGTTATGGTTTAAATTGTCGATATTCACCGAATGGAGAAATCAGGTCACGCATTCTTAGAGGTGCGATTTTAACGGCTGCTTTTAAGGGTTCTGGAAATAGACGTACTCCTAATGCTCCTGAACGGGCTGATGATGCGATCGTTCTTGATGATAATGGCTCACCTTGGTTACGGGTAAAAGGATTGCGTGATGAGTTAGCGGAACCTGTCAAACCCACCACTTGGGAGCAACTAGGAGAATGCTATGTAAGAGCGAACTTGAAGTACATTGCTCCGATCAATCCTGACTCTATTTATTCGCTTAAAGAGCCAAAGACTGATCGATACTGTCAAGATAAAAGCTTAGCTTGCTTACCAGCAGTCTCAAAGTGGCTATCATTAAGCTGAAATTTATAGCTATAAATAGTTATACAGAGAGTTGTGATATAAAGCACTGCAACTCTCTGTTTTTTTATGACAATGATTCAATTTATTCAAAAATATGCTATTGTTTGTCTGTGGGAATAGGTAGAAGTTTTATAAAATTAAATTGTCTTCGCGCCGAAGGAATGGAAATAATCCTATACTTCATTAGAATGTGAAACGCTATATACAAGGGAATATGCGTATTCCAGTTCTACAGTAATGCCTCGTTGTTCATGCTCCCCCATGAATAGGAGGCAGGTCGTAAGGCGCATTTATCTACCGCTACATATTGAGATATCTGTGCCTTGCTTTTGCCTTTATTTCTTGACCTTGTAGCAGAGAAATTTGCAGACCGTACCATCATCATACAAGTTGATCAAGCTGGTTGCCATCGGGCTAAGCGCTTACGTTTGCCGAGCAACATCATTTTCATGTTTCAGACTGCACATTATAGCGGTAGCCAGTTATGTTAGGACAAACCCAAAACCCAAAAGAGAGTTGCGGCGCTACGCGCCGCAACTCTCTTTTGGGTTTTATGTCTTAACTAAAATGGCTATAGCTATAAATAAAATGTTACTCGACAATTTGTCCATTTCGTGCGTTGACCCCGACTTCCTCCTAAAATAGGTAACCAATACTGAAATATAGTGATGATTCTTGCAAATTAGAGCCGCGATCGCTAAGATTCACAAAGGGAATTGCATAGTCTAGACGCAAGTTGAGTCGTTTAATTGGCTCGAATAGAACTCCTATACCACCACCTGCTAAAAAGTTCTGATTGGGTAGCACGTTAAGATTTTTGGAGTTGTTCCAAACTGTGCCGAAATCGACAAAAGGAGCTAACTGAAAAATTGTCCGACCTTCTTCATTTCGGGCCATCACAAAGCGACTCTCCAAGGAAAGACGAATACCATTGTCTCCAGAACGTGCATTTTGACGGAAGCCGCGCACTGATTGCCCACCACCAACTACAAACTGCTGTGATGGCAAAAGTGGATCAGCCGAGAGTTGAGTATCTAAAGAACCAATCAAAATTGTGTCAGTTCCAAGAACCTGAACTCGTTGAATTTGTCCCAACCAGCTTAGGAAAGCTGCACTAGGACTAGTCACATAAGTCGCACCAAATAGCCCAGTACCGAGACTAAACTGTGATCGCAATGACCAAACTCCTGCGGTATCGCGACTTGTATAGTCTTGCCCAAATTTAAATACACTGGTGCGGCTAGTCCCATCGGCTTCGGCTCCAATCCCAAATGGTACAGCAAGATCGTTAAATAGGAAGGTCTGACCTCTTTGATATTCATAGCCTAGAGACAGCGCAAATTCTTCACGGGGAGTGCGAATTAGGGGCTGACGATAGCTAGCAGCATAAACTTCACTGTTGCCGCGAATATTGAAGACATCGAATGGTGACTGGGTAATGCGGTAGTTGCTAGGGGCAAATCGAAGTGAGACAGTTCCATTCATCGGGTTGACGGGAATGCTAAAACCAAAATCGTATTGGTTAGAGCCACCCGTTGTTGTCCTGTAGTAATTGGCTGAGAAAACATCTCCTAATCCAAAAAGATTGCGGTAATTTAGCCCTGCGCCTATGCGTTCAGAACCAACCGCAGGAGGAGAGAAGTTATCAAAACTGACAGAACCTGCAAGTTGATTTGCTTCAACAACTGTGATAGTGAGTATGCTCAAACCAGCTTGGCTGCCTACTTTGAGGCTCGCATCTACGCTTGTAAAATTAGGATCGGCACGGAGAAGACGTAGTTGATCTTCGAGGTTATTGGTGTTGAGGGGATTACCAATTCCTAGTTCAGTTCGCGATCGCACGTAGTCAGGATTAAGTGCATTAACGCCGACAACTTCGATTTTTTCGACTTTTCCTTCTAAAACCTGAATCTTGGCAACGCCATCAACGATACTTTGTGGAGTATACAGAGCTTGAGAAGTGACATAGCCATTACTGACATACAGTTGGGTAATGGCATTGGCTGCTGCTGTTAATTGTTCTTCAGTGACTGCTTTGCCTTCAAGGGGTTTGATGATCAGGTCGAGTTTTTCGGCATCGAAAACTGTGCTGCCAGTAACTTCGATTTTTTTAATTGGAATTGCTTGAGCAATTTGAATTTGAGTAATTGCAGAGTCAGAAGTCAGAGAAGAAGAAACGGATTCTTTTGAGGAAACAGAACTAGTTGATAGTGAAGATGTTAACTCTGAGGAAACTGGCTTGGCGTTAACCGATAACCCGCAATCTGTTGCTACTAATGCAAGGGTAGAAAGCCCTAATAATACTGAATAAATCCTTTCGAGATTGACCTTTGATTCCGCTATTTTTGGGCGCATAGTTCTTATTTTTACATTGATTCCTCACTGACAGTCAAAACGTTAGCACATTTCAGTCACAATCAAATATTTTATGGGAATTTTACGGAAATATAGTATAAATTTGTATTGTTAAGTCTCAGTAAAATTTTGGTGTGTGGTTGGAGATGATGATGAAGTCAGTTTTAAGAATGTTTTGGACAGCGATCGCCTTATCTCCAGCACTATTGCTGACAGCGCCAGTCACAGCCCAATCAATACCAATCACCGCCGCACCAGATGGAACAGGCACAGTAATATTGCCAAATGGACAGAAATTTGACATTACAGGTGGAACTCAAGCAGGCACAAATCTCTTCCATAGCTTTCAGCAATTTGGCTTAAATCAAGGACAAATTGCTAATTTTTTAAGCCAACCAAATATTCAAAATATTCTCGGTCGTGTCGTGGGCGGCGACCCTTCCGTAATTAATGGAATCATCCAACTGACAGGCGGCAATTCTAATCTCTACATCATGAATCCCGCAGGGATCATCTTTGGGAATAATGCCAGTTTAAACGTACCAGCTTCCTTTACGGCTACTACAGCTAATGGAATCCAAGTTGGGAATAGTTGGTTTGGGATGAATACCAGTGCTAGCGATCTCCAAAATCTTACTGGCACTCCCAATGCCTTTGCTTTTACTAGTCCGACATCGCCACTGACTCAAGGACAAACTTCTGGCGTAATTCTCAATCAAGGCAATCTCACCGCTTCGGCAGGACAGAGTATTTCTTTAGTTGGTGGCATTGTCATTAATACAGGTTCAATCGCTACAGCTAATGGCACAATCAACATCGTGGCAGTACCCGATGGCAAGTATGTACGGATTACGCCTGAAGGTGGGGTGCTGAGTTTCGATCTACCCATCGCTACACAACAAGAATTGGGCAATGCGAAGCCGATAACGGGGATAGATTTGCCAAATTTGCTAGCAGGAACAGGAATTACTACACCGACACAAGCAGGAGAGGCGATCGCTACGGGTAATCTCTCGGCGGCAAATATCAATATTCTTGCTAATCGTTACGACACCACTCAAGCGTCTTTGAATGCGCCTAATATCCAACAGGGTTGGAATTTTGTATTCATCGACAGCACGGTTAAAAATTATCAAACCTTACTAGATGGTACTAAGGGTGGTAGCAGTGTGACGGTGATTAATCCTGACCAGTTTGGGATTGCTCAGGTGACGGCAACTTTGGCTAGTGTCACGGGTGCAAATAGTTTGCATATTGTCTCTGAGGGGGATGCTGGTAATTTCTGGCTGGGTAAGGATTTTGTTAGTTCTGAGAACATTGCTAAGTACGCCAATGATCTCCAAGCTTGGAAGACTTCTCTATCTCCTGCGGCGAATATTCTGCTCTATGCCTGTAATCTAGCCAATGGCGATAATGGGGCGGCGCTGGTTCAGGCGGTGAAGAACTATACGGGGCATGATGTGGCGGCTTCGACGAATCGCACGGGGGCGGTGGCGCTCGGTGGTGATTGGAATCTGGAATATCAGACTGGTCTGAATCCTGCGACGGTGATTTTTAATGATGCGGCGACGAATGCTTATCAGAATGTTCTAGCGATTTTTACGGTACTGAATACTGATGATGCGGGCGCAGATTCTTTGAGAAATCAAATAGTGGCGGCTAATGCTGCCGCAGGTGCTGATGAGATTCGGTTTAACCCAAGTCTCAATGGTATAGCGATCGTCCTTACGAGTGGACAGATTACAATTACCGAAGCTCTTACGATTAGTGGCAATGGCAGCACTAATACAATTATTGATGGCAATGCCAATAGTCGGATTTTTAATGTTACAAATGTGCCTCTCGCGATCGATGGTGTCACGATTAGAAATGGGAATGCTGCTGGTAATGGTGGTGGGATTAATAGCAATGGAGCCGTGACGCTCACCAATAGCACTGTGTCGGGTAATACGGCTGATTTTGGTGGTGGTGGTGGGATTTTTAGCAATGGAGCCGTGACGCTCACCAATAGCACTGTGTCGGGTAATACGGCTGATTTTGGTGGTGGTGGTGGGATTAATAGCAATGGAGCCGTGACGCTCACCAATAGCACTGTGTCGGGTAATACGGCTAATGCTGGTATGAGTGGTGGTGGTGGTGGGATTAATAGCAATGGAGCCGTGACGCTCACCAATAGCACTGTGTCGGGTAATACGGCTGCTGGTGGTGCTGGTGGTGGGATTAATAGCAATGGAGCCGTGACAATCACCAATAGCACTGTGTCGGGTAATACGTCTACTAATGGTTCTGGTGGTGGGATTAATAGCAGTGGAGCCGTGAATCTCACCAATAGCAATGTGTTGGCTAATACGGCTAGATTTAATGGTGGTGGGATTAATGGCAATGGAGCCGTGACGCTCACCAATAGCACTGTGTCAGGTAATACGTCTACTAATGGTTCTGGTGGTGGGATTTTTGGCGGTGCAGGCGTGACTCTGACCAATAGCACTGTGTCGGGTAATACATCTAATAATGGTGGTGGGATTGTTAACGGTGGAGGAGTCTTGTTGACGCTCACCAATAGCACTGTGTCGGGTAATAGGACTAATGGTAATGGTGGTGGGATTTTTATCAACAGTGGTGGAGGCACAAGCACCAACAGCACGATTACCAACAATACTGCCGATGCTGATAACAATGGCACAGGCACTGGTGGCGGGATTGTCAGTAATTTAGGCACATTTACGATTACCAACTCGATTGTGGCGGGTAACTTTAAAGGTACGACAGTTCAGGACTTGAGTATTACTAACATGGGAGTTTTTGCCAATGGCGGCAATAATTTAATCGGTGCAAATGATGGCGTTGCCGCCACATTTGCCAATAGCTCCCTCATCGGCACGATCTCCGCACCCATCAATCCCCAACTCGCACCCCTCGGCAACTATGGCGGCACAACCCAAACCCATGCCCTTTTACCCAATAGCCTTGCCTTAAATGCAGGCAATAACGCAGGTGTCGCAGCTACCGATCAACGCGGCGCAACCCGTATCTTTGGTGGCACTGTCGATATTGGTGCATTTGAATCTCAAGGCTTTAGCCTCACGCCCCTAGCCAACACCACACCCCAGAGTACAGATGGCAACACCAGCTTCGCGCAGCCTCTAGGCGTGCAAGTCACCGAAAACTTCGTGAATAGCCCAATTCCTGCACCAAATATTCTCGTTACCTTTGCTCCACCATCTAGCGGAGCCAGTGGTGTTTTTGCGGGTAGTGCTAACGTACTAACCAATAATCTCGGTATTGCCGTAGCTCCTGCATTTACCGCAAATGGAGTTTCAGGTAGTTACACAGTTGCAGCGACAGCAACTGGATTTACCCCCGCATCATTTTCACTGACCAATTCTGCTTTACCCGCAACCCAGAAAGTTGCCAATGGATTTGGTGGTGTATTTCCTAGCCGTGAGAATTTAGAAGTGCGCTCTTCCAGATTAGACGAGCAAGATCTAGAACTAAGTTTCTCACAGGTTCTCTGCCTTGATCCTTCCCTCGCAATTACCCAGACAACTTCCATTCCCACTTGCAAAAAGCCTGAAGACAAATCTCCCTAACAAAAAGGGGCAAAGATAATCTTTGCCCCTTTTTGTTAGCTTACTATGCACCCTATTAGGGGGTGCTATAGGATACGTGTAAAAACCCGCAAGATCGCGCTCAAGTACTTATTATGTCGTTAGTTTTTCGCCCGAAAAACTAAAAATTATATTTTTGAAATCTACTCTCTCCATGGCTTTAAAGGTCATCTTGCAGGTTTTTACACGTATCCTATAGCTATCCCAGTTATACCAATTCACAAAAGTGTTGGCACACCTTTGTATAGCTCTAGTCAGTTATGTTACTCCCTTCCCAGTGAATAATTAGTGGTGCGCGGCGGAGCCGCGCACCACTAATTATTCACTTTACAACACCTATTCTTTTAGTGGGAAGGGAGTAGAACAAAACCAAAACCCAAAAATAGAGTTGCGGCGCTTCGTGCCGCAACTCTATTTTTGGGTTTTATATCTTAACTTGCTTGGCTATGGCTATAAATTAAAAAACAACCCCAGTAAAGGTGTTAAAACACAAAATGGCTACGCCATTTTGTGTTTTGGTATAAGCAGATTAGTCGTCTTATAATATGTACAGTTCAGAATTAATTAAAAATAAACCCCAACTATAAATAATGCGTGTTTTACTCGTCTATCCGTTATTTCCAAAAAGCTTTTGGTCGTTTGAGAAAACACTGGAATTAGTTGGTTATAAGGCTCAGCTTCCTCCCCTTGGCATGGTCACAGTTGCCGCGATCTTGCCTCAAACATGGGAATTTAAATTAGTCGATCGCAATGTGCGCGATATCACCGAAGCCGAATGGGAATGGGCAGAAGTGGTAATACTGTCAGCAATGATCGTCCAAAAGACAGATTTCTTAGCCCAAATCCAAGAAGCGAAAAAACGTGGCAAATTAGTTGCAGTTGGGGGACCTTATCCCACCGCTTTACCTGAAGAGGCAAAAGTTTCAGGGGCAGATTTCTTAATTTTGGATGAAGGCGAAATTACCTTGCCAATGTTTGTCGAAGCGATCGAAAGAGGCGATCGCACAGGTATTCTGAGAGCCAATGGTGAAAAACCTGCGGTTACTGATACGCCTATCCCGCGATTTGATCTATTAGAAATGAACCGCTATGCGGAAATGTCCGTGCAGTTTTCTCGCGGTTGCCCCTTCCAATGTGAATTTTGCGACATCATCGTTCTCTATGGACGTAAGCCTCGCACCAAGACTCCTGCTCAGATTCTTGCGGAATTGCAATGTCTCTACGATCTTGGCTGGAGACGCAGTATTTTTATGGTGGATGATAACTTCATCGGCAACAAGCGCAATGTGAAAGTAATGCTCCAAGAGCTAAAGCCTTGGATGAAGGAGCGTAATTATCCCTTCTCCTTTGCTACCGAGGCATCGGTGGATCTTGCTCAAGATCCTGAAATGATGCAGATGATGGTGGAATGTAACTTTGGTTCGGTGTTCCTCGGCATTGAAACCCCTGATACTGATAGTTTAGCGCTTACCAAGAAGTTCCAAAACAATCGCGATCCTCTCTCAGAATCGGTAATCAATATCGCCAGAGCAGGGATTCGGGTGATGGCAGGATTTATCATCGGCTTTGATGGTGAGAAGAAAGGTGCAGGCGATCGCATTGTCCAATTTGTAGAACTGACGGCGGTTCCTACGGCTCTCTTCAGTATGCTGCAAGCTTTACCTGATACTGGTTTATGGCATCGTTTAAATAAAGAAGGGCGCATGATTACCCAGAATAGCAATGGGCATCAAACTACTTTGATGAATTTCATGCCCACTCGTCCATTGGAAGATATTGCGACGGAATATGTTCATGCTTTCTGGACACTTTATGATCCATTAGTATTTCTCAATCGTACCTATCGTCATTTCTTGATTCTTGGTGAATCTCCATACAAGCGCATCAAGCGAGAAAAAACCGATCAAAAGAAAAAGATCGATTGGACTACGATCAAAGCATTGCTAACTTTGGCATGGCGACAAGGTTTCGTTCGTAAAACCCGTTTCCAATTCTGGATTAATTTATTTGATTTGATGAAGCGCTATCCAAATGTGGTCACCAGCTATCTATCCGTTTGCGCTCAAGGAGAGCATTTCCTTGAATATCGTTCGATTGTGCGCGAACAAATTGAAGCCCAACTTGCAGATTATCTCGCCAATCCTCCTGTACTTCAGCCCAAAGTTCAGTCAGTCGAGAAAGATCTGCAAGAAGTGAAGTAGCGATCGCGCTTCGGACATAGAAATAGAAGCAAGTTGCGCCGCAACTTGCTTCTGTTGCAAATAGAACATCTGCAATGTCTTTTTGTTTAGGCAGGTTTAGATTTTGCTTCGATCGCTTCTAATCGACTCTTCAGATCTTGATTATCCTTGCGAAGTTGATCGAGTTCTTCGCGCAGTTGCTTCAATCCTGCATCTTTACCGATCGCCTTTTGGACTCGTTGGATCGCTTCATCGGCGGCGCGGCGGACTCTGCCATCGGGTGTGGAATCAGAAAGCGATCGCAATACGCCAATTGCACCAGCATTATCGATTTGTCCCAAAGCAGCAACAGTCGCAACTTGGGTTAAAAAGAATGTCTCCTGAGAGATTACCTTTAAACGATTAAGAATCTGCTCCGTTTTCGGTTTAGTTTGAGATTTCGCGATCGCACCTAATGCTCTAATTGCAGCAAGGCGCAAAGGCTGTGAGACATCAGGTTCCGTATATTTGATGATTGTTTCTAGAGCCTCATCGGAATCTTTGATTTTGGCTAAACCAGCGATCGCGCCTGAACGCACAACTTCATTCCAACCAGCCCGCTCTTTGAGAACTGTTTGCAGAAGTTTCACCACTTTGGAAGGTTCGCGTTCGGCACTGAGAGCCTGTGCAAGATCACCGATTAATCTAGCGGCGGTCGCTTCCACATTGTAACTAGGATCGCCTTTCTTGATGAAGGGCTTAATCAAATCGAGGCTCTTCTGTACCTTATTTTGTCCCAAGCCATTGAGTACCGCAATTCTCACTTTCGGATTAGGATCTTCTAAACCTTTCGCTAAAGCTTCAAAGGCTTGATCGAGTTTGATGGAGGCAAGATTTTCGGCAATCTCTACTCGCACACCCCAGAATGATTCATCTAACAGAGCTTGACCAAGGGCTTTTACAGCTTCCAATCCGCCTTTTTTCGCCAATGCTTCCGCAGCTTGGATACGGGCTAAGGGATCAGGGTCGGATTGTAAACCTGCTTTGAGTTCTGCAATCCCATAGTCGAGGGTGACTTGTTTGAGATAGTTGTTATGGCGATCGAAGCTGATGTATTTGGGTTTGCCATTCAATGGGAAGTAAAAAGCTTGTTCCTTCTCAAACACGCGCACTGTGAACACTTTAGTTTCTGAAGTTTCTGAAGTTTCTTCAAAGCCAAAGCCAATAGGAATCTTGAGATCAAATAGCTCATCTTGAGTTTGGGAAACTGTGACTTTTGCCAAGTTGTTTTCGCCATCCCAGCTATAGCCCACCTTGTATTCAGGATGTCCACCACGAAATACATATTGATCGAAGATTGGGAGCGTATTCTTGCCCGTTGCCTCTTCGATCGCTCTAATCAGATCAATCGTCTCCACCGTCTTGTGGGCATTGGTACGCACAAAATGATGAATTGCTTTCCAGAACAGTTCATCGCCTAACTCTGTGCGAAGAATGTGATAAACACAGCCGCCTTTCTCGTAGGTATGGCGATCGTATAGCTCGATCGCTTCGCGATAAACATGGGTAACGATCGGACGACGATAGCGTTCTTTATCTTCAGAAATGTAATTACGCGCTTCTCCCAAACGATAATAGGCGGCTTCTTCGGCTCCATATTCATGCTCTGTCCAGAGAACTTCCGCGTAGGTAGCGGCTCCTTCCTTCACCCATGCGTGTGACCAATGCTTGATTACTAATAAATCGCCAAACCATTGATGGGCTAGCTCATGGGCAACCAGACTCTCACTAGAGCGATTGTCAAGGGCGGCTCTTTGATCAAGTACACAGCGATCGGTTAATAGGGTTGTGGAAGTATTTTCCATGCCGCCAAAAATGAAATCTGCCACACAGACCTGTGCATATTTGGGAAATGCATAATCATAGCCATATTTCTGACTGAAGAACTCAATCATGCGTGGGGTTTTGCCCATCGTCAAGATTGCTTCTTCGGCTGTGCGCGACTTATCGACATAATAAGTTACGGGCTTGCCTTTCCATTCATCTTTAACTTCAACAAAATCACCGATCGCTAAAGTAATTAAATAGCTAGGATGGACTTCTTTTTGTGACCAATGATAAGTCTTCTCTTTTTTATGTTCTTGAACATCAATTAACTCACCATTGGAAATTACGTTCAAATCCTTGGGAACCCGAATCCGAATTTCGGAAGTCGCTAATTGCCCAGGATAATCAAAACAGGGGAACCAATAGCGCGAGTCTTCATCTTCGCCTTGTGTCCATACTTGCGTAGGTTTATCGGGTTGATGCTCGGTGGGTTGGACAAAATAAATTCCCCGTTGAGGTTGTTCGGCGGCATAGGCGATCGCTATTTCAATTGGCACATTTGCCTGAGTGGGTTCATTGAGATAGATTTTAAGAAATTCGCCGTCGTAATCAAATTTACTTTTAGCTTTATCTGGATCGGGCTTTGCTTCGATTTGAGAACTAATTGTTACGGAGTCAATCCGTAAATTCACGGCATCCAAAGTCAGATCGGTAATACCATCGCGTACAGGTCGCAGCCGAATTTTGGAAGTTCCAGTAATTGATTGCTGTGGAATATTGAGAACTAGATCTAGGGCAATATGCTCAACCTGTCCTGGGCGATCGGGATTGTAGTGAGGTTTTGCCCCTGGTAATTGGAAAGATTTATGTTTTTTAGATTTATCGCTGTCTCCATCCAAAAATCTTAATTCTGAGGCTAATTCTAAATAGCTATCCCACAATTTGCGCGTCATAAATCTTTTTCTCTAACATTAGCTTGGCTTTCACCATCATAATCTATAGCTATCGTTAGGGCTGTCAGGGCAGAAACAAAAAACAAAAAGAATTGCGTAGCAATTCTTTTTGTTTTTTGAGATGACTATAAAAACGATCGCATTTGTTTAGCAATCACCTCAGGATGTTCGGCTTTCATTAAGGCGCGAACTACGGCGACACGTTTTGCTCCCGCCGCGATCGCCTCGCCTAAATTATGTTCATCAATACCACCGATCGCAAACCACGGAATATTGATATTTTGAGCAGCATACTGCACATATTCATAACCTGCGGCGGCTTTGTTCGGCTTGGTGGGAGTGGCATGGACTGGTCCCACACCCACATAATCCACTTGATTATTTAGCGCAATTTCTAATTCTTGAGGATTAGTGGTGGACTGACCGATGATATATTGCGAGGCATCACCGCCATTTGCATTCAAAATTTGGCGTACTACTGATACAGGTAAATCCGTCTGTCCTACATGGATACCATCGGCTCCCACGGCGATCGCCATATCGACACGATCATTGACTAAAAATAAAGCATCGTACTGATGACAAAGGTCGCAAAGTTGTTGGGCGATCGCTAAGCGTGTGCCATCTTCACCATCTTTTTGCCGATACTGCACAATCTGCACCCCACCTTGCAAAGCCGACTCCACAACGGCGGCAATATTATTGACGGGCATCGTCACCAGATATAACTTTGCAGCCTGCAATTTTTGACGACGAATTGCGCCAATATTGGTAATCTCATTAGTTATTTCATGGGCTAGCAATTGGCTTTCAAGGGTGTAGACCTGATAGCGCATTTGCTTCATTGCCTCTCCTAATTTTGGATCGATAACCTTGCCGTATTCTTCTAAAACTCTGAGCGCCTCTTGCAACCGTCCCATATTGGCTCTGAGGACAGCTTGAATATCCGCACGGATTTCCTCATTAGCATGGCTCAGCCCCGTCGCAGGATCGTCAGGGGTATTACGGGCGCGGCGAAATTCTTCTCGATGCCATTGAGCAAGTTCTTGACGCAGTTGTTTGCAGCGATCGCACAAATTTACATCTTCTAAACCAAAGCGACACCATTCTTCAATGGTGCGTAAAGCTTCACGAGCGCGATCGAGATTAGCATCAAGAATGCGATAAACAATTTGTTGAGACATATCAAAAACCTTATTTAAAGTGGCGGGCTGCGTACTAAGTAGCACGCCACTTTAAATGTTATAGGACTTACGCAGAAATTGCTAAGACCCTCACCCCTAGCCCCTCTCCCAGAGAGGGAGAGGGGAACAAGAAAAATTTCTTACTCCCCTTCTCCCAGAGAGGGAGAAGGGGTTGGGGGATGAGGGCAGTTTTTAATTTGCGTAAGTCCTAATGTTAATCGCAGAAACTCTAAAATTCAAAGTCAAAGGCAGGTTCAGCGCGTAATTTGCCTAAACCTAGTTCTTTATCATCGATTAGCTTAATTTCGTAATAGCCTAAAATATGTTGTGGTGCAGGATTACCCCGCGAAGCACCCGTAATACCCATCGCGATAATTACGCAGATATTGCCTTTAGTATTTTTGGCACGTTGTTTCCAACGTTTGTGGTGTTCTCCATTGAGAGTTTGCTTATCAAATTCACCGAATAGGTGCAGACTTTTATTGCCCGTCACCATTAAGCCTAACTGACAAGTATTGCCGAAAATATCTTCAGCAGGATTGAAGCACAAAGCCTCAATGCCACCCAAATCATTAATTTGCTCGATTAATTCCAATGCCTTGGGGCGCGAAGTCTGGATCATTAGACCTGGTAAGCCTTCACCTTTTTTAGACGAGGTGATCGCCAAGTTTTTGTCCAATAGCTGACGATGAATTGAGGCATTGTGTAAAAAATCGACTTGATCCCAAGGAATTGTCATCATGTGGATCAGCGCATTATCTGGCCAGAGATCCTCATGAATTAATGGTGAATCGTCATCCTCGTCATCTTCTTCGACTAATTGATGTAACTCATTCGCCAGATCGGGCATAGTCTTCACGACTACCTTGATCGGTTCTTCGACATCGCTATCAATGCTTGGAGCGTGAAGGGTGTAAGTCCCTGAGAGGCTACCAAAATTAGCATTCAAGCGCTTATGGTGCTGTTCCCAAAATTTATTTAATGCCTCTAGCGCCACTGTCAAGGCGATCGCCTCTTCATCGTAGAGATAGGGTCTACCACCTTCAAGGGGATGTAAAGCCCCATAGATCGGCTTCATTGGGATAGTTGCTGTTGGCAAAGCTCTGATTTTGCCTCGAAATGGAAATGGAGGCACATCATCTTCCATTTCGAGTTCAGGAGTTTCAAAAAGATTAAATAGGCAATCTTGGTGCAGAAATGTTTCTTCGATCTCATCCTCAGAGCTTCCTGACACAATGCGCTGCCGAAACTTCACTAGAGACTCTTCAGAACGATAAAAAATTACCCCCTGCTCTAACCCCATTTTGCCCATGACGATCGCATAGAGAGTATCGAGATCCCAGCGATCGAGCTTGATCGAAATTACCTGATGATCCCAAAGAGTATTCCAAGGTGCGTTGTGCCATAGCTGTTCGGACTGTTTATATAAAGCTCCCGCATATTGCTCTGGCACAACGGGCGGATTTGCCGTAAAGCTTTCTAAAATATGCGAAAAAATCTCGTCAATTAGCGGCAAGCGCTCAACGTACTCGACGGAAATCCCTAAATCTTGGAGGACACCACGTAGATAAAATTGGAGTTCGCGATCGCATACCAAAATCTTTTGGGGCAGAGATGGCTGAGCAGGGCTTTGGGGATGTTCGATCGCTTGTAACAAAGCGCGGACAAAGGCTTCCTGCCCCACAACCGAGTCAACTACGTCCATAGAACGTACCATTCCCATCGAGCCATCTACCCACAAAATGCAATGGGGCTTAGACTCTTCATCATGGGCATGAAGGGGAATAATATTAGAAGAGTCTTGTGGTTGGCGGATCTTGGCTGGTAAAGCACGGCGATCGCCTTCCCAAACCGCAGATGACTGCTTGAGTTTTTTGAGGCGACGAAGAGTAGATCGGTTTAGCGTGGTCATCGAAAAAGTTCTCTAGATTTGCCACTCTTCGTAAATTCATAAGAGTGCATTGATCGATTTAACTATGATATGGCGAGAAATTGCTAGTTTAAATAAGAAATTATATCAATCTAAATTTAAAGATCTGACAGAAATTATAGCTACAGCGCTTTGCGCTGAGTTAAAACCCAGATAAATTTTTGAAATCGTGGCTCCGCCGCGATTTCAAAAATTTATCTGGACTACTTTAAGCATCAACAGACTGTAAGCAAACAATCCTCTCCTTGCTTGCTTGAAAAGCGCTAGTTTATAAGCCATAACCAAGCAAGTTAAGACGACATAAAACCCAAAAGAGAGTTGCGGCGCGAAGCGCCGCAACTCTCTTTTGGGTTTTGGTAGGGACTTAAGTCCCTTGTTTGCTAAAGCGGTGATATATCGGCTCTGGTCGAAAATTGTTATAGTGTTAAGAGAAGTATCGCAATGCGTTGCTTTTGAAATCATCCTCAAATAAAACTATATTTCTGTATCTATGGACGAGCTAAAACCGATTGTTAATGAGTTCTTAGGACAACCTGTTGCATTTTTGGGTGGACTCGTTTCGGGCTTTCTGAAGCTCGATCTACAACAAGATCCTTTAAAGGGTTGGCTAGAGAAACAAGGCGCAACACCCACCACAGAAACTTCTGTTGGTAAAAATGTTAAGGATGGACCTCAATCAATCTCTATTGACTAAAATTTCTTCAGGCTCACTATAAAAGCCAAAAATTGTTGCAGCACTCTGCGCTGCAACAATTTTTGGCTTTTATAGTGAGCCAAGTGTACTAGGAAATAAAACCCAAGAATTGAGTGGCGGCGCGGAGCGCCGCCACTCAATTCTTGGGTTTTATTTTGTGACTATTGTCGCTATTGCCTAAAACCCATAAAGTAGATATGGGTATTTTGCACCCGATCTCTACTTTTGGTTTTCTGAAATATAGCTTATGTGGTTTCCCTATCTCTTGCTTGCGATCGCCTATTTTCTAGGATCTTTCCCCACTGGTTATCTGGTAGGACGGATCGCGGGTATCGACATTCGTGAGCATGGGTCTGGCTCCACAGGAGCAACAAATGTATGGCGCAATGTCGGTAAGTTGGCGGGCATCAGCGTATTTATCACCGACTTTGCTAAAGGGGCGATCGCCATTTACCTGATGCAGCAAGCAAACTGGCTAATCAAAAGCTTGGGGCTGACGGCAAGTATTGCGGTTGACCATCTTTCCCTATTTGTCATTGGCGCGGGAATGTTGGCTTTAATTGGTCATAGCCGTCCAGTTTGGTTAGGCTTTAAAGGTGGAAAATCAGTGGCAACTGGTGTCGGTATTTTATTTATGCTCAACTGGACTGTGGCGATCGCTGCTTTTGGTGTGTGGCTAGTCACAATGGCAATTTGGCGCACCGTCTCCCTTAGTTCAATTGCTGCTGCTACCGCCGCCCCAATGCTCATGTGGACATTACAAACAAATGTAATTTATTCCAGCTTTGTGACGGTGGGCTGCATATTTGTCATTTGGTTACATCGCTCTAATATTGAGCGTTTACTTAACGGCACTGAATTTAGCTTCAAATCTGACTCAAAGGCATAAAGTGCTGATTTACCGCGCAAAGCACGGTAAATCAGCACTTTATGCTTCTTCTTTTTCTTCGCCTTGCAACTTTAGTAAGAAGTATCCGAAGGCAATACCGACAGGAATAAGTACCATCGATAAGACCATTGCGTTAACTAGTTCTCCCATGATTTTTCTCTAAATAAGTTTCAATAAATTAAGATTACTTTAGAAATTTTACAGTATAGCTGTTGCCAAGTGCATCAGGACATAACACCAATTCACGAAAGTGTTGTCACACTTTCGTGAATTAAAAAACAAACCCAGTAACGGTTTTAAAAAATGGCTATGCCATTTTTTAAAACCGAAAAGAGAGTTGCAGCACAACTCTCTTTTTAGCTGATGATCTCCACATCGATCGCATCAGCATAATCTTCTACCTCAGCATCAGGTTGCTGATCAGGAGATGTATGAGAATTTTCAGTTTTTGGAGCAGAACCATTTAACTCAGCTTCATCGAGTAAAACTGGACGAATTTCGTAATGTATCCTGAGATTTGGAGGAGTACTCCGTTCAGCTTCACGGACAAATCGATTTGCTTCCCATTCCGCATGGAATGTATTGATTAACTTGAGTGTTTTCAAACGCTGCCGTTCTAAATAAGTCCATACTTCCCAAGCATTGTATTCTGGCTCTGGGGGGATTTCAGGAGATTCTTCTATTTGAGCAGTATCTTCCAAGCTATCTGAACTATTTACAGCATCTTCCTCCGTTTTTGGATGATCGCCGCTTTCCTGCGTGGTTACTTCTGGAAGTTCTTGCTCAGCCTTTGCTACTGGAGATTCTTCATTGTCGGTTGCACTTACTGGTGTATTTACTGGCGTATTTACTTTTGTACGGTCAGACTGATTCGCTTCTTGTTTGGTGGTTTGGTTTGGTGATGACGAATTATCAGCAATATGCGGCGATCGCGACAGACTTTTGATTTCTTTCGCATGAACTTGCTTGACCTGCACTGCGTCATCAGCGATCACTTTTACTTCGATCGCTGTCTGGGATTGATCGACCCACCCTTTAAATATCACTTCTTCGCCATTGATCAGCAGGCGATCGCCTACTTCTAGAGCAAATCCTGCTAATGAATTAAACAGTGGCTTCGTATTTGCCGATGACCAAAAACCTTTTGAAGTATTAGCATCAACATGATCATCATTTTGATTAGGGACAGATACATCTGCCTGACTGGATTTCCCACTATCAATCAGGCTTTGGACTCCCCCAGTTGTGTCCTCAGTTCACCAATCTGTCCCTGTAGCGGCGCTAGACAAGTCTCAATATATGCCAGAAGTTCAGGATGCAAAACAAAAGGAGTAGGTTCCGATGGTTTCTCTGACAGCTTTTCTGCTATTGGTTCTGGGGTAAACTCACGACTGACCACTGCTAAAATCCAATCAGCGATCGCCTGTTGTTTAGCATCAGCTTGAGATTTGATTTGGCTCAATAAAGGCAGAGGAAAACGAAGATTTACCTGTTTTGTCCTATGAGAAGTCGCCATTACTTGCCCTTACTTAAAAAATTTGAGATTTTAATTATAGCAATCGCTATTACAAAAACCCACAGTCATAGATTAGGAAGTACTTTGAGCTTCATCTATAACAAAAAATTTTTGCTTATACTAAAACCCAAGAAGCGAGTGGCGGAGCTCCGCGCCGCCACTCGCTTCTTGGGTTTTGCTTTGCTATAAAAAAGGCACGAAGTAAAATCAAGAACCTATTTTTATTGTCAAGGCAAAGCCGCGCCAATAAAAAACTCTAAATCCCCAAAAATTTCAACTGTAGTAATTATAAAAAATTACTTAAACTGTAAAGTGGATTTCCCCAAAGACACCATGACCATGACCCACAAGACTAGGCTGGAACAAGCAAAAGCAGACACAACCCCCAAGAAAAAGCTATTCCATACAATAACCATTATGCTTTTCTCCTAAAACATGACCCTAGACTATGATGATGATCTATTTATAGACTAATGCCTTTCTTAAAGAAGCATTGCAATTATAGACAAAAATTAACAACTGCATCTTCACACAAGAAATCAATCATTTTAACTGAGGTGAATAGGGTATCTAAATGTATTTTTTGTGAATATATTCATAAATATATTCACGCTACAAATTGGGGAAAAGCAACCTGTAAAATAGGTTAAAAAATCAAGGTATCAATCTAAAATTTATTGCAGTTTAACTGAGTTACTGCCATCTTTAACCTATGTATAGTCGTTATTTCTTAGTTAAGGCATAAGGCACTATTAAAACCATAAAAGCTGTGGCACACGCGCAGAGTCCGCCACAGCTTTTATGGTTTTATCTTTAATTAAGTCTACTTATTTAACACCTAAAAGAGAATTACGATGCAAATTGATGCAACTCTCTTTTGGGGTTGTCTTAAATATGGCTCAAGCAAGCGATGTATAGAGAATTGTTTCCTAGCCTTTGGCTAGGAAACAATTCTCTATACTGTGAAACCCTATATATGGCTTACTACAACTATCAAAAATCTTTTTTTACTGTCGGAAAGAACTGTAACTTTTAACTTTTGATAAGATTAACTCCTGTACTTTTCTCTCCCCCAAAAACATGACCGATTGGCAAATAGCCGCCGAATTTGAAGATATCCTCTATCACAAAGCTGATGGAATGGCAAAGATCACCATCAATCGCCCCCAAGTTCGGAATGCTTTTCGTCCCAAAACAATTACGGAAATGATTGCTGCTTTTGCGGATGCCCGCGAAGATGTGGAAATTGGTGTGGTCTTACTCACAGGCGCAGGACCTGCCCCAGATGGTAAATATGCTTTTTGTGCAGGAGGCGATCAGAAAGTCCGTGGTGAAGGTGGTTATATTTCTGAATCGGGTGTACCGCGTTTAAATGTGCTTGATTTACAGCGCCTCATTCGCACGATGCCTCAGCCTGTGATTGCGTTGGTAGCTGGCTATGCGATCGGTGGTGGTCACGTTCTGCACGTAGTCTGTGATCTCACGATCGCCGCAGATAATGCTATTTTTGGGCAAACTGGACCGATGGTGGGTAGTTTTGATGGTGGCTTTGGCGCTTCCTATTTGGCACGTTTAGTGGGACAAAAAAAAGCTCGCGAAATTTGGTATCTCTGTCGCCAATACAATGCTCAAGAAGCTCTAGAAATGGGCTTAGTAAATAAGGTTGTAACTGTGGAACAACTAGAAGCAGAAGGTATTCAATGGGCGCAGGAAATTTTAGATAAAAGCCCTCTAGCAATTCGCTGTCTCAAGTCAGCATTTAATGCAGATTGTGATGGACAGGCTGGTATTCAAGAATTAGCGGGTAATGCCACACTGTTGTTTTACATGACTCAAGAGGCTCAGGAAGGCAAGCAAGCATTTATCGAAAAACGCAAACCAAATTTTCGCCAATACCCTAAACTACCTTAGATTTTACTAGCTTCTTTGTTTAGATTCATATTAATGATAAAATCAGGACTAGTAATTTTAGTTCTGTTTTTATTAGATTTTATGTATTGGGTCTATAGTTAAATCAAGAAATTAGACTGATTATGATTTAAAGAGTATTTGATGATTGTGTACTTCAAGAGATGGGTTGACTATATATATTTGGTTAGTATAGAATTAAGCCAAATTGCTTAAGCTAATAAATTCAAGAGATAACTGACAAGCTAAAAATCTCATCTAGTGTTGACTAGTTGAGCCTAGTCTGCCTCACATTCAGTGTCTTTTTATTTATAGTTGTGAGGCTAACTTTTGAAGTTTACTTCTGCATGGTTAAGAGTAATACAACTATCCTAAATAGTTTGAGAGAGGTTGACCCTAATGATTGAACTCTCTCAAACTATTTAATCTCAATAAATATATTCTTGTTTGCTCTTGATTTTATGATATCTTATTGAATTTTTAACATATTGCAAACTCTTAAGATACCCAAATGATTAATACGTTTTGAAATCTAAACTATAAAGCTTGCAATTATTTAGTTTATAAACTTAATTTATTTTTAAAAACAGAATGATTTGTTGAAGCTGACATATAGCAATTCTAAATAATTTGTAGAAGAGGGTATCTTCCTTACACTATTCCACAAACCCAAAAGTCTATAAATGATTTTAGGATCGATATATCAAACAGTTGGTTTAAATAAAAATATATTGGTGTGAGACCAAAGACGCGAGTGTAATGCATTATTCAAGACAAAATGCAAAAGCAGGTTATCAAAGAAAGAAAGTAAAACAAAGCATTATTATTTATTTTTTGCTTACATTACTGACAGCTACTTTGATATTGTTTGGAGTATGGCAAATCTCCTCCCCTCCAGTATCCGCTCAAGCTGCGGATAATAAAAAAATCAGTAACACCGCTACAGGTACTTATGAAGATCCTATTCAGTTAGGGGTCAAGATCAATGGTATTTCTAATGTTGTGGTGTTGGGTACTTCAACGTCGTTAATTGACCCCTTTGGTAAACTGACCTCCTGTGATGGTGGCATACTGCCAGACTACACAGGCTTTAGTGTGGGACTGTATGAGTTACTAAACTCAACAGGTGATATTGGCACACCAATTGTCCTAACTGCTACTGTGCCTCCAAACCAAGCTTCATCGACTCGACCAGCAGGTTTATCTCCCAATTTATATAATGCGAATCCTTTTTTCTTGACTAATGGTGAGCAAGGTCGATATAACTTTTTACTTGATGCTAGTCGTGGTCAAGTTGACGTAGGAAGAGAGTTTATTCTGTTTGTTAAACCACCTGCAAAATCTTTGCTAGGCGCTCGAAGAATCAAATTTACGATTAATTCACGCACTGGTAATGTGGTGAACTACACTGCTACTTCACTGGATGGCAATCCAATTTCGGCGGACAATGGTGCAACCTCGGTTAATGGCACGATTAATATTACCGATGCGGCATCAGTCGGTCTTTCCTTAGCGATTGTCAATGCTAATGTGAGTATATGTGAAGCACAAGCAATTCAACTTTTGAAAACAGGCGATCGCGCTGCCGCAGAACCAGGCGATATTGTCGTGTATCGATTAACTGCACGTAATCTTTCGAGTACTGTGATTAATAAACCCGAAATTCGCGACGACTTACCGCTCGGATTTCAATATGTTGATGGTTCCATCCGCGCCGAGTTAGGTGGTACAGCCGTAACCGTACCCGTAGAACGCAATGGTAGAAGTCTTACATTTCGTCCTAATGTGTCACTTCCTGTGGCGTCGGCTAACCAGAGTCTGAATATTGCCTATGCTGCACAGGTGACAAATGACGCGATTCGTGGCACTGGGATTAACCGCGCTTCAATCTCAGGTATCCGTGCTGATAATCAGCAGGTTGTCCGTGATGGACCTGTGTCGCATCAGATCAGGATTCGTCCAGGGATTCTCTCTGATTGTGGAACCTTGGTTGGACGTGTATTTGTCGATAAGAACTTTGATGGTGAACAACAACTGGGAGAACCTGGTGTACCCAATGCCGTAATTTATATGGATGATGGTAATCGAATTGTGACAGATGCTAATGGACTTTATTCTCTCAGTAGTGTGCTTTCTGGCAGCCGAACTTTAGCGATCGATTTAACTTCTGTTCCTGGTTACACACTCGCGCCCAATTTGTATTTTATTGAGCGCAATAGCCAATCTCGTTTGGTGCGATTAGCTCCAGGTTCATTGGGACGTGCAAATTTCGCACTCACCCCTGCGGCTCGTGGTCTTAGCAATACGGAAGGTATAAAGTAATGAAAAAATTTTCTATACCTCTTGTAAAAGCAGGGCTGAAGTTAGGGTGTTTCACCTTGCCGCAGATTTTACTTGTACTGATTTCATCTACGGTTACGGCGGAAGTAGGTGTAGATGTTGTTGACACTCAAGTTAGTCCAGATCGGGCGGAAGTACAACCAGAAAAAGCCTTAAATAGTCAGGAAAACAATCCTGAATCTCCACCGATCGCTACTTCTGAGATCATTGCTCAATCTTCAGAGACTAATGTTAATTCTGAGAAATCATCACCACGCATCGTTATTCTTTCGCCTACGGTTGGTGCAGTTTTAGATCAACCTACGGCAACGGTGGTCATCCAAATCCCAAGCAATACCAAGATCGAGCTTTTGGTCAATGGTAAGCCCGTTGATCCGAAATTAATTGGGCGATCGCAACCAGATGAGGCGAATCAAACTCTGACCCAAACTTGGTATGGTGTGCCTTTGCGGGCTGGTGAAAACGTAATTACTGCAAAAGCGATCGATTCTGGAGAGGCGAGTTCCGTTAATCTCCAAGTCAAGGGTGCGCCTGCTAAATTGGTGGTCAGTACCCTAGAATCACGGATTCCTGCCGATGGGAGATCATACATCACCGTTGAGGGATATTTAGTAGATGAAAAAGGCGATCGCTCTAATTGGGATGCTTTAGTCACCCTAGAAGCGAGTGATGGTGAGTTCATTGGTACGGATGCATCACCAGAGCAACCGGGGTTTCAAGTCCAAGCGAAGCAAGGCAAGTTTACCGCTCAGCTAAAAGCAGGACTAAAAACAGGAACAGTCACAGTGAGAGCGCTCAGTCCTCTCACTTCTCCAATTTCTTCTAGTTCTCCAACTGCCCAAATGGAAGCCTTTACACAGGTGCAGTTTGAGACGAATCTCCGTCCTTCCTTAGTGACAGGGGTAATTGATTTACGGGTTGGTGCGCGAGGGACAGATTTTTATCGCAGCCTCCGTGAATTTTTGCCTGCGGATCTGAATAATCGCACCCAAGTTGATTTATATGGTGCTGTTTTTGGTACAGGACGAATTGGTGAATGGTTATTTACAGGAGCCTTTAACAATAGTCGCACCCTCAATCAAGACTGCGCTGGTAATAGCAACTTATTCGGCAATTCCAAATATTGCGATCCTCAGTATCCTGTTTATGGCGATAGTTCCACTTCTACGCTGACGACTCCATCCTACGACAGCGTGTATTTGAAGTTGGAACGCAACTCCCCTGTGCAGGGCGCGAGTACCGATTACTTCATGTGGGGTAACTATAGTACTGAGGAGTTTGCTTCGCGATCGCAGCAGTTTAGTTCTATTTCGCGACAATTGCATGGATTTAAAGGAAACTTTAACCTTGGTGATTTGCAAATTACGGGCTTTTATAGCACTGTTGGCAAAGGATTTCAACGGGATACGATCGCTCCTAATGGCACTAGTGGTACTTACTTTCTCTCCCGCCGTCTCTTGATTAGTGGTAGTGAAAATATCTTTGTCGAGTTGATTGATTTCTTTAGTGCGGGTACAGTGGTTTCGCGCATAGAACTAGTGCGCGGCAAAGACTATGACATTAACTATGACAATGGGTCAATTCTGTTTCGCCAGCCATTATTGCAAACGGAAATAGGGGATGCGGGACAACTACTACGTCGTCAAATTGTCGTTACCTATCAAAATGAGCAGATCGGTGGTGATAATAGCAATATCTATGGTGGTCAACTGCGTTATCACCTCAGCCGCACCCAAAATCAACCCTCTTGGATTGGGGCAAACTATTTTAAAGAGAGTCTTGGGATTCGGAGTTTCATTCTCTATGGTGTCAATGCGCTGATTTCCCTTGGCGAAAAGACGCAACTAATTGCCGAATATGCCAAATCTCAGAATGATTCCGAACTCTTAGGACAGGTTGCTGGTGCAGCGATGCGCTTTGAGTTAAATAGTGAAATTGCTTCAGGAATTATTGGAAAGCTCTATTACAGTAAAGCCGAAACAGGTTTCACCAATAATGCCACGATTAGTTTTATTCCTGGACAAACTAAATATGGAGCGCAGGTCAGCACTAAGGTTAGTCCGACCACGATTCTTCAGTTTCAATACGATCAAGAAGATAATCTCGGTATTGCGCCCCGCCCATTAACTACCCTAGCCGATCTCCTTAATCCCCGCCAAGACCCTATCCCCGGCTCTTTGGTAAACAATTCCTTACGCACGATTAGCTTAGGAGTCCAACAAACTCTTGGCGCTGCCCTTCTAAATCTGGATTTGCTATATCGCGATCGCCAAGATCGTCAGCCCCCTAATTTTTTATCGAGTAATTCCACCCAACTGCGATCGCGTTTGAGTTTTCCCCTTGCCGACAATCTCAAAGTAACGGCTCAGAACGAAATCAGCCTTTCCGCTAGCTCCGATGCCGTGATTCCCGATCGCAGTGTTTTAGCACTGGACTGGGCGATCGTTGAAGGTTTAACCGCACGATTAGGTCAACAATGGTTCCATTCAGGTTCTTTGGCTGGTAGTGCGATTACCAGTGCGGATTTGCTGGGTGAATATAAACTGGGCAGTGATACGAGTCTTACTGGTCGTTATTCCGTCATTGGTGGTGGGAATACGACCTCTACGCAAGGTGCATTGGGTTTAAATCAGCGTTGGCAAGTTTTACCGGGATTACGCCTAAGTTTAGGTTATGAACGCATATTTGGCAGCTTTGCAAATACGATTGTTGCCACGGGAACTCAGTTTCTACAGCCCTTTGCCATTGGTCAGTCTTCTAGTTCTCTGACCTTCCAGAATGGTGATAGCTATAGCGTTGGCTTTGAATATACAGATAATCCTGACTTTAAAGCGAGTGGTAGGTTTGAGACTCGGAGTAATGATGTTAGTAGTAACACGGTGGTATCAGCTTCCGCATTAGGTAAGCTCTCTCCTGCATTTACTCTACTGTTTAACTATCAGCAATCGAGCGCTGCTAATCAGTTAATATCTGGTTTAGGAACGATTTCCAATCTCAAAGTTGGGCTTGCCTATCGTGATCCTGAAGACGATAAATTTAATTTTCTGCTCCGTTATGAATACCGCCAAAATCCTAATATTATTCCTGATTCTTTATTGTTAGGCAGTGGTAGTGGCTATACCGATCACACCCTTGCATTGGAAGGAATTTATGCTCCTAACTGGCAATGGGAATTTTACGGAAAACTAGCGCTCCGAAACAGCACCACCACGATCGCAAGAGACTTTACGGGTATCTCAAATACAAATTTGACGCAGTTTCGCGTCACCTATCGCCTCGGTTATAACGTTGAGCTAGTCGGTGAGACCAGATTCCTAAATCAACCTAGTGCAGGTTATAGCGAGTTGGGATTAGTGGGTGAAGTTGGTTACTATCTCACGCCCAACCTACGGGTAGCCGCAGGTTATAGTACTGGCTCCGTCAATGCCGATCGCGATTTTAGTGGTACGCGATCCGCAGGCGGGATATATGCGGCTCTTACCATCAAGCTCAATGAATTGTTTGATGGCTTTGGCTTGCAAAAAACGCCTCCCCCACAACAACAAGCTCCCGTCGAACCACAAGCCCCTGTAGCCCAGCAACCAAAAACACAGGCGGTGACACCATGACCTATATATTACCGTTGACTGAGCTAGAGATAGGCGGCGCATCGCGCCGCCCACTTCTACCCATATTCACCCCGATCAATTTCTAAACCTGAAAAATTAGAGGCTATGCGACAAGTAAACAACTATCAAGTAATCGGTATATTGATCGGTACAATTGGCTTTAGTGGCGGAATTGCTGGTGTAATTAGCAATCAGGCGATCGCCCAAACCTCTATTCTGAATTACCAAATTACAGTCAATAGCGATCGCGATGGCGAGATTCAACCTGATCGCGAAGTAACTTTACGTGAAGCGATCGCACTTGCCAATGGCACACTTGCCCTAAATCAACTCAGCGATGCCGAACGCGCTCAGGTGAAACCACTAACTAATGGCAAAGGTTCCCAAATTGGCTTTGACTTGCCGAGCGATCGCACCACGATTCGATTGCGTCAAGCCCTACCCGACCTCAGCAGTGAAAATCTAATCATTGATGGTACAACCCAATCAGGCTACGACTCGCAAAAATCCTTTGCCCAAGAGTTAGCCATTCCTCAGCCGATCGTGGCGATCGCCCCTGTGGATGGTGTGCCAATTTTCCGAGGTTTCACGATTGTGGCAAATGGCGTAACGATCCGAGGCTTGAGTGTCTATGGATTTAAGGCGATCGAAAGCGTTCCCACCGCCACCCCATCCGCCGATATTTTTATTTCCCACCAGTCACCACCACCAAATACCACTCAACAGCAGCCCCCTTCACAATCTGCTCCCTTTTATGACCGCAATCTTCCACCTCAAGGCGTAGTGATTGAGGCGAATTGGCTCGGTATTCCGCCCACAGGCGAGGTTCCGAAACAAACTTCTAGTTTTGGTATTTATCTCTTTAATAGCACTGATACGATCATTAACCGTAATCGCATTGCCTACCATGAGGGCAGTGGCATCGTCACATCGGTAAGGGCAACAGGAACTCAGATTATCGAAAATGCGATTACTAGCAATGGTTTTGATGGTATTCCCCACGCAATCTATTTAGAAGGCGAAATTGCCAATTTACGGATCAAGGGCAATACCCTCTGTGCCAATGATGGTAGCGGTATTTATCTGTTCAAGCCTAATGGCGCGATTAAAATCGAAGACAATCGCATTTTGTTTAACGATCGCAGCACCAACTACGCCGCCATTTACTTGATGGGCAATGATCATCAAGTCACGAATAACCAAATTCGCCATCAACGGGGTGCAGGTGTGGCGATCGCCGCTTTCCCTAAAAGCGATCGCAATTTGATTCGCAACAATACTTTTACAGCAATCAAAGGTTTAAGCATTGATTTGATTTCCCAACGTCATGTCGGCGATCGCGATTTTAGGACAGGTGATGGCATTAATCGAACTCGCGATTCCCATTTTCGGCGCGTGGATACAGCCAATGGCGCAATCAATGCGCCAACGTTCTTAGCGACAACTTTCCCTATGTTTCAGCCCAATCAAGTCAATATTGATGGCAAGGCTGACCCTAATACAGAAATTGATCTCTATCGCGTCACTGACAAAACCGATCCAAATCTACCCTACGGTTCCCTCAGTGAATATCTGACGACCGTTAAAACCGACGCTAATGGTAAGTTCGGAGCTTCCCTCAATAATCTCCAAGTTGGCGACACCATCAGTGCGATCGCCACCGATCCTCAGTATGGAACTTCTGAACCTGCTTTAAATGCACGTATAGTTAACCCCGATCTGTCAGTTCCTGCGCCTACCAATGTACAAGCGGCTATTCCTGCCTGTACGACACCGCCGCAAATTGCCCAAACTCCAACCCCACCCGATCCGATTGTGCTATCTGTGTCACGCCAAATCCACTTTGCCCTCGATCGCGACGAGATCAGTCCCACCAGTGCCAAGATTTTGAATCAAATCGCTGATGTATTAAGGCAATATCCCACGATTGTGATCACCCTTTCAGGACATACCGATCCGAGAGCCAGCGATGAATATAACCGTGAGTTGGGATTCAGGCGATCTCGCTCAGTGCGTAATTACTTACTGCGACAGGGTATCGCCTCAGAACGCATGACAGTGCGATCGCTCGGTGAAACGCAACGCGCCTCACAGGGCAGTCAAATTACTGACTATGCTCGCGATCGGCGAGTTGAGATTGAATTTGCCGATGTCCGTGATGTCGAAATTCGCTTTGAAAACCAAGAATCAGACTTGCAATTGGAAAAGACGGGAGATAAGAAATAATGTTGAAATTAATGTTGAAAAATCTTATTAATCAAATATTGCATCTACTTTTTAGTAAAAAAGATAGGCGATCGGCAGCATCTATAAGACAAAATAACAAATTCAGCAGAATCAAAAATTCTGATAATCAGTATTCTCGAAAATTCACTTTAAAATGGGCTTCTTTAGCATCTGTTTTTCTAGCTAGCTTATTTATAACGTCACAACTAGTTTTTCTAAATCCTGCCTATGCCATACCTGACGTGTGCGGCACACCAGGCAAGGAAAATCCCACAGTTCTCGCTGGTGTCATTGACACTTACTACCCAGGGACAGCCACCGTAAGCACTGGAGCAACCTCAATTCCTCTTGGCACAGCTCAAGGCGCACCAACACCTATTACCGCAGGTGATTTGCTACTAGTAATTCAGATGCAAGATGCATCGATTAGTGTTTCCAATGACGCTAACTATGGCGGTAATAATGGAACTGGTAGTGGCTTTACTGCTTTAAATACTGCTGGTTCCTATCAATATGTAGTTGCTACCAACAACGTTCCACTTGCGGGAGGAACCGTTACGATCTCTCAGCCTCTTGCATTTACCTTTACTAATGCAAATGCGACAGGTACTGCTGGACAACGCCGCTATCAGGTAATTCGTGTACCTCAGTATGCCAGCGCGACTATTAACGCAACAGTTACATCCTATGCTTGGGATGGTTCTGTCGGTGGGGTTGTAACCTTCGATGTCGCTGGTGATTTAACTTTTGGTGGCGCAGGGGCGATCGATGTTAGTGGTCAAGGTTTTCGCGGTGGTGGTGGCACAAACCTAGGCGGAGACGGGACTACAGCAGGGGCATCCCAAAATAGTGCTTATGTTCATGTTGCTCCATTAGTCACTGGAATTGGAGTTAATCCAGCTCCTACGGGAGCTAATAATTATGATGGATCTAAAGGAGAGGGAATTGCTGGAACCCCTCGCTATACCAGAAATGGAGGATTTCCTCCAGTTACAGGTGTAACAGATAATGGGATAGAGGGTTATCCACAAGGTAGTTTCTCACGGGGCGCACCTGCAAATGCAGGGGGTGGTTCAACTGACCCTAATAAAGGCGAAAACTCCGCTAATACTGGCGGCGGCGGTGGTGCTAATGCGGGTGCTGGTGGTAAAGGAGGAGACTCTTGGACAGACAATACTTTCACCCCTCAAAGACAACCATTTGGCGGATTTGGTGGGACTGCGGTTTCCCCGTCAGTCAATCGCATTTTTCTAGGTGGTGGCGGCGGTGCTGGAACTTCTAACAATTCTACTACGGGTAATGTGCCATCAGGAGGTGGCGGTGGTGGTATGGTCATGGTTCGTAGTGGTCGTGTTCTGGGAACTGGTACTATTAATGCCGACGGAATTCAGGGCGTAGCACCAAACGACACTGATGGTGGCGGCGGCGGTGGAGCAGGTGGTACTGTCTTAATTCAATCCGTTACAGCCTCAACTCCTACTATTACTATCAATGCTAGAGGTGGGGCAGGGCTTAATTCTGGCTATCCATCTCATGGACCTGGTGGTGGTGGTGGTGGTGGTTATATTGCCTATCAGGGCTTTACACCAACAACTGATGTTATTTTTGGATTAGCTGGAAATGATGTTGCTGGTGCAATAGGTCCTCCAGGTTCCGATCCTGCGGCTGACCCCTATGGAGCAACTAACGGCGTAATTGGCATAGTGCAACAAACACCAATTCCTGCGGCTGAGGTGAGACCTGGAGCTTTGTGTTTACCTACATTGACAGTAACTAAAACTACGAGTACACCGACACTGGTCAAACCAGCTTCAGGGACATTAACGGCTACCTACACAATCACGACTGCCAATCCTGTGACTAGTCCTGCGGCTAGTGGCACTGCCATCAATGTGGTCATCGCTGATCCTTTACCTGCAAACTTTACCTTTGCTTCTACTACTGCCATTACTCCTAGTGGAGGTGCAGTACAGACATCCGTAACTAATCCAACCGCAGGAAGTACTAATCCAACTTGGGGAACTTTTACGATTCCACCAGGAGGACAAGTCCAAATTACATTTAATGTGACAATTGGCAGTGCTGCACCTCTAGGGACTTACCAAAATCCTGTCAATGTCAGCTATTCAGATCCTGTGCGGACATCGGCGGGGGTGACTAAAACGGTATCCTATGACTCTGCATCTAGTACGGGCGAAGATGTTACGCTCACTCCTCCGACACCAAAGGTAGTGTTAGTAAAGCGCCTTACGGATGTGAAAAGAGGTGGAAGTTCGATCGCCCCAACTGGCGCTCAAAGCTTCAATACCTTTAATGAGGATGGGATTGCTAATAACGGTGATAACGATCCCTTGTGGCCTACACCAAATACCTATCTCAAAGGTGCTGTCGATGGTGGGGCAACTGCTACAGGCGATCGCCTAGAATATACAGTTTATTTCCTCTCTGCTGGCAGTAAGAATGCAACTAATTTCAGTATTTGTGACTTAGTACCCACCAATACCACCTTTGTGAACAATACTTACAATGGACTCACGCCCTTGGATGCAGGTAGTACAGGAGGAAATTTGGGTATGGCATTAGCAAGTAGTAACACAGTTCTGCCGACTGCCCCAACTGCCTATGCAAGTAGTGCTATTGATGGCGATCGCGCATCTTTCTATGCTGCTGGTAGTATCCCTAGTCCCAATCCTTGCATAAAGGAAGTTTCGCCCAATAGCTATGCACCTCTGACTAGTGCCGACAATACCAATGGGTTAATCGTATTTAATGTGGTGACTAATCCAGCGTTTCTTCCTAATGCGGTTACTGCTGGCAATCCTACTGACTCCTATGGATTTGTGAGGTTTGCTGTCACTGTGAACTAAAAAACAGAGAGGCGGCGCAAAGCGCCGCCTCTCTGTTTTTTAGTTTGCGAAAGTGTGACAACACTTTGGTGAATCGGTATAGCAATACAAGAAGCTAGTACAAATCAAAACCCAAGAAGCGAGTGGCGGCGCTTCGCGCCGCCACTCGCTTCTTGGGTTTTATGTCCTGCAAAACTTTTTTGCTATATCAAGGTTGTAAGATTCAAAAAATGGCAACGCCATTTTTTGAATTGGTATTAGTTGCTGCTATTGGGACGAATTAGTACGATTGGCGTTTGTTCGGCAGCATTTCCCGCAGGATTCATTAATAGAGCTTGATTAAGTAGCTTTTCTGAAACCTCTGAAGTTGCTGCCAAAACCTTGACTCGCCGCAAATCGTTGACATCCACGATCGCGGCTTCTAGTCCTGTACCTGCTTTAATTTCATCAACTACAGCTTGAGGGTTTTTAGGACCTAACACAATAAACTGATCGTAGGGCGGTAGAGTGCCAGTGACATCATCGATCAGCCTCGCCTGTTCACCCGCCAGCATATAAAAAACCCCAGGAATTTGGAATAGGGCTTTGGCAACGGAACCGATGATAAAGGCAAAAGCGACGCGCCATGCACCTGACTCATTAATGAGTGATTGCAGACCGCAGGCAGTGGCTAGACTAGAAGCACTCTTAAAGTAGTAGCACAAACGTTTTGCTAACCATTTAGGCTGGATATCACTAGGATGATAGAAATTACCTTGCATAATCGCGATCGGTGTTTCCGCGATCGTCACAATATCCCCTGCTTGGGCATGATTCATGACATAGCGTTGCATGACTTCCACGGGACTATCACCTGCGGATAAAATATGGGTACGGATCGGTAAGACATCAGCATCAGGAGTAGGTCGCCAGCGTTCTTTCTGATTAGCATCAGGAAATTGCAGAGGGATAATGCAATGCTTGACTTTTTCCTCGCGTCCCCCAGGACCATAAATTGTGTAGTGAACTCGTACCCATGCAGTTCTGAGGTCTTCTAAATTTTTGCCGCTAATATCAATTTGAATCTCAACTCCAGTACTGTGATTGGGCGTAACAATATAAGATTCCCAGTAATTATCACTGCGACTTGGGAGATTAGGATGGCGCGATCGCAATTGGACTTGAGTATTAATCCCTTCGAGGGTGTCATTGGCTAGCAACGATACCACAGGATTTACCTCCACCAAAAACACATCAAGTTTGCGAGTTTTGTTAGTCGCTGTGAGTAATAACTCCAAACGATAATGATTTGGCTCGTAGGTTAAAAATTGCCATAGACCGCTATCAAATTCGAGTAAGTTTCCCTGTCGCGTTCGGTATTGCCATTCAAATAGCAACCACAGCAATAAACCCAGACTAGCTAAGATCGCGAGTACTAGACCAACACCCGTCAAAATATTCATAAGTCTTAATCCCTAAATGCTAATCCCTACGAATAGATTGCTTGAGAGTCTTGCAAAGCTCAGCGATCGCGTGCAAACCACCATCTGGCTCGGCTAACTTTCTGACCATCGCACTACCCACGATCGCCCCATCAGCGTTCCAATCGATGACCTGCTTAGCGTGTTCTGGTTGCGAAATGCCAAAACCAACGGCGATCGGTTTATCGGTAATCACTCTCAGTTGCTCGATCATAATCTTCACACCCTTAGCAACTTCAGTCCGTACTCCCGTAACACCTGTAGCACTAACGACATAGATAAAGCCCTGTGATTTTGCGGCGATCGCGGCAACTCTCTCAGGGGGACTAGTCGGGGCGATCAACAAAATTACTTCGATACCCGCTTTTTGGGCAGGTTCTAACAAAACATGAGATTCTTCAAGGGGCAGGTCTGGTACGACTAAACCACGTACGCCTGCCTCGTAAATTTTTTGCAGAAACGTTTCTACACCAATGTTGAGGATGGGGTTGTAATAGGTGAATAAAATAATCGGCGATCGCAATTCAGGGGCGACCTGTCTAACAACATCTAAAACTTTTTCTAAGGTTGTGCCATTTTGCAAAGCTCTTGTGGCTGCTGCCTGAATCACAGGACCATCGGCTAGTGGGTCAGAATAAGGCACACCTAACTCAATTAAATCCGCGCCGTTTTGATCCAAGATCCGCAAAGCCTTTGCTGTCGCCTCTAAGTTAGGATCGCCAGCCGTAATGAAAGGAATCAGAGCAGCTTGCCCTCTAGCTCGCAGTTCTTCAAATCGAGCGGAAACGGATATCATGGCTTAAAATTTTCCAGAAAATGTAGTCCCGTATTATAGTAGCGCTTCACGGCTACCATCGTAGCTGACAAACCTAAAAGCCCAAGCAGGAAATTCGACACAAAGTGTCGAATTTCCTGCTTGGGCTTTTAGATCGGTTGACATTTGCCAGCACGAATTAGCCCGACTCTTTTGGCGATCGCTTCTCCTTGAGAATTAAAAGCGCCCCAAGTTTCAATAGCATCAGTCAGTTCTGCTTTGCTACTACTACTACTATTGACAATTTCGCAGATTCCAGTATCCCGTTTACAAATAAACCATTTTTCTAAATTTGGCTGCTTTTGTGCATCGTCGAGATTGGCAGACATAGGTTTATCCAACAGTTTTAATTAGATTACTATCAAAGTTTTTGGCTATTTAGATCTGTAACCGATCATGTTAGCCCTAGAGAAAGTGTCGGCGCTTAGCGCCGACACTTTCTCTAGGGTGGTTCTGTAGCAGGTTGCGCCATATCCCTAAACATAGTACAAGAGGTAGAGTTGCTATATAGTGCTTTTCAAGCAAGCGAGGTACATAGGTTTGTGTCCCCGCCGAAGACGGGGACACAAACCCGTACTTCACTAGTCTGAAAAGTGCTGTAAGTTTGTACAATATTACAAAATTTTTTAGCAATTCCCAGTAAATATCAACATTAAAAATGGCGTTAATTATGGCGCAAATTTTTGGAAAATTCACAGAAGACTTTTCAGAAAGAAGCGAATTCCTAGTTCTAGGATTTTCACCATCATCGTTGCCAATCCAACTACGATGGAAAACAAATGGACTATCAGCCGATTTTCTAGGAGATTATGTCAGAAATTTTTTCCCCGGAGACACGAATGCTGATATCAGTAAGCAATCTGAAATTAGATCTGCGGTTAGTTTTATTGCTAATGAATTGCTAGAAAATGCAATGAAATATAGTGATGAAAATGCAGGTCAACCAATTAATTTAGAGGTGCATTTATTTAGCGATCATCTGATATTTTTATCTAAAAATAGTGTGCATCAAGATGCGATCGCCAATTTTCAGTCTTACCTAAAAGAAATTACGACTGGTGATATTGGTGAAATATATATTAACCAAGTTGAAAAAAGTGTTGATCATGATGAATCACAAAAATCTGGACTGGGCTATTTGACTATGCTCATGGATTATGAGGCAGCGTTAGGATGGAAGTTTGAACAAGTTCCAGATAGTCATCATGTGACAATAGTAACTACAATGGTGCAGTTGCCTCTTTAGTAGACACAGCGCTTTGCGCTGAATGAAAATCAGGGAAATTTTTGAAAGTGCCGCTTCGCGGCACTTTCAAAAATTTCCCTGATGTAAATGAATTAAACTTTTATGAGGATGAAGAATGGAAGTTAAAGGGGATGATTATCAAGTCTGGTATGATCCATCAGATAATTGTATCCATTGTTGGGGATCTTTGCGTTTAGCAGGCACAGAAGAATATGCTCCCATCGTCAGTATCTTAGAGTATGTAATTGAGCAAGCACCGTCAAAGCTCATTTTAAATCTCTGTCATCTGGAATTTTTAAATAGTTCAGGTATTAATGTTCTATCTAAATTCGTCATCAAAGTTCGTCAAAAAGAAACGATTAGTATCACTGTACAAGGTTCTGAAAGTATACCTTGGCAAGGAAAATCCCTAAAAAATTTGCAGCGTTTAATGCCTGCCCTAAAACTAGAATGGGTTTAGTCAATACAATCTAGTCAATCAATTTAGTCAATGCAACTTTTGGATAATCTCATTACGAATTTGTTTTAAAAGTCTATTGATTTCAGATGGTGATACATGACCAATGTCAACTGTGCGACCAGAAACCTCTGACAAAAAAGCCAAAATCTTGGTGGGCAACATCAACGTCATACCATTTTTAAGGTGAAGTTCTAGTTTGCGAACCCCTGTTACTAAAGGATAGCTACTGTATTGACTCAATCCACTGATGAGTTGTCCACCATTATCAAAATAACTCAATTGAACATAGCGATTAGTGGGTGGTTGATCTCTATAGCCGTCAAGTTCCTGCTTTACAAACCTAGCTAATTCGATCAAGTCGTTGGCTTGGGTAAATATTAAACATTGCTCTAATGCTTGAGTAAGTGGTTGCTTGGCGATCGCTTCTTCTATGTCTAGACGCACTTCTAAAGCAGCTAAAATATCATCAACACTGAAGGCAATACAAGGTTCAGGAACTGGCATGAGGATCTACAGAGCGGGATCGAGACTGTTAAGATGAAGGCTAAAGTTATTCTTGCATAAAGACCATGCTCACTTCCGATCGCAATGTTACAGAAGTCCTGACACAAGACATTATCGATGTAGACGTACCCAAACGAGGGATGCCAGTTACCATCATCACTGGTTTTTTAGGCAGTGGCAAGACCACTTTACTAAACCACATTTTACAAAACCAGCAGGATTTAAAAGTTGCGGTTTTGGTTAATGAATTTGGCGATATCAATATTGACAGTCAGTTGTTAGTTGCCGTCGATGAAAACATGATGGAACTGAGCAATGGCTGCATTTGCTGCACGATCAATGATGGCTTAGTTGATGCTGTGTACAAGGTTCTCGAAAGAGGCGATCGCATTGATTACATGATCGTAGAGACTACGGGCGTTGCCGATCCTTTGCCGATCGCCTTGACTTTTTTGGGGACAGAGCTACAACATTTAACTCGTCTTGATTCAATTTTGACTGTAGTTGATTCTGAAGCTTTTACCTCAGAGCATTTTAATAGTGATGCCGCTTATGCCCAAATTATGTATGGCGATATTATTATTCTCAATAAAACTGATCTAGTGACTGAAGAAAAGCTTCAAGAACTAGAAGCTTACATTAATAAAACTAAGACTAAAGCTAGAATTTTGCGATCGCACTTAGGATCTGTGCCATTGCCGCTAATTCTTGATGTGAAGATTGACCAGTCAGCGATCGCGCCTAGCCACAAAGCTGAAGAGCATGATCACCACGAACACGACCATCACGATCATGGCAGCCCCCACGCCCATGAGCATTGCCACGATCCCGAATGTAACCATGAGCATCACGATCATGAGCATCATCATCATTCTGATCACCTAGAAAACGACGGTTTTATATCAATTTCATTTCAAAGCGATCGCGCCTTTAATCTCGACAAGTTTCAAGATTTCTTAGATAAGAAATTACCCATCGATGTGTTTAGAGCCAAAGGCATTTTACAATTCGCTGGCATCGATAATCGCTATGTCTTTCAACTTAGTGGCAAGCGCTATGAACTAAAAAATGATGATCGCAGCAAGCCTATAAATACACAACTAGTAATTATCGGGCGCAATTTACACCGTGAAGAACTACTAGCCCAGCTTAACGATTGCCTTGTCTAAATTATTTGAGAGAGTGCGCCCCTTGGGGGCGCACTCTCTCAAATCTTCTTACTAGAGTCCCATCAAAGGAGCAACCTATGGTCATTCAGATTGCTACTAAGCCGCAAATCACTTGGGAGCCATTACCCACCAACTATGTTTTACCTGACGATCCTGTGGAAAACGAACAGCAACCATTATTAGCCGCCGCCCTCAGTGACGCGCTGCTCGCAGCGAATTTAATTCCAGACGATGCGCTGATGGTTTCCAATTTTGGACTAGTGGCTACGGTCAATAAACAGATTGTGGTCAAGGCTCCTGACTGGCTATATGTACCCCACGTTTATCCCACCGATCAAGGCGTGATTCGTCGTAGCTATACTCCTCACCGTGAAGGTGGTGCAGTGAGTATCGTGATGGAATTTTTGTCGGATACTGATGGTGGTGAGTTCTCAGTGCGATCGACCCCACCCTACGGCAAGCTCTATTTCTATGAGCAGATTTTGCAAGTTCCTGTCTATGTCACCTACGATCCTTATGAACAAAACCTAGAAGTTCGAGTTTTACAAGATGGTCGCTATGTAGTTCAGCCCAAGGACGAGCATGGTAGAGTCTGGATTGCCGAGTTAAACTTGTTTTTAGGAATATGGTCAGGAACCAGAGCCTTAACTACTACAAGTTGGCTGCGGTGGTGGGACAGGGATGGTAACTTGTTGCTATGGAGTTCTGAGAAGGCTGAACAAGAAAGTCAACGTGCTGAACGTGAGTATCAACGCGCCGAAGCCTTGGCTGCTAAATTGCGAGAGTTGGGGATTGATCCTAATTTATAAATTTTTCATTTCATTAAAAAAGCACCCGTCAGGGTGCTTTTTTAATGCTTAAGCATGAACACTAAGGCGATCGCACAAGGGATCAGCTTGAATTACGCCCTCAATGCGATCGACAGGCTCTCCATCCTTAAATAAAACTAGAGTGGGTAAAGCGTAAACCTTATATTGAGAGGCAAGATCAGGATAGTTATCGGTATTGATCTTCACAATCTGGACTTTATCTTTCATCGTCTCACTTACCTTATCGAGAATCCCTGTCATAAGTTGGCAAGGACCACACCAAGGAGCATAAAAATCGACGAGAACAGGCAATTCTGAGCTTTCTAACAACTCATCAAAACTACCAAACTGCTTTTTTACTGACATGGGGCGATCGCTCCTCTAAAAACTCAATTCTATAGCAATTACCCAAAAAGTAGGAAGGGGCGCTTTATAGCGATGACCGCAAACAAACGATTGCAATCGTTTGTTTGCGGTTTTTATATTTTTTTGTCTCAAACGTTACATCGCTACGTTAAAATAGTCATCGGCTATTACTCAATCTGCAATGATCTCTAGTAACGATTTTCGACCCGGCGTAACAATTGAACTTGATGGCGAAGTCTGGCGTGTAGTTGAATTTTTACACGTAAAGCCTGGTAAGGGTTCGGCATTCGTACGCACCACCCTCAAAAGCGCCATGACAGGCAAAAACCTCGAAAGAACCTTCAGAGCTGGGGAAATGGTTCCTCAAGCAGTTCTGGAAAAAAGTTCCATGCAACATACCTATAAAGACGGTGAAGATTATGTCTTTATGGATATGCAGAGCTATGAAGAAGCAAATTTGACCACTGCCCAAATTGGTAGCCGTGTCAAATACATTAAAGAAGGCATGGAAGTTAACGTTGTCCGTTGGGGCGATCGCGTAATTGAAGTGGAATTGCCTAACACCGTTGTCCTAGAGGTTATTGAAACCGATCCAGGCTTGAAAGGTGACACAGCTACGGGTGGTAGTAAGTCGGCAAAGGTAGAAACAGGTGCATCGATTAACGTTCCCCTGTTTGTAAACATTGGCGATCGCATTAAAATTGATACTCGTGAAGACACGTATTTGGGGCGTGAAAATTAGGTGGAATTTAGCTTAGAGCAATTACGTGAACTAGTCACGATTCTAAATAAGACGGATATTACCGAACTGACTCTAGAATCAGGCGATTTGCGTCTGAGTATCCGTAAAAGCGAAAATAAAGTTGTCGTAGCTGCACCCCAGCCAACTCATATTCCTGTAGCTGCCGCAGTACCATCGGTATCAGTAGTCGAGAATTCCACAACCAGTCCTGTAGCTCATACAACCACGATCGCCGATTCGCTACCTGCGAAGAAGTTAATCGAAATTACTTCGCCAATGGTGGGGACTTTCTATCGTTCTCCTGGTCCAGATGAAGCCCCCTTTGTCGAAGTGGGCGACAGTATCAAAAAAGGAAGTACTGTCTGTATCATCGAAGCCATGAAACTGATGAATGAGATCGAATCTGAGGCTACTGGCAAAATTGTAGAGATTTTGGTGGATAACACCCAGCCTGTTGAATATGGTCAAGTTTTGATGAGAGTCGAAGCCAATTAAAAAAAGAGGAGGTGCAAAGCACCTCCTCTTTTTTTTAATATTGTTGCAAATTTGAGACGGGTAGATTAGTTTTAAACAAGGTCATAATTTTGAAATTTCTTAATATAGCAAAGCAATACAAACTAAAGCCCCAGAAGAGAGTTGCGGCGCGGAGCGCCGCAACTCTCTTCTGGGTTTGTATCCTAAGCAAAAAAAGTTTTGCTATATGTTGACTATTGTGATACTTCATAATTAGCGATTACGTTTTACCCTATGGCTAATCAGCGTATGATCCCACAAGATTCAACCGTAGTTGAAGGTAGTCAGTTTGAGCATTCCTTAGTTGTTAAAGATCCTGAGGGAGTGCAAGGCATTTTATTAGATGATCGATTTTATAAAATCGGTAGATCTCCTCAAAATGATATTGTCGTGCGATCGCAATTAGTCTCTCGCGAACACGCTACTTTAACAGGTGTATTAACTGAGCCGCCATTATTTCAGCTATTTCGACTGAGTGATGGCAATCCTGAAAAAGGCAAAAGTACAAATGGTCTGCAAATTAATGGGGAACGTCGAGATCATTGGGTGCTGATGCATGGTGACGAAATTGTATTTAGCAGTGACAGTAGCGCCTTTTATCGAATTGACCCAGAACCGCCCTATGTCAATGGCAATATCGATATTTTTTTAGAGAGTTTAAAGAATCTAGCCAAAACATATCTCAAATCTAGAAATTACACGGATGCAGTTGAGGGAACGCTCCAACAAATTTTAGTATTAACACAGAAATCCTATGGCAAGGTACATCTTGGTTTTGTGAATTGCCTGATTGATCTAGCGACATTTTATTATTCACAAAATAAATTTAGTAAAGCGGAGCCATTGTTTTTAGAGGCGATCGCTTTGAGAAAACAACTGCTTGGGGAAGAGCATCTTGATGTGGCAAGTATTATGCTTGACTTAGCAGCTATTTATAATACACAGGCTTTGTATGAGAAAGCGGAGGCAATCTTTTTAAAAGCATTAGCAATCAAACAAAAAATATTAGGTGAAGAACCAGAAATTGCGACAAATCTGGTCAATTTGGCATCAATTTATTATGCACAAAGGCGTTATCCAGAAGTAAAAAGTCTGTATGAGCAAGCCCTCAAAATTTATCAGCGATCGCTACATTCTGGACATCCAAATATTATTTTCGTTCAGAGAAAATTGGCAAATATCAAGCAAAAGTTACGACCAAAATGGTTGTCTTGGCAACTTTTAATACCGATCTTTTCTATATTGCTTATTGGCGGAACCATTTATACGATTTTCTTTGCGCCCAAGAATGATATTGCCTGTGTCAAAATTTTGCCTGATGGTAAAGCTCAGTCAATATCTAGTGAAGAATGTCGTCAAATCAGCAAATAAAATCCAAAAGAAGAGTTGTAGCGCGAAGCGCTACAACTCTTCTTTTGGTTGACAAATGGCGACAGCGATCAAAACCTTACGGAGAAGGGAGTAATAGAGCAGAACTAAGCCAAATCAGAAAACAGGTACGGGTTAATCCTAAAGCTTGATCAATTTTGGGTGCAGCGATCGCCTCAATCGCATCTCCTAATAAAGGTTTCTGCTTGACAACACCTCGATAACGATTTTCGCCCCCTAACTGTACTTGCAAGATCGCCGCGTAAACACATTCGCTCCAACCTGAATTAGGGCTAGGGTCTTGATTTGCATCCCTTTGACAAATTTGCCAGACATAGATCGGGTTGCCTGAAAATAAGGCTAAGGTAATCACGGTGAGGCGACAGGGTAGCCAAGTCAGCACATCATCGGTTTTGGCACTGAACCAACCGAGATCGCTATAGGGGGCTTCGCGATATCCCACCATTGAGTCAAGAGTGCTAGCTGCTTTGTAGGCGATCGCCAAAGCGACACCACCATAGGGAAATAAAAATGAACCAAGCAGGGCATAGAACAATGGCGAGGTCACGGCATCGATCGCATTTTCGGTGACAGTTTCTAGCACTGCCCGTAAAATCTCTGTTTCTGATAAATTATCAGTATCGCGCCCCACATAGCGGCTTAACTCTTGTCGCGCTTGTTGGAGATCGCCCGTTGCTAAAACAGTTAAAACCGACTTAGCCGCATCCTCTAAACTACGTCCTGCAAAGCAAGCGGCTAAGAGGATGCTCGATAAGGCGATCGCGAGCAGAGGATAGATTTTGGCAGCAGCGATCATCATCAACCAACTTAATACCCCAGTTCCGAAAATGATACTCAGTCCCAAGATGACACCTGAGAGTTTCATAATTACTGGCGAAAATCGCGGAATACGCTGTTTAGTTTCAGAATCTTCAAGCATTACTAATTTTGTGAATTGAGTAATCATCCAGCCGATTACCTGTACTGGATGCAGCCAATTTACAGGATCACCAATCAGGCGATCGAGAATGGCTGCCAAAATCAAAATCAGAAAATTGGTATTTAGTTGATTGGGAAATAGTTCTAACAAGGAAGAGACACGCAGTAAAATAAAGGACTAATTTTTGTGGCGCGGCTTTGCCGCGCCACAAAAATTAGTCCTTTATTAACTTATCACCTATGAAAGCCATCTCTGTTTTAGGAACCTCATCTAATGCTGGTAAAAGCTGGATGGTGACAGCATTGGGTGCATGGCTGAGACGCAACGGGGTAAAGGTTGCTCCCTTTAAAGCTCAAAATATGTCGAATAACTCCTACGTGACCTTAGAGGGAGGAGAAATAGGTCGAGCGCAAGCAGTCCAAGCGATCGCCTGCGGGATGCGTCCTATTGTCGAAATGAATCCAATTCTATTAAAACCATCAGGCAATGGAACTTCGCAATTAGTTTTATTAGGAGAAGCCCGTCAACATATTGCAGCGATTGACTACTATCAACATATCGAAACCCTCTGGGAAACTGTGCGCGATACTCTCGAATTTTGGCGCGATCGCTGTGATGTTCTGCTTCTCGAAGGTGCAGGTAGTCCCGTAGAACTCAACTTGATGCAGCGCGATCTCGTCAACTTACGTCCAATCGTGCATTTACAAGGAAGATGGCTATTAGTTGGTGATATTGAGAAGGGAGGCGTATTCGCGCAAATCATTGGTACGCATCATCTTATTCCTGAACCTGCGAAGGAGTTAGGCTTAGGATTTATTGTCAATAAATTTCGTGGTGATTTACGACTATTTAATGATGCGGAAACTCACTTTCGCAAATATATGCCTCAGCTTCCCTATTTAGGAGTACTACCCTATCAATCAGATTTGCAACCTGAGAGCGAAGATAGTTTATGTAGTGAAGCTGAAGCGAAAGGGAACGGCGCAAAGATTGCATGGATTCGGTTTCCCCATTTATCTAATTCTCAAGATAGTCAGCCTTGGCAATTGGATACAGGTATAGAAACTATTTGGGTGCAGACAGTTGTAGAACTTAGGGAGGCACGAATCATTATCTTACCAGGGAGTAAAAATACTCTTAGCGATTTGCAATGGTTGCGAACTACGGGCTTAGATCAGGCAATTCTGGAAGCTCATCATCGCGGTATTCCCATTGTTGGTATCTGTGGCGGCTATCAGATGCTAGGTAAATATCTGGGCGATCGCGATGGACTTGCTGGCACGTCAGGAGAAGTGGCAGGATTGGGACTGCTGCCCATTAGCACAGAATTTGTGGCGACTAAACAGGTTCGTCAAGTGCAGGCAATCTGGCAAACAGAGCAAGCGATCGATCAATGGATGACCTACGAAATCCACATGGGAGTTACGAACTTAATTGATGCAAATTCATCTACTTCTATCCAACCTTTGCTGAGAGTGCAAGGCGATCGCGAAATCTATGATGAAGGCATCAAAGGCGATCGGGTGTGGGGTAGTTATTTACATGGTCTATTTGAGTCTGCGAATGCCCGAAAAGCTTTAACTCAATTAGCCAATATTTCTGAACATCAAACTTCTGCTCTATCTTGGCAAGATCATCAACAGAATCTATATAACAAGATGGCAGATCTATTAGAAGCGCATCTAGATCTGCTGCCGATATGTCATTATCTGAATATACCAAATCACTGAATGGCGGCGCTTCGCGCCGCCATTCAGTGATTTGTTTTTGTACTGGCGACAGACAGCTATAAAATCCTTTTAAGGAATTAAAACGCGATCGCCTAGCAATAACTTCAACTTGTCAGGTTCAGAAGAAGCTAGCTCCACTACGGCTTTGTGTTTGCCTCGCCATAGTAACCGCACACTGCGGATCGAGATTTCTTGCTCGCGGCATTGTTTCATTAATAAGGCAAGCGTTCCTGCACTATCATCTAGTTCGATGAGTAACGCATCACCACTGACCGCTTGATAATCAATTTGACTAAGGATCTGCGATGCTGCATGGGTATCAAGGGAACGAGATTGTCCATAGCAACGACCGATATCGAGAGTCTGATTCAAAATCTTCAACGCGCGATCGCGATCATTCACACTGAGTTTAACCACATTCCCCTCCTCGACCTTAACCGCAGTCAGCCCTTCAATGGAAATACCCGCCGATGCTAGCGCCGTTGCCACATCACCGAGCAGATTGGGATCTTGTCTACCCAATAAGATGATTTCGCGATCGCTATTGCCATTAGTAGTTTCACAGGCAGCAAAAGCTTCACAAGCTAGAGGCAGAATCGGCTCGACCGCGATAATATCGGCAACTAAGCGATCAATATGCTCATTGGTAACATGGGGCATCGTAATCAGGTGGGAGATATTGCCCTGACAAGCTAATTGCCAATGTTGAGTGACCGACATCGCAGGGCGATCGAATACTACCGTGTTGGCATAGGGATGTCGCCAAGCATGACGACCTAACTCATTGAGTTTCTGAACTGCATAGTCTGCCACCTTGAGGCAAGACTGAATGATGCCTTTAAATCCATTGATACCAACTGTGTGCATGGCATACCAAAGGAAAAGAGGTGCAAAGGCATTACGAGAACCGCTTAAGGTGGTATCGAGTGTACCGATATATTCCACACTTTGAGCAATGCGATCGACATTCTTTTTCTTCGCTAAGACAATGCCACAGGGAATCGGTGAACCCACCATCTTATGTCCACTAATCGAGATACTGTCAATGCCAGAGCTAAAGTTCCAAGCAGGTGGATTGTCCAAAAAAGGCAGAATCATTCCTCCTAAAGCTGCATCCACATGGAGATAATGACGATGGATGGCAAGTTCATGAAAAATGGTCTGAATACCTGCAATATCATCAACGGCTCCTTTCATCGTTGTGCCAATGGTGGCGCAAATAATCGGTGGTACATCACGATGAATGCGAAGAGTTTCCCGTAGATCATCTAAATCCATTGTGCCATCGGGCTGACTGCGAATCATGATGCTATGTAGATTCAAGCATCGCAAAATTTTATCAATGGAATAGTGAGCATCCTGTGAATAATAGACAATGCCATTGGGGAGAAGTTCACGGGCAAGAAACATCCCATAATGATTCCCCTCAGTGCCGCCATTGGTGACATAGCCCCAAGTTGAGCCTTCAGGTGCTTGAGTCAACTTCTCAAAGATTTCCATCACTTCGCATTCAAAGTCATGGGTATTGAGATGGTAATTGCTGGGTAGGTATGGATCACCCACGTTATTGAGAGGATATTTTAAAAATTGGTAAAGTGCCGAATAGTCGAATACGGCATTACAGGGATATCCTAAAAAAAGTTCTGCTTCCTTTTGAATATTTTGCTCAAAGTCCTTCAGACGTTTCTGATCCTGCGCTGAAAGTGGAAATTCTGATAGCCATTGCGATCGCATAACTTTCCTCCCGTTATTTATTTTGCTCTTGCTATTGACACTGCGATCAACACGACAATTCGCAATTACGGAAGCTTAAGCAATTATTCCTATGCAAAAACAAGTGATTACAGTGTATGTACTTACTATATATGATTACATTATAGCGTTTCATAGTCTGGCAAGATTGTTTCGCCGAAGGCGGGGAAACAATCCTCTATACATTGCCACTACTTTTTAAAAAATCAAGAAAGAAGTTTTTGATATGCGGTGAGGTGCATTTTTGCCGATCGCTCCCATGAGTAATTAGATAGAATACTCTGACTTGATTGGATTAAGGAATTAGCGAGATTAGGATCATTCAGCGATCGCATGGCTTGGGCGATCGCCTCAATATTATGGGGATTGACCAATAAGGCTTGTGAAGTTGTTAAGAACTCCGTAAATGGCAAGGTATTCGCAGTCATAATCGGTAACCCTGAAGCGATCGCTTCAAAAATCACCAGTCCCCAACCTTCTTTAATTGATGGGAATACAAACACATCAGCACAACGATAAATCGTCTGTAATTCCGCATCGGTGAGGATGCCTGTAATCACTAGGGATTTGCCAATCTCAATTCCTAACTCTTGAGCAGCATCTAAAAATTGCTGACGATAATCTTGATAATCAAAGAGAGTGGAACCTCCTGCGATCGCTAATTGAGCATGGGGAAAATCAATCAATACTTGGGAAAATGCTTTTAAAAGATTGATGGAATTTTTGCGAGGTTCGATACCACCAACTGTGAGATAAATTGGTGAACCTGTCAGCCCAAAATGCTGTTTTAAAGAGTCTTCAGAACCATCTTTTTGATTGGAAAAACGACTGATATTAATCCCATTAATTACTCGCGGTGCATGGATTTGATAATGATTTTGAATCTGCTCTTGCCAACTGTCACTTACACATAGACATAGTGATGCCTCACGAATGGAGCGATCCTGACAGTTTTGTAAATAGGGGCTATTGTAATCTTCGATATGATGAATCGTGCGGATAAAGTGAGGAATGATTTGCTGCGATCTCAAAATTGCTAGAGCATTGGCACTGATGCAGTCTTGAGCATGGTAAATGTCATAATCTAGCCGTGAATTTTGCGAATGATCGCTTAAATAATCCACAAATTCTTGAATCCGTTGCTTAATCAATAAATCAATCTCTTGAGGTGCAGGTTGAGCAGGGATAAGTTGAAAGTCACAAGATAAATGTTGTTCAAATCCCGACCCATCTTTATCCAAAGCAAAAATACAAACCTGATGCCCTAAAGCTTGCAAGGCTGATGCTAACTCTAAGGTATGGATGACGCTACCTCTAGGCTTAGTGGAGTAAGTCATTAAAGCGATGCGTAACTTAGAAATCTGGAGCATGAATTATATTTTTCTAGTTTTTTTATTAAACCAAGACCAGAGCTTGTGTCGCCTGCTAAGCGGGCGACACAAGCTCTAGTCTTGAAGCGAGTTGCGGAGCTTTGCGCCGCAACTCGCTTCTGGTTAGCGACAGCTATAGTTCAAAAATTTGCCAATTTTTAGCGCCGCTTCTCGCAAAATTTCAGGGGGATATACCAAGGCAAAGCGCACATAGCCTTCACCATGTTTACCAAAACCTTTGCCGGGGGATAAGGCGACCCCAGTGGCATCAATCAAATCAAGACAAAATTTGACCGAATCATGGGCGTATTGATCGGGTAACTTTGCCCAAAGATACATTGTGGCTTCGGGCTTCGGAATTTCCCAGCCGATCGCTTTCAGGGATTCGAGCATCACATCGCGGCGTTCTTTAAATGTGGCAACCACGCGATCAATTGGTGCGCGATCGCCTGATAGAGCTTTGATTGCCCCCCGCATAATTCCCTGATATTGATTGAAATCGACAACGGCTTTAACTTGACGCAATGCCTTAATTAATTCGCGATTCCCTACCGCAAACCCAACCCGAAATCCACCCATGTTATAGGACTTGGACATCGTGAAAAATTCGATAGTGACATGGCGATCGCGATCGGCTTGCAACATCGAAGGTGGCGTAGAACCATCAAAGACGAGATCGATATAGGGAAAATCGTGAACTAATGCCAGATGATGCTGTTGACAAAATTCGACAGCAGATTGGAAAAACTCTAAAGTTGCCGTAGCCGCAGTAGGGTTATGGGGATAGCTCAATACCATCATTTTGGACTTTGCCAACACTGTCGCAGGAATGTCAGCAAATACTGGCAAAAAGTTGTTTTCAGCCAATAAAGGCATTCCATAGACCTGACCACTGGCGAGATGAATGCCACCATAGTGCGATGGATACCCGGGGTCTTGCAAGAGTGCAAAATCATTGGGATTCAGCAAAGCAAGCGGTAAATGGGCAGTTCCTTCTTGCGAACCAATCAGCGGTAATACTTCTGTCTCAGGATCAACAGCTACACCCAACCTTTGCTGTATCCACGCTGCCACTGCCTCACGAAAATCAAGGGTGCTACCAAATAGCGAATATCCATGAGTCGTCGGATCGTTTAATGCTGTGGCGATCGCCTCCAAGATGAACGCATCGGTAGGTAAGTCCGAGGAACCAAGCGACAAATCGATCACCGACATTCCTGCGGCTTTGACTCGACTTTTAGCAATGTCCATATCGGCAAATACATTGGACTGTAATGGCTGAAGGCGATCGGCAAATTGCATAATTTCGCGAATATTAAGGGCAAATATAAGGGCAAATATAATGTTGTAAGTAGCTGGGTACAATTAAAAACCAGAGCCAAAACCTGTGGCGCACGCGCAGCGTGCGCCACAGGTTTTGGGGTTTTATATTTAATTACGTCTAGCTACTTATTGTACAAAGCACAGTACATCCCATTTTCACCTGAACTAGCGTTAACATAGAGTAAGTTGTTCAATTATCGGAGAAAAATTATGGTTTGCTGTAAAGCCAAATCAAGTCTTGCTAAAGCTGTCAAACTACACCGTAATTTTCATTTCAAAACTGGGCTACTACTCGATCAAGGTGTGCGTTTATTTGGTGTCCATAAATGTCCTCTCACCAAACCATTTTATAAAGCTGTCAAAGTTGCAGGCTATACCAATGTTTCTCTAGCCAGTATTGCGCTTGTCTTACTAGAAGACTAATATTGCCCTTAGCACGTTTTTTAATATAGGAAAATTTCGTATGATTACATTGACCGACGCAGCGATCGCTCGCGTAAGAAATCTCCAAACCCAACGTGCAACTTCTGCACCTTTGCGTCTAGGCATCAAACAAGGTGGTTGTTCTGGCTTGTCCTATTTAATGGACTTTGTTGATCAACTCGAAGCTGATGACAACGAGTACGAATACAATGGCGTAAAAATTGTGATCAATAACAGCAACTTGCCTCAGTTGCAAGGACTAGAACTCGACTACACCGAAGACCTATTAGGCGGCGGCTTCCGTTTCCGCAATCCTAATGCTAGTAAGTCTTGTAGTTGTGGTACTTCTTTCGCGACTCCCAAAGAAATTGGCGCACCCGTAGCTTGTAGCTAAGTCCGATAACAAAAAAGCCTCGCATTGCGAGGCTTTTTTGTTATGAAGTAATCTGCTGCACATTATCTTCCCAATGTTTGCCATCAAACGGCACGATCGCAAATTTCTCCATCGCCTCACCATCTAGACAGCGCACATTTACATCGTAATCATCAGGATGCGATCGCGGACGATAAAAGGGATGAATACCGCAGGTTTTACAAAAATAATGCTTGGCAATGCCCGTATTAAAAGTGTAATTGGTTAGATTCTCTTTACCTTGCAATAGCTCAAAGTCTTCAGGAGGAACAATTAAATGCAAAATGCCCTTCTTTTGACAAATCGAGCAGTTACAGGCGATCGCTTCATACTTTCTCACCTTTACCCGAAAGCGAACGGCTCCACAGTGACAGCCACCTAAGATATTAGTATTTGAGGGATGATCAGTTAGTAGAGACATAAATTTTACACAACTAATTCAACAAATTGGGAGGTATACCAATCTTTCCGTCATTGTAGTCTTCCCAGAATTGCCAAAGCAATCCATCTCTTTTTTCACCAGTATCTTCATAGGCTTCGATTTTTGCTCGCAATAACTTTTTCATCAATGGTTTCTTTGCTAGAGATAAAAGCTCTTGTAGTTCCTCTTCTGAAAAGTTGGTTGCTAAACGTGTCACATACTGAGACTCAACATATTTCCATCCTGCAAACCGAACCATAGTCTGCTGAAGCCAAACCTTAAATTCTTTTTTCACCTCTCGATTGACTGCAATATAAACACTATTCCAGATATGTAAGTCATACTGTTTGCCGATGCCTAGCTCGACTAGAACTTCTCTAGCTAATTGTTTCTTGGATTTTATGGGGACAGGAATTGATGTAGGTGCATTTTGAGTATTTTCAGTATTGGCGATCGCTATACATGGAGATAAACTCATACATACAAATAATATCAAGCTAGAAAAGCTAAGAGGTTTTAACTTGAGTTTTTTCATTGAACTTAAGTTGTTGGTTGTTTATATCGATAAAGTTTAGCTTACTATAAATTTAAAATCTAGAAACTAGTTACACCAATACAAAAGTAGAAAGTCAACTCTCATATTATTCATACTCTAAGATTTTGGGAAGACAATAAAATGGAGATTTACCGCTATTTAGATATATTATTAATCTAATAGAAGAATTAGAATAAATGAATAGCGATCGCACCATAAAATTCAAAAAGCCTCGCCAAATCTCCCTTAAATTATTATTAATTATTCCCTTTGTCTTACAAATTGCTGGTGCGGTGAGTTTAGTTGGTTATCTTTCTTATCATAGTGGTCAAAAAGCAGTAGAAAATATTTCTGAATCTCTGATGACTGAGGTTGGTAAACGCATTCATGAAAATCTAAAAAATTACTTTCGTAAACCCACAGAAGTAATCCAAAACAATGCTAATGCCATTAAACTTGGCATTATTCCTTGGCAAGATTTTGCTAGTTTAGAGCAGTACTTTCGGCAACAAATACAAACATTTGAGGGGATTGGTTCTTTAGGTATTATTAATGAACAAAAAGAACTTTTAATTTTACAAAAAAATGATGATGATTCTCAGACACTTAGTATTAGAGATCAATCAACTAACTACTTCTTCAATAGTTACATTGTTGACAATCAAGGAAACAGACTTAAACTGATTAGAAGTTCCAATAAATTTGATACCCATAAATATCCACCTAAAGCCCCTTGGTATGAAAAAGTAAAAAAAGAAAATCGTTTAGTTTGGATCCTTAATGTTGAACGCATTAAGACTGACAAATCTCCCTTTGTCGCTTTAAATTTTATGCCTTTTTATGATCGTAATAATGTCTTTCAAGGAATTGTTGGTTCGTCCGTATCTTTAACACAACTTGGAGATTTTTTAAAAAGTCTAAAAATTGGCAAAACTGGTCAAGCTTTTATTATAAATCGAGAAGGATTACTAATTGATAGCTCCACCAATGAAAATCTTTGGACTCCAAAATTACCTGTAACTAATACTAAGCAAAACTTGGATAATAAGCTCACTAAGCTAGAGCGTTTAAATATTCTTAATAGCAATAACTTATTGTTTCAAAAAGTCGCTATTTATTTAAAAAATTATTTTACTGATTTTCACCAAGTTAAAAATAGCCAAAATATTAGTTTCGTTATTGATAACAAGAAATATTTTATTCAAGTTTCTCCATTTCAAGATCAAGTAGATTTGGACTGGTTAACAGTTGTGATCATTCCTGAATCGGATTTTATGGCAGAAATTCAGGCAAATACTCAGTGGACAATTATCTTATGTAGCTTCACCTTAGCGATCGCTATTGGAATTGGTGTTTTGACTGCGCGTCGAATTACCCAACCAATCCAGAAATTAAGTCAAGCAAGTCAAACTTTAGCCCAGCAAGAATGGCAAAAATCTGCACTCAAACCAGACTTTTTAGGATTTCAAGATATTACAGAGTTAGCAACCTTATCAGACTCTTTTAATCAAATGGCGACAGATTTGCAAATGTCCTTTGAGACATTAGAACATCGTGTAGAAGAGCGCACTGCCGAGCTAGTGCTTGCCAATCGTCAATTGGAACTGCTTGCGAATTTGGATGGTTTAACCCAAATCGCTAATCGTCGCCGCTTTGATGATTACCTAGCGCTAGAATGGCAACGACATCAACGCGAACAAAATCCTCTCGCGTTAATCTTGATTGATATAGATTATTTCAAACGCTATAACGATAGTTACGGACATCAAGGTGGGGATGATTGTTTAATACGTGTTGCCCAAGCGATCTCCCAAGTTCCCCAACGCCCAACTGATTTAGTAACAAGATATGGTGGTGAAGAGTTTGCAGTGATTTTGAGCAATACAAAGACCGATGGAGCGCTAAAATTAGCGAATATTATCCAAGAGACAATCGCTGCCATCGACATTTCCCATCAAAATTCGGATGTAAGCGATCGCGTTACTCTAAGTATGGGCGTTGTGAGTCTGATTCCTACTCTAGAGCAAAGTTCAGAAATTCTAATTTCCTACGCAGACAAAGCTCTCTATGAAGCAAAAGCTCAGGGGCGTAATCGGGCGATCGCTTACAACGTTATTACATAGCTCCGACATTGTGAGAAGATTTAGCAGAAAGAATTACAGTTAAGTTTTCGGCTAAATCGATCCATGAAATATTTGCTGCGTCGCTTTTTGGCTTGGTTTGTGATCGCTCTATTCATCACAATTGCCATGTTTGGTTGTACCAATGGCAAAATCAGCAATGGTAAAATGGGAATTAGCGATCGCACCGATGAGCGAATTGTTTTAGGAACGACCAGCAAAATTCGTACCCTTGACCCTGCGGATGCTAACGAGTTTTTTGTTAGCAATGTTTTTTATAACACCCTCGAACGTCTCTATACCTACAAAGAAGGCTCTAACGAAATCGTGCCACAATTGGCGACGGATATGCCCAAGGTCAGTGATGACGGCTTAACTTATAATGTGACCGTTCGTACAGGCATTAAGTATCACGATCGCACTAACTTTAATGCCTATACGATGAAATTTGCTTTGGAACGATTTATGAATTCCAAAGGTACACCTGCTTATATTTTGACTGATGTCATCGAAGCGATTTCTGCACCTAGTGACACTGAGTTAGTTTTCAAGCTCAAACAGCCTTTACAATTTTTTCCCAAATTTTTAGCTTTTACAGGCGCAGCCGCGATTTCGCCACAGGTTTACAAACACATCAAAGACGAAAAAACAGGTCAGCTTTTATTCTTGCCTGATAAATTAGTTGGTACTGGTCCCTATCAAGTTACCCAGTTTGTTGAGGGTAGTTATTTACGTCTTGATACTTTCCCTGACTATTGGGGCAAAAAGCCTGTCAATAAAGGTATTGATATTCAGTTTTTCTCCTCCAACTCCAATTTACTCAATGCCTTTAAAACAGGTGCAGTGGATGTCGCATTCCAAACTCTTACACCCACTCAAGTCAAAAATGTTGAAACCAATGCTCAGCAAAATGGCTGGACGATCGCCTCAGGACAAGGGGCAACTATCCTCTATTTAGTTTTAAATACTCAGCAATCACCACTCAATGACGTGCGTGTGCGCCAAGCCCTTGCCGCCGTAATTGATCGCTCTCTCCTCAGCTCACGGATATTTTTTAATCAACGCGCTCCACTTTATAGCCTCATTCCTAGCGCTTTTCCTGAGTCAAAGCCAGTATTTGAGCAGAAATATGGAGAAAGTAATGGCAAATTAGCGCGGCAACTGCTGCAAGAGGCAGGATATTCTGACGATAAACCTGCTCAAGTGACGATCTGGTATTCACCAAAATATGGTGGTAATGGCGATCTTATTGCTAGTACACTGCACGCCTCAATTCAAAAAAACGTAGGCAAAATCCTCCAAATCAAAACTGAACGGGTGGAAAATACTGTCGGCTATGCGTTCCTCGATAAAGGTGTCTATTCCAGCTATTTGCTAGACTGGACTCCCGACATTCTCGATCCTGATAACTACATCAAACCCTTCCTCGATTGTGAAGAGGCAGAAGGAGATCGCTGCAAAAAAGGTGGTAGTCAATTCCAAGGCTCGTTTTATAATAGTGCCAAAATGAATGAACTAATTGCCAATCAGCGCAAAGAACGTGATGTGACTAAGCGATCGCAGCTATTGCAACAAATCCAAGAACTATTAGCTCAAGACGTACCATTCATCCCTCTCTGGCAAAACAAAGAATATGCCTTTGCTCAAAAGGGAGTAGAAGGAGTCAAAATCGAACCTAATCAACAACTTCCCTACTGGAATATTTCCAAATAAAGAAAACCCCACTTTGTAGAGTTTCTTTTTTGATGATGAATGCGATCGCTACAGCAGCAATTTTTACAAGCAGGGCGGTGCATATTAAAAAAAGAAACCTTACACAGTGGGGTTTCTTTTTTTAATATGCACATAGCATTTTTATAAGCTGCAACTCACCAAACTATAAGAAAACTCGCAAAGCGAGTTTTCTTTCTAATTCTTAAGGAAATGTGCAAGCCGCAGTGGGGACTTGTACAGTGTTATCTTGGACTCTGTACCTATTCACATTACCTGTATTACCTCTAGCTGTTAGCTCAGTTACCAATCCAGCACTGGGGTTGCCAGTAGAGATCGCAGTGGTCAATCCTGCTAGTTGTATGGTTGATGTTGCCGCTTGGCGACGGAAAAGGTAGTCAAACTCAGCGGTGGGATTGTTGAGAGTATTTCCCTCAAATCGGACGCAGAGTGTAGCATTTCCTTGGGTACGCATAGTCATAGAACCATTGTCAGCCGTTCCTGTTTCGGTGTTAGTAATGTTGTTGTTTAGCACTGCTGCTCGCACTAAGGGATTATTGGGCAAGCCTGCTTGGGTATCATCGGGATTGGCTAGACGTACTTGAATTGCTGTGCCACCAACATTGCTAACTGTGTTATTGGCGATCGTGGTGGTAGCGATCGCGCCATTAACAGCACCAAAGCTAATGCCCTTATTCACAATATTGTTGAGGGTATTGTTCGTAATATTTACAGTGGCATTGGCAAAATTACCCAGATTGATATCAATACCATCAGCACCATCGAGAGCGCCTGTAATATTTCGTACCGTGTTGCCCGTGATATTTACAGTTGCTGTAGCAGTCGCAGTACAAGCGGGTAAATCAGCATAGACACGACAGAGGCTGAACTCAATACCGTCGATCTCGACAACACCTGCGGTGGCGGTGTTATCTCTAACGATGTTGTTGGCGATCGTCAGATCGACATTGCCTCTATTGTTACGAACGAGAATACCCGCTTCTACATTGGTCTGCACATTAGGCTGGATCGTATTCACCACCGTGTTGCCCGAAATCACGGCAGTGCCACTGACATTATCCAGACGAATCCCTTCGGCGATCGCATTGTTAACTTGGTTATTCAAAACATTGGTATTGCCACTAGCACCAATCAACACAATCCCGCGCCCTGAAGTCCCGACACCCGTAGTCGATGGAGCCGTGATCGTGACGATATTAGAAGCGATCGTCGGATTGATATTATTGTTGCCGATAATCCCTGCACCTGCACTGGTTGCCACATTTTTATTAATCGCAAAACCAATCAACGCTTGATTCGTACCACCCGTTGCCAAGGTCACCGTCTCGGTAATAACTGGGAAAACGCCAGTATTAGAAGGCAACGGTAGACTCGTGAAGGTTGTGCCGCCAACAAGAGCAGCAAGATTAATCGTCGCTGGTGCGCTAGAAATTACCCGCACTTGATCAGGAATCGTAAAGCCGCCTAAAATTGGAGCCGCCGAACCTGCTGGTGCGTATGCAAACACGATGCCATCTGCACCAGCAGTCCCTGCATTCGCTACCGCAGTTGCAAAGTTGGCATAACTTACGACATTGGGATTGCCTGCTAAACCTGAAGTATTATCAGCGACAATAAAGAAGCTGTAGGGACGACCTGTAGCAGGATTAATCGCGATTACTTGATCGCGGACAACTTGATTCTCGATCATGACTGAGCTATTTCGCGCCACCGACTCATTCATGCGTTCCAACAAAGTTGGGGGCTTCGATGAAGGACGATTGCCAATATTTACGCCAATATTAAAAAGAATACTTGTGCCGAAAACGCGGTCATTCTGAACCGAAATGCCCGCATTAATTAGACTGCCATAATATCCAAGTCCACCCCGAATCCCTAACGCCCCAGCGCTATTTTCCGCCGTATAGAAATATGTACCTGCGTAGGGACGCAAATAGCCATCGAGTCCTTCGATGGTGAAGATTGTGCCAGCTTCGACATCCACTCCACCCATAGCCGCATCAATACGGCGATCGCGATCAAGTCCAAACTGATTACCAATAAATCTACCTGTACCCAGTAAGGTCTCGCCTAACTGCACGGTACTCTGACCAACGGGCATATACGCATTCAGCCGCAAGTCAAATGCCTCAGCAAAAAATTCTAGCCCTGCGGAAACCTGTTGAAAAAAACGCGCCCCCGTATCACGGTTGTCGTAGGCAATATAGCCCCCCAGAATATGTTTGGCTGCTTCATTAAGCGATCGATAGCCCACAATTAAATTAGAGCCAATCTTGCCATTGTTAAAAACCCGAACTTGAGGCGCGACATAAAAAAAGTTGTCTGGAGTTTGATTGAGTGGAATACGTAATTCAACACTGGTATTGCTATCAACTCCTGCTCCACGACCGTTATATCTAATTTGAGCATCTAACGGGAATGGATTCGTTTGGCTAAACGCTTCGGTAACACTTCCGATGCTTATGCAGACAAAGGCTAATGATAGATAACAAGGTCTTACAATCTCGGATACTGATATTTTACGCATTGTCCTTATAATTCATCACTCTTAGGAAAAACCACACGTCCTAATTGTGAAAGATCCAGTCACAAATACCATGTATTGCCTAACACTGAGACCTAAGAGCAATGTCAGGTTATTTTAAAGAAAGGCGGCGCAAAGCGCCGCCTTTCTTTATTAGAAGTGAAAAGGAGCGCTTCGCGCTCCTTTTCACTACTGACTTGTTTCACTAATTGATAGTCGATAATCGATGCGATCGCCATTCGGTGTACCTACCCAAATTTCATAATCCCCCGAAACCCAAGCCCCCGAAAGCTGAGGATCTTGACCACTGCGACAATAACTCCCATCAGGACCTTTAACTAATAAAGATAGATTGGAATTACCTGACACCTTCAGACTTAACAGACCAAAATTTTTCTGCAATGTTAGAGCATGGTTTGGTTTTTGCTCAGCTAAACCTTGACATTGCCCATTAGCGCCACTAGCAAGAGATTTTACAGGCACATCTCCCCCTGCCTTCCCAACATAAACCTGTGGATCAGGCGTAAATTTGGGTGCAATGGGTTTTAAGACTTCTTGACTCATTGCAGGAACTACAGATAGCAACGGGAGCAAAGCGAAGCCTAGTAAATTAGACGTTAGTTTCAAAAGTTTCATTTCTGACGTATTTCACTCAAAGACAATGTGTAAACAAAAGATTGATTAACGGTTTTAGAACCGATCCAAACTTGATAAATACCCTTAGGCAATCGTCGATTGGCTTGGGGGTTGCGTCCGCCTGATTCATCATCAGCACAAATCACAATACCGTTAGGACCTTTAACCAACATAGTGGGGTCATCATTGACGTTACTGGTATAAACCAACAAATCCATCAAGGGAAAAGTCTCGGTTAAAGTAATGGTGTGGTTTGGTGCAGCGTTAGCGAAACCACGACAATTATCAGCAATTCCTGAAATACTAGCAAGGCTGGTAGATCCCCCACCATTTCCAGTCATCGTTGCAGGATCAGGTCGAAAATTGCGCCCTAGAGAAATTGCACTTTGAGCAAAACTAGGAGAAGCGATCGCCAAAGCTACAGCAACGCTAGTCAAGGTTCCCCAACTTAGATTACCAATTTTAGAAACGTCCATACCTGACTCCATGTAGCATTAGATGCGTTATGTGAAATGCCTTATTTCGGGATTGCTCTAACTAAAAGTTGATAACTGCGCTATTTGCATAAAATTTAAAATTAGGCAATATCAAAGTTTACAGATAGAAGCAGAGAAGTTAAAGATATTATTTGAATCTCGTTAGGTGTTAAGACTCAGTTAGTCCTAGCTTTGTTCCTCCTCCAATAATTAGGCGTGCGCGGCTTCGCCGCGCACGCCTAATTATTGGAATAGCAAGAGTGTGATGGTGCTTGTCGTCATCACACTCTTTTTGAATTTTATTAAGAAATATTAAGATGTTACTGTCATGACGGCATAGCGTCTTGACAGTATAGGGTTCTACCTGTAACTTTAATTTCATACCCGGGTATTCAATGTTCTTAACCACTATGCAAGACAAGCAAAAGGTAACTTTTTATCTCCCCGAACGACTACATCAGCAGCTTAAGATTCGTTCTGCTATTGATGGTGATTCGATGTCAGACTTAGCAGAAAAGGCAATCAGCTTTTACCTTGCTCACGCTGACATTGTGGAATCTTCAGGTGTCGGGCATACTCATCAGACTTATAACTGTCCAAGCTGTTCTCAGACTGTTGTAATCCGTAATGGTGATTTGCTAGCGATCGGGGGCAATCGTACTCAGACTTTACCTGTTACTGTTGGCGCTAAAGCTGACAATGCAGATGAAGAACTAATTCCAGTTAGTTAACTGAATTTGAAAATTTCCTAGACATTTTTCTGTAGACAAGGTGAGGATGGAGGCTAAAGCCTCTGTAGAGTATATGCAAGAACAACTTAGCATTTTAATTCAAGCCCAATATCCCTTGATCTACCTCAACACCCCAGAGGAAGAAAGAGCAGAACGGGCGATCGCTACTATCTCTCAATTAAAGCCAACGCGGCGTGTGTTCACATGGACTGTAACTCGCGGAATTATTGAGTATGGTCAAACTACAGGAGCATCCCAGCATAATACTGAGTCCATTCAAGCGGCTCTACAATGGGTAATCCGCGCTGATCAGAAAGAGCCTGCTATTTACATTTTTAAAGACGCGCATCCTTTCTTTGATCATGCAGTGACAGTTCGTTGTCTACGTGATGCAGTGGCTAACTTTAAAGGTACTCAAAAAACCATCATTTTGATGTCACCTGTCCAAGAGATCCCTGTGGAATTAGAGAAAGAAATCGTTGTACTTGATTTTCCTCTGCCAGATATTAAGGCGATCGAAGAGGTACTTGACCAACAACTTGGACAAGTCCGCACTAAAAAGATATCAGCCGAAACTCGCGAAAAATTAGTTCGAGCAACTCTAGGGTTAACCCAAGATGAAGCTGAGAAAGTTTATCGCAAAGCCCAAGTTACCAAGGGTAAATTGACAGAAGAAGAAGTTGACATTGTGCTTTCAGAGAAGCAGCAACTAATTCGCCGCAACGGTATCCTCGAATATATTGAGGATGAAGAAGATTTAGACGCAGTGGGGGGACTCGAGGAGCTAAAACATTGGTTGCAACAGCGATCGAATGCTTTTAGTCAACGCGCTAGAAATTATGGATTACCGCAACCAAAAGGAATGCTAATTCTTGGTGTGCCTGGTTGTGGAAAGTCCCTAATTGCCAAGACAACAGCTAGGCTTTGGTCATTACCCTTGATTCGCCTCGATATGGGGCGTGTCTATGATGGCTCAACTGTTGGCAAGTCTGAGGCAAACTTGCGAAATGCTCTCAAGGTGGCTGAGTCAATTTCACCAATGATCCTATTTATTGATGAGCTAGACAAAGCCTTTGCGGGTGGAGCAGGTTCGGCAGATTCTGATGGTGGTACATCATCAAGAATTTTTGGCACATTCCTCACATGGATGCAGGAGAAAAAATCGCCTGTATTTGTAATGGCAACTGCCAACCGTATCGAAAAGCTTCCAGGGGAGTTCTTACGCAAAGGTCGCTTTGACGAACTGTTTTTCGTTGATTTGCCTAATGGTGAAGAGCGCAGAGACATCTTCCAGATCCATCTACGGAAGCGTCGTCCAGATTTAGACAGGTTTGATCTTGAGCAACTATCGAAGGTAAGCGATGGTTTCTCGGGGGCGGAGATCGAACAAGCGGTAATTGCCGCGATGTATGAAGCTTTTGCCCAAGATCGGGAGTTTACACAGCTAGATATCATTTCGGCTGTGAAATCAACAACTCCCCTCTCACGCACGATGACTGAGCAGGTTGCTGCTTTGCGTGACTGGGCAAGGATGCGGGCTAGACCCGCCGCAACTTCGGTCGCTGAATATCAGCGTATGGAGTTTTGAAAAGCTTATTCTGCTGTTTTGCAGGCAGCAGAGGTAAGGCTAGATTCTAAAGAATGTCTTCCTAAGATATCTCTAGGCTAGCAGCTAACATAGGAGCAGGAACCACCCAACACTCTTATGTGTCCCGTTTCAGTTAACAATTGCGTTCACAATTATTCACAGGAGCAAAACTATTATGTCTCATTTCAGCACTCTTCGCACAAAAATTACTGATGCCGAAGTCCTCAAGTCGTCTTTGCGCGATCTGGGTATTAGCGTTAATACTGAAGCTGATGTTCGCGGCTATAACAGCCAACGCATTCGTGCCGACATTGTAGCAACTCTTGAGGGTGACTATGATCTTGGTTGGTCACGGAATGCTGACGGTTCTTTTGACTTGATTGCTGATCTCTGGGGTGTTGCTAAAAAGCACAATCAGACTGAACTGATCAATTCGATCAACCAAAAGTATGCGGTGAACAAGGCTCTGACTGAAGTGAAGCGTCCTGGTCTCAGCAATGCTAATGTCAAACTCGTATTGCAGTAAGGTACGAAATCTTGCGATTTAACTATGCAAATTAACAGGCTGGTCATATCTTTGACTAGCCTGTTTTTTCATAAATAGAGTAAGGGAGCGCGGAAGCGCTCCCTTACTCTATTAAGCAAGCTATAGCAAAAAACCAGAGGATGAGTGGCGGCGCTTCGCGCCGCCACTCATCTTCTGGTTCTAGCTAACTCTTTTTTTGCTATATATAATTTCTATATGTCGTGAGGGATAAATATATGGTTGTTGCAATAAGACCGAAGCAGCAATGGCAGCAAGCGACTTGGGATGATTATGTAGCGCTGCGAGATGATGGCGATCGCTATAAATTATTTTTTGACAACCAAAAATTGTGGGTAGAAATGGGTGCGGAAGGAATTAATCACGCTAAATTTTGCGATCTGTTTGCGATGATTTTGGTTTTTTGGGCAGCAAAATTTCCTGACATCAAATTAAATACATTTGGGGGTTGCCAGATGGAAAAAAAAGGCAACCGTTCAGTAGCTCCAGATATTGTTGTGTATGTTGGTGACGATACACCGATATGGAAGGCTGGACAATCGCGATTTATTAATTTAGAACAGTGGCGATCGCCTGATCTCGTTGGTGAAATTTCGGATACGACTTTAGCGATCGATTTAGATGAAAAGAAGCGGCTTTATGCAGATCTAGGAATTTCTGAATATTGGGTAATTGATGTCCGTGCTTATCGATTATTTGCATTTCGCTTAGATGAAGCGGGAGTTTATCAACAATGCGAGGTTTCTCAGGTCTTGCCAAATTTAGCGATCGCTTTATTAGAGCAAACGATGGAAATGCTTGCTACCAAAACTAATACTGAAGCTGCAATTTGGTTTTCACAGCAAATATCAACCTAAAATTTAAGATATATGTGAAACCTATACCTTGAATTTTGGGTTTTTAATGTAAAATGGTGATACATAATTTGAGCCAACGTCGCCCTTATGGACATTGCGATCGCCCTCTTACAACATTACAGTTTTGATCTTGGTGGCTATACCATCAAGGATTTAACTCGGACATGGGATCACTTTAAACCAGAATGGGTACGCCAAGCTGTAATCGAATCGCTGTTTCAAGGAAGATATAAAGCGGTTTCGGTTAATCAAATTTTGCATTTATGGGAACGCAAGGGTGAGCCAAACTGTCGCTACAATCGGGAATTTGAGCGTTTAGTCTGTGGTGACGTTGCTGTGATTTATGAAGATAGAATTTATTACACGCCTCCACGTACTTCTACTCGCGAAGCTTCTATCACTGAAATTGCACCCTTTGCTCCAGAAAAGAATTCTACTTCACCTCTCCCATTTCCGCGTCGTTCCACGATCGCAGGTGTGAAAATTGCTCCCGAACCTGCAAAACCTCAGAAATACCCTAGTCTTGTGGCTAATCCTTCAGGTACAACTACACCCACTCAGCATTATCCAACTAATTTAAAAGCTGATTTAAAAACTGAATATTCAGAAGCCTATCGCTCTGCTTACGAAAACATGACTTTGTTAGCGGAAACATCTATTTTTGTGGATAAATTACGGTCGATGTGTAGCGATCGCTTAGTTTTGCCTGCTCCTGAAATTAGTTCTGAGCCAGATATAGCGATCGCGAAGTAGGTTCGAGAGTGGCGGCGCGAAGTGCCGCCACTCTCTTTTTGGTTTTGGGGAGGAGAAATTACGGTATAGTACAAATCATTAGCTTCACCAAAATTCAAGATGCTGAATTTAAACGAAATTATGTCACTCGTCCGCCCGATTGCTTGGGGGGCTGGCGATATTTTGATGAAGTACTATCAAGAGCCGCAAGATTTAGAAATCACGTTTAAGGGTGGTGAAGAGGGCAACGTCACATCCGCAGATTTGGCTGCCAATGATTTTATCTTGAGTCATTTAAAGGAATCGTTTGGCACAGAAAACTTTGCGTATCTCAGTGAAGAAACTGAAGATAATATTGATCGCCTTGAGCATGAATGGGTCTGGATCATCGATCCGATGGATGGCACAAGTGACTTTATTCGGCGCACCAATGAGTTTGCTGTCCATATTGGTTTGAGCTATCGCCAACGTCCTGTGCTTGGGCTAGTGGCAACCCCTGCTCAAGACCGCCTATTTCAGGGGATTTTAGGTAACGGAGCCTATATTGAAACTCGAAATGGTGTGCAACAACGCATTCAGGTTTCCAATAAAATCGAACTTGATCAGATGGTCGTCGTAGCCAGTCGGAGCCATCGCAATCACCAACTCGAAAGTATTCTCCAACAGTTGCCAAAAGCCGCCGAAATTGCGGTCGGTAGTATTGGTGGTAAATTTGCAGCGATCGCTTCGGGCAATGCCGATGTCTATATCTCGGTCTCAGGAAAATCTGCTCCTAAGGACTGGGACTATTGCGCTCCTGAAATTATTTTGACTGAGGCAGGGGGACAACTTAGCCATGCTGATTTGTCTTTGCTGTCCTATAACAATCTGGAATTGCGACAATGGGGAACGATTGTTGCTAGTAATGGTCATTGCCATCGCAAAATTTGTCAAATTAGCCAAGAGGCGATCGCGCCGATCAAAAAGTAGGATATGCTTTGCACACCCTAACTTTTTGTAGCAATTATCGGTAAAGTTAAGCAATCTAGAAATTTAAGGAACAAGGGGCTTAAGCCCCTTGTCTGATTGATTATGAAATTACAAGTAATTCTAATTGGTGCTGCTGTGGTTGTTGGTGTAATGGCTGTCAGCAATCCTAGTAAAGAACGTTACATTGAGTACGCCACCGAGCAGTTTTCTGAAGCAGGTAAAACCTCAATTTGTGCGGGAGATAATGTCCCGATCGCTGCTCAGCAATCATGTAAATTTTTGATCTCTCAAGGTAAAGGTGTAATTAAGGGATTAGTTGAAAACTCGACTAAGCAGCAAAATTTTGTAGTATTCAGCCTTTACGAAACTGATATGCCCAATAAAAAAATCACCACGATCGCTGCCTTTGGTAATTTCTATATGCTCAGATAAGAAAAGCGGTGCAAAGCACCGCTTTTCTTATGGATTGTCGTGATCAAACTGCTCTAATAATTTCCAGACTGATTGCAAAAGCTTATCTAGTCCTTTTTTGGAAGCCGCAGAAATTGCCAGAATTGGTAGATCAAACTGTGACGCAATTTCTTCGACATCTTCAGGTAACATCGCATCAATCTTATTTAAAGCTAGAATTTGCGGCTTGTCGGCTAAGCCATGACCATAGGCAACTAATTCTTCTTGGATTGTATGGTATGCCGCAAGGGGATCATCTTGAGTCACATCAATTAGATGAATTAATAACTTAGTGCGTTCAACGTGACGCAAAAAGTCATGTCCTAGTCCAATGCCATCGGATGCTCCCTCAATTAATCCCGGAATATCGGCAAATACGATGCCATCGCCTGATGGTTTCGAGACTACACCTAAATTTGGTACAAGCGTGGTGAAAGGATAGTCAGCAATTTTGGGACGGGCTGCCGATACTACCGAGATCAATGTTGATTTACCAGCATTAGGTAAGCCAATGATCCCCACTTCCGCAATTAGTTTTAGTTCTAAATAAAGATTTAGTTCTTCCCCTGGTAATCCAGGTAAAGCGTAGTCAGGGGCGCGATTTTGGTTACTTAAGAAATATTTATTACCCAAGCCGCCCTTGCCGCCCTTTGCTACAAACAAAGTTTGGTCAACTTCTGTAAGATCACCCAAAACTTCGCCCGTCTCTTCATTCATGACAACCGTACCAACAGGAACTTTGATCACGCGATCGCTGCCTTTTTTGCCTGTCATGTTGCTAGGTCCGCCACGCTCACCATCTTCAGCTTTAAAAATATTCTCGAAGCGAAAATCTAGTAGGGTTTGGAGGTCAGTTGTTGCTTGCAAAATGACCGATCCGCCATTGCCGCCATTGCCACCCGCAGGTCCACCCGCAGGGACATATTTTTCACGGCGAAATGCGACTAGCCCATCGCCACCATTGCCAGACTTAACGTGTATCGTAACTCGATCAATAAAATGCATTGCTAACTCAATTACTTGCTCTGTCTAACTAAAGACAACTACTAATTTTTGGTGGCGCGGCAAAGCTGTGCCACCAAAAATTAGTTCTTTATTTCTATTATGCACGCATTAAGTAAATGCTTTCGCGATCGCTTCGGATAACCGAAGCTTGTAGTCTCAACAGTCGGTTAATATATAGTATGTCCAAAATCGTATTCAATATCACGTTTGGCGCAATCCCTGTTTTAACTGCATTCGGTAGCTATGTTTAACCTAAAAAACCTGATTGGCGATCCTAATAAGCGCAAGCTCGATAAACTCCGTCCCGATGTGGCACTCATCAATTCCCTAGCCCCAGAGTTAGCGGCGCTTAGCGATCGCCAATTGCAAGGAAAAACAGGAGAGTTTAAACAGCGCCTCGAAAAAGGTGAACCCCTTGACGATCTATTGCCTGAAGCTTTTGCCGTAGTTCGTGAGGCAGCTACCCGTGTTTTAGGTTTACGTCATTATGATGTGCAGATGCTCGGCGGCATGGTCTTGCATCGTGGTGAAATTGCCGAAATGAAAACAGGGGAAGGTAAAACCCTCGTCGCCACATTACCCAGCTACCTCAATGCCCTCTCAGGTAAAGGTGTCCACGTAGTTACAGTTAACGACTACCTCGCTCGCCGTGATGCAGAGTGGATGGGGCAAGTTCATCGCTTTTTAGGAATGTCGGTGGGATTGATCCAAAACTCAATGGAGCCAATCGAGCGCCGTAAAAACTATGGCTGTGATATTACCTACGCGACTAACAGCGAATTAGGTTTTGACTATCTCCGAGATAACATGGCGACTAGCATCGAAGAAGTGGTGCAGCGTCCCTTTAATTTTTGTGTGATTGATGAAGTTGACTCGATTTTGATCGATGAAGCACGGACTCCTTTAATTATCTCAGGCATGGTCGAGCGTCCTACGGAGAAATATTTAGGCGCAGTGACGATCGCTGATCAATTGCAAAAGGAAACCCACTACGAAGTTGACGAGAAGCAGCGCAACGTGGTCATGACCGATGAAGGTTTTGAACTTGCCGAAAAACTGCTCGGTGTCACCGATTTGTTTGACCAAGCTGATCCTTGGGCGCACTATGTGTTTAATGCGCTCAAAGCTAAAGAATTATTCTTGAAAGATGTAAATTACATCGTCCGTGATGGTGAAGTAACGATCGTCGATGAATTTACAGGTCGCGTCATGCCTGGTCGCCGTTGGAGTGATGGATTGCACCAAGCGATCGAAGCAAAAGAAGGCGTGCAAATTGAAAATGAGACCCAAACCCTTGCCACGATTACCTATCAAAACTTCTTTCTGCTCTATCCCAAACTGGGCGGAATGACGGGTACGGCAAAAACTGAAGAAGCGGAACTTGGCAAAATCTATAATCTCGAAGTTACGACCATGCCCACCAATCGCAAGAGTGGTCGCGGTGACTGGTCAGATGTAGTCTATAAAACTGAAGCTGCTAAATGGCGAGCCGTTGCCGAAGAATGCCGTGAAATGCATGAAACAGGTCGCCCCGTTCTGATCGGAACCACCAGTGTGGAAAAGTCTGAAGTACTCGCCCGTTTGTTGAGTGAAAAAGATATTCCTCACAATCTCTTAAATGCGAAGCCAGAGAACGTAGAGCGTGAAGCGGAGATCGTTGCCCAAGCAGGTCGCAAAGGCTCAATCACGATCGCCACAAACATGGCGGGTCGTGGTACAGACATTATCCTCGGCGGTAATGCTGACTATATGGCACGTCTGAAAGTACGTGAAAACTTCATGCCTCAAATTGTACGCCCTGAAGATGAAGATGACTTTACTAATGAAGGTCAGCGTATATTTAGCGATCGCCCCCAAAAGGGACAGGGATTTGGCACTAGCTCCGAAGAGAAAAAGAAAAAGACTTGGAAAGTATCCGACAGCCTCTATCCTTGCGAACTCTCCAAAGATGCTCAAGCTATGCTCAAAGAAGCCGTAGATTTTGCGGTGGAGAAGTTGGGCAGAATGAGTCAATCGGAACTCGAAGCTGAGGAAATGCTGGCTGTTGCCTCAGAAAAAGCGCCTACTGATGATGCCGTCATCCAAAAACTACGGAATGCTTTCACCCTAATTAAGCGTGAATATGAAGAAGTTACAGGTGCTGAACATCAGGAAGTAACTAAACTTGGTGGCTTACACGTCATCGGTACAGAGCGGCATGAATCTCGTCGTGTGGACAACCAGTTGCGCGGTCGTTGCGGTCGTCAAGGTGACCCCGGTTCTACTCGCTTCTTCCTCAGTCTTGAGGATAACTTGATGCGAATCTTTGCAGGCGATCGCGTAGCAGGTTTGATGAATGCCTTCCGTGTGGAAGAAGATATGCCGATTAGTTCAGGAATGCTCACCAGCGCTCTCGAAAATGCCCAGAAAAAGGTGGAAACCTATTATTACGACATTCGTAAACAGGTCTTTGAGTACGATGAAGTGATGAACAATCAGCGCCGAGCTATCTATGCTGAGCGCCGCCGTGTCCTTGAAGGTGAAGACCTCCGCGATCGCGTAATTGAGTATGCTGAACGCACAATGGATGATATCGTCAACGCCTATGTCAATCCAGAGCTTCCACCCGAAGAATGGAACCTCGTAGCGATGGTTAAGAAGATCAAAGAGTTTGTCAATCTTTTGCAAGACCTTGAACCATCTCAACTTGATGATATGTTCTTACCTGAAATGCAAGCATTTTTGAGAGAAGAAGTGCGCCGTGCCTATGAGATCAAGGAAGCACAAGTAGAATCTTTGCAAGTCGGTTTAATGCGCCAAGCCGAACGTTTCTTTATCTTGCAGCGTATTGACGCTCTCTGGCGCGATCATTTACAAGCAATGGAAGCTTTGCGTGAGTCTGTTGGTTTGCGCGGCTATGGACAAAAAGATCCATTGATTGAATATAAGAGCGAAGGTTACGAAATCTTCCTAGACATGATGACGCAAATTCGTCGTGATGTTGTCTACTCTCTATTCGAGTTCGATCCACGTCCCCAACCCCAACCTGAAACGATTGAAGCTGAGTTTGTATAACTACTGAATAATTTAGTGGTGCGCGGCGCTTCGCGCAACCCAAATAAGTAGAGGCGGCGCTTCGCGCCGCCTCTACTTATTTGGGGTTTTATGTTGCACAATTTATCAAAGCCGAGTAAATTGCTGACTAGCAAATTTCATTGCAGTTAGGAATGGTCTTATGTTTATGTCAGGACATCAAAAATGGAGAAAAAGTCAGGCTAATGTAATAAAAATATCAGTTTCAATTGCTTATGTAATAGTTCTTGACTTAACTAGTTATATTATTTGGGGACTGTCGCCAGCGATCGCCCAATCAAACAGGGCGGGGTCTGTAACACCAGAAATCATTACGCCATCAATCCGAACGCCCACAATCCAAATACCAGTGCAGCCCCCAGCACCACTTCCTTCTCCTGATGAGTTATTAACCCCTTCGCGACAACCCGTTACACCTCAAAAAGATGTCCCAATCGCTGGCAAGATTACTGTCAATAAATTTGAAGTTCTTGGCAATACAGTATTTACAGTCGAAGAATTAGATCAGCTTCTCAAACCTTTTACTAATCGACCCATCACGTTTTCGGAACTGCTGCAAGCGCGATCGCAGGTCACAGAATTGTATGTAAGTCGAGGATATATTACTTCTGGAGCCTTTATTCCTACTCAAAATTTGCAGGGTGGAGTAGTCCAGATTCAAGTGGTCGAAGGCGGCTTAGAAGCAATCAAAGTTATCGGAGCGGAAAATCTAAATCCTGACTATGTGCGATCGCGCATGAATATTGCGACAGGCGCTCCACTTAATCGCGATCGCTTGATTCAAGCACTACAAGTTTTACAAATCAATCCCTTAATTGCGAGCTTATCGGCGGAACTATCCGCAGGTTCTCGTCCTGGGCAGAACATTCTAGAGTTACGAATTAAAGAAGCGCAATCTCTGAAGTTGCAGCTATCTTTAGATAATAACCGTGCGCCTAGTGTGGGTTCATTGCGCCGTAAAGTGCAACTTAGTGAAGGGAATTTAACAGGATTTGGTGACTCTCTCAATTTGGCATATAGCAATACTGATGGTAGTAATTCCTACGACATCAGTTATACATTGCCTATCAATCCCTACAATGGCACAATTACCCTTGCCTACAATAATGGCAATAGTAATGTTTTAGAAAAGCCTTTTAATGTGTTGGATATCTATGCAAACTCCACAGCCTATGACATTACCTATCGTCAACCGATTGAGCAAACACCTAGTCAAGAACTAGCAATCGGTTTTACAACTTCCTATCGTGAAAGCCTAACGAGTTTACTGAAACTTCCTTTTCCCCTATCCGCAGGAGCCGATGATAATGGTGTAACCAAGATCTCCGTCTTACGTGCTTTTCAAGAATTTACGCAGCGATCTAGTCAGTCAGTCCTCTCTTTGCGATCGCAATTTAATTTTGGACTAGGTGGTGTACTTGGTTCAACGTTAAATACTAGCTTTCCCGATAGTCGTTTTATTTCATGGCGTGGACAATCGCAGTATGTGAGTTTGCTTGCACCCGACACCTTTTTATTGCTGCGTGGGGATCTGCAACTAGGCGATCGCGCACTTCTCCCTTCAGAGCAAATTGGATTTGGAGGACAAGATACCTTACGTGGTTATCGTCAGGACGTATTGCTAGGAGACAACGGCTTGAATCTATCGGCAGAGTTAAGAATACCCATATTGCGTATTCCCGAATGGGACGGTTTATTGCAATTTGTTCCCTTCATTGATGCTGCTGCCGTATGGACAAGTTCAGGTGGAGCTAACTCTAGTCAAAATACATTATTCGGTACTGGTTTGGGCTTACGCTGGCGATTAGGGAATACTTTAGATGCTCGACTTGATTATGGCATTCCCTTAATTTCTGTACAAAATAGCCGTAATACATGGCAAGAAAATGGTCTTTACTTCAATCTCAACTTTACAGGATTTTAACTACATGACAAACAGTTTTGTGAGCATAGCCCCAATCTTGTAGAGAATTATATAGCAAAAAAAGTTTTGCTTAGGACATAAAACCAGAATGCGAGTTGCGGCGCGCCGCGCCGCAACTCGCTTCTTGGGTTTTAGTTTGTACTAACCAACTCTTGCTTTGCTATAAATTACAATTCATCGGTGTAAACCATAGTGCTAGAGGCAATCGTTGCTTTAATCAAGGGTTCAATAGTGCGCTGTTGCACATTTTCTAACATACGAATTACTACTTCACCTCCCCGATTCACCTATTGAGCCACCAACTTTTGCTTTGCTATATCTACATTTTGGAGATATTTGAGATCAATCTTGTCAAAGCGATCGCTATTCTGTTATGCTATCAAAGCATCAAATTTGCTGGTGTAGCTCAGTTGGTAGAGCAACTGATTTGTAATCAGTAGGTCACGAGTTCGAGTCTCGTCCCCAGCTTAATTTATAGCTTTTAGCCTAGCTATTTAAGTAAAAATAAGACATAAACGGCATCTAGACACTAACCCTTAGTGACTAACTTAACTTTGCTAACGATCGCTTTTCCGTCTTGGTGGTAATGACCAGTGCCTGATTTGAAACCTGTATTTCAACGTAGTGGCAATTCATGAATTGCCACTACGTTTTGTCCTTTTTTGCGTAAGTTCTATCTTATTTGATTTCGGCGATCGCTTTCCGAGTTTGGGTTAGACCATCGATATTGCCTTGTTGATTAAACAAACGCTCCGCCGTTCCTAACATTTTGCGAGCTTCATCGAACCTTTGTTGACTGGCTAGCAGCTTGCCCAGAGATAAATAAGTTGTAGCTTCTTCAGGCTCAACTTCGATAATTTGGCGATAGGCAACGATCGCCCCTGATAGTGAACCTTGCTGAATATAGAGATCCGCGATCGCCCGTTGCAGTTCCACTACATTATTAGTGGAGATATTTCGTGCTGAGGCAGCATGACGGAGGGCAGCGATCGCCTCGGCATAATTGCCTTGACTCTGAAATACTTTAGCGATCGCCAGATTTGCTTGAGGATGACGAGGATTGACTTCTAAGGCGCGTTTATATTTAGCGATCGCCTCCTCATTTTGATTTTGCTCAGCAAACAAGCCACCGAGCGCTACCAATACATCAGCATCAAAGGGAGCAATTTTGTCTGCTTGATTGTAAATAGCAACGGCTCCCTTGCGATCACCTGATAGCTTTAAGACATAGCCCAAGTTGAGATAGCTCTTAACTTCCTTAGGCGCAGCCGCGATCGCTTGACGATAAATCTTTACTGCTTCCGTATAGTTTTTTTGTTCAGTTAACAAAAAACCGACACTGTTATAGGCGTCAAGATTTTGGCGATCTAGAGCGATCGCCCGACGATAGGCATTGATCGCGCTGGGATAGTCCTTAATTTTGACATAGACAAAACCCAATGCGGTGAAGGCTTTAGCATTATTGGCATCCAGTCGAGTCGCTCTATCCAAAGCGGCGATCGCCCCAGAGTAATTACTTTGTTGCGTTAGTAAAAAGCCAAGACTAGTTAAAATCTTGGAGTTTTTGGGTTCGAGATTGGATGCCTGTTGATAGGCAGCGATCGCCCCTGAAATATCATTTCTTTGCCAAAGCTGTCGCCCCTGTCTGATCCATTCGGTAGCATCTTTTTTGGCTTGAGCGTAAGCATTTTCTGTGGTTGGGATGGCGATCGCCCCTGCGACTACCATGACTAAAGCGAGGTGTGTGAGTCGATTTAGCGATCGATTTACTGAGCGAAACAAGCGCATAAGCTTTTAATTTACGTTGATAAATTTTTAATTTTTTAAGTAGCTCAGTATAGTTAAAACCCAAAATCAGAGCTTGTGCCGCCCGCTACGCGGGCGGCACAAGCTTCTAGGTTTTAAGTTTACTTATGCCTAGCTACTTAAAAAATTAAAAATTTTATTCTTCTGTATGGGACTCTTCTATCTTAGCAAGCTCCACATTTACAATTTCAACGGAGTTCGGAGCATTACGCGCATCAGTAAAGATTGTCCCCTCAATGCTTTTTAGGGTAGACAGATAAGTTCCTGTCAAATCTGCTCCTATTAACTTGGCATTGGCGAGATTTGCCCAATTTAGCTTAGCATTTGTCAAATTAGCGCGGCTCAGATCGGCTCCTGCCAAATTAGCGCCTGTTAAATTGGCTCTCGTGAGATCGGCTTCTACCAAATTTGCCCCACGCAGGTCTGCCCCATTAAGGCAAGCTCCTGTTAAAAATGCATTGGCAAGGTTAGCGCGACATAAACGCGATCGCGTTAAATTAGCACTAGTCAAAAATGCATGGGAAAAATTCGCTTCGACTAACACCGCATCGCTAAGATCAGCTTCGATCAAAAATGCTTCTGAAAGATTTGCCCCAATTAATGAAGCCTGTTCAAGAATTGTGCCATTGAGATTGGCTTGGATTAAAATCGAACCACTCAAATTGGCTCTTACTAAATTCGCTAGATTTAGCTCTACATCTTCTAAATTGGCAATATCGAGCGTAATCTCTTCAAGGTCTGATTCGATAAAATTCGCGCCAGACAAATTTGCCCCAGTCAAAATCAATCCAATGAGCGATCGCTTACTAAAGTCGCGATCGCCCAAAGCGTAACTTTCGAGAAGTTCTTTTGCATTCATGGTTGATAAGGAGACGATTAGGGACGATAACCCGAAGCCAGCAATTGCGCGACCGATTTAGCATGGTAAGTCAAGATAATATCTGCACCTGCCCTCTTCATACTCAGCAGTGTTTCAAACATTACCTTCTTCTCATCAATCCAACCCAATTGTGCCGCCGCCTTGATCATCGCATATTCACCACTAACGTTATAAGCAGCTACAGGTACATTGGTGGCATCTTTGACTTTAGCGATAATATCTAGATAAGCCAAAGCAGGCTTTACCATCACAATATCTGCACCTTCAGCAATATCCAGATAGACTTCCTTAATCGCTTCACGGGAATTAGCAGGGTCCATTTGATAGGTCTTCTTATCACCTGACTTAGGAGCCGAACCGAGGGCATCACGGAAAGGTCCATAGTAAGCGGAGGCATATTTAGCGGAATAAGCAAGAATCCCAACGTGTTCAAAACCAGCCGCATCTAGCCCTTGACGAATTGCACCAATCCGTCCATCCATCATATCGGAAGGCGAAACAAAATCTGTTCCTGCGGCGGCTTGTGAGATAGACATCTTGACGAGAACTTCCACTGTCTCATCATTGAGAATTACGCCATTATCATCGATGATGCCGTCATGCCCGTGAGTAGTGAAAGGATCAAGCGCCACATCAGTGAAGATAATCACATCGGGAACTGCTGCCTTAATTGCTCTGACTGCGCGTTGAGCCAATCCTTCAGGATTAAAACTTTCGCTACCAGTTAAATCTTTTTTCTCATCAGGAACCGCAGGAAAAAGAGCGATCGCCTTAATTCCTAACGCATAATTTTCTTCTACTTCTTTAACTAGCAGATCGAGGGTAAAGCGATAGGCTTCAGGCATGGAAGGAATTTCAACGCGGCTATTCTCTCCTTCCATCACAAACATGGGATAGATGAAATCATCTACCGAGAGATGATTCTCTCTCACAAGATTACGAACAGAAGGATTGCGGCGGAGGCGGCGAGGTCGATGGGTAAGTTGCATTGATGTTTCTTAACTTTTCTTAATGAATTTGTCGTAAAAACACGTATTTTTATTTTTGGATTATATCAGAGTCGTTAACACGGAAATGATCGTGCCAAATTAGCGTAGACATGACTGTACGCCGCTTATACTAAAGTAAATAGTTGCATAGAAGTGAGAGATGAAAGCATTTGTAGCAGGAGCCACAGGGCAAACAGGACGACATATTGTTAGCGAATTGGTTAAACGTAATATTCCTGTCAAAGCTTTAGTCCGTAACTTAGAAATGGCGAAACAGATTTTGCCCCCCGAAGTGGAACTAGTACAGGGAAATGTCCTTTTTGCAAATACTTTAGAGGCGGCGATCGCCGATTGTGATGTGCTGGTATGCGCCACAGGTGCAAAACCCAGCCTCAATGCTCTCGACCCATATCTAGTCGATTACCTTGGCACAAAAAATTTAGTAAATGCGGCTAAGGCAAAAAATATCAAGCATTTTGCGATCGTCTCTTCCCTCTGTGTTTCTAAATTTTTCCATCCCTTGAACCTGTTTTGGCTAGTACTATTCTGGAAAAAACAAGCCGAGCGCTATTTGCAAGATAGTGGCTTAACCTACACGATTGTCCGTCCCGGAGGATTGCTCAATCGCGAAAAAGAAGGTGGTTTAGTATTATCAGGTGCTGACACTCTCTTTGAAGGTAGTCTTCCACGTACTAAGGTGGCACAAGTGACGGTAGAGGCTTTATTTACAGAGGCTGCCAAAAATAAACTCGTGGAAATTGTGGTTAACGCCGACATTGCCGATCGCCCGATTGCTGAATTATTCGCCAACGTATAGCAATTTAGAATTTTGCAAAGCGAAATTTTAAATATTAGGAGCAAACATGACTAAAACTGTATTTATCACTGGGGCATCATCTGGGATTGGTCGCGCAACGGCTTTATATTTCCAGCAAAAAGGTTGGAATGTGGCTGCAACCATGCGATCGCCTGATCAGGAAATAAATAAGCCCAATAGCTTAGCAAACCTTGATCGCGTCACGCTCTTGAAGCTGGATGTCACTGATCATCCTACGATAACTGCTGCTGTTGCCGAAACTATCGAGAAATTTGGGGCGATCGATGTTTTGGTGAATAATGCAGGCTATGGACTGATCGGAGCCTTTGAAACCTTAACCCCTGAGCAAATTCATCGCCAATTTGATACCAATGTGTTTGGCTTGATGGAAACCACTCGCGCAGTATTGCCACATTTCCGCGATCGCCGCAGTGGTGTGATTGTTAATGTTTCCTCCATTGGTGGACGAGTTGCTTTCCCACTCTATAGTCTCTATCATGCGACCAAGTGGGCAGTGGAAGGTTTTTCGGAATCCTTACAGCATGAATTATTATCCTTTAATATTCGCGTCAAAATTATTGAACCCGGTCCCATTAAAACTGACTTTTACGAGCGCTCGGCTGATCGCCATAGCAATCCTAATTTCCCAGAATATGATGCTTTTCGCGATCGCATATTCGCGAAACTAAACCAAATTGGCACTACGGGCGCACCACCAGAAGTTGTTGCCAAAACCATTTATGGCGCTAGTACCGACAACTCTGGGAAACTGCGTTATCCTGCTGATCCCATTGCCAAGCAGTTATTGTTTATGCGTAAGCTTTTACCCGATTTTCTATTCACAAAAATCATCCGCCAAAGCACAAATGTTTAGCGCAGTCGATAAAAAAACAGCGCTTTGCGCTGTTTTTTTATCTCTGAGTTGTTGTAGGCTTCACAGGCTTGAGGGGAATGTTATTGGCTTGTAGCCAGTCTTTACCAACGCGCACCGTAATGTCTGACTCAATATCTCCTGTGGATTCGACCAAGACTTCACCAATTCCCAAGGCATCACGTAATTTCTCGGCACTATCGCGATCGCCATTCTGAGCAATAATTTGGGTCTTAGCAAGAGGTCTTGTCCAGCGATCGCTGGCGGCAAATACCTGAGCATATCCCGCCTTAGAAAGAGTCGTAGTTGCTTTTTTCGATCCTTCAGGTTGAGACATACTATCTTGGATCGCTACTCTTAAAGTCTGAGGTGTACTACTTTCCGTAATATTTGCATTATTTGCATTGGGATCTGCCTGCTTCATGACCCCAAAACTTTGGCTCATAACTTTGGCAAGCATCCGATTATCCAAAATCCAATAGCTCAAACTATCAAACTCACCAGGATTACTAAATCGACCTGGAGCCATGTGCATCTGAATGCTTTTACGATCAATCTTGGAGGTATAAGCAGCAAGGGCAAGGACTTCCTCAACGGAGAGATTAGTATCAATATTGTCCTTAATAATGCCAAAGATTTCAGGGAATTTGGTAATCGCGTCAGGTTTTAGTTTCTGCTCAATAAAAGCCCGAAAAAATGCTTGCTGACGTTGGACACGACCGATATCCCCCAAGTCGTCATGGCGATAGCGCATATATTGAATGGCTTTAGTACCATTTAGTTTTTGTTGCCCTGCATTGAGATTGATATATAAGTGCTGACTATCATCTTGATATTTCAACTTTTTTGGTACATAGATATCAACACCACCTAGAGCATCGACTAACTTACCAAAGCCATTAACGTTAAAGCGAATGTAGCGATCAATTGGAATATCACCTAAGACTTGGCTAACGGTTTGGGCTGACAGTGATGCACCACCTGCATAATTGGCAAAATTGATCTTAGTTGTGCCTACGCCTTGAATATTGACACGACTATCACGGGGAATTGAGAGAACTGCAACTTTTTGGGTAGCAGGATCAAAACGGATGAGTAACATTGCGTCACTCATGCCATTGAGATTGTTATCAACTTCAGCAAGGTATTTAGCTTTGGGCTTTGACTGAGCATCGGGCAAATCAGAGGTAAGCATGATCGTCCCTAATACCAAAATATTGACAGGACGGGTCAGGGTTGGCACACCTGCGATCGCTGAAGTCATGCTATCGGAATTCCGATTAAATACAGCCGCTTCATCTGCCGCGAGTTGGCGCTGCTGAAAAGGGCGACTACTTAATACAAATGCTAAACCTGCGCCCAGCCCCCCAGAGATGAGTGCGACAAAGAGGACTACAAATAGAGTCCACTTTTGACTTAAAAAAGATTTCTTAGGCTTCGACTTTTTTGTCAAACCAGTTTTTTGTCCGAGATTGATGGGATTTGTTGCCACAGGTAGGGAATACTCCTCATGACTGAACATTAGCTTCAGCGATCGCCCACCCATGAGCAAAGATGGGACTCAACACAGTTTTTATGAATTTGCCCAAGAATTTTGCACAGGGTTCTTGAGACTTTTAGACTAATTTGCTTCTAACTTTAGCACTCTATCGTAACTTATCGTTACAAACTGCTAAATCCCCTAAAGGGTAGTAAAGATTAGGATTGGCTCTGGCTATATCTAAAATTTATTTGCATGGATAATACTACATATTTACAAATTTAGAGAAGTTAGCGATCGCCTATAAAATCTAAAATATCAAATCTCAACCATTGGGAGAAAGCAGGTGAAAGATCAAATATCTGCCAAAAAGTCGCTGACAGCCTTAAGTATGCTCGTAGCGATCGCTCTCGCCAGTTGTGCTTCTTCACTAAATCAACCTAGTAGCTCTAAAGTTGCTGCCCCTGCTGATTTGGCAACAATGCCTGAACAAGCTCAAGCTCCCAATGCTCCTGATAAGGCAGTTGTCTCTCGTCCACAACTGATTAAATCTGCCGAAATTTCACTGCAAGTTAAATCGATTGAAGAAAGTAGCAAAGCCATATCAGATTTAGTCAAACAGCAGCAGGGAGACATTTTAGAATTACAGGATTTTCGTTTTGGTAATTCTGACATTGCTCAATCGGTGTCTCTCAAAATCAGAATTCCCCAAGAATGTCTAGATTTGATAATTGAGGCGATCGCTCAGTTAGGAATTGTCAAAGGACGATCGCTTAAGGCTGAGGATGTCTCCAATCAATTAGTAGATTTGCAAGCCCGCCTCAAAAATTTGCGTCAAACCGAGGTGCAGTTACAGGAAATCCTCAAGCAGACTGGCTCGGTGGGCGATGTCCTGAAAGTTACCCAAGAACTGAGCCGCGTGCGGGAAGCGATCGAGCAAATTGATGCCCAGTTAACCAATTTAAAAAATCAAGTTGCCTATTCAACGGTACGAGTAAATCTTTCATCAGCGATCGCTACGATCCCCCCTCAATCCGATCTCGGTACACAAATTCAAAACACTTGGAATAGCTCTACTAGCTCATTAATAAGTGTCAGCATTGGGTTACTAAAACTAGCCATCTGGTTATTAGTCTATTGCCCCTATTGGCTAATTCCCCTAGCAATTTATCTATTCCTACGCCGCCGCCGTCGTCAACTTCCCCAAGTCCCAAAGCCTAATCCTGAAGTAAATTCAGATTAAGTAAAAGATTTTGAACAGGATATTGTAGTCATAATCAACCAACAGCTTCTCAAAATAATTATGTATACAAAAAATTCAACTGAAAATTTACTGTCAAGAATTACTTTTAGTAAAGAAGTTCTTTGTGGCAAGCCAACAATTCGTGGTTTAAGAATCTCAGTAGCAATGATCTTAGAATTACTAGCAAAAGAAGCTTCTATCCCAGAAATTTTAGAAGACTATCCAGAATTGGAGATAGCTGATATTCATGCAGCATTACTATACGCTTACCGACTTGTGGCTAATGAAGAAATTGTTGAACGAGTCGCATCTTAAGCCATGAAATTTCTTGTAGATGCTAATGCTAGTGGTGATTTGGCTACAACAAAAAAAGCATTGTGGTGTTTTACGCTTAGAAAACCTCCCAAGATTAGAGCGCAAACAATTACTACAAGAAGTTTTGATCAATCATAGCCAAGACTTAGAATTGGGAGCAGTTGTGATTGCTACTAAGCAAAAAATCAGGATTCGTCGAAATCTATCTGGCAATTAAGTTCAACAATATGTGAGTGTAGCGATCGCCTAAACTAAAGACTGAAATATTTTTATTTTTTATTGAGATTTTTGCAAGATCTGCAAGTTGATTATGGAAGTTAGATTTCGAGAATGTGATTGGTTTGACCTGTGGATCTGGATCAAATTTAATGAAGCTCCCTCCCAGCAAGAAAAACAACTGTTAGATGAAGTATTTAATTCTTGGTTTTTACTTGGCAAACTAGGCGGTTTCAATGCTTGCAACTTACAGGTTTTAGAATCTGGTGTTGATGTCAGCTATTTTGACTATGACAACCAAGCCGCCGATGACGAGATGATGTCGGTGATGCACAACATGACTGACCTAGAGTACGAAAATGACTGGGCAAGGTGTTGGGTTGACTTAGGAACTACCGATGCGATCGCGATCGATACCTTAGTAAATGCTTTGCGCCAGTTTGATAAAGAATATGTGGCGATCGAAGAAGTTATTATCGGTGGACAAAACTCTGACTGGTTGGTTGAAGCTAAGAGTCTAGATGACGAAGATTATGATCGGTAAACTATTAGCGATATTCAGCAAATCATAATTTCTAACAAAACTTAGAGGAATCTCCAAATGCGTGTTTTACATACAATGATTCGGGTTGGTAACTTAGAGCGATCGCTAGATTTTTATACTAACGTTCTCGGTATGCAGGAATTGCGACGCAAAGATTACCCCACAGGTCGCTTTACCCTTGCATTTGTGGGCTATGGCGATGAATCTAGCAACGCCGTCATCGAGTTAACCCATAACTGGGATACCGAAGCCTATGACATTGGTAATGGCTATGGGCATATTGCACTGGGCATGGAAAATATCTATACAGCCTGTGACGCAATTCGCGAAAAAGGTGGCAAAATCACCCGCGAACCTGGACCAATGAAGCATGGCACGACCGAGATTGCCTTTGTTGAAGATCCCGATGGTTACAAAATTGAATTAATTCAACTTAAGTAAAATAAGAGGGGGCGCATTGCGCCCCCTCTTATTTTTGGTAGAAATTGTTATAAGCTAAAAAGCTGCACACCAATAGCCTCGTCATGCGTAGACCCCGATATACTCCCTCTTGGCAATCCAAGCGCAAATCATCTTGGTTGCGAAATACTTTACTGCTCATTTTTATTGGTTTGCCGTTGCTCTTGCTCTTAGCAGAACTGATTGCGCGAGGAGCAGTCTTAGCGACAGGTGGTACAGATAAACTCACACCTAATAAAACTGTAGCGATCGCTCAGTCATACGCCTTTAAGTTGCAGGACTCGAACGGAAATAATTACCCTGGATTGCCTGATGCAGGAAAATTACAAGTAAGGCGCAGTCCCTTGTTAGGTTATGAACTCATACCTAGCCAAAGTAGCGAATATTGGCAAATTAATGACCAAGGATTTCGCCAAGATTCATCTGTACCGACAGATAAGCCTGAGCCAGAAATCCGCGTATTTTTGTTAGGTAGCTCTACCGCTTTTACGAATATGGCGGAAAAAAATCAAAAGGCTCTGGCTTTTAAAATTGAGAAACTGCTCAATGATCGCGTTCGCGCCCAAAATAGCAGTCCCGAAAAGTTTAAACCTAAAGAAATCCCCTATTTTGCTGATCAAATCGAAGCGACGCGAACCTTACCTCCGCGTATTCGGGATGGTAGTTATCGGGTAATTGCGGCTGCTGTCCCTGGTTATAGCTCTGGCAATGAACTAGCTCTGCTATCTCAGAAGGTAATCGCTTATAGCCCTAGTGCCTTGATTGTGCTTGATGGTTATGAAGACTTGCGATCGCCTAGCAATCAGACTGCTCGCGAAATTGGTAACGTTGAGCAAATGTTACGAGATCCAGTTGCTCAGTATCGTCAATATCAAATTCAGCAATTTCATAACTGGTTAAATTCACTTTATTTAGTCAAAGCTTGGCAAAAATGGGTAGTTCCAGCCGATATAAGTACATTTAGCTCTGAATATCAAGTTTTTAATGCTGAACAGTTCAGTAAAGACCCTAAAGAAACTCAAAAAAGGATTGATCGTTACCTTTACAATACGCAGCAAATGACTAGATTAGTCGCTGGTATTCCCTCTCTGATTGTACTTCAGCCAGAAATCACAGGTAAGCAAAAATCCTTAACTAAAGAGGAAGAAGGCATTCTCAAATCCTTGGGTAAAGAATATAGCGATCGCGCCGCTAGTGCTTACAATCTCACCGAACAGACTCTTACCAATAGTGCTTTAAAACCTAAATTTTTAAATTTCTATCAGTTATTTCAAGACAACAAGCAACAGGCTTTTATCGATCCTATTCATCTCACGGAAGCGGCTAACGATATTGTGGCTCAAAAACTCTATGAAAATATTGAGCGTCTATTCTCAGTTCAGCCTGCCCCTAATGCTTTAAATAGTGAGGCTGCCCCACCACCTTCCCCTCCAGTCGTTCCACTGGCTAATCAAAACCCCACCAATCTTTCCGACACACTCCAACGCATCCAAGGACAGCTATAAAACCAAAATAAATGAAGGCGGGGCTTTGCCCCGCCTTCATTTATTTTGGTTTTAAGCAAGCGAGGAGTAGAGGATTGTTTCCCCGCCTTCGGCGGGGAAACAATCCTCTACTTAACTAGACTGTGAAACGCTATAAGGTAAACTGTTAAATTAGTGAGTTTAATAAATTTTTATGGTAGAACCAATTTTGTCAGGCATTTGCCTCGGTCTTATTTTCATTACCCTTGGCGGATTGTTTTTTGCTGCTTATCAGCAATATCGACGAGTCTAGTAATTGCTTCAACCTTAAACAGCAAAAAGGGCGCAATGCGCCCTTTTTGATTTAACAGAAAATGGAGATCATATTCTTCATTCTTCTTCAGGCTCTTCTAAATACCGACAAATTTCATTGATTTTCATCCGATAAATATGTGGCCACCCACCATTTGTCTCAATATCACGAAGCAGATTAAATAGTTCATGGCGACTAGTCGGTAAAGCTGGCTGAAACAAATCATCGCGAATCCGTTTATGATTTTCTTCTAAGATTCGTAGAATTTGCAAAAGACTAGCTGAATTTCCTTGCTGACTTTGAGCAATCTGCCAGAGGCGATCGCTAATTGCCTTAATCTCAGACAAATCAGCAATTTGCCCCTGTTGTGACTGGTTCTGTGATTGGATTTCTGTTTGTGCCAAGCTAAGTACCCTCGTGCGCGATAATATGGTGATTGGAATTTTACTAATGAAGTCTTTAGCAAGCTAACCTCTATGGCTAGTCTAAAGCACCACAAACTCCTTAACGATCTCAATTTAAAATCCTAAACTAGATCGTATTTTTAATGGCGTTTTGGACGGACAGTGCTATGCACCAATCATTCAAAGCTCTAAGATACAGTTCGTTAAATTAAGAAGAGGTTATTTATGAAATTTCGTAGTTTTACGAAAGCAATTTTTACATTGTGTATCAGTTTATGTCTATTAGTAGCAAACGGTATGTTTGCAAGTACTGCGATCGCCGCAGTTCCCCCAGGTTTGACCTATGACCAAATTGTAAATACTGGCTTAGCTAACAAATGTGGTGACATTTTGGGAGCTTCTCGCGGTGGACGTAACTTTATTCCCGTTGGTGCTGGTCAGTCTGTCGAAATAACTGAACTTTGCCTAGAGCCAACTTCATTTTTTGTCAAAGAAGAATCTAACAACAAGCGCAAAAAGCCTGAGTTTGTAGCTAGCAAGCTAATGACTCGCTCAACTTCTAGCCTTGACTTTGTAAAGGCAACCGTGACTGGTAACAGCGATGGTAGCCTTTCTTTAGTAGAAACTGATGGTCTTGACTATCAACCAATCACCGTCAAAATGCCTGGTGGTGAGCTAGTTGCAATTTTATTCACAATTAAGGGATTCAATGCTAAAACTGCTCCTGGTGTAGGTGGTATCACTACATCTGTTGACTTTGTTGGTTCTACTGATGTGCCGACCTATCGTGGTTCTGGCTTCATCGATCCTAAAGGTCGTGGTCTAGCGATCGGTTATGACTCTGCTGAAGCTTTACCTGCAAAGCGTAACTCTTTCGATAACCGCAGCGTTAAGGATGACTCGACCTCTAAGGGTACTTTATCCTTGCAAATTGCTAAGTTGAATGCTGATACTGGCGAAATCGTTGGTACTTTCGAGACTGAGCAAACCTCTGACAATGACCTTGGCGGTGTTGAACCCAAGGAAGTAATCATTCGCGGCGTATTCTACGGCAAAGTTAACGCTTAAGTCCTAAGCAAAGCTTTTGAAAGAGGAGTGTCTTAATTAATTTAAGACCTCCTTTTTTATTTAATCAAATATAAGCTATAACTAGTTTTAAGACAAAATCACATAAGCAAGTATCAAAATCTATATGCAAAAAATTATTATCAAAAACTTCGGTGCGATCGAATACGCTGAAATCGAAATAAAGAAAGTTTTAGTTTTAATAGGTGAACAAGCTAGCGGTAAAAGCACGATTGCTAAGCTTATTTACTTCTTTAAAACTCTAAGAGATGACGTGTTTAATTATATTTACCAAGATAAACAAAGAGATTACTTTGATGAGGATTTAGATATTATTTATGTATTGAAAGAGAAGTTTTATAATTGGTTTGGTACAACCAAAAATTCTACGGATTTTCAAATAAAATTTTATTATAGTTTTGAAACGAATAAGTATTTAAGTTTGACTTTGAATAAGGACAAGTTAATACAATGTGATTTGAGTAAAAAATTTTATACTGAAGACTTCTGTGCCTCTATAAGTGAAACCAAAAAGCTTTTACAGCAAAAATCATACTCGAATAGTTTTCATGAGCAACTTGCTCACCAACAAAATAAGATTAGTTATTCTGAAATTCTTTCGACTCAATTAAATAATTTATTTAACTGTAATCAGACAGATTCACTATTTGTGATTGCAGGTAGAAGTGCTACAGTAAGTTATTCTGAACTATTTGAAAAATATCTATTTGCAAATGTACAAAATAGATTGGAAAAAAATAGTAATCAAGAACTTCAATCTAGAGTTCAAACTGTCGATGAGATTCTAATGCTAGAGTTTATTGAAAAAATTACACTTGTCAAAGATTTTTTAAGTGCTTATGGTCAATTTGGTAGGTTAACTTTTAATCCAAATTCAATTAAAGAAAGTAAAGCAAGTAACAGAAGTGATAATCCATATTTGTATCTTGTAATAAAAAAAATATCTGAAATCTTAAAAGGGGAATATATTAATGAAAATGGCGAAGAAAAAATCATAATTAATCCTAAAGAATCTATCTATCTTCGTAATGCTTCATCAGGTCAGCAAGAAGTAATTAGGATTTTACAGGATATAGTTTCTGGTATTATTAGAAATTTGAAAATGTTGAGAATAGTAGAAGAACCAGAAGCTCATTTATTTCCTGTTGCTCAAAAGAGCTTAGTTGAGTTGTTAGCTTTAATGGTTAATCAGAATGATGATAATCAGCTAATTATTACAACTCATAGTCCATATATGCTGACAGTATTTAACAATTTACTATTTGCCCAAAGAGTTGTAGACAAAAATCCATCGGCTGAGGCTGAAGTTGCTGAACTAATACCAAAAGAATTTTGGCTAAAGGCTAACGACTTTTCTGCCTATTCTTTAGGTAATTCTTCTATTGAAGAAGAACCTGAGTATTGTGAATCTATTTTTAATCAGCAAACAGGTGCTATTAAGCAAAATTATTTAGATGCAGTCTCTGAGATGTTGGGTGGTGATTTTAATGCTTTATACCGTATTCATGGCAAAACTTTTAGAAGAAAATGAGCAAACTTGAGAAAATCAAAGAGAATTTGTTAAATAATTTTGACAAATTAAATGAAATATTAGAAATAGAGTTACGAGATAATTTCTCTATAATTGATCATAAGGGACAATCTTTTATAATTGTTAGTATTGATTACGAAAATAAAACTTTTATAATTCGGCAAAATGGTCAAAACAGTATAGAGTCCAATTTTGATAGTACAAAATTATTTAATATTGAAAATGCAAAAGGAATTGCTTTTATACCGATTGATGGTAAAAAAGGGCTTTTAGGATTTGGAGATTCTTATTGTGATTTCATCTTTTTTGATGATAATGATTTTTGTTTTGTTGAGTTCAAGTTAAATGCAATTAGTTTGTCGGAAAGAGCAATTCGTAAAAATCGTAAAAAAGCAATCTCTCAACTAAAAAATACAATCGCTTTATTCGATGACAAACTATCTAAAAACTATGAAGGATTAGATTTAGAAGCATATGCTTGTGAACCTAAAACTTATCCAGACGATGGATGGGAAGATTTTAGAATTGCTTTTTTAGAAGAGGTTGGTATTCTTTTATTTAAAGAAAATACAAAAATTTGTAAGTAAATAAATTAGGTAAAAGTGATATTAAAGACATATTTGAGATTGCCAAGACATTAATTCTGCAAATATTTTTTGAAGAAGTCTAGAGTGTAGCCAATTTCTAGGACTTGGTTACTGCGCTTGCTGGAGCCGTGACCTTCATCGGGGAAGATGACCAGTTGGGAGGGGATTTTTTTCTGTTCGAGAATTTTTTGGATTTGGATTGCTTCACCAACAGGGACACGGGGATCATTTGCGCCTTGAATGATTAGTAAGGGAGATTTGATGCGATCGCTATAGGTTACAGGCGATAAATCGATTAAAGCTTGTCGATCTTTGACAGGATCGCCGTATTCACTAATTCTCAAAACGCGGCGATAGGGAGCAGTGTTATTTAAAAAAGTGAGTAGATTGCTAATACCAACTTTCGATACACCAGCATCATAGCTCCCTGCAAATTTAGACATCCCGATCAGGGCAGCATAGCCCCCATAACTTGCGCCTATGATGCCGACTTTAGGAGCAACACCATTAACTTGCCAATTTTTACGAATATGGATTGAGGCATCTTCGATGTCGGTGATGACTTTGAGGCGATCGCGTCCATTGTCCGCATTGAGCCAAGTTTTGCCATAGCCATCACTACCGCGCACATTTGGTTCTACGAATATAAATCCTGCGTTTACAAATAATTGGGCATAACGATTAAATCCCGCTTGGCTCTGTCCTTCAGGTCCTCCATGAAAATTGACGATGACGGGGCAGGGCTTAGCAAGGGGATTTTGAGCAGTATTTTCACATTGGGGCGATCGGTAGACAAACATAGGAATGTTGATACCGTCTCTGGTTAGATAACTTTCGAGCTTTGCTGCCGTGAATTTACTGGTATCAATTTCAGGAGTACTAGGCAAGACCCATTGGGTAAGTTTTTGAGTTTGCCAATCATAAACATAGCTGAGACGAGGGGATGTTGCAGTTTCTACGCCAATCGTTGTAAAGCGTCCATTGCGGGTTGTGGAACCTGTGTAGATATGGTCGGCTTTTGCAAATTCAGGTAACTTAATTTCTTCAAAGTTATTCGCCGCGATCGCCTTCAGCCTTGTGTAACCACCATCATTAATCGAATAGAGAATGCGCTGACGCTGTTCATCAATATCAAAGCCAGCAATATCGGCTTTGATGTCAGGCGAAATGGGCGTAAATTTTTGATTTTGATAGCGATAGAGGCGGCGAAATTCGTCAAATTTGGGAGTTAATACTAAATATTCATCAGGTCTAGTACCATATTGGATGCTGTATTCTTCCTTCTCGTTTTGACCAAGCATCGGTGTGGTTTGACGAGTTTTGACATCATATTCGTAATATTCTCGCGATAGGCTACCTGTTGCTTTGGCAAAAAGAAACTTTTGGCGATCGCCTGTTTCTGGATTTACAAATACATCCGCAATCCACCAAACTCCATCACCGCCAGAAATTTGGATTTTTTTCTTGGTTTGGAGATCATAGCGATAAATCACCACCGAGTCGGGCTTGATGTCATTGGCACTGAAGTAGATCGTGCGTGAATCATTACCGATATATTGCAGTGAAGTCCGAACCCCTTTTAAATGCTGAATTTCTTCTAACTCACCCCCCTTAGTTGATTGCAAATATAGCCCTGGATTTTCCTCACCTTGGCGATCGCGAGATAGCAATAGATATTTACCATCGGGAGTCATCCCTGCAATGCTTGTAGCATCCTGTCCGCCTGTGACCTGTACAGGAAATTTTTGCGCCCCATCCAGTCGCCATACTTGTACTGTACCTGTGATTCCCCAATTAAAAAACATCCGCTTCCCATCAGGTGTCACCGTTCCTAACCCAGGCGATCGCACATCTAAAATCGACTCAATCGGACGTGTAACTGTAGCAGGTAATGCAGGTGGCGCGTAACGTTTGAGAATTGCAGGATCAAGACTGTCTTTCCCTAAACCTGAATATTGGGCTTGGGTGGGTAATGTGTTAACTAAAAAACTTGAGCAAATCAGCAGAAATGATAGCGATCGTTTATTCATTGTAGTTTTATATAATTGAAATATTTATATTATTTGTCATATAGCACTAAAATCCCAGAAGAGAGTGACGGCGCTCCACGCCGCCACTCTCTTCTGGTTTTGTGTCCTAAGCAAAACTTTTTTTGCTATAGCTAATAATTGATCCCTATCCTTGCCCATTTTGACTGCACCCAAACATATACAAGAAATAGACCAGAAATCAAAGCGGCGATCGCCCATTTTACAGAATTTTTCCAAAGTGCTGAACTAATTCGACGTTTTACTTGTTCTGATTGCGCTTGAGTTTGATTAATTGAAGTTGTAATATCAGTTAGTAATTTTTTCTTAACTTCTTGAGGTTTAGGAATTTTAGCAACTAATGCTTGTTGTTGTGGATTAAGTAATCTTAAGACATTGCGGATTTCAGCATCAGTTCCTGCTTTGCTCAAGCGTTCCACAACTTCCTGCAAAGGACTATTCTTTTTTGCAGTTTGGGTAATTATTTCACCTTGACGGAGATTCTGGACTCGAAATGTGTTGACAATGACTAAAGGAATACCCAATAAGAAAAGTATTGCCATAATTAAAGTAAACCAAGAAATAATTTTGGTAGCAATTTGTTCCCATTTCATTCTTGCACTGTATTCTCCAAAAAAAATTAATGGGAAAGACAGTAATAAGAGAGGAATCCTTTCAATTATTTGTCCATAAACAGTTAGCTCCCAAACTGCATCTGTAAATTTAAAAGGAATTGTAATAGCCAAGAAATCTAATAAAAATAAGATTAGAGAACAATACCCTAAGCCCCTCAGCAATGAAAATGTCTGTCGGCTCATAGCTGGAACTTGAATATCTTGCATAAATACCTCCAATCTATTTTTTTAGCAATATGTTATAGCATTTCACAGTCTAGTAAAGTACGGAATTGTTTCCCTCCTCTATACCTCGCTTGCTTGAAAAGCGCTATATATCAAATCCGCACAGTTAGTTTAGAATGGCGCAGCAAAGCCGCGCCATTCTAAACTAACTGTGCGGAAAATTATCTGACCAGTTTTGATACCAATGAAACCATGATTTTTCTAATTTTTGATAGTTTTTAGCTAATGATGAATATCTCGGTTGATTTATAGATTTAGAAGTATCTAATGCAATTGACATCGTTGTAAATAGACACCGAGAATCTCGCAAATCATCAATTCCAATCAGATAAGAAACAATGCGATCGGTTGTAAGATCATATTTATTGCGATTGTCAACAAATTGCTCTTCTGTCACTGTTGCAGTACCACGAGGATTAATGCAAGAAGATAAGTATGCTCGTTTCTGATCCGTGAATAACGCATAGTATCCTACATTTTGAGAATAGCGAATATCTAAACTATTACTTGTATATCTCAATCCGATTATACTTAGAGATTGAGGGATGGAAATCATGCCATTGATGTACAGTACATCGATTTGTAAATCATCTTGATTAAGTGAGGTATAGAAATATTGCTTAGCAGCGATCGCATTACCCTTGAGATTTTTGAAGTCATTACTGGATTGAAATTTCCATCCATCTAAATCTATTTGGCTAGGAAATTGAAACTTTGGTCTGGTTTTAGAGTTTGGAATGAGTACAGAAATAGTAATAGCGATGCAAGTTGTAGTAAAAACAGTTGCTAAGCAAAATATTTTAAACTTTTTAAATCGCTCAACTATTAATCTTTTATCTTTATATGTATAAATCTGGCTCATAACAAGCTGTCTAATTTTAATATAAGTAGGAAGGCTTAATCATTTGTAGAATGCGTTAGTGTAATGTAACGCATCCATTGCTTAAAGATGATGGGTTATGCTATCACCAACCCATCCTATAGCAAAAAAAGTTTTTCTTAGGACACAAAACCAGAAGACGAGTGGCGGCGATTCGCGCCGCCACTCGTCTTCTGGTTTTGATTTGTCCTAATGCAAGTGACTACAGCTATAATTCCTGTTGTGTAGATTTAGAAGAATGACTGAGTATTTGATAGGATATACCAGCAATTAAGAAAACAATTATATTTGAGAAAACAGCAGCACCTCCTCCTGTATGCCAATAGTTGAAATTTACTAAATCTCTCTTGTCGATAAGTATTGCTAGTACTGCAAGACGAATACTATTTATAAAAATAATAGAGAAGATTGTACTAAGATAAATAAAGAATTGTTTAGTCTTACTAGTAGGATAAATACTTAGTAAAACAATTATAAAGGGAATCATCATTAAGATTGGACTAACGCTAGAGCAGCTACCCATTACTTCGACAGAGCCATTAGTTAATGAAACTACAGCACCTTGCCTCGAAGACTGAAATCCTAGATAGTGCAAATTGAAATTTAGTAGTTGAGCATCAATATTTACAATTGGCTTTAATAGAGTATATATCGAGCCAAATGGCAGAGAAATAAGTGTCGCAATTATGAGTTCGGATATATAGTTTTTTAATTTGCTAAACCCTATAAATATTAATAGCAATCCTGTAACTGTAATTAATGGAAAGAAATAAGATAATACATTAAATGATAGTTGTGATTGAATTAAGATATGTCTAACAATCATCCATATTATTAATATCAGTCCAAAAATAGATGAAACTACATCTCCTCTAGTTTTGAATTGATGTCGTTTTTTCCATAATAAAAACCCAATACTTCCCCATCCTAATAGATTAATTAATGATGGCGTTCTATATGATATTTTCCAAAAGCAGTAAATATGTAGAGTCGCTAAAAAACTGAGGTTTACCAATACCCAAAACAACTTATGCTCAAAAAGCTTTTTAACTAGTTGTAGTTGTGAAGTCATCATAATTAAATTGGCGATCGCGAATCCTGTTGATCACGGAGGGTATGAAAATCTTTATCTGGACTCCATTGAATCGCCCCATCGCGTCCTGTCCAAAACACTCTAACTTTAGCTTCATAGAGTTGATTTAGCATTACTTCAACCACACTAGTAGCTGAGGCGATCGCAATTTTTGGATTAATCGCTTCCAAAATCGCTGGCTCCAATTGACCACCCGTCCACCATAGAATATTTGCCGAAAGTTGGGGCAGTAAATCTTTTTTGGCAGCGATCGCCTGTTGTGTTTTTTGATCAGCATTGGCAAGTAATAACCAAGATAGCTCACCAGTTTTCACTTTTACGACATCTGGTGCTTGATTGATTAGCTGAATTTCTACTTGATTATTGATTGTGAGGGTTTCGCCAATTTTGAGAGAAGCTAATGGAGTTTTGGCTGTGGCAAGAGATTGTTGGAGATTTTGATAGGGCTTGGGGGTAACACCGAGGCTGAGATCACGAAACTGAGCGATGGATACAGAACTAGACATCAAAACATTCCAACCATCACTAAAATCAGGCTGAGTATCAGTAGAAATCGCCCAATCGATACGGTTAATACCGAGCTTTTGCAAAAATGGCTGTAATGTAAAACTTGAAAATTGCCGATCGCCGCTATTAATCAAAACTGTTTGCTTTTGATTTTGAATCAGCATAATTGGCACATCATTAAAGGCGGGCAAGGTGACTTGAAAGACTGTAGCTTGAGCGATCGCATTGGGGACAAATAGCACCACACAGGCAAGTAAAAAGGCGATTGTCCACCGTTGCATTTTGCCAAACCAAGGCACAAGCCAAATCGCGATGAATAGAATGTATGCGATTAACATTTGCCAGATCGAGATCGAGCCTACGCTGGTATTGGCATTAGGTAAGGTATTGATCCATTGAGCAATGTCAATCGTCCAATGCAGTAATGGATAAAGTAACCAAGCGATCGCCGCCCCAATTGGCACAAATAGAATTCCTAATAGACCGCTAATAATGCCGCCATAGGTAGCTATAGAAACTAAGGGCGTAGTCAGGACATTGGCGATTAAGCTATAGGGCGTAATTTTGCCAAATACTAATAGTTGCAGTGGCAATGTCCAAATATAAGCGGCGATCGGTACAGCTAATAATTCAGCGATCGCGGGAGGCATCCATTCCAAACGTTCTGAAATGGAGCGAGAGGTAGTGAGTAATCCAAACGTAGCCAGAAAACTAAACTGAAAGCCTAAGTCCCAAATCCAGAGCGGTTGATAGAGCAGTAACAATACTGCCGTGATAATCAAACCGACAACGGGACGACTGCGACGTTGCACCACTAAACCGATTAAACTCCCGAAGCCCATGATTACTGCTCGCAAAATTGATGGACTGCCTCCTGTTAAAAATAAATATCCCCCCAAACACAGACTGCCAATCACAAATTGCAGTTTTAGCGATCGCCTCTGACTTAAAGCGATTGCGGCTCCTAAAACCAAAGTTACCTGAAAACCCGAAGCCGCCAATATTGCCGCTAAACCAGACTGAATAAATGCATCCTTGAGATCACTGGGCAAATCGACGGCTCGACTACCTAATACTAATGAGCTAAGCAGTGAACCTTCAGGCACACCCGCCCCCATAACGTGAGCGCGGACAATTTTGCTGACAAACCACCATTCCCCAAAATTGGGTGGATCGCCCTGCATGATCAGCGATCGCCCACTCATACCAGCGAATACGCCCTGACGCGCCAGATAGGATTTAAAATCAAAGGCTCCAAAATTATCAGCCCGATTTGGCAAATATAATCTTCCTGAAAGCTCGATCGCTTGCCCTGCGCGTAATCCCGTCACCTGAATCAATGGCACGGTCACATATAACTTGCCAGATGCCACCACAAACTTTTTGTCAGCGTCTTTATCGGTGGTAACTGCATTATTAGCAGTTGTGGGTTCAACAGGATTTGCCAGACTATTAGGATTTTGGATATTGAATTTGCCAGATGGGTTAATTTCCTTCACCTCTAGCAAAAATTTTGCCCTCTCACTGCGAGTTAAGCTCGGTGCTTCGATCACCTGCCCTCGCACGATCGCATTGGATAGCGGCGCATATTTAGAAATATCATCAGCTAATGGCTGAGGGGTACGAAACCTCACATAAAAGCAAGCAAAAACAGCAATTACCGTTGCTAATAAATAAACCCAACGTTTAGGTCCTAAACGCCAAATTGCAGGAATAAGCAGCGATAAGCCAATTCCAATTCCAAATACGATATAAAAGCCCGTCCAATCTGGTAAAAAGCTGGCATAAGCACCCGCAATGAAGGACAAAGCCAGAACCAAGGCAGATTGCGATCTCATTTGTTCAATGCAAGTCTCAAATTAAATCTCAAATCAAATCGTCGTCATAGCTGTTCCGAATTGCCCGATCGCTAAATTCTGACGGTGGGCGATCGTTGCTCCAAGCCCACCAAACTGCTTGGCACTCACATCTATAAAACTCTTGCCATTTGCGTTGATGGTTTTCAGTATAAACAGGTGATCGGCGATTCACCCACACAGCTTCAGCTTTGCTGGGCGGCTGTCCACATTTAGGACAGCAAAACCCATGAGCGTGTGTAGCCTTTTCGACCCACTCTGGCGGAATCGGATTGAAAGCTTCCATAAATTAGACGGACAATTAGTTTGCGGCTATTCTATGCAAAGCATAATAACAGCCTATTGGAAAACTATCGAAAATCCCTATAGTTTATCGACTAGAGACACTCAAGAAGTGATTGCTTTAATCCCTATATATGCGTTTAATATTCGCTTAAATTTGTTATATACAAGCTATGATGTATGGGCGCTGAGGGACTCGAACCCCCGACATTCTCGGTGTAAACGAGACGCTCTACCAACTGAGCTAAGCGCCCTTTTTTAAAGTCATTTTTTTGACCTCAATTAATATAGCAGATAGCGATCGCATTTAGTCAACTGTTTATGAGCAATTTGGCAATATTTTTTGAATTTCGCTAAAAGCTTTGTATGAAAATATAGCTGTAGTCAGTTATGTTAGGACAAAACCAAAATCCAAAAGAGAGTTGCGGCGCTTCGCGCCGCAACTCTCTTTTGGATTTTATGTCTTAACTTGCTTGGCTATGGCTATAGTTTCCAATCAAAACACAAGAGTAGATGTGCAGCACAAATCTACCCTTGTGTTTGCATAAACAACGATAAGCGATGCTGTTTTGCGAAGACTAACGAGTAGTTCCTTGACGCATCATTCCACGCTTGGATTGACGTTGTTGCTTCATTTGCTCAACCTGTTGTTGTTGTTCAGGAGTCAAAACACTCTTCATTTGTGTCTTGGTGTCTTCGGCGATCGCCTTCAACTGTTGCTTTTGAGCATCAGTCAGACCCAATTCTTTGCGTACGCCCTTACGCTCACCAGATTGACGGGCTTTTTCCATCATGGCGCGTTGCTCAGGAGTAAATACACTTTGACTACGAGTTTTCGCATTTTCGCGAATAGTCTTCATTTGTGCCTTTTGAGCATCAGTCAAGTTCAGCTTTTTCCAAGCACCATCACCTTGACGGGGCTTACGGGTTTCGGTGCGATTGTTAGTAGTATTTTGAGCATTAACGAGATTTGGAATGGCAACGGCTCCAACGGCTACAGTTACAAAAGCGATCGCTGCCAATTTTTTGATATTACGAAACATTTGATTTTCCCCTTTTGTGGAAGGCTTAATTATCTGTACGAGGGTTTTGACAAGCACTACGATCAAAAGGTTCAAAAGTAAAATACTCTATTTTGAAGTTTAGAGACGCGCAGTAAAATAAGAACCCAGATTTTATGTGGCGCGGCGGAGCCGCGCCACATAAAATCTAATTCGTAGAAAGCCAGCAACTACTTTGAATTTGCAAATTATCCGTTACGAGGAAATAGACTCAACCAATAGCGAAGCTTGGCGACTCATCGATCGCCACCAAGTTTTAGCGAATACTGCCATTATTGCTAAGCGTCAAACTAAAGGCAGAGGGCAAAGGGGGCATCAATGGCAGTCTGATCTGGGGGGACTATTTATGTCAATCATTTTACAACCCAATTTAGCGGCGGCAAATGCTCACCAAATTACGCTGTGGTCAGCTTGGGGGATTGCCAAGGCGCTTCATGAAACAGGAGCAAAAGTTAAGCTTAAATGGCTAAATGATCTGTTAATTGATCGCCGTAAGTTAGGGGGGATTCTCACTGAGACAAGGATTGAGGCGGACAAGATTATCTATGCAGTGGTGGGGATCGGCATTAACTGGACAAATGAAGTCCCTGAGGGTGCGATCGCTTTAGGTGAATTGCCAACAACCTTATCGAGTATGGATGAACTGATTGAAGTGGTGCTGGCAGGTGTGCAGATGGCGCAAACTCGCAGCGATCGCGAAGGTATCACAGGCATTTTGGCGGAATATTTGCAGATGCTGAGCGATCGCCATGTGCGTCAAATGATTAATGGTCGGGAACTTCACGGTCAAATCATCGACATTAGACCAACAGGCGAACTGGTAGTAAGATGGGAAGGCAATGCCCAAGAAGCGATCTATCAGCCTCAAAATTTTTCTGTCGGCTATTAATAGAATCAAATATGCGAAAATCCACACTTTCCACAATTACTCTAGCTACCCTGCTTTGCTTCTCTACAAATAACTATGTTCTAGTTAGCTCAGCATACGCTGCTAGCAAATCAGCGATTTCTCCTGATATTGCAGTATCCCAACCCTCTGCCCCAGTCCCCCAAGTCCAGCCACAACCACCAGTCCAGTCGCAACCAATCCAATCACAACCTGCGATCGCTCCTGCACCAATCACCGTAGAAATCAAAAGTGACAGCAATCGTAATTCTGCGCCCGTCAATAATCCTGTAAGTACTGGCAATAATCGCGAGTCTGTCCAAGTTAACATTGAAACTACATTAAAGACATCACCAAAAGCATCCGTAAGGCGATCGCAACCCGTAGAAATCGTCCTCGAAAATCGCTCTAGTGGTTGCCAAACGAAAGCAAGTGAACTTGCGGGACGTAGATCTAATCTTTGCGCTCCTGAAGTAGCGGTTAGCGATCGGCAAAACTATTACCAAAATGGCAAAGTCCTCTATGCTGCGGCATCAGGTGAAACTGCTGTGCAAGTACGTCGCCTTACTCCAGACGAGATTGCAGCAATGAGCTTGCCGAGCAATGGTGATAAGCAAATGCTCTTCCCATTGATTGCCCCATCTGCCATTAGTTCGCTATTTGGTACTCGCGTACATCCTGTCACTGGTCAAGTCCGCTTCCACCAAGGTACAGACCTCGCCGCCGCCGAAGGTACACCTGTTGTCGCTGCCTTTAGTGGTCGAGTAGAAATTGCAGGTTGGCTTGGTGGCTATGGCTTGATTGTAGTTATTTCTCACGGTGACACCCACGAGACACGCTATGCTCACTTGTCTGAGGTATTGGTCAAAACAGGGCAAGAAGTCAGACAAGGAACGGTGATTGGTTTAGTCGGTAGTACTGGTTTAGCGACTGGACCTCACTTACACTTCGAGATTTGGCAAAAGATGAAGGATGGTCTCGTCGCGATCGATCCTACGCCGCAGTTAATGCTAGCAATGGAGCAGTTACAAAAGTATCTCGCTCAATCACCTAAGTCCAGCAACAAAGCGTAAGTAATAGCTAGCTAATCACTTCTCACTACAGCGCTTTACGACGACTTAAAACCTAGATAAATCTATAAAAGCACGGCGGAGCCGTGCTTTTATAGATTCCATTTCGAGAGACTACTAAGGCATTACTTGAGTCATTTAATTGTCAGGTGATGACTGCCTGTGATGGAGTTGATGCGATCGTCATTTATGCCCAACATAAATAGAACTTACGCAAACCAACCAAGAACTAAAGTTCTGGGCTGCGAAGCTAAAGTCAGCTAAAGCGGACTAAAAAGCGCCCTCCGATCAACCCGTTTCAACGGGTTTAAGCTTTCAGCCCGTAATTTATTACAGGGCTATTGCGTAAATCCTAATAAAGATAGAATTGGTGTAGTGTTAATGGATATGATGATGCCCTTAATGGATGGTGAGACTGCGATTCTGGCATTAGAAATTAGGCGTTGCATTTCATCCTTAGAACTGGCGAACTTTAATGTAAAGTATTCAATACTAAGTAGCTCAGCATAAGTAAACTTAAAATCTAAAAGCTTGTGCCACCTTCTATGCGGGCGGCATAAGCTCTGGTTTTGGGTTTTAACTATACTGAGCTACTTGAAAGTTTGATCTCAATTTGACGAGGGTGTTGACTAATGATAGGTATGATGGATTTGCAGGCAAAATCTCCTCTTTATGTCGGCTTGCTATTTGGTGGACAGTCTGGCGAACATGATGTGTCGATTACATCAGCAAAAGCGATCGCCTCAGCCCTCAGTCAAAACTCTCGTTATCAAGTTCAACCCTTCTACATTCAGCGCGATGGTACGTGGCGCAGTCCCGATGTATCACAACAGGTTTTAGACTCAGGCAAAGCGTTAGCAGATTCAGAATTATTAACCAATGCCGCTTTTTTCTTGCCAACGGAAGTCCAGCAAATTGATCTCTGGTTTCCCGTTTTACATGGTCCTAATGGCGAAGATGGAACAGTTCAGGGACTATTGCAACTGATGCATAAGCCTTATGTTGGTAATGGTGTACTTGCTTCATCCGTGGGAATGGATAAGATTGCGATGAAGGCAATTTTTGCGAATGCAGGTTTGCCACAGGTCAAATATGTGGCGCTCAATCGTTGGCAATGGCAACAAGATGAGCAGTCATGGAGTGAACATATCGAGGCAACTCTTGGTTATCCCTGCTTTGTGAAGCCATCAAATCTCGGCTCGTCGGTGGGTATTTCTAAAGTGCGCGATCGCCAACAGTTAAAAGAGGCGATCGCTAGTGCGACTAGTTACGATCCACGCATCATCATCGAGCAAGGCGTAACTGCCCGTGAAATCGAATGTGCGGTTCTCGGCAATGAACAACCACAAGCTTCAGCGATCGGTGAAATTACTTTCACTAGTGATTTCTATGATTATGAAACCAAATACACGGCAGGTAAAGCGGATTTAATTATTCCCAGTAAATTGCCTGACAATGTGACTCAAGCAGTGCAGTCAATGGCAGTTAAAGCTTTTCAAACTGTGGCTGGCTCAGGTTTAGCCAGAGTCGATTTCTTCTATGTGGAAGCAACGGGAACGGTTTTAATTAATGAAATCAATACTTTTCCCGGATTTACCTCACTGAGTATGTATCCAAAGTTATGGGAATATTCAGGGATTCCATTTACAGAACTATGCGATCGGCTTGTAGAGTTGGCATTGGAAAAGCGCTCTTAAAATTTCGACAAACTCGCGTCCGCAATCTTGGCACTTGAATCTAGGTTTGCGATATGTCTCATTAGCTCTACAAATTTTTCTATCTACTCTAATTTACTTGGATCGCTATAAATATGTTCCTCTTGATTTTCATCAGTATCTGGTGGTAGATCGATCGCTGGCATCGCGGCTTGAACATGGGGCAGAGATGCACCTTCTAAACCTTTAGTAATACGAGGTGGAGAATAGTCTAGTGTGATAAATAGAGGATAATGATATTCACCGCGATCGCTAATAATGCTGCGATGTTTCCAAGGTAAAAGCCAATAGTATTCATCCCCAAGGGCAACTTCTACTTGTCGCCACCGATTTAAAAGTGCCGCATAATCCTCATTAGGTCGATGGATAAATACAAATATTTCCTGCCCCGTTTTTACTTTCCAGTCAGGATCACACATAATCATCGCAAGGTCACATTGTAATTGAATGTGATTTTGCGTCAAATTAGGGCTACTAATCTGCACTACTGGTAATGGAATGGAAATTAAGCTTTCACTGGGACGGCGGAGACTGGGAATTAGCTCAAAATATGGACGATATTCTCGCAAAATAGCGATCGCCTCCAGAGGGCTGCTGTAATGGCTGAGAAGGGTATCGTATTGGAGTTGGTGATTACTCATGGGGTAATGACAGGCAAATGCACAAAGAAAGTAGAACCTTGGTTAGAATCGAGATCTGATGACTTATTTGGTGACTTGACTAGAATTTTGCCATCATGGGCGCTAATAATATAGTGCGACAGGTACAATCCTAGACCACTACCTTGTTTTTGATGACTGCCTTGGCGAAATCTTTGGAACAAGAATGGTTGCTCTTCCAATGGAATCCCTGCCCCTGTATCCGCGATCGCGATGACTGCCTCGGTTTTGCTTTTGGTCAAGCTAATATGAATGTTACCCGCATCCGTAAATTTGAGTGCATTCCCAATCAGATTATTAAATACTCGTAATAGCTCTAGGCGATCGCCTTTAACTGCGCCCGTGTCCTCAAGCTCAGCCGTTAGTTCCAGATTTTTAGAAATAGCGATCGGTTTCAGTTCCTGTACGACCTGCTCCAGTAGTTCTTTTAAATTTAAAGGTTGCAAATTAATAGTCTTGCTACCTGATTCGTATCGATAAACATCTAGGAGCTTATTGACCATTTCCAGCAAGTTATGATTGCTGCGCCCCATAATCGTCAACGCTTCCCGAATTTCTGGCGAAATCTCTCCTAATACACCATCTTGCAAAAGTCCTAACATCCGATCAGCGGCAACTAGCGGTGTCCGCAAATCATGGGTTAGTCGTGATACAAAGTCCTGTCGCTGACGGTCAATGCGATCGCGCTCCGCAATACTATGTTTTAAACGCAGTAGCGATCGCACCCTAGCCAATAGTTCATCAGCTTCAATGGGCTTGCGAATAAATTCATCTGCACCGAGATCTAGCCCTTTAACTGCATTAGCGCGATCGTAAGCCGTAATCAACAAAATCGGAATAAATGGCAAATCTTTCATTGCCCTCATACGGCGGGTCACCTCATAGCCATCCATCTGGGGCATCATCACGTCCAACAAAACCAAATCTGGCGGTTCTGATTCGACAATTTTGAGAGCATCATGACCATTGGATGAAGTTAAAATCTCATACCCCTCTTCTTCGAGTATGGTGCGAACAAGAAACAGATTGTCTGGCACATCATCAACAATTAACAAACGGTCAGGAGATTTCATTCAATTGCTCAAGCAAAACAGGACGACTACTATAGATGTTGTCATGAAATCGTAATCAATGCAGTCATCCTGATGATAGAAATTATTAAAAATATAGCAAAGCAAGAGTTAGCTAGTACAAATAAAAGCCAGAAGATGAGTTGCGGCGCTTCGCGCCGCAACTCATCTTCTGGCTTTATATCCTAAGCAAAACTTGCTTTGCTATATATTGCTTGAGGCGGTATTTTTGCCAAATTGGTATGAAACGTTGCAGCTAGTTGCTAATATAACAAAGATTAAGATTCTCAATTTTATGCGCCATCAATTCCTCTCTTTCTGTACATTCCTATTGGTTAGTAGTGGAACCTCTATCGCATGGTCAGCAGAGAATAAACCAGCTAATCAAGAAAAGCATGAGTATCCACAAGAAGTAGTTAAAACTTTTATGAAAGGTTGTGGATTTACTAACAATAAAGAGTTTTGTACTTGCAGTTTAGACAAATTGCGATCGCAATATACCTTTGCTGAGTTTCTCAAACTCGATACTGCTGTCAGAGAAACTAAGCAAGTCCCCAAAGAAGTAATCAACCTTTTTCAAGCCTGTCGCCCCAAAGTTAATCAATAACCACTTCGGCATTAAATATAAAATCCTAAAACCTGTGGCGCACACGCAGCGTGCGCCACAGGTTTTAGAACTGGGTTTTAATTATGCCGAAGTTCTTAAACCCATCTAGAAATTTAATGACAAATATAGAAGTAGTAGTAATTGGTGGTGGAGCAGCAGGATTTTTTGGCACAATCCATGCAGCGCAAGCACCCCATACGCGAGTAACTTTGCTAGAGGCAGGACGACAACCTCTGGCGAAAGTACGCATTTCAGGGGGAGGACGTTGCAATGTTACGCACCATTGTTTTGAAGCTTCGCAATTAGTGCAGAACTATCCTAGAGGTAGTAAAGCGTTACGGGGAGCTTTCTCACGCTTTCAGCCTTTAGATGTAGTGCGATGGTTTAATAACGAGGGAGTGAAGCTTAAAACCGAAGCCGATGGCAGAATGTTTCCTGTTACTGATGATTCAGAAACGATTGTGGAAGCATTAATGTTTGCTGCCAAAAAAGCTGGTGTTGTGCTTCGCAATAATGTGTTAGTGCAGAGAATTGAACATTTAGGAAATAGCAAATTTGATGTCATTCTCAAAAATGGTGAAAACATCCTGTGCGATCGCCTATTGCTAGCTACAGGTAGCAGCCCATCGGGATATGCGATCGCGCGATCGCTAGGTCATGAACTAGAGCCACCCGTTCCTTCTCTGTTTACTTTCAATATCAAAGATTCTAAATTACATGAACTTGCAGGCGTAAGCGTTGATCCTGCCATTGTTAAATTAGTTAGTTCCGCTAATCCTGAAAAGAAAAAATCTAGTCGTAATCAATTAGAACAATCAGGTGCATTATTAATCACCCATTGGGGCTTAAGTGGTCCCGCCGTATTGAAGTTATCGGCATGGGCGGCGCGAGAACTCCATGAATGTAAATATCAAGCCCAATTAACCGTTAACTGGATTCCATCGCTAAAAGTGGAAGCAATTAAGCAAATACTCCTAACCGCGAAAGCCGATCAATCTAAGAAATTTATTTCTAACTATTGTCCCTTTGAGATTTCCCTGCGCCTATGGGAATATTTGCTTGATAAAGCCGAAGTGGAACCAGAAAAGCGTTGGGCTGATATTTCTAATAAGTCAATTCAGCAAATTGCGAATGTGTTAAATGCCAGTGAATATGCGATCGCGGGTAAAGGTGTATTTAAAGAGGAGTTTGTCACCTGTGGCGGGATTCGCTTACAGGATGTGAATTTTCAGACAATGGAAAGTAAAATTTGCTCAGGTTTGTTTTTTGCAGGAGAGATTTTAGATATTGATGGTGTGACGGGTGGATTTAATTTTCAAAATGCTTGGACTACTGCTTGGATTGCTGCCCAAGGTATTACATTAATGTAAAGCAAAAGAAATGCTTTGCACTTCCTTTGCTTCTTAAATTCAAACTATTAGGAGTTAATAAAAATGATTGATTTAGTAGACAGTTTGACTGAAGTTATTAATAAATTACGATTGCGATCGCATTTATCAATACTCAGTAATTGGCAAAGACAAAACAAACAAGGTGTTTGGGAGAATTTAGCAACGATAAATTCTAAGCAAAACAAACCGATGTTATCTTTCTTGCAACGGGAAGAAAATATTTATTTAAGACAAAATTGGCAAGTACCAGAAACCTATGCAGAATTACCAACATTAGGTGCAACTATCCGCTTAAATTTAATTTGGTGGGCGGATATTTGTGAGATATGGGTTAATCATCAAAAAGTCCAAGAAGGTGATTTGTTTGATCAGAAATGTCGAATTTTATTAACTGATGATGCACAACCTGATTATGAATTTACTCTAGAAATTAAGCTCAATAGTCCTAAGCATGATATTGGTGCTTTACAGCTTGCAGAAATAGTTTTTGAATATCCTCATCAAGCCTGTGACCCTGATAGGTTGGCTACTGAATTAGAGCTTCTCCAAACCTATATTCCAGTTTTTACTAAGCATCAAATTGATTTACAACCTTTAGAAACTGCTACTAATAATTTAATCTCTTTATTTTCTCGATCTGGCGAGATAGCAAGCGATCGCTTTTTTGAGAAACTAGCGGAAATTCGTGAACCACTGCTGCAATATAGCGAATTTCTCCAACAACGACAGATTTATATACTTGGAAATTCGCATATTGACGTGGCTTGGTTATGGGCGATCGCTGAAACTAAAAATGCGATGCAGCGTACCTTTAACTCAGCTTTGAATTTACAAAAAAGCTATCCAGAACTAATTTTTAATCAAAGTACAGCGGTTTCCTATCAATGGATGGAACAGGAATATCCAGAATTGTTTACGCGTATTCAAGCAGCAGTTCAGGCTGACAAATGGGAACTAATTGGTGGGATGTGGGTAGAGCCTGATGGGAATTTACCTAGTGGTGAATCTTTAATTAGACAAATTCTCTATGGTCAAGAATATTTTCGCGAAAAGTTTAATCGAGAAGTCAAAATTGCATGGTTACCCGATACCTTTGGGTTTCATTGGCAGATGCCCCAGATCCTTTTAAAAAGTGGTTTTGAAGCTTTTGTTACCCAAAAATTATTATGGAATGACACCAATAAGTTTCCGCATCAAATCTTTTGGTGGGAAGGTGTAGATGGAAGTCAGATTTTTACTTACTTTAGTAATGAGATTGGTCAAGGATTGGAACCTGTGGCGATCGCTAAATATCTCGCCACTCAAGAAGAAAAGCATAATATTCCTGAAACAGCATGGCTCTATGGTGTGGGTGATCATGGTGGAGGACCAACTGCCGATATGCTGGATTTAGGGCGGAAGTGGGCAGAATCACCATTGTTTTTTAAGATGCAGCCTAGTGCCTTAGAGAACTTCCTCGTAACCTTGAAAACCCAATCACCTTCAGATTTACCTGTTTGGCAAGATGAACTCTATTTGGAATTCCATCGTGGCACATTCACCACTAAAGCGGATCAGAAACGTCAAAATCGCCAAGTGGAAGTATTAATAGGCAATGCTGAGAAATATAGCGCGATCGCCTCTTTAGTCTCCAATCTCCCCTATCCCCAAGCTCAATTAGAAACTGCATGGCAAGGCTTACTGCTCAATCAATTTCATGACATTCTTCCAGGAACATCAATTCCTGAAGTCTTTACTGATGCCGATCGCACATGGACTGAAGTAAGAGAAATTTGTAATCAGATTCTTCCTCAATGCCAGATCGGAAATCCTAATACACAAGCATGGAACTTTCTCAATTGGCAGCGATCGCAATTAATTAGAAAGCCAGATGGTTCATTATGTTGGTTAGAGAACATACCTAGTTTTGGATTTAGTGACATTGAGTCTTTAGGAATTACTGAGACTGATCAACCTTTAAGTATTACTGCTGATAGTGAGAAGTTTTATCTAGATAATGCCTATATTCAAGTTGAAATTGATCTTAAATCTGGCACAATTTCTCAGGTATTTGATAAGCGATCGCAAAAATCGATACTGCAATCAGCGAGCGAATTGCAATTTTTTGAAGATAAAGGACAATATTGGGATGCATGGAATATTGATCCTAATTACGAAAGTAAAAAGCTGGAATCTACGACTCTTGAATCAATTGAAATCACTGAAAATTACAGTCTATTAGTATCCTTACGCATTGTCCAGAAATTTCGTAATTCAACATTTATCCAAGAGATTCAACTAACTGCCTTTGAAGCGTTTGTCACCGTACATAATTGGGTTGATTGGCAAGAAGAATATACGTTAGTCAAAGTATCATTTCCTGTGAACTGGCGATCAACCTATACCACTTACGAAATCCCAATGGGAACGATTCAGCGTAGCACTTTGGGGGAAACGCCTGAAGCCAAAGCAAAATGGGAAGTTCCTGCTCAATATTGGGCAGATATTGCATTTTCTCCAAACCCAGAAAATCTGATGCCGCCGCAGGCAGCATCAGATTTTGGGGTTGGTTTAAGTATTCTTAATGATAGTAAATATGGCTATGATGCACAGCCTGATTGTCTACGCCTAACGTTGCTGCGTAGTCCTAATTGGCCTAGTCCAAATAGCGATCGCGGTAACCATGAATTTACTTATCGGTTAGTTCCACACCAAGGTGATTGGCGCAAAGCAAATATTGTCCAACTTGCTCATGAATTAAATAATCCGATTGTCTTAAATCATTCACCAATTCAATTGAAACAACAAAGTTTCTTACAAGTTTCTGCACCAAATATCATTCTTTCAGCATTTAAGCGATCGCAGGATCAATCAGGCTGGATTATGCGTTTTTATGAAGCTCATGGTAAATCAACAGAAACAAATATTGAGATTTCATTTAGTCTCTTACAAGTAGAGGAGATTTGGGAATGTAACCTCATGGAACACAAGCATAATCTTCTTCCACAAGTTGAAAATACATCTAACAAATTACAAATTACATTTAAACCCTATGAAATTAAGACCTTCACCCTATCCTTCTGACTTATAGCAAAAAAAGTTTTACTTAGGACAAAATCCCAGAAGGCGATTTGCGGCGCTCCGCGCCGCAAATCGCCTTCTGGGATTTTAAAATTAGAGTAAGTCCATGAAAACCTGCTTTGCAGGTTTTCATGGATTTACTACTAATTTGGTAAAGTGGCGCTTTCTAAACCTGTGGCTTTACCTGCTTTGCGAAGGCGATCGCTTTCAGGTTCCATCCATGAATAGACAAAATGACTAAAGCAATTAATCTGAGGTTCTCTAGTACGGATCGCTTGCATTTGCTTCTCGAAACTCGGATGTCCGTCAAAACCCTGTCCCCAAGTTCCCGCTAAAATTGGACAAACTAGGGTTTCAGGTGACGATTGCCGCACTACTTCCGAAACTTGCTCTGCTACGCAACTTCCATCGCTACAAAGAGCGTAAGTCATGGGATGACGTTCCATATATTTAGGGAAACGATCCCAAGGTTGCATTCTCGCTTCATACTTATCTGATTCGGTACGATTACCATTAGGGAAAAAGACCGTGCCAATGGGAAGGTTGTTTTCCTTAAGGGGAGTCGAAATTGCGGTAACGAAATTAACTACACCCTGATAGGCATGATTTATGGCGATATTCCACAGTAAACCCTCAGCAATTTCTGCTGTTTCACGAGGATTTTTAATATTAGTCGGTTGGACTTTGGCAATTTCCGCAAGTTGCTTTTCGGTCTGGACAACATCATTCGCCGTCAAGGTTCCACTCTTGAGATAGAGTGCCATCAGTTCTCTAACATTTCTATTATCAATGCTATTTAATAGAGCAGTACGTGATGATTTGCCATGAATCCAAAGCTGTTGGACATTATCAATTAAATTGCCAGTGGCATTAGTGGGATAGCGCACATAGTCAAATACCATGCCGTCAGGATTGCGTTGCATCAGTGCCTTAACTGCGGTAGTTAGATCATCTTTAGCCAGCCGACTATAGGGATCGACAAAGAGATGATCGACCTCATAGGCATCTTCATAAAAGGCACGTCCATTGGCTACTTGCTGGCGATCAAAATTGGTATTGGCAATACTATTTTCACCCTTGCCATTTAAGGCTAGTTCTCCCGATCGCCCCTTGACCTCGCTATAGCCATAGCCAAAGTTCATCGCAAATGACCAGCCATAAACCTTAATGCCCCGTTCTCTCCCGATCGCGATCGCCTGTTTCCAAAGATCATAATCCGCAGGCACTTCTCCCGATTTGACAGCTTCCTCCATTACTGATTTCCAAGGAGTCGGATTATCCGCGACAGGTAGCAGCACTCGCCCATCATAGAAAACTTCAACAAAAACTTGGTTATAGCCACGATTTGCCATTTTATCAAAGACATCCTCTAGCACCCCTGCCTTAACATCATTGGGATAGAGTCTGATCCAAGTTGCTTGGGTTTGTGGGGCAGTGCGATCGCGACAGGCTTGTAATGCGTTTTTATGTTTTTGGATAATTTCCCGATATTGTGTCTGTGCTTTTTGATCCTTGACATTGATCAAAGCTGCTTTGCGTAATTCATGCTTCTTCAAAATCTCTGAGGTACTAACATCACAGGTCGGATTTCCCCATAAAATCCTTTCGGGTAAAGGTCCCGCGATCGCACTTCCCACCAAAGTTGTACTTACACAAGTAGCCGAAGCGATCGACCACAAATCAAATTTACGCAGCCCTCTGAAGGCTTCCTTGCATTTCATAGACTTTAATACAAAATATAAAAATATGCCGAGACGGAACAGATGAAAGATTCTAAGCTTTTATAGACGTACAAACCTTAACAATGTGGCACACTGTCAGTGTATTTCACGACTCGCTTAACCATGCTTCACAACCCCACCAGATTTAAGCCTAGTCCAATTGAAGACGATTCGGAAGAAAATGACGAAGAGTTAGAATTCTATGATTTTAATGAACCCGAACCAGGTAGTCCACCGGGGACATTAATCATTGATGAAGATGCTAGTATTCCCAATATTTTCTTGATTGATTACAATGCTGATGAAGCTTTGGGGATTCAACTAGCAACACCTGAAGAATGTTTTCCTTACCTCGACAGCCAATCTGTATCATGGGTGGATGTGCAAGGCTTAGGTTCTGAAGATGTCTTGCAACGTCTAGGCAAAGTGTTTAACCTCCATGAACTGGTGCTGGAGGATATCGTCAATATTCCTCAACGCCCCAAAGTAGAGAGTTTCGAGAAACAAGAATTAATCATTCTGCACATGGTGACTAGTCGTGAAGATGGGAGAGGGTTTTATGATGAGCAGGTAAGTTTGATCTTGGGGAAAAACTATGTCTTGACCGTACAAGAGGAACCTGAAACTGATGTATTTGAGCCAATTCGTCAGCGTATTCATCGCAATCGTGGGGTAATTCGATCGCAAAAGTCCGATTATCTAACCTATGCCCTGATCGATGCGATCGTTGATGGCTTTTTTCCAGTACTAGAGGACTATGGCGAACGTCTTGAAGATCTCCAAGATGAAGTAGTCGAAAAACCAACTCGCCAAACCCTCGATAAAATCCATAAGATTAAGCGGGAATTATTACTACTACGTCGAGCAATCTGGCCGCAACGGGATGCAATTAATTCCTTGATTCGAGAGGAAAGTCCTTTAATCGATCGCGAGGTGCGTGTATTTCTGCGTGACTGCTACGACCACACCGTACAGGTAATCGATATGGTGGAGACCTATCGCGAACTTGCCGCGAACTTGATGGATATTTATCTGTCGTCCTTAAGTAACAGCACTAACGAAATCATGCGTTTTTTGACAGTGATTTCCACAGTGTTTATTCCACTTACTTTCGTAGCTGGTGTCTATGGCATGAATTTTGATACAAGCGTAGCGGGAAATATGCCTGAGTTAAAAATGCCTTTTGGTTACGCTTTATGCTGGTTACTGATGTTTTCGATCTCTGGAGGTTTGCTATTTTTCTTTTGGAAAAAAGGCTGGTTATTTAGCCCAAAATAACGATCAACCTCAAAGAGAATTGCCAAGACCCTCACCCCTAGACCCTCTCCCAAAAAAGGAGAGGGGAACAAGACAAGTCTCTTACGCCCCTTCTCCCTTTCTGGGAGTTCGCCTAGTCCACGATTCTGACTTTTATTGTGTTACTCCCTCAACCTCAAAAACGCCGACTGCAAAGGGTAACCTTACAACCCCATCAAGTCGAGCCAGCTTTAAAAGTTAATAGCCCGATCGCCTTAACTCCTGAGCAAAGACATTATTTGTGTAATGTATTACGCTTGGAAATTGGGGCAGAATTTATCGCCCTCGATCGCAATGGTGGCTGGTGGTTAGCTAAGTTAACTAGTGATCTTGATCATGCAGAAATTATTGCTCTACTAGAAAATAATTCTGAATTAACAACGCAAATTATCCTCGGTATCGCGATGCCTAAGGGTAGCAATATCGAATCAGTGATCCGTCAAACTACGGAGTTAGGGGTACGCCAAATTGTGCCGCTATTTAGCGATCGCACAATTATTAAGTCAGGAACAGACATCGGCAATCAAAAACGCGATCGCTGGCAACGCATCGCCGAAGAAGCCTCGGAACTTTCGCTGCGTAACTATGTACCTGAAATTGATGCACCACAAGACCTGAAGGTATGGCTAGGTAATATCGCTAAAGACTGTGAGCCAATTCTGAAATATATTTGTGTGACACAGCCTGATGCCCCACATTTGTTGACTAGTTTATACAATGAATATCATGCTCTACCTATAACCGAGAATATTGCTCAAATTATGGTTGCTACTGGTTGTGAGGGAGGCTGGACGGCTAGAGAAGAAGCAATGGCGATCGCCGCAGGTTTTATACCAGTATCTTTAGGCGATCGGGTCTTGTCTGCCATCACAGCCCCAGTGGTAGCATTGTCCATAGTTAGCGCCTTTCTAGATACTAAGTAATACCAAAACTAAAAATGGCATAGCCATTTTTAGTTTTGAAAACCCTTACTGGGTTTGGTTTTTAATTCACGAAAGTGTAACAACACTTTTGTGAATTGGGGTAAGGGACACGCAGTAAATAAATAACCGATTGTTTGCGGCGTGGCATAGCCGCGCTAAAAATGAATTACAGCCTTTGAGGAAAAATTTATGATCGCAGGTCAACCACAAACAGTGCAATATATGGTGCAGCAAACCATAGCGCTGCGTACTAATGGCAAAAAACTGCACAATATCACCCGCCAAGTGGAAGCTATTCTTGCTCAATCAGGGATCAAGATGGGACTATGCAACGTCTTTTTGCGGCATACATCCGCGAGTTTAATCATTCAAGAAAATGCCGATCCAGATGTATTGGCAGATTTGGAAACCTTTTTCTCAAAACTCATTCCTGAAGATGCGAGTCAATATCGCCACATTTCTGAAGGAATTGATGATATGCCATCACATATTCGCAGTACTATCACTAAAACCTCAGAAACTATCCCGATCGCTAATGGTAAACTTGCCCTCGGTACTTGGCAAGGAATTTTTGTCTGGGAACATCGCAACTTGGGGCATACCCGCGAAGTGCTGGTTCATGTTACAGGATGCTAAAACAGGGTGCTAGATGAAGCCATCAAAAAAGCCGTCAGCGAATCGATCTCGTTCAGCAGCTAAGCAAAGAAAATGGCTGAGGGGTTTTCAGTGGTTTTTGCCAGGCTTATTTGTGAAGCGATGGCTATTGGTTAGCATTATCGGCATTGTTTTAATCGTGTTGGGAATTGCGATTTCCGCAAAACTAACCCCGATTTTATTTATCTCGCGTTTGATCCGTAATGGTGTTGACACCTTAGTTGCGATTTTGCCACGCAATCTTAGTGGTCCGATCGCCTTAGCCATTGGTCTAGGGCTGCTATGGCTAGGTCAAAAACGCGCCCTCGGTTCGATTACGCAAGTTTTGATCCCCGATCAAAATAAAGAACTATTAGAGTTACTAGTCTCCCATCGCAAACTCAATCGAGGTCCCAAAATTGTCACTGTGGGCGGTGGTACAGGGATGTCGAATTTGCTAAGGGGGCTGAAGCAATATAGCGCCAATATTACAGCGATCGTCACGGTTGCGGATGATGGTGGCTCCTCTGGACGGTTGCGCCGTGAGCATGGAGTTCTGCCCCCCGGCGATATTCGTAATTGTCTTGCTGCCCTTGCCGACGAAGAAAAATTAGTGACTGAGCTATTTCAATATCGGTTTAAAACAGGAGAAGGGCTAACAGGACATAGCTTTGGGAATTTATTCCTGACCGCGATGAGTGAAGTTACAGGGGATCTAGAAAAGGCGATCGCCGCCAGTTCACAGGTTTTAGCCGTACGTGGTCGCGTCTTACCTGCCACTCTTGATCACATGGTGCTATGGGCTGAGTTTGAAGATGGGCGTTATGTGGAGGGAGAGTCGAATATTCCTGAAGCCAGAGGTAAAATCAAACATATTGGCTGTAAACCAGATAATCCCCAAGGATTGCCGCAAGCAGTTGAGGATATTAACGAAGCTGATCTGATTGTAATTGGACCTGGCAGCCTATATACCAGCATTATTCCTAACCTGCTCGTACCTGAAATATTACAAGCCTTGATCGATCGCCATGTACCATCGATCTATCTTTGTAATATCATGAGTCAGGTAGGTGAAACGGATAATTATGCGGTGTCTGATTATGTAAGAGTTTTAGATGAGTTAGCAGGTGTGCGACTATTTGATGTCGTTTTAGTCCAAAAGTCACCACCTTCTGAGCGATCGCTACAACACTATGCGACCTTTGGCTCCCACTTTACACATTTAGATCGAGATAACCTTGCCGCAATGGGCTGTCCTATCTTAATTGCCAACATCATGAGAGAGAAAGAGAATGGCACAGTATGTCATGATTCGGAGAAATTAGCAGGTGTCCTCATGCGTTGGTATAACCGCCAATAACTGGATTTTAAGTTTAAAACGTCAGATTCTTACAACATCAGATCAATCATCAGTGTTACAGCATTATCATATCCAAGTTAATACTGACATTTATGCTCTTAGCCAATTGCAAGAGTGGTTTCAGCAGTTTCAAAATTTGTTGCCAAACCCAACTTGGATGCAATGCAATCTGGTGTTAGTTGAAGTTTTTACCAATGTTGTCTCCTATGCCCATGCAGGACTTCCTGAAGAAACTCCTATTGACATTGAAATTACCATTAATGAAACCGAAAGATTTTTAGAATTAAGGATCTGGGACTATGGGGAACCTTTTGACCTACAGGCGGAAATAGAACGAGTTAGTAGAGAAGCCGCAAAAAATCAAGATTTTGCCAGTGTCGATGACATTCCTACGGGGGGTAGGGGCTTATTTATCGCCAAAACCGTCGCCAATGAGATTCGCTCGGAAACGATGGTTAATGGTCGTAATTGCTTTGTAATGATTAAGCATTATTAGCGCTTCGCTCTAAAATAATGAAAATATTTAATGGCGCGGCTTGCCGCGCCATTAAATTGCAGAATCTTTAGCGCTTTAGCCATAAAACAAAAGCAAATAATGCCACAGGTATGGTGATACAGAAGAAGGCGATCGCATTCACGGCATCTTCGGTCAGTTCACTTAATACCAACCAATTGGGTACAGCATATTTAATCACAGCCGAGACAATCGCTGAATAAATTAGCAATCGCAAAACAAACAAAAATTGGGGAAATATTTTCAAGGACATCACCTTCAGGTGCATAAAGTGGCTACTCAATCTTGTGAGTTAGTTTTTCTTTTTGCCACCTTCTTTTTCTTGGATTTCGGATGGGACTGGGAACTGCTCAATCGGTTGTCCAGCTAATGCTCTTTCCATAAATTTTCGCCAAATCGGAACGACATAGACACCACCCGTCACGCCATTTGCCATTGGTGAATAATCATCATTACCGATCCAAATTGCTACCGATAACTGGGGAGTATAGCCCACAAACCAAGCATCGCGAAAGTCAGAGGTAGTACCTGTCTTACCTGCGACAGGTCGCCCGTCACTCATTTGGGCTTCAGTTGCTGTACCATTAGTCACTACTCCACGTAAGGCATCAGTTAAGTAAGAAACGGCGATCGGATCAAGAATTAACTCTGGCTTGGGAGTATTGTCTAGTACGAGATTGCCATTGCGATCGGTGACACGGGCAATTAATGTAGTTTTTGATTTATAGCCACCACTAGCAAATACCGCATAGGCTCCTGCCACTTCCATCGGGGTGACATCAGCAGCCCCAAGCGGTAAAGACACAACGGGTTTAATCGGACTATTGATCCCTAATTTACGGCAAATAGCAACTACATTCTCATTACCAACTTCCAGACCTAGTTTGAGCGCAGGAATATTTCGAGAAACGGCGATCGCCTGACGAATGGAAATAGCACCTGAAAACTTATTGTCGTAGTTGCGTGGCACGTATGGTTCATCACCATCAGGAATTGACATTGGACTGTCGTCAATTACGGAATCTGGAGTGTAGTTGCCTGTAGCAAAAGCAGCATAGTAAACAAAAGGCTTAAACGAAGAGCCTAATTGTCTTCTTGCTAAAACTGCGCGATTAAATTGATTTTTATCAAAATCACCGACCCCACCCACTAAAGCTTTCACAAAGCCCGTGCGGGGATCGACAGCCACTAAAGCCAATTGATCGGCATAGGCTCCACGATCCACTAAGTCTCGATGACCTTCAGCAGCAGTTTCCTCAGCAATCCGTTGTAACTTTAAATCAATCGTCGTTTGGACACGCAACCCACCTTGTAAAACCACATCGCGCCCAAATCTTTCTTCTAACTCTGCGGTTACAGCTTGAGAAACATAAGGAACGCGACTAGCTTCATAGGAGATACCTTGCTTCCGAATGGTAATATTTTGGGCTTTGGCAGCTTTAATTTCGGCGGGTGTTGCCCATCCCAGTTCTAACAGGCGATCAAGTACTAAACCTTGTCGCTTCTTGGCTTCAGCATAGTTATCTACAGGATTAAATACTGATGGGGCTTGAATCGTACCTGCTAATATGGCAGCCTCCCCAAGAGTCAAGTCAGCCGCCGATTTACCAAAATAATTCTGAGAAGCAGTTTCGGCTCCATTAGTATTTTTTCCCCAAAATACTTGATTGAGGTACATTTCAAGGATTTGTTCCTTGGTAAATACTTGCTCAACGCGCATTGCCAAGACGGCTTCAGCCACTTTGCGATTGAGACTACGTTCGTTAGATAAAAATAAGTTTTTGACTAATTGCTGGGTGAGGGTTGAGCCACCTTCAACGGTTCCACCTGCACTAAAATTAGCTAAAATTGCGCGTCCAATACCGCTAGGATCAATACCTTTGTGGGTATAGAAGTAAGCATCTTCCATCGCCAGAACCGATCGCTTTAAATGGGGAGAAATGCGATCAAGGGTAACAACTTCGCGGTTAACATCGCCATGTAGACGAGCAATTAGTCCACCATTAATGTCATAAATATAGGTAGTTTCCACAGGGACATAACCCTTAAGGACTCTGACATCGGGCAGATCGCGAAAACTGAGTGCTAATCCCACTAGTCCACCAGCTACGGCTGCACCACCAATCATAATAATGCCTAGCAAAGTGCCGCCAACAGCTTTGAGAGTGCCTTTTACAATACTGCCTGTCAGAGACTGAGAACGCTCTACACTATTCGATGCCACAGCAATCTACCCTTTGATCAATTCATAGGTAATCTTACTGCATTAATAATGATTTCGGGCGATCGCATTAAAAAATTACTGCGTAGTTTCTTAATGCGATCTTTAGCGTCGCTGAGCCAGCTTGTCATATACAAGTTGGAGATCGACATGATGATGGGCGATCGCTACTAAGGTGTGATAAAACAAATCGGCAACTTCCCCAGCGATCGCGTCAGGATCATCATCTTTACAAGCCATGACTACTTCGGCAGACTCTTCACCAATTTTTTTCAAAATCTTGTTGTCACCACCTGCAAATAATTTGCAAGTGTAGGAACTTGCTTGGGGATTCTCGCGGCGATCGACAATCACCGCAAATAATTCTGATAAAGGGTCGCTCATACTATTCCAAAATACTGCTACATAATCATAAAGGCACGCTAAGCGTGCCTTTAATTCTGGTTTTGTATGTCCTGCAAAGCAGGACATACAAGCAATCTAAGTGTTGCCAACAATTACTTGATGGAAACCTTACCACCAGCTTCTTCGATTTGCTTCTTAGCAGCTTCAGCATCAGCCTTAGGCATACCTTCTTTGATGGTCTTAGGAGTGGATTCAACCATGTCCTTAGCATCTTTCAAGCCCAAGCCAGTGATTTCACGAACGATCTTCAGAACCGCGATCTTCTTATCAGCAGGAACTTCATCAAGTACCAAGTCGAAGGAAGTCTTTTCTTCAACTTCTTCAGCAGCAGCAGCACCGCCACCAGCAGCAGCAACTACTACACCACCAACAGGAGCAGCAGCCGATACGCCGAAGGTTTCTTCGATCGCTTTGACCAATTCAGAAGCTTCAAGAAGGCTCAAAGTCTTTAGTTCTTCAATAATGCTGTCGATCTTTGCAGACATAGTTTTTCTCTTTAGTTAATTAGATTAGGTTAATAATTCGTAATTGATAATTCGTAATTCGTAATTACCAATTGTTCTAAGCAGCTTCTTTCTCAGAAACAGCTTTGATAGCGCGTCCAAGAGACTGAGGAACCTCTTTGATACCGATCGCAATCTTGGCAGTAACTGCATTGATTGCACCAGCAATTTGCGAGATGAGTACTTCCTTGGAAGGTAGATCGGCGATCGCCTGCAAGTCTTTTGCAGTCAATGCACGACCTTCTAAAACACCGCCACGAAGTTCGGTTTTTTTAGATTCCTTTTGAAAAGCTTGGTATGCCTTAACAGCACCGCCAATGTCATCTTTGACAAATAAACAGGCAGAAGGACCAACTAGAAAGTCTTCTAGAGGCTTCCATTCAGGAGTACCTGAAATTGCTTGTTTGAGAAGAGTATTCTTAGTCGTTCTACATACCGTGCCTGTAGGACGGAGAGAGCGACGGAGCTTCGTAATCTCCGCTACTGACAAAGTTGAATAATCGATTACCATGACCATCTGAGTTCCTTCAAACTCTTGAGTCATTTCTCCGACTAGAACTTTTTTCTGGTCTAGGGTCTTACCCATGTATTTTGCACCTCCTTATGTTTGGAGTTAATAAACATGGCACTAAGCACGATGTCTATTAACTTGGGGATCTTTAAAGTCATTAAAAAAGCCTCGTCTATTCATAGAGAGAGGCTCAAGAAATATTCTGGATCGGAATATTTCTTAAATCACCTCGGCAGGAAATTAAGCTATTAGCACCTGCTGTCTATGGATCTATTTGATTGTCGAAATTTCTTTCTAGGCTGATGACAACAATTAGACTTAGCTTTTTTAATTTTTGCAAGAGTAAAAACTTTTGGTTAATGCTCTTGCAAGATGGACGACTTTGAAAGGCTTTATTTTTATGCGTCTCCAAGTTTGAGATCGCGCAATGTGGTTACATCAACTTCAATAGATGGCCCCATTGTTGCGGACACATACAGAGATCTCCAGTAGCGTCCCTTTGCACCAGAAGGACGATTACGATCAATCGTTTCTTGCAAAGCTTTGAGGTTTAACAGCAAATCTTGTGCAGTGAATGCTGCCTTACCAAACTGGATATGGACAATCCCAGTACGATCTGCACGGAATTCTAGCTTACCAGCTTTGAACTCATTAATCGCACCACCTAAGTCAGTAGTTACCGTACCACCCTTAGGAGAAGGCATTAATCCTCTTGGACCAAGCAATTTACCAAGCTTAGCCACTTGAGGCATAACATCAGGGGTGGCGATTAGCAAATCAAAATCTAATCTACCTTTGCTGATCTCATCAATTAGTTCCTCAGAACCAGCGATATCTGCACCTGCGGCGATCGCTTCTGCAACTTTTTCACCACGAGCGATAACTGCAACGCGAATGGTTTGTCCTGTTCCCTTAGGTAGGGTGACAGTGGTTCTCAGTTGTTGGTCAGCGTACTTAGGATCAATTCCTAGTCTTACGTGAGCTTCTACGGACTCAGGAAACTTTGCCGTTGCAGTCGCTTTAACTAGTTCGAGAGCTTCTATCGGCGCATAAGGACGTTCCTCAACCTTGCTGAGGGCTTCCTTGAGACGCTTTGATATCTTCTTTGCCATGATTACTCCTATGGGGTGCGATCGGAAATATGAATTCCCTCCCCCAGCTAAATTTTTTATGGAAGTTTGTATTTGATCGGTCTTTTAAAACTAGGCGGTAATAGTAACGCCCATGTTTCTCGCAGTACCTTCAATAATCTTAGTTGCACCTTCAATGTCATTAGCATTAAGGTCAGGAAGCTTAGTTTCCGCGATTTGGCGAAGTTGCTCTCTAGTGATGGAACCAACTTTCTTACGGTTAGGCTCTGCTGATCCAGAAGAGATACCAGCCGCTTTTTGGATTAAGACTGAAGCTGGAGGCGTCTTCAGAATGAAAGTAAAGCTACGATCTTCATATACAGATATTTCTACAGGAATAACCATACCTGCTTGATCAGCAGTACGGGCATTATATTCCTTACAAAACATCATGATGTTGACACCATGTTGACCTAGAGCAGGACCAACTGGTGGAGTGGGACTTGCTTTGCCAGCATTGAGCGCTAGCTTAATAACTGCCGTAACTTTTTTAGCCATTTTCTTTTTTAGCCATTTTATAGCTGTTAAAAAATCTACAAACTTGTGCTGTAGTTTTGTCTTAATTTTGCTTCTGTACCTGATTGAACTCTAGTTCTACAGGTGTGTCTCTGCCAAAGATTGAAAGGAGGGCTTTCAGTTTACTGCGCTCAGGGCTTACTTCTACCACTTCACCTTCAAAGTCTTTAAAAGGACCAGTAAGCACTTTAATTTTGTCGCCTTGAGCCATGTTGATTTTGAGAACTGGCTCTTGTTCGACGGTAACGCGAAAGATTCTTTCGACTTCTTTCTCTGTCAAAGGACGAGGTTTAACGTGTCCCCGACCGCGCCCATAATGACGCTTTTGCTCTGTTCCGACGAAGTTAATTACATGGGGTGTACTTTTCACAGCAAGCCATGCATCATCATCAACTTCTAACTGCCCGATTTCATTTCTGACAGTTTTAATCTGAATCAAAACATATCCTGGAAAAATCTTTTCCTCAGAGGCTAACCGACTGCCATCTTTTCTAAGTTTGACTGTCGGTGTCTGCGGAATTTCAATTTGCTTGATCCTATCCTCGACATCAAGGGTTTTGATGCGTTGTTCTAGGCTCGACTTAACCTTTTTTTCGCATCCTGAAGCAATCTGGACGGCGTACCACTGAAATAGTACTCCCGACTCCTCTTGGCTGCTAGATGAGTGGTCGATGTCCTCGGTAAACATTATTGAAACACCTGCAATGCGATCGCTTTAAACAATGCATCAATCAAATAGACAAAGGTGGCAACCGCAACGATCATCAAAAGTACAGAGGCAGATTCACTGATTAATTGTTGGCGGGTTGGCCAAACAATTTTGCCAAATTCGGCTTTGGACTCTGCGAAAAATTTAGATACTCCAGAGGCATCAGATGAACTATCTGATTCGTCTTTTGACACTTCTTTTGGTTGCTCTTTAACTTCATTTTTGGTCATAGCGGCAACTCTTGCGATCCCTTTGCAATCCTTATAAATGCAATGTATTTAATGACAATCTTGAGCAAACCTAGTTAATCTTTGGTTTGTATTTGAGCTTGTTTAATATTGGTGAAGCGCGCCCTGAGGGACTCGAACCCCCGACATCAGGTTTTGGAGACCTGCGTTCTACCAACTGAACTAAGGACGCACGTAATAAAGAGACGATTTTGACTTGTAACCAATGATACTTGTAGCATCAGTTACTACATTAAAATAGCACTTGATACTTAGTATACCTATAAATTGCTCTATAGTGGTCGATCAAATCGTTGTTTAAGACGAGTTGCTTTACCAACAAGGTCACGTAAGTAGTAGAGCTTGGCACGACGCACTTTACCGCGACGGATCACTTTAATGCTTTCAATTTGGGGAGAATGAAGCAAGAAGGCTCGCTCAACTCCGATCCCTTGAAATACACGACGGACAGTAATGACAGAGTTAATGCCAGAACCACGTCTTGCGATGATCACGCCTTCATAAGGCTGAGTACGTTCTTTGCCGCCCTCTTTGATTCTAACTCCAACCTTAACAGTGTCTCCCACGTAAATTGTAGGGAGATCTGTTTTGATATATTCCGCTTCAATTGAGCGGATGATTTCAGAAGCGTTCATGAGGAATGCCAAAAAAGTCGCGATCATCTATGTTAGAGCATGATCGATCCAATGTCTATAATTTACGCAAAAAAGTTTAGATAGAGTGCTTCGCGCTCTATCTAAACTTTTTTGCGTAAGCTAGAACTCGGTGGCAAGTTGCTACTGTTTTGTTCGGCTTGGCGGCTAGCAATGATTTCTGAAGCTGTGGCTGTAAGGGTGCGATCGCGGTAGGGAATGGCAGCACGAGTCTTCAGGAAAGCGGCTTCGGTTTCAGATATGGGGGGTAATGGTGTAGGAGGGAAAGCGGCGATCGTGCTGGGAGATTTGCGTCCGATGGGTGCGATCGCCCCAATTTGTAAACGAGCTTCCAGCATGGCAGCACGCACGGCGGCAGATGAGGAGTAAGTAACGAGATAGCCATCAGGTTTGAGGCAGTTGGCTAGAAGTTTAATAAATTCCACTGTCCAGAGTTGGGGGCAATGGGGGGGAGAGAAGGGATCAAGAAAGATGGCATCTGCCCATTGCATAGGAACTTGCCTAATAGTTTGTCTGGCATCACCGATCAGAAGTTGTAAAGACAAATCTTCAGTTTCGACAATTTGTTTTGCAGCAGCAGTTTGGAGGATTTGGGCGATCGCTGGTTGCCAAATATTTACTAATCCTGAAGCGATCGCTTTTTGCGGAACCTCAAGATTATTTTCGAGAGCAATGATGTGTAGATTAGCGGTGCGATTTGGTAACTCATGGACACAGGCGATCGCTGCCGCCGTGTTGTAGCCTAAGCCATAGCAAACATCAAGGATATGGAGTTGAGTTTGAGATGCAGCTTTTTCTGCAATTCTTGCGGGAATGACAAACTTGGCTTCAGCTTCGTGCTTCGCGCCGTGAGAGCTATGGAAAGTTTCTTGAAAAGTTTCTGACCAAAACGTAACAGAGCCATCTTCAGTTGGGAAAAGAGAAAGTTTATCCATTATCACAAAAAGCAACCCCAGCAAGCCTTTTAGACTCAAAAACCTGTGGCGCACGCGGAGCGTGCGCCACAGGTTTTTGAACTGTTTTTAATTGTGTCAAGGTACTTATGAATTAAGATAGTAGCTAATGCTAAAAATAATTTGTGTGTCTATTTCTCGTTTTGTGCTAGCTTAAATAGACGCAATCTCTCTAAGGGGTATAACAGTTTAACATGGCTAAGCGCCGCAATCAGAAGAAAGAAAAAGCTCTTCGCAACCAAGCGTATGCACGTAAGTTTCGTAAGCGCACTCCTATAGGTCGCTTTGGACGCAGAAGACCAATGGGTAATTATAATGATCCTGAAGATTCTGAATCCAACGGAGCAGCCGATACTGGAGCAGCCGATACAGGTGCTGCGGATACTGGCTCAGGTGGTAAGTTCTAAATTGAAGTCTGGCGCGATCGCTGTCCAGTTTTTCTAGAGAGCATGACCACAAAGTTTAGCCTTGCTTTACATACAACAACGACAAAACTAGAGCTTGCGATCGCTAAGTTTGATCAAAACTTAGATCAGCATCCAAATCGCAACTCTCAGACATATATCATCCACAAACAGCAGTCATGGGAATTAGGCAGAGAGCTATCTGTAAGGTTACATGACTGCTTAAATATGTTTGTGGATGATATTTTGTGGACTGACTTTGCTTTTTTAGCGATCGCTACTGGCATTGGCAGTTTTACAGGCACACGTATTGGTGTTGTCGTAGCGAGAACCCTCGGCGAACAGCTAAATATTCCCGTATATGGGATTGACTGTGAATCAATTGCTATTAGAGCAAAGCAATCTGATCCACCATTGTCCTTAAGTGAAAGCCTATTGGCGATCGCTCAAACCCATTGGCAAAATGGTATTCCTGCGCCTTGGCAAGATGTTAAGCCTTTATATACCGAAGAATGAAGTTGCGGCGCAAAGCACCGCAACTTCATTCTTCGGTATATTGATGTTTTTAAATTCTCAAAGTGTTAGAATGACGATGCTTAAGGTATATGGAGTGAAATTTTCTTAACTAGCGATCACTCGATAGAACTATGGGGGAACCCTCTATATAACCTAGGCATATCCCACTAGGACGGTAGTTATTCCAGCTTGACCTATGCTTCAAGACGCGATCGCCATTCGTCATTATCAAAAGATTACAGACTCCTTAGTCGAAATGTCAGAACGTGGTTATTGTTCTACCGATGAAATGAGACTTTTTTTAGACGGTTACTTAGCGGCTCTGCGTGTTACTAATGCTGTAGAAGTCCACCATATTCACCGTCTCGAAGAAGAAGTTATTCGGTTTCTTTACGATTCTTCTAATTTTGCATCTCCCTATGAGTTTGAGATGGAGGTTGAACGGGGTGAAAGATAAACACTGTGACGGACACTTGCAGTAATCGGAGTCTGAAACCGATCCTGCTCGACAACTTGTAACCCTTGTTCTTCACAAAATATATCTAGTTGCTCACTTTCTTCAGGTAGCCACTGCCCCCGATAGAGAATTGCTGTCCCACTTTTTTTCAGAAATGGTAAGCAATAGCTAGCACAAATATCTGGCTTACCCACTGCCCTTACGACCGCTAAGTCGTACTTCTTTTTGTGTGAGGATATTTTGTTAAGATCCTCTACTCTCCCAACTTGGGCGATCGCATTTGTTAGCTGGAGATCTTGAATTGTTTGCTCAACAAAAGCAACCTTTTTTTGTTTGCTATCAACTAAAGTGACTTGCCATGATGGTTTGGCGATCGCGATCGGTAGTCCCGGAAAGCCCGCCCCCGTACCAATATCAATTATCTTAATATTTTCACGATTCCAGTAAGCTAATACACCTCGCAATGAGTCCCATAGGTGTTTTTCCCAAAAGTCTTCAGGAACCGTAATCCTCGTTAGGTTTTGTTTGCTATTCCCCTCGATTACCAGCTCGTATAGCTTTTCAAATTGAGAGATTTGGTCAGTGTTGGGTGACCAATTGAGAGTAGATTGCCAATGCTCGAATAAGTCAGAAAAGTGGGACATAAAAAACAGTAAGTAGAGATGACGCAAAGCGTCATCTCTACTTTACTAGCGCTTTGTGCTAGATCTTCCATTCAATGTTTGGAGAATTTTGACATTAGGGGATAAAATTGAACAAAAGTTAAGAATCATGTAGCAATGCTAAGTAGTTAGCAATAAATTAAGTAGCTGGACGCAAATTAAATCCAAAACCCAAGAACCTGTAGCGCACGCTGCGCGTGCGCTACAGGTTTTGGATCTAATTTTTAAGTATGCCCAGCTACTTATTAGCAATAAATTATTTAAAAAACTTTAAGGTAAAAATTAATGACAGAACAAGCTAAAGTCCGCACGGCTTTTACGAAAGATGAGCGTGGCATCTTAAACAATTGGGCGATCGAGCCAAAAATGTATATTGAAGAGAAAGCTGAAAAACAGGTTAAAAAGCAAGTTGCAAATCAAGACGAAAGCCAAGATGAAAAGATCTTTGGGCTAACCGAGTATGCTGAGCTACTCAATGGGCGCGTTGCAATGATTGGCTTTGTGATTTTATTTGTTGCTGAATTGGTGACTGGTCGAGGATTTTTGCAAATTATCGGTTTTTAGTCTCGTTTTTTAGTCATTGAGGGCGACGTAAAGCATCGCTCTCAATTTTTAACAGTAGTTTGTATGACAACCCAACAAGATCCGATCCAGTTTCTGACATTAGCAGAAGCCCACCAAATCGATGGGGCTATGCTTTCGGCAATGGAAAAATTTATGACCCGTATCACGATTTCATCACTACGGATTGTTATCAAAATTGCTCAAACTTTGAATATTCATGCTGAGGATCTGGTCACTAGCCAAATTGTGCAATGGATCGAGCAGGATTCGCAGATTCGGAAAGATCAAGGAGAAGAGGCGGCATTTCTAAAGTGGACTTCGCCGCATCCTGATCTCGACTTTGAAGATACGAGACAGGATGAAGTTACATCTGCCAATCTTTCCAGTCATGAAAAATTTCTTACCCGTATGGTAATTTCGGCAATGCAATCTTTAGTGGCGATCGCTAAAGAATATAGTGTGCATATTGAAGATTTAACAGTGACTCAAGTGATTGCATGGTCAGAACTTGAGGCAAAAATCAAGCGTCAACAAGTTAATGAGAATCCATAATTTAAGCGAGCGTGGCGAAGCCACGCTCGCTTAAATTATTTTGGTTTTCCTGATCTTGAATTGCTGTAAGTTAGGATTTGCTCCCTGAAACTGTTAACGTATTAAGATAAATTTACAATTCCTTGAGCCTAGTTTTTAGTGGCTTATTCCTGATGGCTAAATGTGTAATTAATCGCCGAGCCGAATTTTCTGCTAGTCATCGTTACTGGCTTCCCGAAATTCCAGATGAGGAAAATCATGCCAAATTCGGCGCGTGTACTAACTTTCCTCCTCATGGTCATAACTATGTACTGTACGTTGGGATGCAAGGAGAAATTGACAATACGGGCATGGTGCTAAATCTTTCTGATGTCAAACACATCATTGCCCGTGAAGTCACGACCCAACTAAATTTTTCCTATCTCAATCAAGCATGGGCAGAATTTCAGCAAACTCTGCCAACTACGGAAAATATTGCTCGCGTAATATGGCAACGATTAGAAAATCATTTGCCATTAATCAATATTCGCTTATATGAACATCCTGAACTCTGGGCTGACTATCAAGGTAACGACATGAAAGTAAATTTAACAATTAGTACTCACTTTTCTGCTGCTCATCGCCTCGCACTAGATACACTTTCTTTAGAAGAAAATACTGCTATCTATGGCAAATGCGCTCGTGTGAATGGTCATGGACATAACTATCATTTAGAAGTCTCTATTACTGGTGAGATTGACCCACGTACGGGCATGATCGCTGATCTTAGTGATTTTCAAAAAGCTCTTAATCAATATGTCCTCGATCCGATGGATCACACTTTCTTGAATAAGGATATTCCTTATTTTTCTGAAGTTGTGCCAACCGCCGAAAATATCGCTGTATATATTCAAAAAGTTCTCACTCAACCTATCCGCGAAATTGGTGCAAAATTGCATAGCATCAAACTTATTGAAAGCCCGAATAACTCCTGTGAAGTTTACGGAGAATATCAACTTTCTGATATTGAATATTCGTTAGAAGAAGCTCTTGCCACAGCCGCTTAATTTAGCCAAGCGACGCAAAGCGTCGCTTGGCTAACCACGAGTTTATGATCTCAAAGCCTCACCAGCAGCCAAAATCACAGGATGCCGTCCTTGGAGGTCAATCCCCACCGCCCATTGGTGGTGTCGTGCTGGGTGGAATAGCAGGAGTTAAAAGAAGATTAGCCAGTTCGGCGATCGCCCCCAGAATTGCCGCCCTCCGAGAAGCGCTTAATTATGGTGAAGCTGGCTTGAACTTAGTCTTACAAGGCTTGGAAGATCCATCTCTTAAGGTGCAACGTACTGCCCTCTTGCTACTCTGGCGTAGACCTGAAGCTCACATTCGGCAAGTATTAAAGAACTATAGTCAATATCATTTATTTGATATTGTTGACAGCCTACAAGGTCATGAAGAGGCGATCGCCTCCCTTGCTATATCGGCAAATGGCAGAATTTTATATAGCGCTGGTGCAGACTTCACGATTAAAGTGTGGGATTTAGGCAAGGGAGAAAATCAAGCCAAACAACAAGCTAAACAAATTGGCACGATTCGTGGACATACGCATATTGTTACTTCGATCGCTTTGAGTACTAACGGCAGAATCCTAGCTAGTGCTAGTCGCGATAAAACGATCAAACTATGGGATGCGCGATCGGGAAAGGAACTGCTCACTTTGATGGGACATATTGGCTATGTCAATTCGGTGGCAATTACTCCCAACGGCAAAACTCTGGTTACAGGTAGCCAAGACACTACGATTAAACTTTGGGATATCAGAACAGGTACAGAAATTCGGACTCTCCGTGGTCACACTAGTCTGGTGGATTCGGTGGCGCTCAGTCCCGATGGCAAAGTAATTGCTAGTTGCAGTTGGGATACGACGATTCGGGTATGGGACTTAATTTCTGGGAGACTACGCTGGGAATTTATCGGACATTCAGCGCGAGTTCTTTCCTTTGCGATCAGTCCTGATGGACGTACATTAGTTAGTGGCAGTCTCGACACTCGTATCAAAGTTTGGGATTTGCAAACAGGTAAAGCAATTCGCACATTAGAAGGTCATTGGGGTTGGGTCAAGTCACTAATTATTAGTCGTGATGGTAAAACTTTGATTAGTGCTAGTTATAAAGAAATCCGTGTGTGGAATTTAGAAACAGGCGAACCAATTCAAGTCCTCAATGGACATATCAATCTGATCAATGCGATCGCCCTCAGTCAAGACGAACAAACCTTAGTTAGTGGTGGCGAAGACTGCAATATTCATGTTTGGAGTGTTCCCTAATAAAAAGGGGTCGTGCGAAGCACGACCCCTTTTTTAACTAAGCTGCAACTGCTTTTGCTGTGAGTTGTTTTTTTCGTCTAGTAGCACGCCAACCACCGAAAGCCCCTGCAGCAAGAATACCTGCGATCGCAGGAGGCACAGGTACAGGTCTGACGTTGCCCTTGATAGCAACTGCGTCATTAATGCACTCTAAAAATAGAGAGCCAATGAAAGATCCAGTGTAAGTACTGGGAAGACTAAACTTAAAGCCAAACGTATTCAGATGAGTACTTCCATTGGGGGCAGATATAACAGGAAGAGTTGCTAATTCCAAACTAGAAAGTGTTTGTACGTCACCAATCCTTGATGAAAATTTATTGATTACGTTGGGAACACCAGCATTGGCGTAAGCGGCATAATAGGGATCGTTCAAAGCCAAGTCACCAATTACGGCATTGGGTGCATGATTAGCATAGTGATTCAAATTAGTGTATCCACTATTGTCTAGAGCAACGCTCTTGCCAGTAACATTTGTATAAACGCCTGTAGTTGGTGCAATAGAATCATTGGTAGCTGCAAATCGAATACCGAGCATGGAACCTTGAGCAGAGGAAAATGTGCTACCAACTCCAAAGTCAAGGAATAGATCGCCCCAACCAATATTGCCATCAGCCGCACTACTATAAGAAGCCCCTGTCAATGGCGTACTGGCATTAATTCCCACCCAAACTTCGTTGTTAACCTGCTTAACTCCAATACCATAAATGTCAAAACGACTAGTGGGGCTAAAGCCATTAGCATCAGAGCCATCATAGGAGTAGTCATCACGAGCATAGTCCCAGCCATTGATTAGATTGCCAGCATGAGCAGGAAGAGTAGTAGCAATTGCCCCCCAAGATACAAGCACTGCTGAAGCTATTTTTTGAAAAACTGACTTATTCATTTCCCTACCCTTAATCTTACCGAAAAATCAAATCTAAAGCTCATAAAAACTCACTAACACGTGAATCTATGCGTATATATTCCGCTTTTTAGAGAAATTTGTCAGCTAGCCAAAGTTATCAGAAAGTTACTTTTGATACATTGGTATAGTTATCCAATAGTTATACCAACCTACAATCAATCAGGTATAGCAATGCAAGTTTTGCTATAGAAGTACTGAAAATAGATATTTCTATTTTCAGTTACTGCGTAATCGTTGAATCTGCCGATCGCTTTGTTGCGCCCATGTAGTATTTTTTTGCTGATTAAAATAGGCTTGGGCTTGAATAAAAGATTGAATTGCGTCCTGCTTTTGTCCCGCCCTTACCTGCGCGACCCCAAGTGTATAGAAAGCCTCAGCATAATCTTTCCGAAATTGCAAAGCATTACGAAGCTGCGCGATCGCATTTTCAGTTTGACCTTGAATTAATAAAGCTGCCCCCAAATTGTAGTAAGCCTCTGGATATTCAGGATTTAGTTGCAAAGCTTTGGCATAGTAAGCGATCGCCTTCGGCATATCACCCTGAGTTTGAATTAACAAACCCAAGTTATAAATTGTTTCGGGAGATTGAGGATTTAGCTTTAGAGCTTGATTGAGATTGGCGATCGCATTGTTGATGTCTTTTTTCTCTTTAAAGGCTAGACCAAGATTGTAATAGGCAACTGAAAGTTTCGGGTCTAGCCGCACTGCTCTTTGTAAATTGGGAATTGCTTGGTTAGGATTACCAGACTGCAACTGAGCAGCACCTAAATTACTGTAGGCGATCGCAAACTTAGGATCGAGTCTCGTTGCCCTTTGAAAAGAATGAATGGCTTCTTTGAGCTGTCCTGCCTGTGCATAAGCCAAACCAAGATTGTAATGGGCGGCTGTTAGCTCAGGATTTTTCTTGATTGCTGCTCGAAAAACCACTACAGCCCCTTCTAAATTCCCCAAACGGACATAGGAATTACCCCGTTCCAAAAGCTGATCGGCATTCTCATTCGCAGGAATAACCACCTGTTGCTGGATCTGAACTTTTTGTGGTGGCTTTTGACGTAGTTGCGCGATCGCCTCATCGTCCCAATATGAACTAGCTAACAAGACCAAGGCAAAAGCTCCCAAAACTAGTTTCATAATCTTTTCTGGTCTGAATTCTTCATAAAAAATGTTAAATTGAAAAAGCTAAATCGAGTCAGAAATTAGCGATCGCCATCAATCTCAAAGCTGACAAATACAAGATCTGCAAACATGATTCTCGTTATCGACAATTACGACAGCTTTACTTATAACCTTGTGCAGTATCTTGGTGAACTATTACCTGAATTTCCTGCATTGGGTGAAATTATAGTTAAACGAAACGATGAAATAAGCATCGAACAAGTCAAACAACTAAATCCCGCAGGAGTTGTCATTTCCCCAGGTCCTGGTCGTCCTGAAGAAGCAGGTGTATCTCTCGATATAATTCGAGAAATGGGGGCATATACTCCGATTTTAGGCGTATGTCTCGGACATCAAAGTATGGGTTTAATCTATGGAGGTAAGGTTGTCTCAGCCCCCTACCTAATGCATGGTAAAACATCACAAATTTACCATACAGGAGTTGGTATTTTGGCGGGGCTAAACAATCCCTTTACCGCAACTCGATATCATAGTCTCGTCATTGATCGTCATAATTGCCCTGATGTCCTTGAGGTTACTGCATGGACTGAAGATGACATCATCATGGGAGTCCGACACAAGGAATATCCTCATGTTCAAGGAGTCCAATTTCATCCTGAAAGTATCTTAACTGAGGCAGGAAGAGACTTACTGAGAAACTTCTTAAAAGGATTAACCGTCACAGCCTGAATATTTAAGGTTGTTGGAATTAAACGTAGGATGGGTTAGAGATCTCGTAACCCATCATTTTTACCTGATTGATGCGTTACGTTTCACTAACGCATCCTACAAATAATTAAGACTTCCCTTACCTTAAATATTGTTTTGGAATTATCCTGATCTAACCTAAAATAATCATTTACCTAAACAATATGCGCCGCAGACAAATTCTTCGACTCGCTCAAGGTGGACTAATTTCCGCATTTACAGCAGGAATCATCGCTGATGCCGCTAATTCGCAAACTAACTCAACTTTACGACTGGAATGGTTGGGGCATCTGTCATTTTTGGTATCAGGTGATGGTGTGCGGTTTTTAACCCATCCTTTTCGTCCTGCGGGTTGTACCAGTAATTTGACATCCCCTACATCAGCGTCTGATTACATTTTGATTAGTTCCCGACTCTTGGACGAAGGATACCTAGAAAATTTGCCTAAGGATCGGCGCGTTTTGTCAGAACCCGGCTCTTATAACCTCAAAGGCATTAATCTGCAAGGGATTTCGATGGATCACGATCGCTTGGGTGGTCGCAGATTTGGGCGGAATGTGGCATGGAAATGGAAACAGTCAGGTATTTTTATCGTGCATCTTGGTAGTGCTGCTGCTCCAATTAATGCCTCTCAAAGAATTTTGATTGGTCGTCCCGATGTTTTGATTTTGCCAATAGGTGGTAACGAGCAGAGTACGGATTCGTTTGCTGCTAAAGCCTATTCTCCTGTAGAAGCTCAGGCGATCGTCAAAGAACTAAATCCACGCATTGTTATTCCCGTTTATTATCGAACAAATAAATCTAGTAAGTCTTGTCAATTAGCTGCTATCGATGATTTTCTGGCTCTGATGCCCAAGGATAGTATCAACAAATTAGCAGGTTCAAGCTTAGAACTTAATGCTAATAATCTTCCTCAAACTACAGTAGTTCGAGTGTTACAAAGCTAAAAAAGTTGATGATTACGGCGCAAAGCGCCGTAATCATCAACTTTTTTTAGGGAGATACCCTCACCACAGTTCCAACAGTTACTTGACTAAATAATTCGCGCACATCTTCGTTATACATACGGATACATCCGTGAGAGGCAGCTTGTCCAACCGAATCTCGGTTAGGTGTACCGTGAAATCCTGACCAGTTTTTGCCATCTGTCCAAAAGCCAATCCAGCGATCGCCTAAAGGATTTTCAGGATCTTTGCTAGCAATCACATCTCCTGTAAAGGGATTTTGCCAAGCAGGATATTCAATAGTTTGTAAAACCCGATGATTGCCAATGGGTGTACTCCATCCCGATTTACCTACCGCAATAGAGTATGTTTTCAAAGGTATTTCGCCATGAAAGGCGGTCACTTTGCGCTTGCTGATGCTAACTTCGAGGCGCGTCACCTGCATCAGTTCCCGATCCCACAGTTGTCGATTGGGATTAATCGTATAGAGCGAGCCTAGTGCTGGTAATTTCTTTTGATAAGCAAGGGCTTGATATAGCAGTACTGCTAGTTCACTTTTAGTAATGGCATTCGTAGGCGCAAGGATACGTGGATCGGGATAGTTAGTGACTAAACCTTGTTGGGTAAGTGTGGCGATCGCAGGAATAGCATAGTCAGGTATTTTCAAAGCATCTCGATACATTGATAGCAAATATGTTTGCGGTGTATTGTGAGCTTTGCTGTTTAGGTTGAGTTCACGGGCGATCGCCACTAAGGTCTCGGCTTTGGTGGCAGGATCATTTAAGCGCGTTGTAATCTTGGGTGCATTTCGATTAGCAAAGGCAATCTCTAATATATTGGCAAGCTCAGCACGGGTAATGGGGCGATCGGGCTGAAAACGACTAGTTTCTGAATCAACTAAAATATTGCTCACAGCTTGATTGGACAGTAATCCTTCAACAAATAGACGTGACCAATGGCTTTGTAAATCTATGAATAAAAAACGATTGGAATTTAATTTGTTTGATGAATTTTCTGTGGTTGGGAGACTTTTTGCCCAAGTAGTATTATTTTGAGCATTCCAGTTAAGGGAAATAACTATAAATGTATTCGCAGCGATCGCAACGCGCACAAAAGAAGATAAAAGATTTTGCTGATTTGGCGATCGCATTCCCATGATTTCCAACTGCTATAAATTTTGATATCGAGTTTATCCCTTAGAGTATACTTTGCACATTTAAATCCTGACTTCTGCCATCAGGGTATTTTGACGTAGCGATCGCCCTACTGAAAAACGAGATCGCCTAATTTCAACATGGTTGCTTCTGTTTTAAAGATTTATGATCTCATCCCAAAAAGTGCGTGGATTGATTACTGAAGTATCTGCAATTTGGTTCAATACAAGTAAATCATTGTCTCCAGTGATCAGATGTGAAGCATCGCCATTCAGTGCTAGGTCGATAAACTTATCATCTTTCGGATCTCGACATAATTGAACTTGATTTAAAATCTCGACAAATAACCATACCGTTTTGATGCGAATAGATAATCCATCAATATCGTCACGATCAATATATTTAGAAAATTTTGAGCGTCCTAAAACAGATAAAACTTCAGTGAGCGTAGCGTCAAAATATAAGATAACGCCATTGTCTTCTCCCCAATTCAAAACTTTAGCTGAGATAGAGCTTGGAGACAAAATTGCACTGACTAAGACACTTGTATCCAGCACTAAACGCATAGAACTATTGATCATCATTCAAAAGTTCATTTAGCTTTTCTTCTGTTAAGCCACGATTTTGAGCTTTTTTGCCAATGTTATCTCTAAATTCTTGAAATTCTTGAATGTTAATGCGGGTAATGCGTTGATAGTCTTCGATGGACATAATCACAGCGACATCACGATGCTGTTTGCGGATCATCACAGGTTCGCGCTGGGCTTTGTCGATGACTGCACCAAAAGATTGTTTGGCTTCTGTTGCTGAAACAATTTGCATAGCTTTAGCTCTTTTTCTTACATTATAGACAAAATAGACAATTTGTCCATAATCGTGATTGCCATATCAACTGATTGCTCGATAGTTTGTAAATTGAAAGCTTTATTTTCAGAAGAGTTAATTCTGCGTGACTATACATCCAAGTGATAAAGGATTCATTATTAACTGAATTTCTGATGAATCATCTCAATCACTTGTGCTTCTTCAGGAGTCATGATGCCATCTAACATCGCAAATTTCTGACATTGGGCAAACAAAGATAACGCATACTCTGGCTTGATATCCTTTAGTAAAGCTTCAAGGGGAAGTGGTGCATCCATATACTCGGCGATCGCATCAATCGATTCGGGTCTGAGATTTGCCGATTTCAAGTCAGCCAAAACACTTTCTTTACTTTTGCCTTGATTACCTGCCAAGATCACATGAACGAGAATTTGATCGATGATCTGTTCTTGGGGAATGGCACTTTTTAAACGTTCTTCACTATCTTTTTGAATATCTGCTAATTTTTCTTCAAAGTTGACAGGGTTTAGTTTAGCCTCATAAAAAGAACAACTCGCTTGACCAAGTGTATAAAGCATTACGGCATCAGAACTGGCAGCAATCACGGCTCCTGCAACGGGAATATTTCGTAACAGTCCTAATCCTGCTTTGATTGCCATTTTGCCCCCAAAAGCTAACCCGAATACTGCAACAACTTCTCCTTTTCTAGCGGGGTCTTTAAGATCCATTCCATAGGCACAAGCAATTTGATAAACCATCTCAGCTTGGAGAGAAGTTGTCGCAGCCAGATCAACTGCAAACAATGCGGCGGCAGAACCAGGGACAATCGTGGTAGCAAATCCAGACGCACCAGCAAACACGGCTTTTTGTCCAATGATTCTCTGGGCAATTTGATAGGCTGACTCATTGGGATATTGTTGTTTTAAGCGCTGTACCTCTGCTTCTGATGCGACAGCATCTACCTGATCTATTATTTTCAGAAACCAATCAGCATTAAAGACCTTAGCAGCTTTCCGAATTAGAGGGCTATTACCAACAGTCTCGATCGCAGATCCTGCGCTACTAGTTGCTGATGAAATTCCACCAACGACAGCCCCACCAACTGTTTGCGTAAATGCACCGACAGCACCACCAACTGCTCCTGCGGTTGCTACTGCTGCTCCACCGACTGCACTACCGACAGATCCAGCTACACCTCCAACTGCACTGCCCGCACTAACGATCGCCCCGCCAACATTTCCCGCAGCACCCGCAACCGTGCCACCAACAACACCAGCCGCACCACCTACAGCATTTCCAACCGATCCAGCCGCCCCTGCAACTGTGCCTCCAACCGCACTAGCTGCATTACCAACTGCACCTGCGGCTCCTGCGACTGCACCAAATGCCCCATCCCACCAATTCCCTGTTTGCGGCTTGTCAGTAGTTACCGTAATTGCAGCATCCGTTGTAGAAACTTCGTCTTGCGGTTGAGAATTATCAACGGATTCAGAGAGATTAGTCATATCAACAATTGCACCACCAACATGAGCAGTTTCCTTTACAATCTCCTCACCCGCTTGAACCGCACCTTTAGCAATCTTTTTCAACAAGTTTTTATTGAACATATCTTTATTTTCTACTAAGCTAATTGCTTGTATCTCAGTTTTGATATCAGGTTCAGGTTTAGCAAAAACTGATTGAGTTAAGGTTTTTTCGCTATCTAGAGCTTGAATATACCTTAAGATATCATGTTCAATCAGTAATGTTTCAGCAATTTTTCCGAGATAACCTCCAATACTTTCAGTTACTAAAGCTTGAATATTCCCTTGAAATTGAAAGATTTTGATAAGGCTACTGCTGATTTCGGCAAAAGCAGCACCGTGATCTGGCTTCTCTAGCAAGATTTTCAAAAATTCAGCTTGCTGTTTCTGAATATTCATTTGAGAAGCATCAAATTTATAAACTTTACCTGTGAAATGCAGCTTAGCTTCTCATGGATTTCGGATAGTTCGGTGCTATATGCCAACCAAGCAAGGTAAGAAAGTTCTAATGCTTTGGAATATTCGTGATTCATTAAATAAATCTCTGGGAATTACTACTACATCAAGTTTCAAAAGGTGCAGACAGACGGAATTAGGTATATCAAAACTCTATTTGCTGACTGCCATTAGAGTGTGGTTGAGAATTTTTTGGCAATAAATAAAGGTGCAAAAAGGATGGTGGTAGTTACTGCGGCGAATCTCGATGACCGTAAGGGGGTAACCATGCTTTTAGAAAAAATCAACCAAATTCGTGACCGTTGAGGCTTTTTTCTATGTGGGCATGATTCATATTCTTTTCAAAAGCCTCGCTTAACTTCTCAAATACGCTTTAAGTGTTTGAGCGCGATCTTGCAGGTTTTTACACGTATTCTGTAGCTATCTCTATTATGAATAAAGAGCAGCGCATCGAGATAATCATCTTTCCCCCGAATCTTGATACCCTTGTGCTGCTAGTCTTAAAGAATATACTTCTGTTTTTCTTTGTATTACGAGTAATTAGCGAGAATAGGAATTTTAAATATGGCTTTTGAGCAAATCGAAGCATTTTTAAAGAAAATGCAGTCTGAACCTGAACTTAAAAACGAGGTGATCGCAGCATCAACTGCGGATGATGTTGCGCGAATAGCACTAAAGCTTGGTTTTGAATTTTCAGGTGATGAATTATTGAGAATGTCAGGCAAGAAAGTTGGCAAGATTACTGTTAGAAAAACTGATATTCCTGGAGAGTACAACTAAATGCTTTTTGAATATCTGATTGGACAAATATTGGAAGAATAAACACCTAAAAAATATACCAAAAAGCAGCATCACCTATATATTTTTAGAGATGTAACCAATGGCTACAGTAGGAGAGTTACTTGATGACAGAGAAATTAGATCATCAATAGCAGGAAGATATTTAATGAAAATTATAAGCATAATCTATAAAAACATCTAAAAACAAAAAATCCCCCACATTGCTGTGAGGGATTTTTTATTAGCTAACTAGCAAGCTAGATTAACCGAAAGCTGTTGTGGTAGACGCAATCAGGAAGGCTGCATACGTGACGATGTAGCCAATCGTGAAGTGAGCCAATCCAACCAAACGAGCTTGAACGATGGAGAGAGCCACAGGCTTGTCTTTCCACTGAACCAAACTTGCAAGAGGAGTGCGTTGGTGCGCCCATACAAGGGTTTCGATCAACTCTTGCCAGTAACCACGCCAAGAGATCAAGAACATGAATCCAGTTGCCCAAACTAGGTGTCCGAAGAGGAACATCCAAGCCCAAACAGAGATATTGTTCATGCCATAGGGGTTATAGCCGTTGATCAACTGTGCAGAGTTGAGCCATAGGTAGTCACGGAGCCAGCCCATGATGGTGACAGAGGATTCGTTGAACTGAGCAACGTTACCTTGCCATACACCTAGGTGTTTCCAATGCCAGTAGAAGGTTGTCCAACCGATGGTGTTCAACATCCAGAACATCGCGAGGTAGAAGGAATCCCATGCTGAGATATCGCAAGTACCGCCACGACCAGGACCGTCGCAAGGGAAGCTGTAGCCGAAGTCTTTTTTGTCTGGCATCAGCTTAGATCCACGAGCATCCAACGCGCCCTTAACCAAGATCAAGGTGGTGGTGTGTAGACCTAGAGCGATCGCATGGTGTACCAAGAAGTCACCAGGTCCAATGGTGAGGAACAAAGAGTTGTCACCAGAGTTAATACCAGCTAACCAACCAGGTAGCCAAACGTTGCCGCTATTTGGATAAGCGGTTGAAGCAATGCTGTTGGCATTAGACAGTAGGACATCAAATCCATACAGTGCTTTACCATGAGCAGCTTGAATCCACTGAGCGAATACAGGCTCGATCAAGATTTGCTTTTCAGGAGTACCAAACGCTTGCATTACGTCGTTGTGAACGTAGATACCGAGGGTGTGGAAACCTAAGAAGAGAGATACCCAGCTTAAGTGAGAGATGATTGCTTCTTTATGCTCAAGCATACGTGCAAGCACGTTGTTCTTGTTAGCTTCGGGATCATAGTCACGAACAAAGAAGATCGCACCGTGAGCAAATGCACCAACCATCAAGAAACCAGCAATATATTGGTGATGAGTATATAGAGCAGCTTGAGTGGTGAAGTCCTTAGCGATGAACGCATAGGAAGGCATCGAGTACATGTGCTGAGCAACTAAGGAGGTGATTACACCCAAAGAAGCAAGAGCTAAGCCGAGTTGGAAATGCAAGGAGTTGTTGACGGTGTCATACAAACCCTTGTGACCATCGCCTAACGCACCACCGAAAGGAGTACCCTTAGGAGGATTGTGAGCAGCCAAGATTTCTTTGATGCTATGACCGATACCAAAGTTGGTACGGTACATATGACCAGCAACGATGAACAAAACTGCGATCGCCAAGTGGTGATGAGCAATGTCAGTCAACCAAAGAGACTCGGTTTGAGGATGGAAACCACCAAGGAAGGTGAGGATTGCAGTACCAGCACCTTGAGCAGAACCAAACACATGACCTGCGGTATCAGGATTCTGAGCATATACGCCCCAATTACCAGTGAAGAAAGGTGCAAGACCTGCTGGATGAGGAGGAACGCTCAAGAAGTTATCCCAACCGACATGAACACCGCGAGATTCAGGAATCGCCACGTGAACCATGTGACCAGTCCATGCCAAGGAGCTTGCGCCAAACAAACCAGCCAAGTGGTGATTGAGGCGAGACTCAGCATTCTTGAACCAAGAGAGGCTAGGACGGAAGCTGGGTTGTAGGTGCAACCAGCCTGCAAATAGCAGAACCGCAGCAAATACTAGCATCCAGATTGCGCCAGCAAACAGTTCAGCGTTGGTACGCATACCGATGGTGTACCACCAGTGGTAAACACCAGAGAGAGCGATATTTACAGGACCAGCAGCGTCAGTTTGAGTAAACGCTTCAACTGCTGCCTTACCGAAGTGAGGGTCCCAAATCGCATGGGCGATCGGACGTGTAGTGAGAGGATTCTTAATCCATTGCTCGAAGTTACCCTGCCACGCTACGTGAAACAGGTTGCCAGATGTCCACAGGAAGATGATTGCCAAATGTCCGAAGTGAGAAGCAAAAATCTTTTGGTAAAGACTTTCTTCAGTAACACCATCGTGACTTTCAAAATCGTTCGCTGTGGCGATCGCATACCAGATCCGACGGGTTGTTGGATCCTGTGCGAGAGCCTGGCTAAACTTAGGAAATTTCGTTGCCATAATTACTTCAATTTCTCCGTTATTATTAGCCAAGTGCACCGTAACGGGCTAGGAAGAATGCCCAAGTTGTGGCAATTCCACCTAATAGGTAGTGAGCTAGACCCACAGCACGACCTTGAGTGATGCTCAAAGCGCGAGGAGAAATAGCAGGAGCAACGTTGAGCTTATTGTGTGCCCAAACAATTGACTCGATCAATTCTTGCCAGTAGCCACGACCACTGAACAGGAACATCAGGCTGAATGCCCAGATGAAGTGAGCGCCCAAGAAGATCAAACCATAAGCCGACAATGCCGAACCGTAGGATTGAATAACGTTGGAAGCTTGCGCCCACAAGAAGTCACGTAACCAACCATTGATGGTCAATGCACTCTGTGCAAAGTTACCGCCAGCCATGTTGGTGATCGTACCGCCAGCATCGACAGTACCAAAAATATCGGACTGCATTTTCCAAGAGAAGTGGAAGATGACAACAGAAATACAGTTGTACATCCAGAAAAGACCTAGGAATACGTGATCCCATGCCGAAACTTGACAAGTGCCGCCACGACCAGGACCGTCGCAAGGGAAGCGGAAACCGAGTTCAGCTTTGTCTGGAATCAAGCGAGAGCTACGAGCATAAAGCACGCCTTTCAGCAAGATTAAGACAGTAACGTGAATGGTGAACGCATGGATGTGGTGTACCAAGAAGTCAGCCGTACCAAGAGCCATGTGAGCAGCAGCAACTTTACCACCAACAACTACAGTATCGCCACCAAAAATGGGGCTAACACCAGCAGAAGCATAGGGAGCAGTTGCACCAGCAGCAGCAGCATGGATGCCTTGAATCCAGTTAGCGAAGACAGGCTTCAACTGAATTGCAGTGTCGGAGAACATATCTTGAGGACGACCCAATGCACGCATAGTGTCGTTGTGGATGTAAAGACCGAAGCTGTGGAAGCCAAGGAAGATACATACCCAGTTAAGGTGAGAAATAATTGCATCACGAGCGCGAAGCATCCGATCCAAAGCGTTATCAACGTTTTGCGAAGGGTTGTAATCACGCACCATGAAAATGCCAGCGTGAGCAGCAGCACCGCAAATCATGAATCCACCAATCCACATATGATGTGTGAATAGAGATACTTGAGTTGCGTAGTCAATTGCAATGTAAGGATAAGCAGGCATCGCGTACATATGCTGAGCAACGATGATGCTTACAGAACCGCCGATCGCTAGGTTAACTGCTAGTTGAGCGTGCCAAGAGCTGGTCAAAATTTCGTAAAGACCCTTATGGCTACCAAACATCACGGTATCGCCACTGTGAGCTTCGAGCATTTCTTTCATGCTATGACCGATGCCCCAGTTGGTGCGGTACATATGACCTGCCACGATGAACATAACCGCAAGGGCTAAGTGATGGTGTGCTTGGTCAGTGAGCCACAAAGAACCAGTTTGAGGATTCAATCCACCCTTAAAGGTCAAGAAGTCAGCATAAGCGCCCCAGTTCAAGGTAAAGAAAGGTGTCAAACCTTGTGCAAAACTAGGGAAAATATCTGACATCAACGAAGGGTTGAAGATAAACTCATGAGGCAAAGGAATCTGACTCGCAGGAACGCCCTTATCAAGGTAATAGTTGATAGGAATCGAAACGTGAATCTGATGTCCAGCCCATGCGAGTGAACCTAAACCGAACAAACCAGCCAAGTGGTGGTTCATCATCGATTCAGCATTCTTAAACCATTCGAGTTTAGGAGCAGACTTGTGGTAGTGGAACCAACCAGCGAAGAACATCAAACCTGCCATCACCAAACCGCCAATTGCGGTGCAGAGGAGTTGATACTCGGTGGTGATACCAGATGCTCTCCAAAGGTGGAACAAACCAGAAGTGATTTGAATACCTTGGAAACCACCGCCAACATCGCCGTTCAAGATATCTTGACCGAAGACATTCCAGACCACTTGGGCGCTGGGCTTGATGCTGACAGGATCAGACAACCAAGCGGTGTAGTTAGAGAATTTTGCTCCGTGGTAGTACATACCACTAAGCCAGATAAATACAATACCTAGATGCCCAAAGTGAGCAGAGAAGATCTTACGGGCAGTATCTTCTTCGGTTGTGAAACTGTCAAAGTCATGCACATTGGCATGAAGATCCCAAATCCATGTGGTTGTCTTTGGTCCCTTCTTTAGGGTGCGATCGAAGTGACCAGGTTGTCCCCACTTCTCGAAGGAAGTAGGTACTACGTCACGGTCAACCGATACCTTTACCTCTGTGTCTGGCTTTTGAGGAGTCATTGTCATGAAAATTTTCCTCTCTCAGACTGTTAAGACAAAGTAGATTAAACGATGTAGGCTAGTTCTCTCATAGTGCTGAATCTATGAATGAGATAAGTACTGCTTTAATAAGAGAACCTAAGCCACGATGTCGTAATTATAGATTTACGTTTGTGACGCGCTAGAGTCTTTGTAACAATTGTTTAGAATGACACTAATTTGCTCAACTCTTTACACTGCAATAAACTTGGACAATTGAATTGAATAGATCAAGTCAATAAACGATCAATATCTCTTAACAAAACTTTATCTACAATGAGGTTTTAGTTCATAAGCATAGGTTTGTTCATATCAATTGCATAGAAAATTACAGCGATCGCTAGTTATGTTTAGGTACAGAGGATTGTTTGCAATCTTGTAATTACTATGAAGGTTGTGGGGTATCAAAATAGTTGAGGCTATGATTGGCTAGCAAAGGTAGTCGGTATATCAGTAATAACCGATACTATGGAGGATGTTATGCCTAATGATTTGCCCCAAAGCTTTCTCGAGCAGTTGCGTAAGATGACCGTAGTTGTAGCGGATACAGGAGATATTCACGCAATTGAATTAGTCAAACCCCAAGATGCTACTACAAACCCATCGTTGATCACGGCGGCGGCACAGATGCCCCAGTATCAAGAAATTGTAGATGAAACACTTTTAGAAGCTAGACAGGAATTAGGAAATAATGCCCCACCTGCCCAAGTAGTTTCCTTAGCCTTTGATCGCTTGGCGATCGCTTTTGGTATGAGGATTTTGCAAACTATCCCTGGGCGTGTCTCGACTGAAGTGGATGCGCGTTTGTCCTACAACACCGAAGCAACCTTAGAAAAGGCACATTACCTAATTTCGCAATATGAAGCTCATGGTATTTCGCGCGATCGCGTACTAATCAAAATTGCCGCGACATGGGAAGGAATCAAGGCTGCTGAATCGTTGGAAAAAGAAGGCATTCATTGCAATTTGACTTTGCTGTTTGGACTGCACCAAGCGATCGCCTGTGCAGAAGCAGGAGTCAAACTAATTTCGCCTTTTGTGGGACGGATTCTTGATTGGCATAAAAAAGATACAGGTCGAGATAGTTATCCTGCTACCGAAGATCCAGGGGTGTTGTCCGTTTCTCGAATTTATAACTACTATAAAAAATTTGGTTATAAAACCGAAATCATGGGTGCAAGTTTCCGCAATATGGGTGAAATTGTTGAGCTAGCAGGCTGTGATTTATTGACGATTTCTCCTGCACTACTTGATGAGTTGCAAAATACTCAAGGAGAATTAGTCCGCAAACTTGATCCTGAAGTCGCAGCTAAGTCAGATATAGCCCAAATCTCAATGGATAAAGCTACTTTTGATGCGATGCACGAAGGCGATCGCATGGCATCAGAGAAACTTGATGAAGGAATCAAAGGTTTCTCACAAGCGCTTGTCACCCTAGAGGAGTTGCTAACTGAGAGATTAGCCAAGCTCGAAGCACCTGTGCTTGTAACGGCATAATGACTAAACAACAAAGGGGCGCAAAGCGCCTCTTTAGTTATTGCTATACTGCGAGTTATGTCGCCGCATTTGTCAGGAAATTCTCTCTCGTTAACTAAAAGCAGAGTTTATCAAGCTCTGGTAGAGCAGTTTGATCTATTACTACGTGCGAAATATCCACTTATATATGTGGTTACTGCTGAAGAAGAACCTGTCGAAGAAATTTTGGTGGAAGTGTCTCTGCAATCTACTCCTAGCCGCAAAATCTTATTTTGGGACATTGCACGAGGATGGAGTGACAATGGTAGTGATAAAGGCTCAGTAATGGCGGCTTTATCCAGAATTGCTCAGCGAGATAAGGTCACTAAGGATAGTGATAACACTTTATATGTCTTGCGAGATCTCCATCCCATTCTTAAATATCCTCATCATGATCGCAATATTCCGATCATCCGTGAGCTAAAAAATTTGGCGCGAGATCTAAAAATTGATCGCCGTACAATTGCCCTAATTAGTCATACTTTAGAAATTCCGTCTGAATTAACCGAAGAAATTACAGCAATTGATTTTCCTTTGCCAGCGATCGCCGAAATCGAATATTTAATCAAGCAAAAAATTTCACCAAATAAACTGAATTTGTCGAACTTAGCCTTGGAACAGCTAGTCAAAGCTTGTCAAGGTTTAAGTCGGACAAGGATTCAAAGAGTTTTAGCTAAGGCGATCGCTGAAAAAGAGCAGGTTAACGACACGGATATTGATGCAGTCCTAGCTGAAAAGCAGCAAGCCTTGAGACAAACAGGAATTTTAGAATTTTTTGCGGTGAATGAATCTCTAAAAAATGTTGGCGGTTTAGATAATCTTAAGCAATGGGTGAGGATTCGCCGTGATGCCTTTACAGAAGAAGCTAAGAGTTATGGTATTCCCACACCCAAGGGAGTGTTACTAGTTGGCATTCAAGGTACTGGTAAATCGCTATCGGCAAAAACGATCGCTAATGAATGGCGCTTACCGCTACTGCGTCTAGATATTGGACGGCTATTTGGCAGCTATGTGGGCGAGAGTGAAAGTCGGATGCGACAGATGATTCAACTTGCGGAGGCAACTGCACCCTGCGTGCTGTGGATTGATGAAATCGATAAAGCTTTTGGCAATACCAATATTTCTATTGACGGTGACTCTGGCGCAAGTCGGCGTGTATTCGGTTCTTTGATTACATGGATGCAGGAAAAAACTACACCAGTATTTATTGTCGCCACAGCTAATAATGTCCGAATTTTGCCAGCCGAACTATTGCGAAAAGGAAGATTTGATGAGATTTTCTTTTTGAATTTACCTACGGAATCGGAACGTCAAGAAATTTTTAAAGTACATTTACAAAAGTTGCGCCCCAGCCGTTTGCGCGAATTTGACCTGATGCTCTTGGCTCGGCATACCAAAAATTTTAGTGGGGCAGAAATCGAGCAAGTAATCATCGATGGTATTCATCGCGCCTTTGGTCGTGGTAGTAGTGGCAACCGCGAAGATTTTACGACTGAGGATATTATTAGTGCCATTGAAGAGACCGTCCCCTTAGCCGCGATCGCCTCACAACAGATCGAGTCCCTCAAGCAATGGGCTGCCGAGTCTGGCGCACGCACTGCATCTAATGATGAACAATTACTACAAGAACTACGAAAATTTGCAATTAACTTAGAATAAAGAGAGCGCAACGCGCTCTCTTTATTCTTAAATTTTATGTCCCACTTCACTACGATTGCGATTGAAATCAAAAATGGTGACTTGCTGCAACAAGCCTTAGAAGAGATTGGCTATCCCGTAAAGCAAAATACCTTAGTGCGTGGCTATCTTGGCAATACCGCGATCGCTGAGTATGTGATCCCCATGCCCAATGGTTACGATATTGGGTTTCGGAGAATCGGCGATCGTTATGAGGTAATTGCCGATTTCTGGGGCGTGGCTCTGAAGATCGAAGAGTTTTTAGGAGAGCTAAACCAGCAATATGCTACAAAAACGGTTTTACAGAGTGCAACTCAACAGGGCTTTGAGATCGAGAAACAAGAAGTGTTAGAAGATGGGACGGTCAGAATTGTGATTGGACGCTGGAGTTAACAAAAAATTTACGCAGTAAATTTTTTGTTAATCAGAATTACGGAATAGAGTTAAAACTGGAACACAGGCTCCGATACATGAGGCGATCGCACCAATGCCTGAAAAAATATGAGGGGCTTGCACATACTTAACGATTTCGTCTGTAGCGAGGGGCAAGGTTGCGAGCAGCACACACGACACACCTAAGCGAACTGCTAATTGATGAATCATGTTTAATACTTGAATTCTACGTTTTTCTAATCTATAGATACCTCACAGTAGGTTGACACAGGGGGATCGTCATCTATAAATAGAGTGATATATCTCCAAACCCCAAAAAGAGTTGCGGCGCGAAGCGCCGCAACTCTTTTTGGGGTTTGGAAATGTCATAGATTATTTATAGTTGCTAAACCTTGAAATTTGGGCTTGGCAAAATAATATCCCTGAAAAAGCTCAATGCCGAGGGCTTGCAAAACACTTAGCTCTTCATAAGTCTCCACCCCTTCCGCAATCACTTTAATCTCTAACTCATTACATACTTGAATAATCCCTTTGACGATCGCCTGACGACCTTTATTTTGATCAATATGACGGATTAAGCCCATATCTAATTTAACTAAATCTGTTTGGAATTCAGCTAACAGGTTTAGACCTGAATAACCTGCACCAAAGTCATCGATCGCCGTTAAAAAACCTTGTTTTCTATAATATTGGATGATTTCTCGTAGATGCCCGTGATCTTTAATTTTTTCTCCTTCTGTAATCTCAAAGATAATGCGGTCAACAGGAAACCCAAAGGTTGAGGCGGCTTCAAGGGTTGTACGAATGCATAATTCGGGACGATACACCGCGTTGGGTAAGAAATTAATGCTGACAAAAGATTTTATATTTAACTTTGCTCCTAGTTGAACCGCTTTAACACGGCAAGCTTGATCAAAGCGGTAACGATTATCATCATTAATGCGCCCTAAAATCTCCCCCGCAGGCTCTTCATGGATTCCCCTCACTAGAGCTTCTTGGGCAAAAATTTCTTTGGTAGTAGTATTAACGATTGGCTGAAATGCCATTGTAAAGTCAAAGCCTAGCCCAGCACCTTGTGTACATTCCGCACAACCAATAGGTTTATATTCTTGATTTTCTGTCATTTTGCGATGCCTAATGTTCTTTGCATATCTAAAATTTTTACATTGGTATACAGCACTCTTCCAGCAAGCTAGGTATAGATGATCGTTTTCCTACCTTTAGTAGGGAAACGATCCCGTACTTCACTAGACTGTAAAACGCTATAAGTAAGTAGGCTTAATTAAATATAAAACCCTAAAACCTGTGACGCACGCGCAGCGTGCGCCACAGGTTTTAGATCTGGGTTTTAATTATGCTGAGATACTTAGATAATATAAAAAATGTAAACCAAGACAAAGAAGAATTTTTGTAGTTTGTCGTAGACAATCTGCAAACTATCATAGGTTTTAAAATTCAAATTTTTTGAATTCTGTAATTTTCTTTTCGTAATATGGGAACCCTTAAATTAAGTACAAAGTCAATAAATACGGATATATTGACAAATTCCTGAAATAGATGTATGAAATCGACTTTTTTAGTTTGTTGTAGTCTTTTGATGTTTGGGGGAGCAGTCGCGATCGCACCTGAGTTAGATGCAGCCTCTGTAACCACCTACCAAAATCAAATTTTACCAAAACGATCTATTCGCAATATAAGTCAAAATACAGGGCGGGTTAATTTTGAAACTGAGTTACTGAGGTTGACAAACCTTGAACGCCAAAAGGTCGGTTTACCTCCTTTAAAGTTGTCTTCGCAATTGTCTAGAGCCGCTCAGGCGCATTCACTGGATATGGCAGACAAGAGATATTTTAGCCATACAGGGCTGAATGGGTTGAGTATGGTAGACCGTGCTAAAGCTTCTGGCTATAAGTATTCGGCTCTAGGTGAAAATATTGCCGCAGGTAGGGCAACGCCCGAAGGTACAGTTCGCCAGTGGATGAATAGTTCTGGGCATCGCGCTAATATTCTCAACAGCAAATTTACTGAGATTGGATTTGGCTATGCAAATGCCCCAAATTCACCATATCGACATTATTGGGTACAGGTATTTGGAACTCCTCAGCGCTAGATTAGAATAAAAAAGCTCGCACTGCGAGCTTTTTTATTCTTCTAAAAACTTATGCGCGATCGCCAATATATTCCCAAATATATTATTTTCTATAAACCCTATGGAGTTCTCTGTCAGTTTACTGATGACAGCACATCGCCACGTCCGACTTTAAAAGAATATATTGATATTCCTGATGTTTATTCCGTAGGGAGATTGGATTTTGATAGCGAAGGATTATTGCTGCTGACTAATGATGGACAATTAAAACATCGCTTAATCGATCCCCAGTTTGAACACTCGCGCACTTATTGGGTACAAGTGGAACGTATTCCCACTGAAGATGCTTTGCAAACATTGCGAGAAGGCGTGACTATTCAAGGTTATCGAACTAAAACTGCAATTGTGAATTTATTGGATGCAGAGCCAGATTTACCGCCGCGCGATCCACCAATTCGCTTTCGCGCAAATATTCCGACGGCATGGATTGAAATGAGTTTAACGGAAGGGAAAAATCGTCAAGTACGCAAGATGACAGCAGCCGTAGGATTTCCGACTTTGCGACTGATACGGGTAGCGATCGCCCATTTACGCTTAGATGATCTTGCGGTTGGACAATGGCGTAACTTGACCGATCAAGAACTACAAGAACTCCGCTTGAAAGTGCTTCCTCGCCGCCTCAGATAAAACTTTTATGAGTTCAGCAAGCAAATTTTGAGCAGAATTCTGCACTAGTTCTTGATATCCAACAATCGGAACTTCTGCTTGAAATAGGTCTGTTAATAACTGATGATCTGGTGCGATCGCGATCGACCCATGTTGTAACACTGAATTGTGGCGGTAGACCTGAGCGCTACCAATCAATTTACGCCCATCGGGGATCACTAAGTCAGCATTAGTGGCAGTGGAAAAACAACTAGGATTATGAATATAACCTCGCCCTGACCGTCCATAGGTGAGCGAGATTCCTAATTCTTTAAAACCTTGGATTAAAAACTCACAGATATATTCATAAACTTCACGGTGCGATCGCATTTTGCCACTTATATCAATACTATCAACACTCGTAATTACTGCGTAAGTCAAATCCCCTTTATGTAAGACTGCTCGCCCCCCACTAGGACGACGCACAATATCGAGATGCTGCTGACTCGCGATCACATCCCAAGACTCAGGATATTGTTTTTGGTGAAAACCTAGCGAAATCGCTGGTGGTGTCCAACGATAAAATCTTAAAATTGATGGTGATTGAGGATCTTGACTATGGCGATCGAGTAAAGAATTATCTAAATCCATTTGCAGCTTGCCCGATGTCTCGGAATAGGGAATAAGCTGCCATGATTTATTCATGTTGGTATAGTCGAGAGCATAAGTTTTAGATCAAGCCAATCGCAAAAGCACCCTTTGGGTGCTTTTGAAATTAGGATTAAGACTTAAAATTTTCATGTAAAAATTCATCATTATCATCAGCGATCGCTGCCACAATTGTGATGATGCGAGAAATTTCCGCAGGAGAAAGATCTTCGACAGAGCGCGAAGCCAAAACTAGTACTTGATCATTTTGGATCGCATACCGCGCTTCAAAAGTATCCGCAGCATTTTTTTCTAAAAGCCAACGGGTAAGCTTTGCTTCATCTTTGAAGGGTGCAGTTAATACCGACGAAAACACCGTAAATGTATCACTAGGTTCAATTCCTGTGATGTTAACAACTACTTCTACCGTGCCATATTGAAATTTCCATGTATCCTCTGTTTGATTTTCCAGAGCCGTATTATCCGCATCCATACTGGCGATGACAGTTTGGATTGTCTGCACAATGTGATTAGTAGGAGGTGCAAAACTAGATTCTGCTTCTACAGTAGGTATTGGCGATTCTGTTGTGAAGGTCATAGTGAAATATCTAGTTAATATCTGCCAATAGTGTATAGCAAACGTCAATCTTTTAGGACATAAAAGCCAGAAACAGCACTTCGCAGTATTTCTAGCTTTTAATAGCGGGAGTCGTAGAAGCTCAATCTTCCATAGCCTAGAAATTGTGAGTGTGGCTGATTTCCTTGAGGAATTGCGGTTACACCAAATAGATAAACTCCCTCATAGCGAGGATTATGAACAGGTCGCAGTCCAATGATCAGTTGACTATTCGGTGCATTACTTGCAGGGATGGGGGGATCGAAAGTAATCATCACTTTATCGCGATCTTGACTTGGCAAAATCTCAGTTTTACTGGAGACGATAACCCGATCCCCCGAAGGTGGCTGTAGATAGGTACGAGTATCATTGCTAATAAAAGCAATCGGCTCAAATCCTTCTGTCTGATTAATTTCTAGCTTTTGTAAAGGTTCTCCCATATTTTGAGGTAGAGCGATGACAAAGTAATAGGTGGCACTACGGGCATAAATCCGATTTACAGTTGTTTCCGCTTCTAGAAGCATGGGTAATTGCACAAAATAGGTTTTACCATCGCGCAATTGAACTGCCTCTGCTGAAGGTGTCAGGAAATTATCAATCATCTTTGATGAAATTTTTGATGAATTAGAAGGATGGGAAATCCAATTAGTGTCGCCAATTGTCCATGATGGTAGTCCCAAAACTGGTAACAATGCGATCGCTATCATCATTTTTTTATGCATTTTTTTCACCATAAAGACGTACGGTTTTGCTAGCATTGTACGAATAGCTACTTTTTCGCAGCGAAAGTCTTACTGTCTCATTAAATGCTATCTCATTAAGATAGAGGTATCTACTGTGGTTTCTTCCCCTCCAACATCATCGAATGCCGTACTAAATCTTGAAGGTGCGCTTTCCTCCAGCCCCAATTCTGATAGTACCACAGACAATATAACTAGTCGTTCCATGATTGCCATTCTCGATTTTGGTTCTCAATATTCTGAGCTAATTGCTCGCCGTATCCGTGAGACACAAGTATATTCTGAAGTTCTCAGTTATCATACGTCAGCCGAAAGTTTGCTGAAACTTAATCCTAAAGGGATCATTTTGTCAGGTGGTCCAAACTCTGTTTACGATGAAGGCGCTCCTCAATGCGATCCTGAAATTTTCAATCTAGGTATTCCGATCTTAGGCGTTTGCTATGGAATGCAATTGATGGCAAAACAACTCGGCGGAACTGTTGATCGCGCTGATCATGGGGAATATGGTAAAGCCGAATTACAAATTGATGATCCCACTGATTTGCTCACCAATGTGGATACAGGCGTAACCATGTGGATGAGTCATGGTGACTCGGTAACTAAGCTACCACAGGGATTTGAAATCTTAGCGCATACAGCGAATACCCCCTGTGCGGCGATCGCCGATCACACCAAAAATCTTTATGGTGTGCAGTTCCATCCTGAAGTTGTCCATTCCACAGGTGGCATGGCAATGATTCGTAATTTTGTCTATCACATTTGTAAATGTGAACCAAGTTGGACTACCGATGCTTTCATTGAAACTTCTATTCGGGAAATTCGCGCCCAAGTTGGAGAACGCCGTGTATTGCTAGCTCTCTCAGGTGGCGTAGACTCTTCTACTTTGGCGTTTTTATTGCATAAGGCGATCGGCGATCAACTCACCTGTATGTTTATCGATCAAGGCTTCATGCGGAAGTTAGAACCAGAGCGTCTGGTCAAGCTTTTTGAAGAACAGTTCCATATTCATGTTGAGTATGTCAATGCCCGCGAAAGATTTCTTGAAAAAGTGAAAGGAGTTACTGATCCTGAACGGAAACGGAAGATTATCGGTGGTGAGTTTATTAATGTATTTGAAGAAGAATCAAGCCGTTTAGGACCTTTTGATTTTCTAGCGCAAGGGACACTCTATCCTGATGTAATTGAGTCGGCGGACACTAATGCTGATCCTGTTACAGGTAAACGTGTAGCGGTCAAAATCAAGAGTCATCACAATGTGGGTGGCTTGCCTGAAAATCTACGGTTTACGCTAGTAGAACCTCTTCGCAAATTATTTAAAGATGAAGTGCGGAAGGTTGGTACTGCCCTTGGTCTTCCTGAAGAGATTGTCAAGCGTCAGCCTTTCCCCGGTCCTGGGTTGGCGATTCGGATTATTGGTGAAATTACGAGCGATCGCCTGAATACTTTGCGCGATGCTGATCTAATTGTGCGCCAAGAAATCAATCGTGCAGGTCAATACAATAATTTATGGCAAGCTTTTGCGGTGCTTCTACCCACTGTTCGCAGTGTTGGCGTGATGGGTGATAAACGTACCTATTCACATCCGATTGTGTTGCGCTTGGTCACTAGTGAAGATGGCATGACCGCAGATTGGGCAAGGGTTCCCTATGACCTATTGGAAACTATTTCCAATCGCATTGTCAATGAAGTGGAAGGTGTCAATCGCGTGGTACTAGATATTACGTCTAAGCCACCCGGCACTATTGAATGGGAATAAAATAAAAAAGAGGTAGTGCTTTGCACTACCTCTTTTTTATTTGAGAGCATTACGGAATGTATTTGCTGCTTCTAATCGTGAAGTTTGTGCCATTGAGACACAGCGAGTTAATAAATCTATATCTAAACCTGCAAGCTCTGGAATTTCGCTCTGGGAAATCACTTCATAGGTGCGATCGCGTAAACGATAGAGACTAAATACACCATCTTGCCAAAACCATACTTCAGGAATCCCTAAAGCTTGATAACGTTGTAGTTTCTTAGGACTACCGCTAGTAAAGATCACTTCGATTACTAGGTCAGGAGTGGGCTTTGATGTTCCAAAACAATAGGATTCATCTGGCTCAACAGAAACTTCTCCCTCATGCTGTTGAGTCATGGAACCAGTTGGCTCAAATTCAATATTATTTTCTAAGCAAAAAAGTTCGATTAGGAAACCAATAATTGTTTTATAGAATTCGTGGGCATATCCTGGCATGAGAATTTCGATGGTATTTTGGTAATAAAAAAGCCTTACTCTATTGGAATCAGCAAAACCTGCTTGGATGAGCTTAAACTGCTCCCAAGTAATACCCGAATAGATGAGGTGTTGATCGCGATCTTGTTCGTTAGATGTGGTAGGGCGGATTAAGGCTTGGGTCATGGCGACACCTTTAAGATTTATGTAACTTACCCGAAACATTTTTTAGTATAGCGGTCTTCACATTCTAATGTTGTTATCAAAAGAGTGTAAATAGCAGCCACTTGGCGGTTACTTCCACCTATCTCTACATTGATAGAATTAAGAGAAATATAGTCAGCCTTAATTAAGACGAAAAATATAAGGTGGGTGGGGACATTTCACACCACCACTCGCTAATTGTCCTAATGCGACTAGCTATACCGTTCATTCTCATTTTAGGAGTCTAGCTATGAGTATTCAAGGATTTCAACAAAAGAATACCGATAGTGAAGATTTTTATGCGAATCTACCTATTCTGGAGAATTTTGTAGACATTACTAATAGCGAGAACTTTTACGCAGTGCCAAAAGACTGGGTAGTGATCATTACGGATATTGCTGAATCAACTAAAGAAATTGAGTCTGGAAAGTATAAAGATATTAATCTCTTGGGCGCTTGTTCCATTATTGTAATTTTGAATGTTGTTGGCGATTTGGAAATTCCTTTTGTATTTGGTGGTGATGGAGCGTCCCTATTAATTCCATCAAGATTTATCTCAGACGCAGAGCAAGCATTACTAGCAGTCAAAAAGTTAGCCGCCGATGAATTTAATCTCACCTTGCGAATAGGCATTGTGCCGATCGCGGCAATTATATCGAGCTATGAAATTCAAGTTGCCAAGTTGCGGATTTCTGATAACTATGTCCAAGCCATTCTCAGAGGGGGTGGTATTAGCTACGCGACACGCTTGGTTAAGGATAAAGCAACCACTGATTTATATAGTCCTAAGTTTGAAAATCCCTATGCGATCGGTGATTTTTCAGGCTTAGAATGTCGTTGGCAAGATATTCTGACAAGGCATGAAGAGATTCTTAGTTTGATTATATGTGTGACCGCACCAAGTCAGAGTCAAATTGATAATTTCTATCGCGAAGTGATTAATCAAATTGAGCGCATTTATGGTCAAGGTACAGAATGTCATCCTGTTGTATCGGAGAACTTGCAGCTTTCTTTTCGAGAAAAGAACTTATTGTCTGAGACGCGAGTTTTTAATCCATCTAAGAGTTGGCTAGAGAAAGCTTTGTATATATGGAAGTTGCGTCTGATCAACTTCATCGGTTTGATTTTGATGACCTTTAATATTAAGACTGGTGATTTGAATTGGGGGGATTACAAGCAGATCGTCGCAGAGGCGACTGACTTCAAAAAGTTTGATGATATGCTGCGAATGGTTATCTCTGGAAAAACACGACAACGCCAAAAATTAATTGATTATTTAGAGAAAAAATTTCAAGAAGGGCGCTTAGTATATGGCTTTCATATTTCTAATCGTGTGCTTATGACTTGTTTGGTATTTGAGCGTGATGGTCGTCAAGTACATTTCGTCGATGGAGCCGATGGTGGCTATACATTGGCAGCAAAAGATATGAAAGAAAAAATGAAAGGTTAAATAAAAAAGACGATGCCTTGCATCGTCTTTTTTATAGATTCTAATCTTCAGTAATTTCTTCCACAATTGTGGCTAACCCATCACCACTTTGGATTTCCACTTCTTCAACCTCTTCTTCCAAGGCAGGAGGCACTAGAGTTGCGCCCACGATCGCATCTGATGCATCCAGCCTTTGCAGACGAACACCTCTGGCAGTACGAGACTGACGGGCGATCGCATCGGTGCTTTGACGCATGACAATGCCGCGACTGGTGACAATCATCAGTTCGTTATTTTCATCGACTAAACAGAGCGAGGCGAGTTGATCTTGACCAGATTTGAACTTGGTGACACGCAAACCTTTACCTGCTCGTTTTTGAATACGGAATTGATTGACAGGAACGCGCTTACCATAGCCGCCTCTAGTTACCACCAATACCCAAGGTCCTTGAGCTTTTTCGGTTTCAACTTCGGCAGTCTCAGCTTCCAAGTTTTCATCTTCATTGACAGTCACGGTCAAATCAATCTCTTCTTCGGAGTCTTCAACCTCTTCGATTTCCGCTAAACCTGCGGGGAGAATATCCATACTCACAATTTCATCATCACCCGTCAGACGCATCGATCGCACACCACGAGTATCTCGTCCCATTGGGCGCAACTGCTCGTGATCAGTACGGAAGCGGATCGACATCCCCTGACGTGAACCAACGATAATCGTGTTATCGGCTTTAGCGCGGCGTACCCAACGTAATAAATCACCTTCTTCTAAAGCGATCGCAATCAGTCCGTTAGAACGAATATTCGCAAAGGCAGGAAGCTTAGTTTTTTTGATATAGCCGCCAGCCGTGAGCATGACTAGATATTCATCTTCGCTGAATTCACTAATCGGTAAAACGGTAGTGATTTTTTCATTGGCAGCGATCGGTAATAGTTGAACTACTGCTGTACCACGCGCTGCCCGACCTGATTCAGGCACTTCGTAAGCCTTGACTCCATAGACTTTACCGCGATCAGTAAAGAAGAGAACCTTGTCATGACTGCGACAGGCAAAGAAATGGGCGATCGCATCGTCATCCTTGACATTGGCACTTGCCTTACCGCGTGTGGCCCGATTTTGAGCCGTGAATGTGTCCACAGGCATTCTCTTCACATAGCCTTGTTCTGTCACCATCACAATCGTTTCGCGATTGGCAATCAAATCCGCAGTATCAATATCACCTTCATTAGGAAGAATGCGCGTACGGCGTGGAGTCGCAAATTCGGCTTTGATTGCTTCTAGTTCTTCGCGAGTAATCGTGAGAATGCGATCGCGATTTGCCAGAATATGCTGTAAGTCAGCAATCTTCTCGACTAACTGATTATGCTCATCATGAATTTTGTCAGCATCCTGAGCAGTCAAGCGGCGCAATTGCATTGCCAAAATGGCATCAGCCTGCGCTTCTGAAAGTCCATAGTTCTCAATCAATCCTGCTTTTGCAGCGCTGCTATCATCGGCTCCCCGAATCAAGGCAATTACTGCATCTAAATGATTCAGAGCGATTAATAGACCTTGCAATAGATGATCGCGTTCTTCAGCTTTGCGAAGTTCGTACTGAGTACGACGGGTAATCACTTCATAACGGAAGTCTAGAAATACTTGCAAGGCATGGCGTAGAGTCAGTGTGACAGGTTCGCCATCCACTAACGCCAACATATTGCAACTGAAGTTCGATTGCAAAGGTGTGGATTTGTAAAGATTATTCAGGACTACCTTCGGATAAGCATCACGCTTTAGTTCAATTACTAATCGCATCCCATCGCGATCGCTTTCATCACGAATATCAGAAATGCCATCAAGTTTTTTCTCATTGACCATTTCCGCCATGCGTTCGATCAGTGATGCCTTGTTAGTCTGGTAAGGCATTTCCGTAATGATAATTGCTTCACGATCCTGTCGTCCTGCTGCCGAAATAGTCTCAAAACTTGCCACTGATCGCATGGTGACTGAACCACGTCCCTGTGTATAGGTTTCGCGGATACCTTCCGTACCCAATACTAAAGCTCCAGTCGGAAAGTCAGGACCTGGAATATATTGCATTAAGTCCAAATCACTGAGATTAGGATCAGCGATCAGTGCCACTAAGCCATCGACTAACTCACCTAAATTATGCGGTGGAATATTGGTCGCCATCCCCACAGCAATACCTGACGAGCCATTCAACAAAAGCTGGGGAATCCGCGCTGGCATCACCAGAGGTTCTTGCTGCGAACCATCATAGTTATCGCCAAAGTTAACCGTATCACGCTCGATATCTTGAATTATGCCTGTCTGAGCAATGCGGGTCAGGCGACATTCGGTATATCGCATCGCGGCGGGAGGATCGTTATCGACTGAGCCGAAGTTACCATGACCATCGACCATGCGATCGCGCATCGAAAAGTCCTGTGCCATCCGTACCAGTGCTTCATACACTGCCGTATCGCCGTGAGGATGATATTTACCGATTACGTCACCGACGACACGGGCGCATTTTCTAAAAGGGCGATCGGCGCTTAAACCTAACTCGTGCATGGCGTAGAGAATGCGACGGTGTACAGGCTTGAGTCCATCACGGGCATCGGGCAGGGCGCGACCAACGATCACGCTCATGGCATATTCCAAATATGATCGCGACATTTCGCCGCGCAGGTCTGTGGGAATAATCCGATCTTCTAAAATTTCAGTCATACGGCTACTAAATTTCTCCTTGCATGGCTTGGCAGTGCTTGCCCCGCGTGAGATAGGCAATTCTTACTAAGTGTCTTACTATTATAAGGCTTTGCGGGTTTACTGAGGATGACAAGACTTGATCTGTAGCGGTATATTGGAAAGTAGGAGTTAAACCATATGAGGTTTATAAATTTATGCCACAGGTAATCGAGCCGATCTCAATATCTTCAGTGGACGTGACTGATGCAGAGCAGCAAGTCATGCTAAATTTCTCTCTGCCTTTACATTCTCTTGTTGATGCGATCGCTAAATTAGGTCTGAAAGAGTTAATCCAATTAAAACGTCTAATAGAGAGCCAAATTAATCAAGCCGTAGAAAACTATACAGGTGATGATGATTTGATTTTAGATGAAATAGAGCGTCAACATCCCGCCTATGATGCCACGATGAGGCAATCGGTACAATCTGCGATGGATGAATCGCAACAAACTCAAAAATTTACAAATGGGAGTGATTTTCGTGACTGGCTCGTTTCCATTTCAGATTGAAGCATCGAGTAAATTTCAACGTAGTTATAAACTTTTGCTCAAGCGTCATTGTAAAGGCGATCGCCAGAAACAAGAGATGATTGATGCGATCGCTGAACTTGTAAACCGCTTATCATCTAGTCCTTATTTGTCTGATGCTAATCCCGAACCACTGCCAAAAGGATTAGCTGTGTCTGATGACTGGAAGTTTTACAAAATCAGGTTTAAGATGCCAAATTTAGCTGGGGCATCTGGTCAAGGGCGATTGATGTATTTGGTGAGTGAAAATCAAAAGGTTATCAAGTTAGCTTGGATTTATACCCATGCTGAATACGCAAAACGACCAGAAGATCGCGATTTAAAAGATTTGATTAGAGAATTGTTTGATGAGTAACATCTTCAAATTCTTCAAGACATATTTCAATGACTTCTCGCATATTTAGCATTAGTTCGTCAATAGTATCTCCTTGACTATAACAAGCGCGAAGTTGTGGAACTTCACCAATGTAAATTCCATCTTCATCTCTTTCGATGACCACATAAAATTCTTTGCCTTTTATCATTTTATTTCGCTATCTTGTTGTTTCTTTTAACTTTGTGTTTCTAAATATTCGGCAACTGCTTGCAAATCTGCTAATCCTCGGTTAAGGCGATCGCGCATTGCCTCATCGAGTTTAGGGTTCTGCAATGCGATTTCTTGAATTGCTTCTAGCCATTTGGATATCGGCACATGACGCACAGCTTCGCGGAGTCCCATGTTTGCCAAGATGCCAAGATAAAAGCCTGTGAAGTCTTGACCTCCATATTCATAGAATCCGCCCCATAGTTCTAGCTTTTCGGGTGTGTATTCAAAGTACTGATCGGAGGTGATCGGGGTGCGATCAAGTTGGGGTTGGGGGAGTGGTGGTTTAGTCATGTTTATCGAATAGTAAATTAATTGTGAAAACTAAAGGCTTAATAAAAAGCGGTAGGGTCAGTTTTTTTAATAGGGATGATTCTCTAATAACATCTGCAATGCTTGGACTAAAAGTATAGTAGAACTCAATGAATTTTTTTCCTAGCCGAAAATTCACTAGATACTTATCACGAAATTGATATAGAATGTCAAGCTCATAATAGTTTGCTGAACAAGCAGTAGTAATGAAGCAATTATCAGAACTATTGGAATTAGAACTTTGTTCAATTACAAAAAATGCCTCTTCAGATGTTTTGATTTCATCATGTCGAATATGAAGAAACAAGTTTTTCTCATTGTCGAGCCTTGCTTTATACCAAAGTCTTCCATCTAGTTCCGTTGCTTCTTTGTCTTCAGCATAATCCCAAACATAAATAGGATTTTCGGCAAAGCCTAGTCTTTCTTGACCAGCCTTTGTTAAATGCAAAATAAAATATTTATGTCCAGACATTCGCAGTTGCCTTATAAAGCTAAAATCTTTCTCAAACTAATTGTGCAAATGAATGCCAAAGCGATCTGCTATTGCCGTGACAGCATTCGCAAAAGTTGCTACGCCTTGAGCAACAGCCCAAAGAGTAAACAATGTAGATTTTAATTTTGCAGGTTTAGTAGGGGTGATAACTTCAGATTCTAATGTGTCGAGAGCGTCGGCTGCAATATCTTGATTCTCTTCAGCTAGTTGATTGATTAGCTGCCTTAAATCAGCGATCTCTTGCAGTATCTCAGAAGTTTCAACTGACTGCTGAATATTGGAGATAGTGTTAGTAATAGGAGCATTGATCTGAGAGTCAATAACATTGCCATAAGCATCACGTCCTGCATTAATATTTGTTTGATTCATAGTTGCAATATTCACGATCACGCTAGATAAAAAATGTTCAGTGTCTTCAGTGGGTTTTATAATTGCATTTTCCATCTCAATTTTCCCTCGATGAGTAATTCGACTCAGTGGAAGTTGCCCCATATATTGAAGTAATGCAATCAATCCTTCAGCTTCTAGATATTGGAATATCCCAAAAAGATCGTCATCATCAATTCCTGTTTGAATAGCAATATCTTTGGCAGTGGAATAACTGAGTGAATCTCTAGGTTGCGTTTTAGTTTCTTGCCAAATAAATTTTAGAACTGTAAATCTTTTACGCTGTTGATCAAGAATAAAATGTTTAGTGTCTTCAGTGAAATGTTCAGTGTCTTCAGTGGGTTTTATAATTGCATTTTCCATCTCAATTTTCCCTCGATGAGTAATTCGACTCAGTGGAAGTTGCCCCATATATTGAAGTAATTCAATCAATCCTTCAGCTTCTAGATATTGGAATATCCCAAAAAGATCGTCATCATCAATTCCTGTTTGAATAGCAATATCTTTGGCAGTGGAATAACTGAGTGAATCTTTAGATTGTGTTTTAGTTTCTTGCCAAATAAATTTTAGAACTGTAAATCTTTTACGCTGTTGATCAAGAATAAGCGGAACAGATGAAGATGCACTTTCTCCTAGTAAACCTAATTCTTGGATAGCGCGATGTCTAGATGATGGTTCTGGCGAAGACAATTCTGATATGTAGAACTTCATGCGTCCTTCAATCCTTTTTCTTTCTTCTAATTCAGTAATACTTTCTTCAGTATTTTTAAGGTTAATAGTATTCTGGGAAATCTTATATTCAGAAGGAGTAATGAGTTTTACTTCCATTATCTCCAACCATTCTTTGATAGATTGAGGGCGATTATTAGCCTGTAACTCTAGCCCCTTTAAAATCCCTGATTCGATTGCATCACTTATATTAGGATTGAGTTGTTTGGGCGATTTCAATTCACAGCCACACATTCTGGAAGGTGCTGATTCTGGCTCTTTACCAGCAAGGATTTTATAAAGAGTTGCCGCTAAAGAATATACATCTGAAGATGCGGATCTTTCTGCTCTTGGGTTGTACTGTTCAGGAGAAGCATAAAAAGGACTATAAAGAGGTGTTTGTGTTTGTATTATTTTTGCAGTAAATTCACGAGCAATTCCAAAATCAACCAGAATAGCCTCGTTAGTCTCATTTCTCACCAATATGTTGCTGGGCTTGATATCTCGATGTAGTAGTCCCTTTTCATGAACTTCCGATAATGCAGAAGAGATTTGTTGTATGTAAAGTAGAGCTAATTCTTCGGAGATGATTCCAAGATGATCTAGATTATTACCATCAATATACTCCATTACGATTCCCCAAATATCTTCTTCTTTAATAACCTCATAAATACTTACAATAAAGGGAAGATGACTGAACCCTGCTAATCGTCTAGCCTCATTCATGAAATCCTGCTCAAACCTTTCATAATCTTCATTTTCTCTCAGATGCTCATGTAGAGTTTTGATCGCAACATCTCTCGCTTTATGATCATCACGAGCAAGATAGACAGTCCCATATCCCCCTTGTCCCAGTTTTCTCGTGATTTCGTATTTCCCTTCTTTAATAAGCTGCCCTTCTTGCCAAGCCATAGTTTCAATCGATAACAATAAACATGTACTTTAAATTATATCTTTACTTAAAATATTTAGATCGCCCTATTCCGATTACCATCATCAATCAATCTGCTAAATTACACACACCTGTTTAGGCGATCGCGTTATCCTTGAAGCTAAGTAACAAAAAATTCTAGCGAAAATGTAATTCAGTAAAGTGGAACTACTGGACTTCTTTAATACAAGTCCAAGTCCCTTTGGTTGTAGTTTCGGATGGATTGCAAGGCATGATAGAAGTAGTTTTAGGGGACTTAGTACATCACGTTAGGGCAATTCATGCAAAAACTCTATAGACCTAATTGTCGAGCATATTCGCAATCAGCATTTGCGCCTTCTGCATCCCCCAGTTTTGCTTTGGCTAAGCCCCGATTGAAATAGGCAGGTGCAGCATCAGGTTCTAGTTCGATGACTTTGGTGTAGTCATCAATTGCACCTGTATAGTCCTTAATTTCCGATCGATCGTAGGCTCGGTTGTAATAGGCTTCGGCATAGGATGCATCTAGGGCGATCGCCTCGGTGTAGTCAGCGATCGCCCCTGTCAAATCACCCTTTTCTGCACGTTCCATGCCGCGATCGTTATAAGCTGATGCCGAATTTAGTTTTTCCATTTTCCTTTTTCCTTTTCCCTCAAGGTGTCAAAATAACTTTAACCTAAGTTCAAATATGCTGATTGCTCTATGAATTCTAAGCTCAAACTACCAATACCCAAGTTTTTGCAAACTCTACAATCATGGTTCCATCGTAGCCAGACTGCATTTTTTCAATTGATTAGCCCATTGCAAGCTTGGCGCGAAGGTAGTCGCTTGTTAAGTGCAAAATTTCTAGGTGGTTTGTTAGTAGTCATGCTAGCAACTTTACCATTCTTAGAAAATGCTCAGACGGGGATAATTAGTGCGGCTGTGGCGATCGCATGGTTATTGCTATGGCTCAGCGATCGTCGCGATGAGCAGGATCAACAGGATCAATCAGTACCGATTTGGACAGCGATTCATACCCCTTTGCTCACTTATTGGGCGATCGCCTTAGTTGCAACATTAATTTCGCCTGTGCGCGTGGCGGCTGCCGATGGCATGGTGAAATTGACCCTGTATATGATTGCCTTTGTGTCTATGAGCCGATTGATGCGTTTGGGATGGCGATCAATTTTGATCGCAGCCTATCTGATTGCCGCTTTAGTGGCGAGTGCCTACGGCGTGCAGCAATGGTATCTGGGCGCTCCCGAACTGGCGACATGGACTGATCCCACCTCTGAAACCGCAGGTGTGACCCGTGTTTATAGTTTTCTCGGCAATCCTAATTTATTCGCTGGTTATCTCATGCCAGCTTTACCCTTAGGCGCGATCGCTGCAATTCATTGGCGGGGTTGGGGCATGAAAGCATTAGGAGCGATCACCGCAATTTTGGGAGCGTTTTGCATTACTCAAACCCAAAGTCGGGGTGGACTGATGGGCTTAGCCGCCGCCAGTTTTACGTTAGCTTTACTATTAGTGTATTGGTGGGGCAAGCGTTTACCGAAATGGACTTTTCCTGCGGTATTTGGAGGCACAGCAGGGGCGATCGCTTTGGGGACGATTCTTGTACCGACCTTGCGTAAACGTGTGTTTAGCATTTTTGGCACTGAGGACAGTAGCAATGCCTTTCGCGTCAATGTGTGGATGTCGGTGTTAAATATGATTAAAGCTAAGCCAATTTTAGGTATCGGACCTGGTAACAAAGCTTTTAACCAAATTTATCCTCTCTATCAGCGATCGGGATACAGTGCATTAGGGACTTATTCTGTGCCATTAGAGATCACTGTAGAAACAGGAATTGTCGGTGTGATTTGCTATGGATGGATGGTTTTTACAGTTCTGCGTCAAGGATGGATTTCTCTTAATCGCTTAAGAAACGATCGCGATTCTAGTGGTTTATGGATTATTGCAGCGATCGCCACTTTAGTTGGGATGCTGGTGCATGGTTTAGTCGATACAGTCTGGTATCGACCTCAAGTGCAATTACTCTGGTGGTTAGCGATCGCCATTATTAGTAGTTTTTACATCAAGGTTGAAGCACCTCACCAAGAGATTGAGCATGATTAGGATTCAAGAATTAGTGGTGCGGGGCAAAGCCCCGCACCACTAATTCTTGATTGGGAAGGGAGTATGTGTGCAATTTATGCCCTGTAGGGTGAAGTGACTTTTACAAAAAACTGCTTAATATATGTTTACATATCAGTAAGACATAAAGTAAAGCTTCATTAAAGCGTTCTGAATTACATCATGTAAATTTTTTAGCTTTATATTAAGCGAGGCAAGGGAATATGACTATTTTAGACAAATATTTTGAACTTTCTGATCGTGCTAACGATGATGAACAAGCTTTTAACGCTTTAGTAGAGTTATTTGCGGAAGAAGCTGAAGTTCAACCTGCGGGGGCGCGTAAGGTCGTAGGTAAAGATGCGATCGCCAATTTATATCGCAAATTTTTTCAGTCTTATTCAGGAATGCAACGTGTTTGGACGACCAGAAAGACGGAAAATGGACTCGAAGCCATTTGGGCGATCGCTGGCAAACGTGATAGTGGTGAACTATTTGCGATGCAAGGCAGACATATTGCCGAAGTCGATGCCCAAGGCAAAATCTATGCCTTAGAAGTTCATGTCTCCAAAGCTAATTAATCCATCTCCCGAAGATTTTCTTGACAGTTTCGATAAGTTTGGTATTCATCTCGGTTTAGAGCGAATTCACCAACTTCTTAGTACTTTAGGAAATCCTCATCAACAAATTCCTGTGATTCATGTTGCAGGCACAAATGGAAAAGGTTCTGTTTGTGCTTTTTTGCTATCAATTTTGCAAGCCGCAGGTTATCATGTGGGTCGCTATACTTCACCACATCTAATTGATTGGCGCGAACGGATTACGATTAATGGTGAATGGATTAGCAATCAAGATTTGTTAGAGGCTCTGCAACAAGTAGAATCAGCAATTGCTCCAGAGTTCCCTCCTACTCAATTTGAAGTAATCACCGCAGCCATGTGGTGGTATTTCGCCAAACAGAAAGCATCACAAAATCTCGATATTGCCATTATTGAAACAGGTTTAGGCGGAAGACTAGATGCGACAAATGTATGCGATCGCCCCTTAGTTTGCGCCATTACTTCCATCGGTTTAGATCATTGTCAGCAATTGGGAAATACCTTAGGGGCGATCGCCTCAGAAAAGGCAGGAATTATCAAGCCAAAATGTCCCGTAGTCATTGCCGAAAACCATACTGAGGCGATCGCTGCTTTACGAGCAAAAGTCATAGAATGTGATGCCCCTGTAACTTGGGTAAATGCAGCTAATCGCACAGCTACAGGTGCAATCTATCAGGGCTTTGAATATCCTTTACCACTATTAGGCAATCATCAGTTAATTAACTCCGCCGTAGCGATCGCGGCGATTCAATCATTGAGAAATCAGGGTTGGCGGATTAGTGATGAAGCAATGCGTACAGGTATAGCAAATACACAATGGGCGGGGCGACTGCAATGGATAGAATTTCAACTAAATGGAAAGCCTCACAAAATCCTCATTGATGGAGCGCATAATGTAGCGGCAGCAGAATATCTGCGGCAATTTGTAGACGCGACTTTTCCCAATCAGCGTAAACGTTGGGTAATTGGCATCCTGAATACAAAAGATCAAGCTGGTATCCTCAAAGCATTGTTGCATCCAGATGATTTACTATTTCCAGTGCCTGTTCCTAATTCTGCAACTACTGCACCACAGGACTTAGCAAAACTTGCAACTGCAATTCTCAAAACTCCTCCTCAAGCCTATGACCATTTGGATTTAGGACTAGAGGCTGCCTTTGCTGATTTGCGATCGCCTGATATCGTCATCCTTTGTGGATCTCTATATTTAGTAGGCGAGTTCCTTCGCAAAAAATTACTATAAAACTGCCAATATTTTATTAAAAGTGATGCTTTGCCTCATTTTTAATAAAATATTGGCTCTAGTCTCCGTGCAAAGCACTTCAAGCTCACAAAGCAAGAGCGCTATAATTTGGTGAGTACATTTTTTGATCAGCATCACAGTTAATTGGCAGATTCTATGAGCATTGCATCAACCCAAATCCCCGCTACCGTCCTAACAGGCTTTCTGGGCGCAGGTAAAACCACCTTACTAAATCACATTCTCACCGCCGAGCATGGCAAAAAAGTGGCGGTGATCGTTAACGAATTTGGTGAAGTGGGCATCGATCAGCAATTGGTCATCGGTGCTGACGAAGAAATTTTTGAAATGAATAATGGTTGCATTTGCTGCACAGTGCGCGGTGATCTGATTCGCATCATTAGCAACCTCATGCGCCGCCGCAATAAATTTGATCATCTTCTTATCGAAACTACAGGCTTAGCCGATCCCGGTCCTGTAGTACAGACATTCTTTATGGATGAAGATATCCATCGCCAAGTGGAACTTGATGCAGTGGTCACAGTCGTTGATGCCAAGCACGCTCAACAACATTGGGGCGATCGCGAAGTTCTCGAACAAATCGGTTTCGCTGATGTGATTTTGCTGAATAAAACTGATTTAGTAACTGAAGCTGAATTAGTGGAACTAGAAGCAAAAATCAAGCACCTAAACGTTTTAGCAAAAGTCGATCGCGTCCAATTAAATCAAACTGATACTGAGAATATTAAGGACAGCATCAATAAAGTTCTCAATGTCGGTGGCTTTGACCTCAATCGCATTCTTGAGAAAAATCCCGAATTTCTCGCTGCTCAACTCAAGGATGAACATGATCACGACCATGACCACGAACATCATGACCATGATCATCACGAACATCATGACCATCACCATCACCATATCCATGATGAGGAAGTTGGCTCCGTCAGTATTTTGGAAGCAGGCTCAGTTAATCCCTATAAATTCCAAGCGTGGATCAGTGAGCTATTGAGAACTCAAGGTCAAGATATTTTCCGTTCTAAGGGAATTATCAATCTCTCTGGTTCTGAGGAGCGCTTGGTATTTCAAGGTGTACATATGCAGTTTGACGCAACCCGCGATCGCCCTTGGAAAGACAATGAACTTCGCAAAAATCAATTAGTCTTCATCGGTAGACATCTCGAAGAAGAGAAGTTACGTGAGGGCTTTCTAGGCTGCCTAGTTTAAGGTGTTTAGTCTCAGCTAACCAACTTAAAATTTACTCAAGCTGAAAAAATCAAAAAATAAATCTTTCTGTCCCCATAACATCCATGTTCCACCGATTACCATAAAAGCAAGGACAACTTGGCGAAACTGGTGAGGACTCATGCGACTGAGAATATACCTACCGACTAGATTAGCAGGAATAGCCGAAAGTCCGATCGCTAGACCTGCAACAATCTCGTCTTTGGACATTGCTGCAAGCGCCCCGTAGGTAATAATTTTAACTACATGGATAATCGTCATGTGGGTGGCTTTAGTTGCAAGCATTTTCTCTTTCACTAAGCCATAACGAAGATAAAAGGGATTTAAGACGGGACCAGTTGTGCCAACCAATCCCGATACATAGGCTTTGAGAAAACCCGCAGGCATAATATGCCAAGCCTTGAGTTGAAATTTGGGTTTGACTTGTTTAGGAATTAATTCTGACTGTTCAAGATCACTTAATTGACTCAATTCACCTAACTGATTAACTTCGATTAGTTCTTCAATCTCTTCCAACTCTTTAGAATCATTGACCAAGTTGATATTTTTTGCCTGATCTTCAGCAACAGTTTTTTCGGGGCTTTTTTCTAGTTCAAATAAAACTGCGCTCACAATCAGGAAAATCGCAATCACAATCTGTAACCAATCCAGATGAATTTGCGTAAAGGTATATGCGCCCAAAATTGCCCCTGCGATCGCCCCTGGTGCATACCAACCAGTGAGTTCCCAGTCAATTTCACGCCAAAACAGTAAAACTCGATGAGCGTTACCAAAAAACATCCCAATCGTAATTACAGGCGGAACGGCGGCGGCTCCCATGAGTAAATTAACTAGCGGAATTAAAATGAAAGGACTGCCACCACCCGCTAAAGTGCTAACGATCCAAGCAAAAAAGCTAACCACACTGAGATATACAATTGGCATGAGTTCTGACATTGATCGATAATCCTTGCGACTTGCATTTTTTCAGGATATTCAGTAATTCAGACTGCATACCCTCATATAGCGCTTTTTGTAGAGGATTGTTTCCCCGCCTTCGGCGCGGAAACAATCCTCTACTCCACTAGACTGTGAAACGCTATAAATATTTAAATAATTACAGCACATGAGTCTATCGACCCGAATCTATCTAAGTGAGATTGATCAAAAATTTTTATCGCAGCTAAGGGCGATCGATTGTGCTTGTCTCGGAGATTTCTGGAGCTTAGAGGCTTATCAGCGTGAAATTGATAGCCCTAGTAGTTGCGTCTTGGGGCTAACCACAGAAAATCATGAATTACTGGGCTTTGGTTGTCTGTGGGCAGTGCTTGAGGAGGCACATATAACGGTTTTGGCAGTACGTCCCGAATATCAAGGTCAAGGTTTTGGCAAGTCTCTAGTGTGGGGATTACTTAAAAAAGCTCGCGATCGCCAGTTAGAATGGGCAACCCTCGAAGTCCGCGAGTCAAATCATATTGCGATCGCCCTATATCAAAGTTTTGGCTTTCAAGAAATTGGGCGTAGACCCAAATATTATGAAGTAACGGGTGAAGATGCCCTAATGTTATGGCGAAAGGGCTTACATACAGCAGAATTTGGAACATTACTCGAATATTGGCATGAGTCCATATCTTTGAATCTGCTAGCTAAGGGTTGGAATTTATAGCGTTTCACTAAAGTACAGGATTGTTTCCCCGCCTTTGGCGGGGAAACAATCCTCTGCAACTCGCTTGCAACCACTTTCAAAATTATCTAGGGATTGCTATAGAATTAATTTAGGTTTAGGAACAACTAATTCGCTTTAGGGTTAAAGGGTTAAATAATGATGAAGATGCCCGACTGGACAAAAAAATCTATCGGTTTGGCGATCGCTAGCTTGGGATTTTGGAATGTAGCGATCGCTAGTGCCAATGCCCAATTGGGAAATACTCTTGTTTATATCCCAGGGAATAATCCTGTAACTCTAAATATTGCGAGACAGGTAGTTACTAATCCTGTGGTTGCCTCAGTTAATGGACAGACTGCGATCCTCGCAGGGGCTTTTGATGCTCCTACCGCAGATTATGTGACGCGAGAACTGCAAAGGCGAGGTGTCGCCGTCCAACAAGCCTATCAGCCAACTTCTTCAGTTGTTACCTTGCCTAGTTATATGCCTAATAATACGGCAACTACTAGTATTGAAAACTCGGCTCAATATCGTTATGTAACCGCAGTGCCGATGAGATCGGTAAGTACTTTGGCTCAGGTTAAAAGTTTGATTCCTAACGCATTTGTGTCGAAATCAGGACGTGGTGATTACATATATGCTGGTGGCTATACAAATCGTGATGCTGCTGAATCTTTGAAACATTTCTTGCGATCGCAAGGAATAGATGCCCGTGTACTCTATTTTTAAAAAACAAACCCATTCATAAAGTGGCAGCACAAAGCTTAGCCCTCCTAAATGAATGGGTTTGTTTTTGCTAGACTTTGAGCCAATCTTGAAATATTAATTTGGAAAAATTAGGCTAATTTTATGGATCCAATCTTACGACAAGGTAGTAAAGGCAATGCTGTGATTGAGTTGCAGCAATTGCTTCAGAAGCAAGGATTTTATACTGGCAAAATTGATGGTGATTTTGGCGCTGGTACAACCAATGCGGTTCTAAAATTTCAAAAAGCGAATGGATTAGTGACTGATGGCATTTTTGGTAGTTCTAGCTGGACTAAACTAAGGGCGATCAGCAAACCTCCAGTTACAACTTTACCTACGCTATTACCTGGTTCACAAGGAGCGACCGTTACTCAAGCTCAGCAACTTCTTAAGGCAAAGGGGTATTACCAAGGGCGCATTGATGGTGATTTTGGTGCTGGCACAAGAGATGCAGTGGCTGCCTTTCAGCGTGCCAATGGCTTAACTGTCGATGGTAAGGTAGGCGAGCAAACATGGAAAAAATTACAAGCCCCTGCGATCGCCGATGTCACACCACAACCTCCAGTAATTGAGATTGTGCGCGATCCTGCTCCCACAACTCCTACAACTTCAAATCCACCTTCTATTTTTGTCCCACCCCAAACTGGCACAACCACAGGTACTCCCACCACCTCCATTCCTACCGCCGCCGCCATTAGTCTCGTAGATGCTGCCAATCTCTATAGCCGAGGCAGATTACCAAATCAGACGGCTGCGTTCAATAATTTGCAGACTAGTGTTACACCTGAAATATTGCAGCAATTTTTTCAACGTTGGCAAATTGCTTCTGAGCAAGCTACTACCGCCACATCGTTAGCAGATGCCTTGAGTGGTTACAACAGTAGTCAAATGCTCAACCAAAATCTGGCTTTGCAATGGCTACAAAGTCAGCTACTACCTCAAGCAATTACCCAGTTTCGCCAAGATTGGGCAAATCTCAATGCAGGAGTTGGCACTGGCACGCCATTTACGCCGCCACAAACTACTGAGCCGCCAACTACTGGCACACCGCAACTGCAACTGATCAATCTTACGGATGCTGTAAAAAGCTATACCCGTTCCACAAGTCAGGTTAAAGCTTTAGAAAAGTTGCAAGACTCTGTACTACCACAGACGATGCAACTTTTCTTTCAACGTTGGACAGTGGCTTCAGAGCAAAGTGCGATCGCTATTTCCTTGCTAGATGTATTTAAGGACTACGATAGTCAGAAATTTCCTAGTCAAGTAGCAGCTTTGCAATGGCTAGAAAAAGAGTTAACTACAGCCAACCTAGAGCAATTCTCACGAGACTGGCAAACCATCTAAAAAAGAAAGGGCGCTGAGCGCCCTTTCTTTTTTAAAATTTCACTGCTCCTTGACGACGCACTAGCCAGCCATCCGCCGTCCATTCGACTACCGTTGACGGTAATCCACTCCCCGATCGCTCAGTCAGATCAATCCCATCACCTAAGGTCAATACCGAGGGAAAAGCATGATCAATTTCGATCATGCTGCGTAAAGGCGGTTCATTACTTTTATTAGCACTAGTAGTCAGCATCGCTCCTGTTTGCTGCAAAATGGCGATCGCCACTTTACTATCAGGAATTCTCACGCCTAGAGTTGTAAAGCCTTGATTTAACCGACAGCCGCGATCGCTCGATGGCAAAACCAAAGTAACGGCTCCTGCAAAATATTTCTGAGCAGTTTGTTGCCAAATTTCTACAGCAGAATGCTCCAGATCAATAAAAGGCAGAAATTCCCGCCAACTCGATGCCATCAAGATCAAAGGTTTATCAGGCGATCGCTGCTTGAGTCTAAAAATATCCTCACTGCGATCGGGACGCACCGCCAAAGCAGGGACAGTATCCGTTGGAAAACTAACCAATTTCCCAGATCTTGCCCCTGCAATTAAAGCCGCAAAAGAAACTAAACTCATTTGTAAAAGAAACTAAAACTCATTTGTAATTCGTAATTCATAGCTAGCTAAAAGCTAATTTCTAAAAACTAATCGCTCAAAGCTAATCACCTACATTCTGCGAAATCAAATACAAATCAACCTCCTTATTTTCCAGTTCTGTAACCGATGCCACGATGCCAGGACCAAAAAATCGTGTGAATTTTTCTTGCTTTTGTTGCCAAACATCAAAACCCATCAAAGGCGACTGAAACCGCAAAACCAAACTATACGCACCCTTAGACTCTTCAGCTTGAGAAATTGCCTCATAGATCCCAATCAAGACAGGACGTTCCTCATCTGTGGGACGCATCCCTAATTTTTCTAAAACTTCATCTAAATGTGCCTTGATACCATAGCGATAGCGTGTCACATCTTTGCGAAGTTGCTTTTGTGTAGGAGTTTCTTGTACCTTGCGTACAGCCACAATATCGTCAGATTCAGGAATAATTATCGGTACGGGTGTCACTTCCGAGGATTTAAACGCAAATCCTCCCAATAGGATCGGAAACCCATAGAAAAAGCCAATTAAATTTAAAGTAGAGTTGCCCTTAGCATAAGCCCAAAAGCCAACTAAAAAGAGGATTCCACCGACAAATAAACCGATTGAAGCTAGGGATACTTTATTAGACTTAGGCATAATTAAAATTTAATAATACTTAATAAATGTATCCTTTAAACGGATTAAATGTGTCTAAGTCGCTAGGCGCAATTAAATATAAAACCCAAAAACTTTTGGCGCATGCGCAGCGTGCGCCAAAAGTTTTTGGGTTTTAATTATGTCTAGCTACTTATAGCAATCCTCAATGAGTCGTGAGAAATAACAGTCTATAACAAGGGGCTTAAGCCCCTTGTCTTGCTCCTAAATGCGATATAGCGCTTTTCAAGCAAGCGAGGTATAGAGGATTGTTTCCCCGCCGAAGGCGGGTAAACAATCCTCTACTTCACTAAACTGTGAAACGCTATAGTTCTCAAAAATTTTTAAAATCAAAAAGTTTTTTAGTCGGGTCTACCATCGTTAGACTATAAATGTATAAGTAGGAATTACACTGATCATACCCAATTTAAAAATTACGCATCAACTCTTAGATTTAAGATATTCGTAATTAACTGAGTAGCTCAAACCACCATTTTTATGTTTGGCAAGCTACAATCATCTAGGTGTAATTCCCCGTAGACAAAGTTTTAGACAGTTCGGATCTGAGGAATCTGGCATGAGCAAAGCAGCCATCGACCTACCTATTGAAATCAAGTTGCCTGTTGGCAAACTTGGCGGAAATCTTGAAGAAATTGAAGAAGACCTTGACGATATTGATGATGAAATCGAACTCGAAAAGGACGACTTAATTGATGACCTAGATGAAGACGCTGATTCTGACGATGACCCTGATAAAGCTGGCAAAACGAGGGGAACTAAAAAAAGAGCCAGTCAAACTAAGAAAAAACATTTTACCGAAGACTCAATTCGTCTCTACTTGCAAGAAATTGGTCGGATTCGACTATTGAGAGCCGATGAAGAGATTGAGCTAGCTCGTAAAATTGCCGACTTGCTAGAGCTAGAGCTAAAGCGTGAAGAAATAGCTACCGAAATTGATTGTCATCCCGATGATGTGCGTGAGCCTGATTGGGCAGTCAAAATGGGGATGCCCCTCGGCGAATTTCGCAAACGCCTCCACTCTGGTCGCCGCGCCAAAGACAAAATGGTGCAGTCGAACCTACGTCTCGTAGTATCGATCGCCAAAAAGTACATGAATCGCGGCTTGTCCTTCCAAGATTTGATCCAAGAGGGCAGTTTAGGCTTGATCCGTGCGGCTGAGAAGTTTGACCACGAAAAGGGTTATAAATTCTCAACCTACGCGACATGGTGGATTCGTCAGGCAATTACGAGAGCGATCGCCGATCAATCCCGTACTATTCGTCTTCCTGTCCATCTTTACGAAACTATTTCGCGGATTAAGAAAACTACCAAGTTACTTTCTCAAGAAATGGGACGTAAGCCTACCGAGGAAGAAATTGCAACGCGCATGGAGATGACGATCGAAAAGCTCCGCTTTATCGCCAAATCTGCCCAGTTGCCGATATCTCTAGAAACTCCCATCGGTAAGGAAGAAGACTCTCGCCTCGGTGACTTCATCGAGTCCGAAGGTGAAACCCCTGATGATCAGGTTGCTAAGAGCCTCCTACGTGAAGATCTTGAAAGCGTGTTGGGAACCCTCAGCCCTAGAGAGCGTGATGTCTTGCGTTTGCGCTATGGCTTAGACGATGGACGCATGAAAACCCTTGAAGAGATCGGTCAAATCTTCAATGTCACCCGTGAGCGTATCCGCCAAATCGAAGCTAAGGCTCTCCGCAAGTTGCGCCATCCTAACCGTAATAGCGTTTTAAAAGAGTACATTCGTTAATTTGCTCGCTGTGTTGAGTATCTGCTATGACTCAAGCCTTACCCAAACCTTCTAAAACCTCTCTCTACGATCACGATCTTAATCTTTGGTTAAAAGAGGCGATCGCGCAGTTAAAAGCTGGAGATTTCCAAAATCTTGATATTGAAAATCTCGTGGAGGAGTTAGAGGGTTTGGCTGGTAGAGATAGACGGCACTGGTCAGTTAAATCGTGAGGGAGTGAAAGCCTCGTAGTGAAAGCAACTCCAGCATGGAAAGCGGTCGATGATATAGCCCGATCGCCATAACTGGAGTCTTATTCTTCCCTAAGCCGACATGAGGTCTCACCCAGTTGTGAACTAATCTTTGCACAGTGACTGCTCGTTGTAATCCTTCGGTATTCTTCGCATATAGGTTTTGTCTGCGACGATAAGCACTACATCTCCTTCTCAAAGCACTGTTGTTAGCTTCATTGTGATTGGCATGAATGTCACACTTGTCGCTAATAGCCGTATAGGGATGCTCAGGTTTGAGCCATTCGACCCGACGATTTCCCTGTGAACTTTTAATTTTGATCGCAACTTCTAAGCCATGTCGCCATACCTTGCGATGTCCATACTCACGACTTACTTCAGTGGATTTGAGGCGCACACTTGCCATTTGCTATAGTTGTTGGGCATAGCGTCTTTCGCCATCGGTAAACCATCGGATGTATTGACTTGCCTTTGCCCATTGCCATGCTGTTTTGGTTGCTTTAGTAAATAATTCAGTGGTTTTGAGTCCTACCCTTGCCTCAATCCAATAGCGACTCTTACGCTCAATGAATGTCACTGTCCATCCTTTTGACTTTGAGGGGGGGAAGGTTCTCGCCTACGCGAGTGTAAACCTCATCTCCCTCGACTGTTATATCTCCTCCTGCTGGGGCATCTGGACTCCATTGCTGTGACTGGGTTGCCAATTTTTGCTCCCATCTCATGATGCTGACATGGGATTTTTCGAGGACTCTCCCACTGGCTCTGATTCCCATCCCTTCACTCCTCATCTTTAGCGCTAAGGATACGACACTTGCTGGTGTTCTCAGCCTTGACATTGGCGTTCCTGTCCTTTCACTAAATCTCTTGCCGCATCCTTTACACAAATAGTTCTGGATAGCTTTGCCATCTTGGTGGTGATGTTTGCCATTTTTGATGATCTTTTGGCTCTGGCAGTGGGGGCATTCCATAGCTTTCTCCTTTCCTCTGCCTCTATTTTCTCATACCACTAATTCAATGACCAGTGCCGAGATAGACGGGAAATCAAGCAAAGATTGACTACGCTAATTGAGCATTTGCTAAAGCGTTGCTATATCAAAAGTGAATATGACTATGCGGGGTGGGTGGAAACTATTGACAGAACTCGCAATGCACTCAGAGACATTCTCAAACAGTCACCGAGTTTAAAAAATTACGCTAGTAATCCTGAGTTATTTCAGGATGCTTTTGATGATGCTTTACGCATAGTTAGAAGAAATACAGGTTATAAATCTGTAAATTTTCCTGATACATGGCAATTGAGCAGTGATATTACTTCACTGTTAACTATCGATTTTTGGGAAGATATCTAGTCTTTATTGCCTTTAAGGATTTGATATGGGGCGAGAGAACAAATGATTCAAACTATAGCCAAGCCTGTTATAGATATAGTCAGTTATGTTAGGACAAAACCAAAACCAAAAAGAGAGTGGCGGCGCTTTGCGCCGCCACTCTCTTTTTGGTTTTATGTCTTAACTTGCTTGGCTATGGCTATAAAAACTTACTCTACAATCGCGATCTTAATCTTTGGTTAGAATAGGCGATCGCCCAGCTAAAAGCTGGTGAAGTGTAACAACACCTTAGTCAATTGTTATTACTCTGATTGCGGAACCTCTTGCCATAAAGTCGAAACTTCGCGAATGCTCGAAAAAGTGCCGTTACCCAAAATCAAATGATCTAACAGAGGAATACTCAGCATCCTTGCTGCTTCTAATAACTGACGGGTGAGCGTAATGTCTTCAGGACTAGGAGATGTATTGCCAGAGGGGTGATTGTGCGCCACGATCAGACGAACTGCGCCACTTTTTAAAACCTCTCGAAAAATATCACGGGGATGGGCAAGGGTTTCTGTCGCTGTGCCAATCGTGATAATGCGTTGGGCAATAATCCGATTTTTGTTATCGAGCATCACCACCGCCAGACGTTCTTGGGGTTGCCACATCAAGTCTTGACTCAGCGCCGCCGCCGCTACCGATGGATCGGTAACTTCCGTCAAATCAGGCGGTTTCGCGTAAAGCGCCCTCTTGCCTAACTCGATCGCCGCCAAAATTGCCGTCGCCTTCGCTGGTCCTACGCCCTCGATTTGCATAAGTTCCTGTGGCGATACGGACTGCAAAGCTGCCACAGGATCACTAGTGCGATCTTTGCCAATGGTTTGCAAAATCAGTTGTCCTAACCCCACCGCCGACAGTTTCCCTGCACCTTGCCCCGTTCCTAGCAAAATCGCAATTAACTCAGCATTAGATAGACTCCGAACGCCCTGACTAAGTAATCTCTCACGAGGGCGATCGCTCTCAGCCATATCGACAATTCGCAGAGAATAAGTCATGGAAAATTCGATCCAGAGTTACAAAATACATAAATATTAGTAATGCGTGGCTTTGCCACACATTACTAATTATTCTAAGAATTCCAGAAATAAGCACATAAATATTCAGCTAAAGTCACGGCTGGCAGTCCAGCCCTTTGAGCTTCAGCATTAGAGATTTGATTTTGTAAAGTGACTTTACATTGAGGTAGAAATTTTTGCTTACTTGGAGCCTTAGCTTTAAATTGTTTAATCTGATTAATCGTATTAGCAGTCAGATTATTGGCGGATAACTCAGCCCTTTGTTGGATTTCTACCCATTTACTAATTTGGACTAATTCCGCACGATATGCCTTGAGCCGAGCTTGAGCATCAGGATATAGCAATGAGTCTGGAGAAATCTCTTCTAACACCTTTAAAGCCTGTTTGCGCTTGTCTTGGGCAGCTTTCCAAACAGTTGATTTGTGTGGGGGATTTTGAGTTAACTTTACTGCCTCAATGGTGAGATTTTTTGATAAATCAAGATTTTTATTGGCAACTTGTTCAATATTAATCTTGCGATCAAACTGTTCTAGCTTTGGTCGTAAAGTTGTTAACTCAGACTGAGCATCAGCATAAAGCGAAGCAGGACGGTCAGAAACTGTTTCTAATTGCGAAATAATCGTTTGTAATTGGTTGCGCGTTTCTGTCAGTGTGTCTAACTTCGTGATTTTTTGAGGATTAAGATTTTGACTATCGAAGTCACGTGCTTTATCTAAATACTGTTGCTGGTTTGAGCGCTCCAATATCAACCATCCACAAAGTCCCACTGCGGCGATCGCCATAGCTGCCACAGCACCCGACAAGAGCCATGACTTAGGGATAGTCGTCGTTTTCATAGACGGATCTTCGGTTTCTTGCTCTGCCTCGATCTCAGGAACTACCTTATTGATGCGTCTGGTGGGTGGTGGCGGTGGTAATGGCATTGGTGGTATTGCCACAGTAGGCGCATCTAAGCTGATATCTTCTTCTAGCCAAACCTTTTTATTGTTTACGGCAGAAAGGTAATTAGGATCTGAACTATTTAATTCAAAAGGATCGATATCAAAAGCATCTTGGTTGAAATTATCAAGTTGTAGCTCCTGTAGATCTAGATTATCTAAATCAAAGTTCTCATTCTTACGGTTGCTAAATTGAGTATTATTAGCTGCTTTTGTAGCAGTTTTTAGATCATTTTCAATACTATTCTTAAAGTCTTTGAGATTATCAGGCATCTCTAGTTCAAAATTCCTAACCTGATTCTCATCCTCATCTTCTTCTGTCGGAAAAGTGAGATTGCCTAGTTCGCCAATATCGTCAAATTCTTCTAATTCGTCTAGGTCAAGTTCAATTAATGGCAAAGGCGGCTTAATCTCGGCTTTTTTTTGCCATTCGGGATGTTTTGCCCCAGCCAATCTACCATATACAACTAAACTATCTGCCCCTTCGATAGTTAGCTTATCAATACGGCGTTTCACAATATCATAGAGGGAGGCATAGTCAAGATCGTCACCATCAGATCTGGTGAGCAGAATATGTAATTGAGATTCTTTACGGCGGATTTGGGTTTTTACCTTATAGTTTTGAAGGTCTGCCTGTATCGCACTGATAATGCTAGCCTCATCCATCTTGAGATCCTCACCCTTGCGTTTCGATCGCACATATTAAACGAAAAGCCATCCAAATACCTAACAAATGCCTACAAAAAGATGAACTTTTTGCTTCAAATTTACAATACATTCCGACGTTGGTGGACAGAGTTTTCACTGCAAACCAAGCTAATGGCTCTGATCACCCTGTTAGTATCTTTGCTGATGAGTGCAGTTACCTTTTGGGCAGTCAACGATATTCAGACCGATGCTCGCCTTAATGATACGCGCTTTGGCAAAGATTTGGGACTGTTGCTTGCAGCTAATGTTGCCCCCTTAGTTGCCAAAAATGACTTAGGTGAACTAACTCGTCTATCTAAAGAATTTTACGATAGTAGTTCCAGTATTCGCTACATTCTCTATGCCGATCCTGATGGGGAAATTTTTTATGGCATTCCGTTTACGTCTAATGAGGTGCAAAACTCTCTAAGTATCAGGCGACGCATTCAGTTACCTGAAGATCCAATAATGCGTCCCGATCGCCCCTTGGTGCGTCAACATATTACACCGCAGGGGGAGGTTACTGATATATTTGTGAATTTGCAACATGATGGCACGGCTCTGGGGATTATTGCGATCGGGATTAACCCAAATCCCACCGCCGTTGCTTCATCAAGCTTGACCTTAGATGTCACGACGGCAGTATTTGTGTCAATTTGGGCAATGGTAATTTTGGGGGCAGCCTCAAACTCAGTGACAATTACGCGACCACTGCGAGAATTGGTGGCGGGGGTACAAAATATTGCGAGTGGTAATTTCAAGCAGCGTATTGATCTGCCCTTTGGTGGCGAATTAGGGGAATTAATTCGTAGCTTTAATGAGATGGCACAGAGGTTGAAAACTTATGAGGAGCAGAATATTGAGGAGCTAACGGCGGAAAAGGCAAAGCTAGAAACGCTGGTATCAACGATCGCTGATGGGGCGTTGTTACTCGATTCAGATATGCGGATTGTGCTGGCTAATCCTGCGGCAATCAAGATTATGGGTTGGGATCAAGAACCTGTAAAGGGTGACTGGAAATGCAAAAGCATTTTGAATATTTTGCCAGAGCGTCTCAGTGCGGATTTAGGGCGATCGCTGATGCAAATTGCCACAGGCGATCGCGAAGGCGGAGAATTTCGGATCATGGCATCGGGGGATAAAGGGGACTCGGTGTTAGCTCATGCTTTTAGGATCTGGATTACCAGTGTACTTAGTACGAGTAATGCCATTAAGGGGATTGCGATTACGATCCAAGACATCACCCGTGAGGTGGAGCTAAATGCGGCGCAGAGTCGATTTATCAGCAATGTCAGTCATGAATTACGCACGCCTTTGTTTAATATCAAGTCTTTCATTGAGACTTTGCATGAGTATGGTGATGAACTGAGCGAAGATCAGAAAAAAGAATTTCTTGGTACAGCCAATAATGAAACCGATCGCCTGACGCGCCTTGTTAATGATGTACTAGATCTCTCTCGCCTAGAGTCAGGTCGTCAATATCATTTCTCGGCGATCGACCTGTCCGAAACCATCGAACAAACGGTACGCACCTATAAACTCAATGCTTCCTCAAAAGGTATTGAGCTTATCCATGAAATCGAGCCAAATCTAGAAAGAATTTGGGGCAATTATGATTTGATTTTGCAGGTTTTATCTAACCTTGTTGGCAATGCGCTCAAGTTCACCGAATCAGGGGGCAAAGTCACAATTCGGATTTATCCTTGGCAAGATCAAACTACGACCCAGCCGCATCGCACTGTAAATTATGTGCGTGTCGAAGTCGAAGATACAGGCTGTGGCATTCCTGCCGAAGATTGCGATCGCGTATTTGATCGTTTTTACCGCGTCGAGGATAAAGTGCATACTCTCGAAGGCACTGGCTTAGGTCTATCAATCGTCCGCAACATTATCGAAAAACACCACAGTGCGATTCATATTAAGAGTGAGGTTGGTGTGGGTACGACTTTCTGGTTTGATTTAAGCGTGTATCAAGATCGTTGTGAGTTACCAGTCGTGGGGGCGATCGCTTTACCAGTACAAGCAATGTCGGTTTAGCGATCGTATATGTCACTGCGATGAGCAATGTTAGTTATACGAACTTGTTTAGCTTGCTCATCGCGAATACTACGCCAGTTAGTTAGATTACCTTTAGCAATATCTTGTTTACCTTGTTCCCAAGATTCCAAAAAGTCAGGAATACTGAGTAATTCATCTGTTGCTTGTTGGCTTTCCCGTTCTGCAAGATATGCCAAAAAATCTACGGTTACTTTTAATCCTTCAGAAGATAAGCAATCAATATACTCTTCGATTTGATGACGAATTTCTAAAGTGGTCATACGCTTAGTGGGATTACTAATTATGCAAAAATTATAGCTTGGCTTATGATATTGCTTTTGACGAAATGCGCGATCTTTGCCCCAGTCCAAGCAATGTTAGTTTAGTAATGTCGCTGCTGCCACAGCAATTATTTCTGGGTTAGTATTAGAGCATGAAGTAATTCAACGATTACTCAGGAGTGAGATCATGGAAGAGTCTGTAGTCTATCAAGAAATTTTGCGCGAAGGTCTAGCTAAAGGAGAAGCTCAATGTAATGTTGAAGCAACTAATCAAATTGCTCTAAATATTTAATTCAAAATAAAAAATATGATGCATACTCCTATAAAAACAGGTGATTTCCCCGGAGATTGGTCTTATCATGGAAATGCTAAGTTGTTATTGAAAGATTGCGTTCAATTAATAAGAATTAGTTTATATCTTACTGTTACAGATTATGTTGATATTAGCGTAAAGATAATTTGGAGTGATATTTCTGACAACGAGATTCATGAAATCACTACAAAAATGATTGATGATCATCAGCAGTTTATTATTATTCAAGAAAGCATATTACTGATTGGTTGCTCAATCCCACCCTTGTATTCTAATGATGGTACAACAGATTTTGATGTAGTGAGATTTGTAACTTATTCAGAGAATAAAATCAGGTCAACCATTCAAAAAGATTCTGAACATTTTGTTAGTTTAAGAGCATATTTGAATGACGAAGTATCATTACATGATAAGTATTTTATTACAGAATTTCAAAATATGCCTAGCAGGAAAAATCGTACAAGTAATAATCTGATAGGTGAACAAAATTTATATTGCGCTTTAAATTCAGGATATAGCATTAGATGCGGGAAAAAGTATATTGCCCATAAAAATCATAATGTGTTCTACAATAATAATATTGACACTCTATACAAGCTAAGCTTTATAGATGTTAAACTTCCATTAATAAATAATTTAGGTATTGACGACCCTAAGGATGTTGAAATAGCAAGCCACTTAGAAAATGTTCTTAACGATACTTGTGCATTTCTTAGTATTATTTGTGATTGTGAAATACTCCCAATTTACTATGATTATTCGATTTTCACACACACCAAATATATTGATGGCTACATAATTCCTGTTTGGGGAAGAAGGAAAATACAAAAAAACAGTAATTCATCTTCTAACCAAGGAATTAATTTTCTAAACAACGCCATTGCTTTTCTTGAATGTTGTCCTATAAACAAGCAACTTAGTAGAGGGATACAACATTTAAAACTAACAGTTTATGAATCTTCAGTAGAACTAAAGTTAATGGCATCATGCTCTGCAATAGAGTATTTTTATTCTTTTTGGTTTCAAAACATGGATGGTCTTCTGAAGATTGTTAACGAAAGCTCAAATACTAATCCACTTTTGAATTTAAGGGACAGAGATTTCAGGAAGCTAAGAGAAATTAGACCTAAAACTCCATTTCTTTCAATGGTAATTAGATTCTTTGTTAATGATTTAAGCATTGATTGGGCAAAGTATATGAATGCAGATGATACGCCCATGTTTATTAAAGTTAGAAATGATCTTTTACATGGCAATTCGATTTATGATGACACATTAATCTTTCAAGCTGAAGAAGTAGCCCAGAAACTAGCAACAGCAATATTATTTTCAATAATGAAAAGGAATTCTAGAGCAGATGTTTCTCAACTTAATGAATTGTATGAAACTTTACCTATTCGTACACCAGAGAAAGATTTCCACACAATTTCAGATGGTTGGGCTGAAATTAAAAATATATTAGACAAATTGGTTTAGGAAGTTGACTTATGCTGATTCAGAAGATTGTCCAAGAACTGCAAGACATCCCAGAAGAAAAGCTTGCCGAAATTTATGACTTAATACATTACTTTCGACTAGGTATAGGTAGGAAAAAGCTCTAATCTTATACTTCTAACTTACTAACAGGAAAACTTAATATTTAATTTTTATTGGAGGATAAAAAGATGCCAAGCATAACACTCAGTAATGAACAAGTTGTAGAACTTGTTAAACAACTACCCCAAGAACAAAAAACAGAGATATTTAGATTTTTATTGATTTCTCAATGGCAAGAATGGCAAGATTTGTCTAGCTATGGATCTGATAAAGTCAAACTTGCAGCAAAAGAGAGAGGATATGACTGGGAAAAGATGTCAGAAGCAGAAAGAGAAGAATTTATTGATGAAGTTTTACATGAAACTCCATGAAATATATTGTTGTTTTTGACACAAACATCCTAATTTCGGCATTGTTCTCACAAACTGGAAGTCCATTTCGAGCCTTAGCCCTAGCAAAAATTGGACAAATAGAGTCTGTTACCTGCCAAGAAATTTTAGATGAATTTGCTGAAAAGCTATTATTAAAATTTAAATTCTCTGAAGAAAAAACTCAATTTGCTATTAATGAAATACAGAAACTTTCGCGGATAGTGACAATTTCGGGAACACTTAAAGTCGTGCCTAATGATCCTGATGACGATATGGTGATTGAATGTGCTGTAGCTGGTTGTGCAACACATATAATTACAGGTGATAAACATCTTCTGTCACTTAGTCAACATCAGAATATTGCGATCGCTAAAGCCACAGACTTTGTTAACTTATTTGCCTAGTATTCCCAACTGCTAACTATCGAAATCTATGCCGATCGCCCCCATTCTAAAAGCTGAAAACATCTCGAAATCCTTTGGTGGCATTCATGCCGTTAGTAATGCCCAGATTGAAGTCCCTGCGGGAAGTATCACAGGGCTAATTGGTCCCAATGGTGCAGGGAAAACCACATTTTTTGGATTGCTGTCTAATTTCCTGAAACCCGATCGCGGGACGGTGCAGTTTAATGGAATGCCGATTCAAGGCAAGCCACCCCATGCGATCGCCAAACTAGGTATGATCCGTACCTTTCAAGTACCTCGCGTGCTGTCGCGACTATCAGTACTAGAAAATATGCTGCTAGCGGCTCAAGATCAAGTGGGCGAAAAGTTTTGGAATACTTGGTTTCAAGGGCAGAAAATTGCAACTCAGGAACGGGAAAATCGCGAGAAAGCGAGACATATTCTTGAGTCGGTTGGCTTAATCAGAATGGCGGATGACTATGCGGGTTGCCTGTCAGGTGGTCAACGCAAATTGTTAGAAATTGCTCGCGCCTTGATGACTGACCCTAAATTAATTTTGTTAGATGAACCTGCGGCGGGGGTAAATCCTGCCTTGATTGAAGAAATTTGTAGCCTTATCCACAAGTTAAATCAAGACGGATTGAGCTTTTTGATTATCGAACACAACATGGATGTGATTATGTCATTGTGCGATCGCGTCTGGGTTTTAGCCGAAGGTCACAATCTTGCTGATGGTTCTCCTAAAGAAATCCAAGCCGATCCCAAGGTTTTAGAAGCTTACTTGGGTTCATAAAGATTAGGACTTAGGCAAAATGACCAAATGTAGGGGCAATTCATGAATTGCCCCTACGATGAAATGCGGAATTTATTTTGCGTAAGTCCTAAATTATTTAATTCCGAGTACAAGAGCGTCTAGTTTTCTGATTCTTTCAACCATAATTTTCATCACATTAATTGCAAAATTTGGAGTTTGTTGTACCAAAAAAGTAAACCGCTTTTGATCGACAGGAACCAACTTACATTCTGTCTTAGCGATCGCAGTTGCACTTCTGGGACTTGAGCTAATTAGTGCCATTTCGCCAACAATTCCACCAACTCCAGTTATCTCTAACAATTTGCCATCTATAGAGATTTCTACTTCTCCTTCAATGATTGCATACATATAATTAGCAGTTTCCCCTTTTTGAAAGATGGCTTGACCTGCGGGAATGGTGACAAAATCTTTGGAACTGTTAAACAAATCGATTGTAGTCAAAATTAAACTCCACTTTATACAAAATAACCAAGAAGCGAGTTGCAGTGCTTCGCGCCGTAACTCGTCTGTATCCTAACAAGAATGATGATAGCGATAGGTTCAATAATCATGATTTGAGATGTACTTTGTGAGGTTAAATCTAAGTTAATTTCTGCTTAAGGATTTCTAATAGTGATATCCAGACGCATCATTAGCCAAGCAAGTTTAAGACATAAAACCCAAAAGAGAGTTGCGGCGCTTCGCGCCGCAACTCTCTTTTGGGTTTTGGTACAGCTATAAGTACGCAATTAAGACAGCGATCGCCGCGCCTATAGTTGTATTAATGCCATTGACTAGTTCATTGGTCAGCCATTCATATTTTTCTTGTAAAGTTGCCCCGATCAAACTTTCGATATTAGTCGCAATAAAGGCGGCGATCGCACACCAAAGTAGCTCCCAAGGGCTAGTTAATAAACCCACAGCCCAACCAATTGTCGCAATCAATAATGAACCAATCACACCTGCGATCGTGCCTTCAAGACTGACTGCGCCCTCAGTACCTGCGGGAACAGGTTTTAGGGTGGTAATTAAAAACGTACTTTTGCCATAAGCCTTACCAATTTCACTAGCAGTGGTATCAGCGAGTTTGGTACTGAGACTGGCGGTATAGGCAATTAACCATAGAGGATTAGGCGCGATCGCTTGACCAATTGCACAAATAGCACCTGTTGCTGCCGATCCCCAAAGATTTTCAGGACCTCTTGCGCCATCGCGTTTCTCGGCAATACCTTTAGCTTCTTTGATGTCTTTGCCAATGCGCGTTACCCCCGAACCAACGATGAGATAGCTTAAAATAACGACATATCCTTGCCATCCTAAACAACCCCAGATGGTAATCCCTAGCGCCCATGCATGATAAATCCCCATCGTCGTTAAGACTTTGCGAGGTAAAAATAGGGCGATCGCACCGAGAACAGTATTTAGGGCGATCGCGATTAACCAGCCCTGTGTGATGGGGAAACTATTTATCATGGAAGTCAATCATAAAAAACCAATAAGAAACCAGTTTTTTGTGGTGTGGCTACACCGCACCATAAAAATCGATTCTTTATTCTAATGCGAGTCCCTAAGTAGTACGTCGCTACTTATTCACCATACTACGGAGTCGAAATTATGACAGAAGCATTTGAGTATTTTGTAGGGAATTTTCAATGGATGGGCTGGAATCTATTTTTAGCAATAATTCCTTGCGTACTTAGCTTTATCTTATTTGCTAGGCGATCGCCAAGGCGATTATCTAAAAATCCGATCTGGTGGTTCGGTTTAGCAGTTTTTATCTTATTTTTACCAAATGCACCTTACATAATTACTGACATTATTCATTTTGTGGATAATGCACGAGCGCTAGAGATTTCCCCTAACGGTGTAATTTTTGTATTGATTCCGCAATACACGATTTTTCTATTGTTAGGTTTTCAGTGTTACGTTATCTCGATGATGAAGCTCATGCAATATCTAGGTTGGCTAAAGCTGGTCAAAAATACGACTGGGCTAGAGATAGCGATGAATTTCATCTGTGCGATCGGTGTGTATTGGGGGAGAGTAAATCGACTAAATAGTTGGGATGTATTTACGCAGCCTCGACAAGTCATCCGTGAAGCAATTAGTAATTTCTACAACCCCAGTTTTTTCTTCGGTACGATTTTATTTTTTATTATTTTTACGAGCCTCTATTACATCTTTAAGTGGATTAACTTAGCGATCGCCTTTTACTGGAATAATCGCTTTAATCAAGTTTCTACCTAAGCCCAAAAGAGACGTTTTACGTCTCTTTTTTTGTGAAATCAAACTAATAAGTAGATAGGTTTAACTATTTGTAGGATGCGTTAGTGCAACGTAACGCATCAATTGGGTAAAGATGATGGGTTACGCGATCGCTAACCCATCCTACATTTAATTCCAAGAGCCTAACTTACAGCCGATTGAGTCTTGAAGTAAAAACTTTGAAAGCGTGGCGAAGCCACGCTTTCAAAGTTTTCTAAACTATTTAATCAATGATTCTCCCAAAGTACGCATCATCGGTAAAGTATCGGTAAACCATCCCAGACCTAAACCTGCACCCGCAATTAACGCCAATACAAAAAAGTTCCAACCGCGATTATTCATAAAAGCACGAAGTTCAATTCTGGCAACATAGATGAGGAATGCCCAAATAACGCTAATTCCAATTGATAGTAAGAATTGCTCTTTTTTCAGAAAGACAAATACTACTGCCGCGATCGCCCATGCTACTGAGAAAATCCACTCCATTCCAAACGCGATCGCCCCAATAGGAATCCAGATCCGCCAATCAGCTTTGTGGACAGATAACAACCAGCCGTAAGCAATATAGCCAACTAATACCAAAGCTAGTTCAAGAATTGGTAATTTTCTTAAAATACGCATATTTTTATATCTCCAGAACACCTTGAACCTATATTAATCTTTTATCCCTTTAACTAGATACATATCAACTTTCCCCATGTTTTTTGCCAAAATCTTTCCTCGATACTCCACATCAAAAACATCTTTCACTAACTCAAAAGTAGATTGAGAAATATTAATTTCACCAGCAACCCCCGATGATTCCATCCTTGATGCGAGATTAACCGTATCTCCCCACACGTCATAAACAAACTTCTTCCTACCAATAACACCACTCAATAATGAGCCAGAATGAATCCCAATCCTTGTGTCCCAATAAGGTAGGCTTTGTTTAGCTTTTTCCTGCTTGCGTAATGCCATAAATTTCTGAATCTCTAGAGCCGCAATCACCACATCGATCGCATGAGTCTGATTAAATTTAGGAATACCTCCACAACACATATAGCTATCACCAATTGTCTTGAGCTTCTCTAGCTGATATCGCTCAATAATTTGATCGAACGCTGAAAAACAATAATCTAGCTCATCTACTAGTTCTTCAGGATTCATCAACTTCGATATCATCGAAAAGTTCTCAAAATCAGTAAACAAGATTGTTGCCGATGCATGGTATAGGGGCTTAACTCTACCGTTCTGCTTAATCTCTTCGGCTATTTGGGAAGGAAGAATATTTAATAATAATCGATCAGATTTTTGTTTTTCTCTCTCAATTTCTATGTTAAGTAAGTTGAGATCTTCAAAAGAGTTGGCATTGCGAATCGCTGAAGATAGCTGTAATGCTAACAAATAGGCAATTCTTAGGTCTTCTTGATTATAAGCCTGTAGTTTGGTAGACCCAAAAATAATTACCCCAAGAATTTGCTTAGAATTCTCAAGGGCTAAAATGATTTGGGAAGTATATTGACTAAGAAATTCGTTAGGTGTGGCTTCTTTAATAAGCTGCGATTGCCCAGTTTTTAAAGCTTTATGGAAGCTACTACTATTAGAAATTACTGATTCGTCAAACTCCACTGGAGTGCCAATTAGTTTCACAAATCTTCCCGAATCATTTTTGAGAAGATAGACACTCAGATGTTCAAAATCTAGGAGCCACTTAGCTTGTTTGCCGATGACTCGCAATATTTCATCAAGATTCAGAGTTCGATTAATAGCTGTGGCAATTTCATTAACAGCCGCAATTCTCACTGATAGAGCTTGAGCTTCTGCTAAAAGTCTTTGCGCCGTTAATAGCAATTCTTCTCGATCTAGACTATCAAATTCTTTTTTGTCGGAGGAGTTGGATAAAGAGTTCATTAATATATACTGCGTATCCACATTTTATAAAAGATTGTTTCCCTGCCTTCGGCAGGGAAACAATCTTCGACTACAACGCATCAATTTCGAGGTTAATTGCATCGGTATAGCGATTCACACTAGAGAATAAATCTGCTGCCGCGACAATTTCAAAAATCTCGGAGTCATCTAAGCCGAAAGATTGTAATTTTTGATAATGAGAGTCATTGATGGCAAGGGGATTTGTTCCTGCTAGTAATCCAAATTGAATTACCGCCTTCTCGCGCTCTGGTAAAGGACAAGCATCAAAATTGGAAACTAAAGTAGATAGAACCTCTTCGCTCATTCCCAAAGCAGATAGACCATGTAAATGTACTTTGAGAGCATAGACACTATTGTTTGATTGTGAAATGGCAACTCCGACCATTTCTTTGAGCGTGCGTGGTACATCCCCCTGAAGAATGGTTGAACGAAATTTTTTCCAATTCGCTTCGAGGATATTGGGATTAATTGCCATAGATTTGAAAATATTAGGGATAATTCCAAATCCGAGTTCTGACAAAATTTGATCATAGACCTCTTTCACTTTAGGGTCAGTTACTTGATCATATTCAACAATGGGAAAATGAGTCATCTTAAAGTTATCCTTATAAAAAATTATAAAAAACCCAAAAAATCAAAGAAAATGTAGTTAAAGCTACAGAATAATTTCTACAGACATATGTTTTACGAGCATAACAGAAATGTTACAAGAGATGAGACAGGCAAAATGCTTAAAATCATCAGATACAAGTTCAGTTGTAGCAATTGTCATTTTGCCTACGGCAAAATGACAATTGCTACAATTCCATGAAAATATTAATAAATGTCATGAATTATTCACGATCGCTAACTTCCCCTTGTCCTGTCTGTATGCGTGGAGCGATCGCCGAGATGCCGATGATGGAATCCCTTGCTTGCAACTTTTGCAATCATATTTTTGTGGTGGAAAAAGAGCCTAATTCCATGCGGCAAGTCCTGAAAATGGCGGATACAATCTCCACATTGCGCTGGGTCTGGACTGGCAAAGGTTGGGAAAATGCAAATGCGGTGCAAGTGTATACGAGTCGTTGGTTAAGTGTGCTGGGGATTTTGTTAGTAATTGTGCCAACGGCGATCATGACTTTGGCTGTTTATCTTTTTCCCGTTGAACCTGATGTACCTCTAGCATGGTTTCCCAAGTTTTGGGCGATCGCCACATTTTGTGGTCATTTAGTTGTGCTGTTAGCAATTACTCGCGACTACACGCAGTTTCCGATACAGGCTTATTGGCGATATATCAGGCGATCGCTGAGGCTATGAAACCTAGCAGAGAGTGGCGGTGCTTCGCGCCGCCACTCTCTGCATTATGAATGTCTACTGCTATAAAATAGATAATTATGGCAAGCAAGAAAAAAAGTGAAGCAAAGGGACGTAAATCCGTCAAAAAGACATTACGCAAGTCTTTGACAATATTTCGTTATGGGTTCAAAGCATTAGGATTAGTTTGGACGACTAGCAAGATTTTGACGATCGCGATCGCGGTCTTCACCCTGATGAGTGGCTTACTACCTGCGGCGATCGCCTACGTGGGCAAGTTAATTGTTGATGGTGTGGTGTTGGCTTCGCGGAGTGGTTTAATCGGCGATCGTAACTTGGCGCTAAGTTATGTAGGACTTGAGGCGATCTTGATTGTGATTTTAGGGTTGGCGCAAAAGGGACTGAATGTATCTCAATCACTACTACGAGTTCTATTAGGACAAAGAGTCAATGTCTTGATTTTAGAAAAAGCGCTCACCTTAGATCTGGCGCATTTCGAGGATTCAGAATTTTACGACAAGATGACACAGGCGCGATCGCAAGCTTCCAGTCGTCCTTTGTCACTAATCAGTCGCATCTTTGGTTTAGGACAATCGGCGCTGACTCTGTTAACCTTTAGCGGTCTGTTATTGCAATATTCGGCTTGGGCGGTAATTGTTCTAATATGTGCCGCAATTCCTTCTTTTATTGCTGAAACTAGATTTTCAGAACATTCATTCCGATTGTTTAAATGGCGATCGCCTGAAACTCGTCAGCAACATTATTTAGAGACTTTATTAGCGCGAGAAGACTATGCGAAGGAAGTCCAGCTTTATCAATTAGGGGAAATGCTGTTAAAGCGTTATCGTGATATTTTTGATCGCCTATTTGACGAAGATCGGAATCTCACGATTCAAAAAGGAGTGTGGGGCTACTTACTGGGATTACTGAGTACAGGAGCCTTTTATGCTGCTTATGCATGGATTGTGATTGAGGCGATCGCTGGCAAAATCAGCTTAGGCGAAATGACGATGTATCTAGTCGTATTCCGTCAAGGTCAGTCAACATTTGCGGCGGCACTAACTTCCATCGGTGGGATGTATGAAGATAATTTGTATTTGGCGAATCTCTACGAATTTCTCGATCAACCGATTCCTAAATCTCAAGGCAAAATCACGAAAGGAATTACACATGATGGTATTCGCTTTGAGAATGTTTCCTTTTGCTATCCAGAAAGCCAAGAACCAGTCTTAAAGGATATTTCACTGCATTTAGAACATGGCGAAAAACTGGCGATCGTTGGTGAAAATGGTTCTGGCAAAACTACCTTAATCAAACTATTAACGCGGTTATATACCCCCAGCAGTGGCAGAATTTTGCTGGATGGTGTGGACTTAAATGATTGGGGTCTTGATGTATTACGAAGAAGGATCGGCGTAATTTTTCAGAACTTTGTGCAGTATCAATTTACGGTGGGAGAGAATGTCGGTGTCGGTGATGTGGAACGGCTAAATGAATCTCAAGAATGGGAAGTTGCTACGGAAAAAGGAATGGCAAAACCCTTTATTAACAATATGCCACAGGGATTTAGTACTCAACTTGGCAAATGGTTTAAGGGTGGTCAAGAGCTATCGGGTGGACAATGGCAAAAGATTGCTTTGTCACGGGCTTTTATGCGATCGCAAGCTGACATTCTTGTATTAGATGAACCAACGGCGGCAATGGATGCAGAAGCGGAGATGAATATCTTCAATCATTTCCGTGCGCTCACACAGGATCAGATGGTGGTGTTAATTTCCCATCGATTCTCAACGGTACGCATGGCAGACAAAATCATCGTCATGGCAGATGGTCAAATCATTGAGCAAGGTAGTCATGAACAGTTGTTAGAAGCTGATGGGCGCTATGCTCATTTATTCTCGCTACAAGCAGCAGGTTACAAATAGAAGAGAACTTATGCACAATCCAAATTGCCCTCATCCCCCAACCCCTTCTCCCAGAAAGGGAGAAGGGGAGTAAGAGATTGTTCTTGTTCCCCTTCTCCCTTTCTGGGAGAGGGGCTAGGGGTGAGGGTCTTAAAAACTTCCACGTAACGTTAACGGAAACCTTTGCCCTGTGAGGATTCAGTCCATAGCATTAGTTCTCCATCAGCATTAGCAGCAGCTAACTTTCTGCCCTGTGGTTGCCATTGCAACGCGGTAATTTCACCCATCGGCGTTTCCAGAGCTTGCACCCAATCCCTCGCATTTTTCCAGATGGCAATCCTGCCATTTTCATCGGCGGAAGCGAGTACTTCTGATTTCGGCTTAAAGGCGACAAAGCCCACAATACTGTTATGTCCCTTGATCACTTCTCCTTCCCAACCCACATTCAAATCCGCGTGTTTTTCCCACACCACCACATCGGAACCACTGGAAGAAGAGAGTAACGGTGCAGTCTTGCTAGCTGACCAATCAAAGGAGCGAATCTTGCCCGGAAAGCCCTGCATCCGCCAAGGTGAAGCATCAAAATCATTGCCTAGCCATTGCATCACTACAACGAGGTTATCAAGGGTGCTTGCGACGAGATATTCACCTGAGTGATTCCACAAGATTTTGGCAGTAGCTGTAGGCATAGCAAACACAATTGGATCTTCGTACCAATCTTTTGCTGCCCATACTTTAAGCCCACCATCGCCACCAACTGAGAGATATTCACCGCTTGGATGCCATGAGATCGCGAGTACAGTCGATTGTTCAAAATGCAAAGTCGTCACAATGTCCAGAGTCTCCGCGCTCCAGATCTGCACATATTTGCCGAAGCTAAATGCAAATTCGGGACGGCTAGGATGCCAAACGAGATGCTCAATCCATGACTTACCCAGATCAAGAGTTGCCGCGATCGCCGTTTGCTCACCATCTAATTTCCAGACACGCACCTTGCCATCCTGTCCCCCTGCCGCCAGCCATTGAGCATCTGCCGAAAACCCTAGACAATCCACCGCAATCTCCGTTGGTGCTTGTAACTCAGTCTGCTTCTGCACCAAATTATGACCTGCGATCGCCTCATCAAATAGGACTATTTCCCCTGATGCTGTAGCTGCTACTAAATATTTGCTATCAGATGACCAAGCGATCGTGGTGATATATTCCGTGAGGGTAATTTGGGATTGGGGTTTAGGATTGAGGATCAGAGTTGTCTTCGGCTTGGGCATTGTGATTATTTGAGTATCTAAGTGGGAAGGCTTAATTATTTGTAGGATGCGTTAGTGTAACGTAACGCATCAGATGGGTAAAGACGATGGGTTACGCTGTCGCTAACCCATCCTACATTTTAATTCCAACAACCTACTTACTTTGGTCTGTCTATGGATTTTAACTCAGTGTAAAGCGCTACCTATCACCGCGTGTTAGCATAATTTGATGGGTGTTTTCGTTTAGGCTAACCCAACACCGCTTTTTCCCAAAATAATTTCAGACAATCAGCACAGAAGCTTAGCAAAATGACCAACTTGTTTCCCATCCTCGCCGCATCCGATCCTCTTGTCGCAGGTTTTATCGGTAAAGAAATCGAAAGACAGCGCAACAATATTGAGTTAATTGCCAGCGAAAATTTTACCTCCCTTGCCGTGATGGCAGCGCAGGGATCAGTATTAACTAATAAATATGCCGAAGGTTTACCCAACAAGCGCTATTACGGTGGTTGTGAGTTTGTCGATGAAATCGAATCGATCGCCATTGAGCGCATCAAAGAATTATTCGGTGCAGCCCATGCCAATGTCCAGCCCCATTCTGGCGCACAGGCTAACTTTGCCGTATTCCTAACCCTGCTCAAACCAGGGGATACTTTCTTAGGTATGGACTTGTCGCATGGTGGACATTTGACACATGGTTCACCTGTCAACGTGTCAGGTATGTGGTTTAACAAAGTCCATTACGGCTTAAATAAGGAAACTGAGCAGTTAGATTTTGATTTGATTCGCGATCTGGCTCTGCAACACAAACCCAAATTAATTATTTGCGGTTACTCAGCCTATCCTCGGATTATTGATTTCGCTAAATTTAGGGCGATCGCTGATGAAGTGGGTGCATACTTGATGGCAGATATCGCTCACATTGCAGGTTTAGTAGCTTCGGGACACCATCCTAATCCGATCCCCTATTGTGATGTCGTCACCACCACCACCCACAAAACCTTGCGGGGACCTCGTGGTGGCTTGATCATGACTCGTGATGCCGCCCTCGGTAAAAAGTTTGATAAATCCGTCTTCCCTGGTTCTCAAGGTGGTCCTCTTGAACACGTCATCGCGGCTAAAGCTGTCGCCTTCGGAGAAGCCTTGCGTCCTGAATTCAAGACCTATTGTGGACAAGTAATTGCTAACTCCCAAGCCCTAGCTTCCCAATTACAGGAGCGCGGTTTGAAATTGGTTTCCAATGGTACTGACAACCACTTGTTGCTAGTAGATTTACGCTCTATCGGTATGACTGGCAAGGTTGCTGATCTATTAGTAAGTGGCATTAATATTACCGCTAACAAAAATACAGTTCCCTTCGATCCCGAATCGCCTTTTGTGACCAGTGGTTTGCGCCTCGGTTCGCCTGCAATGACTTCTCGCGGTTTGAAGGAAGCCGATTTCCGCGAAATTGCGAATATCATTGCCGATCGCCTCCTAAGTCCAGACAGTGATACGGTGCAAGCTGATTGCATTGTGAGAGTACAAGCATTGTGCGATCGCTTCCCTCTCTATCCTGAACTCGACTATCCTAATCTCACGACCAAAGCACCTGCTCTAGCAGTATAAGTGCAAAAGAAAGAGGCACAAAGTACCTCTTTCTTTTGCATAGAATCAGATTTTTTATGGCGCGACTTCGCCGCGCCATAAAAAACAACGTAAAGTTCTTAAAACATTGTCGGTTGTGTACCACTCATTTGAAACCCGCTATAGAGAGGAATATCATTGCCATTTCCCCAGTAATCAGGCAAGCTGCTACCAGATAAATTGCTAGTTACACCACCTCTAATTTCACGGACATAGGTTGTATAAACTGGTGCGCCATAATTCACCTCGGCAAGGCTAATTGAAACTGAAGATTCATTATTAATAAACATGGGATCGTTTTGAGTTCCATCAGGAGCAGACGTTGTTGTATAAGCTAAGCCACCCAGAAGTTCGGTTTTACCGCCATTTTTAGTATCAATTAAAGTGCCACCTCGTTCTGTTTTCAAACCAAAAATCCACAAATTTGCACCGTTATTTGTAATGTGAGTACCTTGGTTCTCGACATTGAACTGACGCGCCCACACGTTCTGTCCATTAAATGTCCAACTTGAGAATGGATTAGAAACCACGTTTTCAATAAATACGTCACCAGAACCTGTCATGTTTCCAGAGACATTCGTAGCATCTCGAATTACCAATGTCCGTGAAGAGGCATTCTCGATCGTAGGTGTAGAGTTATAGCCACTGCCAATCCGCTCGAAGACAACGACAGGATTTGTCCCATCCACTACCTTAAATCCTGGACTGACAGAGTTGGGGACTTCAACGATCGCTTCAGTACCAATAATGCGGCGGGCGTTATTGCGAATAAAGACGGTAGATTGAAGATTGTAATTGCCAACAGGAAGATAGACGGTCGTTTTACCCGAATCGATCGCTGCTTGAATGGCGGCAGTATCATCTAACCCATCATTAGGGATCGCACCAAAGGAGACAACATTTGCCCAGTCATTGAGATTGTCCCAAGGCACATCAGGAGTTTCCTTAACGGGTAGATTTAAGGTTTTGGCAGGTGACGGAAACAGACTTGTTACAGGTTTTGACACAAACTCAGATACCGATGAGTCAGTGATAATTGTGCTGCCACTGGCGATCGATGACTGATAGCCTGTGGTCACAAGATCACGGGCTAGCAATGTACTTGTACTTGTATTGATAATGGCGGACTGACTACTAGCACCATTAATTCCATTCAGTGAAGCATTAAGTAGTGTCATGTGGCTTAATCCAAAAACGCCGTTATAAATCGCCGTAACCGCGTTGGTACTAGTCAAATTGCGAATATTAACAACCTGACTGAAATTCAAAAAGCCATAGACACTCTGGTTCTGGAGCGTAATATTTTCAAAGGTCTGACTATTGACGGTGTAGCCACTCCTAATGCCATACTGAAATCCCTTAATCGTAACGTCCTTGACTAAGAGTGGACCAATTTCATCCGTAGAGCCGAAATCAAGTCCCACAATTCCTTGTCCATCGCCCGACTGAATCGTGACTTGGCGCATTGAACCTTGATTGCTGGCATTGAACTGGATGCCGATCGCTCCTGCATTGCCAATTCCTGTATCAACGGTCAAGGTGCGAATCGAGTTGCCGAACCGTTGAGCAGGGGCGGGACCTGTGAAGATCATGGTTTTGGGATTATTGGGGTCGCCAAAGCTAGCAGCACCATCTTTCAACTTGATCGTTACACCACTTTGGCTCTGCCCTTGCATAATGGTGTTCTTATAATCATTACCTGTACCAGGTGTACCTGCGGGCCAAGTTAGAGTGTTCGAGATTAGATAAGTTCCATTAGGTAAATAAATAATCCGTTTGCCATTGGGATAGGCATTGAGGGCTGCTTGAATCGCCGCCGTATCATCCGTAATCCCATCTCCCTTTGCACCAAAGTCTTTAACATTCAATACACCCGCATCAGATGGAAAGATGATGTTCTGTTCACTAGCAGAAATTGGTGGTACATTTGCCACAAATCCACCCAAATTAGCTGCCTCAGTGAAGTTGCCATTGGTGTCACTGACTTGGTTTGTTTGTAATGACAGGCTATAAGTACCGTTATCTGCTGGATCCCAGTTACCACCAGGGGCGTTAATTTGATAGGTTGCAGTAATGGGGGAGCCATCATTGTTGGAGTTCACACTGACTAGACTGGCAAGTTGATTAAAGCCATTAGAGCTAGTTACTAGTACATCTCCGCTACCAAGAGTGGCGGCATTTACAGCTACGTTATCTGAGTAAGTGATTGTGAAGTCATAGGTATTACCTCCCAGTGTCGTGATATCTGTTGCGGTGGCGATCGCGTTGGGTGGAGTTAAATCAATGGTAGGTGGATTGGGAGGGGTAGGTGGATTGGGATTAGTCGCATGGGAACTAATAAAGTGGCTCAATTCTTCTATCAAGCCATTGATAATCACTTGAGGATTAGATGCATTCTGCTCAAGATAGGTCTGGGACAAATAGATGGTGTTTGTCTGCGGAGAGAATTCCCAAAAAGCACCATTTGGATCTGTAAACTGACGAATCTGGATCTGAGGAATACTACTAAAGTCAACTATTGATGACTGGTTGAGTAGAACATAATCACCAAGAGCTAGGCGAATCTTTTGAGATATATCTTCAGACAAGGCAAATATCGTCAATAGCTGTTCCACAGTTTGAATAGCATTACTCACGAATGAGTGTGTGAGCATTGGATAGCTCTCTAAAAACTTAGCACAGGTGAGTACGTCTAATGAATTTACACAAGCGAGTGTGATGCTGTCTTTAAGTTGTAGTTCTAGTGGGCTTGACTCTAGCAATCCGATAACATTTTGATAAGAAGTATCGATTACAGATGTAGATTTGACCTCTTCTACAATTGGCGTTAGAAATGTGACAGCCTCTTGATAAGAGGTATTTAGAGTATTTAGATCTGAGGAGATTTTTACTTCTTCTACAATTGGGGCTAAGAAGGAATTGATAGAAGATGGCAAAAAGCTGGTTGGGAAATAAGCTAACATAAACACTAACCAAAGGATGTAAAGTAAATAGTCAACTAACGCATACTTCAATAGGATCGGGAAATTAAGAACTTTGCATAATTTATCCCATCTAATGAAGGTGTTCCTAAAACCTACAGTATCATGGAAATTATACGAGCTTTGCTTTATTTTATTTTTTTTTCCGTAAAAGTCAACCCCTTTTAGGCTGAGTTCGTCATCATCAATTTACAGAAACGCCTAAAATATTTGCACATATTTGCACAGAAATGATTGATACTCTTTCATCACAAGCGATCGCGACAGCAGCACAAATGCAGTCGATCGAAAGTCTAATTTTTCAGGCAGGAATGCCAGTTGCGGCTCTGATGGAGAAAGTTGCTCTACGGATTACCCAAAAATTAATCGAACTCTATCCTATTCATAACTATCCAAGAGTTGGAATTTTAGTTGGAGCTGGACATAATGGTGGCGATGCCTTAGTAGTTGCAAGAGAACTGCATCATCAGGGGCGACAGCTTAAAATCTATACACCATTCCCCAAATCTAAGCCCTTAACGCGAGTTCATGGTTGCTATGCGAAAAGCTTGGGAATTCCCTTTGTTTCTCTAGAAGAATTACAAGATTGTGATCTCATTGTTGATGGCATTTTTGGATTTGGATTAGAGTGTGATGTCACTGGTGACGTAGCGATCGCCATCAACACAGTCAATAATTGGCAGATCCCCGTCCTCAGTATTGACTTGCCATCAGGTATCCATAGCGATCGCGGTATGGTCATGGGAACGGCAATTCGGGCAACTAATACCCTCTGTTTAGGCTTATGGAAACGTGGTTTACTCACAGAATCAGCAACGCCATACATTGGCAAACTTGAAAGAATCGATTTTGATATTCCTGAGCAATTTATTCTGCAAGTACTTGGTCAAGAGCATTCTCTGGGTCATTCTCTCTGGCGCATTAATCCACAGCAAGTACTGCGCGATCGCCTTCCCATTAGTCGCCATCCAATCACCCATAAGTATGAAGTTGGACATTTACTTTTGGTGGTTGGTTCGCAAAAATATGGTGGTGCAGCACTTCTAGCTGCAATGGGTGCAAAGGCAACGGGGATCGGGATGTTATCGATCGCTGTGCCAAATTCTCTTCAGCCTCTAATTCTCTCGCAAGTGCCTGATGCCCTAGTCATCGGTTGTCCTGAAACTACATCGGGCGCGATCGCCTCATTACCGAATCTAGATTTACAAAAATATCAAGCGATCGCCTGTGGGTGTGGACTCTCCGTTGATGCATTTCCCATTGTTGAACAGGTGCTTAACAGCGATCGCCCACTTATTCTTGATGCTGATGGATTAAATGCGCTTGCATCCTATGGAAAAGAGTATTTAATTCACCAATTAAATACTCGCGCTAGTGCCATGATTCTTACTCCTCACTGGGGGGAATTCTGTCGGTTATTTCCAGACCTGCGCGATGTTGAGCGATTAGAAGCTTTGCAAACAGCCGTAAACCTGACTAAATCAATCATCTTATTGAAGGGTGTAAGAACGGCGATCGCTTTCCCCCAAGCATCAGGATCACAAATATGGATCAATCCAGAAAGTACACCAGCTCTAGCGCGGGGCGGTAGTGGTGATGTTTTAGCAGGGGTGATTGGGGGAATGTTAGCACAAGGGATGGCGGCGAAGGATGTCGTGATCGCGGCTACAGTTTGGCATTCACAAACAGCAATATGGTTAGCAAATCAGCGTACAGAAATGGGTGTTGATCCTGTCACTCTTGCTCAAAATTTACTGCCCTTTCTATCACATCAAGCACAGCTTAGAATATGACTTACGCAATAGCCCTGTAATAAATTACGGGCTGAAAGCTTAAACCCGTTGAAACGGGTTGATCATAGTAATTCTTCAGTCTGCTTTAGCTGACTTTAGCTTTAAGCCAAGAACTTTAGTTCTTGGTTGAGTTGCGTAAGTTCTAAGTAGCTAGGTGAAATTAAACCCACATTCCGCTCGTAATGGAAGGGTAAAATAATTAGAGAAAAGGCAAAAAGAGGAGGCAGATATTAATACAGAGATGAAAGTAACGAACCTAGACCATCTAGGGATCGTGGCAGGAATCATCGACGAGATGGGAATCGTGGAAGAAATAAACACGATAATCGGGAGAAGCTCAAGAGAAAAAGTAAGCGCAGGGGTAATCGTCAAAGCAATGCTCCTGAATGGATTAGGATTTGTATCAGCGCCCCTGTATATGTTTGGTAAATTCTTTGAAGGAAAAGCAACCGAGCACTTATTGGGGGAAGGGATAACAGCCGAACAAATCAATGATGACCGCATCGGTAAAGTACTGGATGACTTACATGAAGCAGGACTGAGTGAGACATTTTTAGGAATCAGCCTGAAAGCAGTAGCGAAATACGATGTCAAGGTAGAAACAGGACATATAGACTCAACCTCATTTCACGTAGATGGGGAATATGGCAGAGAGGAAGAAGGGAGTATCGAAATCACACACGGATATTCACGCGACCATCGCCCCGACCTGAAGCAATTTATGATGAACCTGATCTGTGTAGGAGATGGAGACATTCCCGTAATGATGGAAGTGGTAAGTGGAAATCAAGCCGACAAAGCAAGATTTGCAGGACTATTACAAGAATTCAAAACCCAGTGGACATTTGAGGGAATATGCGTAGGCGATGCAGCGCTATACAGTGAAGAAAATCTGGTAGCAATGACAGGACTAAAATGGCTAACCCGAGTGCCATTAAGCATCAAAACTGCAAGTGACTTAGTGTCAAGCACAACTGACCTACAAGAAAGTAAATTTAAGGGATACAGGACAGCCGAAACTGTGAGTGAGTATGGTGGTGTAAGACAGAGATGGATTTTAGTTGATAGCCAAGCAAGACGTAAATCAGACATCAAAAAGTTAGACAAAAAGCTTGAGCAAGTCCAGCAAAAATGTCATCAAGATTTACACACTTTGGCGGGACAAGATTTTGCCTGTGCTGCTGACGCGATCGCTGCTGCTGAAAAATTATCAACCAAGATGAAATGGCATCAACTCGACCATATTCAGGCAGTAGAAAAACCACATTATGCGAAACGGGGTAAGCCACAACCTGATGCTATACCCACCAGCATTAGTTATCGGATTACTGCAACGGTGATTCCTATAGACTCAGAAATCTTGGCTCAGCAACAGCGTTGTGGCAGGTTTATTTTAGCCACGAATATTCTTGATTCCTTACAATTCACGGCTGATGATGCTTTACGGGAATACAAGGCTCAGCAGAGCACTGAGCGTGGTTTTCGTTTCCTCAAAGATCCTTTGTTTTTTACTTCGAGTGTTTTTCTCAAGTCTGCTAAACGCATTGAGGCTTTGGGCATGATTATGGCACTGTGCTTGCTCGTTTATAATTTAGCCCAACGTCAACTCAGACTTGCCTTAGCCATCGCTCAAGATACTATTCCTAATCAATTGGGTAAACCCACTAATTCGCCAACTTTGCGTTGGATTTTTCAATGTTTTATGGCGGTTCATTTAGTTTCTTTTCAGAACCTGACTCAAGTTGCAAATTTGTCTCCGCTTCGCCTTCACATTTTGAATTTCTTTTCTCCCTCCTGCCAACGCTACTATTTGCTCCCTGCTCCTGTTTCGTAATTGTTTTTTTCCTTCCATTACGAGCGGAATGTGGGATTAAATATAAAACCCCAAAACCTGTGGCGCACGCTGCGCGTGCGCCACAGGTTTTGGATCTGGTTTTTAATTATGCCCAGCTACTTATTTAAGTTGCGCTTGCAGTAACAAAGTTGCTTCTTGAGCAGGAACAGGGCGACTGAAGAGATATCCCTGTACAGCATCACAATTATGCGATCGCAAAAATTCTAACTGCTCTTTACGCTCCACACCTTCAGCGATCGTACTCAGATTGAGACTATGAGCCATCACAATAATTGCTGACGTAATTGCGGAGTCATCAGGATTTTGAGGAATCTCACGAATAAAACTAGCATCAATTTTAACGCTACTAACAGGCAATAACCGCAAATAACTCAGCGAAGAATAACCAGTTCCAAAATCATCAATCGATATGCTCATTCCCGATGCTTGCAATTGCTTTAACATCTTAATCGTTGTAGTTTGATCTTGCATGACTAAACTTTCTGTAATTTCTAATTCTAAATACTGTGGTTCTAACTCAGTTTCTAAGAGAATTTGCATAATGCGATCGCACAGATCGGCAACCTGAAACTGCTTTGCAGAAAAATTTACAGCCATCCGAATCGGCGGTAATCCTTGTTTTTGCCATGTTTTATTTTGCTGACAAGCTGTTCGTAAAATCCATTCTCCCAAACGGACAATCAATCCATGTTCTTCTGCCGCAGGAATAAATTGATTTGGTGGAACCCAACCCAATTCAGGATGCAGCCAGCGTGCTAAGGCTTCCATACAGTCGATTTCCCCTGTCAGTAGATTAATCTGAGGCTGATAGAATACCTGAAATTCTGAACGATCCAGTGCTTGACGAATTCCATTTTCGATCGCCACATATTCTTTGACTTTTGCGCCGATCGCATGGTTATAGAGTTGATAATGATTGCGTCCTCGTTCTTTGGCTCTAAACATGGCTGTATCAGCATTCTTCATTAAAGTCTCTTCATCCATGCCATCATTAGGATAAAGGCTAATGCCAATGCTCGTACCAATATAAAGAGGTATTTCTTCGACAAAGAAAGGCTGCTCAAAGGACTGTAAAATTAGCTGAGCAAATTGTTGAATCGACTCGACACTCTGCAACTCAGGTACAAAGATCATAAATTCATCGCCACCCATCCGCGACAAAAAAGTATTAGCAACCATGCAATCGCTTAATCTTTTGGCGACTTCTATTAAGAGGCGATCGCCTGCGGCATGACCCATCGTATCGTTGACTAATTTAAAACGATCTAGATCGAGAAACAGCACCGCTAGCAAGGGCAGGATTGATTTAATTTCGATTGAACTTTCCTTTAAATGGTTTTGCAACTGCTCTTCAGCCTTTACCAAAGCCGTCGAAAGGCGATCGCGAAATAGCACTCGGTTCGGCAAATTAGTTAGAGAATCATGAAAAGCCAGATGTTCAATTTCTGCTTTAGCGAGTTTACTAGCGGTAATATCTTCAACTGTTCCTTCAAAATACAAAATATTACCCGCAATATCATAGACTATATGGATATTTTCAGAAGTCCATATAATAGAGCCATCTTTGCGATAAACCTCAGACTCAAACAGAGTAACGTCTTCTTGTTCTTTTAAAAGATTAATCAATACTTGCCGACGATTGGGATCGACATAAAGTTGAGACTGAATATCGGTAAGATTGGCAATCAAATCATCGGGTGATTCATAGCCATAGATTTTAGCAAGCATCGGATTGGCAATCAAAAATTTACCGTCAATCGAAGTTTGAAAAATCCCTTCAACCGCATTCTCAAAAATACTCCGATACTTAGCTTCGGCTCTTTGAAGGGCTTCCTCTGCTTGCATTTTCTGGGTAACATCATTGATTAAAATCAATTCACACTTGCGGTTGTTATAGTTGAGTGTATGTGCTGATACTTCAACCAAAATTTGACTACCATCTTTTTTATAATGCCGCCATATTGATGTTTCTACACTCAAGCCTGAGGATATTTTAGAGATAGCTTCTAATAGTCTCGCTTTATCTTCAGCAGGTCGAATATCTAACACAGTCATTGCTAAAAATTCTTCTTTACTATAGCCATAGTGATTGATTGCGGCTTGATTTACATCTAAAAAAGCTAGGGTTTCTAGATCATAAATCCACATAGGATTAGGATTATTTTTAAATAAATATCGAGTCCGATCATCTAAAGCTCTTTGATTTTGAGCAGTTTGCTCCCAATCAGTAATATCTTCAAATCTATTGATAAAGTAAGGTTCCTTACCATCTTCAATTTCTAGATCTGTGTTTTGCAGGACTTGAACAATTTGTCCATCTTCACGGATATAGCGTACATTTAAATAACAGTGATCAATTTGATCGGAGAGCAAGCGCTCTTTGAGAAAGTAGTAAGCTGATAAATCATCAGGATGGCAGATTTGTTCATAGGTGAGTTGAGATAACTGGGCATTACTGTATCCTAACAACTCACAAAAAGAGATACTAATGCCACGAATTTGATCATCTAGAGTTGTTACAAAAACTCCGACAGTACTATTCTCCATACATTTAGCAATACGCATTAAACTTTTAAGACGCTCTTTTTTGAGAATCTCTTGATAAATCGGATTAAGATGTTTGTATCTATCAGTCAACTGTCTTTACCTTATGCATTAAGTAAGAAGGTTTAATTAAATGTAGGATGTGTTAATGCAATGTAACGCATTCATTAGGTATCAATCATGGGTTACGCGATCGCTAACCCATCCTACGTTTAATTCCAACTAGATAGACCTTAATAATAACTCTACGATCTTTTCATTTGATAATGGTACAGGTAACTGCTGAATTTGAGCGCGATCGCTATATGAGCTTAATTTATGAGAGATGATTTCTGTAATCCCCCCCTCAGTTAAAAAGTATGGCAGGACATTAATTTTGCGGATTCCTTGCGCTAATAACTTTTCGATTTGAGCTTCGATCTTTGGCTCAACTCCCCAATAGGCAGCGATCGCTTGACTTTGCTCAGCTAAGTCCTCAATTACTTGATTGGCTAGCGCCCGACGACTGCCATGAGAAACGATAATTCGACCCTGTGATTCTGAATCAGACTTATCGGTATATTTCTCAAATTGCTGTACTAGCAAACTAGGAATTTGGGAAGATGTACCTAAGTGGGCAGTAATACGGAATATTAGCTGATTCGGAAACTTCGCTTGGATTTGACTTTGAGCGATCTCAATCTCTGCGGGAATGTCTTCGGCAACGTGGACACCAGCTAACAGCAACACTGGCAAGACGATGATCTCAGGAATACCCTTATCGATCATTGCCGTTGCAAATTGTTCTAACTGCTGAGCAAGTGTGAGCGGCTGACCTTCGAGACAACCACCGCCAATATAGAGATCGCTTTGCGATTGTGCTAATGTGACTAGATTTTGTAAACCTAACCAAGAACGGCGATCGCTACTGCCATGCGTTACCAAAAAAAGCGCTACATCGTTCATGTCTATATCAGTTCAGTATAATTGTAGAGTCTGTCTCCTGATTAACTAACAAAAGTGTTTGAAAGCCTTGTCAGAAAAGATGTCTGACCCACAAAGATAAAATCCCTGTGGTACGGGCATCTTGCCTATTTGTTGGTAATATTTGTCAGTCAATCAGGTCTGTCTCAGATAGCCTCCTATAATTATACTGAGTAACGCATATCGAAACTATTTACGGAAAAACCCAAGGACTGAAGGCACATCAATTAAAACAATTGGATCGACTTTATCGATCGCGGTTGCCTCAAGATAGCCTTACCACACCCGAATTAGCTCAACGCCTTGCAGTCATCAGCGCTGAGCTAAAGGAATCTATCTGCATTTATATCAATCGGCGTGGACAAGTGATTAGGGTGGCGATCGGCACACCTAATCAAACGAAGATTCCACCCCTAGAATTACCGCGTTATGGTAGCGATCGGCTGAGTGGCATCAGGTGTATTTGTGCCAGTCCTGATGCCATGCCGCCTAATCCAACGGACTTAACTGCAATGTTAATGCAGCGTCTAGATGCGTTGATCATTTTACCAGTCAATCTCAAAGGCTACGTTGAGCGCGGCTATTTGGCGCATTTACTCCCCTCCACTGATACTGAATTGCCAGAAAATCAAGAGGCTTGGCGTGTATCTAGCCCAATGACGATTGACAAGCTATCCAAGCAAGACTTCTTAGAACTAGTCGAAGGTCTAGAAGAGGAATTTAGTCGTAATTTCGCAGGTCGAGCCACTGACGATAACCAAGATCGCGTGGTGCTAGTGGGACTGATGCATCAAAAAGAAAAGTCTGACTCGATGCCCTTTACGATGATTGAGCTTGGGCATTTGGTGGAAAGTGCAGGAGGCAAAGTCCTTGATGCTCTCTGGCAAAAGCGCGAACGTCCTCATCCTCAGACCGTTCTCGGTGAAGGTAAAGTTTTAGAACTGGCGATCGCCGCCCAGACTAAAGGCGCAAACCTAGTTGTATTCGATCGCGAACTGACCGCTTCTCAAACTCGCAATATCGAAAGAATGATCGGTTTACGAGTTAGTGATCGCACGGAAGTAATTCTCGATATTTTTGCTCAACGCGCTCAGTCGTCAGAAGGGAAGTTACAGGTCGAGCTAGCTCAATTGGAATATCGATTACCCCGTCTCGCAGGTCATGGACAAGCCCTTTCTAGACTCGGTGGTGGTATCGGTACTCGTGGACCTGGTGAAACTAAACTAGAAACCGATCGCCGCGTGATCCAAAAGCGGATCACTTTCCTTCAGCAACAGGTCAATCATCTGCAAGCACAGCGATCGCGCATTCGGCAAAAACGAGTCGATCAAGAAGTGCCAACTGTAGCGATCGTTGGTTATACCAATGCAGGCAAATCGACCTTGCTAAATGCCCTGACTAAAGCCGATGTCTATGCTGCTGATAAGCTATTCGCCACTCTCGACCCCACTACGCGCCGTCTCAGTCTCACGGGTGAAGATGACAAAATCCACACGGTTCTGCTCACCGACACTGTAGGATTTATCCATGAGCTTCCCAAATCCCTCGTTGATGCTTTTCGTGCCACGCTCGAAGAAGTATCGGAAGCTGATGTTTTAGTCCATCTTGTCGATGCTTCTCATTCTGCTTGGGAAGATCAACTGAAATCCGTAGATAAAATCCTTAAAGATATGCCGATCGCTGTGGGACCAACTTTATTGGTTTTCAATAAAATCGATGCAGTGTCGGAACCAGAGAAAATTCTAGAGCAGTATCCCGATGCGATCGCAATTTCTGCTCTCAAACGTCAAGGCTTTGAGCAGATGAGTAAGTCTTTGCTCAAGTTGATCGAATATGCGATCGGTGCACTGTAAGCTAGGCATAAGTAAACCCAAAAACAGAGATTGTGCCGCCCGCGTAGCGGGCGGCACAATCTCTGTTTTTGGGGAAAGAGTGCTTTGCACTCTTTCTAATGTTTATCAAAAGCTGCAAGCTTGCTTTAGCCATACTGTTTCAGCTTCACTAAGCATTGGTGATAACTTTTCCACCACAGCAGTATAGTAATTTTCTAGCCATACAATTTGTTGAGGATTGAGCTTGTGGCGATCGATTAATTTCTTATCAAAAGGAATATAGGTCAAGGATTCAAACTCGTACCAAGGTGTAGAATTGGAATCTGTCTCTTGAGAACTCTCTGATTCCTGTTTTTTCACCTCTTTGACAAAATAGAGATTCTCCAACCGAATACCACCCCATTTCGGTTTGTAATACCCTGGTTCGATACTGTTAATCGTACCAAGATCGAGGGATTGATTAACGCGCTTGCTGATGCCATTTGGTCCCTCATGGACATTAAGGAATACGCCCACACCATGCCCAGTGCCATGACCAAAATCTAGTCCACTTTGCCACATCGAAGAACGGGCAATCCCATCGATTTGACTGCCAGTCGTGCCTTTAGGGAATCTCTGCATCGCACAGTTAATATGGGATTTGAGAACCTCGGTATAGCGATCGCGTTGTTCATCTGTCGGCGTACCAATGCTAATCGATCGCGTGTCGTCGGTAGTCCCACCATAAAACTGCGAACCAGAATCTAACAGCAATAACTCCCCATTGAGAAGTTTACAAGCAGGATTAGGATTGCTGTAATGGACGATCGAGCCATTCGCACCCGCACCTGCGATCGTGGGAAAGCTGAGATCGTAGAAGCCTTCCTGTTGCTTGTATAAACCTTCGATTTTATTAGCAACATCACGTTCGCTGATGGAATTACCAGCATCAATTTGTTCTTCTATCCATTTGAGCGTGAGAGTTTTGGCAAGGCTAGCTTTGAGGTTAGCTTGCTGCATCTGAGCAATTTCGACTACATTTTTATGAGCTTTGAAGATCTCGACGGGATGAGTATCTTCAACAATTGTGGCATTGACTTCCTTGAGTTGCAAGTAAGTAACTAATGTAGTTTGGGAAACTGCTAATAGTACTTTTTGATTTTCGGAGATCAGCGATCGCAAAACAGATATGTATTGACCATACTCACAGATCTGTACTTGTCCTGCGAGTGCCTGACGGACAGCAGCATCAATCCGTGCATTATTGGTAAAGAGATAGGCATCAGTCAGAGTAACGATCGCATAGCTAATAAATACAGGATTGCACTCCACATCACGACCGCGTAAATTGTAGAGCCATGCAATTTGATCGAGCTTTGTAACGGGTAGAATTGTGGCTTTCTTCTTACCCATTTCCTTGCGGACACGCTCTAATTTCTTAGCAACACTCTCCCCTGTAATTGCATCAGGCAGTGTAATTACAGGTTGATCCCCAAAGGGAGGAATTATTTCACTCTCTGCCCAAGGACTTTGCGATCGCACGGTATCCACAAGATTCTCAAGTACAGGCACAACTTCCACACCACTGTTACCCAATCGTTCCACAAATCGCCGATATTGAGAAACTGTGATTGTGAAGGGATCGATACCTAATCGCAAGGTTTGTAATTGTTTCGATGCCTTTTGACCGAGTTCTTCGAGAACTTCTTCCGCAGTTTGATGCTCTTCTAATCCGACTTTGCAGACTTTTTGCAGGTTCGCATCTACTTGCATATCCGCTTGCTCGTAATAGCGCGAATCCACAAATACCCATGCTTGATCCGTGCTAATTAAAAAATCACCTGCGGAGCCAGTAAAGCCACTAATCCATTGACGACGTTGTTTCGCTTCAGGTAAATATTCATTGAGATGTTCATCGGCTGATGGCACGAAATAGATATCTATTTTGTGTTTGCGAAGTTGCGATCGCATTGCAGCAAATTTTTGGGCAGTTCCAGTTAATTCTGTAGATAGGTTTGGAGATTCTGTGGCGAAAGACTGCAATACAACCATGAAATTTTTTATCGATGAAAGATTAATAATGATTTTAGCTGATCTTAATTTTTGTCAACAGTTTTTGTGGCGGTGACTTTGCCCGCGCCACAAAAAATAAAACTATTAATCTACATAGGAACCGCGATATTTGATTCTTTCCTTAGGATTAGCAGATTTTTGGGAATCCTTGGGTGTTGGAAAGGATTCGGCGACATTTTGAGAGGGGCTATCGGCAGCAATACTAACTCCTCGATATTTGATGACAGGTTGAAATTCACTACTGTTTTTGTCATTGGTCGGGGGACTAGTGTTGATGGTTAAATCTTCAGGATTGTATTGATTTCCTCGATATTGCATAACGCCAAGATCCTCTTTGGCGATCGCATCCAGTTCATCTTGCGTCAGGGGAGAATCACCAAATTGTGATGATTTATCAAGATTTAGTGATTTTGGTGGTGTATAGAGCTTGCCCAGAGCTTTAAAACACAAGTAAGGCAACACTAAAGCGATCGCCACAATCACTAGTAACGAATCTAGCTCTGTTAGAAGATTAGAAACGATATCTATATGTTTTGTCGAAGCCCATACAGAGAGCAAGGAGTAAGCAATGACGGCGGTGGCAACTTGCAAAGTGCGATAAACTACAGACTTTTTCATGGACGATTGCCAGAACTTACGTTGAATAAACTTTGCGAAATAAGAATAATTGAGTACTGCTAGATTAAGCCTATAAATATAACTACTTGGATAATAACAAGATAGCGTTTATTGATAATAGAAATCGCTATATTCGTTACGATTTTTGGTAGGGTTTAAGAAACTAATCATCAATAAATAAGCAAAAATACTATGCAGGAATGGATTACTAATACAATGAATTCCCTAGGCTATCTAGGGATTGGGTTACTGATGTTTTTAGAAAATCTGTTCCCACCTATTCCTTCAGAATTGATTATGCCTTTGGCAGGATATACTGCAACTTTTCCAAATACCCAAATTCAAGTGATTCCTGCGATCGCGGCAGGGGTGATTGGCACGATTTTGGGAGCGATTCCTTGGTATTATGCGGGGCTATTACTAGGGCAGCAGCGTTTAGAATTATTAGCAGAGCGCTATGGTAGATGGATTGGCATTTCGGGGAAAGACATCGAGAAATCAGTGCAATGGTTTCAAAAACATGGATCTAAGGCAGTCCTATTTGGTCGTCTTGTCCCCGGCATTCGCACTTTGATTTCCATTCCCGCAGGCATTAGTAAAATGTCGCTAGTTCCATTCTTTATCTATTCCACGATTGGCACGCTGGGCTGGGTCACTTTACTAACCTATGCAGGATACTTTTTAGGTAAAAATTACAAATTAGTTGAAGATTACATTGATGTGATCACTAAAGTCGTAGTTTTCGGCGTTTTAATAGCGATCGCTGCATTTATTGGTTATCGCATCTGGAAACGATCAGCTAAAAACTAGTGATGCGGCGCTTTGCGCCGCATCACTAGTTTTTAGCCAGCAGCGATCGCCTCTTGCTCCTGACGATTATCCTCATCACTAGGAAGCTCTAAACAGTAACCTGCCCCATAAACAGTCTTAATGTATTTAGGATGACGAGGATCAGGTTCGAGCTTAGTGCGTAAATGGCGAATATGGACTCGAATGGTTTCGATATCATCATCGGGTTCATAGCCCCACACCTCTTTGAGGATTTCACTAGGTGAAACCGTCTGCCCATGACGCTGCAACAGACAATGCAATAACTCAAATTCTAAATGGGTGAGCTTGACAGTTTTATTAAACCAAATTGCCTCAAAGCGTTCAGGGACAAGGGTTAAAGAGCCGAAGATTAAGATTTCACCATGTTTGGCAGTATCAATAATGCGATTAGTGCGGCGCAGTAAAGCTCGCACCCGTGCCAACATTTCTTCAAGCTCAAAGGGCTTAGTCAAATAGTCATCTGCCCCTGCGTTAAACCCTTCAACCTTATCTTGGGTTTGCCCCATCGCGGTAAGCATCATCACAGGGATTTCTCTAGTACGTTCGTCACGCCGTAACCTTTGGCAAACCGTAAAGCCATCAACTCTGGGTAGCATCAAGTCAAGGATGATCATGTCTGGCATCAACTGAATGGCAAGTGCTTGTCCTTTGATGCCATCACTCGCTTGACTGACTTGATAGCCAGCGTGTTCGAGGTTCAGCGTGACCATTTCAGAGATTATCGGATCATCATCAATCAAGAGCAGCCTAGGCATCATTAGTCAAAGTTCCATCTATACGATTGGATTACGATTTGTTAAATAATATATCTTATTGCGATGCCCAGAAAGCAGTACAACACGACGCGCTACTTTCTGATTTAGCGATCGCCAAAAAATTTCTGGCTAAAGGAGTAGTAGGTACAGATTATCAGCTATTTACAAGCATCTATACCATAACCATCAAGAAAACAAACTTAGTCTGTCTTCAACTCTTACAACATTACTCATACAATATATGAAGATATGTAAAAATTGATATAAAACTGGTTTATTCGCATGAGCCTTCCAACTACTTCTGTCACCGAACTTTTTGCACCAGTCAAAGATGACTTGCGTACGCTCACGGATAATTTGAAGCAGTTGGTAGGGGCAAGACATCCAATTTTGTACGCTGCGGCTGAGCATTTATTTGAGGCGAAGGGCAAGAGTATGCGCCCAGCCTTAGTTTTGCTAGTTTCCCGTGCGACCATGAGCGATCGCGACATCACCTCACGCCATCGCCGCCTCGCCGAGATCACCGAAATGATCCACACTGCCAGCTTGGTACATGACGATGTAATTGACTCCGCCGAACTTAGACGTGGTATGCCAACGGTCAACAGCAGTTTTGGTAATCGTATTGCCGTACTAGCTGGGGATTTCCTATTTGCTCAAGCATCTTGGTATTTAGCAAATCTCGATCACCTCGAAGTAGTTAAGCTCTTGTCGAAAGTGATTACCGATTTTGCTGAAGGTGAAATTCGTCAGAGTCTGACTGCTTTTGACAGTGGCTTGACCTTTGATGATTATTTAGAGAAAAGCTTTTATAAGACTGCATCTCTGATGGCGGGTAGTGCGAAGGCGGCGGGGGTACTCAGTGGCGTGAGTCAAGTTCAGGCTGAACAACTATTTAATTTTGGCAAGCATTTTGGGATCGCCTTTCAAGTTGTCGATGACATTCTCGATTTCACCAGTTCGACTGAGACTTTGGGTAAGCCCGCAGGCTCCGACCTCAAGCAGGGTAATTTGACAGCACCTGTTTTGTATGCACTAGAGGAATATCCTCAATTGCGGGGATTGATCGAGCGCGAATTTAGTGAAGAAGGTGATCTTGAGAAAGCCTTAGAACTGGTCTATAGCAGTGAAGGCATTGCGCGATCGCGTGAACTTGCAAAGAGTCATGTTAAGTCCGCGCTAACGGCGATCGAGTGGCTGCCATCTTCTGCACCTAAGCAATCCCTCATTGGTTTGACTAATTACGTTCTAGATCGCTTGTATTAATTTAACCTTGGCGATCGCATAATCCAGAAAGCCATAAATTTAGTTACAGGATTACGCGATCGCAAGTAATTACAGGTATAGAATTCAACAAATATCATATTCTTGACTGTCATTATGAATATGGACAACGCCCTTGCGTAAGTCCTAATTGTTATATAGCAAAAAAAGTTTGGCTTAGGACAAAAAACCAAGAAGAGAGTTGCGGCGCTCCGCGCCGCAACTCTCTTCTTGGTTTTTAGTTTGTACTAGCTAACTCTTTTTTTGCTATTAGGACAGGACAAAGAACTGTAGGATTTCTATATAGAGGCTTTCATTTTTCAGAGGAGACGCGAATGTGTGGAATCGCTGGTGTCTTAAACACATCATTTCGTCCTTCGATTGAGCGATTTATGCAAATAATGCAAACTAACCTTGAGCATCGAGGGGGAGATGATCGCGGTGCTTATTTGTCTAAAGATCAAACTGTTGCGTTAGTACATACCCGACTTTCCATTCTTGATCTGAGTGCAAATGGACATCAACCAATGTCTATTCATAATCAACGTTATTGGATTACCTTTAATGGCGAAATCTATAACTTTATGGAATTAAGACAAAAATTAGAGAGCGCAGGAGAAACATTTTTTTCATGCACAGATACAGAAGTCATTCTCAAACTTTATGCCAAGTATCAAGAAAAATGTCTAGATTTTTTAAGAGGGATGTTTGCTTTTGCAATTTGGGATGACTTAGAGAAAGTATGCTTTATTGCTCGCGATCGCCTAGGTATTAAACCACTCTACTATTGGTATCAAGGCTCAACTTTAATTTTTGGTTCAGAATTACGCACAATTTTAGCGACAGGAATCGTCCCTAAACAATTAAGCTCGATTGGTTTATATACATACTTAACCAATGGCTCCGTATCAGAGCCTTGGACGATCATTGAAGATATTAAGTGTCTAGAAGCAGGTAGTTACTTATTATGGAAAGCTGGAAAACTTCAGCAGCAACAATACTGGCAAATTAGCTTTGAGTCACAGTTAATTCATTCATCAAATAATCAATCAATCAGTAATAGTGAAGCGATCTCCAAAACCCGTTTAGCTTTGATTGATACCGTCCAACATCATTTCATTAGTGATGTACCCGTTGGTGTGTTTTTAAGTGGAGGTATTGACTCAACGGCAATTGTAGCGATCGCGCGTCAAACTCAAGCGGATAAATTATGTACCTATTCAATTACATTTAATGAAGAACGCTGGAACGAGGGAGAAATTGCGCGTCAAGTTGCGAAAGAATTTGGAACATTCCATACTGAATATCTACTGACGGCTAATATTGGTAAAAGTCTATTACCAGATTATTGGCGATCGCTTGATCAACCAACTATCGATGGATTTAATACATTTTGCGTGTCAAGACTAGCTTCTCAATATGACATGAAAGTAGTCCTATCAGGATTAGGCGGAGATGAATTATTTGGTGGCTATGGGACGTTTAAAAATGTCCCCAAAATATTTCAGCAGAGGCAAAAAATAGCTTATTTAGATTCACTTTTCGGTGTGTTTGGTCATAGTTTAGAAAGACTTACAAAGTTTCCAAAATATCGAAGACTAGGGACTTTCTTAACCAAAGAAAACTCTATCGAAAATTCCTACAACTTAGTACGCGGAGTCTTTTCAGATTGGGAAGCTGCTCAAATTATACAGTTTTATCTAGGCAATGATGCCAGCGATCGCTTACCAACTGAAATCACAAATTCTACACCAATCACAAATCAGCATTCTCTATCTTTCCCTACCCTCGAAGATCAAGTTTCCTATTTAGAGCTAAGTCGTTATATGCGAAATCAACTATTGCGTGATAGTGATGTTATGAGCATGAAATGGGGATTAGAACTGCGTGTTCCCTTTGTCGATAGTCATTTGTTTAGTGCAGTAAGCCAGATTCCCGCCACACTCCGTTTACAAGGAAATAAGAGCCTTTTGACTAGTGCCATTCCAGAGATTCCCGAATACATTACTAGTCGAAAAAAGCGGGGATTTACAATTCCCTTTGAGCAATGGATTGATCATGAATGGAGTGAATATACTATGGATATCAAAGTACCAAGTCAGATTCCCCTACCGCGACAACAATGGTATCGACGGTGGAGTTTAGTCGTTTTACAGAATTGGTTGCAGAATATCTAAATAGCCAAAACCTGTGGCGCACGCTGAACGTGCGCCACAGGTTTTGGCTCTGGTTTTTAATTATGCCCAGCTACTTATGATCGCCAAATTTCAAAAATCTAATTAACAAAACCCCAACGGTAATCGCCCCACATAAAATTGTCAAAATCCAATTCTTAGGAGTCCATTCCACTGCACCGAGATAATTGGAACCGATCGCAATTGTATGAATTGATGCAAGTATCAACGCAGGAACCGAGAGCAAATGCAAATAGCGCCAAGCTTTACCGAGTTTTGTCACCATCCAATCAGAACTAGTGAGGGCGGCGGGAGTCATCAAGGTGATCGCGATCGCCCCTAGCCAAATCGAGATTTGGTGCTGCGGAATCATAAAGGATAAAGCATCAAGGTTCCATTGGAAAGTATGCTCAATCTTATGGAAGGTATGGGCAAGGGATAGCACAAATGCACCAACGCCGATCGCACGGCGATAGGTCATTAAACTAGACCAAGATTTAAAAATTTGACTGAGAGGACGGGCAGCAAGGGCAAGCATGAGCAAAATCAAACCCGCATGACCTGTGTAGTCCACCATGTCGCTAGTGCGTAATAGCGTCAATATGCCGATTGTGAGCGTAATCCAGCCGCCCATCTGAAATAACTGACTGCGGCGATCGCGGCTTAATAAACCTGCAAATACACCGATACCAAGCATCGATGGTAAAGTGCCGATGCCAAAAGCCAACATTGTTAATGCTCCCTGCCACATATTGCTAGTTTCGGCTGCCTTTAGTTGCGCTGTATAGAGAAATCCGCAGGGAATTAATCCCCATGTCATGCCCAGCAAAGCAGGAGTTAAGGGATGAGAATACCGCGATAAGTTCATCATTGCGGCACTAAGACGTTGATGGAGGGACACTATTGCCATCGGATTCAGAAAAGGTAGATTTGGCAAACCTTCGGGCTTAATCTGGATGATTCCCATCCAAACTAAGAGAATCCCTGTCAAAATTGCTAACCAACGCCTTAAATCGCTTTCAATCCCTGCAAACTGTCCGCTAGCTACCAATACTGAGCCAATCGCCCCAATCGCCGCCCCCGCGATCGCATAGCTAAAAATTCTGCCAAGATTGAGCAATATATGGAAATATAAGTGCCGTTGCCAAGCTTTAGGCTGATTTTCTTTACCTGAAAGCGAAAAAGCGACAGTCAAAGGTCCACACATTCCTACGCAATGACCGAAGCTCCCCAAAAATCCTAAAGCGGCAACAAGCAATAAATCTAGTATTCTTTCTGGCATTCTTTATTTATAGCGCTTTGCGTCCTATCTGCCCACATTGGTCGTAAAAGTCAATTCAAAGGGGGCAAAATCTGTATTTCCTCTCGGTGAACCACTTAGTTTTAGCTCATACCTCCCCACCTGTGGAAATGTGACTTCTAGACTCGGTAAGCCCAAGTAACGTTCAATAATGGCTAGAGAATCAGATACCGTAAATTGAATACTACGATCTGTGAGCGATCGCACTTCCATTCGACAATTACATTTACTATAGGGAATAACCTCGCCACCACGTCTAGTAAGTGCGATCCAGATGCGAGTTTTTTTGCCAGCCACAGGGCGATCGTTAGGCTCAATATGGATTGTGCCACCGACTTCTTGAGAAGTTCTCACTTCATGGGCAATCAGAACAGGTGATGATAAATTTCCAAAATGATGATTCCAGTTTCTATGAGGAATAGAAAGACTAAAACTTAGTAACGTAGAAGCTACTTCTAGCATGATTGATTTCCTTCTATTTATGGCTGTGGCTTAATAATTCCACAGGCAATGCGAGTTTTATAATCCACATTGGGAATTGTCGATTTACCATTTGCCCCTGCGTGAATGAGAATTGATGTACCGCCTTGTTTGAGCAATGAATTTCTTCCCATACCCAAAGTTAAAGTAGGCAATGTCGCTGTTAGAGTACCTGTCCCATCCTGTTTAACCAGAATATTTGGCAAGTCACCCGCAGGTTTATGGGATGAGTTACGATGAGCGTTTTCGGTGTGAGCCGTTTCTGAGTGAACATTCTCAGTTTTAGAGGCTTCATGCTTGTGATGATGATTTATCTCATTGCGCTGAGCATCGGATTTCTTGGGATCAACTTTAGAATTAACTTTGGGATCAAAATGATTCCCTGAAGTCTTAAAGTCTGGTGCGTCACACTTGCCATTTTCATGTAAATGCACCATGTGTTCCCCTGGATTGAGCTTTTGTACTTGTAACGTCACTTTTACCCCTGCCGAGGTTTGGGTAAAAGTAGCAGTTCCAACCTCCTCCCCTTTGACATTAAAAATACGAGAACTGGCGCTAGGTTTTACATTTGGCTCAATGGCGATCGCGGTAGTGGCGATCGCTGTAATAGTGTTACAAGATAGTAAAACTAAGAATTTAGATACAAGTCGAGATGAAGAATTACTTTGGTTCATAGAAGTTTTTGAAAAAACATATTGATTAAGTCAAGCCTCGTAGTACGAGGCTTGACTGATTTTTTTAGCCCTTAGCCCAATCTTTCTCAGCTTGCTCAAGCACATAGCTAGCCACTAAATTAATCTCTTCAGGGCTGAGTTTTTTACCAAAAGCAGGCATGGCTCCTTTACCGTTAGTAACTTGCATAGCGATCGCTTCGACTGTGTTTTTGCCATACTTCTCCAAGGCATCTTTTTTTAAGGTTTTGGCGGCAACTACGTTATTTCTGCCACCTGCATGACATTGAGCGCAGTTATTGTTAAAGATTTTTGCACCTGCGGATACTTCAGCAAAAGCAGGCTGACTGAAGGTAAGGCTCATCAACATGGTTAGGGCGATCGCGAGAATCGAAAAAATGCGTTTCATAAATTATGTAGTCCTTATTTATTTACGAAAAATAAGGGCAAAGCCTTTGCTAATGCCCTACGCGGCTTAGCCGCAAAGTCGAGTTAAATTTTAGTCTGCGTCTATCATGACGGTATTTGCTCTGATAGTCAAAAGACAGCCCGTCAAACAAAAAAGGGATAGCGTTTTGCAAAGCAAACAACAATCACAGTAAAGGTTTGTGGGTTGCTTTTTGCAGTAGGCACAATGAAAACCGCTATATACTAGATAGGCAACTACATAGATTTGAGGTCGCACGATGATTTTGCAAATGCCACCTTCTCAAACATCATCTTCTCCAAAAGTTGTTTATCCAGACGATGACGGGCTACCAATGAGCAACAATACCGAACAATTTGATTGGATTGTGATGATCAAAGAGAACTTGGAATGTCTCTTTGCAAAAGACACCAATGTATTTGTTGCGGGTGATTTACTCTGGTATCCCATTGAGGGCAACAATACGATCCGTACTGCCCCTGATGCAATGGTTGTATTTGGTAGACCCAAAGGCAGGCGTGGCTCCTATATGCAATGGCTCGAGGATGGTATTGCACCTCAAGTTGCTTTCGAGATTCTCTCCCCCGGGAACAGAACTAGCGAAATGGCAAAGAAGCTAAAGTTTTACGAGCGCTATGGTATTGAAGAATATTATCTGTACGACCCTAGCTGCATTGACCTTACAGGATGGCAGCGCATCGGCAATGAGCTAGAAGTGATTGATATAATCGATGGCTGGATCAGTCCTAGATTAGGGATTCGTTTTGATCTCACTGGCACAGAATTAGAGCTTTATTTCCCCGATGGTAAGAAATTTACTAACCTCAAAGATGTCTCAGAGCAATTGTTACAAGAAAAACAAAGAGCCGATCGCTTAGCAGAACGTTTGCGTGCTTTGGGGATTGAAGATGAAGCTTAAATTTTATTAAATACCGTTAAATAAAAACAGGAGATGGCGACACTTTGTGCCGCCATCTCCTTTGGATAACAATTTAGATAGAACTGTTATCGATCTTGCGGATCGCTACTACCGCAGGTTTAGGAGGATCATTTGGCTTGCGAGTAGGCCAGTTGGAACCTAGGGGGACTTTACGGGTTTGCATAAATTCTTTGCCATCAGTAGTTTTCATGGCAAACTTGCGAGACTCAAACGCCATATCTTTACGAGTACCCAGTACTTCACCAGGGTGTTGCACAGACAGGAATAATGTTTGTTGATCGTTGGAGAAGAAAGGACCTGTAGTTTCGCTTTCCATTGGACCAAAGCCAAAGAGGTACGCTTTACCAAGATTTTCACCAGAGGTTGGCAAGAACCAAATTGAACTATTGCCGTACAAACCGCGCAAGTTGGATTGACTGATGGGTTTCTCTGATTTATCTTGACGGCTAGGAATGGCGAGATTGTATTTATCGCTAGAGATATCTGTGACCATCCAAAGATTGCCACCGCGATCGATCGCTAGGTTATCAGGATTTGAGAAACCAAGCCCGCCTTCGGCTGGCTCACCACCTGTAGCAATTAGTGACCATTTGAAATTCATGGCTTCAGGTTTATTAGCATCTTCATTGAGACGCATGAGCCAGCCATATTCATAAGCTTTTCCATCTGCACCTTTAAAGATGCGTAAGTCGGGACTGCCATCACTGGAACTGGCAGAACCAGAGGTAAAGGCGATGAATAAAGAACCATCCGCAGCAACTTTCGTATCTTCAGGACGAGCCGTACAGGTTGCCCCTGCGGCATTAGCGGCATAGTGAGCATCGATCAGGATTGCCCCTTGCTTTTCGCGATCGCTGCCAGTATAGAGATCACCCAAAGTCTTGAACTTGGACTTAAATTCCGTAATCTCTTCTTCTTTGGTTGCTTTGAAAACTCCACCTTCAGGACGTTGGGGAAGTGGTAGCATTTTGCCGCCAAGCACATCCAATTTATGAGGATTGATCGCTGTGGAAGGCTTTAGTGCAATCCAACTACCTGTGCCATCAGCATTAAATTTAGCCGCATAGAGCATTCCCGATTCTAAAAGTTTAGAGTTCGATTTATCTTTAGGATCTTTGACAATGCCCGTGCTGACAAATTTATAAAGATGTCCACCTCGGCGATCGCAACCAGAATAAAACACTAAGGGCTTACCAGCTTCAGCACGAATGCCCACCGCTTCATGGCGGAAGCGTCCTAACCAAGTGTGCTTAGTGCCGTAGTCATTGGGATTTGCAGGATCGATTTCGACCATCCAGCCATATTTGTTACCTGCCAAGCCAAATACATTAGCAACGCCGACGAGTTCACCATCATCCTTAGTAAACTTCTTCTTGCTAGGAGAAAGGGAAGTACCATCGGGCATAACTGGCTCTGGCACAAAGTTTTGATAGTTCTCTTCGGCGCTAAAGACAGTTCCCCAAGGACTTGTACCACCTGCACAATTGTTGAATGTGCCGATAATGCGATCGCCTAATTTATCGGTATAGCCTAAGCCTTTCTCTTTGCGGAAAATGGCGACGGCAGGTCCCGTTGACTTGAGATAGCGATTATCTTCTAAACCAGAGATACCTGTAATGCGGCGATCGGCGGTGGAATTGGTGCGTACCCATTTACCGTCAGGATTACGACGTACTGAAATTACGCCAATACCAAGATCGATCATCGCTTCTTTAGAAATCAACGCGATTTTCTCTTTGAGAGGATCGCTATCTACTAAAGACCAAGCATCGATATCTTTTTTGTCTAAGGCTTTTAGTGCTGAGTCTACTTCTTTAAAAGGTAAAGATTTCCCGATCACTTTCTCGTAAGCTTGTTCCCAAGGAACGGCACTAATATATTCAAAATTGACTGTCAAGTAACCTTCGTTCTTACTAGTTTCCACTAGAGATAGATAGTCATTGTTATAACCAAAACGTGAGTCGCCAACGCGATCGCCCCATGCAGCGATTACATCATAAACAAAGCCTTCAGGAAGTACTAAATCATCAATCACTTCTACATTTTTGTAAACTTGACTCTGTTTAGATGCAGAAACTGAATCAGTTACTAGGGGCATTACGCCTTTAATTGGTTTAAAGCTTAGTTTTGAAGATGTTGCGGCAAAAGCTTCATTACTAGTTTCAGAACCAATGAAAGGCATGGAAAATCTGGAAGTATGAGGATTGCGAGGCATTGCATCAAATAGCATTGCTCCACCCATACCGCCCAAGAAAGTTAAGAAATCTCTACGCTTGATCGTCATAATTGTTGATGGAAAAACTGCAATATTTTAGAAACTCGTAACCAAAGCTAAAAATGGCTATGCCATTTTTAGCTTTGGTATTTAGAAGGTAAATAGAGTTCTAATCGTGGCAACCCAAGTTGTGGGATTCAAGTTATTGTGATTAGGATTGAAGACAGCGAAAACTCCAGGGGTAACCGAGACATTTTTGCTAAGGCGGAAGTTGTATTGCAGTTCTAAAAGATAGGAAGTGTCGGGGTCAATTCTTAAAGCATTGGTGTTAGAAGTTACCTTTGGAGGCTGTCCAAAAATAATCCCACCAGTATTGCCCTCAGCAAACAAATCTGGGAATGCAAGGTTGACGCTCCAGTTGAATAAATTGGCAGTGTTGCCTGCGCCTACGCCTGATTGTTGACGGGCATTAGCAAAACCAATCCAGCCGCCTAAGTTAAAGCCTTTAGAAGCTCTCCAACTGAATTGTGCGCCATAGCGATCGGCAGAAGTATCAAAGCCCACATTGGCGGCAGTAGCAAATGGCTTGTTACCAAAGTTACTACCTGTGCTGCCACTCAAATTTAAGAGCGAACCTGGTTCAAAGGTACGTGCATAAGCCAAGCCAAATTTCAAGTCAGATGTTGGCGCAAAAACTAGCTGCACATTTGCACTATAAGCGCCATTAAACAAACCACCTTGACCAGTTGCAGATGCAGCATTAGGAGCATCACCAGAATTTGCGAGGTAACTTGCAGCAACGGTAAACTGAGGATTAATCTTATAAATCAAGCCTAAGCCAGCGCCAGAAGGTGCGCGAAACAATAGTGGATCGAAACGACCAAATCTCGATAAAGCGCCTTTATCGCTGCTTTCAAAATAAGGATTCAGCGTGTTAGCAATATCATCGGTATCGAGGGCATTGGCTCCAACATAGGCAGTTAAGCTTTCACCAATTGGAAATCGATAGTAGAACTTATCGATTTGAAATGTATTGCTAGTATCTTGTCTAAATGCCAAACGAGCCATGTCAGTCCCAGCCGCACTGCCTAACTGGGGATTGTTGCCTGCTTGTAGACGGGTACGAAGTAAATCTTTTCCTGTAAAGCTAGTGTCAAAGTTCAATCTAGCGCGATAGGAAAAATTGGCGTTTGTAGAATTGGCGGTTTTTTGAGGATTTTGGAGAGCAGTTCCTGTGCCTACGCCCCCAAAGGTATCCGCCAGAGCAAAGATTACGGTTGCACTCAACTTGGTGGTAGTAGAAAATTGCTGAGCTTCGAGTTTGGCAACTTTCGCATCTAGAGCATCAACTCGACCTCTTAATGTTGCGAGTTCGGCGGCAAATTCCTCTTGAAGCTTTTGCAGCGCGGCAAGGTCTTCTTTGCTGACTTTATCAGCTAAACCAGCAGAAATAATTTCGTTAATCTTGTCAAGGCAAGCATTTAAACCCGCCGCAAACTCGTAACGGGATAGGGCATTTTTGCCGCGATAGGTGCGATCGGGATAGCCAGCAATACAACCATATCTCTCTACTAGAGACTGTAATGCGGTAAAAGCCCAATCAGTTGGGCGCACATCGGAAAGTTGTGATACCGCAGTCACATTTTGAGAAATCTGCTCAGATTCTAGTGCTGAAGGCGCAACTAGGATATCGTTATCAATTTTTTGTAAGGTGTTCGATATATTGCTAGTATTCGGGGAAGTAGAACTTATTCTTAGTTCATTTGCATTAGCACTTCCAACATTGAGCGAAGCTAATAGAATTGATGCAACCGCAACGGGTTGTATGGTGGACTTTTTGATGTACAACATGATGCCTTTTTCTCACACTAAAAGTCATCATACTTTTCAAATTGCTTCTATAATTTAATGTACGGTTAAGCTTCGTTTATGCTTTTACAAAGAAATTAAAAGATTGCTAGCAGGGTAGGATGGAATAGCAATGTCAATTTGTAACTATTCTGGCAGATTGCAATGAATAGGAATTTTAATTACAAATTCTGAACCCTCACCCAGCTTTGAGAAACAGGTTAATTTTCCATGATGTTTTTCGGTAACGATTTGGGAGCTGATGGACATTCCCATACCAGTTCCCTTACCTGCGGGTTTAGTTGTAAAAAATGGATCGAAAATTCTTGGTTGGATTTCTTCAGGAATACCAGAACCATTATCGGCAATCTCAATTTGGATCCATTGAGAGTCTATAAATAAAGTGCGGACTGTAATCTGACTGTGGCGATCGCTATTTCCATGAGATGACTTTTGGAGGTTAGATTCTTCTAAAGCATCAATGGCATTAGATAGAATGTTCATGAATACCTGATTAAGCTCTCCAGGATAGCAATTAATTAGAGGTAGCCCACTATCATATTTGCGGACTACATGAATAGCTGAACGTTCGTGATTTGCTTTCAGTCGATGTTCTAAAATCATAATTGTGTTGTCAATACCTTCATGAATATCGACTGCTTTGCATTCCGCTTCATCGATTCTAGAGAAGTTCCTTAGCGATAGGACGATTTGGCGAATTCGCTCTGTACCCACTTTCATTGAGTTAATAGTTTTCATGAGATCTTCCTGCACAAAATCTAGATCGATCTCATCGGCTAAGTCTTGGATATCAGCGATCGCATTAGGATAATGCTGTTGGTATAGTTTGATCAACTTCAGTAAGTCTTGAGAATAGTTTTGGATATGGGGAAGATTACCGTGAATGAAGTTGACGGGGTTGTTGATTTCATGGGCTATTCCCGCTACTAATTGTCCCAAAATAGACATTTTTTCACTCTGTACCAGTTGGGTTTGAGTGCGGCTCAGAGCCTGCATCGTCTTTTGCAATTCTGCTGTTTGTTGTCTAAGTTGAGCTTCTGATTCCCGTAACTGTTCAGCCTGAGCTTGAGTTTGGCGCTCACTTTCTTGTGATGCAGCTAAGCGGCGATCAAAAAAGGCTGTTAGTAATGCGACTCCTAAAACAATTAGAGTTCCGATACTCACTGTGGCAGCTAGTAATTCAGAATTTTCGGGAGTTGTTAAGCTCAATAGTTCTGTATTTGGCATCGGCATAAACGAAGCTGCGGCTAATCCCGTATAGTGCATCGTGGGAATTGCTAAGCCCATAATGATGGCACTGAGAATCTTTTTGCGCGTTTGTTGGAGTGCGTCATCATCTCTTAGCCGAAAGACCAGTAACAGAGCTACAAATGAGATGGCGATCGCAATTAAAACTGAAAAGGCAACAACTCGCAGATCATAAGTAACCACCGCAGGAAGATGCATCGCCGCCATACCAAGGTAGTGCATAGAGACAATACCGCCCCCCATAAAAAGGCTACCTCCTAAAAGCGATCGCCAATCTAAGGTTGGACGACTAACTAAGAAGAGCGCTAGCCCTGATGCAATGATCGCAGGGGCAATGGAAACCAGAACGATCCAGAAGTTGTAGTTTACGGAAATAGGTAAGCGAAAGGCAAGCATCCCAATAAAGTGCATCGACCAAATGCCAATCCCCATAATCGTTGCGCCACTCACAAGCCAACCAATTTGGGCGCGACCTTGGGCAGCGTTAACTCGCCCAGCTAGATCTAGCGCAGTATAAGATGCCAATATCGCAATCAGCACTGAGAGTACAACTAGGTGTAAGTTATATCCAGTAGGTAAGGGGTGAAGCATAAAGTTTTCGCTTTAAAAGTCGGGCTTTGATCAAAGAAGTTTTTTGCTAGAAAAAGCACTAAATTTTTACTAATAGTTTGACGATTTAATAAAGAACCGACTTTTGTGGCGCGGCTTTGCCGTGCCACAAAAGTCGGTTCTTTGTTTTAATGCACGTCCCTAAGTATATTGATTTACAACAAGTTGAGCAAAAAATTGAGCTTAAATTCCGTACAAAAGTCTGTATTAGAAATCACAAATATCGATATGTTTTATTAAACTTGTTCTTATAAAGATTTGCAATAAGTATAATGAACGCCATTATGCTTAGAAAATTCAGAACTAAGCAGCTACTTGCAATTTATACTAATGTCAAAGTCATTGAAACAGCTTACTTCTCAGATTCGTATTGCTATCTATGCGATCGCCTCTACTGTCGCGTTATTCACAACCACTAATAATGCGATCGCCCAAACCTCTATTCCTAAAACTCTCGATCGCCGCGAAGAATGTGAAATCTTGATCGTGGGTGGTGGTGTCGCAGGGACAGCCGCAGCTTATGAAGGATTACTCGCAGGTCGAACTGTTTGCATGACTGAGATTACCGATTGGGTGGGTGGACAACTTACTTCTCAAGGTACTTCCGCTTTAGATGAAGCAAAAAAACAACGCAGTCTCTGGTTCTTTCCTCAAGGATATGTGGAGTTTCGCAAGCGCATTGAACAGAAGTATGGAAAATTGAATGCGGGAGACTGTTGGGTAAGTGTTTCTTGTTTTATTCCCAATACTGCACAGCAAATACTTACGGAAATGTTGCAGGAAGCTGAACGTAAAGGTAATGGTAAGTTGAAATGGTTCCCGAATACGGTCATCAAGAAATTAGAAATGAGTGTTGATGGCAAACTGATTGATGGCGCGATCGCGATTCAGCATAGTCCCGCATCCAATACGCCACCGCTAAATACTGAGCCACTTTCACAAATTATTGATGATGCCTATCGCTACGAAAACTCATCGCGATTGCAAAAACAAATTATTCGCTTTGTTCCCTTAGCTAATTCTCAAAAACAAAAGCGTTCTAGTGATTGGTTTGTGATTGACTCTACGGAAACAGGCGAAATCATTGCTCTTGCTGATGTTCCCTATCGTTTAGGAATTGATCCGCGATCGCATCTTAATCCATCATCACCCGTTACTGAGAATGATGCGTACTGCACTCAAGGATTTACTTATACCTTTGCGATGGAGCAGACGGCTGAGGCACAACCACAACAAAAGCCCAATTTTTACGATCGCTATTTACCCTATTACGGCTCTGACCCTAAGCCCAATCTCGCTAACTTTGACAATATCTTCACCTATCGCCGTATTTGGAGTGCTGAAACTGAGAAGCCTAAAAAGAATGCTTTTGGTGTTTCATCCATGAAAGCTGGTGATATTTCCATGCAGAACTGGGTTTGGGGTAATGATTATCGTCCAGGAACTGATAAAGATAATCTCATTTACTCTAGAGAGCAATTATTGCGATCAGGGCAATTGGAGTCAAATGGATGGATGGGAGGATTACGAACAGAAACTCTCAAAAGTGGTGAAGAAATTGCTCTTGGTTTTTACTACTGGCTGGTTGCAGGAACGACCGACTCACAGCAAAAAACTGATTGGAAAAAGCCTTTCCCTAATCACCGTTTGCTGACTGGCTTAGATTCACCAATGGGAACTTTGCATGGACTATCCAAATATCCCTATATTCGCGAATCACGCAGGATTATCGGTCGTCCTTCCTATGGCTATCCTGAAGGTTTTAGTATGTCGGAAATTGATGTGTCACAAGTAGATTTCAGTGCCGACACCTATCGCCAAAGTCTCTCTGACGAAACCTATCGCAATCTCTGGAAAGCTTTAGCAGGTATAGATTCCGCCAGTGCAATTCGGAATAATACTGAGCCTCAAAAAATTTCTCGCCGCACTCGTTCCACAATTTACCCCGATGCGATCGGCATTGCTCAATATTATCTAGATTTTCATCCCTGCCTCAGTGAATATCCTGTCGAAAAAGCTGGCAATACCGAACGGGCAGGAGTTCGCAATGGTCACGGAGCCGCATTTCCAGGACAAATACCGTTGCGATCGCTAATTCCTCAAAAAGTTGACAATCTGATCGTATCTGGTAAAAATATTGCCTACAGTTACATCGTTGCCGCAGGTTATCGCGTCCATTCCTACGAGTGGTCAGTGGGAGCCGCCGCAGGTACAACGGCATCATTTGCATTGTCAGAAGGGATTCTGCCTTATAAATTAGTTGAAAGCTTACCGAGAGTTAATCCTCTGCTCAGCAAATTACAGCAAACTCTAGTCCAAAATCGTAATGCGATCGCCTTTCCTGACACTTCTATTTTTAATCTCAATTGGAGTGACTGGAAAATCTGGTAAAACGAACTCCAAGAAAAAGTTTAAAAGCGTTGCAAAGCAACGCTTTTAAACTTTTTCTTGTTTTGGGTCACAAAGCGCTGTAATGCACTGTCATACAAATGGCAACAGCTATAAATCGGATTTGGTGTAGGCTCTAATGCGTTGGAGTCGATTGTGAATACGGTTTGCGAGATCGATCGCCTCAATGGGTTTACATAAATAGTCATCAGCACCAACACTAAAAGCTAGATGCTGAGTACTGACATCAGTTATGGTACTCAAAAATAAAACTGGTAAACCTTGCCATTTGGGATTATTTCTGAGTTTCTGACAAAGCTCTAATCCATTAATGCGCGGTATATTCACTTCTAATAACAATACATCAGGTAAGACCGATTCTAAAACTGTCCAAAACTCCTGTGAATTGTCAAGGGTGGTGACTTTGAATTCCCAAGGTGCAAGCAGATCAGGTAGCGATCGCAGATGCTCAGTGTCATCATCAACAACCATCACCTTTACACCCATTTGAAACTGATTAATCATAAATGAGGATGATATGGAAGCGAGCGCTTCAACTGCATTATTTTCAATAAGAGTAACGCTTTGAGATGGTGACTGTCGTTGATGGAACTGGGAAGTAGCGCTTGATGGACTAATTAAATAAGAATCTACAAACTTATCTGACAGTGGTTTTACAAAGTCTGGAGCTTTGAGATAGTAACCACGTCCATGCACAGTCGCAATAAAATCTGAAGGAGCGCCTGCTGCTGCTAATTTATGGCGCAATCGGCGAATATGCGATCGCAAGGTTGCCTCTGAGGGATAATCATCGGAAGACCAGAGGCGTTCGAGAAGCTCATCAGCACTAAGTAAATGTTGGCTATCCCGTAGCAAAAGTTCTAATATTTCATATTCTTTATTGGTCAGGGTTAAGAGTTGGCGATTGTAGAAAACTTCACAGGTACTAGGATTGAGTAATAAATCTCCCCAAACTAACAAGGGAAAAGAACTAGCATTACTTCTTCTTAATAAAGCGCGAATTCGGGCAATTAATTCTGGGACATCTATAGGCTTGACTATACAATCATCGGCTCCTACGTCTAGTCCAGTGATTTTTAGATTGCTTTTAGTTTCGTTAGTGAGTAAGATGATGGGCATTTCATATCCCTCTGTACGAAAGCGATCGCAGAGACTAATGCCATCTAATTTTGACAGTAAGATATCTAATATAACCAAGTCATACTCAAAGGTTGAGCCATAGCTCCAACCCATTTCCCCATCTTTGACGACATCCACAATATAGTGATGTTCCGCGAGACTTTTAGTGAGGATAGAAATTAATTCTTCATCTTCTTCTACTAACAATATTTTCATGTATTTACATAAGTCCTACAGCACTTTGCGCTGAATTGAAACCCAGAGAAATTTTTGAAAGCGCGGCGAAGCCGCGCTTTCAAAAATTTCTCTATACTAACCAATCTTATGTTAACTGTTTCTTTCTCAAAACTGCTTCTACAAGGCGATCGCTATCAATGGAAAAAAGCGAAGGACGGTCTTGAATAGGAAGAGTCATGGCAGTAATAAAATCAACTTTCCATCTCTGGCTATAGGTGGTCGGCAAGGAGACAATCTCATCTTGCGAAACTCGTTGGAGTGCTGGTTGAGAATTGCTGAGTAAACCAACTAACTCATCGTTATGATTACTCACAATAATTAAGGAGGGCTTGGAAGCAACCACAGCACCATTAACGACTAATTGTTGAATGTTACTACTTTGGACATTGGTTTGACTAAATAGCAATTTCCCAAGGTCAAGGAGTGGAATATTGTTACCTTCAAGTGTAACTTTGGGAACCTGTTTCTCAAGGGGAATTACTCGATAAATAGAGGCGATTGGTAAAATAAACCATGCGATGCGTAGTCGAAAAGCAACATATTGCCCAGCAATATCAGATCGGTTTTCTAGAAGTCGTTGCGATCGCAAAGAAGAAATAGCAGCCATAGTTATTTAGTGTAAATTTAAAGTTTGTGAGCTTGCAACGCGATCGGCATTAATGAGAAGGCAAACAGTAACAATCAAGAGCTTGAATTAAGGACAAGCTGTGATAGGGTCTGCAAAAGTTCATTATCTTTAAAGGGTTTGGCAAAATATGCTGAGGCTCCTAAACGCATGGCTAAATCTCGATGTTTTGCGCCGCTACGGGAGGTGAGCATGACTACAGGAATGTCTTTGCAATGATCATCACTACGGGATTGAACTAAGAAGCCAAATCCATCAAGTCTAGGCATTTCAATGTCACAAATGACAGCGCTGACTCTGGAATCTTTTGACAGAGTTTGGAGTTTTCGCAATTTCTCCATTGCTTCATGACCATCCTTGGCTTGCTCGACACGATACCCCGACTTTTCTAAGGTCATGGCAAGGAATCTCCGCACATTAATTGAATCATCAACTACGAGAATTGTCGTGCGCCGATCTTTCCTTTCGGATGGTAATGACAGGGTTTTGCTAGGTGGTGCGTCTGCATCAATGATTGCCCAATCGAGTAAGTTGTCAATATCAACTAGTGGTACTAGCTTGCCACCACCCAGAATTGCACAACCCATAAAGCCTGTTGGCATGGGGATCAGACTCTGGACATTGCGAATAGTGACCTCCTGTTCTCCCCAATAGCGACTAACTTGTAATCCAAAGGGAACATTGTTATGGGCGACAATCAGCACTAAGGGTTCGTCAACAATGGGGCGGTTTTCAGTTTCAATTTGGATTTGAGGACGCGCAAAGTGGAGGCGATCGCTGAGCTTTAATAGAGGCACAGAATATCCTTCCCAATCGATGACTTCTTGATTAGCAACTGTGTAGATCGTAATATCTTCAACCAGCAAAATTTCTTCAACAGCACTAGTCAAAATCGCCATCTGCAAGTTATTGCTCTCAAACAAAAGCACACGGGCGATCGAGAGAGAGACAGGTACGGTCAAAATAAAAGTTGTCCCTTGACCTGCTTCGGTTTCAATGCGAATATTACCGCCAATGAAATTCAGGTTTGACCGTACTACATCCATGCCTACGCCACGTCCTGAGAGTTCGGTCACACGCTCAGACGTACTAAAGCCCGCCTCAAAAATTAATTCTAGTAATTCTGCTTCAGTGGAATTGTCCAGATCGCTCTCCTCTAAACCCATCTGCAAAGCGCGATCGCGCAGCTTCGCAAAATCAATGCCATTACCATCATCACTGACCGTAATTACAGTTTGGTTACCTCGATAACCTGCGGCAATTTCGATTTTTCCTTTGGGTGGTTTACCCGCAGCAACACGAGCTTCAGGGGTTTCGATCCCATGATCAAAAGCGTTACGAATCAGGTGTAGCAGTGGATCTTCTAAAAATTCTAAAACCGATCGCTCCACCAAAGTCGAGCTACCACGTAATACCAGTTCCACCTGTTTGCCATGCGCCAGAGATAGATCCCTTAGTAGACGCGGAAATTTCCCTAAGGTCTCACTGAGCATTCGCATTCTGGCTTGCTCGATCGCAATCTGCATTTGCCGTGATGCTCGTCCCAGTTCCCTTTCCGTACTTTCAGTATCGGTTAAAGCTGTTTCTAAATCACTAGAAACCTCCTGTAACTGCACCACGCTATCCATAATTTCCCGTGATAGGATATGCAGTTCGCTATAGGAATCCATTTCTAATAAGTCAAATCGACTCGTATATGGTAGAAATGCACCACTATTTGGATTGGCATAGCGATCACCCTTGAGATCGCCTTTAAGCATCTCTGATGGATTTTCAGAAGCAACTACAGTATTAATGGGAATAAACGGTTCCGATGATGTTACTACCTGATCATAAGCTTCTCGTAATTGAGAATTAGATTGCTCTAAACCATGCATTCTCGTATGGAGAAGCTGGACAAGATCCCGCATTCTTTTTAACTGTAGGCGCAAGCCACTACGTTCTGCATTCAACTCGCCGAAGCGATCGCTTAGAGATTCTAGCTGACGTAAAGGTATCCGAATGGTCGCATTTAGATTGTTCTCCACCTTATCTACAGTTTCTAACGAATTTGGAGGAATCGTTACACTATCTTGTAGATCCTCGATCATATCTATGGAAGATTGATCAATGGTAAGTGTAGAATCTTCATAGACAAAGTTAGTATTAAAAAATGTCTCTGCTAGTTCTTCTGTAGAAGTACTTGGAGCAACTGCAACTGTTTCTAATGGCTTTAATGTTGAATTGGATATTTCAAAATGTTCTGGTAAAGCCTGAAATTGACTGACTAAAACGAGAGCTTGCGATCGCCGCCAAGCTTCTAAAGCCGCAGTTGTCACTTCCCGTAAATTCTTCTCCCTATCTGCTAAAGCCTCAGTAATTTCTGCACAAAGACTGCTAAATGCTGGTAATTCCAACATTTCCCCCAAGCATCCAAATTCTTGACTGGTGAGTTCAAACTCTTCACGTAATACTTGGGAATTGGCATCAGCAAGCACATTACTTAAACGTTCTAAGCACGCATCTACCTCTGTTGAGAACATGAGTATCCGCATATCCTGCCCTGCTTCCTCAGACAGCAGACTGGCTTCATCTTGCGCCGATAAATCTCCTAAAATGTCGTGCAGGTGGTCAAAGGGTGGGTTGATATACTCCTGCAACCATCTATGGTCAGGAGTTTTGCGCTGCTTATGAATATTGGCAACCTTACCCATACCATCGATCGCCGCAAGAAGCAGACTTTCCATTGCAGGCGAGATTTCGGTTCGTTTCTTCGCTTGCAAAATCTTAAAAAAGTCTTCTAAGCGATGGGCGAGTTCACTGAGAACCAGAAAGCCCATCATCGCCGCACCACCCTTCATCGAATGGGCTGCCCGTAATACTTTATCGACTATTGATCGCTGTAAACCGCGATCGCTCAACCCAATTGTTTCTGTCTCAATATCTGCTAAAAAGTCTTTGACTTCATCGAGAAATAGTAAGCGTACTTGCCACTCGCGATCGCTTAATGTATTTGTTGGCATATCGACCTCCACTAGTTGTTGAATCGTTTTTGAAGTCTGTGCCTTGCACAGACTTCAAAAATTAAGCAGCCTCAACCTTAAACGTCTCTACCGAAGCCTGTAACTTACTGGCAACGTTAGCGGTTTCTTGAAGAGCGATCGCCACCTCACGAGAAGTTTCCGAAGATTTCTGTGATTGAGTCGAGAGATTCTCCATAACCTGCTTCACTGACTGCGAAGTTTGTACCTGTGAAGTTGTCGCATTGGAAATACCTTGGAAGAGTTCGTTTACCCTTCTTGCCACTTCCACAATCTGACTCAAGCTCTTTCGTGCATCTTCAACCTTGTTTGTACCTTCAACCACTTGTAAAGTACTCGCTTCCATTGATTCAACCACTTCACTAGTTTCCTGTTGAATGGTTTCGACAATGCGGGCAATTTCTTTAGTTGCTGTTGCTGACTGTGCCGCCAACGCACCAACTTCTTCCGCAACCACCGCAAAGCCTCGACCTTCTTCACCCGCACGCGCTGCCTCAATACTAGCGTTTACCGCCAACATATTTGTTTTCAGGGCGATTTGATCGATCAGAACGACAACCTTAGAAATTTGTTGCGATGCTTCACCAAGTCGTTTTACCTTTTTCGTTGTGTCCGCAACAGTTTGACGTAGTTGCAGAATACTAGATGCCGACTGCTCGATCGCGACGCTACCAGTTTCTGCGGTTGCCGCCGCTTGGTTAGATGCATCAGCCGCCTGTCTCGCGTTACTTGCCACTTGTTGAATGGAGTCCGTCATCTGTTCTACGGATTGGAGCGCTTCATCTAATTGTTCTGCTTGTAAAGCTGCATCTTGGGCTAGGTTCCGAATTGATTCATTGTTAGTATTTACCGAAGTATTTACCTGCAAAGTCGCTTCTTTTACCTGTGTGACAACGTCCCGTAAACTTTCCACGATCGCGTTAAAGAAGTCAGCAACAATCCCAATTTCACCAGCCGAGATTTGAGCGCGAACAGTTAAGTCTCCACTTGCCGCGCCTTCAACATCTGTTAAGAGCGTAATTAACTCGCGTTGAATAGATTCACTACGAAGACGTTCCCTTTCTGCTAACTCTTCAGATTGCCGTTTTTGGTCTTCTTGCAGAGCAATAAATTCTTGCAACTGTTCCGCCATCAAGTTGATGTTATCTCCTAACTGTGCAAGTTCATCTTGACCCTGTACAGTTAAACGAGTGTCTAACTTACCTTGACCGAGATCGATAACTGCGGCTGTTGCTTCGATTACGGGTTTGGTAGCACGTTGAGCGATCGCGATCGCAAATACTGCTGCCAAAATCGCCACAGATCCCGTCGCACCCAATAGGATGAACAACAATTGTTGCAATGGTTTAAGTGCGATATCTTTGTCAATCGTAATAAGCGCATCCCATTTTAAATCAGGCAATCCCTCCAACTTTGGTAGAGGCGAATAACCAACAAATTGCTCCTTGTTACTAAGTGAGTTAATGGTTTCCCCCAGTGCAATTTCGCGTTTAGCAATGGCGGGAACAAATGTAGGCAACTCTGTTTTGAGTACACGACCAACTTTCTCTTTTTCCAAGGCAACAAAAAACTTTCCATCTGCTTCAGCCATGTGATACTGCTCACCATCACGGCTAAAGTCCTTAATCAGGTCTTCAAGATAATCAATATACATCCGTGACCGAATCACCCCAGTGGTTTTCCCTGTAACCGAATCCTTAATTGGAGCCGCGAAGTGAATTACCACTTTACCAGAAGATTTAGAAACTTCTGGTTGGCTAACGACAGGCGCATTAGTTTTGAGTACTTCTTGGAAATAATCGCGATCGCTGTGGTTGGTCAGTAGAGTGCCTTGGGACTGGATAATCAGATTGCCATTCAGGTCAAATGCCGCAATACTGTCGTAAACAATGTAGCTTTTGATGTAATCATTCAAAACAGCCTGACGTTCTTGAAATGTAGAGACGGCGGAGATCTTGGGATTGATCAAAAATGACAACTTCGATAGTACTTGAATATCTGAAAATCGCTCTCGCATGAAGTATGCAGCTCGATATGCCATCCCGTTCGCCCGTAGCGCTTTAGCTTGTTGTGTTGATTTGGTGATATCTTGACCGACGTAATAATAGGTAAATCCACCAATTGCTAACAAAGGTATGGTAATCGCGGTAACGGAGATAATCGTCGTTTTTGTCCGCAAGCCCAGAGATTGCCACCACTGTCCAAGCGACTTTCGTTTAGATTCAGGTGCGACTGGAATCAAAATGTCAGGAGTCTTGATCTCTAAGGTTTCGTAGGTTCCATTACTAGAACCATTACTAGAATTATCACCATTACTATTGATTGTTTCAGGGCTATCGGTGCGAGAACGGGAATCGAGAATCATAGGGGTAAACTCCGCTTTTCAAAAAGAGAAAAAAGAAAAGGCTATTGGGCGAATTGATAGTTGGTGATCGCCTCTGTATCTAAAACATATAGAGGGTTAGTGTCTTCAGGTGGAACTATACAACCACGCAAAAATGGTACAGTCTCCATCGGAATTTTGTTTTTGGGTAGCTCTTCTGGAGAAGTAATTTCAGCTTCCGTAAAACGGACAACTCGCCCAATCCGATACACACCTAAGCCCAGAAATGCTCCACCAATTTGTAAGACGGCAATATGTGTCTCAATAGAAGTAGAGTCAAGGGGCTCAAACCCTAAAAATTGCGGTAAGTCAAGCACCCAAAAAACATTACTACGATGCTCAACTAATCCCATAAGACAGGGATGCACATTGGGCATTTGCGTAAATCTCTCGGTGGCGAGTACTAGGGTTTCGCGGACAGTTTTGAGTGGTAATGCTACGGTCACATCACGATTTAGTTGCAAGGTGAGGTAGGGCAGACTTGCGATCGCCTGCGTCTGATCTTCGCGTAATTCGATCGTCAGGTTGCTGCTCATATCATCCTCCTAAACCCAGCGATCGCACTGCTTGTAAGATATCCTCCTTCGTAAAAGGCTTCGTGAGATAAACATCGACACCTTGTTTCATTCCCCAAAGGCGATCGAGTTCTTGGTTTTTAGAAGTACAAGCAATCACAGGTACTTTGGTTGTAGCAACTTTTTTGATTGCGCGGCAGAGTTCTAACCCACTCATGCCGGGCATTACCAAATCCGTAATTACCACATTGGGATTAGTTTTAGTAAACTTCTCTAATCCTTCTGTCCCATTCGTAGCACTTACTACCGTATACCCTCCCTGCCGCAGGTAATCGCAGATCAACTCACGTTCGGAAGGCGTATCCTCTACAACCAATACTGTAATCAAAATTTTGTCTCCTTAGTTATGTATCCACAAAGTTTTCGTTTAGGTCGATAGCCCCTAATTGTTGGGACTTGATGTCCAAGCCCTAACAATTAGTCCACCAAATTTAGGCAACAGAACGGACTGCGCGTAAAATATCCTCACGGGTGAAAGGCTTAGTAACATAGACATCAATGCCCTGTTTCATTCCCCATAGTTTGTCGAGTTCTTGGTTTTTCGAGGTACAAGCCACGATCGGCACATCCTTGGTTTCACTATTTTTTTTGAGACTGCGGCATAGCTCTAATCCGCTCATTCCAGGCATTACCAAATCCGTAACCACGACATCAGGCTTCTTACCTTCGATTTTTTTTAGGGCTTCTTGTCCATTAGTGGCACTGATTACACTGTAACCACTTTCAACTAAATAACTAACAATTAAATCCTGCTCAGAAGCAGTATCTTCAACTACAAGAACTGTCGTCATAATGCGTACTCACTCTAATTCTGTTTCTTTGATTTTCTTTACTAACTAAGGCTGTTGCGGACAAGATTTGGCTTTTGTGATTAATCCTATTCTGTCTGACTAGTTAATTCTTAATAAAAACATAAACATACCATATAAAAGGAGGACATTTTTAGATTTGGAGGAGTTAACTGCTCTAAATAAATATTCCTAGTAAATACTCACATCAGATGCCGTATCATCATTTTTAATAAATCAGCTTGGACAAAAGGTTTGGTCAGATAATCCGTTGCTCCTGCGATTCTGGCACGGGCGCGATCAATCAAGCCTTTGTTTCCTGTCACCATCACAATCGGAATGTCTTTTAGAATAGATGACTTACGAATTAGAGAGCAAAGTTGATATCCATCAACATTGGGCATTCCGATATCTAGCAAGATCAAATCAGGACGGATAGAAGTAATTCTTAACAGTGCTTTCATCGAATCTTGAATGAGGGTAACTTGAAAATCTTCTCTACCCAAATAGCTGTTAATAATGCTGAGCATTGATTCGCTGTCATCAATACAAACAACTTTCCACGTTTTGACTGGCTGGCTGATAAAAACCTGTGAAATACCAGATATATCATCTTCTGAGCTAGCTTCATCAGTAAATGTTTCGGAGAGCTTTTCGATGTTTTCTCTCTCCTCTTCAGGGGCTAGATAATAGGTGCGCGGCAACATATCAAAAGGAGATAAGGGATCTCTCAATAAAATTGAGCCATCACTAATTAGAGGAGTCAGTTGTTTGGCGATCGCGAGAGGATCTTTGCCGAGTAATGCGCCTAACTGACAGAAGTTAAAACCACGCAGAATGCGCCCAAGTCTCTGGACAGTCTCCACTGACATTCGCTTTTCCGCAGATGTTTGACTAACCAGATAGGGACATTGATAGGGTGAGCAAATGGTGGGACCAAGACTGTACCAAGCTTGGAGCCGTTGGGTAACAACTTCGAGAATGCGATCAACCGATAAACTGCAATAGGTTTCTTTTAAGAAATGCTCATAATAAATGTTGCTGAATTCCCCACTGGGTAAGCACAGAAAGGACTCCACTACTTCTTGAATAATACGGGCAACCAATTTACCTGCCATTGGTTTGGGTAGATGCCCCTCACCGACTAGCCATAAAATGGCAAGGTATTCAGTACAGAGAATTTCAGTGGTTACTTTGTACTTAGCATTTTCAGGATTGGGATCGTCAAACATTAGACGTAGCTGCGATCGCAATTTGTCATTGAGGGCTGGTAGTTCTCGACTTAGCGCCCGTAAATGTCTTTCTAGTCTCTCAAAGCTATCTAATGAGTGGGAAGCATAGACTAATTTTCCCTTCTCAATATAAAAAGACCAACGAATGCGATCGCGGACAATATATACACATCCATCTTTGCAGATTTCTAGGTTTTTTAATGTCTCTCTAGCAGACTGTCTTTGATCTTTTTGAGTCACATCATCTACATTAATAGAGGTGTACACCATAATGATTACCGATTACAAAATTCAACTATTGAGTTTGGATCAGACTTCCCCTCGTAACACATATTTTAAGAATATATATTTTCTAATAGCTTTGCTAGATATTCAGTTTGCCAAAATCTTGAAATCCTAGAAACTATAAAGTTTAGCTACTAAGAAGTACTGTAACAAAGCATTATTGACTCCCCCGAACCACCATTAAACCATAAACATCTCACCTTTGAAGTAAATTATCTCAGATCTTGCACCATTCCTGAAAATGTTAAGTGGGAATGGGTTTGAGAATAATTTCAAAGCCATGACGAGCAGCAATATCGGCACTAATTTGAAGATACCTGAGAAGTTTCAACCAAAGGACAGAAGGGAATAAAACAGAAAGAGTTAAATCACAGGTAGCTTTCCAGTCCAAGATGGGAGGACTCGACCATTGATCAATCCAATGAACCAAAAGATAAGCAAGCAGAGAAAGGATAAGCCAACGATAAACGCCAAGTTTTGTAGATTGTCCAAAACAATGCAAACCAAAGCGATGTTTGATGGTTTTGAAGAAACCCTCAATTGCCCAACGCTTACGCCCCAACATAACCAGATAAGCACCAGAATAAGGATGAGAAGAGACGACAAAGCGTAACTCCCGTTTACTATCGGCTCTTTTGAGCCAGAACCAAGAGATGGTCAAAGGCTTAGTTAGCCCTTTCAGTAAAACTTGTTGTCCACGGTTGCCATGGCGATAAAGTTGTTTGACGGTACGTCCATCTTGAAGTTTGCGATTGTTGCGTACGCCGACAACTATGCGCCAAGACTTGGCGCGGACAGCATTGAAAAACTTCACCGTACTAAACTCAGTATCAGCAAGGACAATCACAGTCTTGCCTTGGGTTAGTTGCTTGGGTACTGTCCCCAACAACTTACAAGCTAAGTCAGAGGGACTGGGGTATCCTTTGCCGCGCCATACTCTAAAACTCCATGGTACGCGCCACTCTCCATAGACCAAATACAGTACAACCAGATGTAGTCCTCGCTTGCCGTTTAGTATTCTCACCCATGGGTCGGGTTTGTCTTTAGTGGGATTGCTCAATTGTAAGAACTTGCCGCATTTTTCTAGGGTCGTCAAATCTATCAGGATCTTTAATGGCACTTGTTTCGATGGATGATGCTTGCCGATTTGTCCCAAAATAGCCTGCCTTGTTGCTCGAATTAGTCCTCTGGTTGACCAGTTATAGTGATTGAGAAATCGACTGAGCGCACTTGCTGATTTTATCTGTGTATGTTCTGGATAAGGATGCCCTTGTGCTTCCAGAAATAGCCCTAATATTGCATTGAGACTTGCTTTTTGATACACACTTGGCATCAAACACAGAAGACTATACACTAGCCATTGGGCGTGTTTAACGATGCTTTCCATAATCGTTATTTGAATTTACTACTACGCCCTTTTTTTCACATTTCTGCTCTTTCTACAACCCCTTTTCTTGAATGGTGCAAGATCTCAGTTATTGTAATTTAAGTTTTGATTCTCTGTAGGATTAGAGCATTGGCGTAATTATTTTCTTAACTTTTGGTTACAACCTCTACTTATCAATGCTTCTCCTCTTCACAGTTGACAATTAACTTATATAAAGATATGGCTTTAAAATTATGTAAACTCAGATCTTGCACCATTCCTGAAAATGTTAAGTGGGAATGGGTTTGAGAATAATTTCAAAGCCATGACGAGCAGCAATATCGGCACTAATTTGAAGATACCTGAGAAGTTTCAACCAAAGGACAGAAGGGAATAAAACAGAAAGAGTTAAATCACAGGTAGCTTTCCAGTCCAAGATGGGAGGACTCGACCATTGATCAATCCAATGAACCAAAAGATAAGCAAGCAGAGAAAGGATAAGCCAACGATAAACGCCAAGTTTTGTAGATTGTCCAAAACAATGCAAACCAAAGCGATGTTTGATGGTTTTGAAGAAACCCTCAATTGCCCAACGCTTACGCCCCAACATAACCAGATAAGCACCAGAATAAGGATGAGAAGAGACGACAAAGCGTAACTCCCGTTTACTATCGGCTCTTTTGAGCCAGAACCAAGAGATGGTCAAAGGCTTAGTTAGCCCTTTCAGTAAAACTTGTTGTCCACGGTTGCCATGGCGATAAAGTTGTTTGACGGTACGTCCATCTTGAAGTTTGCGATTGTTGCGTACGCCGACAACTATGCGCCAAGACTTGGCGCGGACAGCATTGAAAAACTTCACCGTACTAAACTCAGTATCAGCAAGGACAATCACAGTCTTGCCTTGGGTTAGTTGCTTGGGTACTGTCCCCAACAACTTACAAGCTAAGTCAGAGGGACTGGGGTATCCTTTGCCGCGCCATACTCTAAAACTCCATGGTACGCGCCACTCTCCATAGACCAAATACAGTACAACCAGATGTAGTCCTCGCTTGCCGTTTAGTATTCTCACCCATGGGTCGGGTTTGTCTTTAGTGGGATTGCTCAATTGTAAGAACTTGCCGCATTTTTCTAGGGTCGTCAAATCTATCAGGATCTTTAATGGCACTTGTTTCGATGGATGATGCTTGCCGATTTGTCCCAAAATAGCCTGCCTTGTTGCTCGAATTAGTCCTCTGGTTGACCAGTTATAGTGATTGAGAAATCGACTGAGCGCACTTGCTGATTTTATCTGTGTATGTTCTGGATAAGGATGCCCTTGTGCTTCCAGAAATAGCCCTAATATTGCATTGAGACTTGCTTTTTGATACACACTTGGCATCAAACACAGAAGACTATACACTAGCCATTGGGCGTGTTTAACGATGCTTTCCATAATCGTTATTTGAATTTACTACTACGCCCTTTTTTTCACATTTCTGCTCTTTCTACAACCCCTTTTCTTGAATGGTGCAAGATCTCAGTAAACCTAGCTGATTAGCTCCTTTGAAAATGATTTAGGATTGCTATAGCTGTCGCCATTTGCATTAGCACAAATCAAAACCCAAGAAGCGAGTTGTGGCACTTCGCGCCACAACTCATCTTCTGGTTTTGTGTCATAGAAAGACTGGCAATCGCTATATGCCGTAATTGCTAAGGTAGGGTTTAAACTTTGTCACTATTTTTATCAAAACTTTTACCGTTATTTTTTTATCCGCTTGGTTTATCTAGCCTACTGATTACGATCGCCTTGATTATCTTGCTGTGGCGTTCCAAGCGATCGCGCAGTGCAACTATTGCTGGCAGAGGAATTAGTCTCTTTAAAAGAAGTCGGGTAGCATCAATTTTGTTAGGAATAGCATTAACAATCTTGTTTTTGAGTAGTAACGAAGTTGTTTCTAAGGGGTTAGTGCGATCGCTAGAGTGGCAATATTTACCTAATGGCGAGTTACCGCAAGCAGAGGCGATCGTGGTATTGGGTGGTGGTACTCGTCCCCGCATTGCCCCAAGACAATGGTATGAGGTCAATGAAGCGGGCGATCGCATTTTGTACGGCTCATGGCTTTATAAACAGGGTAAAGCGCCGCTATTAGTCGTGACAGGGGGGAGAGCCGAGTGGTATGGCGAGGGTGGCAATCCTGAGTCCGAAGATATGGCAGCGATCGCCGAAATCATGGGTGTTCCTGCCAATGCAATTGTTCAAGAGTCCCAATCCTTTAACACCCGCGATAATGCCGTTAATACCAAGCTGATTTTAGATAAGCGAGGAATTAATAAGATATTGCTGGTGACTTCGGCTCTCCACCTGCCGCGATCGCTAGAAATTTTTCGTAAAGTTGGCTTTGAATGTATTGCTGCCCCAACTGACTTTTTAACGGTAAATAATCAAAATCAGCGAGGTTGGGCATCGGTGTTAGATCTTTTGCCTAGTGCCGAGGCATTAAAAAATACGACTAATGCAATCAAAGAATATATTGGGTTATTTGTTTATCGACTGTCAGGGTGGGCTTAGTTAGCCAAAACTAAAAATGGCGTAGCCATTTTTAGTTTTGGCTAACTCCCTGTAGGTACTTGTGTACATGATGTCTCTCTGATTAAATAGGCGCTAGTAATATAAGAAAAGTTATAAATCTTTATGAGCAGGGGCAACGGCAACAAAAACGGCAGCACAAACACGATTTGGATTGTGCTGGGATTAGCAGCCCTTGGTACTGGTATGGGTGCAGCGATCGCCTCAAGACTTGTAACCTATCGTCCAGCCTCGACGAACTTAGCAATTAGTGAACCAGATGCAAATGCTGTAACCGTAAGTTCGACTGCCAATGCCTCGCAATCCTTTTGTCAATACAACGCATTGGAATCGGTGACGGCTTCACTCTATCAAGTCAGATCGATCAATGCGATCGCGAATGATCCGTTACCGATTCTCTCGACTTTGAGTACTGCGATCAATGCTGACCTAATTGCCAGTTTTACCCCTGCACCGTTTCCGCAAATTAGCGATCGCGCCCGTGCTGCCAAGATTCCGATCATCATGTATCACGACATTACTGCATCTAAAGATGTGAGTTGGGATGTCACTCCTGAAGAGTTAGAAAAACATTTTCAATCTTTGCAAGAAGGTGGCTATACACCCATAACCATGGATCTCATGGTGAGTCATCTGCGGACAGGCACTCAACTACCCGAAAAGCCTGTATTACTAACCTTTGACGATAATTATGTCGGTCAATACAAATATGCCTTCCCATTGCTGAAGAAATATAACTATCCTGCGGTGTGGTCAGTGCATACTCGCTTTGTGGGAACAGGTGGACAAAAGCCTAAAGCGACATGGGATCAACTGCGAGAAATGCATAAGAGTGGATTGATCACTATTGCTTCTCATACTGTCAATCATCTGAATATGACAAATCTCAAGGATGCAGAAATTGAAAAAGAAGTAACTGAGTCCAAGAAAGTACTTGAGAAAGAACTCGGAATTACTATTGATTACTTCACCTATCCTGAAGGTGACTTTACGGAGCGAGCTAAGGATAAAATCAAAAATGCTGGCTACAAGGCAGCCCTCTCAATGAGTCTTGATCCGCGTCAAGAGCGATCGGCAAATGAATCGGAAGATTTACTCACGATTATGCGCTTTGGACAATCTCGGTTTAATGAGGCGATCGAGCAAGCTTCTGGTGGAACTTCTGCAAGCCAAATCTCACTTTTGCCTACTGTCAGTAATGGTGCGATTAATTTCACAACACCTGTTGAGAAGAAACAAGTTACCGTTGATGGCTTGCCCCTTACCCTAGTATATGGTGGTCGGGCAGTTACGACCCATGCAGACAAACGCGCTCAGGTTGCCGAAATTTTAGCCATGACTCCCAATGCGATCGCGGCAGTAGATGGCGGCTTTTTCTCATTGGAACGTATTGATGGAAATACGATGATTGGTCCTGTAATGAGCCAGTTTTCTAGTAATGCAGGGATTTTTAATACTGGCAATAAAGGTGAAAACCCTCTACTCAATGGTCGTCCACTGGTTTTAATTAGTCCTACCGCGATTAAGTTCATTCCTTTTAATGCTGCTAAACATACCTCCCTAGAAGCTGTAAAAGCCGAGCTACCTGATGTCACCGATGCTTTTGTTGCCGCAGGTTGGCTAGTGCGTGATGGTAAACCACAGTCAGCCGAATCCTTTGGGAAGCTTTATGGTTTTGATGCTAGTCGCGATCGCGCCTTCTGGGGGATTGATCGTTCTGGCAGACCAGTAATCGGTGTAACGATGGAAATGATTGATTCTGTTGGCTTAGGTAAAATCTTGGCAAAGGCTGGTTTACGTGATGTCGTCATGCTTGATTCAGGAGCTAGTGCTGCCCTTGCCTATCGCGGTAAATCCGTAATGGCGTATGAGCCTCGTCCTGTTCCCCATATTGTCGCGCTTTTACCTCCTGATCCTGTCCCCGTAGAAACTACTGAAAAGCCCAATTGTCCCGTCAGTTTAAATCGATTTTAGTCATTCATTCAAACTTACAGCACTAAGTTATTTAGCGATCGCCAAAAACACATCAATTAAATACATCCAATCGCCCACATTCCAGATGTAGGGGTTTAGCATTTGCGCCGCGATCGCAAAATCCACCATAAAAAATCTCGATCTGCAAATGCTAAACCCTCTTTGCTTTTAGCTTTGGGCTAAGCATTCCCAATTTGAGGGTGTCTAAAAATTCTTAAATATTTGCGGGAATGCTTAGCCCCTACGAAAAAAATTGCTAAAATTTTGGGAGCTTATAGCGAGGCTGGGTGCGTGATGAGTTGGTTAAAGGGTTTGTTTGGTGGTAAGTCGGACGGATCGCCGTCTCTTGTTCCGTTAACCGATCGCGAATATGAGCAGATGTTTCTGCAAGTTCTGCAAGGTGTGGCGGCGAATTGGGATGAGCAGAGATTATTAAAACTTTTGGGCGATCGCTGTGGGGATCAGCAGATGGTGTTTTGGTTGCGGGGTTATGGCGATCATGAAACTAGTGTTTGGTTAAGTTTGTGGAGATTGGATGAAGCAGTTGTTAAAATTTGAAGGTGTGAAGTTATAGTCAAGTTTCTTAAATAGGTTTGAAATCAAAATGGCTAGCAGCAATGGATTTGGCGGCAAAAAATCAAAGGATTCGCATTCTCAAAAGAAGCCTACTTCTTCAAAAAAAATCAGAACTAAAGATTATGAATTTTGGTATGATAACGGTAACTATCAATATCAATTAGGAAACTATGAGGAGGCTATAAAATCATATGATCGCGTTATCGGCATTAATCCTGAGCATGAGACTGCTTGGTATAATAAAGGAACTTCACTAGCTAACTTAGGAAAATATCAAGAGTCGATAATATCATTTGATCGCGCCATCAGCATCAATTCAGAACATGAGATTAATTGGATTAACAAAGGAGCTTCCCTTGCTAATTTAGGAAGATATGAAGAATCGATAACTTCCTATGATTGTGCCATCAGCATCAATCCCAATCATGAGATTGCTTGGTATAACAAAGGATCTTCCCTAGCTGATTTGGGAAGATATGAAGAGGCGATAATATGCTTTGATCGCGCCATCAGCATTAATCCTGATTATGAGAGCGCTTGGCTTAACAAAGGAGCTTCTCTAGCTACTTTGGGAAGATATGAAGAGGCGATAATATCTTTGGATCGCGCCATCAGCATTAATCCCGATTATGCGAGTACTTGGCATAACAAGGGGGTTTACCTAGCTGATTTGGAAAGATATGAAGAAGCAATAATATCCTTGGATCGCGCTATTAGCATCAATCCTGATTATGAGAGTGCTTGGCATAGCAAAGGATTTTGCCTAGTTCGTTTGGGAAGATATGACGAGGCAATAATATCTTTGGATCGTGCAATCAGTATTAATCCCGATAATGAGAATATTTGGATAAGCAAAGGTGCTTTATTCTGTGAATACTTATATAGATACGAAGAGGCGATAATCTTCTTCGACAAGGCATTGGTGATTGCAAAAGGGAATTCGTGGCGAGCATGGACTAATCGTGGTAATGCTGCCTCAAAAAGTGAAGGTAAAGAAAAAAATACACTTCTAAAATTATTTGGCAAGCTTTTACCACAAGATATGCAAAATCCTGCACTTGATCTGCGCGGTTATCAGGGAAGCCTTGTATCTTACAATGAGGGATTCAAATATATTAATCAAGAAACTGAACCAGAGGGCTGGGGACAATTACATCGCTATCTAGGAATCTCTAATTATGATCATGGTAGTATCCAGACAAATCCTTTCCCTCTTTGGCGGAAGGCAATCATCAGCTACGAAAATTCTTTAAAAGCCCTGACACCAAAATTTGAAACCGCCCATCTAGAAACTTTACAAGACTACATTCGCGTCCTTTTAGCATTACACGAAACCGAAAAAGTTGAAGGACTATTGCGGAAAGGAACCGATTTTCTAGAAGCCCAACTAAAAGGGAAATCAGGAGGAAATAGAGAAATCTTTGAACGGAAGTTCAGACCCTACTTTAATGAATTGACTGTAAACTTATACATCCAACAAGGCAAACTGATAGAAGCCCTTGAAATTGCCGAAAAAGATAAAAATGCTTTTCTGCGTGATGGACTCTTAGCGGATACCACCGAACCAAGCCCCGACTATTCGCAAATGTGCGCCTTCCTCAAGCAAAAGCCCAACACCGCGATAATCTATTGGCATCTCAGCGACAACGTCCTCACCACCTTCATTCTCGCTCCCAACGCCTCATCCGAAATCACACTCAACTTACTCCCAACCCCAACCACCGAAAACGCCCCCCTCACCCAACGCAACCAACTTACCGACTGGATGACCGCATGGCAAAAGGATTACGCTAACTATGGCGGTAAGAAAACCAAATCTGAATCACAGGAAGCTAAGCCCGAAGCAAAAGGCAAAAATCATCCTTGGCGCTTTCAAATGGAAGAACGCCTTGCCACACTCAAAACCGTTCTCCACATCACTAACATCGAAGCAGCCCTTGCAGACTCTCCCCACTGTACCCAACTGCTTCTCATTCCTCACCGTGACCTGCACCTCTATCCCCTAGATAGCCTCTTTGACCCTAAATACACGATCGCCTATTTACCGAGCATTCAAGTTGGCATCAAACTTCTCAACCAACCAAAACCCAATTACAAACGCCTCCTCAGCATCGAAAACCCTGACAGCAGCATCACACTTGAAGACAGCACAAAGCAAAATCTACCCAAACTCACCGCCGCCGAAGCAGAATCGGAACTAATCTGTCGGATTTATGGCGAATCAACTCGCAGAGCCAAAGCCGAAACCACCCTTGCAGAAGTCACCGCCCAACTCACCGCCACAACACCCCAACCCCATACCATCTTTCACTTTACAGGGCATGGTTACTATGATTTTTTCAGCCCGATCAACTCCGCCCTCGCCCTCAGTGGTAGAGATCGCCTCACCCTCAAAGCGATCGGCAACCTCGATCTCAGCAGCTATCAACTCGCCTGTCTCTGTGCCTGTGAAACTGCGATCGCGGGCAACCAAACCATCACTAAGGAATATATCGGCATCGTCAGCGCATTCATGTATAGCGGTGTTGCCAATGTCGTCAGCACCCTCTGGACAGTCGAATCCATATCTAGCGCTCTACTAATGATCGAGTTTCACCGCCGCTATGTAGAAGAAGATCAATCCGCAGATGTGGCTATTGCCGCCGCCAAATATTGGCTACGCAATATTACCAATGAAGATCTAAGAAAATGGTATAACCAACAAATCGATAAGCTACCAACTAACCATAGTTTGATTCCTTGGTTGCGTGATCGCCTTGATGACCTTTCTCAAAATGACCTTGATCAAATTTCTGCATCCACAGACTTAAAACCATATAATCATCCCTATCACTGGTCAGCCTTCACCATCACAGGACTATGAAAGATCACGAAGCCGTTACCCTCAAAGCATTTCTATTTGCCCTAGTCCAGCAAACCGATCCACTCGCAGCCGATCTTCAAGATCGCCTCAACCAGATCGGTAAAAACCTCAATGAGAACATCAGCAATCTTGATGCGATCGCCCGTCAAAATCCCCTCTTCACTCAACCATATATAACTGCTCGTAAATGGCTAGATCCATCTCAGGAAAGGAACAAAGGAAGGTCTTTTAAACCAAATGCAGCAGGTGTAAAAGACAACCCTGAAAGCTTAGCGATCGAAAATATCAGTCAGTTACAAGATAAAACCCCACTAGAAAATCTTTTGCATTTACAGAAGTTAGAAAAAATTACAGATCGCGCTCTTGAAGAAAGTGCAAAATCTATTTTGGAATCTGCCGATTCAGTGCAAGCTGCTTATGAGTTTCTCACTAATTTTCCTTTGTAACTGAAGTACCTATGACAGAACCTAACACCATTATCTATCCCACAATCGATCTATTCAGCTACGACATCATCGAAGGGCTAGGACAAAGTGATAATGAGATTAAACAAAATTGTGAAAATTTTTGGCAACAAATCTATGGCAAAAAACTAACTCCTGCCCAATTATCAAATTTCATTCAAATTGAATCCGAACTTTCCGACTATATCGAATTACTAGGCGCAAACCCCTGCGAAGATTTTGCAGATCCTTTGGCTGGCTTTTACTATCCAGTCAAAATCAATGATACCTATGCTCTCCAAGTTGGTTGTAGCAGTGATCGCGATGACACCATCCCAGAATATGCACCCCGCGACATTACAAATTTCCAAAAAATCCAGCAAAATATCCTCTCCCATCTCCACAGTCAGGGCAAGCCATCAACCAATCACATCGGTCAAACTTGGTTTGTTTGGGGACAACTCACCAGCCCCACTCAAGACCCTGCCCAAATAGCCGAGCAAATTTATAACCAACTGCAAATCTTTGATGTACCAAACTGGAAAAAACATCTCAAATCTACATCAGCCAAACTCATAGGTGCGGACTGTTTCGAGCTATGGCAACTACCAAGCGATCGCGGCGATATCAGCCAAAGCAAACATCTCCTAATTTGTCTCTTTCCCCACGATCTAAAGATTGAAGCGATCGGCGAAAAAATCTCTAATCTCTATCCTCGCCTAATGCAACTATTTTTATATCGCCACAAAATCATCTGGTCATATTCTCGCAGTCGCTATCACAAAGCCAACCTTAAAAATGCAGCAAAGCCAATCAAAATCGCGATCGCTGATGACAGTACCAAAACCGATTTAGTCGCATTACAACAAGATTTAAAATCCACCTTAAACTTGATGACCACCTATGCCGAAGAACTAATTTATTTAGAAGATCAAAAAAACACCATCGAAACCAATCTCAAAAACTATCAAAAGCAGCTTAAACAATTTGAAGATTCCAAGCAAGATATCGATCAGCCATTCCTAGAGAAATTCACAGCGATCGTCACCGACAAATATCTCCCCCAAATTACCGCCGATCTCGCCAGCCTCAGCCCAACCCAAAAATCCCTCGAAAACTCCGTTCGCAATATTGAAGGCATCATCAACATTGAACAAGCCAAAAGCGATCGCAAACTCAACCAAACCATCTTCGCTGTCGGTACAGGCTTAGGCACAAGTCAAGTAATTGGCAGCATTATTTTGGCTCAGTTTCCTCCCAACATCAAAACTGACGAGCCTAGCTATCAGCCCCTAAGTTACATAGCTATAGTTTTCTTTGGCAGTATAGCGATCGGCACAATTTGTGGTTTTCTTATTTGGTTGTTTGTGCGATCGCGCAACTCTAAAAATCCTTAACTTATACTCTTTTGTAGCTCTAAAATCTCGCTCTAGTCTTGATAATGAAATCGACAAGCAACAACTAAAACACTATCCTCTAATACTTCATAAACTAATCGATGCTCTGTATTAATGCGCCTTGACCAATAGCCTGATAGATTGGCTTTCAATGGTTCTGGTTTTCCACTCCTTCAAAAGGATTGCGTAGAGTATCTTTAACCCACATTCCGCTCTTATTTTACTGAAAAAAATATTTAGAAAACAAATCCTTATACAGTAAGTATTTTGGGCTTTCGTCAGAAAAATAACACTATCTTAATATTGTCAATAATGACGTACTAATAGGAGTCATTATCATTAATTTTCCAGAAAATCGCTGAAACCCTCATTGTCTCGTTGTAAATATTTTTAGGCCTCCATTACGAGCGGAATGTGGGTTTAATCAGAAGATTGACTCTTTTGAGGATTTTTTTATCAGTATCTTGAAACCATAGGTAATCATTCCAACCAGCTTCTGTAAATGTCAGTTTCATTCTTCGATCAAGGTTCTTTCCAGAATTTTACCTGTCTTTGCAGATTCAATTGAACTAAGCAGATGTTTAGCATTAAAGGGATTAGACAGTAAATATAAAGTCTCTTGCCAAGCAGAGAATTCGTCTAGCGAAATCAAAATAGCCTTATTACCCTTATCATTACAAAGAATAGTTGGCTGTACATTGTCAATTACGCGATCGATCAATCTATCTAAGTTATTGCTTGCTTGTTGAGTCGTCATTGCATCCATTTGGGACTCCTTAATATAATTTGGTAACAGTCATAAGTTAGTAACTTTTCTGACTATCGATCTTGATTGTAACAAAGTAAATCTAACCCTCATAGAGATCATAGAGATCGCCACCATCTCTATGATCCTTCGTTGAAAGGATTGGAAAGACCACCTTTCCTATGGCTTGATAATCGCAACCGTAGTTTGTAACAGGGCGATCGCCTGATCTCCAGAAATATGAGCAACAGGCAAACTATCAATTCCCATAGCGACACAAAGCAATGCTAAATAGAGGATTGAATATTTGAAGACTGAACGAGCCACAGTGCGATCGCTTGGTTCTTTTAGTAACTGCGCTGCCTTGTAAATGAATGCTCCCCCCAGTCCAACGGCTGACACTCCATAAACTAGCCCCATTACATTGCAAGGAAAAACCAGCAATAGAGATACAGGAATGATTAGTAATGTATAGAGCAAGATCTGATTTGCTGTTACTTCTGCACCCTTAACCACAGGCAACATCGGTACACCCACCTTGGCATACTCATCACGAATCATTAATGCCAAAGCCCAAAAATGCGGCGGAGTCCAGACGAAGATAATCGCAAATAAAACCCATGCTGCCCAACTTAGTTCGCCAGTGACAGCAGCCCAACCGACTAGAGGTGGAATTGCTCCTGCTGCACCACCGATGACAATATTTTGAGTACTAGAGCGCTTCAGCCAAATTGTGTAAACACCGACATAGGTAGCGATTCCCGACATGGCGAGACAGGCAGCTAAGAGATTGGCATATACGGCTAGCAACGTAAAGGAAATAACGGCAAGGGCGATCGCAAAAATCAGTGCATTTAAAGGTTTAATCCGACCCGATGGAATTGGTCGCCAACTGGTGCGCTCCATTTTGGCATCAATATCACGATCGTATAAACAGTTAATCGCATTGGCTGAAGCCGCCGCGATCGCCCCTCCCAAAACTGTAATGAACATCAAAAATGCATCAACTTGTCCCTCTGATGCAATCCACATTGCCCCTGCGGTGGTAATCAGTAAGAGGACGATAATGCGAGGTTTGGTTAATTCGGTGTAATCTTGGATCACCTCGCGCCAGTTACGATTCATCGATTGATTAGCGGGTGCAAAGATATTTTCTTTGGAAATAGTTAATTCTTGAATAGCTGTTTCTGGCATTGCGCTTAACTCCTAAAATATTTCGCAGTTATGACAGTTAGCGAATCGCAGGTTGCGCTTGATTCTGTTTCGTGATTCTAAAGGCTAACACAGTAAAACAAACAAGGGTTCCTAGTAAGGCTGAACCTGTAGCTTGGTGAGCAATCGTGAGTGGTTCGACTTGTAAATGCAATTTATAGGTGGCATAGCCGATCGCCACTTGAGCGAGTACTAATAAACCTGCAATTGAGCCGACTAAACGCAGGATGGGGGCGATCGCTTTAGTTAGCCATACCATTACCACCACTGCAATACTAGCGATCGTGGCAGGAATGACACCAATCAAATGTGCATTTAAAACAATACACATATCCTGTGAGGCAAAACATTGATGGAGCGCCCATTGAGAGGCAACTAACGCACCGAGAATACTTTGTAAATAAACTAAAACTGCGGCGGATAACCCCAACCAAGCAGACTTAATGGATACGCGAAGCGTATCCATTAAGTCTGCTTGATTACTTAAAGCTGTGGCGATCGCTAACAAACTAGAGAAAAATAACAACCCCGTTCCCAAATGGGCTGTGACAATATCAAACCTGAGTAATTGCGTTACTGTCAATCCGCCCAAAATCCCTTGAAAAACTACTAGAGAGAGTGATCCCGAAGTTGCCCAAGGTAGCCATTTCGGTAAGGATTGCCGATAGTACCAACCTGCCCCAAATAACACAATCGTGGCAAATCCCACAGTGGAAGCAACTAGGCGATGAAACCATTCTAAAAATACTTGCAGATTCATCTGCTCCGCAGGCAACACCGATCCATAACACAGAGGCCAGTCTGGACAAGCCAAACCTGCATTCATCACACGGGTAGCACTACCGATCGCCATCACCATCCAAGTAGCGATCGCAATTCCAAAGGCAATGCGACGGATCAGGACAACTGGCTCTATAAATCGGCTGGGAGAATTGCGATTAGTTAAGTTTTCAGCCAATGGTGCTGGTTTGGAAGAAGTTAAAGAGTCAGTCATGCAAGTTCAATAAATTCAGGATTTCTTCGTGAATCTCTATAAAACTCAACAGAAGTATGAATAAGAGTTACGACCTATCTTAAGAGCAGTTCTAGATTTGGTAAGGGGATTTAACAATTTCTTCGCGTTAGGTATTTACACTGATGCAAAAAGAGCATCGCTTGGCGATGCTCTTTTTGCATTTAAAAAAGTTGCGGCGCGAAGCGCCGCAACTTTTTATAGTGTTGAATGATCGCGTAGATTATCAAGCCGATCTTTACGATTTTCTAAACGCTTTTCGAGGCGATCGCGCATACCATCTTTCATGCGATTGGGGCGATTTTTTTGCATGATCTCATTGAGTTGCGATCGCTGTTGAGGGGTGAGAATATCCCGCATCGCTAGCATCCTCTCGAAATGTTGCTTTTGTAATTCCTGCTGCAAACCTAACACTTGACTATGCTTAGTGCGAATCACATCGCTACTTTCATTACTAGCTAATAGATCGCGTAATTCCTTATTGGCTTGACGTACCTGTTGCGACAATTCACGCATTTTGGTTTGATCGCGCTCACGGACTGCCTTGAGTTTTTGTAATTGCTCAGGAGTAAGGTTTAGCTGTTTGAGTACCCGACCTGAAGGCATATCGGGACTATTGGGACGTTCTGCTAACTTATCCATTTCATCTGGCAATTCTGCTATCTGATTAGGATTTGCTAGCTGAGGGTCAAGTTTGGCTTGGGTTATGGATTGTGATGAGGATTGTGATTGTAAACTAGCCGTACTAGATACAATTACGCCACTGGTAACCACGACTGTGGCAGCGATCGCGCAATATTGAAAGATTTTTGATTTAAACATATATTTCTCAGGCTATATTTCTTAAGGTCTAAAAGAATTAATAAAAAATTACTCGTACTCAAGGGGCGATAGTTCCATTAACAGTTGTGTATCTGATGCAGTAGCTATACTTGTCGTCTGAATTGCCATATCGTCACTGACATTCCAACTGCTAATTAGCGTTTGTTCGATCGCTGCTTGCTCAGATTCACTCATTTGATTAGTTGCTATTTGTAATTGCGATCGATTAGTTGCCAAATTAAACCCAAAGCCCGCAGCAAGGGTTACGGGGATCGCCAAAGCCCAAGGCAACCAGCGCTTAAATTTTCGATTTGGGGATCGCTGTGGATATTTGCTAATTTCGGCAAATAGCTGCTGCTCAAAGTTGGGAGCAGGGGGAGGAGCGATCGATTTATGTTGCTTGAGAAAAGTCACTAGAGTCATATCAGAATTATCGCGAGGATCTCCATCAAAGTTTTCTTGAGAATGTTGGAAATTGGGATTTTTCATAATTCGACTCCTTGCGCTTCTAAAAACTTTCTGATGGCACTACGGGCATGGAATAATCGCGATTTCACCGTGCCAACGGGAATAGACAAAATTTCCGCGATGTCTTTTTGGGGTATTTCCTCTAGATCATGGAGTACCAATACTGCACGATGATCTTCACTAAGTTTGGCTAAGCCACGTTGCATGATGTCTTGATAATGCATTTGGGTTAAGCCTGTCTGTTGATTGCCATCACGGGCGCTCGCCTCATCCGAGAGATTTTCTAGTTGTTCATCTTCGACAGATACATTGCGCGATCGCATCTTGGCTAAAGCTTTACGGCGATCGCTAGCAACGTTAAACGCAATCCGATACAACCATGTCGAAAATTGTGAAGATTGCCGAAATTTACTTAATCCTTTCCAAGCCCTCAGAAATACATCCTGTACCAAATCATCTAAACCATCGGAGCCACATAGCTGAAATAGCGTCGAACGCACCTTGTTTTGATGGCGTTGATACAACCGTTTGAAGCTATGGGGATCACCCTGCAAGCTTGCTTGCACCAAATGTAGATCAGGATCAATGGGATTAGGAGTTTCGATATTTGTAGTTATGGTTTTGAACATCTACTATCAACATCCATTCTCGGCTTATAGCGGTTTTAATTTTGCATCGCCCTTACCAAAATTAACCTTATGAGCATCTATACTTATTGAGGCAATATCGATGGCTATCAACTTATAGGTTTTGACCGCTATCACCTCAAAAAGGTTCACCCAAAAAGGGTTATAAAAATTCATGTCTGTTGTTAGTTCTGTATTAATTCCGATCATTAAACTGTGGTTGCGATCGCAGGTTGAGCATATCGATATCCTCGAAATTGAGATCGCTGGTAAAAGTCGTCAGATTTTAAGCGGTGATATTCCGAAGGCGAATGTGATTGGGGCAGGGGCAAAATATCAGGGGTTAGCAATCACAAACATCGATCTATGTGCTGAGGCGATTCATCTAAATATTGGAGAAATTTTAAAAGGGGAAGCATTGCGACTACTTGATCCCATTCGCGTGACGATGGATGTGGAGTTTGCACCCGAAGATTTACAAAGCTGCTTTAAGTCACCAATTTTTCTTGAGGCGATCGCCCCTGACGCACCACCCACAGCTACAACCGATGGTGAGATCCGCGCTTTACTTGAGCATCTAGTGCATAAACTTGGCGATGATTTTACATTGCATGAATTAGCGGTCGCCGATGGTGGCGCAAAATGTCGTGGTGAATTTGCGATCGCTGCTACCTAAAAAATGATGCTAAAAATTATCCTAAAAGTGTCCCTTGTAAATTTTGTCAATAAATTGCAGCAGTTGATCTTGATGGCAATTATCAACTTAGTTTGTTTTGCGATCGCCGCCCAACCTGTCTTGGCACAATTTGGGGCGATCCCGATGCGAGTGAAGGTTTTTGATGGCGATAACATTACTCTTGTCGATCGGGGCATCAAAAATAAAATCCATCTCGCCTGTATTGATGCACCTGAATTATTACAAGCTGAAGGTGAACATTCTCGCAAGGTACTACAAAATATTCTTGCTGATGAAGAAATTTATGTCAGGGTTTTTAAAAAAGATAAATTTGGGCGTTACTACGGCGAAGTGATGGCGGGTGGTCAAAATGCCAATAAGTTGATGGTTTCCCTCGGACTTGCCCATTACGATCGCCTCCAAGAAAAAGATTGTCAAGGGTATGAAGAGCTTGAGGCAAAGGCGCAAACCGAGCATTTAGGGGTGTGGGCAAAGGGGACAGACGTGATGACACCTAGCCAATTTCGACGCGAAAACAAATTATTGGGTGTGGGTTACTAATAAAAAAGGCTGTGCATTGCACAGCCTTTTTTTGATTCTAGACATCACGACGACGAAAACGACCACGGCGCTTAGCATTTTCAGCTTTACGCTTACGTTTTTCACCTGCTGTCTCATGGTACTGACAGCGACGAATATCTGCTAGTAAGCCAGCTTTTTGGATTTTTTTCTTAAATCGGCGTAGTGCCGACTCAATCCCTTCATTTTCACCAACGATTATTTGAGTCATGCTTATTTTAGGTAGCCAAGTATTGTTCTTATTATGCTGTAGTTTGGCGCATTTTAATTTAGGCGACGGGTATCTAGCATAGCAAGTTCTAGCCCAGATTGTAAAGTCTTTTTTTATAGCTATAGCCAGTCTTATTAGGATACAAAACTCAAGAAGCGAATTGCCGTAACTCGCTTCTTGGGTTTTAGTTTGTCCTAGCTCACTCAAGCATTGCTATATTAAGCATCAATAAACAGATCGTTACCTTCTTGAGTAACAGTGAAACTGGCTACATCGGTAGGAGCCTTGCCCATCGCAATCATTTTCTTAGCAACATTTGGTAGAGGAATGCCAACGAAATTTTCTACCCATTCCACATTTTTGCCAGTACAAATTTCAAACTTGGAACCATGAAAGGGACAGGTAATCACACCATTTTCAAATTTGCCCTTAGCAAGAGGGAGTCCAAAGTGAGGACATTTATTCGCGATCGCGCAATGCTTATCACCGACTTTAGCGACAATCACCGATTGACCATTTGCACTAACTTTCAAAACCTTGTCAGCGCTGACATCATTAGTGGTAGCAATTTTGACTTTAGCCATAATCAAGGACTCCTGTAGTATGAAAGCTTTTTAAATTTTTGAAAAATAACTACAAGATCATACAGGATCAGTAGTTTGTGCAGTAGCGTTACAGCACACGGTTTTCTCTGTAGCTGGGCATAATTAAAAACCAGAGTAAAAACCTGTGGCGCACGCGCAGCGTGCGCCACAGGTTTTTGGGTTTTATATTTAATTGCGCCCAGCTACTTATAAAAAATCAAACTAATGAACTATTAAGTAAAAGTACTTATTTGCGCTAACCTAGATTTAGTTTTGTAAAGCAACTTCCTGCACTTTGGCTAATCGCCATTTCTAAAGCCATTTCTGATGACGACTTTAAACCTTCTCAAAACTTCCACTTTCACCTCCCGCACCCATCACTCTCTAAGAGTCACTGCCTTTGGTGACAGCTTGATCTATGGTTATGGTGATCCGATCAATGGTGGATGGGTCGAGCAACTGCGGCGGCACTGGATGGGTACAGAAACAGGTCACATTCTTTATAACTTAGGCGTACGTGGTGATACAGCCGCACAGGTTAACCAACGATTGGAGCAAGAATTTTTGCTGCGGGGCGAACTTCGCAATAAGCTCCCCGATTTGATCATTTTGTCCGTTGGTGTCAATGACTCAGCGAGAGTGGGCAAGCGTGACAGTAATAGAAGCATGACGGATTACGATCGCTTCACTTTAGAAATTGTCAATTTGCTCGAAAAAGCTCAAACTCTCTGTCCCGTAATATTTGTGGGCATGGTTCCTGTTGATGAGTCAAAAATGCCTTTTCTCGACTGCTTACATTTCAATCACGAAGATCAATTCCGCTATAAAGAATTCACGAAATCAGCTTGCCAAATGCGAGATATTCCCTACTTAGATATATTCGATCTATGGCAAGAACGGGGTCAAACTTGGAGGAGCGATCGCCTTTGTCAGGATGGTTTACACCCAAATACGCATGGTTATCTTGCACTTTTAGAGGACATTCGCAACTGGCAACCATTAAGGCAAATCGAATTACTCTCCAACGCTACCGCCAAAACAGACGATTAAATGGGAATTATTACCAAACGTTCATCTAAAAAAGTTCGGGCTAACGAAATCTTAATTCGTCTCAAACGGTTGTATCCCGATGCAACTTGTTCATTGGATTATGAAACACCTGTGCAGTTATTAGTCGCCGTAATCCTCTCAGCGCAATGCACCGATGAACGAGTGAATATGGTCACACCGAAATTATTTGCACGATATCCTGATGCGATCGCGTTGGCAAATGCCGATCTGGATGAACTGATGGAATTAGTCCACTCCACAGGCTTTTATCGTAACAAAGCTAAAAATATTCGTAGTGCCTGTGAAATGATCGTGCGCGACTTTAACGGGCAAGTGCCAAACACGATGGAACAACTGCTGAAGCTGGCGGGAGTAGCCCGTAAGACTGCCAATGTGGTGTTAGCCCATGCCTATGGGATCAATGCAGGTGTAACCGTTGACACCCATGTAAAACGTCTTACTAAAAGATTAGGACTTACAAAGTTTGAGGAACCCATCAAAGTCGAGCGGGATTTGATGGGACTGCTGCCCCAACGAGATTGGGAAAACTGGTCGATTCGGATTATTTATCACGGTCGTGCTGTGTGTAATGCCCGTAAACCTGCCTGCGATCGCTGTGAACTTGCGGATTTATGTCCATCAGCATCTGTATAGCTAAACCTCAAAAGAGAGTGGTGGCGCGAATCACCGCCACTCTCTTTTGGGGTAGCTACTGCTATAAAGTAAAAAATTGGCTTTGCCAATTTTTTACTAGAGGTTGTGAAGTTTTCTAAAGATACGCACCCTTTATGCAGTGACACCCGCGCTTATTCCCTAAAATGAAGACAAATTTCTCCCTGCAATCTTTACTTAATAAAGACTTATGACAGATTTTGTAAAACCCTTCAAGAACGATCCCCAACTAGGGAATTTGTCTACCCCCTTTAGCGATTCTGCGGTCGTTAAGGCATTTGTCGGTAATCTTCCCGCTTACCGTGCAGGCTTGTCTCCTAGCCGTCGTGGTCTAGAAGTTGGCATGGCACATGGTTACTTCATCTATGGACCTTTTGCCTTGCTTGGTCCTCTGAGAAATACCGAATTGGGTAGCCTTGCTGGATTGTTGGCAACTTTAGCCTTTGTGATGATTTTGACTGCTGGTTTGTCCTTACATGGTCAGCACGTAACCAAACTCCAATCTAGCTCTGCACTTGAGGCTCCTGCCGATCTTGGTACTCCCTCTGGCTGGAGCGAATTTGCTAGCAGCTTCTTGGTTGGTGGTGCTGGCGGTGCTGCATTTGCATACTTCCTCGTCTATCTAGAACCAATGCAAAAATTCCTTGGTTTACTTTGGTCTTAATCTCGTTTCTGGTATTGCTAACCACAATTCCCAGCTACGTGAATTTCAACCAAATCACTTCCCTAACAACTTTATATCTTATTCAAGGAAACCCACAACCATGACTGGATACTACGCACATTATTACGTTTCTTACATCTTCGTACCTCTTGCTGGTGTAATTCTCCCCATCCTCGCGATGGGTCTACTTTTCAACTACGTTGAAAACTAATTAGCAAAGTTGAGAATTAGACTCTTTGTAGTCAGATCTCCAATCTCTTCAACTCGTCCTCCGTAAATTATTTTTATTACATTCTCAATTTTGCTCAGGCGATCGCTACAAGATAGCGATCGCCTGTATTTTTGGGTTTCACGTAGAAACTACTCTGAAAAACAGGGGGCGCGAAGCGCCCCCTGCTTTTCGGTTGTAAGGGAGTAAGATACAAATATTATTTTTGCTATACATATATGTCACTTTTACGCTTGGCAATCATTGTAGTCATGGCGATCGCCTGTTTATTCACATCTCCCAGCGATGCTCAGGCTGAAACCTTATCCTTTAGTCATGCTCAGTTAAAAGGACGGGATTTTTCAGGAAGAGTGCTAGTGGGATCAGGATTTGCCAATGCCAATATGGAAGGGGCAAACTTTGAGAATGCGGATCTTAGAGGGACAGTATTTAGCGCTTCGGTTTTACGCAAAGCTAATTTAAAAGGTGCAGACTTTTCAGGAGGATTGCTCGATCAAGCAGATTTTGCTAAAGCGGATCTCAGTAATGCCTTGCTAGTAGAGACAATCTTATTACGCAGTACCTTTGATTTTGTGAATATTGATGGTGCAGACTTCACCGATGCAATTATGGATGGTGGACAGCGCAAATGGCTATGCACTAAAGCTAAAGGCACAAATCCGAAAACAGGTGTCGATACAAGAGATTCTTTAGAATGTCCATAAAAAAAGGCGGTGCTTAGCACCGCCTTTTTTTATCACAGTTTACTAATTAAAAGTGTGATCCCCACTAGAAAACCACCTGTCAGATAAAAGAACCTCACTACGTGTAATTCATGCCAGCCACTAAGCTCTAAGTGATGGTGAAAGGGAGCCATTCTGAACAGACGCTTACCCATACCTGTTTCGTCTTTGGTGGCTTTGTAGTAGGAAACCTGTGCAATCACCGAAATCGATTCCCAGATAAAGATTGCGCCTATGATCAAGAATGCCCAGAGCAAGTTACCAAGGATCGCAGTCGAGGCAAGCGCCCCACCTAAAGCGAGTGAGCCTGTATCGCCCATAAATACACGGGCAGGGTAGCGATTGTGCCATAGAAATCCTAAATAGCTACCACTGAGGCACATACAGAAGATGGCTAATTCTTTGTTTTGGGGAAATAGTAATAAACCCATCCCAAACAAGGCGATCGCCCCTGTCCCACCTGCTAAACCATCTAAGCCATCGGTAAGATTTGTGGCGTTACTGCTACCAAGAAATACAAACAAGGCGAGAGGGAAAAATAATAAACCTAGGGGCAGTACGAATTTTAGAGGCAAATTAAGCGTGGCGATCGCTTGCCAGTTTTGAGTTAGCCCTAGCCATGCACAAAAACAAGCCGCAAATGCAGCTTGCAATAGAAGTTTGGCGCGAGGAGATAAACCTTTATTAGAGTGACGGCGCAAAATTTTCCAGTCGTCTAGCCAACCAATAAAGGCAAAGGAGAGAGTTAGCAAGCTGCAAGCAATTACTTTGTCATTAAAGCCCGACCAGACCAACCCCAATAAAATGCCGACGGGTATAATGAAGATCCCGCCCATCGTTGGTGTACCTTGCTTTTTGAGGTGAGCTTGTGGACCATCTTCACGAATGATCTGTCCAGCCTTGAGGCGACGCAAAGCTGGTACGGCGAAAGTTCCTAAGAAGGCAACACCAGCACTTCCAAACGTAAATGGCAGCAAAAGGCTTGAACTTATATTAGGATTCAAAAAAAGATCGACACCAACAATTAAACTTATTAAACCGATTGCTAAACCAAGTGCTAGGCTACTTCCTGTCGGAAATTTCGCTTTCCTAACTCTCACACCAGTATCAACCATTGCCTCTCCTTACACCCACAGTAACCGTCACACTTTTTTACTACATTTAAAGCTTTTTTACAGCTTTGTAACAGATGATTAAAGATCGCCTGAATATACGCTCTTAGATACCAAATAATGACTGCATTTGTCTACAGTGCAACTATTTAATTTTGATAATTGCGGAACTCTGTTACTTAATCTTTTCGATAACCCTTTAACCTGACCTGATATAACTGCCGATGACGAGTAAGAATTCTCGACAAATTGCCTTAGAAGCGCTGCGCTTGATTCAAAGACGCAATGCATACGCTGATGTAGCTCTAGACTGCACTCTTTCAAGGGCGCGACAAGATAATATTACCCTCCTAGAAAGCGATCGCCGTCTGATTACAGAGTTAGTTTATGGTTGTACACGCCGCCAGAAAACTCTGCAAGCGGTTTTGCAAAACTTTTCACAAAAACCGACTACAAAATTACCACCAGATTTATTAATAATCTTACAGATTGGTATCTATCAACTATGTTTTCTCGATCGCATCAAGTCATCGGCGATCGTTCACACCACAGTAGAACTGGTTAAAGAAAATAATTTAACGGGATTATCTGGGTTTACCAATGGGGTGATGCGATCCATCCTTAGAGCCAAAGAAAAAGAAGATATTCTCGCAAATATTACTGATCCCGCCAGTTTTTATAGCTATCCTGAATGGTTGATCGAGCTATGGCAAAAAGAATTTGGTCAGGAAGCGATCGCAAATATTTGTAATTGGTTTAACCAAACGCCCCATCTCGATTTACGGGTAAATCTTTTACAGGCAACGCGGGATCAAGTCCTAGCGGCTTTTGCCGAAGCAGATATTGAAGCCCAGCCGATCCCATATCTACCTGAGGGGATTCGGGTGGGGCAAGGTTCGGGTGATGTCAGCCAATTACCGAAATTTAAAGAAGGTTGGTGGTCAGTTCAGGATGCTAGCGCTCAGTTAGTTACCTATCTATTAGATCCTCAGCCTAATGAGATTATTATTGATGCCTGTGCTGCCCCCGGCGGCAAGACGACCCATATTAGCGATCGCCTCAAAAATACGGGCAAAGTTTACGCCCTCGATCGCCTTGCCAATCGTCTCAAGAAAGTTACTCAAAACACTGCCCGCTTGGGGATCACCAATGTGCAGACCATTGAAGTCGATGCCCGTGAATTTGCAGGACTGCCCGAAGGCGAAGGCTCGGCAAATCTTAAGTGCGATCGCGTTTTATTAGATGTACCTTGCTCTGGACTCGGAACATTGCACCGTCATGCTGATGCCCGTTGGCGACAAACCCCTGATGAACCCTACAAATTAGCCAAAACTCAAGCGGAAATTCTTGAAAAGGCTACCCAATGGGTCAAACCTGAAGGCGTAATTGTTTACAGCACTTGCACCTTACATCCTGCGGAAAACGAAGAAGTAATTACCAAATTCCTCGAAAACCATCCCGATTGGCAAATTGTGCCACCGAGTGCCGAAAATCCTGCTGCTCATTTTGTCAGCGATCGCGGTTGGGTGAAAGTGCTACCCCATGAGCATGACATGGATGGCTTTTTCATGGTGAAGCTACAAAGAATAGCTGAGCATTAGCAACCAAAAGACGATGGCGCACGTGCGCCATCGTCTTTTGGTTTTTTGAAATAAATTATAGAATGGAAGTTATGTTTACCATGTCTTAACCTAATGTCAGACACAACTATGGTGGAAGCATTACCAATTTTGGCGATCGCACCAGCACAACTTTTACGGGGAAACGGAATTTTAGCGCAACTCCCAAAATATTTATCACGCTACGGACATAAGGTTTTAGTGATTGCGGGGAAAACTGCCAGTCAAGTCACTACTAGCTATTTCAAAAATACCGATCTAGAAATTATCCATGCCCCTGCGATCGCAGATTGCAGTGATGAAAATCTGGCAATGTTGCGGCGCATTGTCCAGCAAGAAAATCCCCATGTCATTGTTGGTATCGGCGGCGGCAAGGTTTTAGATACTTCTAAATTAGTCGCCCATCAATGCCAGTTACCGATCGCCACCGTTCCCACCACTGGCGCAACCTGTGCGGCATGGACAGCTCTCAGCAATGTCTATGATGCTCAGGGGGCGTTTGACTATGACGTAACTCTCGATCGCTGCCCTGAGATGATGATCGTGGACTATGACGTAATCGCTACTGCTCCAAAACGTACGCTCGTTTCTGGAATTGGGGACGCGATCGCTAAATGGTACGAGTCATCCGTTAGCAGTGGCAGCAGTGAAAAAACAATGGTAATTGCGGCAGTGCAAGAAGCGAGAATCCTCCGCGATATTTTGTTCCAAAAATCGGCTGAGGCGATCGCTAATCCGAACAGTCCAGCATGGCGCGAAGTCGTCGATGCAACCGTATGTCTAGCGGGGGCGATCGGTGGGATTGGAGGCGCAAATTGCCGTACCGTTGCTGCTCACGCCATTCACAATGCGCTGACTCACCTGCATCAAACTCATGGCACTTTGCATGGTGAAAAGGTTGCTTATGGAATTCTTGTCCAACTGCGTTTAGAAGAATTTCAAGGCAATCAACTCGCCGCCTCATCACGCCATCAATTGCTGAAGTTTTATCAAGAGATTGGCTTACCGACAACCCTCGCTGATTTAGGTTTGAGCCAAGTCACGCTTGCAGAATTAGAACAGATTGCGGCGATCGCCTGTCAGCCAAATTCCGATATTCATCGCTTGCCCTTCACGGTTTCCCCCAGTCAAGTGCTTGCAGCAATGGTATCTACAACAAGTCCAATTACCGCAGTAGTCTAAATCAAAAGCCTCGCTTTGCGAGGCTTTTGATTATCTTAGCGAACGCTAGGTAATTCAATTTTGATCGCTTGTTGTTGCATTTTTTTGAATACGTTATAAAAGCCATTTGCCCTTGAAGGGGTAAGGCTTGCCACTAAACCTGTGTCTTTAATAAAGTCGGGCGTGAGCAACTCAATTTCCTTTTGTGTTAAGCCCCCCATACAGATTGCCAGTAACCCAACAAAACCTTTACTAATCAAAGCATCCGAGTCACCAGCAAACATAACTCGCTCATTTTCATCCAATTTCGCTATGACATATACTTGCGAAACACAACCCTGTACTTTGTTCTCAGGAGTTTTCAAGGCTTCAGGAAAGTCACTCAGCTTCTTCCCGTACAAAATTAACTGCTCATAACGTTGTTTTGGATCGGATAGCCTCTGAAATCGCTGGACAATGCGATCAATAGTTTCAGGTAAATTGGTCGAACTTGGCATTAGCTTTGAAAATATTTGAGAAAAACAGAAAATCTTAGATCTCTTCCAGTTTAAAGGATCGCATGGCATCTTGTGGGGCGATCGCATTTTTTCGAGATTAAATCAGCGTATATAAGCTTTTTAGGACTACCACTTACTAATCGCATCGGTTAGATGTAGTGCTGCTGCCTGTACTGAGGCGATCGCCCTTGTATATCCTAAACGTGTTGGACCCAAGACACCCACCGTCCCTACTGGCTTATCATCACAGAGATAAGTACTCGAAATAAAAGTACAGTTCTGAATTGGCTCGATGGAGATTTCAGAACCGATGCGAATACTGACAGAGTTAGCGGAAGGAGTGGGTTGATCGACAATGAGTGCCATTAATGAAGCCCGATCTGCTTCTAGTAACTGCACAATATTTTTTACCTGTCGGAGATTAGAAAATTCGGGCTGACGTAATAGTTCCGTTAAGCCACTAATAAACATCTGTCCCAAAGCTGTGCGATCGCATAATCTCATCAATTGCTGCAAAGACTGCTGCAACAACACCGCATATTGCTGAAACTGACGATCAAGATCGTTCCATTGCAAAGCGCTACTTAGTTCTGACCAGTTTTTATCGCGCAAATGTTCGTTTAAAAAATTATTGAGAATATTTAATTCACCTTCTAAAACTTCGGGCTTAGTTTCGCTAGGTAAATCCATCGTTACCGAGGCAGTGTGGTAAGTGTCACTAACCGCGATCGCCATTACCTTGCAATGATCCACCATCACTAATTGCAAATGTCTGATTCGCATTGTCTGCATATTTGGGGCAGTAATCACGGCAATGCAGCCACTTAAAGTTGACAAAATTTGGGCTACATCGCGCAATACTCCATCGAGACTAGACTTACCGAGGCGATCGCTCTTACTCGCGAGAAACTGGTGAGTACTGTAGGTTAGCTCACTCGCAGGATCGATTAATTCATCGACATAGACTCGATAGCCAGAGTCTGAGGGGACGCGCCCCGCCGATGTGTGAGGTTGAAATAACAAACCACTGCGATCGAGCATATTCATCACATTACGGATCGTGGCAGGGCTAATGTCAAAGTCATATTCGGATACTAAAGCCTTGGAGCCAACGGGTTCCGCCGTCTGGATATAGTGATCGATAGTTGCCCAAAGAACTTTTTGTTCACGATGGGTCAGTTGATGCTTCATAGGATGTAGTAGTGAAATAAATTTAAAGGATTGAAAAAGAGGTTTTATAAAATCAAAAATTAAATCGGAAAATTAAATCGAAAAATAAATGGAAGAAAAAATAGGTATTCCAGTTTTGTTGTTAAGTTTAACTCTTGCTAATTAGCAGCATAGTCACTACCATAACTAAATTTTAGAGAAATCTGGCAATAAGTTAATATCTATGAGCTTGGGTTTGTTTCGCTACAATAGCCAAATGTCTCTTGAAGAAATGGACTAAACGTTTAATACTGTTACTTTCAGGTAACCCTGTTATTTTCAGATCTACCTAAGCTTTTCACTATATCCCCCACTAAGTTTGGCAAGCGATTAATAACCTTCATGGAAAAACAAGAGCAAGCTACGGCAGTTGAACAGCAATATCTTTGGGCAGTCGGATTAGACACCGAAGCATTTCCACCCGAATCCCTGCTTGGCGATCGCTACCGTGTCCTGTCCTCACAAATAGTTGTGGATACCGATGCTTTCACACTACCTGAGTTGCCCCTTGAATTTCAGACCTATGTAGTATCTTATCTGAAACTTTCGCGGCTAAGCCTCCATTTACCACGCCCCTATGGTTTGCTACTACTGGGAGAAGAGCTAAATCTTTCTGAAGTATTTTTATTAGAAAATGTACCGATTGATCGTCAAGGTAATCTTTGCCCAACCTTAGCCGAAGCATGGGCAGAAGCATCAGCACTCAGGCAAATTAATTTACTCTGGCAAGTCTTAAATCTGTGGCAGCCCCTTGCTGAACAAAACATGACTCGCACCTTAATCGAGCCAAAATTGGTACGTGTCGATGGGATGTGGGTACGCTTACTGGAATTGCAAGCCGATGTTGCCGCCGTCCAGATAGCACAACTAGGCGATATTTGGGTACAGTGGCTCGATCATGCTCAGCCTGAAATTGCCGAACCGATCGCAGAGTTTTTCTATAGTTTGGGACGTGGTGACTATGACGTAAATAGTGCGATCGCCTATCTCGATCAGATGTCCCTCAAAATCATGGAGGAGCAACCCCTCACCGTACGCATCGTCAGTGCCACCGATGTAGGACAGCAGCGAGAACATAACGAAGATGCTTGCTATCCTGACATTAAGCGTCAAAAACGCACCGAGCAGGCGGATAGTTTACGAGATCGCTTAGCGATCGTCTGTGATGGTCTGGGCGGACATGAAGGCGGTGAAGTAGCCAGTTCACTGGCAATCAAGACCCTCGAACAACAGCTAAAAACTTTATTACATCAAGCTGAAAACGATCCAGACTTCTCCGCCCAAGGTTTTATCGCCCAACTAGAAATGGTGACTCGCGTTGTCAATAATCAAATTGTGGCGATTAATGACCAACAGCAACGTCATGCTCAACAACGCATGGGAACCACTCTGGTGATGACTGTGATGCCACGTCCTCACGGCAAGATGAGCAATGAGGTTTACGTCGTCCACGTGGGAGACAGCCGCCTCTATTGCATTACCAAAGATAATTTGCGTCAAGTCACCCTCGATGATGATGTCGCTACTCGCGAAACCACCCTCGGCTATAACTTCTATGCTTATTCCTCCCAACGTATTGATGGCGGGGCTTTGATTCAGGCATTAGGCACAAGATCATCAGATATGCTTGTGCCAAGAGTGCAAAGGTTTTTGATTGATGAAGATTGTGTATTACTACTTTGTTCAGATGGTCTCAGCGATTTTGATCGCGTCGAACAAATTTGTGATGATTATTTAATGCCAGTTTTGAATGATCATAAGCCCCTTGATCGCAGTTGTCAGGATTTGATCGATCAGGCAAATAAGCTAAATGGACATGACAATATTACGGTTGCCCTGATGCGCTGCCGCTTTGCCCCCGCCGATGCGGATGAAAATCAAGTCAGTGAAGGTAACATCTCTACAACTATTGAGAATATTGAAGAAGATATCGATACTGAAGGAATTAAGACTGATGCTGAAGATCCAGCAGGCGCTCTCGCATTAACATCCATAGATTCAGAAATCCCCGAAGATCTCGGATCTAACATCAGTGATGATGATCCAGATTCAGCCAAAACGGAATTCGCAGTACCAAAGCAAACTAATAGCGCTTTTATTATCATCTTGATTTTAGTTGCTTTAATTTTGGGTAGTGGCTTAGCTGCAATGCAATTCCCTCAAGTCAAGGATTGGTTGCGTCAAAACTTACCAACTGGCATCCAAAAATTTATCCGCCCAAACTCTTAATTTATGGCGCAGTAAAGCCGCACCACAAAAATAGTTTTTTATAGCTGTCCCCGAACCCAAAACCAGAAGCGAGTGGCGGCACAAAGCGCCGCCACTCGCTTCTGGTTTTTAACAAGACTGGAACTACTCACTGCGAATGATATTGCTAAGTATCTGGGCATAATTAAAAACCAGAGTGAAAACCTGTGGCTCACGCGCAGCGTACACTACAGGTTTTTGGGTTTTGTATTTAATTGCGCCCAGCTACTTAAGAAAGCATGAAAATTACGGCAACTCTTTAAAAATTATTACAACTATTTTATGTAGTTTTGTATACTGATAGTTTGAATGGGATATAAAAAAGGTATTTAACAGCGTGAGTCAGCATCCCCTAGAAGAGCTAAATCGCTATGATGCCAAAGCCAATGCCGAATATTACGGTCGTCGTCCTTGGTTAGCGATTGGTCGAATTTTTAAAATAATTTATTTTGCTTTGAGTTTTGGACTAGCCTTTGGTTGGGATGTCCTGACTGGTAACACAGTTAGTCAGCCAAAACTAGCCGAGCGTTTACGGCAAATTATTACGGCTCTTGGTCCTACCTATATCAAGGTCGGACAGGCTTTATCCACAAGACCCGACTTAGTGCGTGTGGACTTTTTAGAAGAGCTAACCAAGCTCCAAGATCAGTTACCACCATTTTCTAATACAGAGGCTTTTGAGATTATTGAGTCAGAATTAGGTAAGCCCGTTCAGACGGTTTATCGCAATATTTCTGAAGATCCTGTTGCGGCAGCGAGTTTAGGACAAGTTTATAAAGCAACCCTATATTCAGGCGAAGAAGTTGCGGTAAAAGTGCAGCGTCCTAAATTGATTCCGACCTTGACTCTGGACTTATTTATTTTACGGTTGCTAGCTGGCTGGGTTAGTCCGATTTTACCCCTCAATCTTGGCAATAGTTTAGAAGCGATCGTTGATGAATTTGGCTTGAAATTGTTTGAAGAAATTGACTATGCCCATGAAGCTACCAATGCAGAAAGGTTCGCAGGTTATTTCAAGAATGATCCCGATGTTAAGGTTCCATCGATATACCGTCAGTACAGCACTCATAAAGTCTTGACCTTAGAATGGATTAACGGCATCAAGCTCAATGAAATTGAACAAATTAAATCCGCAGGACTGAATACCGATAATCTCGTCAGAATCGGTGTCATGTCTGGCTTACGCCAACTTCTAGAATTTGGCTTTTTCCATGCCGACCCGCACCCTGGAAATCTCTTTGCTACCTATGATGGCAAGATGGCATATATTGATTTTGGGATGATGGATCAATTGGATCTAGAAACCAAAGAGCAATTAGTGGATTCAGTAGTTCATTTGCTCAATAAAGACTATGACGAGTTGGGACAGGACTATGTGAGACTTGGGTTCTTGCAGCCAGATATTGAAATGAAGCCGATTGTGAATGCCCTCGAATCGGTGCTAGGCGATATCATGTCGGAAAAAGTCAAAGACTTCAACTTCAAGGTCGTGACCGATCGCTTCTCGAAGGTGATGTATGACTATCCCTTCTGTTTACCAGCTAAGTTCGCACTCATCATTCGCTCGGTGATTACTCAAGAAGGTGTTGCCCTCAGCCTCAACCCTGAATTTCGGATTGTGCAGGTTGCCTATCCTTATGTAGCGCGAAGATTGCTTACTGATGAGTCTGACAGTCTAAGGTCAAGATTATTGGAAGTTCTCTTTAAAGATGATAAATTCCAGTGGTCAAGATTGGAGAACTTATTAGCGATCGCCAAATCCGATGGTCAGTTTGATATTATCCCCACCGCGAGCATGGGCTTCAAGTTCTTAACTTCCAAAGATGGTGAATATATCCGCCGCCGTATTTTGCTAGCTCTGACTGAAGATAATCGTTTGCATACTGAAGAATTAATGCGAATCTGGCAAATGATTAGCGCTGATATCGAACCTGCGAAACTATGGGATATGGCTCTAAAAACCTTAACAGGTGCAATGCCCAAGGCGATCGCCGCCGCCCTTCCCTTTGCCGCTTTCCAAAACATGAATTAACAAAAAGGCAGTGCAAATCACTGCCTTTTTGTTATTCTGACAATAGAACAGATTAACCCAGAGTTAACTATGAGCGCGATCGCTGAATTAGCCACCACCGCAACTGCTAATCCTGAAGTCAATATCGCAACGGAAGCCAAGATTTCGGCTGATCAAACTGACCAATATTGGCGGATGACGGTCGCGCAATATCACAGGATGGAGCAAGCAGGCATACTTGATGAAGATGATCAACTGGAACTGCTAGAAGGTTTATTAATTGCCAAAATGACCAAAAATCCACCACATCGCATTAGCACTAAACTGATACGGCAAGCACTAGAGCAAATTATTCCTGAAGGTTGGTATGTAGACTCGCAGGAACCAATCAGCCTCAGTGATAGCGAGCCTGAACCTGATGTAGTGGTAATTCGTGGCAAAACTACTGACTACCGCAATCGCCATCCTGATGCAAAGGCAGTTGCTTTAGTGATTGAAATTTCTGATGCAACTTTAGAACGCGATCGCACTTTTAAACAAAGAATTTATGCAAGGTCAGGGATTCCGATTTATTGGATTCTCAATTTACGCGATCGGCAATTGGAAGTTTATACAGAACCGATTTCTGATCGTGAAAATCAGGAACCAAAATATCAGCAGTCCCAAATCTTGGCTGAGACAGAATTGGTAAATGTGAATTTGAAAGACGAAACAGGCGATCGCGAATTTGGGCAAATTGCTGTCAAAGATTTGTTTTAAAAACCTAAAAAGAAAGGTGCGGCGCTTCGCGCCGCACCTTTCTTTTTGGGTTTTGTGATCAAAAGATCTGCTAAATCGTTAGAATCAAAGGATATTATTAAGTTATATTAAACTGTTTTAAATATGAATTTTATGACTAGCAAACAGTGGCGATCGCTTGCCACGATATTCCTGATGTGTGTGATTTGTCTTGGCATAACTTTCACTAACACATTTGTCCCCAATGTATCGGCGGAAAATGAGCCTAGCTCTAATCAGATCATCGATCGCTTTGAACTGATTAAAAACAAAATGGCAAAGTTGCGATTTTGCTATAACGAAAGCTGCTTCTATCGCAATGTCACCAGCAAAGTTATTCCTCCCACAGACAAAAATCCTCACTACACTGCCGAAATTTCTGCCGCTGTCGAGCGTCCCTCATCTAGTCCAGACTTGGCAGATTATCACTTTGTCTATGTGAACGATCGCTGGCAACTAGTCAAGGGCGAAGAGTTTACTGATGTGGCTGACTATGTATTTATCGGCGATCTCTATGAGATTTACAGCGTTCACAATAGTCATACCCTGCGCGGTAACTTAGATAAAGCGAGGGAAGATGGTGGTATCAAATCAGGATATTTACCACTTTATTACGAAGTTCTCGATCATGGCATTGAGAAGTTATAGATAATTGCGGCGCTTTGCGCCGCAATTATCTGCGATTGAAAATTTCTAAAGTTTGGCGGCTAAACTCACGTAGGTTTTCGGCTCCATCATCCATCGGTAACTTATCACCGAAAAATTGCCAATTTTCTACCGTCGAAAAGCGCCAACGTTCGCCCTTATAGTCATGTCCACTCGCCTCAATCCCAATCGCCCGTAAATCGCCATCCACAGGATCTTCATAGAGCCGAATCTGAAAGAGAATGCTGCGAACCTTGAGCCGCCAACTTACTCCCGGAAAATGAAAGCTAACATCGATTGAGTCTGGATCAAGCAATCTTCGCGTATCCGCATTATTTAGCCAAGGTTTGAGGTCAGAACGTGCAGCAGGATAAATGTTTTTAAACAAATTCACAATCGTGGCAATTTTTGTCGCAACTTCGACATTTCTAGCTTGTTCGGCTGCATTCACGAGCAAGACCCTCAAATAAACCCTACAGCACTTTAATATCAAACAAATCGCAATATTTTTGTTAACAGTGTTGCTTTACAAAACTTTTAACAAAATATTTAACAACTTTAAAACCTGTGGCGCACGCTGTGCGTGCGTCACAGGTTTTAGAGTTTGGTAGTCGATTTTAGCATTTATATCATTGTGATCGTGATGCTTGCTCGATCTGTCTAACTACGGTCATTGCCGAATAACTCACACCTGCGGTTCCTTCTCCGGGATGCGTAGAGTCACCGACTAGCCAAATATTTTTGAGTGGGGTGCGATTAGCGAAACCAAAGGGACCAAAGGTAGAAACACGCATTCCCACACCGCCAACAATGCCGCGATCGCGTCCTGTATAGCGTTCAAAAGTTTGTGGAGTGGCAGCCTCGATATGAATAATTGTCTCTTCATTGAGATGGAAATATGTACTTAACTGCGCGATCGCCCGTTCCGTAAATCTTTTTTTGAGTTCCTGATAATCTTCGTCTCCATACCAAACTTCTGCATCGGTAAATTCAGAAGCGATTATCGTTGCTTTTCCATTGGGAGCGCGACCATCTCCTTCCTTGCTAACGGAAATAAATAGAGAATGTGGTTTATTAATTTGGGAATCTTCATAGGCTTCCAAAAATTGCAAATGCGGCGGACAGTCTTCAGGAATCGCAGCACGATCCACTCCCAAATAAACCACAAAAGCCACTGAAGCAGGCTTAAGGTTTTTAACCCGTTGAGCGTAGCTTCTTGGGGCTAAATCTCCTAAAAGCTGCACAAAATTATTTACCGTCACATTCGCCACGATGTGATCAGCGCTATCTTCAAAAATCTCTTGCGATCGCAGATTTTTTACTTTTACCTTTTTACTTTTACCTTGATTAGCGATCGCTATAACTTGGTGCTGCATCAACACCTTCCCGCCATCACGCTCAATGCTCTCAATCAGGCGATCGCTTAATACCTGCATACTTCCCTTGAGATGGAATAGACCTAAAGGAGTTTGAGAAACTGCTAAAGCCGTTGCTGCATAAAGTAAAGCTGTTTCTTCCGCATTCACCTGTGAGTAGAGCTTCAATTGCAAATCAAGGAATGTGCGTAATCTTTTATCACTTGCTAATCCAAAACCCCGTAAAGCATCGCCTACTGTCGAGAAGGTATAGGGAACTGTTGCTAAAGTATCGATTCGCAAAGCTTTAACTAATTGCCACGCATCCCAAAGATTGCGTGGTGGCAAAATTGGATCGCGGGACTGAAAGCGCCAACTTCGCCAAAATAGATCTTCCAGAAAACCCCAAAATGGTTCGCTATTGGGGAATTGCCTTTGTCGTTCTAGTTTCCACTTATTGCGATCGCGCCAAACATTAATCGGTTCACTCTCATTCGGCAAAAATACTGCACAGGCAGGATCGCAATACGTCGCTTCAGGAAGTTCTATTTCTAGTTCCTTAAAAATGCGATCGTGAATCCCGCCAGATTCCAATCCCGCCACCTGTGTCGCACCGACATCAAAGGTAAAGCCGCGCCGTTTAAATGTGGATGCACAGCCTCCAGCCACAAGAGCTAAGTCATAAACAATGACTTCATAGCCACGCTTTGCCAACAAAGCCGCCGCCGTTAAGCCGCCAATTCCCGCCCCGACTACAATTATTTTCTGTTGCGCTTTCATTTACTCAACACTGGCTATGACTGATTAACAATTCTTAATCTAGTCTAAGCGATCGCCCTTATACCAAAACTAAAAATGGCTACGCCATTTTTAGTTTTAAAAACCCTTACTGGGTTTGGTTTTTAATTCACAAAAGTGTGACAACACTTTTGTGAATTGGTATTACATGAGCCAGATCGCAATCTATAAGTAGCTGGGCATAATTAAAAGGTAATGTGTCAGACTTGTTGGAAGGTATAGTAACAAGGGTAAGAATAAGTAGGAAAAAAAGATGGTATTTGAAGTAGTCGAATGTCCAACCTGCGGAGGTGTAAACATCCACCGACATGGACAAAGTGCCACAGGTAAAAAACGATACATTTGCTTAAACATAGAATGTATGCGAAAGACGTTTATTCTTGATTACACCTATCAAGGGTATCGTCCAGAAGTAAAAGAGCAAGTGTCAGAAATGGCGGTCAATGGCAGTGGCATTAGAGATACAAGTCGAGTATTAAAGATTAGTCCGAATACTGTCATCAAAGAGTTAAAAAAAAAGAGGAAGACATCGAATCTGTAAACTATTCTCTGCTAGAGCAACTTGACATAGAAACGCTTGATGTTGACCTTTATCAAGTAGAAGAAGCAGAAATGGATGAGATGTGGAGTTTTGTTGGCAGCAAGAAACAGCAAAGATGGCTGTGGCACGCTATTGATCATGTGACTGGAAGGGTCTTAGCTTATGTTTTAGCTCCGCATAAAGATGAAGCCTTGGTTAAGCTCGTGAATTTGCTAAAACCGTTTGGAATCAAGCATTTTTTCACCGATGCATGGGGTGCATACGAAAGGATTCTTGATCCTCACACTCACCTAATCGGCAAGAAAAATACTCAGAAGATTGAACGAAAGCATCTAACTTTGAGAACGAGGATTAAGCGTTTAGCTAGAAAGACGATTTGCTTTTCTAAATCGATTGTGATGCATGATATTGTCATTGGTCTGTTTATCAACAGATATGAGTTTTCGTTTCAATCCCATTGAACGCTCCAACAAATGTGACACATTACCTAATTAAAAACCAGAGCCAAAACCTGTGGCGCACGCGCAGCGTGCGCCATAGGTTTTGGGGTTTTATATTTAATTGCGCTTAGCTACTTATCAATGTAAGTTTTGCTTAGGACATAAAACCCAAAAGATTGATAGCGGCGCAAAGCGCCGCTATCAATCTTTTGGGTTTTCAATTATTGCTATAGGAAGTGATGATGTCCTGCGAGGATCGTAGGACATCATCACTTCCTCACACGAGAGTTGTTAGATAACTAGATAGAATTTGCTGAAACTTCTCAAATCCGAAGGTATCAATAGCCTTCTGTCGTAGTATCTCAGGCTGATAAATCATTGGATGATCATATTTTTTGAGTAAAATCTTGGTGATCGTCTCAGCTATTTCTTGATGATTGTCTGGATTAATCAATACACCTAAATCACCTTGGCACAGAGCATCAACGGCTCCGTCAAGATTGCCCGCAATGACAGGTTTACCGCAAGCTAGGGCTTCTAAATAGACGATGCCAAATCCTTCCCTTTTGCTGGGCATCGCGAATAAATCACAGAGATTATAGTAATCGCATAAATCATTATCTGGAACAAATCCTGTGAGGGTGACATAATTTTGAAGATTTTTTTGCTTGATAATTTGCTCAATCCGATCGCGATCGCTACCTTTACCAACAATGATGTAATGCACATCAGGAAAAGTCTGACGAATAATCGGTAAAGCTTCTAAGAGGCGATCGTAGCCCTTGTATTGTTCTGACTTGACTAGACGCGAGACGGTGAGAATGATTTTTTGTTCGGGACGTAAACCGTATTTTTCGAGTAAATATTGGGGTTTAGAAGCGATTTCCCAAGCTGTAGCATCAAAGGTATTGTGCAGAATTCTGACCTGATCTAGTGATAAACCTTGCTCCTGACAGAGGCGATCGCGAGTAAAATTACTGACTGCCAGAATTAGATCTGCTGATTGCAGAGATGTTTTGAGTAATAGACTTTGAATCTGCCATGCTTCGATCCCATGAGCGATCGCTATATATTTTGTGCCAATTATTTTTTTGAGAAGGAAGGCAATCGGCGCAAAATTAAGATGGGTCATGATCACCAAATCTGGCTTTTGGGCGATCGCTAATCTGAGTAACTGGAGCGCAAATCCTAAGGTTCGCAAAGGAGAAATGATTGCACCGCAACAATAGGTTTGAATTTCGGCAAGGCGATCGCAATTTTGGCTAACTACCTCATTCGTATCATTTTTGAGAACTACAGTTAGCTTTACCTGTGGATAGATTGTCTGAATCGCTTGTAATAAAAAACCCGAAAAAACCTGAATCCCACCTTTACTGACAAAGAGTTCGGGAATCCATATATGGATTTTAAGCAGCTTCGTCATGATTGGGGAAATTATCTAGCAATTTATCCATTCACTATGTCATAGAAAAAGGGAAAGGGCGCTTAGCGCCCTTTCCCTTTTTCTATGACATCCGACAAAACTGCCCTGAATGTAGTTTGATATCACCAAAATCAGGTATCCATGCAGCCCAATGCCCATCAGGATATTGACACATTAACAATGCTTCGTCATAGCAAGTAGATGCGGGTGGCTCTAGCAATGTTACCCATGTAGAAGGCAATGGTTGTAAGCATTGAGGATAATGAGACAGCCGAATATTCTTAGTGGTGTGAGACTGATATTGGTGCGTAGTGGTTGTCATAGCTTTATCTCTGCAATTTTTCAAGCAGTTTTACTAAATCCGTATTTAAATTAATTTGCTAAATGCTGTTTATTAAGAGCTAAGTTTATTAGCTTGATCAAGTATGTCATGAAAACAGTAAATATGTACAGTTCGGTATTAAAAGATACAGAAATGTTATTAAAAGTTAAGAATTGATAGTTACGATTGTCTAAGTACCTCAGCGTAATTAAAACCCAGTAGCGCACGCTGCGCGTGCGCTACTGGGTTTTAACCCACATTCCGCTCGTAATGGAAGAAAAAAAACAATTACGAAACAGGAGCAGGGAGCAAATAGTAGCGTTGGCAGGAGGGAGAAAAGAAATTCAAAATGTGAATCCGAAGAGGAGACAAATTAACAACTTGAGTGAGTCCCTGAAAAGAAACTAAATGAACCGCCATAAAACATTGAAAAATCCAACGCAAAGTTGGCGAATTAGTGGGTTTACCCAATTGATTAGGAATAGTATCTTGAGCGATGGCTAAGGCAAGTCTGAGTTGACGTTGGGCTAAATTATAAACGAGCAAGCACAGTGCCATAATCATGCCCAAAGCCTCAATGCGTTTAGCAGACTTGAGAAAAACACTCGAAGTAAAAAACAAAGGATCTTTGAGGAAACGAAAACCACGCTCAGTGCTCTGCTGAGCCTTGTATTCCCGTAAAGCATCATCAGCCGTGAATTGTAAGGAATCAAGAATATTCGTGGCTAAAATAAACCTGCCACAACGCTGTTGCTGAGCCAAGATTTCTGAGTCTATAGGAATCACCGTTGCAGTAATCCGATAACTAATGCTGGTGGGTATAGCATCAGGTTGTGGCTTACCCCGTTTCGCATAATGTGGTTTTTCTACTGCCTGAATATGGTCGAGTTGATGCCATTTCATCTTGGTTGATAATTTTTCAGCAGCAGCGATCGCGTCAGCAGCACAGGCAAAATCTTGTCCCGCCAAAGTGTGTAAATCTTGATGACATTTTTGCTGGACTTGCTCAAGCTTTTTGTCTAACTTTTTGATGTCTGATTTACGTCTTGCTTGGCTATCAACTAAAATCCATCTCTGTCTTACACCACCATACTCACTCACAGTTTCGGCTGTCCTGTATCCCTTAAATTTACTTTCTTGTAGGTCAGTTGTGCTTGACACTAAGTCACTTGCAGTTTTGATGCTTAATGGCACTCGGGTTAGCCATTTTAGTCCTGTCATTGCTACCAGATTTTCTTCACTGTATAGCGCTGCATCGCCTACGCATATTCCCTCAAATGTCCACTGGGTTTTGAATTCTTGTAATAGTCCTGCAAATCTTGCTTTGTCGGCTTGATTTCCACTTACCACTTCCATCATTACGGGAATGTCTCCATCTCCTACACAGATCAGGTTCATCATAAATTGCTTCAGGTTGGGGCGATGGTCGCGTGAATATCCGTGTGTGATTTCGATACTCCCTTCTTCCTCTCTGCCATATTCCCCATCTACGTGAAATGAGGTTGAGTCTATATGTCCTGTTTCTACCTTGACATCGTATTTCGCTACTGCTTTCAGGCTGATTCCTAAAAATGTCTCACTCAGTCCTGCTTCATGTAAGTCATCCAGTACTTTACCGATGCGGTCATCATTGATTTGTTCGGCTGTTATCCCTTCCCCCAATAAGTGCTCGGCTGGTTTTCCTTCAAAAAATTTACTAAACATATACAGGGGGGCTGATACAAATCCTAATCCATTCATTAGCATGGCTTTGACAATTACCCCTGCACTTACTTTTTCTCTTGAGCTTCTCCCGATTATCGTGTTTATTTCTTCCACGATTCCCATCTCGTCGATGATTCCTGCCACGATCCCTAGATGGTCTAGGTTCGTTACTTTCATCTCTGTATTAATACCTGCCTCCTCTTTTTGCTCTTGTGCCTTACCTTTAGTTAATTATTTTACCCTTCCATTACGAGCGGAATGTGGGTTTTAATTTTCAAAATGGGAGTGGCGGCGCTTTGCGCCGCCACTCTCTTAAAACTGGCGACAGCCATAAAAGACTGTGGGGCGCGAGATTGAAACCTCAGCCAAAGATAGACTTTTATTAATGGCAAAATACGGTTAAAATCTTGCCCTAGTTCGTGGATACTTGGTGGACTGAATGCGCGATCGCCGTCATTGGCAAAATATAACTGACAAATATTCGGGTAAATATTCGAGCAATTACCAAACACCCTCAAATATTGATCGGATTGATCAGACTTTTGGGCATTTACCTTTTGGGCATCTCCTTGTGCGACGGTTCCTCACATTAGTACTTGTAGTTGTGGCGATCGCTTGCTGCTTAACTTTGCTCCAAGTGTTACCAGCCCAAGCGCAATCGGTAGATGAGCTAAAAAACTACCAGAATTTTGTCGATCAACAGCGCCAAATCTTACAAAAACAACAAGAACAAATTAATGCGCTCACAAAACCTGCGGAGTCTCGACTAGCAGCGCTCAGAAAAAACGTGCGGGTCACCGAAGCCCAAATTCAAGACAATGAGAAGAAAATCCGTCAAGCCAGAAATCAGTTACAAACTCTCAGTGCCAAGCTCCAAGAACTAGAGTACGACCTCAATAAAAAACGGGATGCCACCTCGGCACGGTTGCGTTATTTACAACGACAACAATTACAAAGATGGTGGGTAACGCTGCTCAGCAGTCGCGATCTGAATCAGTTTGCCGATCGCCGCCGTCAGATTGAACGTATTTATGACAGCGATCGCAAATTACTTAGTGATTTGACCCAAAAATCGCAGCGTGTCGATAAGCAACGTAATCAAATAGTTGCTCAAAAAAATGAGATTGAACTATTAACCCAAAAACTGAAATATCAAAAATCGAATATTGAAGCGGAGGCGGCTGCTCAACAAAATACGATTGAGCGTTTAAAAAGCGATCGTAAAGCCCTAGAACAAGCCGAAGATCGTCTAGCCGAAGACTCTCGTCGCCTTTCCCAAATCATCATCGCAAAAGTCCAGCCTTACTCTGGCTTAATCTTGCCCCCTGGGACAGGACAACTGATGTATCCCACAATTGGCGAAGTTACCAGCAATTTTGGTTGGCGCACACATCCCATTCTCGGCACGGAGAGATTTCACTCAGGAATCGACTTTGGTGCAGACACTGGCAGCTTGATCTATGCGAGCGCCCAAGGCAGAGTCATTTACGCAGACTGGTATGGTGGCTATGGCAATGCCGTCATCATCGATCATGGGAATGGCATGACGACGCTCTATGCTCACTGTAGCGAGCTATATGTCAAAGATGGTGATGCTGTTGTCAAAGGTCAACCGATCGCGGCTGTTGGTTCCACAGGATTTTCCACAGGTCCCCACTTACACTTTGAGTTACGGGCTAATGGTGAGCCGATCGATCCTGCGGCATATCTATAAATTTTTTGTGGTGCGGCGAAGCCGCACCACAAAAAATTTATAGATATGCCCTTACTGGGTTGGTATTACCAAACATCAGGTAAGATTGCGCCTTGAAAATCCGTAGTTTCAGTATTTGCTCCCGTAAAATTAGTCTTACTGAGATTGGCACTAGTAAACTCAGCACGGTTGAGATCGGCGCGACTTAAATCTGCCCCAATAAAATAAGCTTCACTGCAATTTGTCCCCCGCAAATCTGCCCCAATCAGATCACATCCACAAAGATTTGCGCGATAGAGATTTGCGCCAATTAAATTAGCTCGACAGAGATTTGACTCGCTCAGATCAATATCTACAAGCGTTGCCCCAATCAAATCTGTACCTACCAAAGTAGCCACATTCAGATTACTGTGGGACAGATCCGCCTCACTCAAGTTAGCTCTACTAAAATCTGTACCTGCTAGATTTGCTTCTCGTAACTCCACACGACTTAAATTTGCACCAATCAGAATCGCGCCGATCATGCTAACGCCATTTAAGCTCGACATATTCAGCTTTACCCTTGATAGATCAGCATGATCCAGCTTAGACAATCTGAGATTAGCGCCACGTAGGTCGGCTCCACTCAAATTAGCGTGACTGAGATTTGCCTCACTCAGACAAATCATACTCAGTTGCGCGGAACTAAGATTGGCGCTACTGAGATCTATTCCGCGTAGATTTGCCATACTCAAGTCTGCTCCACGCAAGTTTGCCGATGACAAATTAACTTCGCGTAGTTTCGCACCACGAAGATTAGCCATACTTAAGTCAATCCCAGTGAGATCGATCGCCTCTAGTTGGATTTCGCTCAGATCGACTCCCCGAAGATCAGGATGATTCTCTCTCCACTTATTCCAACTATTCACGCCTTGTTCAAGCAGTTTTGTATATTCTTCGATCGCCACAGTTACTTTCTACTCTCAAAATGGCTAATATTTTCGTTCTTGGGGGGTAAAGCGATCACGGTCAATTAATTGTAAGCTCATGTCAACGGAACGATCGCTAGTCTTTACCTTACCATTTTCTAGATAGCCTAGGGTATGTTTGAGATAGTTTACATCATCCCTTTGGGGAAAGTCTTCACGGGAATGTGCGCCCCTACTCTCTTGGCGCGATAAAGCACTAGACATAATGATCTCTCCTACAGTCAGCAAACTTTTGAGTTCGATCGCTTGCATTAACTCCATATTAAATACGGGGCTATGGTCATCGACTAATAAATCCTGCTCGTAGCGATCGCGAATAGTTTGGAGTTTTGCTAAGCCATCTCGCAACCGTTGATCATCACGGAAAATGCCGCAATGCTCGGTCATCGTGTCTTGCAATTGTTGCCGAATATCGGCAATGCGTGATTTGCCTTGTTTGGATAATATCCCTTTAATTTTCGCTTCTGCATCCACTAAATAAGGACGCGGATCGACTTTGGGCATTGGACGATCGCTGACATAAGCTCCCAATTTCTCACCCGCACGTTTACCAAAGACCACACATTCCAGTAGGGAATTTGCGCCTAAGCGATTTGCACCATGCACAGATACACAAGAACATTCACCCGCCGCAAAAAATCCTGCGATCGCCTTGCTATCCACACCAATCACTTGACAATCGATATTTGTAGGGATGCCACCCATTGAGTAATGTGCCGTAGGACGCACGGGCAGAGGATGATCGATGCAATCCACACCTGCTAAGCGCAAGCCTTCCTCACGGGCAAAGGGAATCCGACTGAGAATTTTTTCTCTTCCTAGATGGCGCACATCTAAATAGACATAATTACCGCCATTGATCCCGCGTCCTTCCATGATTTCACAGGCAATATTTCGTGAAGTAATATCACGGGGTGAGAGTTCCATCCGATTTTTGCTGATCGGATAATTCGCCATAAAGCGATCGCCTTGATCATTAATCAAATATGCTCCTTCACCGCGCACCGCCTCCGAAATTAGCACTCCTACTGGATATAAGCCCGTTGGATGGAACTGCACAAACTCCATATCTTGCAATGGCAAGCCAATATTTGCCGTTAAGCATAGACCATCTCCCGTTGAGGCTAAATCGTTAGAAGTGGTATTAAAAACCCTTCCATAGCCCCCTGTAGCCATCAATACCGCCTTTGCCCGAAACACTTCAATCTCCGAAGTTTCCAAACTGTAAGCGACTACGCCCTTGACTTCCGTTCCATTGACTCCATCTTCATAAATCAAATCCATCACATACCATTCTTGGTAAATCGTGCCGCCGAGTCGCCGCAAATTCATCACCAATTCGTGCAGAATCGCATGACCTGTTTTATCCGCCGCATAACAAGCACGACTAAAGGTATGTCCACCAAAAGGGCGCTGGGCAATCCGTCCATCTTCTGCGCGAGAAAATAAAACCCCTAAATGTTCTAAATCAATAATTACTTCAGGAGCCGATTCGGTCAAGACTCTGACCGCATTCTGATCGGCTAGATAATCAGAGCCTTTGATCGTATCGAAGGCATGGGTGAGCCAATCGTCATGATCGACATTTTTTAGTGAGGCGGCGATCCCGCCCTGTGCCGCGACTGAGTGCGATCGGATCGGATGCACTTTAGAAATTAAGCCCACACTAAGATTGGGATAGTTTTGGGCTACTGACAGTGCTGCCCTAGAACCAGCTAAACCACCACCAATAATTAATACATCATGCTCAATCATCAAGCTCACCGTCTTATCTTATCCACTCTTTAGAGAATTGTAACCCTGATATCGCGATCGCCCCATAATTAGCTCGCCTTACCAAGTCATAGGCTGAAACTGATCATCGTTCACTATTTCTACGGTATTGCCAGAGGGACGGATCACAAATAGCCCTTTTTTATAGGCATATCTATCGACACCTTCATTAATTTCAATTCCTGCGACAGCACCATAGGCTTGATAGTTTTTATAAGCTGGAAATGCTAGTTTAAATTTTTGTAATTTCTCAAGAAACTCATTGACATCATCCCTAGAGAGGCGAGACTTGCATTCCACTAAAACGACATCGGTTGTGTCTACAACTAGGATATCTATTTCCATCGCCACATCCTGCCGCTTTACACTAACTCTAGGATGTTTTTCTTTTACATCGATGCCACGCTCTTGAAACAGTCTAACTACCGCAGGTTCGACTAACTCCTCCACAAATCTACCCCAACGACTTGTCAATCCATTAACCGCACGGGTTGTTTCAGCTACTGATTTTCTGAGTTTCTCAAGGGATTGATCAATTTCGGCAGCGCGGCGATCGGCTTCAGCAGAACGGCGATCAGCTTCGGCAGAACGGCGATCATATTCCTCTCGCGAGAGTCGTAATTCTTCTTGAAATTCTGCTTGGGAGGTACGGAATAGTGCGTAGATGTCTTCGATGGTGACAGGTTGTTGACTCATAGTTTTTGATGACTAGGCGATCGCGTCTATCTTACTGTTTTAATCTTAGTCAAATTTGGCGATAGCTATATTGGCTGCTGCTAACCACAACCGCCGCAGTCTAGTCCTCCACAATCCAAACCACTACAATCTAAGCCACTGCAATCTAGCCCACTACAATCCATTCCTGACAAACAATCAGCATTGCCACAATTGAGATCGGGACAGCTTAAGTCTGGACAATTTGCACCATCAAGAGGATTGTCGCAGGTGCGATCGCTACTGATGCAATCACTAGGAATCGCATTGAGTCCATCAGCACAGTCGGCACAATCCGCGCAATCATTGCAATTGTTATTACTGCCCCCATCCGTTTGATTGTTTTGTTGATTAGCTTGCGATCGCCTTTTTTGCTCCCATTGCGAACCGCCGATGGTTTGAGTATCGGAATTTTCAAGATCTTGCTCAAGATCTCCAAGATCTTGGTCAATATCAGGTATTTCAGGTTCAGGCATATTTTCAGGATTGCCAGATTCACCTGACTCGATCGCCATAATATTTGAGTTATGCGAGACTAACCGACTCGCATAATACTTACGTATTGCTCGACACTTTGCCCGACGCGCTTTTAAAATTTGATTAGCTTCTCGACATTCTTGAAATCGTCCCTTCGCATTAGCGATCGCCTGTCCAATCCCCTCCTCCGCAATTACCCGTTTAAAATACTGTGAGCAGGATTCGCAACCATACAAAACTCGATGGGCGCAAGAAAAACCTTTATGCGGCGAAAGAAATTTCTGATAGCCACTAATGGCAGTTACGGCTAAACCCCGCGTTGCCCCATTCAGAATATTGGCGATCGTGAGCTTTACAGCGATTTTTTTCTGCATTTGTCGCCACTATTAGTCTATAAAACCAACTTGGCTATGATACAAGAGCAATTATGTCAGTCTCCATAAACCTTAATATTTCTTGCCAAAAGCGTGATTTCTTCAACTCCAAACCCAAGAAGTGAGTTGCGGCGCTTCGAGTCGCAACTCATCTTCTGGTTTTACGTCCTAAGCAAAACTTGCATTGCTATAGAATTCAATTTGATCAGAAAATATTTCTACTAATCAAATTTTGTGATGTAATATGATGGTCTCGCATAGCTATTTGGGGCGGATTGCTCAAATCCATGACTGCAAAGAAAGTACTGGTAATTGACGACAGCATCATGATCCGCAAAATGGTTAAAAGCATTTTGTCGGGCAAATATGATGTCTTAGAAGCAAGTGATGGCAAATCAGGATTAGATGCTGCTCGTAGAGCCTTCCCTGACCTAATTTTGCTGGATTTTGTGATGCCCAAATACAACGGTTATCAAACCTTACAGGCAATCCGTCGTGTTGAAGGATTACAAAAAGTTCCTGTAATCATGATTTCGGGACTCAAAGAACAAGTCACTGAACACGTACCTGAGCCATTTACGGAGTTTGATTTTCTCGAAAAGCCTTTTGAAGCCGATGTCTTAGTATCGCGCATTCAAAACTTTTTACCTCCCGATGCGGCTCCACCAATTTCCTCAGCTACGTCTCGCTCTGCTCCTACGGCGACGAGAGAAGTGCAGCCACAGCATAGTGAAGAACCTAGTTTGCAAATGATCGTCAATCGACTGACCTCGACTGAGACTTTGCTAGTCCAAGGTATCGAAAACTTAATCCAACGCGAAGTTGTGGCAAGGTTTAATGAGTTAAATACTCGAATTGATCATCAAGATCAGGTAATTAACTCTTTGACGCAACGCATGGATAAGATTTCAGAGCAGCTTGACCACCAAAATAAAGGTTTGATGGTTATTCTGCGTGAACTAAAAAATTTACAAGGCAAATGATAAATAAAAAAGGGGTGGCGCTTAGCGCCACCCCTTTTTTATTTATCATGCTGTGTAGAGCTTGTTTAATCAACGAGTAGGAACAGTTTCGACAGCGATTACGGTTGTATTATTAGAAGCAGTCGCGATCGCCTGATCATTACCTACTTCACCATGAGGTGTTGTGAAATAAAGCAACGCTAGCGGCAATGCGCCAACAACAATACCGAGTAATGCGGGTACATAGAAACCTGCATTAAAGCTGAGGATCAAGGCAAAGGCAAAGTTACCTGCATAAATAATCGCAGGAAACAGAATTTGCTGACGATTGAGAATTGGTTGATTGTTCTTGCCCCAAAGCAGAGAAGCAACGGTCATGAATAATGAGCCTGTGCCGAACCAACCAAAAAAGTTTTGATAAGGCATTCCGTAAAATTGCCCTGCTTGATGCCATTCCCAGAAAGGATAGGGAGTTTGGCTCATCGCGGGATCAAGCACAAAATCCCATGAGGTGAGCATCAATGCACCCAGTGCGATCGCTGCAATCCGATAGCCCCAACCTGTACCGAAGCGCATCAGCGTGGCAGCTACAAGAAAAGCGGAAAATCCCATGTAAAACCATGACAGAGGGATCGTAAATGGAACGAGATCGGCAATTTTATAACCGAGTCCGCTTAGATAGGAATATGCACCAAAGGGGAAGCCTGTGCTAGTGCCAAGCAACTCACTACTTAAAGAAATCCCGATCGCAGGAATACAAAAGGCAAGGGTACGTTTTAGTCCAATCGTTTGCTTACCGTACAAGAATGCGGCGATCGCGCCAAAAATCATGTAGGATGCACCGCCATTTTGCATTCCCCATGAAAAGACTTGCAAACCAGCTTCGGACAAGCTTTCAATAAAAGCAGTATTTGGTAGTACTAAAATCAAGCCAAATAGCCCGAAAGCCATTGAAAGCAGGTGCATTCCTAAATTAACCCATTGTGCGGGGATCGCTCTCCTCATCACTCCATTTACTCCCAGAAATAGTTGAAATTTACTCGATATCACAATCGATTAAGTTTGAATTTTGCTTTAATTAACTTAACAAAAGTATAAGCTAGCATAGCATTCAATCTTGGGTTTGATATCGCTAGCACTTAAAGCACTGTCGCTAAAAACCAAAAAGAGAGTGGCGGCGCGAAGCGCCGCCACTCTCTTTTGGTTTTTAACTGAAGATCGCTCTAAAGCGCTTTCTCTAAATAAATTTTGACCAAAGGGCTAACAGCAATATGGTGGTGGCGATCGCAAACCATAGAAATTTATTCGTACCACTACTATCAGTATTGGGCTTGTCTAGGGAAACTTCACGAAATGGCTTTTGACTGGTATTAGTTTGGCTTTTGGTTCTGGCGACAGGTGCAGATTGATAAGTATCGGGCGATTGTAAAATCGGTACTTCGGAAGTAACGCCTTCAAGTTTGCTGAGGGGTGGTGCAGTCAAAATCCCTAGCATATAACGGGCTGATTTGCGAACATCGCCGACAGTGTGTTTCTTAAGGCTTCGACAGAGGGCGATCGCTTCCTCAGTTTTGCCTACAGCATCGTAGGAATTAGCTAGCCATACTAAGATTTCGCCACCCAAAACGGTTTCTAAAATTGCTAAAGCACGGGCGCGTTCGAGTAAAGCGATCGCCTGTTGATAGTTACCGCTCTCAAAGTTGCTTACTCCTTCTTGATATAGTTGAGATGCTAGTTGTTCAGCACTGATTTCTTCCATTAGTAAATTTTCACTCCCTGTAATTTAGTGCTTTTTTTGAGTTCTGAGTTATTCTAAGCATCATAGGGACAGATAAATTCTTGTCTTTTTTATGCCCATGGCTAGCGCCTTTTCTCAAGAGTAAACACATAAAAACCGAAAATTTACCAAAGGCACAAAATCCTATGTTTGAAATTATCCAAGAAAATAGAACACGCTAAGATCACCGAAAATGGCACTGGACAGTTAAAGCGTGATCGACGTATTTGAGTCTTTTTTGTCAGCATGAAATGTACGTTTCAGAGCCTATACCCGATTAGCTGACCAATGCCAAATCCTTCGCGATGCACTGACAGGCGATCGCCTATTCAGGCAAAAAGTCTTCATCACACACTTGCTCAGAAGTAAAAGGGCAAATCTCAGGGAAATGAGCTAAAGGTAATCTTGTTTCAATTTTGGCTTGTTTTCTTGCATTTCGATAGCATTTATCAAATATTTGCAAATAATATCTTTTCAAACTAGGACTAACTTCAAAGCGTTCATCTAGGCGACGACGATGCTCAGCGATACTTTTTTCCCAGCTTCTTGTACGTTTGTGCGGTTGATATTGCCATTTCAGCAAATGTAGTAAAACCACGACTAAATCACTACTTAAAGCGTGTTTATCACTATTTCCCATCGATTCCACTTCTTCAATTAAATTCACCACGTCTAGGTCTGCTACTCTGCCCTCACGCAATAGCTGGGCTGTTGCCTCAATCCAGAGATTAAAGTCACATTCATAGAGCGCAGGAAGTGAATCAAGGGAATTGTTAGCGATCGCTGGTTCGTGGATATCCTGTGTCTCTAAGTAAGCCTGTGTCATCAGCTTTCCCTCAAAGTTTTATTCGACATTAATCTTGAGAGTAACATAAATGGATAAGACAGTCCTCAACGCCGCTTACTCTTCTAGAGTTTGTTCATCATCAAAAAAATCAACATTTTCGTAAAGTGCTGATAGAGGAAACTGGAAATCAATACTGGTGATGGCGATTAGCGGATCTTCCTGATCGAAACTTGTCTGCGCGATCGCTATAGATTGATATTCCCAAGCCCGATCTAGTCTTTGATAAACTTCGATTCTGGGGCGTTCGGGAGTAATCAGGATATAGGTTTGCAGCGTCTCGATCGCCATATAGTTTTGCTGCTTAATACCGCGATCGCGTGATTCCGTTGTTGGTGATAGAACTTCCGCGATGAGGGTGGGATATTGCAAGAAATCACGGGAGAAGCGATCGCGCTCATCACAGGAAACCACTACATCAGGATAATAATATTTCCCAGATTTGACAAAGACTTTAGCATCACTGATAGTGATCTTGCAGCCTTTACCCCGCAGGTGCATAAGTAGCAAAGAAGCAAAATTAAGCGGAATCTGACTATGGGGAATAGTGCCACCTGTCATCGCAATGATTTTACCGTTTTCGTATTCATATTTACTATCCTGTTCACTTTCCCATGCGAGATAGGCTTCAGGTGACATGATTAGTTGATTATCTTCTGGGCTTGTATATTGTGGTTGAGCAATCATCACTGAACTCTCCTAACAAATCTATAAATCGCGGTATTGGAATAACCTCAAGCCTAACCCAAAAACTTTTCGACACAACGGGCAAAGATTTCTACACCAGTTGCCAGTGCCGTCTCATCAAAGTTGAAGCGAGGATGGTGGTGAGGATAGGCTAAACCCTTATCTGGATTAGCAGAACCGAGAAAGAAGTAGCAACCTGCTACAGCTTCTAAAAAGAAAGATACATCTTCACCACCCATCGTTTGACATTCGGGAACGATACCTGCGGGAGTTTCGATGACAGTTTCCGCGACAGAGCGAACTAATTCCGCGATCGCATGATCATTAATTACCGCAGGATAGAGCTTAGTATATTTCAACTCATAAGAAGCGCCATGTGCTGCACAGACACCTGCGATCGCTTCTTCCAAACGCAATGCCAATTTTGCGCCAACTTCAGGATTAAAAAATCGCACCGTGCCACTAATTCTGGCGGAATCAGCGATGATATTCGTAGCGGAACCAGCGTGTAATTCACCGATACTGATCACCGCGGATTCGAGAGGACTAACATTGCGCGATACGATGCTATGAATAGTATTTACCACTTGAGCAGCTACTAAAATGGAATCAATCGTTTGATGGGGAAGTGCGCCATGTCCGCCGCGTCCAATAATTTTGCAATGGAAGTATTCAGTTGCTGCCATTAATGCACCACTTCTCACACCAACTGTTCCAAGGGGTAAATTATTCCAAAGATGTAAACCAATTACCGCATCAACTTTAGGGTTTTCTAATACTCCCGCTTCGATCATTGGTTTTGCGCCCCCAGGTCCTTCCTCAGCAGGTTGAAAAATGATTTTGACAGTTCCACTAAAATCAGCACGATGTTCCCAGAGATATTTGGCAGTACCTAAGGCGATCGCTGTGTGTCCATCATGACCACAAGCGTGCATCATGTTATCAATTTGCGATTTATAACTAACGATATTTTCTTCTTGAATTGGCAACGCATCCATATCAGCACGGATTGCTAAGACTTTTTGCTTGCCTTTCTTTGTCCCAGCGATCGTGGCAACGATACCAGTTTGAGCAATGCCTGTTTGATGAGGGATGCCCCATGCAGTTAGTTTCTCTGCGATCGCTGTAGATGTCCGCTTTTCTTGAAAACCTAATTCAGGAAAGCGATGAAAGTCTCTCCGCCATTGGACAAGGCTTGGTTGCAGATCAAGGATATCAGCACGAATCTTGAAATTGGTATGTGTGGGTGAGGCTGTGGTCGCAAAAGTCATGGTCTTGTGGGGCGATCGCTATATAGGCAATATTATCTCCAATATAACAACCTCAGCTTTATCATTCATCTCAAGGGCTGAGTTTGAAAGTGGTGATTAGCAAAATGAGGCTGTGTATCAGGTGGGCGGTTGAAATAGTTTGGATGGTAAGAAACGAATACCGCCCTCATCTTCTCGACGAATTAATACTCCTAGATCTTCCATCGATTTGAGTTTTGGTAATAGCGAAACATAGGTTAAGGCATCTAGTTTGGCTAAATCTTCATCTTCAATATCTTCACTTATGCCTCCTGCTTGGTGGGCGACATAGAGTAAATGACGTAATTGAGGAGAAATGGAACGTGTATAGTCTTGTTGGACTAGTTGCCAGACATCTGTAAAAGCTTCTAAGTTAATTTCGTCATATCCTTTAGATGCTGCTTGGCGTAACACTTTCTCGCAAATGGTGTTTAGCTGGCGAGGAAATCCTTGGGCATAGTCAGTGATTAACGTCATCACTTCGTCAGTAAAAGGATAACAATCATCACGGGAAGAAATTCTGGCACTATTAAGATAGTTGATGGCTATGTGTCGCAGATCGTCTGGAGCCATAGGTGGAAGGTTAATATCTTCTGAAAAGATGCCTAAAGCTTTTAAGGTTGCTTCTTGGAGATCGGTAAAACCTCTGCCTGTGATGATAAACGCACGATTTTTACTATTACGGAAAAGGTCGAGGCTTCCTTCTAGAATGGTTTGGACAACAATGGGATCTTTTTTGTCAAAGTCATCGATCGCAAAAACTATGCGATTATATCTCTGTTCGGCTTTATCTAATAGTCGCATTAGTAAAGGATAAGGATCAGCGTTAGTATTTGGCGTAAGTGGATTAGAAGGAGTTTCATCTTTGACGCTAAAGGATATTGACCACAATTGAACTTTGCCTTCAGTAGAAGTTTTAGTACGTTGGATCGAATAACCTAACAGACTATTGACAATGTCCTGAGCTTCGGAATCTTGCTCTTTTAAACTGTCTGAGATCGCCATTAATAAGGATCGATAAAAATCCACAGGTTTATCTGCTGGAATACTACTCAGATAAAGTACCAGCATCTTTTCCTCTTGAGCGGCTACTTCTTGTTGTAGTTGATAGATTAAATTGAGGATGAGAGCTGTTTTACCAATGCCCCAAGTGCCTCTCACTAGAATATTATTACCTTCATAGAGTGTAGGAATGGCAATATCTAATTCTTGATCGCGCCCATAAAATATTTGAGCTAGTAGTTGTGGATCATCGGGCGGGGTTGCGTGAAACGGATTTTCTCGTAGTTCCCATTTTTTGAGGGATTCTAGATAACCGCCAAGTCGAGATTTTTTAGGTGACATAATTTAAGCTGCTTGTAGGATTTGGAGTAAGTAATTAACTTCTTGTAAACGATCAGAGTCATCTTGAGATTGATAATAAGTTTCTGCTTCTTTTAAGTGAGTTAAAGCTTGAGAAATCTTACCGATTTGCATTTCTAAATTGCCCAAAGCTAATGTTGCTGCTGCAATTTTTTCGGGATCTTGTAATCGCCTAAACAGTCGTAATGAGTCCTTAAAATATAGTCTCGCTTGTTCTAGCCTACCTGTAAGGTGATATAGTCGCGCTAAATCAAATAAGGTTAAAGCTAGGGTAGGAATATCATTTAACTTTTGAGAGATTTGCTCACAGGCTTGAAGATTTTCAATTGCTTCGGTATAGTTTCCTATCTCTAACAATACTTTTCCTAATTGATAAGAAAACTTGAGAAAACGTTGCTGATCTCCTATTTGCTCAAGGATTCTAATCCCATTTTTATATGCTTGAATTATTATTGATCTACTCTCTACTTCGCCTAAAGATTTAAAATGCTCTTTAATCGCAAATAATAAAGCTTCTATTCCATTCCAAAGAAAGTCTTCTTGGGGCTTGATTTGTATAGCTTGAAATAAAGATAAAATCGCTTCTTCATACCTTCCTATTTTAGCTAACGCAGTTCCTTGGTTATACCATGCTCGGTATGCGACAGGATTGATTAGCAAAGCCTTTTTATATGATCTAATTGCATCTTCGTATCTACCAACATTAGCTAAAGCAATACCCCGAATATGCCATGCCTCGTTTACATCAGGATTAAGTTGTAAAGCCATGTCAAATGAGTTGATTGCTTCTTCATATCTACCTAAACTAACTAGTGACCATCCTTGGTTATGCCATGCTTCATATTTGGCAGGACTAAGTTTTACTGCTGTATTAAAAGCTGGAATTGCTTCTTCATATCTACCTAAATTAACTAATGCAACACCTAAGTTGTACCATGCTGAATTGTTGTCAGGACTGATCTCTAGTACTTTATGAAAGCAGGTGATTGCTTCTTCATTTCTGCCTAAATTAACTAGTTCCCATCCTTGACTATGCCATACTTCAGATGCATTAGGGTTTATTTGTATTGCTTTGTTATAGGATGTGAGTGCTTCTTCATGTCTACCTAAATAGCCTAAAGCAATAGCTCGATTGTTCCATGCTTCATAATCATCAGGATGATCTTGTAATTTCTTTTCATAGGAGATTAGTGCTTGTTCATGGTTGTTATCTGTTATCAATTTTTCAATCACTACTTACCTCCTCTAATATTACTTAAGTTTTACAAGATAAATGCCTGACTTAGCTAAACTAAAATGGATTAATTTGAGTTAGCAGATCTTGAGATATAGGGTTAGATTACGAGAGGATTTATCAGCATTATAGATCGCGAGATCAAGTACTGGGCAAGTTAGCCAAGCGATCGCCTATAAATCCATTAATTCAAAAAATGATAGGGCGGTAAAGCATCACTCCATGAAATCTGCCAATGAGAATGTTTCTCTTCCCACGATCGCAATGCATCTTGTAAAGACTCGACCTGCGATCGCGGCAATAAGGCATAAACACGAACGTCTTCAGAACCTTGAGTTTCTACGTGTTGAAATTCGGCTTTATCGAGAGCAGAATTTAAGTTGTCGGTAATTGTCTGTCGATAATCGAGAACTTCTTGTTGTAACTGCGATCGCCATTGTTCCTGTTGCAAATATTGCGATCGCTTAGCTAGGAGATAATCTTTGCCTTTGAGGTTTGTGGCAGCTTCTACTTTGGGCGCGATCGCTGAACCTGTAATTAGAAATTCTGCATAGCCATCTAGTCTCTGTAAACTTGCGAATAATCTTTCCTTCTCTTCTTGCAAATAGGTTTCCAACGCACTAATGGAAACAAAAGCAGTTCCAAATCGCAAAGGTAAAAGCGTGCGCTGATTAAACAATTCACAAATGAGGCGATCGTGCTGAATAATTACTTGCATCAAAGATTGCTCTGGCAATAGTTTCAGCGCTTCAATATCAATATCTGGCTCAATCGCCGCAATCAGGCGATCGCATTGCAAATATTGAATTGGCTTACCTGTAATTCCCAATGGTAAATTTTCTGATGCTGGTGCAAGTAAAATCGCAAAGGTGTAGATCATGTTTTTAAATCAGCCAAATATGCGAAGCATATTTGGCTTTAAAAGAGAGGGGCTAGGGGTAAGGGCTATCTTCTGAGCTTAATCTGTTTAGGAACTTTGATTTCGTGGGTCTTATGAAAATCATCTTGCACTTTTGCCGTCAAGCTTTTAGAAACACGCTGCACGATAAAACCCAACACACTATCACCTGTTTTCTGAATCATATCCTTAGCTAGTTTCTGAATGAAAGCAGGAAAATGTAAGGAAACCGTGAGATTTAAATCCCACTCTACACTGGTGATCAATGGATCGAACCCAATCTTTTCCCCTGCTCGCAATTCTAAGTTTTTCTCTTCTAAACGCATCTCCGCTTGAAAGTCAACTTCATAGCCCTGTGGTACTTGCTCAGGAATGGGAATGGTCACAATCCGATAAACAGTATTTTCGTCAGGTGGCAACAAATTTAGCCCCACCCTTGCATCAACCTGAAAGCCTAAAGCTCCTACCTTACCGATACCCATCGCATAACCAGTTTCCCCAATCGGATCAGCTTTAAAAGGATGGGCGCACCGCCGAAACCAACCCTGATGAGCATCAAAATATTTCATCACGGTTTGTTTATCAGCAAGCAATTCCATATTGCCAATATAATGATTATGAAAATGGCGAAACTCAGAAGTTGTGCCAGACTCCTGCACTACATCCTGTTCCTGCTTGGTTTCAGCATCTGGATCTTGGAGGTCGTACTGGGAGTCGTCACTAGCACCAAACTCAGATAGCATTGCTGCTTCCTGCTCAGGAGTTAACATAAACTCAGAGTCACTATCCCCTGATGACTCGGAACTAAAATCTTGATTTGCAGGCGATCGCATGGGTTCTTGCTGCATGACAAATATCCTAAAACTGCTTGCCGAAAATTAGTTTACACATTGAGTTGCACATTGAGTTGCATAGAGCATGACTCAAATCTTGTGTATTTAAATCATAATAGGTCTAGAAGTTAGATTAGTGAAAGCAAATGGCTCCGCGTACAGCAGTGATGGAAGCCGTCGAAAAGCTCAACTATCGGGTCACGATAGGCGATGTGGCGGCACAGTCTGGACTTGATTTAAATACAGCACAGCGTGAAGTATTGGCGCTTGCCTCAGAAACTGGTGGTAATCTCCAAGTTGCTGAGTCGGGCGAGATTGCCTACAAATTTGCCCCAAATTTTCGTCAAGTCCTTGTCAGTCGTTCATTTTGGCTACAGGTCAAGGAATGGCTTAAGGGTGTTTGGAAATGGGTATTTTACGCGATCCGTATTTCCTTTGGCATTTTGCTGATTGTCTCGATTTTGATCGTGGTACTGGGCATTATTGCCGCCACGATCGCTTTGCAAAGTCAAGGTCGCAGCGACAACGATCGCAATGATCGCCGTAGTGATAATCGCGGTGGTGGCGGTGGATTTATTTGGCTCGGCGGCTGGGGCAATCCCTTCGGTAATCCGTTCATTATGTTTGATCCCTACTACTACGAGCCAGAACGCATCCGTCAACGCGATCCCGATGAAATGGGCTTTTTAGAAAGCGTATTTTCATTTTTGTTTGGCGATGGCAACCCTAACGCCGATCTCGAAGAACGTCGTTGGCGCGATATTGCTGCCATGATTCGTAGCAACAATGGTGTGGTCGTTGCCGAACAAATTGCGCCTTATCTCGATGAAACTAGCCGTCTAGAGGGTGATGAATATTTTGTAATTCCTGTGCTGTCAAAATTTAACGGCTTCCCCGAAGTTAGCGATGCAGGAACCATTGCCTATAAATTCCCCGAATTACAAAAAGTTGCCTCAGAGCGCAAAGCTAAAACTACTAGTTCTTATTTACAAGAAAAGCTTTGGCAGTTTAGCCAAGCCTCTCAAGGCAAGATTGCTTTAGCGATCGGTTTAGGTATTTTTTATCTAGTTGCCTCGCTATATCTTGGCAGTTTACTGGGCGATCCCAGATTGGCTAAATCTCTAGTTGGATTTCTAGGTTTCATCAAAGCGGCTTATGGCTTCCTGCTAGGCTATGCCGTGCTATTCCTGTCCACGCCTGCGGTACGCTATTTTGTCTTGCAATATCTGAATAAAGGTATAGGCGATCGCAACCAAAAACGTGCAGCAAGTGCTGAGCAGTTGCAAAAGCCATCAGCAACCCTGCGCGAAAAGCTAGATTTTGCGCGTACCTTTGCAATGAAGCAAGAGGCGATCGATCAAAATAATCTCGCTTATACCACCGAGCAGGATTTGACGGATCAAGAATATACAAAAATGCTCAAAGAGCAGAAACCATAAATTTGAGGCGGCTTTGCCGCCATTAAATTTATGGGTCTTGAGGCGGCTTTGCCGCCATTAAATTTATGGGCTTTGCAAAGCGATCAGCAAACTAAAACTCTTCTCTAATCAACCCGTTTCAACGGGTTTAAGCTTTTAGCCCGTAATTTATTACAGGGCTACTGCTTTGTAAATCCTGTAACTTTTGCCATGCTGCGCCACTGCTGATAATTTCTTGGGCGTAGGCGATCGCTTCTCCAATCTCACCATGTAATCCATAAAGCCAGAGATAAAATCCACAGTTCCAGAATACTGAGTTGAGATATTCCGAAGGTTCGGCTTTGAGCGCAGAGGTGACTTTTGCCGCAATTTCAGAAGCATCAGCGATCGCAGGATCTTCAGCACTAAATCCATAGCTTCTGGCAGATAGAGTCAAGCGCTCAAAGCGATCGCCATGATTAATACCAATAATCGCCGTACGCGATCGTGGTAAATCTACACTTCCTTCCCATCCTTTCACAGTCGCAAATTCGGTAATCCCATGCTGAGCAAAAGCTTCACGGATATTTGTCTCCGTCGGTGGATGCACAAAGCCCGACACGATCAATTGCTTGCCTTGATAGGGTGACCACATTAGCTCAAGCGTAGCAAAGGGTGGGCGCTTGCCAATTTGTTCGCGATAGGCAACCAGATCATCAGCTAAAGGAAAATGTTTGGGTTGATAGACAAAACCGAGATGGTGCTGCTCTAGATTTTGCTGCACTTGAGCAATTTCTAAATCTTGCCAATGAAGTCCCAAGGCTTGCCAGATTTCGATAAAAGGTAATCCCTCCTTTGTGGGCATCCGATCGCCGCCATGCATTAGCACAGGAATTCCCGCCGCCGCTAAGACAATTGCAGTGGTCGGACTCACGGGGGCAGTCTTGGATCTGCCATCATAGGGCGATCCCAGTACCAAAACTTGCTTGTCATTGGCGATCGCCGCCACCTTTGCCCCCAGTAACTTATAGGCATCGAGCATTCCCGCCAATTCCTCACTGGTGGGACGCTTAATCCGATGGGCAATCATAAATGCCCCAATTTGAGCAGGAGTTGCTTCTCCTTGCAACATCATGATTGTGGCTCGTTCTGCCTCTTGGCGCGTTAAGCTTTTGCTGGTATGTGTACCGCTACCAACTTTACGCACAAATTCGCGAAATTCTTTACTCATTACTCTAGGTGTGAATTTAATGCAAAAGTCGGTCAAATCAGGAAGGATGCGCGAAGAGCTATCTTCTTTGATATTTAAGATTTTAAATTGTTATGCCGCCTGCTACGCGGACGGCATAACAATTTGGGTTTAGTTTATAACTATGCTGAGCTACTTACTATAGGAATTGGCTGTTGCGTCATCTCCGCCGCAAGCTTGCAAAAATATTGAATTGGCGGAATTTGAATGCGATCGCTAGTGGTAACTAGTACAATTTCGCGAGTCAGATTTGGCTCATGCAGCGATCGCACGATCAAGTCTGGATCATTGCGTAACTCCACCAAAAAAGTTTCAGGCAAGAGAGCGATCAAACTTCCTTGCTTGACTACACCCCGAAAAGCTTCCAGAGCATTCAATTCTAATGCTGCATTTAAACGAATCCCCTGACGATTAAACTGATCTTGGACAAGACGCTGCAATCCGTAGCCATCCTTAAATACAGCTTGGGGGAAGTTATTAAGATCCTTCCAATTGATCACTTCTTTCTTGCTAAGTGGATGCTGAATAGGGAGCAATAATTGAATCTCCTCCTCATATAGTTTGGTCACCACCATGTCCGAACTGGCATTCAAAAATGGATTATTCATCACGATCGCAATATCGATTAAGCCATCTTTGAGAACTTTCAAAGCGCGATCGCTACCTAATGTCGTTACCCGCAATTGCACATTTGGATAAGCTCTAGAAAACTTTTGTAATATCGGCGGTAACTGATAGGCACAAGCAGAAGGAATCCCCGCGACACAAAGCTCAGTTTGTTTGCCAGCCTGTAAATCGATTAACTCTTGCTCAGCAGTTGCCCAGATCTGACAAATTTTTTTAGCGTGAGGTAGGAGGCGATCACCCCCCAAAGTTAATTTCGCATTTCCCTGACGATGAAACAGTGACAAACCGACAGTTGCCTCCAAAGACTGCACCTGTCGGCTAATAGTGGATTGACTAACACCGCATTTCTGGGCAGCCTGTTGAAAGTTTCCCGTTTCTACTACTGCTAAAAAAGCCTGTAACTGTTCCAAACGCATGAAAAATTAACGATAGCTCTATTTAGGTCTGCCATCATTAAGCCGCTTCTAGGTTTTCAGAAAAGTAGCATCGGTAACAAGAACCCAATAATGTTTATATAGCTGTAGTCAGTTATGTTAAGACATAAAACCCATTCATAGAGTTGCGGCGCTCCGCGCCGCAACTCTATGAATGGGTTTTATGTCTTAACTTGTAGCTATACTTAGGGACGCATAGTAAAATAAAAAACCTTATGCTTATAGCGCTTTTCAAGAATGCTCGGTGCGTGAGAAAAGCAACATAGAGCGCTGCCCCTCTTTCTTGAATTTATATAAAATTAGAACCTGTAAACTATGTATGCACGATAACTTGAGACAACTGTTAGAGACAGTTGCAAAGGGGGAACTTAGTCCAGAGAAAGCTGTAGAAGCATTGAAATATCTTCACTATGAGTCGGTGGGAGATTTTGCCAAGATCGATCACCATCGAGCTTTGCGGACAGGCTTTCCAGAAGTGATTTTTGGCTTAGGCAAGACTCCTGACCAAATCGTGCAGATCATGCGGGTGATGGAATCGAAAAATCCATTAGTGATGGCAACTAAAATTTCATCCACAGTTTATGAGCAGATTCAGCCATCATTGCGTGGTTTGCGATATTTCCCGATCGCCCAAATTTGCTGCCTCGGTGAATCCACCATGAAGAAGCAAGGCACTATGACAATTCTCACCGCAGGAACTGCTGACCTGCCGATCGCGGAAGAAGCTGCCGTCACAGGAGAACTATGTGGCTTTACCGTTAAACGACTTTGGGATGTGGGTGTGGCAGGGATTCATCGGTTACTCAGTCATCAAGGGGCGATCGCCGATGCCGATGTGATTATTGTGGTGGCAGGAATGGAAGGAGCGCTTGCCAGTGTGGTAGCAGGTTTAGCAAATTGTCCGATTGTGGCAGTCCCGACCAGTATCGGTTATGGCGCAAGTTTTAATGGTCTGGCTCCATTATTAACCATGCTCAATTCCTGTGCGACAGGTGTAGGTGTGGTGAATATCGATAATGGATTTGGAGCCGCGATGCTAGCAGGTAAGATTTTACATCGTCAAGGATAGAACAAGGGGCTGAAGCCCCTTGTTCTATCGTTTTGAGTACTCACTCTGCTATACATAAAGCGGCTGTGTAATTTGCCTCTAGTTCCAATTCTGTACTAAGCAGTTTTAAACTCCAATTTCCAATCCGCAATGTTTTACCGAGAGACCTTGTTAGTAATGGTGAGACATCGATACTCTCAAGAATATTCGCAATCCCTTGTCCTGTCGCTTTGCCATAGGCTTCTTTGAGAGTCCATGCTTGATAAAAAGATTGAATAGCTAGACTCTGATTGCAATTTTGAATAATTTGCTGCTCCAATGGCAAAAAATATCTCTTGGAAATCCCCACAACATCACATTTAGAATTGATGTATTCCAAATCAATCCCAACTTCGCGATCGCTACTCACCACATAAATCGCTAAATCTTGAGAATGTGCCAAATTAAAATAAAGTTCTTGAACATTTTGTAAATAGGGCTTACCGCGATCGCCATAACCAAACTGAATTTCCCTCGGTTCACAATTTAGCCAGTGCGCTAAAATTGTTCGCAGATTGCCTCTTGCCGCCACAAAATTACGTCTCAGAGCATTGCGTTTGAATTGAACAGCACGCGATCGCTCATCCTCTGATAGAAATTGCCAGAGGCGATCGTACTCAATTGACGAGATATCTAGACTAGCCTGATAAAGTTGTAAATCTTGAGACATGATGAGAACTTGGCAATGACAGGATCATGCCAAAATCAAATAAACTCTTTGAAATTGAGATGGGATGGAAAAAACTCTATGAATTTGCCCCTAGTAATCGGTGCACTAATCGTTTCACTACTGCTGTTTTGGTGGTTACTCAGTGTGATTAAAGCCAGCTTTAAAACTGCTTTCCTTGTGGTTGCCGTTATTTTTGCAATCCAAGTTTTAACTGGTGTAGGACCACAGCAGATTTTTGCTCAGGTGGGGCAATGGCTCGGCGGCGCGTTTGGTGGGTTAGGCAAATGGCTACAAAATTGGGGAGGCAAAACCAAAGAGCCAGATCTCAAGAAGGAAGCGGCAATTTTGATGTTACATCTTGCTACCGAAATGCTTAATTAATAAACAAAAGGGGATGCTTGGCATCCCCTTTTGTTATTATTAGCCCCCTGCGATCGCAGGAATGATGCTTACTTCATCACCATCATTGAGAGCAGTATTTGCTCCATCAAGGAAGCGAATATCTTCACTATTGACATAAAAATTAACAAAACGGCGGAGATTACCTTGTTCGTCACAAATACGAGCTTTGATACCCGGACAATTTGTTTCCAATGAATCAATGATTTCTTGAACTGACGCGCCAGCGCATTCTACGGTGGCTTGGTTGTTGGTTAATTGTTGTAGAGGAGTGGGAATTAAAACTTTGACAGCCATATTTTTGTATCGATTCTGAGAACTTTAGAGTAGAACTTTAGATTTTGCCATACTGACGAATCTCCATTTTAACGCGATCGCACAACTAAAGCAGTGGCGGCACTAACCGTCAAATGTTCTTGATAATCCCAAAACACAAAATGGCTACGCCATTTTGTGTTTTGGGATTATCAAGGGGTTTCAAACTAGCGTCTGACCTTGCCTGCAAATCCTGAAGCTTTAAACTGCTTTAACTGAAGTGGCTCAGGTTGATCCGCAGGAATACCCACCATGATTTGAAACTCACTTTTACCGATCGGTAATTCATCAACTGCGCCCAATCTAGTGCGCTCTGGCATCGCATCATTACCATTAGCATCATAAATGCGCCCAAAGATATCCGCATTGTAAACAACTTTGCCTGACGTATTGTTAGCAATACCTTTGACCATAAAGCAATTTGCCGACATTACGCCGCCACCTAGCACCATATTTTTGCCAGCCTCGCCTGTACATGGCTCATAGGTCATCTCAGTCAGCTTTATTTGCACAGTTGCCCAAGCTGGAGTACTAAACGCAAAAGTACAAATACAGAGCAGGAGAGACAAGCAGGTAATTTGGAAAACCTGTAAGAACTTTTTGGGATTATCAGTTTTTGCGATCACCATAAATAAACCTATTTTATAAAATTTGTAAACTTTTATAGTTGAGACTTGAGACTCAATCATAAACCTGATTTTATATGCAACACCAATAATTTCAGGATAACCAGAACCTATCCCTATTCACGTTAAACTACTGAAATCATATTTAAGCGATCGCCAATTCTTTTAGCCTAATTTCAGTCTGTATGGTAAAAAGTCTCATTGATTCCCCTGAGTTATCCCGTGATCCCCGTCCTGATCACCGTAAACTATGGATGGCAGCGATTAAATTTCCTATGTATAGTGTGGCGATCGTACCAATCGCTACAGGTACAGCGATCGCCTATCGGGATACTGGGGCAATTAACTGGAGCATTTTTTTAACATTTTTGGTTTCTGCCGTCTTGATTTTGGTGTGGGAAAATCTCTGTAATGATGTATTTGATGCAGAGACAGGAATTGATGTTAACAAAGCCCATTCAGTAGTTAATCTCACGGGAAAGAAAAACCTAATTTTTGCGATCGCTAATATTTGTCTAGTCCTTGGCATTATCGGTGTACTAGCTATTTCCTATTTACAGCAGGATTTGGTCGTAATTGGGATGATTGCTATTTGTTGCTTTCTGGGCTATATCTATCAAGGTCCCCCCTTTCGGTTGGGATATCAGGGATGGGGTGAAATTTTATGCTTCTTTGCCTTTGGACCTTTAGGAGTTTCCGCCGCCTATTACAGTCAAACTAAATCTTGGTCAACTGGCTCTTTATCTGCGGCAATCATCGTTGGCATTATTACAAGTTTGATTTTATTTTGTTCACACTTTAATCAAGTTGCTGATGATCTGGCGGCAGGAAAAAAATCGCCTGTTGTCCGTCTAGGAACTAAGCGCTCAGCCCAGCTTTTGCCTTGGCTCTGTGGTGTCATTTATGGAATTACAATTCTGGCGATCGCCCTTAACTTATTTCCGATCTGGACAGCGATCGTGCTAGTCAGCTTACCGATCGCATGGAAATTATGTATGTTTATTGGTGAGAACCATGAACGCGCCGATTTATTACTAAACTGTCGATTTATTGCTGTTGCTTTACATTTTGTCGTTGGCTCTTGCCTTAGCATCAGCCTAATTTTTTAACTTTCCGCGCAACTTTCTGAGCAAATTACGCCATAACCAACGAGAGCCATCTAGCAAAATAATTCTTCCCGCAGAACGAATTGTCTTAAAACTCGGACGCATTATCACGGCTTCTTTAATCTGATTGATTGCAGCATAAGCATTATCAGCATTTATCAAAGAGTCTGCCTTGGAAAGTGCATCGAAAGCACCGTTTTGTTTTGTATGCTTAACCAGAGCATCAGTAACTCTACCAGAGATATTTTCTTCTTTAAAAATCGATATCACCCGTGCGATATCGCGCATCATAGTTGCATTGCGTATGTTGTTAGAAGTAGTAGAACTAGGATGCTTGCGCCACTTAGCGAGAATATCAGTTTCGTACCATACTGGATAACTACTAGCAACACGCACCCACATTTCCCAGTCTTGAGCGATGCCTGCACGACTATCAAATCCACCTAGCTCTTCATAGACATCGCGCCGCACAACTATAGCAGGAGTTTGAATTCGTTGAAATCCAATCAACTCTTCAACCCAATCTTCAGGTAAAACTCCACTCTCTGGCTGTTCTAGAATTGTCACCCGTATTGTATTTCCATGCTCATCCATGATGATATGACGACAAAAAGCAGCGCCAATTTCAGGATGTTCTTCAAATGCGATCGACAGTTTTCTGTAGAAACCATCACATACAAGATCATCGCCATGAAGTTGATGAATTAATCGACCGCGAGCTTTTTCTAAACAAGTTTGAAAGTTTTTTATCTGACCGACATTGGCATCTTGCCGATAAAACTCGACTCGACCATTCCCGATTTCCTTAACAACCGCTTCGGGGTCATCTTTCAAAGAGTGATCATCAACAACCATTATCTGCATCATATCTGGTCCAAGATCCTGTGCAAGTACGCTAGCAAGAGTCTCGCGTATATAGTTAGCACTCATGTTGTATGTCGGAATCATGACTGACCATAAAGGTCTCTGCACTTCTTCGGGGACTTTCGCAACTTTGAGTCTATAAGGATAATTATTCATAAATATTAAGGTAACTCCTTAAAGCGACTAGGTAAGACTATCGCTATTGCTTTGCATTTGGTGATTGTCTCCTAACTTGAGCATTAGCCTAGTTTTTTGACGTTCTTTGATGATCTATTTAGCATATGCTTCAGCATTATTGCTAATCCATACAGCTTACTCCATTGCCATGCTGCAAGCGGAACACTTGATGGATTGCGTAACATGATCTTGAAGTAAGTAAAGAAAAGTTCCCAAGTTGGATTGTCGATAGTTTTGAATTCATAGGGAGCGAATCTAGAGATTTGAGAACGGTCTAAGTTTGTTTTTGTGAGCAGAAATGTGAAAAAACGAATTGTCGCAAGTTGACTCTGATAATACTTGAATCTATCTAAATAAAATACATTGTTAGAGTCATTATTTGAATGTCTACGATAGCCAATCATCGGAAGATCGACAAAAAACTTTCTTGCTCCTAGAAGTGAAGAGCCAAAGAGTACGCAGTTATCAGTCCACATTCGATAATTCCCAATACAGGTACAGGGTAAAATTTCATTTAAATATTTTCTATAAACGGAATTTCCTGAGTTGGCACTACCAACAAATGTGTGTTCCTCCATAGTAAGAATTACAGAGTATCCACGGTCTTGAATATAGTCTCTATATTGAGAAATTTGTAACTGAGTTGGAGCCTGATAGTTTTCTTTGTGATACTTAAAAGCTGCCATCTTAAAGAAAATAAAGTCACATACAGGATTCTCATTATATATTTTCAAAGCAGTTTCTAGATATTGGGGATGATAAATATCATCGGCATCAAGGAAGAATATAATATCGCCTGTTGATTGTAAAAAACCCGTAGTTACGGCTCCTAACTGTCCTTGATTTTGTTCGTGGATAATAATTTTGACGTTCGGATTTTGCTCATACTCACTCTGTAAAAAAACATCAGAACCATCCGTAGAGGAATCATCCACAACAATTATTTCATCAAAAGGATGGGTTTGGGATAGTGCGCTTTCGACCGCTTCACAAACGTAGCTTTTATAGTTAAAGCTATTAATTAGGCAAGTTGTTCTTATTGATTTTGACATATCTAAATAAACGCTTCCTATCACTTGAGTATTTTGAACCCACATCAGACGTATTGTATATTAGACTTTATCAGAAGTAAAAATAGTGAAATCAATTCCCAGAAGAATTAAAATCAGAAAACCCAATGAAATTATCCATATCTGTCTGTATCCCTACATATAAAAGAGATAAACTCTTTAGACAAGCTTTACAGTCAGTAATTGAACAAACTCTTCAGCCTATGGAGATCATCATTGGTGATGACTCTCCTGACAATATAACTGAGAATTTAGTTTTAGATCTTAAGAAAGATTGTAAAATCCCTATTGTTTATACTCGGCATTCTCCTTCACTAGGTCAGGCAGCAAATGTTAACTTTCTCTATGAAACTGCAAAAGGCGATAAAATTGTCCTTCTGCATGATGATGATCTATTACTGCCAGAAGCACTAGAAGAACTAAGTAGTTGCTGGGATATCTATCCAGATTTGGTGGCAGCCTATGGTAAGCAATATATCATTTCTGAAGATGGCGTTATTGATATAGATCGCAGTGAAAATCTCAATCAGGTGTTCTTTCGTACTAGCGATCGCGCTGGATTACAAAAGTCTTCTTTGGAAGTTGCGATTTTACATCAGTTTCCCAGTGATGGCTACATGGTTCTGGCTTCAGCCGCTAAGTCTGTAAAGTACCGTTCCTATAAAGAAATAGGTAATGGAGGGGATTTTGATTTTAGTTTACGACTTAGTATTAAATATCCAAACTTTTTCTTTTTAGATAAATATACGGCTAAATATCGACTTAGTAGTGATGCAATTTCGTTGAAAACTGATTCAGCCGCCCAATCTTTTCAGAATATTTTAAATACTGATGTTCCTGACGAAATTGCTTGGGCTAAAGAATATGAACTGAAAAGATCTGCACCAATAGCGATCGTCCAGTTAATTAATTCAGGTAAGCGCAAGCAAGCTGTAGATGTTTACTTTAGCGAGTACCATCCTTTGTCTAAACGCTTTAGCTTAGGTGGTATTCGGAGACTTCTTAAATTACTTTTACCACGATCAATAGGAAAGCTAATCTAGTTTATGAATGTTTATGAATAAGGTTCAGCATTGTGCTACGGGAGCCGCTTCTGGTGGTGGAATCAAGTCATATTTAGATGGACTTTTGGCGACATTGCCAGATATGTATGCTCAGAATGTACTTCCATCTTTAGCTAATATTGATCAAAGTCAATATCCACTACTACATATTCATGATGCAGGCATACTTGAAGATCTAAAAAATATATGTCCTGCGGTTTTCACTTTGCATAACCATAATCCCTATTGTCCTAGTGGTTCTAAGTATTTGCTAACACAGGGGAAAGTGTGCGATCGCCAAATGTCTATTTTGGGATGTACATGGGGGCATTTGATCGATGGCTGTGGCAGTCGCCGTCCACAAAAAATTACTTATAATTTCAAGCGAGCCTATAGTGCCTTGAATGCACTCAAAAAGTTAAAAATTACGGTGATTGCTAATAGTGACTATGTGCGATCGCAGTTAATCGCTAACGGCTTACCTGCATCGCAGGTCGTAACCTTGAAGTATGGAATTAATGCGCCTCAAGCATCGCATCAGCCCCTTGATCAAGATGTACATGACAAAAAACATATTTTCTTTGCAGGCAGAATTGTCCCTGATAAAGGTTTGGATTGGTTGCTGAGAGCGATGCCTTTGCTAGATCCACAGATTCATCTTGATATTGCGGGTGAAGGCTGGGCAATGCCACAGGTGCGTCAACTAGCTGAAGACTTACAGATTGGCGATCGCCTGACTTGGCATGGCTGGTGTCAGAGCGAAAAATTAGAAGACCTCTACCGTCAAAGCTTTGCGGTCATTTTTCCTAGTGTATGGCCAGAACCTGCGGGACTGATCACACTGGAAGCTTATGTGCGATTTCGTCCCGTGATTGCTAGCGCCACTGGGGGGATTCCTGAGCATATTCAGGATGGAAAGACGGGACTTTTAGTTGCCCCGAATAACGTAGAGCAGTTAGCGGCGGCTATTACTGATCTAGCTACTAATTTTGAGAAAGCCCGTGCCATTGGGATCGCTGGTAATGCTTTGTTTCATGAAGAATTTACCCTTGCGATTCATGCTCAAAGGTTGAGTCAGATTTACGATATGGCGATCGCCCAATATCATGCCTTATCCAAAAACTAAAAATGGCGGAGCCATTTTTAGTTTTTGACGATTCCTGTTAAGGGCGAACTAGCACTGGCATAAGCTTTGACAGGAATTCTGCCCGATAGATAGGCGGTGCGTCCTGCTTCACAAGCCATGCCCATCGCCCGACCCATTGCTACAGGATTACTCGCACAGGCGATCGCGGTATTAATTAATAAAGCATCGGCTCCTAACTCCATTGCGGCGGCGGCTTCGCTAGGTACGCCAATTCCTGCATCCACGACAACGGGTATTTTCGACTCTTCGATGATGATCCGAATATTGGCGGCGTTATTAATGCCCTGACCCGAACCGATGGGCGAGCCTAGAGGCATCACCGTCACGCAACCAATTTCTTCAAGGGTTTTCGCGAGTCTGGGGTCAGCATTGATATAGGGCAGTACCGCAAAGCCTTCTTTCACCAATTGTTCAGCAGCTTTACAAGTACCAAGCGGATCGGGCAGCAAATATTTGAGATCAGGAATAACTTCTAGCTTCACGAAATTATTATCTTCCTGTCCTAAAATCTTCGCCATCTCACGCCCTAGTCTTGCCACGCGCACCGCTTCTTCAGCAGTCTGGCAGCCCGCCGTGTTGGGCAATAGCCAATATTTGCTCCAATCGATCGCTTCGGCAAGTCCTTCATGTCCCGCCGCATTGGTCTGCACTCGCCGCACTGCTACAGTGACGATTTCGCAACCACTAGAGGCGATCGCTTGGCGCATCACGTCAAAACTGGTGTATTTACCTGAACCAGTCATTAACCGCGATCGGAACTTACGCCCCGCAATTTCCAGCAGATCGTCAGGTGACTCAACAGGGTTGATTTGGCTAGTCAATGTAAACAAGGATGGAGAAGCAATCATGTCACTCAGTTAGAAGAAAATTAAAAGTTTGTTGGCAAAAATTTAAGGATATAAAACAGTTTGCAGTTTGATGGCGCAATTTTTTATTAAGATACTGTATGTCTCCCGTGATATACCCAATTTTTCATAGTATTCCCATAGCAAGTAGCAATTTAGTTTCATGGCTAACCTCAAATCCATCCGCGATCGCATTGGCAGTGTTAAGAATACTCGCAAAATTACTGAAGCAATGCGCCTTGTTGCCGCCGCAAAGGTCAGACGCGCTCAGCAGCAAGTTTTGGCAACCCGTCCTTTTGCCGATCGCTTAGCACAAGTTCTTTACCGTCTCCAGCAGCGCATTTCCTTCGAGGATGTCAGTCTGCCCTTACTCGAAAAGCGTCCTGTAAAAACCGTTGGTCTACTGGTAATTTCAGGCGATCGCGGTCTTTGTGGTGGCTATAACTCAACCATTATTCGTCGTGCCGAAGCTCGCGCTAAGGAATTAAAAGAACAAGGTATTAATTACACCTTTATCTTAGTCGGTCGTAAAGCTACGCAATACTTTAGCCGTCGTGATCAACCGATCGCTGCTAAATTTACGAACCTCAACCAAATTCCTAATGCGGCTGAAGCCAATGCGATCGAAGATGAAATTACCTCAGCATTTTTGTCTGGTGTAATTGATCGCGTTGAGTTGATTTACACTCGTTTTGTGTCCTTGATTAGCTCTCGTCCAGTAGTCCAAACCCTACTGCCCCTAGAGCCACAGGGTCTAGAACCTCAAGACGATGAAATTTTTCGCTTGATCACTCGTGGCGGTAAGTTCCAAGTTGAGCGTGAAAAGCGGGAAATCACCGTTAAGGAATTGCCTAAGGAATTAATTTTTGAGCAGAATCCTGAGCAAATCCTTGATGCATTATTGCCTCTATACCTCAGCAATCAAATCCTCCGCGCCTTGCAAGAATCGGTAGCCAGCGAACTCGCAGCCCGTATGACGGCAATGAATAACGCCAGTGACAATGCTGTTGACCTGATCAAGTCCCTCACTCTGCAATACAACAAAGCTCGTCAAGCCGCAATTACTCAAGAAATTCTTGAAGTTGTCGGTGGCGCAGCCGCTTTGACTTAAAAGAAAAAGGCGACGCATCGCGCCGCCTTTTTCTTTTTGATGCTCAGAAGAGATTTGCGGCGCGATGCGCCGCAAATCTCTTCTGGGGTTTTTCCTAGCAAGACTGGCGATCGCTATAAAGATACTACGCATAAAAAGTTTTCAGAAAAGAATGGCTTCTTTGACGTGGTAAAATTCATCTTAGCTCTTGAAGGAGGTCTATTTTTAATGCCACTTAGTCTATTGATTGCAACGTTACCTGAAGCGTATAGAATTTTCGATCCACTGGTAAACGTTCTTCCCGTGATTCCTGTATTCTTCTTGCTACTTGCTTTTGTATGGCAAGCCGCAGTTGGTTTCAAATAGGTTTAAATTTAAGTCTTGACTTAACCAAAAAACTTATAAAAAACTTTTAAGTACATTTGTACTGACGCATTTATAAAACAAAAACGATATCAACAATTGGGGTGACGGCAACGTTACCCCGATTGTTTTTAAAACCAAGCGAACCACAATAATTTTGTTAAAAGTCTTGCAAAGCAAGACTTTTAACAAAATTATTGGTTCTCATGTCAGCGCAAAGCGCTGTAGATAAAAAAATCATATTTTTAATGACTATGGAAACTATCGGACGCTGGACGAACAAATTTTTGATGTTCAATTTGTTCTTAGTATTTTTCTTTTTTGTATGGCTACTCGTTGCCCTCGGTGGCGAAACCCTCAAGGTTAATCTCGGTTTAGAGCTATGGCGACAACTATGGGAACCACTGATTCAGCCTGTGCTAGGTATTGTCATGGCTGGGGCGATCGCTAGCGGTGTGATTTCTAAAGTCAAACAAAAAATCGCTAAACCCTAAAACAAAAAAAGGCGCTTTGCGCCTTTTTTATTAATTAACCCAACTGGGCATTAATAGAATTGGTGGATCGTAATTGCCTGCTTGCATATTGTGACCTGCGAGTTTTGAGGTTAGCTGATCGGCGATCGCCCCAGAAAGCTTGCCATTTCCTGCCAGATCAAAAAATGGTAGAGCAATGCTCACATTGGACTGACTGAGCAATTGATCTAAAATTCTTTCAAAGGAGGCAGGGGACTTGCGAATTGGTAATTCCTTGCCTTCAGGTAAATTAAATTTCTTTTTCGCCAAAGTTCTGAGATCGGCAGAGGCTTCGTCTAAAGTACCGATCGCGTCAACGAGCTTGTTGTCCTTAGCTTGGCGACCCGTATAAATTCGACCATCGGCAAGTTTTCGCACCACTTCTAAATCGAGCTTACGTCCTTTAGAAACATCGGTAATAAATTCTTGATAGGTACTTTGCAAAAGCTCTTGGAGAAGCTGACGCTCTGGCTCACCTAATTCACGAAATGGCGAAAAAATATCTTTGTAAGGACCCGTTTTGATTGTTTGGGGCTGGATACCAACTTTATCGAGTAATTCCTTCGCATTAAAGCCGCTTAAAATTACGCCAATGCTACCCGTCAATGTGCCAGCATTTGCATAAATTTTAGTTGCGGAACTCGCTGCATAGTAGCCGCCACTGGTAGCTTGATCGAGCATACTCACGACGACAGGCTTTTTCTCGCTCAAGTCCTTAACGGCTGCGTATAGCTCCTTACTTGCACCAACCGTTCCCCCAGGGCTATTAATCGATAGCAAAACTCCCTTTACAGATTCGTCTTCAATCAGTTCCCGTAGGCGATCGCGTACTGCCATTGCCCCTGATGATGAAGCCCTAGCTCCCGTAATTGCACCATCTAAGGAAACCAGTTCAAGGCGATCGCGATCGAGTACTTTCTTTAAACTTAAGGACTCCTCCATTTGGCGGCGTTGGATGCCAAAGGTTGCGGAAATGAAGCAAACAGCGACTAAAACAAGAGCAATGATGCGATTGAGTTGCATAGCAAATTTTTCTGGTATCTGCTTTAGTTTAATATAAAACCCAGAAATGAAAGGCGGCGCGATGCGCCGCCTTTCATTTCTGGGTTAAAATCATTTTTTTGTAAACTTTCTTCACAAACATGGCTAATCAAGCTCTCACTAAGAACTCAAATTCAAAAGCACCTAAAGATAAGGAAATAGTTCGCGATTACTTTAATTCCACTGGCTTCGATCGCTGGCGGCGCATCTATGGTGAAGGTAGTGATGTTAACCGTGTCCAACGCGATATTCGGACTGGACATCAACAAACCGTCGATTATGTGTTGGGATGGTTTAAAAATGACAAAAATGCCTCTGAGCAAACCGTCTGTGATGCAGGTTGTGGTACTGGTAGCTTGAGCATTCCCCTCGCTGAAATGGGCGCAAAGGTATACGCCAGCGATATTTCTGAGAAAATGGTTGGTGAAGGTAAAAGTCGCGCCACCGATCCTGAAAATCCTGTTTTTGAAGTTAAAGACTTAGCCGCTTTGTCTGGCGAATACGACACGGTAATCTGTCTAGATGTATTGATTCATTATCCTGATCGCGAATCAGAATTAATGATCGAGCATCTCGCCTCCCTCGCCAAATCGCGCTTAATTCTCAGCTTTGCCCCCAAAAATCCTTACTATCTGTTGATGAAAAAAGTCGGCGACATGGTTCCAGGTCCTAGCAAGGCAACTCGCGCCTATCTGCACAAAGAATCTGATGTGATCGGGGTTCTCAAGAAGTTAGGCTTCACAATCAAACGTAAAGAATTTACCGCTACCTCATTTTATTTCTCACGCCTGATTGAAGCTGTCCGCAAATAACCAAATTTTTAATGGCGCGGCAAAGCCGCGCCATTAAAAATCCTTGGGCTAAAATTAAACTGCAAACCATTTTTCTAAATGCCAGTTATGGTTGCCTTAAGCGATCGCCTCTTGATGAGTTACGAAGAATATCTTGCGTGGGAGTCAACCCAAGAAACCCGCCATGAATATTTCAATGGGGAAGCGATCGCTAAGGCTGGTGGTACGCGCAACCATAATCGAGTTGCACTTAACTTTTTTAAAGTGTTGGATAACGGTTTAGCCGATCGCACCTGTGAAGTTTACATAGCTGATGTCAAAGTCCAAGTCGAGCCAAGCCGAAAATATTTCTATCCTGATGTGGTAGTTACCTGTGACCAACGCGATACCGAAGCGCAGTTAGTATTATTTCCTTGTCTAATTATCGAAGTGCTTTCACCCTCTACCGAAGCCTACGAATCTCTTTCAGAGACGCTACGCGAACGCGGCTTTAAGTTTTCGCAATATCGCAAATTTGATAGCTTACAAGAATATGTCCTAGTCCAAGTCGAGCAACCAATCGTAGAAGTATTTCAGCGCAATCAAGATGGTAAATGGTTGTTTTCGGAATATGGCTTAAGCGATCGCCTGTTCTTAAAGTCCGTAAATCTAGAAATCGCCGTTAGTGATTTATATAAACCAGTGCAGTTTGAGCAAACCCAATTCTAAAACTGATGACGCAAGCTGCGCTTGCGTCATCAGTTTTTAATACTTCATGTAAGAATTCTTTACATTTTGCAACTAGGCGATCGCATAGAAACCGTAGCAAAACCTGTTTGAATAGAAAATAGTGCTTTTAATTACGCAAGGACAGCGCAAAGCGCCGTCCTTACCCACCTTTAAATACTGTTATTTTTTATATTAATTAGTCTGTCCTATGGTTGCATCCTCAACAGTTCGCATTAGTTCTCGCAAAAGTCAGCTAGCACTGGTACAAACGCATTGGGTACAAGCGGAACTAAGTAAAGCACACCCCGATCACCAGTTTGAAGTTGTTACCATGAGTACACAGGGGGATAAAATCCTTGACGTAGCTCTTGCTAAAATTGGTGATAAGGGCTTATTTACCAAAGAATTAGAAGTATCAATGCTGACGAAAGAGTCAGACTTTGCCGTACATAGTCTTAAAGATTTACCAACTAATTTACCTGAAGGGCTGATCCTCGGTGCAATTACGGAGAGGGAAGATCCCGCCGATGCCTTAGTTGTCCATGAAAAGCTAAAGGACAAAACCCTTGCCACCTTACCTGCTGGTACTGTTGTTGGCACATCATCATTACGTCGCCTTGCTCAGTTGCGTCATTACTATCCTCACCTCACATTTAAAGATGTACGCGGTAATCTCAATACTCGGTTACAAAAGTTAGACTCAGGTGAGTATGATGCGCTGATTCTTGCTGCCGCAGGTTTACGGCGTCTAGGATTTGGCGATCGCGTCCACGAAGTGATTGATCCAGAAATCTCGCTCCATGCCGTTGGACAAGGTGCATTGGGTATCGAATGTCGTGCCGAAGATCCTGAAATCTTGGCTTTGTTTGCACCAATTATCCACTATCCGACCACCCAACGCTGTCTAGCAGAGCGTTCCTTCTTGCGTGAACTAGAAGGCGGTTGCCAAGTTCCCATCGGTGTGAATACTTCCATTAATGGCGATCAGCTTACTCTAAAAGGAATTGTCGCTAGCCTCGATGGTCAGACTTTTGTGAAAGGAGAAGTGACAGGTGAATTGACAAAGCCTGATCAAATTGGTATGGAGCTAGCTCATCAACTTAAGGACAAAGGCGCTCAAGATATTCTCAATAAGATTTTTGCAGAATTCAGATCATAAACAAAAAGCGGCGCGATGCGCCGCTTTTTGTTTATGGTAAGAGTCCACCAACACTACCAATACCTAGTCGTTCAGCGACACCAGAGGTAAGTGGTAATAGAGTGATTAGCATCCAAAATAGAGCTACCATTCCCAAAGCTTCGCGATCGCCATCAAGTTCTGAAAGCTCATTCAACATCGGACGTTCCAAATCTCGCAACAGAATTAAGACAATCCCCCCCCAATAAAGTGCTAAGGGGTTAATCACTGTGGCAATCACTAAGAAAACCAATGTCACTACCGTCGTCCAACTAGCCGTCCTTCGTCCATACATAGATTGCACAATCCTGCCGCCATCAAGCTGTCCTGCGGGCATTAAGTTTAGCGCCGTAATGGTGGAGCCGAGCCATCCCAACACAACTAACGGATGAATTGAGACAAAGTTAGAATGTAATGCCTCACCGAGAAATAGTTTGGCTAAGGTTCCTGCTAGTACTGATGATTGGAAAATTTGGCTAGGAATATCAATACTTCCCATCCCGATCGCTGAAAGTTGTAAACCCACTAGCAGCAGCACCAAAGATAACAATCCACTCACCACTACTGGGGCGATCGCGATATCAAACAAGGCGACACGGTTCGGTAAGGGGGACACAATGCGACTAAATGAGCCAAAGGAACCTAACTGTGAAGAAGGTAGTAAAAATGGCAAACTCATCTTCACCTTATATTTGCCTGCCATCCATCGCATCGACAACTCGCGTAATGTCAAAATCGCACCAATACCCAGAGCAAAGGGTAATCCTACTAAATATTCTTGAGGATTTTGGACTACAGGAATCCCTGCAACTAAAGCTCCCAAACTGAGCGATGTGTAGATATTGGCAAAAATTAATACAGCAATTAATATTTTTTGAGGAATCGTATCATTATTAAAAATAGCTCGACTAGGCAGCACGATCACGACAGGCTTACGATCTTGACCTTCCACTAAAAACAGATTGTATTTGTCACCGAGGCGATCGCTTAGGGATTGGGTCAAGCGATCGTGTACCACATCAGGCTCTCCCCGCAAATTACCTTTTAAAATTACTCCCTCTTGATAGGGAATTGTTTCGGTAACGTAATAGGTTTCAATGCCAAAGATTCCTTGGATTAACTTGAGATCCTCCATAGGCAAAGCCTTAAACAGTTTTAGCTGTGTCTTACCCTGCGACATCGCGATCGCAATAGGCGAATTAATGGGTGAGTTATTAATTGGATTGTTGGCAGTGTTGAGTTGTTCTCCCGACGTTTCCAGATCCTGTCTTAATTTCTGCTCGATCGCTTCTCTCTCGACTGAGGCAACCTTACGCAATTGATTGCCAATCAGGACATAGGCGATCGTCGAGCTAACTAATAAAAATAATAGCGTTGTGAAATTTATAAAAACACCTGACACAAACAAGCCAAAGTAAACTAGCCAAGGCGACATTAGGGAAACAAATTGTAGCCAAGACAGTAACCCCAGCTTGCCAAACTTGCGGGAACGAAAATATCCCCACCCTAGCAAAGCAAGAGTAAGTATGAATACGGTGATTGGAATAAATGCAGTTGGTCTCATAATCATAAATTACAGGAAATTGTGAAAATTCTTGAAGACGAGCCACAATTCCCCACAATTTCTCAATAGTTTGTCGGTGTTCTATGTATCCACTTTAGCGATAAATCGTAATTTACTGTCATGTTATTAAGTATCTCGGCATAATTAAACCCCAGATTTAAAAGCTATAACACAGGCACAGCCTGTGTTATAGCTTTTAAATCTGAATTAAACCCGCCTACTTACCAAAACTAAAAATGGCGATTAGTGCCACGCTTTTAGTGGAACGGGCATCTTGCCTATTTGTGGGTAAGATTTGTCAGTCAATCAGGCAAATTAGAGTGTATTATGATTATATGTAATCAACGGTAAATACACAGGTTAACTGTGGTTTTGTGAATGCAACATCATTAAGTAGCTGGGCATAATTAAAAACCAGAGCCGAAACCTGTGGCGCACGCGCAGTGTGCGCCACAGGTTTTGGGGTTTTATATTTAATTGCGCTTAGCTACTTAACGATGTACAAAGTCGATGAAGTCAAAATAAGATTTTTTAATTAGATTTTTTTAATTGAGGCAAGTGCAACGTGGGCATTGTTGTAGAGAATGTAAATAAGCGATTTGGTGATTTTTTAGCCCTAGACAATATCAATCTTGAAGTCAAAACTGGCTCATTGGTTGCGTTATTAGGTCCTTCTGGTTCTGGTAAGTCTACCCTCTTAAGACTAATTGCAGGTCTAGAAACTCCCGATCACGGAAAAATCTTTCTCACAGGTAAGGATGCTACCGATCAAGATGTGCGCGATCGCAACATTGGCTTTGTATTTCAGCATTACGCGCTTTTCAAGCACATGACTGTCCGCAAAAATATCGCCTTTGGCTTGGAAATTCGTAACCAGCCTAAAGCCAAAATTGCCGATCGCGTTGAAGAATTATTAGAACTAATCCAGTTGAAAGGTTTAGGCAACCGTTATCCTTCTCAACTTTCAGGTGGACAGCGCCAAAGGGTTGCTCTCGCTCGTGCCTTAGCTGTAGAGCCAAGTGTATTACTCCTTGATGAGCCTTTTGGAGCTTTAGATGCTAAAGTCCGTAAGGATTTGCGGGCATGGCTACGTCGTCTTCATGATGAAGTTCACGTAACTACTGTATTTGTAACTCATGATCAAGAAGAGGCAATGGAAGTAGCTGATGAAATCGTGGTGATGAATAAAGGCAAAATCGAGCAGATTGGCTCACCTGCGAACGTTTATGACAATCCCGCGACTCCCTTTGTGATGAGCTTTATTGGTTCTGTGAATGTACTTCCCGCAAATAGCGATCGCTATAGTGAACTTCATAAAGTTCATAATGTTAGAGAGGATATGTACATTCGTCCTCGCGATATTTTAATTGAGACTGAACCAACTAACACATCTGTATCAGCACGAATCAATCGCCTGATCCATCTTGGTTGGGAAGTCCAAGCTGAGTTGGTGCTAGGTGATGGACAGGTTTTAACTGCTCATATTACGCGCGATCGCTTTGATGAGTTGAAGTTACAACCACAGCAGTATGTCCATATCGAACCTAAAGATACTAAGTCTTTCCCTCTAGATTATTCAATCTAATTCTTCTTTGATGATTCAGAGCAAAAAAATGTGGCGCACGCTGCGCGTGCGCCACATTTTTTTTGGTTTTATATTTCGTTGCGCCTAGCTACTTACTTCTCTAAATTTGTTATCGCACCACACAAACATTTTGTGCAATGATAAAAGTACAAAAAAAAATCCCACTGCTTCCAGTGGGACTAGCATTTTTGTGTTGAGTGCCGATATCTTAAATCATTTTGTGGTCAAAGATATTAAGATTTTTACCGCTTTTAATGATTTTTTTGCGATCACTAGTCGCAATACCTAAAAGCATATAGAAGTGTATCGCACCTCTATATGCTTTTATCCCAATTCACTGAAGTGAGTCAACACTTCAATAAATTAAAAAATAAACCTAGTAAGGTTTTGAAGTTTAAAAGATGGCAACGCCATTTTTTAAATTAGTATTATATTTTGCCAGTCTCTATATGTCTAAAGAAGCCAGACTTCCATCTCCATCCTCTCCCGAAGCATCACCCTCTCCCTTCAAAAACCTCACAGGAGCGCTCATCTCTGCCACTCTTGCTACGGGACTCTATGCTTTTACCAATATGGTGGCACACAAGCTTGCTTCCGCACCTCTACAAACCACAAATACCCTTGCTAATCGGGTGGCGACGCTGGTTCGCACCGCATTGTTGGCGATCGGTACAGGTGCAACCATGATTTTTGGGGTAATTGCCTTGGGATTAGTATTACTAACGATTAAGCAAGTGTTTACTTCTCTCTTCAGTAAGCCTCAAACGTAAACAAATAGAGTGGTGGCGCTTTGCGCCGCCCCTCTATTTGTTTACCATTGCAGTATCGTGCCTTGAGATTTTAATAGGGTTTGTAATTCGCCAATCCTACCGCGCTCAAGAATTGCCTGCGGAGTCAAAGTTGGGTCATCCTGTAGGGCAATCCAAGCGGCAGCGGCTCCTGCGGCGGCTCCTGCTGACCACTCTCCCACATGAATGCGCGTTGCCCCATTAACAATGTGGCTAACAGCGATCGCCTTACCACCCATCAGCAAATTATCGATACGCTGCGGAATCAAGCTTTCAAAGGGCAGAATAATCGGTCTTACCTTGTCCTCATTAGCAGGAGCTGCACTGGGCGATTTAGATGGTTCCCAATTGCGATAGCGACAACCATGCATATCAATGGCATAGTGAGTCAGCCCAATCGAGGTTTTTGTAAAGTCACGACCATCTTCCATGTCATTGCGAATATCTTGCTCACGCATAATAAATTCTTTCTGACCATAGGCGGCTCGTCCGATAATGCGACGACCTTCACGAATATAGGGATACATACTCAGCCCAGAATCGGTTGGCATCGGGCTATCAGGTCCTGACATCATCCGCAATGGAAATTCAGGAGAAGCGTACTTTTCCATTAACCATTCAGCAAATAAGAGGGCATGATTTTCCCCATCTTTCAGTGCTGTCGTATTGAGACCGCCGAGCCAGTTTTGCTGTTGACCAGAGTCACGAATTTGTTTGTCAGTCAAGATTAAAGGTGGATTCATAATCCCCCAATCATTACCGCGATTCCAGTTAATCACGGTCATATCCCCTTTAGCAGGAGTCGCTTTAAATGGGTCATCCCGTTTCATGCTGACAATACGGCGATAGTTAAATACACTATTGCCTTCAAACATCGGAAATCTGCCTAAGTCATAATCTTTGCGATGTTCTTCACGAGAATACCCCGGTTGGACTTTGCGTAATTCCTTCAGCGATCGCCCTTCATCATCAGCAATTTTGAGGACGAAGGGAAAAGTAAATGCCTGAGTACATTCGGGATTGTCAGCTACTGCATGAACTTCACCATTTGTCCCAAATCCTTCTGCTCCTAAGCGATGCGGTAAATTTGCCCAAGCAATCAGTTCGGCAGTATCGGTAGAGTCAATAACTATCATTTGTTTGCCAGCAGGCGGCTGCAAACGGATTGGCTTTTTATTAAAGGTTTCGTCAGAGTTCCAGTTAAACCAACTTTTTAATTCGCGAGATAAGCGCCCTTGGGGTAAATAGTTGGGGTCGAGGGGAATCCTCTTGACTGCATGAATTGCGGTAATGCGATCGCCTTTTTCATTAAAGCTAGCTCCCTTAAAGGCGATCTGGGTTTCCCACCGACTCTTGGGTGCTGAGCGCTGAGCCTCACGCAAAAATTCTTCAGATGCTAATTCCCCTGAATAGGGCGTAAAGCAGAGATTCCCAACCCAGCAACTATTCGTATCTGCAACCACTGCCCCCGGTTTCAAATACGAATATTTATCTGGCAATGCTGGTTGGCTGGCAATAATATTTTTGAAATGTGTCCAACTGAGGGGGAATTGCTGACGATAGCGCATCAATAGTGATTCATCGATCGCACTGACTCCCTGTGAGCTAACTTGACCACCTAGCATTGGTGTAAGCTCAATTAAACAAGTAGTAGCTCCAGTTTTCATCGAGTGATATGCTGCGGCTACACCACCTAACGAGCCGCCAACAACTGCCACATCACATTCCCATACCTCCGCATCACTAGGTGGTTGCGGATTTAAAAGCGGCAAGCCATTGCGATCAAAGAGTTTTATTGGATCATTAGGATTTTGAGAGATTGGTTCTATGGATGTTTTTTGCTTACCGACCATCTGCCAAGTTCTTGCGGCTGCCCCACTTAGGACTAACCCCATAAACAACATGACTAGTACATAGCGGAGTTTAGGGCGGAAGCTGGACTTTTGTTGGAGATCGGGAGTCTCTTCAACGCGATCGCTAATATTTTCTGGTTTCTTTTGTTGATCTTGATCGCTCATAGCTTGCTGTTACTTATAAAGATTTGCTTGTTGTTAAGACAAGCAATTACACTCACATCACTTAGTCTTAAGATTAGCCTATAGTGTCAAGTATTGAACATATTTTAGGGTAAGTAAATTAGCTGATCAATGAGAAGTAAAAATTTAGAGAGTTATATCAGTTTTTCTCTATATAAATCATATTACAGCTACTAAGTAGCTCAGTATAATTAAGAACCAGATCTAAAACCTATGGCGCAAGCACAGCCTTTGTCATAAGTTCTAGGCTTTTATAGTTGTAGTCAGTTATGTTAGGACGGAACCAAAACCCAAAAGAGAGTTGCGGCGCTTCGCGCCGCAACTCTCTTTTGGGTTTTATGTTTTAACTTGCTTGGTTATAGCTATATATTTAATTAAGTCTACTTACTTATTTTTCAAGGCATACTATAAAGCAAATATGTCAAGTTAGTTGGTATATAAACATCTAGTTAGACAGACTAAAAACAACTAACTATTTCAGTTTAATAAGTTTGAAAATTATGCATTAAGCAAGAAAGTTAGAGATAATTATCAATTACTTCTTGTATACGCAAAGCGGCGCTTTCAAAAAATTTCTTAAACTAAACGTTGGTATCGCATTCCAGGGTATGGCGCGATCGCCCCTACAAGTTCTAAATGGGTAAGCGCCCCTAAAACTTCGCCAGAAGGTGCTTTGACCTGCTCGACAATCCAATCTAAGCCTACAGGATCACCAAAACCGATCGCTTGGAGAATATTTTGTTGCAATACAGGAAGTTCTTTAATCGCGATCGCAGGACTAGGCTGATCCAAATTCGGCAACATTCCCAAAGCTTCCAATAACTCATCCACACCCAAAATCGCCTGAGCGCCCTTACCTAATAATTTCAAGCAACCCTTTGCCTCGTTCACTTCTAGTGAATTTGGCAGAGCATAGACATCACGTCCATATTCATTGGCTTGATAGGCGGTGATTAAGGCTCCTGATCGCTCTGGGGCTTCTAATACGAGAGTGACGCGGCTGAGTCCTGCAATAATCCGATTGCGGGCAGGAAAATGGGTTTTATCGGGGGGAGTGCCTTGAGGATATTCACTGATGACTAGTCCTGAAGCGACAATCTGGTCATAGAGAGACTTGTGCTTATGGGGATAAATGCGATCGACTCCTGTACCCACCACGGCTACGGTTTGACCGCCAACTTCCAAACAAGCCTTGTGAGCTTCACCATCAATACCTTCTGCCATCCCCGAAATGATCGTAAAGCCACGATTGGCTAAGGCGGCGACAAGTTTTTTAGTCCAGCGCTTGCCATAGGGGGTAGCGTTGCGTGTACCGACGATCGCTACTGTATTGCGTTCATTCCAATGAGTGAGATGACCGTGATAATAGAGAATTGGCGGCGGATCGGGAATTTCCCAAAGTAACTGCGGATATTCGCGATCGCTGGGAGTCCAGAAATTGAGATTGTGGTGTTCATGTACTGCCAATAGAGACAGAGGTTCCACTTCCCGTTGTGCTTGGCGAATGGTTTCTAGAGTTTGACCACCGATACCTTCGATCGTTTGTAAATCACTGGGCAAGGCTTTCCAAGCTTCTGACATTGAGCCAAAAGCTTGGTACAGCCGCTTGATTAAAACTGGTCCAATACCACGTACTTGTGACCATGCTAGCCAGTAGGCTCTTTCTGGGTTTGGGCTAAGGCTCATAAAGGCTAGAGGTTCTATTGAAGTAAATGGTTAATGCCATGTTCTAGATGAGTGCCGACTGTGGCTACATCACAATCACCATCGATTGTTAGGAGTTTCTGCTTATAACCGTAATATTCTAAGAGAGGAATAGTCATCTCAAAGAATTGCTCAATCCGTTTCTGGATGATTTCCATTGTGTCATCAGAGCCACCACGCGATAGAGATCGTTGCATTAACACTTCTTGAGAAGCTTTGAGATAAATCGCATGATCAACAGGACAGCCCAACTCATGCAACAAAAAATCTAGCTCTTCTGCCTGAAAAGCAGTACGCGGATAGCCTTCTAAAATCCATCCACGCTGAGCATCTTCCATCCCAAGTCGCAATCGCATCAGAGCAATCATCAATAGATCGGGAACGAGTTCACCTGCATCTAAAAATTTTTGAACTTCTATCCCTAAATTTGTGCCTGTGCTAATTTCTAATCGTAAAATTTCGCTAGTTGAAATCACAGGAATATTCAGCAAAGCCTGAAGTCGCAAAGCTTGGGTAGTGCGTCCCGATCCTGAAGCTCCTAATAGAATAAGTCTTACCATAGGTCTATGCCATGACACTTTTAAAAAAGGCGATCGCATCTTTTAGGGAAGCTACAAAGGTATCTACTTCTGCTTTGGTGTTATAGAAATAGACACTGGCTCTTGCCGTGCCACTAAGTCCTAAAAAGCGATGTAAGGGCTGTGTGCAATGATGTCCAGACCGAATGGCGATTCCATCTTGATCTAGTAGCGCCGATAGGTCATTGGCATGAATACCATGCGCGATCGTGAAGGCGGCTAAACCTGCGCGATGATGACGAGGCCCATATACCTTGATGTCGGGAATATCATCAAGATAATCCATCAAGTAGTTAATTAATTCCTGTTCATAGGCGTGGATTTTATCCATGCCGATAGCTGTTAAATAATCCACCGCCGCACCGAGGGCGATCGCTTCGCCAATCGCAGGGGTTCCTGCTTCAAACTTATGAGGTAAACCTGAGTAGGTAGAATGATCGAGAAATACTTCAGAAATCATTTCGCCACCACCCATAAATGGCGGCATTTCCAGCAACAAGTCACGCTTTCCATAGAGAAAACCAATTCCCGTAGGCGCACACATTTTATGCCCTGAAGCTACTAGCCAATCGCAATCTAGAGCTTGTACATCTATCGGCATATGGGGAACGCTCTGGCAAGCATCCAGTAACACCTTCGCACCCTGAGCATGGGCTAGAGGAATTATCGCTTCCACTGGATTGACGCAGCCGAGAGTATTAGAAACATGAACAAGCGACACCAGTTTTGTTTTGGCATTCAGGAAGGACTTGAACTGCTCTACACTCAATTCTCCCTGCTCATTTGGTTCTAGAAATTTGAGGACTGCACCTGTACGCTGAGCAATCAACTGCCAAGGAACGATGTTACTGTGATGCTCCATGACTGAGAGAATAACTTCATCACCTGTCTTCAGATTTGCCCAGCCCCAAGTATAGGCAACTAGATTTATTGCTTCACTGGCATTACGGGTATAAATGATTTCTTGCGATGACTTGGCATTCACAAATCTAGCAACTTTTTCTCGCGCTCCCTCGTATGCATCGGTGGCTCTGGCACTGAGAGTATGTGCGCCGCGATGCACATTGGCATTGTCATGCTCGTAATAATATTTCCATGCATCGATTACGGCTTTGGGCTTTTGCGAACTGGCGGCATTGTCAAAATAAATAAGGGGCTTACCATTGACCTCTTGATTCAAAATCTCAAAATCTGCTCTGACCCGCTCTGCCAAAGTCTTTTCATAGGTTAATGTCATGAGGCTTAGATAATTGCTGTCGTAACTGCTATTTGCATTTTAGCAGTCTATAACTATTGGCTAGTACGTTGCCTAAAAGTAGATTAGCTAATCAGTAGTCTGAAGCCATCATCCCTATTCCGTTTTCTACCATGTACACACAAGTCAAAAAAACTAGCAATGACTCCACAAATGAGTTAAGGCAGGTTTGTCATCATGGTTCGGTGCAGAAAGACAAGGTAATGCAGCAGGCTGCGGTGATGCGTGGATTAATACCTAGCAAAATTGCTCTTAATCTCGAATCAAACAGCGATCGCCGTAATCAGTGGGAGATTCTTCAATCAAAGGGTGAGAATGCAGTGACGGCGGAGGTTACTAGTTTTGCTTGTCCTTTCTGTGGTAAACCTTTGGCTAAGTTTCCATAAACCATCCAATGCTGTTTATTGATGCGGCGACTGATTAGCCCTTTCATATCTCCTTTTAAAAATTCATAATCTGGCGGATATTGTAATGGGTCTTCTTCAATGATCTTGATGAGTTGCAGAACTTTAGGTTTCAATCCACTGGAAGCAAGCTTTTTGGCATCTTTTTGAGCTTACGTCATGAAAATTATTTTGTACATTACCAATCCAGCTTATCTAGAGTTACACCTTGTTCAATGGGTTCAGTAAGGGCTGAATTGATACTTTGAACCATTCCTTCAATTCCTCTGAGATATTCATCATCGCTGACATAATCGGATTGGTCTAAAATTTTAATTTCGTCTCTAGAGAAGCGATCGAGTAACCATAGAAATTTGTCGCTAACGCTATCATCAATTTGTAGGGTGATTGTTCGCATAAGTTAACTCCTAAATTCTCTGTATAAATCACTTTCACGCTGAGGTTTATACTTTGATATCTTATCATCTCTGCCCTGAATCATGATCGCTGTTTGACAGTTCAATTATGGCAATATTTGCCATAATTGAACTGTCAGAAATATACATAACTACTAGCTATGACTACAGTAAATATCTCTGTTCCTGATTCTATGAAGGCTTTTATCGATGAGCAGGTTTCTAAAGGTGGCTACAGTACTACGAGTGAATATATTCGGCAGTTGCTGCGTCAAGAGGCGGAGAGGGTTGCTCAAGCGCGTCTGGAAACTTTGCTGTTAGAGGGTTTGGATAGTGGTGAGGCGATCGAGATTAATGATGATTGGTGGCAACAAAAACGGATTCAACTTCTAGAGAGACTTCGCAAAAAGTAATGAGAAGTATGATTATGTATGATGGTTGTGATAAGTCAGGTTAAATTCTTAGAAAATATGAAAGAACAAGAGTTGTTAAATCGGATCTACTCTAGTCCTAGAGTGATGGTGGGAAAGCCTGTCATTAGAGGGACGCGGTTATCTGTTGAGTACATTCTAAATCTGCTGGCTCATGGTGCAACGGTGACGGAAATTTTGGAAGAGTATGAAGGTTTGGTTGAAGCAGATATCAGGGCTTGTTTGCTGTTTGCTTCTCGTGCGTTGGAGAGTGCCAGTTTTATGCCTTTGGCGGAGATTGCTTAGGTGCGGTTTTTGACGGTTATACTGTATTTAATCAATCAAAATTTAGTGTTGTCTACGAGGCAATATGTCTGAGTCGATCGCCTTAGAACTTCCCGAACCTTTGGCAAAAAAGGTTAAGGAAATAGCTGCGCTCAATCGTCAGGGGATTGAAGAAATGCTGATTGAATGGATCGATCGCACTATTAATGAGATTCCCATAGATACTTTGCCTGATGAACAGGTTCTCGCTCTTTGTAATTTGCAAATGGGCGGACAGCAGCAAAGGTTTTTTAGCGATTTACAAGCTCGAAATAGTGAAGGATTGCTTGATGCACAGGAAGTTAAGAAGCTGAATGAGTTAATGCAGGTTTATCGTCATGGTTCGGTACGGAAAGCTAAAGCAATGCAGGTTGCGGTGATGCGTGGATTAATGAATGTCGAATCTTTGGTTAGCTTGTCCTATTTGCAATAGCCATAAAGCTGGCAAGATTGAGGCGATCGATTTAGTTACGAATGTGTTCAAACTGTTCATTAATCGCTTCAAGAAAAGGGAGTAACTTAGGAAGTGCGAACTCTTCATACCATTCCTCAACCTTTTCAACCAGTTCATCATCATCCTCGTCAACATTAATTAATGCTGGGTATGTACTCAAAAACTCTCTTAGGACAATATAGGTATAGTCTTCAAGAAATTTTGTTTTATTTCCCCAGCCATTATTATTTAAGAATAGGTCAGAATTATTTTCAAAGGAATCAATCCAATCTTTACATTCATCAATTAAAAGTTCACGATTAGATCCAAGGTATTCCAAGAAAAAGGAACTTAAACCATAATCTCCAGTCACCTCTTCGTTATTTTCAATCACAAAACTACCAAAATCAGATATTGCTTGATCAAGAGAGTCAGGAACACCATAGTTATCACATTCCTCGTTATCACTACAAAAAATAACTTCACTCATAATAGACTCGGCATCATCCATTCCATTATTTGCGATATGTTCGGCTAAATCTTTCTTCGTATAATGTAGATGGTTAAAAGCGTATGCAAAATTATAAAAATTACTTCTGCTTGTATATTCAGAAGACATATCCTCAGGGCAACTAAAATCTATTTCTTCCTTTTCATCATCATCTTCTTGATTTGATACCGCTTCTGGTTGAGTATTCTCAAAAGACAAAGCATCTAAAACTTCATCAGTTGTTGGTTTAAAGTTGGGTTCTGAAATTTCAACCCTTTCTGCCCAAATGTAGTAAACCTGCTCTAATGTTCCTGAATGTACACTCCAGCCCCTTGTATTTTTCTGGCGATTAACCTCTACTAAAAGCCACTCTTGCTGCGAATCATCTTTTGGTTTGGTCGCAAAAATAAAGCCCAGTATATTCGCATTTTCTATTGAATCAACATAATCTAGGCTGTAAAGAGAGCCTTGCCATCCCTTCTCTCCATCAGTTGCTAAAAATATTGCACCTTCTTGTAATTCACTTTGGGGTGAAAAAATGAAAACATCTGGGATTTCTTGATTTGAATAGACTTGAGGACACCAACCAAACTGGGCAAGCATAAAATTTAGCAATTGATCAAATTCAGATAAATTAGATGTCATTAAAGCAACATCTCCCTCCTCATCTACTTGGCTCTTAGTCCACTTGACTTGCTCTTTGAATTTGTGGGCTGCTCCCGCAAAAGCACTATCATCAGATAGTGCTAAATCTACCCCAATATATCCGTTTTCAAGAAGTTGATCGATTGTTTGATCGGAGATAAAAGGATTTTTGAGAGAAAAATCAGATTCTGCTGGTTTTGACATATTTACTCTTGATACTTTAAATCAACTAAGAGGCGGTTTGGCATGGTAACTGTACAATAACTGATCCCTACATTCAGCAGGTTATTTAGGACAAAAAATAATATTTTGGTTGTGATCCACAAGTAGTGATGTTTGAAATATTTGCTATATATTAGGTTCTAGGGTTTAAGAGTAGAAATTGAATAGCTTGAGTATAGCTCTGATTTAGGCGGTAAATGCTCAAAATTTACGAAACAATCAGTGTTTGAGCCTCAGACTGACACAGAACCTTATTAACTTTGCTTTTGTGAAAATAATCTTAAAAGTCATTACTCAAGAGCATTTCAGATAACACTACTTTCGGATCACTACCGACTAAATTAATCCCCACCCATGATCTTCACAGCAGTCCTAGAGAACATAGCCCGATCGCCACAAAAATAGGCGAGAAACTAAAAACAGCCAAAAGTATATCCCTATCAGGACTATCCCGCTTAGGCAAGGGACTAATTAGCACTCTCCTATACCAACAACAAGCCAAACCATTACTCATCGTCACCGGCACTGGTCAGTAAATTAGTGATATGAGAAAATAGAGGCAGAGTAAAGGAAAAAGCTATGGAATGCCCCCACTGCGATAGTCAAAAGATCATCAAAAATGGCAAACATCACCATCAAGACGGCAAAGCCATCCAAAACTATTTATGCAAAGAATGCGGCAAAAGATTCAGTGAAAGGACAGGAACGCCAATGTCAAGGCTGAGAACACCAGAAAATGTGGTTTCATTAGCACTTAAGATGAGGAGTGAAGGAATGGGGATTAGAGCCAGTGGAAGAGTTCTAGAAAAATCTCATGTCAGCATCATGAGATGGGAGCAAAAATTGGCAACTCAGTCACAGCAATGGAGTCCAGATGCCCCAACAGGAGGAGATATAACAGTCGAGGGAGATGAGGTTTACACTCGCGTAGGCGAGAACCTCCCCCCCCTCAGAGTCAAAAGGGTGGACAATCACATTTATTGAGCGTGGGAGTCGCTACTGGATTGAAGCAAAAGCAGGAATGAAAACAACGGACTTATTTAAGCAAGCCATCAACACTGCATGGTCATGGGCAAAAACTAGTCAATACATTCGATGGTTTACCGATGGTGAAAGACGCTACGCTCAACAACTATGGCAAATGGCAAGTGTTTATCTCAAATCATCGGAAGTCACTCGTGAATATGGACATCGCAAGGTATGGCGCTATGGATTGGAAGTTGCCATGAAAATTAAAGGTTCACAGGGAAAGCGTCGAGTCGAATGGGTCAAACCTGAGCATCCTTATACTGCCATCAGCGATAAGAGTGACGTTCATGCTAATCATAATGAAGCTAACAACAGTGCTTTGAGAAGAAGGTGTAGTGCTTTTCGCCGCAGACAAAACCTGTATGCTAAAAATACCGAGGGCTTGCAACGAGCAGTCACGGTACAACGCTTAATTCACAATTGGGTACGACCTCATGAGGGTTTGGGCAAGAACAAGACCCCTGCTATGGCAATCGGACTTTTTAATCGTCCCGTTTCTATGCTGGAATTACTATCATTAAGGGGCTTTCATTACCTCACTAATTAACTGACCAGTGCCTCGTCACCGCCACCGTCGAAGAAGCAACCCGATGGGTTTTACAACTTCAGTCCATGTCATGGCGCGTCTATTTATATCAACCCCTTGATACATTTCCCTACGAACCCGCTCAAATCGATTTAGAAACCGCTTGGACAAGGATTGAGATATTAGCGGAATTGCTTGCCAAACCACAGCCTAACTTAGCGATCGCCTATGCACTTAACCATGAGATGACAAGGCGATCCAACCTAAAATATCAAGCAGTTTTTCAGTTCTACACAACTTCTAACAATAAAGCCCGATATCCCGCTTGCACAAAATGAAAATCAGCAGTTGCCGCATCAATCAAACTATTCTCTGACATCACCGTAAAAGAAATACAATCCGTCAAACCCCAACCCTTATCTGGTCTAGCACCATAAAGTTCCAAAGCACGACCCAACAACGCCGTATCCACCGTAATCACCCTAATATTTGGAGTTTGATAACACTGTCGAATAAATTGAGAAGCCGCACCACGATTCATCGCACTAAAAGCATTTCCCACCTCAACCAACACCGCCTCAGTTACCCATACTTCCCTTGCATTGTAAACCCTCGGTAATAGAACCTTTGCCCGTTGATGATGCCGATCTTTAGAATTCAGCAACGCCTGAATGAATGACGTGTCTAGCAATAATCGCTCTCTCATGACACATTCTCATCCTGTCGTTTAGGAGTCCCATACAAATAATGATCATGTTCCGCCGACCAATCTTCAGGAGCCTCAACTGTTCCCGTCAAATTCTCTAACAAATCCCAAGCATTCTGAACAGGAGCTACTTCTTCAGGAACAATCGTGATTAAATAGCGCTTATTTCGCTCAAGTTTAAGCGGCTTATCTGGTGTAAGCACCGACCCATCGAAAGTAACTGATAGCAGTTCATTCATAACAATGTTTTAGTAGGCTACATTTACCATCTTATATCCTATCGAATAGCCGATGAATATAGTGAGTGGGTAAAGATTTAGCGATCGCCTATACCTTTAGCCATCAATATGAGTTAGCATAATACACATAGCCAATGTGTACCCATATATGTATCAACGCATTAACATCACATTACCCAACGAAACGCTTCAGCTACTCGATCGCATAGCACCAAAAGGCGATCGCAGTCACTTCATTGACCAAGCCGTGAAATACTACATCAACACTGAAGCCAAGAAAAATCTACGGGAAAAACTCAAACAGGGCGCATTACGTCGCGCAGATCGAGACTTAGGGATTGCTCAAGACTGGTTTAATATTGATGAGGAATCATGGCAAAACGAAAAATAGAATTTCCCAAGAGAGGCGAAATCTATTTGGTTAACTTTGACCCTACCGTTGGCTCAGAAATTCAGAAAACTAGACCTGCTCTCATTCTTCAAAATGATATTTCCAATCAATACAGCCCTATTACCATCGTTGCTGCCATCACATCCCAATTCGATCCTGAGACATATCCCACAGAAGTTTTAATCAATCCCCCCGAAGGCGGACTAACCGTAACATCCGTAGTGCTTCTCAATCAGATTCGTTCCATTGACAAACAACGCTTAATCAAAAGAATGGGTATCGTCTCCGATCGCCTCATGGGATATGTAGATAACGCGATTCAAATTAGCTTAGGATTGATTGAACTATAGAATTAGTTAGCGTTGAAAAAATTTTGTCATCTGCTGAATGTAAATTCAATTGGCTAATTTCCAGATTTTAATTTTTCCGTCGAGACTACCGCTAATCAGTAATTTCTGATCAGTGCTAAAGGCTACCGATGATACGCCGCGTTCATAGTTGGATAAAGTTTGCAGCGATCGCTTGTCTATGAGTGACCAAATCCTCACCGTTTTATCGGCACTGCCACTAGCTAGTAAGCGATCGTCATTGCTAAAGGCAAGCGTATGGACTTCACTAGTATGTCCTGCGAGAACATCCTTTAGCTGACCTGTGTTTGCATCCCATAGACGTACCGTACTGTCTTCCATCGCACTAGCAATCAGCTTGCCATCATTACTGTAAACAATGGAGCGTACAGGGCTACCATTTTCCACTAAGGTTTTGATCACTTTTCCCGTCTCTACATTCCACAAACGAATTGCACCATCTTTACTACCACTGGTTAAAGTCTTCCCATCGGGTGTAAATGAAACATCATAGACCCAAGCTTTTTCCTGCAAGGTATTAGTTAGTTTTCCCGTTTCTACATTCCATAGGCGAATAGTGCGATCGGCTCCAGAACTAGCGATCGCTTTACCATCAGGACTAAAGATTGAGGTGTAAATCCGATCTTGATGTCCCTCAAGGGTATGGAGAATCTTACCTGTACTGACTTCCCAAACAATCAACTGGCGATCGTCACTAGCACTAACTAAACGCTTGCCATCAGGACTAAAGAAAACATCATAAACTCTGCCTTTATGCCCTCTAAAAGTTTGTAGCTTTTTACTAGTTTGTAAATCCCATAGCTCAATCGTTCGTTCCGCACTTGCCCCTGCTACAGTTTTGCTGTCAGGACTGATGGTAACTCCATAAACGGCATCATTTGTGCCATTGACAGAGAACTCCTTAATTAAGGATGGAGTAGAAGTATTACTAGAATTAACGGAAGGTGTTTGAGAAGGATTAGGACTGATTTCTAAAGACTCTTGAGATCCGTGAGTACGTCCTGTTTTTGATGGCTCTGCAAAGAGAATGATCGCCGTAATGGCGATCGCTCCCAGTGTCACAATTCCTAAACCTAGATGCCAAGGGCGTAAATATTGCCAGATTGATGATTTTGGAGATTCTTGTTGCTGGGAAGGTTTCTGGGCAGAATGTTGATCAAGGGAGGGATCTTGATTAGTCGTTTGTCCAGTAGTTTGAGTAACCTCAGCATTTATTAGCACTGTTGGTAAGCTGTGATTGACATCCGCGATCGGATAGCGATCAACAAATTCTTTAATTGATTCATAGGCAGACTCAGCACTAAGATATCGCTGTCGAAAATCAAACTTGACCATCTGCGAAAGAATATCTGCAAACTCAGGATAGACCTTGGGGGCAGACTTTCGCCACACAATTTCCAGATTTTCATCTTTAGGTAAGTGATTAGGTGAAATACCTGTAAGCGCCTGAATACCAATCATACCGATCGCATAGATATCACTAGCAAACTTCGGCTCACCATGCGCCTGCTCACTAGGCATATAGCCGGGTGTCCCAATTCCCACCGTATAACCTTCAGCAGTTTTGCCATCTAACAACGCAGTTGGTGTGGCAATCTGCTTCACCACACCAAAATCAATTAGAAATAACTTGCCGTCGCGCCGCCGAATAATATTTTCAGGTTTAATATCACGATGAATGACATTGTTTTGATGGACAAAGCTCAGAACTGTCAAAATATTTTGTAATAGATTTGCCACTGTGAACTGCTCCCATACCTTACCGCGCAGGAGTTCATGGCTGAGATCTTTACCATCTATATATTCTTGAACTAGATAAAATTCGGATAGTTCTTCAAAGTGGGCAAAGAGTTGGGGAATTTGGGGATGTGTCCCAAGCCGATAAAGAACCTGAGCCTCGGTTTCAAAAAGTCGCCGTGATAGCTGCAATACAGTGTCTTCTTGAATATGAGGGCTAAGGACTTTAATCACGCGGGTAGGGCGATCGGGAAGATGCAAGTCCCGCGAGAGATAGGTCTCACCAAATCCACCGCCACCAAGACGCTCAATTACTTCGTAATGCCCACCGACTAATTGCCCAGTTGTAAGACTCATAAGTTTTTTATATTGATGCCTCAGACTCGTTATACCAATTCACAAAAATGTGCTAACACTTTGGTGAATTAAAAAACCAACCCAGCAAGGATTTTATCTTTTGGTATTAATAATCTTGGCATATTGCAAAGCGCTATAGTTACACTTACATAGTGACGTTTGACCGCTTATGACCCCATTACCAAAATATCGACCGAAGCAATTATCACTAGGACCTCTAGAGTCAGAGATCTTAAATATTATTTGGGATAGTACGAGACTAGGTGCTACGGATATTCACGATCGCATTTTGACCGATCCCGATCGCGAATTAGCTTATGGGTCAGTAATGACTGTGCTGCGTCGCCTAGAGCAGAAGGGATGGATTAATTGTGAAAAAGAGGGACGGACTCTCTATTGGCAAGCGCTGATCTCCCGACAAGAAGCTCAAGCCCTAGATGCCTACCACCAACTTAACCGTTTTTTGGAAGTAGGTAATGCCGATATAGTTGCCGCTTTTGCCGATGATCTTGACCATGCCAGTATGGACAAACTAGAGGCGATCGCCGTCCGTCTCAAAAATCTCCGCCAATCCAGAGATCAATCACAGGAAGGTTAAGCTAATGTCCTTTTCTTCTGTATATTTTTCCCCTATACATTCTTTGTCGATACATTCTGTGATGCTGCTCGGCTCCCTCTGTCTTGCGTGGGGATTGCGTTATGGCTGGCAAAATCATCAAAATCAAAGTCATCAAAATTCAGGGTCAAGTTCTTGGCAAAGGCGTTGGCACAAAGCATTAGTATGTTTCGTGTTGCCCCCATTGCTAGTCGTGATGACGGCGATCGCGGTGCTTTGCATGGGAGCCGATGGACAAATGATTGGTTTGCAAGCTGGACGACTGAGCTATGCGATCGCTCTGATATTTTTGATTTACAGCATTTTGCGTGCAGTGCAACTGGTATGGAATGGCTGGCAATCTTTACAAAAGTTACAAAGTTTAGTTGTGAAGGAACCCGATTGTTTGTGGCGCGGCTGCACCGCGCCACAAACAATTGGGTTCCTAAGCATTGATCATCCTGTGCAGTTGCTAAATATCCCGATGCTATTTGCAGCGCAAATCGGCTTTTGGCGATCGCAGCTTTTTGTGAGTCAAGGGTTACTCGATACCCTTGATGCCCCACACCTCGAAGCTGTCCTACTCCATGAACGCGCCCATGCCCATTATCGCGATACTTTTTGGTTTTTCTGGCTAAGCTGCTTGCGTCAAATCATGCCTTGGTTGCCCAATACCGAAGCACTATGGGAAGAACTGCTACTATTACGAGAACTTCGTGCCGATCGCTGGGCGGCGAACTATGCTGATGGTTTATTAATTGCCGAGTCTTTACTTGCAATGGTTAGCAGCAATATGACCATAAGCAATATCAATGAGAATGAAACCTTTGCGGCTGCCTTTGGTTCCACCAATCCGAGCGATCGCCTCGAAGAACGTATTAATTTCTTACTTGCGGAACCCGAACCATTACCCCAATTTTCTTGGTGGGCTTTACTTTGGATTGGCTTTGCACTTTTACCTCTGGCTGTACTACCATTACATTCCTGATTAGATTAAGGAAAATAAGGAATCAGATTTTTTGTGGCGCGGCGCAGCCGCGCCACAAAAAATCTGATTCCTTAGCAAATCGCAGATCCATACAGATTAAGCTAATATTTTGGTTAGAAATGTTGCAAAGTCTAAAGTATCTCGAACTGAATTTCAAGATTGTATTTGCCAAATTCAGTTTGCCACCATCATTTTAGTTATGGGCAACGCGAGCAATTATGAATCAACTGCCCAAGGAGCAAAATCTCCAGCTTATCCGCATCAATCGAGGCATTAGTCAGTTCAATCATGACTACTACGCTGCCTTGGGCTTGCCAATTATCACCAGCCCCATTTACATTCGTCATGTCTATCTGAGTATTGCTCGTATTTTGCACCCTGACGTATATGGCTTTTCGGCTAAAGAAAAAGCTGTAGCAACTCAGTATTTGGCAAAGCTGGTCAATCCTGCCTACGACATTCTCATGAAAGAGGAAGAACGCAAGGCTTATCAAGGGATCTTTAAGTTACTAGCTAAGCGGCTGATGCAAAAATCGCGTAATGTTCAAATTCATTCGGCTTTAGCCTGTGAGTTTATGCTAGCTCCTAATGATGGATATTACGAGCGTTCAGTTTCCGCGATCGCAAAATTACAATATCAATCTCTAGATAATATTCTCGAATATACAGCCCAGATCAGTGAACTAAATTTGGTGTATATCCTTTATAAGGAAGGCTACCAATATGGCGATCCCGATATGCCACCTGTACTGGAACCGATGGTGCAGAAACCACTGGTGATGCCCACCTATCCCCAATCACTTGCAAAATCTAGTTACGCTTATCCTACTTCCTCTTCATCAAGTCACAAATCTCCTAATTCGCCATCTTCCGATGAAACGATAATCCAGACCAGAATTGAGCCAAGAGATCCGAGCGCGATCGCTGACCGCCTCAAAATTTGTGAAATCTACATGAGTCAGGGTGATTGGAAAGCTGCCCTCAAGGATTTGCGCGAGATTTTGCAACTCGATAAAAACAGTAGCAAATGTCACGCCATGCTCGGTGTGGTTTACAAAAATATTGATCAGCCCCAAATGGCAAAAGTTAGCCTGATGCGATCGCTTCAGATTAATCCGCAGGAGCCATTGGCATTAAAACACATCAAGGATCTGAGCAATCCTAATTCTGCTCAAAGCGCAACTGCGAAAAAATTGCCTAAGCCAAATTCCACAAAAAAGCCACTTATTGCACCGCCACAAAAACGTGGTTGGCTATCTAATCTTTTAGGATGGTCTGATGATAAATAAAATTCTTATTAAAATTCTTATCTAGAACGGGTTCGACGGGGCTCGAACCCGCAACTTCCGCCGTGACAGGGCGGTGCTCTAACCAATTGAACTACGAACCCAAATTTTTGCTTAAACTTTATTTAAAGAATTGCTTGCTACCAACTGGTTTGCAGCGCGGTTTTTGCGTTTCTTTATTTAAGCGCTCCTTATTATGGAGATTTACAAAAGGTTTGTCAATACCTTGAGCATGTTTTTTTTGATTTCTTTGGAATAAAGCTGCAAGTCCTTACTATCAAAGCATTTTCACGAAAGCTTACCTATTGCACCATCAGTGATTTATCGCAACAAAAACGTAGATACTGTCTTGAGTACCAAAAAGTCAAGAGGGAATTTGAACAAAATTTGGGTCGAAAGAACGCTGAGACTTGAGAACGCCAAAGACCTGTCGTAACAGCTTGTGCATGACAGCCCCAATGACAGACATTTTGGACTTACCCTTAGCCGTAAGGCGAGCGCAGAAAGCAGCAATCGGCAAATTATAACGACGGGCAACAATCGCAGGCATAAACAAAGCTTTACGCAAACGCGAATTACCAATTTTAGATAAACGTGGCTTACCATGAATCGAAGAACCAGATGAGAACTCACGGGGAGTTAAACCCGCAAAAGCTGCCAGTTGATCAGCAGTATCAAAGGCAGAAATATCCCGAATTTCCGCCAGTAATATAGTTGCGGTCAGTTCAGCAATACCAGGAATAGAAGTCAACAAATCCCGTTGAGATTTCAAATGAGGGTGTTGATCAAAGTGCTGACGGATCAATTTTTTGGTCATCTCAATTTGCTCTTTGAGAAAATCAATGTGAGCATTAATTGCCTCAACCAAAATTGGATCAGCCGTAGCAAGACGATTCTGCTCTTGCTGCTGCATAGCAGTTAAGCTATCTAAACGATGCACCAATGCTTGTAGTTGCTCAATTTCTAATGCTGGTGGTGTCCAAAGAGCAGGTTTTAAGGCTGCACAAAATCTAGCAATGACTTTAGCATCAGCACGGTCAGTCTTTGTACGACTTAACTCACTCTTGCCAAAGGCTTTGGGACGGGATGGATTAACAATACTTACTTTGTATCCTGCCTCTACTAAGAATCTAGCTAACCCATTGCCGTAAGTGCTGGTAGCTTCCATACAACTATGCAAGTTTGTCACATTTTGAAGGTTTAGCCATTCTTGTAATTCAGCAAATCCTTCAGGATTGTTGGCAAATACTTTGCTCTTGATTTTGGCGTTGCCTTGGATTAGAGCAACATCAAATTTGGCTTTGCTGATATCTATTCCTAAAACATCATATACTTCATTGTTATTGTTCATTGGGGGGCAGTCCTCTTGCTAGATTTGTCCATCAAGCAATCAGTGGTATTGAACTATCCTTGTGAATGCAGGTTTACCCGTTGGGCGACCTCTGATACTGTCCAGTCTTTACTTGTTTCCACTGTTTAAGCAGAGACGACTCTATCTACAAAACGGGCTTGGTGTCCCTAGGGGCAGATCGAGTTTATCTCTGCTTTTGCTTTTTCGGATTGTAGTAAAGATTTTATCCTTTACTTTTCCTCCTAGATACAAGGGGCAGAGCATTTGCGCCACAATTTGAAAACCCATCACACAAATCTCGTTCCGCAAATGCTCTGCCCTTTATGCTTTTACAGACAATTTTTCCCTGCGTTGCGAGGTTTTGGGCAGAGCATTCCCAAAGGAGGATTATCTAAAAATGTATAAATTCCTGCGGGAATGCTCTGCCCCTTGTATCTAGGAGGAAAAGTAAAGGATAAAATCTTTACTACAATCCGAAAAAGCAAAAGCAGAGATAAACTCGATCTGCCCCTAGGGACACCAAGCCCGTTTTGTAGATAGAGTCGTCTCTGCTTAAACAGTGGAAACAAGTAAAGACTGGACAGTATCAGAGGTCGCCCAACGGGTAAACCTGCATTCACAAGGATAGTTCAATACCACTGATTGCTTGATGGACAAATCTAGCAAGAGGACTGCCCCCAATGAACAATAACAATGAAGTATATGATGTTTTAGGAATAGATATCAGCAAAGCCAAATTTGATGTTGCTCTAATCCAAGGCAACGCCAAAATCAAGAGCAAAGTATTTGCCAACAATCCTGAAGGATTTGCTGAATTACAAGAATGGCTAAACCTTCAAAATGTGACAAACTTGCATAGTTGTATGGAAGCTACCAGCACTTACGGCAATGGGTTAGCTAGATTCTTAGTAGAGGCAGGATACAAAGTAAGTATTGTTAATCCATCCCGTCCCAAAGCCTTTGGCAAGAGTGAGTTAAGTCGTACAAAGACTGACCGTGCTGATGCTAAAGTCATTGCTAGATTTTGTGCAGCCTTAAAACCTGCTCTTTGGACACCACCAGCATTAGAAATTGAGCAACTACAAGCATTGGTGCATCGTTTAGATAGCTTAACTGCTATGCAGCAGCAAGAGCAGAATCGTCTTGCTACGGCTGATCCAATTTTGGTTGAGGCAATTAATGCTCACATTGATTTTCTCAAAGAGCAAATTGAGATGACCAAAAAATTGATCCGTCAGCACTTTGATCAACACCCTCATTTGAAATCTCAACGGGATTTGTTGACTTCTATTCCTGGTATTGCTGAACTGACCGCAACTATATTACTGGCGGAAATTCGGGATATTTCTGCCTTTGATACTGCTGATCAACTGGCAGCTTTTGCGGGTTTAACTCCCCGTGAGTTCTCATCTGGTTCTTCGATTCATGGTAAGCCACGTTTATCTAAAATTGGTAATTCGCGTTTGCGTAAAGCTTTGTTTATGCCTGCGATTGTTGCCCGTCGTTATAATTTGCCGATTGCTGCTTTCTGCGCTCGCCTTACGGCTAAGGGTAAGTCCAAAATGTCTGTCATTGGGGCTGTCATGCACAAGCTGTTACGACAGGTCTTTGGCGTTCTCAAGTCTCAGCGTTCTTTCGACCCAAATTTTGTTCAAATTCCCTCTTGACTTTTTGGTACTCAAGACAGTATCTACAGTTCTATTCTATGGGTACGAATAAAAAATGACACTACGGCGACAGATGTCCTAAAAATATCGGAAAAAGACTGAAAAAGTCATTGCAATTACGCCAGTCCATGATATTCTGTCAGCCATTATTTGCCAGCTAAATTTGTCTACTAGGATTTAATTGGTGTAGAGGAATCTCATGAATTGCTTTAAGAGCGCAAACATTAACCATGTGAAAACGGCGATCGCTACAACGCTTTTGACGCAAATATTAAGCATTGCTGTGCCGACTGCATGGCAAACGATCCCATCGGCGATCGCTTTACCCGGTCAAACGCCCGATCAAGTTATCGATTGGATTAGAACCAATCCTGCCTTACGTCCAGAAGCAGGTGAAAGACTGTTGGTAAAAAAAAGTGATACGCCATCAAGACGCTTTCAATTTCAAGCCAGTGTCGTGCTACCAGGAATAGCTACCATCAAGAGTAGCGATGCTAACTTGATTAGAAGTGAGCAGATTAGATTTGTGGATATCGTCAATGGTGTCACGCGATCGCGTCTAGAAGAGTCATTACGTTCTATTTATGGTCCTGAAGTAATGCGCGATTATGCTACTGCTAAACGGGTGTATGCCTATCCCACTGCGGCAATGGTGCAGCGATCGCGCAGCAAGAACGCTTCCGCAATTCTGTGGGCTTTGCAAGGGGAAGTCCGTCAAGGTAAAAAATATGGCTATTGGGTGGAGTTACTTCAAAATGGCAGGGGGGGCGCTAATTCTGGACAAATCACTGTATTTGAATTAGAGAGTCTGCCTAAACTACAACAAGAGTTAAGCGATCGCTAGAAAATATAGCGCTTCGCGCTAAAAAATCTCTTGTATAGCAAAGCAAAAGGTGGCGCATTGCGCCACCTTTTGCTTTTACGGGATTTGCGAAGCTTTGGTTGAACTAGAGGAACCAGCCATAACTATGCAAACCTTTACCGAGCAGGTTTACACCGAGATAGCAAGTCCACACTACTAATAAGCCCACACTTGCTAAAATTGCAGGCTTACGTCCCTGCCAACCTTTGGTAATGCGCGTATGTAAATAAGCTGCAAATACTAACCATGTAATTAAAGACCACGTTTCCTTAGGATCCCAACTCCAATACGAACCCCATGCTTCATTTGCCCATACCCCCCCAGCGATGATACCGATCGTCAGTAGCGGAAAACCTAGCCCGATCGCCCGATAACTGAGATTGTCCAAAGTCTCGCCAAGGGTAAGACGACGCAAAGATAGCGGTTTTGTCTGGGTAATATTTTCAGAAACTAATGTAGCTGTATTTGCTGACATATTTGCTGCCGTATTTACCGATGGTAAATTAGCTGCACTTAAAACACTGCCCATACCTTCAACGGCAAATGCAGCAAAAGTCTCAGGATTAGATTGTGAATTAGAATGTTTTGTGTCCTTCACACTGCGAAGATTTGTACCGAAGGAACTGCCCTGTAAAACGACTTCTTGACCGCGAGTAACAATCAAAAAGGCGATCGCTAAAATACTGCCTGTCATCAAAGCAGCATAGCTCAGCAGCATCACCGTAACGTGCATCATTAGCCAGTTGGACTTCAGAGCAGGGACTAATGGCTCTGACAACTGCATCTCTAAAGGTAAAGCTAAAGCTGCAAAGGCAGTGATTCCCATTGCCATCGGTGAAGTAAATGCCCCAATCAAGCGTTTGGCAGTATCGTTAGCGCTCTTATTGCCAATGCGATCAACCACAAGGTGCATGGTCGTAATGCCCCATGCCAAGAAAAATAGTGATTCGTAAAGATTGCTGAGTGGGAAATAGCCTGCATCAATCCAACGCGCTCCCAGTAATGCAGCAATACAAAGATTGGCGATCGCCATGCCTGCATTTCCTAGCGATCGCAGATAGGGCAAAGTCGGAAATGCGACATGAATCCAAAAAACGAGCATAGTCGTAAAAAGGATCGCAAATGAGGTGTTATCTAGTAAGTTCTGAAGCGCGACGAGTTGCATTCAGGCATTTCTCCAGCAGTTTTTAGAAGGTTTTATGATTTGATTTTTAAAAGTGCATTTTCTATGCGTTTTTATTGTAAGCGATGTTGATAAGCCTTACCATTTGCTCCTTAAAGTCCAAAAAATTCCGCAGGTGAGAGTCCAAGCTTTTGAAGATGGAAGATTATTTACAAGTTAGTGTAGTTATTGATTGGCAACATCCCGAAATCATCAAATGCGCTCACCAAATCGCATCGGGTCATCAAACATCAGAAGAGATCGCCAAGGCTTGCTTTGAATGGGTACGTGACGAGATCCGTCATAGTTCTGACTATCAAATGAATCCTGTAACTTGGCGATCGTCAGATGTACTGCAATACAAAACAGGTTATTGCTATGCCAAGAGCCATCTCCTCACCGCCTTACTCCGCGCCAATCAGATTCCTACAGGATTTTGTTATCAGAGATTAAGCATTGATGATCAAGGCGCTCCTTATTGTTTGCATGGGTTTAATGCGATCTATTTACCTGAATTTGGTTGGTATAGAGTGGATGCTAGAGGCAACAAAGCTGGAGTCAACGCGCAATTCACACCGCCCCATGAACAATTAGCCTTTAAAACGCAGTTCTCTGAAGAAGCAAATTTCCCCGCCATTCTTGCCGAACCCTTGCCTCTAGTTATCAAGTCGCTGCAATCACAAACGACATGGGATGCTATGCTGCGTCATCTGCCAGACATCTCGCTAGATGCAGCTCCCAATTATGGATTGCTACCATAAATTAGGCGATCGCTATATAAATATATAATTTTGCTCATGACCTTAAATTACCGATCGCTGCCTACGCAATTACCCAATCCCGATGCCCAAGGTGCGATCGTCGCCCTGCATGGCTGGGGAGCAAACTGTGATGATTTAGTTTCCCTTGCCCCATTAGTCGGACTTGCTAATTATCAATGGATTTGTCCTGAAGCCCCATTTAACCATCCGATGCCCAATGGCAAAATGTGGTACGACCTCCAAAGCCTTGATGCTGAAGGTTTAGCTAAAAGCTGTGAACTACTCAGTCAATTCCTTGAAGATTTACCATCACTTACTGGTATTCCCCTAGAGAAGACATTTCTATTAGGTTTCTCACAAGGCGGAGCAATGACCTTAGATGTTGGCTTAGGATTTCCCTTAGCAGGGTTAATTTCCCTAAGTGGATATTTGCATATTTCAGAAGAGGAATTACAGGAGTTTGCCAATGAAAAATTTCCACCGATTTTTATTGCTCATGGCTCAGAGGATACTGTAGTTCCGATTGGTGCGGCGCGTAATGCCAAACAAGTATTTGAGGGTTTAGGTGCAAGCGTGGACTATGAAGAGTACGAAATGGCTCATGAGATTCGTCCTGAAACTTGCGATCGCATTCAGCAATTCATCCTAGAACACCAAAATTAAGTGCCTCGGCACAATCCCAAAAACCTGTGGCGCACGCTGCGCGTGCGCCACAGGTTTTTGGATCTTATATGTAATTGCGCCCAGCTACTTCGTAAATATTAGTAAACGTTAGTAAAGATATGCAAAGCATATTTGTACTAAGTTTTTGGTTTTATTTTTGGATATGACAGTGTATTGTTAAGATCGAAATAATCACTTATATAAACTATATTTAGGAGATATTCTATGAACCTCTCAGATGCTCAAGTTTTCACCGCACTACTAGTTGCTCTGTTTCCCGCAGTATTAGCAGTTCTCTTAGGTTCCGCTCTTTCCAATTCTTAGTCCTCATAATACCTATTTTTATAGCCTAGAGGTTGCAAATGGTCGCTAAACGAAACTTATCTCCGCGCTTTTCTGCACAAGTACCAAGACAAAACCTGCGATCGCAGGATCAGTACGGGCGAAATGATGTTGTGAGTATGTCTTCGCATAGTAACCATGCGACCTCTAGTACTAACTCGCCATCTGCCTTTAATGGGGCAAATCCCTATAGTGAGGCGATCGCGCAAAATGTCCAGCGCAAACGCGAACAGTATTGTCGGTCTAAGGCAACTGAGGCAATTATCGTAATTGCGGTCAATGTCGCCCTGTCGCTCGCAGCGATCGCGGCAATCACCAAATTACTTCCTTATCAGTCATCCCAAAAAGAGCGCCTTGATGAAATCATCAATGAGGTAAACTCGGTCGAGCAGAAGGTAAATGTCTTAAGAGAAAAATTACCTCAAACTCTAAACTCTGGTAAGTCTCAAGAGATATTTTTAAGAAAGCAGGGCTGGATCAAAAATAATCAAATGACAATTAAGTTACTTGACCCGTCTGAAATCGCTTCACCCAATAATGACGGCATCATGCCCACTACTACAACTGCTCAAAGAAGAAATCCATAAGAGAAAGAGCGATGCAACGCATCGCTCTTTCTCTTATGGGGATTGCTCATTGCGCTCAAACTCAATTAAGCGAATCGCTAATAAAACTTCAGCTAGCATTCTTTGCCAAGCATAATACCAACCTGCCCATCCATCGCAAACTCCACCCTTGAGAACTAGGCAGTACACCAAAATCACTATCGGAGCGATTACTTTTTGCTTGCGGAGGCGATCGCCTAAACTTAATTGGTTTGACGGCGTACTCAACAATTTCTTTGCCTCAAGTTGCATATAGCGATCTTGCGATTGCAACCAGCGACTTAATGATTTGCGATCGTCATGATCTATATAAGCTTTGAGATTTCCCGATTGACCACGCATTTGGAGTAACTGTGTATGTCCATCGTCTATATAAATAGCTTTGTTTGGACGAAATAGAACTTGACGAGGTGGTAACAAAGTTGCTCTCAATGGCTTCCCAAATACACAATAGCGGAACTGAGCGAAATATCCATCGATCAATTGAGATTTTTCATTTTCAATCACTGATTGGATTTCTCGCGCTAGTTCCTCTGACAATAAATAATCAGCATCAAGAGAGAGTACCCATTCAGATTTTACTTGGGTTAACCCGTAATTCCATTGATCCGTATGGTTGTCAAATTTACGTTGCACAACTTCTACTTGGGGATAACTAGCTAAAATATCTAAGGTTTCATCATCACTAAAACTATCGATGACGACAATTCTTTCTGCCCAAAGTAATTGATCTAAGGTGCGCTTGATATTGGGAGCTTCATTATAGGTAAGAATTAAGGGCGTAATTTGTTCGATCATTTGCTTAGATAGATGAAGGTACATCAATCCATTTCTTTTGATGATGGGACTCTTGGGTTAAATCCATCAGTAACTGTGACCATGCCCCCTCATAGAGACTCGGAGTCATCGGTTGTCCAGTTTGAATGGACTGTACCCAGCGATCGCATATCGCGAGTACTGGCGCGAGGCGACCATCGGTATAGGTTTGCGGCAGATCATACTCAGGAGGGATCGGGACAATTTCCATTTCTGAGCGATCGAGTTTGCCTTGTCGCAGACTAAAGCCATGCACATAATCTGATTGATTGGAACTTCCTAATACTAGCGTTCCATTTTCCCCATAAACTGTTAGCCAATGCCCACGACCGCGATAGGTGACTGTACTTAAAGAAATATTGCAGGGAGTGCCATCGGCAAGTTCTAAGAGAATGTTGCAAGTGTCATCGGCATCAACGGGTCGCATCGTTCCATTAGAATCAGGACGTTCGGTAATGCCTGTACTGAGTTGTCCAGAAAGACTTTTGATATCGCCAAATAACCACCGCACATAATCAAAGGCATGGGAACCGATCGCTCCTAATGCGCCACCACCAAATTCTTTTTGGCTATACCAATTCCACACCCGCTTTGGATCGGCGCGACCTTGTACGAGCCAATCGATTTGAATTAGACGTTTTTTGCCAATATGATTATGGTCTAGCAAATGCTTGAAATACTTCCATTGCGGAACACAGCGAAATTCAAAATCAGTAGCGGTGATTACCTGTTTCTCTTGGGCAAGCCGATATAGGTCGATCGCCTCTTGAAAGTTCATCGTTACAGGTTTTTCTAGCAAAATATGTTTACCTGCGGCGATCGCTGCTTTTGCCTGTTCATAGTGAAAACTCGGTGGTGTGGAGATCGTCACTGCTTGGACTGCGGGAAGTGCCAGTAAATCTTCAAGGCGATCGCAAGCATGGGGAATATTAAATTTAGCGGCAATTTGTTGGGCTTTGAGGCGATCGCGATGGTATACCGCCACAACTTCGGTATCAGGATGAATTTGTAGAGCAGGAATATGGATAATCTGCCCGAATCCTGTTCCGATAATACCAACACCAATTTTTGACATATTCCTTACTAATTTAATGATTTGAACTTTTTTAGAAAGAGCGCTTTGCGCTCTTTCTAAAACTCGATTCCTGCTTGAGCTTTAACACCTTGTTCTCTAAAGGGATGTTTGACAAGTTCCATTCTCGTAACTAAGTCAGCAACTTCAATTAGTTCAGGAGGTGCGCCGCGTCCAGTGAGAATCACATGGGAATCAGCAGGTTTCTCTTGCAGTCCTGCAATCACCGTTTCGACATCAAGATAGCCTAATTTGAGTGCAATATTCACCTCATCGAGCAGAACCAGTTTGTACTCAGGATCTTTAATATAGCCAAGTCCCACTTCCCATGCTTCCTTGGTTTTAGCAATATCGCGATCGCGGTCTTGGGTTTCCCATGTAAAGCCCTCACCGAGAGCCTGAAAAACCAGTTGATCCTGCCACATTTCAAAAACTTTCTTTTCCGCAGGTTCCCAGGCCCCTTTGATGAACTGGACGATCGCCACTTTGTACCCATGCCCTAGCGATCGCAATACCATCCCCAACGCCGCAGTGGTTTTGCCTTTGCCGTCACCCGTATTAATGATAATCAGCCCTTTTTCGAGGTTACGCTCTGCGACTTTTTGATGTTGCACCTCTTGGCGGCGTTGCATCTTGGTGCGATGTTGTTCGGCGGTAAGTTCGGTCATAGAAGTTTTTGTTGATTAGCAGCCAAGCATTGAGTTGTTAGAACATTTTATCGCAACCTTCAAAAAGTTAGAGGAGGTTACGTCGTAACCTCCTCTAACTTTTTTGGGTTTTGTTGGTATATTTAGCCTTGACTCTACAACAACCGCAATATGTTTAAGAAAATCTTTTCCTTTGGTTTGCTTGCGTTTGTACCAATATCGGTGATCGGTCACTTGCTAGGATGGAACTCGACACTGGTATTTGTGACTTCGGCGATCGCCATTTTGCCCTTAGCAGGTTGGCTCAGCACTGCGACCGAAGAAATCTCGGTGGTTTTGGGACCTTCATGGGGCGGTTTGTTAAATGCCACCTTTGGTAACGCGACTGAGCTAATCATTGCGATCGTGGCTTTGAATGCAGGATTTACTGGTGTCGTCAAAGCTAGCATCACTGGCTCGATCATTGGCAACCTGTTGCTGGTAATGGGCTTATCGATGTTTTTGGGTGGACTGCGTTACAAAGAGCAAGAATTTCAGCCGACGATGGCGCGATTAAATGCTTCGGTGATGAATTTGGCGGTAATTGCCATTTTGTTACCAACGGCGGCAAATTTTACAACTACTGGGATTAGTGAAGAAATATTGCAAAAATTATCGATCTCTGTAGCGATCGTCTTAATTGTTGTTTATTGTTTAACGCTTCTATTCTCCATGAAAACTCATGCCTATCTCTATGATGTGGGCAAATCTGAAGCAGATGATGCTGAGGAGGCGGAAGGTCATCCGCAGGAAATCAATCTTAAACTATGGATTTCAGTTCTACTGGGTGTAACTTTATTAGTTGCTTTAGAATCTGAGCTTTTAGTAGGAACTTTAGAAGAGGCAACTGCCCAACTAGGTTTAACGGAACTATTTACTGGGGTAATTCTCTTACCGATTATTGGTAATGCGGCGGAGCATACAACAGCGATTACGGTCGCAATGAAAAATAAAATGGAACTATCGGTATCAGTAGCCGTAGGTTCAAGTATGCAAATTGCCCTATTTGTTGCACCATTGCTAGTAATTGTTGGTTGGTTTATCGGTCAGCCGATGGATTTAAACTTCAATCCCTTTGAGTTAGTGGCTGTGGCGGTAGCAGTTTTGATTGCGAATTCGATTAGTTCCGATGGGCGATCGAATTGGTTAGAAGGATCTTTGCTAGTTGCAACCTATGCAATTTTAGGTTTCGCATTTTATTTCCAACCAGTTTAGAAATGGCTGTGCCTTTTCTACTCTTTATGTAGGGTGTGTCATCAATTAAACTAGGGGAAAACCCTAATCAATTGATGACACGTCCTAGGAAGAACTCGATCTGTCGGGGAAGGTGATTGAGGTATTGCCAGAAGCGATCGCTAGGGATTAGTTAAAGAGTTAGCTTGATGTAATTATTTAGGTAGTAGAATTTTAAAAACCTTTAGTCTTTAATTAACTAATGCCCCGATCAATATTTCAACTAAAAATTACTTTAGAAGATATTCGCCCTCCGATTTGGCGCAGGGTGTTAGTAGAAAGTACGATGAAGTTAGATGAGCTACATCTGGTAATTCAAGCAATCATGCCTTGGCAAAATTACCACCTACACAGTTTTGAAAGTAGTGAAGCTAGTTATATGCCATTAATGCCCGATAACGATTTGTTTGATTTTGGAACACCTTCCAAGGATGAGACAAAATTTAAAGTTAATCAGGTGTTGACCCATGAGAAAAGTTGGATCAGGTATATCTATGACATGGGTGATGGTTGGCAACATAAAATTGTTTTAGAGAAGATCTTAGCTCCCGATCCCAAACTTAAGTATCCTATTTGCATTAAGGGGAAACGAGCTTGTCCGCCTGAAGATTGTGGTGGAGCATGGGGCTATATGGATCTATTAGAGATTTTGTCAGATCCTAGTCATCCAGATTATGCCGAAATGATGGAATATCACGAGGGAGGGCTTGATGCTGAGGCTTTTGACTTGGCTGAAATTAATGAAAGTCTATCTAATTACAAACTGGGGTAATTGGATTTTTCTTGAGATTAGCGAAGGCTAATAGCTCTAAAAAATACAATTTTTCCTTTTACCTTTCTACTTTTTCCTTGTTAAGAGTATGAGTATCACAAGTTTGCTACCTGTATTACATGATTTATCACTTGAGGAAAAGCTGCAAGCGATGCAGTTTCTTTGTGAAGATGTTGAACAGTCTTTGGTAAATGGAAGCGATGTATCGAGTGCCAATAAAGTTTTAATTAAGGCGCATGATGGGTTACGAGAGAGTCTGAGGCTATATCAACAAAGAAGTGATGAAGTTAGGATTTCTGAGGCTAGATTGGCTACAGATGGACATGGGTTATCTTTGCGAGAGTTGATTAAGCTGCCCTTGACTGAGCGCCATCGTTTGTTGTCGCCTTTTGTGGCTGAAATGGCTGAAGATTTTGCTAATGATCCTGAGTTGACGGAGTTTGCGGTGTTGGATGGCGAGGATTGGGATAGAGTAGATGAGAGTTTCTAAACGTGGTGAAATTTGGTTAGTTCAACTCGATCCGACAAGGGGACAAGAGATTCAGAAAACACGTCCAGCCGTGATTGTCAGTTCTAATTTTTTGTCAGATATTCAAATGCGGATCGTTGTACCTGTAGCGACATGGCATCCGAAGTTTGTAAACCGTCCGTTTATGGTTCCCATACTCAAAACAGATAGCAATGGACTTGATGTAGATTCAGCAGGAAATGTTTTGCAAATTCGTAGTGTTTCTGTGGAACGTTTAGTAAAATATGTGGGTGTTGTCTCAGATGAGGTGGTTAGAGATTTGTTGGATGCTTTGATGCTGTGTTTGGATTATGAGATAAGCTAACAGCGAGATATACCTGAGTCAACAAGTCAAAGAGAGTCTAATCTCATTGTAAATGTCCCCCTTTTTTCCTTTTACCTTTTTACTTATTATGACAACAGTAATTAATAACCATATTGAGATTAATCAAGGTGTCTGCGGAGGTAAACCTCGGATTGCTGGACATCGGATTAGGGTTGAGGATATTGTGATTTGGCATGAACGAATGGGTTTGTCTGCTGATGAAATAGTCTCTCAATATCCATCTATCACGCTGTCGGATGTTTATTCTGCATTGGCTTATTATCATGATCATTTTCGAGAAATTAGACAACAGATCGCTGAAGATGAGGCTTTTGCGATAGAAATGAAGGCTAAAACGACTTCTCTTTTGTAACAAAAGTTGAAGGAGCGTTATGGCGGAATCAATTAGTTTTTAAACTGCTAACATAGCAGCAACGGACTCCTTAGACATAAAGCGGCGAAAGTCTAGAATTTCAACTAGAACCAGTTTATCGTCTGGTGAATAATGCAAAATTACTTGACTATCTTCTTCTGCATAGGCGATCGCATCATTAGAAATTTCAATTAAGAGCGCATCAACATCTTTGCTATAACTAATCTTTTTCATATGGTATTCAACGATTTTTATAAACCTCTCGCCTATGCTTGCATTGCAACAGCAAAACAGTTTCGTCTTTGTCGATAATTTCATAACGAACCCGATAGTCACCGATTCTAATCCGATATTCATTCTCATAACCTTTTAGTTTGGTTACACTGTCAGGACGTGGATCTTCGGATAGTTGTGATATTTTGCTGTAAATCCTAGTTTTGATGTCATTAGGAAGATTATCTAAATCTTTTTGGATAGACTTGGTGACGATAATTGTGTAAGTCATGACTATTTTTGAGTAAGGTACTGATGAAACGTAATGTATTCACCTTGTCTATACTCTTCGCGTACTTGCTGAATTTTCGCAGCCGTTTCATCGTCCTCTAGCCAGTCTTGCTCTTCAGCTTGGGCGATCGCCTCATCGAGAATTAACCAGAGTTGATGCTTCTCCTCTAGGCTGAGCGATTTAACTGACTCAATGGCGGCGTGTAATGCTTGGGTCATAATTGACACCCTTAAATTTTTAACTTACTGCCTATTTTACTCAGATATTAACTGTTTAACGTCATCCAGAGAAAGACCTAAAGCGATCTCGGACAACTGGCGAGATTTTGAGGAGTCTGATTTTGATCTGGGAGGTGTTAACGCCTGAAGATATGGTTGGCAATTTAGAATATTTGTAAGTTATTCTTAATGTCTAACATTTGGTTTACTGTAAATTTCATACAATCGCCCTCAACCTCAACCCAATTTTTTCCTTTTACCCTTTTACTTTTTCCTTGAAATCATGTTGCCATCGGAATTAGAAGAACTTATTGAACAGGCGGCGCGGGAGAATTGGGAAGAACTCGATCTGTCGGGGAAGGGGATTGAGGTATTACCAGCAGCGATCGGGAATTGCACAAGTTTGAAGAAATTGGTTTTAGGAACAATCATTGAAACAAATCATTACTTGTCTGATAAGGGTTATAGTAGTGGTACATTAACCCTTTTGGTTAATTTGCTCAAAACTTTACCCACTGAAATAGCAGAATTATCTAATCTCCAATCTCTTGACCTTGGAAGCAACGATCTCAACGAGATTCCCGACTCGATTACAAGGTTAACCAATCTCCAATCCCTTGACCTTAGCGGAAACAATCTAAGCGAGATTCCCGACTCGATTACAAGGTTAACCAATCTCCAATCCCTTGACCTTAGCGGAAACAGTCTAAGTGAGATTCCCGACTCGATTACAAGGTTAACTGAGATCTTGCACCATTCAAGAAAAGGGGTTGTAGAAAGAGCAGAAATGTGAAAAAAAGGGCGTAGTAGTAAATTCAAATAACGATTATGGAAAGCATCGTTAAACACGCCCAATGGCTAGTGTATAGTCTTCTGTGTTTGATGCCAAGTGTGTATCAAAAAGCAAGTCTCAATGCAATATTAGGGCTATTTCTGGAAGCACAAGGGCATCCTTATCCAGAACATACACAGATAAAATCAGCAAGTGCGCTCAGTCGATTTCTCAATCACTATAACTGGTCAACCAGAGGACTAATTCGAGCAACAAGGCAGGCTATTTTGGGACAAATCGGCAAGCATCATCCATCGAAACAAGTGCCATTAAAGATCCTGATAGATTTGACGACCCTAGAAAAATGCGGCAAGTTCTTACAATTGAGCAATCCCACTAAAGACAAACCCGACCCATGGGTGAGAATACTAAACGGCAAGCGAGGACTACATCTGGTTGTACTGTATTTGGTCTATGGAGAGTGGCGCGTACCATGGAGTTTTAGAGTATGGCGCGGCAAAGGATACCCCAGTCCCTCTGACTTAGCTTGTAAGTTGTTGGGGACAGTACCCAAGCAACTAACCCAAGGCAAGACTGTGATTGTCCTTGCTGATACTGAGTTTAGTACGGTGAAGTTTTTCAATGCTGTCCGCGCCAAGTCTTGGCGCATAGTTGTTGGCGTACGCAACAATCGCAAACTTCAAGATGGACGTACCGTCAAACAACTTTATCGCCATGGCAACCGTGGACAACAAGTTTTACTGAAAGGGCTAACTAAGCCTTTGACCATCTCTTGGTTCTGGCTCAAAAGAGCCGATAGTAAACGGGAGTTACGCTTTGTCGTCTCTTCTCATCCTTATTCTGGTGCTTATCTGGTTATGTTGGGGCGTAAGCGTTGGGCAATTGAGGGTTTCTTCAAAACCATCAAACATCGCTTTGGTTTGCATTGTTTTGGACAATCTACAAAACTTGGCGTTTATCGTTGGCTTATCCTTTCTCTGCTTGCTTATCTTTTGGTTCATTGGATTGATCAATGGTCGAGTCCTCCCATCTTGGACTGGAAAGCTACCTGTGATTTAACTCTTTCTGTTTTATTCCCTTCTGTCCTTTGGTTGAAACTTCTCAGGTATCTTCAAATTAGTGCCGATATTGCTGCTCGTCATGGCTTTGAAATTATTCTCAAACCCATTCCCACTTAACATTTTCAGGAATGGTGCAAGATCTGAGTTAACCAATCTCCAATCCCTTGACCTTAGCGGAAACAATCTAAGCGAGATTCCCGACTCGATTACAAGGTTAATTAATCTCCAATCCCTTGACCTTAAAAACAACAGTATCAGCGAGATTTGCGACTCGATTGCTAGGTTAACCAATCTCCAATCCCTTGACCTTAGCGGAAACAGTCTAAGCGAGATTCCCGACTCGATTACAAGGTTAACCAATCTCCAATCCCTTGACCTTAGCAGAAACAGTCTAAGCGAGATTCCCGACTCGATTACAAGGTTAACCAATCTCCAATCCCTTGACCTTAAAAACAACAGTATCAGCGAGATTTGCGACTCGATTGCTAGGTTAACCAATCTCCAATCCCTTGACCTTAGCGGAAACAGTATCATCTATATTTACTACTTAATTGCAAGGTTAACCAATCTCCAATCCCTTGACCTTAGCTACAACAGTCTCAGCGCGATTCCCGACTCGATTACAAGGTTAACCAATCTCCAATCCCTTGACCTTAGCTACAACAGTCTCAGCGCGATTCCCGACTCGATTACAAGGCTAACCAATCTCCAATCCCTTGACCTTAGCTACAACAGTCTCAGCGCGATTCCCGACTCGATTACAAGGCTAACCAATCTCCAATCCCTTGACCTTAGCTACAACAGTCTCAGCGCGATTCCCGACTCGATTACAAGGTTAACCAATCTCCAATCCCTTGACCTTATCGGCACACATCTCAGCGCGATTCCCGACTTGATTACAAGGTTAACCAAACTTTCTTATCTAAATCTAGACAAAAATCCAATAACAGAACCACCCTTAGAAGTAGTAAAAGAAGGTATTGAAGCCATTCGTCAATATTTCAAACAAATAGAAGCCGAAGGCGTAGACTACCTCTACGAAGCAAAACTCCTGATTGTCGGTGAAGGCGGCGCAGGCAAAACCTCCCTTGCTAATAAAATCATTAATCCCAATTACCAACTCTGCGAAGAAGACAGCACAAAAGGCATCGAAGTATTACATTGGTCATTTCCCCGCAACGATGGCAAGCAATTCAACGTCAATATCTGGGACTTCGGCGGACAAGAAATCTATCACTCCACCCATCAATATTTCCTCACCAAACGCTCCCTCTATCTCCTCGTTGCCGATACCCGCAAAGAAGACACCGATTTTTACTATTGGCTCAACGTCATCGAACTCCTTAGCGACAACAGCCCGATTCTGATTATCAAAAACGAAAAACAAGACCGTCAGAGGGAAATTAATGTCAAAGAACTGCGCGGAGAATTTGGCAGTTTTAAAGATGTCTTTGCCACCAATCTCGCCACCAACCGCGATTTAGATAAAATCCTGAAAGAAGCCAAACATCAACTCAATCAACTCCCCCACATCGGTCAAACCCTACCCAAAACATGGGTCAAAGTCCGCCAAGCCCTAGAGAACGATCCGCGCAACTACATTAACCTCAGTGAATATCTCCAAATCTGCGAGGACAAAGGCTTTAAAGAGCGTAAAGACGCATTACAGCTTAGCGGCTATCTCCATGACCTCGGCATCTGTCTGCATTTCCAAGACGATGAAATGTCTCCCCTCTATCAAATCGTTATCCTCAAACCAAAATGGGGAACCGATGCCGCCTATGCCGTTCTCGACAATCCCGAAGTAATCCGCAACTTTGGACGCTTCAGCAACAAAGAACTTGCCCAAATTTGGAGCGCAGACGAATATACAGGAATGCATAGCGGCTTACTGGAACTAATGAAAAAGTTTCAACTCTGCTACGAAATCCCGCAAGAAAAAGGCAGTTACATCGCCCCCCAACTCCTCACCGAAAACCAACCTGAATACGCTTGGGATGAATCCGAAAACCTGATCCTCCGCTATACCTACGACTTCATGCCCAAAGGCATCGTGCGTCAGTTCATCGTCGCCATGCACGAACATATCAATAAAGACCTAGCCAATAACCAAATCGTCTGGCGTAGCGGCGTAATCATCCACTGCAAAAATATCAGCAACACCTATGCCGAAGTCATTGAAAACTATGGCAAACGCGAAATCAAGATCCGCGTCTCTGGCAAAAACAAGCGCGACCTATTAACAGTAGTCACCCACGAACTCGACAAAATCCACAACTCCTACAAACGCCTCGCCGACAAATATCAAAAGCTCATCCCCTGCAACTGCAACACCTGTGGCGGCAGTCAAAATCCCCATTTCTACGAATTCACCAACCTCAAACGTCGCTATGAAAACCGCAAATACACCGTTGAGTGTGACATTAGTTATGAATCTGTCAATGTATTAGGCTTAATTGATGATGCTGGCTTAAGGTCAATGCTATCCAAATCTTTTGAAGATGAAAATAAACGATTGGATAAGGATAACCAACTATCAAATTCAGCATCTGTTAGCATTTACGTTAATCAAAACCAAGAGCAAACTATGAGCAATTCACAAACTAGCTTTGGCGGTGACTATGTGCGCGGTGATAAAATCGGTGGTGACAAAGTTGGACGCGATAAAATCGGAACTCAAATCAACAATTCCCAAAATCTTGCACAAGCTGCCAAAGAAATCAAAGAGCTACTCGAGCAACTTTCGGAAGAGTACAATCCCAATACCGAAAAGGGACAAAATCTTATCAAAGATGAAGCTATCAATACGATAAAAAAAGATTCCACGCTTCAACACAAAATACTCAATGCTCTCAAAGAAGGGGGCATTACCGCACTAGAAGAAGCAATCAATCATCCTGTCGCAAAAGTTGTAATTGCCGCAATTAAGGGTGGGCTAGAAGGTTAAAGATTACGATCGCTGACTTTTGCTGTGCGATCGCCGATAGTGCCATCACATTTTTGAGTGAAATTTGACAAATTTTTGGCTGATGTGGATTAGCTGTGCTAGCATCTCTTGTAAGTTCGCTGGATAGTAATGGCAAAAGTCCTTGTACTAAACGCATCCTATGAGCCGCTGAACATCACCAACTGGCAGCGTGCAATTGTGTTGGTCATAAAAGGCAAAGCAGAACAAGTCGAACACAATGGCAGAATGATTTATCCGGGGATGCCATTGCCCACTGTGATACGAATGTTGCAATATGTCAGCATTCCCTACAAAGAAATTCCCCTAACCCGTCGTAATATTCTCCATCGTGATGCCCATGCTTGCCAGTACTGTGGGCATACAGGCGATGACCTAACACTGGATCATGTGCTGCCCCGATCGCGTGGTGGTGGTGACAGTTGGGACAATATTATTACCGCCTGTGTCCGTTGCAATGTCAAAAAAGGCAACCGCACCCCTAAAGAAGCATCAATGCCTCTCCGCAAGCAACCCCGTCGCCCCCATAGTGGTTTGCATTTTGAGGTGACCAAATATCTGCGATCGGGCAACCATGACGAATGGCAAAAATATATCATTCATTAGGTAAACGTAGGGGCAAAGCATTCCCGCGTAAATTTATCAATTTTTAGATAGTTTTTCTTTGGGAATGCTCTGCCCAAAACCTCGCAACGCAGGGGTAAATTGTCTGTAAAAGCACAGAGGGCTTAGCATTTGCGGATCGGAATTTCTGTAATGGGTTTAAAAATTGTGGCGCAAATGCTAAGCCCCTACATTTTTATTGCGATAATTAGAAACCATAAATAAACATAAAATAAACCTACAAGAATGACCAAAAATGTATGGATATTTCCCGGACAAGGCTCTCAAGCTGTGGGGATGGGCTTAGACCTTGCGGAAGTGGGCAAGGACAAGTTTGATCAGGCAGATCAAATTTTGGGCTGGTCGATTTTAGAAAAATCGCAAACCGATGCGACAGAGCTTTCTAAAACGCAATTTACACAACCTTGTCTCTATGTAATTTCGGCAATCCTTGCTGATATCTTAAAATCAAAGGATGCAAAGCCTGACGTAGTGACAGGGCATAGCTTAGGAGAATATAGTGCGCTCTACTGTGCAGGTGTGGTGGACTTTGCTACGGGTTTAAAACTAGTGCAGCAGCGATCGCTTTTAATGTCAGAGGCAAGTGGCGGCGCAATGACAGCTTTGATTGGATTCGATCGCCCACAACTAGAAACAGCGATCGCCCAAACTGAGAACGTAATTCTGGCAAACGATAATAGTGCGGATCAGGTAGTAATTTCGGGAACGGAAGCTGCGGTGAAATCAATTGTGGAACAGGTAAAAACCAAAAGGGCAATTCCCTTAGCCGTGAGTGGTGCGTTCCATTCCCCTTTGATGGCAGATGCCGCCGCCCAGTTTGCCGCCATTGTGAATAGCACTACTTTTAATGATGCAGAAGTTCCTGTTATTTCTAATGTGGAACCAAATGACGCAACGACTTCTGGACAGGTGTTGCGCGATCGCCTTAGTCAACAGATGACCTCACCCGTACGTTGGCGAGAAATTTGCTTGTATCTAGCAGCACAAGGCTATGAACAGGCGATCGAGGTTGGTTCAGGTAAGGTTTTGACAGGACTAGTCAAGCGTACGGCTCCCAGTTTAGCCCTCGTCAATGTCAGCACTTTAGAACAGGCGATCGCGTTTTAAAAACATAGAAGGGTCGCGCTGCGACCCTTCTATATGGAACTAGGTTCTAATAATTTGTCGATCGCCGCCGCTTCTAAAGGCTTAAATAAATAGAACCCTTGACCTAAATGACAACCGTAACTTTGCAGCACCTTCAACTGCTCAGCAGTTTCGATCCCTTCTGCCACCACATTTAACCCCAGATTTATGCCCAAAACAATAATTGCTTTGACAATTTCATTGTTTTCCGAATTAGTACCTATTTGAGTAATAAAAGAGCGATCGATCTTAATGGTATGAATGGGGAAACGGTGTAGATAGCTCAACGAAGAATAGCCCGTACCAAAGTCATCAATACAGGTTTGAATGTGCCGTTCATTCAGTTCATGCAAGATTTGAGTTGCTAGAGAAGTCTTCTCAATTAATATACTTTCCGTAACTTCTATTTTGAGGCTACCCTTACTAAGGTTATTTCTCTCTAATACTTGATCAATTTGGCTAATCAAATTAGATTTACTAAACTGTTTGCCAGATAGATTGACATTCATCGTTAGATTTTTAGCACTTGGAAACTGCTTTTTCCATATTTGTAACTGTAAGCAAGCTTCTTGTAATACCCAAAAGTCGATCAAGGTAATTAAACCGACATCTTCGGCGATGGGAATAAACTCGGCAGGTGGAATTAAACCTTGTTCAGGATGTTGCCAACGGACAAGAGCTTCAAAGCCAATGATTTCAAGAGATTGCAAATTCACAATCGGTTGATAATGCAATAGTAATTCTTGGCGATCAATGGCTCGTCGCAACTCATTTTCTAACCGTAACTTTTTAAGGGCTTCTGTATGCATAGAGGTGTTAAATATTTCATACCTCTCTCTCCCCTGTTCTTTAGCGCGGTACATAGCGGTGTCTGCATCACGGAGCAATTGATCTGGTTGAGTGTAACTAGGAGAACTGAGCGCAATGCCGATACTGGTACTAATAACGATTTCATTCTCATCGATATAAACAGGCACTTTTAAGATGTCTTGAATTCTTTGGACAACTTCAATGACATCATTGATCGTTTCAATTTCTTCAAGTAACATCACAAATTCATCTCCCCCCAGCCTTGCGACCGTATCTCCTGCTCTCAGACAAGTGATGAGCCGTTTAGCGACAGTCTTTAATAATTGATCACCTGCCAAATGTCCGAGACTGTCATTAATGACTTTAAATCGATCTAAATCCAAAAAGAGAATCGCAAACTGCTCAGGAAGGCTGCTGTCATTTAAGTGCGATCGCCTTTGTGATAGTTGTAAAGCATGGCTTAGCCGATCTAGAAATAAGGCGCGATTGGGTAAGTCTGTCAAAGTATCATGAAAAGCATCGTGACGCAGTTGGGCTTCCATTTTTTTGCGCTCCATCAACTCGGACTGAGCATTTTGGTAGAGTTGCGACTGATGGATGGCGATCGCACATTGATCGGCGATCGCTTTGACTAACGATAATTCATTCTCAGACCAAGTCCGTTGGCGATCGTTTTGATAAAGATTAATGCCGCCCAAATAAACTTTTTGATAAAACAAAGGTGTAATCACCAGCGATAGAATGCCATAGATTTCTTTGACCTCCTTGAGTTCAGGAATACGCTCATCAATTTGATCAAGTACAACTTGTTTCCCTAACGATAAATCATCTTGATAAAATTTATAGAGATTGCAATCTATGCCCTGAGTGATACTGTTATTGGAACTGTTTTTACTACTACTTTTACTGATGTAATTTACCCGCATTGTTTGGGACTTATCGGGCTGAAAAATGAGGCAAAAACTCACCTGCAAAGCTTCATGTAACAGATCGGCGGTAGTTTGGAGGACATCTTCTAAAATGAGTGTCTCGCGCATTGCCTGCACAATACGGTTAATAATCGTTTCCCGCCATGCTTGCTGCTCGATGCGGGCGATCGCCTCTTTTTGCTGCTTCCGTAACTCAAACTCTTGCAAAGCCCGTTTTAAGGCACTAGGCAGCCGAAACAACCGATCTTTTAGAACATAGTCCGTCATGCCTGACCTAATACATTCAACCGCAGCTTCTTCTCCCAAACTGCCAGTGATTAAGATAAAAGGAATATCTTGCCCTGATAGCTGTAAAAACTTGAAAGCCTGTAAACCGTTAAAACTAGGTAACCGATAGTCAGACAAAACGACATCGTAGGTTTGCTCTTGTAAATATTTCTGACATTCGGCGGCAGTAGCAGTTACATCGTATGTAAAAGATATGTTTGCTGATTCTAGAGTTAACAATGTTAGTTCTACATCAGCTTCAACATCTTCAATGATCAAAATGTGCAGCGATCGCCCAGATCGCTGTGACTGTGAATGCTCAAACTCTTCAAACTCCGAGATCATGTTTTCTTCTAACTAGCTATGCTGGCTTGAATCAGAAAATATCTAAAAAAGTGTTAGCTTGCTAAGGCGACTATCCTTCTTTAGACTTAGGACTTACACAGAAATAACATGAGAGCCTTTTCTCTCTAAGTACCTCGGCATAATTAAAAAACAGATTTAAAAGCTGTGGCTGCGCGATCGCCAAAGCTTTTAGGGTTTTATCTTTAATTCGCCTACTTACTTAAGAACGATCCATGAATCGTTCCTAGAGAGATTGATCATGTAAGCCCTAAGACTTTTATTTAGTATGGATTATTCCCAAGCAATTGTGTAATCCTAAATGCTTGGTTGATCATGAGGCAATAGTTTCTATTTACCAAAGTATATATGAAAAAATACTTAAATTACTAGTGCCTCAATAAAAATACTAGCTTATTCCCGCGCTATCCCTTAATTTAACCTTATATTTTGATGATTTTCTCGTTAATCCCAAAGCACAAAATGGCTACGCCATTTTGTGCTTTGGGATTAACGACTCACCGACCAAAAATCTTCTTTACTGCTCGAGCATGGGGATCTGATTGAGCATCATCCAATAAAAGCCGACCTGACGTGACATTTCGACAAACTGCTGAAAATCTAATGGCTTGACGATATAACTATTGACTCCCAGATCGTAGCAAGCTTTGAGATCGCGGTTTTCGGCGGATGAGGTCATGACCACAACGACTAGATGGCGAGTGCGGAGGGATGAGCGAATTGCCTGTAAAACTTGAATGCCACTAATTTTGGGTAATTTGAGATCTAATAAAACTAACCGTGGTAATGGCTGTGTGGGCGGCTGTCCATCACGTCCGAATAAGTAATGGATGGCTTGTTCGCCATCTGAGACGACATCAATTTTGTTAACGAAGTTATAGCTATCCAAGGCGATTTGGATTAGCTCAACATCATTAGGATCATCCTCGACCAGCAAAATTTGCGTTGGTTCCATATATTTTGATCATAAATTTTCTGAGGATTTAGAGGCGCTTTGTGCCACTAAGTTTTGTACCAATTCACGAAAGTGTAATAACAATTTCGTGAATTATAGCCATAGCCAAGCAAGTTAAGACATAAAACCCAAAAGAGAGTTGTGGCGCGAAGCGCCGCAACTCTCTTTTGGGTTTTGGTTTTGTCCTAACATAATTGACTATAGATATAAAACTCGGAAATGGTTTTTAAAACTAAAAACAGCGTAGCCATTTTTAGTTTTGGTATTAAAGTTTGATAAAGAAAGTTGCCCCTTGATCGGGATATCCCTCCGCCCAAACGGATCCTCCATGACGTTGAATAATCCTCTGCACGATCGCTAAGCCAATTCCCGTCCCTTCAAACTCTACTTCACTATGTAATCGTTGAAAAACACCGAAGAGCTTATCCGCATATTCCATTTGGAAGCCCACTCCATTATCTTTGATGCAGATTGTGCCATCGGGCAAACTGTTGATTGCGATGTAAGGATGAGGCTGGTGGCGGCTAAATTTGACGGCATTGCTAATTAGGTTGAGAAAAACCTGCTGTAACAATGTCGGATCACCCACTATTGCCTTCGGTAAATCACCGATCGCAAACTCTACGAGGGGATTATGACTAGGGTCAGTACTAATAATTTCGATCGCCTCATCAACGAGGGCGCGGATGGATATGGGCTGAGACTCTAGGGGTCGCCGTCCATAGCGAGATAGGGTAAGTAATCCATCGATTAAATTCCCCATTTTCTGACTACTTTTGTTAATCACTTCGAGATAATGCATAACTTTAGGATCACTCAGAGCTTCATGGTGGTTTAGTCTTTGTTGTAAAGCATTGACAAATCCATTCATGTGACGCAAAGGCGCTCGCAAATCATGGGAGACGGAATAGCAAAAGGATTCTAATTCGCGATTGGTATTGGCTAACTGATTTGCTGTTTGGACAATTTTGGCTTCGGCAAGTTTGCGATCGCTAATATCGGACACTCGCACAAGGTTGATGGTCTTTCCCGCCACTGTGATCGGCTTAACGGCAAGATTTCCCCAAAAAGTGCGACCTTGACGACTCACATATTCAACTTCACTGCTCCAAAAACCTTGGGTTTCAAGCTCTAACTGAATATCTTGGAGTTCTTGGTCAGAAAACTGGGTGCGCTGAAGTATATGTCCTTCGATACCGATGAGTTCTGATGGATGGGAGACTTCAAATAATCTGACGGCTGTGTGGTTACAGTCGGTCGTCAGTACCGTCTCAGGATCGACCAAAAACATCGCATCCGTAGATTCATTGAACAGAGCTTCGCGTAAATCGTGACTACGGTGTAACTCTGCTTCCGCCAATTTGCGATCGGTAATATCAAAGTTAATCCCAATCATCTTTTGTGCTTCTCCCTCATGGTTACGCTGTAACAAGGCAAAAGCTTTGATATAGCGAATGTTGCCATCAGCTAGGATGATCCGAAACTCAATATCAAAATCTTTTTCTCCTTGTACGCATAGTTGTATTACGGACTCGGCGTTTACCCGATCATCAGGATGCAAGCTATTTGCCCAAGTTTCATAAGTATTAGTAGATGAAGTAAATGGCACTCCATAGATTTCATGCATCCGTTCATCCCAAATGAGAATGTTGTTAACAACGTCCCATTCCCAAATACCGATCGCGGCGGACTTTACGGCGAGAGTTAGGCGATCGGTTACGCTCTGAAGCTGTTTTTCAATGAGTTTGCGATCGCTAATATCCATCGCTGTGCCGATGATGTGGGTTAATTGACCTGATGCATCGTAGATCATCTCCCCTCTCGCCAGCACATAGATCAATGTGCCATTAGGCTGAATTATGCGATGTTCGAGATCGTAGGATTGGGAAAAATTAATCGCATTTTGGACGGTTTGGTGAAAATGCTCCCAGTCATCGGGATGGATATATACCTTTAAATCATCATAATTGGGTGGATAGTTACTAGGCTCAAGTCCGTAAATCCGAAAAATCTCATCCGACCATGTGAGATTTCCCGTATTGATTTCGTATTCCCAACTGCCGACCTTGCCAATGCGCTGGGCAATTTTTAGATGAGTATCACTTTTAATAAGCGTTTGTTCCGCTAATTTACGATCAGTAATATCAAAGTTAATACCGAGCATCCTCTGCGGTAAGCCCTCCTCGTTTCGTTGGACTGAAGCATAGGCTTTAAGATAGCGAATACTGCCATCAGGTAGCACGATCCGAAATTCATGGTCATAATCTTTTTCCCCGCTTAAAGCTAGTCGAACTTCAGTCTCAGCAAGTTCCAGATCGCTAGGATAAATACGACTTGCCCATGCTGTATAAGCATCGATTGATGTATCTGGGTTAACACAATATAGCTCATAGGTTCGCGCATCCCAAATCAGACGATTGTTGGCAATATCCCATTCCCAAATGCCAATGGAGGCTGATTTTAAGGCTAGTGTCAGGCGATCGGTAACGATTTGAAGTTGCTGCTCCGCGACTTTACGATCAGTAATATCCATGACCGTGCCGATGATTTGGATAGCTTTGCCCATCGCATCACAAATTATTTCGCCTCTAGCTAAGACATAAACTAATGTGCCATCAGTCCAGAAAATACGATATTCAATGTCGTAGGATTGCGCGGTATCGATCGCTGTTTGCACAGTTTGATTAAACCGATCCCAATCATCGGGATGTAGATATTTTCGTAATTCTGGATAGGTTGGTGTAGCAATCTGAGGATCACGTCCAAAAATGCGAAACACTTCCTCTGACCAGACGACATCCTCTGTGAGGAGATCAAGTTCCCAACTGCCGAGTTTACTAATACGCTGAGCCGCTTTGAGATGCTTATCACTTTTGAGCAGATTGGCTTCGGCTAATTTACGATCAGTGATATCACGGACAATCACCAGTAACTCATCATCACAGTAAGGGGCGATTCGTACCTCCTCATAGACTTTCTTACCATACTTAAATATCTCATGTTCATAGATTTGAACTTCACCTGTGGCGATCGCTGCCTTGTATAGGGTGGTCTGAACTTGGAGATCTTCGAGAGGTAATACTTCAGAGAGGTGGTGATGAATTGGTAAATATTTATTCCTATCTTGAGTTGTAGGCATGATGCATTGGATGCAAGTGCCATCAGGTTTAATCAATAGTAAAAGATCGGGCAGAGCATGGAGAATTGCGCGATTACGAGCTTCGCTCTGTCGCAATTCCGCAGTACGCTGCTCGATCCGTATCTCTAGTTCTTCGTTAAGTTGTTTGAGGGCTAGCTCTGATAGTTTGAGATCGGTAATATCTCGCCCCACCGATTGAATCCCAACTAGTTCTCCCTGTTGGTTAAAAAAGCCTTGATTGATCCATTGAGTCCAACCAATCTGATCATTAGCACGACGATCGCGATTTACGGCAATAAAGCTTGATTGTTCTGGACTCATGATCGACAAATGAGCCAAAATAGTTTGTAAGTCATTGGGATCAGCAAAATCAATCCATTTTTTGCCAATTACTTCTTCTAGACTACTTCCTAGTACCTCACATAAAGATTCATTGGCAAAGGTAATCGTCGTGTCTGGCAACGATCGCAGAATAAAATCACTTTGTTTTTGGATCATGTCATAATAACGCCTCTCACCATGCAAGAGAATTTCTTCTGTTTGTTGATATTGATACTCAACTGGATGATTCTCTTTAATTTCGGTAATTTCGGTGGCGATCGCATCTAGGCGAATGGGCATTCCTGACGCATCTTTAAATATTTTTAAACGGGCTAAAAAACATCTGTCTCCATTTGATTCATGAATGCAATACCGAACTTGCGATGAACCTGAGTATTGAGCTTGGGCGATCGCCTGTTGCATTTTCGGCTGATCATCAACGTTAATGCGATCGAGCCATAGACAACTACTGTCCTGCAAATAATCATTACTACATTGATAAAGCTCGGCAGCAGTGGCATTGAAATATAGTGGTGTGAGATTGGGTAAGGTCATTGACCAGACGACATCATCAAAACCATCCATAATCTCCGCAACCAAGTTGTCATGAGGATGAATGTTCGTTTGGCAGTGATTCATCAGGCTAGACCTCCACTAAAAATGTTTAGTGAACTATTTGAAGGAATATCTTGGAAATGTTTATCATCTAGGTACTTACAGCCTTTTAAGCCTTTAGTACAGAGAAATTTTTGAAAGCGCCGCTTCGCGGCGCTTTCAAAAATTTCTCTGGGTTTTCATTCAGCGCTTAGTGCTGTAACCAAACGACAAAATAGCATTGCTAAGTAGCTCAGCATAGTTAAAACCCAAAACCAGCGCTTGTGCCGCCCGCGTAGCGGGCGGCACAAGCTTCTAGGTTTTAAGTTTACTTATGCCTAGCTACTTATTTTATGGTCACACTTCAGGGAACTGGTCTTAAAGATACCCAAATTGAAGAAACCTCCAACATTTTTCATTATACATTCGCTTTTTGATTGCAATTTCTCTGCAATGAAGTTTCTTCCAAGTATTTTGTCTCAAGGCTGATCGAGTGAAAGCGCTATATGATTGCATCTGAAACGATTTAATCTAAAAAATTATATGGAAGAAACATCTCGTAAACTTTTGATCAAAAGGATTCTGATTATTATCGTTTGTTTGGCACTTTTTATCGGTTCTTTCTCTAGTGCTTTATATTTCTATCAGAACGATCGCACTCAACGCTCAGCAGATCAATCCTTTGGTGATGAAAAAGCAGCCAATCGTATCGATTTAGCCATAAGTTTATTAGGAGTCGATCCGATTAAAGGTGAGCTAAATCTACGCTTTGCGCCTAGTCCAGAGGGTAAATTTGCTAAGGATGGTAGGCTAACTCAAGATTTAAAGTTTTTTACAGGGATTGAAAGCGGTAAATCGGAAGTAACCCTTGAAAAGAATCGCATTCCTGAAACTGTGAATGGCTCAGTATCTCTATACGGTGGTAGAGTTAGCGACTATCCCTTTGATGTCCATACTTCTGACTTTTATATCTTCTTTACTAACCCTAAAGACGAAGCTGAAGATATTCCGATGAATATCAATTTCTATGGAGCATTGTCGGGCTTTAATATTGATGCTGATTACATTCCTAAGTCTGAATTTGAGTCTAGCGATAGCTATATGGGGATTCGAGTAAGAGTATCGCGATCGGTGATTACAAAATCTTTCTCCATCTTTTTGATGATTGCGATGTGGCTCATTGGTTTAGTCGTATTCATCATGACTATAGTTGTCGTTTTTCAGCCGCGTCCCATTGAATTTGGGATGTATACCTTAATTGCAGGGATGTTGTTTGCCTTGCCTGCGGTACGCAATCTACAACCTGGTGTACCTCCCCTTGGTAGTTTGACTGATTTTCTATCCTTCTTCTGGGCAGAGTCCTTAGTGGCAGTTTCCATGCCACTTTTGTTCTTTAGTTGGTTAACAAGGTATAAGAAACCCGTTTAAAAAAAAGGAGGTGCTTCGCACCTCCTTTTTTTAGTTAAAGGCGGCTACCGTAGGCGATCGCATAACTAGCGATCGTGGTAAGCATAATCGCAGGATAGAGAATCCATGAGCCAATATTCAGAATACGGAATGCGTTCTTATGTCCATCTTTATCTAATTTTGTGCCAATCACCGTTACTAAAATTGGTAGCAAACACAAACTGAAATAGACATAAAACACATATTCTAGGGCAACTGTGTAGCCAACTTCTGGTAATTGATTGTTAAAAGAAAGCAATAACACAATTCCCGATAGCAATGCTGATGCGGGAGCCATCGTGCGTGGCACAAACATTGTGTAAGGGAAAAATAGGCAGCAGTAAGTTAATAGTGAAAGTAGAATCAGGGGCAGTAGATTCTTGGACAAAAACACTAAAGTTTTGCGCTGAAAGGACATCCGTACACTGAGTCCGGGGTACTCAATTTGAGCATTGGACTGAAATAGATCGGGATCACCTTGGGTAGAAGTAACCCTTGAAGAATCTTGGAAGTAGGTAATATCTTTAAAATTCCAGAGTTGTAGCCCTTGAAATGGAAGACGCTCTAGAGCTTCGGGTTTCGGCAATTTTAGTCCAATCGTATCGATCGCATAGATCAATCTTTCCGTTGAGAGATTAGGATTGTCAAAGCGCAGGATTAAACGTTGTGAGTCAAAGGGATAGTCGCGAAAGTCGAAGGAATTCCGAAACTCACCACGTACTCGATAGAGACGATAGTTCAATCCATTCACCAATTCGGCTTTGATCGGTGCTTTGGCATCAAATACTGGTGCATTGGGATTAACGCTGTTGCTAACAGCTTCAGGAAATTGAATTTCTGTCGGTTGGTCATTGCCGTTATAGCGGAACCACACATAAAAGTCTGCCGTATAGCTACCTTTATCAATGCGATTCAGTTTATTGATATCCAACCCTGCGTAAACCACACGCTGTCGCCAGAAATACTGTGTGCCAGATTGGACGATACTGCCTGCTTGAGTTTCCTTTGCTAAATCCAAACGTTCAGGCGTAGTTACGGGTGTGAACTGTTGAGCCGCCGAAACCAGACGATGATTTTCAAACTGGGCTAGACGGACAGGCTGATCGCTGTTGCGATTGGCATTGAAATAGAGTAGACCCGTTAAACCCCGCAGTCCCACTTTGCGATTGTTGAGCTTATCAAGTTCAGCACGTACCTGTTCGCGATCGCCCTTTAAATCAGTTAATTTCGGATTAGCTTTCCGAATCGCATCGACTGCGGCGATCGCGGCTTCATAGAATTTAGCTCCTAAGTAAGAGGGAGGTTTGCCATAGGCTTTTTGATATGCGGCAAGAAAGTCCTGAGCATCAGCACCCGCACTATCAAACAAGATCGGTAATGGCACATACATTCCATCGGTAAAGAATCCAATGTTATTCTTCTCTTCATCATATTTCTCAAACCGCTTGGCAAAGGATTCTCTTCCTAAAGCTTGTTCGCCTAAGATCGGATTTTTAATTCCCTTTTGTTTGAGCGCGACCAGTAAATCTTCAGCGACATCTTCTTTAGTCAAGGTCAAAAAGATAATTCCCGCTTCAGGTTCAGCCGCCAATTCATTAACAATTTGCTGGATCGATTGTTTACGATTATTCGGGTCAGCCGCGATCGCCCAAGTACGCTGAATTTTGCCATTGCCATTAGTCTCAAAGGCAGCTTTAATCACTTCCGATTGGGACTGCTCATTTTTACTGGCACTGTCGTAAATAATGCTAGCGGTTTTGAACTGCAAAACCTGCTGTGCATAAAGCGATAGAGTTTTGGCAAGGGCAGGATTGGTATAGATCATCCGAAAATAGTAAGGACGATCTTTGGTGACTTGCTCACTATTCGCAGTGCCAGTAATTGCTGGTAATTTTGCCTCTTGATAAATATTACCTGCGGCGATCGATACATCAGAGGAGCGATGTCCCAAGACAATTAGGGCATTACTCTTAACAATCTCAGGAGCAACTTGTTTCACAGCTTCAGCACTGCCTTTGTCATCGAAAGGTAATAGCTTTATTTTTCGACCGTTGATACCGCCCTGCTGATTGGTCGCATCAATATATAACTTGACGCTATCGACGATTTCCTGCCCACCACTTGCGCCATCACCGCTTAGGGGGACAGATACGGCGATCGCGATTTCTGTGGATTGAGCAGCCAGCGATCGCGGAAATAGTCCACTCAGTGATAGAACTATCAAAAGTGAGGTCATGGCGATCGCGCCAAATTTCACCAGATGACGCACTTGAAAAAATCCTTTAAAAAACTTTAAACCTTGCATTAGCACCCCAAATGCGGAAAACCAGAATGACTTTAGAATAGTCAGCGCAAAGCACTGACTATTCTAAAGTCATTATCTTAACGTGATAGCAACTTGTGACAATTGCGATAATGCTTAACTTTGAAATCTGGCTACCGCCAGATTTTGAGCTTTAGTATAAACTGATTGCTACAGTTAAATTGTGGAGGCGAAGATATGACCGTTGCCACTCCCGCTAAAACCTTCACACCAGAAGAATATCTAGCTTTAGAACTCGAAGCGACTAACCGTCATGAATATCGCCAAGGAGAGATTATAGAAATGACTGGCGGCACGCCTACGCATAATGAATTAGTTCGCTCAATGACGGTATTGCTTAGTTTAGGGCTGCGGGGTAAACCCTTACAGGTATTTGTGACCGATCAGAGACTGTGGATTCCCGATCGCCAAGTGCATACTTACCCTGATGTGATGGTTGTACCACGTCCGATCGCCTTGCAAGAGGGACGCAAAGATACGGTGACACAGCCAATTTTTATTGCTGAAGTTCTATCGAAATCGACTAAAAACTATGATCGTGGTGAAAAATTTGCTGATTATCGGACAATTTCTAGCTTTCAGGAATATCTATTAGTGGAGCAAAACCAGCCTCATGTTGAGCATTACGTCAAACAGGGCGCTAATCAGTGGTTATTGATAGAATATTCTCAACTAGAGAATCAAATCAAATTGTCATCACTGGGCATCGAGCTTAGCTTATCTGAGATTTATGAAGATGTGGAGTTTTAAAAAAAGCCGCGCTTTGCGCGGCTTTTTTTATTTAACTAATTGCTTCTCAATCAGCCCTGTCAAACTATCTGTCCAATGGGTTGCGAGTTCAAGACTTTCTGCTTCCACCATCACTCGCATTAATGGCTCAGTGCCAGAAGCACGTACCAAAATGCGACCCCGATCGCCTAAATCTTGTTCGGCTAAAGCGATCGCCTGTACGAGAGCATCACAGGTTTGCCAATTGCGGCGCAATTCCCGATCTTCGACACGCACATTTTTGAGTAGTTGTGGAAAAGGATGAAAACTTTGGTCCATCAATTCGGATAAGGGGGCTTTTTGCTTGGCAAGGGCAGCGAGATGCAGTGCAGCTAGCAAACCATCGCCACTAACTGCGTAATGACGACATAGAACATGACCTGACTGTTCGCCGCCCAGCATTGCGCCCGATCGCACCATTTCTGCATGAACATATTGATCTCCAACAGGTGTACGCACCAAGTTACCGCCAATCTTTTGCCATGCCCGTTCAAAGCCAAGATTTGCCATCACCGTTGTGACGATCGCACTGTTAGGGAGTTGATTATTTTCTAGTAACTCTTGTCCCCATAGATACAAGATGTAATCGCCATCAACGACACGTCCATTGCTATCAACTGCTAATACGCGATCGGCATCACCATCAAAGGCAAAACCCATATCAGCATGATGTTCTTTTACGGCGGCGCGTAAGGGTTCGAGATGCGTAGAGCCGCAATTGACATTAATGCGATCGCCATCAGGTTCATGGTGCAAGCAAATTACTTCTGCGCCCAAGTTGCGAAATACTTCCAATGACACGCGAGTTGCAGAACCATGAGCAAGATCAAGAACTACTTTGATGCCGTTTAAATCTGTAGCGATCGAATTTTGGAGAGAATCTTGATAGTCAGAAATTAAATGTGCCTTTTCGTGATATTTTCCCCAATCCGTCGATGAATTGACTAGATCGGCGTGAATGCGTGATTCTAATAGAGCTTCGATCGCTTGCTGCGTTTCCCCACACAGCTTTGTGCCATTGTTTCCAAAAAACTTGATGCCATTATCTTCTGGGGGATTATGACTGGCGGAAATCATCACACCGCCAAAGATTTCGGGAGAGTTGGCAGTGAGATAGGCGATCGCAGGGGTAGGACATAGCCCAATGTGCCACACATCCCAACCCGCCGCCGTCAAACCTGCGGAGATTGCTGAAGAAAGCATATCGCCCGATGTGCGGGAGTCTTGACCGATCGCAATGACCTTTGCTTTACTAGTCCGATCAAGGTCAACCCGTTCCTTTAAAATTTTGCCTGCACTAATGCCGACCTCTAGGGCTAGATTCGCCGTCAAAAATTTGCCTACGTGACCACGAATACCATCCGTACCAAACAATTTCATACACTTAACCTCCACACACCCGAAAGTATTTTGATGACCTTTGATCAAGTTGCCTCCATAGGAGGCAACTTGATAGAAAATGATGACCTATATATTTGCAATTAAGTTGCGATTAAAGTCAATAGCCATAAACAAGAAGGCTCACATCGTGAGCCTTCTTGTTTGCAATATTCTAAGCAGCGACTTCAAACTTTGGACGTTGGTTGACAACTTCATCAATTAGTCCATAATTTTTAGCTTCATCAGGAGCCATAAAGAAATCGCGATCGGTGTCATCGGCAATCCGCTCGATGGGCTGTCCTGTATGGAAAGCCATCAACTCATTCAGGCGATTCTTGTGATAAAGAATTTCTTTTGCTTGGATTTCGATATCCGTCGCTTGACCCTGTGCGCCACCGAGAGGTTGGTGAATCATGATCCGAGTATGGGGCAAAGATAGTCTCTTGCCCTTTGCGCCACCAGTGAGCAGAAAAGCGCCCATACTTGCCGCTAGACCCACACAAATGGTGGAAACATCAGGGCGAATGTGCTGCATCGTATCGTAAATTGCCATCCCTGCGGTCACAGATCCCCCTGGGGAATTGATGTACAAGAAAATATCTTTTTCGGGATCATCGGCTTCCAGAAATAGCAACTGAGCAACAATGATGTTGGCAATACTGTCGTCAACCTGCTGTCCCAAAAATACGATCCGCTCCCGCAGCAGACGCGAAAAAATATCAAAGGCTCTTTCGCCACGACCAGATTGTTCGATTACGGTTGGGATCATAGTTTATGTTTACGATTTACTCTCAGTCTATTGTACTGATATGTCATCATCACGCACCTGTGTCGTTATTCGGATTTCACCCTGTTAACTTTACCCTATTAAAAAAGTAGTACTTTGTAACGCTGTTTTAATAGGTAGCAACTTAGAATATTTACAGAACTTGGTTTAGTTGGATGTATCGAAGATAAAACAGATATTTTTGTGAACTAAAAATCTGTAATCAAATCCTAATAAGAAAAATTGAAATTATGGTTCAACTTCTCCGAATTTCTGAAGAAACAAGTCTTGAGAGACTAGAACAAGACTTTCTCTTACAACGTAACGACGATCGCAACTTCTTTTTAGAATGGCAGCAAGATTTGCCAAATTTGACAGAAAGCGATCGCGAAAACTTGCAAAGAATTACCGAACTTTATGACCGCATTAATCGGCGATCGGTAGTTTCAGAAAACATCATCAAAATGGCGATTTTGTCCCCATTACTCGAACTGGCAGGGTTTTATAGCTCTCAATTTGCGATCGCTGATGAAGAATCCGTCGAAATAACCACTAATGACGGAGAAACCATCTATCGAGGACGTATTGATATTCTCGTAATCCAACAAAATCTGTGGGTACTAGTCATCGAGTCCAAAAGTAGCAGCTTTTCCTTACACAAAGCATTGCCCCAAGCCCTAGCCTATATGCTCGCAAGCCCTAACTCATCCAAAACTACTTTTGGGTTAATTACTAATGGCGGCGAATATCGCTTTTTGAAACTAAATCATCCCAACTCACCTACCGAACCACCACAATACGCGCCATCTTCTCTATTTTCTATTTCGCCCCCAGATAATCATCTTCCGACTGTACTAAAAATTTTGCGATGCATTGCCAAAATAATTGCGCCTTAACCAATCAATATCCGCCGCGATCGCCTCTTTTAAGCCTTGATACAATCAAATTATTTTAATTGAAGTTAATAGGCATTGAAATTAATAGGCATGGGATGCGAAATCACGTAGCCTTGAGCATAATCGACTCCAATCTCTCGTAATTTTTCTAAGATTGCCTCATCTTCCACAAATTCAGCCACAGTTTCTAGATGCATGGCATGGGCAATGCGATTAAAGCCTTCAACGATCGCTTGGGAAATTAAATTATGACTAACACTTTTGACAAACGCACCATCGATTTTGAGATAATTAACGGGTAAATTTACTAAATAGGCAAAGGAACTCAATCCACTCCCAAAGTCATCTAAGGCAAAGCTACAGCCAATCTTTTTAAGTTCACCGATGAAATATCTCGCTTGCTCAAAGTTAGCGATCGCGGCTGTCTCCGTGATTTCAAAACAAATACTCTGTGGGGGGACTTGGTAGCGAGGAAACTGTTCGATTAAAAACTTCAAAAATTGATTGTTACCGACACTTGCTCCCGATAGATTGATTGTATACAAGCCTTTACCAGCTTGCGGCTCAGGTAATTTATGATAATTGGAAAAAAATGTTTCGATTACCCAGCAATCGATGTCGTTGATCAAGCCATAGCTTTCGGCAGCAGGAATAAATGCATTAGGAGATACTAATTCTCCATTTTCATCCACCATTCTGATCAGAATTTCATAATGTTCTCTTAATGCTTTGGCAGTAAGAGAGATGATCTTTTGACGGTAGAGACAAAAACGATTGGTTTCTAACGCTCTGCTGATTTGAGAAACTATTTGTCTCTCCCCACGTTGCTTAATTAACTCACTATCATCTAGACGATATACATGGACACAGTTGCGACCTTTAGCTTTAGCAGCATAACAAGCTGCATCGGCTGCCCCCATCACCTCCATCAAACTTTGGCTGGGTTGATTGATCGCCACAACACCAATGCTGACACCGATCATAAAGGTTTTGCCCTCCCAAACAAATCGAAAATGATGTACTAGGTCTTTGATGGTTTCTGCAATCTGAGCCGCTTGAGACAGAGGACATTGTGAGAGTAAAAGCCCAAATTCATCACCTCCCAAACGAGCTAGTGTGTCACTAGCGCGAATTCCTTTTTGTAACAGTGCGGTGATTTGGCGCAGTAGCTCATCGCCAGCAATATGACCTGCGGTATCGTTAACGACTTTGAACTGGTCTAAATCTAGATAACAGAGGGCGTGCTGCTGTTCATGCTTTTGGACAGAGGCGATCGCTGATACTAGTTTATCCTCAAATCCGCGACGATTGATTAAACCCGTCAGTGCATCATGACTAGCTTCCCAAGAGAGTTGACGGTTAAGGTGACGTGCTTCTGTCACATCATGAAACACCAAGACTGCGCCGATGATATTGCCAAGGCGATCGCGAATTGGTGCGGCTGAGTCCTCAATGGCATACTCTGTACCATCCCGTGCAATCAAAATCGTATGGTTTGCTAAGCCTACTATTCTCTCTTCTAACAGAGCTTGGTTGATGGGATTCTCACAAGGCTTTCTGGTGACTTCATTAATGATTTGGAAGACAGTCAATAAAGGAAGTCCTTCTGCCTCTTGAGCTTTCCAACCCGTGAGATGCTCAGCTACGGGATTGATATAGCGAATATGCCCCTTAGCATCAGTGGTAATCACGGCATCACCAATTGATTGTAAGGTTACCTGCGCCAGTTCCTTTTCCGCAAAAATGATATCTTCGAGACGCTGGTGTTCCGCAATCTCTTCCTCAAGTTGTAGATTTTTTTCTTGAAGACTTTTTTGGAGTCGTCGGATTGTGAGATGTGTTTCAACACGCGCTAATACTTCTTCGACTTGAAAGGGCTTGGCTATATAATCGACTCCTCCCACAGCTAGTCCTTGCACCTTATTTAAAGTGGCATTGAGGGCGCTTAAGAAAATGACAGGAATATCGGTAGTGCGATCATCAGATTTTAATCTTTGGCATACTTCATAACCATCGAGATCGGGCAATTTAATATCAAGTAAAATTAGTTCTGTTGCTGGGGATTGCGCGGCTCTGATTGCCATTTCTCCTGTGGTCGCACTACGAACTTTATAACCATGTTCGCTCAATGTATCTCGAAGTAAGCGCAAGTTATCAGGTAGATCGTCAACAATTAAAATGTTGCCTTTATAGTTATTAGCCGTCTCGCTAATCATACTGAAATAACCTAATTCCCTATGACATCATTAGTCAGTCTATAAACAAATAGTATAGTTGAATAATTAGGCTACAAGCTTTTTCAATCTAAATAATCGCTTTCAATCTCTACTAAAATCATAAATACTAGTAAAAGCTGATAACTGAATGGAGACTTTGTGAATTGGAGAATTTTCTTAACCCAATCAACTGACTTATGAACAACCGCATTTCTCAGATAACTAGTCTATTTGTTATTGCTATCGGGTGTTTTGTAATACTGGGTTGGCAATTTGACATCACTTTGCTCAAGAGTGGTTTCTATGGAATGGAATTGACCATGAAACCTAACACAGCACTTTGCTTTTTGTTGGCGGGAATGTCTTTGAGATTACTGCAATGTCAGAGGCTAACCCGAATGCGTCATCGAGTTGCACAGGGAATGGCGGTTGTGGTGATGGGAATTGGGTTGTTGACCCTAAGTCAGTACCTTTTTGGTTGGAACCTACACATTGATCAGTTGCTTTTTCAGGATGTGGTGTCTTCAGTAACTCCCTATGCTGGACGCATGGGAGCGAATACTGCCTTAAATTTTGTGTTGATGGGATTAGCTTTGTTCGTGATCGGGCGAAATTCCCAAAGAAATAATAGAAATATTTGGCTAGCACAGATTTGTAGTACTATTGCTGCCTTAATTTCTCTGCTAGCACTATTTGGTTATATCTTTGAGATCAACAGTTCTTTCTCTCTGATTATCGTTACGTCCACTCAAGCAGTTCACACGATTATCACCTTTTTTGTCCTCTATATAGGAATTTTATGGCTTCAACCTGATCGTGGGGTAATGCAAGTAATAACGAGTCCTCTCATCGGTGGACTGATGGCGCGGTGGTTACTACCTTGGGCAATTATCTTTCCAGTGGTAACTAATTGGCTTAGTTTTCAGGGACGAAAATTAGGCTGGTTTAACTCTGAATTTGGTTATACGTGGCGATCGCTGATCTTCGTGATTACCTTCTCAATGCTGATCTGGGGGACAGCGCGATTTATCAATCAGTTAGAACTGCATCGTCAACAAGCACAAAAAGATCTTACGGAAATCAATGAAAATTTAGAACTACGGGTAGCCCAAAGAACACAGGAGCTAGAAAAATCACAGGCGCGGTTTGCAGGAATTCTCGAAATTGCTAACGATGCGATTATTTCGGTCGATCGCAATCAACGGATTACTCTGTTTAACCAAGGGGCGGAAAAGATTTTTGGCTATGAATCTGAGGAGATCTTAGGTCAGCCCTTAGATTTACTTTTGCCAGAGCAGTTTAGAATTGCCCATCAACAGCATATTTCAAAATTTGATGCATCTTCTGATACCTCAGGTAAAGCGCGAGGGATGGGTGAACGGGGGGGGATTGTGGGACTGCGGCGAGATGGTCGTCAATTTCCTGCGGAAGCTTCCATTTCTAAGCTAGAAATAGGCGATGAAATTATATTTACCGTGATTCTGCGGGACATTAGCGATCGCCAACAAATCGAAATAGCTTTACAAACCAGTGAAGAGAAGTTTCGCCATGCCTTTGAAGATGCCTCGATTGGGATGGCGATCATTTCCCTTGAGGGGCATTGGGTTAAAGTTAATTCTGCACTATGTCAGATTATTGGCTACTCTCCAGAAGAGCTATTCTCTCTAACTTTTCAAGATATTACCCATCCTGAAGATCTATATCTAGATCTCAGTTATGTCAACCAGCTACTAGCAGGGGAGCTTTCAACTTATCAACTAGAAAAACGCTATTTTCACAAGCAAGGGTACATTGTGTGGATTTTGCTGAATGTCTCCCTAATAAAAGATGAACAAGGAAATCCGCTACATTTTATTTCTCAAATCCAAGATATTACGGCTCGAAAAGAATCTCAAAAGACGATAGAACTTCAAAGCGTCATCATGAATAATATGGCAGGTGGTGTATGTTTAGTCAAAGCCGCAGATCTCACCATTGGTTATACCAATCCTAAGTTTGATGCGATGTTTGGCTATGAAGAAGGGGAACTCGCAGGGCAGCCTGTGGGGATGATCAATTATGTTGATGAGAAGGTGACACCAGACGAAACCGTTGAAGATATTGTTACTCAACTTAATCGAGATGGGGAAGCGCAATATGAAGTCTACAACAAGAAAAAAGATGGGACATTATTTTGGTGTCGAGTCCATACTTCTAAGTTTGAGCATCCTGAATATGGAACTGTATTTGTTGCGGTTCAGGAAGATGTGACAGAGCTAAAACAATCTACAAAGGCTTTGCAAGCTACCACAAATCGGCTTAACTTCCTGCTCAACTATAGTCCTGCCGTTATTTTTAGTAGTAAGCCTGATGGTGACTATGGTGCAACTTTTATTAGCGAAAATGTTAAAGATATCATGGGCTATGAATCTAAAGCATTTTTAGAAGATTCGAGCTTTTGGATAGATCATCTCCATCCAGATGATGTAGACCAATTAATGAGCGGGTTAACCAATTTATTCACTAATAATTTCCATTTTCAGGAGTTCCGTCTTCTGCACGCAGATGGTAGTTATCGTTGGATACTTGAACAAATCAGGCTCATTCGCGATCGCGAAGGTAACCCAGTCGAAATTTTAGGATATTTGATTGATATTAGCGATCGCAAACAGACTGAGTTAGAGCTTAAAGAATCCAAAAAAATCGCAGAAGCTGCCAATCAAGCCAAGAGTATGTTCCTGTCTAATATGAGCCATGAACTGCGTACACCTCTCAATGCGATTTTAGGATTTACGGAATTAATGAGTTACGACCTATCGCTAAGTCCTGAAAATCAAGAAGATCTAGCGATCGTTAATCGTAGTGGCGTACATTTATTAGACTTAATTAACGATATTTTAGACCTTTCTAAAATCGAGAGTGGTCAGATGAAACTCCATCCTTCTGACTTTGAGCTAGATAAGTTGCTGACTTCTATCGAAGAGCTGTTGCAAGCTCAAGCCAAAGAGAAAGGACTACAATTAATTGTCGATCGCGATCCTAACCTACCTATATATGTGCAGACCGACGAGAAAAAACTACGTCAAGTAACGATCAATCTAATCGGTAACGCTATTAAATTTACCAAGCAAGGAACTGTCACTTTAAGAGTTAAGCAAACAGGAAGAACTGGGATGAATCAATCTCAACTTCTATTTGAGGTTGAAGATACAGGCGTGGGCATTGCACCAGATGAAATTGATAGTTTATTTCAAGTATTTGTACAGGCTCAAGCGGGAAGTAAGTTAAATCAAGGTACTGGATTGGGTTTAGCCATCAGTCAAAGATTTATGCAGCTTATGGGTAGTCAGATTTATGTTCAAAGCACCTTACATCAGGGTAGTCTTTTTTACTTTGAACTGACAGTCAAAACACCGCAAATCGTCCCTGATTCTTCAGCATCTATTAAACAAAGGGTAATTGGTTTAGCTCCCAATCAACCAACTTACCGCATCCTTGTGGTGGAAGATTTAGAAGAAAATCGCCGCTTGTTGGTGAAGCTATTGCTATCAGTAGGTTTTGAGGTGCGTGAAGCAACACAGGGACTGGAAGCGATCGCCATCTGGGAAAGTTGGTCACCACATCTAATTTGGATGGATCTGCGAATGCCAATCATGGATGGCTACACTGCGATCAAACAGATTAGAGAAAATCCTCAAGGACAAGAAACGATTATTGTCGCCTTAACTGCTAGCGTTTTTGAAGAAGAGCGAGAAAAAGTGCTAATGGCAGGTTGTAACGATTTCATCGGCAAGCCATTTCAAGAAAAAGTTATCTTTGAGAAGCTGGCTAAGCACTTGGGAGTAAAGTATAAATATGCATCTGTCAGTCAAGAATCTCAAAAACTATTTGTGGATGATTTATCTTTAGAAGATCTAGAAACGATGTCTCCTGAATGGTTACAGCAAATGTATCAAGCCGCTTACTATCTTGATACCGAAGTCATGAAAGAACTAATCGCTCAAATTCCTGCATCTAGAGTAAGTCTGTCCAAATCACTAACCACTGCTATTCATAACTTTAATTCTGACAAAGTTATGGAATTAATTCGCCCGTTGATCTCCAATATATAGAACTTATAATTTTGTTAAGTTCATAATCATATCTGTTTTGAAATTCATGATTAAATCCTTGAAAGCCTTGGCGATCGCCTCTTGAGAAGATGGTATTTGGGCAACTAAATCCAACATCAAATCATCATCACAGTAGTAAGCCGCATCATACATTTGCTTGAGCCATTCGGGTGGCATTATTGCTAAATCTTCCCTAGACAATTCTACCCTCGTTGATGCAGAAGGATCGTTAGATTCCATAGGCGCGATGAGATCGGGTTTATTTTCATTTGGCGATATTATCTCCACTAAAATTTGTAATAGTTTCATGATTGGGTAAGGCTTCGGCAAAAATGCTGTCGCCCCAGCATCTAATGCTAGTTTTTGGTTGCTCATCAGTCCACTAGTCGCAACGATCTTCACTAAAGGATTAATTTGCTGCAATGCATGAATTGCGGTGGCTCCATCTAGATTCGGCATCATCATATCCATTAACACAAGGCTGACTTCCTGTTGATGTTTGCCATAGAGCGCGATCGCGCCAATGCCATCACTAGCGATCATTGTCCTGTAGTTATAGTTTTCTAGAGAAATTGTGGTTACCTCTCGAACAGAAGACTCATCATCAACAATTAAAATTAATTCGCCTTTACCTATAGGCATTGATTTTTCTACAGGAATGACTTGCATCTCTCCCTCCGTAGCGGGTAAAAAAACCTGAAATTCTGTACCTTTTCCTAACTCACTATAAACCTTGATAAAACCATTATGATTTTTGACAATCCCCATCACAGTTGACAATCCCAGCCCTGTTCCTTTACCGACTTCCTTGGTTGTAAAAAACGGCTCGAAAATTCGGTTTAGCAATTCTGGTTTTATGCCTATTCCTGTATCAGCAACCGTCACTATTACATAAGAACCTGCTTTTATTTCCATATTCACTAAAGGATCATGCTCATCTAATTGACAATTTTCAGCACAAATCGTCAAAACCCCTCCGTCTGGCATTGCATCTTTGGCATTAATCATCAAATTCATAAACACTTGGTGCATTTGGGTTGTATCAGCAGAGATTGTCCATAGTTCCCTAGTTGGGATATCAGTCGAAATTGTGATTGATTTAGAAAATGTTTGTTTAGTAATACCAATCAATTCTAGAAGTAGGTAACCTAGTTGTAATACTACTAATTCACCTTCAGTTCCTCTACTAAAAAGAAGAATTTGCTTGACTAAATCAGCTCCATGTCTGGCACTATTTGACAGCAGCGACAACAGCCTTTCTGTCTTTTCGTCAAGGTTGGGAAATTGGAGAGGTAGCAGTTGCGTTACACCCAAGATCGGCGTAAGAATGTTATTAAAATCATGGGCAATACCACTAGCTAAGGTTCCTAAACTCTCCAAGCGTTGAGCATGGTAAAACTGTTTTTCCAGTTGTTTCCTTTCGGTAATATCACTACTAACCACAAGGATCGATGTTAATCGTGAAAATTGATTTTTTACTAGAGTTTTATGACATTCTACAATCACTTTCTTACCAGCTTTGGTAATTTGTTCTATTTCCCCCTGCCAACTACCTTGTTCAATCGTAATTTGGATTGCTTCATCTAGTTTATGCTCTTGGCTAAAGAGATGTTCAGCCTTCTGTCCAATAACCTCTTCCGAATTCCAACCATATAAATGCTCAGCCCCTTTACTCCAGATTAAAATCTTATTGTCTAAATCATGGACATAAATAGCATCTTTAGCAATATCAATTAAAGCTGCTTGTTCGGCAATTTTCTGCTCGGTTTGTTTGCGCTGGGTAATATCCGTAATGATATTAATACCCATCCAACAATTTTGTACTTGATCCCATTCCGCCACATAGTTAGAGTTAAGCCAATGAATCGTGCGATCGCCATGCAAAAAACGATATTCAAATACCCCCGCATTTCCCGCGTGAATATCTGCTAAAAACGATTGGAGAAACCTCGCCCGATCTTCAGGAAATATATTTCCCATCACCAGATCCGAGTCCCCATTTACGGTTTCTAAGCTATAGCCAAAAATCTGTTCAGTTCCGCCCACCCAAGTATCAATAATTAGCTTACTATCACGAAAAACACGGAAATAATTAATCACCGCGATCGCGCTATTGAGAATCTGACTAAGTTTCGCCGCCTCCTTAATTTTAGATTCTGTAATATCCGTAATAATAATGCTATTCACTAAAAGATTATCAATCTTCAGTTGTTTCAGCGATAGCTTTACAGGTACTTCCTTATGTTCCGTTGCCGTACTTAAAGACAACTCTCTAGTCAAGGTTTCCTTTTCGGGAATCTCCTGTAAAAGCAGTAGAAAAGCTTGATGATCTTTAGGTGCAATAAAGGTTTCTAACTTAGAACCGATTAGATTCTTTAAAGAATAATCTAATAGTTCGGCAAGTCTCTGATTACAGTATAAAATCACACCATCAGCAGATACCGTTGCCGCCCCTTCCCCCATCTGTTCCACTAAACACTGATAAACATAATCTGCACCATGCAGTGTAAACACGCGCATTCCTTGTTCTGTCGAAACTACAAACGCATCAACTTCTCCAGCACCAATAGCTTGTAACGTTGCTTCCGCTACATCGAGACGTTCCTGTAAATCTGCTAATTGCTGATGTAAAGTTGTGACTTCTTTCTGCAATTTTTCAAGAGAGTTCTGAGAATCCTGCATTGCCTTCCCCTCCGCTTATTTTTTTGGGTAAAAGATCAAGCCCAATTAAGACTTTTTCTGTATTAGATAAATTGCCAATCATCTTTTGTAAAGGAAGCGGTAACTCTTTAATCAAAGTAGGAACAGCGACAATATTCTCCTCAATCATATTTTCGGTCTGTTGATAAATATCAATTACCTCCAATTCATAACGTCCTTGAAGATATTCTTCGCAAATCTTTTTGATGTTTTTTAAGGCTATTCCCGATTGAATTGTTGCACCAGCTATATAGAGACGGAGGATATAATACTGCTGATTAGACCGAGATATAGACTGTTCAAAAAGTTCTGTGGTTGTTAGTTGTAAATCATCTGGGTCAGTCATTGTTAGATCCTAAATCGCATAAATATTGAGTTAATTGCCATTTGGAGGAATAATTTGTAATCCAACTAAGACCTTTTCTGTATTTGATAAATCACCAATAATTTTTTTAATCGGTTCTGGCAATTTCCTTACGAGGGTCGGTAGAGCCACGATACTATCCTCTGAGGCGAGATGGGGTTGTTGCGTTAAGTCAATAATTTCAATAGTATATTGCCCCTGAAGATGTTCCTCACAGATCTCCTTTAGATTCACAAAAGCAACCAGAGATTTCGGTGTTTGCCCTGCTACATATAATCTTAATCTCCAAAACTCTTTCTCTTGAGCATCAACATTGTCTGAGAAATGACTTGTTAAATTATCTGGCATAGTTTTATTCTGAGGTCATCAATATTAGGATTCGAGATGTCGTAATTTTCTCATGAAATCTTGATTTTTTAGTACTGCTTTTTGAATCTCTTCTTCCTCCTCAACTAATAGTGTAAACTCCTCATCACGATTGGCTAACTGCATTTGTAGCGCATCGATCTGTGCTTGGATGAGACGTTTTTCGCGATCGCATTCTCGCTTTTTAATTTCAAAACTCTGTTTGCGTTTTCTAGAGGCAGTCTGTTCGGCGATCGCTTGATTGATTCTCTCTGTACCTGTTAAAAACTTGCCCTCTCCCAAGTAAACCTCCACCAAATCGACCCCTTGACTGGTGACGATAAATTCGCGGACTTGATTGGAGTGCATCATCCCACGAGATTTGAGAGTGTAGAGAATCCGATTACGTTCCCCATTGACCTTGAGGGTTTGCAGTTCTAACCAAGTATCCATCAGCGAAGAAACCCCGATTTCGGTATTTTCTTGATCCAGATTCGTCTCCCCTGCGGTTAAATTAGCCATGAAAACCGTGATTTGCTTACTCTTGAGATAGTCAATCAACCGCATGAAAAAGCTTTTGGTTTGCATCACACTCCCACTGAGAATGAGGTTGCTCATCGGATCGACAATGATCGCACTGGGCTGAAATTCTTTGACCCAACGATGAATTTTAAACAAACGCATTTCTAGGTTGTAATTAGTAGGTCGCACCGCATCAAATTGCAATAGTCCCTGCTTCACATAGGGCGTTAAGTCCAGCCCAATCGAGTTTAAATTACGAAGAATTTGCTGAGGCGATTCTTCGGTAGCGAGATATAGACATCGTTCACCTTTGAGGCAAGTTGCCCGAGCAAAATAACCAGCAAGCGTAGTTTTCCCTGTTCCTGCGCGACCTGTAACCAACACACTACTCCCGCGATAGTAGCCTTGTCCACCAAACATTTCATCAAGCTTGGGTATGCCCGTGGAAATGCGCTCGGCTGAGACTTCATGATTTAAGTTGAGGGAAGTAATTGGTAAAACAGAAATGCCATTGTCTTCAATTAAAAAAGGATATTCATTATTGCTGTGGCGCGAACCGCGATATTTGACAATTTGAATGGTTCTAGTAGCGATTTCTTCAACAGTTTTCTGATCTAATTTGATCACACAGTCAGAAACATATTCTTCTAAACCTTGACGAGTTAAAGTTTGCTCTCCGCGCTCTCCTGTGATTATAGCCGTGACACCTTGATCTTTTAACCAATGAAACAAACGCCGCAACTCAGATCGGACAATATTGGCATTGCCTAAACCAGAAAACAGGACTTCAATCGTGTCTAAAAGTACCCGTTTTGCGCCAATTTTTTTAATTGCATAGCCCAGACGAATAAATAAAGCTTCGAGGTCATATTCTCCTGTCTCTTCAATTTCGCTGGCTTCAAGATAAATATGATCAATTAATATTTTGCCTTCAGCAATCAACTGATTTAAATTCCATCCTAAAGAAGCCACATTCTTGGTGATTTCTGCCGCAGTTTCTTCAAAGGTAATTAAAACCCCATTTTCTCCGTACTGCGTTGCGCCACGCACGAGGAACTCCACACCAAATAGAGTTTTACCACAGCCCGCCGAGCCACAGATTAAGGTTGGTCTGCCTTGGGGTAACCCGCCATCAGTGATTTCATCGAGTCCTTGGATACCCGTTGGACATTTGGCTAGTTGTAGATTAAGAATATCTTCCATGAGAGATCAAAAATATAATTGCTGATAGATACTTGTTGATATAGCGTTTCACAGTCTAGTGAAGTACGGGATTGTTTTCCCGCATTCGGCGGGGGAAACAATTCTCTGTGAAGGGACTTTCACTTTATTGGTGCAGAAGTCCTAATCTTTCTGCTCAAAGAATTATAATAACTCTATTGAAGCCTGTGAATGTGACTCAACGACAAATGAATTGGCAACAACTAGCAACTAATTCGCCTTATCAAACGGCTGAAGCAATTCGGCAAGAACTTAACTCTGGGAAAATTGAGTCGGCGATCGCAGGAGTTGAGGAGTTAATCGAAGCCTTGTCTAGATCGGATAAACGCGCTCTTAAAAGTCAACTAGTGCGACTTATTAAACATATTATCAAGTGGAATAGCCAACCCGACAAGCGATCGCTTAGTTGGGTTGCCAGCATTAATAATGCTCGTGAAGAAATCCTTGAAATCCAGCAAGAGACTCCCAGTCTCAATAATGCTGTAATTCAAGCAATGTGGGCAAACTGTACTAAGGTCGCCAAACGTGAAGCTGAAGGCGAGATGAACCAAAAATCTAATTTACAAATATTATCTTGGCAAGAAGTTTTTGAAGAACAATACGAGCTTTGATTAATCAAAACCAAAAGATGAGTTACGGCGCTTCGCGCCGTAACTCATCTTTTGGTTTGGTGTCCTAACAAAACTGGCGATCGCTATAGTTTAAAATGCAGAGACTCCTGAGTTTTATTTCGCATGATCGAGTCGCCCCAGTCAGTATTTGAGCAACCAGAGCCACCTTTTACCAAATTCCGTAAGGCGATCGCCGATAAAGAATTTTTAATTACGGCTGAGGTATCGCCACCTAAGGGCAGCGACCCCACGCAGATGCTTGCCCAAACGCGATCGCTAAAAGGTCGTGTCCATGCGGTGAATATCACTGATTCTAGTCGGGCGGTGATGAGCATGAGTCCTGTGGCTGCATCAGTGTTGATCCAGCAGCAACTTGGGATCGAAACAGTGTGTCAGCTTGCCTGTCGCGATCGCAATCGGATTGCATTGCAAGGAGATCTATTTGGTGCGGCAGCCTTGGGAATTACAAATATTTTGGCGCTCACAGGTGATCCCGTCAAAGCAGGGGACTCTCCCGATGCGCGATCGGTGTTTGATTATGAATCAGTGCGGTTATTGCAATTAATTCAAAAACTAAATCAAGGTCTGGACGCTAATGGCAAAGCTCTGCCCCATCAAGGTACAGATTTCTTAGCAGGAGCCGCCGTTGATCCACAGTCGCCCAGTTGGTCGGGTTTACAAAAACGGTTTGAGCGCAAGATTAATGCAGGGGCGCAATTTTTTCAAAGCCAATTAATTACCGATTTCGATCGCCTCGATAAATTTGTGAATCAAATTGCAAATCAATCGGACAAGCCAATTCTGGCGGGCATATTTCTAATTAAATCTGCTAAAAATGCGCTGTTTCTGAATAAATATGTGCCGGGGGTACAGATTCCAGAGCATATTATCGATCGCCTCGCTCAGGCTAAATCACCCTTACAGGAAGGACTAGCGATCGCTGCTGAACAAATCCAAACGGCGCGGCAAATTTGTCAAGGCGTGCATATCATGGCGATCAAAGCTGAACATTTGATTCCCGAAATTCTCGATCGCGCAGGAGTAGATATTCTCTAACTTTTGAGAGGTTTACTAAGTATATTTTCCAAAATCTCAGCACTTTCGGTTAATCTAGGGAAGACCCCTAACTGACATCTATGGCAAGACGTAGATATTCTTCAACTCTGAATACACCTCCCACTGAACCAAGATCTAATGGGACAACTACTAAACTGGCGATCGCAGGGGCAATTTTTGCGGTCGGTATTGGTGTTGGTATTGCCCTATCGACCCTCAACCCTACGCCGCGTACCGTTGATGCGATTCGTTTAGATAATCTCGCCCCTAGCCGCGATTTTTGTAACAACTATGGCGCATCGGCAATGGTGATGAGTAGCCGTGTCTATGTGACTCTCAACCCATTTAATGTGTTTATTAGCCAAGCTGAACCCGTTCCAGGGTGTGTCGTTTTGCCAAACAACTGGAATTTACTGTTACAAAAAAATGTGATTAAGGAAGCCGATATTCGTCAATGTAAAGACAGAATGAATACCTTTGGCTTTACAGGTGATCTAGACAAGGCTCCTGCTGTGGATTGCATTTATGAAAGCAAAAATGCTACAGAAAAGTTTACTAACGGTTTACCCGCAGCACCTAGCCCTAGTCCTAATCCCTAAAAAAGTGCGCCCTCACCCCTAGCCCCTCTCCCGTAGGAGAGGGGAATAAGAAAAAAGCGACGCTTAGCGTCGCTTTTTTTATTTATTAGCATTCATCAAATGCTTCAAGATCTAGTAAATGGCGGTACGGTTCAGCTAACTCAGAACCTTTGAAAGCTAGCGATCGCAAAATATGCCAATCATTCAAGCTCTCAAAAGCATTAGCGTAGTCATCACGCTCAAGTCGATCAGCGATCGCTGCAACATCTGAAGCAGTAAATTTACTAGGATCGACTTCGGGTGCTTCGCCTGTTGGATTTTCTGATACTTTAGTACCCATGTCGCTCTATAACAGGCTTGTGAACGGAGAGAGAGGGATTCGAACCCTCGGTACGGAGTTACCTGCCGTACAACAGATTAGCAATCTGCCGCTTTCGTCCACTCAGCCATCTCTCCAAATTTATTAGGAATTATATCTTATCAGATACTGTGCATAATGCAACCTAATTATTAAATTTAATAAATTTCATGATCTTGTAAGCTATTAACAAATGCCTCAAAGCCAATCTGGATAATTACTTCGGCACAATATAAAACCCTAGAATTTGTAGCGCACGCTGTGCGTGCGCTACAAATTCTAGGGTTTTATGTAAAGTGAATAATTAGTGGTGTGTGACTTTGCCGCGCACCACTAATTATTTATGGCTAGAACCAAGTGCGATCGCTAATTGCTTGTTGCATCTTGCTAATCACCTCATCGACAGAGATTGCGCCGAGTTCGCCATGCTTACGGCTACGAATACTCAGAGTACCAGCTTCGACCTCTTTAGCCCCAATTACCGCCATCACAGGCACTTTTTCAAGCTCAGCTTTGCGGATTTGCTTCGCCATGCGATCGCCGCTATGGTCTAGCTGGACGCGCAAACCTGCTGCTTTCATCTTGGCGGCAACTTCTTCTGCGTATGCCATTTGACCATCAGAGACGGCAATCAACTTAGCTTGGACAGGTGCTAACCACAGAGGAAAATCCCCTGCATAGTTTTCAATCAATACGCCGATGAAACGCTCGACTGAGCCAAACAAGGCGCGGTGAATCATGATTGGTTGATGACGGACACCATCTTCGCCGACATACTCCATCTTGAAGCGATCGGGAAGATTGAAATCTAGCTGAATCGTGGAACATTGCCAACGCCGACCGATCGCATCTTCAATTTTGATATCGATTTTTGGTCCATAGAAAGCGCCGCCCCCTTCATCAATCACATAGTTCCAACCTTTATGATTAAGAGCCTGTTTGAGTGCTTCCGTAGATTTTTCCCAAATCGCATCGGAGCCAACGTATTTGTCAGGACGAGTGGAAAGATTGATTTCGTAGTTCTCAAAACCAAAGGTAGAGAGAATCAATTCCGCGAGATTGAGAACACCAATGATTTCCTGCTCAATTTGTTCTTCTGTACAGAAAATGTGAGCATCGTCTTGGGTAAAGCCGCGCACCCGCATCAAGCCATGCATTGTGCCAGAGCGCTCGTAGCGGTACACCGTACCAAGCTCAGCATAACGAATGGGGAACTCTTTGTAAGAATGGAGCGTGTCTTTGTAGATCAGCACATGGAAGGGACAGTTCATCGGCTTAAGCTGATAAACTTGATGTTCTACTTCCATCGGCTGAAACATACTTTCGCGATAGAAGTCGTTATGTCCCGAAATCTTCCACAGATCCAAATTCGCCATGTGTGGCGTAGTTACCGACTCATAACCATTCTGAACATGGGTATCTTTCCAGAAAGTTTCAATGGTATTACGAATGATCGCGCCCTTAGGATGCCAGAACACCAAGCCGCCGCCAGCATCTTCCTGAATGCTGAACAGTTGTAAATCTTTGCCAATGGTACGGTGATCGCGGCGTTTTGCTTCTTCGAGCATCGCGTGATACGCCTGTAACTGCTCAGGATTTTCCCAAGCCGTGCCGTAAATACGCTGAAGCATCGGATTCTTTTCATCACCGCGCCAGTAGGCTCCTGCAATACTCTCAAGGGCAAAGGCATCAGGGTGAATATCGCCAGTACTATCGAGGTGAGGTCCCGCGCACAAGTCCCACCAAGGTTGTTTTTCAAATTTTTCGGGATCGCCGATAAAATAACGACTTATATTCTGCCCTTCAGGAATGGCGGCTAGTAATTCGATTTTGTAAGGCTCATTCAGTTTTTCGATTTCGCCAAGCATCTCAGGACGTGGCAACTCTTGTCGTACAAGAGGCTGATTCCACTTGATAATCCGCTTCATTTCCTTTGCGATCGCCTTTAAGTCACTGGGGGTAAAATGCTCAGCGCGATCAAAATCGTAATAAAAGCCATTCTCAGTTGCAGGGCCGATCGTCACCTTCGCATCGGGATATAACTTTTGGACTGCCATTGCCATCACGTGAGAGCAAGTATGGCGAATCCGCGCTAATTTTTCGGTATCGGCTTGCCGCAGGATATCACTAGGTTTAATATCACTAGGTTTGCTTTCGCTGGGCTTTACTGCAACTGCATCCATAACTTGATGTCGTGACCTTTATTGATTTACAAGAGTTACAAAAATTTTACTTAGAGTCTACCATCTTAACTTTTTTTGCTGAGTATTGCGATCGCCCTATATACCAGTTTAGAAATTAGCGATCGCACCCCAACCTAATACTTATTTATTTCTCGCAATTAGGCTACACTCTATGACAGACAACGCTTTTATAGATGACACCTTTTGCCCCTGATGAACCTATCCGATATCCTGAAAGACTCTGAGTATAAGCTTTTGCAGTTTAAGCCTGAAGAGATTGATTGGCTTGAGCAGTCGGTTTTTTTGAAATCAAGTACTAAGGGGGATGTGCCTTATATTAAGTGTTTGGTGCGGGGTAAGGATATTAGGCTAACCCCTGAAGAGGCAGTTAGGCAGATTTATTTAAAGGTTTTGACAGGGCGCTATCAATATCCAGCTAATCGAATTTTGGTAGAGTATGAGGTTTCTTTTGGGCGGGAAAAGAAACGGGCTGATGTAGCGATTATGGATAAGGATCGCCCGAATGTGCCTTATATCATTGTGGAATTGAAGAAGCCAAAACTGAAGGATGGCAAGGATCAGTTACGGTCTTATTGCAATGCAACGGGTTCACCGATTGGGGTTTGGACTAATGGCGATCAGATTTCCTTTTATCAGCGCAAAGATCCTAACTATTTTGAAGATATTACGGATATTCCTAATGTTAATCAGACATTGGCGGATATTCTCAATGAACGGTTTACACTGGTTGACCTGATTAAAAAAGATAAGCTGGTCACTGAGAAAAAGTCTTTAAAGGCGCTAATTCTAGAAATGGAGGATGAAGTCCTTGCAAATGCTGGAGTTGATGTTTTTGAAGAGTTGTTTATGTTGATTTTCACTAAGCTCTATGATGAGTGGGAATCGGGACGGGATGAGAAGCGTAAAAAAACAAGGTTGTTAGAGTTTCGGAATACGGGACAAACTGATACTGAGCTAAAAATTAAGATTCAAGGTTTATTTGATCGCGCCAAAAAGAAATGGGAAGGCGTGTTTAAAGATAGTGACAAGATTACGCTCAGTCTTGCTCATTTGTCGGTGTGCGTATCATCTTTGGAAAATGTGAAGTTGTTTAATTCCAATCTGGATGTGGTTGATGAGGCGTTCGAGTATTTGATTAATCAAAGTAGTAAGGGTGAAAAGGGGCAGTATTTCACGCCGCGCTATGTGATTGATATGTGTGTGAAGATGCTAAATCCGCAAGAGGATGAGGCGATTATTGATACGGCGGCAGGTTCTTCTGGTTTTCCTGTGCATACGATTTTTCATGTGTGGCAGCAAATTATTGCTGATGAGGGTTTGCAGGTTAGTAATTTATTCTCGTTGGAAAAGAAACCTGCGCGTTGTGAGGATTATGTTAAGGGTAAGGTGTTTGCGATTGATTTTGATGAGAAGGCGGTGCGGGTATCGCGGACTTTAAATTTGATTGCGGGGGATGGTGAGACTAATGTTTTGCATTTGAATACGCTGGACTATGAATCTTGGAAGGAGAGGTCAGAAGAGGAGGATTGGCGCGATGTTTATGGCGATGGCTTTAAACGGTTGCGGGGCTTTACGGAAAAGAAGAATGATTACAAGTCTTTTCAGTTTGATATTGTAATGGCAAATCCGCCGTTTGCAGGGGAAATTAAGGAGTCACGGATTACGTCTAAGTACGATCTGGCGGTTAAGAAGCCTAATGGTAAACGTCAGGAAAAGATGGGTCGCGATATTTTGTTTATTGAGCGCAATCTGGACTTTTTGAAGGCGGGTGGTCGAATGGCGGTGGTGTTGCCGCAGGGAAGGTTTAATAATTCTTCGGATAAGTATATTCGGGATTTTATTGCGGAACGCTGTCGGATTTTGGCGGTGGTGGGGTTGCATGGGAATACGTTTAAACCGCATACGGGGACGAAGACTTCGGTATTGTTTGTGCAGAAGTGGAATGATGATCCGAGGGCTGGGGCTTTGTGTCCGCGTCAGAATGATTACAATATCTTTTTTGCGACGATGCGGAAGAGTGGAAAGGATAATTCGGGGGATAAGGTTTATGTTAAAAAATCCGATGGTTCGGGCGAGTTTTTGTTAGATGATCACGGTCATTTGATTGTGGAGCATGATTTGTTCAATCATGATAGTTTGACTGAGGATGGGATTGCTGAGACATTTATTGAGTTTGCGAAGAAGGAGAATTTAAGTTTTTTTGATTTAAGCTCATCTGTTACGCCGTTTGATGCTGAGAAGTATGATCGGTTAATGGATGGGCTAGAAGCAGCAGAAGTTAAATTAAGTAGTCTTGAATTTTCTGGAAGAATTGATTCTGAATATTACCGTCCAAGATTCCTAGAGCTAGAAACAAAAATCTCTAGTAAAAATCACTGCTATTTAGAGGAGAAATCGAGTTTCCTAATTGGACCATTTGGCTCTCAGTTTCTTGTGGAAAACTATGAAGAAGGTTCACAGTATAGATATGTTCGAGGGAAAGATGTAAAACCTTTTTTTGTTATGGATGATGACAATAACTATATTCCAGAAAAAGACTACATAAGACTATCGAAGTACAAACTTCTCAAGAATGATGTTTTAGTTTCAGTTGTTGGAACTATAGGTAATTCATCCATTGTTACCGATGAAGTTTTACCTGCAATGTTTAGCTGTAAAAGTACTGTCCTCAGAATAAAGGATGAGTATTTTTCTAAATATTTACTTACTTATTTAAACACCGAGACAGGAAAAGGTTTTTTGCTTAGAAAAACTAGGGGTGCTATTCAAGCAGGATTAAACCTAGATGACTTAAAAACATTGCTAGTTTATATTCCAAGTATTGATTTTCAGAAATTTATTGCTTATCTTGTCGATACAGCTAAATATTGTTTAGATCAATCGAAATTATTTTATCAACAAGCTGAAGATTTATTGTTGTCAGAGCTTGGGTTGAAGGACTGGCAACCGACAGATGAAAATATTGCGGTTAAGAGTTTTTCGGCTTCATTTGGGACAAGTGATCGGCTTGATGCTGAACACTATCAACCTAAATTTGATCAACTTACCGAAAAAATTGAACAAAAAGTAAACTTATCAAAACTCGGAGAATTATTAACTTGGAATCAACGAGGTAAACAGCCAAGCTACTTTGAAGAAGATCAAAATATATTAGATGGTTTACCAGTTGTTAACTCAAAGCACGTTAGAGAAGGTGAAGTTATCTTAGTTGATAACCGTTATGCAAAATATCAACCTGAAGATAAACCTCTAATTATTCAAACTAATGATGCCCTGATTAATGGTACTGGTGTAGGAACTATTGGGCGATGCGCTCCATATCTACATAAGCAAAATGCTTTGCCAGATAATCACGTTACTATTTTAAGAACCAAGGTACTTGATCCAGTTTATTTATCAATTTATATCAATAGTATTGCTGGTCAATATCAAGTTGAAAAATATTTAAAAGGTTCATCTGGACAAACTGAGCTATACCCTAAAGATATAGATAATTTTTGGGTATGGGAAGCTCCAGATGAAATCCAACAAAGGATTAAAAATAGGGTTGAAGAAGCACATCAAAAACGTGAACAATCCAAGCAACTGTTAGAAATTGCTAAGACTGGAGTAGAAAAGGCGATAGAAGAAAATGAAAAAGTGGCGATTAATTGGATCAATCAACAATTGCAAATTTTAGGCATAAACTTATGATCGGAGATACAACTATGGAAGCCCAAATGCTTAGAGACATTATCAAGCAAAGTGTTCGCGAAGTCTTGAGAGAAGAACGCTTATCTCTTTTTCTTGCCCTAATCCCACTTGTCAGTGATAAAGAGATCCACGAAATCGGAGCAAAATTTGCCACCCCATCACAATATGCTCCCGAAGAATTTATTGACATGACCGATTGGATCAAATCATGAAAGTTAAATTCAGCAAAAATGCAATCAAATTCTTAAATGCCCTGTCCTCAACAGACCAAGAGCGAATACGGGAAAAGCTGAAAACGCTTGTACTCTCCATTGAAGAAAGTGGTTCAATCCCGTTTCAAGAACTAGACATTAAAAATCTCAAGGGTGAATGGAAAGGCTATCAAAGAATGCGCGTAGGTAAAATGCGAGTTATTTTTTGTACAAGCGTTGAAGAGTTATTAATTTATGAGATCGACTTTAGAGGAGATATTTACAAGAGAAAATAAAACTTACCTCTAGCTGGCAGTGAAAGCGACAATTTTTGAGAAGCACAGATCTAGCAGAAAATTGATCGCTGAAAAGAATGATTTTGCAAACCTTTAAATCATCGAGCGTAAAATGCTCTTTGCGATCGCATACTGATTTGCAAGAGTTACCAAAAACTTACTTAGGGCTTACTATCCTAACTTTTTTGATGAGTATATGATTAATGATGTAATTAGTACTTGTAGCAAGTACTGCTAAACACAAAAACTATCTCTAATTGCTATGGTTAATTCTGATTCTGAGCAATTACCTGACCATTCTAGTCAAATCATCACAGTTCGTCCCGATCGCGAAACCGCCACATTGCAAAAGCTGCCCTATTTTGTAGGAATCTCTGGGGCTACGGCAGGAGCAAAGGGAATCTCGATGAATTTGGTGATCATTCCCGCAGGTGGTGCAGCCGAGCCACATTTTCATCGTGACTATGAAACTGCTATTTATTTAGTTAAGGGAAGAGTAGAAACTCGCTATGGTCAAGGGCTGAGCCAATCAGTAATTAATGAAGCTGGTGATTTTATCTTCATTCCCGCAGGTGTCCCACATCAACCCCATAATCTCAGTGATACAGAAGCCGCCCATGCGATCGTTTCTCGTAATGATCCCAATGAGCAGGAAAATGTAGTTCTGTACGATCCGAGTGTTTATAACGATTTGGAGCTTATTTGATCAGTTAGCCACTGGGAATTGATAAAATCGCTGTTTGATGTTGTTGGTTGTGTTGGGGTTGGGAGCGATCGCCTCAACAAAAAAGTGGTACAATTAATTGTACGAGTTTGGGTTTCCGAATGAAAATTCTTAACGCGAGTGAAGCGAGAGCCAACTTGTTCAGCTTAGTCGAGCAAGTTAACAAGGATCATTTACCAAGATTTATTACGAGTCGGCAAGGTGACGCAGTACTGCTCTCTAAATCTGATTGGGAAAGCATACAGGAAACTCTATATCTACAGTCTATACCTAACTTGGTTGAATCAATTAGAGCCGCCGAAGAAACAAATGATTGGGTTTCTGAGGATGAGTTTCTAGGAGCCTTGAATGGACTGGAAGATTGAATTTAGTCGAAATGTGATTAAGGATGCCAAAAAGTTGAAGTCTGCTAATTTAGACTCAAACCTCGCATCTTTGCTAGAAATTCTCAAACAGAATCCCTATGAACCTCCCTATGAAAAACTTTCAGGTAACTTGAAAGGATATTGCTCAAGGCGAATCAATATCAAGCATCGTTTAGTTTATTCAGTCAATGATGAAACTAAAACCATCAGAGTTGTCTCTGTATGGTCACATTATGAATAGCCAGAGATAGGGGCGATCGCTGTTTTGTGTTGTTGGTTATGCTGGGGGCGATCGCTTTATGATTGAGATTAGGGGGAATGACTTTATTTAAAGCAAACTTCTTTGATAACGCGCACATCAATGAGGCTATGAATGTCAGAAACTAACTTTCTGGTTCACTGCTAATTTCAACATCTAGAGTCTCTTCATCAATTTGGATATATAACACATTTGGTTGGCAACATACCTCACAATCTTCCACATAGGACTGGTGCATTCCAGCACTGAAGTCAACGAATGTCATATTGGGCTCTCCGCAAAAAGCACAGTTATATTCGACAGTATCTTGCATGATTTAAAAATTAATCATATTGTACGCAATTTGATGATTGATTTGAATATTTCTCAAAATAGTTGGAACTTTGAGAAGATTGCTTTTTGATGGAAGTATAAATGTTTGAGGCGATTACAAATTGAACCTCGTAAAGTGTCACTTTACGAGGTTCAATTTGGATAAGGGTTTGATAACCAGAAAACCTATACTCGTTCATGGAACGTGCGTTTAATCACATCCATTTGCTGCTCACGGGTGAGCTTGATGAAGTTGACAGCATAGCCCGAAACCCGAATTGTAAGCTGTGGATACTTTTCAGGATGTTCCATCGCATCGAGTAAGGTGCTGCGGTCAAGGGCATTGACGTTAATGTGATGACCGCCATCGTGGAAATAGCCATCTAGCAAACTCACGAGGTTATTCGTACGATCGCTTTCCTGTCTACCCAAGGCACTTGGCATAATTGAGAAAGTATTCGAGATACCGTCTTGGCAATCGCTATAGGGCAGTTTGGCAACCGATGAGAGCGAGGCGATCGCACCGCAACTGTCGCGTCCATGCATAGGGTTAGCACCGGGGGCAAAGGGTTCACCCGCCCTACGTCCATCGGGAGTGTTGCCCGTTTTCTTGCCATAGACCACATTGGAAGTAATCGTGAGTACCGATTGCGTAGGCACGGCATGACGATAGGCGGGATGTTTGCGGATCTCATTCATAAACTTTGCCACAAGGTCGATCGCCATACTATCCACGCGATCATCGTTATTGCCATACTTAGGATATTCGCCTTCGATTTCGTAATCTACCGCTAAGCCTTGCTCGTTGCGAATCACCTTCACTTTGGTATATTTAATTGCCGAGAGCGAGTCCGTCACTACTGACAAACCAGCGATCCCACAAGCCATCGTCCGATAGACATCGCGATCGTGTAGTGCCATCTCCAGACGTTCGTAGCAATACTTGTCATGCATATAGTGAATGACATTCAGCGTGTTGATGTATGCCTTCGCCAGCCATGCCATCATTTGCTGCAAGCGATCGTTAACTTCATGGTAATCGAGATATTCACTGGTAATCGGTGCAAACTCTAGTGCAACTTGCTGCCCAGACTTTTCATCCTTACCACCATTGATCGCATAGAGCAGGGCTTTCGCTAAGTTCACCCTAGCGCCGAAGAATTGCATCTGTTTACCAATTCGCATCACTGATACACAACAGGCGATCGCATAGTCATCACCGTAGGTTGGACGCATCAAGTCATCGTTTTCATATTGGATCGAACTAGTATCGCTGGAAACCTTGGCACAGAATTGCTTAAAGCTATCGGGTAAATGTTCTGACCACAATACAGTCAAGTTAGGCTCTGGTGCGGCTCCAAGATTGACGAGGGTATGCAGGAATCGGAAGCTGTTTTTGGTCACTAAAGTGCGACCATCGGCACTCATCCCACCGATCGCTTCGGTTACCCATGTGGGATCGCCTGAGAATAGCTCATTGTAATCGGTCGTCCGCAAGAAGCGTACCATGCGTAACTTCATCACAAAATGATCGACCAGTTCTTGCAGTTCTGTTTCGGTGATTGCGCCTTTAGCCAAATCGCGCTCGAAATAGATATCGAGAAACGTCGAAACGCGACCGAGGGACATAGCAGCCCCATTTTGTTCTTTGACCGCGCCTAAGTAGGCAAAATAGAGCCACTGCACTGCTTCTTTAGCGGTCATCGCAGGACGACCAATGTCAAAGCCGTACTTCGCTGCCATTTCCTTGAGTTCTAGCAAGGCTCGAATCTGTTCAGAAATTTCTTCCCGCAAACGGATGGTTTCTTCATCCATTACATCCAATTCGAGAGAATCTTTCTGGGTCTTTTTGTCATCAATCAGGCGATCGACTCCATAGAGAGCAACACGGCGATAGTCACCAATAATGCGTCCACGACCATAGGCATCGGGCAAACCTGTGATGATCCCTGATTTCCTTGCCTTTCGCATTTCAGTGGTGTAGGCATCAAATACACCATCGTTATGGGTCTTACGATATTTAGTAAAAATTTCTTCTGTCTCAGGATCAAGTTGATAGCCATAGGCTTCTAAACCTGCCTTGACCACGCGAATACCGCCATAGGGCATGATGGCGCGTTTGAGTGGCTTATCAGTCTGCAAACCGACAATTTGTTCTAGTTCGCGGTTGATATATCCTGCGTCATGGACAGCGATTCCCGTAGGAATCTTTGTGTCAACATCCAATACCCCCTTTTCGCGTTCCAGCTTCATCAGTTCTAAGACTTCATCCCAAAGCTGCTTGGTGTTTGCGGTGGGTGCAACTAGAAATTCGGCAGATCCTTCGTAGGGAGTGTAATTTTTTTGGATAAAATCCCTAACGTTAATTTCTCTTGTCCAACTGCCTTCCGTAAAGCCCTGCCATTCTACATACATTGCTTTAACCTCCAATGTGCTGTGTGAAAGATGAAGGTGTCTTTATCTTCCAGTTCTATTATAGGTTTATCGATAAGTTTAAAAGAAGATGCTGGCAATGTCATTACAAAAGTTAATTACCAGTCACTCCCGCCCCCGCCCCCATCGCTGCCCCCGCCGCCAAAATCACTGCTAGAGGAAGAACTACTTCCATAATCGGAGGAATCACTCGAAGAACTGCTAGAGCTATAGTCTGAGCTATGATCACTGAAATAATTTCTAGTACTAGCGACATAGGGATAAACTGGTTGCTCATGGAAACAGTTTTGGCATTGCAAGATACTAATCGCCTCTTTAGAGCCTTGCTTCGGGAATTTTTTGGGCTTGCGAGATTGCTTGAGATCTGTAGCGATCGCCGTCGGATATTTACATTTAGGACAAATAGATTCTTCTTTTAAAATATGGGGATGGCAATAAATATGTTGACGATCGCCTTTACCATTTTGACTAGTGATTTGACTAGTGATTTGACTAGTTAGGGGATGACAGCGATCGCAAGAATATAATGCATAAGTGGCATTGCCTAACGCAACTGCCTGTTGTTCTGGCTTAGTGAGATATTTATCAAATAATGCCTCATCTAGACGTTGAGTAGGTGTACGACAAGTTGCACAAAAATACTGATCTTTAACATTTTTTTCATCGTATGCCGCTAGATTATTGATCACATAGATTAAAAATAATTGATAGCTAATTGCGATGATTAAAATGATTATGACAAATAACAGATATCTGACAAAGATAGAATTAACACTCAGTAATGTTAAGATTGCTACTGCTACGGAAAGATAAATTTCGAGCATTAATAGCAGAAGTAAATTCTTGCCGAGTGTCTTAAAAAAGCGTATCCATAAGGAATGTCTTTCTCTTTGTAAGACTTTTGACAATTTTGTTGACCAGTAATAAGCAAGTCCGAACCACATTGGGAGACTGACTAATGGAATAACAAAATTAATTGGTACAATATCACGAAAAATTAAATCACTAAATTTTCTATCCATTAATGACAAACTTGTTGATGAGTTACTTACTAGCAACGCACAAACGCTAACGGCGATCGCCCCTATCCCCAAAGCAATTAATAACAATGGCTGCTTCGCCACCTCATAGATTTTTGGGGCTTCTAATTGGAATACTAGAGGGCTTTGCAATGATTTGGATGTATTTGGTAATTGCTCACACCATTTGTTGATTTTTAAAACTGTCCAAATAATGCCACCAATGGCGATCGCTATACCGCTAATTCCTATCAACTGATATATCAGGATATTGAAAGAGCTTTGATTTTTGATTGGGATAAAACTCACTACCTCTAGGCGACTTGCTAATTCTTCTACGCCTTTGATTGCGCCCTGATCAAAGTTCTGAAGTTTAAATTCTGGCTTAATCTTTGTTTCAATAATTTGCACGACCTGATCGTTATTAATATGTGGAGTAATTCCGCGCCCAGTTTCTATCTCTATTCTTCGTTCCTTAACTGCAATTAGAAATAATACGCCATTATCAATGCCGCGTTTACCAATTCCCCAAGTATTAAATAACTCTGTAGTATAGGATTTCACACTGTTTGCTGGCGCTGTATCAGGAACAGTTACCACGGCGATTTCTGTACCATTGCGAGCCTCTAACTGAGAGATTCTTTGATTGATTTGTGATTCTGTATCTGCACTCAGAATATTCGCCACATCACTTACCCAAGTTCCATTTAATTTGCGAGGATTGGGAATGTCATTAATGGGAATTGCCATTAGAGGTGATATGACCAATGCCCATATCAAGAAACTTAAGCAGATTATCTTAATCCAATTACCCTTCATAAGCCGTTATTTCCACTCCAGAAATTTTGTAATGAATTTCGTTCAGACCAGTGAAATCTGCCATATCCTTGAGCGATGCACTCAAATATAGCTTACCAAATTCGCCTTTATCTTGAGCCATTTTAGAAGCCATATTGACAGGCATTCCTGCTATATCTTTAGTACCAACAGCTAGATTGAAAATTAAAACTTCACCATGATCAACCCCAATGCGACAGGTGATATCTTGCTTGGCTAGCTCTTGACGAAAGGTTTGAGCAAAATTAAGAGCAGTGGCAACTTCGTCAAAAGCATAAATTCCTAGAGAACTAACTACTTTGATCTCCGACTCTAATTGAGGATCAATTGGCTCTAGCAGTTTTATTCCAATATCTTTCATGAGTGCGGAAAATGCTAGCTGATTGAACATCGAAACCTCATGGGTATCCACAGACTCATTTTTGCTCTCAATTAGTACTACGACTTTATGTTGCATATATTTATCATTGAGATAATGCGTAAACTCATGATCCGCAAGTCGAGTTTCATATTCCAATAAATCTGCATAAAAGTCTTCAGAATAGGGGATTGGATAACGTTGATCGACTGGTTGCACCTGCGTTAATCTCGTTCCATCCAATACGCGATAGATCTTCCCAATCTCTGTTTGTAAATCATGACGTTGCTCAAGGAGAAAATTATGATTTGCGGGTAGGCGATCGCATATCGCTTGACTGATTAAAATCTCGCCACCATCGGTATGATTCTCGGCAATATCTTCGATTTCATCAGCTTCTATGCCATATAAACCACCACTAATTTGATAAAAACTGCCATAGTGAGCGCCAATCCCAATCTTGATTTGGCAACTGCGCTCGATTTCATCTTGAACCGTCAGTAGCATCGAAACGAGAGTTGTCGCATCCAGAGAATCTGGATAAAACATCTGCGTATTGTCCGCTGCCCATATCCCCACACTTTCTCCAGCGATCGCTTTGCCATAGCCATAGACAATCTTTTTCGGCTGATTAATAATTGCCAAAATTTCTAGTAGTCCCCTTTGTTGACAGAGCCGCGTCAGCCCCACAGAGTCAGAAGATACGCTATATCCCTGTACTTGATGTTTCTCAAGGAGTTTTAAGGCATCCTCATAGGTTTGTTCGCCACTGAGCCATTGCTCGACTAATTTCAGGGGCAATGCACCAATGATGTCCTGAGTAACATCAAACAGATGGGTGGAGTAGCGTTTTTTGCTGAGTTTTTCTGTCATTAGATTAATAAGTAGCTGCTGGACGCAATTAAATATAAAACCCCAAAACCTGTGGCGCACGCGCAGCGTGCGCCACAGGTTTTGGATTTGGTTTTTTAATTATGCCCAGCTACTTAACGCTATGATTGATATTGTGGCTAATTTGTACAGATTAATGATATGACTCAGACTTCCCTCCCACCTTTACAAACTCCAGAACCACAATCTCCGCAGCTATCCCTTCCTAAGCGACCAAGCCCTAATTTTGGATCTGCTGATTTTCGTCAAGAAGTGATGGCGTTAACGACACGCTTGTTTATTCAACTACGTCGTCGCCCTACTACACTGATCGCAGGTGTGTTGCAACCCTTGATGTGGTTATTGTTGTTTGGAGCCTTATTTAGTGGTTTACCTAAAGGTTTAGTCGGAGATGGTCAGACCTATGTACAGTTTTTAGCGGCGGGGATTATTGTATTTACGGCATTTAGCAGCGCCCTGAATTCAGGATTGCCCATGCTGTTCGATCGCGAATTTGGTTTTCTCAATCGCATCCTCGTTGCCCCTCTAGTTTCCCGCTTTTCGATCATTATTGCTTCCGCTATTTTTATCATTGCCTTGAGCATGGTGCAAACTGTGGCGATCGTCTCGGTGAGTGGCTTGATGGGGGCGGGTTTACCGAGTTTAAGTGGTTTAGCGGTGATGGCGCTAATTTTAATGCTATTGATTGTAGATTTTACGATGCTCAGTCTGGGGCTTGCCTTTGCGATGCCAGGACATCAAGAGATGCTCGCTTTTATTTTCTTAGTTAATTTACCCTTGATGTTTTCGAGTACCGCCCTTGCGCCCCTTGCCTTTATGCCTACTTGGTTACAATGGATTGCTAGCCTCAATCCCCTATCTTGGGCGATCGAGCCGATTCGTTATGTCTATAGTCACGGTACATGGGCATGGGATAGCGTGGTGTTTACGGCTCCTTGGGGAAATATGACGATCGCTAATGCCGCGATCGCTTTATTAGGTTTCGGTATATTTGTCGGTATATTCATTCGTGGCACTTTGCGTCGAGGCATAGCATGATCCCCGAAACGGGTGAAGTTCCTACTTTTCCTGAAGTTCAACCATTTGCTGATAACTGGTCCTATCTCAAAGCCGAATTAGCGTGGCTTGATCGCGTCTTGATGCGATCTCTGTCAAAGCAACGCCAAAGCAATCAGGAAATTGATCGCGTCGCCAAGTCCGCCGCCGATCGCTCCACTAGTCATTGGTGGAAAGGATTTATTGCGATCGATCCTTCTAAAGGCGGTAGTCTCGTTCCCAATCATCCCCCACAGATTACCCATCCTCTGGGACGTTATGGCGATCGCCTTGAAGCTAGTCATCATCACCATATTCGTTTAGCGATTCCCACTTTGTGCGATCGCCTAGAGCTAGGAAACTTTGAGCGCGACCTGTTAATTCTTTGCCTTGCGCCCGAAATTAGCCGTCGTTATGAACGGATTTATACTTTTCTGAATAATGATGAAACTAATTGTCGCCAACCCACCGTTGATCTAGCGCTACGGCTGTTTTGTCGATCTGATGCAGAATGGCGCAATGCTCGTAGTAGGCTTTCTCCTCAATCACCATTAATTAAACGCAAAATCATTCAGCTTTATCTGCCCCCCAATAGCACAGCGCGATCGCTCCTTTCTAAAGCCATGCTCCTCAGTGACAAAGCGGTTAATTATCTACTCAGTGAGGATTTACCGATTGAGGCGATCGTGCCAAAACCAAGAGCAAAGAAATAAAGGAACGCTTTGCGTTCCTTTATTTCTTTGCTCTATTGGGGTTGTTTTGCGGAAAGCTGTTGTAGTTTTTGGACTTGTTTTAGGGTTAGCCCAGTAAATTTGGAGACTAAATCTGGAGAAATGTTAGAACCGAGCATATTGATGGCAATTTGACGAGCAGCTTCAGCCTCACCTTTAGCTTTGCCTTTAACTAAGCCCTTAGCCTCACCTTTAGCTATTCCTTTAGCTTAGGACTTACGCATTGACAAAATAGTAAAGATATGATGATTGTAAAGCAAGCGTTTATCTGATGGTGTTGGAGTGAGAGAACAGTCAAAACCCTCAACAGCTAAGTGTAATTGCAACCTCTACACTTTATATTTGCTGGCTGAACCAAAGTATGTGAGTTGTCTGCGCCTAGCGGAGATCATGTCAGAGTTGAGTCACGACAGTGTGAACCGTTTTTTATTGCGGGAAAATTACACACCCCAAGACTTGTTTGACGAGGTGAAAGGGGAACTTATTTTTGAAGGAGGAACAGCGAGTATTGATGATAGTGTCGTGGATAAGCCTTACCGTGACCTCAAAAGAACAGAGTTATTGGGATACTTTTGGTCAGGGAAACACAAACGAACCGTTAAGGGTCTCAACCTGATTACCTTGTATTACACCGATATAGCAGGAAACGCATATCCAGTGAACTTTCGGATTTATGATAAACAGGAGGGCAAGACTAAAAACGACTATTTTTTAGAGATGATGAGACAAATCCGAGACTGGGGTCTGAAGCCGAATTGGGTGACGGGTGATAGTTGGTATGCAAGTCTTGAGAATCTGAAATTCCTCAGAAACGAGGGGGTAGGTTTTCTAGTTGGAGTTGCCAACAATCGTAAAGTTTCTCAAGAACAAGGCAAAGAAGTTCAGATACAAACCTTGGAGATTACTGATAGTGGGTTAGTGGTCTATCTCAAAGAATTCGGCTGGGTCAAGGTGTTTCGTCAGGACTTCAAAAACGAAGCTCGATATTACATCCTTCACCTCCAAGATTTAGAAGCACTCAAACAACTCACTCGCATAGAGTTCAAACAAGTCCATGACAGACATTGGCAAATTGAATGTTTCCACAGGGTTATCAAGCAAGTTTGTAATATTGAGCGCTTTCAGGTCAGGGATACACAAGCGATTCGTAATCATTTCTTTTGCTCCCTCCGTGCTTTTGCCAAGTTACAAAAGATGCGAATTGATGGCTTAATCGATAATTTGTATCAGGTATCGAGGGATTTATTTATACCTGTCATTCGTCAATTTATCTTGGAAAATCTCACACAATCTGTCTCAGTTTGACTTCATATCTCGCTATTTCTGTCAATGCGTAAGTCCTATAGCTATTCCTTTAGCTATTCCTTCAGCCATTCCTTCAGCCATTCCTTCCAGTAAAATATCTTGATAAATCACTGATTCTTTCATGATTTCGCTCCTTAAAAGTCTTAAGATAATGGATTCCCCTAATATCCAACTCGCAAAGTCGGCGGAGAAGCTTTCTGCCAGAAATTTACAGATGTTATCGATCATTGCGGAATTTTATCAGGTTTGATTGCATCCAGTGTTTTCAGCAGTACGTATTGCGCCTAGTAATGTTGAAATAATCACACATTTTTTGCGATCGCCACCAGATCTGCCCACAAAGGTAATCCGCCCCAACTCACCTAAACCATTAGGATTACCTTGAGCTTTAAACTCGACTCGATAGACATCTGGTACAGGAACTGCGGTAAGTTTGGTAAATGTTGTTTTTGGTTCTATTTCATTACTTTCGACGATCCTGACCCCTTCATCAAAATTTTGCCAAGGCAAGTTATTCCAATAGGCTGCATTCATGCTCGAAGGAGGCGTAGGATGTACTGCATATTGAGAAACATTGGGCATATTCCTAAAAGTTGCTTGCCACATACTTTGGGTACGTTTAGCATTACTTTGCGCTAACTTGAGAGTGCTAAATGCTTGGTTTTGAGCAGAGTTTAGTCTTTGATTGTTCACAAATCCTAACCAAGATGGCGCAGCGATCGCCGCTAAAATGCCAATCATGACCATCACAACTAGGAGTTCAATTAAGGTAAAACCCATATCTGTGTGATGGCGACTGTTTCTGTGCCGATATCCATTTATAGCCCAAATCATAACTTTGAATGATTTTTAAATGTAATTATCTGGTAATTATAATATTTTTTTGATAAACAAACAAAAAGAGTGGCACGCATTGCGTGCCACTCTTTTTGTTTGTTTGCTTAATTTATGTACAGTTTCCTTCAGATCCTGTAACAACGGCTCCAAGTAAAGTCTTAATGCCAATCCACCTAATTCTGGGGCTATTAGCGATCGATAAATTAATGCAAATAGGATATTTGTTATTGAGAGTACTACTAGGGTCATAGATAAATCCCTTCGAGTCAAACTCAATAGAAGTGAGTGGTGCATTATCAGAGGTCGTTACACTGGAAATCGTGACTCCTTGCTCTAGCGATTGATTACCACCATTACGTCTAACATTATCTACTCTGTAGGCATTTTCTGTCGTTGCAGTTGTAAACGTAATACGGACTCTGCTGCCATCACTACTGGTCTTGCGAACCTTCGCATCTGACTGCGCCTCTTTAATCGCTTGGAAGATTTTGGTTTGGGAAGCATTAATCCGTTGATTATTCACAAAGCCCAACCAGCCGGGAGCGGCGATCGCACTGAGAATACCTACCATAATCATCACTACTAAAAGCTCTATAAGGGTAAATCCTAGAGATTTGGAATAACGATGACGGCGCTTTGGGGGAGTGATTAATGCTAGAAATTGACGCTGACACTTTGTTGAAAAGTTATTGACAAAGACATCACAACTTTTCCAAAGGCTACTAAAAAAATTATAAGTAAGCATTTTTTGTTTCACCTTAAATTAACTTCTACCGAGGTTGATCGCACTACGTCCAAAGCTACGGACATCAGCAGTGGGGAAAAATGAACTGCTCTTAATCTGTGGTATACGCTGGTTTCTGGGACTCGCTGGTGAGGTTAAACGCGCGATCGCATTACCACGTAGATATAGTCTCGCGGTCACTTTGGTCGGTGCAACACACAGATAAAAACTACTTAGCCCAGAAGGATTAGTTGCTTGACCAACAGTAAAATCCGCAGGAACACGTTCTGTGACTGTACCAGCTACACTGCTACCAACTCCAACTGAAGGATCATTACAGTCAAGGTTGCCACCCGCAGCATTATTTTTGCCGATCGGAATCTTAATCGCTGAATCTGCCGCCGCCGTCGGTACTCCTGTTCCCGTTGCTTCTGCATTACCGCCTTGAGTGTTGGGGTCGTAAGCAGTGTCATCCATAAAGTCCACAAGAGTAACATAACGACTGTTCTTAGCGTCCGTAGTATCAAAACTATAAGTAGCAAATTTCTTCCAATTATCGATCGCTCCCTCTGTCAGAAAATCTGGACTTTTAAAGCCTTGAGAGGGCAAAATGAAATAAACGTTGGGGTCTACATTATTAGATGGTAAAAGTGCAGCTTGCGTCGAATTAGCTCTGACACTTAAGTTTCCTACTGGAGGGCAGCCAGCAGGACTGGTAATTGTGCCACTAGTATTTGAAACTACACTACTATTGCTGCAATATGCCACATATCCATCTTTAATCTCCCATCGCAAAATCCGCGCCGTATTTGACCAGCCACTATTACTAGGATTAGCGCTATCATCTTTCAAATAGTAAGCTACGAGAGAATAAGCATAAGTCTCTTTACCAAAAGGTGTAGCACTAGCTTGGCAAGCAGCTAAATCTAACGCTATACCTGAATAGGGCATACAACCAAGTCGTTCGGCGGCAGCTGCGGGAGTTGCACTATATTTAGCTTGAGTGCTTGGGCTGTAAACAAAGCGTTTCCAAAAAACGAGTATCGGCGTACAGGTATTAGTGCCACTTTCATTACACTCATTACCTGGTCCAGATTGTGTATGCGGTAATTGGTTATTAATTCCTGCGATCCCTGTAGAGCCATAGATATAGATTGCTTCTTGGAGATCATCGGACATATAGGCGATCGCCGCTTGCAGTTCTTCTTGAGCATTAGACTTAGCCGTTTCTTTGCGATCGCTATCCAAGACTCCCACCAAAAAGCTCAGCATTACCACCACCATGATTGATGCCATCAAAGCGGCAACCAACAACTCAAGCAAGGTAAAACCTGAAGTGCTACCTTGTCGTTTTGGCAATCTCGGCGATCGCCTCTTATTTTGATTGTGATTTTTATTTTGATGCTGAAGTGCAACTATCTTTTGAAGAAATCTTTTCATAGCCCAAATCTCATTGATTAGCTTTTGTCTAATTCTGATTGCGATTGACACCCTTAAGGAGTCTTACCGATGCCCTTACTGATGTCATCAAAATTGTTTTGATTGGTGACTGGTAATATCTGCGATCGCATAGTCACAATCGGACAAGTGATTGAGGCTGTACTCGCAAACGGGGTTTTGCTGAGATTACAGGTTGGGTCTGTGCCAGTTCTTAGAGCCGCAGTTCCCGCCAATGCATCGGCACGATATACCCTCACGGCTAACCAGAAACCTTGACGATTTAGTTCATTTACGTCATTAGAGCCGCTTCGCATCGGCTGAATAAACAAATCCTGTGGATCGTCAATACTGAACCCACCACCACCAGCATCAACACAGATTCCAGGGACTTTGCCAGACGACACATTGCTAGTTAAAGCATTGTTGCAAATTTTGGTAGGGTCAAATTGGGCAACCGTTGGTGGCTGAATGCTATTCGCTGGTGTAGCTGGATCTTCAAACACATATTGTGCTTGAGCATTGGTTTGGTTCCTAATCAAATAACTAGGAAATCCAGACACATCCACAACGCCACCTCTCACTGCGTCAATATATGATCTGCCCGCCTGTGTTGCCTGATCAATCCGTCGAGCATTAATCCTTGCCGAAGTTGAAAGGGCAATCATTGGCGCGATCGCGGCAATCATAATGCCCACGACCACTGCTGCCACTAAGGACTCAATCAATGAAAAGCCTGAATTGAGATCTTGCCCTTTCCTAGAGACATGAAGCAGATAAAAGGCGATCGCTCTCTGCCATTTCCAAGTTTTGTCATCCATAGTTTTGCAATTTCGATTTAACATAAACCACCATCCTCAAAAGTAAGGACAAGACATTCATCAAGACTATCTATCAAAATTTTAACTAATCTCTCTAATCTCTAGACTAATTTATATTTAGGAAGAGTATGCGGCGCGAAGCGCTGCATACTCTTCCCTTTTAGCACTATCGACTAAGGAACATAGGTAATTGCGGGGCTATCACTTGCAGCAGTTGCACCATAGGCAGGATTAGTATCGCAGGCTTGACGGCGATCGCTACCACGTAGTACTCGTTTGGTGTAAAGATTGGGTGTAACTGCAATATTAGTCGGAGTCGCTGGTTCTAAGGCACAGAGTAAAGCCTCAACCCAAGGGTCATCAGCACTTACCTCTCTAAAGAACTCATTAGCACCCTTAATCGGTGTGGCAAAACGCTCAGCAAAGCGATCGGTTTGCTGTGTCAACAGCCCCACATCATAGCCCCAGAGACGAATTGGTGCAGAGTAGTAAGGAATGCGACTAACCGTCGTCGATAAATATTGCAGATTATAGCCTCCAGAATAACTACCTGTCGTAATGCCAGTACCTGGATGAGCAGGGTTGAGGAACACAGTTGTGGTGTCACTAACTACAACTCCTGCGCCATTGGTGACTAAGGGAGCAGTTGGTACAAAGGGAGCCGTAGCAAACCGACTCTTGGTGTTTTGGATAAAACCACCTGCGATCTTAATCGATACATCTTCCCAGTTTTCAAGGAAGCGGACAAAGTTGGCTAAGCCGCCACCAGTCTCACCGACACCATCAGTTACTGCTGTGCCAGTAGCATTGTCTCCTGCGGTTTTACCATATTGGGTGCTGGAGGCTGTATATGGCACACCATTGCGGGAGGGAGTACTACCTGCGACAAAGTAAACATTCACCTCAGTTTGGGTGGGGCGAATTGTCCATTGCCCTGAGCGGCTACTACTAGCACCAGTGCCTTGAGGTGTGCCGTTGATACCGCCTTGGTTGACCACATCTGTCGGCTGATCAATGGTTGCCGTTGTACCACCAATGCTATTCGGCACATGGAGTTGGACGACGGGCAGTAATGCGGGTTGATCAACTGTGGTCATCGCCACAAAGAGAGTTTCATTATTAACCTTCTGATAATCACCCCATAGACCAAGGAAGCGTACCCCTCTAAAAGAGTTGTAGTCTTTGTCCTCGGCTGCATCTTTTCTGACCATGAATACAGAAGTGTTGTCTTCCGTAAGAGGAGGAGTATTAGGATTGGTGTTACCTAAGAAGTTGCCAGTCAGAATATTTGGATATAACTTAGAACCTTCAAAGATAAAGCTAGGCTCAGCACCAACCGAGAAATTTGCATTCCCTCCAACAGTACCGATCGCAGGAGGACAACTTATAGGCGGAGTATTTACTGAACAATCCACTCCCACTGGCGGCGGTGTTAGTGAAAGGGTAATTTTAGAAGAGTTACCAGTTCCACCATTGTTGGTAAGAATGTAGTAGGTAGTATTGGCACTTAATCCAACAGGCACTGTATTAGCAGGATCTTGGTCAGAAAATACAATCTTTTTACCCACTGCGATTAAGGGATTTTTTCCATCCCCTGGCGCAAGGACGAAATTTCCGCTACTAGTTTTAGCGTTTATTCTCTTCTGTGTACGAGAAGATACCCAGAAAATATTATTGGGATCAACTCCATCTAACTGAACTTTTAGACCCTTAAATCTAATACTTTCCTGATAATCACCTCGCATGATAAACACAGGACTAGGACCACGCCGTACACTAGTTGGTGTGCAAGTAGTCGTAGCACCTGTCACTGGATTAGCGCAGTTAGCTCTGAAGGTAATTGTGCCAGTCAAGTCACGAGTACCACCATCGAGTATTCCTAAATTAGCAAGGTTATATACATGAACTCTGTTGTCAGCATCAGTATTGACTGCCCTCAAAGCCACATCAATAAGGCTGCCAGCCGTAGTCCCACTAGCATCAGGATTCAATCCCTTAAAGGCAGCATTTCCTGGTAAGAGGTTGAAACTCAATAGACCAGTACCACCTGTAAGATTTAGGGTGTCAAAGTTATTACCAGAACCTGCTGTGGTTGTGGTTGTGATTCGTCCCACAAAGTTTCTGATTGCTTCACCAGCAAAGCCTGTTGTTTGATTGCAACTGACATACGTTACAGGATTAGTAACAGGATAATTGAGTCCACTAATATCACTCCTAGTTAGGGAAGGACGCTCGATCGCCTGATATCTGTGAGTTTTACCCGTACCACCACAGACCGTAAAGCTGGTAGCTGGTTCATCAGTATTGGTTGTTAATGTGGTATTGACCTTGCTAGTGTTGTTAGAGGGGTAATGGGGGTTATAAGGCAGGTTGAGGTTGAGTAAATCTGTGGAGCTATCAGTAGGTGCATTGGCTCCAAAGTTGTAGGTCTTGCTAGTACACAATGCATCCACCGTGCCATCAGTAACATTAATACAAGGCGTTGGTGGCAAGATTAATCTGCCAGTAGAATTGAGGTTTGCTTTATATCCATTAGAACCTGCACCAAGTATAGGGAAACTCAGATTATTCACAAACAGGTTGCGATTATTTTGGTAGGCAATACCACCACTTTCACCAATGTAGTTGCCATCATTTGTTACAGTTTTGTACCATAGTGTACGATTTGCGTTGCCTGGGCGAGTTGGGGACATATGGTTGCTACCAGATGTCAGCCCTTCACTAAATTTACCAGGCAACATTGGGATTTCGCCACCTGCGGCTGGACGGGGTGGGATATTGGGGAAAATATTTTCCTTAGGATCATTAGGATCAATAGTTCCATTGCCATTGACATCATCACCCCATACATAGCGCCCACCAGCAGTTCCAGAGTTGATCGTGTCTGATGGTGGTATGAATGGACGGACATAATTATCTCCAGTGGCATGGGGGAAAGGATAGGCTGCCGCAGGGGATGAAATCATGGAGAAGGGTAATCTTGATGACCTTGTCAAGCTCGCAAATGTAGGTTGTGTAATTGAACCAACACCACCTCCACCTGGGGTAGGAGTTGGGGTGGGAGTTGGGGTGGGAGTTGGGGTGGGAGTTGGGGTGGGAGTTGGGGTGGGAGTTGGGGTGGGACAAGTGACAGCAGCAGTCGCAGTGGTTATGAGATCATCGTTATTCGTGTAAGTATTAGTCAGTCCCGATTCACAAAGGGGATTAGGTGCATTCTGATTGTCTCTCTGGATTGTTCCTGTTCTTGTCCTTGTGCCATAGGTGGCTTGAGGACCTCTGATGTTATCAAGTCGGACTGTAAACGTTTCGTCACTGTTTGACTCATGGGCGCTGTCTCGAACCACTAGTACTGATACGGTTTTGATATTAGGATCTGTAGCAGTATTAGTTGGTCCAGTCCAAGTTAATACCGTGCAGTATTGATTGGCTGGACAAGCCGCAACTTCAGGGGCAACAGTTTCAGGACTATTTGCGGCGGCAACTGCAAGGCGTGGATATTGACCACCATTAGCAGTAACAGGGATACTCGCAAGTGTTGATGTGCTGGTGGTGACACTGCCATTAACCAAGCTTGACTGAATAGTTACAGGGCTAGGAACTGTCATCGCCAGTGCGGTAGTAGATGGGTTATAGAGACGGTTGATGTAGTCAGCTTTAGTGTTATGAGTGTTTGTGCCGTCAGTCCCCTCAGACATCTGTGCAAACTTAGTAGGCAGTGCTGATGTCGGTAGCCCTGTCACTGGTGGAATTTCCCCTGGTACAGTAGTACCAGTATTGTTTGAACTGACTGTAACCTTTACTCGGATTGATTGACCTACTGGTAAATTAGCTCTCTCTGCGGCAGTGATCTCAGCACTAAAGTCAAACCTTCTATAAACCGCATTGTTAGTACTACGACCAGCTCGGTTCGTAGGTAATGGTGCAGCCGTAGAAGTTGTATTATCGGGCGAAGTAGTTACGCTGTTTGCATTCGTAAAGACAGGAACAGGCAGATTGTCATTACCAAGTTGTGCTTCTAAGGTTTGTAAATTGGAGTTTTGATCACGTCTACGTCCTTCTGGTGCTGATGCATCGTTGGTAAGGCTAACTCTAATGCCTCTTTCAGGACAGGGTACAGTGCCATAACTATTCTGGTTGGCAGTGGCACTAAGGTCAAAAGGAGCAGTGAGGTTACCCATAATATGGGGATAGGTAAAGCCATTTGTGGCATCAGAGCCACTGGTCACACCAATGCCAATTGGCCATACCCCATTATTGCCACTACAACTATTGTGGGCAAAAACCATCTGCATATTGCCGTCTTTGTAAATATCGTCAAAACGTAAGAACGAAAGACGACGCGCAAAACGTGAGTCGGCATTGGAAATATATCGGGGTGCGCCTGGTGCCGTAGAAACGACTCCTGTAGTGGTATTAAATGCAGGTAAAGTCGTTGTACCAGCCCCAGCCTTAACCCAGTCGGAGAAAGTACATTCACTGACAGGGACTTTGCGGCAAATCTCCATGCCATATTCACTAAAGTTAATCCGACGCTGGATCGGCGTAACTCCATTCGCGTTGTAACTAGCGAGGTTGCCATTGTCTGGAGTTGCTGCCGCAGGGTTGGCAGGCCAATAGTCGGAGTCAGGAACAGCTACAAGATCGGAGTTACGGCGATTTAGCCATAGAGCGCTGGTGGCAAAATTATTATTAAAGAAGCCAGAACGTCGTCTGTCGAGGACATAACTGCTATTTTTGCGTGGGTCGTTGGGGAATAGCGAAGGATTTAGCTGTGACTGCCAGTTGATGCTAGTAGAGGTATTGGCATTATTACTAAGATCATAGTCGCCATCAATGCGATAACCATCACGATAGTTCGCCGATAGCACTGTTACCGCATCTGCCAAAACCGTTGCAGGTCGCCACTCATCACCATCGACGCAAGTAGTAAGTGGGTTAGGGCGACAGGCAAAGTTAGGATTCAGGCTATCCCCAGGTCCATTGTTAGCATGACGCTGATAGAAGTTATCCCAAATCGTATCAGGACTGGCGGTATTTTCATTTAGCGCTAGGGTAAATTCTTCTCTGGTGTGTCTGTTGAAGCCAGGTCTGTTGGCAGGAGTGACGGGATCGCGTTGTGCCTTGACGTAAACTGGCAAATTAGAAACAAGGATTAAACCCTTTTCGCCTTTGGTTGCTTCTGTCCAAGGGAAGGTGGCATAGGTGGCATTAGATACAGCTTGTGTACCATCGGTATTTCCTAAACTTGCGGCTGTGTTTACTAAGGCACTGCGCCAGAGACGATAGCCATTAATTAGACGGATGCTGCTAGGTTTGCGGGTGGGATCAAGCTTAAAGTCAGTAGAACTAAGGTTTTTGCGATCGGCATCGGATGTTGGGCAAGGATTACCAGCCGTAACGGGAGGACAAGTAGTTGCATCGATCGCAACTTTGTAGTAACTCAGATCTTCGAGAGCATCTTCACGGGTTGCATAGACGATACCGCTATAGGGAAGCAGATAGTCAGTAGCGACACCTGTATTATTGCCACCAACAATTTTAGAACCACGCATCCGATCCATATCGATATCAGTGGCGCGGATTTCGAGGGGTTGACGTTGCTCTATTTCGAGGTCATAAATGTCGCCCCGATTTGGCTGAATAATGGGTAAACCATTGTCGGCGGCGGTGGTTCCGCGTGGACTATTCCCAACTGCTGCTTCGGTTAGGGACTCATTGCGATTGAGCGATTTGACTTCTCTACCATTTAAGAAGGCACTTTCGCGGAATGTACCATGAGGAATTTCCGCAGAGGTTAAACCTGTAGCTGGACTAATGGTGGCGGCGCTGGTGCTGGTATTTGCTAGAGCTACAGAGCCATTCAAAATCTGTAAAGCACAGAGATTAGAATCTAGGGTCGATTGCTGTGGCAGAGTCAAGTTTGCCGATGGAGTCGTAATTTTTTTCTTGAGAACTTCTCTTAATGGCTCATTAACAAAGCGACCATTGGGGAAGATCAAGTTAGCCTGATAAGCAAGCCGATCAGCATAGGAAGATGCCGAATTAGTGGGATCTGCGGGTCTTCTGGCAGCATCTGCAAAACCAGAGAATAACCCAGTGGTGGTGTTGTAACTGATGCTAGTAAATGATAGATCCGCCGCAGTCAATCCAACTCGATACACTAGTCCATTATTAGATCGACCGCCCACTCCGCCATTCCACGGAGTTCCAGAAGCATTTTTGGCGGTTGTTGCGTCGGTCGGATCATAATAGCTGCTAACACAGGCGAGCGGTCTTTGATAGTCTTCTGGAGTGCTGACAGCGTTGTAGGCATCAGATTTGTAGTGATAGACTGCCGTTGCCCGCATTTGTAGATCGCCTTTGCGATTATCAGCAGCATTTGCACTAGTCATTGGCATGGAGTCTTGCCAGACTACATAGTTTTGGGTTTCCTGTTCGCCATCTACCGTTGGATCGAGGTTAGTGGCAGGATTTCCAGATTTAGCAAAATTAGTTTCATTAATGGTGGTGATAGGATTATCGATCGCCTGACCATTCCAGATGGGCATACTGGACTCATTCCAAGTTGTACTTGAATTGTCGGGAACGCCAGTGCGGAACCGAGGGAGAAATGTATCAGCAGGACGACGGCTATAGATACCTGCATTAGTGACTACACGCAGCCCACCTGTTTTAGGCGATGATTCAGGAATGATCGTAGTTGGTGCGTTAACATCGGGAATAGCAGGGTTAAGGGCTGCTGAGAGTTCCCAAAATCCACCGCGATCGCTTACACCCAAATTGCTCAAAGAGACAGCGCGAGTATAGCGATAACGATCAACGTTTGTCAGGCTATTCTCATTGGTACTGTTCCAAAAAATGGAGTTATCAAGTGTCGAGATGTAATTGGGTTCATTTTCGCCAACAAATTGCAATGCCCCTGTGATGTCGCTTTTCTTGAGCCATCTTGCTGGCAACCCATTGCCCACGAGGACGCGATCGCCCAACATTTTTTCGTTGTTTTCGGTAACATCTTCAGGAGTACCAGCCGCTAGTCCTAGCCCATTGAGAGCGCTTGGTTTTAAGAGGGTAACTCCATTGGCATCTAAAATGCCACCTTTACCATCGAAGTCAACACCCGTAGCAAGACTGAAATTAGTGTTACCAAAATTAGCATTGGCAAAACTAGGTAACATCCAGTTAATTCGAGTCACTCCGGGACCAGGAGCTAGTTCTGGTGTTTGACCTGTTACAGGAATTTCTACAAGCGCGAGGGACGATAAATTTTCAGTGGTTGTAGAAGATACGTCAGCAAAGGAGACTTTGCGAATTCTTTCTCCAAAGTAAACCGTAAAGGCTGCTCTTCTGGCGGTTTCTTGTTCTGTTGTGGATGATAAAGCTTCATCGGCAACTCTTGTTGTAAAGTCTTCTTTTACAGAAACAGGATCAGTAGTTTGAGGTCTGGCGATCGCTAGATCAACGAGTGCGCCAATGCGGCGATTGTAGGCAAAGTCATTGAGGGCTAGTTTAGAACTAAGGTTTCTTGGTGGGTTCGCACTGCTATTGGCACTGACTGTAGAAGTATCAGGATTGCCTGTATCGGTAATTTGTTTGATCCCAATCCTTGTGCCTGCCGCCAAACCTGTATCGGTGGCGGTGTCTGGCGGTTTACCATTGCCCAGAAATAAGTGAACACTGACCACGCCACTAGGAGGTGAAGCAGCAGCTTGCGCCCCAATTCCTGTTGACTGTGATGAAAGTGTTGCAGGATTAGAGCTAACCGCATCACCTTCGACGACATTCCCTGCTACGGCAATTAAGCTATTTTGTCTTTCGTAATAGCAAGATCCAAACCAATCAGGATTAGTTGTTGCTTGTAGAGGTACTTGCCCAGGAAGTGTTGGTGCAGTTGCGGGTACACCCCCAGAGCTACTAACTTGATAAAAAGTAATCGGGTTATTAGCTGCTGCACCAACCATGAGGTTGCCAGCACTATATACCCGACCATTGAGACGGAAGGTGGCAACATTAACTAGCTCTGTATCTCCTTCAAAAAAGACCGCGTTGTTGTTCTGTGGTGTTCTCGCACGGTCTTGTTGGAGTTCAACGGCACTAATAGATGTTCTGCCATTGTAAAGCTCATATCCTGGTAGTAAAGCCCCATTAACCTTATAACTTTCCTCGCTGGTAATAGGAACAGTAACTGCATAAACAAAGAAAGATTTACGGAGCTTTTTGTCTTTAGATGTTGTCCAACCACCATCACTAGCAATGTTGCTGACATCGCCTGCTGATACACAGGCACTTGATAGAACCCCCTCTTCCATTGGCAGCGATCTTGATTCAATGGGAACAATGGGACGGGTATTTACTTTTGAGGGAGGACGGGTACGGAAGAGAATGCTATACAAACCGTAAGAATCAAACTTACCATTGTTGTCGGTATCAATCGGAAATTTCCAAGCGGTGGAGACATACTCTTTATTTTCTAGTTGACTGCCTCCGTACTTAATCCCCGCCGTACCATCGAAGTTATAAACTAGCTGTAAACGAGTTTCATCGGGTAATGTATATGTGCCTCCATCACTGGTGATGACGCTATCTAGGGTTGTTTCAGGTGGTGTTGTGCGGGGTAGTTTTGGGTCATTGATCAGCTTATCAATTTTGGCACGAGCGCGATCAATAATCGGTGTTGCGGCACTTCTAAATACTTGTTCTTGGCGGGCATTGGATGCCGTGTTTGCCCGATCTGACGATCTAGCGACAGTGGTCACAACTAATAACGTGACTAGCAAAGTCACTAAGGTCACAGTTGGTAATACAAAACCTGCCGCCCCCTTGCCGCGCCCCTTTGATGCGCCTAGTAATTGACGCACAAACCGCCAACTAATCCGTACAGGACTGCCAATTTTATTGAGCCATTTTCTTAACTTGGCGATAAATTCGGCAAAAAAGCGATTAATTTTACGGCTTTGCTTAGAATCAGACATAAACTTTTACCAACCTGACTGCAATATACTACCCACGACAGAGGCAAAAGTTACAAACATTTCGAGCTGATCAACATAAACCCAATGCACAAGCTTCATGGCTAATATCGCAAACAAAGAATTAGAGCTAGATTTTTATAAGTTGGATTCGCAAAAATTTTATATAGGACTGGCGATCGCTTTGGCTTGCCAACTTCTACTAATTAGCGTGCCGATCGCCTTTGGTATTGATATGAACTTATATAAGGCTTGGGCTATAGATATAGTCCGACAGGGATTGGGGAACTTTTATAACTATTCCAACTGCGACTATCCCCCTGTTTATTTGTATGTGTTGTGGGCGATCGGGAAAATCTATCAGTTTTTTGATCCCCATTTCAGTCATGCCGATGGATGGTTATTCACAGCGTTAATTAAAATTCCACCTGTCTTAGCTAATATTGGCTCTGCATTTTTGATCGCCCAAATTCTGAGACCCTACAGCGACAAGGGGTATAAGTTGGGGCTACTCTATGCCTTTAATCCTTTGATGTGGTTTGTGTCAGGGGTTTGGGGACAGATTGATGGGGTAATGACTTTGTTGATGCTGTTGGCTTTTTATCTAATTGAACAAAATCATGTGATCAGAGCAGGATTGTTAATCGCGGTAATGGTGATCGTGAAACCGCAAGGGTTATTTATTGCGCCGTTTTTATTGCTTTCCCAATGGTTTCGGCAAGCTTGGTGGAAATGGGGGGCGATCGCGATGGGATCTTTAGGATTAATCTGGTTGGCTGCGTTGCCATTTTATGGATTTACTGAATATGGAATCACCACACCATTTTTATATCTATATAAACGGTTGCAGCGTACGGCGGACTATTACAACTTTGCTTCGGTTAATGCTTTTAATTTTTGGGGCTGGGCAAATTGGGAACGGGACTATGCGACATTTTGGGGGATTAGCTATAAGGTAATTGGTTTGGTTTCTTTGGTCATACTCTTGGGATGGTTGGGGATATTTCTTTATCAGCAACGAGATCAACAGGAACAATTGGCAACTCATTCCCTAGCGTTAGCTACGATGCTGATCGGATTTTTCATGTTACCTACAAGGATGCATGAACGCTATATGTTGTATAGCCTTGCTTTTTTAGCGATCGCGATCGCCTTAATCCCCACAGTTAAGTGGTTGTATTGGGGCTTTACAATTACCAATTCCATAAATGTCGCCTATGTTTATTTCCGTTATAACTATGAAGCTTGGTATGTCACAGTTCCTAATTTATGGATACAGAGCTTGACTTTAGCAATCAGCGCTGTGAATGGAATTTTATTTTTAGTTCTCATCTTCCAAATGACTCACTGGCAATCAACCTCAAAGATCTCAAATCCAATTGAATCCTGATATTCTGTCTGGCATAAACCAAATCCGATGATAGAAATCACTGGGCAGAATTGGTAAGCCAATCCAGATTGGTAAAAAGAAAATTTGCGTGAAGATAACTAAAGCAATAATTCCATAGCCAAAATAGCGGTAAATTCCTTTCTGCTCCAACATTTGATTAACTAGCCATGCCAATGCGACAAAGCTAAAGACTGCCGCCGCCATGTAGTGATAGACAAATAGGCATCGCTTCACAATTAACCAAGGCACATAGTTAGAAAAATATCCTAAAAGTACATAGTTGGTACTACCGACATTGGCTTTTTTGTAAAATTTGGGTAAATTTGGTAAAACTGAGGCGACTGTAATCAAGGCGATCGCGAGGGTCGAGAACCACCACAAAATCGGATTGCCGATCCCCTGCATCACTGTAAAATATCCATTCTGATTTTGAAAATAATAGCCCACAGGTCTTGCCATCACCGCCCAAGAAATTGCCGCCGAACAGTAGGGATGGACAGGATGGGCGGGATCAAGGGTAGTTACAATATCTGCCGAATGCCACCAAAGAATATGCTGATGCACCTTAACTAATGAGTTCCAAAATGAAGGGAGTGCCTGAAACCCACTTTCTTGATAGATATCGCCCGAATTTAGCATAAACAAAGGAATCCACTGCACCAAATAAAAGGCGATCGGGCTGATGACAAAACAGAGTAGATATTCCCACCAACGTAGACTCGTAATTTCTGCGAGTATTCCCAATCGGCTTAAATGTTTGGGAAAAAATTTGGCAATTGTGCCAACCCATAGCAAAAGCAAAAACAATAATAAGCTAAATCCCAATCCATTCCATTTCACGGAGGCAGCCGCACCTAAGAGCAATCCTGCACAACAGAGTAAAAATGTGCGTAATTTACCCTTATGTTCTAAACCTGCCAGTAAGAAAATTTGTGAGGTGAAACCCGTAGCGACTAAAAATACATTGATTAAACCTAAGCGCGACTCCACTAAAAATAAGCCATCACTACCTAAAAACAACCCTGACAATAAGGCGAGATTCCGTTTGTAAGTGAGGCGATAAATTAATCCGATCGCTAATAGTGGCAAGATCGATCCAAAACAAGCACCGAGAAACCGATAGCCAAATTCATTACGTCCAAAGAGCAGAATCCCCAACATAATGAAAAACTTACCTAGTGGCGGATGTCCTTCCCATGAGGGCGCACCATCTAGATATTCTTCGGCGTATTTGCCAAACATAACTTCATCAAAAACAGGATAGGGAATTTTACCCAGTTGCCAAAAATGCAAAAATAAGGCGATTGCGAAGATGCCTAACCCACCGAAAACTAAGTACCAATCCCATTGTGGTACTTGTGATTGACTAGGGCTATCTATATTTTTGTCGAGATTTTGCTCAAGATTATTCTCTAAATTTTGCATAATCATCCTCTATGACTTCGACTTGAACTGTTTTTTGATGTTGCTGATACCATATACCCGCCACAATCAGCAATCCCAATCCCATGCTGCTAGCCAATAAAGGTAATAGATCATGGCGATCGCGTACTTGTACACCTGTACTTCCTAAAAACACAAAGGGAGCAATTCCTAAAGGAGTTCCCAGTAAAGTTCCTAATAAATAATCACGGCGTTTAATCGGACTTAATCCTGCAATCAAGCTAACTACGCTATAGGGGATGACAGGCAATAGTCTTGCAGCAAAGGAATAGCCTACACCCCCTGCTACCAAATTTACGCTTACCTTTGCCCATCGCTCATCCGCCACTGAAAATTTGAGCGATCGCGCCAAAATAAAAGCTAGCAATGCTGATATCAAAGCCCCCATTGTTGTCAGTAATAACCCCATCACTGCACCATAAAGCGCTCCACCTGCAATATTAAATGCGGTCACAGGCAAAATCAGTAAAGTGGCGATCGCATAGGCAATCACAAAAATTAGATAACCCCACCAACCTGCATTGTGAACAATTACTTGAATCTGATTCAACTGGTCAACGTTGCTAAAAGTAATCCAGCCGCTCAATAGAATCAAAAAAACAACCACACCAATTAGAAATTTTTTATGCACTGTCGTAGGTCATTTACAAATAGGGGAAGACTTAATATATTAATGCTGTCGATTGTCTGAAAATTTAACCTGAAAAATTAACCTGAAATGCAATGCAATGTCCTCTGTGCGAAAGTAACCAATTTCAGGATCATGGTAAAACAATCAACGGTGATCGTAAATACTCTTGTCTAGTTTGTCATACCTTTTTTACAGGTCACGCCCTCAAAGTCCCCGCCGATCAACAAAGAAATAAATTTTGGTTTCCTGAAATTAATTTTATCGATGCGGCTAGCGATCGCCACAAATATGATGCAAATATTCACCCTATATATTTGATTTCCCAACTATTTACTATTGTTAAGGCATTTTGTAGCAGTAAGTTGCTCATCTTGCAAAATCTCACGGGCAATCAAAATGGGGTTAAGAAGTATTTTTATAGTAATAAGGGTTTAGTTACGATCGCGATTCTGTATCAGATAATTCTAGTAGCAATAACTAGTTATCAATTAATATCGACTTATCCAGGAATGAGTTGGCAAGATTTTCTTAATCGATTTAGTTATAACGATGCTCATCATTATATATTCCTATCACAGCATGGTTATCAAAGCGCTGGCAAAGGAGTAGAATTTATCGTTTTTCCGCCTTTCTATCCTCTATTAATTCATTTATTTACATTTGTTTTTGGTAATCCTTACTTAGCAGGCTTAGTGATATCAAATGTAGGTTCTATAATTGGACATATTGCATTTGGAATGTTTCTTTTAGAATCAGGATTTGAGAATCGTAAGGTTTGGAGAATTATGATTCTTTTTTTTCTAACGCCAATTTCTATCTACTTCAATATGATTTACACGGAGGGTATATTTTTAGCATCAACTGCTTTATTTCTCTATTTTTTAGAAAAAAGATCTTATTCTCTTGCAGTTATCGCGGGATTTTGTGCTGCACTTACTCGATCTTTAGGAGTTTTCTGTGTCATTCCTTATCTTGTTCATTGCATTGAGCATAAAGTATGGCAAACAAGAAAAAATGTCCTAATTCAAGCGTTAGTAATACCAATGGGGACTTTAATTTATCTTACTATTAATGCTTGGTTGTTTAATGATCCTTTCTATTACAACGTCTTTATGAAAAAAATTTGGAATAAAGAATTAGTAAATCCTTTAACACAGTATATTTACAATACAGGAAGTATAGTCAAGGGAGACTGGATAGATAGCATTACAATCTACACTGATCAAGCCTCAACTTTTATATTACCAATAGTTGTCATATTCTATATTATCTCTATGCTCCATAAAAGGAAAAGAATATCCTATGGGTTATTGTCATGGAGCATCGCTCAGTGGATTGTAATTGTTTCTCAGTCTTTTTGGTTATCTAATACTCGCTATATTGCTTTAATTCTACCCTTCTACATCATGCTGGAAGAAATTGTTGGTAAGTTTCTTATTTCTTACTTAATCATTGCGATCAGTTTTGCCAGTCTCGCAATATATGGCATAGATCTCTTCACTAGATCTCAATGGTTGTACTAAGTAGCTTGACATAATTAGAAACCAGAGTAAAAAGCTGTGGCGCACGCACAGCGTGCGCCACAGCTTTTTGGGTTTTATATTTAATTGCGCCCAGCTACTTATTAGACAGAGGCAATCTTCTCTCAGGCTTCTACCATCCTAATTTAACTGACCAATATACTCCCCAAGTATTTACAACTACCGAGGCAATAATTAAGCTCCATGCTAAAACTTTCGGCATTCTTTGCAAACCACTAGCGATCGCCACAAATAGAAAGGGTAAATAATCGAGAGTATAGCGGTAGCCAAACTGTACCCAACCTGTGGCGGTATAAATCATTGCTGGTAGAGAAATTAAAAAAGCGGATAGCCCTGCCAAAATCACGAACAGATCTAACCAGTTAGCTGTAATTAGTGCAAAAAACGCAGGGGTAGTTAGCCAAATATTCATTCCTTCGGGATTAGGGCGGACAAAAGGAAATTGCGGTAAAAAATCAGGCATCCCTGTAAAAATTAGCTTGAGATGCTTGGGAATATAGGCGATGTTAAACAAGCCATATTTCTGGATGGCAGGGGCTTGCACCGATGAATAATAGTTTTGCAGCATATATCCCGATTCCATTGGGTCTCCAAACCGCGCCCAGTTAAACCAAGATTGAAATAAAAATGGCGGCGCAAAACCTGCGACAAAACTTAATCCCTTTTGAAGCCAACGTTCAGGGCGTTCCCATATTAGCCATCCCAAGAAAAACAGAGAACCCAAAATAGTGGCTTGTCGGGATAAAAAAGCTAGCCCCATGAAAAATCCAATCAAGGCAAAGCGACGTTTTCCAAAAAATTCTACGAGAGCTAACAACATTCCAAATTCGGCAACAACATGGGCATAAAACCAAATTGTGCCGATGATACTGGCGCTATAATGCACCGTACCGAATCCATACAGAATAGTTAACCCAATCCTTAACGCACCTTGAATAGTCATGCGCCCTAGCAATATCCATACCAAGAAAACGTCTATGGAACCAAATAGCATACATACCCGAAGCTGTTCTGTGGCGATACCCCAAATAGCCACAAAAGGCATCAGCAAAATTGAAGGTAATGGAGGATTCGGTAGGTAAACTTTATCTTTCCAGTGAATTAGATCCAAGTAGTAACTAGGTAAATTCCATAGATCAAGTCTTCCTTGCAGAAATCCCCAAGCCTGATAAACAAAGTGTTTATACCAATCTGGATGCACAAGATGGGAACAGAAATAAATTCCTAAAGGGACAAAAAAATACAAGACTATTTGTAAAAAAATCTGTTTTACCGTAGATAACGTCATAGTCATATTTGTAATTTAGGCAATGTCCATTTATGGTTGAATTTTATGGTTGAATTAACTATCTCGCCGCAGAGCGTTGGGGAATTTACGCTAAGGGATTAAATAATAGAATTTAAAAGAGATATACGGGCTTGCTTGTGGCATATAAAATAGCTCTAATGACAAATCCAGTCACCAAACCAGTTCCGCTTACTATACCCAGCGATCGCCAAATTACTTTTTCAGACAAATCTATATAGCTTAGTTGTTTACCAATAAGAGTAATTGCCCCTGCGATCGCCCCGATGGTGATGCTAGCTGACCAATGAACTGGGTACTTCAAAATGATCAGGGTGGTTGTGACTGTGAAGGCGAGAGTAATTAATGTAGCGATAATCTCGGTTATGGATAGTTTTTTATCTGGCTCAGGATCGTAACGCAGGTCTTGGAAACTTAGCAAATAAAGCCCTATACAAACACCTGTCGTAATTAGACTAGAGTTGAGGCTGACTTGCCAATAGACAATCAGTACTGAGGCGATCGCCGCTAACAGTCCTCCGAGACTTTGGGGTATGGCAAATATACTGGTCACACCTAGCAAGAATAATAAGCCTGAGGTTAGGTAATCACCAGAACGCAATAATGTGCAGATGCTACTTCCTAAATATCCATAGGCGATCGCGATCGCGGCTAGGGAAATGAGCAAACGTAACCCAATTTCTAATTTACCGATTTTGAGTGCCATAGGACGCAACCAGTATTTTTGACAGTATTTCTATCTATGCTAAGCATTGATCTCCATGTTTTAACTATAATAGCGATCGCCCTGCTCTATATAAATAGCTTAAATATCAACATAAAAATATGACATCTGCTCCTAAAGCCAAATCTGAGAATCTCACGGATAGTTCCGCCGACTTAAACCAATATAAAGACACCGTTAACTTGCCGCAAACCAACTTTTCGATGCGGGCAAATGCGATCGCGCGTGAACCAGAGATTCAAAAATTTTGGCAGGAGCAAGGGATTTACGAAGACTTGAGCAGCAATAACAATGGGGATATCTTTACGCTCCATGATGGCCCCCCATACGCCAATGGTACGCTGCACATGGGTCATGCTTTGGGCAAGTCGTTAAAAGATATTATTAATCGCTATCAACTTTTGCGTGGTCGCAAAGCCCGCTATGTCCTAGGTTGGGACTGTCACGGCTTACCAATTGAGCTTAAGGTCTTGCAAAATATCAAAGCTGAAGAACGGGTTAATCTTACGCCTTTACAGTTGCGACAAAGGGCAAAGGAATTTGCACTGCAAACTATTGAGGAACAGGCGGGGGTCTTTAAGCGCTTAGGGGTTTGGGGTGATTACGAAAACGCCTACTACACCCTCAAGCCTGAATATGAAGCCGCGCAGATTGGTGTATTCGCTAAAATGGCTTTGAAAGGCTATATCTATCGCGGTTTGAAACCTGTGTACTGGTCACCCAGTTCCCATACGGCACTTGCGGAAGCGGAATTGGAATATCCTGAAAATCATATTTCGCGTAGTATCTATGTTGCGTTTCCTATCACTCAATCTAGCGAGAAGTTAAAGGCGATCTCCGATCTGCCAAATCTCCATGCCGTGATCTGGACAACGACACCTTGGACGATCCCTGCCAACTTGGGCATTAGTGCCAATCCTCATCTCAGCTACAGCATCGTTGCTGCTGGTGACAAGAACTATATCGTCGCCACAGAACTAGTTGAGAAGCTAGCCGCCACCTTTGAGCAAGATTTGGAAGTGAAATACACATTCAAGGGTGATGTTCTCGAAGGAACCATTGCTAAGCATCCAATTGTTGATCGCCCTAGTCCAATTGTGCTGGGCGATCATGTTACCGCCGAATCTGGAACTGGCTTAGTCCACACGGCTCCTAATCATGGTCAAGATGACTTTGTAGTGGGCAGAAAATATCATCTGGGCATGATCTCGCTTGTCGATGATCGCGGTATTTTTAATGAAGATGCTGGCGAAGAATTAGCAGGTTTGAGCGTTCTCAAAGAAGGTAATGCCAAAGTTGTCGAAATTTTGACTGCTAATGGAACCCTGATTAAAGAAGAAGCCTATAACCACAAATATCCTTATGATTGGCGTACTAAGAAGCCTGTGATTGTTCGCGCCACTGAGCAATGGTTTGCCTCCATTGATGGTTTCCGTGAGGAAGCTTTAAAATCGATCAAAGAAGTTAACTGGATTCCTGCGGTTGGTGAGAATCGGATTACCTCAATGGTGCAAGAGCGATCAGATTGGTGTATTTCGCGTCAACGCACTTGGGGTGTACCGATTCCTGTGTTCTATGACGAAGAAACTAATGAGCCTTTGCTTACCGAGGAAACCATTCAGCATATTCAAAAGTTAATCCGTGAACATGGCTCTGATATTTGGTGGGAAAGAGAAGTAGATGATTTGCTTCCTGAAGCCTACAAAAATAATGGTCGCAAATACCGTAAGGGTACAGACACAATGGATGTCTGGTTTGACTCTGGTTCTTCATGGGCAGCCGTACTTGGTGGGGAAAGCCATGATTCTGAGCTAGTTCCCTACGAACTCAACTATCCTGCGGATATCTATCTAGAAGGCTCCGATCAACATCGTGGCTGGTTCCAATCGTCCCTCTTGACCAGCGTGGCAACCAATGGTTATGCACCTTATAAGACGGTACTAACTCATGGCTTTTTGCTGGATGAGAAGGGTCAGAAAATGAGTAAATCCCTTGGCAATATTGTCAATCCGATGGTGGTGATCAATGGCGGTAAAGACCAGAAAAAAGAACCTCCCTACGGTGCTGATGTGATTCGTCTCTGGGCTGCAAGTGTGGATTATAGCAGTGATGTTCCTGTCGGTAAGACCATTTTGGCGCAAATGTCCGATGTATCGCGCAAGATTCGTAATACCGCCAGATTCTTACTGAGTAATCTCTTTGACTTCGATCCTACAAAAGATACAGTTGCCTATGCCGATTTACCAGAAAGCGATCGCTATATCCTGCATCGTCTCTCTGAAGTTACCAAGGACATCACCGAAGCATACGAGAAATTCCAGTTCTCGCGATTCTTTCAAGCCATCCAAAACTTCTGCACAGTCGATTTATCTAACTTCTATCTAGATATTGCCAAAGATCGGCTCTATATCAGTGCGCCAAATGCTGCCCGTCGCCGCAGTTGCCAAACGGTGTTGATGTATTGCCTAGAAATGATTACGAAAGCGATCGCACCCGTACTAGCTCACACTGCTGAAGATATCTGGCAACACTTACCCTATCCCGCACCTACCAAGTCAGTCTTCCAATCGGGTTGGTTTACGGCTCATGATGAATGGCAGAAGCATGAACTGGCAAATAAGTGGGAATATCTCCGTGAAGTGCGATCGGAAGTCAATAAAGTCTTGGAATCAGCACGAACAGGTAAACTTATTGGCGCACCATTGGAAGCAAAAGTCTTGCTATCTGTATCTGATCCAACCCAAAAGGATTATTTAGCTTCTCTCGGTGAAGAGTTGCGTTATCTTTTCATCGTTTCCCAAGCGGAGATCGTCGATAGTTTAACTACTACTGACTTCACAGGTGAAGCCGAGAACCTCAAGATTGCTGTGGTCAAAGCCGATGGCGAAAAATGCCCCCGTTGCTGGAACTACTCCACCCATATCGGTGAGTTGGCTGAGCATCCCCGTATTTGCGATCGCTGTGTTGGTGCATTAGCAGGTACTTTCTAGAGCAGTTCATTTAACATAAGCTGTAACTCAATTACGATTTATCGACCTATTTGCTGGCATTGGTGGCTTTCGTTTGGGATTTACCCAAACGAAAGCCACCAACGATCCAACTTGTCATGCGGTTTATGCAAATGGCGCAATTAACGGACAAGGGGCAGGATTAAAGTCAGAAAGTAATAGACCAATGGGGCAGTAAACACATAACTATCAGCGCGATCGAGAATGCCCCCATGTCCAGGCATAATTTGTCCAGAATCCTTGACCCCAGCATCACGTTTCATCATTGATTCGGTGAGATCTCCTAGCAAACCTGCGATCCCAATTAATAAGCCTAAAATTGTGCCAGATACACCCCAATGCGTCCATCCTAGACTAAATGCCCAAATAATCGCCGTTGCACAACAGCACAGTAAACCTGCGATCGCCCCTTCGACAGTTTTCTTGGGACTGATATCGGACAGGCGGGTGCGTCCAAAAATCTTGCCAAATATATAAGCGCCTACATCCGATCCCCATATACAACAAAAACCCATGAGGACATAAATACAACCATCAGATACAGGGAAAGTAATCCTTGCAAATTGGAGTTGTTCCAGATTGCGTAAATGACTAAAAAAATCAAGCTGCATCAAGCGATCGCTGACTTGAAAACTTGCCCCATCACCAATGCCCCTGATCCGCACCCAAAAGCTCGGTAAATAGCCGCCATAAAATAACCCTAATATCGATGCTGAAATATCGGCGATCGTGGCAATACGGGACTGAAATAGCAGATAAAAACAAATAAATGTACCCGCGATCGGGATCATGGCATCGGCAAGATTTACATTCAATTGGGAAACGATGAGTAATGCTAAACTCAAGAAAATTGTGATTTTGCTAGCAGGTACGATCTCCTTGACCCGCACCAGTGCAAAATATTCCATCTGCCCAAAAACTACCAGCAACGCAAAAGCTGCGGTAAAAGCCCAACCACCAATAGCGATCGCCGCTAATACGAGCGGAATGACTAACAAAGCACTAATAATGCGAGTCCAAGGCATGGAAATAGCACAACTCAAAGAATGGAACGTGTCAGACTAAAATAATAATCACTAAACTATAGCAACCGCCAGTAAAGTTAAGATATAAAAATAAGATATAAAAGCCAAAAACTAGATGAGTTGTGTTTTCCTCATAAGGAACTAGTTGTTTGTAGCACGGCGAAGCCGTGCCACAAATAACTGGTTCCTTGTAAAATACAAAACCCTTAGTGAAGATCGTGATGAGTCAAGCTAAAACTTACTACGCTATTCTCGGTGTCACACCCTGGGCAAATGAAGTCGAAATTCGTCGTGCCTATCGTGATCTCAGCAAAACTTATCATCCTGATACTACCGTATTGCCTAAAGATATTGCTGTAGAAAATTTTCGGCAAATTAACGAAGCATACGCCACCCTCAGCAATGCCGATCGCCGTAGTGCCTATGATCGTCGTATTCAGTTTTCACGATTTGATTACACCAGCAAAACAGGCTCTAGCAATAGTGTAAAATCACAAAATCAGTTTCCTAAAAATCTGCAAACTATTGATGATGACGGCTTACCTACTGAAAGACCTTTATCTGGGGGAGAGCTATTTGCACTCTTGTTAATTGGTGGTACGCTAGTTGCCTGTCTAGTTCTCGTAGTTTTAGTTGCCTTGCTGCGTGGCGATCGCCTTTTCCCCGAAGCGATCACTTCCTTATACCAAAACTAAAAATGGCGTAGCTATCTTTTTGCATCCAAATGCAGCCATCTACATATCTTTCTAGTAAATTTCCAGTAAAATCGTCACCTATGGCGCTCCCATCCCCAACAACTCCGCTTTACAATCACCCTCTGCCAGCACTCGAAGCATGGTTAGACGCACAGGGTTGTGACCAAGATCAATCCAATCCTAACGTTTGGCGCGTCACCCGACCATTATGGCAAGCGGAAATCATCATGGATGTTGAGGATATTCGTGTCCGTTATATTCAAGATGCTTATGGTGGCAAAGAAGTCCAACGGGCTTTTCCCTACTCCCTCAGCCGTCAAGATGTTGAAGATGCAATTTTTACAGGACCATAGACAAAAAAGCTAGCAATATTCCGAAAGTTTGTTAATATATGGTTAAGCAAGACAGAAATGACAAAGCTACACATAAGTCATCTCTTGGGCTTAGCAAAAGTTTTCCACTTAATTTGATGTTTTTATTTTGGAGGTTCATTGAGTAGGAAATATAACGTTGCCATTCTTGGAGCAACAGGTGCGGTCGGCACAGAGCTTTTAGCATTGCTAGAAGAGAGAAATTTCCCTTTAGGAAAACTAAAGGTTCTTGCATCAGAGCGATCGGCTGGTAAGTCAGTGCGCTTTGCTGGCGAAGATTTGATCATTGAAGCTGTCACCGAGTCTTCTTTTGATGATGTCCAAATTGTGCTTGCTTCCGCAGGTGGGAGTATCTCCAAAAAATGGCTGCCGATCGCCGCGAAAGCAGGAGCCGTATCCATTGATAACTCTAGTGCTTTTCGGATGCATCCCGATGTGCCTTTGATTGTGCCAGAGGTCAATCCTGAAGCGGCGGCTCATCATAAGGGCATTATTGCTAATCCCAATTGCACCACCATTTTGATGACGGTGGCAATCTATCCTCTGCATCAAGTACAGCCAATCAAACGGATTGTGGCTGCTACTTACCAATCGGCAAGTGGTGCAGGCGCAAGGGCAATGGAAGAGGTAAAAGTGCAGTCACAAGCAATTCTCAACGGTGAACCTGCTGTAGCTGAGATTCTGCCCTATCCCCTCGCGTTTAACCTGTTTCCCCATAATTCACCGATGACTGACAATTCCTATTGTGAGGAAGAGATGAAAATGGTGAATGAAACTCGCAAGATTTTTGGTGATCAAGATATTCGGATCACGGCAACCTGTGTACGGGTTCCCGTATTACGAGCGCATTCTGAAGCCCTTAATCTAGAATTTGCCCATCCTTTTCCCGTCGAAAAAGCGAGAGAAATTCTAGAATCGGCGGCTGGGGTGCAGTTGGTTGAAGACTTTAGCAAAAACTACTTCCCAATGCCGATTGATGCCAGTGGCAAAGATGATGTACTAGTAGGTAGAATTCGCCAAGATATTTCGCATCCGAATGGCTTGGAATTATGGCTATGTGGCGATCAAATTCGTAAAGGTGCGGCACTGAATGCAGTCCAGATTGCGGAATTATTGATTGCTAAGTCTCTTCTCTAAAGGTTTATCAGCTTTCGACAAGCTTCTATTTTATGAGTATCTATGAGTGAAATCGATTTCGGACGTTTACTAACAGCCATGATTACTCCCTTCGACATAGAAGGGAATGTCGATTATGCGAAAGCAGAAAAGCTTGCCATTCATTTGGTGGAGACGGGAACCGATACGATTGTGGTGTGCGGGACCACAGGTGAATCACCAACCCTAAGCTGGGATGAGGAATATCAGTTGTTTTCGGTGCTGCAAAAGGCGATCGCTGGTAAAGCGAAAATCATGGCAGGTACAGGATCAAATTCCACTTCTGAGGCGATCGCAGCCACGACAAAAGCTGCACATCTCGGATTAGATGGTACACTGCAAGTAACACCGTATTACAACAAACCTCCGCAAGAAGGACTCTATCAACATTTTCGAGCGATCGCTGAGGCTGCACCAGAGCTTCCGATTCTTCTCTATAATGTTCCCAGTCGTACAGGTTGCAAACTAGAGCCTGAAACCGTTGCGAGACTCGCTGAGATTCCCAGTATCATCGGGATTAAGGAAGCAACGGGCGATTTAGATCAAGCCAGTCAAATTCGCGCCCTCACACCAGCCGATTTTGCGATCTATTCAGGAGATGACTCTCTAACACTGCCCTTGATGGCAGTGGGTGCAAAGGGAGTTGTTAGTGTTGCCTCGCATTTAGTTGGTAAGCAACTACAAATGATGATGCAATCCTTTACCGCAGGTAAAGTTCAGGAAGCTTTACAAATACATATTCAGCTTTTTCCTTTGTTTAAGGCTTTATTTTTAACTAGTAATCCAATTCCTTTAAAGTTAGCTTTACGCTTATTAGGATTAGATACGGGCGTGGTGCGATCGCCTCTAGTTGCAGGTACTGCTGAACTTGAAGCCAAGCTCAAAGCTGTATTAGAGCAAGTAGGAATCCTTGCCTAACTTCTGAGAACTTTAAGTGAACTTTAAATCCAGAGACATAGAGTTTTACTGCTTTTACTGAGAATGAACTGGTGGGGGAACTATACCTTTTTAGTCATTCTAGCCAAGCATTTAGAACCGCAAAGTTTTGTTCTTCCTCATTAAATTGAATCATTTTGAACATTCAATTTTTTCCTTTTTACCTTTTATTTTTTACTTTACACAAGAGATAACCTATGACTACATCTAACGTGCCTGCTCTCAAAATTATTGCCCTCGGTGGACTTCATGAAATCGGCAAAAACACATGGGTGTTTGAATATAACGACGAAATCATGCTCCTTGACGGTGGTTTGTCCTTCCCTGACAACATGATGCCGGGAGTAAACGTGGTCTTGCCCGACATGACCTACTTGCGTGACAACAAGCATAAGATCAAGGGAATGATCGTCACTCATGGTCATGAAGATCATATTGGGGCAATTTCTTTCCATTTGAAACAGTTTGAAATCCCTGTTATTTACGGTCCTCGCTTGGCGATGGCTTTGCTGGAGGATAAGCTCCGTGAAGCAGGTGTCCTCAATCGTACCGAACTCCGCCGTGTCATGCCCCGTGATGTTGTTCGGGTCGGTGCAAACTTCTTTGTGGAATTCATTCGCAATACCCACTCGATCGCCGATAGTTTCTCGATCGCGATTAATACACCTGCGGGAATGGTAATTCACTCTGGTGATTTCAAAATTGACCATACTCCCGTTGATGGTGAATTCTTTGACCTTGCACGTCTAGCTGAACATGGCGAAAAAGGCGTATTGGCTTTAATTAGTGATTCGACTAATGCGGAACGCCCCGGCATTACGCCTTCGGAAAGAGCCGTATATCCTAACCTTGAGAAATACATCATGATGGCAAAAGGTCGCGTGATTATCACCACCTTTGCTTCTTCAGTGCATCGTGTAAACATGATTTTGGATATCGCTGATAAACAAGGGCGTGTGGTTGGCGTGGTTGGGCGATCGATGCTAAACGTGATAGCCCATGCCCGTAACCTCGGCTATATCAAGTGCCGTGATGATCTATTCCAACCTTTGCAAAATCTGCGTCATTACCGCGATGATCAAATTCTAATTTTGACTACAGGTTCGCAAGGTGAGTCAATGTCGGCGTTAACCAGAATGTCCCATTGCAGCCATAGACAACTGGAAGTTCGTCAAGGCGATACGATTATTTTCTCTGCTAATCCAATCCCAGGCAATACTATTCCTGTGGTGCGTACCATTGACAGATTGATGGCTCTGGGTGCGAATGTGATTTATGGTAATGATAAAGGTATTCACGTTTCAGGACATGGCTCTCAAGAAGAGCATAAGATGATGTTGGCGCTTGTCCGTCCGAAGTTCTTCTTCCCTGCTCATGGTGAATTGAGAATGCTGAAGCAGCACGCCAAGATGGCGGAAGCAATGGGTATTCCTAGCGAAAATATCGTCATTGCCGAAAATGGTGATGTGGTTGAAGTTTGCCAAAACTACATGAAAATCGTCGATAAGGTTCCTTCTGGTGTCGAACTAGTTGACTCATCTCGCGATGGCATGGTGAAAGGTGATGTATTGCGCGATCGCCAACAAATTTCTGGTGAAGGTATCTTCTCGATCGCGGTGTCTGTGGGTCTTGATGGTAAGCTTGCCACAAATCCAGACATTCAATTAAGCGGTGTGGTTCTACCGATGGAACATTCCCAAATTATTGCTTTAGTTGCCAAGGCGATCGACAATTCCTTAGCTAATTCTTGGGACAACTTTGCCCGTAATGTTGGTTCTCTAGAAGTAGATTGGACTGGCTTACGTGGACAACTTGAGCGCGACCTCACCCGTGTGTTGCGCCAACATATTCAAAGTAAACCAGTGATTGTATTCCTATTACAAACACCTCCAAATTCTACCCAGTCTGCACCTGCCCCTGCACCTAAGCCCAATGCATTAGGTGTAACCCTCAAATCAGGCAGCGGCAAAGTTATTCCTAAGATTGAAAATGGAAGTAATGGCAACGTTGCGGCTGTTGTCTCTACCAATAGTGAAGTGCCGACGACTACGGGTACGGTTAGTGCTGGCAGACGCAAGCGCACGGCGGCAACAGTTTAAAAGTCATAGGGAACCACGCATAGCGCAGTTCCCTATTTGTCTGGTCACAATATCCAAGAGTAAAGGGGGCGCTTAGCGTCCCCTTTACTCTTAGGATCTGCGCTATATTGATCATGTTTAACCATATTGTGCGCTAAGCTCATGCCTGAACTTATCTGGTCTTATGTCACTCCTGGCATTCCTGACGAATTATTCGATCGCTTACCAGGAATACCCATGAGCAAATGTGAAACAAGACTCTTAATTATTGGACAGTTGCGGCTCAAGGCTAACTCGGTGCTGTGGGATATTGGTGCAGGTACTGGGACGATTCCGATTGAGACAGGTTTACTATGTCCTCAAGGACAGATTGTGGCGATCGAGCGGGATGAAGATGTAGCAGGGTTGATTGCCGTAAACTGCAAAAAATTTGGGGTAAATAATGTGGAAATCAAAATTGGCAGTGCGCCAGAATGTTTGACTAGCCTTACAACTAACCCCGATCGCATTTGTATCGAAGGTGGGCGATCGGTATCGGAAATTCTTGAATATAGTTGGGAGCGTTTACAGTCAGAGGGCAGGGCGATCGCTACTACAAATAGTCTTGAAGGTTTATATGCAATTTCGGAGAGCTTCGCGAAGTTACAAGCTCGTAATGTAGAAGTTGTACAATCATCGGTAAACCGCTTAGAAACTCGTGGCAATCGTCAAGTTTTTGCTGCCGTTAGCCCTATGTTTATTATTAGTGGCGAAAAAATATAACCCCCTTTAATTCCCCCTTGCAAAGGGGGAAGACGAGAAATTTCGTTCCCTCCCCTTCGCAAGGGGAGGGCTAGGGAGGGGTTAAGAAATCTCGCGAATTTGAGGTTTTCCGTCCTTAAACTCACCGACTAAAATCACATCAGTGACACCGACAAATAGACCATTTTCGACTACCCCAGGGATATTGTTTAAGGTTTTCTCTAGGTCGGCAGCATCAGCGATTGCTTCAAAAGTAACATCTAAAACCATGTTGCCTTGATCGGTAATGACGGGACCATCTTTTTTAACACCCATCCGTAGTTCAGGCTTGCCACCTAACTTTTCGACGGCTCTAGTGACAGGGGCAACTGCCATCGGTAAAACTTCGATGGGTACGGCAAAAGTTGAACCTAGTTTATCGACTAGTTTAGATTCATCAACCACGACGATAAATAGTGCAGCGAAGGAATCGACAACTTTCTCGCGGGTGTGAGCAGCGCCGCCGCCCTTAATCAAGGTTTTATTGGGGTCAACCTCATCAGCACCATCGATCGCCACATCTACGCGATCGACATCATCAAGGCTACGGATGGGAATACCATATTTTTTGCCCAAGACTGAAGCTTGGAAAGAAGTGGGGATACCAACAATATCGGTGAGTTCACCTGTCGCAATGCGTCGTCCTAATTCCTCGATCGCGAAGGCAGTTGTGGAGCCAGTGCCTAGACCAACTACCATGCCCGACTTCACTCTTTGTGCTGCCGCGATGCCAACTTCTTGTTTTAACTTCTTAATGTCTTCAGCAGAAATACTCATGGTAAATACTTATTTATAAACTTAAAAGTAGTAATTTTAATCCTATCGCAACCTGTGAGCAGCAATCGAGAAACCGTCCAAACAAAATGTATTTCGTGATACATTTATACTTAAAGCAGTATTAAAAAACTGCACTATAGTTACGCTTTATTGCTGATTACCTTACGGTTGTTATTTGAGTTACAAGTAAGTAGGGGAGGGGCTTAAATTATGTTGGGAATAAAATTCTTTCGTTAAAATAAATATCTCAGTTATATGAAAAGGTTAACCTACATCAGTAAGTTTGCGCGATCGCTTACCAAAAAGGAAATTGAAAGTATTGGTCATATCTCTCAAACTAATAACTCTAGGGAAGGCATCACGGGAGTTTTACTATGTTGTGGGGGGATATTTTTTCAGATTTTAGAAGGAGAAGAAGATAGAATTGACAGACTTTATACAAAGATTTTAGAAGATGAACGACATAATCAAATTCTCTGCCTCAAATCGGAACTAAATGTCTTACAGCGCCGCTTTCCTGATTGGTCAATGGAAGTAATCGTCCTTGATGAAAATAACGATATTTTGTTGCAACCAATCAAGATTTTGCTCCAAACATTAGGCGAATCACAAACAATTTTGGCAAACTACACCCAGTCAGGGGTTTTGCAAGCCATTGAGAAAGGCATTAATCCTCTCACGCTTACGCCACGATATACTGAAAAAATCATTTTCTTTGCCGACATCATTAGTTTTACCACCATTACGGAGAAATTAGAAGTCACAGAAGTGGTTGATTTGCTCAATCAATTTTTTACCATTTGTACGAAGGCGATCGCTGCTAGAGGTGGTGAAGTAACTAAGTTTATTGGTGATTGCGTGATGGCGTATTTTGATGGCGATCAGGCAGATGGAGCTTTACAAGCAAGTTTGGATATTCTTGCCGAGCTAGAAATTTTACGCAATCAAGCACCTGCGAATAGTCCTTTGCGGGTTCTCTATATTGGTATTGGATTGTCGAAGGGAACTGTATTGGAAGGAAATATTGGTTCTCAAACTAAAAAAGAATATACCGTCATCGGGGATGCGGTGAATGTTGCCTCACGCATTGAAGCATTGACTAGGCAGTTAAATCGGTTCTTAGTATTTTCGGCGGCGGTGCGTAAGGGATTAAGCGATCGCTGGCGACCTGTGCGACTGGGCGATTTTAAGGCAAAAGGCAAAGAGGCGATCGTTGAGGTGTATTCGATTGATGATCTTTTAACTTTCCAGAAATCAGATTTTCAAAAGTTAAAACTAGAAATTACACAGCATCTGGAAATGATTGGTAGTCAAACCCCAGAGTTAGTGTAAGCAAAGCACTGTTTATTCTGTACGATCAATCGCTAATTAGCGATGAATATAACTTATCAATATCGCAATTTTATGAAAAGGCTAACCTATATCAGTAACTTCTCGCGATCGCTTACGAGAACGGAAATAGAAAACATCGAAAATATTTCGCAAGTAAATAATGCTAAGGAGGGGATTACAGGAATTTTACTAAGTTGTAACAGAACTTTTTTGCAAATTTTGGAAGGTGAGGAAGATCGTATCGATCATTTGTATGAAAAAATCTTAAAAGATGATCGTCACCATCAAGTTGTATGTATTAAGTTGGAGCGAAACATTACTGAGAAATATTTCCCCAATTGGTCGATGAAAGTAATCAGGCTAGAAGATAACACCGATACTTTACTTCAACCGATCAAGATATTGCTGCAAGCCTTGGGAGAGTCAAAAGCTGTTTTAGCGAATTATACTCATTCAGGGGTTTTGCAGGCTATGGAAAATGGCATCAATCCACTTACTTTAATTCCTCGCTATACTGAAAAAATCATTTTATTCGCGGATGTGATGGGCTTTGCGAGTATTACTGAAAAATTACAAGTGACCGAGGTTGTAGAGTTACTAAACCAATTTTTTACAGTTTGCACTTCAGAGATCGTTGCGAAGGGTGGGGAAGTCACAAAATTTATAGGCGATTGTGTGATGGCATATTTCGATGGCGATCGCGCCGATGAAGCTTTACAAGCAAGTCTAAACATTCTCTCAGAATTAGAGATTTTACGCGATCGCGCACCTGTTAATAGCCCCTTACGAGTTCTCTATATTGGTATTGGATTATCAAAAGGAACGGTTTTAGAAGGAAATATAGGTTCTCAAATCAAAAAAGAATATACAGTAATCGGCGATGCAGTCAATGTTGCCTCAAGAATTGAATCGCTAACTAGACAGTTAAATAGATTTTTAGTATTTTCTGAAGCAGTACGCGATGGACTTAGCGATCATTGGAAGATCCTAAAAATGGGTGATTTCTATGCCAAAGGAAGGGAAGCGATCGTGCAAGTATATTCGATTGACGATCCGTTAGCATCTCAAAAATCAGATTTTCATAACCTAAAACAAGAGATTAAGGATCAGCTTGAACTCATCGGGAATCAAACTCCAGAACCTTGCAGGCAACGCAAAACACTATTTATGCTGTACGATCGCTAATAGCGATGAATACAACCCCCATGATGTCAAACCTTTTAGATAACCGCTATCGCGTCACTAGCGTCCTAGGTAGTGGCGGCTTTGGGGAAACCTATTTGGCTGAAGACACCAAAATGCCCTCGAACCGTCGATGTGTGATTAAGCAGCTTAAACCCGTTGCTGACAATCCGCAAATGTATGAATTACTGCAACAAAGATTTCACCGTGAGGCGGCGGTACTAGAAACTTTGGGTGAAGAAAGTCGTTATATTCCTAAACTCTATGCGAATTTTGCGGAAAATGGATTATTTTATTTAGTTCAAGAATGGATTGATGGGCTAACTCTTACGGAAACAATTGAACGTAATGGAAAATGGAATGAAGATGCGGTGAGAAAATTACTCATCAGCATTTTGCAAACTCTAATCTATGTCCATGATCGCGGCATTATTCACCGAGATATCAAGCCTGACAACATTATTTTGCGATCGGGAGAACCTGTATTAATAGATTTCGGTGCAGTTAAGGAAACGCTCAATGTCAGCACAATCCGCAGTTCCTCGCAGCAAGCACATTCGATTGTGATTGGCACACCGGGATTTATGGCATCAGAACAGGCTGCGGGTAGACCATTTTTTGCTAGTGATCTGTATAGTTTGGCTTTAACGGCGATCTTTGCGCTGACGGGTAAATATCCGCAAGAGATTGGTACTGATCCTCAAACGGGGGAAGTGCTTTGGCAGTCTCAGGTAATGGCAATTAGTGCGGATTTAAAGGCAATATTTGCGAAGGTTTTACAATTTGACCCCCGCGATCGCTATAGCTCTGCGCGAGAAATGCTAGCAGCATTGCAACCAAATCAGCCCTTAAATCCATCAAATTCTCTTAAAACGCTGCCGATCACCCCAGCAATGTCGAGTATGCAGACTGTTGCGGTCAATCCTAGAGGAGGATATATACCACCGACAATTCCCGATCAGTCTGTTTATGTCTACCAGCCCCAACAAGATCCTAAGAAAAAGGTGTTCGGTCAGTTATTTGCAATAGTCATTGTCGGTGGTGCAATTGGAGCAGCGATCTCACTAGGTGTAGTCGTCTCTCAAAATGGCGGTATCGTTGCTCTCTGGAATAAAATCTTTCCTTTCAGTAAGTCAGCCACCAAAGTTCCATTCTATTTTCTAGCAGATTCTGCTTTTGCAGATTTAGACAAAGCGAATCTCAGAGTAGAAAAATTAAAATCTCTAGGTTATAAAGATGCAGGCGTATTTTGGATCCCAGACTATGCCAATTTAGGAAATAGTCAATTTCAGCAAGTCTATACCAGTCAATTCCAAGATATGGAAAGCTGTAAGGCTAAGCTACAGGATCATCTCAAATTTATTAATGATGCCTATTGTGCCTTTGCTAGCCCTAATGCCAAAGATCCAGTGCAGCGAATTACTGGCAGCGATTTACCACAAGTTGCATCTACACCCACGCCCACGGCAACGCCATCAAAGACTCCAACACCAACGCCATCACCTGCAAAGCCTTCTCCAGAACAAGCAATTAGAGATTATTATAGTCTGATTAATGATCGCCAATTTCAAGATGCATGGAAAAACCTCACTCCCAAATTTCAAAGCGATCGGGCTGGTGGATATTCTACTTTTACTGATTGGTGGCGAACTGTCGATCAAGTTTCAATTAAGGATGCGCGTCTTGTTGAATCTAAAGAGAACTCTGCAATCATTGATATTGATCTCACCTATCGCAAAGATAAAGCTACTTTTCCTGAAACTTTGCGAATGAGCTTAGTTTGGAATGAAACTACAAAACAATGGCAAATCAATGAAACCAAAAGACAGTAATTCACATCAACCACAAGTCAGCATCATCATGGGTAGCGACTCCGATCTACCCACCATGCAAGGCGCGATCGCTATTTGCCAACAATTTGATATTCCCCACGAAGTCGCGATTATTTCTGCACACCGTACCCCTGAGAGAATGGTGGAATTTGCCAAAACTGCCCATACTCGCGGCATCAAAGTAATTATTGCGGGAGCAGGTGGTGCAGCCCACTTACCAGGAATGGTGGCGGCGCTTTCACCTCTGCCTGTAATTGGTGTGCCAGTTTCTACTAGACAACTTAGCGGTATTGATTCCCTTTATTCGATTGTGCAAATGCCTAAAGGAATTCCTGTCGCCACTGTGGCGATCGGCAATGCTGATAATGCAGGACTGCTAGCCGTCCAGATTCTCGCCAGCCACAATCCTGAGCTTCTCACAAAAGTCATCGCTTATCGTCAATCTCTCAAGGATATGGTAATGGAGAAGCAAGAAAAGTTAGAAGAGTTAGGAAGTGAAAAGTATTTGCAACAAATGTGATGAATATTGATGGGATGCCAATGCTACTAGGCATTACATTGCTGATTATCTATCTAATTTTTTCCGCCAAAACAGAAATGGGAACTAAACTGTTTGCTAACTCGAATAGCGATCGCCTACATGAGATTGTAAATTTTTTATCAATATCTGACCAACTCGCCACTTCAGGGCAACCGAGGATTGAACAGTTTGCGATTATTGCTGATGCTGGTTATGAAACGGTGATTAACCTTGCCTTGCCGACTTCAGAAGGGGCGATCGCTAATGAAGCTGAGATAGTGGCATCTTTAGGCATGGAATATATCTCAATTCCTGTAATTTGGGAGCATCCAACCATTGATGATTTAGATAGATTTTTAGAGGCGATCGCTAAAAGAAAAGGGCAGCAGATATTTGTCCATTGCGCCAAAAATATGCGTGTGTCAGTCTTTGTCTATCTCTATCGTCGGTTGCGAGGGGGCATAAACCATGAGCAAGCGATCGCTGATTTACACAAAATTTGGCAACCTAATGACACTTGGCAAGAGTTTATGGATAGAGCAGCTAGTTCTATCCCATAAAAATACTATATAGCAAAAAAAGTTTTGCTTAGGACACAAAACCCAAGAAGCAATTTGCGGCGCGGAGCGCCACAAATTGCTTCTTGGGTTTTAGTTTGTTTGCTTTTCTATAGGATCACAGCGTATTTCAATTAAAAATCCATCAGGATCGTAAAAGTAAATGCCCCTACCAGTCGGACGTGTCACAGGTTCACCTTCGATCGCTACTTGATGCGATCGTAATACTTCCACAGCTTGATCAAACAATTCAGGGGCAATATCAAAAGCAAGATGATTAGCGCGAGTAAATTGCATCTGTGGATTGGGATCTGGTGGAGTTAAGTCTGGTTCCCAAAATAGATCGATCACAGTTCCATCGGGAGTGATAAAGTTAGCAACTTTACCTGCGGCGACTAAATCCACGAGAGTGCTGGGAACTTGATCACCAACAAGTTGATGTAGTCCTAAAATATTGCCATAGAACTCACAGGAAGCTTGCATATCGCGAACATTTAAAGCAATGTGATGCACTCTGCGTAAACTACCTAAAGCGATCGCAGGTTTCACAAATTCAGTAACTGCAATATTTGATGACATTGATTTACAAATTTAGATAGAAGGATAATCGCCAATTAGGGAGTTTGGATGAGTACTTTAGGCGATCGCATAGCCTGAAACTTGGCGGATATAAACTAAGCGATCGCCTAAATCAAAACTAAAATATACTCACGATCAGCAGAAATATTTTAAGCACAATTAACAGTCTGTACTTTGATATCGACTTGAAGGGTTTTACGCAAAACTTTGAGAATAGCGGTGAGATTATCCATTGTGGGATTTCCTTTTGCAGAGAGCATTCTATGAAGGCTTTTACTGGGTTTTGAGGTGGCGATCGCTAGTTCTTCAAATCCGATGGTGGCATTAACGAGATCTCTCAATATGAGTCTTGCGGTTTCTGGTTCACCATTGAGGAAAAGGGAAATAGCTTCATCAAGTAAAGCGGCGGCAAATGCTGTATCTCTTTGGACTCTTGCATTAACTGTTTCTTTAAAGTCGCGTGTTAGGGGTATAGTTGTCATTTTTTCTTTTTCTTCTTTTTGTCAATTTCTTCTTTTACGGCTGTTTGTCTAGCCTCTTTTTTACGTCTTTTATACTCTTGATGTAGTTCTTTAGCTCGTTCAATATCGGATTGCTGACCTTTTTTCGTGCCTCCACCAAATAGAACTATGAGTTGACTGCCATCTTGGGCTAGGTAAATTCGGTATCCTGCGCCTCAATCAATTCGATATTCACCAATTCCGTCAAACCATTTGATGTTTGATGTGTTGCCTAACTCTAGACGTGATTTTGCAACTGTCACTTTTGCCGCAGCGATCGTATCTAGATTATCGAACCATTTCTGATAGGGGTTTGAGCCATCTTCTTGGATATATTCTTGGACTTTCATACTAGACACCAGAGTAACTTATATGTTACTTGTGGTCAAGACATATTTTAGCGATCGCCTAAATCAAAACCAAAATACACTCGCGATCGCTTGGCTACTTTAAAAATTATGGATGTGCGTAAAATCTACTTGGATTGGGCGCAATTTTGCCGTGATATAATTACAAAAATATGGCTTTTGTATTGACAAGAAGAAAGTTTATTATTGGTTTGGGAGATGACTGTTTTAAAATCTTTGGATGAAAAAGTTTATATGCGATCGCTTGTCACTGAAATAATTAATGGCGAATCCTATAGCTACTATCCACTAGGGCAGTATGTTGTTCGGGCTATGGGAGTTTGTGGCGATCGCCCAACTTTTAAGTACACTCGGATTGAGATTGCGGGTGTGATGGAGCGCTTAGCTAAGGGTGAGAATGTTGAAAATATTGTGCTTGGTTTTCGGGGAAGGGTTTCGCGTGAGGCGATCGCTGAGGCGATTCAAGTTGTGACAACTCATTTTCTTGAGAGTCTTCCTATTTTGAGTGCAGCATGATTGTCCTTGACGAACAACTTTTAGGAGCGAATCTAGAACAGGCGATCGGCAAGTGGTATCAGGGTAATGTCTGCTTTATTACGGACTTGCGCCCTAACTCGATTATTAAAGATGAAGCGATTCCTATGTTGTTGCGAAAAGAAGCGCAGCCTGCATTTATTACTATCAATGAGCGGGATTTTTGGCGAAAAGTAGCGATAAGTGAATATTTTTGTATAGTCTGCTTTAATTTGCCAGATTCTCGTGCTTCCGAAATCTCTCTTCTACTCAGAAATCTCTTCCGTAACTCTGAGTTTAATGTAAAAGCAAAGCGGATGGGAAAGGTGGTGAGGATTGCTGATGGTAATGTTAGCTATTATTCTGCTAGCAATAGAGAAATACAAGAATTTACTTTACAGATTCAGTAACAATTCCACGCCTAAATCAAAACCAAAATACACCCGCGATCGCCTTTACAGTCAAGTAGTTTTTAGGCGTTATAGCAGGTAAAGACAGATTTTGGCTACACTATTGTCTATTTCTTGAGCCGTTAGAGCTTCTACTGTAAAACCATTATCTCGATACCATTTGATTAGATTCGGGTTAGCAGTAAGATCGCGTTGAGTTATTGACCCATGAAGCTTTTTGATTCCTTTCTCCTTAATATATTTGATGAGAAATTTTAGTGTGGCAGTTCCTAGTCTCAGCCTGCGGTAGTTTTTCGGTTCTTGATGAAAAAATGCATAAATGCGTTTTAGTCGGTTACGGTCTATCTTGTCTTCAAAGTGAATATCTCCTAGAACCATTTCATTAGGATACTCAAAAACACAGTCGATATGACCGACCATATCCCTTAGTCCAACACAATCCAACGAACGATAAACTTTAAGCGAAAGAATGGACTCATGCTCATTAACTTCAATTTGGTAATCACGCCCTTGTTTGTCATAAATAGTCACAATACTTTTAGGAGTCATATTCATTAGTTTTGTAGATCGCGTAGAGACTGGAGATTATCGCGACACTTTTGTGTAATTGGATGTTCCATTCCTAGAGAAACTTCCAGAATTTCTAATGCTTTTACATAGAGTGGCTCTGCTTCCTCATATCTTCCTTGCAACTCGTACAAACTTGCGAGATTGTCGAGACTAGTGACGACATCGGGATGGTCTTCTCCTAGTTGACGTTCCCTAATGGAAAGCGATCGCAGATAGAGCGGTTCGGCTTCGCTATAATTCCTTTGAAAGTAGTACAGTGAAGCAAGATTGTTAAGACTTTGGGCGACATCAAGATGGTCTGCTCCTACTTGACGTTCCCTAATAAAAAGAGATTTTTTTAATAGAAACTCTGCCTCAGAATATCTCTGCCAATCATAATAAAGTAGTGCAAGGTTATTGAGGGTAATAGCAACATCAACATGATCTATTCCTAGCTTACTTTCTCTTATCTTAATTGATTGGATGTAGAGGTTTTCTGATTCGATACGTTTATTTTGTAATCTGTAAATTCCTGCAAGATTACAAAGACTTTGTGCTACATCTGGATGATCTGCACCCAGAAAACTTTCCCTTATTTTGAGCGACAGTACAAAAAACATCTCAGCTTGTTCATAATCACATAGCGATTCATAAACTCCTCCAACATTGTTGTAGATAGTGGCTACCTTTATATGCTGATTTCCCCACTTTTTCTCAATAAGTACAAGAGACTTTTGATAATAATATAAAGCCTTGTTCCAATTACCCTTTTGTTTTTGCAGTGAGGCTAAGTTGTTAAAAACTGGTGCTAGTTCAGGATCATCTTCTCTTGATGTATTTTGATAAATCTCTATACATCGCAGAAGGAGAGTCTCTGACCTTTGATATTGCCTTGTTTTTATGTAGTTTGCGGCTAAGTTGCTCATGGTAAGTGCAACATCTCTATGAGTGACACCTAATAATGACTCCGTAGATTTGAGGCAGTTTTCTAGATGTGGAATTGCCAAATCATATAGCCCTTGACCATTATAGTAAAAAGCAATTCCTAAGAACGCCCACACCAAATCCTCTTCACGATTGAGAATATCACTCAGCATTTCGCGACTCAACAAATCTAAATGAGGAATAGCTGGAGTTATCTTTGCAATCAAATCTCGCGTTGGTGATTGGGGTATTTCTTTAGCTATAGCCAGCAAACTGGTTACAAATGCTTGCCGAAACTGATGATTCTCTTCAGCTTTTAATAGCTTGGTACGAAAGAAATCACGCACTAGCGTATGAATCTTATAAAAGTTGCATTCTTCATCAGTTGGTTGAATCAAATGCAAACTGTCTAACTGACCTCTAGCCTCATTGAGTTCTGCTTCCGTAATTTCGGCACTTGCTCCAATCTCAGCCACCAACTCCCACAAAATCTCAACAGGTGCAAACAGCCCTAACAACATCGCCACTCTCTGAGAGCCAGCACTGATGTCATCCCAACTCAGTTGGATTGCTGCTTCCACACCACGATCGCCATAAAACCTATACTTGCGTTCCCGTGCAATTGATTCATCGGCAAGATTTAACCTTTCTTGTAACTTGGCAAAAGTCAGAAAGCGATTTTTGCTCAGATATTCACCAATTAACTCTAAGCCCAAAGGCAAATAACCCAGAGTATTGCAAATCTCTTTGACAGTGACAAGTTCTTTATCTACCTTTGCCGCGCCAACTATTTTTCTTAACAGTTCCAGTGCTTTCTCCTCTGACAACACATCCAGAGGCACAGACTCAAAACCCACATTCAATTCCCGTTCTCTCGTCGTTACCAATACCCGCACACGCGGATCGATGGGCATGGCAACATTGGGAATGCTCTCCGCCTTCGGTACATCATCGAGAATCACCAATAGCTTGCCAGTCTCAGGCAACCAGTTTTGCCAATACCATGCTGCTTGTTGATCTAGACTAGCCGATCGCATTGATTCGGGTAAGTCAAGATAAGGACTAGCGATCGTCACCACTGCCTGAGCCAATCCCATCTCCCGCAATGACAACCAATACTGCGCCACATATTCCTGTTGATAGCGAGTCGCATATTGCAGAGCAAGTTCGGTCTTACCGACACCACCCATCCCCTCCACCGCACAGACGATTACACCCTGACCCGCTTGCAGTTTTGTATGAATCTCTGCAAGTTCTTCCTCTCGCCCGACAAAGTTGGGTGAACCATGCCGTACATTGCTAGGAATTGCTTGATTTTGGCGTGATGCTTTAATCTCCTGCTTAATCTCAATTTGAGCGTTATCGCCAAAGGTAGAACCGCTAATTCCTGTTTGATTATATTTATCGCTCATAAATTTAAGATTTCATCTCGATCAACATTTTCGCTATCCTTACCCTCAGCGATCGCCCTAGCAATCGCCACATCCTCCATAACCTCATAAATCAACTCAGCCAACAAATCACGCTCCTGCGTAAACATTTCACGCAATAACTCCTTGAGCAAAGGTCGTAAATCTTGAGCTTCGAGCATAGTAATCACCTAATTAATTTGTTGATTGAGTTTGATCGTAGCCTTACCTTTAATCTTCACACTATCAAATCCAGTTTGTTTATTAACCGCCTTAGACTCAGTTGACGATATTTTCTGATTGCCTCCAAATTCCAACTCATCCGACTTAAAGTCTTTAGCTGCTACCTGAATATTTTTAGATTTAACTTGTGCCGCTAAAGCCTCAACCTTATCTGCTAGTTCCTTGTTGCTGGATAGTAGCGATCGCACCTCATCCAACAACTTCACCACATCAGGATCATCAGCGATCGCCTCTACATCAATCACCGCTTGCTGATAATCAACCTCTTTTCCTGTACCCAATTTCTTGACCGTATCAGTATCAGGAGCTTTCTGCTTTAGCATTGACCATAATCTCTGAGACAGGTTGCCGACACCATCAACAGCATTTTCACCAACTTTAGCTATTGCACCATCGCCAATCTTACCTAATACCCCAGAATCAACTTAGCATTGACCATAATCTCTGAGACAGGTTGCCAACACCATCAACAGCATTTTCACCAACTTTAGCTATTGCACCATCGCCAATCTTACCTAATACCCCAGAATCAACAATGATCTTGATCGCAGCCACAATAAGATGAGTAATAATTTCCATACGTTGAACACTGATTTATCAATATTTTGATTTTATCTCACACATTACTACCAGAAATTAAAGCGATCGCCTGATTGATAATTGCATCGCGATCGACCATTGCACCCAACGCATCAGACTCATATCTGCCCTCAAAAGCCTCACCCGCAGCAGCATCTAGTGCAATCTCAAAAGCCTCTTCTATCGCCTCGCGTAGTTCTGTTCGCAATAATTACCTTTAGCCTTACTCCATGGGTTGGTGCGCTGAATTTCTCGCACTAAATTTTTAATTGAAAGATCCCATGATCGCGTAGTGCGATTTTCGGCGCGTTGTTTGATCAGATGGAGGAGCAAGATTTTGGCAAAGCTATAAATCTTATTCAGCTTGTCATCCTTGCTCATTTCTGTCATTTCCATCAATTACTGCTTGGATCAATATTCTCATTTGCTGACGGTGGTTTAAAAGGTTTAATCTCAGGTAAATTGCGTAATGATGGTGGAATATTGCTGCTTGCGCCAAAAGGTTGCTTAGCGATCGCCTCAGCCATCTTGCTATCAGTCATCGCTAGTAACGATTGAATTGCCCCCGGAATGGACTGTGGGTCCATAAATAAAACCTTACTGCTGGGACTTTGCCCGATCGCTTGTCCCATTTCTATATATTTTTGAGCTAATAAATATTGGACTGCTTCTTGTCCATGCGGATGATTGGCGATCGCATCGGCAATGCGTTCAATCGATAGTGCCATCGCCTCAGTTTGTTCTAAACGGACTTGGCGCTCTGATTCAGCGAGAACCCGATTGGAAAGTGCCACTGCCTCCGCCTTTTTAATTTCCGAAGTCTTTTCACCCTCAGATAGGGAAATCATCGCTTTCTTCTCAATTTCTGCTGCTTTTTGTTTTTCCATCGATAACAGCACCGATGTAGGAATTGTAATTTCCCCTAATCTCACGCGCAATACCCTGATTCCCCAATCTTTAGTATCGCTAGAAATACCCTGCAAAATCTCTTCGTTAATGCGCTCTTGCCCACCAATAATATTATCGAGATCGCATCGTCCAATCTGTGTTTGAATTTGAGTGGCGAGGGACACAATCAGCGATTTATCGACATTCTCAATGTTATATCTTGCCTGTTTGAGATCAGTAACTTGCCAATACATCACACCACTGACGCTGACACTGACGCTATCGGAAGTCGTGCAGGGCTGTGGCGACATTTCTAAAACCTGTTCGCGGGAGCTTTGCACTAAGGCAACGCGATCAAGAAATGGCAAAACGATATTAATGCCAGGTTCCATCGTTTTTTGATATTTACCAAATCTCTCAACTAGGGCAATCTGTCCTTCTTCGATAATCCGAAAAGAGCGATAGATATAAGTACCACTAAAAAGAGCGAAAACAATACTGAAAATTGTGGCTTCCATTAGTAAACCTCTTGTGGCAAGAAGGTCTGTAGGCAATGCAGACCTTCCTTAACCGTAAGTTAGTTAGCTAACTCTAATTCATGATCGCCTAAATGCGTAACAAATTTAGGGTTAAATCTAACTTCATAGGGATAGTTAGGACTGATCGGACGACCATTCCATTCTTTATGTACACGCACAATTTCACCTTCCAATCCTGCGATATCAAAAGATTTACCCTTGTGTTCAGGGTGATGAAAGACATTTAATGCTGTCTTAACACGAACGCGATCGCCAACCTTCATAAATTCTAGTATGTCCAAATGTAAACGAGATTTGTTAATTATCGCTTGTCTGTGTTGTCAATGCCTAGAAAAAAGTAGAGATGGGACAAAGCGCTGTCTCTACTTTTTTCTAAGCCTTCCCAGTAAATACCAAAACACAAAATGGTGTCACCATTTTGTGTTTTGGTATTTACTGGGTTTGGTTTTTAATTCACAAATAAAACCCTAAAACCTTTGGCGCACGCGGCGCGTGCGCCAAAGGTTTTAATTACTCTACGACTTGAGCTTCAGGAGTAGGTAAAACTACTTCCAGCTTGGGGGCATGACCCCAAAATGCTTCAAGATCATAATATTCACGCTCTTGACCCATCATTGCATGGACAATCAGATCGCCATAATCTAGCAAAATCCAAGTGCCATCTTGTTCCCCCGCAATATTTCGGGGTTTCCGTGCAAATTTTTCTTCGATCGCCTCTTCCGCCGCACCAGCGATCGCCCGCACCTGTGCCTTAGAAAATCCCGATGCAATCACAAAATACTCTGCTAAAGTCGAGACTTCACCGATCGCGAGTAAAACGATATTTTCTCCCTTGCGATCGTCCGCAGCGATTACTGCTGCTTGAGCCATGCGGTAGCTTTGGTCATTGTCTCTGGTGTGGTGGAGATCGGTGGGGTTAGGGATATCGGTTGCGATGGTCATAGTTGGCAGATGTACTCCTGATAAGTTATTTCAACAGATCAATATTGTAACTTGATCTCAAATTTTAGCGTTGATTAACTATGCAGCTTTCAGTAGAGTTGCTAAGCCCCTTGCGACAGCTATAAATTTTTTTGTAATAAAAATCGTCGTGGACGACCCAATAGCCAATAATTTACATGACCCTCTTGGCTATGTAATTGATATCCAAGACAGTCGTAAAGATTACGCGCAGGTTGATTATCTTCTAGCACGTGCATATATAAACTAGCAAAGCCCCACTGTTTAACTGTTTGGGCGGCGGCGAGTAAAAGTTGTTTTGCTACACCGCGTCGCCGCCATTGAGGATGTACAGCTAGATTAAAAATATAGGGATACTGCTCCATTTCGCGACCTAACCAAAATATATGGTGAGGATTTACAGGTACATAGCGCAGCCCAATTTCTAGAGAGGCGATCGCTTGGGATTTGTTGGCAGGATGGGTGGCAATCAGACAAGCATAGCAGGGCAGTTTTTCACCAACTCGGCTACTGAGATCGAGCATAATCCCGTAGCGTAAGAGTGGATATACCAAATCTGTAAAGCAACGTAGCAAAAGATTGACCTTGCGATCGGAGCTACGATAAAAACTCTCGGTCAAGATATCTGCGACATGACCGACATCTCTAGAGCTAGCGTGACGAATAGTAAACGAAGAAGATTGTCTTTGCACATTTAGCGCTAACAGCTTAGCGATAATAATTTGGGGATCGTTTTGAGTGATGCTAACCTAGCGATAATAGCGTAAGTAACTCGTTTCGCACCATCTAACTTTTAACTAGCGATCGCAATGACCAATCTCGATAAACCAGCATACATTCCTAGCAAAACCATCCGTCCGCGCAAACAGTTTGGGCAACATTGGCTACGGAGTGATGCCGTTCTTAACAAAATATTGCAGGCGGGGCAGTTAAAGTCTAGCGATCGCATTTTAGAAATAGGACCTGGTACTGGCAATCTCACCCGTTTACTTCTACCCTTTGTCGAATCCCTCACGGCAGTAGAAATTGATCGCGATCTTTGCGAAAAGCTTCGCAAAACCATGCATCAAAAGAACTTCCAATTAATAGAGGGAAGTATTCTCGATATTCCTCTTCCTTCGCAAACTAATAAAGTCATTGCCAATATTCCCTACAACATCACAGGCGAAATTCTCAAAAGACTATTGGGAAATCTTTCAGAACCAATTCAACAGTTTGAGCAGATTGTCCTCTTAGTCCAAAAGGAAATCGGCGATCGCCTTGCCGCCAAAGCAGGTCACAAAGCTTACAATGCTCTCAGTGTCAAGATTCAGTATCTAGCAGATTGTCAGTTCATTTGCGATGTTCCTGCATCTGCCTTTTACCCACCACCCAAGGTTAATTCCGCAGTAGTTCGCATTATTCCCCGTCCTCCAGTCACCACAGCCAGCGATCCTAAATTTCTAGAGCGTTTAATCACTCTCGGCTTTGCCACAAAAAGGAAGATGTTACGCAATAATCTCATTTCCGAAATTGATCGCGATCAATTAGTTCTAATTTTAGAAAATATGGGTATTAATGCTCAAGTTAGAGCCGAAGATCTTGATGTAGCTCAATGGGTTGCGCTAACCGAAGAGGTAATCAAGGCAAAGTCCTAAAAGTCTATTCCTTTGTAAAGTTTCCTTGCTCACACAGTAAAGATTGTCTAAAGAATTGATTAGATAAAGACAGTTACGATCTTAAATAAGTTTACATATTTAAAAGATAAACAATAGTTTATAGCGTTTCATAGTCTAGTGAAGTACGGAATTGTTTCTCCGCCTTAGGCGGAGAAACAATTCTCTATACCTCGCTTGCTTGAAAAAGGCTGTGACGCTATTGCAAATACGCGAATAAGGTGCATGAATGAAGATAGGCGTTATCAAGGAAATAGAATTTGGTGAACGTAGAGTAGCTCTAATTCCTGAAGTGGTAGGTCGTTTAGTCAAAAATGGCTTAGAAGTTTTGATCGAAAGTCATGCTGGTGAATCTTCTTTCTTCGCAAACTCGGCTTATGAAGAAGTCGGCGCTAAGATAATTAATGATAAAGACTTTCTCATTAGTGAATCAGACGTTTTGCTGAAGGTGGGCGCACCTCGTGAAGAAGAAGTAAGCAGTTTCAAGAAAGGACAAATTACGATTGGATTCCTCAATCCTTTAGGTAGACCCGAACTGATTCGCCGCCTCGCCCATCAGGGAGTGACGGCGATGAGCATGGAAATGATCCCGCGCAGTAGTCGGGCGCAAAGCATGGATGCTCTTTCTTCTCAAGCATCGATCGCTGGTTACAAAGCCGTTCTCATTGCCGCCGCCGCCTTACCAAAATATCTACCGATGTTGACTACGGCAGCAGGAACAATTCCTCCTGCAAAAGTTGTTGTTCTCGGTGCAGGTGTGGCAGGACTTCAGGCGATCGCGACGGCGCGTCGTCTGGGCGCACAGGTTGAGGCTTACGATATTCGTCCTGCGGTGCGTGAAGAAGTGCAGAGTCTGGGCGCGAAATTTATTGATGTGACTTTACAAGAAGACACCACTGCCGTAGGTGGCTATGCCAAGGAGATTTCGGAAGCTGCCAAACAGCACGCTCAAGAAATTCTAGCGAAGCATATTAAGGATGCCGATATTGTGATTACCACGGCTCAAGTCCCTGGACGCAAAGCACCTGTAATGGTATCCGATGCGATGATCGCGCAGATGAAACGCGGCTCGATCATCGTCGATCTGGCTGGTGAGCAGGGGGGCAACTGTGAAGGAACTGAAGCTGGTAAAGATGTGGTGCGTCATGGCGTAACCATCATTTCGCCTATCAATTTACCTGCTTCGATGCCCATCCATGCTTCCCAAAAATATGCGAAGAACTTGCTCAATCTTCTCAATCACTTGATCAAGAAAGGCGAACTCAATCTGGATTTTGAAGATGACATTATCAGCAGCACTTGCATTACCCATGCTGGGGAAATCCGTAATCAGCGTGTCAAAGATGCTCTCTCTCAATTAGTAGTAACCGCTTAATCAACTAGATGATTAGGGTCGGCGCAAAGCGCCAACCCTAATCTCAATCCATAAATATTAACTATGAACGAATCATTAATCAGCGCTCTATTTGTGTTTGCCCTTGCTTCCTTTACAGGATTTGAAGTAATTAACAAAGTGCCACCGACATTACATACCCCTCTTATGTCTGGCTCTAACGCGATTTCAGGCATATCGGTAATTGGCGCTCTCATTGTCGCAGGTAGCGATGTAAATCCTAATCTCTCCGTCATTCTGGGATTGATATCCGTCGTCTGCGCCACCATCAACGTCGTCGGGGGCTTTTTGGTCACCGATCGGATGTTGCAAATGTTCAAGAAGAAAGAGGCATAAATTACCATGTTAGAAAACATCTTGAATTATGTGCCAACGGGAATCCAATTAACTTATTTAGTTGCAGCTTCTCTCTTTATTATTGGTCTCAAACAGATGGGATCACCTGCCACAGCGCGGGGTGGTAATTTGCTAGGGGCGATCGCGATGTTCTTAGCCGTCATCGCCACATTACTTGATAAGCAAGTATTGAGCTACGGCTTGATTATGGTAGCGATCGCGATCGGATCGGCGATCGGTTCCCTGATTGCTTATCGAGTCGCCATGACTGATATGCCTCAGATGGTGGGCTTATTAAATGGATTAGGAGGTCTAGCTTCTTCTTTAGTTGCTGTAGGTGAATATTGGCGCGTGATCAGTCATGGTCAGACCTTACCCCTCGTCGATAACCTCTCGATTATTGTCAGCATCTTGATCGGTAATATCACCTTTACGGGCAGTATGATTGCCTTTGCCAAACTGCAAGGAATCATGAAAGGCGCACCAATTCGCTTTGCCTATCAACAATTCATTAACATTGCCCTATTAGTTGCCTTTGCCGTTGGAGCCGCGTTGCTAATTGCCAATCCTGCCGATCTCGCGGGATTTGTGGGAATTAATGTGATCTCATTATTAGTTGGCATATTGTTCGTGATTCCCATTGGTGGCGGTGATATGCCAGTGGTGATCTCGCTACTTAACTCCCTGTCAGGGGTTGCCGCCAGTGCCGCAGGTTTCGTAGTAATGAACAATGTCTTGATTATCTCGGGCGCATTAGTTGGTGCATCAGGCTTAATTCTTACCCAGATTATGTGTAAGGCAATGAATCGCACCCTTACCAATGTTCTATTTAGTGGTTTTGGTACACCTTTAGTATCAGATGGTGATACCAGCGATAGTAGTAACAGAAGCGTGAAAACTATTGATCCTGAAGAATGCGCGATGATGTTAGGCTATGCGCGATCGGTCGTGATCGTTCCGGGCTATGGCATGGCAGTTGCCCAAGCCCAGCACGCTGTCCGTGAGTTGTCGGATCTGCTAGAGCGCAAAGGTGTGGAAGTGAAATTTGCGATTCACCCTGTGGCGGGTCGGATGCCCGGTCACATGAATGTGCTACTAGCCGAAGCCAATGTTCCCTATTCGCAGCTATACGATATGGATGACATCAATACTCAATTTGAGAATACCGATGTGGTGTTGATTATCGGTGCAAATGATGTAGTCAACCCTGCGGCACGCACGAATCAGGCTAGCCCCATTTATGGAATGCCAATTCTGGAAGTGGATAGAGCTAAAAATGCGATCGTGATTAAGCGCGGCATGAGTGCAGGTTTTGCGGGTGTGGAAAATGACCTGTTCTATCAACAAAAAACAATGATGTTATTTGGAGGTGCTAAGGATATGGTTGCCAAGCTATCAAACGAGCTAAAACAAATTTAACCAACGAAAAGGGACTCGCAAAGCGAGTCCCTTTTTGTTGATTCATCGCTTTGCGATTATTTCTTAAAGAACTACACCCTTTGGAGTAGGAATAGAAGGTTGTAGATACATCGTCAAGAACTGCAAGCCATTATTAGCAAGGTAAGGCAGCTTTTGAATCTTCTTCAACCATTCAGGAGCATTGGATTCATCAATTTTGACTAACTTGGCATTGTTCTCTTCGCACTTCTTCAGGCAAGACCAGAACTTAGGATTTTCTAAATCCATGATTACAGGGAATGCCTTAGCAGCATCACGATTAGTTTCGCGGAGAACTTCATCGACATACTTTCTGGTATCCATGCCGATGGATTCATAGAACTCGTTGCGAACGCAAATATCATTTAGATACATGGTTGCGAAGACTGATAGCAAGAAGAACTTGCTCCAGAGATTAGCTCTGATACCCTTGATATTATTGGTTTCACTGCGGAGAAGCAAACTACAGAAGTCACCGTGACGGCTTTCATCTTGACACCAATTTTCAAAGAATTTGAAGATTGGGTAGATGCGATATTCAGGATGAGAGAGGAAATGCTGGTGAATCTTGATATAGCGCCAGTAGCCAATCTTTTCAGAGAGGTAGGTCGCGTAGAAAATAAACTTCGGTGCAAAATAAACGTATTTCTTGGTTTTCGATAGGGTCGAAAGGTCAAGTTGCAAATCAAAGTCTGGCATTGCTTTATTCAAGAAACCAGCATGACGTGCTTCATCGCGGCTCATCAAGCTAAAGATTTCTGCCATCAGAGGGTTCTTGTCTTTGATTTTGACAGCGATTTCTTTATAGAGCAGAAAGCCTGAAAATTCTGAGGTGCAAGATCCTTCTAAAAATACACGGAAATGCTCTCTCACTTTAGGATCAATATGATCCCAACTTTGGTTAAAGTCGGCAGTACGGACAAAGTGACGACGGTTATAGTCAAATTTGAATTCTTCGAGGATTGCTTCGTAGTCTGGCGTAAGATCGAAGATATCCATATTTGCCATCGCTTCAAAGTCAGTGGTGTAGAAGCGTGGGGTCAAAATACTATCGCGTCTGCCAGTTCCATTAACCTTTTGTTGGTTTGACTGGCTTACATTGGGTTTAGAAGGAGTAGCTACCATAGTTCGTACTGTTTTCTTGATTATGCTGTTTTTATACGGCTAGAAGATTTCGCTGATAAATTGCAGTTTATATACCTATATAACAGCTTATTTTACGACTAGTGTTTAGTTTATGGGTAGTTATATCTAGAAATAAGGTTAGCTTGTTAAGAAGCGTTAAGATCTGTAGCCCAAAAGAGAGTGGCGACGCGCCGCGTCGCCACTCTCTTTTGGGCTACAGATCTATTTATCTTGAGCAATTACCAAAATATCCTCAAAGCTAGGTGTAGTAATTTCTGAAGTTTTCTCACTTAGCCATAGCCAATATTCATAATTACCAGTCCGTCCTTGAATTGGTGAAGGCGTTAAACCTTGAAATTGCCAACCTAAACCTTGAGCAGTTGTTAAAACATTGGCGATCGCCTCAGCCCTAATTTTCGGTTCGCGCACAATGCCATTTTTGCCAACTTGACCCTTACCTGCCTCAAATTGGGGTTTGACTAGAAGTAAAGTCTCACGGGGCGATCGCAACAAATTCCATAGCGAAGGCAAAATTTTCGTCAGTGAAATAAACGATAAATCTAATACTGCAAAGTCGGGAACGATATCTTCAGGTGTATATAAATCCTCAGACGTGAGATGTCTCAAATTCGTGCGTTCTCGCAACACAACTCGCTCATCACTGCGAATTTCCCAAGCAACTTGTCCGTAGCCCACATCGATCCCATAGACTTTTGCTGCACCCTGTTTGAGCATACAGTCCGTAAATCCGCCTGTCGAAATGCCGCCATCAAAACAAGTGCGATCGCGCAAATTTACTGCAAACTTAGCTAAGGCTCCTGCCAATTTCTCGCCGCCTCTCGACACAAAAGGCGATCGTTGCTTCACCAAAATCACCGCATCATCCTTGACCTCAGTGCCAACCTTATCAATCACCTGTTGATTGACCTGTACCCAGCCAGCTCGAATAAACTTTTGAGCCTGCTCCCTCGATGGTGCAAGCTCCAAGTCAACCAATAAAACATCTAAACGCTTTTTCAAATTTTACGCAACCGTCAATACTTTCTCATATTCTTCTTCATACTTCTGTAAAGCATCCCAAAGATCTACCTTTTGCTGAAGATTGAGCCATGACTCAGGACCATTGCCCAAAGCCTTCCCAATCCTGATTGCCATATCTACAGTCACTGGTCTATGTCCCCGAATAATTTGATTAACTGTTCGGCGAGATACCCCTAGCATTTTGGCAAACTGAGTTTGAGAAATCTCTACATCTTCCAAAATATCTAAGATAATCTCTCCAGGATGAGACGGTCTGTTTTTTCTATTCTTTAAACTTTCTAATAATTCATTCATAAAAGTACCTCTTCTTTGCGTTATAAATACGCTACTTCTAGAAGTCAGGGATGTGATTTTACATAAAATCACATCCCTGACTTTTATTCTTAGTGATAATCCTCGTGATTTACTTCATAAGCATGACCATTTTCAAACCTAAATGTAATTCGCCAGTTTCCAGATGCTTTTATAGCCCACACACCTTTTTTCTTTCCTTTTAGTTCATGTAAATCGTATCCAGGTAACTTAAGATTTTCTATTTTTGAAGCTGAGTCTATATGTTCAAGTCTCTTTTGTAGTTTTTTGTGTTCTTTACTTGTTGCTTGTATTTCACCATTTAGTAATTTCTCAAGCAATTTATCCTTAAAACTTTTTATCATTATTTTTTATTTCATTTCTAAATGCGACTGACTGATATATTCATTAAAACCTCCGATTCAGAAAATGCTTAACTAAATATTTATCTATAGAGGCAATTGTAACCTATAAGATTACAGTTGTCAGTACTAAAAAATAAAACAAGGTAAGAAAGCCTCACCTTGTTTATAGAAAATATTAACTTTCCTTCATACCTAACTAAGCTTCAGCTTCAGTTTCAGTTTCTTCTACTGCTTCAGCTACAACTTCTTCAGGAATTTCTGGCTCTTCCATTGCATCAGGAACTTCATACTCTTCCTCTTCAACTGCGGCAACAGGGATTTCCATGACCGCAGGAGGTGCATTTAGTTGTTCACGATACTTAGCAGCCATCTCTTCGGCTTTAGCGTAAACCAGTTGAGGGTCTTTGACCATATCACCAGGTTCAGCTTCAAGTTGTTTGGTAGATAACGAAATCCGACCACGTTCGGCATCGAGATCGATGATCATCACCTTCACTTCGTCATTGACATTGAAGACGTTGTGAGGAGTTTCGATATGCTCGTGGGAGATTTCCGAGATGTGCAGCAAACCACTGACACCACCGATATCGATGAATGCACCGTAGGGCTTGATCCCGCGTACCACACCGATCACAACTTCGCCAACTTCGAGCTTGTTCATCTTGCGCTCGACGAGGGCGCGGCGATGACTGAGGACAAGACGGTTACGGTCTTCATCTACTTCCAAGAATTTGAGTGGCAATTCTTCGCCAACCAATTCTTCCTTAGGCTTGCGGGTGCTGATGTGTGAACCAGGGATAAATCCGCGTAGTCCTTCGATTCTGACCAATGCGCCACCACGGTTGGTAGCAAAAATAAGCGATCGCACAGTTGCGTCTTCTGCTTGCAACTGACGGACACGTTCCCATGCTCTCATGTACTCGATACGACGAATCGAGAGAGTTAACTGTCCTTCTTCGTTTTCGTCAGCGAGAATGAAAAACTCACGGGTTTCATTGTTTTGCAAAACTTCTTCAGGCTGGTCAACTCGGTTGATCGACATCTCCTGAATGGGGATGTATGCTGCTGTTTTTGCGCCAATGTCAATAAGTGCGCCCCTAGGCTCAATGCTGAATACTGTACCTGCAACAATGTCGCCGGGGCTAAAGTGATAATCGTACTTATCTAAGAGTTTGGCAAAATCTTCATGTGTAAAGCCGACATTGGTGGTAGTAGCAGTTTTTGTCCGATTGACCATAACTAAATTTATCCTTGTTCCTGTTCTCCTTGAGATTTTTTGGTTTCCTCCCGGAAATGTAAGAGCAGCAAGCATTACAGCTTTTTGCGGTTTACATCCTATGTCTATAATTTGGTGTCCCTAGCAAGAGAGTTCTAGTTCAACCTATAGTCATAGGTTTTTAATTATAGCGTACTTAAGCTTTATCTTAAAAGTCTTAGAAAATATTTTTTTACGGCTTTGCTAAGAGGTCGCAACAGTTATATTAATTTTGAGATAATCAATGAAGTAAAGTGTTTGTTGTAATTATGGCTATTTTTGCTGCTGTTCAAACCCCCGAAAAAGTTAAAGATACTGTGCGGGAGGTAATACGCAAGCCTTACCCCAAATATAAGGTCATTGTGTTAAATGATGATTTCAATACTTTTGAACACGTTTCTGAATCTTTGATGAAATATGTTCCCCACATGACCGAAGATCTAGCGTGGGAATTAACTAATCAAGTACATTTTGAAGGCTTAGCGATCGTCTGGGTGGGACCAATGGAGCAAGCTGAGCTTTATCACGCGCAGTTAAAGCAAGCAGGGTTAACTATGGCTCCTCTGGAAGCTGAGTAAAGGCAGTATTTACAGCAATCCCCTGCATCAATTTGTTGGAGGTCAGGGGTTAGAATCTCAACATCGATTGGGGAGAAATCAACTCCATTGAATTTACCAGAACTATCTATGTTTCTGAGTTTTGCGATGACGGGCAACAATACTTTGTATAGCGGTAGCCAGTTATGTTAGGACAAACCCAAAACCCAAAAGAGAGTTGCGGCGCGGCGCGCCGCAACTCTCTTTTGGGTTTTATGTCTTAACTAAAATGGCTATAGCTATATCAAAATCCTATTAGACTACGATGAGATTGTCTCCATCATTCCCATGAGTGAAGACCGATTTAATGCTAAAGATGTTGCTTTGTTGAAGAATATTCAAAGAGAAGGAATTAAACTATGAACGAGTTTAAGAAGTTATTTTCCTTGCTAGTACTTAACGAACTCAAGCGAGAGTTTCAAGAACTATAGCAAAAAAAGTTTTGCTTAGGACACAAACCCAGAAGGCGAGTTGCGGCGCTCCGCGCCGCAACTCGCCTTCTGGGTTTTTAGTTTGTACTAACCAACTCTTGCTTTGCTATATATAGCGATCGCTTAATATTATTGTTATTGCTTTAGAGATATATCCGACTATTTTAGTCGGGTATATTTGACGACTATTTTAGTAGCGTGTTAAGGTTCGTTAAAGTAAAAAATCAAACGAAAACCTTTAACAATAAAAGGGCGACCAAGAACATGACTGCAACGATTGTTTCTCCTTACACCAGCGAACGTGTTGACACCTTTAGTAATCTCAAGTGCAAAGAGTGCGGTGCAGAGTATGAAGCTAAGGCGATGCACGTTTGCGAATTGTGCTTTGGCCCTCTGGAAGTTGCCTATAACTACGATGTGATCGCCGCTAGAGTCAGCCGTGAAACTATTCAAGCTGGTCCTCTCTCGATCTGGCGCTATCGCGATTTCTTACCAGTTAAGACTGAAAACTATATCGATGTTTCCACTGGCATGACTCCCTTGATCAAGGCAAATCGCCTTGCTAAGCGTCTCGGCATCAAAAACCTCTACATCAAAAATGATGCTGTCAATATGCCCACCTTGAGCTTCAAGGATCGCGTAGTTTCTGTAGCCCTCAGCCGCGCCCGTGAGCTAGGTTTTACCACCGTTGCCTGTGCGAGTACTGGTAATTTGGCAAACTCCACCGCCGCGATAGCTGCCCATGCAGGCTTAGAGTGTTGTGTGTTCATTCCCTCTGATCTCGAAGCAGGTAAAGTCCTCGGTACAACCATTTACAATCCTAAAGTTTTCGCTGTACATGGTAACTACGATCAAGTAAACCGCCTCTGTTCAGAAGTAGCCAATACTCACGGCTGGGGCTTTGTAAATATCAACCTCCGTCCTTACTATTCTGAAGGTTCCAAAACCCTCGCCTATGAAGTTGTCGAACAACTCGGATGGAAGTTACCCGATCACATCGTTGCGCCTCTGGCTTCTGGTTCTTTATTTACCAAGATTTACAAGGGTTTTAACGAATTTGTGAAGGTGGGCTTAGTGGATGATAAATCTGTTCGCTTCAGTGGCGCACAAGCAGAAGGCTGTTCACCGATCGCTGCTGCTTACAAAGAAGGTCGCGATTTTATTACCCCTGTCAAGCCTAAGACCATTGCTAAGAGCTTAGCGATCGGTAATCCTGCTGATGGTATCTATGCGATCGACATTGCTCACAAGACCAATGGCAACATTGAATCAGTTAACGATGATGAAATCATCCAAGCGATGAAGCTCCTTGCAGAAACTGAAGGTATCTTTACCGAAACTGCTGGTGGCACGACGATCGCTGTTCTCAAGAAGCTGGTTGAAGCTGGCAAAATCGATCCTGAAGAAACTACTGTTGTCTACATCACAGGTAATGGTCTCAAGACTCAAGAAGCGATTCAAGGCTATGTCGGTGAGCCATTCTTGATTGAACCCAAACTCGATAGCTTTGAGCGTGCGCTAGAGCGTTCTCACACCTTAGAGCGTCTAGAGTGGCAGACCGTTTCTGTTTAGGTTACGTAAGCACAAATAAAAAAGCAGCGCCTCGCGCTGCTTTTTTATTTGTGCTTACAGAGCTTTGCTATAAAGCTTGATAGGTAAGCTGTACCAATCCTGTATCAAAAGTTTGGCTGTGTTCTAACTTTAAATTCAATGTTGGAAGAGGTGGAGGGAATAAAGGAATACCTTCCCCTAAGATGATCGGATGAATTGAGAGGATAAATTTATCAATCAGATGATTTTCTAAACAGGTTTTCGCGATCGCCGCTCCACCAACTAGCCAAATATCTTTACCATCCTGTGATTTTAAGTCTTTAACAAAACTCACTAAATCACCAACAACAAAAGTTACATTTTTATCTTGCTCCTGCTGAATAGTTTTTGAAAATACAAAACCTTGCTTCTCTGGATAGGGATAATCGCCCCATGACTGGATTTGCTCATAGGTATTGCGTCCCATCAATAGGCGATCGACTGAATCATAAAAATCATCATAGCCATAGTCTTGATCTGTAAATAACCAGTCCACTGCCCCAGAACTACGAGCAATATAACCATCCAAGCTAGTCGCAATATATAAAATTAGTTGACCCATAGCAGAAAATCTAATCGTTTTCAGGAAACCAGCGATCTTTCGATCCCCATTAAATGATATTTTGAGAAGCGGTTAGCTTTATATGTAAGTGCGAAAAGTTTAATTTTTAGTTAAACTTTTACAGGCTGATGTATTGCATTTTCTTGCATACATCTTCTTGCACGCCATTTCATCGCAAATTTTTTAGATTCTGAGTTAAGAGGCTGGAGTAAACAGCAAGCATGGTAACAACCGCAGAGAAAGTATCCGTCGGGCGCATCACCAAGATCATCGGTCCTGTGGTCGATGCCGAATTCCCCAGTGGCAAAATCCCCGAAATTTATAACGCCGTAGTCGTCACTGGACGCAACTCCGCAGGACAAGACATCAATGTCACCTGTGAAGTCCAACAATTATTAGGCGATAACCAAGTTCGTGCTGTTGCAATGAGTACCACTGACGGCATCGTTAGAGGTATGGATGTAACCGATACAGGCGCACCGATTAGTGTTCCTGTTGGTCCTAACACCCTTGGTCGTATCTTCAACGTATTAGGCGAGCCTATCGATGAATTAGGTCCTGTTACCACCGAAGAAAAGTTTCCAATTCACCGTCCATCCCCTGCATTTACTAGCTTAGAAACCAAACCTAGCACCTTTGAAACGGGCATTAAGGTAATTGACCTTCTTGCACCCTATCGTCGTGGTGGCAAAATTGGACTATTCGGTGGTGCTGGTGTCGGTAAAACCGTATTAATTCAAGAATTAATTAACAACATCGCCAAAAAGCACTCTGGTGTGTCGGTGTTTGGTGGTGTAGGCGAACGTACCCGCGAAGGTAATGACCTCTACAACGAAATGAAAGAATCGGGTGTACTTCAGTACCTCGCTCTCGTTTACGGTCAAATGAATGAGCCACCCGGAGCGCGTATGCGTGTTGGCTTAACCGCTTTGACAATGGCGGAATATTTCCGTGATGTCTCCAAGCAAGACGTATTGTTGTTCATCGACAATATTTTCCGCTTTACTCAAGCTGGTTCCGAAGTATCGGCACTACTTGGTCGGATGCCCTCGGCTGTAGGTTATCAACCAACTCTGGCTACAGACATGGGTGCTTTGCAAGAGCGCATTACTTCAACTAGCGAAGGTTCAATCACCTCGGTACAAGCAGTATATGTACCTGCGGATGACTTGACTGACCCTGCTCCTGCAACTACCTTTGCTCACTTGGATGCAACCACCGTGTTGTCTCGTGGTTTGGCTTCTAAAGGGATTTATCCTGCGGTTGACCCCCTCGATTCTTCTTCGACCATGTTACAACCAGGTATTGTTAGCGAAGAGCATTACCGTGTAGCTCGTGGTGTCCAAGCAATTCTTCAGCGCTACAAAGAACTTCAAGATATCATCGCCATTTTGGGTCTAGATGAACTATCTGAAGATGACAAGTTGGCTGTTGCCCGCGCCCGTAAGATTGAGCGCTTCTTGTCTCAGCCCTTCTTCGTTGCTGAAGTATTTACTGGTTCTCCTGGTAAGTATGTCACCCTCGAAGAAAGCATCAGTGGTTTCGATCGCATCCTTAAGGGTGAACTCGATGATCTACCTGAGCAAGCTTTCTACCTCGTTGGCAACATCGAAGAAGCGATCGAAAAAGCAGCAAAACTAAAAGCTGGTAATTAGGCATTTTGGCTATTAGCGTTTAGCTGTTAGCTGTTAGCTTTTGAGAAGCTAAACGCTAATAGCTAACAGCTAACAGCCCAAAAGCTAAAACTTAAAACCTATTACCAAATATTTTAAAAAATGACCCTAACTGTAAAAGTAATTTCTCCAGATCATACGATTCTGGATACTGTGGCAGAGGAAGTGATTTTACCTAGTTCCACAGGGCAATTAGGTATTTTAACTGATCACGCTCCTCTGATTTCAGCACTGGAAACAGGTGTATTGCGTTTTCGTAAAGATAAGGCTTGGGCAGCGATCGCTCTTACGGGTGGTTTTGCTGAAGTCGAAGAAAACGAAGTCACTGTTTTGGTGCGTAGTGGCGAATTGGGTAGCGATATTAACCCTGAAGAAGCCCGTAAAAAGTTAGAACAAGCTGAACAAGCTTTGGCTAATTTAAAGCCTGAAGACAAGCAAGGTAAAATTCAAGCGGAACAAAACTTGCGGACTGCTCGCGCTAGAGTGCAAGCAACTACTGCGATTTAAGTCTTGGGTGTAATAAAAAAGCACTCACCTTCGGTGAGTGCTTTTTTATTATTCGATAGGCGTAGCCAAAATCTTTTTGAGCGCAATTAATCCTTTCTTGACTTGTCGTGAAACGGTGACAGCACTAATGCCAAGAGTTTCGGCAACTTCACGATGGGTAAATTCTTTGAGAAATACAAATTCGACCACTTCACGGGTGCGATCTTCTAAGAGATCGAGAGCTTGTTGGAGACGGATGTTATCTTCTTGGGCGAGTTGAAAACTTTGATATTTTTGATCAGTAACGAGATCGCCGATGGATGTTGTCCCATCCTCACTTTGATCGATGGGAGTGTCTAGACTAAGTGGCGATCGGTTTTGACAGGCAAGCTTGATGTCATACCATTCGCCAACGGTAATATTTAACTCATCGGCAACTTCTTGACTAGATGGTTCCCGCCCCGTCTCTGTCCGTCTATTACGAATAATTTTGCAACCTTGGTTATAGATTGTTAACCATGCACGAGGCATCCTCACCGTGGGGCTTTTGTCTCGTAGATAATGCTGGATTTCTCCCTTAATATATGGCACGGCAAAAGAACTAAAAGCGTTGCCCTTACTGACATCAAAACGTTCGATCGCATTAATTAGTCCGATTGAGCCAACCTGCATTAAGTCTTCAAAACTTTCTTGGCATTGATTTTTCCAGTGATAAGCTTCTCGGCGGACTAAGCCGATATTTAGATTTACGAGTTGATTGCGTAATTTCGTGGATGGATTCGCCCGATAGGCTTGCAAAATTTCGAGAGTTTCTTGTTTGCGTGTAGGTGTAGCTACAAGTTCAACATCTTCCTCATCCTGTGGCTCATTACGGTTATCTAAGTGTTGTCTTTGCAAAAAGTTCTCTAGGTGCTGATATATATATGATCGCGCAAATTCTGAGAAATCTTGATTTTGGTCTGGATTAAATTGGGTGATTGCTTTCTTTAAGCCTTGCTTACCAATTTCTATTAATTCGCGATCGCTAGAGCGACGTTCTCCAGACCTTTGATTGGACACACGGCGTTCAGTTAAATTTACGCGATCGCTAGAACGGCGATCGCCAATTCGAGTTTGATTAATTAAGGAAATTGGCAAGGAAGTGATTGTCTCACTAATTAACCCTGTGTAAATTTCCACAAGCTGCTGTTCTAAGTTTTCTGATGGAGAAACTCTATATGCTCTTAAAAGAGTCAGGATATTCTCATTCGCTAAACTGTTTGAATCTGCTGGCATACGACAAACATCCTCAATGATGTAAGCGGCTAGAAAATATGCCCAACACATAAGATGAGAATTTTGCATACATGTGCTTGATACCGATAGTTGTCAATTGCACACAGATTGATGGAAACAGATTGATTCTATTTCTTCTCTCGCAGCCTTAACTAGTTTAGTGTAAGACTAGTAAACATTGTCTATAACTTTTCAAATTGTATAGTTATATATAAGTTATACCAAATCTCATTTAAAGAATTTAGAGTGGCGGCGCTTTGCGCCGCCACTCTAAATTCTTTAAATGAGCATGACGATCGCTTGGTCTCCCGCAGGCAGATAGCTTTGGTTGACACGCATTACAGCGAGGGCATTTGCACCGATCGCACTCATCAAATTTCCAGAACTATAATTACTCACAGGTTGAAAAATCGGTTTCCCTTTTTGATAGCTTAACCTTCCCCACAGATAGGTTTCGCGTCTGCCTTGCGAATGTAAATCCTCTGTAGTCATTGCTTGGATAAATTCGGGATACCAGCAAGTTTCGTTAGTTCCATTTAATTTGGCGATCGCCCCACGCATAAATCGCCAAAAGCTCATCATTGCCGAAACGGGATTACCGGGAACTCCGAAATAGAGAACTTTATCCTCACTTTTATTCACTTTAAGAGTGCGTGTGAGGGAAGCTACGGTTAAAGGTTTTCCCGGTTTAATCGCCACTGAGCGCACATAGATATTCGCTCCGATCTTTTCCAATATTTCATCCACATAATCATAATCACCAACGGAAACGCCGCCTGTAGAGATAACCATATCGGCTGTGGCGATCGCTTTTTGAATGATTGCTTCTAGTTCATTTTGATTATCGCGAACTGAGCCATAGGGAATGGCGATCGCACCAGCTTGGGTTACTAAGGCTGACAAAGCATATAAATTAGAATCAATAATCTGTCCTAACTGAAGTGCTTGAGAGCCGAGACTCACCAGTTCACTGCCCGTAGAAATAATGGCAATTTTAGGTTGACGATACACTTTGACCTGTTGACAGTTTGCAGAGGCGATTGCACCAATTTCGGTTGCTCCTAATTTAGCTCCTGCTTTAACCAGAGTTGTCCCTGCCTTGATAAATTCACCTTTGCGGCGCACATATTCACCTTGCATGGGTTTGACTTTAAGTTGTAGAAAATCACCAATCCGTTCAGTATCTTCTTGCATAATCACCGTATCTGCGCCAATGGGCAGCATTCCGCCCGTAAAGATGCGAATACATTCACCTTTAGCTAAGGGAGGAGCGATCGCTGTACCTGCGGGAATTTCGTCGGTAGCGATCGCTAACTGTAAATCTGGCAAATCTTCTAAATCGGCATAACGCAGAGCATAGCCATCCATTGCTGAATTATCCCAATGGGGAAAGTCTAGGGCGCTTTGGATATCCTCTGCCAAAATTTGGTTTAGCGCTTGCGACAATGGCAAGATTTCACTATCAATTTCAGGATTAAAAGGTTTTACTAAATCTAAAATTATTTTTTCGACTTCAGAGACAGTTAACATCCAAATATACCAATGCTATTTTTTGAAAAGCTCACTCAGTGAGTCTTTCAAAAAATAGCATTGGTTCGGGTAAAATTTATTTATGCGTATAGATATTGTCACTCTCTTTCCTGAATTTTTTACTTCGCCATTGCAGACCAGTTTGCTAGGTAAGGCGATCGCCAATCAAATTGCTAGCGTCTATCTGACCAATCCTAGAGATTTCACTACCGATAAGCACCATCGCGTAGACGATGAACCCTACGGCGGCGGTGTGGGAATGTTAATGAAGCCTGACCCTATTTTTGCGGCGGTGGAATCATTACCTAGCTTGTCCAAGCGCGAAATAATTTACTTAACGCCGCAGGGTGAGCCAATGAAGCAGGAAATGTTTAAGGAACTCGCTAATTATGATCAGCTAGTTCTCATTTGTGGAAGCTATGAGGGCGTTGATGAACGAGTATGCGAACATTTAGTCACTCGCGAAGTTTCTCTTGGTGATTTTGTATTGACCTGTGGAGAGATTCCTGCACTGGCATTAATTAATGGAGTTGTTCGCCTCAGACCGGGGACAGTTGGGAAGGAAGATTCGCTCAAGTTTGAGAGTTTTGAAGATGGATTGTTAGATTATCCGCAATATACTCGCCCTCCTGTGTTTCGTGGTTGGGAAGTTCCTGAAGTATTGCGATCGGGTAATCATAAATTGATTGCAGAATGGAGAAAAGAACAACAAATCCTGCGTACTAAGCAACGCCGCCCTGATCTGCTAGAGTGAAATGCAGTGTTTCAAGACCTTTGTAAGCAACTTTTTGCCCTGTACTGATTAGCTAGAAATAAAATCTATATGACAGATTCTGCCAACAAACCTCTAACAACTCGCGATCGCTACATTATTTTTGTTGAGCGCATAATTCTTAATATAGAAAATGGCAAGTTGCTTTCCAAAGAACACGTCTATCGCATTCTGAGCGAAAGTCTTGAAGCTGGCACAGGGGAAATATTTGAGAGAGCCGTCGCCGAACAAGCTGATGTGCTTCAAGCAAATTTTGATGCTCAAACCGATGAAGTGAAAAGGGCAAAAGCTACTCAAAAACTTCGCGCTATGAAGATTCTCAAGGATGCATGGGAACAGTGGCAAAAAAACTACCAACTTCAAGATGCTTGCACTAGAGGTTTACAGACGATCCTGAATGCGGAACCGCAAGATCGCTTATCCACTTTGATCCAAGTTCTTGACCCCAATCATACGCCCGTTTTTGAACGTCAACATATTCAACTTCTTTCCCAATTATTACAACAATCTGCCCAAAGTCTGCCCGATGATACGGAAGCATTTACATTACGTCAGTTTGCCAATGGACTGACTCGCGGCTTAGCATCCTTTGACCTTTTGGAAGGTTCTCTCGTTAGTTGGCTTTATGAACCACAGCGACAGGTGGGATTTGAACGCACCAAAGTAACAGGTCCTTGGCATATTTGGTCACAACAGATTACTAGTCCTCTACCCCGCGATCTTTTTGCAGGACAAGCGCTCAATCAATCGGCAGCAGCGATCGCCCAATCCCAACTCAGCATTGATATCAGTGCTTGGGTTGAGCTAGTGATCCTATTGCAATATTTACAAAATGGCTTAGTGCATTGGTTTGATCAGCAACCCTATGATGCTAAAGCAGGATTACATCTGACAGGCGTGACCTTTATTGCCTTTGCGATGATTTGGGGAGAACTCAGTAGTGGCTTCTCCAATGTATCTTCCAATGCATCCCAATTAGCAGAAGGCGATCGCCAATATCTTGCCAAGATTTGCTTCCGACTAAGTTTACAGACATTGAGAAGCTTTGCCCAACGCGAAAACTTTCCGCTCTATGGTGGTGTTTTTGCTTCCTTTTCTGGTGAAAGTTTCCGCGAAACGATTAACTATCTCGATCAGCCTCTCAAAGAATCAGAGAATACTCAGGAAAAAGCACGCATTCTCACGGTTTTAGGTTATTCCCAAGCTTGGATGGGACATCACAATCAGGCGATCACCCTGCATCAAGAAGCGCTCAATCTTGCCCGTGAAGTCGGTGATCAAAAATGCGAAATTGCCAATCTCAATCACCTCAGTCGGATTAGTCTCATTCAAAAAGATTTTAATACTAGTGAATCACAAGCTCAGAGAGCCGTGATTTTAGCGCGACAACATGGCGATCGACAAGGGGAAGCTAATGCTCTGGCAAATCTCGGTTATAGCGAAGTAATGCTAGCTCGACAACAGGAATCGATTACTCCCGAAGAATTGGAAACTCCGATCAACCATTTGGAACGTGGACAAAAGCTATCAGAGAAACTGAATGATCTCCAAAATCAAGCACTGTGTTGGGTGGGACTTGGTACGGCTTATATTGCGATCGCACAGCCCAGTCAAGCACAGATTGCCCTAGAGAAAGGACTTGGCATCACTCAACAAATCGGCGATCGCGATTTACAAGCTCTTAGTCATGCCTATCTTGGAGAAGCATTTTATCAACTCAATCAATTAGAACTAGCCACCTATCACGCGAGTTTGGGGATGTATCTGCTCGAACAGCGACATAGCAAAGCATGGCAACAGTCAGCAGCGTTGGTGGTGATTTTGCAAGGAAAGTTGGGGGCAGAGAAATTCGCTGCTCTTTTACAACAACAGCGATCGCAATTAATCCCAATCATTGGTGTTGATGGTTTTGACCATTTACCAAATTTGATCGATCGCTATCGACAAGGAGATGTATAAATAGGGTTGTGGTTACGTAGAGTCAGATTTAAAGTTGTGTTGGCAATATCTTCACAATTTGCAAGGTGAAGGTTAACATAGCTGTAACTTTTAGATCAATCTCATGACAGTAGTACCGACGGTTCGCACTCACCGATTGACAAAACAGTTTGATAATCATGTTGCCGTTAATCATCTCGACTTGCAGATCGATCGCGGTGAAGTTTATGGACTGATTGGTCCTAATGGTGCTGGCAAAACTACCTTGATTCGGATGTTAGCGGCTGCCGAAGAACCTACCGCAGGCGAGATTTATATTAATGGAGCGCGGTTTTTACGAGGTCACAATAATCCTGAACTAAAGCGACAACTGGGCTATTTACCTGATGACTTTCCCCTTTACGATGACTTAACCGTTTGGGATTATCTTGATTATTTTGCACGTCTATACTTTTTGCGAGATCCACAGCGATCGCAAAGATTGGATGAAGTAATTGAGCTAGTGGAATTACAACAGAAAAAGAATGAAGTAATTGCCACACTGTCACGCGGGATGAAACAACGTCTTAGCCTTGCTCGCAGCATTATTCATAACCCGACCTTACTATTGCTGGACGAACCCGTATCAGGACTCGATCCCCTTGCGCGGGTGCAGGTTCGCAATATTATTAAATCTCTGCAACAACAGGGGATGACAATTCTGATTTCATCGCATATCTTGAGCGATCTGGCGGAAATCTGTACATCCATCGGTATTATGGAGCTAGGTCGGCTAGTTGAGAGTTCGCGTCTACAAGAGCTTTACGATCGCAGCAATCAGGATCAACAACAGTTATTAATCTCAACTTTAGGCAATCTCGAAGATTTGCAAACTGTATTAAGGCGATCGCCCCTAGTCCAAGAGATAGAAGTTCTATCGGGGGTGTCCAGCGTGCGGGTACAGTTTTTGGGTAGTATTGAAGACTGCGCGACATTACTAAAATCTCTCATTGAAGCCGAAATTCCCATTTCTAACTTCCATCGCACTCAAGATACTCTCGAAAATATTTTCTTAAAACTAGGCTACAAGCAAACTAGTTAGGAGATCCCCAAGAAAATTGCGACGCAAAGCGCCGCAATTCTCTTGGATGACTTATGGCTCTAGTCGAATCAATTGCCCCGCTTGTTCATCGGTCAGAATATAAATAAATCCATCTTTCCCTTGCCTTACATCACGTACCCTTTGCCCAATGGGAATATTTTCTTGAATTACGGTTTTATTTGCTTCTATTTTGATGCGAACAACTTCCTTCGATACTAAGGCTCCTGCAAAGAGATTGCCTTTCCACTCTGGAAAGCGATCGCCACGATATATCATTAGTCCTGACGGTGCGACCGAAGGAGTCCATACCAATTTGGGATCGACCATATCAGGACGAGATGTTTCGGTGGAAACCTTGCCACCAATATATTCTTGACTAAAACTGACAACTGGCCAGCCATAGTTTTTGCCAGCTTCGATGAGGTTTAATTCATCCCCACCCCTTGCACCATGCTCTGTTGCCCAGACTTGCTGCGATAAGGGATCAGCAAATAACCCCTGAATATTGCGATGTCCATAACTCCAGATTGCAGGATTAGCGCTAGAGTTTTTTACAAAGGGATTATCAGAGGGAATGGAGCCATCATCTTTGATGCGGAGAATTTTGCCAAGCTGACTATCTAACTTTTGGGCTTGATTGCGAATTAGTTCACCATTTAATGCTAAAGGTGGATTTCCCCCATCACCGATCGCCACCAGCATTGTTTGATCAGGCAGCCAAGCGATCCGCGAACCAAAATGCTGATTTCCTGACTTTGATGGCTTAACTTCAAAAATCACTTGCGGCTCAACCAAAGCTTTGCCATCAAATTTGGCTCGTAAAACACTGGTGTAGTTAGATTGGAGGTTTCCAGAAGAGTAAGTAAGATAGACCAGATTATTTTGGTCAAAGCGTGGATGTAACGAGATATCCAGCAAACCTGCTTGTCCAGATATGAATAGATTTGGAATATTCGCGATCGCAATTTCCTCTAGTAATCCATTTCGCAAGATTTTGACTCTGCCAACTCGTTCAGTAATCAGAATCGCGCCATCAGGCAACCAAGCCATTCCCCAAGGTCTTTCTAAATCTTTGACTAATGTAATTTGTTTAAAACCAGTCGGATTACGTTCTTTATTAATTGTATTATTCGTAGCGATCGCTGATGCTGTCGGTTGAGCAACTGGCGATTTCAGGCTAGGTTCTATGACAGTGCAACTTCCTGATATCAGAGCGATCGCGCTAATTACGAGGCTAAATGGATAGCGTAAAATCTTGATTGTTTTTGGCTGGTAATGCATAAATCTTCTATATCAGGATTAGCAAAAGTAATACTAAGTAGCTCAGCACAGTTAAAACCCAAAACCAGAGCTTGTGCCGCCCGCGTAGCGGGCGGCACAAGCTTCTAGGTTTTAAGTTTACTTATGCCTAGCTACTTAGTATAACTTTTGCTAATTCCAATAGTTAAGAATGGTGGCGCAAAGCGCCACCATTCTTAACTATTCTTGCGCTATACTTTTGGCGATCGCCATTTCTGCATCGGCAGCAGTTAAAGGTCTAGAAAAGAGATAACCTTGACCAAACTCACAACCTAACTGTTTTAAGATTTCGGCTTGCTGGAGTGTTTCTACACCTTCAGCAACCACACTCATGTTTAAAGTATGCGCCAACATCGTAATCGTCCGCACAATTTCGATATTCTCACCACCATCACTCATCTGATTGACAAAGGCGCGATCAATTTTGAGAATATTAATGGGAAATCGATGTAAATAACTAAGGGAAGAATAGCCTTGTCCAAAATCATCAATACTCAATTGAATATTCCGCGCTCTTAATTGCGAAAGCTTCTTAATCGTTTCTTCACCTTGATCCATTAAGGTGCTTTCTGTAATTTCTAAACGGATGGAATTGCCATCAATACCAGTCTTTTCAAGAATTTTGTCTAATTTATCTAATAGATCTGGTTCACGAATTTGATGACTAGCGAGATTGATACTCATCTTCAAACCAGCAGCTTCAGGGAATTGCTGTAGCCATTGCTGTAATTGATGACAAGCTTCCTTTAAGACCCAATCACCAACAGCAATAATCAATCCTGTATCTTCAGCGAGGGGGATAAACTCGATGGGAGAAATAAAACCACGTTTGGGATTTTTCCAACGAATTAAGGCTTCAAATCCAGATAGTTTTTCAGTTTCTAGAGAGACAATTGGTTGATAATAAAGCTCAAATTCTTGATGTTCTAGCGCATAGTGGAGTTCACTCTCCAACTGCGTCAACCTTAGTGTTTGCTCATACATCTCTTGATCGAAGAGAGTATAGCGCCCTTTACCTAAAGCTTTGGCGCGATACATGGCGATATCAGCATCCCTGAGCAAATCCATACAATTATCGTAATCAGGAGTACTAATCACAATCCCGATACTAGCACTCGGAAAAATTGCTTCTCCTTTAATAATTACTGGTGAGAGAAATTTGTTGAGAATCCGATTCGCAACTACGAGAGCTTCACCCGCATCTTGAATGTCATCCACGAGAATTGTAAACTCATCACCACCAAGTCGCGCAATCGTATCAATTGAACGTAAACAATCCTGTAAAACCTGCGCGATCGCCTGTAAGAACAAGTCACCAATATGATGTCCCAGACTGTCATTAATCATCTTGAAGCGATCTAAGTCAATAAAAAAGATCGCAAATAGATAACTAGGATGACGTTTACTATATTTAATTGCGTGTTCTACGCGATCCATAAAGAGATTGCGATTTGGTAAACCTGTCAAGGCATCATGGGAAGCATCATGGGCTAGCATTTCCACCGAATCTGAAAGCGCTGAGTTTAATTCGCGTAGTTGTGAGACATAGGTATAGCTCTGCATTACCAAGATTGAGCCGATATAAGTCACTAAACAGGGTGCTAAGGGTATCCACCATCCTCCTAGAAAGAGAGCATAAGTACTACCGCTCAGGAGAATTGCTCCACCAATAATCACGCCAATCAAAATTAAGCGTCTAGTCGCAAATATGCTAATAATTGCCGCCCCAGCGATCGCCCAGCAAGCAATCCAGATCTCTTCCCATAGATCTGTCCAGACTTTGAAAAGTGGTCGATTATCAAGAACTGCCCCTAAGACTGATTTAATGATATTTGCTTGCACCTCAACTCCCGACATTCGCGTTGGGGAAGTGATGAAATTACTACTGTAGGGTGTGTAAAAAACATCATTAAGACTAACTGCCTGAACGCCAATTAACACAATGCGATCGCGCATTAAATTGGGATCAATGCGATTCTCTAGTAGATCTTCAAGGGAAATATGCCGAAACTTGTCTGAAGAACCGTGATAGTTCATCAAGATTTGATATCCCCCTGCATCCGCGTTAATATAGCCGCCATCAGTACTTTCGATCGGCTTAAAAATGGTATTGCCAAGCTGTAAATTGCCAGAAGCTGAAGATTTCGGTTCTATGCCCTTATCTTTGAGATATCTTAGGGCTATTTCCAAGCCAAGACTTGCTAAACCCTCATTACCTTCAGGCAATGGATAGAGTAAAGCCCGTCGCAATCTGCCATCAGGATCAATAATTACATCATTTGCAGATACCTGTCCCAGTACTTTTAAAGCAGGCGGTGGTGCAATCACACTATCAAAGCGATCGCCAATACTTTTTTCGATACCAATGAGATTAGGTGTAGTTTTAAATACCTGCTCTAATTCTTTGTAGCCATCATCAACGGGAATATCTCGATATAAGTCCAGCCCAATCACTTTCGGTTGTTGGTCACGAATTTTAAGCAAAACTTTGGCAAGAATGCGGTCAGATACGGGCCACCTACCCAAATAACGAATGTCTGACTCTTTGACACCAACAATGATCACTCGTTGATCAACAGGCTCTTCAGGTCGAAGCTGAATAAATAGGTCAAAAGCCGCCCATTCCATCGGCTGTAACCAACCTAACCAACGCAGCCCAAATACTAATAAGTAGATACTGCCACTAGACAGAAAAAAGCCGCCCCATTGTTGAATTCTACGAGGTAATTTTTCCCAATTGGACTTAAGTGTTTTGATAGCAATCATTTAAAGATTTTAGTTAGAATTGCCGCCCTAAGACCCACATTTTGAAATGACTTTATCCTATCAAATTCCTGCTTAAATGTATGCAAGCGCTTTGTCGTAAGCTGCACCTAAAAAGCGAGTTGCGGCGCGAAGCGCCGCAACTCGCTTTTTAGGTGCATGAAGTACGGGATTGTTTCCCCGCCTTCGGCGGGGAAACAATCTCCTGTAACTCGCTATATAACACCAAAAAAATAGAGAGAGATTCTTAGAATCTCTCTCTATTTTTTTGGTGTAATTTGCCTGAAACTTCGTGCCTATGATCATGCTAAACGTTACTTTAAGCTAATGTTTTTGCAGTACTAGCTTGAGGAGCTAGTGAACGAGAAGATACTAATTCACGATTAATATCTATTAAACGAGATCCTCCACCTTGCGTCGTCTTAGGTTGAGGACGAGATGGTGTGTATCCTACGTGATTATTTTCTAGCAATAGCTGTGGAAAACCAACAGTCAACATTACCCCCCCGATTAAGGCAATTGAAGCTGGCAGAATATTTTTGTAGGAAGTTAACAACATAGAAATTCTGGCTCTTAAGCTACCTTAACAGCTTACCCGATTTTTTGAAAAATAATTACTTTATATAACTATTAGATAACTTTTTTCTACCGCCAAATGTCGCAGATAATGTTAAAAGCTTAAAATTATTGGATATAGCTAACTGAATAAACTGATGATATAAAGCTGTAAAAGCTCTCTAGGTAAATGTTTTAGCACTTAAAGACTAGGCATAGTTTTGCATAATCAGCTATCCCTAGTCTATTTTACTTTTTTTTAATAATCTCAAGATTGGACTAGTGAATAATGTCCGAGATAAAGCATAAAACCTTATACACAAGTAAATAGTAAGTGTATCTATCAATACTAATAACCTAGCTATGTAGCATTGTATACAAGGTTAATAAATATTGATTTTTAGGCAATATTTTTTTTAGGAAGATTAGAAAAGATAGATTGTTCTCAATTTATCTAAAGCATAATTCTAAAGCATGATATTTACAGCGTAAATGTAAAGTCTTTAATTAGCATTCCAGGGGAGAGAATACCGCCTAGCGATCGCTTTTCATAGGTTCCCGTATCAGGAATAAATTCCCGAAATGCTGTCAATTCTTCAAGATTGTCGCCTAAGAAATCGTAAATACTATCGTCAAAACGCAGATTTTCAATGGGGGCAATTAATTCGCCATTTTCGACCCAGAAACAAGCATAGCGAGTCATGCCTGTGATTCTGCCGCCAGCGCGATCGCTCCAGTTCAGATAATGCAGATTTGACAGATATAGCCCCGTATCTAACTGGTTAAGAATATTTGCGCCCGTTAAATTTCCTGCGGCAATTTCAGGCGATCGCATTGATTCACCACTACCTGCACCATTGGCAGTTTTGCCATATTCCTTAGCACTGCGAGAACTGACGAGCGTATTTACTAGCTTGCCATTGCTAATAATCGCTAAATGTTCAGGTGCTACTTCCCCTAAGCTATTAAAACGTGGCACATTGCCGTAGGTGAAGTTTTCGTTGAGGGATAGCAAGGGTGAGAGGGTGCGTTCCTGATTTTTTAATTTCAAAAGGGCGCTACTACCCTGCTGTAAACTCGCCTCCCCTACGCTCCAAGTGAGGAAGCTCAATAAATAGGCAGCAGCATCGGGGGCAAAATAGGTGTGGTACTGCCCACGTTCTAGAGTTTTGCTAGGTCTTTGTAAAGCTACGAGTTGCTCTTGCGATCGCGCAATCTTTAACTTGTAAGACTCTGGTTGCCATTCTGTACCAGCGTAAATACCTTTGACAGCTTTTTCTCCAGAATTAGTCTGGACAAACATCGAATAATCGACAAAGAAAGAATCGGTCGCAAACCAATGTCTCTGACCTGCGGAGTTGGCATTGGCACGAATGATCGAACCTGATGCATAAAAGCCTGTAAAGTCAATGTTTGCTACAGGTGCGAGAATTGTGGCGATCGCCTCTTCTGGTGCTAACAACTTGCCTTGATAAACTTCCCGACTGGAGCCTTGATTTTCAGGTAAGACCAGATAAGGATTTTCAGGAATTTGGGCGACTTCTTGCCTAAGATAATCGAGGCTGGTGATGGCGATCGCGATATCGGTACTGAGATCGCCCGTAAAGGGAAATTCGGCATAGGCTTCGCGTTGATTAAAAATCAGCGAAATTGTCACATTTCCATCAGCGACAACCCCTGATTGTCGAACCTTAGCATGATTAAATCTCGTGAATTGGCTGCGCTCACTATCTAAATTAATCGTGAGATGTTCGTCATGGTGGAGACGCTCAATCAGGCGATCGGCTAGCTGATAAAACGCATATTCTAGATTTTGTTCTTCTAAGTGTCTGATCATTAAAAACTTATCTCCCAAAAATCGCTGCAAATTTTGTTAGCGTGGTAAATAAAGAACTAGAGATTTTTGTGGCGCGGCTTTGCCGCGCCACAAAAATCTATTACGAGTCCCTTAGCGGTTAGCATAAGCGTTACTAAGTGGGAAAGCTTAATTAAATGTAGGATGCGTTAGTGCAACGTAACGCATCAAGTGTGTCTCAATGATGGGTTACGCGATCGCTAACCCATCCTACGTTTAATTTCAACAACTTTACTTATGTGCCGATGAGCCAAACCCTGAATTTTAGTATTACCTATTCTAGATAGACCATGCCATTTTCCTCTGTAATTCGTTCATTAATCCGATCGCCTCTCACTGATGAACTAGAGAGTAAATTGGTGCGATCGCATCAACTCAGTCTTTCAGGTTTATCGCGGGTGGGCAAAGGACTCGTTAGCTCCACCTTGAGTCAAAAGCAAGAACGGCTGATGTTAGTGATTGCCGCCACGATTGAGGAGGCAGGGCGTTGGTCTGTGCAATTGGAAACGATGGGTTGGCAGACTGTGCATTTTTACCCCAATTCCGATGCCTTGCCCTACGAGCCTTATCAGCCTGAATCAGAGATCATTTGGGGACAGATGCAGGTGTTAGCGGATTTGGTGAATTGGCATGAGCGCGAGGGAGACAAGAAAAAAGTAGCGATCGTGGCGACAGATCGCGCCCTTCAGCCGCATTTACCCAGTCCTGAAGCCTTTAAAGAATATTGCCTATCTTTGGAAGTTGGTTCTGAGATTAAACTGCAAGATATGGCGGAAAACTTAACCCTAATGGGCTATAGCCATACCTCAACCGTGGAAACTGAGGGGCAATGGGGAAGACGTGGCGATATTATTGATATTTTCCCAGTTTCTAGTGAAATGCCTGTGCGGATTGACTGGTTTGGCGATGAAATCGAACGGATTCGTGAGTTTGAACCCGCCACCCAAAGACCACTGGATAGTATTCCCTCTATCTTACTGACTCCCACTAGCTACGGTCATATATTAGGAGATTCCACATCAACCAATGACGAGCTAGAGGATGAGTTTACACCTCAAGGTTTTGCGGTTCATCCCAACTCCACCGCTTCTTTATTAGATTATTTACCAAGTCCAGAAAATTGTTTAGTCGTCATTGATGAAATCGATCAATGTCAAGCCCATTGCGATCGCTGGTATGAATCCTCTGTAGAAATTGCTCCCCTCTCCCTCAATGGGAGAGGGGCTGGGGGTGAGGGCAAACTCCATCGCTCCTTTACGGAATGTCTAGAACAAATTAATAAATTTGATCGCCTTGATCTATCGGAACTAGCCGAAGAAAATCGTGGGTTGAATATGGCTAGTCGTTCTGTTCCTGCGATTCCGCACCAGTTCGGGAAGCTAGCTCAGACAATTCGCGACTATCGCGAACAGAAGTACAAAATCATTCTCATCTCCGCCCAGCCTTCGCGCACGGTTGCGCTGCTCCAAGAACATGATTGTCAGGCGCAGTTTATTCCCAATGTCCGTGATTATCCTGCGATCGAGAAAACCCATAATTTACGGATTGCCGTAGCTTTGAAATATTCAGGCATTGCCGAGATCCAAGGTTTTGTACTGCCCACCTATCGGATTGCTGTAATTAGCGATCGCGAGTTTTTTGGACAGCACGCCTTGGGAACTCCCAACTATGTGCGTAAACGCCGCCGAGCCGTCTCCAAACAGGTTGATCTGAATAAATTATCCGCAGGTGATTACGTTGTACATAAAAATCATGGTGTGGGTCAGTTTATTAAATTAGAGAAGTTGACGGTTAATAAGGAAACTCGCGAATATTTAGTTCTCAAATATGCCGATGGATTGTTACGAGTAGTTGTCGATCAAATGTCCACTCTATCGCGCTATCGGGGCATGAATGAAGGCAAGCCCGAACTGCATAAAATGGCAAGCAAGGCTTGGACAAACACTACCAGCAAAGCCAAGAAAGCGATTAAGAAGATTGCCTTTGATTTGTTAGAACTTTATGCCAAGCGATCGCAACAAGTGGGATATTCTTTCCCTCCTGATAATCCTTGGCAGCAGGAAATGGAAGATTCCTTTCCCTATCAAGCCACACCTGATCAACTCAAGGCAACACAGGACGTGAAGCAGGATATGGAAAGTTCCCGTCCAATGGATCGTCTTGTTTGTGGCGATGTTGGTTTTGGTAAAACGGAAGTAGCGATTCGTACCATTTTTAAAGCAGTCACCTCTGGCAAACAAGCAGCGCTACTAGTCCCCACAACGATTCTGGCGCAACAGCATTATCATAGTTTGCAAGAACGCTATGCAGCCTATCCTGTGAATATTGCACTGCTTAACCGTTTCCGCACTACTTCTGAAAAGAAGGAAATCTTCAAAAAATTAAAAACGGGTGAATTAGATATTGTGGTCGGTACGCATCAGCTTCTATCCAAAGAAGTGGAATTTAAGGATTTAGGGCTATTGGTAATTGATGAAGAACAACGCTTTGGTGTGGCTCAGAAAGAGAAAATCAAAACTCTCAAAACAGAAGTAGATGTTCTCACCCTTTCCGCAACACCGATTCCGCGCACTTTGTATATGGCGATGTCGGGCGTGCGGGAAATGAGTCTGATTACTACGCCACCACCCTCAAGGCGATCGATCATGACCCATCTCTCTCGCTATAACCTTGAATTGGTAAGGGCAGCCATCCGTCAAGAACTCGATCGCGGTGGGCAGATTTTTTATGTGGTGTCGCGCATTGATGATATTGAGGAGGTGTCGGCAAGAGTTCATGAAATGTTGCCATCGGTACGCATGGCGATCGCGCATGGACAGATGCCCGAAGCGGAACTCGAAGCAACCATGCTCAGTTTCAATAGTGGTGAAGCAGACATGATGATCTGTACTACGATTATCGAATCTGGGTTGGATATTCCTCGTGTGAATACGATCATTATCGAAGATGCTCAAAGATTTGGACTAGCACAACTTTATCAATTGCGAGGTCGGGTCGGTCGTGCTGGCATCCAAGCCCATGCATGGCTGTTTTATCAAGAGAAAGGTGAACTCACCGATGTCGCTCGTAAACGACTGAAAGCAATTCAAGAATTTACGCATCTCGGTTCAGGCTATCAATTAGCAATGCGCGATATGGAAATCAGAGGTGTCGGCAATTTGCTTGGTGCAGAACAGTCTGGACAGATTAACACGATTGGCTTTGATCTCTATATGGAAATGCTGCAAGAGGCGATCGCCGAAATACGTGGTTCGGAAATCCCTGAAGTCGATGATACACAGGTGGATTTACCGATTACTGCTTTTATACCTGCGGAGTATATTCCTGATGGCGACCGCAAGATGAGCGCCTACCGAGCCGTAGCTTCTGTCAATTCGCGCCGTGAGCTTACCCAAATTATTGAAGAATGGAATGATTGTTATGGAAAGGTTCCTGCCCCTGCCATGCAATTAATCAAAGTCATGGAATTGAAGTTAATTGCTAAGCGAATTGGCTTCTCACGGATTAAGCCTGATGGTAAGCAACACGTTGTCCTAGAGTCAAAGATGGAAGAACCAGCATGGAAATTACTCCATGAGCATTTACCGAGTCATTTGCGATCGCGCTTTGTATTTAGCAAAGGCAATGTCACTGTGAGAGGTTTAGGCACGTTATCCCATGATAAACAACTCGATCATTTAATTGAGTGGCTAGACACAATGCAGCTTGCCAAGTAGCCATAATTGAGAATTGCTGTCTATCTTTAGTTTTTTAAGTTTTGAATCCTTTACAAGTTATGATAGTAAATGGTCAAAATTACAATTTTCACTTTTTTATCTAAAGTTTCGCCAATAACATCATGATGCGTAGCAACTATTGCGGTCACCTCAACGCCGAACATATCGGACAAACAGTTAGCTTGTGCGGTTGGATCGATCGCAGACGGGATCATGGTGGTGTGATCTTTTTAGATTTGCGCGATCGCACAGGAATCTTGCAAATCGTCAGCGATCCCCAGCGTACTCCTGAGTCCTATGACCTCGCAGGGGAAATGCGAAATGAATACGTGGTCAGGATTATCGGCAAAGTTTCTAAGCGTCCCGACGAGTCGCTCAATCCGAAACTAGCTACAGGTGAAGTAGAAATTTATGCAGAATCAATCGAATTATTGAATGCAGTCAGCAAGCCGCTACCCTTCCTAATTTCGGAAGCGGACACGATTAAAGAAGAATTGCGCCTGAAATATCGCTATCTCGATATGCGTGGCGATCGCCTAGCCAGCAATCTCAAACTCAGATTTGAGGTGGTCAAATCGATTCGTCGCTTCCTTGAAGATGAATATGGCTTTATGGAAGTGGAAACGCCGATCCTTTGCCGTTCCACTCCTGAAGGAGCGCGGGATTATCTTGTGCCAAGTCGAGTTAATGCAGGTCAATGGTATGCATTGCCTCAGTCTCCACAGTTGTTTAAGCAATTGCTAATGGTAGGCGGATGCGATCGCTACTATCAGATTGCGCGATGTTTCCGTGATGAAGACCTTCGGGCTGATCGCCAGCCTGAATTTACGCAACTGGACATGGAAATGAGTTTCATGTCTCAGGAAGAAATTATTGAGCTAAATGAGAACCTAATTCGCTACATTTTCAAAACTGTTAAAGGTGTAGAACTTGGTGATTTCCCTCGACTTACATACGCTGAGTCAATGGATCGCTATGGCTGCGATCGCCCTGATACTCGCTTTGGTATGGAATTGGTCAATGTCACTGATTTGTTTGCCAATTCGGGCTTTAAAGTTTTTGCCAACACCGTTGCCAATGGCGGCATTATCAAAGTTCTACCCGTCATTGGTGGTGATGAAGCAATTTCCAATACCCGCATCAAACCCGGTGGCGACTTATCCAATCTCGTTGCACAGTATGGCGCAAAGGGCTTAGCCTTTATCCGCGTGCGTGAAGGCGGCGTAATCGATACCATCGGCGCTCTTAAAGATAGCCTTACCGATGAAGTTAAGAAGGAATTGCTCGAACGCACAGGCGCAACCGCAGGGACAATCCTGTTATTTGGTGCTGGTGAAAAGGCGATCGTCAATGAATCTCTCTATCGTTTACGTTTAGCTCTAGGTCATGAGTTAGGATTAATCGATCATGACAAGCTCAATTTTGTCTGGATCACTGATTTCCCGATGTTTGAGTGGAATGCTGATGAGAAAAGATTGGAAGCACTGCACCATCCCTTCACATCGCCTCGTCCTGAAGATATTGCCGATGGTCAACCTATTGATGTGAATACGATCGCACTAGCCTATGACCTTGTACTTAACGGTACAGAGATTGGCGGTGGTAGTATTCGGATTCATAAGCGCGAAGTTCAAGAGAAAGTATTTGCGGCGATCGGGCTAAGTGATGAGCAAGCAAAAGAGAAGTTTGGATTCCTCATGGAAGCCTTTGAATATGGCACTCCTCCTCACGGCGGTTTAGCCTTTGGACTCGATCGCTTAGTGATGTTGATTGCTGGTGCAGACTCGATCCGTGATGTGATTGCTTTCCCGAAAACTCAGCAAGCACGCGACCTGTTGACCGATGCGCCATCCAGTGTCGATGACTCGCAATTGAAAGAACTACACGTTAAGTTGTCTTTGCCTCCTGCTAAAAGTTAACGGCTAGGACACAAAAACCAAGAAGCGGGGTGCAGCGCACCCCGCTTCTTGGTTTTGCCTAAGCCTCGGATACAGCAAAGCGGCGCTTTAATCGGTTGCACAAACCACAAAAAACTAAAAATATGGGTCTAAACAGCCCGTAAAAAGCAAACATGATCCCTAAGAGAGATCTTCACAATTTAGTTAAAAAGGAGTGAAAGCCGTACACACAGAATGCTGCTAATGCTGTGCTAGTATTAATTTTAACCAGAACGCAGCAAAGTATGGGGAAACGCCATGTTTGAACGCTTTACAGAAAAAGCAATTAAAGTCATCATGCTGGCTCAAGAGGAAGCTCGCCGCCTCGGTCATAACTTTGTCGGCACAGAGCAAATCCTATTGGGTCTAATCGGAGAAGGAACTGGCGTTGCCGCCAAAGTACTTAAGTCCATGGGTGTAAACCTCAAAGATGCTCGCATCGAGGTTGAGAAAATCATCGGACGCGGCTCTGGTTTTGTAGCAGTTGAAATACCTTTCACGCCTCGCGCCAAAAGAGTCCTAGAGTTGTCGTTAGAAGAAGCCCGCCAGTTGGGGCATAACTATATCGGTACTGAGCATTTATTGCTAGGACTAATTCGTGAAGGCGAAGGCGTTGCCGCTAGAGTTTTAGAAAACTTGGGCGTAGATCTGTCCAAAGTCCGCACTCAAGTCATCCGTATGTTAGGTGAGACTGCCGAAGTCTCCGCAGGTGGTGGCTCGTCAGGACGCACCAAAACACCCACCCTTGATGAGTTTGGCTCAAATCTAACTCAGCTAGCCCAAGATGGCAAGCTCGATCCTGTTGTGGGTCGTGAAAAAGAAATTGAACGTGTGATCCAGATCCTTGGTCGCCGCACCAAAAATAACCCCGTTTTGATTGGTGAACCAGGTGTTGGTAAAACCGCGATCGCTGAAGGTCTAGCTCAGCGTATTTCTAACAGTGATATTCCTGACATTTTGCAAGAAAAGCGGGTTGTTACCTTAGATATCGGTCTGCTCGTAGCAGGTACAAAATATCGTGGTGAATTTGAGGAACGCCTCAAAAAAATCATGGAAGAAGTCCGCACGGCGGGCAATGTGATCTTGGTAATTGATGAAGTCCATACCTTGATCGGTGCTGGTGCGGCGGAAGGCGCGATCGATGCTGCTAACATTCTCAAGCCCGCCCTTGCTCGTGGTGAACTGCAATGCATTGGCGCAACCACCCTTGATGAATATCGCAAGCATATTGAGCGTGATGCCGCCCTTGAACGCCGATTCCAACCAGTAATGGTCGGTGAACCAAGCGTTGAAGAAACTATCGAAATCTTGATCGGTTTACGTCAGCGCTATGAAGAGCATCACAAACTCAAGATTGATGATGAAGCCCTAGTTGCCGCCGCCAAATTGTCCGATCGCTACATTAGCGATCGCTTCTTACCAGACAAGGCGATCGATTTGATTGATGAAGCTGGTTCGCGGGTGCGCTTGATTAATTCACAATTACCTCCTGCCGCGAAGGAGCTTGACAAAGAATTGCGTCAAACCCTCAAAGATAAGGATGATGCCGTTCGTAAGCAAGACTTTGATAAGGCTGCGGAATTGCGCGACAAGGAAATTGATCTAAAGCAACAAATTCGCGCCCTCAGTCAAACGAAAAAGGCGGAAACTCCTGCCGAGGAAGCTCCTGAAATTCATGTAACCGAAGAGGATATTGCTTATATCGTCAGTTCTTGGACTGGCGTACCTGTCCTCAAGATTACTGAGTCTGAATCGGTCAAGCTCATGCAGATGGAAGAAACTCTGCATAGCCGCGTGATTGGACAAGATGAAGCGGTCAAAGCAATTTCTCGTGCGATCCGTCGCGCCCGTGTGGGGCTTAAGAGTCCCAACCGCCCGATCGCTAGCTTTATCTTCTCTGGTCCTACAGGTGTTGGGAAGACAGAGCTAACCAAAGCTCTTGCTGCTTACTTCTTTGGTTCCGAAGATGCGATGATTCGCCTCGATATGTCGGAATACATGGAGCGTCACACCGTATCCAAACTGATCGGTTCACCTCCTGGCTATGTTGGTTATAACGAGGGTGGACAGCTTACGGAAGCAGTGCGCCGTCGTCCTTATACTGTCGTGCTATTTGATGAAATCGAAAAAGCGCACCCCAATGTCTTCAACTTGCTCTTACAAGTCCTTGAAGATGGTCGCTTGACTGACTCCAAAGGACGGACGGTTGACTTTAAGAATACGCTCTTGATCATGACCTCTAACGTCGGATCGAAGGTAATTGAAAAAGGCGGTGGTGGTCTTGGCTTTGACTTCGCCGCTAGCCAAGAGGATGCGCTTTATACCCGCATCCGATCGCTGGTTAACGAAGAACTCAAGCAATACTTCCGTCCAGAGTTCCTCAACCGTCTTGATGAAATCATCGTCTTCCGTCAGTTGACCAAACCCGAAGTCAAGGAGATCGCCGATCTCATGCTCAACGAGTTCTTCAAGCGGATGCTCGATAAGCACATCGTGCTTACGGTAACTGAGCGCTTTAAGGATCTGTTAGTCCAAGAAGGCTATAACCCCAGCTACGGTGCGCGTCCATTACGTCGAGCGATCATGCGCTTACTCGAAGATTCCCTTGCTGAAGAAATCTTGACGGGCAAAGTCCGTGAAGGTGCATCAGTACAGGTTGATGTCGATGATGATGGCAAGGTCAAAGTAATCGAGCAGCAAGCTCTAAGTGGTTCTGATAATAATCTTCAGTTACTACCTTCAGCTTAGAATAGGACAAGGGGCTTCAGCCCCTTGTTTTCTAGTTTTTAGATTTTTAGCTTGAAACAAGCTTCATGAATAACGAGCGTAATATTGCCGTGAAACCTAATCCTCTGCCGCCTACAAAATTCCAGTCAGGGGCAGGGGATTTGTCATCTGCGGAGATGCCCGAAGTCGTTTTCGTGGCAGAGACCGAGGAGACTCTTACTCTTGCACCACTTACGGTTGCAGATGTTGAGGGGGGTGAACTCAAACCAATTCCCAATAAACCTGCTAAACAATCTCAGCCAGAGCCAACTCCTGACCCTGAGATTGCCCAAGTTAGGTTTAAAACCCTAGATGGCAAGCTGAATCTGCTATTACCGACAGAGAGAAAGATCAAGTTACCGTTTGATAAACCAAATGATAACGGTGAATCTCAACCTCTTGGGCAGCCTATGGGATGGAGCGAGCCAAGTAGTCCTGCAAATTCATTGCTAACCTTGACTTGGGAAGAAATACTTTCCCAGTTAGAGCAGCGCATGGCAGCCAGTGGACATGATTGGAAGCCCCGTACACAGGTGCATCTCCAAGCAGGCGATCGCCTGTTAGATACCCGTCAACTCCAAGAACTATCCGAGTCATTACAAAATCATCAATTGCTGCTACATTGTGTGGTGACAAATCGTCGTCAGACCGCAATTAATGCTGCGAGTATGGGCTTTTGTGTAGAGCAGGGAACTATCTTTCAGGAGATATTAGGTTTTAACCCAATTCCTAATGCCCCAACCGATGATCCGCTATACATTAAGATGACCGTAAGATCTGGTACAGAAATTCGGCATTCTGGCAGTATCATTGTCTTCGGTGATGTCAATGCTGGTGCAGAACTGATCTCTGAAGGTGACATTATTGTATGGGGCAAGCTCAAGGGCATGGCTCATGCAGGGGTGAAAGGCAATGCCCAAGCGGTAGTTATGGCTTTACACCTCAATGCTACCCAAATCAGAATCGCTAGTTTGATCGCCCGTGTTGAGAGTCCTAGTACTTATTTTTATCCCGAAGTTGCCTTCGTAAGTAATCAGGGTACGCCTGCGATCCAAATTGTCCAAGCTGTTGATTATTCTTCAAAGTCTAAGTAAAAATTACGTTTCGCGTCATTCTTACCAAATATTCATCTATAGTAACCTGTAAACATGAGTCGCATTATCGTTGTTACCTCTGGTAAAGGTGGTGTCGGCAAGACCACATCTTCTGCAAATCTCGGCATGGCGATCGCCAAACTCGGACGCAAAGTGGTTTTGGTGGATGCTGACTTTGGCTTGCGAAATCTCGATCTGTTATTGGGATTGGAAAATCGCATCGTGTATACAGCCCTAGAGGTAATTGCGCGAGAATGTAAACTCGACCAAGCCTTAGTTAAAGACAAGCGCCAGCCGAATCTGTCTTTATTGGCTGCACCGCAAACTCGCAACAAAACCGCGATCACGGCAGCCCACATGAAGGCTTTGGTGGAAGTTTTAAGCCGTTATTTTGATTATGTATTGATCGATTGCCCCGCAGGGATTGAGTCAGGATTTCAAAATGCGATCGCTGGCGCAAAAGAGGCAATCATCGTCACGACTCCCGAAATTTCGGCGGTACGGGATGCCGATCGCGTAGTTGGGTTACTCGAAGCCAATCGCATCACCGATATTAAGTTAATTTTGAACCGTATTCGCCCAGCTATGGTAAAAAATAACGACATGATGAGTGTCGAAGATGTGCTGGATATTTTGTCAGTTAAATTAATTGGCGTAATTCCCGATGACGAGCAGGTGATCGTTTCCACAAATAAAGGGGAACCATTGGTGTTGTCAGATAAGCCCTCCCTTGCAGGCACTGCCTATATGAACGTGGCAAAACGTCTTGAAGGTAGAGATGTTGAGTTTTTACAACTCGAAGCTCCACCAAAAGGAATTTTTGCGCGTCTGTCAAGCTGGATTAGTGGGAACTCCTGAGGTTTGAGATGATTTCAACACTGCTCGATCGCCTATTTCAAAGAAGTAATGTCCCTAGTGGAGCGCAAGTCAAGCAGCGTTTGAAGTTTATTTTGGCTCATGATCGGGCGGCGATCGAGCCACAGGTATTTGAAAGTATGCGTCATGAGATTATGCGTGTAGTTTCTAAATATGTAGAGCTTGATGAAAGTTCATTGGATATTCGTTTAGAGTCCGACAAACGGATGACCGCACTAATTGCAAATTTGCCCATCAGGATGGTGCGCGAAGAGTTTCCTGATCTAGAGGAATTATTTGATCAACCAGATCAGTTAGATCAAGCCAATGCAATGTTAAATGCTGATCCATCCTCCTTAGAAATGGATCTTTCCGCAGAAGCAGCCCTTGATGCGATCGCCGCTAAAGAAACCGAAAAAGTTGCCCCCGAAAGTCCTACTGCTGAAAATATAGATGAAATTGCCGAACGAACTATAAACGTAAGCACAAAATTAAGAAATGCTACCAATAAGTCTCAAGTTATAGCCACAGATCAAGAATCTATTAATGTTCAGCATGTAGTTACAGTTAGTCCTGAGAAGTTAGTAGAAAGTCCTAACGATGTTAATCAAACTGAGCAAGTAGAGGCTCAAGTGGAAGATCAAGCAAGTGATCACACCGATCAATTAGAACTGTCATTCAATTTATCTGAATCATCAGAACCTCAAGATGTTGTCAGTGAGAATCATTCAGAATAAATGCGCGTCAAAATTGAAAACGAAGTTCTATTTATCCATCGTGATGATGTGCCGAAATATAATAAGCAAGGCTCAATCGTCCGTAATAGTTACTTTTGGGCATTGCGATCGATCTCAGGTCGAGCTAATTCGCGGCATGATTGGGAATTTGAGTCAGAGGTATGGATTGCCTTGCAGAGAATGTTAATCTCTTTTGCAGAATCAGGGTATTTGCCCACCCGCGAAACTCAGTTAGAATTTGCGCCTGAGACAGAGGAAATACCACAGTTATTACGACTAGTTTCCACGCGCGACTAGGGAGTCATTGAAGAATTACTTTCTGCGGTTAAGATCTCTCAGAGATCCCCCTCAATTCCCCTTATACAAGCTGACCTGTACACACAAGTCTCAAAAACCCCCTTTAATTCCCCCTTGTAAAGGGGGAAGACTAGAAATCTTGTTCCCTCCCCTTTCAAAGGGGAGGGTTAGGGAGGGGTAATTGATGAGATTTTAAAATCTCTGGGGGATCTAGACAATCATCATCAAAACCTCAATAAAATTCTATGAAGCTTGCTTTTATTATTGATCCGATCGCGAAACTCGATCCTGCCCATGACACCAGTGTTGCACTGATGGAAGCAGCTTGTCGCAAGGGCTATGAAGTCTTTATTGCCAATATGAATACGCTCAGTGTCAAAGATGGCAAAGCATGGGCATTTCTGCAATCCACCAAAATCTATCCAATCCCTCTTGTAAATGGTAAATGGCAAGTTTCTAATCCTTGGTATGAAGTCGCAGATGGCAAATTTCAACCTTTAGAAAATATGCAATTTGTGTGGATGCGCCCTGATCCACCCGTCACCACCGAATATCTCTATGCTACTTATATTCTCGATTATGTGGATGTTAGTAAAACTAAAGTTCTCAATTCGCCCCAAGGTATTCGCGCTGCCAATGAGAAAATGTACGCCCTCCAATTTACCGATGCAATTCCGAAAACAATTGTGACGGCTGACAAAGGGACAATTCGTGAGTTTGTAGAGGCTGAAGGGAAAGCTGTGATGAAACCGTTAGGTGGTAAAGGCGGTGAAGGAATTTTGTTTTTGGAAGTAGGCGATCGCAATATCAACTCGCTGATCGAAATCAGTACGAATATGGGCAAAACTCCCGTAATGGTGCAGGAATACTTGCCTGACGCACAAAAAGGAGACAAGCGAATTATTTTGCTGGATGGTCAACCCATTGGCGCAGTAAATCGCATTCCGCAATCGGGTGAATTTCGGGGCAACATGGCGGCAGGTGGTAGTGCGGCGCAAGTTGATATTACCGATCGCGAGAGGGAAATATGCAACCAACTTGCACCGACTCTCCAGCGTGATGGCTTAATGTTTGTAGGAATTGATGTGATTGGTGGCTACCTGACGGAGGTGAATGTCACTAGCCCCACAGGTGTGCGCGAAATTGATCGTCTTGATGGTGTATCGCTAGGCGATCGGGTGATGGATTGGTTATTAAAAAAGGTGTAGGGCAAAGCGCTGCACCTTTTTTAACTCCCTGAAAACTTAGACTCAGGTTAGAATTGATATAGAACATCTATAGCAATTTTTTAAGGCAAGTTTCTAGTTCCTATGAAGTTTTTTAGCTCAGAATTTATGAAAAAAGTTAAAGCTAACGTCAAAGTCTGGACGCGATCGCTTGCGGTAATTTCAGCAATTTCACTGATTGCGATATCCTTGTTTGGCAATGCCCAAGAAGCTTTCGCAAAACGTTCAGGCGGCAGAATTGGTGGTAGCTCTTTTAAATCAGCCCCCAGTCGTTCTGCCCCATCAAATTCAGGTTATAGCGGTAGCAATTATTACGGCAATAGCGGCGGTGGTGGATTCTTCTTTCTACCTATGTTTTTTGGTGGCGGCATGGGTGGTGGCTTGTTTACCTTTTTGCTAATTGCGATCATTGCAGGTGTAATCCTCCAAGCATTTCGCGGTAGTGGCAAGGGCGAAGGCATCACTGGCATGAATAGTAAGGTCAGCGTTGCCAAAATTCAAGTTGGGTTACTCGCCTCAGCGCGATCGCTCCAACAAGAGCTAACCCGTCTTGCCCTAGAGTCTGACACCTCCGATGTAGAAGGCTTAGCCACCGTTACTCGTGAAACGGCTATTTCCTTGATGCGCCATCCTGAATATTGGATCTATGTCAGCAGCGCTAATGAAAACACCAAGTTTGCCCTTGCGGAACAAAAATTTAATAGTTTAGTAATGTCCGAGCGCAGCAAACTCAATGCTGAAGTGTTAAGTAATGTTAGTGGTCGTGTATTGCAAGGTAAAACGGTTGCCTCGCTACCTAGCGAAGGTAGCACCAGTCTTGAAGATCCTAGCGAATATATTGTAGTGACCCTATTACTAGCAGTTTCTGGAGAATCTTTGAGCAAATTACCAGCTTTACGCTCTTCAGAAGATTTGCAATCAGCACTATCCATGATTGGCTCTATCCCTACCGACAATCTATTAGCCGTAGAAGTATTATGGGAACCTCAGTCTGAGGAATATACCCTCACCAATGATGAGGTTTTAACGATTTATCCTGATTTAGTCAGAATTTAAACAAATCTCCAAAAAAGAAAAGGGACGCAAAGCGTCCCTTTTCTTTTTTGGAGTTTAGGGCAGAGCATTCCTACAACTATTTATCTATATCACTAGATTTTATATACAGGAATGCTCTGCCCTAAACTTAACGCGATCGCAGCCTAATCCTCAAATGGGGAAAGGGTAGAGCATTTGCGGGTCAAAATCCTAGCAAAAAGTTAAAAAATTGTGGCGCAAATGCTCTACCCCTACGTCAAAATTGTTTGCAGATTTTTGTGCTGTAATTTATAGATCCATCATCAAAGTTATGGTGCTAAGCAGCAATCTGTGGTATTACATACCAGTATTATTTTTCTGATTTGTGTTGAGACGAGTTGAGAGCATTGCAGTTTGGTTAAGATAGCGATAAAAACAGCATGATTTGGGTATAACCCGTTGTTGTGTATGTATAAAAAAGTGAACAGGGTCGGTATATGACACAAGATACAGATAATAAACAGTTTTATGTAACGCAAGACGTTGACGCTTATACGGACAACGTTGATAACTTAATGGATGATCTATTTGGAGAGGTTGAGAATACACTCCATGTTGATTATGCTAAGCAGCGATCGCTCAGACAAAAACAGGGGCAGAACCGCAGTCAATCCCCAAAATTAGCACCCTATGCTTCTGTAAACTCCTCAAGCTCAGACATAGTTGCCATTTCTAAGGTTGATGCTACCGAAAGAGACAGATCGACATCCAAAGATACGGTTAACATTACTCAACTTAATGTTGCTGATATTTCCTTACCTCCCATTTCCAAACAAGATGTACTCTGGATTCAGCCCTACATCATGCGGAATCCAGAACCAACTGGCAATATTCCGCCCATAGATCCACCCTTAGGAGTTGCCAAATATAGTCTTTTGGATCGCATTTTGCTGGTGGTTGCCTGTAGCTCAGCCCTCTTAGCAGCAGTAATGTGGACGATTAATCATGGCATTTGGTTAGGCAAACAGTCCGTTAGCGTTGCCCAAGTCAATACCAAAGCTGTCCCTGACAACAAAACCTTTGCTGACGAAGTTAAGCGGATGCTAGCGGAAGTAGTTGATAAAAATCGGGCGATCGCCACTAACTCAAATAATGCCCCCATTGGTAGCAACCTTCCCCTCATGACAGCACCACTCATCGGGAATATGCCTCTACCAGTTGGCGCAAATCCCTTTGCAAATGGGATGCAACAACCGATGTATGTACCTGTCTATCAACCCCCTGTACCAACGAATAGTGGAAATTTACCATCACCACTTGCCTTACCTCCTGTCACTACCAATAACTCGGTTGATGTCTCCTCCAACACATCAACAACAAAGACCAACTCTGCGCCTACTCAAGCGGTAAACACACCTGTATCTGCACCAGCACCAACTTATACATTAATTGGCGTGCTAGATTTAGGCGATCGCTCTACAGCGATGATTGACATAAATGGCTCTGTGCAATCAATTGGATTAGGTAAAGTAATCAATAATACAGGTTGGTCATTATCTCGCGTGAGCCAGCAAGAAATTATCCTCAAACGCGGTAAAGAAACGAAAACTGTATTTGTTGGACAAAGATTTTAAATAATCATAAAGATAACTTTTGCGTCTAAATTACAGCGCAATCATTTAGTAAATTGAGTAAACTCATAGCAGCTTATCTGAGGAAAATATATGGGGTTGATAGACGATATATCTCGCTTTTTGGAAACTCGTCTAGAGGAATTTATTCGCAATAATCCCCAAATTGAGTTGCAAATCCTCGAAGATAAGTTGCGCCAGCAAGAAGAAGAGATTACGAAGTTAATCATTAGCTCTAAACAAGAAGAGAAAAAATTACAGGATCGGATTCTCGAAATTGCTGAAGAAATTCGAGTTTGGCACGATCGCACGGTTAAAGCAGAGTCCTTTGATCGCCCTGATCTGGCTAATCCTGCCAAAGAACGTGAAGCGGCTTTGCTACGTCAAGGTAATCAAATCTGGGCGCAAATGGAATTAGTCAAAAAACGAGCGATCGATAGTCAAGCCCTGCAAGTCCAAATCCAAGAACGCCGCAAAGAAGTGCAAGCAAAAATCGCTGAGGCTGCCAAAACTGCCAAAACAAAATCTCCTTCTAGTACTCCTTTAAACTGGGATAATCTCTACACTCCGCCCTTTCGTGATCCTAATGACAAACTAGAAGAAACCTTCCGACGTTGGGAGATGGATGAAGAACTCGAAAGACTCAAACGTAATCTGGGTAAATAAAAGCCAACAGAGTTATGCCGTAACTCTATTAGCTTTTATCGCGATATTTTTTGTTAACTTTTCAAATTTGTAAATCATCGTGCTATCATAGGAAAGCGTCAAAAACGCAACGGGATGTAGCGCAGCTTGGTAGCGCACCACTTTGGGGTAGTGGGGGTCTTGGGTTCAAATCCCAACATTCCGATAGTTACTAGAAATTAAACTGATGGATGTTTGTCTGCAAAGTCATTGCCGAGGTGCGATAAGGCTTTTTTCATTTCCTGTTCGCGATCGCCTCAACAATCTATCTCCTAGATCGTAGAATTTACACATTGATATTGATATATCAAAAAAAGAGTTAGCTAGTACAAACCAAAACCCAAGAAGCGAGTTGTGGCACTTTTCGCCGCAACTCATCTTCTGGTTTTATGTCCTAAGCAAAACCTGCTTTGCTATATAGCGCTTTTCAAGCAAGCGAGTTACAGAGGATTTTTTTCCCGCCTTCGGCGGGAAAAAAATCCCGTACCTTACTAGACTGTGAAATGCTATATCATAGGGAATTTAAATGTTAACAAATATAAACATTTACGCTAAGATGTAAAGGTTTGTTACAGATTTTTAGTCCTTCCATCTTTAGTGAACTGTGCCAGCTTTATCTCCTGAACCCAACTATCGCTGGAGTCGTGACAACTACTCTGAACTTGCCCGTACTATTGACATTTGGCGAACCGTTCTGACCTTTTCTTGGATGATCTGGCTCGACGGTAAAAAATGGAGCTATGTCGGTGGTAAGACTGAAGCAAAGGTCAAAAAACGCACTCGTAAACGCGCTATATGGCTGCGTGAGTCAATGCTGCAACTAGGTCCAACCTTTATTAAGGTTGGGCAGTTGCTCTCTACCCGTGCTGATATTTTGCCAACGGAGTCGGTCGAGGAGCTATCAAAGTTACAGGATAAGGTTCCTGCATTTACTGCCGAAAAAGCTAAGCAGATTATTGAGTCAGACTTAGGTAAACCCGTTGAGACAATGTTCGGCTACTTTGATCCGATCCCCCTTGCGGCAGCAAGTCTCGGTCAAGTCCATAAAGCGCAATTGCATACAGGCGAAGAAATTGTTGTTAAGGTACAGCGTCCAGGGTTATTAAAACTATTTGCGATCGATTTAGGGATTCTCAAGAAAATTGCTCAATATTTTCAAAATCATCCCAAATATGGTAGGGGACGTGATTGGGTTGGCATTTATGAGGAATGTCGCAAAATTCTCTATGAAGAAGCGGATTACTTAAATGAAGGCAAGAATGCAGATACCTTTCGGCGTAACTTTCGAGGCGATCGCCGCATTATGGTTCCAAGAGTATATTGGCGCTATGCCTCACGAAGAGTCCTGACATTGGAATATATGCCGGGGATTAAAGTTAGTAATTATGATGCACTGGAAGCCGCAGGACTCGATCGCCAAGCGATCGCCCGTATTGGTGCTGAGGCATATCTAGAACAGTTGCTCAATCATGGATTTTTCCACGCTGATCCCCACCCCGGAAATTTAGCGGTCACAGGTAAAGGCGAACTAATTTTTTATGATTTCGGGATGATGGGGCAGATCCAGTCGATTACCCGTGACAAACTATTAAAGACTTTCTTTGGGATCGCACAAAAAGATGCTGAGGCAGTGGTTAATTCTTTAATCGAGCTAGGAGCTTTAGAAGTCAAAGGCGATATTGGTCCAATTAGGCGATCAGTACAATATATGCTCGACAATTTTATGGGGCAGCCGATGGGTAAGCAATCGGTTGCCGCGATCAGTGATGATTTGTACGATATTGCTTATGACCAACCATTTCGATTTCCCGCTACCTTTACCTTTGTGATGAGGGCGCTCTCCACCCTTGAAGGTCTAGGCAAAGGACTTGATCCCAACTTTAACTTTATGGAAGTCGCAAAACCCTACGCAACAAATCTTATGGAAAATGGCAGTTCTAGAGAATCAGGCAATTTATCCACCGCCTTTCTAGGTGAGTTAGGTCGTCAAGCTGCACAGGTAAGTAATACGGCGATCGCCTTGCCTCGTCGTATTGATGAAACCCTATCCAAACTTGATCGCGGCGATATACGAGTCAGGGTTAAATCTCAAGAAACCGATCGCCTTTTAAGACGACTCAGTAACGTTGGCATCGGCGCAATTTATGCTTTGTTAGGGGCAACCTGTCTATTGTGTGCCACGCTCTTGTTTGTAAATGGCTCACAGATTCCTGCCATAGTTACGGCAATCATCGCAGGTATTTTTGTATTAGTTTTATTACGATTGTTATCGCGCATAGATCGCCCTGAACGGTGATCTATAACTCCAAATATAGCTATGGTGAGAAGCGGTACAGCTATATTTGGGTAAAGTACAGAAAACAAAAATATCAATCGCAGGAGATATTGCTATAGTTTTTGCCTGTGAGCGTTAAACTAAAGATTGCTATAGCAGAACTGGTCAATTCAATACGTCGAGCCGAACCACCTAACATGAAGCGTCTATTTGCAGGAGCAACCGATACAGGCTGTGTGAGATCAGCCAACCAAGATTCTTACTATGTCGATCCTGACGGACGATTTTTTGTAGTTGCTGATGGCATGGGAGGACACGCAGGAGGCGAGGTGGCAAGCCAGATTGCTGTTGATGCCATTCGCGCCAGCTTAGAAGCCTTTTGGGATATCGAAACTGATACTCAAAAACTGATCCAAGATGCGATCGATAAAGCCAATCAAGCGATTATTAATGATCAATCGGCAAATCCTGTGCGATCGGACATGGGGACAACGGTAGTCATTTTGCTGTTTCGTGATGATCAGCCTTGGTTTTCCCATATTGGTGATTCGCGATTATACCGATTGCGCGGTGCAAAGCTGGAGCAAATTAGTGATGATCATACATGGATTGCAAGGGCAATTCAAACAGGGGTAGTTAATCCTGAAGATGCTAAAAGTCATCCTTGGCGACATATGTTATTGCAATGTCTAGGGCGTGAAGACATTAAAACTATTCCTGCCCGCGAAATCGAATGGCAACCAGGCGATCGCTTTTTGATCTGTAGTGATGGCTTAACCGAAGAACTCACTGACGATCGCATTGCTCATCATCTTAAAAGTATTCGCAATGCTCAACAAGCTGCCCAAGCTCTGATTGAGTCAGCCAAGTTACGCGGTGGTCGCGACAATATCACTGTAGTGATTGTTTCTAATGAGTTAAATCAGAATTCACAATAGAAATCATCGTAATAACAGTCCGAAGAAGAATTTTATAGAGTGGCGGCGCTTCGCGCCGCCACTCTATAAAATTCTCTAAATACCGCAATCATTTAAGGCAAAGCTTCGTAACGTTTCTACTTGTCTCAAGAGCAATGAAATGGATAGCCTTCGCAGAATCGGCTTTTTAATTTTGCTTACCTTAGCTCTAGTCGCAACTGTAGGACTCTCAGATGTGAGCTTTTTTGCTGACTCTGAAACAAAATCGAGCCTAGCCGAGGAAGCTTGGGGACAAGCAGGCTCGATCGCCTATCAAGCGGCGGCAAAAACCATGCGGTCAAAAAATGTAGGTGGTAAACCTCTTGATAACGTCCAAAAGCGTTATTTACGCCGCTATTTTATTGACTACATTGATCGGGTGACCGTCGTTTATAACGCACAAATGATGGATCGCTGGGTATTTGGTAATGTGGCGGTGCATTTTGGCAAAGTTGATACGATCGCCCAAACCTATTGCGATCGCATTTATCTTCGTGATCCTTACAAGCCTGAAGATATCAAACAACTATCAGTTTTAGCGCATGAGATGACCCATGTTCGTCAATGCGTTCAAAATGGCGGCTTAGATCAATTTGGCTATCAGTACTTTGTGGAATATAAACGTGCCAAACAGATCTATGAAAATAATCTCATGGAGCGAGAAGCCTACGATCTCCAAACTCGCTTTGCCAAAACTAATCAATAGAGGTAGCTCGAAGGGCTGATTCTACTTTTTTGTTAAAATTGTTAGCGTTACTTCATACCCCTCGCTGTTTTGTATACTCGACCTCTAGCCAATCTCATCGAACAATTGCAGCGCTTGCCTGGTGTGGGAACCAAGACTGCTCAACGCTTATCACTACATATCCTCAAGCGCCCCACTGAAGAGGTAGAAGCCCTTGCTCAAGCATTGATTCAAGCAAAGCAGCAGGTTGGTCTTTGTACAATCTGTGGGCATCTTTCCGCAGAACCAATTTGTGAAATTTGCGCCCATCCTAGTCGCGACAACTCCATCATTTGTGTAGTTGCTGACTCCCGCGATCTAATTGCCCTTGAAAAAACTCGCGAATATCGTGGCAAATATCATGTTCTCGGTGGACTGATTTCGCCAATGGATGGGATTAGCCCCGACCAGTTAAATATTCAGAGTCTGGTGCGGCGTGTCAGTGGTAATAAAGTCGCTGAGGTGATTATGGCGATCGCTCCTAGTGTGGAAGGTGAAACCACAACTTTGTATGTGGGTGGCTTATTAAAACCCTTTACAAAAGTTACGCGAATTGCCTTTGGTATTCCGATGGGAGGTGACTTAGAATATGCAGATGAGGTCACCCTCGCCAAAGCGATCGAGGGCAGACGTGAGCTAGATTTTTAGAATGCTAAAAGGTTCATCCGCAGGATGAACCTTTTAGCAAAATCTTGTTGCATATTGTTCCATCCTCCAGATAATATTTTGCTGATTCGCAACGATGCAGTAATGATGATGCTTAACCCTTTTTCTAGCAGGATTTCTATGACAGCTTTATCTGGGTTAGTTAGTTCTGGGTGCGTGATTTTTGGAATGACCTGTTTCCCATCAGTCAGCACCAGTCCATCGGCTAGAGAACCACAAGCCATATTGGTACTGGGAGGCTCGCCGACCCGCGAAAAATTTGCTGCTCAGTTTGCTTTACAACATCCACAGTTACCAATTTTTGTATCTTCGGGCAGTCCAGAGGAATATGCCCAATATGTATTTGATACTGCGGGAGTAAGGCGCGATCGTATACATCTGGATTACCGAGCCGTGGATACCGTATCAAATTTTACAATTATGGTGACGGAATTACAGCAGCGCAAGATTACGGATGTATATGTACTGACTTCTGATTTTCATATGCCCCGCGCCCTTGTGATTGGCAAAATAATTTTAGGTAGTCGTGGCATTGAAATGCATCCTGTGACGATTCCTTCTAGAATTAAATCCGAAAATCCTGCGAAGTCTTTACGGGATGGATTACGTTCAGTTTTTTGGTTAGTAACTGGGTCATAGCCTTACTGCGCTTTTCGCTGTCTTAAAACCCAAAAAAGAGAGATGGCACAAAGTGCCATCTCTCTTTTTTGGGTTTTTTGGACAAATTTTCAAATTTTATTGATTGTAAATCACCATAGGTGTTATCTTAATAAAGCGCAAAAAAAGCGCCATGCCGGGATAGCTCAGTTGGTAGAGCAGTGGACTGAAAATCCACGTGTCACGAGTTCAAATCTCGTTCCTGGCATATATATGAGACACAAAAACTAAACGATAGTTGCATCGCAACTATCATTTAGTTTTTGTGTCCTAAGCAAAACTTGTTTTGCTATATAAAAAGGAAGTCACGAGGATGTTACCAAGTGGCTTCTTTTTTTTGTTACAGAATCACTGTAAAATCCCAAAAGCGAAGTCATCACATAATTGATTGGAGATATTAGCCTTGAAAGGAATTTTGATTAGCTTTGGCATTATGGCAGTTGCTGTACTGGTCATTGTAGTTGCTCAAATTACAGGCGGACAGGCAGCAGTCGCTAGTACTAGTGCGCCATCTACAGGCGCACCAATTCAAACAGAAGTAAAAATAGCAGAAGCATCTTTAATTAATATGAGTGATTCCGATATCAAAGACACTGGCACTGGACTTAAATATAAAGTAATCACTGCTGGTACAGGTGCAACACCTAAAAAAGGCGATACCGTCGTCGTGCATTATACTGGCACGCTCGAAGATGGAACCAAGTTCGATAGTTCTCGCGATCGCAATAGTCCTTTTTCCTTCAAGCTTGGTGTTGGTCAAGTAATTAAGGGATGGGATGAAGGTTTAGCCGATATGCGTGTTGGCGATCGCCGTACCCTAATTATTCCTCCAGATTTGGGTTATGGCGCTCGTGGAGCAGGTGGAGTCATTCCTCCTAATGCCACATTAATTTTTGATGTGGAACTATTGCGTATTTCTTAACTTCTCCGATAGCGATCGCAGGTTAATTTTTCTAAGTTAACTGCGATCGCTACCATATAAATTTTATGCCGCAAAACGATGGCGAAAATCGTAAACTACCAAGAGGACTTGTTTTAGCAGAAAGACACGTACAGAAGCATTTGCCAGATACACCACAAATGTTGAAACTGCTAAGAGAAGATGGTAAAGCTCATGTGTTTAAAGATCTCCAAACATTGCTTGAGGTTACGGAAGCTTTGTTTGAAAAGGGCGAGTTTATTGGCACTGTGAGAGGTCATGAACGTTATGGGATGTATTTCGAGCAAGCAATAGGCTATAGAATTGATTTAGAGGGGAATTGGCTACCGTTATATTTTGCAGAAATGAAAATTATTAAGGGTGAATATCATGTCATTCCACGCACAAAACCAAGCGAAGTTATCTAATTGGAAGTTTATTGAAATGTGGGTTGATCCAACTTCTGATCTACCTTATGTGTTGATGTTGGTTGGTGATGTGGATGGGATATTTACACTTTATGACCCAACTGAAGGATATCAAGTGGTTTATTCTGCGCGGGAATATGAGAAGGTGAAAGACTTTTTGTTGGAGGATGAGTATGTACAGATTCGCGGCAGATATCAAGAAAATGCTGAGCAATTAAATAGTAACAAGCTGAATCAGATGGCTAATGCTCTTGTGTTTAATGGTTCAAGGCAGGAAGTCCAATAACTTCAAACTATAGCAATGCAAGAGTTAGCTAAGAACAAAAAACTAGAAGATGAGTTGCAGCGCTCCGCGCCGCAACTCATCTTCTAGTTTTTTGTTCTTAGTGAACGTTTATGAACAAGGGACTTAAGCTCCTTGTCTGCCCTAAGCAAATATTCTAAAAAAGAGAGGCGGTGCTTGCACCGCCTCTCTTTTTTAGAATAAGGTTGTTAAACCATTGGGACGCAAGTCTTTGTAATCGAGAATCTTGCGGACTACATCAAACGTAGATTGGTTGTTGGTAATAGGAATTAGTGAAGTTAGTTGACCAGGTAAAACCTGCATTACAGGAGGCAAGCTTGGGGTAAATACATTGATTGCGCGATCAATTAATGATTGATTACCTTTGAAGAATGCATTGGTATATGTAAACTGATTGGTTGCTTGAGGCAGACCAGCCACGTTAAATAAACCGAGGGGAATACCCTGTGATGTGGTCAAAAATCTCGCAACTGTTTGGGAGATAGAATTACTAGTCTGGATTTGGGTGAAATAGTCATAGATTCTGACATTGCGATCAATGCGCCCAACTCTTTCTGAGTCAATCCCTGAGATAGTTCTTAATGTGCCATAGGCTGATGGATCACTTGGCAAAATGAGGCTGATCGTTGAGAAATTTTTCAGCAACTGTACTTCGCTATAGCCCAGAGGACGATTTTGTAAATCAAACAGTCTGACGACTAAGCGATCGCCTGCATTTAGACCACGAATAAAGGTAGCGCGTTGATTGATCGCAAAGCGATAGTCACCGACAAAGCGCTCTTCAAGAAAACCTTTAGAACGCTTAGATTTGATGGATATGCGAGCAACCACTTCAGACAAACGTGGCTGAGACTGCAAAACGGCTAGGCTGAAATGTCCGCGATGAGGATTTTTCTTGGATAGTTCAACACCATCGACATTCCTCCGATCCTTGCGATCTTGACGATCAGATCTACGATCATCATCTTCATAATCATCATCTTCATCGTCATCATCATCTCTTCTAGAAACAAAGACAGGCTTTGTTTTCATAGAATTATTTGTTTGGACATTGGTGGTTTGGACAATAGTAGTTTGATTCGATTGAGAACTGCTTGAAATCCCCAAGTCGCGATCAGAAAGTCCTGAATTGTTAGAAGAGTTGTTGGATGAATTGTTAGAAGAGTTGTTGGATGAATTATTAGAAGAGTTGTTGGATGAATTGTTAGAAGAGTTGTTGGATGAATTGTTATATATATAAGCAATTCGTCCAGAACTTACATCAGACGCACTAGCTGTAACAATTGAAGTAAAGGATCTCACTTCTTCGATCGTAAATCTTGCATCCTTGATTCCATTGGGCTGATCGTAGCGAACGCTCGTAATTGCCTTGAGATCACCATTGTAAATATCATCAAGTGAAATTTTTTCACTCAGTAAATTTAAGGGAATCACTTCCACAAAAGAAGATTGTCTACCCGCATTTTTGGAGAGTAGTCTTGCCCCTGAATTAGTATAAACTTCGCGCCATTCCCCAGAGCGTCTTACATAAAGCTGATATACCGCATTGGCATAAGTTGTTGAAGGCTTATTGGCAACGTCGAGTAAGATGCCAATGCTTGAGAGGTTGCCAGAATTATCCAGCAAACGTAAAAGCTGTACTCCTGTTTTCCAATCTTGCGGAACTTGAGCAACGATTTGAGGAACAGAAGGAGCCGCGATCGCTTCTATAGTACTCAGCAAAGATGCTGTAGTTAGAGTTGCCGCAAATAGACATAGAGATGTCTTCCGAACCCCTGTATTTATTTGGTTACGAAAATTTTTACGGAAAATATTCATCGTGATTTGTTCTCAACTTAATGTGATCCGTGATTTGCTAAAGCCTAATTGAATTGATGCATGGCTACCGAAAGCACACAATGCTTCAAGATAGGGCAATAGGCTCTAATGCAGGACGCTTAAGTGAGAGATTTTGTTCCATAAAATAAATGCGATGCTTAGCATCGCATTTAGCATTAGTGGTGCGCGGCTTAGCCGCGCACCACTAAATTAAAGAAAGCGCGAGATTTGAATCTGCGCCCAAAAATTTTTTAAGCGATCGCCAAAACTAGGATCGGGAAATCTAGGTTGCGATCGCCATTTATCGAGTAACAAATGTCCCATTGGTGTCAAGCGGAAGCTATCAGTGATACCTTGTCCATCCACTTCACGGCGCAACACACCTACTTGAATCAGCCATAGCAAAGCATTTTCCGTAATAATTAAATTAGTTGCTCTGGTTAAATATGCATTTTTAATTCCTTCATTACCAGCGATCACCCTCAAATTCACACCTTGTTTTGCCATATCTGCCAATAACTTCACGCTAAATGGCGCACATCGCAAAGCTACTTCGGCGCGTTCCAAAATTTGGGGTGCATATTCAGCAAAATCTTTGTTACTGGAGTTGCTCAAGGTTTCAGTTGACATAGGACTTATCTAATCTATTTCAATTATTTCAATATTTTAGTATTAGCAATGTGTGTAAGGCTAATACTATAGCTGTAGTCAGTTATGTTAGGACAAAACTAAAACCCCAAAGAGAGTGGCGGCGCTTCGCGCCGCCACTCTCTTTGGGGTTTTATGTCTTAACTTGCTTGGCTATGGCTATAACTTTGAGAAAGCCTTGTCAGTTCTGGATTAATCGTATCTTTTAGGATCTTTCTTTTCCTTCTTTTCAGAAGGATCTTTCTTAGGTTTTTTAGACTCTTTATTACCCTTTTGTTCTTTTGACATTATTTTCTCCATTGGATATCAAGATCTAGACTAAACGGTGCAAAGCGTCGTTTATCTTAACTATTCTAGCTTAATCCTCATTAATCTGTTAACGTCCCTACGCTCTCCCAAGCATCTTCATTTTTTGGGCAATCCTATAGGGTGAAGTGCAATTGAGGGCGATCGCTTTATATTGAAGTCAATAGTTACAAGTAGCTAAATGACTCAGCTAGAGAGAGATCACAATGATGTCCACTCAAAATCCTGGAACTTATCATCCCCCTACAGCCAATACCCTTGCGATGGGAATGGCACTCAAAAAAATGTATGAAATGGGACGTAAAGATTTTAATTCGGAAAAATTTTCGGGGTTGAAGCTATCTTGCTGCAAATTGTCATCAATTAATCTTACAAATTCTGATCTGCAAGATGCTGATCTAGACCTGACCGATTTAAGTGAAGCTGATTTGCGGGGGGCAAATCTAGAGCGTTCAACCCTGAGCTTTACAAACCTGACTCATGCTGACTTAAGTAATGCAAATTTAAGGCAAGTTAATCTGGGAGGAGCCGATCTGAGTGGGGCAGTTTTAAAAGGCGCAAATCTCCAAAATGCCAATTTACGAGGTGCGAACCTGAGTAATGCCCATCTCGAATTCGCAAATTTGCAAGGCGCAGACTTAACGGGGGCTAACTGCGATGGTTGCAATCTAAGTTATGCAAATCTCAAAACCGCTAACCTGACCGAAGTAAATCTGGACAATGCTGACCTGCTAAAAAGTGATCTCACTAAAGCCATGTTTGATGGGGCAAGTATGGAAAACACCAACTTTGACGGGGCGATTTTGTAAGTATTTACGATCTATTCAATACCGATCGCCAGCCTTGTATAAACAGTGGCTAAGGCATGAGCATCACCAACATTACCGGGGAATAGGACAACGGGTAAATCAGGAAAACGGGGATGATTTTCAGGAGTACGCACCACCGAGCAACCAGCCAAAATTTGACCTAATAGCCTTGCAGTGGGCAAGTTTAAGCCTGTACTCAAAACATCATTAGAGGTAATGCCACCTTTACTAATTAAAAAGCCAATATCGGTGGGTAATTCCTGCACAATCGCCATCAAGAGCGCTGAAACTGATTGCCCAAATGCCAGACGAGTAGAAGTATCGGCAAACTCTAATTCTTTCCGACTGGTAAATATCACCGCCGTTTTGCCTAGTTGATGAGCTTGGTAAACTTGGGTTAATCCTTCTTGTTTAAGGACTTCTGATTGTGCTTCGGTATCACTTAGTAGGCGAGAAACATCGATTTCCACAGGAACGGTATTAGGAGCTTTCAGGAGATGTTCTAACTGCTCGGTGGTTTTTTTAACATGGGAGCCGACGATCGCCACACCTGCTTTATGCGATCGCATATATTTCGACATCTCTTCCGCAGGAATGGGCTGGGGTGGCAACTTAGCAAGAGCAGTCAGCAAACTAGCGGCACTACGGAATAAAAAGCGTTTACCTGTAGAGGCGATCGCTAAAATATCGGAGGCAAATTGATTGAGATCGGCTTGGTTTTCCGCATCAACGACACCACATTGATTGTCACGCAAGCGAGCTAGTCGGAGACGGATACCTGCACGGATATCCCCTAACACAAATCTTTCTACCTTTGCCGCAGGGATTCTGCCCTGAGTTTTTTCTTCGACATAATCAGGCAAATAGCTATGGGTATAACCAAAAACAGAATCCTTAGCAAATTCAGTCTCATGGACTGGGGTAGGTACGCCATTCACCACTAAATAATGCACACTCGATTTGGTAAAGCGTCCCCCTTCAAAAAATGCGGGAACCAAAAAATGTGCGTCAAAATTGCCTAACTCCTCAGCGATCGCATCGGTTTCGATTGGATAATGTCCGCGCAAAGTCGAGTCAGAACGACTCACGATCAAAAAGTCTTGAATACCTTCAGCCGCGATCGCAGGTTTGAGGTTGCGACAAACTTCGCGAGTTACGTTTGCGGCATCTTCGGGGGTAAGCGATCGGGTATTAGTAAGGACAAACATAATCGGTGAGGCATCTGCCAAACCAATTCTCAGAGTTTCCACATCCCATTTAGTTAGCAATAGGCAGCTATGTACAGTTTGCGCCCCTGTGGGGTCATCATCAAGCACAATAATTTTGGGCTGTCGAGAAGAAGTAGCTGCCATTACGTTCTATGGATGAAAATTAGTGTTTCTAGAAGCTTACCTTACTTTAATGCGTCTCAAGACCATAAGAAGTGAGTGGCGGCGCTACGCACCGCCACTCACTTTTGGCTTAGCTTGATGATTAGTAAAAAGGTCTAAGTACTTGTAAAATCACTGCCGCAGCCCGTTTAGCATCCTCTGGCTGGTCTAAAGTTTTGCTGACTTCAGATAGCTTTTTTTCTAAGGCATCAACAGTTTCGTAGGTCTGAAACATGAGTTGAATTAGATCATCCAAATCGTAAGTATAGAGGGCTGACCAGTCACGTTCTTGAGGACTAAACCGATAATTGAGACTAGAAAATAACAGGATCTTGGCATGGAGAGGACTAACATTGCGTGAAATATCAGTTCGCAAATCAAACAAGTTAGTTAAGTATTTAAGGTTGTGTTTATGGGGAATCGTGTCGAGATCATTATTTCTATCGGCTGTTGGTTGAGGAGAACTATTTTTACTTTTGGTTGGTGTCGATGGAGGCGGATTTAAAAAACTATGAGGGAGCTTACCTTCATCTCGCAACGTATAGAGAAACCCAATGCTATCAATAATGTTGTCGGCGGCAAGTAGATAGTCTGATTGTTTGCTTAGTTGCTTCACATGGCTATTTAACTTGTGCTTCAGCGTATTGAGATCAGGAAACATCAGCATCAATTCGCGGACAAGTTGACGCACGTGCAACGCTTTAACTTCGTTGACATCATTTGACCAAGTATCATGACAAGTGAAGAGGATGAGGCGTTTGATGCGAAGTACATTGCTGTCTTGCTCCAAGCTTTCGATAACTTCCTCTAGAAGATTTGAATCTTCCATAGTCTTTTGGGGTTAGTGCTAATTAGGAGTGTATTTTGCCATCAGGCATAGTTGCACCACTAAAGATAGTGCCAATCGTGCTAGCTCCGCTCAGTTCGGCTCTGGTCAAAATAGCATCGCTGAAATCGGCTCCATCAAGATTAGCTCTCACTAAATAAGCGTCAACTAGACTGGCTTGACTAAGATTTGCTTGATCTAAAAGCGATCGCGACAGATCACTACCTGTAAGTATCGCCTGAATTAATCCTGCATTGCTCAAAGTAGCCATGCTGAGATTAGCTTTACTTAGATTAGCTCCAAAGAGGTTCGCAAGACGTAGGTTAGCATTTTTGAGATCTGCCTTAGTTAAGTTTGCACCTTTGAGATTTGCTTCGGTCAGGTTGACACTATTTAGATTTGCCTCAGTAAAAATTGTGCCACTGGCGATCGCCCCACTGAGATTTGCACCCTGTAAATTCACCCTTGATAGCGTCGCCTCACTCAGATTCGCACCCGACAAATCCACCCCCGTTAAATCGGCTCCACTCAGGTTCGCCCCGCGCAAATCGGCTTTGCGTAAATTTGCACCGCTCATCGTGGTGGGTGGATAGCCGCGCTCCTCACGCATGAGTGTAGCTGTCAAAATCGCACAACGTAAATTTGCTCCGCGCAAATTGGCACTGCGTAAGTCTGCCTCGCTGAGGTTTGCATCCATTAAGTTCGCTAGTGCAAGGTTTGCTCCAAATAAGTTTACTCTTTGCAACATTGCCCCATGCAAATCAGCTTCAGAGAGGTTAGCACTCATCATGATGGCTTGGTTGAGTGTTGCTCCACCTAGTTTTGCCCCAGATAGATTGGCGTGATTAAAAGTAACTTTGTTGAGGTATGCAAAGACAAAATTGGTACGTCTTAGGTCAGCTTTGCTTAAATTAGCGCCGATCAAATCGCTATTAAACAAATTGGCATTGGCGAGATTTAAGCTAGCAAAGTCACGCCGCCCCAAAGCATAGTCTTTCAGGAGTTTTTCTGCGCTCATGATTTATGTACGAAAGTGCTTAGAGACTTGCGGGTTTTCCGTTGCAAGTTTTTGATATGGTAGCGTGATTGTCATCCATGCTCCACCAGTCTCAGGATGATTTTTAGCAGAGATCGATCCTTTATGGAGTCGGATAATTTGTTGGGCGATCGCTAATCCTAAACCACTGCCACCCCGATCTAGTCCTGACCTTGTCCGTGATGGATCAATGCGATAGAAGCGGTCAAATATATAGGGCAGTGACTCTTCAGGGAAACCTTCTCCTGCATCAATTGTTTCGATGAGTATGTTTGAGTCTACCACGCTGGTTTTGATTGTAATCGACTGAAGCGCGGGGCTGTGCTTAATGCTGTTATCTAATAAATTGAGTAAAAGTCGATAAATGCGAGACTCATCCACTTGCAAGATTAACTGCCGATCGCCGATATATTTGAGACCAACTTTCTTACGATTGGCAATTGGTTCAAGGGTTGTCCAAACTGATTGGATTAGTTTGTCTAGATTAACTTCATGAAAATTTAACGTTGGTTCGATGCCCACATCCATCTGTCCCAAATCCAGCAAGTCTTTGACGAGATTAGTCATGCGCTCGATCTCACCGAGTAATCGCTCCACCCAAATTTTGGCGGATGGATCAACACGAGGTTCAATGGTCTCCGCAACTAGACGAATTGAGGTGAGTGGTGTTTTGAGTTCATGGGCAACATCTGAAGTCCAGCGATCGCGTTGCTGCGCGATCATCACTGCTTCTTGACGATCTTCCAAAAAAATGCCAACTTGACCATGCTCTAAATAAATACTATGGGCGCGAATCGGTCTGCCTAACTGTGGTACAGGATTAACAGGATCAGGAATTGCGGGATGAAACACCCAATCAACCTGTGAACTCTGGCAACGCGATCTCGTTTGTTCAACTAGGTAATCGAGTTCATAGGAGCGAATTAGTTGCAACAAAAATGGTTTGCGAAGTAGCCCCTGTTGATGGTTAATGATCCCCATCATGCTGGCGGCTTTTTGATTGCATATAGCCAAGCGGTTGTCTTGATCAACTTGAATATAACCAATAGGAGCAGATTCTACGATTTTTTCCCACAATATGCGCTCAAGATCATTGTCTGTAGAGTTACCTAATTCAAATTGATCCCGAATATTTTTTTGAATATTTTTTTGAATATTCTGCTGGATACTATGCGCCCAAGTTTTGAGATTGCGGATTGACTTTACCCTAAATACATGACGCGATCGCTTATGAAATTTACGGTTGCGTCGTTTTTTAGCGTAACTCCAACTAAACCAGCAAGCACTAGTAGCGATCGCGCCAATACCAATTCCGACAAGCAGCCAGAGTAATTCCAATTTCATGCCGCAACAGGTAAATTTGCCTGATTATATCCAAAAAGAGAGGGCTGCATTACAGCCCTCTCTTTTTAAACTTAGGATTTAGTAAGTTTCAACGTGCCAACGCCCGTCTTTTTTCATTTGCTTCTCGAATTCTTTCCAAACAGCACCATTCTTTTCGGCGGTCTTGCTCATAAATTCAGCAATACCATCTTCCATACCACGCAAACCACACATATAAGTATGGGTACTGGGCTTTTGCATCACTTCCCATAACTCGTCAGCGTACTCAGCCATCCGATTTTGGATGTACATCTTTTCGCCTTTAGCATTTTTCTGCTCACGGCTAATTGCCACATCGTAGCGGAAATTGCGCTTGTGTTTGTAGGCAAGCCACTCAAGGTCTGGCTTGTACAAAACGGTGGTGTCGGTAGGTACACCGAAGAAAAGCCAAGCTAAACCATTGAATTTATAATCTTCATGCTTTTCTTTAAACATCCGCCATAGGAACGCACGGAAAGGCGCAATACCAGTACCTGTGGCAATCATGATGATTGTGGCATTAGGATCGTCTGGTAACAACATTTCCTTACCAACTGGACCAGTCAGCTTGACTTCATCACCGGGTTTGAGATCGGTCAAGAAATTAGAGCAAACACCTTTAACAGTTTCACCTGCTTCGTTTTGATACTCAAGACGCTTGACGCTTAAAGATAGAGTTTTACCATCAAGATCATCACCGAGGCGAGTAGAGGCGATCGAGTAAAGGCGAAGTTTATTAGGCTTACCATTTTTGTCTTCGCCGGGGGGGACGACACCAATACTTTGACCTTCTAAGTAACGAAGGTCACCTCCAGAAATATCAAACTTGACGTGACGGGTATCGCCCACAGCACCGGGTCTGACCAGTACTTCATTAGCAATACATTTTGCTGTAAATGGGTTGGCAGGGCGGTAAATATTGACAGGAATATCTTTATCTGAATTTGCACTCATGAGACGTTATTTAGACGATGTATGACAGAAGGACACGCAGTTATTATATTTTTAAATGCGACTTGTCATCATTCTGTAGCGCAAAGATCTCTTTGGTGGGGCAAATATTATATGTTTATTAATATTTTAGACTGACAAGTCTTAGCAACAAACGGGCAAGATGCCCGTCCCACAGAGATTTAATCTTTGTAGGTCAGACATCTTGTCTGACATGGCTTTCAATCATCTTGGTAATATGTACTCCCTTCCCAGTCAAGAATCGGTGATGCGGGGCTTTGCTTCGCACCACCGATTCTTGACTTTAAATAGTGTCTATATTATTGCTTGTATTTCTAGATTTTGTCGGCTTAAGACTTTGCACATAGCAGCTTTGGGTCAGCTTGTCTATGTTATTATCGATACAATTGCTACAAATTATCGACTTAAGGTACTTGCCTATTATTACTAGTTTGTAGTAGTGAGCTAAAAGTATCTGTAAATGATTCAAGAACTTACAGTAAGAGTCTAGAGGAGGCTACTTTGCGAACAACGGGTGCATTTGCTCTCATCGACAGTGTGAGACGACAGGGTGTAAAACACATTTTCGGCTACCCCGGTGGAGCGATTCTGCCAGTGTATGACGAGATTTATCAGGCAGAGTCAAGAGGTGAGATTAAACATTATCTCGTGCGTCATGAGCAGGGAGCCGTCCATGCTGCCGATGGGTATGCCCGCGCTACTGGACAGGTGGGAGTATGTGTGGCAACCTCTGGACCTGGAGCAACCAATTTGGTGACAGGTATTGCTACCGCGCAAATGGACTCAATTCCTTTAGTCGTGATTACAGGTCAAGTACCTTCCTATGCGATCGGTACTGATGCATTCCAAGAGACAGACATTTGGGGAATTACCCTGCCAATTGTTAAGCATTCCTATGTGATTCGCAAAGCTGAAGATATTGCACGGATTACAGCAGAAGCCTTTCACATTGCAGCGACGGGTCGCCCAGGCCCTGTATTGATTGATATTCCTAAAGATATTGCTCAACAAACTTTTGACTATAATCCTGAAGTAGAAGTTAATCTCCCAGGTTATCAATCTAGAGTGAAGGGGCATCTGCATCAAATTGCAGCAGCGATCGCCTTAATCCGAGAATCTAAACGTCCATTGCTCTACGCTGGTGGTGGTGCTGTCCTTGCTGATGCCCATGGGGAAATCGAGGAACTCGCGAAGCGGTTTCAGTTGCCTGTGACCACAACTCTGATGGGCAAGGGTGCTTATGATGAAAACAATTACCTTTCTCTTGGTATGTTGGGAATGCATGGTACTGCTTACGCTAACTTTGCAGTACAGGGTTGTGATTTGTTGATTGCTGTTGGTGCAAGATTTGACGATCGCGTTACGGGTCGTCTCGATAAATTTGCTCCTAACGCCAAAGTCATTCATATTGATATCGATCCTGCGGAAGTCGGTAAAAATCGCAAACCTGATGTGCCAATTGTTGGTGACGTAAAGGAAGTATTGCAAGCGATCCTTGAAGCCACAAGCTATGAAGAAACCATCCAAACTAAGGATTGGTTCAAGCAGCTTGATGAATGGAAAGAAGACTACCCCCTTGAAGTGCCTGTATATGATGGAGTTCTCTCACCACAGCAAGTAATTTACGAATTTGGGAAACAAGCTCCCGATGCTTACTTTGCAACAGATGTGGGACAGCATCAAATGTGGGCAGCCCAGTTGATTAAGACTGGTTCCCGTAAGTGGATTTCGAGTGCGGGACTTGGCACAATGGGTTATGGAATGCCTGCGGCAATGGGCGCAAAGGTGGCATTTCCTGATCACCAAGTAGTCTGTATTAGTGGTGATGCCAGTATTCAGATGAATATTCAGGAACTTGGTACGTTGGCTCAGTATGGCATCAACGTCAAGGTAATCATTGTTAATAATGGTTGGCAAGGCATGGTACGCCAATGGCAAGAGAGTTTCTATGATGAGCGTTACTCTTCTTCTAATATGGAAGTTGGTATGCCAGATTTTGTAAAGCTTGCTGAAGCTTATGGTATCAAGGGTATCAAGGTGATTGAGCCAAGCGATTTGCAAGCCGCAGTTGCCGAAATTTTGGCTTACGATGGACCTGTTTTCGCTGACTTCCGCGTGAAGCGTGATGAAAACTGCTATCCGATGGTTCCTCCCGGTGCAAGTAATGATCAAATGGTTGGTTTGCAAACACCAAAGCGATCGCTTTTGAGCAGAGAAGTTCAAGAAGCTGCGGCTGAATTGGAAAGAGTCACTCAATTGGTATAAATAAAAAAATCCTTGCTCTGCAAGGATTTTTTTATTCAACTAAGAGGGTAAACACCCCACCACTCTGCGGTGTGAGTATATTCTTTTTGATGATAATTAGCGGCGGTGCTATGCTTTTGCTTTGTCAAATTCAAAATTATGAAACCTGAAAAGTCTTATCGCCCAAACGTCGGGCTGATTGTTTTTAATCGTAAGGGAGAAGTGCTAGTCGGTGAGCGTCTGGGAGTACCTGATTCATGGCAATTTCCTCAAGGAGGCATTGATGAAGGAGAAGATCCGCAAGTAGCCGCATTACGAGAGCTTTATGAAGAGGTGGGCATTGATGATGCCAAGCTTGCTTATGTTCATCCTGAATGGCTATATTACGACTTCCCACCTTCGCTAAAGTTAACAGGCAAATGGGCAAATTATTGTGGTCAAAGACAGCGTTGGTTTGCTTTTTATTGGGATCATCCTGCTTCGGATTGCAAGTTAGATATCCACGATCGCGAGTTTCGGGTGGTGCAATTTATGGCGATCGACAAGACTCTCGATTCGATTGTTAGATTTAAAAGAGAAGTTTATCAACAGGTAGTGAAAATTTTCACACCTGTAATTCGTGACTATATTGGTAAATTACCTTAGTTTTTAAAAACTTCAGGCATTGCTGACCAATTGCCAGAGGGGATAAAGGCTGCCCAATAGTAGGGATATTGATATTTTTTTAGTAAATCTAACTGAATCGTTTTGAGGGACTGGCTACGCCCTTGATTTGCCTTGAGATTTTGGTAGTAGCTCTCGACTAATTCCCTCGTAACTTGATCGTTGACTTTCCAGAGGCTCATCACTTGGCTCTCGGCTCCTGCGAGGGTAAAGGCTCGGCGCAAGCCATATACACCTTCGCCGTTGGAGACTTTGCCTAGTCCTGTTTCACAGGCGGAGAGAAATACGAGTTTGGTTCCGCGCAGGTCGATGGTGGTGACATCTTGGGCTGTGAGTAAGCCATTGCAATTGGAGTCGGAGTCGCTGCAAGATTGGCGCTGATTGAAGTTAGCTAGGACTAGGGCAGATCGCGCGAGGGGATTTTGGCGGATCGGGGTGTCGGGATTGATATTGGGTGGATCGGGTAGGAAGAAGCCGTGGGTGGCAAAGTGGAGAATGCTAGGGTTGTGGAGTTGTTTGGCAGTTGCTTTGGTGGCTTGGGACTGGCTCAGTAATTGAGATCGTGGCAAAAGATTCTGAATGGCGTTGGTTTCGGCGGCGACGTTGGGGAGTGGACAAAATATTTTGCTGGCTAGGTCAGTTATGTCTTCACCTCTGGCGGCAATCTTGGATTCGCAGGGGTTGCGACCAATGCTAGCAATTAATTTATCTGAGGGTTTACCGTAGTTGGGGTCGGAGAAAAGAACGGGATTTTGGAGATTGATACCCGTGCGTTTTAGGCGGAGTAAGTCGCGTCCTGACGAGAGATAGGTGATGTCGTAGGTTTCGAGGAGGAAGCGGTTCTGCTCGTCAACGAGGGCAGCAAAGGGGATGAGGTTGAGTTGGCTATCGGGTGAAATCAGCAGATGACGGGCGTTGCCTAGCAGGGGACGGATCGGTTGCATTAACTTTTGGTCGAGGTTACGGGCGGCTTGTTTGACTTCGGCTATGGTTAATTGCGGATCGGAGTCGCGATCGGGATTGGTGGGGTTGCGTCCTATGGCTTGGCGAAATGTTTGAATTGATGGCTCTAAGGTTGCGGCTTCGCCGAGGTCTACCCATTTGGGTTCACCTTGGGAATGGAGAATATAGGCAACGTAGCGAGGATTTCCCCATTTGTCTTTATCTAAGGCTGCTTTAGGATTGAATGGGCTGTAGCGAAATAGTTCGATCAGGACTGCATCGTTGGGGATTTGTTTTTGGACTGCTTCGATGGTGACGGTTTCGTTGATTGCTTGCAGTTCTGAACTGCGACGATTGAGGTTGGATTCTAATTCTTCGGCTTGTTGTTGGATTGGGCGATATTTGTCGATAGGGGTATTTTTTAGGGTCAGGTTGGCGAGTTGGCTTTTGAGGGTTAGCCATTGGTCAAATTGTGGTTGGATGTCGGGGGTGAGGTATTGGCGGAGGGTTTGCAGGTTGGTTGATAAGATATCGAGGAGACGACCTTTGCGTTGCAAAATGGCGGTTAGGGCTAGGCGAATGGCGGCGGGATTTGTGGGGGCGGATTGGACGTGGAGGAAAAGAGTCTCAAAGGTTCTGCCCAAAACGGTTTGCATATAAGCTTCTTTTTGGATTTCAGTGCCAGATCCTAGATTGAGTTTTAAGTTGTACTCTTGAACTTCAAGTCCTTTTTGTCGAAATGTAATTGCGCGATCAATATTTCCCTGTGCGGCATACAACGCTGCGAGGTTATTGAGACTATTGGCGACATTGGGATGCTCGGCTCCTAATGCTTTTTCATAGATTGTGAGAGAACGTTTATAAAGTGGTTCGGCGGATGGGTAGTTCCCCTGTGACTGATACAAAACTGCGAGACCATTGAGACTAGTGGCGATAAGGGGGTGTTCGGCTCCTAATGCTTTTTTATAAATCGCGAGGGAACGTTTATAAAGTGGTTCGGCGGATGGGTAGTTCCCCTGTGCCTGATATAACCCAGCGAGATTATTGAGGCTAGTGGCGACATCGGGATGCTCAGATCCCAATGTTTTTTCTAGAATTGCAAGAGAACGTTTATAAAGTGGTTCGGCAGATGGGTAGTTCCCCTGTGATCGATACAACGCTGCGAGATTATTGAGGCTAGTGGCGACAGAGGGATTCTCGGTTCCTAATGCTTTTTCTAGAATTGCAAGAGAACGTTTATAAAGTGGTTCGGCGGCTGGGTAGTTCCCCTGTGAATCATACAACAATGCGAGATTATTGAGGCTAGTGGCGACAGAGGGATGCTCGGCTCCTAAAGCTTTTTCATAGATCGCGAGGGAACGTTTGTAAAGTGGTTCGGCGGCTGGGTAGTTCCCCTGTGAATCATACAACAATGCGAGATTATTGAGGCTAGTGGCGACAGAGGGATGCTCGGCTCCTAAAGCTTTTTCATAGATCGCGAGGGAACGTTTGTAAAGTGGTTCGGCGGCTGGATAGTTCCCCTGTGATCGATACAACGCTGCAAGATTATTGAAGCTAGTAGCGACATCAGGATGATCATCTCCTAATGCTTTTTCGCGAATCGCGAGGGAACGTTTATAAAGTGGTTCGGCGGATGGGTAGTTCCCCTGTGCCTGATATAACCCAGCGAGATTATTGAGGCTAGTGGCGACGGAGGGATGCTCGGCTCCTAATGCTTTTTCATAGATCGCGAGGGAACGTTTATAAAGTGGTTCGGCGGCTGGGTAGTTCCCTTGTGACTGATAAAATGTCGCGAGATTGTTGAGGCTATTAGCGATATCGGGATGATTGACTCCTAATGTTTTTTCATAGATCGAGAGGGAACGTTGTGCTATGGCAATTGCCTCTCGATATTTCCCCTGATTGTAGAGTTGAAACGCCTGCTCATGAAGTTCCAACGCCTCCTTCAAAGCTGGTGAAGAAAGATCAGAATTCGACTGACTAAAACTCGGCGAAATCAAAGGAACACCAAACATTCCCAACATCAAAATCAATCCAACCCGACTCACCGCCACACCAACCTTACGCATCATTTCAGCCTCTCTATTTGTTTAACCTTAATGCGACAGCCTACAATTATTCCTATGCGGGTGGATGTTCGCCCAATTTTACCCACATCGTTCTAACCCGAACCAAAGGCGAACGATTCATCTTGAGTGCAGCAATGGTAGCCGTTGTTCTCGCTCATTGATGCTCAGTAAGCTTTCGGACAATATTAGTCTTAGGGCTTGGACGAGTCACCTCCGAAATAACATTGGTGTCTAACAAATACCTTAAAGTCAAAACTCAACCTCCCGACCCGCAGAGCGATCGCGCAAACCCGCAAAATCTTCGTCAGTGAACACAATATTTTCCTGCTGTATCCTCTGCCTAAACCTTAAAGTCATATCCCAAAAGCCATCTTGACCATTATCTAAGGCAGAAACAGTCCCTTGTCCTTGGGGCAAAGGCGTAACAGCATTTTCTAAAATTAGAACAATCTGCTCCTCCAAAGTTCGCTGATACTTTTGGGCAAGACTTCTCAGCTTTTCAATGACCATAGGCTGACCGATTTCTAAAATAATTTGCGTCATATTAACTCCTTATTATTTTCAAATTTACTGAGATTTTGGCTACGGCAAGGCGATCGCTGGCAACCTTTTCAAATCTCCCAACTTGTAGCGTTCTAACAAAGACTCCCAATAAGTTTGGATCTCGCCATCGGTCGGAGCTTCCCTTCGCAATGCATCCAACACCACTAATTCATCATAATTTAATCCTTTGACACTATAAAACAAGAGGCGATCGCGCAAAGATAGCGGTAACTGATGCTGAGGATCATTCGCTAGAGGCACTCTCTGCAAAGAACCCACCACAAAGTCGTCCTGCTTGCGATCGCTTGGATCGCAAATGATATTAAGCTCCCATTTATAGGTCTGCCCCAAAGCCAACTCGCCAATGCTGCCATCGGTAGGTAACGCCACTCGTAAAATACCCGACTGACCAGACAAAGCAAAGGTCTGACGATAAATCGCCTTGCGATCGCTACCTTTGAGGACAAACTCAGCCTGACTCGCCGATGTCGTTGGCACTAAAAACTGAAACGTGGGATAAGCAGCCGTTGTCGCGATTAGTTTGTCAGATGCAGGAGCCAAAACATTAGGCGCGATCGAAGAACAGTTATTACCGCGTGACTCAAAAGTATTGGGAGTTATACGATTTGAAGAAGATAGAGGACAGATTGTGCCTAATCCTGAAAAGACACCAGATTGTACTGTACGGATTTGATTATCAGAACAAAGAACCTCCAACACCCTACCAATCTCAGGCTTCACCAGATCCTCTGGCTTTATCTCCATAAAATAACGTGCTGGTTTACTCACTCCATTACGGAGAATGCTCGCCTTAGGACTAAGCGACCAAATCCTGACAGGAGGATTAGCCACAGCCATCTCAGGCAATACCAGCGTCCCTAACATACTTAATAAACCACAACCAAATATAAAGGCTTGCCCAACTCGCGATCGCTTTTGCATGGTTACTTATCCTTACTTGTATCTTTGTTGGAAAACGCCTTATCCAAACGCTTATTCGCCAATCCGTACCAGTCATCCTCCTCTGACTGAGAAAAATCCATCGGAGTTGCGAAACGGATACATTTTGTCCAAAACTCTAAGGCGATCGCTTGATTATTTGGCTCTTTAGCCTCTAAAACCTGAGCTAGCAAGCAGTAAGCAGAACTGCGTTTAGGCTCTAAAGCGATCACTGCTCTAAGCTGCACCTCTGCTTCAACATAGCGCTCCTGCATGAACCTCGCCCAGCCCATATTTTTGCGTAAATTGTAATAGACTCCTCCGTCACTAGAATTTTCCCATGAAGTCATAGATTTAGTACTTGCGCTCTCTTGGATACCTTGATTGAGAAAACGTACAGCCGTTCCATATTCCTTTTTGAGAATGTATAAACGCCCTAAATTATTCAACGCCTTGAGATGATTAACACCCTGATCAAATTTTTGCAGATCGCCTTGAACAGCTAACTCATACTGCACTTTCGCCTTCTCAAGATCATTTAGTTCTTCATAAAGCCAGCCAAGATTGTAATGAGCTTCGCCATAGTCAGGACGCATAGCGATCGCCCTCTCAAAATCAGCTTTTGCACTTTCTATGCGCTTATTGTTGTAATTTGTGATGCCACTCTGATTAACAGCGATCGCCCAATTGGGTAAGGAAGAATTCACTCCAAACAAAATGCACAATACTAGAAAAGATAAACCGCAACTAATTTCTTGCCAAAACTGTTTATCAATCTGCAAGCTAATCAGAACTTTTTCATAGGCTTCTTTCCCTGCTTGCGTGAAAGTCCCACCACCAACTAATAACGGTAAAACGCTTTGCAATACCACAAATATCGTATTTCCAGAGGTTGCGCCACCACTCAGCATCCTAGTTGATGTATTAACCAGTAACCCCAAGGAAACAGCCAAAAACAGAATAGAACCAGCGTTCCACAGCCAATCAAATCTCTCCCATTTAGAAGAGAAAAACCACCACCAATGCTTTTCAGGCGGTTCAAGAATTGCTCTCCATTCAGAAAGCTTTAGCAACTTAACAATTAAACTTTTTTGGTTTTTGAGCCGATTGTCTAAATCTGCGATCGCGATCAGGTTTGCAGTTAGCAATTCAGGACGTTCTGAAAGTAAAGCTTGCAACTCCTCTCGCTTCATTAGAACAACTAAGGCATCAGTAGATGATGGCTTTGGATATGTTCTTTCCAGTTTCTCAAGCGCTGATTTATAACCTAAGAGAACTTGGGATACTGATTTAACCTCTGACATAGATTCATCAATAACTGGCTAGCTATTTCACAAGATTATCATAAGTCAAAACCAATCTTTTCGACCCCAAGGTTAAACCTGCCAATATCTACACGATCATGTCTGTGGCGAGTTTATTGGCGATCGCCTCCCCTTGTAAAATTTCAACTAACTTGAGTGCAAACGCCATCGCTGTACCTGCGCCACGACTAGTAACCACCTTGTCATCAACTACCACAGGAATTTCTAAATATTCCCCTACTTCTAATTGAGATTTAACCGATGGGAAGGATGTGGCACGTTTACCTTTGAGCAATCCTGCGGCGGAGAGAACGGTCGGTGCGGCACAGATTGCCCCCAGCAGTTTATTGGTTTTGGCATGGGCAATCAATATTTTGGCAATGCGAGGATCTTCTCTAAGTCGGAAAGTACCTGCACCACCAGCAAGGACGATCGCATCAAATTGACTAGCATCAACTTCATCAAGAATCTTATCGGCGGTAATGGCGATCGCATGAGCGCCGATCACAGTTTGTGTTGCTAAGCTTGCCGTCACCACTTCAATATCAGCGCGGCGCAACACATCGATAATCGTAATTGCTTCGATTTCTTCAAAGCCTTCAAATAGAGGTACAAGTACAGTTTTCATAGTTTAGTTTCTTGGACAAGGGGCTTAAGCCCCTTGTTTATGGAGATTCCTGCTGACATTGACTACACATACCAAAAAATTCGAGAGTGTGATAATAAATCTGAAATTTATGTTGTTTTGCGAGTTGATTACCCAAATCGTGAATGGGGCAGCTATCAATCGGGAAAGATTGACCACAGTTCAGACAATTGAGATGATGGCGATCGGCACGGGTGACGCTATAAATTGTTTCGCCATTGGGTAAAGTCAGCGCCTTGATTAAGCCTTGCAATTTGAGCGTTTCTAGCGATCGATATACTGTCGCCAAACCCACACTTTTTTCGCTATTGCGTAACTCCGAATGAATATCTTGCGCGGATACGGCGCGATCGTGATGTTGGAGGAGATGTAGCACTCGTTCTTGACTGCGAGTGAGTTTTTCTTTCATGCTTTTATAAGGTTTTGCAGCAACCGAGCCGCAGGCTCGGTTGCTGCAACGGGGGTCAGAACTTAAAAGGATTATAAATCACGCATGGTGTAAAGGCATTTTCTAATACTTCGTAAGTGATGGGGTTAATATCCGTAATCCATTGTTTATGTATAAGTTCATCAATGCCATGTGTGCCATAAATCAGGGCTGAGATCCCTGCAATGGTGGCACGAAAGTCGATCGCTAAATCAGGAAAATCACCGTTATAACGCTTGACCGTCAGACTACCGCGATCGCCATCGACTCGAAAAACTCCTTCATTCCAACTGCAATGCGGATCGTTAAGGGCAAAGGTAAATGGCTCACAGGCGATTGGCAAACCATGTAAAGCTTGGACAATATCGATAATTCTCACCATCCAAGGCTCAGTCAGCGATGATGGTAATTTGCCTGCATTACTTAACCATGTATGCACATTTGTATCTAATGGCAATGGCATTTTCAGGCTATGGATTTGATCACGATGGCTGGCAAAAAAAGAAAACAGGCGATCGCGGGATTCTAAGTCTGTCCAAAATATCGATGAAATTTCAATCTGGCGATCGGTGAATGGCAAATTGCCACTGCTATCGATCGCATAAATTGCCAGTGCTACAGGCTGATGATTGCGCTTGATCAACACACAGAGCTTCTGCCGATGCAAATGCCACCATTGGTCATAAGTAAAATTCGTAATCGCTAAACCGTGACTATGGGGCAACAGGGTTTGCGATCGCAGACTTTCGTAGAGGAAATTTGACAAAGTATCTCTGACTTCGGTTGCTGGCAGGCGATCGCATGACCAGTTGGCATAAATGGGAAGTTTTAGATAATTGCTGAAAGATGCAATCGGAATTGTGATCTCGTTGGTGGCATTAGCGATCGCATAGCCCAATGATTCATAAAAACTTTCTTTAAAGGGCGTGAGCATACTCACCGAAATTCCCTGCATCCGCATTTCTAAAAAAGCACTTTTCATCAAGGCGCTGACACAGCCACGATTGCGATATTCAGGATATGTCCATACGCCGCCGATGCCCCCCATTGGTTTTAGCGTGCCGCGCACCGATTGCTGAAAGGGAAAACATTGCAAAGCCGCTACGATCTTGCCATCGATTTCGACTGCTAATACCTCATCAGGATTAATTGCTGTTAAATGCGATCGCGGCAAATCCTGATTAGTCCAGCGTGAATAGGCATACAAATCTCCTTTGAGAATTTCAAGGCGATCGTTTTTATCAATCTTGCGAATTTTCATTACCGTTGTAATTTGCTTAAAATATAGCTGTAGTCACTTGTATTAAGACAAAGCAAAACCCAAAAAGCGAATAACGGCGCATCGCGCCGCCAATCATCTTCTGGTTTTATGTCCTAACAAGACTGGCGACAGCTATATTATTTTATAAATAATGTCAATATCATCGTGACTGAACTATTTCTAAATCCTGAAATTCAATCGAGAGTAGTCGAACTGCGGAAGATTTTGCAGCGTGCTAGTTATGAATACTATGCCCTTGATGCTCCCACAATGGAAGACTCAGTTTATGACGCGCTCTACCATGAATTGCTGGATCTCGAAAAGCAGTATCCACAACTAATTACTCCCGACAGCCCCACCCAGCGCGTCGGTGAGAAGCCAACTACTCAGTTTGTTTCTGTTCAGCACCATATTCCACTTTATAGCTTAGAAAATGCCTTTACATCTAATGATGTAACTACTTGGCAAGAACGTTGTCAAAAGGGATTAGAGAAGCAAGAATTTCTCGATAGCGTTTGTGAATTAAAAATTGATGGATCAGCGATCGCCTTAACCTATGAGCAAGGCATACTGGTGCGTGGCGCAACTAGAGGTGATGGTGTATCAGGTGAAGACATCACCACCAATATTAAAACTATTCGTTCCATTCCATTAAAGCTTAATTTAGAGAATCCTCCCGATCACTTAGAAATTCGTGGAGAAGCATTTCTACCGATCGCCGTATTTGATGAGATTAACCAAGAGCGATCGCAACAGGGAGAAGCACTATTCGCTAATCCTCGCAACGCCGCCGCAGGCACACTTCGCCAACTTGATTCACGCATTGTCGCCAAACGCCGCCTTGATTTCTTTGCCTATACTATTCATATCAATCAGGCAGATTTTGCTTCGCAAAATCTGCCTGATATTTCTTCTCAATGGCAAGCCTTAGAATTTCTCCAACAAATTGGCTTTCGCGTCAATCCCAATAAGCAACTCTGCAAATCGATTCAGGAATTGCAAGAATATTACGATTATTGGTCAACGGAACGATTGAAACTTCCCTACATGACTGATGGCATGGTAATTAAACTCAATTCTTTCCCTCAACAAGAACTATTAGGATTCACGCAAAAAACTCCTCGCTGGGCGATCGCATGGAAATATCCTGCCGAAGAAATGCCTACGGTCATTGAAGCTGTCACTGTGCAAGTAGGACGCACAGGCACTCTTACCCCCGTTGCCGAATTGCGCCCTGTTCTCCTTGCAGGAACGACCGTTTCTAGAGCGACTTTACACAATAGCGATCGCCTTGCAGAACTAGATTTACATATCGGCGATACGGCGATCGTCCGCAAAGCAGGGGAAATTATTCCTGAAGTAGTGCGGATTTTGCCTGAATTACGTCCTAATGGGGCAACCCGTTTTGTCATGCCTACCCATTGTCCAGAATGTGGTCAACCCGTTCTCAAACCTGAAGCTGAAGCGGCAACCCGTTGTATCAATCTCGAATGTCCTGCGATCGTGCGGGGAGCGATCGAGCATTGGGTTAGCCGTGAAGCTCTGGATATTAATGGCATTGGTGAGAAATTAGTCAGACAGTTAGTAACCGAAAATCACGTAACTTCCGTTGCCGATTTATATGAACTTACTAGCGAACAATTGCAAACTCTCGATCGCTTAGGACAAAAATCTGCTGACAAAATTATTGCGGCGATCGCGCAGTCCAAAGCAAAACCTTGGGCGCGAGTGCTGTATGGCTTAGGTATCCGTCATGTCGGTAGTGTCAACGCTCAGAATATTGCCGATAACTTTCCCAATGTGGAATTATTAGCTAATGCCAATAAAGAGGCGATCGCTTCTATTTATGGCATCGGTGAAGAAATCGCCCAATCCATTTATGAATGGTTCCGTAAAGATGTTAATCAGCAACTTGTGCAACGTTTGCAAGCTTCTGGTTTGCAATTTGTGAGTGAGCCGAAAGCAGGCAAAGCGATCGCCATTAATCCTCAAATCGCAGGTAAAACCTTCGTGGTGACAGGCACATTACCCACACTCAAGCGCGATGAAGCTAAGGATTTAATCAAGTCCGTAGGTGGCAAAGTCACTGACTCCATTAGCAAAAAAACTAATTACTTAGTTGTAGGAGTCGATGCAGGTTCCAAATTGGAAAAGGCGCAATCTTTAGGAGTGGAATGTATTTCTGAAGAAGAATTATTACAACTCATTAATTCCTAAAGAACTTACAGCGCTTTGCGCTCAAATCCGAACCCCAAAAAGCTTAAAAACTTTGCAAAGCAACGTTTTAAGCTTTTTGGGGTTCTTTTAATCGAAACCTGCTGTAGCAAGTAAGGACAATTCATGAATTGTCCTTACTTGCTAATTTTTTGCCATGCCTAGATAGCACCGCTAAAAATATCCAAGCAAGCATATTCAGCCTCGGCTCAAATAAAGTAACATCCACAATATTGAACATAATCAAAGCACTAAAGCACAGAATATATCCAAATAAAATCGGGCGATCGCTACGGTCTGCTAGCATCAGATTTCTCACAGATTGGAACATAATCCAGCCAATCAAACCTCCTAACATCAAAGTTGTAGGGATGCCTACTTCCATTGAGAGCGTCAAAAATAAATTATGGGCGTGTCCTAAATAAATTTGAGCATGAGCTTCGTACAATTGTGGAAAAGTTTGTAATCCCCATCCCGTCCAAGGCTTTTGCTGAACTAATTCCCATGCATATTGCCAAATACCAACACGGCTACTAGTATAGGGCTCAGGATACATTTGTCCATTGATTCTTGCCCAGATCGCGTAAGGGACAATTTGGCGCAACCAACCTTGAATAGGTTCCCCCGCAAAGGCAGCAGCCATAACTAAACTGGCGATCGCGCCTAAAGCGATGACAAGCCAACGCTGACCATAAAAGAGCATCAAGGCTACAGCAGTTAATAGGAATGTCAACCAGCCATTACGCGAACTCGTATAAAAAAGGCAGACTAGGTTTAATAAAATGCTGATGCTAAGTATTGTGATCGCTAATTTTTGGGGATTTTGCCATTGTTTTCCAGAATTATGCTGCCAAGCCTCACACCAAAGCACTATGCCTAAAATTAAAGCAATAACTAAATAACTAGCAAAAAAATTAGCATGGGTAAAACTAGCAGTCATTCTCGCCAATGTATCTGGCTCTTTCAAAGCGAGAGACGTTATAGAGAAATTAACTTGCTTTGACCAGTTCCAAAAATTCTGTCCCAATCCCAGTACCGCATTAAAAATTGAGCCAGTAACGATCATCCATGCAATGCGGCGTAACTGCTCAGTTGTGCGTAAAATTAAGCGCAATGGTAAAAAAAACAAGATAAATGGAATGTAATTAGCTGCACCCCCTACAGACTGTAGAGGATTGAGTGACCATAGACAGGTGATCGCAAACCAACCACAAAAGTATAAAAAACTTTGACTCAGGCGATCGCTAGTAATTTTCTGCCAATGTTGCCACCACATTGTAAACATTCCAAAAGTTAGTGGAAAAGCTGCAAGCAATCCATTAAGCGGATGTAGCGCCATTCCCCACTGCAAACTCAGCCATCCCCGTTGTAATTTGGGATTGGGATGAAGACACTTGTGAAGCTTGGGCAAATGCTCAGCTAGCTTATAGAACTTAGGCATTGATAGAAAAGATACGACTTAGCTTTGAAATCTTAACTCAAAAAAGAAAAGGGAGCGCTTAGCGCTCCCTTTTCTTTTATCAAGATTCGCTTAGCGAATCTTGATGATAATTAGTAGTCGAAGTCGCCGCCAGCGCCCATTGCGCCGCCACCAGAACCACCCTTGTCTTCAGGCTTGTCCACAACGATACATTCAGTGGTGAGGATCATACCAGCGATCGAAGCTGCATTTTGCAAAGCCGAGCGTGTCACCTTCGCAGGGTCAACGATACCAGCGAGCAGTAGATCTTCAAATTCACCAGTAGATGCATTAAAGCCAATATTGAAAGGCTTCTCACGGATATTTTCGGCAATGACAGCACCGTTAAAGCCCGCATTTTGAGCAATCCGTTTTACAGGAGCAGACAAGGCTTTAGAAACAATAATTGCGCCTGTAAGTTCTTCATCTTTGAGGTTGGCAGTTGCCCATGTATAAAGCTCAGGAGCAAGATGAGCAAGGGTTGTACCACCACCAGGAACAATACCTTCTTCAACAGCAGCCTTAGTTGCGTTGATGGCATCTTCCAAACGTAGCTTACGATCCTTCATCTCGGTTTCTGTGGCTGCACCAACCTTGATTACAGCTACGCCACCAGAGAGTTTAGCCAAGCGCTCTTGTAACTTCTCTTTGTCGTAAGAAGATTCAGTTTCTTCGAGTTGACGACGGATTTGCTCAACACGAGTCTTTACTGCCTCTTCGTTACCATCAGCAACGATGGTGGTGGTATCCTTGGTGATGATGATGCGACGAGCTTTACCTAGTTGATCGAGCTTCACAGCGTCAAGACGCAAACCAGCATCTTCGGTGATTACTTGAGCGCCAGTGAGGATTGCTAAGTCTTCGAGCATCGCTTTACGGCGATCGCCAAAACCAGGAGCCTTCACAGCCGCAACATTAAGAACGCCACGCAGACGGTTAACTACCAGAGTAGCGAGAGCTTCTTTCTCGATATCTTCGGCAATGATGATCAGAGGACGACCAGCACGGGCAACTTGTTCGAGAACAGGAACAAGTTCTTGAACGAGAGCGATCTTCTTATCGGTGATCAAGAGAACTGGTTCTTCAAAGGAAGCTTCCATGCGCTCAGCATCGGTGACGAAGTAAGGAGAGATATAGCCCTTATCAAAGCGCATACCTTCGGTAATTTCCAATTCGGTGAACATGGACTTACCTTCTTCAAGGGAAATCACACCTTCTTTACCGACTTTATCCATTGCTTGAGCGATCATTGCGCCGACTTCTTCATCGTTACCAGCCGAAATGGTTCCAACTTGAGCGATCGCCTTAGAATCTTCGATAGGTTTAGCGTGTTCCTTGATCTTGCCAACCAAGAAAGCAGTAGCCTTGTCGATCCCACGCTTGAGGGAAATCGAGTTAGCACCAGCCGCGACGTTACGCAGACCTTCTTTAACGATCGCATGGGCAAGTACAGTTGCAGTAGTTGTACCATCACCAGCCGCATCATTGGTTTTAGAAGCTGCCTGACGAATCAGAGCTACGCCTGTATTCTCAACGTTATCTTCTAATTCGATTTCCTTAGCAATGGTTACGCCGTCATTGACGATTTGAGGAGAACCAAATTTCTTTTCGAGAACAACGTTACGACCTTTAGGACCAAGAGTTACGGCAACTGCTTCTGCCAAAATGTCCATACCACGCTCTAAAGCACGACGAGCATCTTCGTTGTAAATTATTCTTTTAGACATAGTTTTTTAATTGGTTAATAGTTGATTAGTTAGTATTTTTTTAGAGCGCTTCGCGCTCTAAAAAGAAGATTATGAAACGATCGCTAAAATATCTTTTTCTGCTAGCAGCACATATTCGTCTGTGCCAAGTTTGATATCAGTGCCAGCATATTTGGAGTAAAGAACTTTATCTCCGACTTTGACTTCGAGGGCTTGGCGATCGCCTTTATCATCGAGCTTGCCAGGTCCGACTGCGGCGATTTCACCAACTTGGGGCTTTTCTTTGGCGGTATCAGGTAAGAAAATTCCACCTGCGGTTTTTTCTTCTTTAGCGCTTACTTTGATAAATACGCGATCGGCTAAAGGCTTTACGGTAGTTACGTTTAATGTTGTTGCCATAGTTATGCACTCACTTGACTAGCGTTTGTGGCTTTGTCTAGAGTGGTTTAGCACTCTAGGTGACTGAGTGCTAATTTAACCGAAAGGGTTGCAATGTCTATAGTGTGGTTTACCGAACTGAAGTTATGAAAGCGGTTGACATATAGCAAAGCAAGAGTTGGTTAGTACAACCTAAAACCCAAGAAGCGAGTGGCGGCGCGGAGCGCCGCCACTCGCCTTCTGGTTTTGTGTCCTAAGCAAAACTTTTTTTGCTATAGAGTGTCAACCGCTTTCATTCATACAAGTGTGCGGCGCGAAGCGCCGCACACTTGTTAATTATTGGTAACTAGTGCGTCGTAGGTGGCATTAAATCCTGCTTGCTTTAAGGACTTAACAGCAGTCTCTTCATCTTCAACCCAAAACTGATTGCCTAAGCGTACAAGTTTGGGCATATATTCAATCGAGGCAATCACAGGGATTTTGCCAGAAGTATCGGGTTCATTTCTGCCATAGCTAGAATTACCTTGACTAGCATTGCTATAGCTAGGATTAGGATTTAAGGCATTCTTAAGTTGTTGCAAAACTTGGCGATCGCTTGCCTGTTCGCGAGTAAGCTCGACCCGCACCATTCGCACTGACTCAATGGACTGCATATTGTCAATAATTAATTGGGTTTGTTCATCGCGGCGATCAATTTTGCCCCACACCATCAAGCGTTTATCTTTTTCAAGCAGATGCTTCACCTTATCAAAGGTTTTGGGGAAAACTACAGCTTCGGTACTGCCCGTCAGGTCTTCAAGTTGCACAATTGCCATGCGATCGCCTTTTTTAGTGACGACTTCTTTAATATCGAGAATGATCGCGATCGCCGTCACGATCTTAGTTTCTGAAGAATCAGGAATATCGCAGAGATTAATCGGAGCCATCACCCTCGCCGAGCGACTAACTACGCTCAGGGGATGATCGGAAATGTAAAAACCAAGCAATTCCTTTTCTAGGCGCAGTTTTTCCTGCGAAGAATAATCCTGCACGCGAGTTGTTTTTGGTGCAGTATCAAAGGTTTTCGTATTGCTACTTTCACCAAAAAAGTCAAAAATATTGCCCTGACCCGATGCTTGCTCCTTAGCACGGCGCGAAGCCCATTCCATCGTAATATCGAGGTCACTCATCAACTGATGACGATTCGGCTCTAATAAATCGAGCGCCCCAGTTTGAATTAAGGCTTCTAACGCTTTTTTGTTAAGCGATCGCGAATCGAGGCGACTACATAAATCTGCCAAAGATGTAAAAGCACCATCCTGACGCGCCTGTAAAATTGCCGCGATCGGTCCTGCACCGAGATTTTTAATTGCTGCTAATCCAAATAAAATTTGCTGACCACGTGGCGTAAAGTCTTCTCCTGAACTATTGACATCAGGAGGTAGGACATCAATAGCCATGCTACGGCAGTTAGCAATATAGCGCTGCACTTTGTCTTGGTCACCACTGACCGAAGACAATAGCGCTGCCATATATTCAACGGGATAATTCGCTTTTAGATATGCTGTCTGGTAGGTTACATATCCATAGGCGACACTATGGGACTTATTAAAGCAATTTGAGGCAATATAACCCTTATCTAGTAAAAAATTATGATCGCCTTCTAAGCCGATGTCAAAAACAGATTGCACACCTAACGATTTACGGCTAACGATTTTCATATTTATTTCCTAAAATAAAAGCCAATAAATTTATAAGCAGTGCTTTGCACTGCTTATAAATTTATTGGCTTTTATGGCTCAAAGCCTTCTAACTCAGGTACTTCAGCGACTAAATGTACACCTTGAATATATAGAGAGCGACCGTATTTACCAACATTCTCTAAGCGTAGCTTGCCACCTTGCTTTTTGGCTTGCACTGCCATATCGATTGCTGCACCTACACCTCTACTGACGATTTTGGTCACTCCCTCAAAATCTAGTACAATCGCCGTTAATTTCTGATCAATAAATGGTTGTACGGCTTGTCTAAAGTATGGAACTGTAGTTACACTCAAAGCACCATTCAGCTTGAGAATAACCTGATCGCCATCAATTTGTTCGACGATCTTGAGTTCATCTTGTAAAAATGAGGAATGAGTCATGATTGGAGAATGGGTTTGGGGATAGACAGAAACTTACTCATACGGACAGTTGTGCCTTGATTGGTAGATTCGAGTTCGACCTTATCAACCAGAGATTTGATCATGTGTATACCAAAACCGCCATTTTTGACACCAACCTCGGATATCAAATCAAAATCGGGCGGTGGGACACTATCAACATCAAAACCTGATCCACGATCGTGGACTTCTACAATTAGGCTGTTATGTGCCGCGAAAACTACAACTTCCACGTCAAGATCAGATGTAGTGTAAAGAACCGCATTAACTAAAGCTTCCGTAAGAGCTTGTACGATATCTTGCACAGCATCAGGACTAAACCCCATTTTTGTAGCGAGTACTTCGACTGCTGCGATGGGAATGTCCTCGATTCCCTCAACGGGTGGAATAGAGATTCGCAGCTTTAAAGGCTTCTCACTCATGGGGAGTCATTCTTTAGCTTTGATTAGCTTTGCCAGATGTAATATACCACAGGTTTTTAACCGATGTTAGGAAAACCAACAATTTTTTGCTATTAATTTGTCAAAAAACCTTGTATAACCATGTCTTGTAGGCATCGTATATACAATAAATTGCTTAATTATAAGCCTAAATTTATTTGATTTTGATATGCTTTAACTAGTCGAAACTAGCATTTGTTTTAAGCTTTTTTTAAAGTTGTTTTATCTCTTATTTTTATATCACTTAATTAATAATGATCATCCTAAATATAGGAAATCATGATAGAGAAAATATGATGTATAGCCAAATGAAACCAAAAAGAGAGTAGCGGCGCGAAGCGCCGCTACTCTCTTTTTGGTTTCATGAATCATGATTGCCCCAACTTCTCACCGCTTCCGCGATCGCTGCCATTGATGCCGATGCCAAAATCAGTAAAACGCTGAGGGCATTTAATTCAGGGGTGACACCACCACTGCGTAATGACGAGAAAATCGCGATCGGTAATGTGGTGGAGCCAACGCCTGCGGTGAAATAAGCAATTACGAAATCATCCATGCTGAGAATGAAGGCTAAGAGACAACCTGACACAATCCCTGGTAAAAGCTGGGGCAGTAATACTCGTAAAAAAGCCTGTACAGGTGTAGCACCTAGATCAAGGGCTGCTTCTTCGAGCTTGGGATCAATATTAGCAAGGCGACTAGAAACAATTACGGCAACATAGGCTAGGCAAAAAACTATATGGGCAATGACGATTGTGCCAAGACTAAGTGGAAGATTAATCGCTGCAAAAAATACGAGGGTTGCCACCGCGATCGCAATATCAGGAATGATCAAAGGTAAATAGGTAACGCCACGATATAAACTTTTGCCGGGGAAATAATATCGAGCTAAACCGACTGCTGTAAGTGTCCCTAGTACTGCTGAAACTGAGACGGCAGCGAATGCCACGCTAAGGCTATGTTGTAATGCTGTTAGTAACGTAGGATTTTGCAAAAACTTGGCATACCATTGCCAAGTGAAACCAGTCCAGCGTGATGGCGATGGCGATTGATTAAAGCTAAAAATCGTGAGAACGGCGATCGGCAAGTACATATAGAAAAATGCAAGCACCGTATACCAAGTTTGCCAACGCTTGATGGGCGGAACATTGATTTCATTAGCCATCACTTACCACCCTGCGATCGCCATATTTCAGCAGCAAAGCAATCACGATCGTCACGGCAAGAATTAGCACCATGCTGAGAGCCGAACCAAAGCCGCGATTACTGCTTGCGCCCAAAAACTGTAACTCAATAATTGAAGCGATCGTGCGGCTACCAGGTCCACCGAGTAATTGGGGATTAATATAATCGCTAAAACTAGTAATTGATACCAATGCCGATCCTGCAATAATTCCTGACGACACCTGCGGTACTGTAATTTGCCAAAAGGTTTGTCTAGCATTTGCGCCGAGATCCGCCGCCGCCTCTAGCAAACGTAAATCCAGACGTTCGAGCGACGTATAGAGGACTAACACCATATAGGGCAGATAGGTATAAACCATGCCAATAATCACACCCTCGGCTTTGTTCAAGACATTGATCCCCGACAGACCAATGAAATTTAGAAAACTATTTAAAACCCCTGTGGGGCGCAAAATGGTAATCCATGCATAGGATCTCAACAGAGATGAAGTCCATAGAGGTAAGACAAATAGCAGCAATAAAATATTGTTCCACCGTTTAGGGGCGATCACTGCTAACCAATAAGCAACGGGAAATCCTAACAATAGACAACATCCCGTTGTGATCATGGCGTAAAGCAGCGATCGCCATACAACGACTAAATAAATAAAGTTGCCACCAACGTATTCAAATACTCTTTGGTAGTTGGCTAGACCAAACTCAGTTTTGCCAAGGGGTACGAGGCTCTGAATTAAAATCAAGACTGTCGGAACAATCAGAAATGTCGTTAACCAGAAACCACTTGGTAAAAGTAAAGTAAGCGGTTCCAGCCACTTAAAGTGACGAATTGGGCGTGGTTTGGGATCGGGATTATTTGCAGTGCTATTTTCAGTCATATCTAAAAATACAGAACTCGTGAGTCAACACCTTGCGATCGCAGATACCGAGATACAGCTTCTGCGGAATCACGATTTTGGTAAGCACCTGCATGAATGTAAGTACCACGCCCCGAACTTGATAGAAAGGCTCTAGGAACGTATTGACGCACTCGTGATAGCAAGAAGGGATTGTTGGCAGCCGAAGGTACGGCTGCTACATAACGGAAGTTAGAATTCTGAGCAGCTTGAGGTAGCTGTGGTTCGCTGCTGCTAGCACTACTATATGCTGTAGAAGTTGGCTGGGGCTGGATGACAACACTATTAGTTGCTGCCAGCGAACTATTGTAGGTGCTTGGGGTGGTTACTACCGAAGTCGCAGGGATAAAACCTGTCTGGGGCTGTACATAATTTGTTACTTGCGAACCCGTTGCTTGGGTATAGCCTGTTGTCGTCTGTACTGACGGTTGTATATATGCAGAAGTAGAGGCTGCTTGGTTATAGGCGATTGGTTGCTGCACATAACCCTGTGTATAGCTGCCAGTTTGGACAATTTGCGTCTGTGGTACAACAGTCTGCGTCACAACTTGCCGAGTCTCTGGAACTAAGACCTGTTGCCAGCGTGGTACTAGTACTTGCTGAGTTTGTACCTGAGGGACAACAGCACTAGTTGTGATCTGTTGATATTGGTTATTGTCATAGGCGATCGCCTGTTGAGGTACAGAGCTAATAAACTGTGTTTGCGGTTCTGTTTGAAAACTGACGGGTTGAGATTGGGCGATGGGATTTTGTTGGATGACAACCTGTTGCGGATTAGCCACACTTACCACAGGAGAACTGGCAACAGAAGTATTGACCACAGGAGAACTGGTCGTGTCCACAAAAGGTACTTGGACATTAGTTTCCTTGCCGCCTGATGCTTGAAAATACTTTTGTGCTGATAGCCCTGATTGTTGCAGAGTGATTGCAAGGCTATCAGCACTAGTCTCTGAGTTAAAGATGCCTGCTTGAACTACAGGTTGACCATTTATTTGGGTTGCAAAAGCAGAGGGTGAGACAGTACGAACTCGCTGTAATGTTGCTGCATCATTACCTGATACAAAAATTACAAAACGTGCCGAAGCCGATTGCGCGATCGCCAACGATGCGATCGCCACAGTGCCAAGAATACTAAACCTTTTGAACCAATTCACAACAGTACATCCCCACACTTGAATGTAATAACGGTTAAGTTTAACTCAACTAGATCAAGTGATGTTTTTTCTAGTCAAAATTATTTGGTTTATTTAAGCACCTAATTCATCAAAATATGACAATCTTAAATAGATTAATCACCCTAATCGATCTACAGAACCTATCGATAACTATATGGAAAAAATTAAGACTGGCTTAAATATTGCAATTTTTATCTTTTTAGCAGGTTTTATCGGCTTGGAGGTTTGGACACTGGTATCACATTTCTTAAAGGCATAAAAAAGCAGAGTCAGCGCCTAGCGCTGACTCTGCTTTTTTATGCCTTTGGGGGAGCCATACGAATTTCAGAATAAAACTTGGAGGATTGCACCAGCTTGTCACCATCATGCGCCCCTGTGATCAAAGTTGCTACGCGAAATCTTAAGTTAGGATTGCCGTACCAAATGCGTTCTACGATCTCACCCTGTGCAGTTCTGGTCTGAATCGTCATTGCCTCATCTAAACCAAGCTCGTAAATCCCTTTACTTTGATTCCCTAAAATTAATCCCTTGTGTAGTGCATTATTATCATTAGGCACGGGTACAAACAAGTTACTGCCATTAGGTTTTTTACTGCTTAAGGATTCCTCTTCCCAAGATATCCGCATTGGGTTGATCGTTTGGTCGGGCGCAATATTATGTTTTTGGCAAATAGAAATTAGGTCTGGATCATCAAAACCTAGTCTAGTAATCTCAAGCACAGAGCGACTGTCACTACCATTTCCCTTGCTAAATTGATGATCGCTGCGTTGCGATCGCCAACGACCGACAAATAGTTCGAGAAATTGATGAATATCCATGAATCAAAAGCTAATAAAAAGATAAAAATAAGAAAATTTAAAACCTAACTAATATTGACACAAATCTTGATGTTTATGGAAATATCTCACAACAAAAAGGCAGCGCATTGCGCCGCCTTTTTGTTATTAACGTCACTAAGGACAGTTATATTTAGCTATATTTAGCGCTTACGGTAAGGAACCAAGTTGTTGTAATCAAGATTCTGCGCGGAGATGATTCTTGGTGCAGCAGGCGGTGCATTGAGGCTACGAGCCAAGTTCAAGAACAAAGCTGGATCGCCTGCTCTTGGTTGTCTGTCGGCTGGAGTATAGCCACGAACATTGTTTTGCCAAATGAGTTGTGGGAAGCCCAATTGTGCGCGGTGGTAAGCATCATAGCGAGGAGACTTGATGTTGAAAGGCACTTCACCAATAGCTTGGCTAGGTAGCACACGACGACGTTGGTAAGGTAAGGTGTCATCACCAAATGCATCAAGGTACTCATCACTATTGATTAGATCATCAATGAAGCCTTCAATGCCCCTAGTCATAACTACGGCTGACCAAGCAATTTTTTCGCGTTCGCTATAAACATCACGACCGAGAACACGCTGTACAGTTTGCTCTACAAAACGATAGTTGCTGTTCTTTTCGTAAAAACTTCTTCTATAGGTGTTGGAAAGCACGAGACCCCGCACAAACTGTCTGACAGTGAGGTTGCCAGAACGAAGTTGGGATTCCAATGTGACTTCGCGATCTACTGCAAAAGCATGGAAGAAAAGCTGACGATAGGCAGCTTCAATTAAATCGTCTAGTTCTGTTTTCGACAGACCATTGTTGGTAGTGTAAATATGAGGGGTGTTATTACCACCGACTGTAAAACCAGTGACGCGAGTGTTTCGCGATGTTGGGGCGTATTCTAATAAGGGAAGAGCCACGTTTAAATCTCCAATTAAATTATTGAAAAGTACTATCGAAAAGTTCTAAAAATACTTATTTCCAAATTTACGAAAATTTCCAAGCTATTAGTCATAACCTGAAAACCGTAGAACTCGTATTTGTATTTGCTTTGTAGTTTTTAAATTGTCTATGTCAATATAAACACCACAATACAATGAGTTCGGGGCTAAATAAGCTAAATATAATTACGAGAGTCTAACCTCTAGTCAATGATAGGATAGGCGAAATTAGCTAGTTCTACTTGCTTCATATAAGTTTACCTTTGCGGCGGATCATGACACTTCGCAGTATCCGAGTAGATAAGAAGCTGTGAAGTAGGCTGCGCGTGCTTCACAGCTTCTTATATCTAAATTTATAATTTAAGTTATTTTCATGGTTCTTGCATATCGTAAATTTGCCGATCGCGTCTGGAAATGGCGTGGCTATGACATTGGTTATTGTGCCGATGGGTTAGAGTCTGAAAGCTTAACAAAAGGTAAACCTGCGATTGTCTTAATTCACGGTTTCGGTGCTTCAGTAGGGCATTGGCGGAAGAATCTGCCAGTTTTAGCTGAGACTACTAGGGTTTATGCGATCGATCTGATTGGTTTTGGTTCTTCGGCTCAGCCAAAGCCTAGCGAGCTAGCCTACACTTTCGAGACTTGGGGGCAACAGGTGGCGGACTTTGTACGCGAGGTGGTGGGCGATCGCGCTATGCTCGTTGGCAATTCCATCGGTGCAGTGGTAGCCATGCAAGCGGCGATTTATGCACCTGATCTAGTTATTAAAACAGTATTAATTAACTGCTCGTTACGTTTATTACAAGAACAAAACCAGTTGGCTATGCCTTGGTTTAAGCGTGTAGGCGTAGGATTTGTGCAAAGTATTTTGGGCAATCGGGCGATCGCTAAATTGTTTTTTGATCAAGTGCGGCAACCGCAATCAGTAAAACAGATTCTTTCGCAGGCTTATGTGAACAAAGACGCAATCACCGATGAGTTAATTGAAATATTAATTAAGCCTGCTCAAAACCCTAATGCTGTTGATGTATTTATGGCTTTTGTGCGTTACTCACAAGGACCAAGACCTGAAGATTTGTTAGCGATTTTACCCTGTGAGGCGATCGTGTTGTGGGGCGATCGTGATCCTTGGGAACCAATAGAATTAGGTCGTAAGTCTTTTACTGATTTTGCTTGCGTTAAGGAATTTATTGACTTACCGAATGCTGGGCATTGTCCACAAGATGAAGCTCCTGAATTGGTCAACTCTATTCTGTTAAGAATTTTTTCGGGCTAGCTTGTCACTAATACCTAACAAAAAGTTCCATAGTCAACTCAAACTTAACTGCATCTTTAACAGTTCTTAACCTTGTGTTGACGGATGCAGTTTAGTATCAATCTTATCTAGTTTAAATGCCTAGTCAACCGTAACAGATTTAGTCCCAACCAGATTTCCTATGATGTCCAAAAAGAGTATCAATCGTAGTGTCGTCACTTTTGTAGCAGGTGTTACACTAGCTGCAACACTAGCATCCTGTAGCGGCGGTAGCGACACCAAACCTACTACAACTGGTGCAACTAGCCCCGCAGCGACAACAGCGATGAAAGATCCTGCTAAGGAACCAGCTAAGGCTCCATCAAATCTATCAGGAAATATCACTATTGATGGTTCTAGCACAGTTGCCCCAATCAGTAAGGCTGTTGCTGAAGACTTCGCAAAATCTAACCCTGGCGTAAAAGTTCCTGTCGGTACAAGTGGTACTGGCGGCGGCTTTAAGAAATTCTGTTCTGGAGATACTGACATTTCCAATGCATCTCGTCCAATCAAGTCGAAAGAAGCCGAAGATTGTAAGAAAGCAGGGGTCGAATTTATCGAGTTGCCCGTTGCTATTGATGGTTTGACTGTAGTTGTTAACAAAGAAAACACTTGGGCAAAGTGCTTGACTACCAAGGAACTCAACACAATTTGGAGTCCTGAGTCAGAAGGTAAGATCACCAACTGGAATCAAGTGCGTCCTGACTTCCCTAGTGAGCCTCTAGCTCTGTTTGGTGCTGGTGCTGACTCTGGTACATTTGACTACTTCACCGAAGCCATCAATAAAAAGGAAAAAGTGATTCGCAAGGATTACCAACCTAGCGAAGATGACAACATCACCATCAAGGGTGTGCAAGGTGGTAAAGGCACAATGGGCTTCTTTGGAGTTGCTTACTTTGAAGAAAATGCCAAAACTTTAAATGCTGTTGAAGTCGATGGCGGCAAGGGTTGCGTTGCTCCAACTGCTGAGAATATTAACAGTGGTAAATACACACCATTATCTCGTCCTCTATTCATTTACGTTAACAAGAAGTCCCTTGCTCGTCCTGAAGTAAAGGCTTTTGTTGAGTACTACTTCAAGGACATTAAAGTTGTTAAAGAAGTTGGTTACGTGCCACTTCCTACTGACGCATTGCCTAAGATCATCGAGCGTGTGACTTCGGCTAAGGCAGGTACAACCTTTATGGGTGCTGAAGCTGGCGTACCGATCGCGGAATTGTTGGCAAAGGACTTGAAGTAATTTTGAGTTAGTTTTGAGCAAAGTCCTCCTATTCGATGGGGGACTTTGACTTTTGATGTACTTGATTAGGAACCTTTATGACAAGTCCTGTAATTCCCCCTCCAGTCGAAGATCTTGATCTTTATCAACGCCGCGATCGCAATATCCGTGAAAGTGCGATCGGCTATGCGTTGCTTTTTTGTGCTTTCGTTTCTGTACTGACGACCATTGCGATCGTCTATGTACTCGCATCAGAAACAATTAGTTTCTTTGGCAAAGTCGGTATTGGTGAGTTTTTATTTGGTAAGACTCTAGAAAATGGTAGTTATAGCTGTAGCTGGACACCACAGTTTGCTGACAAAGGTTTTTGTGTGTGGCCCACTGTGAACGGCACAATGATGGTAGCGCTAATTGCCATGTTAGTGGCAACACCTCTCGGCTTAGCAACTGCCGTCTATCTGTCAGAATATGCATCTCCAAGAGTAGGTAAATTTTTGCGACCCATAATTGAGTTGCTCGCTGGCGTACCTACCGTTGTTTATGGATACTTTGCGCTGACCTTTATTACCCCTATCCTTGCCAAAATCATTCCAGGTTTAAATGGGTTTAATGCTCTCAGCGCAGGTTTGATTATGGGCGTGATGATTATCCCCACGATCGCCTCAATTAGTACCGATGCCATGCGCGCAGTCCCAAGTTCCTTACGTGAAGCTGCTTATGGACTTGGTTCCACCAAAAAAGAAGTGGCAACTAGCATTGTCTTTCCTGCTGCCTTGTCTGGCATTTGTGCGGCAATTATTTTGGGCATATCGCGGGCAGTTGGCGAAACGATGATTGTGGCGATCGCGGCGGGTCAGCGTCCAATCCTAACACTCGATCCCCGACAAACAGTTGGCACAATGACCGCCTATATCGCACAGGTTGCCAAAGGTGATTCGCGAGTTGGCAGCGTCGAATATCAAGCCCTCTTTGCCGTTGGGATGACACTATTTTTGATCACGCTTCTTCTCAACATTATCAGTAAGCAAATTAGCAAACGTTTCCAAGAAACCTATGAGTAAAGGGTTAGACATCTTAGAGAATATTGACGGACAACCGAGCGAGTCAAAATTTGAGCCAAAGCTTGAGTCAAGGCAACTGTGGGGGAAAATATTTGCAGCTTTCTGCATATTTGCGACATCCCTTGGACTAATTATCCTTGCCTTCTTAATTTATGACGTTATAAGCGATGCTGCTCCCCGTCTTAACTGGGATTTATTCCAACTATATCCATCTCGCCGTCCACTAGAGTCTGGATACAAAGCGGCAATTTGGGGATCAGTTTGGATGCTTGCTTATGTACTAGTCTTGGTAATTCCACTGGGAGTTTGCTCAGCCATTTACTTGGAAGAATATGCTAAGAAAAATTGGTTTTCGGAGCTAATTGAGCTAAATATTTATAACTTGGCTGGTATTCCTTCAATCATCTATGGTTTGTTAGGACTAGGGCTATTTGTACGTGGTATGTATAGCGGTAGGGCTGTCTTAGTTACAGGGATTTTGACAATTACATTACTGATTTTACCGCCAGTTATTGTGATTTCTAGAGAAGCAATCCGAGCCGTTCCTCAATCTATTCGCCAAGCTTCCTACGGAGTTGGAGCAACCAAATGGCAGACAATTCGTCATCATGTTTTACCTGCGGCGCTACCAGGGATTTTGACTGCGGTAATTATCTCCACTTCCAGAGGGATTGGGGAAACTGCACCCATTGTCGTACTTGGTGCTGGTACGGTTCTATTTGACCCAAAAGCTTCTCCTATCAACTTTGGAGCTTTGTTCAGTGGTAAACTAGGAGATGTATTTACCGATACATTATGGTCAAACGATAATTTCTTCTCAGTTTTGCCATACCAAATATATGAATGGGTTGGCGATCCAAAACTAGAGTTTCAAACATTAGCCTCGGCTGGAATTGTTGTACTTTTGCTGCTGGTTTTAGGGATGAACTTAATCGCTATCTTTTTACGCAGTCGGGCAAAGTAATTCAGAGTATTTTATGAAAGATAATAATTACGAATTTGGGGTCTTACCATGAACTTAAGCAATGCCATGTCTTCTGAGAATCAGGCAATTCTGAAGGTTGAGGACGTAAATGTTTTTTATAGCTCCAACTCCCCCGCGGTAGCAGGAGTTAACTTAGAGATATTTAAAAATCAAATCACTGCTTTTATTGGTCCCTCAGGATGCGGTAAAAGTACGATTCTAAGATGTTTTAATCGTCTTAACGATCTAATTGAAGGCGCAAAAGTTAGAGGCTCGATCACTTTTAACGGACATAATCTTTACGATCCTACGATTGATCCTGTAGCAGTACGTCGTCATATTGGGATGGTATTTCAACGTCCTAACCCTTTCCCAAAGTCAATCTATGAAAATATTGCCTTTGGTCCTCGAATTAATGGATTTAAGGGTTCTAAAACGGATATGGCTGATTTGGTCGAAAAATCATTGCGATCAGCCGCAATATGGGATGAAGTCAAGGACAAGCTTAATGAGAGCGGTTTAGCTCTGTCTGGTGGTCAACAACAGCGTCTTTGTATTGCCAGAGCGATCGCCGTTGAGCCACAGGTAATCTTGATGGATGAGCCTTGCTCGGCACTTGACCCAATCTCAACTCTGCGTATTGAAGAATTAATGCAAGAGTTAAAGCAGAAGTTTACACTGGTAATTGTGACTCACAATATGCAGCAAGCATCGCGATCTGCTGACATGACTGCCTTCTTTAATACAGAACTCAGTGAGACTGGTAAGCGCACAGGTAAATTGGTAGAAATCGATCGCACCTCAGTTATTTTCAGTAGTCCTAAGCAAGTTGCCACTGAGGAATACATTAGCGGCAGATTTGGTTAAATGCTCTAGTATCAAAACCTAGTATTAAAAATAAGAGGTAGTGCTTTGCGCTACCTCTTATTTTTGATACTAGGTTTTGCGCTTTGCTGGCGATCGCTATATAGAAATTTCTTCGCCAAAATATCGATTTACTAAGCTATCAACCTGTGTAAGCTTGACGTGACTATGCCGATCTTTTTGGGGCCTCACTACTAAATTGGGGGCTTTTTTACATTGCTTTTGACAGCCCGTTTTTTGAAGCTGCACAAGATCACTCAAGCCGCGATCGCCTAAAGTCTCTTGCAAACGCTGATAAATTTCTTTGCCCCCCCTTTCCCAACAATCTGATTTTTGACAGATCAAAATACAAGATGGCTTGTTTTTTTGCTTGGCGATCGCAGTTTGTGGAGCATTAGACACTGGCAGTGATGCAGCATGAGGAGCATTAGTAATGCTAAAGGCTGATGCTTCTAGCTTAAGAATGCCTTTTTTGCGATCCAGAGTTTGAGTACCCCTAATCTCTAGCCAAGAACCAATGATTAAATTCTGGTCAAAACTCTGACTTAAGGTTTTGGGCAATTTTATCCAATACTCCTGATCTGCGATCGCTACTCTCAGATACTTGACCCTATATCCATCTTTGAGGATCGTTCCCAGAAATTGAGCTACAACCTGAAAATCTGTCATTTGAGTCAATAATTTTGACATAACTACTACCCAGATTTTATACCTAGATGAATTTAATTCTCAGATGCTATTTGCCAACATTTATCTAAAATTTGGAGTAAATCATGGCGGGAAGCATTAGTTCGCCTAATCACACTCCAAACTTGAAGTAAATGATTAGGACTAGCAATCTCAACGGTCAAAGGTTGATTCGTCAAGCATTGGCAGGGAATCTCTAACTCTTGTAACCGATGGTAAATGTCCCATCTTTCAGTGCCATTAATGGCGATCGCTTGATTTATGATCAGTGAATAATTAGTGGGATTCATCTTTAGAATGCGATTTAGGGCTAACTAAATAATGCTAATAACTTGCAATAAGTATTATTGTAATTTTAAGGTTACTATATAAATGCGAATTATTCGCAACTAATTTCAATTTTGCTCCCAGATCTCTAGTCAAAAAAGGAAACTCAAATTATGTCCACAATTCAAGGACTAGTTCGTGCGTTTGGTGAAGTTGCCGACAATCCAGTACTGCTCGACAAAAGTGTGACAACACCTGTAGTTGAAGGCTTGAACGTCACTTTAGCTAGCTTTCAAGCCCTGTACTTACAATATCAAAAGCATCACTTTGTGGTTGATGGTGCTGAGTTTTATTCGCTACATCAGTTTTTTGAAGATAGTCTCAAAGCTGTACAGAGTCATGTTCATGAGCTTGGCGAACGTCTAAACGGGCTTGGGGGGATTCCTGTCGCTAGTTTTGCCAAGTTAGCCGAATTGTCTGTCATCGAATCAGAATTGGATGGCGCTTATGACAATCGCAAAACTGTTGAGCATGATCTCACCGCCGAACAAGCGGTTATTCAACTATTGCGCCGTCAAGCCGCTCAAGCTGAAAGTTTAGGCGATCGCGCCACCCGCTATCTTTATGAAACGATTCTTTTAAAAACTGAAGAAAGGGCTTATCACCTCGATCATTTCCTTGCTTCAGATAGCCTAACAGTATCTTTTGTTGGTAAATAATCGCAAGATTGGCATTGATCACAAGTGGCGGCGCGAAGCGCCGCCACTTGTTTTTTGATTTTTTACCCTAATAAGACTGGCTATGGCTATATAACGCTTTTCAAGAAGACATAAAACCCAAAAGAGAGTTGCGGCGCAAAGCGCCGCAACTCTCTTTTGGGTTTTGGTTTTGTCCTAACATAACTAGCTATAAAAGCTATACATTATTTTTTGAGAAACTTTTCTCAAAAAATGTTAGTTTTTGGTAGAGAGATTTTTTCAATCAGCAATAAATACCGATGCAGCCAACCAGCTCTCTAGTCAAACATAGTAGCAACGTGGTTACACCTTTGCTAGAACTGCGCGAGGTTCACAAAAGCTTTGGGGAAAACAAGGTGCTAAATGGCGTTGATCTCACCGTACATACGGGTGAGGCGATCGCCATTATTGGACCTTCTGGGACAGGTAAATCGACGATTTTACGGCTTATTTGTGGACTGTTAGCGCCTGAACAAGGGGAAGTTTATATCAATGGCAACCTTGTTTCGACAGAAGATATCCAAGAGGCAAACTACGGCTTAAGCATTGGCATGGTGTTTCAAAACGCTGCCCTGTTTGACTCGCTGACAGTTGCCGAAAACGTTGGTTTTTCGTTATTTGAGCATTCCCGATTATCACGACGCGAAATTCATCGGCTCGTCGAAGAAAAACTTGCCTTAGTGGGGCTAGAGAATATTAGCGATCGCTATCCTAGTCAACTATCAGGCGGAATGCGAAAGCGCGTGAGTTTTGCCCGTGCGATTATGGATGATCCGACAACTAAATCGCAAACTAAAAAAGTGCTGCTCTATGATGAACCCACGGCAGGACTCGATCCTGTCGCTTCGACAATTATTGAAGACTTGATGCGATCGCTCCGAGAGCAACAGGTTTGCGATAGTTATATTGTCGTCACTCACCAAGACAGTACAATTCGCCGTACTGCCGATCGCTTAATTGTGCTTTATCGTGGATCAGTGCGCTATGCAGGAAACGTGAGTACAATTGATACGGCTGACAATCCGTATGTTAGGCAATTTTTTAGTGGCAGTACTGAAGGTCCGATTCAACTTTTGACTAGGGAGGTATGAGGCTCGTGCAGCGAAAAACATTACGAGACGGTGCGCTTGGCTTATTTATCATCTGTGGAGTAGTGGCTTTTAGCGGTGCATTGCTATGGCTACGCGGGTTACAGCTAAATAGTTCCAAATTTACATTCACGATTAAAGTCCCCGATGCCAGTGGCTTAAATACTGGCTCACTGGTCAGGTTTCGTGGTGTGGAAGTGGGGCGAGTCACCGCACTTAGTGCGAAAGCTGAAGAAGTGGAAGTTCAGGTTTCGATTACCAATCCCAACTTGATCATTCCTAAAAACTCCGTTGCCGAAACTAACCAAGGCGGTTTTCTGGGAAATACCAACATTGATATTTTCCCCCCTTCAGAAAAGCTGGTACTTGACTCTAATCTCAACCCTCTCGCGAAGGATTGCAACAGTCAGCTAATTGTTTGTCAAGGCGGAGAGATTTTAGGAACACGCGGTGTCAGCTTTATCGCTTTACTCAAGGATACGAGTATTGCTCTACGCAAAGTCAATGATCAAAATTTAATTGATAACCTCAACGATACGTTAGTCGCTGCAAAATCTACAGCTAAAAGCATCCAGAAATTGACGGATTCCGCAACACGAGTTGTGGGGACATTTGAAAATCAAATGGTTAAATTTGGTGATACTGCGGATGCAATTAGTGGTGCGGCGAATAAAGTTGGTAGCGTGGCAAATAGCGCCCAAGACTTGATTGAAGTTAATCGTGAAAAACTGGCGCAAACTCTTGATGGCATTGCCGCGACATCTAGGGAAGCGCGATCGCTCCTTGCTAGTGCCAAGCCATTGCTAAATGACGGTAAGCTGATCGCCAATTTGCAGCAACTTGCCGAAAATGCTGCGATTACCTCAGCCAATCTTCGCAAAGTCTCAGGCGAACTAAATGATCCCACCACGATCGCCTCATTACGCGAAACCCTTGACTCGGCGCGAGCCACTTTTGCTAATGCCAAGAAAATTACTGCTGATCTTGATGAACTAACAGGCGATCCCAAATTGCGGAGCAATATTCGCAATTTAATCAATGGCTTAGGTGGTTTGCTGTCCACAGCCCCTAATTTGGACATTGCGCCAACAGCTAACAATGCTCAGCCTAGTGAGCCAGCCACAGCCAGCGATCGCCCGAAATTACCGACAAATACGGAAATTGCTCGCAATAAAGTGATCAAACCCACGACCGATGATGCTCCTAAACGTGAAAAATCCCTTGACTCCGAAAAAGTAAAAATCAATAGCCCCACTCCAAGCACAACGATCGTTAAATCAGAAATCGTTAAATCAGAAACTGTTCCCACACCAGAGCTTCCCAATTCTGATAAGCCCAATGCTCCATGAATATACTACCTAGTCAAGTTTGGCTAATTATTGGCATTGCTCTCTGTGTCATCGAGTTGCTAGTGCCATTGCCTACTTTCTTGATTGCTGGAGCAATGGGGATCGCGGCTCTCTTGGTGGCGGCGATCGCTTTGATTTTACCGATCCCCGCCTTGCAAATATTAGTTTGGATGCTGATCTCAGGGATATTAGCTGTAGTTTCGCGGCGCTTTATTCCCAGAGATTCGCTGCAACTGCGAGAAGGGGATCAAGCGGTGACGCTGACCGAAATTCCCGCAGGACAGGCAGGACGGGTTAAGCATGAAGGTGTTTCGTGGAAGGCGATCTGTGATGATCCCCATCTTGCGATCGCTGCCCAGCAAAGAGTAATCATCCTCAGGCGACAGGGTACGACTTTAGTTGTCGTGCCTGAAAATTGGCTAAAATAAAGAAAAAGGGACAGCGTTACGCTGTCCCTTTTTCTTTAGATCCAAGAAGAGAGTTGCGGCGCTTCGCGCCGCAACTCTCTTCTTGTTTTTTGGCGACATCTATAAAAGTTGTCGTAAATATTAAGAAAAAAATAATTTTGTCATTAACTAGTTAAAAGTTTTCCACAGAGTTTTCCACAGATATTACGACTTTTTCCACAGTTAATCATTAGTTTTCCACAGGTGATTTTAGAGGTTAAGATCTACCCTCCTTACTGGTTAAGGATTCATTAATCTATAGGATAGCTAACTTGGGAAAACTTTTTTACATTCATTTATTGTGAAGTTATGTAATGTAAATTAAGTAAAAAGGCTGATTATATCAATCCAGTCTTATCTATTTATCACTTATGCTTAATACTTCGTTACGTTGACAAGAACTACTAGTTGCACGCACAATTAAGTCCCGACCTCCAAAAATGGTTGCGACATCACTAAAAAAACTTGTTTAAAAGTTGAGGTTTCAGCATGAGTACACCTGTCAGCATCCTTGCCGAAATTCCTGAAGAACTGCACGAAACCCTCAAAAATTATCTCGAATCTCACCCTGACTGGGATCAGGATCGTGTATTTGCGGCTGCTTTATCTTTGTTTTTATTGCAAAACGGTGGTAGCGATCGCCAAGGAGCCTCACACAATTCATCTAATCAATATCGCAGCACTGCCAAAGTGTATTTAAATGCGTTATTTCAACATTCAGTTTAATCAGGAGTAGTGGCGCGAAGCACTGCTACTCCTTACTATTGCTAATCAAAAACCTGTGGCGTAAGTGCAGCGTGCGTCACAGGTTTTTGATTTTTTTAAGAACGTAGTTGTATTAAACTGAGAATTGCTCAACGACTCCCCCTCAAGCTATGACCTCCGCGCCCCATGCTGATACTAATCAACCCTTAGATGTTCTTGTCGTTGGGGCAGGAATTTCAGGGCTAGCGATCGCCCATGAACTCGCGATCGCCAAAAACTACCGTGTGTTGGTTGCGGAGGCACAGGATCGGGTGGGAGGAGCAATTACTAGCGCCAAAAATGACGAAGGCTATCAATGGGAAGAAGGACCCAATAGCTTTCAACCTGCACCTGAACTATTGCGTCTGGCGGTACAAGTGGGACTCAAAGACGAGTTGGTATTGGCTGATGGCAAATTACCGCGTTTTGTTTTTCTTAATGGCAAATTAAACGCTTTACCCATGAGTCCACCAAAGGCGATCGCCTCTAAACTGTTGACTTGGGGTGGCAAAATTCGTTTAGCGTTAGGGGCGATCGGTTTTGCGCGTCCAGCAATGGCTGGGGAAGAATCTGTTGATCAATTCTTTTCACGATTATTAGGGAAGCAAGCCGTTGAACGACTAGTTGCACCATTTATTTCTGGAGTCTATGCAGGTGATCCTAAACGTCTTAGTGCTAACGCCGCTTTTGCTAAAATCTTTCGGTTAGAGAATAGCTACGGTGGTTTATTAGCAGGGGCGCTATTATCGGCAAAGGAACGTAAAGCCCAAAAGCTGAATGATCCCAATATTCCAAAAGTGAAATCTGGTGAACTTGGCTCATTTCGACAAGGGATTAAAATGTTGCCAGAGGCGATCGCTACTAAGTTAAGAGAACAAGGTACGGCGGTCAAACAACAATGGACTTTGCGATCGCTCGAAAAGCAAGGCGATATCTATATTTCTAAATTCGATACGCCTACGGGTGAAGAAACATTAACATCGCGATCGGTGGTTCTCACTACTCCCGCCTACGTCACCGCCAAACTATTACAAGATTCTCTACCCGCCGCTAGCCAAGCCCTGAACGAAATTTTTTATCCGACCGTTGCCTGTGTGGTGCTTGCCTATCCAAAAAGTGAATTTGCCTACGATATGAAAGGCTTTGGCAATCTGATTCCTCGCACTCAAGGCGTAAGAACTCTCGGTACAATCTGGTCATCAAGCCTCTTTGCAGGACGCGCCCCTGAAGGTTGGCAATTGTTATTAAATTTCATTGGCGGTACGCTCGATCCTGCCCTAGCCAAGCTTTCAGAAGCTGAAATTATTCAAGCCGTGCATCAAGATCTGAAGAAAACAATTCTCCGTCCTGATACGAAAGCAGAACCAAAGGCGATCGCCGTTCATGTTTGGGACAAAGCGATTCCTCAGTATGAGATTGGACATTTAGACCGTCTTGCCACAGTGGAAGCCGAACTCCAAAAATCTCAAGGTTTATATGTGAGTGCCAACTTTATTGGTGGTGTAGCTTTAGGTGATTGCATCAAGCGGGGTTTGCAAGAAGCGATTAAAATTGATGAGTTTTTATCCACTTAGAAAACAAAATGACATAATAGACTGCTACAACGGTTGATTTAAGTAGGTTGTTGGAATTAAATGTAGGATGGGTTAGCGATCGCGTAACCCATCATCTTTACCCAATGGATGCGTTACGTTGCACTAACGCATCCTACAAATAATTAAGCCTTCCTACTTATCCTTTTGAATAGATTATTCCAAAGGCTTCAGAGTATATCAACATTGATTTAATTGTGGTCAATATGTTTACTAAAGATTTTTATAACATTATAGATAGTGAGCTTAACGGGCTTTTAGAAAAGTATAAAGACGATAAATTTATCCAAAAGCATAGAAATGCGATCAACAACCAAAAATCCTATGCACTTTTAATTTGGTTTTTAGAATTTTACGGAAAGATATCTAATTACACAAGTTTTATCACTGACGGTGATAATGATAGTTCTTGTGACATTGTTTTTGATAAGAAAAATAATTATGGTGATAATATTTTCTATATTGTTCAATCAAAATGGAACAATGCGGTTAACGCAGAAAAAGAAGCTGACAAGGATGAAATACTTAAGGCTTTGAGTGATTTTACAACAATTTTGCGGGGTGAAAAGGACGATTTTAATGACAAGTTGAAATTAAAACTAGAAGAGTTAGACAAACATCTTAAAGAGAATGGTGAAGTTAAATTCATCTTTTTGACACTTTCTCAATATAGGGGAGGTGCGGATGAGAATATTAAGTCTTTTATAAATAATGATGAGAAAATCAAGTTTGAAGTTATTGATATTAATCGAATTAAATTTGATTATATCGATAGAAAATACAAAAAAATTGAGCCTTTAAATCCTCTTGAAACCTACCAAAACCCAGAAGAAAGTCTCATTAATATTGAGATTGTTCAAGGAAATGGCAGTATTAAAATAGAAAAGCCATTTGAAGCTTATATGTTTTTACTTCGCCCTAAGAGCATCTATGATTTATTTGAAAAATATGGTTTTGCGCTTTTCTATAAAAATGTTAGAAATCCTCTCCTCCAATCAGAATTTAATGAGGAAATAGAAAAAACTGCGATTGAGAATCCTGCTTATTTTTGGTATTACAATAACGGTATTACTGCTATTACCTATCTGTTGCCTAAAATCGGTAAAAAGGCTGAGAAGTTACAGCTTACTGGGTTACAAATTATAAACGGCGCACAAACTGTTTATTCTATTTACCGAGCTTATAAAAATGCGTCTCCGACAAAGCGCATTCAAATGGATAGTGAATCTTTGCTTACTTTACGTCTTTTGAAATCAGGGGGAAATGATTTTGATTTGAATGTAACCAGATACACGAATTCACAGAATCCTATATATGATCGCGATTTTTGTGCTAATGACGATATTCAAATTAGATTGCAAAATGATTCATTTCAAACTAAATTTTGGTACGAAAAAAGGCGTGACGAGTTTCGCGAACTTCCAGAAGGTATAAATGAAATTCCAAGCTTTCTATTTGCTAATGTATATTTAGCTTATCATTTACAAGATCCCGTAAGTGTCTTAAGTAACTACAGACAATATCAAGAAACTAAAAAAGATCTAGTTTTTATCTCACATAAGGAACATGAAGATGGGCTTTATGAAAGAATATTTAATGATAGAACCTCATTTGAGGATATGCTGTGTGCATTTTATATATTTGATGTAATTGATGATACTACAAATCTCTCTTACGAGGATACTTTTAAAACACCTTTATACCATTTACTAGCTTTATTTAAGGTTGCTTTTACAAAATATTTACAGTCAAAATTTGACAATAAAATAAATATAAATAAGTACATTGTTAACCTATATGAAAAAGGTGAAAAGGAAGTTATCCTGAAAATCTTTAAATTTATAACTCAATTCGTTACAAAACACTTTGAAGTAGAGAATAACAAAGAAAAAGAAATGGAAGGAATGATTAAATTTTTGTTTAAACTTTCTCGTTATGAGAAGATTAAAGATGATTTAGAGGACTTGAATATTTCTGTAAAAGATATTGAAGATATTGTTTTAGAAGATAGTGATGAGATTGTTCAAATCGACAATAGCAAAAATTAGAGTGATCGCGTTAGCAACACCCACAGCTTAATATTTAATTGCAATCAGCTAATTCAAAGTAATAAATGAAAATTCTATCTATTCAACAAACAATTAAGAAAATTGGAGATAATGAAAATTACTTTACAAATACATTAATTTTCATTTTTCTAATCTTAGGATTAATTGGAATCATCAACCATGCGATGTGGCGTGATGAAATTAATGTTTGGTTAATGACGAGAGATAGCCTTTCTATTCCTGAATTATTTCAAAATATGAAATATGAAGGACATCCTGCACTTTGGTATATCTGCCTCTATTTATTGAATCAGATTACCCATGATCCAGTAATTATGCAGTTTTTTCATTTATTTCTAGGTGTCGCATCTGCATATATATTTTTCAGATTTTCATCTTTTACTAAACTGCAAAAGAGCTTATTTTGTTTTGGCTACTTACCTTTCTATGAGTACTTATTAGTTAGTAGAAATTATGCGATCGGGGTTTTATTGATTTTTGGATTTTGTGCATTATTTCCTAAACGAAAGACTAGTTATATTGCACTATCCATAATTTTATTTTTATTAGCCAATGCCAATGCCTATTGTTTACTAATTGCGATCGCATTAGGTGCAACTTTAATTTTTGAATATATCATTGCACCCACTACAGTTAGTAAGCTTGATATTGTCTTGAGCTTAAGCATTTTTATACTTGGTATATTTTTCTCTTTATTACTATTGATTCCACCTCAGGATAGTGTTCTTGCTGGCGGCACTTCGGGATGGGTTCTACAGTTTGACTTTATTCGCCTAATCACTTCATTAACAAGGATTTGGAGTGGCTATGTGGTGATTATTGTGCCTAATGATAAGAATGCGATCGAGATGTCAATCTTTGCATTAGTATCTGTAGGCTTTTTCATTTTTACAGCTTTATTTCTAAGCCGTAAACCTGTTGCTTTATTTCTCTATTTATTTGGCACACTTGAAATTTTGACATTTACCTATATCAAGTTTCTAGGAGGACCAAGACATTTTGGACATCTATATATTTTATTGATTGCTAGCTTGTGGATTGCTAGTTATTATCCAAAGAAAAATTTCCCAGAGGACTTGTCTGCCAATAAATTATTTGTTCAATTTCAACAAGCAATCAAAAAACTAATTCTTTTTGCAGAAGCTCATCAAAAAACATTTTTTATGTTGCTGCTATATGCACAGCTTCTATCGGGAGTTGTGGCATTTGGTAGAGATTTATTAATTCCTTTTTCGGCAAGTCGAGAAACAGCCAGATTCATCCAACAACAGCAACTAGATCGGTTATTGACTGTGGGTAGTACCGACTATGCGATATCACCAATATGTGGATATCTCAACAAAAAAGTATATTACCCAGAAATAAAATCTATGGGTAGTTTTGTCTTATTTACTAAGCAAAGAAAAGATGTCGATAATCAAGAAGTTTTGACTCAAACTGGTAGTTTATTTAATCAAGAAAACAATAAAATTCTGCTAATTCTGAACCGAGAATTAAATAATGAATTGATTGCCAAAAATCCTTTACTGCAAATATCAGGCGTATCTAAATTTACGAATAGCTTTATGTCCGATGAGAAGTATTACTTATATCTTGTGAGCCAAATAGGCAATGATAGACGGCGCGAAGCGCCGCCTATCCTTAAAACTTTACAGACTTACTAAATTATCTCGATGAATTACAGTTTCTTCGCCATCGAAGCCGAGTAACTTGGGAATGTCTTCTGACTGTGAGCCGAGAATCCGCACAATATCGTTACTACTGTAGTTGGTAATACCTCTAGCGATTTCTTTGCCATCGCGATCGCATAGACTTACCGATTCATTTGCCTCAAATTTCCCTTCCACTTGCGTAATTCCCGCAGGTAAAAGCGATCGCCCCTTACGAATCACCGCAGTCACGGCTCCATCATCTAAAAACAGCTTACCTAATGGAACCATGCCATAAGCAATCCAGCGTTTACGAGCATTGACGGTTTTCGGTTGGGCGGCGAATTGTGTGCCGAAGTTCTCACCATTGAGAATGGCGGCAATGCGATCGGGGAATGCTCCTCTGGTAATTACGGTGCGAACTCCTGCGGCGGAAGCAATTCTCGCAGCATCAAGTTTAGTGGTCATACCGCCAGTTCCCCATTGCGTACCACCACCGTGAGAACCTAGTGATTGCTTCTCACCGATCGCCTGTCTGAGTTCTTGCAGTTGCGAATATTCTACAAACTCAATTGGTTTAGCATCAGGATTTTGGCGTGGATCATCGGAATAGAGGCGATCGACATCGGTTAATAAAAACAACCAATCTGCCTCGATCAAACTAGCCACTAGAGCCGAAAGCGTATCATTATCACCAAATTTCAATTCTTCGACAGCAACGGTGTCGTTTTCATTCACAATTGGCACAACACCTAGTTCTAACAACTCATGAAAAGTTGCATGGACATTCATATAGTGCTGACGCTGGATCAGATTGCCTCGTGTTAATAAAACTTGGGCGACAGGTTGTTGCAATGAGCCAAAAAAGTCATCGTAAATTCTGATTAAGCGTCCCTGACCTACCGCCGCTACGGCTTGCTTCTTAGAAATTTTGCGAGGACGTTGTTTTAAGCCTAACCTACCGCAGCCAATCCCCACTGCCCCTGAAGACACTAAAACAACACTATGCCCCTCGCGCCGCAGATGCACGATCGCTTCTACTAATTTGGCGATCGTCGCTAGCTGCAAATCCCCTGATTCAGGATCACTGAGACTAGACGTGCCAATTTTGATAACAATGATCTGCGGTTGCATTGGTTCTAAGAGATAAAAAGTCGCTAGGCGATTTTTTATCCTAACAGGTTTAATAACCGATCGCCGCCAGATCAGGATGGAAGCTGCCGACTTTGAGACGATGCACTTCCGTTTCCATAACTCCATTCGGATACAGTCGGATATGCCGAAATCCGGGCGGTTGACTATCGATTTGGAACTTGTGATTTTGCGGCTCAAACTGAATGCAGGTCGAGGGTGTGACTAGACAACGCACAGAATTATGGGGAGTTTCATAAATTTTGTCAAAATCTTGATGGGCGTGTCCATTCAAGACCACTTCTACTTGAGGGTAGCGATCGCAGATCTCCCAAAACTGATCTTGATTTTCTAAACAAATATCGTCTATCCATTTAGAGCCAAGAGGCGCGGCAGGGTGATGAAAAGCAATTAAAGTCGGGCGCTCAGGATAAGCTTTTAGTGTGTCTTCTAGCCATGCTAATTCGGATGCAGCTAAGTAGCCATGCACAGCCCCAACCACAACCGAGCTAAGTAACAAGATTCGCCATTTACCCACATTTAGCGATCGGCTTAGATGTACATATTCGCTAGGTAAATGGGTTTGCATTAAGGACAAATCATCATGGTTTCCCGCTAAGCAATAAGCATGAATCCCAAATTTATCTAGCGATCGCCGCAAGCGTGTGTAAGATGCAGCACTACCATCTTGAGTTAAGTCCCCTGTTAAGAGTAATAAATCGATTTGTGGTAAGGTTTTTTTGATATTAACTAGAACTTCTTGAAAGGAAGACTCCGTTTGAATACCCACTAAAGACTGTTCGATATCTTCAAATAAATGTGTATCAGTTAACTGTGCTATCGAAACAAAACTACCGTAATTCATTGTGCTTTTCATACTACCTAGCTTGTATCAAGAAGCTGTAAGCAGCAACTATCTATTTCTGTACTAAATTTCTTAGAATACTGTGATGAATCTAAGAAACTACTAACTGCTCAGCCCATTGAGCAGATCTAGCATTTTTATGGAATTTGTCAGTAGTGCAATTTTTAAATTATAGCTACTATCAAAAGATTTACTCTTACTTTTGCGTAATTTCTAGTATTTGGAAATCTCGTCAAAAAGCAGACATAACAATCATTATATTTGCTTATTAACTTATGATATTTGTAATCGACGCAATGTGATTTGTATCACACCCATCTTATCCCATGATTTTTGGCAAGTCTCGAACTTATAACGATCCCATTCATGGGGCGATTACTCTTGATAGTAGCGATCGCACTGAGGCGTTATTAATTCAACTAATTGATACACCTGAGTTTCAACGCTTGAGACGAATTCGCCAACTAGATATTGCTTACTTTACATTTCATGGGGCTGAGGGGTCACGATTCACCCATTCGCTAGGGGTGATGGCATTGACGAGACGTGCTTTTGATGCGATCGCCACGAAATATCCTTCTCTAAAAAGCCATCGGACAGTAGTATTAGTAGCTGCTCTACTACATGATCTTGGTCATGGTGCTTATAGCCATGCATCGGAAGAAGTATTTGGCAGTAATCATGAAATATGGACTTTACGATTGCTAAAGCTCAGCCAAATTGCTGAGATTTTAAACAGCTTTTCTCCTGATCTAATTACTGATTTAGAAAGGGTATTTACTAAAAAATATGCAGTGCCATTGATCTATCAATTAATTTCCAGTCAAATTGATTGCGATCGCCTTGATTATTTAGAAAGAGATAGTTATTTTACGGGTGCAAAATATGGTCATTTAGATCTAGATCGCATTTTATTGGCAATGCGCTTTGATCCAATTTCTCAAAATTTGGTAATTGATCACAAAGGGATTGTGGCGATCGAGCATTATTTAACAGTGCGCTATTTTATGTATTTACAGATCTATAACCATCCCAAAAACTTAGCAGCAAGATTTTTATTGGAAAAAATTTTTCGGAGGGCGAAGGTTTTAGTTTCTGATGGCGAATCTAACCAAATATTTAGCGATCGCCCGATGATGGCTTGGCTGACCCAAGACCCACAATCTCTTACCTGTGAAGAATATTTTGCCTCCGATGACACCATGTTTAACTATCACATTCATCAATGGCGCGATAGTGGCGATCGGACTCTTGCAGATTTATGTCGTCGCTTTTTGGATCGCGATTTATTTCATGTTACGGAGATTTCTCACCTAGAGGAGATCCAGCAACAGCAAAGCCTCGATAGTTGGCATCAAAAATTAATTGCCCAAGGACTAGATCCTCAATATTATTGTGGGATTCGCGTATCACGGACTAAGGGCTATAGCATTTATAAACAAGGGATTTATGTGCAAACTGAGCAAGGTTTACAAGATATAGCCACACTTTCGCCATTAGTACAGGCGATCGTGCAGCCAATTCAGCGAGCATGGCTAGTGCATCCCTAAATCAAAGCTAAGTCGCTTCGCGACTTAGCTTTGATCTTTTTTGCCACTTAGCCAATAGGTCATCATTTCGCCTTTTCCTTTAACAGAAATCATGCCCCGTTGCTCAAGATGAAATTTATCGTGGATACGCATATAAGTCGCTTCCGTAACTTGAATGGCTTCGGCTATGCCTAAGGATTCCATGCGACTAGCAACATTGACCGTATCACCCCAAAGATCGTAAATAAATTTCTTTGTGCCAATCACACCTGCCACAACGGGACCTGAATTAATGCCAATTCGCATGGCAATTTGTGTCCCCTCGATCGCCTTAACTTCAGAGACAGCTTCTTGCATATCGAGTGCCATTTTCGCGATCGCCTCAGCATGATCGACTCTTGGGTGGGGCAAGCCACTGACGACCATATAGGCATCACCAATGGTTTTGATTTTTTCGAGTTTGTGGCGATCGCACAAATTATCAAATATCGAAAAAATGCGATTGAGCAGACCGACGACTTGTGTTGGTGACATCCGACTAGATAGTTCCGTAAAGCCCACAATATCCGCAAATAACACCGATACTTCTTCAAAGCCATCTGCCATAGAAGCACGGCTATGCTTCAGCTTCTTGGCGATCGTCGCAGGCAACATATTCAGTAACAAACTTTCGGAACGTTCTTTTTCGATTTGTAGTTCTTTCTGTACAAGAACACGCTCGGTGACATCGCGAAAATACCACACCATGCCATAAAACTTACCTTCAGGAGAATGTACCTGTCCTGAGTGGCAATCAATTACGCGATGGTCATTAAGCTCAATTTCATGTTGAGTATACATTTCAGGAGAATCATAGGCATTTTCGATCGCCTCAATGAGTCCATCGGGTAGTTGCAGGTGATGTTGCAACAAACTCAGCAATCCTCCATATTCCACAGATTGCAGTACAGATTCAGGAATTTGCCACAAAGTACAAAATCGGTTGTTGTAGCTGACAATCCGTCCTTGCTCATCTACTGCCAAAACCCCATCAATGGAAGCTTCGCGCTGCGATTTCAAAAGTGAATTACACCGTTGCAAAGCCTCTTCGACTTCTTTGCGCTGATTGACCTCTGCCAATTCTCGCGATCGCACCAACGAAATTGCTACTTGTTGACATAGCGATCGCGCGACTTGTAAGCATTCAGTTTGCAGTAAGGTATCGCTATCTTCATTTTCTAAATAAACTGCTCCCAAAAATTCACCTCTCTCGCATAGAGGTATGCAGATGGCTGCTTGGGGAGAATCATGCAGCCAATAGGGATCATCAACAAAATGTGGATCAGGATTGTGGAGATCCCAAATTGCTTCTGCCTGTTTATCTAAGGCATGACGCACTAGCAATATTGGCAAATTAGCGACATTATCAGCAAGAGGTAATCTCGGTGCTATTTCTAAGTTAGGCGATCGCCTAGTGATCATGGCAGCGATCACAAATTCTGAACCATCTGCCAAAACTACCGCACCCGACTGTGCGCCCGATAGGTTTAGTAATGCGGAAAGGCTGAGATTAACAAGCTTGTCAACATTTAGCTCTCGCGAAATATCTTGTGCGGCTTGCAGGGTGGCGACAAGATTGATGCTTGACGGGGCATTGTTGGGTGTGCTCATCAATTTCATCACTGATTTTGAGGGCAAAGAATTGATCGGCGATCGTAATGGTAACAACGCGATACCTCAATCAGATCCTGAAAATTTTTATAATCCTAATTCACCTCATTAATTTATGTCATCAGACATTTTACTGAACATTTACATGAATATTTATGGTTATACCCAAAAAGAGAGTGGCGGCGCTTCGCGCCGCCACTCTCTTTTTAGCTTACTGCAATGTATATAAACGCGATCGCGATAGCCTTGCTAGCCAAGGAGCCAAGAATTTGTCATTAGCTTTCTTTTCTTGAGCGTCTTTTGTTTCCAAGGGATGGGGTGCTAAACCACGTAAAGCGGCTGTGGTTACGCAAAACATCGACTTTTGAAAAGAAAGACAAATCTTGACCAATAAATCCTCTTCGCCGCGATCGCTTGCTTTGTAAACATCAAGCAAATATTTAGGCAAAAAATGACGCATATCTTGCATCAGTAATGTGGGCGGAATTCCAGCGCCACCGACGGGCAAAGGATCGGCATATAGCACACCATAATTAAATTGGGAAATGTCCGAAGAAATTTGCTGAGCCTGTGCGTTATAGGAAGTCGTGCCACGAAATGGAAAGGAACGGAAAAATACAGCTTCAACGTAGGGGACAGCCGTATCCATCAAAAATGTTAAATTTGCCGATGCAGGTACGATCTCATAGTCTTCACCATTGATCGTGACCTTGTAAATGTAAGGTACTGCCGCCGCCGCCACTAGCCCATCTTGAATGTGTTGAACCACATCGGGAATGCTCTTGATTTCACCACGATCATAGCGATCGCTCAGTTCTAAAAACATTGGTGACATAAATGACCAGAAATAGCCAAGAGCGCTGTAGTAGGTCATCAGACGCACTTGCTCTAGGAGAAAATCTGGGAATAGTCCATTGACTGCGGCTAGCAGAGGATTACGCTTAACTTGAGCAGCGATCGCCCTTTTAGCACTTTGACTAAATTCTGCCGAATCTAAGTACTGATCTAGTCCACCGCCACCATGCCAAAACATTGCCTTCATGCAATATTCGGCAAACTCAAAGTTAATGCGATCGTGCCACAGATGGCGACCGAGCTTACCTAGAGCAAAATCACCATTAAAAAATTTAAAAAATGGGAAAAATACTAGAAACTGATGCTCCGAAATATAGGTGAGGTTCCTATAGTATTCGCCTAGCACCACGCCATAACTTTTGAGAATGCCAACAACCTCTAGCAAGTTGTCAGACGAATCTGGAAGCAAAGCGCCACCTTCTTCTAGGCGTTGCTTGACCGCAGCAAGGGCTGGCTCGATGGTTTTGGTTTGACTCAGTACACTCATAATCAAATTTTACAATGCTGTACGCAAGTTACAGCGCTTCGCGCTTTCAAAAACTAAAAGTTGTGACGCACGCTGCGCGTGCGTCACAACTTTTAGTTTTTATTTAATACTAATTTCTTGAGACGCTTGAGAAATTTACGTTGGGCGATCGCCACAGGTACAATTTTTTTCACAAGGGGCGAACTAACTTGCAAACTTGCCTGATACCAAGCATTGCGATGTACGGTTAACGACTCCCGCCTAGCGATCGCATATTTCACAACATCGGTTAATTGCAAAGGCATTGCCCAATAAAAATGATAAAGCTCATTGGGATCATCAAAAAATGGACAATCAGTAAATGCAGTGGATTCTGGGAATGTGGGCGAGTTATTAAAAGTGAGAAATAGCTCATCTAAAGCTTCCCGTAATATTTTTGGAGAAGTCGTCAGCATCAAATCATCGGGCGATCGCTCTAGGAAATGACGGACAAAAGCAATCACTGATTGTTGAAAAAATTTCAGCCCCCAATCCTGAGCAGGTTGATTATGCGTATGTTTGAGGACTGGAACCACAGAACCATCGGCTTGCAAAGCATAATCTAAAGTCGTTCCTTCACAACCCGCACAAAAAACTTCCATTGCTGATACATAGCGATAATCAATATCATTCCGCAGCCCAATCGCCTGATTGAGATTAAACAAAAAAGCAAATACTTCTCCCTTAAGCTTCAATCCTCCCGTTGGTTTATCTAACGCAAAATAGAAACCTACAGGATTTCTAGTTCCAAATATCGCAAAGGCATTCTCTAGGGAAATCTGCAAACTGCCCCGCCAGCCCACATCGACTAATCCAAAAGCTTTACCATCTAGCATCTTTTCCTGTTGCAAATAAGCTTGGAGAACTTCACGTTTCTGCTCAGCGATTTGGAGAACTAATTTTTGTAGAGGTTGATGCTGTTCCAGTTTATTGCGTAATCCAATCCGCTCTTGTGCAGCTAAATTTTGTTGCCAGCGATCGCTGGGATATCCTAAAGCTTCCAAAATTGGTTGAGCCAATTGATGATCAAGGCACATTCGCTGTAACAGACTATCGATTGTAAAAATCTCCGTATTATCAAACATCCATTCCCAAAATGCTTGATTAATCTCTGTTAGCCCCGGCATTCTCAAAGCTTGGCGACTGACATACAAATAACGCAGTTCCACTTCTGGATAAATCTTGGGAGCAAGCTCTTTCGCAATTTGCAATAAAATCTCACCATCCCTTGCCAGAAAATAAATTCGTTCCAATTTTTGAGCCTTAGCCTGTTGTAAGATCCAGACTACATAAGCCGTTAAAATCGGTGCAGCCACAGAAACTGCTACATCTCGAATGCTCGTCTCTTTAGGAGTTTTTGCAGCTTGAGTTAGGCGGGTATAGCGAGAAATACTAGCAAGCGTAGAAGTAATTCCATTAGTAGAGTTGGCATACTTTTGTAAAATTAATTCATAGCGATTCGGATTTGCTGCTTCAAAATAGATTGTATTAATTCCCAAGGATTGTGGTTTATCTACATCAACCTGTAAATTATTGCCAATATGAGTAAGCTCTTGAGGCTTTAAGTTCAGATCCTCTAGAACTTGTAAAAACAAATCCCCCTTTCCCTTAGATTTGCGCCATTGAGAAGACACATACAAGCGATCGCCTTCTTGCCAAAAGCCATATTTTACAAGCAATTTCTGGATAAAATCGGCGGGTAAATACATATCGGAAATAAAGACAACATTGGGATGCGATCGCCTTGCCTCAGCAATTAAGCCAAACGCTTCAGGTATTGGCACGAGATATTCTCTCTCAACTTCTAGCTCTAACTCCTTAAGTTTATTAACTACTTCTATCCCAATTTCTAAAGTATTCTCAACTTCGCGATAGATTTCATCAAGATTAGCTTCCCCCCCTGCATAAAATAAGCGCGATCGCTTTTCAGCAGCAATTCTTAGCTTTTGAAAGGTTTCGGCGGAGAGATTGATCCATCCCCTTTGCAAAGCGCGATCGCCACAAATTTTAAAGATTTCTGTAGGTTCAATTGCCAACCTTGTCAGAAGAGTGTCAAAGATATCAAAGCTAGATATTTGGGGCATAAAAACTTAGATGAATTGTACGGTCATAATTTGAATAAAGCGGACAGCCAAAACTTATGTCTTACATCACTTACATAATGCCGCATTGCAATTTGGTTATTGACAAATCTATCTGGATAAATAAATTGATCTTCAACACTCATAATGTATTTATCCTTTGGGAAGGCAATACCATGATTACGTTTAATTGTTAAATTGACAATGGTTTGCTCAGAAAAGTAGTTGGGAGGCTCTTGTAATTTTGTCAATCTTTGCACAGTCTCATCCCAATCTAAAGCTTTCTTAAAGAGAATGAAACCTGCATTGATTGGCTCCTGCTGCTCAATATCTTCATAAATTAGCCGCGAATCTAGAGAGTTTTTGCAATCTGGTAAATAGTAAGTATGTCCATCTTTAGCAGTCGCTAAATCAGCTAAATTAGAAGCTCCTTGAAAAAATAAAATATCTGAATCTGTATAAAGTGTTGCACCATCAATAGGAATTGACATGAGGGCGGCAAGTTTTTTTCCCATTGCTTGCTGTGATGCATATTCATAGACAGATGGAGGCAAGTCATCTCTTTGAAATTTTGTTAAAGGTTGGACATCAACGCAGGGATGAATCCGTTGCAATAGCTGAATACTCTCTTGGGTATAACTTCCATCAGACATGATGGTGAAGGCTGTGGGAATGCCGACATAGCGCAGGAAAGACCGTAAACTGGCGACTTGTTCGGGCAAATCACGCTCACAGGATAGGGCATAAACTTTGATGGGGACTTGACGATCTTGTTTAATCGGCAAACTGACTAGACTGGAAATACTGGATTTATAAACAGATCGAATAAACTTCCCTTGAATTCTGGCGGTATGATAACCAATGTTTACCATTCATATCTCCTCAAGATTGTCTTTTTAAGTATCTGGTTAAGTATTTGGGCGCAATTAAATATACAATCCCAAAACCTGTGGCGCACGCGCAGCGTGCGCCACAGGTTTTGGTTCTGGTTTTTAATTATGCTCAGATACTTAGCATTGCTTACAGCGCAATTATAACTATAGCGGTAACCATTTATGTCAGGAGTGGCGGTGCTTCACGCCGCCACTCCCTTCTTACGGTTTTGGGTATCTCTTGCGCTGAGATGTTGCAGGATAGAGCCAGAAACTTAAAACTTTGGTCAGGTATGGCATAACTGGATAGGTGAGTAATGCTGATACAAAGGTAACCGAAATAAGTAGAGCCAATAATTCAGGAAGTCCTTGAAGGAATGGACTAAGTAATAATTTGGCAAGCAGAATAAGAGGATATACAGTAATCACGCCAATAATTACCTGTTTGTAATATGCGGGCTGCGATGAGTTTGAGGATTTACTTTTTGGTAGCGTAAACCATAGTTCTAATCCATTAGGTTGATATTGCTGCGATCGCTGAGAGATAAATTTTTTAGCCTTCTGCATCCCTTGTTGATAAACAGATGAAGTCAGCCAAGTTTTGCAATGTTCGTAATTATCAAATTTAACGATGACTACATATTCAGGATGTTGATGATCGCGAGGACGAATTACTTCAACACCCATAAATCCATCAAATTGTTGGGCTGCATGATTAATTTCTTTTGTCCAAGTTTCATAATCTTCGATAAGATTTGGCTCGACAACTTCGGAAATAACTAAGGTGATGGGATCGACTTGCTGCGTAGAACTCTCCATAAAATTATCCCTAAGTAACACTAAGTAAGTTGTTGGAATTAAACGTAGGATGGGTTAGCGATCGCGTAACCCATCATTGAGGTCTAATTAAAGTTTAGGAATTTCCCAAATATCAATACTTTTATCTTGGCTACTACTAATCAGTTTGAGATTATCTGGAGTAATTATTAAAGAAGTTACCAAATCGGTATGACCAATGAGAGTCCAGATAGAAGATTTAGTTTGGAGGTTCCATAGGCGAATGGAGTTTGAGTTATCTTTACCACCACTAAAGAGATATTTGCCATCGCTAGTAATAGCGATCGCACTGATGGCATCATGATATTCACCCAATTCAAATAGTTGCTTACCCGATTCCAGACCCCAGACTCGAATTGCCTTATCACTACTACCGCTAATCACGCGCTTACCATCGGGAGTTACGAGTACACAGGTTACTCCTGATGGATGTTGCAAGGTTTTTACACTTTCGCCTGTCTTTACGTCCCAAATTTGTACTGTTTTGTCGCGGCTAGCACTGATAACCTGCTTACCGTCGGGTGAAATTGCGACTCCCCACACTTTGTCTTTATGTCCCTTGAGCGATCGCTCTAACTTACCTGTCGAGATGCGCCAAATATTTACGGTATTGTCATAGCTGCCACTGACTAGTAGATCATGTTCAGGGGCGATCGCCAAATTATTAACGAGATTGGTATGACCAGTCAGTGTTTTGAGGATTTTTCCTGAGGCGATATCAATAATCTTGATATTTTTGTCTTGCCCTGCGGTGGCAATCTGGCGATCAGATACAAAAACTACTGAGCGTACCCAGCCGCCAAGATCTTTGATTTCTTTAATGGGATTAGGATTATCCCCTGCGAGTTCCCAAAGCTTCACAGTTCCGTCATCACTAGCACTAGCGATCGTCTTGCCATCAGGACTGAGGGCTACGCTCTGAATTGTATCTGTATGTCCTGACAAAAATCGAAATGGTGTGAGACGCTTTTGTTGAAATACGGGCAATTGAATGCTAATTTCTTCAAAATTGCCGATCGCCGAAACCTTAATTACTGTACCAATGCTCAGTCCCACAAAGGCGGCAATCACTACGGAGATGGTTAATAAAATTGGTGAAGTTGGTTTGCGAGTTGAGTCTTTAATTGCCTGCTTAATTGATTTACGTTTAGCGCTATTTTTGCCACTTTTTGGAAGTTGATCAATTTGTTCAATTTCCTTAAGGATTTTTAAAATTGACTCGCAATTAATCGGGCGATCGCTTGGTTTTCGAGCAATTAAGGCATCGATTAAATCGGCAAACTCTTCTGAAATTTCAGGGGCGTGCGATCGCCACTCAAACATATCGCGATCGGGACTGTAAGTATCGAGGGGATATTTGCCCGTCACCAAATGAATCATCGTGCAGCCGAGGGCATAAAAATCGGACTGCGGCACAGCAAATCCCTTTTCCTGTTCAGGAGCCGTATAGCCCACTGAGCAGATGCTCGTTACACCTTCGACACTACCAATCTTGGCAAGATAAGTATGGGTGGCTTCGCGGGCTGTCCCAAAGTCAATTAAAACCAGTTGCCCCGATGGTGACAACATAACATTTGCGGGTTTGATATCACGATGCAAATATTTGTGGCGATGTACTACAGACAAAATATCTACCAATTGCTTCAGCCAAACAATTGCTCTTTTTTGGGCGATCGGCTTCTGCTCGCGTTGGTTAATCCATTGTTCGAGGTTCAGCCCCTCAATTTTTTGCATGACAATGCCATGCAACATTTTCCCATTTTCGAGGTAATGATGTACATAGGTTTCAATTTTTGGTATCCCCGCGTGTTCAATCTGCCCCAAGACAAAAGCTTCTTGCTGAAACAAAGATACAGCCTTAGGATCTTCACTCACCTCTTGCTTGAGGACTTTCAAGATTTTGGCTTTGCCTTCAGGATCAGATGCTTCGTAGACTATCCCAAATCCGCCAGCATCACTTAATAACTTGGTAACCGTATAGCAACCATCAATCAAAAGTTCAGAGCCACATCCCTGACAAGTCAGATAATTGTCATTGTCAGGATGATCAGGAATTGGGCAGTTAGGATTAATGCATAGACGCATGGTCTTTTAAATGGTCTTTTAAAACGTACCAGTCTAGACTTACTATATCGCTAGCGCAGTCAATTTATAGCAAACCCATAAAAGTATGAGCTTTGTGACTCATGCTTTTGTATGCGGGTAAATATTTATGATCGAATATATCTCAACACTCTTTATTAATGCGGCTATCTTTGCTCTGTTTAGTCTGGGACTAAATCTGCAATGGGGGTTTGCAGGATTGGTAAACTTTGGTCATGTCGCGTTTATGACGGTCGGGGCATATACCACAGTACTGCTCAGCCTTAATGGTGTGCCTTGGTTTTTAGCATTTCTGATCGCGGCGGCGATCGCAGGATTACTGGGCATCATCATCGGTAGCACGGCGCTAAAACTCCGCGAAGACTATTTAGGAATCGTCACTATTGGGGTATCGGAGATGGTGCGCCTGTTCGTCAATAATGAAGAATGGCTGACCAAAGGCACAAGAGGTGTGCAGGATTTCCCACTGCCATTAGTGACTCTAATCTCCCGTCAATATTATTCCTTTGTATTAGCGGCTCTGTTACTAGTCGTCGTGGCAGTAGTATATTGGCGCTTAGAGTGGTTAGTGCGATCGCCTTGGGGACGGGTGTTAAAGGCAATCCGCGAAGATGAAGAAGTAGTGAAAGCTCTAGGTAAAAATGTATTTTGGTATAAGTTACAGGCTTTTGCGATCGGCGGGGCGATCGGTGGTCTGGCAGGCTCATTTTACGCTTGGCAGCTAACTACAGTCTATCCCGATAATTTTGTCCCCCTGATTACCTTCCAAGCATGGACAATTATCACGATTGGCGGTGCTGGCAATAATTTAGGTGTAATTCTTGGCGCGGCAATATTTCAGTTCTACAATGCTCTGCCTCGGTTTCTACCTGAACAAATTCGTGCTGATGGTGGCAGATTTGAAGCAATTCAGCTAATTTTGATTGGTGTAACTCTAATTTTGCTGATGGTATGGCGACCACAGGGGATTTTAGGCAATAAAAAAGAATTAACTTTAAATCGTTAAGGGACGGGCAAGACCAAATTTTAGTGGCGCGGCAGAGCCGCGCCACTAAAATTTGGTCTTGGTATAATTTGATTGAGATGATTGAAATGTTTGATGTTGTTATAAATCTCTATACTAGAGATATTAGCTTTTGGCTATCATCAATATTTAAGTACCTCACCACAATTAGATCTAAGCTGTGACGCAGCGTGCGCCACAGCTTGGATCTGGTTACTTATTACCAAAATTATGAATAGGAGTTTGCAGTTATTTCTAAGCGATCATTAAAAGCATCAGCATCAGGGATCAAAAAGGCTAAAAAGCGTTTTGCCCATACGGGTTGGACACAAGAGTACCTTGCTGAGGAAGTGGGGCTTAAAACGCGGCAGCCGATTTGGCGATTTTTTGCAGGAAAACCAGTTGAGCGATTCACATTTTTTGAAATTTGTGTAAGGTTAGACTTGGATTGGCAAGAAATTGTGCTTAAGACAACTTTGGAAGATGAAGAGCCTGATAATGTCGAGAAACTTGCAGTTACTAATTCCGAAAATTTAGCCAATATCTCGACAATTTCCAGTCCTCCTGTAGAAGTTGATCATCGTCATTATGGACTCAATGAAAGTAGTCACTATTATTGCGCTCAACGATCTGCGGAAGTCTTACAGAGAGATATTAAAGACTTGCGATTGATTACTTGCAATTTGGACAATGGTTGTTCTCTTGCTGCCATTCACAATGGTCAGATCATCGATACAGCTACTGGATTTACACCTTTAGAAGGTTTGATGATTGATTATAGCTCTGGCTCAGTTGATCCTAATGTTTTAAATGAGATGATGCGACAGGACAATAAACCCAATGAGCCATCAAAGCGAGAGAATGATCAAGAATCCAGTTTAGTTAAGACTTCTGGAAAATCTGATGATCCGCAATCAGTAGGATCAGCGATTGATACAGATAACTCTAGGGCAAAACAAGCTTTGGATATTTACATTCATCGGTTGCGGTCATGCCTTGGTTCGATGCTCATGAGTTTAGGGGGCATGGATGCAATTGTGTTTACGTCAGAATTAAGTGAGAATGCCGAGATTATCCGCGAGCTTATCTGTCAATCCTTGGGATTTCTAGGCTTAAAACTTGACTTAAAACAAAACGAAAACGATCCTGTCGATTCAGACATTGCCACACGGTGTTCTAAAGTTCGCGTGCTGGTGATTAATGTCCAAGAAAATCCAGCGATCGCTAATCCGTAAATTTTGTCCTGTACTTCGTCTTGTCCTTAGATCCAGCCATTTAAAATCGCTTGATATAAAGCCTCAAAACGAGTTTTCGTCTTGAGTTTAGCAATAATATTGTTGATATGGAATTTGACTGTACTCTCGCTGATCACAAGTTGTTTGGCGATCGCGCGATCGCGTAAACCCTTTGCCAATAACTGCATAATTTCTAACTCACGTTCTGAAAGCAACGGTAGCAAGGCTTTATTAGATTCAATTCCCCAAGATTCTCCTCGCATCACGGCATTTACAACTTCGTTCAACTGCTCAGGGGCGATCGCTAGATCGATCTTTGCCTTCACTCCTGATGGTATCGGATGATTTGCTTGCTGTATCCAAATTACATACTTAGCGTCATGAATAGCACTAATATCATCGGTGAGCAGAGGAATTTGCGGGTCAGAATTTACGATAGGTTCTGAAAATGGCTCCAAATTATTGCTAACAGCTAATCCTGCTAAAAATGCAAGATGGGTAAATGCCGTTTGTAAAACTGGAAATTTACATTTGATGCGGATAATCTGAGAGCTTTTAGCACTAGGATAGGGAATTGATAGCAATAGCTGAATGCTGCGTTGAGTATCGAGAAATTGTTTGCTGAGCGTTCCTCCTAAACAAGAAACGATAGGGAATAACTCACCAAATATAGAATCAATAGGTTGAGTTTGAGATGGAACTGCTAGATTATTTGCTGGCACAATTGCCTCTAAATCAACGACATCTATCTGATATCTGAGACAGCAGTAAGCACATCCAAATTGATTTAAAATTTCCGCAGTTTGGAGAAATATATAAGTAATCGGCAATGAAAGCGATCGCTCGGCTCCAACTAGGGTAAGACGAGTTGAGGTCAAGATGGTTGCTAATTGCTCTGATAGAGGCAAACTGCTAAAGGATTGAACTAGCGATGAAGATGACCATACTTGCTTGTCTTGTTGATATTGCATTGCCGCATCTAAGGCAATACTCGCCATTGTACAGAGGGTTTGGAGAATCTCTAGAAACTCAGGAGCTAAAGGTTCTCGACTAAAGTTGGCAAGAACTCCTAAAACCCTACCTCTAATCATCAGAGGATAACCAACAAATCCACGAATATGATTGGCGATCGCCCATTCTCGATTACCAACCCAAGTCTCTTCGGCAAGATTATTACTTAAAAATGAAATCCGATTTTGAGCAATTTTACCTACTTTATAGGCTCCTAAAGGAACTCTGCTAAATCCTCCATTAGTATGAGTGTACATCCCCGATGAAGACACTAGTTTCAGAAATTGTTGGTTTGGCTCTAGCAACCAAACCCGTGCCAAAGCGATGCCAAATTTCTGGATTAACCCCTCTGTTAACTGATGGGCGATCGCTTCTGGCTCTAGACATCCAGAAAAGTTTTGGGCAATCTGAGCAATTTGATGCAAGTCAAATAGAAGTCTATTTGAGTTAAGTAACTCAGGCATGAGGAGATCAGCATAGTTTAGATCTTCTCTAATTGAGACTCAGGTTTGGATCTAATTATGTGTCTCAAGCTACCACCACAGCATCAAAAGCTGTTTTATAGCTGTTAAAACCTAGAAGCTTATGCCGCCCGCTACGCGGGCGGCATAAGCTTCTAGGTTTTAAGTTTACTTATGCCTAGCTACTTATCGTCTTAAATCCAAGAAGCGAGTTGCGGCGCTTTGCGCCGCAACTCGCTTCTTGGGTTTGGGTTTTCAGAGGTCATGAATGGAGAATTGTTGACTGCAAAATATTTTCAGCTTTCAATAGATAAGCTAACTCTTCCTTCTCATTAATGAGGCTTTTAGTATAAGGTTTTAGTGCTGTGGGGACAGATGTAAGATTCTGCTCAAGGCGATCGCTAGGAATATGAGCAACGCCCAAAATGTTCGGCACAACCAATGCCAGAGATAGTTCTTGTACCGATATGAGAATTACTTCGTAAAGTCCAATCTTTTGATCTATTGGTTGTAAACCCAATAGCATCGCTAAATCGATCGCCCAGTAAACGCGGCGGCGACGGCTTAAGATTCCCAAGATGCATGATGGTTTATTGGGTACAGGCATAATATGCGTTGCCTTAATCGTCAAAATCTCTTGCGTAAATTCGCTCTCAAGTAAACCGATGGTTTGAGGATCAATCACAAATTTGAGACAAGTTATAAACTCCGTCTCTTGGTTGCCACTCATCACGATTTTTTGAAGGTGATCAGCACTTGGGGAAATCGTCTGCATGGATATATGTAAACTTCAGTAAACATTAACCATGTATAGCGATCAGTGCGATCATTTGTATACAGCATGAATGCTGATGTTTTAATACGAGTGATGGAGATCTGCGTCACATCTTCTTTCTTGGTGCTTGCTATAGAATTAAATGGGATTCTCTGTATATAGAAAAAATATGAATCTAAATCGCCGTAAGTTACTTTCTTGGTTTGGCTTAGGTTGGTTAGCTAGCCTGCTGCCTTCATCGCTGATTGGCTGTAGTGATGCAGCTAATAATCCTACTGCATCATCACCAGCAACTGCACCCGAAAGTGTAGCGGCTAACCCTAGCGGTACGTTTAAAGCGATCGGTACAGTTGCTCAGCTTGATAAAGATGGAAAACTCGTATCAAGTGATAAGAAAATCTCGGTAGTCCGAGATCCTAAAGACAAGACTAAGTTATTAGCAGTCAATACTACCTGTACGCACAAAGGCTGCACAGTAAATTGGAAATCTGACAAAAATCAGTATGTTTGTCCCTGTCATGATGCTGAATTTGCAGCTAATGGTGCTTTGCTTAAAGATCCTGCCAAAAAGCCACTTCAAACTTATGGGGCAAAAATTGAGAAGGGTCAGGTATTAGTGAATGCCTAGTGAGCAAGGCAGAACAAAGTTCTGCCTTGCTCTTTTATACCAATTCACAAAAGTGTGACAACACTTTTGTGAATTAAAAACCAAGCCCAGTAAGGATTTTTAAAACAGAAAATGGCGTAGCCATTTTTTGTTTTGGTATTACAGAGGAACCATAAAGGACTTGAGGTTGAGGTCTTAGCATCATGAAAAAATTTCTGCTCTCATGCTTATTTTTTGCGGGTTTGTTTTGGGCGCTATCGACCTATCAAGGGTTGGCAGTCGAAGGTGAATTTGACTCAATGGTATTGAACTTTCGGGATACGCTATCGCCTGCTCAGGTTGATAATGAACTCAAGGCGATCGCCTCAAAATATGGCATCGAAACGAAGTTTAATAGTGCCTTCTCTAGAGGAGATCATCTGTACATTGTCAAAGGTGATCCTCAAGTCCTTGAACAGCTAAAGCAATTTAAAGAACTTAAAGAATTAACAGAATATGTTGAGCCAAATTATATCTATTCGCTTGACTTTATTGGTGGTACGGCTCCTAATGACCCAATGTATAAGGAGCAATGGAATCTCAAGGCGATCGATGTAGAAAAGGCTTGGCAAAAAACTAAAGGTAAGGGCATTACTGTCGCCGTCATTGATACAGGTGTAAGCAAAGTTGACGATCTCAAAAACACAAACTTCGTTAAGGGTTACGATTTTGTGAACGATCGCGAAGATGCTAGTGATGACAATGGGCATGGAACCCATGTAGCGGGTACGATCGCTCAATCGACAAATAATAATTATGGCGTGGCGGGGATTGCTTACGAAGCCAGCATTATGCCGCTTAAAGTGCTATCAGCATCAGGTGGTGGCACGATTTCCGATATTGCCGAGGCGATTATTTTTGCGGCGGACAATGGCGCAAATGTGATCAATATGAGTCTCGGTGGTGGTGGTGAAAGTAAGCTTATGCAAAAGGCGATCGATTATGCCTATAAAAAAGGTGTCGTCATCGTGGCAGCCGCAGGAAATTCCAATCGTAATGCTGCTTTCTATCCTGCCCGTTATCCTAAAGTAATTGCGGTGGCGGCAACAGGCTCTACAGGCGAAAAAGCTCCCTATTCTAATTATGGTGCGGGTGTGGATGTGGCGGCTCCCGGTGGCGCGATCGCTAGAGGTAAAGATGGCGATGGTTCGGGCGGTATTTTGCAAAATACGATTGACCCTAAAAATAAGCAATCCGTATTTCGCTCTTTCCAAGGTACGAGTATGGCATCACCTCACGTTGCGGGTGTAGTCGCGCTAATCGAAGCATCGGGAGTGAAAGATCCTGAAAAGGTTGCCCAAATTCTCAAACAGTCTTCGCGCAAAGTTGCCGATGATACGCTCAACTACTACGGTGCGGGGCATTTAAATGCGGCAGCAGCAGTCAATCTTGCCTCACAGGGACAGTTAATTCCCGATTTTCTACGATGGGCGCGAGACAATGGCTACTTGAGTCCGAGGTTTTGGATTGATGGCGGGGCTGTGGCGCTAATTCCTAAACTAATTATGGTGATTGGTTCCTATCTATTAGCAATAATCCTCAATCGCTGGTTTCCCTTCCGATGGAATTGGTCATTTTCTAATGGAGTCTTCTTTGGTGGTGCAGGTTTGTTCTTTTTGAGAGGCTTCTATGTATTTGACCTGACTCAACTGCCATTTCGGATTGCGGGAAGTTCTTTGGCTGAATTAGGTAATGCTTTCTCTAATACCAATGCCCTCAATCCCATTACTGCAAGTGTACTGTTACCCCTTGGTTTGTTGCTGTTTTTACTCGGACATCCGCAATGGAAATGGTTTGCGATCGGCTCGGCAATTGGTACTTCCGCTTGTTTAGCCACCAGTGCGGTATTAGTGCCACAAATGATGTGGATTAGTGAAGGATTACCATCGATCGCTTTTCTCAGCATCAATTCTTTACTATGTTTCGGCTGTGCCTATTTATCGATTAAGTCAGAAACTGCTAGCATTTAAGTTCAAGAATGAGTGCTTCGCGCTCATTCTTCATTCTTTGTGAAAAAATATATGCATATTCAAATTGTCGGCACTGTGGAATATATCGATATTGGTACGGGAACTTGGGCGATCGTCACCGATACCGATGAGCAGTATGAGATTTGGCAACCTGCGCCCGAATCAATTCTGCAAGAGGGCTTAAAGGTTAGCGTTACTGCTACAGTTCGGGATGATGTGATGTCACTTGCGGCGATCGGTGATGTCATCGAGATTGAAGACTTTCAAATTGTCTAAAATCGAGACAAAATGTTGCGTTTCTGATTCCTTTTATGAAGAAATTTATGACAAGTGTATGATGATCACAAATACAGTTTCATCCAAAATGTCTGTGAAATTAGGTTTTCTATTATTTGGAGCGATCGCTTCAATTACCTGCGTAACATCTATTTTTACTCCATTCTTGCCTTCTCTGTCAGTTCATGCTTCTGAGAATCTATCTATCTCTGTCAAGCAAAAACAAGCTCAACCAAGAGTTGTTAAAATTGCGGGTACTTATAGAATCGTTATAGACCCTAAAGTACTTCTGGAGGCAAAAGAAGAAGGAGTTGCATCAGTTTCAGGACAATGGATAATTAATCCTAATGGTTACTTCACGGTAGAATTAAAGGCTGTTAGCATCAACGGTGAAGTAGAAGTAATTAGAACAACAGGAACAATTAGGATTATCAACGGAAAGGTAGTGTCTCAAGTGGAAACAAGGAATGGCAAAAAGTTGGATGAAGTTCCTCCAACTCAATCCTATACACTACTATCAGACGGCAAGACTTTACAAGCAGATGATCAACCTGTAAAGCTAGTCAGACAATAAAAATACTTTCCCCTTTTTTCTGTATGGTAAATTAAGTAGCTCAGCATAGTTAAAACCCAAAACCAGAGCTTGTGCCGCCCGCTACGCGGGCGGCACAAGCTTCTAGGTTTTAAGTTTACTTGTGCCTAGCTACTTATACGAGGTTTATGATGATCAGCAACAAATATAAACAGCCATCTTCTTCGCCAATAGGTTTCGCTCTATGGGGGGCGATCGCTTCATTAACAATGACGATCTCAGCGATCGCCGATTTTAATCCATTTATCCCCCTGCAATCAGTCCAAGCTAGAGAAGACGCAACTCTCACCATCAAGCAAAAGCAGTCATCGGAGCTAAAGCTTGCGAAACTTGTAGGAACCTATAAAACAGTTTTCACTTCCGAATTTCTGGCTAACTTAAAGAAAAGTGGACTCCAATCAATGACGGGACAATGGATTATCAATCCTAATGGTACATTTTCAGCGACTTTAAATATAATCGCTAGGGACGGCAAACCCAGATCGCTGAACACAACAGGCAAAATTTTGATTAAGAATGGGAAGATGATTTCTCAAGTAGAAACTATTAACGGCAAGAAACCTCAACAAGTCTCACCACCTCAGAGCTACACCTTGTTAGCAGATGGTAAGACTTTGCAAGCTGATGGTAAACCCGTACAACTGGTCAAACAATAGATAGAAATAGAGATAGCGCTAAGCGCTATCTCTAGCTTATGGAATCAGATCGAGAAACATCCCTGCGATCGCCGTTTCTGCTGCTTCACAAATACCGCGCTCTGTGATTAAGCCTGTGACCAATTTTGCAGGCGTGATATCAAAACCATAATTTAAAGCTGTGGTTTCTAAGGGAGCAACTCGGACTTTAGCGATCGCGCCATCATCCTGTAAACCTTGCATATATAAGACTTCATCTGCACTCCGAGTTTCGATCGCGATCTCTTTGACTCCATTAGAGATTTGCATATCAAAGGTAGAACTTGGTAAGGCTACATAAAAAGGGATTTCATTATCAAAGGCAGCCAGTGCTTTGAGATATGTACCGATTTTATTGGCAACATCGCCACTACGGGTAACGCGATCGGTTCCCACGATACAGAGATCGACTTTCCCATACTGCATCAATAGTCCACCCGTATTGTCTGCAATCAGCGTATGGGGAATCTTGGATTGACCAAGTTCCCATGCGGTCAAATTTGCACCTTGATTGCGAGGTCGAGTTTCATCTACCCATACATGAATGTTAATCCCCCGATCGCTGGCTTCATAAATTGGTGCTAAGGCACTGCCACGATCAACGATCGCCAGCCATCCTGCATTACAGTGAGTGAGAATATTTACAGGTTCGCCTTTAGGTTTAGTCTTGGCGATCTTCTCAATTAATTCACAGCCAAATTTGCCAATATTGCGCGTACCAATTACATCTTCATCGGCAATCGCGATCGCCTCTTGGAGTGCAACTTCTACTAAATCAAGTTTTTTAATAGCTGCTTTTTCTAATACTGTAATCAGGCGATCAACTGCCCACATGAGATTGACCGCAGTGGGACGAGCGCGGCGAATTACGGATGAGAGGGCTTTAATCTTGTCAAGATCGCCCTTGCTTTCTCTAGCCGCTAAATACACGCCAAAGGCGGCGACATTACCGATAACACCCGCACCGCGCACGGTCATATCTTGGATCGCAAGGGTTGCATCGGCACTAGTTTTCAGGGTTTTCGTGACATTACGAAACGGAAGCTGAGTTTGATCAATGACAACAAGATCACCATTCTCTAACCAAAATGCTTTATAAGTGGAGTTCATACTTTTTCCTTAGAGAGAATTGGATAATAGAGTAAATCATCTGCGTTTGAAATAGGCGCGATAGACTGGTAAACCTTGCGAAATTACCGAACTTTCACGCTCGGTGGGAATATGTTCAGGAAAAATCGTATCATTAGCAAAGTTACCTGTTCCTGCAAGATTAATAAAATTCTGATTAGCTTCAAAATGTTGACGCATATCTTCTGCAACATCATAGACATCTGACTGCAAAAACACATCGGCATTGGGAACTAGTAATTCCGCCAAAGTCGAGACTAATTCAGGTTGTACGGCACGGCGTTTTTGTTGGCGGCGCTTAAACCAAGGGTCGGGAAATTGAATCGTGACTTCATGCAATGAGCCTTTCGTTAAGAGTCCCGCTAGCGACACATTAGCATTGCAAAAAATGTAATGCAGATTTTTGAAACCCAATTCATCACGCACTTCATTGCAGCGATCAACTAACGGTTCCCGAATTTCTAAACCTAAAAAATTCCAGTCGGGCTTGAGTTGTGCCATTTGCAAAATATAGCGTCCTCTAGCAGAGCCAATATCCAGACTGAGAGGTTTTGACCAATCGGCATAAACTTCTGTCCAGATGGGTGGAGCGATCGCCACGCTGTATTTTTTGGCAAGGGGATTTACGTGTTCACGTACTCGCGCTCGTCGTGACACATTTTCATTGGTGACGTTAACAATAATTTCGTTATTAGAGGAACTGGGGTGAGGGGATGAGGAGTTTTGCATAGTATTTAAGAATACCCGAAAATAAAACCTAGATTGCAGAGACAGCGCGAAGTAACGCCTCTACTGTCATCACCAAGCAAATGACAAAAATATCTTTTGGTTTTTGACAAACACTTTCAATTCCGAGTCTGCGATATATCTGAAATAGCACTCAAAATTCATCAAGTTATCGATCGCTATGCCTGTAGCAGACTGGTCTATCAAGCATTCTCCCAGTACACCTGACCATCTCTTTCCGATTACCTATTCTACTCTTGCCCCACAAGCATTAGTTGATCGGGTTTTGTCACGCTATGCCGTTGGCGAAATTACTAGTTGCGTATTTTGGATGCGGGGGTTGAGTGATATTTATTTAGTAGAAACCCATGCCCATCGCTATGTGTTGCGGGTTTCCCATGCCCATTGGCGATCGCTCGCCGAGATTGAGTTTGAGTTAGAGTTATTAGCCTTTCTGCATAAAAATTATATTCCCGTAGCCTATCCCCTTGCGACTAAGGATGGACAGCTAGCGATCGAGATTCCTGCCCTTGAGGGTAAACGCTATGCGTCTCTATTTACCCATGCGGCGGGTAAAGTGGCAGTGGGAGATCTGAATAAATCACAGGCACAAAGATTAGGCGAAACTTTGGCAAAACTGCACCATACTGCCCAAGATTTTCAATGTCAGTCGGCGCGTCCCCATTTGACAATTAACTATTTGCTAGATGACTCCTTGCGCGATCTATCACCATTTTTTAATGATGCAGCGCTGTCCTATATGAATGAGGCGATCGCCCAAATTAAAGAACAAATTCGGCATCTGCCGCAGGATTTCCCTTTGTGGAGTGTGTGCTGGGGTGATCCGCATAGTGGCAATGTCCATTTTACGGAGACTAATGAAATTACTCTCTTTGACTTCGATCAGTGCGGTTATGGCTGGCGATCCTTTGATATTGCCAAATTTCTGCAAGTGACTTTACAAGCAGGGATTAGTCCTAGTGTCCGTAAGGCTTTTTTGCATGGTTATCAGTCATCGCAGCCCCTTACGGAAATCGAACTGCAATGTATGCAATCTCTGATGCAAGTCGCCCAGATTTGGTCTTGGGCAATCAGTGTCAAATCGGCGATCGTGCATAATCACAGCAAACTGGATCGCAGTTACTTCCATCAACGTCTCGAACATTTCAAAATGCTGCGATCGCCAGATTGGAAACCATTTTAAGAAATATTTCTAAAATCAGAAGACGAGTGGCGGCGTAAAGCGCCGCCACTCGTCTTCTGGTTAACACTGGCTACAGCTAGCTATATTTTGATAGAGATGGCTGATGTATAAAACTCTACATTAAGGTTACAAATACAATAAATTACTGAATTTTTTGATTTAGGAGATTTCCTTGCTAAAGTCATTGATGTGGTGTGATCGATCAAGACTTAGCTCTTCTAATTTGTAAACTTACTGCTCATGATTATTTCTGCTTTTACTAACTCAATAATTCTTCTTTTCATGGCAGAAAACAGCTATAAGCACTATTAACTATGATCAAAACCGCAATTACGAAGATCGCAGTAGTGGGTGTTTTCCCGCTCATGTGCAGTCTATCTCCTGTCCTTGAACAAATCACCTTAGCTCAAGCATTACCTACGACGACAATTCAGATTGCTCAAAGCGATCCACTGGCAAATACGCCGATCAAGCTGGTAGAAAGAGCAAATTCTTTGCGAGAGCAGAATCAACTCGATCGCGCAATTACCTTATATCGTCAAGCGATCGCCGCGAGTCCAGAGTTTGTACCTGCTTATTATGGTTTAGGAGTAACGTTGCGCCAACGGGGGGACATTCAAGGCGCAATTGACGCTCATCGCCAAGCAATTAACATTGACAAAAACTATACACCTGCCTATTACGGACTGGGGATTGCACTTTATCAAAAGGGAGATGCTACTGGCGCGATCAATGCCTATAGCCAGTTCATTCAACTCAGTAAGGCGGATACTAATCTTGCCCCTGCTTATTACAATTTAGGCTTAGCCCATGAGCGCCAAAACAATCTTGAGGGGGCAATTGGCTCGTTTCGTAAAGCTATTGAGGCTGACCCGAAATATGCCCTTGCCTATAACGGTTTAGGGACAGTACTGCGTCGTCAAGGTAATCGTAAAGAGGCGATCGCCGCCTATCGTAGAGCGCTCGAACTTGCGCCGCAATATGCAGTAGCTCATTTCGCCTTGGGCATATCGCTATATGAAGAGCGCGACTATACAGGAGCCATTGATGCCTATAAAAAAGTAGTGAGCATCGATCCTAATTTCCCAAATGTCTATTACAACCTCGGTTTGGCTTATAACCAATTAGGCGATCGCCAAAATGCGATCACCACTTTTCGGCAAGCCAGTCAACAAGATCCGCGCAATGCTGATGCTTATGCAGCTTTGGGCAGTACCTTATTACGGGAAGAAAACATTCCTGAAGCAACTGAAGCTTTTAAACGCAGTATCGAGATTAATCCGAGGGTCGCTAGTACTTTTAACGGTCTAGGTTTAGCTTTACGCCGTCAAGGTGATTTTGAAGGAGCGATCTCTGCCTATGAGAAATCGATCGCGATTAACCCTAGATATGCGGCAGCTTACAACAATCTAGGACGGGTCTTGTCCGATCAAAATCGCAACTCCGAAGCAATTAGCGCGTTTCGTCAGGCGATCGCCCTTGATGCTAAAAATGCCGTTGCCTATAGTAATCTTGGTAATCTTTTGCGTTCTCAAGGCAATAGTGATGAAGCGATCGATGCTTTTCAAAAAACCATTGCGATCGGTAAAGAAGATCTCTGGGTGGACTATACCAGCTTAGGACTTGCCTATGCTGATCGCGGTAAATTAGGTGAAGCCCAAACCGCCTATCTCAAAGCTCTCGATTTAAATCCGAAGTTTGCGAAAGCCTATTTTGGATTAGGTGTTTTATATACACTCAGGGGTGAAGTGAGTAATGCCATTCGCTCCTATCAAGAGGCACTAAAGCTATACGAAGAAAATCGTGATGCGGAGTGGATTAAGCGCACACAGCAAGCCATTCAAGCATTGCAAGGGATTACCTAAAACCCAAAATGGCATAGCCATTTTGGGTTTTGACACCCAGAGAAATATAGCAATACAAGTTTTGCTTAGGACATAAACCCAAGAAGTGAGTTGCGGCGCTTCGCGCCGCAACTCACTTCTTGGGTTTTAATTTTCAACATTGAATTGAAGGTAAATAGATACCAGAAGGACTAGTAAACTCACCTAATGACATATATGAGACAACCTTCATGGTGCGATGACCTTCACCTAAAGCTCGATGGAAAAGATGAGGGATATTTAAGGGGCAGATAAATACAGACAGTGCAGGTGGAACGTGGCGAGCAGCGTGGGCAATTAATGCCAGCAAATCATCTTCTGTTTCTGCTCCTGCATATCCAAATAGACTAGAAATGAGATAGCCAACAGCACGCCCATCTCGTTCACGTAAGAAAGCTGGAAACTTTGCTGCCAAAAGTTGTGATGCATCTCCAGCGCGGGAAAATCCATAGGTACTCATGCTGAGAGTTTTGATAATCTCCAAATCATCTGCTGTTAGAGGACGAATGGAAGCATCATCAGTTTTTGCTGGGCAAGCCTGCATCAATGCGGCAGAATTCCGCCACTCAAATCCCAAAGACGTGTAAAGGGATAAAGAGGTTGTGTTGATTGCTTCTTGAAAGAGTCGAGTCTGACGAATCCCGCGCCGATGAGATTCAGCGATCGCCCATTGCATAAGCGATCGACCAATACCGCGAGACTGCACAGTTGGATCAACAGTAATCGGTCCAACTCCAGCAACTTCATCGCTATGCAACAAAAAATTAGATCCAACTACTTTCCCATCTATTGTGGCGACCACTCCTGTATAGTCAGGACGAGAAGCAACATGAGAGATGATCATCATCCCAGTTTCCAGATCTGGGATATCGCGGGGAATGTTATGACGGTCATGCAGGTGTGAGAATGCCTCATGACAGATGCGTGCAAGATCGGGAATATGATTTTGATGAAGTGGTATAAGTTCAAAAGACATCACAATACTGTCATTAATTATTAAGTAAAGTTTAATTATCTTGAATGTTATAGTATTGACTAATTTAATTGAGTTCAGCATTAAATTGAGATATATCTTCATACAGCCTATTGAGGCTTGCATCCAGATTTTTGTGCCACCTGCGTAGCGGGTGGTATAAAAATTGGGTAGCAATGCTAGGCATTTTGAGACACCATTGCTAAGAGAATGCCGATAATTTTGTTGGGACTCTCAATTGGATACTCATCTAAATCAATGAACACATCACTTTCATCCACAGCAACTATGGGACTGCTTAACATTAACTGTTCTGTGGATGCACTGATGATGAAATCACAAAACCCATTTAATCCTTTTTCTTTGTCAACGTTAAATTCGATCCCAGAGAATAAGCTAATTTTATGCTCCAGAATTTTTCTCAACTCAACTAAAATATTGGCAATAATCAACTCTGATCGCGCTTTTTCGGTATTAATTGCACGCGCCAGAGGAATATTTTCTGCTAAAGTTTCTTGAAGATATGTACTGATACTAAAATCTTGAATGGAAGAGAAAAGATTCTCCCTTTCAATTAAATTGACTCCGAGGTTCTGCTTAACCTTTCTTAGATCAAAATCGCTATATGCCATTACTAATACTAAGCCTCCTAAGGTTCTAACTTAATAGTTAATCCTGTTAATACATCTTTACCGATCACAATTTTCTGCTCACATACTAAAAAGGAAAAAAACTTCTTTACAGATACATTAACTTCACTTTCGGTAAAGTCACCTATCTTACTGAAATACCATCGCCGAAAGCGACTACAGACCATACTGCGATGAATCTCTTGAAAATTGCTTACATTGCAGTCAAAACATAGGAAGTCAATTAAAGTGTCAACCACGCATAAATGTCGATGAATGGTTCTAGGTTTTAGTTTTTGTTGAAGAAATACCTCAAATTGATTTAAGTGATTTCTTAGCTCTTTTCTAAAGTTTTCATTCCCATTCATGATGATTTTACTTAATATTTATCAAATAAATAAACCTTTGTTATGTGATACTTTCGTGAAATGAAAATATCCAAACTTCTGCTCTTGGTTTGCTGGGGTAATATGGATTTCATTGATTGATTCTATTAATTCAAAATCCTCTCCTAGTTCTATACTCAGTTTGTGTGAGTCATACTGCACAATTTCCAGCCCACTACATTTTGTTGCACCACCGATCGCAAAGGCAGCGATGATCAGATGACCACCTTGCCTTAACCCTTGTTTTAAAGCATTAACGTAATTTTGGCGATCGGATGCTTCCGTTAGAAAATGAAAAACAGCCCGATCATGCCAGACTGAAAATTGATATGGTGGCTGGAATTGAGTAATATCAGCTTCCAACCAGTTGATGTTTTTTGCAGAATCACCCAGCCGCTTTTTAGCACTATCCAATGCCGTTGCAGAAATATCTAAAACTGCCAAATTCGTAAAGCCTTCTTTTTGCAAGTAATCCACTAGTACGGAAGCACCACCACCGACATCAATAATCGCTTCATCTCTAGCAATCTGAGTGCGATGGATCAGTTCCAATGATAGTTTCGGCTCTTGCTGATACCAACTCACCTCTAAGGGAGACTTATTTTGATAAACCTTTTGCCAGTGCGCTTTTCTGTCAAACATAATAGTTGATTTTCCTATTATTCTTCAAACTGCCAACGATCTTGGGATGCGGCTTCGTCAAAGAAGCGTTTCGGGCGCAAAGTTAAAGTAATTTTGCCTAAGAGTTCTACTTCTGGCTGCGTATCAAACCATGCAAACTTGAGACTGCCATCTTCACCAGCGATGGCAAAGTAACTACTTTCATCCCAATCCCGTTGAGCGCGATCGACTAGTACCAAGATATCCTCAGACCGATTGGGAATGGCACTGACAACTTCTGCTTGAGCGATCGCTGCTTGCAAAGTATCAGTATTACAAGAAACAATTACACCATCCTCGGCTCCATGCACCACAAACCAACCGGGTAGAGTTGCCCATGTCGCTTCACTAGTAGCATGGACAATTCCAAAGGGAGCAGTTTCGGAAACTTGGGGAACTGTTTGGAACTTCTCAACGGATAGGGGTAGAGTTCCCACCACTGGCAAGATCCGAGGAATACTATCTTCACCGTCATAACGAAAATTAGGGAGGTTGGGAGCCTTTTTCTTGGCTGGAGATGTCATATCCATCAGCAGTTGCTCGATCGCTTTCCGAGCCTTCTCACTATGGGCAAAGCGTAAACCCCTCGCAATTAATCTAGTGCGTTCCTGTGGATCAATCTTGCCCTGTGTTGCTTTCAGGATTTGTAATACCACTGCATCCCCCGGATGGCGCGTAAATCCTTCGGGTAAATTTGCCACAGTGGAAGCTTCCTTAATTGCCTTAACGATATCCTTCGCTTCCAAAACATCAAGATTTTTTTCAAGGGCGAAGGTTGCCATCGCCACTCGTTCTGATTGATTGAGTACGCGCAACTCATTGAGAATGTCACTGCCTTTCTGCTCAAAATGGGCTAATACAATATCGCTAGCATTACCTGCTTGCAAACTAGCATAAACCTGTGAAGCCACCACAATCTGGTTTTGTTGAATTGGTTCAAAGCCAGTATTCTCAAAAATTGCTAGGGAGTTCTCTCCCATTTTTTGCAACATTTGGCAAGCAATTCCCCACTGCACCCAAGTTCCTTCCTTATGGCGCAAAAGTTTCAACAGTCCTTCAGAATCAGTGGGAAGTGTGGCTACAGGAGTTGGCATAATGTTTTTATAAATGGATTTTTAGCCCCTCTCCTACGGGAGAGGGGTTGGGGTGAGGGCTAAGCAGCAACCTGCTTAGAAATTTTATGTTCGCGCATGGAGTTCACAAAACGCTCGAACAGATAGTCAGCATCATGGGGACCGGGGCTTGCCTCTGGGTGATATTGCACCGAGAAGATGGGTAGAGTTTTATGTTCTAAACCAGCGACGGTGCGATCGTTGAGATTAATATGGGTCAATTTTGCCGCCGATTCATCAAAGGATTCGCCTGTGAGTGCAAAGCCATGATTTTGACTGGTGATTTCCACGCGGCGATCAGCATTTTCGGCTTGGTTTTGGGCAGGTTGATTGAGTCCACGATGTCCAAACTTGAGTTTGAAGGTATCGCCACCCATCGATAAACCTAAAATTTGATGTCCTAAACAAATACCAAACATGGGCTTATCCGCAGCTAGCAAAGCCTTAGCGGTTTCGATGCCTTGAGTAACGGCGGCGGGGTCTCCAGGTCCATTGGATAGGAAAATGCCATCGGGGTTGTAAGAGAGAATCTTTTCCGCAGGGGTATCAGCAGGGACAACAATTACGCGACAGCCATAGCTGGCAAGACGGCGCAGGATATTCCGCTTTACACCGAAATCGATCGCCACAACGGTCAGCGCTTCACCTTTTAATTGGTCAGCTTCGACAAATTCCCATTCAGGTAAAGTTTTATCAGCCCATTCATAAATACTTGCGGTAGATGCTTCTTGAGCAAGATTTTGCCCTTGCATTGAGGGAGCCGCTTTTACTTGGGTCAGCAATACTTCGGGATCAAGGATTTCTGTAGAGATGCCGCCATTCATCGCTCCAAGCGATCGCAACTTACGGGTCAGAGCGCGAGTATCAATCCCTGCAATGCCCACGACGTTATGAGCCTTCAGGTAATCGGGTAAAGACTGACGCGATCGCCAGTTGCTAGGTACTGCCGTAATATTTCGGGCAATTACGCCGCGCACCTGTGGGCGATCGGACTCATCATCTTCAGGGGTTACGCCTGTATTACCCAGTTCGGGACAGGTAAAAGTGACAATTTGACCTCGGTAGCTGGGATCGGTCATCACCTCTTGATAGCCTGTCATGCCTGTATTAAATACCACTTCGCCGATCGCGGTTCCCGATGCGCCAAAGGCATAGCCTCGGTAACAAGTACCATCCGCCAAGACTAAAATTGCTGCTTGCTTTGTTGCCATATCTTCAAATACTCGTTCGTCAGTTATCCACTATTCAGATACTTATTGTGGACACTAGCGATCATTCTAAACGTTATCTAGGTCACAAGAGTGAATCTTAATTGGTTTTTTCCTCCAAATTTATATATTGGATAAGCGCGATCGCTTTCGCCGCCAGCTAGAGGTAAGTTTAGCTGCCGCCCAAAATTTTCAATTGTTATATTCTGTGATGATGTCGCGAATTTCAGTTGCATCAATATCTGCTTGTTCAGGTTCTAGTCGTTCGGTGCGATCGTAATCTCCTTTGAGTCGCATTTGTTCGGCATCAATATCACGAATAAAATCGTCTGGCTCTTTAATTCCATTAAAACGCCGCTCGATCCTTCTGATTGCCTCATCAATTTCTAAAAATAGTTTCAAAAGATCTACTTGTTCACGCATAAATAGCCTCCCTATCGATTTCTAATTTTAGATAAGGATTCATACTCTTTCGATAACGAATAACATCAACTTCTTTGTCAAATAATCTCTCTAACTCCTGTTTAAGTCCAACTCGCTTTAACATATTTGGTTCCATTTCTACAACAATATCAATATCACTTTCCTCAGTCGCTTCATTTCTTGCTACTGAGCCAAATATGCCAATTTTAGTAACTTTGTAGCGATCGCGCAGTTCTAATTTCAAACCGCGCAACTCATTTAATATATATTCTCTATCTAATGTATTCATAGATCTTCCAGTTCCTTTTTCCCTAACACCCAATCAGTTGTATCTACATAATCGGCTCTATCATAATCAGATAATGCTCTAATATTTTTTTGTAAAATCTTTAATTATTCGTAGAAATAAGGAAATAACTCTGATTCCAAAATATAGCGCGTTGCTTGCCGAAAAAGGGCTTGACAAGTTCCTGTTGCTAGTTCGCGGTGATTGGGAATAGTCAAGGTTTCTTTCCCAGACGGTGTGATGCGGCGTAACTTAATATGGCTACCTCGTTGACTATGAACTTCAAAGCCAAATTTTTTGAAAATAGCGATCGCATCTTTCCCAGAAAGACGTTTAAGCTGTGACATATTCGGGTTGAAGCTCAAAGGTAACAAAAATTGATGGATTAGGCACTAAGCCAAAATCTTCGGGGTTTTCTCCTTCTAAGTGCAATGAAACGGCTTCTAAAAGATTATCGACCACTTCATCTAGTGTATCGCCCTGAGTTACTACGGATATCTCTAGGCATTCAGCAACATAGCCGCCTTCTAAATTGGAGCGAATAAATGACTTGATGTTTTGCTGAAGTTTGATGGGGCTTTTCATAATCTTGCCGTCCTAACTTGCTGGAACTTATCAAGATATTAACATTGACTAATCCTTTGGTAGTCCTAAATCTGGTAAACCTTTTACAATTTTAACGGTTTCTAAGCTCACGGTAATTACTTGCTTAATCAATCTCACGATGTATTCTTCATCATCAAGACGATTAGGATCGTTGGTGATACCGCTTCGTTTGTCGGTGCTGACTTGGTATTGATCGATGATCCAGTCTAGGGCGGAACGGTTGCCTAGTTTGTATTCAAAGGTTTCTGGGGGAATACCTGTGAGGGTGAGGAAGTCGTTATATTTGATTTGGGTTTTGTCTTTGCTGAGGCGCATTTTTTCGACTCGCCAATCGATTGGGAGGTCTTTGTTTTCAATATGTTTGAGGCGATATTCGGGTTGTTGTTCGTAGTTGATATGGATTTCGGTGAGGCTTTTTCCTGCTGTGGCAAAGGGATGAAACTCTGGTGCGAAGGGGATGCGCGGTAGTTCGCGTTTGAGGTTGGCGGCGTAGCGTTGGCGATAGTGTGGATGATGAAGTAGGGCGTAGGTGTAATGGAAGATGTCCCATTTGGTAATTTTGGGATCTTGATAATGGGTTTGGAATTTTTCTAATGCCCAATCAGTAATATTTTCGCGGCGATTAGTTCCATCTTCATCATAGATATAGAACGGTAAACATTGTGACTTTTCAAAGGCAAAATCTAAAGCAACAATTAAATTTGAAGCAAAACATCCAAATTCTTTTCTATTGCCAATTCCAGCTAAGCAAATTATCTGATTCTCTTTTTCTACCTTGAAATTTGGAAAGATATAATGAAATTGTCCTCTTCGATGATTGAGTACTTCGTCAAAATAAAGATATTGAAAAGAAAAAGGACGATAAAGAGAATTTCTGATTTTACTTTGCTCGAATTCGATAGAATGCCTAGCTGCAAGACATTCTTTTAATCTACTACTCCACTTTATTTTCTGATCGTCATATAGAACAAAAGAATCTATCGTATCCTCTGGCTTCCTTTCGTTATGCCACTTGTAGACTTCTTGATTATAGGTACTAATAAAAGCAGAAATATTTCTAGCTAAGGATTCCTGATTATAGTTATAAACCCAATTATCTCGCGTAGATTCCAAGCCTCTACCATAATTTGAAAATATTGCCGAATCTTGAGAATCATCTTTTGTTTCCTTATTGCCAATTGGAATAAAAGTATCAAACTCATCCTCTAACCCCTCAGTCAGCCAAGTATGCTTTGCATCGGGCGTAATCTCCTGCCATTGCACATTCCCAATATGCACCAACTTTTCCAGATATCCCAGTTTTTCCTGCTTCGTCCAAGAGTCATCAACCTGAGCATAGTAAATCTTAGCTTTTGTCATATCTACGCAGGAGTTTTATAAAGAGAACGAGCAAAATTCAAAACCTTTTCTTGTCCATCTTCTGGAATAACTTGCAGCATCGCATTAATGCGATCAGACAAAGATACCCACGAGTGAGTTTCATTTTTCCACACCACAATAAACTTCTCAGGAGTCAAAGCCAAAAGTGCAAGAGTTTCACCCTCATCATTTGCAAATTCTACTTCATAAGCCCGACCATTATGTTCTTCAACAATCGTGCCAAGTTCTCCAGCCTTGATTTCTAAATCTGGCAAATCAATTAACAGTTCAACAACATCAAATAACTCTGGCTTAATCATTTGCGACTCCGTATGTATAAAGTTGTAAGTCTAGCAAAATCTTCATTAGGTTTAACAATCCATCCTGTTCTGACAATTTCTTGTTGTCCCACAGCTACACCACTTATCAAGATATCAACTTGATACTTCTGTCCATGTTCGTTATACACTCCTACTACTGCCTCACTATCCATAACTTTATCTTGAATCTGATTTAAAAGCAATTGATAGTTATCCTGTGTAAACCCCAAATGCTTCTGAAACATAATTGCTTTATTACCTCCTTTCAAACTACTTGGATCAAGTGCATAGGTAGTTAACTTTCGAGGATCGATAAAAATTCGTTCAACTATCTCTCGTAACTTCACAAAAATATTACTCCATTTTTTTACGAATAAAAATATTAACACTTACCCCAACTTGGATATCAAACACATTGTAAACAGGTTTGGATGTGCGTTTGCGGATATTACCACCCAAATCAAAAACATAAATTTGGCTAAACTCTTTCTCTAAAAACTCACGCATTCCATCAAAAGCTAAAGCATCAATAAAACTATTATTAGTCACAAAAGCTACCACACCTTCATCACCGATTCTATCTGAAGCCCACCGAATCGCCTTTACATACATATCTGAAACTGCATTTTTATTAGTCGCTTTTGAAGCTTTGGCATAGGTCGCTGCTACGCGATCATCAATCCCAGTCTTGTTTTTAGTCGTATACTTGCGATTCTTATTGTTGTCATTCTCATTCAACTGTCCCACATTATACGGATGATTCCCAATCACCACAAATAAATCTGATTCCCTTTGTCTCTCTACCCGTTTCATATTCTCAGGAGTAAACAAACCCAACTGCTCAATACGCTGATCCTCAAACGTATCCACCAAACAAATTCCTTCAAACGCCTCATATTTTCCAGTTTGCTCAAAATACTCATGCTCAATATTCATCGAAGCAATGTAATAGGGCAGCAACATCACCTCATTGCAATGCAACTCATGCTCATACTTGTGAGGCAAAGCCAACTTCTGGATTTCCGCAATCTCGCGCATCACCCGCATAATGAAATTTCCCGTTCCCACAAACGGATCGAGAATATGCACACCCTTATCCACCAGAGACTTACCAAACTCCCGTTGCAAAATCTCCTCCACACTCTTCACCATGAAATTTACAATCGGCTGCGGTGTATACACAATCCCATGCGTATCTGCAACCTTTGTCGAAAAGCCCTGAAAGAACTTCTCATAGACCGTATTTAAGAAATCCTGCTTTTGCGAAAAATCATCAATTGTCGCCGCCGTCTCCTCGATCGCCCCATAAAACCGATCCAAACTACTCAAAAAATGAGCGCGGCTAAAATGCTTAGAGGTCAAGGCATTGATTACCTTCTCAATCTCAACCGCAATGATATTTCGTTGTGCAAAATCAGGATTATTAAACACACTCCGAAAAATCCGTTCCGTTAGTAAATGCTGAATCAACATCTCCTCAACCGCCGACTCCGCCAGATTCGGATTAATCGACTGACGGCAAAGCAACATAAACGCCGCAAAAGCATCGATAAACTTTTTGTTAGTCTTCTCCTGTACGCGAATTAAATCCAACAAAGCCGTAGCATGATCCTTCACGCGATCGCCAAATTCCTCGGCAGCCTTTTCCCATTGCGCGATCGCTGGCGCACGATATTCAAAAAACTGGCGGACGATATCGACTAAATCTTGATCCTTAGTGAGATCCGCATCCATCACCAACTTGCCATCTTGATAGAGAATGGCGTGATCGGGACGCTGAAACAACATATTGTCTTTGGGATAGCCCACCGCAAACTTTTTCGGGATTTCCTTCTTTAAGTTGTCGTTGATATCCTTCGCTTCCCAATAAGCTCGCGGCAAATTGTAACTATCCACCAAAGCCCCATCGATGCGAATTGGTTGCTTTTTCGAGCGTTTAATCGCATATTGCGGAATCAAAGTCCATTGAAACTGCCGCGCACAGGAATCTAACAAATTCTGAAAAGCACTACTCACCGCCCCTTCATGCTCAACCCCCAGTTTGGTATATTGCTCCAAGACCTCATAGTAATTCTTGATCGGCTTGTGCGATGGCTTGAGGCTGAGACTAGGCATACAGGACTATATGAAATTTTCGAGTAATACGACTACTATAAACTAATTGTGAACTATTTATCTATTGAAGTGGCGATAACAAACGGAATTCTCGACCTATTGGAGCGCGTCTTAGATGTATGAGTTGATTTAATGCTGACTTTAGCGATCCACCCAAACGATGGTTCTTGCTTCTACTCCATTACTTTTGAGAACACTGGCGATCGCACTGCTTACATCTTTATTCAATCCCAAATCCCACTTTGCTTGAAAGTCCTGATAGGACAGTGAATATTCTTGACTATTCGTATCTGTGTAATAGATTTGTTGACGTTGGGAATCAACTCCTGTTATTGCAATCCAATGTAAATAGGGAATCGAGCCGACATAGGGAATCTTCAAACTGCCAACCCGAATTAAGGCGATCGCAGGTTTACCTGATCGCACGAGATTAATGAGCCGCTTAAAACTAGTCTGAGGCGATTTCTTCACGCGATCACCTTCCCATCGCTGCATCACCTGCTGCAAAGTTTGGGGTGGTGTACCTGTTCGCACCTCAATCCATTGATTATTAAAAGGATTTTGGATTTTTTGCGGCAAAAATAGCTTCTTGTCCGTAGCAGACCGCACCATTGCATAGTCCACATCATGACCGTAATAGCGCAATATCCGCGCTGCCGAATTGGGACCACAACTCCAGCCGTCATTTTGTGCGCCTGTGTCTGGGAGGGCGATGACTTGAGATGTTCCAGCCGTTGCAACTAAGTTTTGTTCGGGGTTTTGCTGAGGGTGAGGACGGCTGAGGGTAGCGATCGCTGAGGGTGGCGGCGTGATTGTGACCGCGATCGCTAATCCTGTCAATGTAATTGTTGATGCAAGTGTAAAATCTTTTAAAAAACTCATTATGGACTTTTCGGTATTTTTGCAGCAGTTTTTAAATGGCTTATCAATTGGCAGTGTCTACGCCATTTTTGCCCTCGGTTATACCCTTGTATTCTCAATTTTAGGCATCATTAACTTTGCTCATGGTGCAGTGTTTACCCTCGGAGCCTATTTTACCTACTTTCTCTGTGGCGGTGCATTTGGGTTTAATGGACTTTTAGCCAATCTATCTTTACCTAAAGAACTCCATTTACCGTTTTTTGTTGCCATTTTTGTGAGTAGTATCCTTGCAGGAGTTGTGAGCGTATTGATCGAGCGGATTGCGTTCCGACCTCTGCGCGATCGCAAAGCTGATCCATTACTTACCCTAGTTTCCAGTTTGGGGGTGGCAGTGGCGATCGTGAATATCATTCAATATCTCGTTGGCGCGGAAAGTTATAACTTCCCTGCCAATATTTACGGCAGCTTACCACCCGCGATTAACTTCGGCACTATCGATAAACCGATCGCCATTCGCACTGTCCAGATCGTTATTTTTAGCGTATCAGGCGTAATTTTAACATTCCTCACTTACGCGATTAATTTTACCAAGCTGGGTAAAGCGATGAAAGCCGTCGCCGAAGATGCCACTACTTCTAGTCTGTTGGGGATCAATACTGACTTTTTTATTCTGCTCACCTTTTTTGTATCAGGGTTTTTAGGTGGACTCGCAGGAACTCTAGTTGGTTCTAGCGTCAGTATTGCAGGACCTTATTTTGGTATTGGTTTTGGGTTAAAAGGACTAGCGGTAATCGTTTTGGGTGGTCTAGGAAATATCCCTGGGGCTGTAGTGGGCGGGATCGTTTTAGGTCTAGCCGAATCCTTTGTCCCGTCCGATCAATCTGCTTACAAAGATGCGGTTGCCTTTGCGCTACTTTTCATCGTCTTACTTGTGCGCCCCCAAGGTCTGCTGGGCAGAAACTTTGTCCAAAAAGTTTAAAGTTTTGCAACCAGAAGGGAGTGGCGGCGCGAAGCGCCGTTACTCCCTTCTAGGGTTTATACAGCAAGAGTTAGCTACGCCATTTTGCGCTTTGCTATTAATCCCTAAGAGCATAAAGAAATATATTGTTCCTTTGAGTTTCATTTAGTTTTGTAGCGTATCGAAAATCACATGGGAAGATATATTGCAGTCTGTATTTTTAAATACAAACATAAATCATCGTTAAATAAATTTAAGTCACTGACCACAAATCAATGACTTTTTTAGCAAAAAACCTACATAGAGAGTTTGGTTATGTTGCAATCACTTTATTATTCCATTGGTGCTATTCAAGACGAAGCAAGATATCTACTTGAAAGTGGAAGACTCACCCGTAGTCAACCGATTCATACCCTTTGTAGGTTCTTTTGCGATCGCGAGTGGTGTCAGATTGAACGAGAATTAGAGGAAAATCAATACTTACTACGCGATCGCATTTGTGATTTAGTCAGCCGTGAGTGTTGGCAAAATGATTAATAAAAACAAAAATTGAGAGGATGCAAAGCATCCTCTCAATTTTTTTGCTTTAAAAATTAGTCTTTAACAACATAAAAGCTATACAATTTAGTTATATATTATGTATAACCGTTGCTAGCCATTTAAGCATCACAATGGAGGTCATTCAAACCATTGGCGAGTCAGCAAGAGCGAAACACGAGTCAAGGCGGTGACCTAATCAATCGTCTAAAGAAATTTGTTGACCAATCTGCTAATATGCTGAACTTAGACGAAGATGTGGCGATAGATAGGGGCATGACTCAAATTATTAAATCGGCGGTAATGGTAATTGGTGGTGGAGAGGATAAAGTCCAAGACCGTAAAATTCTCAAAGCCTTTGTAGAAAGCTCTGGTGGTTCCCAGGCTAGTATTGCCATAATTCCATGTGCCTCAAGAGAACCCGACATTATCGGACGCATTTATCTGGATATTTTCACCGAGCTAGGTGCAAAAGCTGTCGAGGTGTTAGATATTCGTGAACGTCCTCACCAAGACTATCCTGAAGCCGAAGCTCTAGTAGATCGATTTACAGGCATATTTATGACTGGTGGTGATCAACTGCGCCTTTGCGCTCTGATTGCCGACACCCCTTTTGCGATTACGATCGCGAAGCGAATTACGCAGAAACGCTTAGTGCTTGCTGGTACAAGTGCGGGTGCGGCGGCTATGGGCTATCACATGATTTCTGGTGGTAGTAGTGGCGAGTCACCCCATAAGGAACTAGTCAATATGAGTACGGGCTTGAATATCTTGCCAGAAATTATTGTCGATCAGCATTTTCATAACCGCAATCGCATGGCACGTCTGATGACAGCGATCGCGGCGCATCCCGACAAAATTGGCATCGGTATTGATGAGGACACCGTAGCCATCTTTGAACCAAACAACACCCTACGGGTTTTGGGACGTGGCACGGTTACTGTCGTCGATCCTGGTGAGGTTTCCTATAGCAACCAACTGTGGGTGAGTGGCTCAGCACCATTAACCATCCACAATTTGCGCGTACATATTCTTGCCGCAGGTTGCAAATATCATTTGCTTAAACGTATTCCCATCAGTCCATCTGTATAAAAATAAAAAATAAAAAGGGGGCGCGAAGCGCCCCCTTTTTATTTTTTATTTTTATTTGCCCCAATCTTTTGCATCACCGATTTCTGGGACATCAACAATTGATTTGAGTCCTTCTAAGGTCGAAGGTAGCGATCGCGGATCCATAAACATTACTTTGCTACTGCCACTCGAACCGATCGTTGTAGCCATTGAGAGATAGCTCTGAGCTAACAAAAATTGCAGTGCTTCCTGAGACTGGGGATTGCCCTTCATCGATTGTAGTAATACTTGCATCGCCTGAGATGTACCTTGCGCTTTGAGTACTTGCTCTTGCCGTTCCGCCTCTGCCCGCAAAATTCGCGATTGCTTTTGACCTTCCGCCTCTAAAATGGCAGACTTTTGTGAAGCCTCTGCATTTAGTAACTGCGACTCCGCTAAGCCCTTCGCCTGATTAACTGCTGCCTCGCGCTCACCCTCAGAATTGAGAATTGCCGCCCTTTTTCTACGCTCCGCAGTCATTTGCATTTCCATAGCTTCCTGCACAGCTTTAGCAGGTAAGATGTCGCGCAACTCCACCCTTGTTACCTTCACCCCCCAAGGATCAGTAGCATCATCTAAATCCCGTAACAGAACTTCATTAATTTTATTTCTGGCAGTGAAAGTTTCGTCAAGCTCTAAACTACCTAGTTCGGCGCGAATCTGAGTCAAGACAATATTTGCCATCGCTTGACGTAAATTTTCCACTCGGTAGAAGGCTTTTTCCATGTCAACTACGCGCCAGTAAACCACTGCATCGGCGGTAATGGACACGTTATCGCGAGTAATACATTGTTGCGGTGGAATATCTAGTACCTGCTCTTTGATTGAGCCTTTGTAGCTGACGGTATCAATAAAGGGCAAGATAAAGTGCGGACCCGCAGGCAGTTTACGTTTGTATTTACCAAAGGATGCTACTAGTGCCTCTTCGCCTTGGTTAACGATTTTAAATGAGGAACTGCCGATGCCAAAGAAGATACCTGCACCGATCGCAAAGCTAAAAAATAAGTCCATAATGTTTTTCCATCGCTGCTTGAACTCCCGTTAATAATAGCGCGATCGATCTGCGAGAGGCGATCGTTTATGCACCGAAACCTCTGCTGATGGTTTCGACGATTTTGCTAATGGCAGGAATGTTGTCGATGATGCGTTTTAAGGCTCGGATTGCTTTGCTGGTAATATTCAACTTGCTGTTTCATTTTGCTGCAACGAAATTTCGGCAATAGCTTCTAAATATCCAATAGCATCGGCTTTACTTTTGTCCGTAAGATTTTCGTGTTCAATAATTGCGGTTCTAAGTTCAAATAATCTTGTCTTAATAGTAGAAGAAGTACTTACCTGTTTCAAAACTGTGTCTGTACTATTTGAATCTATACTGTATGAGTCGTTCAGACTCAGGTCTGAAGACTTTGCTACAACTAATTTAAAAGTTCTGCCTGTGAGGTTTTGCTCAGTAAAGATTTTTGTTGGCACTGCAATGTAATTTTTATATCTCGATTGGTTAGAAGCAATACTCTTGGCAATGTCAACACTAAAATTATTATTTCTTTTGTCAAGGTAGCTGCCAATTACAACAGAATCTCCATCTTCATTAACTTGTATTACACGAAGATCTCTATTCCTCTTTTGTGGTCGCATTCTTTTATTGATAGCATCCAGCGAGCCGTTAGAATCTTTCCGTAATTTTGTAACTCGACTCTGTTCACGCCAAGCGACAAAAGCAATACCTAAAATAAAAGTTATGGTTATGGCAAAACCAGATGGATTACCACCTGTAAGCAATAGCATGACAATAAAGCAGACAAATACAGTAGCCGTTTGCCCAATTAAAGAACTAAGCCCATTTTTAGCTTCTTCATAGAGACTTACTTTTCTACGGTTTATTAGAGCCATGCCCATTACCTCTCGTTAATTCGAGTAGATCATCCCAAAATCGACTGATTATTCGTCCAGCTAATACAATCCACAGGCAAAAATCTGCTGTAATTATTATAAAACAAGCATAACGCGATACACCCAATGCGTTTTCTTGTAGGCATACATCAAAACTAGCGAAGTCTTTACCGATAATGATATGACCAAGCAAGCTAGGAAGCTTTAATAACACACCGAGAGCGATCGCATCTTGGATTGAGAGATAAACAGTTCTCCATAGAGATCCCATTAAGCCCTGCCCTAAAAGATCTAATGGCTCTGAAATATTCAGTAATAATCGCTCTGTAAACTTGCCAGTCTTTGTTGTTAGCCCTGAAAGATTTGGATCTTGCTGAGAGGGCTGGGTCATATCGATTATCTCTCGCTAAATGTTTGCTGCCTTAATATACGATGCAGCGATCGCCCTCGCAAATTTTGACCAGCAAAGTTTTTCGCCGTAGAGGTCATAGCAGCTATTCCCAGATTTTTAGATTGATTTTACGATAAATAGCTGTAGGGGTATAGCATTCCCGCAGAAATTTATAAATTCTCAGATTCCCAACCTATGGGAATGCTATGCCCTAAACCTCACAATGCAGGGACAATTTATCGGTGTAAGCGAAGAGGGTTTAGCATTTGCGGAGCGAGATTTTCGTGATGAGTTTGAAAATAGTGGCGCAAATGCTAAACCCCTACAGGTGGTATATGGTGATTAAATCATTTATGGTTCGACACCTAATGCAGCTAAGCGATCGCGCAATTTTTGAGCCTCCAGTTCCGCAACTTTAACCCGTTCCTCCGCCAAATCAGCCCGTTGGATTTCTTCTTGCCACGCTGCAAATAGCTCGCTGGGAATCAGTAATTTTTCACCATTGTCCTGACGATAGAAACCGATTAGAGAGCCTTCGACTTCGAGACGTAATCCTAAAACTTGACTCAAACCATCAGCGATCGCTTCATAAACCAAAGATTCTTCCTCATTTTTGGGCAGATTAGCTTGACGACGATAGCCTCGCAATTTTTCGGGAATCCATTCACCTTTTGGATCGAATAGCCAATATTCCAAAACCCCAATGCTTTCGTAAAGCTCTCTTTTTTTAGCTTGGTCATGGGCTTGCGTACTTTCTGAAGTTATCTCAAAAATTATGCTGGGTATTTTGCCTGTTTCCCAAATTTTGTAATTGTCGTAGGGCTGCTGCGGAATATCAAAAATCACCATTACATCAGGCGCAACTCGCAATCTAGAAAATCCCTGCGCGTAATACAAAAATTGATCGGCAAGGACAACAGGCGATCGCTCTGCAAACTTTTCTGCTAAATAATTTCGTAAAACGGCAACGGTCGCAATGATTGCATCAGCATGAACAGAAGTCTCTGCCAAAGGTTCACCATCCTCAGAAGGATAAAATATTTCTTTTTGTATTTCTTGAGTTTTGGTAATTTGTTGAACAGACTTAAGAGAAGGAGTAACAGTTGGTGTCATAGCTCAAACAATGCGATCGCACTGACAGCAATGGAATATTTAAAGTATAGCGATTTCAATCCCATGAAACTGTTGAAATCCTTGAGCCGTTAACTCTTCTTCCAAATTGTCTGGAAGCGTAATCGTAAAAGTCTTAGCCATAACTTTTCTCTGGTTGATCTCAGACTATTTGCTTGAATTTATCCTAAATCATTAATATTGCCCCTTAATGCCTTAATCTCGCCCCGTTTAGTCTTATTGTCAATTCGTCGATTTTGAGCGCTGCGTGAAGGTTTTGTCGGTTTGCGCTTAGGCAATACTACCGTCACACTTTGGATTAAACTTTGCAGACGCTTAAGGGCATCTTCCTTATTTTGCTCCTGCGTCCGATGCTGTTGCGCCTTGATGATGATGATGCCATCCTTCGTAATGCGCCGATCGCTTAAATTCAGTAGCCGTTCTTTATAAATAGGCGAAAGGGAAGAAGCATTAATATCAAAACGCAGATGAATTGCGGTTGAGACTTTATTGACATTTTGACCACCAGCACCCTGTGAACGAATCGCAGTAATACTAATTTCTTCAAGAGCGATCGCTGAGTATTTAGTAATTTGGAGCATTTAATTTGAGGGGATTTAGCAAAATAGTAATTCTTCAGAATGATCGCTATGCTCTCGACTCTCCACAGATCCGCCGTAGGCACTCTGAAGATTGGCAGTCGTCAAAACTTGTCGAGGTGTGCCACTGGCGACTAAATGACGATTGAGTAGTAATAGCTGGTCATAGCGATCGAGGGTATCGCCCCATTCATGGCAGCTAATCAGCAGGGTTTTACCTTCTTGCCTTAATTCATTATAAATTTGCCACATTAACGCTTCCGTCTTTTTGTCAACGGCAGTCAAAGGCTCATCTAATAACAAAATATCCGCCTGTTGCGCCAAAGCCCGCGCCAGAAATACCCGTTGCTGCTGTCCCCCAGAAAGATTTTTAATCGGACGATCGCGTAATTCGTACAGTTCAACACGCTCTAATACTTCTCGCACAATTTCCTGAGATTGACGGCTCGTTTTGCCGAGCCAACCAGTATGCATTGTGCGCGACATCATCACCACATTCCACACAGTCACAGGATAGTCCCAGTCAATCTGCGATCGCTGTGGGAGATAGGCGACTTTTTGGCGTTGCTGCTTGAGAGGTCGTTCGTTATAAAAGACTTGACCGCTTTGGGTAGGAATCAATTCGAGCATGGCTTTGAGTAAAGTGCTTTTACCTGCCCCATTAGCACCAATTAAGCCAACAAGTGAGCCAGAATCAAGGCTAAAGGAAATATTCGACAGGGCGGTGACTTCGCGATATCGCACCGATAGGTTCTGCACTTCAAGCATAAATTGCTCAAGAAATGATAATCGTTTTCAAAATTATACTCATAAATTTAGCAATTCATACATTAAAAATGAGATAGATTCAACGAAATTATCCCTCTTATTAACTTATGCTTCTCGTTTTCCAACCTAGAGTTAGACTTAATTTACTAGGTATTACAAAATGTGATCGCAAAACAAACTATTTGTAAAATAACGATATTATGTTTTCTTAGAGATAAGAATAAGTTTATATTCTAAATCATTAAATTTTCAATTAAGTACTGATATGTTAATTGAAAATTAACGATAAAAAGGATGTTTCATGTTGCAAGAGGTTGTGTCATGTTGCAAGATCAAGAAAATACAGAACTGCACCATATTCCTAAATGGTTGTCGTGGGCAATTTCTAAAGAGAAAGGATATCAACCTACAATAGCAGGACATATTGCTTTGTCATCTTCTCTAATAGCATTTGCTTTTTTTTGGTGGTTGATAATATTTTTATTTGGTAGTTTATGGGAGAAAGATTGGGGATATATTCCTGAAAAAACAAACGTTGAAAAATTAGAGTTTGCCGATAACATACGCCAATCTAAACCAACTGAAAAAAACAGATTGCTAGAACAACTCAAACAGATTGAGATACTATCTGAGAAACACGCAAAAATCATGAGCTTTTTCTATAAGCAATATTATATTTCTCTATCCATGATGGTTTCATGTACTGCTATAGCAGTTCTTAGCCTTTTCTTTATTAGTAAGTCAGGTTGGGAAAGAGTTAATAATGCAATTATTAATGTATTTATCGTGGCAAGTGGAATTTTAATTTTCTACGGTAATATCTCTCTAGCATTTCAACAAAAAGATAACCTTGAAGCTAGCCAAGCAATATATCTCAATTACTTAGCATTAAGAAATGAGTTTTTAAGTTATTTAGCAACAGGTCAAACAATTTCTGCTGAGACATTAACACCTAGCCAGTTTATTCATTATGTCGATACACAAATGAAAACTGTCAGTTTTATTAGACTAGGATTTGATCCTAAATCTATTCCTGATCTTTCAAAACAAATTAATGGATCAAATAAACAGGAAATTAAATAGTTAAGCAGTACTATGTTTTTATTAACTCCTATTATCATGCGTGACATCTATTTTTTGAGATTGGCAGATTACTAACCATTACTAAATGAAATAGCTGTTAAATTTAATCTTATAAGCGTTATAACTTTAGTAAAAAATCTCAACATACAAAAAAGAAAGGCAACATAAAAGTGTTGCCTTTCTTTTGTAAGAAGAACAGTTTTATAAAAATAGCGTACTATGCGTCTTTAGTTGCTTTGACGGCATAGTAGCCGAGGAGAGTTGCTACCGTGAAACCAGTAAAAAATAGTGTAAACAAAACGCTGACACCGCCTGTAATGCCAACTTGAGCGAGAATGCCCTTACCTGTCAAAACTTCATTGGCAAAACCAGCGACCAAACCGATCATCGCTAGACGACCATTCCAAGTTTCGGCAAAGTTACTAAAGCCAAATGTGCCTGCCCCTGTAGGATTTACATTAATACCAACAGTTTTGTTAACTGCTTTAGAAGTATCGTTATCGTTTGTCTTAGTTGGTGTGCTTACCATGATTAATTTCCTACAGAACTTTTAGATTGCTTCACTAAACTTTACATTTAATGTAAACAAATGTAAATCTATCGTCAGAAATATGCCCTACTGCCTCAACCCTAGCTGTCAGAAGCCGAACAATCCTGAAGGATGCCGATTTTGCATGAATTGCGGTCGTAATTTGCAGCTTAAGGGCTTGTATGAGGCGATCGCTTTAATTGGACAGGGAGGAATGGGACGGACTTTCCAAGCGCGAGATTTGGGACGATTAGGACAACCCTGCGCGATTAAGCAGTTTTTGCCACAATTTCGCGAACCTGAGTTAATGGTAAAGGCGATCGCCTTATTTGAAAGCGAAGCAGCCCAACTCAAAGAACTTGGTTCACACCCCCAGATTCCTGAATTGATTGCCTATTTTGAAGAAGAAAGATGTTTATATTTAGTACAAGAACTAATTGAAGGTGAGAATCTCTATAACGAATTGCAGCGAAATGGAATCTTTAATGAAGCTCAAATTTATCAATTATTGGAAGATATTTTGCCCGTGCTTCAGTTCATCCACGATCGCCAAGTTATTCATCGAGATATTAAGCCAGACAACATTATCCGACGCAAAAATAATCTTACTCCTCTCTCCTACGGGAGAGGGGCTAGGGGTGAGGGTAATCTTGTTCTAGTCGATTTTGGAGCGGCTAAAGCCTTTACTACTAATACTGCCAATCGCACAGGAACACTAATCGGAAGTGCTGAGTATATTGCTCCTGAACAATCGCGTGGCAAAGCAGTTCCTCAAAGTGATCTTTATAGTTTAGGCGTGACTTGTATCCATTTATTAACGGGGATTTCGCCCTTTGATCTGTATGACGATGTTTGCGATCGCTGGATTTGGCGAGAAAAGCTGCCAACTTCTATTTCTAGTCATTTAGCGAGGATTCTCGATCATCTTTTAGAGCGAGCAATTATTAATCGTTACCGTTCAGCAAATGAAGTATTACGTGACTTGCAAACTTCTAATTTAGCCAAGAGTGTAGGGACTAATTTAGAAATTCGCTCTGTTACCGTAAGTGAAATTCAATCTTCTCAAATTTTAAAATTACAAGAAGTCCTTAGTTTTGGTCAATGGCAAGAAGGCGATCGCCTAACAAATCAAATTATTTTGGAACTTGCCAATAAAAATAAAATCTCAAAATTAACCACTGAAGATATAAATCAAATTCCCTGTGATGTCTGGATTGCGATCGATCAAGCATGGATGCAAAATAGTAATCATCGTTTTGGTTGGAGCGCTCAACAACAAATCTGGAAAGGGCTGGGCGGTAGATTGATGTATGAAGAATCTACCTATTGGGAATTTGCAAGTATTTATGAGAAGTTTAGCGATCGCGTCGGTTGGCGCAAACCCCGTTGGTTAAATTTAGGCTTCTCACCAAAAGTCTGGCGCAAATATGAAAATCTTACCTTTGCGATCGCCGCACCGCGTGGACATTTACCGAGTTTATTTTTTTGGGAAGGATTTAATTTAGTAGATCCAGTTCTTTATCGTTTAGAGATTTGTCGTCAAAGTAGTTTATAAGCATTAATTATCATGTAAATCTTGATTGACTGTAGTTATAAGTGCTAGAAACTATAGATCAATTTAGCGATTTTTATTTAAGGCTCATTAGTCTATGCAAAAAACTATAAAAAATCTATTTGGCTATGCGATCGCGGCTTTTATGGCTTGTGTCCTAGCTGTAGCTTGCACACCAACCAGCAATACTCCTACTACTCCTAACACCAATACTGCTGCTCCCACCACAGGCAGTAATCAAACCGCAATCCCCATCGGTATTGCGTTTGCTCAAACTAGCAATGTGGCTCTATTGGGGCAAGAGGGAGTAGCAGGGGCAAAAATTGCTGAAGCTTATTTCAACAAGCTTGGTGGCGTTAATGGCACACCAATTCGTCTGGTTTTCCAAGATACCGCAGGTGATGAACAGGGCGCGATCAACGCTTTTAACACCCTCATTTCTCAAGATAAAGTTGTTGGTATTGTTGGTCCCACTCTTTCACAGCAAGCCTTTGGGGCTGATCCGATCGCTGAGCGTGCAGGTGTCCCCGTGATTGCCGCCTCAAATACGGCTAAAGGGATTCCTCAAATTGGTAAATACATTGCGCGAGTATCGGCTCCTGTCGCGGTAGTTGCTCCCAATGCGATCGATGCAGCACTAAAAATCAATCCTCAGATTAAGAAAGTTGCAGTCTTCTATGCTCAAAATGATGCTTTTAACAAGTCAGAAACAGGCACTTTTCAAGAGACTGTCAAGCAAAAAGGGTTAGAACTTGCCACAGTGCAGACGTTCCAAACTACAGATACAGATTTCCAATCTCAAGTAACCAACGCTATTAATGTGAAACCTGATCTGGTGATTATCTCAGGCTTGTCGGCTGATGGTGGCAACCTCGTCAAACAGTTGCGTGAGCTTGGTTATAAGGGACTGATTATCGGCGGAAATGGTTTAAATACTTCTAATCTGTTACCCGTATGCAAAGCTCTCTGTGATGGCATCATCATCGCTCAAGCCTACAGTCCTGAACTCAAGAATCCGATTAATACTGAGTTCCGCAAACTCTATACTGAGCAGAACAAAAAAGAACCACCTCAGTTTAGCGCTCAAGCTTTTACAGGTGTACAAGTATTTGTCGAAGCTCTTCGTACGCTTGATAAAACCACCAAAGTCGGTACTCTGGCATTGCCTCAACTTCGCACCCAGCTTAATGACACTCTGCTCACTGGTAAATACGAAACTCCTATCGGTGAGATTTCTTTTACTCCCGAAGGTGAAATTGTCCAGAAGCAATTTTATGTAGCTCAAATCAAAATGGAAGCTGACGGTAATAGCGGTAAGTTTACGTTTCTTAACTAAAAAAAGAACCGATTTTTGATAGCGCGGCTTCGCCGCGCTATCAAAAAAGTAAAAGCCTCGCACTGCGAGGCTTTTACTTTTTTGATTTAGGCAAGTTTTAATTGCTTATCTTTCGAGAGTGATGTCTTGACGTTAGTCGTCTTTACCACGGCGCTCATACTTGACAACTCTTCCAAAGTTGGGAATCAAGCGACTAGGTAACCCAACAAAAACAACCCTCACAATTTGATTGGAGGTATTGATAGAGGTATTGTTGGATGTGTTCGTAGAAGTGTTGTTGGATGTGTTCGTAGAAGTGTTGTTGGATGTGTTATTAGAGGTGTTCGTAGAAGTATTGTTGGATGTGTTGTTGGATGTGTTGTTGGATGTGTTGTTGGATGTGTTGTTGGATGTGTTGTTTGAGGTGTTATTAGACAGTAGAGATTGGAAAGAAACCTCACTGAAATAGTAGGCATTCTTCTTACCGAAATTGACAAAAACAAGCTTGTCTACAGCATTGCTAGTACCTAGAGTTGTTAGATCGCTAGATTCAATTTCTGAAGACTTAGATTCTACATATTTCAGTAAGCTGTCATTGTTGACAAGCAGAAGCAGGAATTTGGATTTACCAGGAGCCAAGAATTTAGGACTCAGACCAACTAACTTCAACAACTTAGGATTGTTGACTATAATGAGAACTGATTCACTGTTTGGATTAGTTGGTAAAGTGGGCGCAGCAGAAGCAGGAACAACTAGATTTCCACTAGTGATATTGCCTTTCAAGTTGACGGAAGCATTAGTATTGACAGAAGTAGTTGTGACAGTACCAACAACACCACCCTTTGCATCAGTAAAGGTGTTAACTTTTCCAGGAATAGAACCAGAAGCGGTAACTGTGCCATGCACTTGATCGTCAACAGCAAAGATACTTTTGCCATTCAAGTTGTCAAGTGTGGCATATTCAAACTTAGTCAGTTGCGCCGTGCCATAGGGAGTAAGCACTGTTGTCGGATTAACATTGACAACTGATGTGCTGTTAAAACGGATGACATCAAATGTACCACCTGTAATAGGAACAATAATTTTATCGGCTGGTAAAGCAGAAATGCTTGATGTCGGTACATCAATCGAAGAACCTGTCTTAATTAAACCTGTTACTGTTGTCGATGAAGTTAAAGCGGAAACGGTTGAACTACCGACAGGTGTGGTTCCATTAACTGTAGAAATTTCACCCTTAATGGTGCTTTTAGCATCGGTGAAGTTTGCAGTTCTGCCATCATCAAAATTAACAGAACCTTTTGTAGAAGTACCTTGAATATCAAAGGCTCCATTTGCTGTCAGCGCTGTGGTTGTAGCGGTGGTTCCAGTAAGACCAGTAATTTGCGCTGTACCAACTGGAGTTAAGACGGTAATGCCTGCGCCAGTAGGATTGGTAACTGCCCCTGCACTCGTCACATTGACTGAAAAAGCCCCCCCTGTGATTGGTACTGAAGTGGTTTGAGCAAGGGATGGACTTGCCGCGATCGCTGATGCGGTTAAGGTAAGGGCGATCGCCCCCAAATTGAACGTGTAGTTTTTGATTTTAGTTAGCATTGTTCCTGTCCCTCTTGATTGTATTTTTTAGTGATTACTTGATTAATGCTGAAACTGAGGCTTTAATTATCAAAAAGTCCGACTAGGACGTGAGTAGCTCGGATTTAGTTCCCAATCAGCTCTTATTTCATGCTAGACGGCTAGCCTATAAGTATGGTTCCCTAAATTTTTAAAATATTTTCTTAAAAACTAAAAAAGTTTTTTAGTTTTCGTAAAACAAAGGATGTGGTGCAAAGCACTACATCCTTTGTTGGGTAAGTGTCATGCTTGGCATGACACTATAGATGTTACTTAGAATGTGAAAGTTGTACGGATAGCGCCAACGGTGATCGTATCGCTGCCCGCAGTCTGGACAGGATTGAAGATAAACAACAGTCCTGGGGTAATGCTGATGTTGTCACTTATACGCATCCGATAGAATAACTCCAGATGAGTTGTGCTAGCAGGTTGTCCGCCAAAGTCACCTGATGTAACTCCAGGTAAACCGATCGCACTGGGAATGTTAAAGGCAGGAACACCACCTGAGGTGAGATTGCTACTGGTGATCTTAGGAGGCTGACCAACATAGATGCCACCCAAGTTACCTTCAGCAAACAAATCAGGGAAGTTTAAGAATGCCATCCAGTTAAATGTGGTGACAGTGCCACCAATACCCGCATCTTTAGCATCAGAGGAGGTATAACCAGCCCATCCACCAAAGGTGATTTGGGGAGAGATGCGCCATGACACCGTACCGCCAAAGGCATTAGTCGAGAAACGTCCTGCGATCGGACCAAGCAAGTTATCGCCAATGCCTGTATTCAGACTGGAATTGGTGGTATAGGAATTGAGGTAATAAAGTGCGAGGTCAATGCTGTCGGTAGGGGTAATTGCAAGTTGAGCACCTGCGGTAAAAGGTCCTCCCGTTAATCCATTTTGAGGATCAGAGGCTAAGGCTGCGGTGTAAACAGCCTGCAAGCTAATGTTATCGCTGATTTGCCAGTCAAATCCAACCCCTGCTTGTCCTGCGAAATTTAAGATTGGGTTGCGTTGGGCAAAGGCTGAGAGGGGACCTTGACCAGCACTTTCATAGCGGTTAGGACCACGAAATACGCTGGCTGGACTAATACCTGCTGCACCAACAATGATCGCAAAGTTGTCGCCGACTAAGTGGCGATAGGACAAGTCACTCAGTTGGAGTGAGTTGGCTGTATCAAGCTCATAGCCGAGGCGAGTATAGGTATTGGTCAGGAAGTTGTTGTTAACAAATGTGTTAGAAGCTGTAGTGGCATTACCTGCTTGCAAGCCCGTTAGCAAAAGGCTACGGTTGTCGAATTGGGTAACTAAGCTCAATTGCAAGTTATAGCCGAAGGTGAGGTTAGTCGCATCATCAACGGTGTTGCGTGTGCCGTTTCTAGGGGTCAGGTTGCCTGTATTGGCAAAACGGCTTTGTAAGCCAAAAATTGCTTGACCATACAGCTTGGTTGTGGTCGAGAACTGTTGGGCTTCGAGTTTGGCAGTTTTTGCCTCAAGCGCATCAACACGACCGCGTAAGGTGGCAAGTTCTGCGGCAAATTCTTCCTGTAGTTTTTGTAATGTAGCAAGGTCTTCTTTGCTAACTTTATCGGCAAGTCCTGCGGAGATGATTTCGTTGATTTTGTCTAGGCAAGCATTGAGACCTGCGGCAAATTCGTAACGGCTAGTAGCCTGTCTACCACGATAGGTGCGATCAGGATAGCCTGCAATACAGCCATAGCGTTCAACTAGGGATTGCAATGCGGTAAATGCCCAGTCGGTGGGTTTGACATCACTGAGTTGGGAGACTGAGGTAACGCCTTGAGCAGTAAGATTTTCGGTTGTAGAATTTTGGCTTTTAGGTGATGTAGATTGTGGTAATTCAGTATTGATCGCCCGAATAATCTGTGAGTCAGTCTTGGGGCTAACTGTTTCTTGAAATGTCTCAGATGTCTGTGGGGCGATCATTGGATCATTGCCAATAGATCTGACTAGTTCAGATTCATTAGTAGCGATCGCTGAATTCTTTTGAGTTTCCGCTTGAGCTTGATTGGTGCTTAAGGCACTAGATATCAGGGTGGAAGCGAGTGTTGTGGCGGTAAGCGCTACTAAATTGATCGAACCTTTAGATTTGAGTCTAAGCATAAACTTTTACAATCCTCACATGATCAATTTTATTTTATGGACTAAAGTCTAGTTACACAAGTTAAGAATTAACAAAAATTTAGTTCTCAGCAATTTTGCTGAAGCAAGTAAAAAGAGAGGCGGTGCTTTGCACCGCCTCTCTTTTTACTTGGAATTTACCAACTGCGTCCGTTGACCGATCGCCTTAAACCAGAAGTATTAGCACCAACTAGCTCTCTCTCTTCGCCTGCCAGATTTTGATTGTTGACGAGATTTTGTTGCTTATCATTTTGGTATTTATTTTCATCGCGAAGTAAGACCCCACGTACGGCTCTGACTAGCGATCGCTGCGCCAGCTTAGAAATAACATCGCGCCCAAAGGTGAGGGTCTGACGCTTGCTGAGAATGCGCGTAGCTAGAGGCAAAATATCTATTGGGGCGATCGCTTGATCTTTTTGTAAAATTGTCCAGATCCTAGCGATATAGCTCAAACTTGATGGAGTTTCCGTTTTAGCAATAGTATCTTTGACTTGAGGATCAACCACAATATCACCGACTAGAGAAGTGCGGAGGTTATCAGGTAAACGCTTACTCGCCTCAACCTCAATCCCTTTGACAATCTCATCAATGATGCGATCGTGCATAAATTCGCTGCGATCGGACAATAGAAAATCGATTCCTTTATCTAAGGTTCCATTTAAGTTATAGTCAGGATTTGTCTGAGCATTACTCAAGAGATTCTCTAGACGATTCCAACGAAATTCACCATCACGGAACAGTAAATCCTTGAGAGCCATTCTCAGTTCAGGTGCCGAATCATTCAATAAGCGATTGGCTACATAAGGATAGGCAACTGCTAAGACCTTGAAGTTAGGATCGACACTAAAGGCGATTCCTTCTAAGGTGACTAGCGATCGGATGATCAGTGCATAGTAAGCAGGAACTTGAAATGGATAGTCATACATGATCTGCGAAAGCTGATCGGTCATGTCCTTGAAATCCATTTGGGTCAAGCTCTGACCTTCAGGTGGATTAAATACTTCCGATAGCGCAGGGACGATCGCACTAAAATCGATATCTTCCGTTAAAAAGCCTAAACGTACATAGTCCTTAGAAAGCGCCGCAAAATCACGATTGACTAAATGCACGATCGCCTCAATCAGTCCAAACCGTTGATCGGCAGAAACTTCACTCATCATCCCAAAATCTAGATAAGCCAATCTGCCATCACCCATTACCAACAAATTTCCGGGATGAGGATCAGCGTGAAAATATCCATAGTCGAGTAACTGACGTAAAGAGCATTGCACACCAACTTCAATCACATGGCGACTATCAAAACCTGCTGCCTTGACTTTTTCTACATTGGTGAGCTTAATTCCTTCAATCCATTCCATTGTTAGCACCCGTTTAGCGGTGTATTGCCAATAGATTTTAGGAACGTATATTCCTTCTAGTTCTCCATAGTACTTAGCAAATTTTTCAGCGTTCTTCCCCTCAAAGGTATAGTCCATTTCTTCAAAAATGCGACTCGCAAATTCATCAAGGATTGCCGCTAAGTTCGTACGCACAAATTTGAAAGTCTTCTTTAACCACGTAGCAATGCCTCGCAAGATATACATATCAAGGGCAATCCCTGCGGCAATGTCGGGGCGCTGTACTTTAATCGCCACGAGTTCACCTGTTTTTAACCTACCTTTATAGACCTGTCCCAATGAGGCGGCGGCGATCGGATTGTCGGATATTTCTGCATAAACTTCCGATGGATTAGCCCCTAGAGCCTCACGAATAAACTGAAAAGCAATTTCGTTAGGAAATGGGGGTAATTGATCCTGCAACTCCGCAAGCTCATCCATGAAGACTGGCGGCACGATGTCAGGACGGGTTGAAAGTGCTTGCCCGATCTTGATAAAAGCAGGTCCCAAACGAGTTAATAGCTGACGCGACTCGATCGCTAATTTTTTTAATTCTTGGGCTGAGGCTTTGGCACTGAGGCGGAGTCGGAGAAATAACCAGATCAATGGTACAAAAATCACTATGCATCGCCACCAGACCCGCAAAGGTTGGTTGCGGTAGTAGTTTGCGATCGCGTTAATGTCATAACGATCTAACTCAAAGTCTGTTTTGGTTGAAGGCATAAGGATTTTCGTAGACTTTTTTGTAGACTTAGTGTACAGACTATTTTAACAATTTGTTACAAGATTCGGGATAACTCTCTAGACTTAATTATTTTGAAAGGTATCTTTGCGATCGCAGTTCATTTTGGACTTTCCTATGGATCGTACTAGGTTAACTTGAAATGCGATCGTTACTTAAGTAGCTGGGCGCAATTAAATATAAAACCCCAAAACCTGTGGCGCACGCTGCGCGTGCGCCACAGGTTTTGGTTCTGGTTTTTAATTATGCCCAGCTACTTACCTAAAGCCGCTAGTATCAAGAATTCCTATGGTGATTTTCACGTTAGCAAATTGAACTATGAATCTATCTACATTTATCCTACTTTCCCTTGGAGTTGGCGTTGTCTTTGGGACTCTACTTAATACAACTTTTCCTGAATATATTGGACTAATTAATTACAATATTTTGGCTCCCATTGGAGAATCTTTTTTAAGGTTAATTCAGTTTGTGGTAGTTCCCATTGTCTTCTCCTCCTTAATTATGGGCTTGACGAGAATTCAAGGCGCGGGGCAAGTAGGAAGATATACAGTCAAATTAATGATTAGTTACTTGATTACTAGCTCGATCGCTCTCTGTGTTGGCATGGGGACAGCTTATTTCTTACAACCTGGTAGCGGATTATCTGGTTTCTCAATCTCCGAAACTATCGTCATTACCGAATCTCCTTCTCTAATAACTTGGCTAGTGAGCCTAATTCCTGTCAATCCGTTAGAAGCTCTGAGTACTGGCAATTTATTACAAATTATCTTTTCAGCAATTTTATTGGGCATTGGAGTCCAACTCGCCAAAGAGAAAGCAAAGCCATTTGTAGAATTCATTGAAAGCATTTATCACATTAGCGAAAAAACTTTATCCATAATTCTATATGCTGCACCTTTAGGGGTATTTGCCTTGATGAGTTCCACGATCGCTACCCAAGGATTAGAACTAGTTGCCAAGTTATTTCTTTATGTTTTAGGTCTAGTGATTTCCTCATCAATTATGATTTGCTTAGATATCCTGATGCTGCTGCTGCTCAAAGCCGATCCTGTCAAGTTGCTTCGCAGTCTGTCTGAGGCGATCGCCCTAGCTTTTGGTACAGCTAGTTCTAATGCAGCTTTACCAGTAGTCTTACAAAATATTCAAGAAAACTATGGCTTGCGGGAGGAAATCGCCAGCTTTGCTATTCCCTTAGGTACGGCGCTCAAGCGTGATGGAGCCGCAATTTTGCAAGGGTTTAATGCTCTATTTGTTACCCAAATTTATCAAGTTCCCTTAACACCTTCGCTCTTAGCAGCGATCGCGGTGAGTAGTTTACTAGTTTCCTTTAGTACTCCCGGTGTCCCAGGGGCAGCATTAATCACGATGGCAACAGTACTGTCAGCATCAGGATTACCCCTAGAGGCGATCGCCCTAGTTGCAGGTATAGATCGACTTACCGATGGTTTCAAAACCGTAGTGAACATTATTGGGAATAGTACCAATGCAATCATTCTTAGTTATTGGGAACCAGAGCAAATATCTGAGTTAGAAGAAGTACTTGTCATTTAAATTACAAATTACAAATTGAGATTTTTTAATTCTTAATAAAACTACATTAAAAAGCTGTGGCGCACTTGCAGCGTGTACCACAGCTTTTTAATTGTGTAGATGTACTTAATACCAAAAAGCAGATAATCCTGAATAGTTGAGGATTATCTGCAAAAATACTTCTGAGCTTAAACGAATAAATATAATTTCCCCTGAAAAATATTTGGTTTTTTTCTTATGATCATGTGTTTGATATATAACCAAAAGTAACTAAATATAACTAAAGTAACTAAAATTAGTTGAAATATATGACTAAAGATATAACTAAAAGTTACTTGCTAAATTTTATCGAAAAAGAGTATATTTTCATTAATTACGATGTATCAAATTACAATTTATTCAATAAGTAGTAATCAAAAATTTATTTACTTATGCATCTCGAAATATCTATTTTGGTAATTAACTTAAGTTAATCTATTTAATTTCGTTGCTGAAGTAGTAACAAAAAGCTTGGTGTGTAATAACTTAGTTTAATTGCTCTCGTAATTTAGGTGAGTTCTATTTCATTAACTTCAAGTTTGAGGAACAGATTTATGGCACAAGTACTAACTAATATACAAAAAGCTGTTGTTGGCGGTCTTTGTACTTTGGCATTTAGTGTAAGCATGGCAACATCTGCTAGTGCTGCTGCTATTAGAACAGGATTTGATAGCAATGTATTATCTGCAAATGATGATGATTCTACAGGTGCTGTCCCCATTGGTTTCGATGTTAACTTTTTTGGTACTAACTATTCCAATACATTTGTTAACAACAATGGAAATATAACTTTTAATTCAGCACAATTTGAATACACCCCTTTTGCTCTGAATGGTTCTACAAGTATACCTATCATTGCTGCATTCTTTGCTGACGTAGATACTCGAAATCCTGCGAGTGGACTAACTAGGTATGGAAATGGGACAGTGGATGGTCGCAATGCCTTTGGTGTTAGCTACAGAAATGTTGGTTACTATAACACTAGAGCTGATTTGCTGAATAGTTTTCAGTTGTTGTTGATTAATCGCGCTGATACTGGAACCAATAACTTTGACATTGAGTTTAACTATGATCAAATTCAATGGGAAACTGGTGACGCAAGCAATGGTACAAATGGCTTAGGTGGTACATCTGCTGCTGTAGGCTACTCTAATGGTACTGGTGTATCTGGCAGTTTCTTCCAATTGCTTGGTTCCTTCTCAAATGGTGCTTTCTTGGATAATGGACCTCTGTCAACTGCATTGATTCGTAACAGCCTCAACAGTAATGTTCTTGGGCGTTATACTTTTCAAGTAAGAGAAGGACAAGTTCAACCAGTTCCAGTTCCAGTACCTGCGGGATTCCTTGCTCCTGTTGTATTTGGAGCATGGTCGGCATGGTCTATTGCCAAGAGAAACCGTCGTAAGAGTGAAGTAACTGCATAGTATGCAATGTCTAACCGTTTAAGGATGAGTGATTGAAAAACACTCATCCTTAATAATGTGGCGCTAATGCAAACTTTCGTAAGTAAGATGTTCCAATAGAGCTTGTCGCATAATTTCAGTCGGAACTGGTTGATCCAGCCACCATTCAAGGGCGATCGCCCCTTGATTAATTAGCATTTCCAACCCATCGATCGCTTTAAGTCCTCTTGCCGTAGCGATTTGTAAAAACTTAGTGGGGCGAGGAGTGTAAATCAAATCATAGGCGATCGCTTGCTCAGAGAGCATAGCTATCTCTGTCTCGGAAATAGGCGTATGCGGATCACTAGCCATGCCGATCGGTGTCGCGTTGATGACAATGCCTGCGACTTCGAGCAAATGCGGTAATGAAGCCCAAGGATGGACGCGCAGATTGTAATCGCGGAGTTGACTAGTCATTGTGCCGTGAAATTTTTTGAGTTTTTTGGGATCGCGTCCTACTACATGGATGACAGGGCAACCAAGCTCTAAACAGGCGGCAACAACTGCCTTTGCTGCACCACCACTACCAAGGATTACGGCTGGCAGTTGTGTCCAGTCACAGTTAAGTTGCTTGAGTGGAGCTAGGAAACCTGCCACGTCAGTATTTGTGCCAACCCAGCGATCGCCAATACGCTTGACGGTATTGACTGCACCAACAGATTGAGCGATTGGTAAAATCTCATCAAGTAAGGGGATCACTTCAACTTTATGGGGAATTGTCAGATTAAAGCCCTGTACTGATTGAATTGCCTTTAACCCCGCGATCGCCGCAGGTAAATCGTCAATGGGGATCGGAAATGGCACATACACATAGTCCAGACCCATCGCGGCGATCGCGGCATTATGCATTACAGGTGAAAGGCTGTGACTCACAGGAAAACCCATCACCCCTAAAATTTTGGTTGTCCCTAAGACTCTCCCACTCATAGCTGCTTACCTAAAGTATTAAAAAACTATGACACAATTTCTGCTTACGGGAGAATCAATACTTAGCAACCTGAGCGATCGCCTCTCTCAAAAATAAATTAAATAGCGATCGCCTATCCATCTCCCCATAACCTGCGATCGCCTTTTCTTCCATCACCCTTAACTCTTCCTAAATATCCCGCCTTTAGCATTTCACAATCTCTTTAGTAATTCTTGAACAGAGTATACAGGGATAGTTGAACTTACAAATCCTTTAGCATCACGGGTTACTATTGCATCTAAATTTTGAGCGATCGCACCATAAATCTGGACAGCATCTTCAAAATCTGTTAAGCCAGATGTAAATACTGCCTCTAAGACATTTCGATTGATTGGACAAATAGTCATGGTTTCTAAGGTGCTGGAAACTGCTTCTCTTGCGAGTTCTAGGCTGCGAGTATGTTTACGCGCAATGTAGAAAATATCGGTCAGGGTTGTAGCGGTTATATAGCCAATGATTTGTCCAGAGTCGATCGCTGCAAACAGTTCTTCTGCATCCTTTTTAAAAGGTTCTCTTTCTAACAAAAAATCAAGTAGAACATTTGTGTCAACAAGAACTTTCATTAGAGGTATTTCTCCATGCGATGCTGTTCTAACATTGATCCGACTTCAGCATCGGTCGGGGATGGCTGACTAGTTTTGAGTAAACCTTTCATGCGGCTGATTGCTTGGGTTCGCGTAGGTTTTGAAATTGGAATTTCTTGGATCGAATCGATGATAGAGCGCACAAGTTCTAGGCGATCGCTTACAGGTAATTTACGCACCTGATTCTTAAGTTCTTGCAAAAGCATAGTGTTACTCCAGTTGGTCTGTTTTAGTAGACTAGCGTAGATGATTTTAACATTTTTGGTAAATGTCACTTATTTATCGTAGCAATAAGTCTCGCAGGGAGTAAAAGCGATCGCCTTTTCTTCCATCACCCTTAACTCTGCCCAAATATCTTAGGCTCGTCTGGAAGTATGAATCTCGATCACTTTGTCCGCTATTTTTACTCCTCTACATAATTGAGAAGAATGTTTTGGATTTGCTCTAATAAAATTGAAAGTTTGTTTTGGATAATATCCCAGATAATTTCTTCGTCAATACTGAAATATGCATGAGCAATAATATCCCGTAGTCCTGCGATTTTTCTCCATTCAACTTGAGGATATTGAGAGCGTATTTCTTCAGGTATGTTTTTTGTAGCTTCTCCGATGATTTGTAAGTTATGAGCAACCGCGTCAAATGTGCGCTCATCTCTTACAAGTTCTTCGATGGTCATGTTTACGGTAAAATCTAGTACTTTGTTACCGCTCTTTAAGATGTCTTCTAGATAGAGTTTTAAGCTACGCGACACGGATGGCTTCCTTATTTATGTTAGTTTTAATTTGAGGTTTTAGCGATCGCCATGTGGCGAGATCGACTTTTGTTTGTAATGTGTCTTCTAGAAAAATTTTTAAGTCCATATATTTGTCAAAGGTTGTAGTTCCTTCAAACTCTACTACAAAGTCAATATCACTGTTTTCTGTAGCTTCGTTTCTAGCGACTGATCCGAAAATAGATAGCGATTTTACATTTAAGGTTTTGATTTGATGACGATGGTTTTCTAGAATTGTTAGGGCTTGTTGTAGTTCCATAATATTTTCTTAGTTATCTATTCAATTGGTAAATCTCGTAAGTAATAAAAGCGATCGCCTTTTCCTCCATCACCCTTAACTCTTCCCAAATATCCCGCCAATGGTGAAGAAAGCTCGATTAGTATTTCTTTAGTGGAATCAAGACTAAGATTGGAACCTTGTTTTTTAGCGTTGTAATGAGTCCGAATTTCAATTGGACTAGGATATTCAGAGTCTGTATCTTGCAGTTCTTTAACAGTTTTAACAATGTATGATCGCAGTTTGATCTCACTTTCAACCTTTTGGATATACTCATGAATTTTGTCATCAATTTGTCCTGCTTGCAAATGTTCCTTGAGTTCAAATAGATTGATAGCGCCATCATATTTGGCTTTGAGTTCAACGAGTTTTTGTAATGTCATAGCTTTAATAATACTAACTTTCCATTCGTGAGAGGCTGTAATTACATCGTTATTGATTTTGCCAGCACCAATAATTAGTTTTTTAGATTCTAAAAATTTATCTATTCCTAATCTCATACCTCCAAGCTTAAGCAATTCTTCGGTTGTGCGACTGGGAACGCTTTTTCCTGCTTTACATTCTCCTGTTAGTGGATAAGGTTTTGAACAGAATAAATCTAAGCCTCCCGCTCCACCTTTATGGGATTCATCAATTGTAAAGCCTAGAAATTCTAAGCCTTGCTTTGCAATATTTTCAAAATCTGTCCCTGCTTGCCAGTTGTTCTTACCTGTATCTGTTTCAATACTGCGATCGCCTAAAGTTGAAATAGTGCTAATCCAAGATAAATTTTGATTATTTATTCTTGTGGGTGTGTTATCCGTATAGCCTAAAAAAGTTTGAATTTGTTGATTCAGGACTTGGGCTAATGGATTTGTAATTGATAGTTGATTAAGAGATATTTGTAAGTTTTCTAGTTTTGAATGTTTGGATGGCTGGCGCGATTTAATTTCTTGTTTTCGTTTTTGGAATAGATGATCGCTAAATAATGGGACGGGGTTCTTGATTTCTGTTACTTGTGGTAATGGGATAAAGCCGATTTGATTACTGGTGAAAACTTTGATCTGTGGTTCAAAGCAATAAACTCGAAAGTACATTAGTAGCAAGTTATCGGCATTATTTAGCTTTGTTTGCAGATCTTCTAAAGTTATGCTTAGTATTTTAGCCAAGTCATTATTGATTTTGTCTTGACTAATAACTTCTTTGTCTACAATTTCTACATAGGTATTGGTAAGAAATTCAATTTTTTCACTATTGTCACTGTTTATTAGTGGCGCTAATGCGAATTTTCTGCCAACGGGAAAAGGACGGAAGAGAATAGCGATATTCTCTCCCGTTGTTAGTTTTTTGTAGTCTGTTGGATCGACTGTTAAAGATAATTCGAGGCGCATTGTTTGGTTTTATGACTCTTCGATGTAGTAGTTTAGGCGCATGATGCCAAAGTCTAGAGCTTCATCAAAGCTATCAAATACAGAAAAATCTTCTGTTTGAATATCATTCACAAAGCCAAAAGACAGGCTCTCGGTATCGTCATCACCCCAAAATAGTTGAGCGCCAATGGATACACCTAGCTGTTCGTGTCTGTAATAAATTGCTGGGTTAGCATCTAAATCTGGAGGATAGAAACCATAAATTTCTAAAGCTGCTTCTTGGTCTTCAAAATCTTTATCGTCAAGGATTGTGACTGATCCACCGATCGCCTTAGATATTCTGAGAAGCCGCATTAATGCAACCATCTCATCAGTATTAAGTGCGGACAGGATTTTTAGTTTCCCCTTTGATAATTCTCTGATAAATTCACAAGGTTGGTAAGCAACGCCCGAATCAGTGATTTGATAATCGAAGAAAAAATTGCGATTGATATCTACAAATAGACCATACAGAGAGCCTGTATCTTCATCCCTGTTATGAGATATGACAATTAAAGGCTCTGAGTACTGCTCTGATAGCAAATCACTAATTAACTTCTCTAGTTCATCTTCTTTGTCATCGTCATCAGTAACCTTAAAGTCATCATCAGATAAGCCTGTATCATTGCTTTTAGCTGTATTTCCAGTATCGCTAAATGATGTGGGTTGCGAGATTGCAGCAGCAGGGATTTCACCAGATGGATCGCTGAGGATTTCTTTGATTAATCCATTATTAATGGCTTTCTCAATAATAAATTTATCAACTTCATCAGGATTTAGTGTTGCTACTTCAGGATGTTGTGATAGCAAAAACAAAGCATAAACTTCAACAACTTCGGCATATTTGAGAGGTACAAATTCGCCGTTAAAAGGTGCGCTTATGAGTTTAGTTAGATTTTCAAAAGCTTGAGTTCTTGGGCTGATTCTCTTGTTTTTGGAGCGTACTAGACAGCCGCGAGTTAATTTGTATCTTTGATAGTCCAAAAGCCTTAGCAACATTGCACCAACTGTTGCAGCCTTTGCAGACTGACAAACACCAACACCAATTGAGACAGGTTTTCCATCTTCAATGCCTTCGATTTTGAATTGAAATCTAGCAGTTTTGGGTTGTGTTGTGATTTTTTTGATTAAGACTTTCTCAACTGTTTGTGTAATTGCCTTGTTGAAGCCAAAAATCAAAGACTTAACTACTAAATCATCATCTTCTATGAGTTGAGAGTACTCATCATCTATCAGACTTTGATAAATCAAATCAAGATCAACAGGAGGTGGAGGTGGAGGAGTGACTTTTCCGCCAACTGGCTCTGGTTGTTCCATCCAGTTTTCAGCACACCAGCGCCATAGTTGTCTGGGATTAGGACGATTTTTACAAAAATGTCTAATCTTTTCTTCACCGCCCAATGGTTGATAAGAATTTTCTGCGTTTTTCGCATTCAACTTATCAAGCCAAAAATCAACTAATCTGAGTCCAGTGTCTTCAGTGAGAAGATTTTTATCTAGCGAAATTGGCTCTTTATTTAAATCAGCTAGTGAACAAACTCTTTCTATTAAGCCAAAAGTAGTTAGAAAGTCCGACTTTCTAAATGTATCATTGACCCAAAGAGACAATATTAAAATCGAGTTTCTACATTCAACTTTATCTAACCCATTATGCAATGTCTTGATCAAGTCTGAAATTACTTCTGCCGTTCCAGTTGCGTGTTTATTATGTTTGATTGCATCTAATTCATCAAAACAAATAACTACTGATTTGTACTCAGATGCTATACGCAATAGCTGCATTGCACGTCTTAGCGCTTCTGATTCTTTCTCTTCATCCTTGAAACTTTTATTAGATAGTTTCATGATTTGAGCATCATCTGCATTAATTTCAATACCTTTAAGCCAATCTGTAGCACTAGGTGCAAGATAGTAGTTAGTTGACTTTGATGATGTGGGAGAATCTGACAAAAAATCTGATTCATCTAGAATAGGCTTGCTAGATGCTGATAAAGTCCAAAGCAAAGCCCGAATCACCTCTGAACTATCTGATAGATAGGGCTTTAGTTGTTGAACTTGTCCAGTAATTTTATCAACCAACGATTTATTAGTTGCAAGTTGATTGAACTGATCTAGTAATTCATGAGTAGAAAATCGTTTGGTTGATTTAATCCCTTCTAATGCCTGATTTACCAGATTAGTAGCAATTTCTTGTAAATAGGTGACTCCAGATTTTCCAGTGTGAAAAAGGCTATCAACTAAGAATTGCTGAAATGCAACAGAGACAAAATCTAGTGAGGCAATCTGATCGGCATTTATATAGACACAAAAAGCTTCCGTATTGCTAGAAAGTTTATGACGAACCCTAGAAAAAAGCTGGGTTTTTCCTGAGCCGACATTGCCGACAACAGCAATTGAAAAAGTCCCCTTGACTTGTTGTAAAGCGTCAAATATTTTTTGAGAAGCATCTGCATGAATTTCCTCAAAGTCAGAGATCTGATCACTCCAAATATCTTTTGAGTTGACAATTGGAGGTTTGAGAAATGGATTTTTATGGGCAATCATGATGGGAAAAAGTTGGATGATTAGTTAAACAGTTCGGCGTTGAAGTAGTAAGTTTTTAGTAACTCGCTATATATCGAGTCCTTAGCTTGATCTTCCGTTGCCTGCAAAGAACCGCCATCATGCAAATGCAAAACATCAGTGCGATGCATCTCTAGCATCCAGTCATTAAACTGAGTACGAGTCACGCGATCGCCAATATCACGGCGGATCTGATAGATAGGGACGAGCTTACTTACATTAGATTCATAGCTCAGACGCTTATAAGTTTCTAAAGCCACAACCTTAAACTCATCGTAAGACGAAATCTTAGGCGCAGACTCAACACTTACTACCTGATCGGAATTTTGCTGAAACCATCGCAAAGCCGCATTTGCCAAACGGCTGCTGACCAACGTTGCCCCCTCAAAACTAAAATCAGGCGATCGTAAACCATCAGCCAACCTCTGCAAACCCGCATCTGTCAGCGAATACTTAGTAGACACAGCGATCGCCCCACCATCGATCAAAATCTGCAAAGCATTCTTATACTCAGCCTTCTTAATATCCTTATCCTTTCCACTAAAGGACGGTAAGACCTTACCCTTGTTTACCATGCCTTGACCTTCCCCCAAATCCCATAGATTTAGAAGCAAACGAATCTCAGTATTATTTATAGACATCTTGATTTACTCTCAATAGACTTTGAGGACTATTCCCCAGAAATTTGCAGAAATTAGAGCAACACCAACCCTAAAAAATATCACACCCACTATTTTTAGGATAATACTTTTATGTCCTTTTTTCTAAATTTTCTAAGGATTAAAAACTTTTAAAATATGTAAAAGCTCACAAAGTTCATAGAGTAATTATTGCGATCGCCACACACCTAAACCTGTCAACAAGCAATCAAGCGATCGCCTATGCCCATAATCATTAAGCAGTGTCATAATATAAAGCATTGTAAGCAATGCGATCGCCAAAGGTAAATTTTATGAACGCTAAACTGATTAACGGACAAACTAAACTGTCTATTAACGTCTTAGTCAAAAATGAAAAAGATGGTAGAGTCAGCGCTAGAGCATTAGAACTGCCTGAATATAGAGTTACTAGCAGCGATCGCCACTCAGCTATTTCTGAATTAGATCGATTAATTACTGCAAATTTATCAGAGAATGAAGTCATATCTCTAGAACTAGAAATTCCCAAACAAGAACATCCTTGGCGAAAGTTCGCAGGAATTTATAAAAATAGTCAGCTATTTGACTCCGTACTAGCCAACATTGAATCTCATCGTCGTGAACTAGATTCACAGACCAAAATTGACTATCAAGAGGAAAAAATCGCTTGAGTCTATTGATACTTGATACCGATCATGCTTCTTTATTTCTCAAAGGAAATAATCTGGTTTGTGATCGCGTATTTCAAACCGAACCAAATGACCTAGCCATCTCAATCATAACGGCTGAAGAGATTTGTCAAGGATGGCTCAGTGAAATTAATAAATATAGCCAAGCCTCCCAGTCATCAAGACTACTTTTAGCCTATTCAGAGATTGAGAAAGCTTTGGATTTCTTCCAAACTATACAGAGAGTTAGTTTTGACACTAAAGCTTATAATCAGTTTGAGATTTTGCGCCGCCAGTTTAGGCGTTTGGGGACAAGAGATTTAAGGATCGCCGCGATCGCCTTATCTATCAACGCCACTGTAATTACCCGCAATGCTAAGGATTTTGGACAAATTCCAAACTTATCAATTGAAGACTGGGCAACTGAAAAATCTTCTTCCTATTAGAATTCGTAATGATTCGCAATTAATCCAACAGGCGTAGAATCCAAAAAGATAATCTGACTCATTAGATCGAAACACCTTCAACAGATGCAATGACTTTCAATGCTTCTTTCTGTTCATCTTCACTGTCCAACATAGCCCATGTTGTAAATAATTGATTGATTCTTTGTCGTCTGAGATTTAGCTTTTCTGGATTGCTACTATTAATCTCACTCATGGCAACATCCCAAGCACTTGCCGATAATAGTTCAAGCCTTTGTCTAGTTAGCATACACAGATTCTCCAAGCGATACACTGAAATGATGAATTTACTGAATATTTTAGCAATATTCTCTATGCGATCAGCATACTCATAAACCTGTAAACAAGCAATCAAGCGATCGCCTTTGCAAAAAATAGTTTCTCAACAATTTTTATAGTCAGTCTATGACATAAGGGTTGCACCGCAAGACTTGAAACCTAGCCATCAAAAGCAGGCTCGACAGATCTAAGTATCTGGGCGCAATTAAATATACAATCCCAAAACCTGTGGCGCACGCGCAGCGTGCGCCACAGGTTTTGGTTCTGGTTTTTAACTATGCTCAGATACTTAGCTCTAGTTTCTCAAACTTTTCTATACTTCCTTGCAAACCACTAGGAAAATCTGCCAAGATGGTTTAGATGTCGTTTGCCTTATAAGGGAAGATTTGCGTGACTGTTGCTGCTTCTGTTTCTCCACCTGATGTTCAGCGTGCCACTGATTCGGGAATTTATATTACGATTCACGGTCACTTTTATCAGCCCCCGCGTGAAAATCCTTACCTCAATGCGATCGAGCGCCAAGAAAGTGCCGCTCCTTTTCATGACTGGAATGCGAGGATTCATCATGAATGCTATCGTCCTAACGCCTTCTCACGGATTGAGCGTTATGACGGCAAAATCGTGAAGATTGTCAATAACTATGAGTACATGAGTTTCAACATGGGACCCACGTTGCTCTCATGGATGGAATTTCACGATCGCGATACCTATCAAGCAATTCTGGATGCTGACAAACGCAGTGCCGATCGCCTAAATGGTCATGGCAATGCGATCGCACAGGTCTATAACCACATCATCATGCCCTTAGCCAATTGGCGGGATAAATTAACCCAAATTCGTTGGGGTAAAGAAGATTTTAAATCCCGTTTTGGGCGGGAACCTGAAGGGATGTGGCTAGCGGAAACAGCCGTTGATTATGAAACCCTTGAGGCGCTGGTTTTAGAGGGGATCAAATTTATTGTGCTAGCTCCTTCACAGGCACAACGCTGTCGCCCTATGCCCAGTGAAAATCATCCCAATCCTGCATGGGAAGAAGTCGGTGGCGCACAGATTGATCCCAATCGTCCCTATCGTTGCTATTTGCGTCGCCATAGTAGTAGCGCGGGTAAAGTGTCAGAACTAGGGCAGTTCCATTTGCCGCCTGACACCGATGCTTACATTGATGTGTTTTTCTATGATGGTCCGATCTCGCGGGATATGGGATTTGGGGATCTCTTAGGCAGTTCTCACAATTTCGCAAAGCGTCTTAGTCAAGCGGTGCGAAATGATGGTCGTTCGCATCAAATGGTATCAGTCGCAACCGATGGCGAAACCTTCGGGCATCACAAGCACTTCACTGAAAAAACTCTTTCCTATGCTTTTGTCGAAGAATTTCCGAAACGCGGCTGGACAGTGACTAATTATGCTCATTATCTGAGTATTTTTCCGCCCACCTACGAAGCCGAACTTAAGTCAGTGACGGCTTGGAGTTGCGCTCATGGTGTCGATCGCTGGCAAGGTGGTTGTACCTGTGGCGGTGAAGGCTCCACCTATCAGCAACTTTGGCGGCGACCCTTGCGCGATAGTCTCAACTGGTTGCGCGATCGCCTTGCCACAGTTTATGTGGACATTGGACGCAAATATTTTAACGATCCTTGGGAAGCTCGCGATCGCTATATTGACGTGTTGCAATATTCGCTACGCGATGGCATTGCGGCACATTCACCAGTATTAGAGAAGTTCTTTGAACAGCAATGTGGCGGTAAAGTCACCTCCTCGGCTCAGAGAATCGATGCTCTGCGTTTGTTGGAAATGCAGCGCCATGCCTTGCTGATGTTTACTAGTTGTGGCTGGTTCTTTGAGGAATTATCGCGTCCTGAAACTGTGCAGATTTTGCGCTATGCCGCCAGAGCGATCGAGCTCGCCGCCGATGTCGCAGGTGTGTTGCTAGAGGATGAGTTTATTAAGCGCATGGCAAAAGCGCCGAGTAACCTTGTTGAGTTTCGCGATGGTGAGGGTATGTATCGAGAACAGGTCGTCACCAATCGGATTAGTCTGGCTCAAGTGGCGGCTCAATATGCTCTCAGTTCGACTTTGGGGAATTATGCGCGATCGCAACAAATCTATTGTTACCAAATTCAACAGCAGGATTATCAACTGCAACGAATTGGTTCGATGTCCTTAGCGATCGGGCAAATTCAACTAGTCTCAGGAATTACCCAAGAATCCGTTAATTATATTTTTGCGGTGCTGCATCTGGGTGGTGATGACTTCCATTGCTGCATTCAACCCTTCACAGGAAGGCGCGAATATGAGGAGATCAAGGCAACCTTATTTAAGGTTCTCAAACAAGCGAATACAGCGTCAGTCATCTTGGCAATGGCAAGCAACTTTAGCGGTGAACAGTTCAATCTGCATCATCTCTTTGCAGAAGAACGGCACAAAATTTTGCGAATGCTGGCGGATGAGACGCTGACTAGACTTGATCAGTTATACGAACAGGTCTATCGCGATAATTATGGAATTTTGATTTCCTTCCGTCGTGATGATCTACCCGTGCCGCGTGAACTCCAAGTTGCGGCTGATATCGTACTGAACAATCGCCTCACCGAGGAACTGACGCGCTTAGAGACTGGTGCATCACTGCCGAATGTGGGACTAGATGCGGTGGCGATCGAAGCTCTTAATCTCGGTTGCAAGTTTACCCATGAGGAAGATGCCAAGATTCTGGAAAACTATATTTTGAGCCAGATTAATCAACTTTCGCAACTTCAAGAAATTGATGAAAAATCGCTATTTAACTATCTCAATCAAATTGAGGAGTCTTTAGCAATTAGCGATCGCCTAAATCTGAAACTTGATCTGAATCTATCTCAAGAGGCTTTCCTGAATTATCTCTTTAAACGGATTGCTCCCCAATGCGTGCTTGCTAGACAAATTCTCGATTTAGAATCTGTCGAAAAACAACCGATTCACATTGAGGTCAATCTCTGTGAAAGTATTTCTAATTTAGAGCTACATCAGTTAATTGATACCGCTAGCAAATTAGGAATTGCCACTGAAGCTTGGCTTCACGCTTAAATCATGATTTAGAAGCGAGTTGCGGCGCAAAGCGCCGCAACTCGCTTCTGTTTTTTGTTTTAACAAGACTGGCGACAGCTATAAAATGTAGTAAGGGCAAATTCATGCATTGCCTTTACTGCGTTTTTTGGTCGCACTCAAGGGAAAAATTTGTGTCAGAGATACATCAAATTGGCGAAATTATCCAGTCTCGTTATCGTATTGCTAACGTTTTGGGACAAGGTGGCATTGGCATTACCTATATGGCGCTAGATTCACAAACAGGCGATCGCGTTGCTCTCAAGGCTCTATCTTTGCGCCGCATGAATGATTGGAAAATATTAGAATTATTCGAGCGTGAAGCTAAGGTACTCTCCCAACTCGATCATCCCGCAATTCCCCGCTATTTAGACTATTTTCAAATTGATACGGCAAGCGATCGCGATTTTTACATCGTGCAGCAATTAGTAGAGGGAAAATCATTAGCACAGGCGATCGCGGACGGTTGGCATGGCACTGAAGCAGATATTAAAAAAATTGTGGAGCAAGTTCTCGATGTATTGATCTATCTCCATGAACTCAAGCCGCCCGTCATACATCGTGATATCAAACCGCAAAACCTAATTCTGCAACCTAATCACAAGATCGCGCTCGTAGATTTTGGGGCAGTGCAAGATACTTATCGCAATACTCAAATCGGGGGTAGTACGGTGGTCGGAACCTATGGCTATATGCCTCCTGAACAGTTTCGTGGTAAGGCTGTACCTGCAACGGACTTGTATGCGCTAGGGGCGACAATTTTATTTTTATTAACAGGGCGATCGCCATCGGATTTACCTGAGATTAGATTTAAAATCAGTTTTCGGGATTCAGTAAATATTTCGCCACACTTTGCTGACTGGCTCGACAAAATGATTGAACCTGCGATCGAGGATCGTTTTAGCAGTGCGAGACAATCTCTAAAAGCCTTACAGAATCAAACATCTCCATCCCTAGAAAGTCGGATTAGAGATCTTGATATTATGCAATTGCTCAACCGTACAGGCGCTCAACCAATTAGCAATCGTCATTATGACAAGCCTCTAGGCAGTCGGATCGAAATAAACAAAACTGACAACCTATTAGAAATTCATATTCCTCCTGCGGGTTGGCGTGGCGAAGGATCGAGTCTATTAACCTTTGCAATTTTCTGGAATGCATTTCTGGTCTTTTGGACAGCAGGAGCTTCTAGGGCAGGATTGTTTATGGTGCTTTTTTCAATTCCATTTTGGATTATAGGAATTGCGATGGCTTATGCCGCTTTATCGAATGTATTCGGGAAGGTGCATCTAGTCATCGGCGATCGCAGTTTCAGCATTGATTGGGACGTTTTAGGGATAAAGCGCCATGTACAGGGCAAAACCAAAGATTTAAGACGGGTTGAAATGAAGAGTTCTTATGAGGTAAACAATCAGCCTGTTATGGCATTATGTCTCCAACAAGGTGTTTATTCTCATAAATTTGGTGATGGATTGAACCGAATTGAGAAGGAATGGTTGACGCAAGAAATTAATGATTTTTTAGAAACATGGCGATCGCTTCATTAAGGAAATGCATTTGTTTGCCCGAAAATTGCTGTAATAAGCATACCGATAGCTATAATGTCCTACGTTGACGGAGATTAACTCACGTTTCTTGGCTCCAGCATATTTTAGATTTTCAACATGACCATTTTTGAAGTTTCCGTTCCTGCAACAACAGGCAACCTCGGTCCTGGGTTCGATTGCCTCGGTGCAGCCCTGTCGCTATATAACCATTTTGAATTTTCCCTGTCTGATGAATTGCGGATTACAGCATCGGGTGAAGGCGCAGACAAGGTAGAACGAGACGAAACTAACCTTGTATATCAAGGTATTGTCAAGCTTTATCAGCATATCGATCGCCCCATCCCTGCGATCACCTTGCATACTGATACCAAAATCCCCTTATCGAGAGGACTGGGTAGCTCGGCAACTGCCATTGTAGGCGGTCTATTTGGCGCAAACTTGTTAGCTGGTTCACCGCTTGAGCGTGGAGAATTACTGGATTTGGCGATCGCGATGGAAGGACATCCCGATAATGTTGCGCCCGCCGTATTAGGTGGTTGTCAACTGATGGCATCAAATCAGTCTGAAGGCTGGGAATTTTGCGATTTAAACTGGCATGAAGATATTGCGATCGCTGTAGCAATTCCTGACTTTGAGTTATCGACAGCCAAAGCGCGACAAGTTTTGCCAAAACAAGTTTCAATGCATGATGCGATTTTTAATGCTTCCCATTTGGCACTCCTCAGTCATGGAATTTCTACAGGAAATGTGGATTGGCTAAGGGCAGGACTGCAAGATCGACTACATCAGCCCTATCGCGAAAGCCTTATTGTCGGTATGGCAGAGGTGCAAACGGCAGCGATCTCGTCAGGAGCATACGGCATGGTAATTAGCGGCGCAGGTCCTACACTACTTTCTTTAGCCCCAGTGGGTACAATAGAGATAGTCGCCCAAGCAATGCAACAAGCATGGCAATCAATTGGGGTCAAGGCTATAACAAAATGTCTAGCGATCGCCAAAGATGGTACAACCTTCACAAGTCGCTAAGGAATAATTTTGTGTGGCGCAGCTACGCCGCGCCACACAAAATTATTCCTTAGCCAATAAATGAACTCTATAGTTGAGGAACCATTATGTCTAAATTTCAATTTTTGATCATATCAGCACTGATTTCCGCAGTTGTGATGCTGTTTATAGGCAGTCGTGATGGCAATCCCTTTGACTCTGTATTTCCGATCGCCATAGTCATTGGATTAGCGATCGTTGCTCAAAAATACCTATCAGAAAAAATCTGGAATCGCTTTGCGCGTTGGGTCAATGAGACAACAGGACGTAAAATCTTTTATGTGCGATCGCCACGTCCTAAAGTTGTCCAAGAGCGGAAGCTATTACCACCCTCTAAACTGCATCGTCTGAAATAAATTAAGAGACTTTCCCAATCATGACCAGTTATGCTTCATTAGATCAACCTTTGCGGGTTGGTATCGTTGGTTCGGGTTTTGTTGCCAAGCTACGGGCAGAGATATTTAGCCAAGATTCCCGAACTAAGGTGATGGCGATCGCAGGTAATTTTGCAAAGGCACAGGCGATCTCCCAAGAGTTTGCCATTCCTAACCTGCATCAATACTGGTCAGAACTAGTGGTGCGTAATGATATTGACTTGGTAGTGATATGCAATGTCAACCGCGATCATGCGGCTGTGGTCGGGCAAGCACTGCGATCGGGTAAGCACGTAATTGTTGAATATCCTCTGTCCTTTAACTTGGCAGAAGCGGAAGAATTGGTTAATCTTGCCAAACAGAATAACTTACTCCTTCACGTTGAACATATTGAACTATTGGGTGGTGTGCATCAGTTAGTAATCGAACATCTATCGAAAATCGGATCGCCTTTCTATGCCAGATATTCCACCAAAAGTCCACAGCGTCCTGTCCCTGATAAATGGACATACAAACCAGACCTATTTGGCTTCCCTCTAACTGCTGCGGTATCTCGCCTCAATCGCATTATTGTTCTTTTTGGCAAGGTGAAATCTGTCTCTTGTCAATTACGCTATCGTGGCGATAATCTACCCCATCATTTTACTTCCTGTGTCTGTAATGCTCAGCTTCAGTTTGAGAATGGAGTACTTGCCGATATCAGCTATAGCAAAGGTGAGAGCTTTTGGCAGCCAGAGCGCATCATGGAGTTACAAGGAAGTGATGGCGCGTTAATTTTTTCTGGTGATAAGGGTAAGTTGATCACCGAATCTGGAGAAATGGAACTTGATGCAGGAACAACGCGAGGTTTATTTAAAAAAGATACAGAAAATGTTCTGTCTCACCTACTCAATGGAACGCCACTCTATACTAATTATGAAAGTATTTTACATTCCTTAGCTGTTGCCAATGCTGCGGAAAAGTCTGCTACCACTAATCAGACGGTGATTATCTAGATACCTGATAATTTTGATGGAGCTAAGAGCGATCGCCCAATTTCAACATCATCTCGACTAATTGCAATATCCCACTACAGCAAGGGTTTGCATATTCAGGCAATTTGTTTTGTTTAGCTAAGTTATCAAGATCTTTTGCTCTGGCGATTATGTAAAAAATATCTAATTTCTTAAACTCTCCTGAATACTCTCAACTAACTTGTAGACATGAGTTCCTAATGTTGATGGAAAGTCTTCATTCGGGTTTATATCTAGCTTTTTTGCTCGACTAATAGCATCTTGAATATAAGGCTTGTACTTAGATAGATCTAAATTGCTACTGTTGTAACTACCTAAAATAGTTCTCAATCTCTTCTTGAAGTCATCACAAGTTTTATCTTCAGGCAATAAATCTTGAAAGTGTAGACACAGCCAAACTTCAAAACATCGGTTGCTGACAGCTAGATAATAACCTTTCTCCTTGGCTTCAGCACAAACTGATTTTAATCTATGCCAACGATCTACATCAACAACAAGCCAGAGCATATCATTTTCGTCTATCCCATCTTCCTGCTTGAAAGCATTCAATCTCTCGATCACATGTTGTGGTGATGATCTGCCATCTTCTCCAGTAGGTAAGATTCTTATCCTAATTTGACTACTATGAAATAATCGAAAATATTGCTCTTCCGTTTTTTCTCCCTCGGTTGCGATTACAAATAATTTAGAGCTTCTAAAATCATGCGGGCGATCTAATAGCCTAGTTCGGTTAATCTTACTCATCTGATGGCTTTCCGCTAATTTCGCTAGATAAATTGGATTCGCAGCTAAGCCATCCTAGATTTTGGATATCTCCAAAAAATGGTAAAGCTCCAAAACGACCATTTAGGTATCCCTTCTCAATTTTAAGATCGGGTCTGATTTTAAACTCTGCTAAAGAGTAACAGCTAGATGAACCTTGTTGATTTTTTTCAATAAACCAAATTTCATCACGGCGTAATAAATCCAAATCAAGCAAATTGGTATCATGGGTTGTAAAAATAAGCTGATTACTTTTATTCCTACAGCCTATTTCTGCTTCTACAAAGCGTCTAGAAAGTTGAGGATGCAAACGTCTATCTAGTTCATCCAAGAAAACAACTTTTTCCAAGTCTTGTTTTAAGAGAAAAAGAGCTGGTAGAAGATTAATCAAACGTTGAGTTCCCTCTGACTCTTCTTCTAAAGAAAAGTCTACAAGATTGCCATTTTCATCAAGATGTCTAGTTCTTAGTTCAGTTACACTTACTAGATTTTCTGGAGTTTTAGACACAATCAGTCGCCCACCTTGATTGGTTTCAATAATTCCTGATGAATTCTTATCTAATTCTTCAAATTTTTCTTGAATTTCTTCTCTCATAGATTTAGGCATAGACGGAAAGTGTCGATCAAAATTTAGTTCAACCTTTTCTGTTGCTATTGAATCAATCCCTGTGCCTGCAAACTGAAGAAACTTACTTAAGAAGTCGGTAAAAGCTTCGTCACTATGCAGACGAGTCTCTAATCCTATATAATTTGCTTCTGCTGAAATTATAGTTAATACATTTCTAAACCAAGTTGCAATCGGTACAAGTACTTGGATATTTCGCTCAACTGCTTCCGTCAGAAAAAGCTGATTGTGGCGAGTTCCCTCAGCAATAAATGCTAGGCGTAATTGATGTTTTTCACTTCTCCCTTTGAGTATTGCACCATATTCAATAGTGCTTTCTTTCTTGGTTGAAGTAATTCTTTCAAAATACATCACTTCTTTCTTTTTGTTTTTAGGAATTCCATAGAGCCATTCCTCAAAAATCTGTTCTTTATCTAGTTTAAACCCGTAAGAGTACTGGTTCCCTTCATAGGTAAAAATAAGTTCAAACTTACTGGGTTGGCTACTATAATTACCCAATTTAAATGTAGAAACAGGAATAGTTTGACCACTTCGAGTCCCCTTTACAACTAAGTTTTTCACAAAACTTATAGCCTTTATGAGATTTGATTTCCCTGCTGCATTAGCTCCATAAATTGCGGCAACTGGCAACACGGCTCGACCTTCTCCTGCTTCATTCTGTGCGAGATGATCGATATGTTGACTGTCGCTATTCACTGCCACCATACTAAAAGTTACTTCATCTCTGAAGGACAAAAAGTTTTGTATAGTGAATTGAATTAACATGATTTTTAATTCATATAGATTTATTGTTTGATTCTAGCTTAATCAGTCAGCAAAAAAGACTTTTGCGAGAAAAAATCTCCTAAAAAGCTAATTTCAATTTAAAATCTAATAAATATCATAAATCATCATCTTCCCAAATTGTATATTTTTGCTCAAAAACCTCATCCCAACTTAGCACCGTAATTTCGGCTTTTTTACCCATCTCATCCCTCGCATCCTGTTTCGCCGCCGCAAAGCACTTATCCCAAATCGAATTTAAAAAATCTCGATTCAGACTTGGCATCTCCTCTTGACTTTCCGCAATCTCACGCCGCGCCGAACGAATTGAAATCACCCAACTCGCACTACGTTTCTCAGGTTGGCATTTCCACTTGATGATATCCAACATCAATCGAGTTAGCTGACTACTCACACCCCTTCTTTTCGATCGCCCCATTGACTCTTCTAAACTCTCCAAAAGGCTGTAGGCTTCAGTCATTTGTCCTTCTTACAACAATTACTTTGCTGTCACCACTGCTAGATATGGCGACTCAAACACCAAATTATCCCATGTTGTTTTTGCCATGACTGCTTATATTTTCAACTAAGTGAGCCAGATCCAAATCTTAGCTTAGACTACTAAAAGGTATAATTGAGCAGAAGCTTATATTTTGATGAACTTAGAGTAGACATCAAAAATCTAAAAGCACATTTTTTCTTCGACTGGGAAGAATAGTAATGATGTGGCGATCGCCTAAAACTAATGCAGAAACCTAAAATCCCCACCAATGAAAGCGATCGCCAAGCCGCATTAGATCGCTATCAGATTCTCGATACCTTGCCAGAACAAGTGTATGACGACCTGACCCAACTGGCTGCGGATATTTGTGGAACGCCGATCGCCTTAATCTCTTTCGTTGATCGCGATCGGCAATGGTTTAAATCCAATGTCGGACTTGACGCAACGGAAACACCTCGCGAAGTTTCCTTATGCGCTCATGTTGTTTTTGACGATGCGATCTTGAATGTTCCCGATATGACTAAAGATTGGCGTTTTGCTGATAATCCATTAGTGATCGATGCTCCAAGTATTCGTTTTTATGCTGGAGTTCCTTTAATAACCCCCGATCAGTATACTTTAGGATCTTTGTGTGTAATCGATCGCCAGCCTAGGAATCTGACACCGCAGCAAATTAACCAATTAGAATCCATCAGTCGTCTAGTCATTAGTCAGCTAGAGCTAAGAAGAAATGAGCAATTATCGCGCCTATTAAACTCCGTCGTTGAGTCCTCTAATGACGCGATTATCACTAAAAATTTAGATGGCATCATCACCAGTTGGAACCCTGCCGCAACTCAGTTATTTGGCTATTCCGCTAATGAAATAGTGGGAAAATCAATTTCCACACTGATTCCGCCCGATCACTTAACAGAAGAGAACTTAATTGTCGAGAGGCTCAAGCATCAAGAAAAAGTAGAACATTTTGAAACAGTTAGATTACATAAAGATGGTAGTCGCCGCGAAGTCTCTGTGACCATTTCTCCTTTGGTGAGCAAAACTGGAGAAGTCTTGGGTGCGTCTAAAATTGTGCGTGATATTACCGCCCTTAAAGCATCTCAAGAGCAGTTGAATAATCTTTCGATGTTGCAAAAGGCAATTCTCGACAATGCTAATTTTTCGATTATTTCCACTGACTTAGAGGGGACAATCCAATCTTTTAATGCGGCAGCCGAATCGATGTTGGGGTACAAATCTTCGGAGGTGGTGGGAAAAACTAGCCCTGCAATCTTTCATGTGGATGAAGAAATCGTCACTCGCGCCCAAATATTATCGCAGGAACTCCAACAACCGATTGAACCTAGTTTTGAAGTGTTTGTTGCCAAAGCCAAGTTAGGACAGGTAGATGAAGAGGAATGGACTTATATCCGTAAGGATGGCTCTCAATTTCCAGTGCTGTTAACGATTACCGCCATTCGCACCGAGAACGATGAGCTTAAAGGATTTATGGGGATTGCCAAAGACATCAGCGCTCAAAGGCTAGCCGAAAAACAATCTTTCGATATTACTGATGCGTTAAACAAAACGGCGATTGTGGCGATTACGGATATTCAAGGCACGATTATCTTTGCGAATGATAAATTCTGCGAAATTTCTAAATATAGCCGAGAAGAGTTGATCGGACAAAATCATCGGATTCTCAATTCTGGATATCATCCGCGTCAGTTTTTTACGGAGATGTGGAAGGCGATCGCTAGCGGACAAACATGGCGAGCGCAGATTAAAAATCTGGCTAAGGATGGTTCTTTCTATTGGGTCGATACGACGATCGTGCCATTTGTAAATGAAGATGGCAAACCCTATCAATACCTTGCAATTCGGAAGGATATCACCGATCGCAAAGCCGCCGAGACTGAGTTGCAAAAACTGTCATTGATTGCTAGCAAAACCGATAATGTGGTGATTATTTCTGACCCACAGGGACGGATTGAATGGGTGAATGACAGTTTCTATCGCATCACGGGGTACACATTAGCGGAAGTAATTGGTAAGAAACCAGGGGACGTTTTGCAGGGTGCGAAAACTTCTAAAGAAACCGTTGCCGAAATTCGCTATGCCTTAGCAAGACAAGAACCCTTTAGCGGTGAAATTTTGAATTATCGCAAGGATGGTAGATCCTATTGGTTATTGTTACAGATCAATCCTGTGTTTGATGATGATGGTAATCTCCAACATTACATTGCGATCGAGAACGAAATCACAACCCGTAAAGAGATGGAACGCAATCTTAAATTGGAGATTGAAGAGAGGCGTATTGCCGTCCAAAAGTTGAATATTTTAACGGAAAGATTAGAGGTTAGCAATCGCGAATTACTAGATTTTGCCTATGTTGCTTCCCATGATTTGCAGGAGCCGTTGCGAAAAATTCAGGCTTTTGGCGATCGCCTCAAATCAACTTGCAACGATGGATTGAACGAAAAAGGGCAGGACTATCTCGAAAGAATGCTAAATGCGGCGGGACGCGCTCAGGTCTTAATCAACGATCTACTATCTTTTTCCCGTGTCACTACCCAAGCCAAGCCCTTTGCACCAGTTGATTTATCGGAAATTTTAGATGGTGTTCTCTCGGATTTAGAGATTCGGATCGAGCAAACTAGGGCTACGGTGGAACGCGATCGCCTACCAGTGATTGATGCGGATGCGATGCAAATGCGGCAAATTTTACAAAATTTAATCGGTAATGCGCTCAAGTTTCGCCAAGAAGGGGTTGCGCCATTAGTACAGGTGCGATCGCGGATGTTTACTAAACTCGGCGAAGAATGTTGTGAAATCCGTGTCATCGATAATGGTATTGGCTTTGAGCAGAAATATACCGATCGCATTTTCCAGATCTTCCAACGTCTGCACGGACGCGGAACCTACGAAGGTACAGGTATTGGTCTAGCAATCTGTCGTAAAATAGCAGAACGTCATGGCGGATCGTTAGTTGCTGAAAGCGAACCAAATCAAGGCGCGACTTTTATTTTCACCATGCCCATTCATCAAGCCCAAGGAGATGCTCACGATGCCCATTAAAGGAAAAAGTATTACGATTTTAGTGGCGGAAGATGATGAAGACGATCGCCTATTGATGCAAGAGGCTCTAGAAGAAAATCGCCTTGCTAACGATCTACATTTTGTTGAAGATGGCGAAGAGTTGATGGATTATCTCTTACAACGTGGCAACTATAGCGACCCTAAAAGTGCGCCGCGCCCTAGCTTGATCTTGCTCGACTTAAATATGCCCCGCAAAGACGGACGCGAAGCCCTCAAAGAAATTAAGGAAGATCCCAATCTTCGCAAAATTCCCATTGTCGTACTTACGACTTCTAAAGCCGAAGAGGATATTCTCCGTACCTACGATCTCGGTGTAAGTTCATTTATTGCTAAGCCTGTCGTCTTTGATTCGATGGTGCAAATCATGAAAATGATTGGGACTTACTGGTTTGAAATTGTGGAATTGCCCGATCGCGCTTCTAGAGAATAATTTCTAGAGAATAAATTTTGCTTCGATTTCTTCAACAGATAAGGGCTTAGAAAATAAATAACCTTGCCCGAATTCACATTCTAAGTCCCGCAGGATTTGAAGTTGCTCCGATGTTTCGATACCTTCAGCAATAACGGCTAATTCTAGTTGATTACTCAAAGCGATGATCGTACGCACGATTTGGTAATTACGGCTTGCTTCTTGGATTTGATTGACAAAGGAGCGATCAATTTTCAAGTAATCCGCAGGTAAACGATGGATATAATTTAGCGATGAATAGCCAGTGCCAAAGTCATCAATACTAACTTGGATATTTCTGGCTTTAATTTGAGTGAGTAGATCGATTGTTTGGTTAATATCTGCAATTAACATACTCTCAGTAATTTCTAAAGTGATCGATTTACCATCTAGCCCAGTTTCCGCCAATACGCGATCAATGTCTTTCAGTAAGTTGGGGTTACGAATATCTTGAGCCGATAGATTAATACTCATTTTGAGAGTGGGACAACTCGCAAATTTTACTTTCCATTTGACGAGTTGCTTACAAGCTTCATGAAATACCCAACTATCAAGAGCGACAATTAATCCTGTTTCTTCGGCGATCGCCACAAAATCCATCGGAGAAACCATACCTTGAGTCGGGTGTCGCCAACGGACTAGAGCTTCAAAACCAATTAAGCGATCGCCATCAAGGATGTTGATAACTGGCTGATAATAGACCATAAACTCTTGGCGATCGATCGCATTACGCAGATCGGTTTCGAGGATCAGTCGTTTAATCGCCTGATTATGCATTTGGACATCAAAAATCTTGTAGGTGTTTCGTCCCTGTGCTTTGGCTTTGTACATGGCAAGATCGGCATTACGGAGCAGATCGGCGGCTTGATGATAATCTGTGTTTCCTAAGACGATGCCAATACTGACATTAATAAATATTTCACCACCATTCCAAATTAATGGCAGTTGAAAATCATGCAAAATCTGTTCTGTAATCTTAATTACTTCATCAATATTGGCAATATACTCCAATAAAATTACAAACTCGTCACCGCCAAATCGAGCTACGAAATAAACATTCTCTAAATGAGCTTTTAACTTCTGAGAGATGCTAATTAGCAATTGATCGCCAACGATATGCCCCAAACTATCATTAACGACCTTAAATTGATCTAAATCTAGAAACAAAATTGCGTAACCATAGGAATCTAATTGATGCGATCGCTGAATTGCTAACTCAATCCGTTGTAACAACAGCCGTCGATTTGGTAAATCTGTGAGAGCATCGTGGAAGGCATTGTGAGTAATCACTTCTGAAGCCGCTTTGAGGGCAGCAGTCCGCTCTGACACTTGCCGCTCTAGTTCCACATTGCGATCTTCTAGTAACTCTCTCTTTTCTGCCTCTAACACGGACTGGCGATCGAGGGATATTTGCAAAGCATTGTATTGATGTTTCATTCTCAACATTGATTGCACCCTAGCCCTCAATTCCAGAGGGTTAACAGGCTTGCTAATAAAGTCAGTCGCACCCGCATTTAAGCACTGAGCAAGATCTTCTTTGGCGGTCAGGGATGTGACCATGATGATGGGGATCGGTCTATATTTAGCGATCGCTTTGATGCGTTCGCAAACTTCAATTCCATCCATGTCTGGCATCATTACATCCAGTAAAATCAAATCTATGTCTAATATTTCTAGGGATTCGAGCGCCTCCTGTCCACTAGATGCATAATTTAATTCATAGTCATACTCATTCAGGAGTGCTTCTATAACATCAAAGTTACGCGGCTCATCATCAACGATAAGAATGGATTGGTTATTCATGATTATTACTTTGAGGCTAAAACTTGTTTGATTGTTGTGGTTAGTTGATTGAGTTTTATGGGTTTAGTTAAATATTCATTTGCACCAGCATCTATACATCTCTCGCGATCGCCTGTCATCGCCAAGGCAGTTAAGGCAATAATGGGAATGTTAGCGAGTTTAGGAACCTTATCTCTACGAATAATTTTGATTGCCTCTAATCCATCAATATTTGGCATTTGAATATCCATCAGGATTAAATCAGGTTGGAGTGATCTAGCAATATCAATCGCTTCTTGACCATCTTTTGCAAATAGTAATTGGTAACCTTTGGCTTTGAGGTATCGAGAGATGGTCAGTTTATTTGCCTCATTATCTTCCGCGAGTAATAGGGTGGGTAATCCTTCTGCAATACCATTGTTAGAAGCTGGCTCTAAAGAACTTGCAGGTGAATTGACGGATATAGGCGATGAAATGGCGATGTTTTCACAGGGAAGAGCGATCGTAAAACAACTACCTACGCCCACCTCACTCGTTACATTCACAGTGCCGTTATGCATCTCCACAATGCTCTTAACTAAGGCAAGCCCTAGTCCAGTGCCTGTGTTTTGACGATTGAGCGCTCCATCTATTTGTACAAAGGGTTGAAACAATTTTTGGAGATTTTCGGGAGAAATGCCAATTCCTGTGTCAGTTATGGCAAATCTAATTTCGCTTGTCATTTCACTTGATTTACCTGTGGCTGGATTTTGCTGGAGGCTAACCGCTAATGATACCCGTCCTCTTTCGGGAGTGAACTTAATCGCATTATTAAGCAGATTAATCAAAGCTTGGCGGATACGGCGTTCATCGACAAATAGTTCTGGTAAATTGGGCGCTATTTTTAATTCAAGATGAATGCGTTTTCGTAATGCTTGCTGCTTGATAAAGGGCAAACTAGATTGACAGAGTTCTTGGATGGATGTGTGCGAACAGATCATTTCTACTTGTCCAGATTCAATTTTGGCAACATCAAGAATGTCGTTAATCAATTCCAATAGATGTGTGCCACTGCTGGCAATTGTTTCTAATGACTCTTTTTGTTCTTCATTAATTGTGCCAAAGACCTGCTCTTGCATTGCCTCCGACATTCCCAAAATGGCATTGAGCGGAGTCCGCAATTCATGGCTCATGTTGGCAAGAAATTCATCTTTCAGGCGGGTAGCGCGAGCTAGTTCCTCGTTGGAGATGGCAAGCTTTTGATTGCTTGTGACCATATTGGCAAGAAACTCATCTTTGAGGCGAGTCGCACGCGCAAGTTCTTCGTTAGAGATGGCAAGTTGTTGGTTGCTTTCGGTCAGTCGTAACTCGGCTTGTTGTCTTTCGGTTAGTTCCTTCTGGATTTGCTCAAATAGATTAGCTTGTTGAATAGCGATCGCCAGTTGATTGGCAATTTGCTGGACAAATTCAATTTCCGATTGCTGCCAAGTTCTTGGTTCATGACATTGATGGATACAAAGCAGTCCCCATAGAGATTCGCTATTTAGTAATGGCACGACTAGATTAGCGCGAATTTGAAAACCTTCTAAGAGGTCGCGATAACAAGATTTGATATTTGCTTGATAAATATCATCTAAAGCTTGGATTTGTCCATTTTGGTAATAGACCGTATGTTTTTCACCAAAGCAATGTTCATCTATGGAAATTGCCACTATTGAGTTAATGCCAGCGACTAAGGATTCGGAGACAAATTCGCCTTGGGTATTATTGGTTTTAGGGTCAAATTTCAATACGCCCACGCGATCAGCATTTAGAAACTGTCTAATTTCTTCGGTGGCGGTATTAAAGATTGTGACGAGATCTAGAGATTGCCGAATTCTTTGGGTTATTTCCCTGAGTAACCTTTCTCTTTCCGCTTGCTGCTGAATTAATTTTTCGGCTTTGCGGCGATCGGTAATATTCCGAAAATACCAAATTCTGCCATAGTAAAAATCTCCCGACAATGACTTCACACTGGTTGAATAACAGTCAAAAATATGTCCATCCTTCAGTAAGACTTCATCAACACTGCTGCTGTCAGGGTTTTCATATAGATGTTCAATTTTAGCGCAAAATATTTCAGGATCAACTAAGTTACTCAATACCCATTGCATAAATTGGCGATCGTCCCCTGTTTCAATAATGTTTGTAGGAATATGCCAGAGATCACAAATGCGTTGATTGTAAGAGACGATATTACGATTTTCATCCACAATCGAAATACCATCAATGGAGGCTTCGAGTTGGGCTTGTAGTACAGCATTTTGACGAAGCAAGGTATTGGCATTTTCTTGGATCTTGCCCGCCATGCGATCAAAGGCGACAGAGATTTGAAATAATTCATCTGAGCCTGTTAGTCCAGCGCGTTTGTCTAGTTTTCCTTCTGCAAGGCTATTACTTGCCGCCACTAAACGCGAGGCTCGCCTTGTCAGTGTGAGTTCAAAGAAAACCCAAATCCCTATGCAGAAGATCGCTAAACTGCCACTAAAAAAGAGCGATCGCTTTAAAGCATCATTAAAAGCAATCTGTTTAGCGCGGGTTAAGTCATATTCAAAGAATAAAACTCCCACTTTTGAAGACTGAAGCTCATTGCGCGGCACTGGCAAAATAATCGGATACATCGCAATTAGTTTTGACCGATCCGCCGATATCAGCACATCTCCCGATAGATTTTTGCGTACCGCTCCAAATTTTTCGACATAGGGCGCACCTGCCGTTTTAGTAATTGGTTCATCGCGCAATTCATAACGATTGGAGAGATGTACAATATCGCGATCGTCAATTAACATCACCAAATTAAGATTGGGATCGCTGCCGAGTTGACTAATAATTGTGATTTCAGCTTCTTCAATATTGGTGCGCCGATATAAATAATCTAAGATTCTAGAGGTCTGTCCTGCGGAAATTTGGACATAATTTTTGGTGTTAATTTCTGTCTTTTGATAAGCCTCATTAATTTCCTGATTAAAAGAAGTCAAGCCCAATAATCCCCCACAAAAAATTAAAATCGCAGGAATTGAAATTCTTAAGGAGATCGGAAAACCTGACAATCTTTTCATGGAAACCATTGGGCAAATACTTAAATCTTAGCGTTCTTAATAAAGCGATCATCTAGAATACTAGCAGGATCAATGGTTTTGGGTAGTAATTTGTTGTCAACCATAATTTTTACTAGTTTGGTCATGCCATTGATCAGAGATGGATCGCTTTTATCAAGCAATTTCTGATTTTCTTGTAAATTTGGTTGACTGAGTCCTTTAAAAGCATTGAGGATTTGCTCAGGGCTGACCTTGGTTCGCTTTGCCATTCGTACTGCGGCATCTTGAGGGTTTTTCTCGAAATAGTCTAGGGCGCGAAATCGACCATTCACTAAGGCTTGAATTGTTTCGGGAGAGTTAGCGATCGCCTCTGTACTTACCGCCAATGTATCCACAATTTCCCCAGGAATCTGACTACTATCAAATAACAGTTTTGCGCCAGCCGCTAATAGATTGGTTCGCGCAGGACCAAAAGTAACCACCGCATCTACTTTCCCTTCCTTGTAAGCACGTTCATGTTCTGTCAATTCCAAAGATACGATCTGAATATCCTTGGTGGTCATGTCATTCTTTTCCAAAGCACGGGCAATGAAGAAAGCGCCGAGAGAAGTTGCTTCCACACCCACCCGCTTACCTTTGAGGGCTTTCATGTCGGTGAATTCTGGCTTACCTAAAATCACATCACCGCCATTGGACACATCCATAATTGCGACAATCCGAATATTTTCTTGAGTCGCAGCAAGGACTAAGGCTTGATCGATTGATAGTCCTGCTCCTTCAATTTCTTTATTGCGATAGGCGCGGACTTCTTCTGTTCCTGAAGGATAATCAACTAAACGGATCGGTTTGTCGTTATAGTAGCCCAAGTCTCGTGCTAGATATAAAGTCTCATATCCCGTCCAAAGATTTGCCCCAATGCGTAATGGTATGGCTGTTTGGGGAGTGCAATTAGTCAAGGCGATCGCCACAATCACCCCCAACAGGCTCAGCATTACATATTTTAGATTATTAGTAATTACACTCATAAATTTGTTGAGGATTTGTTTTAGCCATTTATGAAATACGAAAAGAAATGAATTTATCTAATTTTTTAGATACGATTTTTTAAAATCTTGATATTTTTTGTAAATAGCTAAGTAGATAGGGGCGTTACGTTTCTTGTTAAAATAGGTAACAGTTCTAATGATGCCTGCTATTTAATACTTCAAATAAATTGAATTAATTCATTGTTTGCACTTAATAAACCGCATTGCTGTTTTTTTCTAATTTTTTAATGTTTTCCCTCCATGACCGTAGATATCTGTAAAGTTCTACTTATCGATGATGACGAAGATGACTATATTGTGACTCGTGATTTTTTGGACGAAGCCGAGCAGTTATCTTTTAAATTAAATTGGGTCGATAACTACGATGATGGATTAATTGAGATTGGTAAAAATCAGCATGATGTATATCTCTTAGACTTTCGACTTGGCAAGGGCAATGGCTTAGAACTTTTAGAAGAAGCGATCGCTATGGGCTGTAATAAGCCGATCATTTTATTGACAGGGCTAGGTGATAGTGAAATCGATCAAAAAGCCATGAAATCTGGTGCATCGGATTATTTAGTCAAGGGCAGATTCTTAAGTGCCACGTTATTAGAGCGTTCAATTATCCATGCGATCGAGCGCAAACGCTCTGAAAATCGGCAATTGCAATTAGTTGCCGAACTAGCAGCCGTTAATCAAGAACTCAAAGACTTTGCCTATATTGTTTCTCACGATCTCAAAGCGCCCTTGCGGGGCATTGCATCCCTCTCTGACTGGGTGCTAAATGACTATGGCGATCGCCTTGATGATGAAGGCAAAGAGATGTTGAATCTCATGGGTGGACGGGTGCGGCGAATGAGCGATCTGATCGATGGGGTGCTGCAATATTCCCGTGTCGGTCGTGTTAAAGAGGAGAAAACAGGAGTCGATCTGCAAGCATTAGTCCGTGATGTGATTGATGCGATCGCGCCGCCCAAAGGTATTAAGATTGCGATCGATACTGAATTGCCAAAGCTAATTGCCGAAAAAACGCGAATGCACCAGTTATTTCAAAATTTGCTGAGCAATGCGATCAAATATATCGATAAACCAGATGGCGAGATTCACATCGGACATAGTGAAAAAAATGGATTTTGGGAATTTTATGTCAGTGATACAGGAGTTGGGATAGAAGAGCGACATTTTGATAAAATCTTTCAGATCTTTCAAACCCTTGTACCTCGCGATCAATCCGAAAGTACTGGGGTGGGATTGGCGATCGCTAAGAAGATTGTCGAAATGTATGGTGGTAAAATCTGGGTAAAATCAGAAATTAATCAGGGTAGTACTTTTTACTTTACGTTACCTATAATCGCAGATATGACTGAGGTTCAATCATGAGAAGCTTTGACCCAATTCTACTCGTAGAAGATGATCAATTAGATGTGATGACCCTCAAACGCGCTTTAAAAGACATTAAGGCGACTAATCCTCTTCATATTAGAAACAATGGAGAATCCGCCCTAGAATTTTTACGCGATCTAGCCAATCCTAAACCATTGCTAATTCTATTAGATTTAAATATGCCACGCATGAATGGGTTGGAGTTTCTGAAAATTATCAAAGCCGATGTCGATTTGTGCAAAATTCCTGTCGTGGTATTGACCACATCGCAAGAGGAACAGGATCGGCTTGCCAGTTTCCAGCTAAGTGTTGCGGGTTATATTATCAAGCCCCTAACTTATCCTGATTTTGTGGAAAAATTACTGATTGTTTATCAATATTGGTGTTTAAGTGAGATTCCCGATTTAATGAATTGATCTGCTCCTTAAAATAATATCTAATCGCTCAAAACTAAATGACGACAGCTAAGAATCCTGAATCTCAGTTACCCATGATTAAGATTTTGTTCGTGGAAGACGATCAAATCGATCGCCTTGCCTTTAATCGCACCGTCAAAAAGTTAGACTTATCCTACGACTACACGATCGCTAGCTCACTCACCGAAGCCAAAAAAATTCTCCTTACCCAAACTTTTGAAATTGCAATTCTCGATTACAACCTCGGTGATGGAGTCTGTAGCGAGCTATTTGCTGTTTTAAAATCTCAAAACTGTCCCTTCATTATCTCTACAGGCAGTGGTGATGAAGAGACCGCCGCAAGGCTAATGGGAGAAGGAGCCTATGACTATTTAATTAAAGATCCCGATCGCAACTATCTCAAAGTTTTACCCGCCACCGTTGATAGAGCACTCTCTCGTAAGCAAGCGGAAGATGAGCTTGAATTACTAACCCGTGCCATCCAGAGCGTTAAAGATAGCATTTATATCGCCGAAATGGATGGAAAATTACTATTTGTCAATGACTCTCTACGAGAACTGTTTGGTATTGGAATCAAAAATGTTACGGCTTGCGCGATTGATATTTTAGGAAGCCCACAACTAACGCAACGAATGAGGTTTGATCCTTGCAAAGGAACAATTTGTGACACAGAAATTGAAATAACTGTAGAAATTCCCTATTGTCAAACTTTCTATGGAATGTTAACAGAGTCGGTTATAAAAAACAGGAATAAACGAGTCCGAGTTGGCATAATTCGGAATATCACGTCATTAAAACGAGCAGAACTGGAACTTCAATCTAGTGAAGAACGTAACCGTTCTGTAATTGCTAGTCTTGCCGAAGGCGTGGTTTTCCATCAAGCCGATGGCAAAATTATTTCCTGTAATCAGAGTGCCGAAAAGATTTTAGGATTAACTGCCGATCAACTGATGGGAAAGACTTCAATTGATATTGATTGGCGGACAATTCACGAAGATGGTTCAGATTTTCCTGCGGAAACCCATCCTGCCTTAGTCACCCTTAAAACTGGAGAGCGTCAGTCCAATGTAATCATGGGTATTTGCCGCAAAGATTTGCCAACCACTTGGATCTCGATTAATTCTCAACCCTTGTTCCATCCCGAGCAAGAGCATCCCTATGCAGCCGTAGCTTCTTTTGGGGATATGACTGAACAATACCAAGCGCAACAGATCCTCAAACAGCAAGCAGAATATCAACGGGCGATCGCCTTGACCGATGGCTTAACCCAAGTCGCCAACCGCCGCAGGTTTGACGAAACAATCCAAATAGAATGGCAAAGGTTATTGCGAGAAAAAGCATATTTATCGCTAATTCTTTTAGATATCGATTATTTTAAATTTTACAACGACTTCTACGGTCATCAAGCTGGTGATACTTGCTTGATTCAAGTTGCTCAGACTGCGGCAAAACAACTAAAACGCCCAGCCGATCTATTTGCGCGTTATGGCGGCGAGGAGTTTGTCGTGGTTCTGCCGAATACCAATGTAGATGGTGCAATTATGGTAGCTGAGTCAATCCAACAAGCGATCCGCGACTTGTGCATTCCTCATCAAGATTCAAAAGTTAGTGATGTTGTTACTGTCAGCATGGGAATTAGTTGCCTAATTCCTACAGCCGATCTATTTGTTGATGGCTTAATTAAGATGACCGATGCTGCTCTCTATCAAGCCAAGCAGCAAGGGCGCGATCGCTACATAACAACCGTAGAAGTAGAAAAAGATATTACTAGAAAAAGATATTACTAGAAAAAGATATTACTAGAAAAAGATATTACTAGAAAAAGGATTCGGTGAGAGAATGCTACAAGAATTACTTAAAGACAAGCAAATTATTCAACCCAAGCGTTCAGATAGCCAAAGTTTGTTTATTGGTTTAGCGATCGCTTTAGCAGGAATACTAGGCGGTGGTTTCTGGGCTTTCCAGTGGTTTGGGGCGCAGATACAACAAAATACTGAAGAAAATTTGTTAGCGATCGCCCAATTAAAAGCGAATCATATCGAAAAATGGCTGAGAGAGCGTAAAGGTGATGCGGGAATTTTTGCGGCTAGACCATCGGTGAGATTGACCATCGAAGCCAGTGACAACCCTAATCAAGATGCAGCCTCCAAAGCTATTGCCGCCACCCTAGCACCTGCGGTCATCGCCACAAAATCAGAGTATGGCTATCAGAGAATTGTTTTGCTAAATCGTGAAGGCAAAGCTGTTGGGAATTCCTCAGAAGATTCAGACTTACCCGCAGAAGTTGCCATTACCTTTCAACAAAAGCTCCAATCTACTCCTAATATTTTCGTCGAACCACAACTCATCGATCTCGCTTTGATTGAGACAAGTAAAGGTAAAAAAGCCGTATATGGCATATTATCCCCAGTCTATGACAAGAACCAAAAAGTATTAGTGGGAGCAGTGTATCTAGAAGCCGATCCAAATAATTATTTATTTCCGCTATTAGCCTTTTCGCCGACATCAAGTCACTCTGCCGAAACTCAGTTAGTACGTCAAGAAAAAGACATTGTCAGATTTCTCACCCCTCTCCGCCATCGAAAAGATCCTGATTTAGAATTTACTTTACCGCTAGATTATCCCCAACTTTTTGCAGCGCAGGCGCTTAGATCGCCTATATCTCCACTCATCCTAGAGGGCTTTGACTATCGTAATAAACTAGTACTAGCAACTGCAATCAAAGTCCCAAACACAAATTGGGTGATGATCTCAAAAATTGATAGCAGTGAGGCAAATGAGCCCTTACAAAGGTTACTAATTACGATTAGCAGTCTGACGATCTTGCTCATCGGGATATTGCTGTATACCACTTACCAAGTTAGAAAATCTGGGCAAATCGCGCTAATAGCCTTGAATCAAAAAGCTGAATTAGAACGTGTCGAGATCGTTGCCGAGAATGCCTCGCGTTATGCCACGGCGATTGAGACTTCCATTGATGGCTATGCCATGATCGATCGCGATGGTAAATTTATCGAAGTAAATAAGTCGTTTGAGGAGATCGCAGGTTACAGTACCGATGAATTATTGTCTTTGACTATTTTTGATTTGGTGGTCGGTGAGGACTTTCAGCCTGAAGAATTTGTCGCCAATATCCTCGCCATGAAAAAACAGCGCTTACAGCAAAAATGGAAACATAAGAATGGCGATATTATTGACGTGCAACTTGGTGCTTCTTATTTTGCAAAAAAAAATAATGGATGTTTTTTCATATTCGTTCAAGACTTGACCAATTTGCTCAAGATCCAATATCAACTTGAACGCTCCACCAAACTCTATACATTTTTAAGTAAGGCGAATGAAGCGATCGTTCGGATTCAAGATCCTCAGCAGCTATTACCCGCAATCTGTCAAATTGCGATCGACTATGGCGGATTTCAACTGGCTTGGGTGGGTATGCCAAATCATCAAACGCAAATGCTAGAAGTAGTAGCCTCAGCAGGTAAGGAAATCTCCTATACCCAAGAAATTCAAATTTTAATCGATCCTAACTCAGAGACTAGTCTCAGTCCTTATAGTAGGGCGATTAGAGAAAATCGCATTATTATAACCAATGATTTGACAAGCGTTCCTCCCACATCGACATGGCAAGCGATCGCTCAAAAACATAACATTCAATCTAATGGGGTATTTCCTTTATCTTTTGATCGTCAAGTGGTCGGTGTACTATCATTCTGTTCTTCTGAAATAGGTTTTTTTAGTGATGATGTCGAGAAGTTACTAATAGAGTTAACGGAAGATGTCTGTTTAGCACTCCGCCTTAATGAATCGGAAAAACTCCGTAAACAAGTAGAATTAACCTTGCTCCAAAGTGAGGAGAGGTTTCGCTTGGCGTTGGTGAATGCACCATTTCCGATCATTCTATATTCAAGTAATCTCAAGCCCATCCAAATAAATCGCGCTTGGATCGATCAATCAGGATATGCCGATCGCGACATTAGAGAAATAACCGCATGGACAGATCGATTCTGTGAGGAAAAATTACTAGACCTCAAGACCTTAGCCTGTAACTTGGAGCGTAGCAATAGAAACAGCCTAGAAACGAAGGAAATTGAAGTTATTGCTGCCGATGGATCGCCGCGCATTTGGAGATTTGACTCAGCCATGCTCTCAGATATTAGCGATGACAAACAGTTGCTCATTGGAATGGCAATGGATGTCACCGAACAAAAACAGATCGAGTTAGCCCTCCAAGAAAGTGAAGAGAGAATGCGTAAAACCATCTTTTCCGCGCCTTTTCCGATCATTGTTCACGCTGAAGGTGGACAGATATTACAAATCAACGAGGCTTGGACTGAGTTTAGTGGCTATAGTATTGAAGATATTCCCACGATAGAAGACTGGACTTTAAGAGCCTATGGTATTCAAAAATCTGTCGTCCAAGACTACATCACCACTCTCTACGCTATGAATGAAAAGCGCAAAGAAGGTGAATATGAAATCACAGCAAAAGACGGCTCTAAAAGAATATGGGATTTTGCTTCTGCTCCTTTAGGACGGATTGTCGATGGTAGACGTACCGTTATTTCAATAGCAATGGATATCACTGATCGCAAAGCTTCCGAATTGGCTCTCAAAAATAGCGAAGAAAGACTGAGCCTAGCCATTACAAATGCTCCATTCCCAATTATTTTCCACGCTGAAGATGGTCAAGTGTTACAAATCAATCAAGTTTGGACAGAACTCACTGGCTATAGTATTGAAGACATCCCTACTATTGGCGATTGGATCGCTAAAGCCTATAGCCAGAATCATTTATCTGTAGAACATGTTCAAGAGATCGTTCAAGATATCTATACAATCACAGATAAACGCGATGAAGGTGAAATTGAGGTCACAACAAAAGATGGCTCTAAGCTAATTTGGAGTTTTGCTTCTGCCCCATTAGGACGCATTGCTGATGGCAGAAAGACGATCATTTCGATGGCAGCAGATATTACCGATCGCAAAGCTAACGAGATAGCCCTTGCCAAAGCTAAAGAACAAGCGGAAGCTGCGAACCAAGCTAAAAGTGATTTTTTGGCAAGCATGAGCCATGAATTGCGAACACCTCTCAATGGCATCTTGGGCTATGCTCAAATTTTGCAACGCGATCCAGATGCAACCGCCAAACAAATTGACGGCGTTAATGTAATTCAGCAATGTGGATCGCATTTACTAGATTTGATCGCTGAGATTTTGGACTTATCAAAAATTGAGGCGAAAAAACTAGAGCTGTTCCCAAAAGTAATTTCCTTACCAAATCTGTTAATAGGAGTTGCGCTGATCTGTCAGGTCAAGGCTAAAGAGAAAGGAATCTCGTTTTTGTATGAATTTTCCGATCGCATTCCCGAACATGTAATTACAGACGAGCAAAGGTTACGTCAAATCTTGCTCAATCTTTTAGGCAATGCGATCAAATTTACCGATAGTGGTCATGTTGCGCTCAATGTCGATTTAGCGCCATTAGATAAACCTTTGGCAGATCAACTTTCACCGAAAATACGTTTCATGATTGCTGATACTGGCAAGGGTATTTCTGTTGAAAATCTCGAAAAGATATTTCTACCCTTTGAACAGGTAGGCGATCGCAATAATCGTCCCGAAGGTACTGGTTTAGGATTAGCGATCTCTCAAAGATTAGTAGCCATGCTGGGTGGCAAGTTACAAGTTGAAAGTGAGCTAAATCAAGGTAGTCGCTTTTGGTTTGACTTAGAACTACCTAAAGCCGAAGCTATTGATTCTCAAATTAGCAATAGCAATTCCAACAGCGAAAATTACGGAAAGATTACAGGCTATAAAGGTCGAAGGTTGACAATCTTGGCAGTTGACGATCGCTGGGTCAATCGAGTTGTAATCAAACATTTACTAGAACCCATAGGCTTTACAGTGCTAGAAGCGGATAATGGCAATAGTGGTATATCAATGGCGCAAACAAATGCCGTAGATTTGATCATTACTGATTTGGTGATGCCTGAACTTGACGGCTTTGAAATGACCCGCAGGTTAAGAATGATGCCTGAATTTCAACAGATCCCGATTCTTTCTCTCTCGGCAAGCGTCCTAGAAGCGGAAAAAATCAGAAGTAATATGGCTGGTTGCAATGATTTTTTAGCAAAACCAATTGATTCGACTATTCTCTTGAATAAGTTGCAAGAACATCTCCAACTAATTTGGATCTATGAGGATTCATTGCCACCAATAAAATCTGTGACGAATGGCAGCGATCGCCTAGTTATGCCAGAAGCATCTGAATTAGAAGGAATTTTCAAGGCTTTGGATGTTGGTGATTTTAGTGCGATCGAGCAAGAATCTCGGAGAATTAGTCAACTTGATCCGCAATATCAAGGTTTTGCCAATAAATTACTAGCCTTAGCTCAGGCTTTTGATGAACAGGCTATTCTACAATTGTTACAGGACATAACAAGCGATCGTTCTTCTAAGGAACCGTAATATTTCTCCATTCCCCCAACACACCAAGAGCGCGAATAATATGTCATCTCAAACGCCACCAGTCATTTTTATCATTGATGATAATTCCTCAAATGTTAAGGTTCTATCTGAGACTTTAAAATCATTTGGCTATAAAACTTTAGTGGCGATGGATGGACTGAGTGGAATTCAAAAAATCACCAAATCTCTGCCCGATCTGATCTTGCTAGATATTCTCATGCCCGAAATTGATGGATTTGAAACTTGTCAACGACTTAAGCAGTCTGAAGTTACTCGTGATATTCCCATCATTTTTATGACGGCGCTCGCCAGTACTGCCGATAAGGTTAAAGGGCTTAAATTTGGTGCAGTAGACTATATTACCAAACCATTTCAAGAAGAAGAACTAATTGCTAGATTAGAGTTGCATTTACAACTGCGTTACCTCAGTCAAGACCTAGCTGAACAAAACCAAAAACTTCAAGCAGAAATCGCTCAACGGGAAGCAGCAGAAGCGCAAATTAGAATCCTGTCTAAGGTGTCAGAACAAAGCCCTGCCTCGATTATAATTACAAATGTGCAAGGGGATATTGAATATGTAAATCCTAAATTTGAGGAAGTAACAGGTTATACATCAGAAGATGTAATCGGTCAAAATCCGCGTATCCTTAAATCAGGCGAAACCCATCCTCAAGAATATGCCCATATGTGGAAACTGCTCTCCAATGGACTTGAATGGCATGGAGAATTCCATAATAAAAAACGTAATGGCGAATTCTATTGGGAACAGGCTTCAATTTCGTCAATTAAAGATGGTGATGGTAAAATAACCCATTATGTAGCTGTCAAAGAAGATATTACGCTCCACAAGCAAGCAGAATTAGAGTTGCTCCAGCAGATCGAACGAGAGAGAATGGTGTCTGAATTAACGCTCAATATTCGCCAGTCTCTAGATCTCTCTCAAATACTAGATACGACAGTTCAAGAATTAATGCGAATTTTGGGCATTGACCGAGTTTTAGCCTATCAAATATTTGACGATGGCACAGGGAAAGCCGTTGCGGAATCGGTAAATGAAAATTTAGATAAAGTCTTAGGCACTGTATTCTCTTCGGAAGTATTTCCTCGCGAGACCTACCAAATCTATATCGAAGGCAAAGTGCATCATGTCGATAATTGCGATAATTATGAAATGGCTCCCTGTCTTAATGAATTTATGCATAGTTTGGGTGTCAAAGCAAAATTAGTTGCGCCAGTTCTCAAGAATGAAAATAGCCTCTGGGGTTTACTAGTTGCCCATCATCATACCGAACACCATTGGCAGGATTGGGAAATAGAGTTTTTTCATCAGGTCAGCAATCAGTTGGCGATCGCCATTTCCCAAGCCTCTCTCTATCATCAGTTGCAAATCGAACTATATGAAAAAGAACAAGCCGAATATGCCCTAAACCAGCTAAATCACGAATTAGAATTTCGGGTCGAACAACGCACTACCGAACTTAAGAACAGTGAGCATCGGTTCCGCCGCTTATTTGAGTCCGATGCCGCAGGAACTTTAATCGCGACATTAACTGGGAAAATACTCAGCGCCAACAGTCGTTTTTTGCAGATGATTGGCTATACTCCTGAAGATATGGAAAATGGCTTATTGCGTTGGGATGAGATTACTCCGTCTGAGTTTCAGCATCTTGATGAGACTGCCATACAGGAATTACATGAATTCGGTTTTACCAGGCCCTATCAAAAGGAATATATTCGGAAGGATGGGAGTCGAGTTCCTGTATTGCTGAGTGGCGCGATCATTGAGGATCATAGCGATGATGATGTTGTAGTTGCGATCGCCATTGATATCACTGATCTCAAAAAAGCAGAAGCCGAGATCGTTAGACGAGCCGAATGGGAGAAGTCTTTACGAGAAATAACCCAACGTATCCGCGAATCCATTGAGTTGCCAATTATTTTTAATACCGTAGTCTCAGAACTGCAACAATTACTCAAGGTCGAACGAGTGAGTATTTTCTGTTTCGATCCCGAATCCAATCTTAGTGATGGTGTGTTTGTTGCTGAAGAAATGAGGGAATGCTCAATCAGTATGTATGAAGAGTCAATTAAGAATGACTGCGGCCCTAAGTTTGCCCCTTATTACCAATCTGGCAAAATAGAGCATATTTCCGATATCAACGCATCTGCGCTACCAGACTCACATCTAGCGATTCTCCAGCATTTTCAAGTCCGTGCCGAACTGGTAGTTCCCATATTCCAAGGCTTAAAAGGTGAAACCCTATGGGGATTGCTATGCATCAATCAATGTTCTCACCCTCGTCAATGGCAACAGATTGAGATCGATTTAGCAACTCAGATTGCTTCACAACTAGCGATCGCCATTCAACAAGCCGATTTATATCATCAAGCTCAATTAGAACTGGAAGAGCGCAAACAAATCGAAATACAACTAGAAAAAAATAATGACAGCCTAGCTCTCGCAAATATTGAACTAGCTAGAGCAACCCGACTCAAGGACGAGTTTCTTGCCAATATGAGCCATGAATTACGCACGCCTCTAAATGCAATTTTGGGAATGTCAGAGGTTTTGCAAGATGGCATTTTGGGAGAATTAAGCGATCGACAAAAAAAAGCAGTTAATACTATTGAATCTGGCGGTCAGCATTTATTAGCACTGATCACGGATATTCTCGATCTTGCTAAAATAGAATCTGGAAAATTGGAATTACATATTGAAAACACAGGGATAGAGAGACTCTGTAGTGATAGTTTTGTTTTTATAAAACAACTAGCTCATAAAAAGAATATTCAACTAATTTTCAATATTCCCGATCGCGTCAAACAAACTCAATTTGCTTATATTCAAGTTGATGAATTACGGATGCGTCAAGCATTAATCAATCTACTCACAAATGCTGTAAAGTTCACACCCGATGGCGGGAATGTCACTTTGGAAGTCAAACTGACTGAAATTGCTGGTGAAGAGGGAGAGAACAAAGTTTATATTGATTTTCTCGTAATCGATACAGGCATTGGTATTAAATCAGAAGATATCGATAAGCTCTTTCAAAACTTTGTCCAAATCGATAGCGCTCTCAATCGTAAGTACGGAGGTACTGGGCTAGGTTTATCTTTGGTGAAAAAGATCGTGGAAATGCATGGAGGCTCAGTTGGGCTTGAAAGTGAATTCAACAAAGGCAGCAAATTTATGATTAGGATTCCATACCAAACTAATTCATCTACTAATCATCCAATAGACCTACAATCTGCGATATCTGAACCTTCAGAACACTCAGGCAATAGAGATACCCCTTATACAATTCTTATTGCTGACGATAATACTGCCAATGTGGAAACCACCCGTAGTTATTTAGAAGGTAGGAGTTATCAAGTAAGTACCGCGTCTAATGGGAAAATAGCTGTGGATATGGCGATCGCTTTAAAGCCAGATATTATATTGATGGATATTCAAATGCCTGAAATGGATGGTTTGACGGCAATCAAACTAATTCGAGCTAATCCAGAAACGGCAAATATTCCGATTATTGCACTTACGGCTCTGGCGATGACAGGCGATCGCGATCGCTGCTAGGGCAACCGCACACGTTTCTTAACAATTAACGAGATTTAGACAGCGACTATGTTTAAGGTACTCAGGATATCCTTAAGATAGTTGTTGTTCCAGCCAGCTTTAAGACGTTTTGTCTTGACACCGACCTTACTGTTTTTATCTCTTGACAACAAATTTAAACTGATATGACGTATAACAGCCAAGTTTTCGGCAATATAGCCTCGGCAGGATTGCGAAGCATCTTCACCAAAACCAACATCAAGAATCCAATGTAGTTGATTTTCAATACTCCAGTGATTTCTGACAGATTGGGAAAATCTGTGGACATCACTCTCAAGACTAAGCAGATAGTATCGCTGCTCAGTAGAAATAATTCCATTTATAATGCGCTCTGATTCAACCATACCAATACTTTTCAAACCTATCCATTTCTCTGCACCGATTAAGTATTCGGTATTACCCATTGTCCAATAGCGACGAGTTTCAATGCGCCCATGTCCTTTCTCAACCGTTTCATAGAACTGATGTTCAATATTTTTGAAGTTCTGTTCTCGTGCAGAGGTAAATAGTTCACGCACATCTTTATGGAGATTACCTTGATTGCCTTTCAGTGCTAACACATAATCTGCTCCCTCTTCGATGATTGTTTTCGCGATTTCGGTCTGACATCCCATTGCATCTATGCTCACCACACAACCTCGTATCGCTAACATTTTTAGCAATGATGGAATCGCTGTTATTTCATTGGATTTCTCGTCCACTTTTTGCTGTCCCAATACCAAATGTTGTGATGCTGACCACACACTCACCATATGAATCAGACTACGCGAATTTCCTGCTTCCTTTGCTCCTCTCAGGGTTTTGCCATCTATGTTTATCAATTCTCCGTCGGTGGATTCATGGACTGCTTCCATCCAGCTAATAAAGCTTTTTTGCAATGCTTCTGGCTTCAGTCTCGCAAATAATCTCTCGAATGTATCTACTGACGGTATGCCGTTTGCTAATTCCAAAAATGTCTTTAACCATTCTTCTTTCTCTTTGCCATATTCGGCGATTGCTACGAAGTTATCGGCTCCACAGATCACTGCACAAATCGTGATTATCAATATGTCGAGTAGCTTATGCAGGATACTGTGTGCTGCTCTGGGATCTTGCAAGTTCCCAAAGTGGGTTTCGATTAATCCGACGGGACTGACTGTTGCTAGCATTTTGGACTTATCTTTCTAAATATCCTCAATTCTCCCGTTTCTCCCTTTTTTCCTCGTTAAGAAATGTTCGCTAGTTTGTTAAGAAACGTGTGCGGTTGCCCTACGATCGCTGCTTAGAAGCAGGGGCAAATGCATATTTAAGTAAACCTATGAAATTGAAGGATCTGGCTGCAATTATTCTCAAGATGTTATAGATATCACCAACCAATTCATGACATAAAGCTAAAGCCACAGCATGATGTTCGACAGGAAGACAGAATTTAACATAAAAATTTTTCAAATAATTCTCAAAATTTTTCAAATGGTTAAAGGTGTAGGGGGTAAAATAAGAAATAATTCCTGACTTTTGCCTGTATTTTTTGGATTACACAATATTATGTCTACCCCTGAAAATAGCTTCTCCGCAAATGACTTGATGTCGGCAAGCGAACAAACGCTTATCTCGCTGATCAGATCTGCACCTGTAGGAATTTATCGTACTGACGTTCTTGGTAACTGCCTCTATGTGAACGATCGCTGGTGTCAAATTTCGGGACTTACGCCTGAGGAGGCAGCAGGGCTTGGCTGGATAAATGGTATTCATCCCAGCGATCGCGATCTTGTGGCGATGGAGTGGAATGCCGCTATTCAAGAAAAACGTCCATTCCAACTTGAGTATCGGCTTCAAAATCAAGCAGGGGAAATTACTTGGGCGTATGGACAGGCGGTGTCAGAACGAAATGAGACAGGCGAAATTATTGGCTATATCGGCACGATTACAGATATTAGCGATCGCAAACAATCCGAGGCTGCTCTACAGCAACTAAATCAACAGCTAGAAGCCAAGGTCGAAGAACGTACCCAAGCGCTTTGGCAAGTTAATAATTTGCAAAAAGCTATTCTTGATGGTGCTGATTATGCATTTATTACCACCGATTTAAATGGCGTAATTCAGACCTTTAATAATGCATCTGAGAGAATGCTTGGCTATAGTGCTAGTGAAGTAATTGGTAAAGTCTCGCCAGCAATTATTCATGAGCCTCAGGAAATAATTGATAAGGCAGCCATACTTTCTGTTGAACTTGATCGAGATATTCCTGTCGGCTTTGAGGTTTTTGTCGCCAAAGCTCGTCTAGGTATTGCTAGTGAAGATGAATGGACTTACATACGCAAAGATGGTTCTCGGTTTCCTGTGTTGCTATCTGTTACAGCTCTGAAGGATGTCGATCAACAAATTATTGGCTTTTTAGGTGTCGCCCAAGATATTAGCGATCGCAAGCTATCTGAAGAAAAGTTGCGGAAGAGCGATATTCACCTAAAAACTGCACAGCGCATTGCTAAATTGGGCAGTTGGGAGTTCGATCCATATGCTGAACAGGTTATTTGGTCGGATGAGGTATTTCACATCTTTGGTCGCGATCCCGCAATGGGAACTCCTAGTTTTGATGAACTCCAAGAGCAGATCCATCCTGACGATCGCGCCCATCATCAGCAAGTAGTACAGACAGCTATTGCTACTATCCAATCCTATGACCTTGAGGTTCGATTCTATCGCTGTGATGGCTCATTCGGTTACTTCTTAGCAAGGGGAGAACCAATTGTGGATGCTAAAAATCAATTTGCGAAACTGATCGGTACAGTTCTAGATATTACCGATCGCAAGCAAGCTGAAGCAGAATTACAAGACCTCTCCGATCGCCTGACCTTAGCCGTCAAATCTGGAAATATTGGTATCTGGGATTGGAACGTCACCGAGAATATTCTCACTTGGGACGATCGCATGTACGAACTCTATGGCATTACTCCAGATCGGTTTACAAGCGTCTATGATGCTTGGGCGAGTAGCCTGCATCCCGAAGATCGCCTCATTGCCGAAACCGCCATTCAAAAAGCTTTAACAGGCGAAAAAGACTACGACCCCGAATTTCGAGTGATTCATCCCGATGGCACGATTCGCTTTATCAGAGCTTATGCATTGGTACAGCGTGATGCTCAGGGTGAAGCAATCCGAATGATTGGAATAAACATTGATAACACCAATCAGAAACGAGCCGAAGCCAAGCTCAGGGAAACCTCCGCCCAGTTATCCGCCTCTAATCTTGAACTAGAGGCTTTTGCTTACTCGGTTTCCCACGATTTGCGATCGCCATTACGAGCGATCGATGGTTTTAGCCAAGCCTTACTCGAAGACTATGGCGACAAATTTGATGCCGATGCTAAAGATTACTTCGATCGAATTCGGAGAAATGTAGCTCGGATGGGGACGTTGATTGATGACTTACTAAGCTTATCCCGCGTGTCTCGCTCTGATATCGAATATCGGAAGGTGAACCTCAGTATATTAGTGCAAGAACAGCTAGATGAACTACAAACAACAGACCCAGAAAGACAGGTAGAAACTGCGATCGCCCCTAACGTTTGGGTCTCAGCCGATTCCACCCTCATGCGAGTGGTGATTAGCAACTTAATCCAAAATGCTTGGAAATTTACCAGTCATCATCCCACTGCTCTGATTGAATTTGGTATGAATGCCTCAGAAAGTCAACAAGATGATGAACAATTCACTTATTTTGTGCGAGATAATGGAGCAGGTTTTGACATGAACTATGCCAAGATGCTTTTTGGGGTTTTTCAACGCCTACATAATACTAATGAATTTGCAGGAACTGGCATTGGGCTTGCCACCGTGCAACGGGCAATTCATCGACATGGTGGCACAGTCTGGGCGGAAGGAGCCGTCGAAAAAGGCGCAACCATTTACTTTACCTTACCTAATTCATCATCACAGGAGCTTAAATAATGACTTCTCTACCTCCAATTCTCTTAGTTGAAGATAACCCTGACGATGAAAGATTGACGCTTCGAGCTTTGCGCCGAGGCAATATTGCCAACGAAATTCTTGTTGCTCGTAATGGGGAGGAAGCCTTAACAATTGTTTTAAATGCCAATCCTCTACCAAGTGTCGTTTTACTAGATTTAAAGCTCCCGAAAGTCGATGGACTAGAAGTATTAAGACAGATTCGCGCTAATGAACGCACAAAACTATTACCTGTGGTTGTACTTACCTCCTCCAGTGAAGAGAGTGATATTATTGAGAGCTATAATCTGGGGGCAAATAGCTATGTGCGAAAGCCTGTGGAAATTGACAAGTTCACTGAGGCAGTGAGTCAACTGGGGCTTTATTGGGCGGTCATTAATGAATTAAATCCTAGGGTTCGCAAACTATGACCGATAGCCTAAAAGTTTTAAATATTGAAGATTCAGAGGACGACTCAATTTTAGTTCTGCGAGAACTGCGTCGCGGTGGGTTTGATGCCGTTTTAGAAAGAGTAGAAACGGCGGAAGAACTGCACAGTGCTTTATCTGGATTTGCTTGGGATGTGATTATTTCTGATTATCACTTACCTAAATTTGATGCATCTGCGGCGCTCCAGATCGCTCGGCAAATAGCTCCTGACATCCCTTTTATTGTCGTTTCTGGCAAGATTGGCGAGAGTGCGGCTGTCGAAATCATGAAGGCAGGCGCTCATGACTACCTCATGAAAGGAAACTTATCTCGCCTGCCCGAAACAGTCCGCCGAGAGATTCGCGAAGTGCAAATTCGCTCAGAGCGGCAACGCGCAAAAGTTGAGCTGGATCGAGTCAAAGAACGCTCGCAAATGGCGATAGAAGGTTTAGGGATCGGACTGTGGGACTGGTTAGTTCAGACAGGAATTTTAATTGTCAATGAGCGGTGGGCAGAAATAATTGGTTATACGATCGCAGAGTTAGAACCGATTAGTATTGAAACTTGGGAAATGTATGTTTGTCCAGAAGATTTAGAGATGGTTAATTTAGCGCTAGAAAGGAACTTCCGCAAAGAAATTAGTCATTATGAATGCGAAGTACGGATGCGCCACAAGTCTGGTGCTTGGGTTTGGATATTGACTCAGGGAAGTGTGGTTGAATGGGAAGCAGATAAACCGATACGGATGATCGGTACGCATTTAGACATTACTGATCGCAAACAAGCTGAATTGCGAGTAGAGATGCAAAATTCGATCATGAGACGCATCGCCAAGGGGGAGCCTCTAGTCAATATTCTTGGGGCTTTAGTGCTTTCTATAGAATCGCAAATTGAGGGCGCAATATGTTCTATTTCACTGTGCGATCATCACAAAAACAAACTCTATCTTAATGCAGCTCCCAATTTACCCGAAGCTTACAATCAGGCGCTCAAGACACTCTCCATTGGCGAAGGTCTTGGCTGCTGCGGAACAGCAGCTTTTCGCAAAGAGCCTGTGGTTGTTTCTGATATTGCTACCGACCCACTTTGGCAAGATTTTAAAGAATTAGCCTTGGCTCACGATCTGCAAGCATGTTGGTCATTTCCTGCGATCGCTAGCAATGGTCTAGTTCTCGCTACCATTGCTGTCTATCACAAAAAGATCCACAATCCACAGATACAAGAGCTAGAAGTAATTGCCCTTGCCGCCAATATCGTCAAAATTGCGATCGAGCGCGAACAGGCTAATCAAACCCTAGAGCAGATAAATCGAGAACTAGAAGATCGCGTGCAACAACGCACTGAGGCATTACAGCAAAGTGAATCTCGTCTGCGAGAAGCGCAACAAATCGCCCATCTTGGTAGTTGGGAGCTAGATGCTCTTACCCTCAAATTTACTTGGTCAGAAGAAATCTTCAAGATTTTTGGGCTTGATCCTAATCGTCCCGCACCAACATACGAAGAGTTCTTTCAATACATTGCCGTCCATGATCGAGATTGTCTGAAGTTATTAAATGAACATGCAATTCAGCATCAAAAAGACTTTGAGGTTGATATTCAAATTATTCGCGCTGACGGTTCCGACGGCTATATTTTTATTAAAGCCGAAGCGGTCTGGGATGCCGTTAGTCAAGGCACGCGATTGTTTGGTATTGCGATGGATATTAGCGATCGCTTTACCATGCAAAGAGCTTTACAGCGTAGTGAAGAACGCGCTCGCGCCACACTCTTGGCTTTGCCAGATATCGTTTTCCGAATTAATCGCCAAGGTAAATATGTGGATTTTTTGGTGTCACCCCAAGATAAAAATCTAATCGATCCGAAGCACGTAATTGGTAAAAACATTCACGAAGTTATGCCCTCTTACATTGCAGAACTTCACTTTTTTCACCTTCAGCAAGCTCTTACTACCCAAGTTTTACAAATTTATGAACAGCAAATTGTGCTTAGGGGAAATCTAACCTATGAAGAAGTGCGTGTTGCTCCCTGTGGAAATGACGAAGCAGTCTTTTTTATTCGCGATATTAGCGATCGCAAACAAGCTGAAGCGCAACTCCAAAAAATTAACGATGAACTGCTCCGTGCCACTAAGCTCAAAGACGAATTTCTCGCCAATATGAGCCATGAACTGCGGACACCGCTCAATTCGATTTTGGGAATGAATGAAGTTCTACAGGATGAAGTATTTGGCAGTATTAATGAGCGCCAGCTTAAAGCATTGCAAATCATTGAGAGTAGCAGTACGCATCTTTTAGCATTGATTAATGACATTCTCGATGTTGCCAAAATTGAGTCTGGACAAGTCACGCTAGAGATAACAGCGACAGATCTCGACAGTCTCTGTAAGTCGAGCTTAGCATTTATCAAGCAGCAAGCATTAACCAAGCGAATTCAATTAATACATAGAATTCCTAAGTATTTGCCAGAAATAATGCTAGATGAAAGGCGGATTCGACAAGTCTTAATCAATCTGCTCAATAATGCTGTTAAATTCACTCTAGAAGGAGGAACAATCACTTTAGAAGTATCGCAAGTTCAAATTGAAAGTAGTCCAACTAATCTAACGCCTCTAAATTACATAAAGATAGCCGTGATTGATACGGGAATAGGCATCTCGGCAGAGAACATACAGAAACTGTTCCAGCCCTTTATCCAAATCGATAGTGCGCTGAACCGTCAATATAATGGCACGGGATTAGGTTTGGCTTTAGTCAGAAAGTTTGTCGAACTTCATGGAGGAAACGTAGAACTGACAAGTGAGTTGGGAATCGGTAGTTGCTTTGCGATTAATCTTCCCATTCATATCGACTCCCCAGCAATCGAAGAAAAAACTGAGCAGGACTTGTCAGGACAGTCTCAGATAGGTCAAAGCCAAACTGAAGGACTAATTTCACCCTTAATTTTGCTAGCAGAAGATAACGAGGCTAATATTGCGACATTCACCAGTTACCTCACAGCTAAGGGCTACCGCATTTTATCGGCAACTGATGGACAAGAAGCGATCGATCTTGCCAAAGCGGAGCATCCCGACTTGATTTTGATGGATATCCAGATGCCAGTTATGGATGGGATGGAAGCAATTAAACAAATTCGCCTTGATCCTGAATTGGTTGAGATTCCGATTATTGCACTGACGGCTTTAGCAATGACTGGCGATCACGAAAAATGTATAGAGGCAGGAGCTAACAAGTACATAACCAAGCCTGTGCGCTTGCGAAATCTATCTAATTCTATTCAAGAACTATTGCGAGGGCAGTGAAACTTGAAAGTGTTACTTCGTAACACCTTTTGATTTACTTCTTAATGTATATTCTTTCGACTTCGGCGATCGGTAGCGGTTTATTGAATAGATAACCCTGTCCGTATTTACAGCCCATTTTTTGTAACCATTTAAGCTGTTCTTCGGTTTCAATACCTTCTGCAATTACATCTAATTTGAGTTGATTGCTGAGAGAAATAATTGTATCGATAACATGGTAGTTAAGACTCTCTGATTGGATTTGGATGACAAAGGAGCGATCAATTTTGAGATTGTCTACGGGAAAGCGATGGAGATAACCGAGCGAAGAGTAACCTGTCCCAAAATCATCAATGCTGATTTGGATTTGGCGCGATCGCAACTCTTTGGTAATTGCGATCGCCGATTCGGCATTGTCCATGATCGCACTTTCGGTAATTTCTAGCTTCAGCTTAGTTGGATCTACTTGAGTTTCCGCAAGAATGTGATCGATATCAGCGAGTAAGGTCGGGCAAGAGAACTGTCGCACAGAGAGATTCACGCTCACGGTGATGTCTGTCCAGCCCTGTTGCTGCCAAATCCGCAATTGTTCGCAGGCTTGCTGAAACACCACCATACCCACAGGCACAATTAATCCTGTAGTTTCCATTGAAGGGATAAATTCGGCGGGCGAAACCATACCGCGATCGGGATGTTGCCAACGGATCAATGCTTCAAAACCTGCTAGCTTTTCGGTTCCCAAATCAATGATTGGTTGGTAATAGAGAATAAATTCTTGCTGCTCTAGCCCCCTTGTAAGATCATTTTCTAGGGTCAGCCGATTTAACATAAGATTGTGCATTTGCCGATCAAAGACTTGATGACTATCTTTGCCTCGCAATTTTGCTTGATACATAGCTGTATCAGCATCTTGTAAAAGTTCTTCGGCTTGGCAATTGCTATTTTTACTCAGAGCAATTCCCATACATACGGAGATATAGATCTCGCAATTTGACACTAGAAATGGTTTAGAAAAGCTATTAATAATTTCTTCGCGGAATGCGGTAACGTCTGATTCATTTTCAACATGATCAACTAAGAAGCAAAACTCGTCTTCGCCCATTCTTGCGAGTAAATCGCCAGAGCGAAGATGTTGCTGTAAACGATTGGCGATCGCAACTAGTAATTGATTGCCAACCGCATGACCAAAGGAGCCATTGACCAATTTGAACTGATCGCAGTCTAGGTAAATCAGGGCTAGGGATGAATTTTCTGCTTGTAAGCGTTCTGTTAGGACTTGCAGCAATAAAACCCGACTCGGTAATTTGGTGAGCGAATCTTCTAAGAGCATACTTTGTAATTGAGAGGTGCGTTGCTGCACCATGGATTCTAACTTAGCGTTGAAGTTGGCTAATTGCTTATATTGATCGTAGATCCGCAGCATCGATCGCACTCTAGAGATTAGCTCTAAGCGGCTAACTGGTTTACTGATAAAGTCGTCGGCTCCAGTCTCTAGACATTTTGCCAAATCATTTTTTGATGTTAGAGCAGTCACCATGATAATTGGCACAGCACTCCATTTAGGCATCATCTTAATTCTCTTACAGGTCTCAATGCCATCCATTTCGGGCATCATTACATCTAGCAAGATCAAATCAGGCTGACAGTTTTCTAGAGACGCGATCGCTGTTTTGCCACTAGCCGCATAATGTAATTGATAATCTTCAGTTTGTTGATCTGATTCTTCACCAGAGCATAGAAATATATCAATTACGTCAAAATTATTTGGTTCGTCGTCAACAACTAAAATAGATGCAGTATTCATGGTCTATGATTTTTGATTAGCAAGGTAATTTTCTAGGTGAGTAATCACTGTGGGTAAGAGGCGATCAATATTTTGCATTAGGCGATCGGCTTCTTCTAACTGCCCTTTATTACCTGCAATTTCCAATTCTAAACAAGTTGCTGACAAAGCCTTAGCTCCAAGCGTCCGACTACTACCTTTTAAGGTATGTGCTAAGTATTCCACTTGCGGAGCATCGTTATCTAATATTGCTTGATGCAGTTTAGGGACTAGCGATCGACATTCTTCATTGATAAATATATTAATCATCCGTTTTGGTAAGGTTGTCGATATATTTTCAATTTCTAAGAGGGCTTGATCGTCAAATTCGATGGTTGATGTATCTGCGGATATGTTTTGACCTGTTGATGGCTGATCAATGTTGCCCCAGCGCTCAATGATTCTGGTTAAAGTGTCGAAGGAGACGGGCTTACTGATGTAATCGTCCATACCTGCGGCTAAACACAATTCGCGATCGCCTTGCATGGCATTAGCGGTTAGGGCAATCAACTTAGGACGCACAGGATTAGTCGATATTTCCGCCCATTCATTTACAATATGCCCCGCAGTTTCTAGTCCATTCATGCGCGGCATTTGCACATCTAGAAATACAATGTCAAAACTATTGGCTCTGAGGGCGTTAAGAGCATCAATCCCATCATTGGCTATCACTGGCGTATAGCCCATTTTACCAAACATCGCCAACATTAGCTCTTGGTTAATTACGTTATCTTCGGCAATTAATAGATTTAATGGTAATTTTTCGGCTAATTTTATCGGCGACTTGGCATAGTTCGAGTTATCCCTGTTGATAATTGGATTAACTGTTGATGGCGCTTCGTCAGTTACGGTGACAGGGATGACAAACGAAAAAGTAGAACCTTGATTGTAAGTACTTTCTGCCCAAATCTTTCCTCCCATCATCTGCACTAGTTTTTGACAAATCACTAAGCCTAGTCCTGTGCCGCCATAATTACGAGCTGTGGAAATCGAGGCTTGAGTAAATGATTGAAATAGCTTTTGGATCTGTTCAGGGAGGAGTCCAATTCCTGAATCCTTGACTGCAAAAAGTAGTGATAATTTGTTGTCTTGCTCTAGCTGTGGGTCTAGCTGTGGTGATACAGATAGATTGACTGCGCCAACACTGGTAAATTTGACAGCATTATTAGCTAGGTTAAGCAGGATTTGTCTTAGCCTAATTGGATCACCAAGAATATAGGATGGCGTTTTTTCATCGATTTGGCAGTTGATTTCAATTCCTTTGGCTTCAGCCTGATTTTTGAGCAGTGAGCAAGTATCAGTGATCATGTCGTGCAAATCAACTGGTAAGTTCTCCAATAATAATTTTTGAGATTCTAATTTAGAAAAATCGAGAATATCGTTAATTACTTTCAATAGAATTTCGCCACTGGTTTGGATCGACTGCACAAATTTACTTTGTTCGAGATCGAGTGTGGTGGTGGATAGTAGCTCGGTCATGCCGAGTACGCCATTAATTGGAGTGCGGATCTCATGACTCATCATCGCTAAGAAATCAGACTTAACTTTCAAGGCAGATTCTGCTATTTCTTTCGATTCTTTTAGCGTTGCTTCGTATTGCTTGCGATCGCTAACATCTCGAAATCGCCACACAAACCCCAAAAACTTGCCACTAGGAGACATGACAGAGCTACTAAAATATTCGTAGGTGAGATGGTTATGGACGATTTCACCATAGGTAGTTTTATCGGTTGAGTCGTAAGTGTTTTCGAGAACTTCGGTGATTACTTGCGGAAAATTGGCTTCTTCTAATAGTGGCAGTAGTGGTAATTTTTCATCACTAGGATTGATAGTAACGGGATCAGTTCCCCAGATCTCGCACATTTTTTGGTTATAGGCGACTAATTTACCTTCCTCGTCAGCAGCAATGACCCCTTCTAAACTGGCTTCTAGTTGCGCGTGAATTAGGGCATAAGCTCTTTCTAGTTTCTGGTGTTGATCTTGAATGCGGAGCATCGATCGCACCCTAGCTCGGAATTCTAACGAGTTTAGAGGCTTGCTGATGAAGTCATTAGCACCTGCTTCCAGACATTTAGCTAAATCTTCTTTAGTATTGAGCGCCGTCACCATCACAATCGGCACAAAACTCCATTCAGGCAAAGCTTTGATCCTTCTACAAACCTCAATGCCATCCATGGCGGGCATCATCACATCTAGCAATATTAAATCTGGTTCAAATAAGTCAAGGCAAGCGATCGCGGATTCCCCACTGGCTGCATAATGCAATTGATAGTCTTGATCGCCTAGTAGGTTGTCAATCACATCAAAATTATCAGCTTCATCATCAACAACTAAGATAGATACTTGATTTTTCACTGCTACACCTAAACCGATATACCTAAACCGATATACCTAAACCGCTATACCTAAACTGCTAAAATTTTAATGGAGATTTTAATGGAGATTTATAGCTTCTAATTGACATAGCTTAACAGGTTTAGTCAATTAGTCATTTGCTCATAATACTTAGATAAACCTAGCGATTCGCCTATAATATCGACCGATAATGATCTCTATCAAGCTAAACAACAGGGGCGCGATCGCTACTCCGTGTCAACTTTTCTTCTCATGCAAATCAAGTAAACGCTATAATCAACCCGAAGCTTAAAATTTCATTTCTTAAAATTTTTACATTTTCCAACCTAATAACCCGATCGCATGGTATCTTCGCTGCCCCTAACCACAAACATCTCTTACACCCCGATCACCTTTCCCCTTGCGGCTGTGGTCGGTCAAGAAGCGATTAAAACCGCTTTACTGCTAGCAGCGATCGATCCTGCGATCGGGGGGATTGCCCTCGCAGGTAGACGCGGCACAGCTAAATCCGTCCTTGCGCGTGGTATTCACGCTTTGCTGCCACCGATCGAAGTCGCTGTCGAATCCCTAAGTAATTGCGATCCGACTAAACCCGACACATGGGACGATGTGCTGGTCAAGGCAATGCAGGATAAAGATCCTAGTGAAGTTCAAACAAAAGTCATTCCTGCGCCGTTTATCCAAATTCCCTTGGGAATTACTGAAGATCGGTTAATTGGTTCGGTAGATGTGAGCCGTTCGGTGCGTGAAGGTCAGACTATATTTCAACCGGGGTTATTAGCAGAAGCGCATCGTGGCGTTCTCTACATTGACGAAATTAATCTACTCGATCCACAGATTTCTAATTTACTGCTTTCGGTTCTCTCCACAGGTTATAACCAAGTCGAACGTGAAGGAATTAGCTATCAACACCCTTGTCAACCTTTACTGATTGCCACTTACAATCCAGAGGAAGGCGCACTGAGCCAGCATTTAATGGATCGGATTGCCGTTAATCTCTCCGCCGATGGAGTTCTCTCCCTCGATCAACGGGTGGAAGCTGTGGATATGGTGTTGGATTATGCCAATTCTCCAGAAGCCTTTTTGCGTGGCTATGATGCCGATGTCGATGATTTGCGAACCCAAATTATTTTGGCGCGGGAATGGCTGAATGATGTGACCATTTCCAGAGCGCAGATGCAGTACTTAATCGCGGAAGCAGTACGTGGTGGTGTGCAAGGACATCGTGCCGAGTTATTTGCGGTGCGCGTAGCGAAGGCGGCGGCGGCTTTAGAAAGTCGCACTCAAGTTAATGCCGATGATTTGCGTCAAGCGGTGGAATTAGTAATTGTGCCGCGATCGCCTCTTTCTCCAGAACAACAGCAACAACCACCTGAACAGCAGCAACAGCAAGCCCCACCGCCGCCGCCCAATGATGATGGTGAACAGGAGCAGGAGGATAATCAAGAGGATCAGGAACAGGATCAAGAGCAGGAAGATGAATCTCCTGAAATTCCTGAAGAGTTTATCTTCGATCCTGAAGGGGTAATTCTCGATCCTGAAGTGCTATTTTTCGCGCAGTCGATGCAAAAGCAAGGGCGATCGGGAACACGCAATGTGATCTATTCCCAAGAACGTGGACGTTATATTAAGCCAGTTTTACCTCAAGGAAAGAGCGATCGCATTGCTGTCGATGCCACCCTCCGCGCTTCGGCTCCCTATCAAAAGGCGAGAAGATTGCGCCAACCCCATCGCAAAGTCATCGTTGAGAGTACTGATGTTAGAGCGAAGAAGTTAGCGCGTAAGGCGGGAGCATTAACCATTTTCTTAGTGGATGCTTCTGGCTCAATGGCATTAAATCGGATGCAGTCAGCTAAGGGTGCGGCTTTACGGATGCTCACCGATAGCTATCAAAACCGTGACCAGATTTCTCTAATTCCCTTCCGAGGTGAAAAGGCGGATGTATTATTGCCCCCCACCCGTTCCATTGAGGCAGCAAGGCGGCGTTTGGATACCATGCCCTGCGGTGGTGGTTCACCTCTGGCACATGGGTTAACTCAGGCAGTGCGGGTGGGCTTGAATGCTAGACAGTCGGGTGATGTCGGTTCTGTAACCATTGTGGCAATTACCGATGGACGAGGAAATGTACCATTAGCGCGATCGCAAGGTGAACCGATCGATCCTGACAATAAGCCCGATATCAAAGGTGAATTAATCGATATTTGTCGCAAGATTCGCGCCTTGAATATGGGATTGTTGGTAATTGATACGGAAAATAAATTTGTATCGACGGGCTTTGCGAAGGAACTCGCTGCCGCAGGTGGTGGCAAGTATTACCATTTGCCCAAGGCGACCGATCAGGCGATCGCTAATGTTGCCCTCAGTGCGATCGCCGATCTTCGTAATTAAAAAACTAAACTGGCTAAGGAACTTGATATTATGTGTGGAATTGTTGGCTATATTGGACATCGCTCAGCAAATGAAGTTTTGATTTCAGGACTACGCAAGCTCGAATATCGCGGCTATGACTCAGCAGGCGTTGCCACAATTCCTTTACTTGATCGCCCAGCCGATCGCGGTTTGCATCGGGTTAGAGCCAAGGGCAAGCTGATTCAACTTGAAGAAAAATTAAATGCCGATACGGCTCCCGCAGCACCGATCGGCATTGGTCATACACGCTGGGCAACTCATGGAAAACCTGAAGAACATAATGCCCATCCCCATACCAATACGATGGGAAATCTTGCCGTTGTCCAAAATGGTATCATCGAGAACTATCATCTACTGCGAACTGAGTTAAAAGCACTCGGTCATGTTTTTGTCAGTGAAACCGATACCGAAGTCATTCCCCATCTGATTGCCGAATTTTTGACGCAATTGGAAAAACTAGGCAATATTATTCCCGACAATTCGCCGACCGTTCTATTTGAAGCAGTCAGGCTAACAGTCGGCAAGTTACAAGGAGCTTATGCGATCGCTGTTATTCATGCGGACTATCCAGATGAATTGATTGTCGTGCGTCAGCAAGCGCCCCTCGTAATTGGCATTGGCAAAGATGAAAACTTCTGCGCTTCTGATACCCCTGCCCTAGTTGCCTATACCCGCACGGTGATTCCTTTAGAGAATGGTGAAATTGCCAGACTGACTAGAGAAACTGTGCAAGTTTATAATGCTAAAGGCGATCGCCTCCGTCGTGCGCCCCAAACCCTGAATTGGAATCCGACAATGGTGGAGAAGCAAGGCTTCAAACACTATATGCTCAAGGAAATCTATGAGCAACCAGGAGTATTTCGCGCAGGGCTAGCTAGTTATATTAGTGAAGCCAATCAAATTCAGTTAGGGCTGCCTACGGGATTTATCAATTCCATTGAACGGGTAGAGATTCTTGCCTGTGGAACCAGTTGGCACGCCTCTTTAGTGGGGAAATATCTACTAGAGCAGATTGCAGGCGTTCCCACTAGCGTGCAGTATGCTTCAGAATATCGCTATTCACCACCACCTTCTTTGAAGAATACTCTAGTAATCGGCGTGACCCAATCGGGTGAAACTGCTGATACATTGGCAGCTTTGGAACTTGCCAAATCAAGAGGCGATCGCTGTCTCGGTATTACCAATCGCGTGGAAAGTTCCATTGGACGAATTTCGGATGCAGTTATCGATACTCAAGCAGGGATTGAAATTGGGGTAGCCGCAACGAAAACCTTTGTGGCTCAATTACTAATGTTCTATTTATTAGCTTTAGAATTTGGTATTGATAAAGGTACATTAACAGAAGAGAGAGTCCAAGAACTAATTGAAGGATTACGTCAACTTCCCGCCTATATGGAACGAATTCTCGAAAGTCAAGAACGTTATATTGAGGAGCTTTCGCGTCAATTTACCCATACTAAGGATTTTATTTTCTTAGGTCGTGGCATCAACTTCCCGATCGCCCTCGAAGGTGCGCTCAAGCTCAAGGAAATTAGCTACATTCATGCAGAAGGCTATCCCGCAGGTGAGATGAAGCATGGACCGATCGCTTTACTGGATGAAGATGTGCCTGTAGTGGCGATCGCTACCCCCGGTAGTGTCTATGAGAAGGTTCTTTCTAATTCTCAAGAGGCAAAAGCTAGAGATGCAAAATTGATTGGGGTTGCGCCTTTAGATGATCCCGCCGCCCATGAGGTATTTGACTACATTCTGCCGATTCCCGTAGTTGATGAGATTTTCTCGCCAATTCTCACGGTGATTCCCTTGCAATTACTGTCCTATCATGTGGCAGCCCATCGAGGTTTAGATGTCGATCAACCTCGTAATCTTGCGAAATCTGTCACTGTTGAATAAAACCTAAAAGAGAGTTGCGCCGCAACTCTCTTTTAGGTTTTTGATGAACATGAAGAATGTAGCGAGAGTATAATAAATCAAAGAAATCTTATATTTCATATAGGACTTACGCAACAGCCCTGTAATAAATTACGGGCTAAAAGCTTAAACCCGTTGAAACGGGTTGATCATAGGAGTGTTTTAGTCTGCTTTAGCTGACTTTAGCTTTCAGCCAAGAACTTGAGTTCTTGGTTAGTTTGCGTAAGTCCTATCATATTAAAAATTCAGGAAGTTTATTATGCTTGCTAAGTTAACCTCTAAAAATCAGCTTACACTTCCTAAAAGCATCAAAAAGGAAATTGGAGATACAAAATATTTTGATGTAAAGGTTGTGGAGGGACAGATTATCCTTACACCTGTAAAAATACAAAATACGGATGCAGTGAGGGCTAAATTAGCTGCTTTGAATTTGACTGAACAGGACATTGCTGATGCCGTAACTTGGGCAAGGAAGTAATGACCGATAATTTCCGAGTGGTGATAGATACTAATTTGGTGTTGTCAGCCTTAGTTTTTGGTGGCAACACTGCACGGCTACGGCTAGCATGGCAGAGTAATAGGTTTATCCCTTTAGCGTCTAAAGCAACAATTACTGAGCTAATTCGAGTGCTGGCTTATCCCAAATTCAAACTCACAAAAGCTGAGCAGGAGAATTTATTGTCAGACTATTTGCCTCATTGCGACACTGTATTGATGCCTTCTCAATTGCCACCAATTCCTGAATGTCGAGATCCTTTTGATGAACCTTTTTTATTTTTAGCCGTTGTTGGTCGTGCCGACTATTTGGTGACAGGCGATCGCGATTTACTTTGTCTGTCAGACAGCTTTTCTTGTCCTATCGTCACTGTTGAAAATTTTTTTGCAATCAGTAATATTTAAGCAGCTATGGAATGGCTCAAATCGATTGGTAGCAGTTTGAAAATTGATCGCATCGCAAATATTGCTAAAGATTCTCTTTGGCAAGCAAATTGTCCATTATGTAAGCGTCCTGCGGATGGAATCTTATGCAAAGATTGCGATCGCCAAATTACTGCTTATCAATCACCAGAATTCTTACAAAAAGATGATCCCATTGCCCCAGAGATTCCCCTTTATAGTTGGGGGATTTATGATGGCGCATTGAAACGGGCGATTGCCGCTTGCAAATATGAAAATCATCCTGAAATTATGGAAGCGATCGCTAAAAAAATTGCCGACACGTGGAAGCGATCGCCAAGTATGCAAATCCCCAACTTCAAGAAAATAGCCGTAGTTCCCATTCCCCTCCATGACAACAAATTAAAATCACGAGGATTTAACCAAGCAGAAATACTCGCCCGTAGATTTTGTGACTTGACTGCTATGCCATGCCACCCCAAATTATTGCAAAGAGTTAAAGACACTAAGGCGCAAATGCAAACAAAAAGTAAACAAGAGCGTGAGCAGAATTTGTCTAGGGCTTTTACAGTTCCATCAAATCGCCAATTTAATCATCAAGACGTGATTCTATTTGATGATATTTATACGACTGGTGCAACTATCCGCGAAGCGATCGCCACTTTTACCGCCAGCAGCATTAAGGTATGTGGTGTCATCGTTATTGCCCGTCCCCAATTTAAAAGCCAATAGCCAATAGCTAACAGCTAATTAATTATGCAGTTCAAGTTCAGATTTCATTCTTTCTAAAGTCATATTCATCTGATCAAACATTTGCTGCGGTGTGATCCCAAAATTACCTAACTGACTTTCCAATTGCTTCAAAGTCATTTGCGCCATGAAATCATCAGAAAGTTCAAAGCGCTTCATAAAAATTTTATAACGATCCATCATCTCTTCCATTTTTTCAATGAAGAGAATTTTGCCTTCGCGATCGAACTTGCCATAACTACCGCCAAGCTGAGTCAGAGCTTGATAATCTTGGAATAGATTACGAGCTTCATGTTGAACAATTTCAGAATCAAAAAATGCCATTTTATTGCTCTGCTTACTTACATCTATTCTAATTTTACAAGCTTGGTCAACTTTACAGAAATTAACCGAAGTGGGGATATCACACCCTAAACAAAAAAGTCGCGCTTCGCACGACTTTTTTGTTTAGGGTGTGATAAGAACCCAATTTTTTGTGGCGAAGCCACGCCACAAAAAATCGGGTTCTTGATTCTGTGTGTTCTTTAAGTCATGATTGGCACGGCGCGATCGCGTTTTCTCGGCAAAAATCTCACGGAAACTCGCTTTAAGTCAAACTTGTTTTCTAGCTCATGAACATAGTCAACCGCTTCACCTGAATGTTCGCGATCATCCAGAGTTTCCAGTAAGCTGAGAATTTCGTTATCTAAACCAGGCTGACCGATGAATAGGTGCATTAGAGTTTCGCAATTATCATCGTCAGGGTAGATGGGAATGTAGTAAATGTAAGGGGTGTCCATAAGCTCCATAGTACTGCGTGGATTTAGTCACACTCTAATTTAAGTATAAAACCCGCAAGCTGTTCCGTCCGTGTATCAGGCAGAACAGCTTGCGGAGAAGTTACTTAGCAATGATTGAAAATCTAAACTTTTGTAAATTTTATAGCTGTTGCCAGTCTTAACCCAAAAAGCGAGTGGTGGCGCGAAGCGCCGCCACTCGCTTTTTGGACTTAGTGTAAATGGTGACAGCTATATATCGTAGTTATGGCAGTTAAGCCAACTGCAACCAACATACAACATCGCACTAAAGCGTAAACTAGGAAACTACAATAGAAATACAAAAACACGTCACAAATCAGCAAAGGCGATCGCTAATTAAGATTGCCTTTGTCATCCAAGTGCGATTTATTTAATCATGCTCAACCCAGACCCAAATTCGATTCAACTCACTCAAGATGACTATGAGCGCTACTCACGTCACCTGATCTTGCCTGAGGTTGGCGTAGAAGGACAAAAACGCCTCAAGGCTGCTAGCGTACTGTGTATCGGTACGGGTGGCTTGGGTGCGCCCTTGTTGTTATACCTCGCCGCCGCAGGTGTCGGACGCATCGGTATCGTGGACTTCGATGTGGTGGATACCTCCAACCTGCAACGTCAAATCATTCATGGCACTAGTACTGTTGGTAAACCCAAGATCGAGTCTGCTAAAGCGCGGATCTTGGAGATCAATCCCTATTGCCAAATTGATCTGTACAACACGCATCTATCCTCAGCCAATGCTCTAGAGATCATGGCTCCCTATGACATTGTTGTGGATGGTACGGATAACTTCCCCACACGCTATCTGGTCAATGATGCCTGTGTCTTACTCAATAAGCCTAACGTCTACGGCTCCATCTTCCGCTTTGAAGGACAGGCTACCGTCTTCAATTATGAAGGTGGTCCTAACTATCGCGATCTTTACCCAGAGCCACCACCACCTGGGCTAGTTCCTTCCTGCGCTGAAGGCGGCGTTTTAGGGATTTTGCCGGGAATCATTGGGGTGATCCAAGCTACAGAAACCGTGAAAATCATTCTGGGACAAGGCAATACTCTGAGTGGACGTTTGTTGCTTTACGATGCCTTGAAGATGACCTTCCGCGAACTCAAGCTGCGTCCCAATCCAGTGCGTCCCGTCATCACCGAATTGATTGATTATCAGCAGTTCTGTGGTATTCCTCAACAAAAAGAAACCGAAATGGAAGCACAAAAGGCGATCGCCGAAATTACCGTTAAAGAACTCAAAGAGATCATTGATGCTGGTGCATCGGACTATGTGATCATCGATGTGCGTAACCCTAATGAATGGGAAATTGGCAGAATCCCCAATACAGTGCTAGTGCCTTTACCAGAAATCGAAAATGGTAATGGTGTGGAAAAGGTCAAGTCGTTGCTCAATGGGCATAAACTGATCGCGCATTGCAAAATGGGTGGGCGATCGATGAAGGCTCTGGGCATTCTCAAGCAAGCTGGCATTGATGGGATCAATGTACAGGGCGGTATCAATGCATGGAGCGATCAGATCGATCCTTCGGTTCCTAAATACTAGCTACTAATTAGCTGGGCATAATTAAAAACTAGAGCCAAAAACTGTGGCGCACGCGCAGCGTGCGCCACAGTTTTTTTGTTTACGGAGGAGTGTTTCATCATCCCTCCCATAAAAACGAAAAAGATATAAATATATTGATCATGCTCTTGGGACTCTTATTCTGGAATCAATCGCTTAAATCTTGCAAGCGATCGCGATCCAATAATTCAATATGTGAACCATGAATGGCAATTAATCCCTCATCGCTGAGATGCAAGAATGCTCTAGAGAGGGTTGCCGAAATTGTCCCTAAAATAGAAGCTAGTTGAGTTTTGGTAACATCTAGATGGATAACTTGATCACCATTAGCGCGATCGCTTAAATCCAGTAAATAAGCCGCTAATCTCTGTGGCACTTCTTTAAACGAGAGATCTTCCACCATCTGCGCCAATTTACGCGATCGGGTTGCCAAACTTGTCAGCATACTAATCGCGATCGCAGGATCTTGATGGAGTAGATCTAGAAAAGCTAACCGAGGGAAAAAGATTAATTCTGTATCTTCTAGTGCGATCGCTGAAGCTGGAAAAGCCTTGCCATCAAAGGTGGCAACTTCGGCAAAGTAATCACATCTATTTAATAAATGTAGAATATGTTCTTTTCCATTAGATGCTGTCTTAATTACCTTGACACGTCCAGTTTGGACAACAAAAAATCCTGTTGCTTCATTACCTTGATGGAAGATTGTCTCATCTTTTTTGAAGGTTTGCAGATGGGCAATCTGAGCTAAAGGAACTAGCTGCTCTGCCGATGATCCCTGAAAGATTAGAATGCTTTGTAACCATTCACTCAAGGCGAATCTATTTAACATTTGCCTCAAACCCCAAAAGATGAATGGCGGCGCGAAGCGCCGCCATTCATCTTTTGGGGTTTATGTCCTAACAAGACTGGCGACAGCTATATAAGAATATTTTAAGGTTGTTCTTGACTTAAGTCAAAGACTAATCCCCTGATCTTCTTTTATGCTGTCAGCAGTAGATAAGTAGAAAAAAAGAAATCCCATGACAACATTATTTGAAAAACTTGGTGGTGCTGAAGCGTTTGATATCGCGGTCGATCGCTTCTATGAAAGAGTGTTGCAGGACGATCGCATCAAACACTTTTTTGAGAATACCGATATGCAAAAGCAACGAATGCACCAAAAAGCTTTTCTCACCTATGCCTTTGGTGGTACTGACAAATATAGTGGGGCGCAGATGCGTGAAGCTCACAAGGATCTAGTGGCACATCAAGGTTTAAACAGCGATCACTTTGATGCGGTTGCCGAGGATTTGATGCTCACCCTCAAAGAAATGGGCGTACCTGATGATCTTTTGGGAGAGGTGGCGGCAGTAGCGGCGGCTCCTCAACATAAGAAAGATGTCTTGAACGGCTAATTATTTTCTCGAAAGCGCGGCAAAGCCGCACTCTCGAAGTAGAACAAACAGGAAACTAAATATATGGCAACTTTTCAAATCAGCGATACCGTCGGCGAAATTGTGCGCGATCGCCCTTCTCTTTCTCGATTGTTTGAACAAGCCAAAGTTGACTATTGTTGTGGCGGCAAGAAAACAATTGATGAAGCCTGTCGCAAGCAAGGTATTGATCCGCAGACATTTCTCATCCAACTAGAGGCGATCGCTAATTCAACTGAAGATCCTGAGATAACCGTCGCGAATTTATCCCTCACCGAACTAGCTGATCACATCGAATATACTCACCATGCTTATCTGCATACTGAGCTACCTCGCTTGGAGAAGATGGTAACCAAAGTCGCGGCGGTACATGGTGAGAAGGAACCACGCCTCCACCAAATCAAAGATATATTTCTCGCTGTATCTCAAGAATTAGAAACACATTTACAGAAGGAAGAAAAGATTTTATTCCCGATGATCCGTCAGTTAGAATCTAGCGCCACAGTTCCATCTTTCCATTGCGGCACGATCGCTAATCCTGTACATCAAATGGAATTTGAGCATGATGAAGCTGGCATTGCCCTCGGTCAATTGCGTCAACTCACGGATAATTACACTGCCCCTGACTGGGCTTGTAACACCTATCGCGCCATGCTTGATGGTTTGCTAAACTTTGAGCAAGATATGCACCAACATATTCACAAGGAAAACAATGTGCTGTTTCCTAAGGCGATCGCTCTAGAGAAAGTCAAAGCAAATCAAAGCTAATTAGAATTAAGCGATCGCTATTACTGTGAGTTATGATTTCTAGGCGATCGTTAAATAATTATTTGTTTTTGCGATCGCCGATAACTTCTCGGAACTGAACATCGAAGTCGGTGATATTTGCTTGCTCAATCTTGGCTAGAAACCATTCACTTACGGACTTCGCGATTGAGCATAACGGCTGAATTGAGCGACAATAGATCGCCTTCAACTCAACACCAAAATATCACGCTTCTATCCGCTCCAATGTTTTGTTATGCTGCGATCACTTATCAATTACTTATGCTTGGTGATCGCAGATAACTACTCTGTACTCAACAACAAAGCCAACCATTTTTGCTTACCTAATCTCGACTAGAAACAGACACCCTTAACGGTCGTATAGTTTCAGTATAATGACGCATTCAGAGGCTTGTCCGTTACAATGCTTTGTTAAACTTTTGCAATGAGATAAGTTCCAGTGCCAACCATAAGAGCACCTGATGCCAACTTAGCTTCTTTTTCAATTGCTAGTCCTTTGCTCATAATCACCACTTTCTTGGCGATCAAGGCGTAGGTCAACTTGACACCACCAACTGTGATTGTAGTTACAAATAGAATCACAAAAATGTCTAGTGTTTTGAGTGCCGATAATTCTACAAATGCTGGAAATAAACTCGCATAGAAAAATATAGCCTTAACATCACCAAGTGTTACAAAAAGACCCGCAAAAAAACTAGCAACGATTCCGCCCCGAGCGCTATAGGATTGAAGAGAGTACGCTTTCGCTCTACTTCTGATCAAGGTTACACCAAACCAAATAAGGTAAACGCCAGCAGCGTATCTAATTACTAAAAAGAAGGTTCCCATCAGTTCCGACAGAGCCGTTAGTCCAAAAATTGCCGACGATACGAAAATCAAATCCCCTAGTACAATGCCCATTGAGACGGCAGCCCCATTTGAAAAGCCTAATGTGGCTGAGCGTGTAATCACCAAGGCAACACTCGTACTAGGAATCATGGCGAGCGTTACCATGATTACAAACAGTGCTGATGCATCGAAAAAGCTCATATGTATTCCTAAAGCTTAACGGCTAAATTGAACAGGAGTAGACATTTTTAGTTTGCCTAAATCATAGCTGTTGGCTTGCTTCAATGATTTGTTATACCCTGATCGCCTATCAACTTCTTGACTTCGCGATCGCCTCAACAATTCATTTTCTAAAGAGTTTAATGTAGGCTATCGCAATCGCTCTAATGACAAGCTTCAACATTTGGCATCAATTTACCATCTTCCATATAGACAATGCGATCGCTATATACTGTGAGTTATGATTTTTAGGCGATCGCATTAACAATCAATCTTCTCAAGGCGATCGCTGTTTTGTTTGAGAGAATAGGCGATCAACTAAAACACAAGCAATATAATTTATCGTTTAATTTGCTTCGGGAAATCAGGGACTAACAAAGATTGCTCTAATTCCCCTTGCTCATTATAAAATCTTATTTTACCTTTTTCATCACATAGCCATACCTCAAGCGCTTGGGCTTCAAAATACAACTTTTTCTTGAATTCCATTTCACCCAAAGTATTCCCAATAGATTTAACTTCTATACAAATTTCTGGGGCAATAGATGCTGAAACTTCATCCTGAATTTTGTCAAATCTTTCCGCAGAACACCAGACAACATCAGCAACTTTAACACCGTCTGTTGTGTCGATCGCACATTCTGGCATCACTTCCCCATTACTCAACAAAGACTCCAATAAACGCTGGAGTCTTCCTTGGTGAAAAGAATGCTTGATTTTGACTGGACTCATTACGATTTGCCCCCACTTGTTTAATTCAATTTTGAATGGTAAATCTTGTAGCTGTTTATTCTCACAAACTTCTTCCCATTTCATAATCAATTACCTAGAGCAATTAATATAATAGTAACGCACTTGTCAATAATAGGCTTGATAGAGATCGCCTGAAACAACTTATCAAAAATTGATCGCCTCCAACTCAAACATCAACAACCCACGATCGCATCAACAATCTATTTCTTAAAGGCGATCGCTTGTACTTTGAGTCGTAATTTCTAGGCGATCATATCAACAATACTTTCAGAAATTCTATTGCGAATAGATGCAAATTCTGCCCAGATTTCCAATGACGATCGCTTTGGCTTGGATAGCGCAGTATTTAATCCATTTTGGATAATTGCTTCCGCCTTGCTTAACTGCTCAACATCATGAGTCGATGGAGTTTCTAAACAATACAAAAAACTAAGCACTTTCTCCAGATAAGACTCAGGGATGCGATCAAGTTCTTGAATAATTTGTTCTTTAATAGTCATAGCTATAGGCTGTAGCACTAAATACATTCTATATCCAAGACCCTACTTCAACTTTGGGAAGGTAGGAGATATTAGCGGTGGTGCGACTTTGGCGATCGCTATTACTTTGAGTCTTGATTTTTAGGCGATCGCTATATTTCTGAAACCTAAACCAAGGCAGGTTGCGCCGCTAAATCACAAAATGTTAAATCACAAAGTTGTAATTTTAGGCGCGACACGATTCGCAATTCGTGGGGATAGCGAGGACGCGGATCGCCCACTAACCAGATCGGTGGAACCATCATCGCCTCATACCAATCAATCTCGTATAAAACATCTGGCTTTGCTTTGAGTTCTACGATGGTTCTGGGTGGATATTCAAATACTTCATCCCAATCAATCGCTGTATTCATAGCTTTCGCCTCTTGATGCAAGTTGGTGAAATCAATCGCCCTTTGTCAAAATCCAAAGTAGACTTATAAAAATGCAATTATTTTTGTATCTATTTTTACCAAATCTTAAAGTGATCGCCAATTCTATAACCATAAGTCAACAAATCTTGACATAACCCCATGTTATTTAAAATCTTAGTTGTTTTGCATATTTTAGGAGCCACTGTCTGGACAGGTGGGCATCTGGTACTAGCAGCAACCGTTTTACCTCAAGCTCTCAAACATCGCGATCCTGATCGCATTCATCAATTTGAAGAACATTTTGAAGGATTTGGACTCGCAGCCCTGCTATTACAGGTGATCACAGGGCTATGGCTCACATGGACTTATTTTCCTAATTTCGAGAGTTTTCTAGCATTTGATTCCTATCTCTCCACTTATATCGGCATCAAACTATTACTCCTATTAGGAACGATCGCCTTAGCAATTCATGCGCGATTTTTCATTATTCCTAATCTCACTAAAGAGACTTTAAACTCTTTGGCTTATCACATTGTGGGAGTGACCAGTCTAGCTGTCTTATTCGTAGTTTTAGGCGCAGGTATTCGGGTTGGTGGTTTCTAAAAAAAAGAGAGGACGCTATGCGTCCTCTCTTTTTTAAAGTAGATTTTTCAATTTTTCCTGATATTCTTCAGGCGTAATACTGCCAGCTTTCAGTTCCTCATTGAGCAGTTGCACTTGAGGCTCGATCGCTTTTTTCTTCTCAGCAATTTCATCAGCTTTGGTTTTATACAAGGCTTCACCCTCTTTCTTCGCTTGCTTAAAGGCTTGACGTAAGCTAAAAGCATCCATCTCGCCACCTGAGGCAAAGTATTCATTAGCAACTTTGCCTAGCGCCCATGTACTTGCATAAGCAGTAGTCGCGCCGACTACCATGCCAAAGACAGGAACGAGCTTGGCTAAATTGCTAACAGCAATGCGGGTTCCTGTGATCCCTAAGCTTCCAAATAAGGCTTTGCGAAGATTTTCATTGTCGCGATCGTAGCCCCAGCTTTGACCAATGGTTTGGGCGAGATCGAGTTGATTCCAGTAGATCAACATATCAAAGGCGATCGCAATTCCGGGGATCGGGAATGCGCCTAAAACTGCATTAAGAAAACAAGCATCGGTGATCGCATTTTCGACCTCCATCGCCCGTTTCTCAGGATCATCAATTTGACTGATTTGTGCAGCGATCGCTGATTTTGTAGAACGGCGCTCTAGGGTTTCTAGCCATTCTTGTTTGCCCCAAAGTTTTGAACTGGTAAAAGTTGTCCCAATTTTGTCTAACAGTTCTTTTTCTTCGGAACTACACTCTCCATCGATATTTGCCATCGCGTAGGCAGACTGATAAACCATCTCCTGTGCGATATCACTGGTAATTTGTGAAAGTAATGTGTCGATTGGTTGCTCATCTTCATTCAACAGGCTATCGACGGTCATACCTTCAGGCAGATGAATTTCTTCAAAAGTATCGGCGAGACTGGCAAACTCTTCTTCGAGCAATTTGCCGTCGGCTTTTGCCATGCTTACCAAAACCTTAAAGCTTGCCAAAACTTCTTGCTGATTGACTGCGGACATCGAATGCTTACTCCTTTCCAGAAATTATCACTGATGGTAACAGCGATCGCACTCTAAGTTTGTATAAAGCTAATCGCAAACTCAACATTAATGACATCTGGAGATTTGCGGCGCAAATGCCTCCATAAAGCCCAAAAGATTAATAGCGGCGCTTCGCGCCGCTATTAATCTTTTGGGCTAACTTAACCAAGTATTGCTATATTGAGCCTTTTTACTTTGCGTAAGTACTAATATATTTCAAGCCAAACTTACGATTTACATAATCTCCAACTTAATTAATGATGGATAACGAGCTAGATGTGGTTAACGCTGAAGAGACTATCCGATCAGTAGCGATCGCCATTTTGCAGCATCAAAACCAATTTTTGATGCAACTGCGTGATGACATCCCAACTATCGTACATCCGGGGGTTTGGACAATGTTTGGCGGACATCTAGAAATAAATGAAAAACCTGAGATGGGTATGCTCCGAGAACTTCAAGAAGAAATCGGGTATATTCCTCAAGAAATTAGATTTTTTCGCAGCTATTTAGGAGATCAAGTAATTAGATATGTATTTTATGGTTGTTTAGATGTAGGGCTAAATATGCTCGAACTCAATGAAGGATGCGACATGGATTTGCTTTCACCGCAAGAGATTATCCAAGGTAGTCACTATTCCCGTCGCATATTACAGGATCGTCCACTTGCCCCCAGCCATCGTCAGATCATATTAGACTTTCTGGCATCTTCAGAGAATCCCATTAATATGTAAGAATGTGCAGTGTAAAGAGCTAACTATCCTGATCAGATCCCCATCCGAGCTAAAACAGCAAATCTCATTAGTTAAACACACAGGTCAGTTTAAGTTTCATGCAATACAGAGTCTTTAAAACTTTACGATTTAATAAAAATCACCCAAATAATGTCAAGCCATTAAACAATTACCACAATTTATCTAGATCATTACTAGCATATAGCGCTTTTCAAGCAAGCGAGATACAGAGGATTGTTTCCCCGCCGAAGGCGGGGAAACAATCCCGTACTTCACTAAGCTGTGAAACGCTATAGTTGTGGTTGAAATGAGTGGAGAAACGCTGCTGTAAATACGAAGAAGTTAAATGTGGAGATGATTGGATGAGTACTGCAACGGATAAACAGAAATGTCTAGACCGCCTCACGCAAGCGATCGCCGACTTGCAAGGTCATGTTGACCAAGAACAGTTGACTAAAATCTCCAATTTGATCATTCAAACGATGACTGGTCCTTGGCGATCGTTTCACACACCCAACCATATTTTTGAGGTGGGTGAAGGGGGAGACGCGATCGAAGTCATATCAGCAATATTTCATGATCTGGTGTATGTACAGGTTGATCAAGGTATTAGTGTCAATATCAGTCGCTACATTTCTCCCTACATCAAAGAAGACCGTGAGCAACTGGTAATTCTCGAAGCCCCTGAACTGCAAGAAGATATCATTTTCAAAATGGTATCGATGCTATTTGGCTTTGAGCATGGACAGCCCTTATTACCGATGTCTGGGCAAAATGAATTTCTGAGTGCCATCATTGCGATCAAAGTCCTAGAAAATATGTTGCCTCTCAACAAGCTTGCCGAGATTACAGCTTGTATTGAAGCGACTATTCCATTTCGTCCGCAGCTAGATTCTGGTCTAACTTGTTCTGATCTCCTATTTGGTCGTTTAGTTAATGCCAATGAAGTATTTCAATTTGGCTGGGGTGATCAAGATATTGCTGAAATCGTCAAGAGAGCCGTCCGCCTATCTAACCGCGATGTAAAAAACTTTGCTAGTCCAAATTCATCGCTTTTTCTCAACAATACTTGGAATTTAATTCCTGAAACAAATCACGATCTTAAAAATTCTAATTCCTATAGTGTGCATGGTTATCGAGTTTCCATGCAAAAAATGGAAAGCTTTATGAACTTCCTTTCGCCTGAAATCGTTTTCCGACGTTATCGTGATGAACCTGATCAAAAAAACTATTACAAGCTACTTGCCCAAACTAATCACAATCTGGAAGTGTCAAGACTGTACTTAGGTACAAAGTTAACCTCGATCGCCATTCTAGAAGCACTATCATTACGCATTGGACGTGATATTTCACTCTCAACAATGATGGGGGAATTACCATCAGATAATCCCGTAGATGGCTTAGAACAGTTCTTGCCACAAATTGAAGTGCCACACCAGCCGTCAACGCCTATCGAAGCGGAAGTATTAGAATTATTAGATAAGGGACGAAGCGTTGATTCTAGCTACGATGTGCGGAATTCTCCTGTGGCAACCTTTATGGTGAAATCTCTTGGATTTCCTGAAATGCAAAGAATGCTCAGACTTTCCAAAGAGTTTTTTAAAGGCAACCTGCCCCGCGAAGAGCTAATTGCAAGCTGTGATCCCCATGTGATGTCAATGATTAAAAGTGCCGTACTTCAGTTATTCGACTCTCGCAAAGTTTCACTCTCGCAATAAGATATAGCTACAGGCTGTTGAGGCTTGAAGTAGTCCAAAGAAATTTTTGAAAGCGCGGCTCTGCCGCGCTTTCAAAAATTTCTTTGTATTTTAATTTAGCGCAAAGCGCTGTATCTTATTGCGTTTTACAGGATGGGTTTCCCGCCGAAGTCGAGGAACCCTTTTGGGGTGAGACAAAGGCGTAATCTATAACGATGTTGCCACCAATAATATGCTCTTGGAGTATCCTTTCTAAAATCTCTGTGGTTGCCGAATGATACCAAACACCATCTGGATAGACTAATAAAATCGGTCCGCGATCGCATACACGCAAGCAGTTAGTCTTAGTCCGAAAGATTTTTGCTTCTAAGTTGAGTTCCTTGATGCGTCGTTTTAGATAGTCCCATGCTTGCAATCCCACTTCCTTTTGGCAGCAGAGGGGTTTGGTTTGGTCAGCACATAGAAATAAATGTTTTTCGATTTGGGGAATCGCCAGATTTTGGGCGCGAGTTGCTAGCTGTTGACGCACCAAGTCTAAATCAAGAGCTAGGGCTAGTTCTGGTTCGAGGTTGATGTTTTTAGGAGTTGTTTCCATAGATAAAGGCTAACAAAAATTTAATCGAGTTAAAGAAGACTGCGGGGTTAGGTTATTCATATTTCATTCAATCATCATTTAGCAAATATAAAGCGATCGCTATTACTGTGAGTCGTGATTATTAGGCGATCGCAATTTTTATCGTATATTAGGTATTAGCGCCTAGATCAAATGCCTAGACTTCTAAACTTCATGTAATTACTTAAAGGATTTAACCGTGATTACAAATGCTAGTAGCCTTACCCTTGGCAATCTCCGTCAAACCTTTGGCTTGAGACTCAACTCTAGCGATCGCTTTTTTGATGAATGGTTAAATAATGCGCCGACTCTAACCGAGGCGGAACTACAAGGACTAGATCGCCTCACTCGCAACTATACCTATCTCAGTCAAGAGGAACCACCCCTCGAAGAAATTGTTAAGCTTGTGGTTATATCACCATTGCTAGATTTGGCGGGTTTCTATCAATTTCCTTTTTTGGTAAAAGCAGAAGTAAGTACTAATATCGAAGTTGCGGATGAATCTAATGCTATGGCAGTTCAAGGTCGAATTGATATTTTGGTAATCCAAGATAGCTTTTGGATTTTGGTAATTGAATCAAAACCTGCAAGGTTAGACGTTACGGCAGGAATTCCCCAAGCACTTACTTATTTGTTGAGCGCTCCTAATTTACAGTCAAGTTGCTATGGAATGGTTACAAATGGAAGAGAAGTATTGTTTTTGAAGTGCGATCGCCACCAAAATATCCCTCAATATACGCGATCGCATACTTATCGATTACTCGAAAACACAATGGAACGTGTTCAGGTTTTGCAAGGACTTAAGCAAATTGGGTCTTATATTGGTGATTTGAGTATTTAGGCGATACTTCTAGTTCAAAATTTAACAAATGAGCGTAGCATCGTTAAGCTTAAGATGAGTGAGATAACTGCAAATATCTTTTTTAAATAAGCCTCAGGTAAACGATGTGAGCAGCGAGCGCCATAAGGAGCAGCAATAGAACTGGCAATCGATATTGCCAAAAATGCTGGTAAGTAAATGAATCCAATAGTATAGGGAGCGCTCAATGTCTTAGACCAGCCGCTAATCATGTAACCAATCGTTCCTGAAATAGCGATCGGAAGTCCAATTGCGGCTGAAGTGCCAACTGCTCTTTTCATGACGATATTCTTATAGCTCAAGTAGGTAACTGTGAGAAAACCGCCGCCCACTGCGGCTAGTGCTGATACCGAGCCGATCGCAACTCCAACTGTCAGTAATCCGCGAAATGTAATTGGCTTCAAGCTAGGTTTCGGTTTCCAATTAACAAACATTTGCACTGCTACAAGCACCATGAAAAGTGCCATAAAAAGCGCAATGTAAGCTGATTTGAGGGTTGCCGCAACTTGGGTAGTTAGGAGAGCGCCGAGAATAATTCCAGGAGCCATTCCGCCAACGACTTTCCACACTACAGCTTTTCGAGATGAATGTGCGCGAGTACTTGCGATGGAAGAAATGATCATGCACATCAATGATGTTCCCAAGGACAAATGGACTACTTCATCTCCACCGATACCTTGGTAAACAAGAATTGATGCTAGGAGAGGAACTAAGATTCCACCACCACCAACACCGAGCAAGCCTCCCATAAAACCAACAAAGCCGCCCAACGCGATGTATAACAATATCCATTCAATATTTAGCATAGTTTTTAGCTCATAAAATCTTGTATGAGGCTACAATACAAGTTCAAGTTAACTTGAAGTCAAGTGTTAATTGCAAAGTGACATGATGGATATATCTGAAGTTGCAAAGGCATCAGGGTTGCCTGCCTCAACGCTACGCTTTTACGAAGAGAAGGGGCTGATTCAGTCCAATGGTCGAAGTGGTCTACGTCGTCAATTCAGTGATGATGTTATAGATCGGCTGGCTTTAATTGCTTTGGGACGAAATGCTGGTTTCTCTCTGGATGAGATCGCGGAAATGTTTACCCCTGAAGGTGTTGAAATTAATGTTGCACTGCTTTCAGCTAAAGCAGAGGAGTTGGATAAGAAAATAAAGGAACTGACCTCAATGCGTGATGGGCTTCGTCACGCGGCAGTTTGCAAAGCGCCAAACCATTTTGAATGTCCAAAATTTCTTCGTCTTCTCCGTATTGCTGGCAAAAATCGGTCTAGACAACCAAATCAATTGCAGAAAAACAAACTTGAACGAGGTGAGCAGAAGATTTGAAACAGGCGAATTTTAATGGTCGTAGAGACACATTGCTTGGAGTTGTAAAGCACTTGCAGTTTAATTATTTGATTGAGGAAAAATTTGCCGCAAATTCTACTTTAATTCAAGCGCGATCGCCTCAACAATCTATCTCCTAAAGGCGATCGCTATTATCGTCAACAGCAATGTCAAAATGAAGCACATCTTCACGCACACCAAGCTTTGTATAAAGTGCGATCGCAGGGTCATCTCCAATGTCAGCCTGCACAAAAACAACGTAAGCTCCTCGCGCTACAGCAATCTTCTTTAATTCTTGAATTAATGCCGTGGCAATGCCTTGCCGTCGATGTGCGGCGGCAACAGCTAGATCATAAATATAAATTTCACTCCGTTCTTGCTCAAACTTCTGGAGTTCGTATGCGGCTAGACCTCCAACCACCGATCCATTTTTTAACGCTGCAAGTGCAATGAAATAATCGCGACCTAGTAAACGCTGGAGATAAGCACCATTTGGACGAGATGAGCTATAGGTATCAACTTCTTCAAAAGCTTCACCAAAGACAGTTAATAATTCTTCCATAAGTGCCAAGTCATTGGCGAAAAGCTGCTGAATGCTAATTGGTTCAGATAATGACATTTTTTACTCCATGTTATGAATTACCTTGATGCTTTACAAAAGGTATCAAATGCATCATGAAATCGTGCTTACCTATGGGTACTCCTTCCATACGCAGGATGTCGTAGGCTGTGGTCAAATGGAAGTAAAAGTTTGGCATCAGAAAATCATCCACGTATGAGAGTCCAGATAGTTCGAGGTATAGACCTTCTCCAAGTTCAATCCGCTTGATCTCTGCAAGCATAGTATCGCTAACATTGATACTTGCTAACAGTTCCTTTGTAGATGAAATATGAGTACGCGCCTCATCTAGGGATGCTACGTCGGGAGGTAAGTTATTCGCCGCCTGTCCTAAGCACCACAAGGCAAAGTTGCGGGGCTGATTGCAAGTAAATACAATTTGTGTACCGAAGGGAAACATATCGGGAGCTATACGGCGCTGCAATATAGGCTCTACATCGGTTCCGAAATGGCTCTCTGCTACTGTTAAGAGATGGCTCAACGTGTCGAGTCTAGAACTAAAGATATTTTGTATTGCTTTGATCTTCTCATTTTTCATATACATTCGAGCCAGATAAATTAGGTTTGTAATGCAATTATGGCTTAATTACTTTGGTAATCGCATTAACAATCTATCTCCTCAAGGCGATCGCTATTACTGTAAGGCATGAGTTTTAGGCGATCGCATCAATGCCGCTAATACGAGTGCCTTTACGAAGATTGCAGGATCGACAGGCAAGAGCTAGATTCGACTCGTCATTTGTCCCTTGCTGGGAGAGAGGGATGATATGTTCAACCTCAAAAGGGAAGTTAAAAACCAATTCTGGGGCATGGCAGTATTCACAACGATGATTAGCACGTTCTGCGATCGCACTGTAATAGGGATTCATATACTTAGTTACTGCATTAAGGCGGTTGTTCGTGCAGTTGCTGCCCTTAGTTCAGCATCAACTAAATTATCTAGCTCTGCTTGTTGTTCCAGTAGTAATGTTTCTCCCCGATCGCGTGCTACTCGCCATAAATTCATTAACTCCGATAACCGTTTTTGTTGATCGGCGCTAAAAAATAGATCTGGATGAAAACTGTTGATAACGATCAGCGCACTGAAATCAGCTTCACCTAACTGAGCAGTTAATCCATCTAGAGCTTGCCCCGCAGTTTTACCAACCCACTGCTTATCTCCTGCGATCGCCCGATAGGATTTTTCACCGCTAACACTAGATATTGGCAAGATTGATACTGTAGTCATACCCCTAACCTGAAGATCTTTTGCTACCTCACATTATAGCTTTGAGATATCTTACGATCGCCTCAATGATCTATCTATTTGCTAACTGTAAGGAAGCCCTTCAGCGCTACACTGTCCAATCTTCGGTTACTAAACTCGGAACTTTACTGAAGTCTCCAGTATTTCGGGTAAGTAATACCAAGTTGTTAGAAATGGCGATCGCGGCAATTCTCAAGTCCATTGTAGACACACGAACTTTTTGACTTCGCATCTATTTCACGATTATTTGTCAGTGTCGTCAATAGGTTTATCAGACAGCCGAAATGCACGTCCATATTCTAGAGCTTCAAGAAAAGCTGAGTCATCAGAGATGGAACCTATGAGTCTATCAAGCCAATTGTCGGAGCTAGGCTTACTTTCAAATTTATTTTGAAGATCGAAAACTACTTGTTCAAGGGTTATCAAGCGTTGCTCAAGTGTTGATGTGTCTAGCATGGCTGCGCCTAGATTGAAAGTTATTACTCAGTAGTCTAGCTAAAAAATTGTAACTGTGTTCAAGTCAGTGTCAATACGAACAAAAATAAGGTGCGTTGCACTTCATTAACTACAAGATCGGCGATCGAACTGTTTACGAGCGTGGCGGCATTTTTTCGGCGAGTGTTTTATATGCTTTCACGGATACTTTACGGTAATTCACAACACCAACGACGTAGTTAGGGTCTGCTTTTATAATATTCACATAAGGCTGGATACCAATGAGAGGGAATAAGTCTGTCTCAAAATGGGGATCAAGCCCGTCATGACAGGTATTACAAAGGGTAATAAGGTTATCTTCTTCAGTTACTCCGCCTTCTCCCCAAGGATGTATATGATGTACGTGCAATTCAATATCAACGTGGTTTTCTGGTGAACGTCCACATACCTTACAGCGATAATTATCACGTTTCAAGATTATCATTCGGGTTTTCTTGCTTGGCGCGTGTTGAATTATTGCTTTTGGCGAACTACGAACCCGCAAAAGTCCTTTTGTATGGGAGAATACTGTCGCCTCCGCAGCCAACAAATCACCGAAGTACTTTTCACCTAGACTTTTCTCAATTATCCCATGACCGCCAATCAGAAGAAATACGTACAAGTCACTGTATGTATTCACGAGAACTGACGGTTCTTTAATCACTTGAAACAAATCACGCATCTTAGTTGGCTCAACCAAGCATCCTGCTCGAATTTCTCTGCGGGGTTTTGTATCAGTGTATCCGCACACCTCGGATTGGCAGTATCGGTTTATTTTCCCCTCTTTAGTGCCAAGCAATGTGACGCAGTAATACGAAGCTCCCTGAATTGGATTTTGCGTCTTTAATATTTCAATTCTGTCGAGTAAAGATACATGAGGTTTCATACGTCAAAGTTTACTTAATTTGCGTTAAAGCTGTGCGCTGAAGCTGAACGTTTGTGGTCAGCGGTTGCCAAAAACTTTACAACTTTGCCAACAATCTTCTGCACCACCATTGTTAGCAGTTGAGTAGTATTTCGATCACCCAAACTGAAATTCACCACCATTTTCCTCCATGATGAATGAGAGGTCTTGAGCAGTATTTTGAAAAACTTCCTGAATAATTCCTTTGATGCCATACCATTCTTCAGAATTCTCCTTATCCATGTATATGGAATCATCTGAAAAGTCTATCCCCCCTTTGGCAGCAGCTTGAGCAAAGCTAAACGCATCATCAAAGGAAAAGCTGTATCCAAGCCTGTGAGCAAAACGATTTCTGATTGTGTTCATCTCAAGAAGAAAGTTTGTCATATCAGAATCAATTAATCCTAATGCCTTACACAGATTAGTTTTTGCTGGGAAGTTAAGACTAAATGTATCAAATTCATCAGGATGTTCTAGTTTTAGATCGATCATTTGTACAAGAAGAGATTCAATAACTAGATGCCCAGTAATGAATGCAGAAATGGTGTCATCCGAGAAAAGTGACATCAAATGATCAAGATTTGGCTGTTCCCGACCCTTCCATTTTTTAGACATATCCATCCTTCTGATTTCTAATAGAGAACTGCTAACTATGTATTATCTTGCAGATTATTAGGATAAATACTTGTATAAAGATAAATATTCCATAAACTGTCATATAAAGCAGCTAAATAAGTGTAAAAATAAAATTTTGGGTGCGTTACATTGCATTAACAAACCCTACAAGGTCTACAATCTCAGAAGAGAAATGTATTTTGATCGCTATTACTGTGATTCGTGATTTCTAGGCGATCGCATCAACAATCTATCTTCTAAAGGCGATCGCTATTACTGTGAGTGATTTTTAGGCGATCGTGATGTTTTAGGTGTTGAGGGGGCATCGCAGCTTTACTTTTAACAAATAGCGATCGCCTTGTAATGTGGTCAATAGCTTTAGATGAGTTCCACCACAAAAAATATATAGGAACACAGTGCCTATTTACTTAGTCTAAATCGGTGGAGCAAAGATTATGTAAATTGCTATTACAATTTTACAAAACTCCATAGGTAAACTGTTTTTGCACTAAATTACTACCCGATGTTACGCAGATAACCTTGTAAGCCTCTCCCCTAAATCCTCTCCTTGCAGGAGAGGGGGAATAAAACCCAGAAAGTGGCAAATCCCTAAACCCTAATTAGGAAATGCTATGAGGTTAAAACGTTCCGCGTAAGGTGAGTTACCAGCATTCCCATCTTGAAATTTATCTAAAATCCATATGCCATTTTTCTCGGTTCTTCTTGCCTTACTTAGCGATCGCGATCAGTTCATCAAAGAAATTTATGATGGAGTTAAAATTAACACCAAAATAGTGGGCTTATTAATATGTAGCTCTATATTTTTAGCAATTTATGGTGGTTTAATTGGTGCGATTAGCTCTTGGATGCAGATCGTCTCTTCAGCCGCAAAGCTACCATTCCTGTTTCTAATCACATTAGCGATTTGTTTACCAGCACTCTATTTCTTTAATATTTATTTCGGCTCAAAAACTACACTTAGCCAGTATGCGGCAATTTTGCTTTGTGCAGTAACAATTACTAGTACGTTACTATTTGGTTTTGCACCAGTCACTCTATTTTTCTTAATTACAGCCGACAATTATTCATTTTTCCTTTTGTTAAATGTTGCCATATTTACTCTGACAGGAGTTATTGGAGTTTACTTTCTCTATCAGGTTTTACTACCAAAAACTGAAACTATTATCGCAGATAAAGACTTAGCTATTGACGATACAGCCATTGATAAAAACCGTAAAATTCGTATCTCCATACTCAAGTTCTGGCTGGGACTCTATGCTTTTGTTGGTAGTCAGATGGCTTGGACATTGAGACCATTTTTCGGTTCCTTTGGTTCTAAATTTGATATTTTTCGTCCCCGTGAAGGCAATTTTTATCTAGCAATATGGAATACAATTAAAAGCTTGTTTTTTACATAAATCTGAGATTGCCTAACAATTATGCAAACAGATATTAGGAATTTGCAGATTACTGAACAGGATCTAGCAAGGGTCACAGGTAGGGAAATCACCTATTTATTTATAGGCAGCGTATATAGAATTTCTCTATTAAATAATCCTAAATACTTAGTTCCTTTTTTGGTGAGTGAGGCGATCGCTTTATTTTTGATTGCGATTTTTAGTTTGCCAATTAGCATTCTCCTATTTCAATCTCTTGGCAAATCCATAAATACTCGTCAAGAGCAGATTGGGTTTGCCATTTTTGTATTTCTGCTAGTATTAATTCTGCTTGCAGGTTGGAATCTTGTTGCTTGGATTAGAGCGAAAAATATGTTCTGGTTTGTCCCATCTGTTAGATGAGGTCGATAAATATAATCAAGTAATTGCAGCGATGGATCTGTGCGATCGCTTAAAGTCTGTCGGTAATCAATCAGCAAATCTTAATCATCGTGAGGATGTCCTACAGGCACTTGAGTTAACTAGAGATAGCCTCATTTGTGGCTTGACAACCGAAAAGATCCTCCGAGAGCATCGTCGTTTTTTAAGTAGCCATCGTGATCTTTTCAATAATATTGAGCAAAATTTGATAGCTTTAAAATCTTTAGAAGTGCAAAATCAAGCTAATCAGTATAGTTCTCTGCTGAGCGATGCTTTAGTTATTGGGATGAATGTTCAGTCTGAAATGTTGAAGTTGCAAACAAGAGAAGATCCTCATTAGCGAATATCAATTTTCTGAGCGATCGCCTCAATTCTCTATCTGTTAAAAGGGTTGGTGAAGACGATCGCTATTACTGTGAGCCGTGATTTATAGGCGATCGCATCAATTATTCTCCTCTATGATAGCTTGCTCAAGTTCTTTATCCTCTTCTGTGAAGTCGCCGAAAGCTACTCGTCTGGCGGACTCGTCACAAGTCATCAATGGCTGCTTAGGCAAATCAGATGTAAGTCGTGCCACCATCTCCTGACTTCGGAAGTGAAACAATAAACAGCAAAGCTGACGACGTGCCTGCTCGTACTTATCTGACTGAAAACTGTGCGGAATCTTCGCACGAGGAAACAACCTCCACATGGCAGGGTGAACGGAACTTTCTAAGAGTACGGACAAGAATACAAACTCTAGCGTATCGCGCTTATCATCGCCTCGCGAATACGAGAGGCGATGACCATCCTCTGCGAAGCTGTGTTGACTAAATTGCGTGAAATCTTTATGTGAGCAAAAGTAAATTCCTAACGCCGATGGAAGTGCAGGCTTCTTGGTCTGGTGATACCAAACGGGAGCATACGCTAGGCAGTAAAACTCAGCGCCTTCTTCACCTATATCATTGAATAGAGGGATAATATTCATAACTTTTTTGTTTGTTAAGGTAAAGCTTTGCGAAGTGAAATAATACGGATTGTTTGATCGCTATTACTGTGAGTCGTGATTTCTAGGCGATCGCATCAACAATCTATCTTCTAAAGGCGATCGCTATTACTGTGAGTGATTTTTAGGCGATCGCTTCAACGATACCTATTCCTCCACAAATTCTTTAATAATTTTTTCGATCACATTATTCTCTATATCTGATGTGTCGGACTTAGAATAAATCGTTACCAAAACCACACTGGCTTCAGTTTTCACATAATAAATAACCCGATAACCCGCACTTTTCCCCTTTTGAATATTGCTATTTTTGAGACGAACTTTAAATACTTGATTATTCAAACCAGAAATTTGATCACCTAGAACTTCTCCTGATTTTAGTTTCTCAATCAGAGGTTCTAGATCCTTACGAATTGAACGATGGCACTGGTCAGTTAATTAGTGAGGTAATGAAAGCCCCTTAATGATAGTAATTCCAGCATAGAAACGGGACGATTAAAAAGTCCGATTGCCATAGCAGGGGTCTTGTTCTTGCCCAAACCCTCATGAGGTCGTACCCAATTGTGAATTAAGCGTTGTACCGTGACTGCTCGTTGCAAGCCCTCGGTATTTTTAGCATACAGGTTTTGTCTGCGGCGAAAAGCACTACACCTTCTTCTCAAAGCACTGTTGTTAGCTTCATTATGATTAGCATGAACGTCACTCTTATCGCTGATGGCAGTATAAGGATGCTCAGGTTTGACCCATTCGACTCGACGCTTTCCCTGTGAACCTTTAATTTTCATGGCAACTTCCAATCCATAGCGCCATACCTTGCGATGTCCATATTCACGAGTGACTTCCGATGATTTGAGATAAACACTTGCCATTTGCCATAGTTGTTGAGCGTAGCGTCTTTCACCATCGGTAAACCATCGAATGTATTGACTAGTTTTTGCCCATGACCATGCAGTGTTGATGGCTTGCTTAAATAAGTCCGTTGTTTTCATTCCTGCTTTTGCTTCAATCCAGTAGCGACTCCCACGCTCAATAAATGTGATTGTCCACCCTTTTGACTCTGAGGGGGGGAGGTTCTCGCCTACGCGAGTGTAAACCTCATCTCCCTCGACTGTTATATCTCCTCCTGTTGGGGCATCTGGACTCCATTGCTGTGACTGAGTTGCCAATTTTTGCTCCCATCTCATGATGCTGACATGAGATTTTTCTAGAACTCTTCCACTGGCTCTAATCCCCATTCCTTCACTCCTCATCTTAAGTGCTAATGAAACCACATTTTCTGGTGTTCTCAGCCTTGACATTGGCGTTCCTGTCCTTTCACTGAATCTTTTGCCGCATTCTTTGCATAAATAGTTTTGGATGGCTTTGCCGTCTTGATGGTGATGTTTGCCATTTTTGATGATCTTTTGACTATCGCAGTGGGGGCATTCCATAGCTTTTTCCTTTACTCTGCCTCTATTTTCTCATATCACTAATTTACTGACCAGTGCCCTCACTATAGCGGTCACCAGTCTTGTTCGGACACAAAATCAGAAGACGAGTAGTGACGCTTCTTGGGTATACAAATGGCAACAGCTATAAATACCAAAGCCCAAAATGGCATAGCCATTTTGGGCTTTGGTATTAGCTCTATAGAGATTGTTATATGATAGATATAAACAGCTTGAATCCCTGATAGTAAGCCTTGACATTTCAATTTGACTCTATTCCCGATGCCCTTAACGATCTCCAATCTGGTCGTCTCATTGTCGTTGTCGATGATGAAAACCGTGAGAATGAAGGCGATCTGATTGGTGCAGCCCAATTTGCCACTCCTGAAATGGTGAATTTTATGGCGGTCAAGGCAAGGGGCTTAATTTGCCTTGCAATGACAGGCGATCGCCTTGATGCCTTAGATTTACCACTGATGGTCGATCGCAATACTGATAGTCAACAAACTGCCTTCACGGTCAGCATTGATGCCGTAGAAGGGACATCCACAGGTATTTCGGCAGAGGATCGATCGCGGACAATTCAAGCGGCAATTAATCCCCATACGCGCCCCAACGATCTTCGTCGCCCTGGTCATGTCTTTCCCCTTAGGGCAAAGGATGGTGGTGTACTCAAGCGTGCAGGACATACTGAGGCGGCGGTAGACTTGGCGCAAATGTCAGGACTGTATCCCGCAGGTGTGATCTGCGAAATCCAGAATGATGACGGCTCGATGGCAAGGCTGCCTGAACTAATCGAATATGCCAAGTTACATAATCTAAAATTAATCAGCATTGCTGACTTAATTAGCTATCGTCTGGCGCACGATCGCTTTGTCAAGAGAGAGGCGATCGCCAAGTTGCCATCCTTATTTGGTGATTTTCGCGTCTATGCCTATCGCAATACATTGGACGATACTGAACATCTAGCGATCGTCAAAGGTAACCTCAACGAATTTGCGAACCATGAAGTCTTAGTACGTGTCCATTCTGAATGCCTTACAGGTGATGCTCTAGGATCATTACGTTGTGATTGTCGTGGACAATTGCAAAGTGCCTTGAAAATGATCGAGTTTGCTAATTGGGGTGTCGTCGTCTATTTGCGCCAAGAAGGTCGCGGCATTGGCTTAATTAACAAAATTAAAGCCTATTGCCTCCAAGATGGCGGCTTAGATACCGTTGAAGCTAACGAAAAGCTAGGATTTGGCGCAGATCTGCGTACATACGGGGTTGGAGCGCAAATTCTGCATGATCTAGGCATTAAAAAGATGCGCTTGATTACGAACAATCCTCGTAAACTGGCGGGACTAAAGGGCTTTGATATCGAAATAGTTGGACGCTTGCCACTACTAATCGAAACCAATGAACATAATTTTCGCTATTTAGAAACCAAAGCCGAAAAACTTGGACATTTGCTTTTAAAAACTAAACTCGTAACCCTCGGCATTCGTTGGACAGATCAGCAGTCTCCTGAATGTCTTGATCAATTGCGAGAAGTGGCTGCAAATAATGATTTGCTGTTGCAAGAAGAAACATCTACAGAATTTGCCAGTTTATTTGCGAATGCTGATACTCAAGACCCAGACAATGCCGATGGAAATGCTATTAAGAAGCTGACAATTGTGCATCTAGGCTTTGATCTCTCCAACGAAACTTCGGATGATTGGTACTCACAACCCAATCATCCTTATCGTCAGGCGATCGTACGGGTATTCAAGCATTTAAAACAGTGGGAGCAGGTCACGAGTTTTAAATTTTGCATAGCAATCAACGACTCAGATTTGCCTACTAGTTTTGCAGAAACGATTAATCTCGGTCTAGCTTGGCACAATCCTTGGTTAGTGGATCGGATGTATGAATGGTTTAACTTTTTCCTCCACGACGGCGACGATCTTGCCATTCTAAATAAGTGAGATAACCGATACCACCTGTGGCTAGTGCTAGTAGTAGTACGGCAATCCAGAAAAAAGAGTTTAAAAGAACAACCTCTGACATAAAGCTTTGCTTATTATTTTTAATCAATAACAGTCTACAAGTGTATCTCAATCATCTGCTTCATTACAAAATTGATGGCGCTACACGCCATCATTATTTATATTTACTAACATAGCGCTTTAGCATCTGGTATAGAGAATTGGTTTACCGCCAAAGGCGGTGAACCAATTCTCTATACCTCGCTTGCTTGAAAAATGCTATATACCCTATTTCTTAACCCGAACTCACATTAATGAAAATTCAAAATCTAAAGCACTACATCAATAGACCAGAATATATCTTTAGACCGTGGCAAATCTATCACAGATTATTTGGACGAAATTCTAGTTCAACCAATAAGTTTCAAGAAATTATTTTACCTTGGCAATTGTCGATAAAAATACCAATATTTACAAATGACTCTCTTTTAAAAGCAATTTCAATATATGGAATTTATGATTTAGTTTTAACTGAGGTAATTTGGAGATTAATTGAAATAGGTGAAACTGCTATAGACATTGGGGCAAATATTGGTTATGTCACCAGTATTATGTCTGTAAAAGTTGGTAAAACAGGTAGAGTATGGTGTTTTGAACCCAATCCAGAAGTTTATAAAGAACTGACCATTAATATAGAAAGCTGGAAAATTAAAGGATATGACAACATTAGTCCTCAACAGATTGCTCTTTCCAATTACTCTGGTAATGGAGTTTTAAATTTAACACCTAAAAATAGAGGTGAAGTCTTTATTGATACAAGTCAAAAAGTCGTGAATATTCAAGCTAATAGTAAGGAGGCTTGTGTTGTTAACATTGAGCGGTTAGACAACTTTTTAGAAAAAGAAAAAAATAATGTAGGGGTATTAAAAATTGATGTAGAAGGACATGAACTAGAAGTTTTGCAAGGTGCTGGAAATTTAATTTGTAAACATCACGTTCGCGATATCATATTTGAAGAACATAACAGTTACCCCAGTCCATTAACTGATTTTTTAGAATCAAATGGATATACTATATTCCGAATCTGGAAGAGCTTCTGGAGACCAATACTTGAATCTCCAAGTAAGAATCTAATTCATCCATGGGAACCACCCAATTATCTTGCTACTTTAAATGCTGAACGCGCAACTGAACGAATTAAAGATTGGGGATGGAAATGTTTGTAGAATGTTTGCAAACTGAATTATTTCTAGGTTTTGTTCCCCGCAAGTAATTAGCAGAGAACAAAACACGAACATGAGTTATAGCAAAAAAAGTTTTGCTTAGGATACAAAACCAGAAAGAGAGTTGCGGCGCGGAGCGCTGCAACTCTCTTTCTGGTTTTGTGTTTGTACTAACTAACTCTTGGCAATTAAAAACTAAACCCAGTAAGGTTTTTCAAAGCTAAAAATGGCAACGCCATTTTTAGCTTTGGTATTAGACTTTAGTTAGCCAGTGGTGATAATCGGGCAAGAGACCTTGAACGGTTTTGCTGTATAAGTCACGGAGTTTGCCTGTGATTTCTCCAACTAGTCCATCACCAACAGGACGATGATCGACACTCACAATGGGTGTAACTTCAGCAGCAGTACCTACAAAAAATGCTTCATCAGCAATATATAGCTCAGTGCGGTCAATAGTGCGAGATACCGTTTCGACTCCCAATTCTTTTGCGGCTAGCTCAACAATTGAATTACGGGTGATTCCTTCGAGAATATTGTCAGTAACTGAACTAGTGATCAGTTTTCCATCTCTTACTAAAAAGAGATTCATCGCGCTTCCTTCTGCAACATGACCGTCATTGGTCAAGACAATCACATCATCGAAACCAGAAGCATAGCCATCGGTTTTTGCAAGAGCCGTATTTACATAAGCACCATTCACTTTGGCTCTAGCAGGAATTGCATTGTCATCTAAACGTCGCCATGAAGATACACCGACTTTGATGCCATTGTTAGTATCGAGGTAGCCATCCATCGGTAAGCTGAACAAACAGAAATCATCGTGGGTGTGGGGAACTTTGAGAATCGGTCCAATACGGAGATCAGATTTGTAAATAATCGGACGCAGATAAGTGGCTGAATTGCATTGATTGCGCTGTAATAACTCTGTAGTCAGGTTTATCATTGCGTCAACATCTAGAGGAGGTTGCAGCCCGATAATACGACAGCTTTGGATTAAGCGTTGATAATGCTCTTTTAGACGAAACGCTGCAAGGCGATTTTCTTCAGGTAGCCAATACGCCTTAATCCCTTCAAAAACAGCCGTACCATATAGAAATGCATGGGTGCGGACATTAATTGTGGCATCTTCGAGAGGGACAAATGCTCCGCGTATATAGGCGTACTGTAAGGTCATGGTTTAACACATCTTGATCAATTATTTTTCTATCATATAGCTAGGACAAATCAAAACTCAGAAAATTAGTTATAGTGCTTTACGCTACAACTTAAAACTGAGAAAAGTGATTGTAACCACTCGGTGACATAATCCACTTTCTGCCATGAACGTCATAAGGGAAAAAATCTGTGAATACTGTTGACTACCTTCGCATCAGTTTGATCGATCGCTGCAATTTTCGCTGCACTTACTGTATGCCCGAAGGCTCAGAAGTCAATTATATTCAGGCTCAGGAGAGTCTCACCAATACCGAACTAATTACCCTATTAAAAGAGGTATTTATTCCACTGGGTTTTAAAAAGTTTCGGTTGACAGGGGGCGAGCCTTTATTGCGGCGGGATTTGGTGAGCTTAGTAGAGGCGATCGCCAATTTACAAGGGGTCACAGATTTATCAATGACGACTAATGGTTTTTTGCTAGATGATTTAGCAAAGCCTTTATACGAGGCAGGTTTACGGCGTATTAATATCAGTCTTGACTCCCTCGATCGCGATGTGTTTCGGCAAATTACAGGGCGTAATCTCTGGGAAAAAGTATGGGCGGGAATTTTAGCGGCTTACGAGGTGGGGTTTGATCCTCTGAAGTTAAATGTGGTGGTTGTGCCAGATGTAAACGATCGCGAAATATTAGATTTAGCTGCCCTCAGCATCGATCGCCGTTGGCATATCAGGTTTATTGAATTTATGCCAATTGGTAATGACAGTTTGTTTACCCATAAAGGTTGGGTGGACTCGGCAACCCTACGCCAACACATAGGAGATCGCTATGGCTTACAAGCTAGCAATTGCAAAGGTAATGGTCCCGCCGATGTATTTCAGATTCCTAATGCCAAGGGGACTTTAGGGTTTATTAGTCAAATGTCGGAGTGTTTTTGCGATCGCTGTAATCGGATGCGTTTATCGGCAGATGGCTTGCTGCGCCCTTGCCTATTAAATGAGTCTGGACAAATTAATCTCAAGACATTACTGCGTCAAGACAAAAGTTTTGCGGAGTTACGGATAGCGGTTAGGGATTTGCTAAATCTCAAAGACGAAATTAATTTTAAAGAACGCGATCGCGGCATAGGTGATCAAAAAAGCTATTTTCGTACCATGTCACAAATTGGCGGCTAATAAGGATTCGCTGTGCGAAACTTTGCTACAAAAAAAGAAGGCTCGCAATGCGAGCTTTCTTTTTTATTTAGTTGTAAGAATACAAAATATCCCTTCGGCATCAGTAGCCACCATACCGTATGTGTAGCGGATAGCTCTAGGTCTACTGATTTGCGCTTACCCCTTTCGGAAGTAATTGCCATTTCGGGGATACTAGACCCACACGGGGGGGAATAGGATGGGTCTGCTAGTAATCTATACCAATTCATCTATATTTGCAAGGGTTTTTAGAAAATTTTTTAAGACATTTCCCAACAGTGAGGAGTGACAATTATCAAGAGACGATAACTTTTGCAAGGGATTACAGCATGAAGCATTCGGTATGATTAGAGATTGGCAGCTTAACAATTGTTTGGCAAGTTTTGGTGGCTGCCAGTATGGATGTACCAAATTTTGCGTTCTCTCCTAATTATTTAATCTTATTTATGACTGCCCAACTGAATTATCTGATGTGCGCCCCCGATCACTACGACGTAGACTATGTGATCAATCCTTGGATGGAGGGCAACGTTCACAAATCAAGCCGCGATCGCGCTGTCGAGCAATGGCAAAAACTGTATGGAGTCCTTAAGGGTTTAGTCAATGTTGAACTAGTGACACCTGCAAAGGGCTGGCCAGACATGGTATTTACTGCTAATGCTGGATTGGTATTAGGCGACAAAGCTGTATTGAGCCGTTTTTTACACAAAGAACGTCAGGGTGAAGAGCCATATTTCAAAGCATGGTTTGAGTCGAAGGGCTTTACAGTGTATGAACTACCCAAGGATTTACCCTTTGAAGGTGCGGGTGACGCTTTATTCGATCGCAGTGGCGGTTGGCTATGGGCAGGCTATGGCTTCCGTTCTGAGTTGGATGCCCATCCCTATTTGGCTAAATGGTTAGATGTTGAAGTTCTCTCACTACGCTTAATTGACAATCGCTTTTATCACCTCGACACCTGTTTCTGTCCTTTAACAGGCGGCTATTTACTCTACTATCCACCTGCCTTTGATTCCTATTCTAATCGCTTGATTGAGATGCGGGTTCCTGCGGAAAAGCGCATTGCCATTGAAGAAGCCGATGCGGTGAATTTTGCCTGTAATGCGGTCAACGTCGATCGCAATGTGGTGATGAACAAAATCAGCGATCGCTTAAAACAACGCATTACTAATGCGGGTTTTAATGTAATTGAAACTCCTTTAACTGAGTTCCTAAAAGCAGGTGGCGCAGCAAAATGCTTAACTCTAAGAACCATTGAAGTTCCTATTGCCGCAGAAAGCGATCAAGCTATTGAGCTAGGTGGAGTCGAAGCAAGAATTGTCGAATTAACAGGACATTTGCTTGATTCTGGCATTATTAATCGCGCTCTTGATTTGGTAACCGATAACGGTGGTAGTTTCCAAGTATTAGAGTTTAATCTTGGTGAGCAGAGACAAAGTACATCTTTAGCACGGATTCGGATTTCGGCTCCATCCCATGACCTCATGGAAACAATCATGGGTGAACTGATTGAGATTGGTGCAGTATTACAAGATCGTGATACTTGTGCTGCCAATCTTGAGCCAGTCTTGCAAGATGGAGTCGCTCCCGATGACTTCTATGTATCCACAATTTATCCTACCGATGCCTGTGTGGATGGCGAGTGGATTCGTTGTACTAATCAGCGTATGGATGCCGCGATCGCCATTAGTCCCGATGGCAAAACTGCTACCTGCAAGCTTTTACGTGATCTCGTTGTTGGCGATCGCGTGGTAGTTGGTTACGATGGTGTGCGGACTGTGCGTAAACCTGAGGCACGAGATAATGTCAAGAAAGAAGAATTTTCCTTCATGGGTGCTGGTGTATCTAGCGAACGTCGCGTCGAACTCGTGGTCGAGCAAATCGCATGGGAACTTCGCCAAATTCGCGATCGCGGCGGCAAGTTAGTTGTCTCCTGTGGTCCCGTAGTTGTGCATACTGGCGGTGCGCCTCATTTAGCTTACTTGATTCGTGAAGGCTATGTGCAGTCGATGCTTGGTGGTAATGCGATCGCCGTTCACGACATGGAACAGTCTTCAATGGGAACTTCCCTCGGTGTCGATCTCAAGCGTGGTATCAGCGTCAAAGGTGGACATCGCCATCACCTAAAAGTGATTAATTCAGTGCGTCGCTATGGCAGCATCCACAAAGCAGTTGAAGCTGGTTTTGTGAAGACTGGTGTAATGTACGAATGTGTTAAGAATGATATTCCCTTTGTCCTTGCTGGTTCCATTCGTGATGATGGACCTTTGCCTGACACTGTAATGGATTTATTGGAAGCACAACGCCTATACAGTGAACAAATTCGCGGCGCTGACATGATTTTGATGCTGTCGTCCATGCTGCATTCTATCGGTGTGGGTAACATGACTCCCGCAGGTGTGAAGATGGTTTGTGTGGATATCAATCCTGCGGTGGTGACCAAACTCTCAGATCGTGGGTCAGTTGAGTCCGTTGGCGTAGTTACTGATGTTGGTCTATTCCTCAGCTTACTAGTTCAGCAATTGAAGAAGCTCGATAGTCCTGTTGCTGTTGCTGCTTAATAAACTAAAAATAATAGGTATAGTGCGGCTTAGCCACGCTATACCTATTATTTTTAGGACTTACGCAATAGCCCTGTAATAAATTACGGGCTGAAAGCTTAAACCCGTTGAAACGGGTTGATCGGAGGGCGCTTTTTAGTCCGCTTTAGCTGACTTTAGCTTTGAGCCAAGAACTTTAGTTCTTGGTTGGTTTGCGTAAGTCCTAATTTTTAGTGGGAAGGCAATAGGATTGCTATACAATCCTACTTAAGTAGCTGGACATAATTAAAAACCAAAGCCAAAACCTGTGGCGCAGATGTGCCACAGGTTTTGGGGTTTACGCCCAGCTATTAACAAAATATTTGTTAATAGGGACAGAACCATCATGACTACACATTTTATTAATGCGGAAATTGAGATTAATGAGAATCAAGAGGCGATCGCGAAAACCGTTGAGCAGGAACTAGCAAAACATGGTGAACCATTACGTTGGGCGATCGCCGCAGTACAAAGCCAAGTTGATACAAGCACCAATTTGACAAAGCAAGTTGCTCATGTAGAAGCTGTTGTAACTCGTGATTAACTAAGTAGCTAAAAAACAAAACCAGAGCTTGTGCCGCCCGCTACGCGGGCGGCACAAGCTCTGGTTTTAAGTTTACTTCTTAAACAAAAATCAAATCGCAGAATCCTTAGACAAAAGCGATTGATACATTTCCACAACTGTTGCTCTAATATTTTGGGTTAAGTTTTCGGATTGTAAATCTAGCAATATTTGACGAAATTCTTGTTGCGATCGCGTTAACTCCTGAATTTGGCTCTGAAGCACAGCAATTTCTTCTAGTCTTTGTTGTAAATTTTCGACTAATTCACCAACTCTTTGATGTAAATACTCAACTTTTGACTGGGCTTGATCTTGAGTACAATTTTCTAGAATATCTTCTAGGGTGCTTGATTCTAGATCAACACCATAAATATTTTGAGCATCGTCAACTTCGATCAAAGAACCAGCATAAGGACTAGGTATCTGTTGTACTTTTTGATCCAGTCTTTGCATTGCTAGATGAATAGCCTGATTAATCGAATCTTCACTATCCTTGATGTAGATTCTATTTAGCAATTCATTCTCTTCATCATCAGAGAGGATAAAGTTACTTTTGCTGGCGATATCTTCTAAAATTAAATCTAGTGGTACTGAAGCGATCGCTGCTAAATCCTCAGATAGTTCTATTCTTTTAGCAATAAATTCCTCCTGATCCGTTACTTCGCTTTTAATAATTTTCTGATTTGTGGGCGATCGCAACTTTAACTCCCAAGACTGTAAACATCCACCTAAAACTTGAGTTAAGTTGAATAGAAAATCAGCTTCTTGTGGTTGCCATTCTTTTGGGCGATCGCATTTCTGCACAAAGGCTAATCCCCAAAGTTGATCAACTGGATTTAATGAATCAAATAAAATTGGTGCAGAGATCATTGCTTTAACCTCTGCTTTTTGCCAACGTTGATGGACGATCAAAGTCTCAGTGATTTGGGCAATATCTGACAAAATGATCGGTCGATTATGAGGATAGTTGTGGAGCGCATCGATCCCAAAATAGCTAATTGGATATTTTTGATTTTTAATGCTCTGAACATCGGGAGCGATCGCTTCGACTAAAACAATTCCTTCTGATCGACTAGTAAACTGATAGATTGCAGCACGACTAACATCTAGATGTTCCCCTAAACTAGTTAAAAAAATTTTTAATAGATCCTCTGGACTAGTACTTGAGAGCATTGCTGTCACAATCGCCTCAAATTCTAGCTTTTTACTGGAATCAGAAAATGATGGAACCTCATTCATAAGCTACGGCAATATAAGCGATCGCCATAATATCTTTATTTATGGTTTTTAGCACTATCACAGAAAGGTGCTTTGCGCCGCAAAGCACCGTCACTCATCTTTTTGATATAGCCATAGCCAAGCAAGTTAAGACATAAAACCCAAAAGAGAGTTGCGGCGCAAAGCGCCGCAACTCTCTTTTGGGTTTTGGTTTTGTCCTAACATAACTGACTACAGCTATACATTTGGTTAAAGATGAGTAAAATAAGGAACCAGATTTGTTATGGCACTGCAAAGACGCGCCATAACAAATTAAATCGCAGAACTATTAACTATTTTCATGAGTACAGGTCGGTTAATCGTCCAGTTAGGCTTTGCTGCCTATATCTTATTTACATTACTGCCCGATAGCAGTACCCAGATGGTGTCTTTCCCTTGGGTATTGCTATGGCAAATGGGATTACTCTGTTTTGCGATCGCAGGGTTACTGAATTTATGGCGACGCGATAAACCATTTTTGCTATTGGGTAATGGCTTTGACTGGGCAATTGGCTCTGGCTTCGTAACGCTGTGCTTATCGACGATGTTTTCACGGTTTCCCAATCAGGGTATGTGGTATGCCCTAACTGCATTCGGTTATTTTATAGCGCTGTATGTAACTAATAATTTTTTGCATAGGGAGGTTGTTGAACCCCAGACTAGAGAACCCAAAACTAGAGAATATCTGGAGCCAACTGTAGAAAAAACATCGGCACTCTTACCAATCATGCGTTTTCATGGCTTGTTAGGACTTGCTGTAATTTTAGAAAGCTTATTTTTGTGGACGACCCAAACATGGTTACCCCAGTTAGCTAGTTTTGCCAAGCTCAATCAATGGGGGCTGAATCTTAGTTATGACTTTTCCGATTTGCAATCCCGCAATTGGGCTCCGATGGGGCATCAAAATTATGTGGCAGGATTTTTGATGTTGGTTTTACCAATTTTTGCTAGCTTAGCGATCGCTCAACAGGGGATATGGCGATCACTATGGCTGACAGCGATCGGCTTAGGTTTACTCGATTTATATACCACCAGTTCACGGGGGGGCTTTCTGGGACTAGGGGGCATTGTTTTGTTTGGAGTCATTGTCGCTCTGTTACGGAATCGTGGCAATCGCTGGTTAGTGTTTTGGGGCAGTAGTGCGGCGATCGCCATTTTAGGATTTTTGATCGCGGCGAATAATCGGTTGAGATCGCTGATTTCAGGACTATTCACAAGTTTTGCTAATCCTGCTCAAGGCTCAGGAGAGCTATTATTCAGGGCGATCGCCGCAGATACGGGTTGGCGGATTGGTTTGGAGCATTGGCTCTTTGGGGCAGGGGCAGGTTCCGCCGTGATGCTCTATCAGCAATATCGTCCACAATGGGCTGGACGTGAAGCGGAGCTTTTATTTCAGTTGCACAGCACCCCCGTGCATCTTTGGGCAGAACTGGGAATCGGGGCAGTGATTACCTTTGTCTTTTTGCTCATGGCGATCATTACCTTATTTATCAAGTTACATAAATCTCAGAGTTGGCAAACGCATCCACAGGATCAGGCGATCGCCTATGGTTTATTCGGTAGTTTGCTGGGATATGGTCTGTTAGCAATTACCGACTATCAGCTTGATGTCCCTGCAATTAGCGGCGGCTTGGTAATTATCTTCGCAAGTCTTGCCTATCTCGGACAAATCCATACCCGTCAATTGATTACCTTGGGCTATCAAAAGCAGCCTCGCCTTTGGTTAGCAATTGTTGCCACAGTCTATTTAATCGCGGCGATCGCATGGCTAGTTCCCGTAAATACCGCTTGGCAAGCCTCTAGTGTGGGATTCCTATATCTATCAAGGGCAAAAAGCAATTTGATGGAAGATCGCAATAAACAGGAATCTCTCACGGAAGCCCTCACTTCCATTGACAAGTTTCAAGATCGGCTCAAATTAGCTAATCAACTAGCTCCTTGGGAGCCTTACTATCCCTATCAATTAGGATGGAACTTAGCGGATCTCGCCCTGAATTATCCCAACTTACCGCAGTCCGCCGCATGGCAAAAAGATGGCTTAGCATGGATCAAAAAAGCGATCGCCACAAATCCTAATAATGAGGCGGTGTATAATGCCGCCGCATGGCTAAGTATTCGACAGCCTGAAACTAGTGCTGCTCAAGAAGCTGAGAGCTACTTCCGTCGTGGTTTAGAACTAGTCCCTCTGAAGCGGTCTCTCTATTTTGGTTTAGGTGTGAGTTTATTGCGTCAAGGTAAAACCCCTGAAGCGATCGCCGCGATGACCCGTGAGGTAATTAATGATCCGATCTTTATTACGAGTCCCATTTGGACAGAACCAACTTTTCAACCCCTTTATCCACAGGTAGTTGCCAAGCTTGAGGAAATATATAGCAAGACTTCCAATCAATCACTGAACCTTGCTATTTTGCGATGGTGGACTGGTAAACCTGATGCCATTGCTGAACTCAAGCAAACTAAAAATCCGACAGCGATATTACTTGCCAAGGCGATCGCCAATGACACTAACGCCTTGCAAGCAGTGAAGCAAAATCCCCAAACTCCTCTAGAAATGGTGATTTCCGCTTGGTTAAATCCTAACTTGCGAGACAAGTTATTAGAACGCGCCTATGTCTTTGCCACCAGTAATCTTCTTGATGAGCGTGCTGCTTTAACAGTCAAGGTAATGAGCGATCGCATGGCAAATGCTGCGAATTTTGATGCTTGGTGGCGATCGCCCTTACCAGCTAATAGTCCTCTAGTCATCAACTATCGTCGCGCCAGACAAGGTTTTAGTGTCGTCAGTCGGCATTTGGATGGAGTTGTTCCCCTTGACTTCTTTAATGTTAGCGATCGCGCCGAAGTATCTCTCTTTCTCAAGGATTTCTTTCCTTAAAATTCTGAAATAAAGGCGGCGCAAAGCACTCTTAACGATTTACAACAACGAACTTGTAGATACTGTCTTGAGTACCAAAAAGTCAAGAGGGAATTTGAACAAAATTTGGGTCGAAAGAACGCTGAGACTTGAGAACGCCAAAGACCTGTCGTAACAGCTTGTGCATGACAGCCCCAATGACAGACATTTTGGACTTACCCTTAGCCGTAAGGCGAGCGCAGAAAGCAGCAATCGGCAAATTATAACGACGGGCAACAATCGCAGGCATAAACAAAGCTTTACGCAAACGCGAATTACCAATTTTAGATAAACGTGGCTTACCATGAATCGAAGAACCAGATGAGAACTCACGGGGAGTTAAACCCGCAAAAGCTGCCAGTTGATCAGCAGTATCAAAGGCAGAAATATCCCGAATTTCCGCCAGTAATATAGTTGCGGTCAGTTCAGCAATACCAGGAATAGAAGTCAACAAATCCCGTTGAGATTTCAAATGAGGGTGTTGATCAAAGTGCTGACGGATCAATTTTTTGGTCATCTCAATTTGCTCTTTGAGAAAATCAATGTGAGCATTAATTGCCTCAACCAAAATTGGATCAGCCGTAGCAAGACGATTCTGCTCTTGCTGCTGCATAGCAGTTAAGCTATCTAAACGATGCACCAATGCTTGTAGTTGCTCAATTTCTAATGCTGGTGGTGTCCAAAGAGCAGGTTTTAAGGCTGCACAAAATCTAGCAATGACTTTAGCATCAGCACGGTCAGTCTTTGTACGACTTAACTCACTCTTGCCAAAGGCTTTGGGACGGGATGGATTAACAATACTTACTTTGTATCCTGCCTCTACTAAGAATCTAGCTAACCCATTGCCGTAAGTGCTGGTAGCTTCCATACAACTATGCAAGTTTGTCACATTTTGAAGGTTTAGCCATTCTTGTAATTCAGCAAATCCTTCAGGATTGTTGGCAAATACTTTGCTCTTGATTTTGGCGTTGCCTTGGATTAGAGCAACATCAAATTTGGCTTTGCTGATATCTATTCCTAAAACATCATATACTTCATTGTTATTGTTCATTGGGGGCAGTCCTCTTGCTAGATTTGTCCATCAAGCAATCAGTGGTATTGAACTATCCTTGTGAATGCAGGTTTACCCGTTGGGCGACCTCTGATACTGTCCAGTCTTTACTTGTTTCCACTGTTTAAGCAGAGACGACTCTATCTACAAAACGGGCTTGGTGTCCCTAGGGGCAGATTGAGTTTATCTCTGCTTTTGCTTTTTCGGATTGTAGTAAAGATTTTATCCTTTACTTTTCCTCCTAGATACAAGGGGTAGAGCATTTGCGCCAAGATTTTGATACTCATCCATCATCTCGAAACGCAAATGCTCTACCCTCTTCGCTTTCATCGATAAATTGTCCCTGCGTTGCGGGTTTAGGGCAGAGCATTCCCAAATTAAAACAATCTCAAAATCCATGAATTTCTGTGGGAATGCTCTGCCCCTTGTATCTAGGAGGAAAAGTAAAGGATAAAATCTTTACTACAATCCGAAAAAGCAAAAGCAGAGATAAACTCGATCTGCCCCTAGGGACACCAAGCCCGTTTTGTAGATAGAGTCGTCTCTGCTTAAACAGTGGAAACAAGTAAAGACTGGACAGTATCAGAGGTCGCCCAACGGGTAAACCTGCATTCACAAGGATAGTTCAATACCACTGATTGCTTGATGGACAAATCTAGCAAGAGGACTGCCCCCCAATGAACAATAACAATGAAGTATATGATGTTTTAGGAATAGATATCAGCAAAGCCAAATTTGATGTTGCTCTAATCCAAGGCAACGCCAAAATCAAGAGCAAAGTATTTGCCAACAATCCTGAAGGATTTGCTGAATTACAAGAATGGCTAAACCTTCAAAATGTGACAAACTTGCATAGTTGTATGGAAGCTACCAGCACTTACGGCAATGGGTTAGCTAGATTCTTAGTAGAGGCAGGATACAAAGTAAGTATTGTTAATCCATCCCGTCCCAAAGCCTTTGGCAAGAGTGAGTTAAGTCGTACAAAGACTGACCGTGCTGATGCTAAAGTCATTGCTAGATTTTGTGCAGCCTTAAAACCTGCTCTTTGGACACCACCAGCATTAGAAATTGAGCAACTACAAGCATTGGTGCATCGTTTAGATAGCTTAACTGCTATGCAGCAGCAAGAGCAGAATCGTCTTGCTACGGCTGATCCAATTTTGGTTGAGGCAATTAATGCTCACATTGATTTTCTCAAAGAGCAAATTGAGATGACCAAAAAATTGATCCGTCAGCACTTTGATCAACACCCTCATTTGAAATCTCAACGGGATTTGTTGACTTCTATTCCTGGTATTGCTGAACTGACCGCAACTATATTACTGGCGGAAATTCGGGATATTTCTGCCTTTGATACTGCTGATCAACTGGCAGCTTTTGCGGGTTTAACTCCCCGTGAGTTCTCATCTGGTTCTTCGATTCATGGTAAGCCACGTTTATCTAAAATTGGTAATTCGCGTTTGCGTAAAGCTTTGTTTATGCCTGCGATTGTTGCCCGTCGTTATAATTTGCCGATTGCTGCTTTCTGCGCTCGCCTTACGGCTAAGGGTAAGTCCAAAATGTCTGTCATTGGGGCTGTCATGCACAAGCTGTTACGACAGGTCTTTGGCGTTCTCAAGTCTCAGCGTTCTTTCGACCCAAATTTTGTTCAAATTCCCTCTTGACTTTTTGGTACTCAAGACAGTATCTACATCAAGATCATCGTAAACACGAATAATTCCTGACACTAACATAAAACACCATTCCCAAATGGATAAAAATGGCGCTTTGCACCATTTTTATCTATAAAACACCTTTAGAGCTAGGAATCACGCTGGCACGGCGTGGATCAACTTCGATCGCCATCTTGATGGCGCGGGCAAAAGCTTTAAATCCTGCTTCAATAATGTGGTGAGAATTACCGCTTTCTAAAAGCCTGATATGCAAAGTCATCTGGGCATGATTGACGACAGCTTGGAAAAACTCTTTCACCAATTCTGTATCGTAAGTTCCTACCCTTTGATTGGGAATGACTAATCCATAGACTAAATAGGGACGACCAGAAAAATCAAGGGCAACCTGTACCAAAGCCTCATCAAGAGGTGCAACAAAATGACCAAAGCGGTTAATCCCTTTGCGATCGCCTAATGCTTGTCCGAGCGCTTGTCCTAATACAATTCCCACATCCTCGTTGGTGTGGTGGTCATCGATATGCAAGTCACCTGTGGCTTGGACATCAAGATCGATTAAGCCATGAGAGCAAATCTGATGCAGCATATGATCGAGAAAAGGAATACCTGTATTGATATTGCCTTTACCTGTGCCATCAAGATTTAGCATCACAGTGACATCGGTTTCGCCAGTTTTACGGTGGACTTTGGCAATGCGCGGAGTATCGTAGGACATAGCAGAGCAGATTGATTTTAAGGTTGTAAAGTGTGAGCTTGACTCCACTTTAACCTTAATCCCAAAACTAAAATTTGAAAATCCTTAATCAAGGAACCAGTTTTTTGTGGCGCGGCGTAGCCGCGCCACAAAAAACTGGTTCCTTGATTTCACTGCACGTCCCTAAGACCCTTTTTCTACGATGTCTAAGCATCAAAGATCGATCTTACTAAGCTCTTCACTACCCATATATCGATCTCATCAGTTTTGACGGCTTCAGCAATTTTATGGGCGCGATCAAGATCGGCGGCGATCGCAAATACCGTTGATCCCGAACCTGACATCATTGCACCAAGACATTCTTGATCCAGTAATTTATTTTTGAGATCAGCGATCACAGGATATTCGGGTAAAACTACTCGCTCTAGATCGTTATAAAGCAATCGTCCAATTTTAGTAGCAGCAGATTCTCCACCAGAAGCGATCGCGGCAACCATCTGGCTAGATAGATTTTGATCCTTAATTCTGCTGGTTGCGAGTAAACCTTGCGCCCTAAAAGTTTGATATGCCCATGCCGTCGCGATCGCCACCTGACGCGGCTTACAAATGACTAATACCATATCCTTTAGGTCTGGCAAAGGCGAGAGAATCTCACCCCGACCTGTGGCTAGAGCCGTACCGCCAGTAACGCAAAACGGAATATCTGAGCCTAATAGTGCCGCAAATTCACAAAGTTGTGATTGCGTAAGTCCTAGCTCCCAAAGGCGATCAATCCCCACTAAAACTGCTGCTGCATTGGCAGATCCGCCAGCTAAACCAGCACCCATCGGAATTTGCTTGTCGAGTGCAATTTCTAGTCCCCCGATATCTGGATAGGCATTCTGCATTAATGCAGCAGCTTTGTAAGCAAGATTTGTGTGATCACAAGGTACTTCAGGATTCGTACAATGCACTTTAATTTCATCTGTACCAATTTTCCGAATATCCACGCGATCGCATAGATCAATGCTCTGCAAGATCATCGCCAGATTGTGATAACCATCAGGACGATTACCTGTGATCTCTAAATAGAGATTAATTTTTGCCGCCGCCTTAAGAGAAATATGCGAGGTCATTGAGAAAAAGTTCGCTTATGGATATGTTGTAAATTTTTTTGGTCGTCGTCAGAGCCAGAACGCCGCAGCGATCGCATCTGATTTTCGACCATTAGCTTAGCATCTGCTCGCGAGACGGGATCAAACTGAACACCATCAGGCGAGGTAGTGATCAAGAAAAATAACCTTTGTGCGTAGAGAGTTGTGAACAAACTACGAAACTCATCTACTTGGCACAGGCGAGATAGCAAGCCAAAGGTAGGATGATTTAGATAATGTTCGGACATTGGGCGGGCTGAAAATTTAGTGGATATGAAGAGTAACCTTTCTGTATCGTAAACAACAGATGTTGAACGAAACCTTGATCGTTTGGGGATTAAAAAAAATCTAAACAACCCCCAGAATTTAGACTATACAACCTATTCAGTATTATTTCGATTACTATTTTGATATGTTTGGTGCGATTAATCAGAAAATGTTATCAAACCTTAACGACTTTAAGCACTTTTTATGTGAACAATGAACAAATCTATGAGCCAAATTTTTCGTTTTCGGACTCTAATAGGCTTTTGTTTAGTTATTGTGACGCTTGTAGCTCTATTCACTGCACCAAATCAAGCGATCGCTGCCGAACGTCACCCTGTGATCCCTGCTCATGGTCAGCCAATTCTCAGTGGAAATATGCATGGCTCAGATTGGATCACCGCCTCCAATGATTCTAAGCAAGCCTATTGTCAAGAAGCATTTGCAGCCTTCCGTGGCTCTGCGGCTCAAAGCTATATTATTAGTCACAATATCCAAAGCCTGAGTCCAGAAGGGCTATGCGATCGCATGGATCAGTACTATAGCCTCGAAGAATATCAAGATGATCGTTTAGGATCAGCCGCCGCGATCGCCCCTATCCTCTTTGCTGACACACCTCTTGGTACTAAATACTAAGCAGGTTGCGGCGCAACCTACTTAGATGAAGCAATTCAAGCTTTGCTTAGGACATAAAACCCAAGAAGTGAGTTGCGGCGCTTCGCGCCGCAACTCACTTCTTGGGTTTTGCTATATAAAACTAAACTTAAAAACTTTCAAGATTTGCGAAACATCTAGGAACAACGAGTTTATTACCCCTGTCTGCGTAGTTAATGTGGTGCAAATGACAGTTAAAATTACACTTAATCCGTATAATTACTTATTAGATATGTTTATGGGTATACAAAAATACACATCACATACGCTAGAATCTGTTCCATAAATATTTTTGTGGTGTGATCGCAACGTTTTAAAAGCGTTTTAAAAGGAAGTATGAGCAAACAAACTGAAGCCCCAACCAAAGAGATTTCTACATTGAACGTAACCGCGAAAAAGTTATATTCCGAAGAAGTGCAAGCTGAACTAGCGGAATTACAATCTGATATTGATGTTCTTTTCCAGCAATTGCAAAGCTTGAGCCGTCAACGTTTGACCACCGCAGGGAGTGCTCAGTAGTGGTTGCCATACAAAACTCCTCACACACTCTTACCCCTGAGACTAGCCTCCGCGACATTATCAAAACTATCCCTTCTGAATACTTTGAGAAAAAGCCTCTCAAGGCTTGGTTGGGTGTTTTATTGTCTGTAACCGCCGCCGCACTGGGTTACGCAGCGATCGCATTTTCTCCTTGGTATTTATTGCCTTTTGCTTGGTTTTTTACAGGTACTGCCCTCACAGGTTGGTTTGTAATCGGTCATGACTGCGGTCATCGCTCCTTTTCTAACAAGAATTGGATTAACGATCTAGTCGGACATATCGCTTTCTTACCTTTGCTCTATCCTTTTCATTGCTGGCGCTTCAAGCATGATCACCATCACCTCCATACCAATAAAATGGGTGAAGATAATGCTTGGTATCCTTTCACTGTTGAAGAATATGAGCAAGGCAAAGGTTTGATTTCTGGTGTATATCGTCTGATCCGCACCCGTTTCTGGTGGATTGGTTCGATTATTCACTGGGCAAATTTACACTTTGATGCCAGTCTCTATCCTGAGCGTCAGCAAGAGCAAGTTAAGTTTTCCTATCGCTTAGTGATTGTTTTCGCGGCGATCGCTTTACCAGCTTTGATTTACACCACAGGTTTCTTAGGATTTGTTAATTTCTTCCTGATGCCTTGGTTGGTCTATCATTTCTGGATGAGTACCTTCACGATCGTTCACCACACAATGCCTGATATTCAATTTAAAGATCAGGACAAATGGCACGCAGCGACCGATCAGCTAACTGGAACCGTACATTGCGACTATCCTGCTTGGATAGAATGGCTGTGTCACGATATTAATGTCCATGTTCCTCATCACGTTTCTACGGGTATTCCTTCCTATAATTTACGTTTAGCGCATAAGTCTCTTGATGAGAATTGGGGGCAGTATATGTACAAAACTAAGTTCTCTTGGGAATTGATGAAGGATATCGGCGATCGCTGCCATATTTACGATGCTGAGAAGTGTTACAAATCTTTTGCTGAAGTAGATGCCGCTAACAAAGCAGCTTAATCGACACAAAAAAAGGAGGATGGGCAAAGCCCATCCTCCTTTTTTTGTGTCAATTAATTATTTGACTGATGTAAGTGCGATTTGGGGCGAGCGCCTGTACAGATCTCTCCATCATCTTGGTCGCAAAGTTAGGTAGCAAACCAAAGAAAATGATAATCAGCGCCAGAATGATCGCAGGAGATTTTTCTTGCCATTTGGCAAAAGGAAAAGTCTGAATTGGTTCTGGGCTACCAGCTTTCTCTACAGATAGGCGACCAAAGAATACGCGATCGATCATGATCAGGAAATACACCGCAGTCAAGCCAGTGCCAATCATACAAAGCAGTGTCTGGATTGGGAAAACTGCAAAACTGCTACGAAAGATCACAAACTCCGCAATAAAGCCCACCATGCCGGGAGTCCCAGCACTTGCCATTGCTGCCAAAATCATCATCGAACCTGTAATCGGTAAGCCTCGTTCAGGATTGAGCAAACCATTGAGCGCATTGAGATTGCGGGTTCCTGTTTTTTTGTAAACAATGCCAACCAAAATGAATAATAAGGCTGAAATCAGACCATGACTAACCATTTGAAAGGTTGCACCCAATAGGGAAAGGGGTGTCGCAGCAGCTAGGGCTAAGAGAATATAACCCATGTGACCGACAGAGCTATAGGCAACCATTTTTTTCATGTCAGTTTGGGTGATCGCAGTCAAGCAGCCATAGATGACGCTGACCACTGCCCAACCTGCAAGGAAAGGGGCGATCGCTTGCCATGCATCGGGTAGTAACCCCAAGCCAAAGCGCAATAGTCCATAAGTTCCGAGCTTGAGCAGAACACCTGCGAGTAGGGTCGAAACAGGGGTTGAAGCTTCAACGTGAGCATCGGGCAACCATGTATGTAATGGCACGATCGGAATTTTGATGCCAAAACCTAATAGAAGTAGAACTAGTAAAATTCCTTGGGTGGATTTGGATACATTTGCCAGATTTAAGTCTTGATAGTTAAAGGTAAAACCAGTGTTATCGCCACTGCCAAAGGCTGCCATTCCAAAAAAGGCGGCTAAAATCAACACCCCTGAAATAGCGGTATAAATCAGAAACTTAGTTGCCGCATAGCCACGCCTTTCACCACCCCAAATCGCAATTAAGAGATAAAGGGGAATTAGTTCAACTTCAAAAAACAAGAAGAATAGTAGCAAGTTTTGAGCGAGAAAGGCTCCATTCACACCACCGCCAAGTAGTAAAAGCAATGGAAAATACAACTTCGGGCGTGGAATGTCATTACTGATGTAAATAGCGATGCTGAGGAGTAATCCATTTAGCAAAACCAAGGGGAATGACAGACCATCGATACCCAATCGATAACTCAGTCCAATTTGATCTAACCAACTTAGTGATTCACTGAATTGAATCGTGGCAAGATGGAGATCAAATTTGGTGATGAGAAATAATGACCAGCCAAAGGTGGCGATCGCTATTGCTAAAGAGATATTGCGTAACTGTTTGGAGTCAAGTACTCCTCCTAATAAAACGATAACCAGCGCACCAGCGATCGGGAACCAGACTAATGTACTTAGCATATTTAGGAAGGAAAAGGAAAAGATGATGACATTTAGTTCAATCTATAAAAAGCGGCAAAGCCGATCAGAATTAAACCAATTAAGATTGTTAAAACGTATTGCTGTAATCGACCTGTTACTGTGTATTTCAGGCTTTCTCCGCTAAAAATGGAAGCAAATCCCACAAAGTTAACAGAACCATCAACCAAGTAGCGATCGACCCAAGATAGAAGCTTGGAGCCACCACCGACGATTAAGACTACGGTATATTTATAAATTGCTTGTACATATAGGTCGTAGGCAAGTAAATCGTAGATAGCTTTCCATGAGCCACGCAGAAATCTTGGAGGCAATGGTACTGAGCTACCTGTTTCATAGGGTTTCATATAGATATATGCACCTAAACCAAATCCTAGTAAACCTGATGTAATTAGCGCCACACTACCCGCAATATCAACTGTATTTAAGTCAATATTCACAAATCCCCATGATGGCAACAAAATGGGAACGAGCAAAGTAATGATCGTCAGAGCGATTAGGGGAGTTGCTACTTGCCAAGCTACTTCAGGAGCGCGACGGGTTTTGGGTTGAATTTGTCCCAAGAAAACCATCCCAAACATTCGGGTGAGTCCGAAGGTAGTAATGCAGTTAACTGATAAAGCAATGATTACTAGCCAAGAGTTGCTATCCCAAAAAGTTTCTTCCCATCGTAAAAGTGTCCAAAATCCACCAAAGGGAAACAAAGCCACTAGACCGAGGGAGCCGACAATGAAACCAACTAGAGTTGCGGGCATTCTGGTTCTCAATCCACCCATTTCTGTGAGATCTTGAGTCATCGTGGTCATCATCACTGCACCAGAACTGAGGAATAACAGAGATTTACTGATACCATGACTAAAGAGCAAACCTAGTGCAAGGTCTGTTTGTTGCATCCCCACAGCGATGAACACCAAACCAAGATAAGCACTGGTAGAGTGAGCCAAGGCACGTTTCATGTCGATCTGGGCGATCGCCACCAAAGAAGTCCCGATCGCTGTAATCGCACCAATGATCACTGAAGCTTCCGAGGCAACTGGGAACAACGATAAAATTGGCTGAAACTTAATCAACACATAAGCTCCTGCTCCCACAACCACCGAATTTCGTAAAATCGATGCGGGGTTAGGTCCTTCCATCGCTTCATCAAGCCATAGGTGCAATGGAAACTGAGCGCATTTACCTAGAGGACCTGCGATGAGAGCTAAGCCTAGTAAAGTGCCAAATTGTTGATGATCCGCAAAATAGGCGATCGTTTCTGGAGCCGCAGCCCATTCCTTTAAATCAGAAAAATTGAGGCTATTAGTGAGATTAGCGAGTGTGACCACACCCATTAATAAAAATAAGTCACCAACTCGCTTTGTCCAAAAGGCATCTCTAGCGGCGGTCACTACTAAAGGCTGGGCATACCAGAAGCCTACTAATAAATAAGTAGACAAGGTAAGCATTTCCAGCAAGGCATAGCTAAAAAATAACGAGTCACTAAAAGCTATTCCTGTAATCGCTGCTTCAAAAAAGCCAATCAACGCGCAAAATCTGGCGATCGCCCAGTCAGTTTCTAGAGAGCCTAATCCATAGACCTGCGAGATTAAGCTCATGGTGGCGATCATTACCGATGCACCAGCGCTAATCGTAGAAATTTCTAAAGAACAAGCAATATTTAAATCAAGAGCTTGAAACCAAACAAACTCAAACTGTTGAGTCGGTTGACCCCAAATTGAGGTTAGTAGCCAGCAACTATGCACTAGGGTAAGCACTGTCATTAATATATTTAGGTAAACCGCAGGGCGCGGGCCAGTACGACGCACTATCCTTAATGACCAAGGAAGTGTCAGCCCTGCACCCAGCAAACCATAGCAAGGAAGTAACCAAGCTGTTTCTAGGATCATTGATTTTACTATAGAGTTTTTACTATGTTTATACTAATATCTATCAATTATTGTATAAGTTTACAGCAAAACGTTTCGCGCCCAAATTTGACCAATGATCAGAAAACCCAGCCAAGAATTGCGGCGCAATTCTTGGCTGGGTCTGTGTCTAATTAAGTGGCTAATTAGCGTGCATTTGGCAATATTTTTGTAATAACCGCAAGCGATCGCCAGCCTGCTGATGTCGCTTTTGCCATGTCGTAGGATTGCGTGAAGTTTGCAACATGGTCAAATCTACACGAAGCATTTTTAGCTGTTTGTCGATTTCTACCTGTAAAGACAAATTGTGAGGTGTGACTTCTAGCTGAGTATTCACAATATTAGTTTGGAAAAAAGTTTGGATGGCACTATGCGATCGCTGCCAGTCTTTGACAATTTCAGGTGCAGGTTCTAACTGGAGGGAGATCGCCTCTTGCAATATTTTTAACTGACCTTGCAAATTCCGAATTAAATCTAAATAAAACTGTGACATAGGACTTAGGACTTACTCATTGTCAGATTGCACTATTTCATCCTAAGGAAAGCAGAGATAAATACTTATCTTGATAAAATAAGGCGATCGCCTCAAAATCTTTTCTTAGAAGGCTTTCCACTTGTGAAGTCGAACAGTTACCAAGCCGAATCCAAATAACCTTTGGGGGATTCCCGAATACTAAGCTGAGGTCGTGCATATCAGAATCTTTCGAGACAATCATCAAATCATTGGACTTGGCATAATCCCAAACTATGGGATCGATAGTTGATTTCATCCCCACATCTCGAACGTGTAACGAATTTGGGAAAATGTCATTCAAACGGATCGGCAACTGGGGAGACAGATTTTCATCAAAAAGTAAATTCATGCGGATATTGGCACTGTCATAAACCGACGCTCTCGGTCAGCCGCATAAGCAATACACGCCTTCAAATCTTCCTGCGTCAGATCGGGAAAGTCTTCGAGTATTTCTGCTTCCGTCATATCAGAAGCTAGATAATCAAGCACTTCATAAACCGTAATTCGCAAACCACGTACACATGGTTTACCACTGCGCTTATTAGGTTCAATCGTGATGTGATTTCGGTAGTTCATAACTTACCTAAAATAAGCTCTCTTATAGCATTCATATCTCAAATAACGATATCAAAATATTTTTGGTTTTATCTTATTTTATTTTACATGAATTGCTCTTACACCCCTAATCACAATCCCGTTGAGGATCAACCCCGAACCTACTCAAAATTCATAAAGTCTGTGACGTTCAGCTACTAGCTAACTATCTATCTTCACTAATCCGAATTTTTGCGTACTTTAGCAGATGTCAATTGTTTAGCTTGCTTAATCCAGATTGACATTTCGGCAATATTGGGACACAAATCAGCTCTTTGAAAGTTTTGAACTTGTAACCGCATAATTTGTTGATGGAGCTTATCAAGGGGAGTTTGGGCAAGCTGCTCTATAGAACCCATTTGATATCTTATAATAAAGTAAAAACGGCTAAAAGATGGGATATACAACAGACTTAAGCGATAAAGAGTGGGAGATCATAGAACCTCTATTACCAAAGAAAAAGAAGACAAGACCACCAGAATGGACAAAACGCGAAATACTCAATGGAATATTCTACCAACTGAAGAATGGATGCAATTGGGCAGACTTACCCAAAGATCTACCGCCTTACTCCACAGTGTATTGGTACTACAAGCAATGGCGCGAAGCAAGAGTCCTAGATACAATTAGCGAACAATTACACGCGCAGACAAGAGAACAAGTAAAAAAAAAGCCTAAGTGGACAACCTTAATTATTGTTGATTCACAAGCTACAAAAAATACTTGTAATGCAAGTGTTGATTCCAAAGGTTTCTGCTTCTACAAAGCTACTAACGGCATCAAACGACATTTGGGTATTGATTCGCTTGGTTTTCCTTTCTTTACTCATTGCACCAAAGCTAGTGTGTCTGATGACATGGGCTTGATTGAGATGTTTGAGGCAAACATAGATTACTTCAAAGCCAAACCCGTCAACATTCCTAAGATCACAGTCATGGTAGATCACGGCTACAATCCTGAATATTTAACTAAAGAATTAGAAAAGATTTACTCTCAGATTATGACCAAGATTAGGTTTAAGGTTGCACCGAAAATGTCTAAGCATGAAAAGAAATCTCAAGGAATATCTGGTTTCGTTGTTATTCCTATGCGTTGGATTGTGGAAAGAAGCAATGCTTGGGTGGAGAGATGTAAAAGCCTTGTTAAAAACTTTGACAGAACTCTGGTCAATGCCAATGCTAGACTCAAGTTATGCTTTATCAGGCTTATGCTTAAGCGTCTTGCCGCTACTTCTTAAGATATCAAATGGGTTCTATAGACACAATACCACTATGCACGATCGCGCCGCAATGTTGACAACCCACCGAGGGAATACGCGCTAAGTCCGCAAAAGCTAACCATTTTGTTAATAGTTGAAATCTGACCCCCAGAGCAATGGCTAGAGCTTCTTTTTGCGATCGGCTCCGACCTGCCTTTTTTAGCAAAGATATAGTCGTGGTGATACCATGATCTTTGAGCTTGGCACAATCCTCGGCACTTAATCCAGGTAACTGATCAATGGAGAAGTTTAAGGAAGAAATAGAAGAAGTTGGAGAAGGTTTCATCGTTACAGTTTATCAATAACAGTCTAAAATTAGAAATTTATGCAAATTGACCCAATTGCTGCCGAATTAGGGATAGAAGTCGATCGCCGCCGTAATTTTGCGATTATTTCTCACCCTGACGCAGGTAAAACCACACTTACGGAAAAATTATTGCTATATGGAGGTGCAATTCAAGAAGCAGGAGCAGTTAAGGCAAAGCGATCGCAACGGAGTGCCACTTCTGACTGGATGGAAATGGAACAACAGCGTGGTATTTCCATTACCTCCACAGTGATGCAGTTTGAATATCAAAAGCACTTACTAAATTTACTTGATACCCCAGGACACCAAGATTTTAGTGAAGATACCTATCGTACTTTAGCGGCGGCGGATAATGCAGTGATGCTAATTGATGCGGCTAAAGGACTAGAAACGCAAACCCGTAAATTGTTTGAAGTTTGTCGAATGCGATCGCTGCCGATTTTTACCTTTATCAATAAGCTCGATCGCCCTAGTATGACACCCCTAGAACTGATTGACGAAATCGAGCAGGAACTTGGCTTAACCACCTATGTCGTGAATTGGCCGATCGGTACGGGTGATCAGTTTCAAGGTGTCTACGATCGCCGCCAGCAAGTCATTCATTTATTTACGAGAACTTCTCACGGTAGCAAAAAAGCCAATGAAACTGTGGTTGCTCTTGATGATCCTGAAATTGAGTCATTGCTCGATCCTAATTTGTACGCGCAATTATTAGAAGATTTAGAACTCCTTGATGGGCTTGGCGGCGAACTGGACTTAGCAGCAATTCATCACGGCAAAGTCACACCCGTATTTTTTGGCAGTGCCATGAATAATTTTGGGGTAGAGCTATTTCTGGAAGCATTTTTAGAATATGCCCTCAAGCCAACTCCCCATAATAGCGATCGCGGTGAAGTCTTGCCCACAAGCCCCGAATTTTCAGGTTTTGTCTTTAAGTTGCAAGCGAATATGGACCCCAAACATCGCGATCGCATCGCCTTTCTGCGAGTTTGTTCGGGCAAGTTTGAGAAGGATATGGTGGTCACCCATGCGCGAACTGGCAAAACAATGCGCCTATCTCGTCCGCAAAAATTATTTGCTCAGGATCGCGAGACTGTAGAGACTGCCTACGCTGGCGATGTAGTGGGCTTAAATAATCCGGGAAGCTTTGTGATTGGCGATACGGTCTGTGTTGGCTCCAAACTGCGCTTTCCCAGCATTCCATCATTTTCTCCTGAGCTATTTGCCTACCTCCGCAATACCGATCCGACTAAGTACAAGAGTTTCAATAAAGGCGTTTCGGAACTCCAAGAGGAAGGAGCCGTGCAAATTCTCAATTCCACTGATGAAAGTAAGCGTGACCCTGTACTGGCGGCAGTTGGACAGCTTCAGTTTGAGGTAGTTCAGTTTCGCTTAGCTCAAGAGTACGGTGTAGAAACCTATTTGGAACTACTACCCTATTCTGTGGCTCAGTGGGTGGTGGATGGCTGGGAAGCGCTGGAAAAAGTTGGTCGTTTATTCAACACCTTTGTCGTCAAAGATCGTTGGGAACGTCCTGTGTTGCTGTTTAAAAACCAATGGAATCTAGAACAAATTAAGTCCGATCACCCAAATCTCAAACTCAGTCCTATTTCTTTGCCACCTGAAAATTAGCACGGGCAAGGGGTTTAAGCCCCTTGTTCATCAAACTATAGCCCTAAAGGTCGATATTCTGAATGTAATCTAGCATTTAGAATAATCGCCGTAATTCCCTCCATCGCATATTGCATCATCATCGCGATCGCCTCATCAAAATGATTTGGCTGAGCATGGGTCAGCGTAATAATGCCGATCGCCTCAATCCCATAGATTAAAGGAACTGCCAGAGCCGAACGCGCTATGTATGGTTGATCGGGTAACTGTACCCAGCGATCGTCCAGAACTGCATCATAGATAAGCCCAATTTGTCGATGTCGCAATGCCCAACCCGCTAAGCCATCATCTAATACCTTAGAAATTACCGAATCCTTGAGATCCCGAGTGACGGGACCTCGCGCCAAAATGCTCTCCATGATCACCCCGTCTTCATCTATCAAAAAAATACTGCCTTCATCCGCTTCCGTAGATTTGGTGAGGGTTTCCAATGTGTTTTTGAGCGTGGTTTTGAGAATGAGATTTCCACTTACGGATTGAGCGTAGGAAATTGAGTTTTTGAGTAAATAGGTTTGTAACTGAAGTGCCGACTGAGTAGCAGCTAGCAATATATGATCTTCGAGGTTTCCTTGAAAAGGAGTTATAGGCAAATAATGGTTAATTGGCGATTCTTGGGTGTTGATCATGTTAGGGTTTAGGCGCGATTCTGAGTATGCTGCTTCAAAGATGTTTCAAAAAATTGCCAATTCAGTACTTGTGTGCTATAAATCTTAGCCTAAATCCCCCAAAGAATCGCAGCTATGAATGCCACAGTAAATACCCTAGCAAATCCCTCCGAGAATACAGCAGTAAATCTTCAGCAGGAAATTAATTTACTTAAGGTCGAGCTAGAGCAAAAAGATCTACTCGTACAGCAGCTTTCCGAAGAGCTTTTTCGCTTGGTAAAGGGGAATACCGCTTTTCTGCCCAATCCTGAAGTGCATGAGCAGCATTCAGAAGAAATGCGCTTTTTGGAACAAAAGCTGGCAATGGTCGAAAATCAATTGATGGCAACCCAAGCCCAAATCCAAGATCGCGATCGCGAAGCCGTTGAACTTCGTCAAACCATTCAAGAAATGAGCGATCGCAATCGGATGTTAGAACAGGTCGTACAGGAATTGCCAAATATTTATCGCGCTAAGTTTGCTGAGCGCATTGTCCCCATCAAACAAAAAATTGAAGCGCTGCAAAAGGAAAACCGTCAGTTGCACATCGAATTGCAAAGCCTCAGTTTCCGTTTGTCAGGTCGTACCCGCCGTCCATCTGCCCAGCAACGTCTAGAGCTACCTAGAGTCATGCCAGCAGTGGGATAAAATCACGACACAATGTGTCGTAGACAAACCCAGTAGAGAGTGGCGGCGCTATGCGCCGCCACTCTCTACTGGGTTTTGACTTAATATTGCGATATCTGATGAGTCTTATCACAATGTCCTATGAAATAAGATCCAACAGTTGGAGAATCTTGCTTGTAAAAGGGTTTTGGTTAATTTGGTGGGGCTTGACTGTTTTCTGGGTCAATCAATAAGCAATTTGTCAAAAGATTAATAACATTGACTTTTTCTGTAGAATTAACTTGAAAGGTTATAACTTTAAAAGTTTTTTAGCGATCGCGAAAAAATTAAGAGCAATTACAAGTAATCAAGATTTTTTTAGGAATAAATTTGAGGATTAAACCAGTATGAGTAACAGCCCCGAAGCTAAGGCAGATAGCCCCAAAACTGAAAATACAGACAAAAATCGTCCTACCAAGGCTAAGTCTGAAACTGAGTCCACTGCTACCAAAAATCAAGCGACTGGTACTGTCGATATCGCAGCTTTAGCAGTCAAAGAAGACTCTAAGCCTGTCGCCGCCTCAATCGCTCAAAAAGGATCATTAATTGTGACTGAAACTATTAAGCATTATGGCGATCGCCCCATTGTTGATGGTGGCTTCCGTGCCGTTGAATATTTCAACAGTTCGGGTGAACGTCCTGTTGAGGCTAGCAAGTTAGTAATTAGTAGTTCTTACAACTCAATGGGTGCAATCCGTCCGATCACCAGTGGTGGTGTCCATGTCACAAGTACATTTTTCTCCTCAGGCGAGCGTCCTGTGGTCGAAGATGGCTTTGTGATTGTTGATAAGTTTTATATCGCTGGTGAGCGTCCTGTCGGCTCCGCAGGCTTAGTAATCAATGACACTTACTCGCAAATGGGTGGGACAAGACCTGTTGCGTCTAATGCGATCGACAATGCAGGACTTATGGGTTACATCGACTAATTAGCTAAAATTTTAAAAAGCAGCACCCAATGGGTGCTGCTTTTTAAGTTCTGTGCAAGTTTTGCTGAGGACATAAAACCAGAAGATGATTTGCGGCGCTTTGCGCCGCAAATCGCTTCTTGGGTTTTAGTTTTGGTATTAAAGGTGTAAATTCAAAGTGGTGCGATTTTTGCGATTTTTTAAGATCTGATGGATACACAACTGACCGCGTTAAAAGATAAATTATTTTCAGGTAAAGAGGCAAATCAATTACCTGCGATCGCTGAAATAGTCAAATTTGGCGAAGAAGGCTTACAAATATTGGATGAATTTATTCAAACTCGTAAAGCTACAAATACTGAAGTGACTTGGATTGATGGCAAAATCCATCAAGTCTTATTACAAAGTGATTTGCCAAGAGCGATGGAATTAGCCCAAACCCATTATCCTCATGGTGTCGTTACCTTAAAGTCGGAAAAGGCGATCGACTATCAACCAATTCAAATTTTGCTAGCAAAACAAGACTTTGAAGAAGCGGATCGAATTACTAGCAAAAAACTATGCGAAGCGGCGAGTGCTGATGCCTTCGCAAGAGGTTGGCTATATTTCACAGAAGCAAAGTTAATCCCTGTAAGTGATTTACAGACAATTAATCAACTATGGCTAGTATATTCCGAAGGCAAGTTTGGCTTCTCGGTACAGCGTAAAATCTGGCTAAGTTTGGGCAAAGGTTGGGAAAAGTTTTGGTTAAAGATAGGCTGGAAAAAAGATGGTTCCTTTACTCGTTATCCCAATGAGTTTATTTGGAGCCTTGATGCACCAAGAGGGCATTTACCGCTCTCTAATCAATTGCGTGGCAATAAAACCATGCAGGCAATTTTTTCGCATCCTGCATGGTAATACCAAAACTAAAAATGGCTACGCCATTTTTAGTTTTATAGCAAAAAAGTTTTGCTTAGGACAAAACCCAAGAAGCGAGTGGCGGCGCGGAGCGCCGCCACTCGCTTCTTGGGTTTATGTTTGTACTAACCAACTTTTGATTAAATTGCAGAGCCGAAAATCTTTAAAGTGCCAAAGCTAAGTACAAGAACCCCAATGATTGTCAATAGTGTTATTTGTAATCTATTTAAAATAGGCTTAATTTCATAGGCAACCAGCAAGCGATCCTTTGTCAAATCTGCTTCTGGCTTTTCCCATGTTTGTCCGTCATACCACCCCGACTCTTCATAAAAAATCTTAGCGCTATCAAGGCGTTGCTTCACATGACTCCATCCTGAGAGTAATAGCAATACTGGCAAAATTAGCCCTACCATGCCGCCGATGCTTGCCACGCAGATAAATTGCCACAAATGACGACTAGGTGATGCGATGCTCATGGCAACTGGTGAAAAAATGACCGTAAAACCCAGCCACATCAGAAATAAAACTTTTAAGTATTGCGATCGCGCCAGTTTTGCCCAACGGTAAAAGAAAGCTTCCTTAAGCTCAATATATTCATTTAATGGCTGTTGATCTTTAGGAACTGGACAAGTCATGGGTCATGCAATAGTGGGCGGATATTTTGCCAGTTTACCAAGAAGCTATCCCCTATGGGAAAGCAATATTGCTAAAGAAGCAATTTTTTTAGCGTGGCTACGCCGCCGTGCCAAGAATTTTACTGTGCATCCCTAACAGTCAATCTCCTTGGTCTAGAATTGATAGCCTAAACTAAAATAAACGGCAGATTCTTGTAGATTAGAACCGCGATCGCTGAGGTTAACAAAGGGCAAGGCGTAATCTAAACGCAAATTTAGCTGACTAAAGGGCGTAAATAGAAGTCCAACTCCGCCACCTGCTAAAAAGTTCTGATTGGGTAAAGGGTTAGGATTATTAGGATGGTTCCAAATTGTACCAGTATCTAGAAAAGGGATAACTTGCAATAGCGCTGCATTTTGGTCATTGCGAAGCACTACAAATCGATTTTCTAAAGAGAAGCGGATACCATTATCACCAGTCCGCGCATTTTGACGAAAGCCTCGCAAAGATTGCCCACCACCGATCGTAAATTGCTGTGAAGCTAACAGAGGATCAGCCGATAATTGGAGATCGAAAGAGCCGATCAGGAGTGAATCCGTACCTAATGCTTGAACGCGCTGAACTTGTCCTAACCAGCTTAGAAATGAGCCACTAGGGGTAGTCACGTTCGTGGAACCAAATAAACCTGTACCTAGATTAAACTGCGATCGCAAAGACCAAGCTCCAAAGGAATCCCGTAATGTATAGTCCTGTCCAAATTTGATCACACTGGTGCGAGTTGTGCCATCTGTTTCTGGTCCGATTCCAAAGGGAGTGGCAAGATCATTAAAGGTAAAGGTCTGTCCTTTTTGATAGCTATAGCCGAGGGAGATAGCAAATTCTTCTACACTGGTTCTAACTAATGGCTGTCGGAAATTCAAATCAAACAAATTACTATTGCCACGAATATTCAGCACATCAAAGGGAGCTTGCGTAATTCGATAGTTGCTTGGAGAATATCGCAGCGATAAAGTTCCATTCATCGGATTAAGGGGAATACTATAGGATAAATCGTATTGATTTGATCCACCTGTAGTCGTTCCATAATAGGAAGCAGAGAGAGTGTCACCATTACCCGACAGATTCCGAAAAAATAGTCCGCCACCATAGCGCTCGGAACCGACTGCGGGAGGAGAAAAGTTGTCGATACTTGCAAATCCTCCAAACTGCTTTGCTTCTTCAACTTTAACGACGACAATACTGCTATCGGGCTGATTGCCTGACTTTAAACTAGCTTCAACATTGCTAAAGATGGGATCTGCGCGTAATAATCGCAACTGATCTTCGAGTTTGTTGGCATTGAGAGGAGTGCTAGTACCTAACTCTATTCGCGATCGCACATAATCAGGATTGGTGATGTTTAAGCCCTGAATTTCAATTTTTTCAACCCGACCTTCAATTACTTGAATGGTCACTATGCCATCAACGATTTTTTGAGGATCGACTACTGCTTGAGAAGTGATGTAGCCGCGATCGGCATAGATTTGCGTGATGGCTTGGGCTGCTGCTTGAATCTGCTCCGTAGTTACCTGTTTCCCTTCAAGGGTTTTAGAGATAGTTTCTAGTTCGGATTTACTTAGTATAGTGCTACCAATGATCTCAACTTTTTTAATTGCGATCGCTTGAGCGATTGGCGATAAAACTACGGATGATGGCGTAGTTAGGGGATTACTTGGATTAATAGTTTCTGCTGTCGCTATTTTTGCTGAGCCAACGAGAATATAGGCAAAAACAAGGAAAGATGATCTGTAAATACTAATTAGCTTGAATAAGTGCATGATCCTAATATCAACTTCGATTAGCGACAGTGCAATATAGAATAACTTGAGATTTTAAATTTAGAGCATAAATTTTTATTTTATATTTAACATAGCGTTTCTTGAGCTAGTGAATAGCAGACAAATGGCTTAAGTAAATTGTTCTATAACACTACATAAAGTATAACTATCTCGGCAAAATCAAAAAACAAATTTAAGCCCTGTAGTATATGCCCAGCGTGTGCTACATGGCTTAGAGTTTTACAGTTAATTAAGCCTACTTAATTAACTGGTATATACTATGCTAAAACTAAGTATGTCTATTGATGTCAGAATATTTGTGAAGATTAAGCTTGAGACAACTTAGCTCAAATATTTTCTAGTTTTAAATAATTACAAACAAATTACAATCAGTTAATATTTTCTCTAACTTGTAATACAGGAGAAACTCAATGTCTGTAGTTGTCAAGAGTCATTTCACACAAATTAGACAAACAGCGATCGCACTACTACTGATACAACCCTTTGTTATGGGAAGTTCAGCATTGGCTCAGTCCATTGTGCCAACTCAAGGCGTGGGCAATTTGGGAACTCAAGTAGCCCCTGACGTGACTAATGCTCAGCAATTCAATATTTCGGGTGGGATGCAAGCAGGTGCGAATCTATTTCATAGTTTTCAGCAATTTGGCTTAACTCAGGGACAGATTGCCAATTTTATGTCCAATCCCAACATTCAGAATATTCTGGCGCGGGTGAGTGGTGGTAATCCATCGATAATCAATGGATTAATTCAGGTTACAGGAGGTAATTCTAATCTCTATTTGTTAAACCCTGCGGGAATTATTTTTGGTGCAAATGCGAGTTTGAATGTTCCTGCGGCTTTTACGGCAACGACTGCCAATGGAATTCAGGTGGGTAATGGCTGGTTTGGTGTGCATACAGGGATTAATGATGTCAACAATTTAACAGGTACTCCTCAAGCTTTTGGCTTTGCTAGTTCTACTTCGAGTGAGCAACCAGTAGCAGCGATCGCTAATGCAGGTAATTTGACAACAACAACAGGTCAAAGTATTACTCTCGTCGGTGGTCTTGTCATCAATACAGGCACGATCGCTACACCCGCAGGCAAAGTGACAATCGCCGCCGTACCAAATGGGAAGTATGTCAAAATTACGCCTGAAGGAAGTCTCTTAAGTTTAGAACTTCCCATAGCCTCCCAGAATGAATTAGCGCAGTCGCCGATTTTGGTTACAGATTTGCCTACTTTGCTGACTGGTTCCGCATCCCTTCAAAATATGACAGGCTTAAATGTGGATAGCTCAGGAAATGTACTAGTGGCGAATAGTTCCATTCCTAATGTTGCAGGAACAGCGATCGCTTCAGGAACGATCAATGTGTCTAGCGCCACTGGTAAAGGCGGTGAGATTAATGTTTTAGGCGATCGCGTTGGTCTAATTTCGGCAAACCTCAATGCTTCAGGGGCGATCGGGGGCGGTACGGTGCTGGTGGGGGGCGACTATCAAGGCAAAGGTAGCGTACCCAATGCCGAGTTTACCTTTGGCAGTCAAGATACCGTTATACAAGCCGAGGCCTTAACTAATGGCAATGGCGGTAAAGTAATTTTGTGGGCAGATAATACTACTCGTTTCTACGGCAATATTTTTGCTAGAGGGGGAACCCAAAGTGGTGATGGCGGCTTTGTAGAAACTTCTGGAAAGATCAACTTAGATGTTAATGGTAGCCAAATCAATACGTTAGCTCCCAATGGTCAAGATGGTACTTGGCTCCTCGATCCTAGCGACCTGACAATCAATACTACTGCTGACTCTAACATTGCTGGTGCGCCAAATTTCAATACCACTGCTAGTCCAGCAGTTCTAACAGTCGCTACAATCCTCACAAATTTAACAACTGGCAATGTCTCCATTACGACTTCTGGGGGGGCTGGTGGTAATGGCGATATCTTTTTAAATTCTAGCGTTAGTTCTGCTACTGCTGGACGCACCCTAACTCTGACTGGACGCTATATTAGTCGTTCTGGTGGCTCAACTATTAGTTTAACGGGAGCAGGTAGCAATCTAGTTCTCAATCTAAACTCTGTGAATACTAATGCTGCGCCGCCTGCGAATACAATTCAAAATGCCATTGATACTATTGGCACAGTTAACGGCGGCACTACTGTAAATGTGGCAGCGGGAACCTATCAAGAAAATTTAATAATTCCTAATACTATCAGTAATGTCACTTTAAATGGTCCCTTTGCGGGAGTTTCTGCTGGTAATTCTAGCGCCACCAGTCGCGGGGCAGAAGCAATCATTGTGCCAGCCGCAAATAGTATTACCGATGGCAATATTATTACGGTCAGGGCAAATAATGTCACAATTGACGGTTTTAAACTTGATGGGGATAATACTGCTTTAGCTGGCGGACGTAGTTTAAATGGAATAGATGTAAATGCGGCTAGAGGGATAGCCAATGGAACAGATGGGACAAGCTACACCCCTATTCAAAACTTGACCGTTAAAAACAATATCATTGCTAATACCAATCGTTCTGGGGTGCTGCTGTTTTCGTCCGCTGCTACGACAATGGATGGCAATGTAATTACTAATAATCGTTTTGATAATATGTCAGCAGGCAATACTCCTGACGGCGGACGCGGAGTGTACCTATTAAGGAACGCCTATGCCGATGTTACCAATAACTACATTACTCGTGCCTTAATTGGGGTGCAAATACAACCTCAGAGTTCAACTACCCTTGGCACGCGGACGAATATTAGCAATAACACCATTGAATCCTATTTCTTTGGTATTTGGCATAACCCCGTCACTGCTAATAACGCTACCTACACGATTGCGAATAATAATCTTTCTGCTTCTGATTATACTTCTTGGTCAGTTCCAGGTGATACGTTTGTAAATGCAATCAAGACCAACGCAGGTACTTCGCCTAATGCGAATACGGGGATCATGCTTAGTTCGGTAACTGGGACTACTTCAGTTAATGTTAACAATAATAATATCAGTAATTCGAGATCGGGAATTCAAGCTTGGAAAATTACCACATCTGGAACAGCCCAAATTACTGGCGGCACGCTGAGTAATAATCAGTATGGGATTTCCCTCTATAATCTTGACCCTAACTTTGGCGATGCAGGAACTGGTCGAAGCACTTTAAATGTTAATGGTGTAACCGTGCAGAATTCTACTAGAGCAGGCGTTCAAACGCAATATAATTCCACCTTAGCCAATCGTCAACTCACCCTCAACATCCAAAATTCTACGCTGAGTAATAATTCAGTAGGATTGCAAGTGATTGGCGGTACAGTGATGGCAAATGGTGCTACGGCGACAATTGGTAGCAATAATACGATTACTGGGGGCAATATTGGTATATCTATACAAGATTCTGGTAGTGCTTTAACAGGATTAACCATCAACAATACGTCTTTCTCAGGACAAACCAGTAGATTTATTGCCCTAAGCAATAATGCGCTGGACAATCAACGCATTGATGCTTCGGCGGCTCAATTTAATAATGTGGCGGGGCAGAATTTGACTTTAGCTCAATACAATGTTGTGGAAAGCGGGCTAAACCACGAATTAAATGATAGTACTCTGGGTTTAATTTGTTTGAATAGTAGTTGTGCGCCCCCAGCCGCGCCAGTAGTAGTTACACCTACAACTACAACCACAACATCTCTAACTTTAACTGCTGACACCCTGACTCGTTTAGAAAGGGAATGGCAAAAGGTAGAATGTATTTATGAATCTGGCTTCAGTCGTAGTTATGACCCAAATTTGAGAAGGGGTTATGAGTGCGATCGCGCGATCCTACTCTTACCCCAAAACGAATCCCCTGTAATCAAACTAGAAGTCAAAAATCGCGAGTAGCAGTTTTTAAAAAGCGATCAAATATTCACAAGTTGAGTCAACGATTCTAAAACAGAATTCTCAATGGCGATCATCATTGTGGGAACCCTCTTTTTTACATATCCCCCAGGAGAGAATATGCGTCGAGTTACTGTTACCAACAAAGCCATTCTCAGCCTTGTTTCAGCACTTGTCGGACTGCTCTGCGCACAGTCTTTGCGTGCGGGACTAGCACTGGCTCAGGTTGTTCCAGCCAGCAACGAACTTGGTACTACCGTTGGCAATTCTGCTGATAATCCCCAGCAATTCAATATTTCTGGTGGTACACAAGCAGGTGCAAATCTATTTCACAGTTTTCAGCAGTTCGGCTTGACTCAAGGACAGATTGCGAACTTTATGTCCAATCCCAGCATTCAGAATATTCTGGCGCGGGTGAGTGGTGGTAATCCATCGATAATTAATGGATTAATTCAGGTTACAGGTGGTAATTCTAATCTCTATTTGTTAAATCCTGCTGGTATTATTTTTGGTGCAAATGCGAGTTTGAATGTTCCTGCGGCTTTTACGGCAACGACTGCCAATGGAATTCAGGTCGGTAATGGCTGGTTTGGTGTACATACAGGGATTAATGATGTCAACAATTTAACAGGCACTCCTCAAGCTTTTGGCTTTGCTAGTTCTACTTCGAGTGAACAACCAGTAGCAGCGATCGCTAATGCAGGTAATTTGACAACAACAACAGGTCAAAGTATTACTCTCGTCGGTGGTCTTGTCATCAATACAGGCACAATCTCTTCACCCGCAGGTAAAGTGACGATCGCCGCAGTACCGAATGGGAAGTATGTCAAAATTACACCTGAAGGAAGTTTGCTGAGTTTAGAACTTCCCATTGCCTCTCAGAATGAATTAGCGCAATCGCCCATTTTGGTTACAGATTTGCCTACTTTGCTGACTGGTTCCGCAACCCTTAAGAGCATGACAGGCTTAAATGTGGATAACTCAGGCAATGTGCTAGTGGCGAATAGTTCCATTCCTAATGTTGCAGGAACAGCGATCGCTTCAGGAACGATCAATGTATCTAGCGCCACTGGCAAAGGTGGAGAGATTAATGTTTTAGGCGATCGCGTTGGCTTAGTTGGAGGCAATCTCAATGCTTCAGGGGCGATCGGTGGTGGCACTGTATTGATTGGTGGTGATTATTTGGGTAAAGGGATTGTTCCCAACGCCCAAATTACTTTTATCGACAATGCTTCTACTATTCAAGCTGATGCCCTGCAAACAGGAGATGGAGGTAAGGTGATTGCTTGGGCTAATGACAAAACTAGTTTTAGTGGCAACATCTCCGTGCGTGGTGGCATGAATGGCGGTAATGGAGGCTTTGTCGAAACCTCTGGCAAAAATCATCTCAACGTCCAAAATGCTTCCGTTGATGCTTCGGCTGTTAATGGTAACGCAGGCAATTGGCTGCTCGATCCATTTGACATTATTGTGGCAAATGGAGGTGGAGCAACATTGCTAAATGTATCTAATGGAGCCGATATTACCAATACTTTTACGATCGATCCTGCCACAATTGCAAATGCACTTGCCAATGTGACGCTTGTAGCATCGAACAATATCACCTTCAATAACAGTGTTTTCTTCAATAATAATGGTGTGGGGCTGACAGTTACGGCGGGAAATACCTTGACTGTTGCTTCTGGAGTGAGTGTTATCACAAATAATGGTGCGATTAGTTTTACGGCGGGAAACATGAACATTGCTGGTAGGCTTGGCAATAATGGTGGTGACCCGTTAGTTAGCCTAACTGCTACGGGTAACATTGCGATCGCTTCACAGGGAAATAATTTTTTCACTCCTGCAATCGAAGCAAGCAATGTCTCTATCGTCAGTACCAATGGTAATATTTCCACTGGTTCCATTAAATCAATTTCCGCTATAGGTTCTAATGTAGAGCTAAGAGCCAATAATGGTTCCATTCTGCTTGATGGTTTCATTCAAGCTGGCACTGCTAACAATGCGAGTAATGATGGCAAGATTACAATTACCGCTCAAAGATTTACTGCGATTAATCCTTTATCTTTCAATGCTAATTTTGTTAATGTTGGCGATGCAACAGGTTTTGTGAACAACGGTCAACAGAATCCTACTAGTTTGATTGCCTATGCAGCCTTTACAACCGATCCTGCTGGAACATTTACGTCAATACCTGTCCGTAGTGTTCAGCTTACTTTACCGGGGGATGCGGCTCCGCGCACGATCGCAGGAAGTGGCATCCCAATTATTTCTATCACCATTCTCCAAGACACGACCTTTTCAGTTTATCCACAGGCGATCGCCGCAGGTACAAGTGGCACAAATGGTGCTATTTCTCAAGGTGTCTCTTCGATTCCCCCCAATGTTTTTGTGTTAGTTTCTGACCAGTCCTTTAGTTCTAATTTGAATCTAGGTAGTAATAACGGCGGAACTGGAACCTTGACTGCGAATAATCCATCAACAACTCAGATTGCGAATAATACAACAGTGAATAATTCTTCAGCAATTCAAGCTGCTCGAACGGCTGACTTACAGGCAAATGCTAGTCAAGTGAAAGACTGCGAACCGACAAGGACAAAGAAACCACTTTTGACGATCACGGCATCTTTGCCTACGTTGCCAACACGCACAGCCCAAAATTCTAATCGTTCTAATCTGCCACTATGTAAGGAGTAACCTACTCCTATGAAAACGAAAGACCTTGCGATCGCCGCTTTAATCGTCATTTTATTAGAAATTGGCTTAATAAATCCAATTTCGGCTCTGGCATCAGGAGGAAGTAACAATCCGACAATTCCCATTCCCGAAACTCGATTATCAGCAGATGAACTGATTCAAAACGGTGTACAGCAATTTGCCTTACAAAAGTTTGATCTGGCGATCGAAATTTGGCAGCAAGCCCTTCAACTCTATCAACAGCAACAAAATCGCAAGGGTGAGATGGCTGCTTTGGAAGGGCTAGCACAAGCATCGAAAATGCTGGGTGAATACAAACAAGCGCTCGCCTACTCGCAGCAATTATTAGCTTTAGCACAAAGTCTCAACGATCGCCCAACCGAAGCATCTGCATTAGGTAATCTGGGCAATACCTATCGCATTATTGGTAACTATGACAAGGCTCTAGAATCGCAGAATCAAAGTCGCACAATTTGGCATGACTTAGGTAATCGCCGAAGAGAAGGACAGGTTCTGGCTAGTCTCGGTAGTATTCACTATGATCTTGGTAACTATGGTAAAGCTAATGCTTTCTATCTTCAAAGTCTTGAAATTGCTAAATCCGTTGGTAATGAAGAAGGTGTAGTTCTCTTACTTAATAATTTAGGAGGAATCGCTGGAGCTAGAGAAGAATATCAAGAAGCGATCGCCTATTACAAACAAAGCTTGACGATTGCTCAGAAAATTGGCTTTCGCATCGCTGAAGGGAATGCCCTCAATAATATTGGTTCTTTCGCTCACGTTCAGGGTAATTACCAAGAAGCGATCGCCTATTATGAACGCGCTTTAGTAATTGCCAAGGAAATCAAAAATCCCCAAATTGAAGGAGCCGCAATCGGTGGTTTGGGATTAGCCTCTGTATTTTTGGAAAAATATGATCAAGCTTTAGCTTTGCAAGAAAAAAGTTGGCAACTAGCTCAGCAAATTGGCGATCGCAAACTGGAAGCACAAACTTTGAGCAATTGGGGATATACATTGTGGCGATCGCAAAAGTATGCCGAAGCCGAACAAAAATTTCTTGCTAGCCTGAAACTATTAGAATCCTTGAGGTCTAATTTAAGTGATAACGATAAGGTTTCTATTTTTGATACCCAACTTCATGCGTTTAATCTCCTTCAGCAGATTATGGTGGCTCAAGGCAAGCCTGAAGTAGCCTTAGAAATTGCGGAGCGTGGACGCGCCCGTGCCTTTGCAGAACTGCTCTCTCTCCGCCTTAACTCCAGTTCAGTATCCAAATCAGAATTAAAAAGCGATCGCAAAGTTACAGATTTACCGTCGGTCAATATTGCCGATATTCGTCGGATTGCTCAACAACAGAAGGCGGTAATGGTGGAATATTCTCTGATTGCCAATCCCAGTTTTATTGGACAGGGAAAGCTCAAAGGCGAATATATCAAACTATATATTTGGGTAATCCAGCCATCAGGGGCGATCGCCTTTCGGGAAGTTGATTTGACTAAACTAAATACGCCCATCGTTGATTTGGTGGATACGCCGATCATTGATCTGATCGCCGATATAAGAGGATTATTTAATGATGCTGGCTCCATTGAGACAAATCCTAAAGATGTAGTCGCTAAATATAAAGAACTGAAGCAACTCCATCATATTCTGATCCAGCCGATTCAGGAATTGCTACCGAAGGATGCTAATACCAGAGTAATTTTCTTGCCTCAATCAATACTTTTTCTAGTTCCATTTGCCGCACTCATCGATTCTCAAGATAAATTTCTGATCGATAAATATACAGTGCAAATTGCTCCCGCGATTCAGGTTCTCGACCTGACTCACCAAATCCGTCAGCAAGTCCAAAAAGTTAATTTGCAAGAGATTCTGATCGTTGGCAATCCCACCATGCCGAGTCTGGGCAATCCACCGAGGCAATTATCATCTTTACTAGGAGCAGAAAAAGAAGCTAAGGATATCGCCACTCTGCTAAACACCACTTTTTTAAAGGGTGATCAAGCTACCAAAGTGGAAGTAGTCGAAAAAATGAAATCTGCAAGATTTATCCACTTAGCAACTCACGGTTTGTTAGAGGAATATCGTAAAGGCGACATTCCGGGGGCGATCGCCCTTGCACCGAGTAAAACCGATGGTCAAACCGATGATGGCTTTTTGACAGCTAGCGAAATTATTGCGATGCGGCTGAATGCGGAGATGGTGGTACTCAGTGCTTGCAAGACTGGACAGGGCTTATTAACAGGTGATGGGGTAATCGGCTTATCGCGATCGCTCATTACGGCAGGGGTTCCGAGCGTAGTCGTATCTTTATGGTCAGTCCCTGATGATCCCACCGCAATGCTCATGACCACCTTCTACAAAAAGTTTCAAGAAAATCCTGATAAGGCACAAGCTCTACGTCAGGCGATGCTTGCCACTAAAGCTAAGTACCCAGATCCTCTAAACTGGGCAGCTTTTACTTTAATTGGTGAGTCGCAATAACAAACAGCATAAAAAACAGCGCTATAGCGCTTTTCAAGCAAGCGAGGTGCAGGGGTTTGTTTCCCCGCCTTCGGCGGGGAAACAAACCCGTACTTCACTAGATTGGGAAACGCGCTAAGCGCTGTTTTTTATTAGCAGCCCAATTTTTAAAAGCGCCGCGAAGCGGCGCTTTTAAAAATTGGGTTTGGTTTTAGTGCTGTAAATCTAGAGTCCGTTACGTCCCCACACCACAAAAGCGATCGACAAGGTAAATATAGCCAGTACACCAAACCAACCTAGTGACAAAATATCCATAACTTTGTAATTTTGTAATAACTTAAATAAACTTTTCTAACGACTATAATACGCTTTACCGTGCCAAAGAGAAAGCAGAATGGGTGCAAGGCAAACGCCCCTAGTCATTTGACCGAAAGTACAAAGTCTTTGCTTTCAAATTTGAACTTGGGGAAATATCTCAGTCGAATATCCATAGCAACTTTTTGATAATAGTTGCATTCTTAGTTTTAAAGATAACTTTTTCTGGAGGCGATCGCATTATGTTTTTCTCGAAAAAGCTGTTAGTGGCATCCGCTAGTGCTTGCTTACTCGCAAGTACAGCAACTGCTGTCCCACTTTTTGTATTCACCTCTGCCAGTCAAGCGCAGTCACGCACACTTTATAATCCACCCAGTAATGGTGTACTGAGAGTCTCAGTGCCAGGGGCTACTCGTAGCGCAGGTTGTAGTACTGATGGAACAAATTGTTTAATTGGGTTAGTACCTGATTTGATATTGCAAGCTGCACCCGTACCTCAGACTATTTCTGAGCGTCCGACTATGTACTTCCTCATCCCCAAAGTAGATGGCAAGGCAGATTTTCGTCTTTATGAAACCGATATTTCACCAGACAATGATTTAAAGGCAGGTAAACGTATTTATCGCACTTCCTTTCGGATTAAAGAGAAAGCAGGCATCATTGCTTTTAAACTGCCTGATGATGCCCCAAAATTGGAGCTTGGTAAAAACTATATATGGGAATTTGAAGTGAATGAGTTAACCGCCAATAGCAAGGTTCAAAGTGCCTTGCGGCGCGTTGCTCCTAGCTCTCAGTTAGTTGCACAACTCGTAAATACTATTCAGCCGATTGATCGGGCTGCCCTATTAGCAAAAGAAGGCATTTGGTTTGATGCGATCCAAACTTTAGCTGAGGTAAAACAAGGTGGTTGTTACAATGCTGAAATTGATGACACATGGATTTCTCTTTTGAAATCCGCTAAGCTTGATCGCGTTCTACCATATTCTTTTATTAAGACAAAGTGATACTTTGTCAAAGCCAATGATCTATTGAGTGCAGTGTGCCGTGCAAAACATAGCACACTGCATTTTCTTACGGTATCAAACATGGCAATTAGATCTAAATTAAAAAATATTCTCTGGAAATGGCGTGGTATTGCGATCGCTGCACCATCAATTTCGTTATTAGTGATTGGGCTAAGACTGATTGGGGCGCTTGAATCTAGCGAAGTGGCGATGCTCGACCAGTTTTTTCGGTGGCGATCGCCTGAGCCTGAAGATCGTCGGATTGTGATTATTGGTATTGATGAAGCGGATGTGCGCCAATACAGATGGCCAATTGATGACGCTTTACTTGCCAACTTATTAGATAAAGTCCGTCAACAAAAACCGAGGGCGATCGGCTTAGACCTTGTCCGTGACAAAACAGTTGGTACTAGTTATCCACAATTAGAAAAGATCTTTAAAACCACACCCAATTTGGTTGGAATTTACAAAATACCTGATTTAGTATCCTCAAATTTCTCAGTTTCCGATATTCAACCGCCACCTGCTCTCGCTGCTTTAGGACAAATTGGGATCGTTAATTTTCCCCTTGATGCCGATGGACGGATGCGCCGAGGCGTACTATCTATGACTTTACCCGATGGCAAAGTCGCTCTGAGTTTAAGTCTACAGCTATCTTTTTTGTATTTAGATGGGGAAAAGACGATTCCCTTTGAACAAGCCCTACAGCCTCCATTACTGCGTCAAAACGATGGGGGCTATAGTCAAATTGATGGGGGAGGACATCAATTTATTATTAACTATCGCCGATCGCTTAAAGGCTTTCAGATCGTGCGAATGGCAGATGTTTTAGAAGGGAAAATCGCACCAGATCTATTGCGCGATCGCGTGGTGATGATTGGGACAACGGCAATAAGTTTGCGGGATTGGTTTTTCACTCCCCTCGATAGTGGCATCGGCAGCGATCGCATTTTGACATCAGGAGTTGAAGTTCACGCCCAGATGGTCAGTCACATCCTTAGCAGTGCCCTTGATGGACGAAGTCGCATTCAGTCATGGGAAGAATATTGGGAATGGCTGTGGATTTTTGGTTGGTCACTAGCTGGATCACTATTAATTTGGCAATGGCGCAATGTCAAGACTAAGGATCGCGAGATTCAAGTGCTATTGCTGCGATCGCTCAGTGTTGTGACGGTGGGGGGCAGTTTATTTGCATCTTGCTTATTTGCCTTAGTTTACGGCTGGTGGCTTCCTTTTGTCCCTGCATTAATTGCTTTTATCGGTAGTGGCGCGATCGTTACTAGTTATTTAGCAATTACGGCGGCGCAAATCCGTACTTATTTCAGTCGCTATTTGACGGATGCGGTGGTCAAGAGTTTACTAGAAACACCTGAAGGGTTGCAATTGGGGGGCGAGCGCCGCAAAGTCACGATTTTGATGTGTGACCTACGCGGCTTTTCTACGATTTCCGAAAAGATGCCGCCAGAAAAAGTAGTCGAAATTCTCAATGTTTTTTTGGGAGCGATGACTGAGGCGATCGCCACCTATGAAGGCACAATCGATGAATTTATTGGCGATGCGATTCTAGTTCTATTTGGTGCGCCGATCTATCGTGAAGATGATGCTGAGCGTGCCGTTGCTAGTGCGATCGCGATGCAGTTAGCCATGCGATCGGTAAATGAAAAGCTTGCCCAACTCCAATTACCAGAAATTGCGATGGGAATCGGGATTAACACAGGCGAAGTCGTCGCAGGTAATATTGGTTCGCAATCCCGTGCTAAATATGCCGTTGTTGGTAATCACGTTAACCTCACCGCCCGAATTGAATCTTACACCGTAGGTGGACAGATTCTTATTTCCGAAACCACATACTCAGAAGTGCAGCATATCGCCAAAGTCAATGGTTCGATGCAGGTCGAACCGAAAGGTGTATCACAACCGATTGCAATTTACGATATTTGTGGCATTGACGGAAAATACGATTTAGAACTTCCTTCTCTCAGTGAATCTCTACAAGTATTAGCCACACCGATTACAATTACCTATCGTATTTTAGAAGAGAAGCATCTAGGTACGGAGATATTTTCAGGGGAATTGCGGCGTATATCTCTATATGGTGCGGAAATGTTTTCTAATCAGGATATTCCTGTTTTAACTAATCTCAAACTCCATTTAAAAGTCTATGACCAATCGCAACAGCAAGAGATTGAAGGGGAAATCTATGCCAAAGTTTTAAAGCATCAACAACCGAACCAAGTAGCTTTAGACCAAGTAGTTTCTGAATCTTTAGTGTTAGAGAACAAGTTAGTGATTGCCACGATTCCGCAAACACCGCGATCGCCCGATATTAAACAAACTTACGTTCACTTTACGACTGTACCTAACGATCTAAAAGCTTGGCTTGCATCAGTCACCTAAATAGGAATGGCGGCGTTTCACGCCGCCATTCCTATTCTTGAAAACCATACCAAAAACGGCGTAGCCGTTTTTGGTATTAATGGTACATGGAGCCATTAGGCATTGTTGCCCCTGTCAAGTTGACATTGGTAAGCTTAACCATAATTTTTTCTCCAAACCCCACCTTTGCACCCTCTAAATTTGCCCCACTTAAATCTGCCCCACTTAAATCCGCCCCAATCAAATTAGCTCCGCGCAGATCTGCATTTTGCAAATTTGCCTGAAATAGATTCGCCCGAAATAGGTTTGCCCCTTGGAGATTTGCCCCTTGCAAATTAATACGATGCAAAAAAGCATCGGTCAGGTCAGCATTACTGAGATTGGCATAGCTCAGATTACGCCCTTCTAGATACTTTTCGCGGAGATTAGCTCCCTGAAAGTCTGAGCCACTCAGATCAGGCTTTTGGGGCTGTGTAGAAGCTTGACTAGCATGTTGTGGTGTTCTGTAGGGATCGGGCTGATAATTTGGTTGTTTACTAGATTGCTGACGCGACTGGTAAGACTGATAGGACTGGGACTGGGATTGAGATTGAGATTGTTGTGAACGGTAGCTTTCAGAGGTTTGTTGAGAAGTTTGTTGTTGCGATTGAGATGTGCTTGCGCTCTGATACCTACTTTGATATCGAGTTTGGTGGTGATGATATTGGCGAGGATTTTGATGGGAATTTTGATGGGAACTGTGAGAACTTTGATAGGTAGACTTGGTTTGTCGGCGTGATTCGTTGTCTTCAGCCGCCTTGCGTAAGCTATCTCTGGCGTGATTAATTTCTTTGAGTTTTTCTTGCGCTTGCAGTTGGAGTTGCACATTTTCTCTAGGAATGCGATCGGGATGCCATTGCAGAGCTAAAGCTTTGTAAGCTTTGTTGACATCTTCTAAAGTCGCATTAGATGTCAAACCGAAGAGTTTATAGCATTGATCGATTTGCATATTTTGCCGATTCCACAGCGACAGAGATTTTGATTTTACGCTGACAACCGATCCCCAGTGTATCAAAATATCCAAGTTAAAATTCGCCTTATAGCTTTAGCTCGTCAAATCAGAACCCAAGAAATGAGTGTCGGAGCCAAGCGCCGCCCCTCGTCTTTTATGTCCTAACAAGACTGGCGACAGCTATAGTTGACTATGCTAAGCGATAACTTATTTTTTTACTCGGGATTCCGTATAGCTATGAAATAGATGGTTCAGTTTGCTGTAGAGTAACAGACTAAATTATTGTCATCCCCCACTAATATCAATTCACGAAAGTGTGACAACACTTTTGTGAACTAAAAACCAAACCTAGTAAGGGTTTTCAAAACTAAAAATGGCTACGCCATTTTTAGTTTTGGTATAACTGGCGGAATTAAAGCCACTTCATCACCATCTTGCAAAAGCGTATCGGGTTCCACGCCGCTAGAGGTTCTTAATACTGGGGAGTATGGTGCTAGGTCTTTAGGTAAGTCCACCCAATTACGACCATTCCTTAGTTAATTTGTTTATTAAACTTTATAGGTAACGTAATCACAAATTCTGTCCCTTCATTAGGTTCAGATATCATCTCTAAAGTACCTTGATGTTTTTCAATAATTTGGCGACAAATTGGTAATCCTAGTCCAGTACCTTGTCCCACTGATTTCGTAGTAAAGAAAGGCTGAAAGATTTTATCTTTATTCTCACTAGGAATACCTGGACCATTATCACAAATACAAATAGACACCTGTTCATTATTAACTTCTGTACGAATCACAATTATTTTTTCAGATTCCCTAGGCTGACTTAACAGTGCATCAATTGCATTCCCTAAAAGATTCATAAATACTTGATTGAGTTGAGATGGATAACACTCAATTTTAGGTAATGTACCATACTGCTTGGAAATAGAAATTCCTTGTTTAATTCTATTACTTATAATTAGCAAAGTGCTCTCAATTCCCTCATGTAAATCTATATCATTAACTAATGAGTCATCCAATCGCGAAAAATTGCGTAATGAGACAACTAATCGTTGAATTCGTTCCGATCCTACTTGCATAGAATCAGTTGTTTTTAGCAAGTCTTGCATCAAAAAATCCAACTCGATCTTCTCAATAGTCGCTTTAATTATTTCAGTTGGTTCGGGATAACTTTGCTGATAAAGTTTAATCAGATTAACTAAATCTTGGGCATACTCACGAATATACTTTAAATTTCCCGATAAGAAATTAATCGGATTATTCATCTCATGGGCAACTCCTGCAATCATTTGCCCTAATACAGACATTTTTTCATTTTGGACTAGCTGCAATTGCGTTTGTTCCAGTTGCTCTAATGTTTGAGATAATTGCAGTGCTTTCTCTTTGGCGTAGGCTTCTGATTTTCTTAGCTCTGCTTCCTGCATTTGTTTAATCTGTAAGTCAGCTTTAGATTTTGCCACATAGGATAAAGAGCGTTCTAACGTTAACTCCAAATCTTGTGATTCGATAGGCTTAGTGAGAAAATCAAACGCGCCGCAATTCATAGCTGTTCTGATGTTTTTCATATCGCTATAGGCAGATATAACGATGGTGGCTAGTAAAGGATAATTTGCTTTAAGTTCAGCCAGCAAAGCCAAACCATCCATCACAGGCATATTGAGATCAGTCATCACCACATCAACATCAGGATGTTTTTGTAATACTTCCAATGCCAGCTTGCCATGTTGAGCGAAAACCAATTCTAATTCTCCTGATCGCGTTTTTTTTCTCAATCTCTGAGAAATTAAAGTTTCCATATCAGGCTCATCATCTACAAATAAAACTTTAGCTGGCATAAATTTGGACTTGATTGCTTAGGTAGTAGGTATACTATTTTAGATTTCAGATTTTAAACTAAGATTTAAATATACCTACCATGCTTCTACTAGATATATTTAATGATAAAAACTACAAATTAAGTATAATTTTTGCTTTGAGATGTTCAAAGTTAAGAGGTTTACTAATAAAGTCGTCAGCTCCATTAGCGATCGCAGTTTGATAGTTATGTTCATCTGTATAAGCCGTAATCATCACTACCTTTAAGGTGGCAAATTCCTGTTTAATCACTTTTAAAAGCTCTAGTCCATTCATTCCAGGCATATTGATGTCAGATAAGATCATCACAACTGAAGGAGTAACTTCACTTCGTAAGTATTCTAGAGCAGATTCAGCCGAAAACTTAAATAATAATTCTATCTGTCCTGCTCTTATTTCTTTTCTAAACTTTTGCTTAAACAATGGTTCAATATCTTTCTCATCATCAATCACCATGATTTTCATCAGACTTTTCTCCAAAATCCATAGTTTAATCTATAACTAATGTATTTAATGTTTTTGGAAGTATAATTATAAATTCTGTATAACTACCTTCTTGGGTTTCTATCTTTATTTCTCCCTGATGCTTCTGCACGACAATATCATGACTTAAGGATAAACCTAATCCCGTTCCTTCGCCCGGAGGTTTGGTAGTAAAGAACGGATTAAAAATTTTCTCCATCACGCTAGAAGGTACACCTCCACCATTATCATAAATCCGAATTTCTATCTGCTGATCTAAGTTTTTAGTTTGGATGCGTAATAAAGGCGAAAAGGTTTCATTTGATTGGATCTGCTTTTGATGAACTGCATAACAAGCATTATTAATAATATTCAGAAATACACGATTTAAATCCTGTGGAATTATTTCTATAAAACCAATCATATCGTCATAATTGCTTTCAATCTTGACATTGAAAGTGGTATCCTTAGCTCGCATTCCGTGATAAGAAAGATTAACTGATTCAGCCAGTAATTTATTAATATCTGTGGCTTCTCGCTTTCCTTCCCCACCGCTAGAATGCAACAGCATATTACTAACAATACTTTCGGCTCTTTGTCCGTGATGATTGATGATAGTCACGTTTTGCTCTAGATCGGTTAACAGTTCTTGAAGATAGGCAAAATCCTCAGCACTTAGTTTAGGTTGATTTTGATCTATGACTGTCTTCAGTTCTTGGGTAAGTTCTTTAGAAAGGTCGGCAAAATTGTTAATAAAGTTTAATGGATTTCTAATTTCATGGGCAATACCTGCGGTTAAGTTACCTAAAGAAGCTAGCTTTTCCTGCACAACCATCTGTTTTTGGATGATTTTCACTTGCTTGAGAGCAGTAGCTAATTCATTGTTTTTGTTTTGCAATTCTTGCGTGTATTTACCTACCCAAGTAATTAATTGATTGAGTGACACGGCTAGTAAACCAACTTCATCTTTTGAGGTTACAAGCACTTGTAGATCGAAACGAGATTCTTGAGTAACACGTTGGGCGATTTGGGTTGTGGCTTCAATGGGTTTGGCGATCGCGCGACTAGTATACCAAGCAAGTGCTGTAGCAATTAAAATTGATACTAACATACTCACTATTAGTATTTGCATTCGTAATACCTCAGACGATTCAAGTTGCTTTTCCGCTTGATTTTGTTGAGCTTGAGCAATCTGAATAATGCGGCTGAGATCTTCAGCTAAGCGTTCAAACTTTACCTCTACTGCAAGGGCTGTTTGCGTCCGCATAGATTGGAGTAAGTTCTGTTGAGCAGTTTGAATCTCTTGGGGTCGCAGGTTTCCGGGATTGACTTGTCGCCAAAAAGATTCTATCCATGTCGTATAGTCCGATGTACTTGTGATGTAATTCTGGGCTAGATTTTGCAATTCGGGAGCCTCTACCGCTAGATTACGAGGATGCAATGAAATAAAGGCATTAAGCTCGGATGAAAGGGCTTTGATGCGGCTAACATACCCCAGAAAGCTAGACCGCTCAAAATCAAACCAAATCGCATCACCAAACACTCTCATTAGTCGTTGAGGGTGAGATCGTAGGGCTAAAACTTCCCTATCTAATTGAGTAAGCAAATCTTTTTGTTTCTGAGCGATCTCTGCTTGTTTCCCTGCCTGATGATGGTAATGGTCACCGACAACTAGTCCAATTGTTGTTCCTATGACTGAAATACCAATTGCGATTCCATATCCATAGGCAATTTTTTGAGAAGTACTCAAGCTTAAAATGCGTTGTTGCCACCAATTACTAAAAGCAGAGTGATGCTTGGTTTGATCATTCTCAAGTAAAGTTGGAGAAAGATTATCAGTGTTATTTGAGAGAGAATGACTCATGATTTAGTTCTATATACTTATTTTTATTGATGGTTTCATCTAATTTTTTTGTATAAATGAACCTTGTCCAATCGCTCTATAGGCATCACGAATTACCTCATAGTCAGAGTCTTTAACTTCCACTAATTTGGCTTTGGTAAATTTGTCGCCGTCTGCTGCTACGATCGCTTTTAAAACCTGCTCTTGATTTTGAAACAATTTTTGTTGCATTTCTTTTACCCAGCCCGCATCTAGTTTGCTATTTACTACAAATGGATCGGGAGGAAAAGCTGAGCCTTGAGCAAGAATCGGGAATTTACTTTCTACGGCTTTTTCTTTCTCTAAAAATGTGTCATAGCGACGGATAGAACCTGCCCAAACATCTACTTCACTATCTTTTAGGGCAGGTAGTCCTTTTTTACCTAGCAACTCAATTTTGACATCAGTTTTAGGATCGATGCCAGCATCAATCAGTAATTTAATAGGTCCTAGATATCCACTGGTCGAGCCAACTTCCCACATGGCTATTTTCTTGCCTTTCAAATCCTTGATGGTCTTTAGTTCGCTATTGTCTCGTGTGACAAAAACTGGATAGTAACGATCGCGCTGAATGCCACCAATCAACAAAGCATTTGTGCGCGCCCGCATGACCACATATTCAGAAGGTCCAGTAAAAACTAGATCGACTTGATCCTGTTGCAGTGCTGCCGCCGCCGCAATATAGCTATCTACGGGAAAAAACTCAACTGGCAGTTCCAGAATCTTTTCTAAAAGCGATCGCAAGGTTTCGTAATCTTTTTTGAGGTCTTCTATTCCCTTTACATCAGAGACGGCAAAGCGTAGTTTTTGCGGTCTCTTAATGCTAGAAGAGGTCGTATCTTGTGAAATAGTTTGATTTGGTTGTGGAATATTGGCGCAACCAAATCCAAATAAAAGCAGAGAGTAGAAAAAAAGTTTGCGCCGTTTCATAGGTTATGATATGGTTAAGATGAGGGGAAGGTTCAAAAAACTAGGACTTGCTTTAGATCCTTAATATCCCACGTTTAGGTTTATGCGCTAATTTACAAATTTATCTCAAACAATTGGCTACACTAATGTTGCAAAGAAAAAACAACAAAAGAAGCTAAACTCTATTCCTCAAAAGAGATTATAAGCTTTTTCAAGTCTACGCATAAATCTTACTTTTTACAATAGTTTTTTGTATAGCAAAAAAGCTTTGCTATACAAAAAAACAAGAAGCGAGTTGCGGCGCGGCGCTCCGTAACTCGCTTCTTGTTTTTTTATTTGTACTAACCAACTCTTACTTTGCTATAGAACACCAACAGAATCTTCAACAATCGATCGCACATATCAACCCGCTTTGCAAAAGTTTAGAAGCGGTAGCCAGATCGCATGGTCTAGAGAAAAGATAGCCCTGACCAGAATTACAACCGAGTGTGATTAATTTGTCTAGTTGCGATCGCGTCTCGATCCCCTCAGCGACAGTATACATATTTAAGCTTTGCGATAGGGAGATAATCGTCTCGATGATGACGGTACTATCTAAGTCTGAACCGATGCGATTAACAAAGGACTGATCGATTTTGAGAGTATCGATGGGTAACTCATGCAAGCGACTTAGAGAAGAATAGCCAGTTCCAAAGTCATCGATACATAATTTGATACCCAAGTCTTTGAGATCCTGTAGCAGATTGGTATCGGAGTCGATATTTTCGAGTAGACAGCTTTCGGTAATTTCCAGCTTGAGACAATGATTTGGTAAACCAGTTTCTATCAATATGCGCTGGAGAGTTTTCACAAAATCAAATTGACGTAGTTGGATCGGCGATACATTTACATTGATCGATAAATTCGTATTATTTAGATTATTTAATTGCTGATTCCAGATTTGTATTTGCTGACAAGCTTCGTGCATAATCCACCAACCTAGCGAATTAATTAAGCCTGTTTCTTCAGTGATGGGAATAAATTCATTGGGAGGGATATGCTTACCTGCACTATTTTCCCAGCGCACAAGGGCTTCAAATCCACAGAGTTGCTGCGTTTGCAGAGACACAATCGGTTGATACATTAAATAGAATTCATGTTTGTCTAAGGCACGGCGGAGATCACGTTCTAGATTTAATCTAGTCATTGCCGCAGTGCGATCGCTTTGAGTAAATAGCTCATAGCGTCCTCTACCCTTATGCTTTGCCTGATACATCGCTAGATCAGCATCCCTCAACATTTCATCGGGTTGCGTATATTCTTCAGTGGCTAAGGTAATTCCTAAACTGGCACTAATAAAGAGTTCATAATTGTGGAGATTGAAAGGTAGTTGTAACTGCATTTGCAGCAGATCTGCAAGTTCGGTCAGACTTTCAAGATCGATATATTCCTCCATCAAGATCACAAATTCATCGCCACCAAATCTGGTTAATGTACCGAACTCTGGCAAAATCAACTGCATCCGTCTAGTAGCGTGTCTAAGTAATTCATCGCCAACGAGATGTCCTAAACTATCGTTGATCACTTTAAACCGATCAAGATCGATAAAAAGAATCGCAAACTTCTCCTGTTGTTGCAGCAAGTCTTGCAAACGCTGCGTTAGCCAAGTACGGTTTGCTAAACCTGTAAGGGCATCATGAAGCACATCATATTCCAGTTGTTTTTCTCTCTCTAATAACTGCTCTTGCGATCGCTGTAAGCTTTGATTAAGTCCGTCTTTTTCCTTGAGCGCGAGCCGTTGCTCTTGAAATTTTTCTAATTTTAAAAAGTTAATCCGATCTGCTAGGACTAAGGACAAGAAAATCACAAACGCAACCATACCGATGCGATAGATATCTTTAATCCATTCATAGGGAGGAATGATTGCAATTATTGATAATAAATAGGTCATAACTCCTAGCAAAAAACTAGAGAATGACAGTAAATAGTAGAGAGCAGGTTTATAGCCTCTTAAATGAGAGATGATTCCTAAAATAAATGCCAAACTACAGCTAGAGATACTTATGATTATTGCGGTTATCGATACTAATTTGTAGGGTAATACCAAAAAGCCAAAACATATCATTATTAGCAATACTTGATGGACGCGCAAAAGGTAATGCCATTTTGGGTGTTGAGTTTGAACTTCCAAAAATAGGCTAGCTGCCTCTAGAAGGCTGGTTAAGCCAATAAGTAGCATAATTGCAGAAGAATATTTACTCCACCAAATCCAGTCTTGCCATAGATATTGCTTGCCAATTCCATCGTAACTAATAGAAGCTAATAATATTCCAAACACGAATAGGCTATAACACAGATAAACTTGTTCCTTTAAGACTGCAAATAAAAACAGATTGTAAAGAATTGCAAATGCTAAAATTCCGATCATCAATCCCAGCCAGATATTTTGATCGGTGCGGTATTGCCAGAAGTTAGTCGGACTTCGCAAGCAGACTTTGGCAATGATCGGAGTTTCGCTTTGAAAGCGTAAATAAATATTTTGACTGGTTTGAGCCGCAACATTAATATGAAATGCAGGAAGGCGATCGCGAATTTCCCGTGAAGAAAATGGATATAGTACCCCTGTCGTTTTAACTGTCCATTTGTCTTGAGCATCAGTCAAGTAAAGCGAAATATGGTCAAGATGTGGATGTTCGACGGAGAGAATCCATGCTATATCGCGATCGCTTGGGTTTTGCACCTGCAATCTTGCCCAATAGGCTGACGAGGTGTAACCAAAGTTAGGCGGATCAATTTTGCTAGGTTGAAATTGCTGACTAAATTCGGGACTACTAACTTGCTCTATGGTAAAGTTCTTGTTTTTGTCTTCTAAAAATCTTAAATTCCTGTTTAGGTTATAAAATTCTTGGCGATCGCTAAGATTAATGATATTGGAGGAGTCTGATAATTCCTGTCCTAGTTTTGCTGAAGATATGACAGGAGTTGGCGAAAAAACTGCAATGCTCAATACGAATATTGAAACAAATACTAGAGTTATAGTAATTGCACTAAAACTCGCATTGTGTATGACACTTGACAAACGTTTTAACCAATGCGAGCGACTCATACCTTAGTTATATAGAAAGATAAATTCTTAAGTAAAACTTCATGTATTCTAACAAAATACATCAGCCAAACCTACTAAGTATCTGGGCGCAATTAAATATAAAACCCCAAAACCTGTGGCGCACGCTGCGCGTGCGCCACAGGTTTTGGCTCTGGTTTTTAATTATGCCCAGCTACTTAAGATATCGTTTCACAATTTAAAAACTATGGCGCAATTTAAAATCCCGTTAAAGCCTCATGATCAAAATCCCAAAATAGAGCAGCTTCTGATTGCGATCGCAAAATTAACTTCTTGGATGCTTGTACTTCTCCAACCACTGCACAGACTAAATCCTGCTCTGCAAATTCCACTTGCACCTTAGCTAAATGTTCAGGACGAATGCTCAAGAGAAATCCATAACTAGGAAATGAAGTTAGCCATTTTTCGAGATAAAGTGAATCAGGAAAGGGAATCCGATCAAGATCGAGAATTGCACCACATTCAGAGGTTTCTAAAAGCATCAATAACGTACCGATCAGTCCACCCATACTGATGTCTTTCCCCGCATCACACCATCCGTTCGCTGCCAGTTTCGGTAATATAGCTAGATTTTGTCGTAATTGAGAAGGCTCGGCAGTGGTCGCAGCATTCCAAAAAGCATAATCAGGATGAGATTTACCACGAAAATCTGTTGCCATAATCAGCAAATCATTCGGCTTCGCATTGAAACTAGTAATCAGATGTTGGGCGCGTCCTAAGATCGCTACTGACAAAGCAGCGTAGGGACTATGACAGTTAGTATGACCACCAACAATGGGAACTTGATAGGCAAGAGATGCAGCCTTCATTCCTTCCCATAAGGGATCTGTCTGTTCACGAGATTGACTCCAAATGCTATCGACAACAGCGATTGGTGTACCGCCCATCGCGTAGATATCACTAACATTCACCATCACCGCACACCAACCCGCAAACCAAGGATCGGTTTCAATCAGCTTCGGCAACATTCCCTCCGCCGCAAATAGCAAGTAGCCATCACCATCGGGAATTGCCGCACAATCATCGCCCACTAGAACCCGATCGCTTTGCCATGTTTCAGGTTGCCATCCTTGATATAGTGCTTTTGCAGCCGTTTGAATATCCTGTTTTTGCGGTAAACTTAGCGATCGCTTTAATCTGGTCACCAATTCTGACAGCATCAAGACACCTTAAGATCTTGACGTAGTAGACTAGGACATAATTCCATCGCCGCAGGATAGAAGTTAAGATCGGCTTCCATTAAATGATGTGGGCGATCGCAAATCGTCATTTCGTTTAGGGATTCCCAATGCAAGCGTTGGAAAAAGCGCACGTTCTGTAATTGTACGGTTGCCAAAAAGCGATCGCAACCCCAAGTATTCGCAGTAGTAACTGCCTTATGGATTAAGCCCTTGCCAATCTGCCAACCACGGCGAAATTCGGGATGAGTTCCCAATCTGCCACCATACCAAAGTCTAGGTTGCACTTCGTAAATGCGGACTACGCCCACAACGCGATCGCTAGTAGGTTCAATGGCGACGATTGGATAAGCTTTCTGATCGATATCATCAAAGTCATCTTCTTCAAATACATCCTGCTCTTCCACAAAGATCGCTCTTCTTAAATCGAAGTATGCTTTTATTTCTTGAGGAGAGGTTGCCAGTTTAAATATATAGGATTGGGACATATTGTTGTTTTCTATAACTTTTCAAAAGTAGAAAGCGCCGAACAAGCACCGCACTTGCCGCAACCTGCTTTCATATCGGCGGAAAACATTCCCGCTTCTCTGAGCATCGCACCAATTTTTTCGTAAAGGGCAAACATAAACTCACTCTTCGGTGCAGGGTGATTGGCTAAGGGCGTGCCAGAGATCGGCACAAAGGGAACTACAAATGGATAGACACCACAATTAATTAGGCGATCGCTAATTTCCACAAGAGTTTCAAAACTATCACCCAACCCAGCCAGCAAATAGGTGCTAACCTGTCCCCAACCAAAGACTTTCACCGCCGCCGCAAAGGCTTCAAAATAATATGCGATGGGTACAGAAGCTTTACCTGCCATAATGCGCGATCGCACCTCTGGATCGGCGGCTTCTAAATGCATTCCTAAAGTATCAATTCCTGCCTCCTTCATGCGATCGAACCAGATAAAATCATCGGGCGGTTCGCATTGTGCCTGAATCGGAATATCCACCTTTGCTTTAATTGCCCGCGCACATTCCGTTAAATATGCTGCACCGCGATCGCTAGTATTTGGTGTACCTGTGGTCATAACCAGATGCTTAACTCCGTCAAGACGCACGGCTGCTTCGGTCACTTCCGCAAGTTGAGCAGGAGTTTTTCTGGCGATCGTGCGACCTGCCTCTAGAGATGCACCGATCGCACAAAATTGACAGGAAGTTTCCGTATTGTTGTATCGCATACAGGTTTGCAAAACCGTTGTCGCAAGGACATCTCGGCTATGCAATAGGGCAATTTTGCGATAGGGAATACCATCTGCTGTGGTCAGGCTATAGAACTTTGGCTCCTGCGGAAAGGCGATCGGTAGCACTTCGAGATCGTCTAAATGGAGGACTAATTGCTCAGTATCGGGATTGATTGTTGCCTTATAAGGCGATCGCGCCGATGAGCCAGTGTAAATAGGAACCATCACCGTCGTACCGTCAATTGTGACCGCCTTATGGTCAGAAGGTCCCGCACCACCTTTACGACCCGCTACACCCACATTCGGCTCCACCCAACTCAATCCCTGAGTTTGAATATCGGTAATTAGCTGTTGCTTGTTCATTTAGGACTTACGCTCCCAGCGAAACTTACGTTCCGATTCTTGAATGAGAACATCATTAATACTGGCTTCCCGTCGTCGCATCAGCCCATTTTCCGCAAATTCCCACTGCTCATTCCCGTAGGCGCGATACCAATAACCAGAGTCATCGTGCCACTCATATTCAAAGCGTACGGATATGCGGTTATCGGTGAAACTCCAAAGTTCTTTTTTGAGGCGGTAGTCCATCTCCTTCGCCCATTTACGCTTGAGAAATTCCCGAATCGCCTCCCGTCCGCTAAAAAATTCCGCCCGATTCCGCCATTGAGAATCTTCGGTATAGGCTAAAGCAACTCGAGCAGGATCGCGAGTATTCCAAGCATCTTCGGCGGCTTGCACTTTGGCGATCGCAGTTTCTAGAGTAAAAGGAGGTAAGGGCGGCTTGAGTTCCATTGATTTGAATTTTATTTAAAAAGAGTAGTAGAGAGAAATTAAGCAATCGGAATTTCTAGATCTCCTAGCACTTCAGGTAACTGCTCTGTCATTACTGATGCAGCACTAGAGTTGAGATGTAATTGCAGCAACTCAGGACGGGCATAGTGACCAACCGAATCCATCATCCGCTTTCGCTTAGTGATCAGCGAGAAATCTAGATCGGCGATCACGATACCTTCACCTTCCGTAATGGGTGGACAGAGATGATTGCCCTCTGGTCCAATAATTGCTGTGTTGCAACCACCACTCAGTACTTTCTGTAACTTCTCGTCAGTTGTAATCTGAGCGACCTGTTCAGGTGATAGCCAGCCCGTAGAATTAATCACAAAGCACCCTGACTCCAAAGCATGATGGCGAATTGTCACCTCAATCTGATCGGTGAAAATCTGCCCAACTAAGGAACCGGGGAACTGAGCGCAATGGATTTGCTCATGTTGTGCCATCAACGCATATCTTGCTAGAGGATTGTAATGCTCCCAGCAAGCTAAAGCCCCAACTTTGCCCACAGCCGTATCCACCACAGTTAGACCCGCACCGTCGCCCTGTCCCCAAACCATCCGTTCGTGATAGGTCGGCGTAATTTTGCGGCGCTTTAACACCAATGTGCCGTCAGCATCAAAGATAAGCTGTGTGTTATACAGCGAACCATGATCACGCTCATTTATCCCTAGCACCACAACAATGCCATAGGATTTTGCCGCATTACTCACCGCCTCAGTTACAGGACTTGGTACTGTCACCGCTTCTTCGTAAAGACGCATATGTTCTTTACCCATCAAAACAGGTGGCTGCACAAAGGAAAAGTAGGGGTAGTAAGGGATAAATGTTTCTGGAAATACAACCAGTTGAGCGCCTTCTTTAGATGCTTTAGCGATCGCATCGAGAACTTTCTCCGTCGTACCATCACGACTAAACAAAACGGGGCTAATTTGAACGGCAGCAGCTCTAACTATGCGTGAATAGTCCATAAAAAGTTCCTTAGAGAGTCCAAGTATCTAAAATGAAAGCGCCATCCTTGCGGTGCATAAGCATGATATCCAATACATCTAGGGGACTAATGGGGCGGATTCCCGGAATGAGGGAAGTTTCACCGTGACCATAGAGTGCTTGCAATGCGAAACGACAAGCATAAACCTTGCCACCTTCGGACATAAATTTAGTGATTTGCTCGTTGAAGTTCTGATGTCCAGGGAAAGCAGCATCGCCCAATTTTGGAAAACCACGTTGTACCCCCAGAGTTACCCCAGGACCATAGAGTAAAATAGAAGTCTCAAAACCTTTACGCTGTAAGCGAGTTGCTTGGAGTAAGTTCACAAAACCAATCGAACCTTCAAAAGCAACTGTATGGAAAGTTACTAATGCTTTCTCTCCAGCTTCGGCTTTGACATCAGGAAATACTTTCTCTTCGTAATCAACAAAAAAGTCACCAGTTTGATGAGCAGGCGCTGTAACTTGAGGCATGATATGTATCCTTAGTTTGATGATTGGTATTGCTTGATGAAAGCCAGATTAAGCGCTCTCTCACAAGGTGTTTTGTAACACTGAATACGGAAGATCGAAGTCTATTCATATGTATAGGGATGGCGATCGCAATGTCAGCAATCAACCAAAATCCATCTAAATCACCTAGCGAAATCGCTAGTTTGTGAATTTGTTGTAGCTGATGTTACGAACCAATGAGAAATTCATTGACAATGCTCCAAGCACTAGAAGAGGAAGCTTTCTTCTTGGAGATCATGCCATCAGCTAAATAGTTAGCATCCCTCGCAATTCCTGAGAATCGCCCCGAGCCCCAAGTGTATAGCCAAGGCAATCCTAAGAAGTAGAAACCACTGACATCTGTCACACCACGCTTATGTCCGGGATAGCCCTTGCCATCAAACACAGGAATCTCAATCCAGCTAAAGTCCGTATGATAGCCAGTACACCAAATCACGACACTAATATTTGCTTTCACAAAATCGATCGCTAAGATGGATTCTTGAGGTTGCCATACTGGTTGATAAGGCGGATCAATCGGTGCTGCAATCTGGTTCTTGTCAATAAATCCATCAATAGTTTTCTTGATGCTTTCCGCCACTGCATCAGCACTATCAAGGTTCTGGACTAAATCATCAAAGAATTCCAACTTGCTATTATGAATAGCTTTCAATCTGCCATGCAGTTGCATTCCTTCGATCGCAAACTGGCGCAGATTTATCTCCCGACCACCATCACGCCCTGTCACATAATGATTAGCTTTAGCTCTGACCTTCTCTTTTTGCGGATGCTCATCGATCGCTAGGTCGTAATAGCCCATTTGCGCGAGCCAATCCACGACATCTTTACCCCGATAGCGACGAGGCGATCGCGGCGCACTGCCCACACATAAATGGACTTGCTTACCTGCGAGGTGCAAATCTTCCGCAATCTGACAGCCCGATTGCCCAGTCCCAACTACCAGCACCGCACCGTCAGGCAAAGATTCAGGATTTTGGTATTGAGAAGAATGCAACTGCATGATATTTGCAGGAAATCTCTCAGCAATACGTGGTAGCTTCGGGTTATGGTAGCCTCCCACTGCAATTACCACCTGATCGGCAGTGAAATCACCAATCGTCGTATTGATTTCAAATACATTCAAGGCATCATTTTTAGTTACTTTTAAAACCTCGACACCTTCTTTGATCGGCGGTGAAAAGGAAGCGGCATATTCCTCAATATATTTCACGATTTCATCTTTTTGCATGAATCCATTGGGATCACTGCCATTGTAGTGATAGCCCGGAAGCTGACATTGCCAGTTGGGAGTCACCAAGCAAAAAGAATCCCATCGGCGATCGCGCCATGAATGTCCGATGCGATTTTTCTCAAACACAATGTGGTCAATTTCTCTTTCCTTTAAGCAATAGCTCATGGAGAGTCCTGCCTGACCACCACCAACGATGATTACAGAATAATGGTTATGCATTAGCGAACCTTGGCTTTAGTAACTTCTATTTATAGTAAGCACCGCCTTTAGGTCACTTTTGTAGCACCTAGTACGAAAGAGAGAAGTCTAACGATAACAATAGTGATCATGCTCAATATCAGTTGATCAACCATAGACCAATTCAACCATCTAACTAAATCGATAGGTCAAAAAACATTTGTCCTATCGATTTAGTCACTTGCATTAAGACAAATCAAAACCAGAATTGAGTGGCGGCGCTTTGCGCCGCCACTCAATTCTGTGGTTAGAGTTTAGTTCCACATACTTTACAAAACTGGGCATCCGCATCATGTAATGACAGTCCACAACCAGTGCAGATCACCTGTTGTGTCTCGCTTTGATTAGCTGTCTTAATCAATCTCTTAAATAGTTCTCCTAACTGAACAGGAATCAGTGCAATTCCTGTAAGTACCATCAGCACGGTGGTAAGTTTGCCAGCATCAGACTTGGGCATAACATCGCTATAGCCCACCGTAGTCATTGTGAAAATTGAGAAATAGAAAGCATCAAGAAAATTATGGAACTTAGGGTTGCTAGGGTGTTCTATTTGATAAACCAAACCTGAGAAGACAAAGACGATCGCAAATAGGGTGAAGAGAATCCGCAATAAAATGGCAATATCTTCGGTCTTATTCACAAAGAGCGATCGCGACTCCACGAGACGAATCAAGCGTAAAACTCGAAACCAGCGTAGTAGGCGAATAAAGGCGACATCGATCGCTCCCAAAAAGAAGGGTAAAATTACGACGAGATCGATAATCGCATACAGACTAAACAGATATTTAAGCTTGTCCTCGGCACACCAAAGCCGCAAAAAATATTCAAAGACAAATACGCAAAGGATGATGTCATCCAAAAGATTCAGTCTGTGACGGGTGATCTCAGCAATTTCATAGGTTTGGGCGACAAAACTGCTGGCAGAGGCAAGGACAAGGAAAGCGATCGCAATATTAATTAACTTGCCGATTGGTGTCGCAAGATCATCAAGATAAAAGCTGATTTTTTGTCTTAACATAACGACCTATAGCGTTTTGCAAAGGAGTATGCACTCATTTGCAAAACAAAAAACAATCACAGTAAAGGTTTTGAGTTTTAAGTTTAAGGTTTGCCTACGACAAAATGAAAACTGCGATCAGCATAATGTCGCGGTTTCTACTAAAGTTACAGTAGACCAATGTGGATTTGCTGCATCTATGGCAAAGAAAGTTTTGCTTAGGACATAAAAGCAGAAGTGAGGGGCAGCGCAAAGCGCCGCCCCTCACTTCTGGGGTTTTAGCTGATTTTCACTTTGTTATATGGGGCAGAAAAGCAGTAATTAGAATTTGTAGATCAGAGACTTTTGGTAACCCGTGGAAATTTTATGTATTAGTAATGGTCATGGTGAAGATATCATCGCTACCCGTATTTGCATTGAACTCGAAAAATTAGGATTTACGGCGATCGCTTTGCCAATGGTAGGTGTGGGACACGCCTACACCAAAGCAAATATCCCCATTGCTCAGCAAGTAACACAGGCAATGCCATCAGGGGGATTTGTCCGCATGGATAGCCGCCAACTTGCCCGTGATGTCAAAAGTGGGTTAGTGGGGCTAACTCGCAAACAACTCGGTTTTGTCTGGAACTGGTCACGGGAAAAGAGAAGAGGGAAACGACTGATTTTGGCAGTTGGCGATATTGTGCCATTGCTATTTGCATGGTTACCGTCAAAATTTGGGGGCTGTGACTTTGTGTTTGTGGCTACCGCGAAATCAGAATATTATTGGCGCGATCGCAAAAGCGTTTTACCCCATGTCAAAAAGCCTTTTGGTGGCTCCATCTTTTTCCCTTGGGAACGCAGCTTAATGAATAGCGATCGCTGCAAAGCGGTATTTGTTCGTGATTTATTAACTGCGGAAATCTTGAATCGCGATTTTAAATTACCTGCGGTCTATCTTGGTAACTCGATGATGGATGGACTCGAACCCCAAGGCATTAACTTTGGCATTGGTGAAGATGATTGGGTTGTAGCAATTTTACCTGGTTCGCGATCGCCTGAAGCCTACGAAAATTGGATGACCTTAATGCTATGCGCCCAAGTCGTTGCCCGCACGATTCCCCATAATGTACATTTCTTAGTGGCGATCGCCCCTGATTTAGATCTAGAAGTAATTGGACAGAGCATTATCCAAAAAGGTTGGCTACGCATTGACGAAACCACTTTTAAAGTCCAAAATGCGCGATTGATTTTATTGCAAGATGGCTTTAGCGATTGCTTAAATCAATGTCATTTAGGGTTAGCGATGGCAGGAACTGCTACTGAGCAACTGGTGGGAGTTGGTAAACCCGTGATTACGATCGCAGGCAATGGTCCCCAATTTACCCGCAAATTTGCCAACGAACAGGCAGATTTATTAGGTTGTTCGATTAATTTGATTGAAAAACCTGCTCAGGCAGCGGATGTGGTTAGTTCTATTTTGCAAGATCCTGATTACTTTCAAGAAGTCAGTCGTAATGGCGAAGAGCGCATGGGACAAGCAGGTGCATCATCGCGTATCGCTAAATATATTGCTGAGAAAATATAATTTAGAGAGGCGGCGCTTTGCGCCGCCTCTCTAATCGCAAAGCTAAAGCAAAATCTGTATGAATAAGAACAAACTGATTACTTTCATCGTTTTGCTTGTCTTCACACTAGGTGCGATCGCAGGAATAAGTGTTTTTTCACTCTCAAATAATCAGGAAAATAAACTTAGAACGCTTCAGTCAAGCGAAGTTAAATCCGAAAACATCCAATTAACGGTTTCGGCGGCAGCTAGTCTTCAAGAAGCATTAGGCGAAATCACTCCTCTTTACCGCAAATCAAAATCCAATTTAGCAATTCGGCATAACTTTGGCAGTTCTGGTGATTTACAACAACAAATCATCAACGGTGCGCCTGTGGATATCTTTATTTCCGCAGCCGCGAAACAGATGGATGAACTGCAAAAAAAGGATTTAATCATTGCTGATACTCGTCGCAATTTATTAAGCAATCGTCTGGTATTGATTGTCCCTGCGGACAAAAGTGATACTCAAACATTAAAAGATTTAACCAATGCCAATATTGTAAGGATTGCGATCGGCGATCCTCGTAGTGTTCCCGCAGGTCAATATGCCGCGCAAGCCTTGACAAAACTAGAACTACTGCAAGATGTCCAATCAAAATTTGTCCTCGGAAATAACGTGCGTCAAGTGCTGCAATTTGTGGAATCGGGCAATGCTCAAGCAGGAATTGTCTATGCAACGGATGCCAAAACTTCTTCTAAAGTTAAAGTTGTGCAAATTGTTGATGCAAAACTCCATCAGCCCATTGTCTATCCGATCGCTATTTTACAGAGAAGTCCCGATCAGCAGAGTGCCAAATCCTATCTAGAATTCCTATCCAGCGAACCAGCGAAAACTATATTTGAAAAATATGGATTCAGCGCCCTTTGATTTCTCTCCATTTTGGATTTCGCTCAAGGTAGCAATTACTGCGATCTTTTTTACGTTCTTTTTAGGGATTGCGGCTGCCTATAGTCTGCTCAATTATCGTGGCAGATGGAAATCTATATTGGATAGTATTTTCCTTGCACCGCTCGTTTTGCCACCCACAGTAGTTGGTTTCTTACTATTACAACTATTTGGGAAGTATGGCTGGCTAGGAAAATTTCTACAGATGTTCCATTTTAATATTATTTTTACTTGGTATGCAGGTGTATTAGCGGCAATAGTCGTGACTTTTCCATTGATGTACAAGACCGCACAGGCTGCATTTGAACAAGTAGATAGAAACTTACTCCATGCCGCCAAAACCCTTGGTGCTTCTGAGTGGCGTATTTTCTGGCAAATTGCATTGCCTTTAGCATTTCGAGGGATTTTAGCAGGAACGATGCTTGCTTTTGCGAGAGGTTTGGGTGAATTTGGTGCAACATTGATGCTAGCAGGTAATATTCAAGGAGAGACAACTACAATTCCTCTAGCAATTTATGCGGCGGTACAGGCGGGGGCAAATCAAGAAGCATGGATTTGGACGGCTGTAATTCTCTCGATTTCTTGTTCAGCGATCGCCATTGCTAATCTCTGGACAATCCAATGGGATGAGAAGCAGGAAAAAGGAAAAAGGAAAAAGGAAAAATTTCAATCACCAATCATCAATCACCGATCGCTAATCACCAATCACGACCGAGGCTTACTCATTGATATCAATAAGCAATTACTGGAGTTTGATTTGCAAATTGCGCTGCACTGTACTGACAAATCCATTGGTATTTTAGGGGCATCGGGTATGGGTAAAAGTATGCTGCTCAATTGCATTGCGGGCATGGAAACCCCGTCACGTGGGCGGATCGTAATCAATGGTAAGGTTTTCTTTGATAGTGCTGAAGCAATTAATTTACCTAGCCGCGATCGCTCGATTGGTTTTTTATTTCAAAATTATGCGCTCTTTCCTCACCTCACCGTTGCTCAAAATATTGCTTTTGGATTATCTCCAGAACTTTCGCGATCGCAGATTAGACAAAAAGTTGCTGAGCAATTACAAAGCATTGCCATGCAGGGATTTGGCGATCGCTACCCTCATCAACTCTCAGGCGGTCAGCAACAGCGTGTCGCCCTAGCGAGAGCGCTGGTCAGCCAACCTGACATTTTGCTGCTAGACGAGCCATTTTCAGCATTAGATACCCATCTCCGCAGTCAAATGGAACGAGAATTAATCTCAGTTCTTAATCGCTATTCAGGCATCACTCTATTAGTTACCCATAATATTGAAGAAGCCTATCGCATTTGTCAGAACCTCCTAATTTTGGATCACGGTCAGGTGATGCGTTATGGAGAGAAGTCTGATGTCTTTGATCATCCCATTAATGTGGAAACAGCGCGGCTCACAGGTTGTAAAAACTTTTCGCGGATTAAGGCGATCGCCCCTGATTTGATCGAAGCTCTGGATTGGGAATGTATGTTACAAGTCAACGATATTGGCGCAGATTTACCAACGCATATTGGAATTCGCGCTCACCATATTGCCTTTTTTGATAGTTCTGACAAACAGGCATTACCCAATTTGATTCCCTGCTGGTTTGTTCGTACCACAGAAACCCCGCACCGTATGACCTTATACTTGAAATTAAATGCTCCGCCTCACCATGATTGGGATTATCATCTACAAGCAGAAGTATTTAAAGAGAAGTGGCTTGTTTTGAAGCAATATCCTCAACCTTGTCAAGTTTATCTAGATCCTGTTCAGCTATTGCTAGTTCTATAGAGATGTGGCGCACGCTGCGCGTGCGCCACATCTCTATAGAACTTCATTTTTATGGTTGACTTTATTTCTGTAGGCTCTTTCTAAGGATTGAGTTAAATCATGAATCTGAAGCGGTTTACTTAGATAATCTTGCATTCCTGCCTGTATACAAATATTCCGATCATCATGTAAAGCATTAGCGGTGAGAGCAATAATCCAAGGTCGGTGTTCAAACTCCGCCACAATTTGCTTGGTTGCCATTATTCCATCCATTTCAGGCATAAATACATCCATTAGGATCACATCATATATTTGATGGGAAATCGAATCTATAACTTCTATGCCATTCATAACCACATCGATATGATAGCCGAGTCGGTTGAGAAATCGCGTGGCAACTTTTTGATTAACGATATTATCTTCGGCGAGTAAAATTTTTAAAGGAAATTTAGCTGCAAAGTTCTCATCAAAACCATGATCATCTTTCTGCTTTGGTGGACTTTCGATCAATAGATGCAAACTACATAGTTTTAACAGAGCCTTATATAGTTGCGATCGCTTATAGGGTTTGGGCAAATAACTCGTAATCGGATCATCGACTTTAACGAAACCTTGGCAACGCAGCGTCATCAAAATCATGGGCAATGTACTTGTTTTCGCTCTCATCAATTCCCTAATCTGGCAGTCTCCACAGGATTCTTGCGGTTTATTGGCTATGGGGATACAAGCGTCCACAATCGCTAAATCAAATTGCTGCCCACTCTGCAACCATGCGATCGCTTGCTCAGTAGAATCCGTTGCCATTACCTCCATTGCTAACGACTGAGCAAATACAATCAAATTCTCACGATTAATCTCATTATCTTCAAGAACTAATAGTCGTTTCCTAGCACAAATCAAATTTTGAGGCTGATTAGATATTGCTATTGTCTCAGGAACTGTTGTCGCGATCGTAAAGGTAAAAATTGAACCAACGCCTACTTCACTGGCAACAGACATCTCGCCACCAAGAAGTTGGGTGAGACGATTGGCGATCGCTAGTCCCAATCCCGTGCCACCATACTGTCGAGTCGTCGATGAATCAACTTGACTAAAGGGCTTAAAGAGGCGATTGTAAGATTCTTGAGGAATGCCAATGCCAGTATCTTTGACCGCAAATCTTAATTGATGAGAGGTTCTGCCTATGGTCGGTAGCAGAGATACTCGCATCGTTACTTCCCCTTGAGCCGTAAACTTTACCGCGTTACTAAATAAATTTATCAATATTTGTCGGAGGCGGGTGATGTCGCTCACAATCCATTCAGGCACATCTGCATCCATGCAGTAGGCGAGTTCAATCTGTTTGGAAATAGCAAGAGAGGCAAACATCTCTAAACAATCTTCGATACAGTTGCGTAAATTGAAAGATTGAATCTCTAAATTAACTTGACCTGCTTCTATCTTGGAAAAATCGAGAATATCGTTGATAATTGTGAGTAAATTATTACTACTAGAGCGAATTATTTCTATAAATTCTTGTTGTTCTGAATTGAGTGGTGAATCCAACAGTAAGCTAGTAAAGCCAATAATCGCATTCATTGGCGTACGAATCTCATGGCTCATGGTGGCAAGAAATTCGCTCTTAGCTTGACTTGCGGCTTGAGCAGACTCCATTGCTTGCAGCATTTCCATTTTGGCTATTTTAAGATCGGTAATATCACTATTGGCTCCCACTAAGCGAATGGCTTTACCTTCATCATTCCAGATCGCCAGCGCTCTAGTTAAGATCCATTTATAACTTCCATCCTGCGATCGCATTCGATATTCAGCAATATAACTTGGAGCTTTATGAGTTAGATAATCTTCTTGTGCTTTTAAGAGGCGATCGCGATCATCAGGATGAACTAGGCTAGCCCAATCAATTTCCTTTTCTGATTCAGTAGCAGGATTGAAACCTAACATCGAGTACCAACGCTCTGAACGAAATGTGATCCCTGTTTCAATATTCCAGTCCCAAATGCCATCGTCAGCCGCGTGAATTGCTAATTGCCAGCGTTCTTCACTTTTAAAAAGTTCAGCACTCCGTTCCATTACTCTTTCTTCGAGAGTGAGGTTTGCTTGGCTAATTTCTTGAAACTTATTGCGTAAGGCGATCGCCATGTCTTGAAAGTTATCACCAAGAGTATCGATTTCCTCAAAACTTTTGGATTCCCAGACAAAATTTGACTGATCTGCTAGTTTTTGTTGCAGATCAGTGGTGAGACGAATGAGCTTGGCGATCGGTTTGATCAAACGACGACTTAGCAAATTTGCTACTGTTGTCGCTAATAAAATAATCCCTAGAACGATCGCGAGAATGTGAGTGTATAAAGTCTCAAGGGCATTAATATAGGATACTGGCGACAATCGCATCACTAAAGTCCAAGGATTTTGATCATCGATTTTAGTCTGCTGAAAGTAATAAGAATTACGCCAACGGATCATCGAAGCAGCTTTCATTTTGGGAAGCCATTGCATCTGCCCAGCCCGAAAAGGACGAATGTATCCTCCCTGTTGCCAGTCAAAAACACTGCCTACTTTGTTAGCAGGAGAACTACTAGAAATTATTTTGTTGTGGCGATCTAGTAAGAAAGCATCAATATTCCATGCGATCGCATCTTCTACTAACAATCTCTTAATCTGAGATAACTCTAATTGACCAATCACAAGACCATGAAAACGGTTATCTTTGATGACTGGTACAGCAACATCGATATGATTAGTGGATGAACTAGAACTATCATTATAAATATCACTGAAGGCAACACTTAAACTCGAACGGGCTATTTGAAATATTTCGTTGTTAGCAATATAGGTACTCAGATCAGCTCTTTCTGAATTGGAAATAATTGGAAAGTCTGACAAGACATTGCCTTGCCTATCTGTTACATAAATCCTTGAAAATGTTGGCGTGACTTGTGTTAAAGCAGTCGTTGCAAATTGCAATCGTTCCCAATTCCGATCATCCATAGCTATATCGGCTAATTGTTGGAGAGCTAATAAATCTCGGCGATGCCAAATTTTTAAATCAGATGCTAAGTTAACAGTACTTGACTGTAACTGATGATTAATTTCTCGTTCAATATTATTTAGGGATTGATGACCCGTCAATGTGGCAATAATCAGAATAGGAATGCAGACAAATGCCAATAACAAGTTAAAAAGCACCTGCTGAATGGTCAAACGATGCTGTTTAGTATGAATTGGCTGAAGCCATTTCCCTAGAGGTAAGTAGTCAATACATAGGTGAGCGATAAGACTATTAAATGCCCCATTAACTACTTGCTTCAGAATAACTAAGATAACTGAGCTAATTCCAAACTTGAGAAAAAAGGAATAGGAAAAAAAACATAGGGGAATGCCCAAACATAGCCAATAAGACAGTACGAGCAAGACCATGTTAGGAGACTGGTTTCTCCGTCTTCGATAATAGAGTCCAATTCCGACCCAAATGGTTTCTAAGATCAGTAAAACGGCTGCGTAGGGCTGTCCCCAAAGAATAATCGTGTAAATACTGGCGATCGCGGAAACCGTGACTCCAATTTTAAGACCATAGAAGTAGGTGGCAATCAGCGTAAAAATGCTACCAAATAGGAAGTCAACCCCATAAAACATTGGTAGATAAAAGTAATTGCCTAAATATCCTAGTAATGCAAGTAATAAAGCTCCAAATAAATTTCTCAGAGTAAATTTTCTGTCTAACTTACCCTGAAAATCACTTTTAAACTTTTTTTGCGAAACTTTAATAAAGAAACTTGCAATTTCTGAAAAAGGATTCATGGCATAACTATTGCACTCTATAAAATTCTAGCTCACAGGCTTAAAATTGCCGATCATCGCCATGCTTAACATCAAAACTTAACAGAAAGTGCATTTTTATTTTGGGGAGCTATGATATCTCCAAATATTGGTGTCGGGTCTAAGCCTGTAATCAGTCGAAAATGCGTGGGAGAAATCTTAGTCATAATCAGAGCGTTTTCCCATGATTTTAGCAACTGGTGCGATCGCTCTAAAAATGCCGTACCACGAATGAGTGGTGTAGTTTGCCAAATTTCGATCAGAGTTTCTACAAGCGCTAATTCAATTTGTGGCGGTGAGTAGGCTTGCAATAGGTCTTCTAAATATTCATCAAAAAAGTCATCATCCCAGCCATCAAGCTGATAGCTATCGATGATGTACTTGACTCTTTGGCGACTAATTTCTTCCCATATTTCCATAACTCCCTCGGTTTGAAGGTAAAAGTAAAAAATTGCAGCGATCAACTTTTGTTAAAGGATACATTATTATGATAATTAAATAATGACTAGTATAGCCACATCTGAAAGCCTCTGACACAGAAAAATGATCCCTCAGAAATTACGATTAAAAAATTTCTTGAGCTATCAACAATTAGCCTTAGATTTTAGTGGGCTTCATGTTGCTTGTATTTGTGGTGCAAATGGAGCGGGTAAGTCTTCATTATTAGAAGCAATTTCTTGGGCGGTCTGGGGTACAAGCCGCGTCGCAAGCCAAGATGATGTGATTCATGTTGGGTCTAAAGAAGCACAGGTGGACTTTACTTTTATTGCAGGTGGTGAAGTCTATCGGGTGATTAGAACGCGATCGCGGAATAGTTCAACTTCTTTAGAATTTCAGGTACAAAGTGAAGGCAAGTTTAAATCTCTCACCGAGCGTAAGGTGCAATCGACTCAGATGACGATCATTTCGCATCTGAAAATGGATTACGAAACTTTTATTAATTCGGCATATTTGCGTCAAGGTCGTGCCGATGAGTTTATGCTGAAGCGTCCAAGCGATCGCAAGCAGATTCTTGCCGATATGTTGGCATTATCGCAGTACGACGAATTAGCAGAACGGGCAAAAGATATTGCGCGGACTAGCAAGGCAGAGTCCGCAGTGTTAGAAAGTTTGCTGGCACATCTGCGCGAACAAATTCTGGCAGGAGAAGCGATCGCCCCGCAGTTAGAAGCTTTGCGATCGCAGTTAACCGATTTGCAGTCATGGGAAAGTCGCGATCGCGCCAAATTACAAACAGTGGAAGAATTGCAAAAACAGTATCAAACTGTCTCCCAGCAATTAGCTTGGCAACAGCAGCAACATATTTCGATAACGGGTAATCTCGCTCAAAGTTCACGACAACTAGCCAATCAACAAAAGCAATTACAACAGTTAGAAGGTTATCTCTCGAAGCGATCGCAGATTGTGCAAGACTATGAGCGCTATCAGGTGCTATCAACTCAGGAAGCAGAACTAGAGCGCAAGTTTCAGAAATATCAACAATTAAGTGAAAGACGTGGTGAATTTAGCCATAAACTCGCGAGTTTGCAAAGTGAACTGAAGGGTCAGCTACGGCATTACCAAGAGCAGTTAGAGGGACTAGTCCAACAGGAAAGCGATTTAAAAAGCATTCTCAGTCGAGGATCAGAAATTGAAGCAGCGATCGCGGAATTACACAAAGCCAGAGCCGTCTTACAGGAATTTGATCGTCTCCACGCTCAATCCACACCGCTAGTCCATCGTCATCAAGTTCTCAAGCATCAATTGGAACGAGAGCAAACTCGACTGAGTGCAAAATTAGAAGAATTAACTGCCAAAAGAGAACAGTTATATTTACAGGTCAAAAATCACGATCAATTGCTGTCTAATGCTAAGGAACTCGATCGCCAAATTGTTTTGTTACAAAATAAGCAAGTCTATCAACAGCGTGTCCATGAAAAAGGATTAGAACGCCGTGATTTTTTGGAACGATTAAAAACGCGATTGGCAGATAGTGAAGCCGCGTTTCATAAATTGGAAGCGAAAATGCGTCAGTTAACCGTGCCTGATGCACCCTGTCCATTGTGCGATCGCCCCCTCGATGCAGCCCATTGGCAATTAGTTCAGAAAAAGCACAAACAGGAATCTCGTGATTTGCAAGCGGATATTTGGGTGGTAAAAGAACAGCAAGCGGCTTCTAATTGTGAGATTGAAGTTTTGCGCGAGGAATATCGTAATCTCAAAAAAGAACTCGCACCACTAAATGATTTGATTCAGCGTAAGGGAACTTTGCAGGAAAGGCTCAAGGCAATATCCGAGGCAAAGCAAAGGCTTGTGCAAATTGATGTTGAGATTCAGGATTTGGGCGATCGCCTCCAAACTCAAAACTATATGCGTGAAGCATGGGAAGAGATGGAACTAATTGATCGCAATATTCATAAATTTGCCTACGATGAAAAAAACCATGCCCTTGCACGCGGTGATGTCGAGCGTTGGCGCTGGGCAGAGGTGAAGCAATCAGAATTAAAAAATGCTCAACGTCAAGCCGATCATCTCTCGCAAAAAATCCCTGATCTGCAAACCAAAATCCATCAACTACAAGAGCGCTTAACCAAAAATCTGATTGATTTAGAAGTACAGCATGAACTCGAACAATGCGATCGCGCCCTTGCTCAATTAGCCTACGATCCTGATCGCCATCAACAACTTCGCACCCAAAAGCAAGAACTCACCCCGTCATTATTGCGCTATCAAGAACTCACTCGCGCTGAACAGGAATATCCCGAACTTCAGCAGCAGGTGAGTCATTTACAACAAAATCTCAGTGCTAATCAACAGGAATTGCAAAATATTACGGCTCAAATTTCAGAATTACAGTCGCAAATTCAAGCTTTACATGGCGATCATGCTCAAGAAATTAATGCGCTCAGACAAAATCTACAAAATTGGCGATCGCAAATGGATGTACTCTTTGCCCAAATTGGTAGCCTCCAACAAGCCCAACAACAACTAGAGCAAAGCCGTCAACGTGAGCAAGAAACTCTCTCTCAAATCGAAGTTGCCCGTCAACGTCAACGTATCCATACAGAACTCTATCAAGCCTTTGGTAAAAATGGCATTCAAGCCCTGATGCTCGAAAATGTCCTGCCGCAAATTGAAGTGGAAGCCAATCAAATTCTGGCACAACTCAGCGATCGCCAATTAAATGTCAGATTCATCACTCAAAAATCTGGCAAAAAAAGCGATCGCATCATCGAAACCCTCGACATTGAAATTGCTGATACCAAAGGAACAAGACCTTATGAAACCTATTCGGGCGGTGAAGCCTTTCGGATTAATTTTGCGGTGCGTCTTGCTCTATCCCGTGTTCTTGCTCAGCGTAAAGGCAGCACTTTACAAACCCTCATTATCGATGAAGGTTTCGGCAGTCAAGACCAATTAGGTTGCGATCGCCTTGTCAGTGCTATCAATGCGATCGCGCCTGATTTTGAATGTATTTTAGTGATTACGCATATGCCACAAATGAAAGAAGCCTTCAATACATTAATTGAAGTGTCTAAGACTGAAGAAGGCTCAACGGTGCAGTTAGTTGGTTAAGTGTAGAATCGAATACTCATTTTCTATCTTTGGCTCTTTCATAGGCTAGATCATGTTCAGCAAAACTGATAATTTGAACACGTTTGGGTGATGGCGATTCGTAGGCTCGATAAACAAGACGATAACTCACACCGTTGCAGTTTATTTCTAGCGCTCTGTGATTTTTGAGATCGCCGCGCAAATCGTGACTGGCGATACCTCTCGTTTGATATGGATCGAGCTTCAAGACTCTTTGATACTGGATGAAGTCTTCTCTTAGTTCTTCAGGTAATAGTGGCAAATCTTCAGCTTGAATATCCTGATGTAAGGTAATTCTATACATTTGCTTTTTGATAGCCTTTCTGTTCTAGCCAAGCGTTTAGAGCTTGCTCATCAATTGGTTCGTCCTCATCTATAGATGTAATCCATTTACTGGGATCGTCTTGATCTGGTAGTCGTGAGATGGCTTTTGCTTCTGCTGAATGAAGATAATTCCTGCTTCTAGCAAAAAGTAAAAAGTCTAAAACCTCTTTAATTAGTGCTTCTGGACTATCTTGAATCTCTTTTAAAAGCTGTTCTTTAGCTGTCATTAGCTTTACTCCGTTATTGGGTTGGGGATCTGTGTCACACAAGATTATAGCGTTTCTTCTTTGCGGCAACTAGTTCACGGATACGAGGTGATTGCAAGCCTAACACCATATCATCTTCGGGTATACCTCTATTAATAAGTTCTTGATCGACAAATATTTCAGTGGCGTTATGTTGTAACCAAACTTTGTTATCAATAATGTCAATCTGCATAGGACAGCCGTAGATCCGCCGAGCGCCTTGCCAACCAACATGAACTAACAAATAGCGATCGCGTTTTTCATCAAATACTAATTCAGCAGTGACGTTTTCATTGGGTGAGACGCTTTCTTGGGCATATTCTTCGAGAAAAGTACGCACGATTTGGCGATAGCGTTCTACTCGATCCATTGTTCTATCTCCTCTTTTTCTGTATTGTAAACAAGAAGTTTAACTTGAAAGCGGGCGATCGCTGTTTTGACTGGCTCAAAGCGAAAAAATGCTTCGTAAGTTTCAAAGGGAATGGCTAAGTAGAGAATGCGATCGCGATCTTCTGATTCTAAAACAATTTGATAGTTGAGGAATTGTCCTAATGCTGTATGAAATTTTAGCAATCAATGATTACTCATGATGTCTAAACACATCGGACGATCTTTTTTTTACTTCATCAGCGATATATTCAGCTAGCTTTTCTATAGCTTTATATCGAACAGATCCAAACCCATTGGATTTGATAACATCCCGAAGTTGCTCAGAGGTAAACTTTTTAAGATATTTAATGAATTCATCTTTACTGTGATCTTTAGCAATTTCATAAATTTGGATCGACTCCACTTTTGGTGAAGCATTAGGAATCCTTACACTTTCTTTTACATCTTTAGATGTATCTAGAATCTGCATTAATATCTCAGGACTCATCTCAATCCTTTTGCCAATAGAGATCAAAACCTTAGCAAAAGATACTATATCTTTCTCGTTTATTTCCATGTAAATCATCCAACTCTCTTGATGAATTCTTCTGTAATATTCTCAATTTCTGTGAGAGTATCCCTATAATCCTTACGCTTTTCCGCCTTTGGCGAAGTAACAAAAGGTCGAGAATCTATAACTGCTTCTGCAATACCTGTACGTTGTGGCAATTCGTATTCAAATGTATGATCTTTCCACTGAGAATCTTGCCTAATCTGTATTTTGGTGGACTTATGTAAATTAGTTCGATCATCAACTTTAGTAAAAACAATCCCTCCTAGTTCAACTTTACAAGAACGCTTTTTGTCTTTAAACTTATTGATTCTATTCCAAATTAGGCTCAATCCAATTTTTGAGAAAATGTCTGGAATTGTGGGGACAATATAATAATCGCTCATAACAATTCCATTGAGAGTAATTGCTCCTAAGTTAGGAGGACAATCAATAATAACGTATTCATATTGGTTTTTCAGTTCAGCAAGAGTATTCTGAATAACATCAACATGACTGACATATCTTCTCTGATCTAAGTTTGGAATATCATCTTGAATTTCCACTAGCTCTAGACTAGAGGGTAATAAATCTAATCCCTGTATTCCTCCAACATTCTGCAATACAGCCTTTTCAAGATCAAAAAGCTGCCGTGAGTTAATTAAATCATCAAAAAGATGATGGATCGTTTGTCCCTTGCTGTTTACATCTCGCCACTCCTCCTGCGATATCAGAGAAACTGTTGCATTGGTTTGGGGATCAAGATCTACAAGTAGAACCTTAGAAGATTTTTGTTTTGCTAATATTGCAGCGATGTTGACAGCAGTAGTTGTCTTGCCAACGCCTCCCTTTAGATTGATAAAGCTAACAACTTTAGTCATTTTTTGGATATCCTTACAATCTCAAATTTCTTGTTCATATAATAAGTCTATATTCAAACAACTAATAAATTGTACTCCAGCCATCTTTCACATGAATCTTCATCGGCTTTTCTGCAAACTTGCCGCCGACAAATCCCATAAAGCTAACAACTTTGTCTAACGAAACTTTTGCAGTCAATACGCCTACCAATTTATCCAAGCCACCCTTACGACCCACTTCAGAGCTTAGATCGTCAGCACGTTCCACAGTCTCAGCATCGCCTTGTTCGCGCAACTGCTTTAGTAATTTCTTCGCAAACTCTTGGCGCTCATATTCATCCAAACTGGGATCGTCTAGTGCAAAAGTAACTTCAACTAAAGGCTGGCTCACGGCAAAAGCTCCAAAAATAATTTGCTAATAACAAATATAAGCTGAAATTTACTTCTAAAAGTTAGTGAAGATTAATTGGGTTGCGATCGCCTTGTCAGTGCCATTAATGCGATCGCGCCCGATTTTGAGTGCATTCTCGTAATCACGCATATGCCTCAAATGAAGGAAGCTTTTAATACGTTAATTGAAGTATCGAAGAGTGAGGAAGGCTCCACTGTGCAGTTGGTTGGATAGAGAGAAGCGCCGCCACTTCTCTTCTGTTAAAAACTAAACCCAGTAAGGGTTTTAAAACACAAAATGGCTACGCCATTTTGTGTTTTAAAATTCGGCACTTTGAGGGAATCGCGGAAAGGGAATTACGTCTCGAATATTTCCCATGCCTGTGATGAACTGGACTAAACGCTCAAACCCTAGCCCAAAACCAGCATGGGGTACAGTGCCATAACGTCGTAGATCCAGATACCACCAATAATCTTCGGGATTGAGACCAACACTGCGAATTCTCGCTTCTAGTACTTCCAGACGTTCTTCACGCTGAGAACCACCGATAATTTCACCGACACCGGGAGCGAGAATATCCATCGCCCGCACAGTTTTGCGATCGCCTTGAGAGTCATCATTTACGCGCATATAAAATGCTTTGATCCCCAGAGGATAATCCATCACAATTACTGGTTTTTGGAAATGCTCCTCAGCTAAAAATCTCTCATGCTCAGATTGCAAATCCAAACCCCATTCCACAGGAAACTCAAAGGTTTTGCTGCTCTTTTCCAGAATGGCGATCGCCTCAGTATAGGTAATGCGCTCAAACTGCTCATCGATGATTTTGCGAGCATTAGTCATCACTTGAGCATTGACCCGTTCTTGGAAAAATTCCATATCTTCAGGGCAGGTTTCCAGAACATAATTAAAAATATATTTGAGGAAATCTTCAGCAAGATCGGCATCACCTTCCAAATCGCAAAAAGCAACCTCTGGCTCAATCATCCAAAATTCGGCTAGATGGCGCGAAGTATTGGAGTTTTCAGCGCGAAATGTAGGACCAAAGGTATAGACATTAGAAAATGCCATCGCCATGATTTCCGCTTCTAGCTGACCACTCACGGTCAAAAAAGCAGGCTTACCAAAAAAGTCTTGGGAAAAATCAACAGGTTTACCTGTGGCAGCCACTTTATTGAGATCAAACGTGGTCACACCAAACATTTCCCCCGCCCCTTCGCAATCACTCGCCGTGACAATTGGTGTATGTACCCACAAAAAACCACGCTCTTGAAAAAATTTGTGAATTGCATAGGCACAGGCATTGCGAACTCGGAACACCGCCCCAAACATATTCGTGCGTGGACGCAAATGGGCGATCGTCCGTAGAAATTCGATCGAGTGTCTTTTTTTCTGTAAGGGATAGGTTTCCGCATCGGCTGTGCCGAAGATGGCGATCGCCTCAGCTTGCATTTCTACCCTTTGCCCCTTACCTGTTGACTCCACAAGAAGTCCAGACACTTCAATCGATGTGCCTGTCGTAATTTGTTTAGTTAGTGACTCATAGTCGGCAATTGTCTGTGGTAAGACAATTTGTAACCCCTGTAGCGATGAACCATCATTCAATTCTAAAAAGGCTATTCCCTTACCTTCTCGTTTTGTGCGTACCCAACCACGCACAGTGTAAGATTTGCTAGTCTGACCGCTACGCAATAAGTCAATAATTCTTGCAGATGCCATATGCTAGGGATAATCGCTAAAGATAACTGTAAATAGTTTGTGGAGCAATGAAATCAGCGATCGCACGGCTCAGGCAATTATGCTAACACTTAGCTAACATTTTATTAGCATGGCATCGTTAGAAACCGTATTATGTTCCCCGTTAAAACAATCCCCTCAGTATTTGCATTACATTAGCAATATACTTGCAGCCTTAGAACCTTGCAGCCTTAGAACAAACTAGTTCTGGTATGCCATCTCGCGAATCAAAGGCAGTCGATTGCTAATATAGTGACTCAGATCATTTTGCTGATGAGGGTCTAGGGAAGATCTCTGTTTAACTTGATCAACTAACAAGCTCATTAGCCCATCATCATCAAGATTCAAGAGTAGATTGGGATGTGCTTGATTAACTGAGTCCCAAAAAAGTCGTATTATAGCAGGTGTCATCTTTGTTTACCTCAACCTTAATGTTTTCCTAACATTTTATAGATTAGTACATCTCTGCGTTAGTACTGTTAAAAATCACACAAAATGCAATAAAAGACACCTCTCATAAGATTGATTGATAAGTATCTATACAAAACGTTTCATTAGTTCATCCATACTGGAATAATTCTGTGAGTTTTTAGGGAGATATTTTATGGCTAGACAGGTAGAGATTTGGAACGATCGCGCTGAGATTGCTAGTAGAGCTTTGTTTTTAGCTGAACTTGCATACAATGAAGCGATCGCCAAAGGAGAAAGATTCACTATTGTTGCCGCAGGTGGTAGCACTCCTCGTGTTTTGTATGAACTCTTAGCTAGTAAAGAATGGGACTGGTCTAAAGTTCATGTTTTTTGGGGAGATGAGCGCTATGTTCCTGTTACTGATCCTCAAAGTAATGAAGGGATGACTCGGCAAGCATGGCTCGATCGCGTAGAGATCCCTGCGGCAAATATTCATGGGATTCCTACAGATGCTGATGATCCTGCGATCGCGGCGGCGCAGTACGAACAACATATCCAAGAGTTTTTTGGTGTTTCACAGGGAACTATTCCCCAGTTTGATTTGGTTTTATTAGGCATGGGAGATGACGGGCATACAGCTTCATTATTTCCACACACCAAAGCTCTAAAAGTAGGCGATCGCCTTGTCACTGTTGGCGAAAAGGATGGACAGCCTCGGATTACCTTGACAGTGCCTGTGATTAATCAAGCTAAGGAAATTATTTTTATGATCGAAGGGGCGGCTAAGGCAAAAGCTCTTAAAGCAGTGTTAGCAACCAGTGGAGATGTCAATCAATATCCTTCACGCTTGATTACTGGTAATACGATTTGGCTATGCGATCGCACAGCCATGAATCAAAAGAGCCAGTCTTAAAACATGAAGCGCACGCGCAGCGTGCGCCTCATGTTTTAATTTCTCATAAATTATTTAGGATTGCGATATGTCAAAACTAAAACTCAACAATTCAGAACAGTACGAGCGTCTAAGACGTGAAGCAAAATCACCCTATCGCGGTCTACGCATATTTATTTACATTGCTTTCGGTGGCTCAGGATTTATTGGAGCCGTTGTTTTTTTCGCTAAATTAATTGCTGGGAATGGTGACTTTGAGACAAACTTGGGAAACTTTGCTTTACAGATTGGCGCATTAGCTTTGATGATCTGGCTTTATCGCATTGATCAACCTAAAAAATAAAGGATAGGATTTATAAAAATGGTCGATTCTAATTTGGCTTGTTATAATATCAAAATGTTTTTATAGCTATCGCCAGTCTCGTTAGGACACAAAACTAGAAGACAAGTGGCGGCGCTTCGCGCCGCCACTCTCTTCTTGGGTTTTGATTTGTCCTAATGCAAATGGCAACAGCTATAAATAGATTTTTAAGTAAAAATAAAATTTCTACTTAAGAATCTATGCAAAATCCATACTTATTGCAATTCAGAAAATTTAATTGCTACACGATTTGCAACCAACTCAACATCATTTTTTCTCGTTTAGTAATACTCCAATTCCATATTAGGTTTGGGAAGGCTTGATATGCAAAGTTGCAAAAATGCAATAGAAGAACTGGTAATTGAAGAAATTGATTTACAACTTTCTCACTTGCCCCAATATCGTCGAGACCAGATTAATTTGAGTGAGGTTGCTGCCTATGCTCTCAATCGTTTGCCACCAATGTATGCAACCTCAAAAGCGGGGTGGGTGATTCAACGAAAAAAGGCGGCAACTGAGATACGTCCACAGATCGAGTCCGCAGTGCGGCGAGCTTTGGTCAGCGTTAAACCTGATGCCCTACGAGATAATGGAAAATTGCCATCGCAGGAGGTGGCTAGTCATGCCCGATCGCTTGCTGCACTGCAACAAATACTAGGCGCAGAGAATGCATCTTGGAAAGATATTCCGACTGCCTTAGAAAATGCCTTGATGACGGTCAAGCTCAAAACTTCTGTAAGTAGAACCTATATGGTGACGGGGAGACGGGAAGCTGCGGGAGGAGATGAAACAGCCATTGGTCGTAAACCACCTGAAATATCTTGGAAAGGGAGACAGGTGAAAGCTGCTTCCAGCTTGTCTCAAGATGAGCAGAAAGCTAAGGATTTTCAAACCTACATGATTGATGCTAATTATCAATTCAGTAATGTACTCGAAAAACTAGTATTGTCTCTTACCTATCATCAGATCCAAAAGCTCCATCCCGCGATCGCGGAAACAGTTGATTTAGGAGAAGCAACTGCCTATGTTTTAAATCGCTTACCTCCTATGTATGCGACATCGGAAAAGGGGTTTAAAGCCCTGCGGCTAAGAGCGCGTGAGGTATATGGTAAGGAAATTGTGGGAGTTCTCAAAGAGGCGATCGCTGTCTGTATTGAAGCACCAAATTTAGAGAAAATGCCATTGCCCCTCGCCCGTTTTGAAGCAGAGTTAGAGGAGTCGCTAGAGCAAGTTAGTTGGATTTTACAACGTGATGATATTAATTGGCGCAATGCACCATTCATCATTGAGGAATGTTTGCATAAGGCAATCAATCATGAATTAGAATGGCGCAAACGTAGTGATTACAATTATCCATACAATCTATAACCAGAGAAGAGAGCGCAAAGCGCTCTCTTCTCTGGTTATAGGGAACCCGATCGCATCTTTGTCCAAATATCTTTGTATTGCTGTAGTGATTCTGGAGATAAAGGTAAGAGCAGTTCACTCTTCTTGAAAATATCTTGAGGAAAGAATTTAATCGGATCAGCTTTAACACTGGCAGGAACCTGATCTAGCTCACTGGTACTAACTGCATCAGTCAAAGCCGTAATCTGAGCCGCGATCGCAGGGGTCAGACAAAAATTCATCCATGCTAAAGATGAAGATGCTGTTACTTCACCCTTGGGAATTACCCAAACATCACTCCACAGAGCAGTTCCATCTTGAGGGATAACCACTTTTAGATTAGGATTCAGTTTTTTGGCTCTGTTCATATCATTTGTCCATCCCACTGCTGCTAAGGTGTCGTCTGCCAATAGAGACTGCAAATAATTATCAGAGGTATAGGTTAAAACTTGAGAGTTTAATGTTTTTAGCTCTTGGTTTAGGGCAGCAAGGTTTTGACTTTGACTTAAGTTTTCCTGTTGATAGGATTGCCCCATTTTTTTGAGTACTAACCCAATCACTTCACGGGCATCGTCAGGCAATGTTAATTTTAGCTTTAGTTCCGATCGCCACAGATCTGACCATTGAGTAATGTCAAATTTTAGTTTGTCACCACGATAGGCGATCGCGGTGGCTCCCCAACGATAGGGGATACCCCATACCTGATTATTTCTGGTGACACTTTGCTGCCAGAGCGGAGATATTTTTTGCCATTGGGGAATTTTGGCTAACAGCTCAGGAGTAATTGGCTGAATTAATGATTTTTCAATGGCTGAATCAAGCCAACTATCACCGATGCTAATGGCATTGAGAGATTTATCCTTGGCAGTGTTGGGATAGTTTTGCAGTTCTTCCCATAGCTTAGAAACTGAGTTTTCAGCTTTAAATTCAGTTTTGTATTGAGAAGCTGACTCAAATTGGTTAATAACTTTGCTAGGTATCGCTCCTAGTAATCCTGAAACTCGGAATCGCTCTCGTTGATCAAAAGGATTTGACCATTGACATCCCCCCATTGAGGCGATCGCTGCACCGCTTAAAAGTAAAAACTTACGTCTATCCATGACTTAATTTTATCTGCACATTGCCAAGAATAAAGGCGGCGCGAAGCGCCGCCTTTATTCTTTGGGCTTTTTATTTTAATTTACTTTACAAATGGACGCATCAGCAAATAGCCAGCACCAAAAGAGGTTAAGACGATCGCCACAATAGTTAAGGTCAAAACCCAACCGCTTAAACCATTTGATTCTTGAGATTCTTCCATAGATTCGCGAGCTTCACGGCGGAGAGGTCGTGACGATACTTCTTCACGGATTTCTAGTTTCGGAAGCGGTTTAGTGGGAATTGGCGCAGGTGCATCAAAGGTAGCAAAAGAACTGTCATAATACAGCGCTTCACCGACCATTGCCTCACTTTCAATTTCAGGAGTAGACTCCGTAGCGAGTTGTCTTGCCCTAGAGATGGCTTCTTGGATCGCGTGAGTTGTTTTCTGGACAGATGCTTTGCGAGGACTAGCCTGTGTTGCGGGTTTATCGGCAGTATGAGGTTTAGCCGCAGGAGGGCGACCTTGAGGCTGAGGATTATTTCTCGATGGGGCAGAATTAATTTGTGAAGAAGCCCGAATACCAGTTAAAACTTCCGATAGTTTTGCTTCAGGTAAATTTGACTGGGAAAGAATTGCTTGGATGCGGTCTGTCGATTGAGCGATCGCCTCAAACTCTTGCAACAGCATTTGATTTTGCTTAGTTAACTGGTCATTCTGTAACTGAAAAAAAGATAACTTTGCTTGAGTCGATTGCAACTCCGCAGCCAGTTCTCGGTAGACAGTTACGGGAACTGAAGACTGATAACCAGACGCAGAAGACTGATAACCAGATTGAGAATTTGTAGGTTTAGAGACTGGATGGGTTTGCATAGACGACAGAACCTGAGACCGTAAAAATTTAGTCGAGACTATAGCATATTTATTACAGTCAGGAACGTAAATTATTTAAAGAATGCTCTTATTACAATTCAGTACCTCTCACTATTGCCGCAAAGCTAGACTCGCTCTAGGCTACAAGCAAATTCCCTATCATGTCGAAAATCTGACACCAGGGTTACATATTTTAAGGGTCAAGCCACTTTCAGGATTAAAAACTGTTCCTGTGCTATTACCTCAACAAAAAAATTGTCCCGCCGTAGTCGCCGACTCTACGGAAATTATTCGGTTTCTAGAAACTTATCACCCCGATCGCCCCCTGTATTTAGATGATGATTTACAACAAAAAGAAGCATTGCGCTTAGAAGATTATTTTGATGAATTTATCGGTACAGCCACAAGGTTTGTGTATTATCAGTTTCGGGCTAATGAGGGTAAACAACTTGATCCTTCGTTACTCAGTCAACTCGTGATTACAACTGTCCGACTGCAATATGGGATCAATGCTGATTCTGCAAAAATAGCGGCTCAAAAGATTGCTGATGCGATCGCGATGCTTAGTGAGTTCTGGCAAGATGGCTATCTAATTGGGGATCAATTTAGTGTTGCCGATTTGACAGCAGCAGCTTTACTTTCTCCATTAGGTCTGATTCCTGCCTATCGTCATAACTATCCGTGGTTGTTTGATCGCATTACCGAAATCCATCAGCTTTGTAATGAACCTTTACCCAAAAATTGGTAGTCATACCAAACCCAAGAAATATTTTAAAAGCGTTGCAAAGCAACGCTTTTAAAATATTTCTTTTAGAAAGAGAGGCAGCACAAAGCGCCGCCTCTCTTTCTGGTTACGGCTATGAAATGTAAAAAAATTGCAACATAAATATAGAAGACAAATTGGTGTTAACTTTTTGATGCTACTTTAAAGAATATTGAGATTTTTATTTTTCTAAAATCACGGTTTGCATCTGCTTAGCTTATCAAAAGGCGATTTTCAGATGCTCATAAAGTAGTGCGTGCGAGTATTTATATGGCTGTTAATGTTAGCGAATCTTTGTTTGAACAGATTCTCGAATATCTTCGAGTCAAGACAGAAGAGAGTGATCGCGTCGCTCAAAACTTACTGAAAACATTAGAAACTCTAGTATCTAACCCTGTATCTACAGGGTCTGTGACTAAACCCAATGGCGATCGCGATGATGCTTTAGGATCACAGTCTGGATCACAGTTTGGACAAAAGTTATTTGATGCATGGCAAGAGTTAGCTGATTTACAGGTTGGCGAAAACTATTGGAGTTATCCTGTCATGTTTGAAGACCTTGCCGAAGCGATGGAGATATCTGTAGATCGGTTTGTGCAGTATCTGGCAAATGTCCAAATTGGAAGTTTGCAACTTATTCAAGGGCGGGGATATAACTATCAGGTCAATGGACAGCAAGCTGCTTCCTTAACTTTTCATTCTGCGCCGACTCTCAAAAAAGCGGCAATTCCTAAAGTTTCAGACAAGAAGCAAGATGGCAGTGCCGACAATAAAACTGTAAGTAAAACTTTTAAAGTGGGCGATCGCGTCATTGTGAATGCCAATCGTCAACAATACGCCAATCATAAGGGGGTGGTTGAGCAGGTAATTAGTGTCAGTTGCCGTGTCAAGCTAGATAATGGCTGGACAGCGTTTTTACCAAATCATTGTCTCGACCATATCAAATAAAAAACATCTAGAACCCATGAGCAATATCACCTTTGAAGAAGCGATCGCCTATACAAATTCTTTGCTTGCTCGTCATGATTTAGATGATGTGCAGCTAGAAGCAGCAATTGCGGCACTGGTGCAGACAGCTAATGGAGCAAGAGGTTTTTTTGTAGCTTTTTTAACGGGAGACTGGCAATTAGCAGATGCACCTAGTGCAGGCTTAATTCGCGCTTTACAATCCACACCTACAGCGATCGCCGAACTACTTGTCAAAAATTTGGTAATGTCAACCGCGATGGCGATGACTCATCGACGGACAGAAAATATTGAACAAGCAGAAGGTTCTGAGCGCGTAGCTAAGAGAACAGCACTTTTAATTGCCAAAGTTGATCTTGAAGAGGTGCGAGTAATTGCATCGCAAATCAAACGTGCCGCCCTTACTGGCAATGGGGAATATGCCACTTTTCTCGAAAAATGGGGCTATGATTCTGAACAAAAACAAGCGATCGCCAATACTCTCGATCAAGCGCTAATCAATGTCTGAGGCTGTACCTGATCCTCCGTGTGAGCCTTTATTTGCAGAAGCGATCGCTCAGTTCAATAGTGGTGATTACTATGCCTGTCACGACACTTTAGAGGCGATTTGGAATGATGCTTGGCAAAGCGATCGCGCGTTCTATCAAGGAATTTTGCAAATTGCAGTGGGTTTATATCATCTCCAAAATCAAAACTGGCATGGAGCGACGATTCTTTTAGGTGAAGGTACAAGTCGCTTACCAGCCTATCTTCCTGCCTATCAATCTATTGATGTAGAAAGTTTACTAGAAGATAGTTTACAGATATTGCGAACTGTGCAAATTAATGGAAAAGAGGGAATAGCAGAAATACTCCAAAAAATGGAATGCGGAGATTTACCAATTCCCAAAATAATTCAATATGATCATGGTGGCGCAGAGCGCCACCATGATGCTAAATAAAAACATGACTTGGGAGCTATCTGACTTACTAAGGGCGATCGCCACAACTATTGTGATTGGTATCCATGCCTCCCATCACTGGTGGTTTGGAGTACGTGACACAGTGACTTTTAATCCAGAGATTTTTATTGACACGACGATCAATCAAGTCGGACGCTTTACCGTACCGATGTTTGTAATCCTGTCTGGATTTGCCTTAGCCAAGTCGGAAGAGAAACGACCCTTTAATTTAAACATCTTTATCCAAAAACGACTCTGGCGAATTTTGCCACCCTATATCCTCTTTACTTTGTTCAATGTGGTTGGGCGATCGCAATTCCTTACAGCCGATTGGCTAGAACGGTTACAACAAATTTGGCAAGCGATCGCCACAGGGATGGGCGATTACCATCTCTACTTTTTAGGAATCATTTTGCAATGTTATGTAACTTATCCATTGCTACGCCGCATTCCTTTCACCACCAGAAATTTATCTCTATTACTAAGCCTCACTTTTACTCTATTTAGCTTGCGATGGCTATCTGCTAACTTTGGATTATTGACAAATATCACCAACTTTCTACCCGATGGAAACCATCTAATTTATTGGCTGTCCTATTTTCAGCTTGGCATTTGGCTAGCCAAAGATCAGGGATGGATTAACTCATTAGTAGACAAATCGCATTTATGGGGATATCTATTTACGATCGCTGCCATCATAGAATTAAGCGAATTCTATTGGCTAGCTATCCTCAAAAATTCTGCCGAAGCGATCGGGCATTACACTCGTCCAACTGTGGTTTTGCTAAGCTTCAGCTTTTTATTATGGTCAATCTCTTGGAACCATAGAAAAGAGAGTCCCAAAGTGATGCTCTTTTCTAAAACTTTCTCTAGCGCCAGCTTTACGACCTACCTAGTCCATGTGTGGGTACTCAGAGCGATCGCTCCTTTAGAAATTTTTGGCGGGATTTTATTTGTACCATTAGCTGCCATCATCTCATGGGCGATCGGTATCACTGTATGGAAACTAGCTAAATCTAGACAATGGAGTGCGATCGCTTTTGGTGCGTAAGTCCTAAATTAACTAAATTTTTTCAGCACCATAGCTAGATCGTCCATCCTGACAGGCTTGCTAATAAAATCATCCATTCCAATTAGCAAACATTTTTCACGATCTGCTGCCATCGCATTCGCTGTCATCGCCACAATCTTAATCTTCTCAACAGCATCATTTTTCTCCTTCAGACGAATTTGGCGAGTTGCTTCCAATCCATCCATCTCTGGCATCTGGATATCCATTAAGATCAAATCGTAGGACTTCTGCTCTAATACTCTTAAAACATCTAATCCATTTACCGCACAATCTGCCTTATATCCAAGCTTATCCAACAACCTCAACGCAATCATTTGATTAAATGAATTATCCTCAGCTAAAAGAATTCGCAAGGATTTAGAACTCATGTCATCAGGCTTTTTTAAATTAATTTCCTTTGATATATTTGTTGGTGAAAAAACTGATTCAGGAGACTCTTGAGAAATATTATCTTCCTTTACTACAATGTCACTGTTGTCACTGTTCAGTTCTTGCTTAGATATATTTGGTAATGTTTCAACTGCAATATCAAACTGAAAAATCGATCCTTTACCCAAAGTACTACTAGCGGTAATATGTCCTCCCATAAAATGAGCAAACTGTTGGCTAATCACTAAACCTAAACCTGTTCCAGTCTGTGACTCTCTGCCCGAAGCAGTTTGTACAAATGCTTCAAAAAGACTGTTAATCTCTTCTGGAGCAATACCTCGTCCTGTATCTTCTATCTCGAAATGGATAGTAGCTTTCTTTAAAGCAGGATCGATAGATTCTAGAGATGCCCGCAGAATTACATAACCTTTGCTAGTAAATTTAATCGCATTACCTAGTAGATTTAACAAAATCTGGCGAACTTTTCGATCATCAGTCTTAATATATTGAGGCAAACTAGGATGTATGGCAAAAATCAACTGTAACTTCTTACCCCTTGCTTTAATCTGCAACATTTCCTGCAAATTATTGAGTAACAGATGCAAATCAAATTCTGTTTCTTCGAGAACAATCTTCCCAGCTTCAATTTTGGATACTTCTAAAACGTCATCAATTAAGTTGAGTAAATGCTCACTGCTATAGCTAATGATATTTACATATTCTCCAATATCACTTGTTAAAGCTTGTTCATGGGCTATTAACTGCGTGCATCCCAAAATTGCATTTAAAGGAGTTCGCAATTCATGACTCATCCTTGCTAAGAAACTACTTTTAGCTTGATTTGCTACTTCTGAGCGTTTTGCTTCTTCTTTCAAAGCCTGTTGTGAAAACTCCAAAGCGGCAAGCATCAATGTACTTCTTAACTCTAAAGCTGCTTCAATTTCCACCTCATCCCAAGGTAAAGATTGCCCTCTTACAGTTTCTTTCCATAATGCAAAAGAACGATAGGGCGATGGATTAAACTCATCATCATCAATAGGATCGATAGGATTAAATTCATCATAGTTAAGAAGCTTTTTAGGATCGCCTGCCCAATTAACGGTTTGAATTACTTCAGGACGAAACCAAATAATATGATAGGAAGTATGATGTAGCAAAATAGAAATTGCTAATAGCCCACTAGCAACATCCTTCAAAGCGATCGCCTCAGGATAAATCTCGCTCAGCGCATTGGTATGCAAAATATCCTGAGATCTATTATCCAGCCATGCAACCAAGTCGTGAATACATTTATGCTCAGGACATTGACCTACTAGCGATAGGCGATCGCCTAGACAAATAACGGCTCCCTCAGCATTGACTAACTCTAGTAAATCATTAGTATCTTGAATAAAATTCTGATGATTGTCAGATTGATAGCTATCCAGAATATTTTGCTTTAGCTTAGCTTGAATGACTTTAATATTTTGTTGAGCTTTTTTGAGATATTGCTCATGCTTATTCACGATTTCCACAGACATAATTTGTCCAAGAAATTCACAGGCTTTCCTCGTTTCATAGCCAATATATTTAGGAGAGTAATGGTGACAAACAATTAGTCCCCATAATTTATCAGCATTGATCAAAGAGATCCCTAAAGAAGCAGAAACTCCTAATTTCTGCAAGTACTTAACATGAAAGTGAGAAACACTTCTCAGGATGCTGAGACTGAGATCAAGAGTTTTGTGAGTGACGGGATTTTGAGATGGAATGATGGGTACGGGCTGGTAATTGATATCCACAATAATCCGCAGCCAATTTTTGCAATACAGTTGACGGGCGATATCAGAAATATCCGAAGCAGGATAATGTAATCCCAAGAAAGACTCTAAATGCTCATCAGACTTAGCCTCGGCAATCACTTCTCCACTACCATCTGAATCACATTTATAGATCAAAACACGATCATATTCAGTGATTTTCTGGATTTCCTGAACCAATAAATTGGTCATTTCTCCAAAGTCTTGGGCTTTTCTGACATTGACTGCTGCTAATTTTGACAAATGATAAAAATCGATATTAGAATCTATATCCTTAATTAATGGTTCTAATTCCAAAATTAGTAAACCATCAGAACGATGCATCAATCCTTGAAATAGATATTTCTTTCTCTTAATCTGTGCAGTTAGTTCAATCGGATTAAATATTTCCAAATCTTTATGCGACACAAAAGATAGTAGATTATTAACCTGAGACTGGGAAAACAGAACACTTAGAGGTTTATTAAGTAAAGATTTAGCAGGAATATTAAAGAACTGAAGCGTATTATCGCTAATCTGAACAATTTCCATCTCTGGCTCCTTCAGACCAAGCAAAATTCCGTGGGGCTGAATATGTCCCAACAAATGAATCTGCTGGAGGTAGCAATTCCTATAAGTGATTTCTACTGCACTATCGGAAGGTTCAGACTGTATTATCTTCATCCTTATTCTCTCGCTGACTAAATCACCGCAACCGTAAACAAACCAACTGAATAGTATTTTTAGAAAAATACAGTTGACTTACGCTTCCCCACTAATCGGTTACTCAACTTTAGCCATCTGTATCCTACAGGTCTATGATACATGGTCTTATATGCATATCTTAGCCACTCATTTAGTATTTATCCGAGAAGAACGAGTGGCGGCGTTTTGCACCGACATTCGTTCTTCTCAGTTTGAATAATCTTAATTAATAATTTAGCGATCGCTTTTTTCAAATATTGCAGCCAAACATTGCAGCCAAACATTACAGCAAGTTTTTTAAGTTTTTCCAAAAAACTATAGACAAAGTACATCCCATCAAGTTATGATTGCTAATCGTGACTAAAAACAGAAACTAAGCAAACCAAGCAACCTCTTGATTTCTTAAGTCTGAGTCACGCACTGGTATAGAGCAAGTAGAGCTATTCAAAAACTCTCATCTATAACAACCAACCCAAGAGATTGTGTTTCTCACGTCTAGCAATTTGGCTAGACATCTGCTGTAAGTCGTCTCGAAGCCCCTTAACCCGTCTTCAACACCCATACTTCTTACTAAGATCGAAACCGATCTCTTTTGAGCCTGTCAAAAATCTGCAAAACAATCATTTGCAGCCACAAGCAAGCGGAGCTAAATTTTCATGACTGTCGGAATTCTCGGCACAAAACTTGGGATGACCCAAGTATTCGATTCGGATGGTAACGCTGTTCCTGTAACAGTTGTCCATGCAGGTCCTATCACTGTGACCCAAGTTAAAACAGATACCAAAGAAGGCTACAAAGCGATTCAAGTTGGTTATGGTGTCACCCGTGAAAAGCTTTTAACTAAGCCAGAATTGGGACATTTGAAAGCATCTGGTGCAGAGCCAGTTAAGCATTTACGTGAATATCGTCTCGATAACGTTAGTGAGTACACCATCGGACAAACCCTTGATGTTAGTCAATTCAAGGATGGCGACATCGTTGATGTGATTGGAACGAGCATTGGTAAAGGTTTCGCTGGTTATCAAAAGCGTCACAACTTTGGTCGCGGTCCGATGGCTCACGGTTCTAAAAACCACAGACAACCTGGTTCGACTGGTGCAGGTACTACTCCTGGTCGTGTTTACCCTGGTAAGCGCATGGCTGGTCGTCTTGGCGGTAAGCAAATCACTGTCAAGAAACTCACTATAGTCAAAGTCGATGCAGCGAACAATGTGCTGTTAATTAAAGGAGCCGTTCCTGGTAAACCTGGTGCGTTGCTTAACGTCATTCCTACCGTCATCATCGGTAAGGCGAAGTAAAACCAGATATTTTAAGAATTTTGCTTTGCACAATTCTTAAAATAAGTTTGCTCTTCTAGCAGCTAAATGCTGTAAGTATTTTGTTCGTGAGATCGAGAGAGTTTAAGTTATGCCTATAGTAAAAGATTGGACAGGGAAGGAAGTCGGTGAAGTTACCCTCGAATTGCGGGTTGCTAAAGAAGCAACTGCAAAAGGACTGGTTCACCGCGCCCTCGTCAGACAACTAGCCAATGCCCGCCAAGGCACAGCCAGCAGCAAAACCCGTGCTGAGGTTCGTGGTGGTGGTCGTAAGCCTTTTCGTCAAAAAGGAACTGGTCGCGCTCGTGCGGGTTCAACCAGATCGCCTTTAACCCGTGGTGGTGGTGCAATTTTTGGACCTAAGCCCAGAGATTATGACACCAAGATGAATCGCAAAGAGCGCCGTTTGGCTCTCCGTACAGCCTTCACAGGTCGTGCTGCTGATTTAATTGTGGTTGAAGATTTTGCTGTAAATTTAGTCCAGCCCAAAACCAAAGAACTCACTCAAGCTCTTGAGCGTTGGGGAGTGGTTACAGGTAGCAAGACTTTGGTAATTACGGCACAGAAGGACGAGAATGTCGTTTTGTCAGCCAGAAATATCAAAAATCTCCAACTAATTGCGGCGGATCAACTGAATATTTTCGACATTGTTAATGCTCATAAGATTGTGGCTACTCGCTCGGCGATCGCTAAAATCCAAGAAGTATATGGTGGCGATGCGAAGTTGGCAACCGAGATCATCACGGTCGAAGACGCAGAATAACGGTCTTTAAGGAAAAAGAAGAAAAATATGGCTAAGATTCCCACCGAATTTGATCCCCGTCGCTTGCCCGACCTCATTCGTCGCCCTCTGCTCAATGAAAAGGCAACTCGACAACTAGAGAACAACAAATACACCTTTGATGTTGTTCATGATGCTACTAAGCCTGAAATCAAAGCGGCGATCGAGAGTCTTTTCTCGGTCAAAGTCAAGAAAGTAAATACCCACAACCCACCCGCACAAGCGCGTCGGATTGGTAAATTCGCAGGTAAACGCGCTCAAATTAAACGCGCAGTTGTCACTCTTGCGGAAGGCAGCAAAATCGAATTATTCCCAGAGTTATAACCCATAGTTATAAGCGTTTAATTCTCAAATTAGTTTCACCAACAACATCAGGCAATTATGGGCGTTCGTGCATATAAACCCTATACCGCAAGTACCAGACAAACCGTTGTTTCGGACTTCGCGGAAATTACAAAATCAGAACCCGAAAAGTCTTTAACCACTCACGTCCATCGTAAAAGAGGTCGTAACAATCGTGGTGTAATTACCAGCCGTAGACGTGGCGGTGGTCACAAGCGCTTGTATCGGATCATCGATTTCAAACGCAACAAACGGGATATCGTCGCGGAAGTAATTGCGATCGAGTACGATCCTAACCGCACTTCACGCATTGCCCTTGTGCAGTACGAAGATGGCGAAAAGCGCTATATTCTTGCTCCCAAAGGCATCGCGGTTGGAAACAAGATTCAAGCTGGCGAAAACGCACCCTTTGAAATTGGCAATGCTCTTCCCCTAGCTAATATTCCCCTAGGTACGATTGTACACAATGTGGAATTGACTCCTGGTAAGGGTGGTCAAATCGTTCGTTCTGCTGGCGCTGGCGCTCAAATTGCAGCTAAAGAAGGTGATTTTGTTACCCTCAAGCTTCCTTCTACCGAAGTACGTTTAGTTCGCAAAGAAGGTTACGCCACGATCGGGCAAGTAGGAAACCTTGATCACAGTAACACTAGCCTCGGTAAGGCAGGTCGCAGCCGTTGGTTGAACCGCCGTCCTAAAGTTAGAGGTATGGTCATGAACCCTGTCGATCACCCTCATGGTGGTGGAGAAGGTTGCGCCCCTATTGGTCGCAGTGGTCCTGTTACTCCTTGGGGTAAACCAACCTTGGGTTATAAGACTCGCAAGAAGAAGAAAGTTAGTGATGCCCTAATTGTTCGTCGCCGTCGCAAGTCCTCGAAGCGCGGTAAAGGCGGACGTAACGCCTAATAATATATTTCCCCGCCTAGCGGGAAAATATATATTCAAAGTTTTTACAGAGAGTACAGATTATGACGCGATCGCTAAAAAAAGGTCCCTTTGTTGCCGATCATCTACTGACCAAAATTGAAAAGCTTAACGCTAAAGGCGAAAAGCAAGTTATCAAAACATGGTCACGTGCTTCCACAATTCTTCCGCAAATGATTGGGCATACCATTGCTTGTCACAACGGAAAACAACACGTTCCTGTATATGTCACTGAACAAATGGTAGGACACAAACTCGGTGAGTTTGCTCCCACCCGCACCTTCCGTGGTCATGCCAAGAGCGATAAAAAAGCCAAGAGATAGGTAGGTAACTAAAAAATGATCCTCGCTCAAAACGAAATCCCTGCCGTAGCCAAATATATTCGCTCGTCGCCTCACAAGGTGCGCCGAGTCCTCGACCAAATCCGTGGTCGTAGCTACCGCGAAGCACTAGTAATTCTTGAATTCATGCCCTATCGCTCCACCGAATACATTACGAAGGTATTGAGATCGGCTGTAGCTAATGCAGAACATAATGCAGGTCTTGATCCTGCCACCCTAATAGTTGGTCAAGCCTTTGCTGATGCAGGACCTAGCCTCAAACGCTTCCGTCCCCGCGCTCAAGGTCGTGCTTACCAAATCCGTAAGCCTACTTGCCACATTACGATTACCGTCAAACCATCGGAGGAAGCATAGGTATGGGTCAGAAGATTCACCCAACAGGGTTACGCCTTGGTATCACCAAGTCCCATCTTTCGCGTTGGTACGCTGATGTCAATCGCTACGGTATCTTGGCTGAAGAAGATCACAAGATCCGTAAGTACATTGAAAAAACCTTGAGCAACGCAGGTATTGCCGAAATCTTGATTGATCGTAAAGCTGATCAAGTTGATCTCGAAATTCGCACTGCCCGCCCTGGTGTAGTTGTCGGTCGTGGTGGAGCTGGTATCGAACAATTGCGTGTCGGACTAGTCAAGCATCTTGAACAAGACGGCTCTCTCAAGAAGACAGGTACTAGCCAAGTTCGAGTCAATGTTACCGAAGTAACTAGAGTTGATGCAGAAGCTCCTTTAATTGCTGAATACATCGGTCAACAAATCGAACGTCGTGTTTCCTTCCGTCGTGTTGTACGCCAAGCAATCCAAAGAGCGCAACGGGCTGGCATCGAAGGAATCAAGGTACAGATCAGTGGTCGTCTCAACGGTGCTGAAATTGCGAGAACCGAATGGGTGCGTGAGGGCCGTGTTCCTTTGCATACACTTCGCGCTGATATCGACTATAGCTATAAAACCGCAAGAACCATCTATGGTGTCATTGGCATCAAAGTCTGGATCTTTAAAGGCGAAATCATCCAAGGCGAAGAAGCACCTGCTCCAGCCGCTCAACCCCGTCGTCGCCAGCAACGTCGTCCCCAATTTGAGGATCGTTCTAGCGCTGAAGGATAAACTTCTGTCATCTAGAGTTTTGAACCATGTTAAGTCCTAAACGTACAAAATTTCGTAAGCAGCAACGCGGTCGTATGGCGGGGCCTGCTACTAGAGGTGCTGAAATCAACTTCGGTGATTTCGCTATGCAGGCTCTAGAGCCTTCTTGGATTACGGCTCGTCAAATCGAGGCTGCTCGCCGTGCCATGAACCGCTATATCCGTCGCGGCGGTAAAATCTGGATCCGTGTTTTCCCAGACAAACCTGTAACCTTGCGTCCTGCGGAAACCCGTATGGGTTCTGGTAAAGGCGCTCCTGAGTATTGGGTATCCGTTGTGAAACCTGGTCGGATTTTATTTGAAGTCGCAGGTGTTAGTGAGGAAACTGCCAGAGAGGCGATTCGTCTTGCCGCAGCCAAAATGCCGATCAAAACCAGATTTGTTATCCGCGAGAAGGAGTAAGAATATGGCACTCCCAAAAGTCCAAGAAACTAGAGAGTTATCTGATGATGAACTGCAAGCACAGATCTTGACCGTCAAGAGAGAGCTATTTGATTTGCGTTTTAAGCAAGCAACTAGACAGCCTGTGCAGCCCCATCAGTTCAAGCACGCAAAGCATCGTTTGTCTCAACTGATGACTGTCGAGCGCGAACGTCAGTCCAGAGCTTAAGAAAGCTATTTACAAAATATAGGAATTTTAGCAATGGCAGTTAAAGAAAAAGTTGGCGTTGTCGTCAGCGACAAAATGCAAAAAACGGTGGTTGTAGCGGTCGAAAACCGTACTTCTCACCCTAAATATGGAAAAATCGTGGTCAAAACGACTAAGTTTAAAGCCCACGATGAAGAAGACAAAACCCGTGAAGGCGATCGCGTCAAAATTCGGGAAACCCGCCCCCTTAGTCGGACAAAGCGGTGGGAAGTTGTAGAGGTTCTCTCATCTAGCTCGGAAGCATAAGCCATGATTCAACAAGAGTCTTATCTGAACGTAGCGGATAATAGTGGAGCCAAAAAACTACTATGTATTCGCGTACTAGCGGGTGGCAACCGTGCCTTTGGCGGCGTAGGTGATGTCATTATCGCCACTGTCAAAGACGCAGCCCCCAATATGCCAGTCAAAAAATCTGATGTTGTCCGTGCCGTAATTGTGCGTACCAAAGCATCGATCAACCGTGAAAGCGGTATGAGAATTCGCTTTGATGACAATGCTGCTGTAATCATTAACCAAGACGGCAATCCCAAAGGAACGCGTGTGTTTGGTCCAGTTGCGCGTGAGTTGCGGGATAAAAACTTCACTAAAATTATCTCCCTAGCGCCAGAGGTACTGTAATGCCCTTTAAACCCAAACCTAAGTATCGCGGAAACCGTAAATCTTTTAAGATTCATGTCCGCAAAGACGATGTTGTCCAAGTGATTTCAGGAAGTTCCAAAGGAACCGTTGGTAAGGTTCTCCAAGTTTTTCCTAAAGACAGCACCATCATTGTTGAAGGTGTCAATGTTAAGACTAAGCACGTAAAGCCTCAAGCTGATGGCGAGTCTGGACAAATCATTACCCGCGAGTTTCCAATCCACAGTTCTAAAGTGCTGTTGTATTCCGAAAAAGAAAAAGTCGCTAGTCGCTCTGCTTTTACCTTTACTGAAGAAGGTCAAAAGGTGAGATTACTTAAAAAAACTGGCGAAATCATCGATTCTGTCAAAACTGACAAGAAATAATTCTAGAAACCTGACCAAGCCCAGGAAAACTCATCGAGGAAGATAAAATGCTAACAAGGTTCGCCGAAGTCTATAAAAATCAAGCTGTTCCTAAATTGATGGAACAGTTCAAATACACCAATATCCATCAAGTTCCCAAATTTGAAAAGGTAGTGATCAATCGTGGTCTTGGTGAAGCGGCTCAGAACGCTAAGTCTCTAGAAGCTTCATTAATCGAAATTGCGACGATCGCTGGTCAAAAGCCCGTGGTAACTAGAGCTAAGAAAGCGATCGCAGGTTTCAAGCTGCGTCAAGGAATGCCCGTTGGTATTGTCGTGACATTACGTCGTGACAAGATGAATAACTTCTTGGATCGTCTAATCAACTTCTCACTACCTCGCATCCGTGACTTTCGCGGTGTTAGCCCCAAGAGCTTTGATGGACGTGGCAACTATACTCTCGGTGTCCGCGAACAGCTTATCTTCCCCGAAATCAGCTACGACAGTATTGAGCAAATTCGGGGGCTTGATATTTCCATCATCACCACTGCCAAAACTGATGAAGAAGGACGTGCGCTCCTGAAAGCAGTCGGTGTGCCATTTAGAGAATCATAAGTAGATCGAATTAGGAGATAAGGATGGCTACCAACGACACCATCTCGGATATGCTTACCCGCATTCGCAATGCCACACTTGCGAAGCATCAAACAACGGCAATTCCTGCCACAAAGTTGACGGTAAGCATCGCTCGAGTACTCAAGCAAGAAGGTTTTATTGCAGATTTTGAAGAAACTGGCGAAAATATTGATCGCCACTTAGTTGTTTCTCTCAAGTACGAAGGCAAAAATCGTCAATCAATTATCAAACGCCTCAAGCGCGTCAGCAAACCCGGTTTACGGGTTTACTCAAACTCCAAAGAATTACCCCGTGTATTAGGTGGAATCGGCATTGCCATTATCTCCACCTCCAAAGGCATCTTGACCGATCGCGAAGCTCGCAAACAAGGAGTCGGCGGTGAAGTTCTTTGCTATATCTGGTAACTCAGTAAAAACACTAGAAACATCACAAGCAAAGGAAAACAGATATGTCTCGTATTGGAAAACGCCCGATTCCTCTGCCTCCTAAGGTTGCGGTCTCTATCGCAGGGCAAGAGGTGACAGTCAAAGGACCTAAAGGCGAACTCAAGCGCGTCCTACCCAACACAGTAGAAGTGCTGCAAGAAGAAAACACCTTGATTGTTAATCGTGCTAATGAATCCCGTCCTGCTCGTCAGCAACATGGTCTATTCCGCACCCTCGTTGCGAATATGGTCGAAGGTGTATCCACTGGCTTTCAACGCAAGCTAGAAATTCAAGGGGTTGGTTATCGCGCCAACCTGAATGGAAACAATATCGTTTTAACTGTTGGCTATAGCCATACTGTTGATATTGTGCCTCCTACAGGAGTTTCCCTCGGCGTTGAAGATGCTTCTGGCAAGAAAGTCCCTCAAGGTACGTTTATTGTCGTTGAAGGTATTGACAAGGAAATCGTTGGTAACTTAGCAGCTAAAATTCGGGCTGTACGTCCTCCTGAAGTCTACAAAGGTAAGGGCATTCGTTACCTCGGTGAATTTGTCAGACGCAAGGCTGGTAAGACTGGTAAGAAGTAAGGTTAATAACTTTATTAACTTCTTTATTTAATCTTTTTGATTTTCGTAACCTTCATATATAAAAAACATGAGTGCTAATAGTCGTAGACAAGCAACCATAAGTCGCCATAAGCGTATTCGTAAAGGGCTATCAGGCAGTGCCGATCGCCCTCGTCTTTCGATTTATCGTTCTAACAATCACATTGTGGCGCAGGTGATTGATGATGTCGCCCAACATACCATCGTTGCGGCTTCCACCCTCGAATCTGATATCCGTGAGAGCAGCAGTTCTACCGCTAATTCTGAAGCTTCGGCTAAGGTCGGTGCTTTGATTGCCGAAAGAGCGATCGCCAAGGGAATTACCAGAGTCGTGTTTGATCGCGGTGGCAACCTCTATCATGGAAGAGTCCAAGCTCTCGCTGAAGCAGCCCGCGAAGCAGGTCTCGAATTCTAATGTATCCAACAGTGAATCAGTAGATAGAAAAATATGGCTAAGAATAGAGAATCTAGACCAGGTGGCGGTCGCGACAGTGGCGGCGGCGACAGTGGTGATAATCGCGATGAAAAACGCAAAGGTAAGCGCGATAGTAAGAAAAATGATCGCGCTCGTACCGAGAAAGAATCCGAATGGCAAGAACGAGTTGTCCAAATCCGCCGCGTAACCAAAGTTGTTAAGGGTGGTAAGAAACTCAGCTTCCGTGCGATTGTTGTCGTCGGTAATGAGAAAGGACAAGTCGGTGTTGGCGTTGGCAAGGCTGCCGATGTGATCAACGCCGTCAAAAAAGGTGTTGCTGATGCTAGAAAGCACGCGATCGATGTGCCTTTAACCAAGAGCAATTCTATCCCTCACCCGACTAATGGTATTGGTGGTGGCGCTAAAGTCATCATCCGTCCTGCATCTCCTGGTACTGGGGTAATTGCTGGTGGAGCCGTCAGAACTGTACTAGAACTAGCTGGAGTCAAAAATATTTTGGCAAAGCAACTCGGTTCTAGCAGCCCTCTAAACAATGCTCGTGCTGCAATTAATGCACTTTCAACCCTGCGTACCTTTGGTGAAGTTGCCAGAGCGCGTGGTATTACCCTTGAACAGTTATTTAATTAATGCAATAACGGCGCTTCGCGCCGTTATTGTCAAAAGTGAAAAGGAAAAACTATGAGAATTGACGATCTTCAGCCTCAAGAAGGCTCACAGCATCGCAAGCGTCGTTTAGGACGTGGTATTGCCGCAGGGCAAGGTGCTAGCGGTGGTTTCGGTATGCGTGGTCAAAAATCTCGTTCAGGTCGTCCCACCAGACCTGGTTTTGAAGGTGGTCAAATCCCTCTTTACAGACGAGTACCAAAACTTAAGCATTTCACAATTGTAAATCCCAAGCATTTCACAATTGTAAACCTTGACCAATTAAGCGGATTACCTAAAGGTACAGTAGTAACTCTTGAGTCTTTAATGGACGCAGGAATTATTACTCAAAACGATGGTGTACTGCGCGTGTTAGGAAGAGGCGATGTTAGCGTAGCTCTAACAGTTCGCGCTCATTCAATTACCGCATCTGCCAAAGCCAAAATTGAAGCGGCTGGTGGCACTGTCGAAGTTGCAGCCTAATTAAAAGGGAATATGTGGCGAAGTGCTTTGCATTTCGCCACATATTCCCTTTTGTTGTTTTGTTATAGAACTACAATATTTAGATATCTTTAGGGTAGGTGGGACAAAGCGTCGCCTAACTCATAATTATTAGCTTTGAGGTAAATGTAGTTATGGTTGTCAGTAAAGGCAAGACCCCAACAGCGCAAGAAACTTTTTTGCAAATGGCTCAAGCCGCAGGGTTAAGGGGACGTTTGTTAGTTACTGTTGGTGTTTTGATATTAGTTAGACTCGGTATTTACTTGCCATTACCAGGAGTCGATCGCCTAAGATTTACGGAAATTGTCAGAAATAATGCTGTAGTTAATTTCTTAGATATTTTCTCAGGTGGCGGTTTATCGTTACTTGGTATCTTTGCTCTTGGCATTTTGCCATTTATTAACGCCTCGATTATCATGCAATTGATGACCTCAGCGTTACCAACTTTAGAAAATCTTCAAAAGAATGAAGGTGAAGCTGGTAGAAGAAAAATCTCACAATATACCCGCTATGTCGCCTTTGTTTGGGCAGTGATTCAAAGTTGGGGTTTGGGCGTTTGGGTACAAAATTCTGGCGTATTGTCGGAATTAAGCTCTAACTGGATCACGATTGGCGATGGGCGCGTAATTTTCTCCAGTTTTATTTTTCAAACTACGGTAGCTCTTGCCGCAGGTTCGATGTTTGTGATGTGGGCTGGTGAACTAATTACGGAGAAAGGCGTTGGCAATGGTGCTTCACTGCTGATTTTTATCAGTATTGTCGCTAACTTGCCAAAATCTTTTGGTGATACGATTTCCCTTGCTCAAAAAGATAGTTCACGAGTTGGTGGTGTGATCCTGCTGCTAGTGATCTTCTTAATTATGATCGTGGGAATTGTGTTTGTGCAGGAAGGAACACGGCGCATTCCGATTATTTCGGCACGTCGTCAAGTGGGACGTAAGCTTTACCGTGAACAGTCTTCTTATTTGCCGTTGCGCCTAAACCAAGGTGGCGTAATGCCAATTATTTTTGCTTCATCGGTGATGATTTTGCCAGCCTATCTCAGCCAAAGCATTAATAACGAAGTATTTGTGGCGATCGCTACTTGGATTTCTCCTAGTGGTGCGGGACATATCCCTGTATATATGCTGCTGATTCTTGGCTTTAGTTTCTTTTACTCAACTCTGGTCTTAAATCCGATTGAGTTGTCCCAAAATCTCAAAAAGATGGGTAGCAGTATTCCCACAGTGCGCCCCGGAAAAGCTACATCTGATTACATCAGTGGTGTTTTAAATCGCTTAACTTTGCTGGGTTCTGTATTTTTGTGCGGAATTGCGATTATTCCTAGTGCCTTAGAAAAAGCGACAGGTGTCTCTACCTTTAGTGGTATTGGTGCAACTTCGTTACTAATCTTGGTGGGTGTGGCGATCGAAACCTCGAAGCAAATCCAAACCTATGTGATCTCTCAACGTTATGAAGGTATGGTGAAACAATAATGCCGAGAGTAATTTTGATGGGTCCTCCTGGGGCTGGAAAGGGGACACAGGGAGAAATTTTGGCTACTGAGTGGCAAGTACCGAAAATTGCTCCTGGTGATATCTTTAGGGCGGAAATTAAAGAGGGTACGGAGCTTGGGTTAAAGGTTAAGTCATTCAGCGATTCTGGCAGACTTGTGCCTGATGAAGTTGTAATTGAAGTAATCGAGTCGCGCTTACGCCAACCTGATACCCAAACTGGTTGGATTCTTGATGGCTTTCCTCGTACTGTTGCTCAGGCGGAAGCTCTGGATATTTTGTTGGCAGAGATCAATCAGCCTTACGATGCAGTGGTCAATCTTGATGTACCAGATCAGTTTCTAATCGATCGCCTCAAAGCAAGGGCAATCGATCAAGGACGTGCCGATGATACTGAGGATGTAATCAAGAATCGCCTTGAGGAGTACAATGCCAAAACTAGACCTTTGCTAGAATTCTATGGAGATAAAGTTAAGCAAATTGATGGCACTCCCTCTATGTCAGAGGTAACTAAAATCATCAAAGAATTCTTTGCCAAGGCATGATCATAATTTGATGAAGCTAAGCTTCTAGAATTATCACAATCTATAGAACTTATACTAAATTTTTGGAGAGGTTATTTGTCAAAAGAAGATGCTATTGAAATGGAAGGGACGGTAACTGAGTCTCTTCCTAATGCTATGTTTCGAGTTGCTCTCGATAATGGCTTTAATGTACTTGCTCATATTTCGGGCAAGATCCGTCGGAACTACATCAAAATTTTGCCAGGCGATCGCGTCAAGGTGGAACTAACTCCATACGACCTCACAAAAGGACGCATCACCTACCGCCTCAAAAATCAAGGCGGCGGGAAAAAATAGTCAATAAAAAAGGCAACTTTACTCAGTAAAGTTGCCTTTTTTATTGTTGTCGTCAGAGTTGCATCGCTTTGCGGTACAACTCACTTTTTTGGTTTTGCCACTCAAGTATTGCTAAAGGCTAAAATCTAACTAAATATAGCGATCGCCGTTCTAATTAAGAACAGAGGAAATCACAATGATTGCCACAACACTAAACAAACCTATTACTTCATCTCCAAGTCATGAGCAGGTCAGACCACTTGCGGAAGATCGAGTGATCTTACATAACGTTAGTTGGCATACTTTTGAAAATTTACTTGCCGATGTCGGCGATCGCCGCAAAACTTTATTTCATTACTTCAATGGCACTTTAGAAATCATGTCTCCGCTCTCACTCCACGAAGGTAGCAATCGATTTATTGATGATTTAATTAGAGCATTTTCTGATGAATTAGCAATTGATTTGCGAAAGCTCGGTTCATTATTAATGAAAATTCCGAATCTCAAGCTAGGAGCAGAGCCAGATTCTTGTTACTACATCCAAAATGAACCAATAATTCGTGGCAAAGAAGTAATTATCGTTGGGCAAGATCCGCCACCTGATTTAGTTTTAGAAGTGGATATTACCAATCCTAGCGATCGCCGTTTACCGATTTATGCGTTGCTGGGTGTACCTGAAGTCTGGCGTTATGATGGCTATAGTTTGGAGTTTCTAGCTTTACAAGATGGGGAATATAAACCGATAGAGAAGAGTTTAGCTTTTCCTGATTTACCAGCCGCGATTATTGTGGAGTATGTGCAGCAACGATTGAATTTAGGAGAAAGTGCAACCTTAAGGGAATTTCGTAAATGGGTGCGGACTAATGTTGTGCGAGATTCGGTGATTTAGGCGATTGTCTTTACTTCTAGAAAGTAGCGGCAACAAGAAATCAATAAAAATAAGCGCCTTTAAGAGCGCTTATTTTTATTGATGATATCAATATCTAATTACGACGGACTTTAGGAACCTGTCGAGTTGATAGATCGCTCTCGTCTAGAATTTGTTTAACTTGAGGCTGTGATAAAACTAACTGCACATCGGCAATTAAGCGATCGCCCCAGAGATTTTCGACTAAGTATGGAATTTTGCCATAGCGGGGATCGATCTTCATCGCCTCAACGGCTAGCTGCACTGCTTTAGTGCGATCGCCTTTACGATAAAAAGCAGTAGCAAGGGCAAGGGTTGGCTCCGCCGCAAGGAACTCAACTTTTTCAGCTTGCTTAAGTGAGTTTTGCCATTTGGAGATCGCCTGATCAACATTCCCCCGTTCGTACTCGACTAAACCAATATTATTAGTTGCTGCCCAAAACTTATTGTCGATCACAAGCACATCATTGTAGACAGTGACAGCCTCATCGTAACGCTTAGTCAAAAAGTAGGCATTACCTAAATCAAACATAGCTGTGGCAGCTTTCGGCTCAAGGGTTAATCCCTTTTTAAGATTGCTAATTGATTCGGGATAATTTTTGTTGCGAAGATAAGCAGCACCTAGACTAAATAAAATCGTGGGTTCGTCTTTTTTGAGGTTGTGAGCAGCCACTAAAGAGGCGATCGCTTCTTTATATTGCTCCTTACGCAGATAAATACTGCCAAGAATACCTTGAGTTTGAAAAGCTCTGGGCGCTAGCTGTGCGGCTAGGCGAGCGCGGGGTAACGCCAAATCATACTGCTCAAACTGAGCAAGTTGAGCCGCTTCTCTTGCTAAGTTGAGCGCTTGCTCTTCTAAGTTGCCAAAATTAATCCGAGTCGTATGGGGTAATAGTGCTTGAGCGCGTAGTGGAGAGGCTCCAACACTAACAGAAGCAAGAATTGCCAGCAACCAAATTCGATGACGCACAGGTATAACTCTTACCAATTATGAATATTGTGAATATATCTCAAATGATAGCGCTTCTTTATCCAAACCAGAAAACCCAAGTGAATAATTGGTGGTGCGCGGCTAAACCTCGTATCACTAAATTATTCACTTAAAAAGGCGTAATACCAAATCCGATTTAGATAGTTTAGAGTGGCGATGATTGGTAGAATGGGTCTAGAATTTTGTTAGATTAATTAATCATATTTAAAAAACTGCTATGGACTCTGCAATTTCCACTTTATTGAGCGTAAACTTTTATATGCTCTCTTTTATCGGTGAAGGCGCTTTGAACTCTGTATTCTCTGCTTTATCAAGTATCAACTTTCAGCTAATTTTCCAACTAACCAGCTTAGCTTTAATCGTTATTTCTGGTCCTGTAATTATTTTCCTATTGTCTGCCAGCAGTGGTGATTTGTAGTCATTCCTTATACTAATTCACCAAAGTGTGACGACACTTTGGTGAATTATAGCCATGTCTAAAGAAGAAAAGGCGACGCTTTGCGTCGCCTTTTCTTCTTTAGCTAGTTACTAAACGTTTTGAAATGTTAGTTACAAAATCTATAAAAAAGCGATCGCCTTGCAATGCCTTAAATGTCTTTTGACATAGCTGTTGCAGGGCATTAGTTGTTTCAGTGCTAGAAATGGCTTGAGTATTGGGTTGCTGCTCTAAATATGCCACAAAGCTCATCCCACCAATGTGAGTCAAATAGGCAGCCGTGACAGCCTGCATGGAACCGCCGATCGCGTAGGTAAGGGCATTGACCTTGAAGCAAGAAGCGATCGCCGAAGTGGCGATTTCTATACAGCCGAGTTGCAATAATTGCTGTGCGATCGTCAGGGCGAACTGCTGTGCTTGTTTCAGATTTAAGGGACGGTCATAAATTTTGGCGAGATCCACTAACATTTGGGTATTAATTGCGGCTCCAGCCAAGAGATCGATCGCAGGAATGGGGTTTGCAAAAACTGTCGTTGCCGCAATCAACTGATAACGATTGATGATCGTGTTGGCATCTTGGCGACGTTCTTGATTGATCGTGCCGTTGATTTGCTGTAACAAATTTTCAAGCTGAAGATGAGTATTGCGAATTAACAAATCTTCCCACTCGTTAGAAAGAATTGTTTCAATGCGTTCTTTTAAAGCAATCACGTCAGGTGGTACATCCTCCCACCATTCGCTACTAGCATGATGACTTGCCGACTCTTCAGCATTGGCATACTGACGGACTTTAATCGGACTAGGGTTAGCCGCGATCGCTACAATATCGGTTTCTCCTAAAAATTGCTGAGTCCGTTCTTTAAGCTTGGTTAATATGCCTTGGCGATCGCTTGGCAAATATAAATCAGTTTTATTGAGGGCAAGAATTATCCGCTTACCCAATCCTGCAAGGCGATCGAGTTCACGATATTCAGAATTAGTCAAATCCCCTGCCGTCACAAAAATCATCAGATCGGCATTTTGGGCTATTTGCAAAGCTTCTAGCTCGCGTTGCTGCCCCATAGCACCCATTTCTTGAGTTCCTGATGTATCAAGTAAAGAAATTTGGCGTTTTATTCTGGTGTCACTATGAATGGGTGTAATGCCAACGGGAGAAAAATCAATGCCTTGATATGTGTACTCTTGACGGGCGATCGTTGTCCCAATCGTTACTGCCGTCTTGCCTGCCTTACGCCCCAGCAAAGCATTAATCACTGAAGTTTTTCCCGATGAGCCTGTTCCGAAAACAACAATCTGAAAATGATTTTTTTGTAAGTTAGTCGTAATTTTTTGTGCTTGGTCGTTTAACGCTTCCCGTTTACTAAAATCAGCAATTTTAGCGATCGCCTTTTGCGCCTGTTGTAATTCCTTAAATAAAAAGCTGCGATCAATAACTTTTGGCTGTTCGATAACTGTAGCTAGACTCTGACGCACATTTACAAACAAAAGCGTGCCGCCAATCATCAGCGTAGTCAGGCTTAATAAATGCCAGTCATGCTCAAGCGAAAATAGAGTATTGGCGATCGCGACAACACTGACAATTCCTAGACCTAAAAACAAACTTTTACGAGACAAGACTGGGCGAGAGTTCAGCATTCACAACGTACTCTAATTTACAGTTTCACTAACAGTGTCGAGGTGACAATAAATGATTCTATGTGATTTTTAAGCAACTTTCGTAGAATGATTAGAAGAAAGCAGTGCAAAGCACTGTCTTCTTCTAATTTCTAAAATCTAAGCCAATGCTCAACGGAACGAATATTTTTTTGATTGGAATGATGGGTGCTGGTAAAAGTACCGTCGGTAAATTTTTAGCCAAAAAGTTAAATTACAACTTTATCGATACCGATCCATTAATTGAGCAATGTGCAGGTAAATCAATCCCTGAGATTTTTGCTAATGAAGGCGAAGAGTCATTTCGCGATCTTGAGCAACAGGTCGTTTCGCAGGTTTCTGCCTATACCCGTTTAGTCGTTGCCACAGGGGGCGGCGTGGTGGTGCGATCGCTAAATTGGTCGCATTTACATGATGGAATTGTGATTTGGATTGATGTGCCTGTCGAGATTTTGTACGATCGGCTCAAAAACGAATCTGCTCATCGTCCACTCTTACAAACTGAAAATGCCTTACAAAGGCTGCAAGATCTCTACGAACAAAGGCGCGATCGCTATGCCCAAGCCGATATTTCAATTATGGTCAATGCTGAGGAAACACCTGAAGATATTAGCGATCGACTTGTAACCATGATTCAGTCAAGAATCACACCTAATCGTCTCAGAGAAGATGCGAGTAATTGACCAAAGAGATGAGCGGCGCGAAGCGCCGCCCCTCTCTTTGGATCTGGGTTTGCGATCTCAATCTGAGGGATGCTAAGATAACTTTTTTAGATTGACTAGAGTTGGCTTTGTACTAAGCTCACACCTAAATGTGCCAGTGAATATGCCAGTGGAACAAGAGTACTTAGATCAGCATCAAGGCTCTTAAAAAGTTGGGACTAACCGAAAATCTTAGTGCTGCTATGACACCATCATCCCCTTCTCGCATACCATCTGTAGATACTACCGCCACGATTGATGCCACGATTGATGTAATTGCAGAGAGCGAATCTTCAAGTGAATTCCCATCTGTCAAGCACAACGACCCATCTCCATCTAGTTTTCATGACAACCCTGAAAGCAATATTTCTGAGAACTATTCCAGCGCTCTAACTGTGACAGGAGGAGGCAATTTTGCCTCCATGCTTGCGCCACTTACTCCTGAAAAGTTTAGCAAAGTCATTACTGATGTTGAGAAAAGACTACAGATTGTCAATCAAACTTTAGGAATGCTCAGCACCGACTTTGATGTCATTCTTGATGAAATGCTTCAAGCGATTCGTGCCAAAGTTGGTGAACTCTTATCCGCCGATCGCACCACTATCTTTTTATTAGATGCTGAGAAAAACCAGCTTTGGACAAATGTCCCTAGTGAAGACGGAAAAAATATTGAAATCCGCATTTCCACTGAGCCAACCAGCATCGCAGGGGAAGTGGCAACTTTTAATCAAACCATCAATATTCCCTTCGATTTTTTTGATGATCCGCGATCGACTCAAGCCAAAAAACAATATGAGCGAACAGGTTATCGGACTTACTCCATGATCGCCATGCCGCTTTTGAGTGATAGTGGTCAACTCGTAGCCGTAGTGCAGCTAATCAATAAACTGCGAATTGATGATCCCTCACTCCCCCTCGAAGAGAGAGTTGATAATTTTGGGTTCACCAAAAAGGATGAGGCTCTCTTCGCTCAATTTGTACCATCTATGCGCCTAATTTTAGAAAGCTCTCAGGCTTTCTATTCGGCTGCCCAAAAACAGCGTGCTGCTGATGCCTTGATGAAAGCAGCCATGTCACTGGGTCAGAGTTTAGACCTAGAGGCAACTCTGAAAAAGGTAATGGATGAAGCCAAGTTGCTGATGAACGCCGATCGCAGCACCCTCTGGTTAATTGATCGCGATCAGAATGATCTCTGGACACAAATTGTCGATCAACATGGCTTAACTAAAGAGTTGCGTGTACCAATGGGAGTTGGCTTTGCGGGGCGTGTGGCAATTACAGGCGAAGTCTTGAATATTCCCTTTGACCTCTACGAACATCCTGAAGCTAGTAACTCTAAGAAATTTGACCAAGCCAATGGTTATCGCACCTGTAGCTTACTTTGTATGCCAATTTTTAACTCTAACAAAGAGTTAATTGGTGTTACCCAACTAGTTAACAAAGTACAGCGTGGCGATTTTCCTGAATACGATCCCCATTCATGGCCAGCCGCCCCCGATCGCTTCAAAGCAAGTTTCAATGGCAATGACGAAGAATTCATGAAAGTCTTCAACGTGCAGGCAGGTGTAGCGCTAGAAAATGCCAAGTTGTTTGCGAAAGTCAAGCAAGAACAGCAAATGCAAAAGGATATTCTCCGCAGTCTATCCGATGGGGTCATTTCTACGGATAAGCATGGCAAAATTATCGCCGCCAATGAACGTGCCTACGATTTACTCGGTGTTGGTAATACTTCCCTCGAAGGGCAATCGGTTTACGAACTGGTGAATATTGAGAAAGCCAACTTTACTAAATGGTTTGAGACGAGTTTAGGTGGTGGTGACGAAAAAAGTCGCAAGCAATATTATCCAGACCAAACTCTGCGATCGACCGATGGCGCACAACACAGCATTAATATCTCCATCAATACGATGTCCGAAGGTGATGAAGGCGAAGGTGTGCATGGGGCGCTAGTGGTCATGGAAGACATTAGCCAAGAAAAGCGCCTCAAGAGTACGATGTACCGCTACATGACTCAGGAACTGGCGGAACAGCTTTTAGCTGGTGGCGATGCGAAGATGGGCGGCGATCGCAAAGAAGTTTCGGTGCTATTCTCTGATATTCGCAGCTACACCACGCTGACCGAGTCCCTCGCCGCCGAAGATGTGGTGATGATGCTGAACGAGTATTTTGAAACGATGGTGGAAGCTGTCTTTAATTACAAAGGCACGCTGGACAAATACATCGGTGATGCGATCATGGCAGTATTCGGTTCGCCTCTACCAATTCCTGATCATGCATGGATGGCGGTACAAACTGCGATCGATATGCGGCATCGCCTACAGGAATTTAATATCAAGCGGATCGAAAAGCTAAAGCCACAAAATCAAAAAGAGATGGATATGGCAACCATTAAGATCGGCATCGGTATTAATTCCGACACGGTGATTAGTGGCAATATTGGCTCTACCAGACGGATGGAATTTACGGCGATCGGCGATGGTGTCAATCTTGGCTCACGCCTAGAAGGAGCCAGTAAACAATATGGTACAGATGTAATTATTAGTGAAGCTACCTATAAACTCTGTGGCGATCGCATTTGGGTACGTGAACTCGACTGCATCCAAGTCAAGGGTAAAAATCAACCCGTTGGTGTTTACGAGTTATTGGGATTAAAGTCCGATCCTCTGACGGAGACGCAGACAAGAATTGTTGAGCATTATCATGCAGGGCGTAAGCATTATCTCTCCCGCAACTTTAGTCAAGCTGTCGCTGAGTTTGCTCAGGTGCTAGCCATTGATAGCCATAACAAAGCTGCTAATCTGCACTTTACCCGTTGTCATCATTTCTTAAATCATCCTCCTGAAGATGATTGGGACGGCGTATGGAGGCTCACCGAGAAATAGAAAAGGCGGCGCAAAGCGCCGCCTTTTCTATAGAGATCTAGCTACTGCTATATAATCGCTTTGTTAACTATGGTTTACAGGACGATAAGCCAATGCAAACTATAACTGAGAGTCTATATTGATAATAATGATGAAAAATTGGCTGAAGAAATATTTTTATTTAGGACTTTGTGTAGCGATCGCTAGTTTTCTAAGCCTTAGCCTCATGCTAGGGGCATTATTGGGTAACGCTCAACCTGTAGAGGCAAAACTCACTGATGATACCTATGATGGCAATATATTCGCTCTCTATGGTGGCAATGGTTCAATCGTCCCACCGCGAATTAGCTTATCCCAATCCCTTGAAATTGGGCGAGCAGCCATGTTAGTTTTCTATGTCGATGATAGTGCTGACTGCAAGAGATTTTCTCCAATTCTCAACCTTGCTCAGGGATTTTATGGGAAATCACTCAGCTTGATTGCCGTTCCTGTTGATAGTTTAAACTTACAAAAAGATAGCTATGCTCCCACTGAAGAAGCCTATTACTACAAAGGGACAGTCCCACAGACAGTTTTGATCTCAGGTGATGGCAAAGTTACTTTTGATCAAGAAGGAATTTTTGGTTTTGAAGAATTAGACACCGCAATTCGCGACTTGCTGCATTTACCCGATGCTCCTCCCGAATTAAAGTTCCGTAAAACTGACAAAGTAATCAACGAATTGAATCCCTAAGTACTGCTCTAAATATCGGTGTTGCACATATTCATCATGAATGTATGCAACGCCGCAATATGAGCTTGCTGCGGCTTAAAGATTTTGTGCGATCGCCTAATTACCCAATATCAAACTGCGATCGCTTATTCTATTATTCTCAGTTGGCGAGTATCGTAATCGTTTTTAAGAGATAGATTGTTGATGCGATCGCCTGATTCGGGGCTTTTGTGAGGAGTGGGGAATTGATGTGCCGTTATAACTTAGGCAATAGAAAATAATATTTTGCTAAATTTATGAATAACACTTAAGGGAATTGACAGTTATGCTAACTTTGCAAATCACAAAAGAGCAGGTTTTTACTTTAATCGATCAACTTTCACTTAATGAGCAGCAAGAAGTTTTACAATATTTAGTCCAAAAAACCCGTAACGATCTTGATGACACCCCTGACGATATTGTTATCGAGGGTATTAAACAAGGACTCAAAGAGGCGATGAGGGGGCAAACTATTCCTCTATCTCAGATGTGGGAAGGGATTGATGTCGAGTAATTCTATCGAAATTTTTCTGACTTCCCGTTTCAAAAAAGATCTTAGTCAATTAGCTAAACGTTATCGTTCAAGGCACTGGTCAGTAAATTAGTGATATGAGAAAATAGAGGCAGAGTAAAGGAAAAAGCTATGGAATGCCCCCACTGCGATAGTCAAAAGATCATCAAAAATGGCAAACATCACCATCAAGACGGCAAAGCCATCCAAAACTATTTATGCAAAGAATGCGGCAAAAGATTCAGTGAAAGGACAGGAACGCCAATGTCAAGGCTGAGAACACCAGAAAATGTGGTTTCATTAGCACTTAAGATGAGGAGTGAAGGAATGGGGATTAGAGCCAGTGGAAGAGTTCTAGAAAAATCTCATGTCAGCATCATGAGATGGGAGCAAAAATTGGCAACTCAGTCACAGCAATGGAGTCCAGATGCCCCAACAGGAGGAGATATAACAGTCGAGGGAGATGAGGTTTACACTCGCGTAGGCGAGAACCTCCCCCCCCTCAGAGTCAAAAGGGTGGACAATCACATTTATTGAGCGTGGGAGTCGCTACTGGATTGAAGCAAAAGCAGGAATGAAAACAACGGACTTATTTAAGCAAGCCATCAACACTGCATGGTCATGGGCAAAAACTAGTCAATACATTCGATGGTTTACCGATGGTGAAAGACGCTACGCTCAACAACTATGGCAAATGGCAAGTGTTTATCTCAAATCATCGGAAGTCACTCGTGAATATGGACATCGCAAGGTATGGCGCTATGGATTGGAAGTTGCCATGAAAATTAAAGGTTCACAGGGAAAGCGTCGAGTCGAATGGGTCAAACCTGAGCATCCTTATACTGCCATCAGCGATAAGAGTGACGTTCATGCTAATCATAATGAAGCTAACAACAGTGCTTTGAGAAGAAGGTGTAGTGCTTTTCGCCGCAGACAAAACCTGTATGCTAAAAATACCGAGGGCTTGCAACGAGCAGTCACGGTACAACGCTTAATTCACAATTGGGTACGACCTCATGAGGGTTTGGGCAAGAACAAGACCCCTGCTATGGCAATCGGACTTTTTAATCGTCCCGTTTCTATGCTGGAATTACTATCATTAAGGGGCTTTCATTACCTCACTAATTAACTGACCAGTGCCTAGTGAGTGGGTTATAAAAGCATAAAAATAGCCTAAATATGCGAGTAATGATTGATTTAACGTATTTTATGTTTGATATGTTTGATTTATTTAACTATTACGCGAAAATACTAACAAATTGTTAAATATAGCAGTGATATATTCGATAACCTTTCAGGAACCTTTAGTTTAAATATACAGTCTTGGGTGAAATATGCATGACTGTATATATTTAGGAGAAAATTCAAAATGAAAACTCACAGTAGACGTTCTGGTACTGCATTGTTTGTTGCTGCTACCTTTGTTAGTAGCTCAGTGCTTCCTCTATTTAGCACAGCCTCCGCATTTGCTCAGACGACGTTTAATGATGTGCCTGCGGGATATTGGGCGCAGCCTTTTATCCAAGAATTGGCTTCCAGAGATATTCTTAAAGGCTTTCCTGATGGGGGATTTCGACCAAATGATCCAGTAACTAGAGCGCAGTTTGCTGCAATTCTCAGCAAAGCTACAAACAAAGCGCCAATCAGGGGTGGGGTTAGTTTTGTGGATGTAGATTCCAATTATTGGGCTGCCTCGGCAATTCAGAAATCATATACAACAGGATTTTTATCTGGCTATCCAGGTAATGTCTTCTCACCAGGGCAAAATATCCCCCGTGTGCAAATCTTAGTCTCTCTTGCTAATGGGCTGAATTACACTACTACTCAAGCTCCTGAGACCATTTTACAAACCTATGCGGATGCTGCTGGTATTCCTAGCTATGCAAGAAATAGCGTAGCTGCGGCAACGGAAAACAGCTTAGTAGTTAATTATCCTAATGTGCAGTTTTTAAATCCGAACCAACCCGCCACTAGAGCCGAAGTTGCGGCATTTATCTATCAATCCTTGGTGAAATCTGGTCAGGTAACAGCGATCGCTTCACCTTACATTGTGGGTCAAACAACAACCACACCACCAGTACAGAACCAAGTCAGAATTCCCGCAGGTAATAAGATCGCGGTTCAGTATGCCAAGGACAAAATTCTGTTGGGTCCTGATGAAAAAGTACCTCTAACTCTCACGGTGTCTCAAAATATTGCCAATTCTCAAGGCACAATTTTGATCCCTGCGGGTTCTCAAGTAGTTGGTGAATTACGCACTGTGTCAGGTGGTTCTCAGTTCTTTGCGAGTGAATTGGTGTTTGCCAATGGTCGTAGAGTTGCAATCAATGGAACCTCTAAGGTTGTCACTACAACTGAGAAAGTTGATAAAGGCTTAGGCGTTGGTAAGATTGTCCAAAATGCGGCTCTCGGTGCAGCAGCAGCAGCAGCGATCGCTGGTGTTACGGGTGATCGGGCGATCGCCACTGAGGAAGTGCTTGGTGGAGCCGCTATTACCTCATTGATCGGTCTATTTATCGGACGTGACAGTGTGACTCTTTCTTCTGTTAACCCCAATACTGATCTAGCTGTGACTTTAAACTCTGATTTAATGCTCTAGTCTATAGATGTTAATTCTCCGTAACAGATAAAATGAAGAAAGCCTTGCTATGCAAGGCTTTCTTCATTTTTATAATTCATCACAAAACTATGAATGATCGTACAGAAATATTACGACAACTGATGAAGTTAGCTAATATAGCTAGCTTTCAAGCCCTCAGCGATCGCACAGGGGTATCACGTCGGGCGATCGATACCCTTCGCAAGGGCAATGGGTCAAATTTAAAATATGCCGATTTAGCAAAGTTAGCAGCAGTATTACAGATTGAGATAGATGAATTGATTGCTAAATTCATTACGGAATCGTCAAGTAATCCAGCATCCAAAATCTCTGAAGTTGCAGCTTTGCGTGAGGAGTATCAAAGGTTGCAGCAGAAGTTAGAGACTCAAAAACAAGAATGGCGATCGCAGTTTGAATTAGAAACAATTCAACAATTGGAATCTCTTCTTCTGCAATTACCATCGGCGGCTCATGCGGCTCAGAACAATCCGAATATGCTTGCCAAAAATATCTTGCCTTTGTTACGCCCTCTCGATGCTCTCTTACAGCGATGGGGAATTAGTGTGATCGGTGCTGTTGGCGCAGAAATCTCTTACGACACCCAAAAGCATCAACTAATGGAAGGAAGTGAGGAAATAGAAGAAGGTGATATAGCGATCGTGCGATATGTTGGCTATATGCAGGGAGAAAAGCTATTATATCGAGCTAGAGTTTCACGGTAGGGTTTTGATCTACTAAAGCTTGCCTGTATTTGCTTTCATAATAAACCTTTCAAGGGTAATAATCTCTACGCGATCGCCATAGGGGATATATTGTTGCAAATCACCTGAAATGTAGAACTCACGTAAAGTCCAACCTTCACCACCGAGTACCAAATATGCCTTTTGATAATTGGGATTTTGCTCCATTGCATCCATCAAGCAAATTACTTCAAAGGGAACTTTCTGCTCGGCAGTACCGCCTACCTGTTGCCATTTGAGAGAAATCAGAATATTGCGATCGCCTCGATTTGCAACGACATCAATCTTATGTTTACCTCCCCCTGGACGACTACCAATATATTGCTGTGACTGATAGAGATAACCACCATAAATTAAAGAATGCAATACCATCTGCTCTAAAACTGCACCAGTTTCTGTATTCCGCAGACTCATGATAGTTCTAGTCCCTTAGCAAAGCCCTTATAGGCAAGCATTTCCTTAGCAGGAACGCGATCGCCATTGCAACTAATCCGTCTTGGGGCATCGAGAATTTTATATTCAAATCCTAAATCTCTATACAGAGAAAGAATGCGATCAGTCGCTTGATTGGAGGCGATCGCAGGACAATTTTGATTGGCTAACCATTGGGCTAGACGTTCTTGCTCTGACCATTCAAAGCCATTTCTAGAATATTGGCGAAACTCGACATCGTAGGGGGGATCTGCGTAAATCAGATCATTTGAGTTAATTTTAATTTTGCCAAAATCTGTATTCGTAAATTTCCATTGCGAAAGTATCGCTTTATACGCTGAAAAATCTTCGTTGTAATTAATCTTTTTGTATTTTCCAAAGGGAACGTTAAAACCACCCTTCTGATTAAACCGACAAAGCCCATTATAGCCTGTACGATTTAGATAATAAAACAGTTGTGCAGCTTTTGGTGTATCCGCTTCACCAACTTGGATTAAGCGATTAAATTCGACTCTCTGAGCATAGTAAAAATCACGAAGGTTTTCGGTATCAATTTCTAGTTTCAAACCTTTTTGCAAACATTTATAGAAATTGATTACATGGGGATTGATGTCATTTAGCAAGGCTTTTTGGGGGTGTAAGCCTAAAGCGATCGCTAAACCTCCACAAAATGGCTCTACCAAACGGCGATTGCTGTGTTTTTGCCAAGTATCCTGCAAATACGGCACAAGCCAACGTTTACCACCAGCCCATTTTAGAGGAGGAGTAAGACGTTCTGGCTTTGATAGAGACCCACTAACATTTGCCACTTGTTTTGCCAAGGGAGTCATGAGCAGAGAGGAACGGTGAGACGGTGGCATGGCGACAAGGGAAATTAATGCTTACTCGATCTAGTACTATAGCGGTTTTCAAATGAGTGCGTACTCATTTGAAAAAATCAATTCCAGTAAAGGTTTTGAGTTTTCATTTTGCCTACGGCAAAATGAAAATCGCTATACTAGGCAGCAACTAGTAAGCCTGCACTAGATTGCTTGGGCAATACATCAACAACATCAATCTTGGCACAATAGGCAATATCTTCAGCACAATCAAGGTTTAGTAAGCGTTTGCCGTGACTAGCTTGATAAAATAACTCCTCAACTTCACCCTTCCAAGCCTTGTATAGAGTCGCTGCGGCGACAGCTTCATCATTACCAAAATCAGCCTCATTTTCGAGATTAGCCGCGATCGCCCCCGCACAGGTGGTATCTTCGAGCGAGTAGCTACCTTCCCAGCCCGAACCAACAATCCACACAATTTCAGGTTTAGTTTCGCGCAAATATTTCAGTACTGCGCCGAGATTAATCATCGCGCAAGCCAAAACACTCTTGGCATTTTGGACTTTTTGCAGCGATCGCGTGCCATTAGTCGTACTCATAAAAATCCGCTTGCCCTTCACCACTTCAGGCGTAAAGTCAAAGGGCGAATTCCCCAAATCACAACCCTCTACAGTCTTACCACCCCGTTCACCAACCCTGATCCGCAACTCTGGCGGATGTGCCTCACTTACACGCATCAACTCATCAAGATCAGAAAATACTTGCACTCCCTCGGCTCCTGCCGCAAGCGCTGTAGCGATCGTAGTAGTTGCTCGCAAAATATCAACAGCGATCGCGCAATCTGGATTTCCTTCAGCAGGCACTAACTCAGGCGTGTGATAGACAAATATTTTCATTTACAAATCTGATGGTTGAGTCTTCTTATATAAATTAAACTCTATGATTGCTTGTTTTGCAACATTCTAAAACAGGGGGCTTAAGTCCCCTGTTTTCTCATCGCATTACAATAGGAACTGTTGTCTTAAAAATCAGCGTACAACTCTATGGTTACCATTGCTGAGCGCCGCTACAGTCTCGATGAATATCGGGCGATCGCTGAAACCTCTGAAGGACGTTGTGAATTTTATGATGGAGAAATTATCCACATGACAGGTGGAACGGTTAAACATAGTCGTATTGGCAGAAATATTGTCACGCTTTTGGATACAAAGCTTCTCAACACTCAATTTGAAGCAATGAACAACGACTTGCGAATATGGCTTCCTGAGTATCATTGTGGGGTGTATCCAGATGCAATGGTTTTTGATGGCATTATTCAACTCAATGGAGAGCGCAAAGATGAAGCTTTAAATCCTATTCTCATTGTGGAAGTACTTTCTCCATCAACAGAACAACATGATCGCAATAATAAGTTTCGGATGTATCGTTCTATCCCCAGTTTTTGTGAATATCTACTAGTAAGACAAGATGAACCGTTGGTCGAACGTTATCACAAACAAGAGAATGGTTGGTTACTTAGTGATTTTGATAGTTTAGACAAATCAATCTTGTTAAATTCAGTGAATATTGAGCTAGCAATGTCCGAAATTTATCGTGGAATTATATTTTAAAAGAGAAATTAAATATGGATTTTAGTGCAGCATTACCAATTTTTGCGATTACCTTACGGGAGGGCGTAGAAGCTGCCCTTGTGGTGGGAATCGTGATGGCATATCTCAAAAAAGCCGATCGCAGTGCGCTCAATCCTTGGGTATTTGGCGGCATTGGTACGGGTGTATTGGCTAGCGTGGCAGTGGGAATCTTGTTAAATTGGTTCTTCCAACGAGTTGAACATACAGAACCATTACAGGCAGCTTTTTATGGACAGTTGTGGCAGGGAGTTCTGGGCATCACGGCAATCGCCATGTTGAGTTGGATGTTGATCTGGATGACCGAAAATGCGAAAGCGCTCAAGGGGGAAATCGAAGGACAAATTGGTAAGGCGATCGCTAATGAACAAACGGCTGGCTGGGCAGTATTTACGCTGATTCTCATTGCAGTATTGCGCGAAGGTTTTGAAGTCGTAATCTTTATATCAGCAAAACTACAGGGCGGATTTGTACCAATTGTCGGTGCGATCGCTGGTTTAGTTGGTGCGGTGGCGATTGGCACGGCTCTCTTTCAATTTGGCATTCGCATTAATCTCAAGGTGTTTTTTCAAGCAATGGGAGTTTTTCTATTACTGATCGTGGCAGGATTAGTGATCAGTGCGATTGGACATCTTGATAAGGCGATCGCGGCATGGGCAGAACTCGCACAGACTTCTATCTGTTTTCCTACATCTTCAACTACAGAAATTAGTTCTTGTTTACTGGGTGGTTTAGTGTGGGATGTCCATGAGATTCTCCCTGACAAGCAATTCCCTGGCATATTACTTAAGGCGATGTTTGGCTTTCGCGATCGCCTATTTCTTGGACAGGCGATCGCTTATTTCACTTTCCTAACCTCGGCGGGCTTCTTATATTTCCAAAGTCTCACAGAAAAAGCGATCGAAAATAAGTAGTTCCAATGAAGTGTTGCACTCCGTGCAACACTTCATTGGGAAAATAAACCTCTTTTTCCTTTTTATCTTTTACTTGGCAACAGCAGACTATCCTCAATCTCTTGTCTCGTCTCACGGCGCACATAACAGTTACTCTTCAGACATTCCACTAAAAAACGATTCGCTTGGTAATATTGTTCTAGTTTTTCTCGTTGATCATCGGTAAATTGCCAATCATGACCGATATTGTGATGTTCGTTTACTATTTGTTGATATTCGGCAATCCATTCCTTCCCATTCTGATTCCACCATTCTGGAAAAGCATTTCTGTCTTGATTTGGATTGAGAAACCGATCTTTTAGAGATTGTAGGTGTTGGTATAATCTCTCGTCGCCGATCTCCTTAGCGCGGTCGAGAGCGAGATCGATCGCACCCTCGACCGCATGGTCGAGATCGAAGTCGAGGTCGACCATGCGGTCGAGGGTGCGATCGATCTCCTTAGCAAGGTCGAGGACGAACTTAAAGGCTCCACTGTGGGCGAAGCCGCGGGCAAGGTCGAAGTAGTAAGCTTTAACGGCAACAATTTTATAGGAGCCATTTACTACTCGCGATTTCTCATCTACCCATGCTAGAAAGCTCTGTAACTTCTCATCATCTGCTAATAAACTATCAATCTTCCTTTTCATCAAAAGTAACAAATCATCCGCTTCCCTTGCCATGCCGACCGATAGCAAAATCACCTCTCGCCAGCGTTTATCGGTAATATGAGTCACTAGATTTTGCAAGGCAGTTTCTAATTTGCTAGGACTAGTAGATACCACAATCTGTCGAGCCGCAAAGTATTCATGAAAAGTCAAATGGGAAAAAGAATAAATTCCTCTAGCGCGTTCCACAAATAGCCCATGCTGCGCCTCAATGGATTTCAATACGGCTTCACTATCTAAATGCAACTCTTCATCATTGTTTTTTGCATTGGTAGTATTACGAATATAGTCACAAATATAGTCCTCAAGCTGCCGTTGCTTGACAAAATAATCCCCTTTCTCAAAGGTAGTCAAAGCAATTTGCGAGAGCATATCTTCCTTCTTCTGCACCGATAAGTCTTTATAGACAATATCTCGCCTAATTCCCCTTTTCGCATCCCATTTCCGCAGTAACGCATCCAAGCCTTCCTTATAAAGTTCCGCGCGATCCGTTGGAAAACTTCCCGACTCCTCGAAAGCCAAACATAGCAAAGTCAATAATAGCGGACTTGTTGCCAATTCCTGAACTCGATTATTTTTCTTAATTTCTGCTAAAAAATCCTCAGCCTTAATTTCCTTATGGCGGAACCAATTTCCTGTAAAAGTGGCGATCTGTTGCTCATCGAAATCTGCAACTTCTACTTCTTTGAACTGCTCAAAAATATATTGCTTTGCCGCAATCCGACAAGTCACCACAATATGACTTTGGCTATAGTTTCGCTCCAATTCTCGAATTTCACGCAAAACCCGATCATCATATTCAGCCTGTACTTCATCTAATCCATCTAGCAATATTAAAGCCTTGCCAGATTTTAAAATCGGTTCAATTTCAACTTCCCATTGACTAAACTCTCCCATCAAAAATTGCAGCAAACTCGGACGATTTTCCCGATCCGCAAAATCCTTTAGCGTCACAAAAATAGGAACCAAATCCGCAAACGCTTTCCCATTAATACATGATATTGCCAAAAATTTCAAAAACGTAGTTTTCCCAGTCCCTGGTTTACCCAAAATCATCAACTTGCTGTGATTCCTAACCGCTTCAATTCCCTCAACTCGCTTTTGTTGTATTCCTCCCAATCCCCACCGATAAAACTCCTCAACTCGGCATAGATCCATTAACTCACCAAGATCCCGCCGTTGATTGCGGGTTATCTTCTCCAAAATATTCACATCAGTATAAATATCACTCAAAGCGATGGATTGATCCATATCCAACACCCGCATCGTTCCGCACCGCTTGAGAATATCCTGCTCGCAATTTTTTCTGAACTTTGTTATTAAGCCTTGCACGCTATTATCAAATGCTAAGGCATCTTCAACACTTGATTCTCCTGATTGATATATCAGCCAAACATATAAGCGATAAAACTTGCCGGCTCCCTTACCTGCAATTTCAAATTTTTCATAAACACCAGTCATACAAGTTCTTAAAGCACTTAGAGAAATATGCAAACTATCGGCAACTGATAAGTCATCATCTGTACCACTGCTAAAGAGTGCTACAAAAACTTCTGTTTGCTGCTCAGATAGTTGATAATCACGAGCCTTTTTTTCTAAGAAATTTTTCTTTAAAGGTTTCATCAGTTACCAACTCTTATAAATGTCTAAGAAAATATAAAAAACAAGTCAGCCCAAGTCAGTTTAAGTCAGCCTAAGTCATAGAGCCTAGTCAGGATAACGTCTGAGATTATAAAGTCTATCAACTTAAATCTCCACTAATTAATTCTATGTCAAACCAAAAGTCTCAAGAGGTAATTACCTCAACCAGCGCTAACTCCAACCTCAATATCACTCCTCTAATCATGCCCATCAGCTACGCTATCTCAGGAGCGATTACCCTCGCTGCCCTTGCAGCATTTCTCCGACAACTATTCAACCTCGGCAGAGAATAGTCATGAGTGCCATTGCGATCGCCTACTGGTTAAACACATAGGCGATCGCGATATCTTACATTTGTTGCTTCACCAATACCATCACTCGATTCACCGCATCCTGTAAGAAAGCCTTGAGAAACTCATCACGGCGATTTAATTGGAACTGACGTTGTACGACTTCCGCAATACCACCATCACCCCAATCGCGATCGTGACTAAAATATTCGATAAAACTCTTGCCAGCAATGCGCGTCAAGTAAGCAGCCGTCACTGATTGAATTGTCGCTTTGAGAACTAAGCCGACTAAGGTTACGGAAATTGCGGTAGTCACGATCTGGACTACACCTTTGACGATGCCAAGACTCACTAAGGTGCGAGTGAGGGAATTCGCTAACTCTTTACCGCGATCGATATTGATTTCACAGCCATAGACCCTACCGATTTCCACAACCATTTGGGCATTGATCGCGGCTGTAGCTAAGAGATCAACTACGGGTAAAGGCGTGGCGAATACTACACCAACCACTAACCATTGGAACTTTTCTACAACTTTTTCAGCTTCCGCTTGTTGCTGTTGAGAGAGAACTTCACGAGTTTCTTCCGTCAGCCTTTGCGATCGCAATAACACATTATCGGCAACCAGTTCATCACCTTCATAGCTGAGAATATCGAGAATACGCGCTAGTAATGGCTGGATTTTCGGGTTAGGGGTGACGACTTCGCCATTGTCGAGGGTAATTGCAGATGGACTAGCGGCGATCGCCACGACATCTTCGGGAGCAATAAAACTCAGAACTCGCGATCGCAAACTGGTGTGAATCATTTCGCGATCGCTTTTAGTGAGACGATCAATTTTATTAAAGGCAAGAATTGTCCGTTTGCCAATTTCTGTAAGGGCTTTGAGAACGTCATATTCCGATCGCCGCAAATCATCATCAACCACAAATACGATTAAATCTGCCTCAGTCGCAATTTTTCGCGCCTCTTGTTCGCGATCGCTACCCAAGGCACTCGCCTCTAATATCCCCGGACAATCGGTAAATTGAATCGGTACATCGAGATTTTGAAACTGCACAGGTGCGTAGACTTTACCTAATTGTGTAGTTCCCATTGTTGCACCAACTTGACCTTTATTCTCAATCTCTTGCAACGATAAATCAAGCAATCCATTCACCAACGAAGTCTTCCCTGCGGAACCGACACCAAAGACAACTACGCGCAATTCTTGACGGATGAAGTTCTGTTTTAATTGTTCTGTTTGCTCAGCAAGCGATCGCCGCATCACCTCGTCTTGGATCTGCTCGACTTGACGTTCTAGGGCTTCGAGACTGTCTTGAGCCGCTTCGATTTTGTCGGTGGGTGCGTCAGGAATTGGGCGTGGTGGCTTTGGTTCCGATTGGAAGAGATTGATATACCGCCAAGTTACAAAAAATAATCCTGCCAATACTCCCATTACCAACAGCACCACAAATCCGCCCAAGATTGGCGAGGATTTGGCGACAAGTTGATAGATTTGGATGATGCGATCCAGTAAAGGAACCACAAAGGAAATGACTAGACCAAAGCAGCCTAAAACAATTAGCGATCGCAACCAAGGAAATTTTCTTCGCATTAGCTTAGGGCTGATTTTTTATAGAAGATTTTGCCGCACGGCGCTTCACCCACCACCTTGAGAAAATTTTCTCAAATTCTACCCATAAAACCAGTAGCATACTAAATCCAAAGCACAAACCTAATTCAGAAGCAGAGAGGGCATCAGTGCCAAAGAATTGTCGCAACGATGGCACATATAACAAAGAGAGTTGCAGAATCGTGGTGAAGATCACGGAAGCTAAGAGATAGGGATTGGAGATCGGATTTAACTCAATCAGTAATTTGGAATCAGAACGACAGGCGAGGGCATGACCCATCTGAGCAATACAGAGCGTCGTAAAGGTGATTGTCTTCCAATGCTCATGCCATGAGGGATTGCCAGAGTTATAGGCGATTTCCATTAAAGCGATCGTTTGCAAGCCAAAAATCACGCCAATTCGCAGAATATACCAACCTAATCCCCGCGCAAAAATATTTTCTTGAGGATTAAAGGGAGGTCTTTCCATCACATCGGCTTCGGCGGGTTCTACGGCAAGGGCAAGGGCTGGCACACCATCGGTGACAAGATTCATCCATAAAATCTGTAATGGAGTCAAAGGAACTGCGCCAAATCCTAGAAATGGAGTGGAAGCGATCGCAATCACTTCACCGACATTACTACCGAGAATATATTTAATAAAGCGGCGAATATTCGCGTAAACCGTGCGCCCCTCCTCCGTTGCCGCCACAATCGTCGCGTAGTTATCATCGAGCAAGATCATATCGCTCGCTTCCTTAGAAACATCCGTGCCTGTAATGCCCATCGCAATGCCAATATTCGCTTGTTTCAAGGCAGGGGCATCATTCACGCCGTCTCCTGTCATCGCCACAATTTCGCCTCGGCGTTGCAGCGCTTGGACAATGCGTAATTTATGTTCGGGTGAGACTCTGGCATAGACCGCAGTTTGTCGTGCAATTTCGGTTAACTCATCATCATCCATTAATTCGATTTCTTGACCCGTCAACACCTTATCGTTTTCAGGAGAGAAGATATTTAAGTCACGGGCGATCGCTTGAGCCGTCAGTTGATGATCGCCTGTAATCATGATCGTGTGAATTCCTGCATGACCACTTACCTGCACTGCCTTTGCTGCTTCCTCCCGTAGAGCATCACGGATACCCACTAGTCCTAACCATACCAGTTTATTTTCGATATTATTAAGTTCTACTTCAGTCGGAATATTCTCTAAGGGCAAATAGGCAAATCCTAATACACGCATTCCCTTAGTTGCAAGGAGGGTGTTTTGGAGATTAACTGCTGATCTTTGGGAAATTGTAATGGAGCTAGTTTGTTTTTCAATTTGAAGGCGATCGCAACGTTCTAACACTAATTCAGGAGAACCTTTACAAAACAAGAAGTATGGAGCATCAGGTAATAAACTCGCGATCGTTCGCATGGATTCAGGTGTATCTTCAGCATCCATGCTTTTGATCGCGGCGATCGCACTCATCAGTTTGCGCTCAGGCGTAAAAGGAATTTCAGCAACCCTAGTAAAATATTTATTGAATTGCGATTGCCAAAGATTTGCTTTCCCTGTTAAAGTAAGCAACGCCCCTTCCGTAGGATCGCCAATAATCTTCCATTGGGAACTGCCTACGGTGACAGGTAAGGGACTTAAGCCTCTTGTTCCTTGATTATTAAAAGCAGTTTTCTGTAAATAGGCATCATTACAAATCGCACTTGCGGCTAGTAAAAGTTGCATTTCAGAACATTGATACACACTCAAATCACTGGTAAGCATATCCCCTGCTAAACGGGAAATTGCAAATTCGCCAATCGGTTCGTAACCTGTTCCACTAATTTGCGCTGCATAATTTGCTGTAAATAGACTTTCGGCAACCATCTTATTTTGGGTTAGCGTTCCTGTCTTATCTGAGCAGATGGTCGTCACCGAGCCGAGAGTTTCCACCGCAGGCAATTTACGAATGAGGGCATTACGTTTGACCATCCTTTGCGTTCCTAGCGCTAGAGTCACGGTAATAACCGCAGGTAAGCCTTCAGGAACCGCCGCTACTGCCATGCTGAGGGAAGTATTCAATAACTTCACAAAGTCGCCATGTCGCCATAGTCCTACCGCAATTACAATCGCCACTAACAGCAAAGAGGCAATCACCAAAGCCTTGGAAAGTTCTGTCATCCGCTTCTGTAATGGCGTTTCTTCCAATTCCACATCTTGCAGCAGATTAGCAATCTTGCCTAATTCTGTCTGCATTCCCGTAGCGGTGACGACTATCATGCCGCGCCCCTGCAATACTTCAGTTCCCTGAAACACCATATTGCGGCGATCGCCTAAGGATTCATCTTCACTAAATAATTGATTGGCAATTTTATTTGTACCCTTAGATTCGCCCGTGAGCGCACCTTCTCGTACCTTTAGCTTTACTGCCTCTAACAAGTGTCCATCTGCCGCAATCTGCATCCCCGCATCAACAAATACAATATCTCCAACTACCAGTTCCGCCGATAGGATTTCGGAAACTTTACCTTCGCGTAAGACCCTCACATTAGGAGCCGCCATCCGTTTTAACGCCGCTAATGCCTCCTCCGCCCGACTTTCCTGCACATAGCCCAAAATTCCATTCAAAATCACGATCGCGGCTATCGCGACGGCATCCTTGGGGAAATTCCCCGCTGCTATATCCAATCCCGCCGATACTACTGCCACGCCCATCAACATCAACAGCATGATGTTGGTAAACTGATCGACAAAGATACTCAGCTTAGTGCGCCCTGCTTTGCCTTTTAGCTCATTGCGACCATAAACCGCTTGGCGATCGCTAATTTGCCATGACTCCAAACCCATTGCAGGATTAACATCCAAAGCGGCGATCGCTTCTTCAGCCGTAAGTGTGTGCCAAACTTGCTTTGTCGGTAAATTTGTCATGTTGGGTTTTGCAAACAATCAGGATGCTAAAGTCTCAGTTTAAGCCTATCAGAATCTATAAGTATCTCGGCATAATTAAAAAAACATATCTAATGCCCTGTGGCGCAAGTGCGCCACAGGGCTTAGGGTAAGGCTGTAAGCCTACTTACTTATAGGACTTACACAAATTAGAAACTGCCCTCATCCCCCAACCCCTTCTCCCAGAGAGGGAGAAGGGGAGTAAGAAATTTTTCTTGTTCCCCTCTCCCTTTTTGGGAGAGGGGCTAGGGGTGAGGGTCTTAGGAATTTTTGCGTAAGTCCTAACTTATTGAAGTAGCAGGTTTTGCCAATAAATCTAACAAAATACGATGCAATAGATTTGTCTGTTCCAACATTCCTAGATGTCCACAATCAGGAAGTTCAAAGACATTCTCACCATAACCATTAAAGGAATGGTGAAAACTTGCTAAATGATTTACATATTTGGGTTCCATAATGCTGTCATTTGCACCAGCGACAAAATAAACAGGTTGCTGTAGTTTCGAGACAATCTGGGGCAGTTTATGAACTTCTGCTTCACTAGTGGAATCAAGGAGTGTTCCTCTAGCGGCTGGATATTTCGCCGATATAAAATCGATCACCCGTTGTTTTCCCCAATGCAAATCTAAAGAATTTTGCACACTATCTTTAGCAAATTGAGCATGAACTAAGGGAAGATTTTGCAGCCATTGGGGACGCAATTTGAGAATGATTTTGCCTGCGGTGCGAAACTTCTCAAACTCTTCTTTGATATAAATCCCCCCACCCGCATTTAGACAGACTACGCCCAAAATCCGATCGCTTAATAAATTTGCTGCCCACAAAGCGATCGCCCCGCCGAGGGAATGTCCAACTAGCCAAACCTGATCAATAGCTAAGTGATCAAGTAATTCTTCGAGATCCTGTACATAGCTAATTAAAGAATATTCGTGGCGATCGCCGATCTGAGACTTGCCAAACCCACGTAAATCATAGGATAAGCAATGAAAATCAGGTTGTAACTGATCAATTAATGGTTGCCAATAGGCTTGGCTCAGCATCCAACCATGTAAAAAGGCGATCGTTAATGGACTTGATTTTTGGGAGACTTGAGACTGCGAAGGATGCGTGAGATTGTAGCTGTGTTCTGCTCCTTGAATGATGACACTAGACATGAAAAAAAGCCTATAGTTGCAAACAAAATGCGATCGCTAGTTCGATCATATAGCAAAATCCCAAAGAGTGACAGCGCAAAGCGCTGTCACTCTTTTTTATCGCAAAACAAACCTAAAGAAATTTTTTGAAAGCTTTGCAAAGCAAAGCTTTCAAAAAATTTCTTTAGGTTTGGGTTTAAGCGCAAAGCGCTGTAGGTTATGTGGTGTACTCAGCGTTGATCTTGACGTAATCGTAACTGAGATCACAGCCCCATGCCGTACCTGCACCATCCCCCTCACCGACACCAACATTAATGATTACGGTGTCATTTTTGAGATAGTCACTAGCAGCTTGGCGATCGTAATCCTGCGGTGTGCCGTCTTTCATCATTACAAAATCACCGAGTTGGATATTCAATACATCTTGATTGAAGTCAATACCCGATCGCCCTGCGGCTGCCGCGATTCTTCCCCAGTTGGGATCATTGCCAAAAACTGCTGATTTCACTAGGGATGAACCAACAATCGTTTTCGCGATTTGTCTAGCATCAGCAACGCTAGCTGCCCCCGTCACATTGACTTCGATCATACAGGTTGCACCTTCACCATCACGGGCGATCGCCTTAGCCAAGCTCATACAAACTTCTTGCAGCATTGACTGTAATTGTTGTGCCGCAGGAGAGCTTTCATCGGTAATAGTTACACCCGATTGACCATTGCATAGTGCCAACACCATGTCATTGGTACTAGTGTCACCATCGACAGTAACTTGGTTGAAGCTAGCATCAATGGAGCGAGACAACATCGTTTGCCAGAGCTTTGGTTCCACACCCACATCACTAGTGATAAAGCCCAACATTGTCGCCATATTGGGATGGATCATGCCCGAACCTTTGCAGATCCCACCAACTCTGACAGTCTTGCCATCAATCACCGTTTCTAAGGCAATGCTTTTGGGTACGGTGTCAGTGGTCATAATGGATTTGGCGGCATCTTCACCACCATCGGCAGAAAGCACTGTGGCAATTTTGGCAATCCCTGCCCGCATCTTGTCCATCAGCAATTGTTTACCAATTACACCCGTTGAGGCAACCAAAACGCCATCTTTGGTATTAAGTGCTTTTTGGACTAATTCGGCGGACTCCACCGCATTGCGCCAACCTTCGGCTCCTGTACTGGCATTGGCTTGACCTGAATTACAAAGGATCGCGCTAACGTAACCACCTTTTGCTAAGACTTCACGGTTAAAGTCCACACAGGCGGCTCTGACACAGGATTTTGTAAATACACCTGCGGCGATCGCAGGTACATCTGACGCGATCAAAGTCAAATCGGGAGCGCCCGATGCCTTTAGTCCTGCGGTGATACCTGCGGCTTGATAGCCCTTTGCCGCCGTCACACCACCTGAAATTACTTGCCAATCTGCCATGATTTTTATAAGTTCCTCAATGAATTTGCGATGATGCGGCGCGAAGCGCCGCATCATCGCTTAGTATTTCTAAATTCCCGTTAGTTTGGCGATCGCCCCTTCTAAGGAGCTTGGTAGCGATCGCAATAACTTACGTTTTTCAAAATCTACAGGTACGAGGGTAACTACTGCTGTTACACATAGATCTGTTTCCGTCCGAATTTGATATTCCCAGTTCAGGCGCACCTTATCTGGCACAAGCTTGGTCATAATCAGCACATCATCGCCCATCCGCGCTGAGCGATGGTAACGCAAAGACATCTCCGCCACAGGTAAATCCACACCTGCTGACACTAGCTCCTCAAAACTCATACCCACTGTCCGCAAGCATTCCACCCTTGCCTCTTCCATCCAAGTTAGATATGTACCATGCCAAACCACGCCTGAATAGTCAGTATGATGCGGATAAACTCGCACGGGATAGTTAAACCAACCATCGGTTTCATTAGGTAGTTGAAATTTGGTAATTTCGCTGGTTAAGGTTGTAGAAGGTAAATCTGCCATTGTGGTCATCCCTAGAATAAATTACTACAGTAGATTCTCTAAGCGACGGCGCATCATGGCAATTACGGGATCTTCGACTTCAATTTCATCCTCTGGCAGTGATTGCTCTTGGTCGCTGTCTTTTGACCAGTCGGTTTTGTCAACATTTTTTTCAGGTGGAACTAGCAGTGCATCAGTTGGCACAATGTTTAAGTCATAACCCGCATCTCGACAAAATTCTTCTAAATCTTCACTATCGATGCTTTCAACGGTAGGCGACAAAAAATCTTGTGCCTCCAATAAACCTGCATAACGAATTGCGTCATCCTCTTGCTCAAAGGCGACAATAATATTTTTGCCTTCAATTTCTAGAGTATAGATACCTTCGTTATCGGTGTTGGCGTTAAACAGCAATACCCAAACTTGCATAGCAAAAACTCGACCCTTAGTTAAGACTTTGAAAAGTCCTAATATTGTATAGCAATCCTAAATCAGGGATCACCAAGGATCATAATTTTGCGTCTCGATCGCTACACAACAGGTACATACAGAATTGGTGCAAGCCTAATCAAGCAGTTGCTTTGGTACTTTATCGGAGCGCCGCTACTGCGTAGTTATTTAATTCCTTTTTCTAATTTAAAAGTTAATATTTTGCGTTGGTTTGGTGCGGAAGTTGGTAAAGCTGTACGCATTAAAACTGGGGTGCGGGTGAAATTTCCTTGGCGCTTAGTGATCAAAGATTTTGTGTGGATTGGAGAAGATGTGTGGCTCGATAATCTTGACCTGATCACGATTGAAAGCCATTGTTGCATTTCTCAAGGTGTTTACTTATGTACGGGTAATCACGAATGGTGCGATCGCGATTTTGGACTGCGGACTGCACCAATTTATATCGAATCAGGAAGCTGGATCGGCGCAAGGGCAGTGATTGCCGCAGGGGTCAGAGTGGGGCAAGGTGCGGTTTTAGGTTTAGGCAGTGTGGCAACGCGATCGCTAGAACCGATGACAATTTACAGTGGTAATCCTGCGATCGCCATTAAGTCACGTAAAATCGTAGATTAACAAGCTCAGCTTGTTAATCTACGATTTTACGAATTATACGAATTATATTTTTTTAATTAACTATGACTGTTGCAACTTCAAACCCTAGCCCCAAAATTGGACTAGCCTCCCGCTTAGTTAATGGCATCTTAGCGATCGCCCCTTTATTTAATATTGCCAAGCAACGCGCCCGCAAAATGATGATCGAACGTGCTGAGTCGATGGGCGTAAACTGGAGACAAATTGTTGCAGATTTACAAAAACAAGATCTGGATAGCGAACTCGCCAAAGTCCAAAATCCTAGTATTCAATATCCCGAATATTACCTCAAACATTTCCATGCCTACGAAGAAGGGAATCTCGGCTGGCTCCCTGCAACGGAAGTAGAAGTTGCTGCCTATGCTGTGCATTCACGGATTTGGAATGATGCACAGCCTCCAGTCCAAGGTGATTCCCGTCTGCGTCAAAGTTACATTGATATTGTGAAGGAGAAGATTTCTACGCAGCCTCAAGATATTCTCGATATTGGTTGCAGTGTGGGCATGAGTACTTTTGTATTACATAATGCTTATCCACAAGCCAAAATCACGGGTTTGGATTTGTCACCACATTTTTTGGCGATCGCTAACTACAACACCCACACTAAGCATCCTGAACTTCTAGAATCGCAACAAGTAAAATGGGTTCACGCCGCCGCCGAACATACAGGCTTGCCCGATAATTCTTTTGATATCGTTTCCTGTTTCCTGCTATTTCATGAGTTGCCTCAAGATGCCACTCGCCAAATCCTTAAAGAGATTCGCCGCGTCTTGCGTCCCAATGGTCACTTCACCCTTATGGATATGAATCCCTACTCAGATATCTATATCAAAATGCCGCCTTACATTTTGACCTTACTCAAAAGTACGGAACCTTATCTCGATCAATACTTCTCTTTTGATTTGGCATCAGAACTAGTTGCAGCAGGGTTTGAAACTCCTACTATTATTGCGAATACTCCCCGACATCGTACGGTGATTGCGAAAGCCATCTAGAGTAGGAAGGCAATTCATGAATTGCCTTCCTACTGTTTACAAGCCATTACCGATCGCAAAAAATGCTGACCAGTATTTAGGATGATTATATTTGTCTGACTTAATCAAAGAGATCTGAGCGCGACTCAGGGCTTCTATTACTGAGAGATTACCTTTTTTGAGTTCTGTATAAAAAGCATCCATCAAAGCTTGCGTGCCAGCATCATCGACTGTCCAGAGCGAGGCGATCGACACTCGCGCCCCTGCGGCTTGCATCTGATAACCTAAACCCAACACCTCAATCCCAGTTCCTAACTTGCTACCTAGTCCTGACTGACAGGCACTCAGCACTACGAGATCGACATTCTGCAACTTCCAATCTTTAAGTTCACCAATCGTTACCCGATCTCCATTACCAAACACAATAAAAGAATCTTCAGGTGTACCAACTAATAATTGACCGTGAGTAGCAAGGTGCAAAATCGTATGGGAATTTGCTCTGTCTGCGGTCACCTTCTTGGTAAAGTCCTTTTCGATCAGATTGGTAGTATTCGGAAATAAGCTAGTGATTTTCTGGACTTCAGGAATTGAGGCAGGTAAGCCTTTAAAGCCTGAACGGGTTTCACCTCCTTTACCACCAAAGGCTCCTGCAAAAATACGGGGATTGGCGATCGCTTTGCTATTAAAGGCAGTTAATGACTCGGCAGTGATGTTATTCACCCGATATTTCTCGACTAGCCATTGTTTGCCATCATAGAGACTCGCAAGAGGAATATAGCGCAGTTGTCCGTCAGGAGCATAGATGATCGTGTTGATTTTTAGTTGATTGAGTTCATTTTCAAAGGGCTTAATCAGAATGCTATAGAGTTTCTGTGAGGTTCGCTTAACGTCTTCTGAGCCTGAGTCTTGCAGTTCTGCACGTAAATCGATGATTAGCCGATTTAGTTGTTCTCGTTTGATGTTGACGGTGCGGCGCAGGGGTGGGGTATTGGCATTGAGAATGACTAGCTCTAGGCGATCGTCGAGAATGAGGGGATAGAGCAGAACAGCGTTAGGGAATTGCGATAGGAGATCTTTTTGTAATCTGCGATATTTGGCAATATCAACATTTTGGTTGTCTTCGTTGCGGCGGAGTTCGGTGATCAGTTTTTTGATTTGAGGGCTGTCGAGAAAGGCGTTAAATTGTTTATTTTGGTTACGTTCGGTTTGGACAAGTTGAGAGAGGCGTTGTTGCTCGGTTTCGTTTAGTTTGCCTTCACGGTCTTTTTGTTGCAGTTGGTTGAGTTCACCCGCAATGGCGATGATGTTTTGTTCGGGACGTTGGAGATCGACTCCTTGGGAGGTTTGGCTGTTGCCGCGCACGGTGCGGAGGTAGTCGCTAAGTTCTTGGACTTTGAGTAAATCGAGGACTTGTTGGGCTTCGAGAATGCGGTCTTGTTTGAGTAGGAGGTCGGCGAGGGCGCGGTAGTCTTTTTCGATGGTGGCGAGGTAGGATTTTTGTTCTGTTTGGCTGAGTCCTGTGATGTCTTTGCGAATGGTTTCGCGGATATTGATCGATTGTTTGTAAAAGAGGATCGCCAGTTCGGGCTGTTTTTGTTGAGCAAATAATTGTCCTACTCTACTAAGAGTTATTCCTTCACCTGCACGATCGCCGATTTGCTTTGTGATCGCTAAGGATTGCTGATAGAAATCAATGGCTCTCTGATATTGTCCGAGATTTCTGTATGCAGTACCCAGATTATTGAGTGGCGCTGCTTCACCATTGCGATCATCGATTTGCTTTGTGATTGCTAAGGCTTGCTGATAGAAATCAATGGCGCTCTGGTACTGTCCAAGATTGTTGTATGCAAATCCCAGATTATTGAGTGACGTTGCTTCACCATTGCGATCGCCGATTTGCTTTTGGATCGCTAAGGATTGCTGATAAAAATCAATTGCTTTCTGGTACTGTGCGAGATAGTTGTATGCAGCACCCAGATTATTGAGTGACGTTGCTTCACCCTTTCGATCTCCAATTTGCATTTTAATCGCTAAGGATTGCTGAAAGAAATCAATCGCTTTTTGATACTGTCCAAGATTGCTGTATAAATTACCCAGATTGCTGAGGGACGTTGCTTCACCATTACGATTGCCGATTTGCTTTTCGATCGCTAAGGATTGCTGAAAGAAATCAATCGCTTTCTGGTACTGTCCGAGACTGTCATATACACTGCCCAGATTATTGAGTGACGTTGCTTCACTATTACGATCGCCGATTTGCTTTTTGATTGCTAAGGATAGCTGATAGAAATCAATTGCTTTCTGGTACTGTCCGAGATTTTCGTATGCATTACCCAAATTATTAAGTGAAATTGCTTCACCATTACGATCGCCGATTTGCTTTTTGATCGCTAAGGATTGCTGATAGAAATCAATCGCTTTCTGATACTGTCCAAGGTTGCTGTATGCAAGACCCAGATTACTGAGTGACGATGCTTCACCATTGCGATCGCCGATTTGCTTTTGGATCGCTAAGGATAGCTGATAGAAATCAATCGCTTTCTGGTACTGTCCGAGATAGTTGTAGGCACCACCCAGATTATTGAGTGACGATGCTTCACCACTGCGATCGCCGATTTGCTTTTGGATCGCTAAGGATTGCTGAAAGAAATCAATCGCTTTCTGATACTGTCCGAGATTGCTGTATGCAAGACCCAAGTTATTAAGTGACCTTGCTTCACCATTACGATCGCCGATTTGCTTTGTGATCGCTAAGGATTGCTGAAAGAAATCAATTGCTTTCTGGTACTGTCCAAGATTGCTGTATGCAGAACCCAAATTATTGAGAGATATTGCTTCACCATTGCGATCGCCGATTTGCTTTTTAATCGCTAAGGATTGCTGATGGAAATCAATTGCTTTCTGGTACTGTCCAAGATTGCTGTATGCAAGACCCAGATTACTGAGTGACGTTGCCTCACCATTGAGATCGCCGATTTGCTTTTTAATCGCTAAGGATTGCTGATAGAAATCAATCGCTTTCTGGTACTGTCCGAGGCTAGAGTATGCAGAACCCAAATTATTGAGAGATATTGCTTCACCATTGAGATCGCCGATTTGCTTTTTGATCAATAAGGATTGCTGATGGAAATCAATTGCTTTCTGGTACTGTCCAAGACTTTTGTATGCAGCACCCAGATTATTGAGTGATACTGCCTCACCTTTACGATCTCCGATTTGCTTTTGGATTGCTAAAGCTTGCTGATAGAAATCAAGTGCCTTCTGGTACTGTCCGATATTGTCATACGCAAGACCCAGATTATTGAGAGACGTTGCTTCGCCATTACGATCACCGATTTGCTTTTGGATTGCTAAAGCTTGCTGATAGAAATCAAGTGCCTTCTGGTACTGTCCAATACTTCTGTATGTAGCACCCAGATTATTGAGAGATAGTGCTTCACCTTTGCGATTTTTAATCTCTCGATAAATGTGTAATGCTTGCTCCCATGATTGAAAGGCTCCCTGATATTGACTCTTATTGTATTGCTGATTACCTTGTTTTAATAGTCGATCTGCCTCCGCTTTACGGTCTTGCACTGTTTGCGCTTGGACACTTTCAGAGATCGCGATCGGCATAGGCAAATCAGACAACAAAGCCGCGATCATAATTCCAATCACCCTATTCATCGCCTACATCCTCACATTTACATCAAAACCCGCAGTTACCTACCAGTCAGCATAAAGCGATATTCCCCAAAACAGGTATTCGTTACAAAAAATATAACCAAATATTCACTAAATCTACCAAAATTTTGTAGGAGCCAAGCATTACCGCCACCATCACGCATATCACCGCGATTAGCGATCAATAATACTTTTTGCCCATAAAAAGCAGCGATCGGCTAATTGCAAAGCTACCTCATAATCATCACGATCAACAGGCTCTGAAAACCCTGGGTAACGAGAAGACACAGCATATTCAGTTAGAATTGCAATATCCCTGATTGACTCTGGAACATCAGTATATCCTTCTAATAAATCAATCAGCGTTCCAATATTATGAGTTCTAGGAACAGAAATAGAATAGTAAATAAGAACAGCTTTCAAAGACTTTTCGGCAGCTTGCTGGGCGTGATAGCACAGAGTCTCTAGCAATACTGAATCGGGCAAATCAACCCGCGCTAACTCTAAATCACTTTTCGCATAAATTAGCCACTGTTCAACTAAACTGCGATCGCTGTCAAAGGGCATAAACTTCTATCCCTTCCGCTAGAATTTCTTGATAAATAAGCCCTGCCGAATTTTTATGTTTTTCGAGATCGCGATCAGTCACAACTAGAACATCAAAAGGAACTTCAATATTTCTAATATTCTTGTATATCAACTGAGCAGTATGCCTTCTATGGGTACCTTCAGGCATCACCACCAATAGATCGATATCGCTTTCTTCGCTCATAGTATTTCTCGCAACCGAACCAAACAAAATAACCCGCAAAGGCTTAATTTCTTCAACAATGCGCTTGACAAGATTACTTAAAGCTTGAGAATAATTTTTCATTATTTTTGTCTAGCTTCAATCTGAATATTTACCACTTATTATGACATTCTCTCGACTCAAGTGTCAAAGCTTAATACCAAGTAATTGCGCGATCGCAGGTAAAATTGCCTCGGCTCTCTCTCGATTGAGATTGGAAAGATGAGACTGTTGATTGTTTTGAGAACCTTGAGCAGATTGATTTCGTTTCACGCGCTCTCCCATTTGACGGCGTTCTGGTGCAGGGAAAGTGGCAAAGGTACGACGGAGTAAAGGCAAAACCACATCAAAGTTATCTTTAGGAAGTTGTGTAACCCAATGATCTAACACTTGCCACAGGCGATCGTCATGAAGCAAAACTAAACCGCTACCCTTGAGCAAACCTTCAATCCATGCGGCGGCTTGGCTAGGTTCATTAGCGAGAGATAGAAATAGCCCCATGCGTGTTTCTACATCATTGGCAGTAAATACACCTGCATCAAGAAGTAAGCGACAACAGCAACCCGCTAACAGTCCATGCAGTCCCGATTGATTGGCGAGTTGAGAAAGTACACCATGCCATGCCTCGGCATATTCAGAATTTTGTAAGAGGACAATCGCCCGATTAACAGCGATCGCTAATTCATACATCGCATTCGCCGCTTCATCGTTGAGAGAAGCACAGGCAACAGGCAGACCAACACAAATACGGGTAATTAAGCCATCTACCACATGGGCAACAATACTGGTATCGATTTGGCGGACATTACCATAGCGCAAGAGATTGGCGAGGGGTGGGACGGCTTGCATGAGATGGGAAATATCAGCAGCGATCGCCGCTTCCGCTTGGAGACGCACCATTAAGTAACTAGCGGCATCACCAAGATTCGCCAGCAGGACTTTATCGACTAGTTTAGTGAGGGTGGGTAAATCCTTGGCTTCATTAGCTTGGTGACGAGTGAAAGCTGTAGCCGCTTCGATAATCGTTTGTCCCCATACACCTGCCTCGATTAATCTGACCGCAAATTCTGGTTCCCATTGCAACTGCCAAGTTTCTTTAAAGGTTCCTTTACCTGTGCTGTATTGCGTTCTCCCCCAAGGGATATCCATAAGTGCAAGGCGATAGAGTAAATGCGATCGCTCTAAATCATTAGCATTACGCAGATCTAGCTCTAGGGTTTTGGTGTCGGGCTTGAGGCGGAGACGCTTTTGCTGACGGATTAAGTCCTGTTGCAACGGAACCATCGGCGTATCGTCAGGGACTTTGCCCATGCGATCGCCGACAATCAATTCCCTATGAATTAACTGCATCGGTAAAGGATCGCCAAAACACAGCACCGATTGAATCGCTTCGTTGAGTTCGGGTAATCCTGCTAAGGGGCGATCGCGCATTGCTGATAATGCTTCCGCGAGGCGCACTGCTTCGATCACACTTGCGGAAGAAGCATCAATATCTTTAGTGCGTAATAGTCTGGCGACGCGAGTAATCCAGCGAATTGCGACTTGACTGGAACTGTATTGGAAGTTATGCCAGAGATGGTCATACCAGCCGGGGGAAATTACACCTGCTCCATAACCACTAGCGATCGCTAGCCGCCCATAAGTCCAAGGAATCCAAGTTGCTTCTACTTTGATTTTGGGCAATCCCTTTAGAATAGCGGCATCATTTTTGGCAGGTGGTAAATTTACGAGGGCGGGAGCGTGCCAAGCGCCACAGACAACAGCAATACGTTCTTTGCCTTCGGTGAGGGCAGTGCGGATGGTTTGGCGCATATACGCTTCACGCTGTTGTTCGAGTAGGCGATCGGCTGGACTTTCTGCCAAATCTTCGTCAGCATCCAATTCTTCTCTTAAAGCCGTCATCGCTTCTAAAATCGCTGCAAAAAGTTCATGACTATCGCGCCGATGTTCCACCATATATTCCCACCAGCGCTCACCATCACTAAATCCTGCTACTTCCGCTAGCCATCCGAGAGGATCTTTGCGATAGAGATTTAAGTTGAATTCAGTACTTAGTTCAGGTAATGGCTCAGAATTTGTTTCAGGATTTGGCTCTGTATCTTCTTGAGAACTTGTTGTTGATTCTATCTCAACGGATTCTGGATTAACCTCAGTTTGTTCTTTGTCCTCAATTGCTAAACGATGGGCTTGCGGCAAATCCATAAACTTGATCGGAATATCTCGCTCTAGTCCATAGCGAATTGCTTGCCATTCGGGAGAGAAGATCGCAAAGGGGTAGTAGACGGAATTTTCGGGGCGATCGCTGGCATAGATGAGAATGGCAACAGGCGGCTGCATTTCCTCTCTGATCACAAAGGGCAATAGGGCTTGAGCATCAGGTGGTGCTTCAATCAAAATGGCATCAGGTTGCAATTGTTCGAGGGCTTGGCATAAACTTCGTGCTGAACCAGATCCATGATGGCGAATGCCGAAAATATGGACTTTGTTGGCGTTAGTTTTAGAGCTAGTAGAACTAGAGGCTTGGCGATCGCTCATTAAGTTTAATCAGCCTCCCGACAAGCGCGATACAAATCTTTCCAGTTGTCCCGTTCCTTCACCACCGTTTCTAAATACTCTTTCCAAACAAGCTGATCCTGTACGGGATCTTTGATCACTGCACCGATCAGGCTAGAGGCAACATCCCCAGCCCGTAAATAGCCATCGCCAAAGTGCGCCGCCAGCGCTAAACCACTATTTACCACTGAAATTGCTTCGGCGGTGCTGAGTGTGCCACTGGGGGATTTGAGCTTAGTTTTGCCATCACTGGTAACGCCATTCCGCAGTTCACGGAAAATTGTGACAATGCGGCGCACTTCTTCGAGGGCGGGAGGTTCGGCGGGTAATTCAAGGGCGCGACCGAGGCTTTCTACGCGACGCTGGACAATATCCACTTCTTCATCGGCGCTATCGGGTACAGGCAAAATCACGGTGTTAAAGCGCCGCTTTAGCGCACTGGATAGCTCATTTACGCCGCGATCGCGATTATTTGCTGTCGCAATGACATTAAATCCCCTTGTGGACTGTACTTCCGAATTCAGTTCAGGAATCGGTAAAGTCTTTTCCGAAAGAATCGTAATCAAAGTATCTTGCACATCAGAAGGAATGCGGGTTAATTCTTCTACTCTAGCGATTTTACCATCCGCCATTGCTCGCATCATCGGACTCGCCACTAGTGCCGCCATCGAGGGACCATCCGCTAGCAATCTGGCATAGTTCCAACCATAGCGGATTGCTTCTTCGCTAGTTCCTGCTGTGCCTTGAATCAACAGTGTGGAATCGCCAGAAATAGCGGCGGCTAAATGTTCCGACACCCAAGATTTGGCAGTTCCCGGAACTCCAAATAGTAGCAGAGCGCGATCGGTGGTGAGAGTAGCGATCGCAATTTCAATGATGCGTTTGTTGCCAATATATTTCGGGGAAATCTCAAAGCCATTATCTAGCTTGCCACCGAGGAGATAGGTAGACACTGCCCAGGGTGATAGCTTCCAATTGGGAGGACGTTGTTTTGTGTCGGTTTTAGCTAGTTCTGCTAATTCTTCCGCAAATTGATTTTCGGCGTGTTCGCGCAGTAGGGTTGATGCTGAGGCAGTTACCGTTGTGGCTACTTCGGTATTGTCTACTTTTGCCTTGGCGGTTTTAGATGTTTTGGCTGGTTTTTCCGTATTCATAGAAATATACGATCAAGGGAGTTAAGTTCCCTTTAGTCTTTTGATCTGATTCATTTTAACAGAATGTTTAGAATCATGAGTGTTGCTAATTTACATTAGGTAATTCTCAAGTTCAGGATATTTAGAAAATAAGCTGTCAACACTGGCAAGTTTTGCGCCATATTCTAAGGCAGTGGCGATGATTAGGCGATCGAAGGGATCTCTTTATTGCTGACACTCCAACTATATCTGCTTACCGAATTTGTTCTAACCACTGTGTAGGAATTTGCTCGAAGTTTTCGTTGACATACCAAATCCAGATGTGGGTATCGAGAATTACTATTTCAGACATTCCCAATCCTCTTCATCTACGATCGGACTAACAATATCGCCTAGAATTTCGATTTTTCCAGCTAGATGCTTTGGTGTTGTGCGTTTTGGCTTTTTGTTAGGAATATCTTGGTTGGGTACAATCTCTTTCTGAGGTGGAATAGATATAGATTTTAGATATAGGCTAACGATCGCCTGTAGTGCTTGACGATTTTCTGGGGTGGCATTTTGGGATGCGTCGGCGATGGGCGCTTCGACTTCTAGAGTGATTTGTTTGATCATGATGATTATTTATGAGCGATCGCTTGAGCAAATGGGATAGCTTCGTCCTGTGATTCTTCGGCTAGGTCAAAGGCATAAACTTCTTCTAGTTCTTCTAGACGCGCAAGCAGTTTTTGATAATAGTCAAATTCTACAACTACGCTCAAACGTTGACCTTGAGCATCAACAATGTATTGTTCGCTAGTTGTTTGCATTGGTAACTCCTCGTTATTGGGGTTGAGTAAATTATATTTAATCTCAGAGAGATTAATTTTGTTTAAATCCCAAAGATGATACTTTGCAAATTAAAACTAAATTTTCAAAGAGTTAATCTCTTGGTTATAGTCAAATATTTGCTTAGAAGCTAGTATATAGCTAATAATTTAGATATGTGGTTAATAAATGACTGTAAAGCTAAAAAATCCAGATGCATTTCTTGATGTGGGATATTTAGAAGGTTATCCTTTTTGTCAAAAATTTTTATCTAGTCCAGAATTTACGGTTGACTTCCTAAAAAGCTTTAATGTTTTTAGAAGAAGTGACTTAAAAACGAAAGAAGGTTATGCAATTAATATAGCTGGAGCAATCGAACATAAAGAACTAGACTATAACGACTTACTGATTAAATATGTACAGAAACCAAGAGTTTGGCTATCTCTTATGCAAGGTAAACATTCAGAGATACCTCAACTCAAAAATCCTAGAGATTTACTTTTCTCTTTTGGTGAGTCAGGATGGTATGGACCAATTAGAGAGCCTGCAAGCTCTAAAGTTTGGTACATCTACACTTGTCGTGTAGAACATTTTATTCCCAGAGAATACAGTGAAGAAGGTAATACTAAAACCTTTGAAGTTGCTTATATTCGATGGCCAGTTATAGCTGAAGTTGGAGAAAAATATGTTGCGCTTAGTTGGGATGGATTTTCTAATACAAGTGAAGAAAAAAAGGATTCTAGAAGCCAATTCCCTTTTTGGCTACATATCCAAAGAGTATTTAAAGAGCTTGAAACAATTCTTGGAGCTAAATTGGAGCATCCAGAACTTGAAGATCTTCTTCTTTATAAACTCTGGGACAAGTATGATAAACCTCAATACAAATGGAGTCATAAAAGAGTTAGAGCTAAATCATCAGGTATAGCTTTAAATGCTCATAGTGGGGATGATGATGAAGTTGATATCGATGATTCAGGATTAAAGGTTCTTTCGCGGACTTTGGCTGAAGCCGCTCTAGATTCATTGAACTATTCTTTTCCGTATGATTCGCAACAACTGTTTCAAGTTGAGAGAGCTATTTTACATACTCTTATTAGAGAATGGGGAACTAAATCCTATGAGTTTAGACTTAAAAAGATATCAGATGCACAAGCCTCTATTCCAGATGTTGATATTGATAAGGATGTTGAAAACAAAGTAAAAGTTGAAACTCTTTTTCGTGTACATTGCTATTTGGGACTAGATCTACTTTCTAATAACCAAGACTCTTTACAGCACCTAAAGTGTTATCAAGAATGTGGAAGTAGTACTGGAGTGCTAAAGTTTTTATTAGCGGAACTCAATTTAGAGTAGCTTGTATGAACCAATTTACTTGTGAGACTAAACTGAATTTCTTAGACGCTAGTCAAAAAACAAAGCTGAGTAAGAAGTTTAGAAATCCAAATTCTAAAGTAATGCCTCATGAGCTTGTTATAAGTCTCCGATTAAAACTACCACAAGCTTATGCAGTTGTTATTGCTCTTGGATTGTCGGGTCTATGCAGTAATCGTCTTCTTATCTATCACAGTTGTAGCGAAGCATCTGTAGGTTCAATACCTTTTGGGATAGGTTTCCCTAACTTACCTTGGACTTGTCCTGAATGTGGAGAAACTATTGAAGACTATGATGAAATGTCTTTTGATGTAATTGCCATAGCCAAAGAACCTATTGAGTTTATTTAATATATGTCAGATTCTTTAGACCAAGGAGCCTTGATTGTAAATTTACTTAAGGCTATAAAAGTTTTAAATCCAAAAGATGAAATTGCAAGAAGCTCTATAGCATCTTATTTATATGTACCAGACACTAGAATTTCAGGATATTTACAAGAACTGAAAACTTATATATCAATTAAATTCCCAACAGAGACACAACGTAAAAATGCTGGCGATTTATTAGAGAAGATAGTAGCTCTTACATTTTGTGGACTGAGAGGACTAACTAGCATCAAAAGTTTTCGTTCTGCTAGTTGTCAGTATGACCTTCTCGTAAGTGGTGATACTGAAGATTGGGAGATTCTTTATAGACTTCTTTATATGAAAGATAATCAAAGAGATATTGTTGTTGAAGCTAAGTGTACTAAGGCACAAGTAAATGATCAGCAGTTTGCAAGATTATGTAGTCTTATGGAAATTAATCTCCCCAGTACTACTGGACTAGGAATATTTTTTACTTTGAATGGTGCTTCAGGTTTTCCTAAAAGAGGTCAGGAATCACGACAACAAAAGCTAGGTGATGCAAGGTTGCGACAAGCTCTTTTTCATGCGAGAACTGGTAAGACAATTATTGTCCTTGATTCACAGGATATATTTGAATTAGATAAGACTGCATCTTTAATTCAAATACTCGCGAAAAAAGTTCAAGATGTTGAACATCTTAGTGGACTTGCAATAGAACCTTGTAGTGATCTTATTGCGGTTGATTTGCCAAGTCATTTAGCGCCTATAATTAGCCACTTGCGAGGTTCTTAAATCAATATTTTTATGAGCAAAAGCTCAATCTGCGGGGCATAAATCTTTAAAAGCAGATGTAGTTAAACAATCGTCTGATATGGCGATCACTAATTTATATCACTACTTTCAAATCCCTCAAGAAAAGCGATCGCATCTTGAATAACAGTTTCAAGACTCGGCTGATTACAAGAAATTACTTGACTTGCTAAATGCTTGTGGTGAGGGAAACTCGACAAATTGGGGAAATGGGGCGTATTGTCATAGCGAAAAACTAGATTGTTCTGTCCATCTTGGAAATGATAGCGATAATCAATCGCCGTAATTTGATCATCTACAACAACCAAAGCCTCACTGATAGAAAGTAAATATTGGAAATAAAAACGCAATCGAAGTTTGAGATTGGCTCGCTCACTAGATAGAATTGTCGCATTGTAATTCTCTACATAGACATCAGGATAAGCTTCCAAAAGTTGATCTATTTGATCAAAATAATCCCTAAAACTATTACGCGACATTTCTTAGCTTGCTCTCTAATTCTTGGCGTAAAGCTAGATAATGACGGTAATTACTCGCCCAATCAAACTTATCTTCATCATCATCCGTCTTACCTTGTTGATACTGCACAAAAAAGTCTGCTGAATCAGTTTGATATTTAATCTCATAACTGTATAGTTGCTTAGTTAAAGCGACTAAAGCATCCAGAGGCGATGTATATTCAGTAATCTGTTTACGCATGATAATACCCGAATTTATTATTTATATGTTTGATAAGCTTCTACATTCGTTGCTAGTTTCAACAATCATGCTGACTTCCTGAAATCTTATTTAAGATTATAATGGGTTCTCTCAAAACTATGGCATAAAGCTTTAAAAGCTGATGTAGTTAAACTATTGTTTGATGTGGCGATCGCTAATTTATATCACTACTTCCAATAAGCCAAATAAGGCAATTGCTAATCTATATTTTCAAAAAGAGTTATACAATTGACTCTAACATTTCCTGTCTAATTTGCAATAAATCGATGAATTGCTTAATGGATTTATGTAATGTTGTTTGCGTATATTCCCATTCCCTAAGTTCCTTTTTGTTGTCAGATTCCAAGCTAAGCTCCTGTAACCTTTGACTAACCGCAAGCGCTTGATCCTTAGCCACAGGAATCAACGATGGAGCTATATATTTCGCCGCATCACGAATAAATTCACTGATGCCCCAATAGTGACTCGTTAATTGAGAAATTTTGATAAATCGATCTAGAGTAGTGATAATTATTTCAAGAACGATCGCACTTACTTCTTCATTCCAGATTGTTTTATTCTTAAAGAGAAGCGACTTAAAAAGATTACTAAAGGCTAAATCAGGATTTTTGAGCAGATGGATTGCTGCTGCTTGTTGTTGAGAGTCTAATATGAGACTATCGGCTAAAGGCTGACCAGCAATGCGATTAACCCCCTCCTCTTGGCTAAACTCAACTAAGGCTTGCAACCAAACTAAATTTCCTGTTTTTTGAGCCGATGCAATCCATCCTTGGAGAATTAAGCGATCGCTTTGGGAATGATTAGCCATCTTCACTAAATCCTCAATTGACATCGCTAAAGGTTCATTCCAGAAAGGCTGATTCCAGAAAGATAATGGCGTTGATGTCAGCATCTTCAATAACCACGAAGCGCGATCGCCCATTTGATTATCATTACTTTTCGCCTCAATCCCATCCCTCAGCATTTCAGGCGTATGGACTTCAGGCAAATCAACCGTAAAATATTGCTGATTACCTTCACGTTGTAATTTGATGAAATCCTGAACTCTGGCGATCGCTCTTTGGCAAAATCTCGACTCAGGCAAACAAGTCAGCAAATCAACGGTAACGCGCCGTACTTCCTTACTGCGATCGTCAAGCAATGATTCCAAGAAAGGTTCATCCGCCATACTCAAATTATTGCTGAATGATTCCAAAAATGCAGTGCGATCGCTAGCGCTTTCCTGCTTCCATGTTGACTCTACCAGTTGCCTTGCTTGGTCTGGATCTTGACGACGTAATTGCGAGAGCCACATTAACCGTGCCGCCTTACTACCCGTTTCCCATACCGAATCATCCTCACTCGCTACATAGTTCCATTCAGAATTTTGCGCCGCTAACCATTGCCCACGCTTACCCAATACTTTAGCGATCGCCTCGCACACATCCGACTGCCTCTTCCCTAAGTCCAGTAAACTTGGCAAGCTAGTTTCATGAACTCTTTGTCCAAGATCCGCTAGGCAATCGAGCAGTTCGGGTAGCAGTTGCAGATGTTCACCACTGAGCATCAAGGATAGATAGTAACCAGTGCGATCGCTACAACGAGGTAAATCATCTAATTCACAAGGTTCAATAATTCGTAATTCGTAATTCGTAATTGGTAGTTGTCCTGCTTGCTGATACATCGTGGCGATCGCCACAGTACTTAACAAAGCTGCCTCTTGATTGGTGGTATCAACACTCGCTAGTAGCTGACCTAGCTTGCCATCAGTACTAATGGGAGTAAATGGCTGTCTCTGGGTTCCGATGAGGGCGATCGCAGTAACATTTTGTAATAGTGAAGATTCGTTCATGATTAGGTTGGCATTTTTACACAGTCATTGGTAATAAATTCAGCGATCGCCTCTTGAAATATTTCAGGAAATCCTGCTTTAATTACTGGTTCACCTCGCTCTTCAGCGATCGCCACTTCTAAGTTTAAATCTAGCAAAAATTTTAAGAGATCTTGATTTTCAGTGATGCCATAGAGCGATCTCACAGCATGATCTAATTTTTGTTGAGCGATTTGTAAAGGTTCACAGGTTCCTTGCTCTAGTGATCGGTATAGCTCGCGCAGATTCCAGTTTTTTTGTTGCATAATTTGATGACGGATAGCGCGTAAATTTACGGAAGCGCTAGCAATTTCTCGCATAGTTTCTAAATTTGGAGATTGGGGAAATGGAAAAGTGTCAAATACCGTGTCTGAGGTATAACGAAAATCTTTTTTCATGGTTGAACAACGCACCATAAACCATTGCCAATGCAAGCTTGAATTCAAAATTCCAAAGGAATAATCATCTGGTAAAGGAAAAACAATTAAAGCAGCATTTGGGCGGATTGCCGATTCGATAAACTCAAAAATAGGACGTTTGGTAACTTGACAGCAAACGATATAACGCGGAATTGCCGATATTTTTTGAATCATCTCACCACGAGGATAGGAGAGTTGCCACCATTTCGCCAAAAAGTTTTGATGATGTCGATTGACTTTAGCTTTAGGACTATTTTTCAGAGTTTCTTGGTTACGCTCTAGTTCAGCTTTCGCAGCCGATTCCCTAGTCGGTAGAACCATCTCTTTTATCCGTTGAAACAACAATTTATAGCGCTTAGCTTGTTCCAAAGTTTTAGGATAAAAATCAATCACATAGCGCTGTGGCATTGATGGAAACGATGATAAAAGCTCGTCACCAGTCAAGTATGGAAAGAGAACTTGTTTGTAATTGGGATGTAACTCTAATATTTGTGATGCTTCATCATGGCTTAATAAAAATCCCTCATGTCCATGTGTTTGTCCCTGATAGCAAGCCCCTGATGTTACATTTGCCTGTATTACCACAGCCTCACTGACATCAATCTCTTCCGACAAAGCCGAATTAATCTCATCCAGTTCCGTTACTTGCCAATCGCTATCAACCGAATCCCCCAACTGGCGATAGAGCTTTTTCTTACCTGATTGTTGCCCCTTCACCCAATTGGCGATCGAAACATGAACTACCGCCTCACCAGACCAAACCTGACTCGATACCGCTTCCGTAATCGTGCCGCCATGCTTAACGATATATTCCAAACCACTTTGCCGCGAATAGTTTTGACGGATTGTATTTGTACCAACTAAGCCAGCGCGACCACCTTCAGGCAAATGGTCATGCGCCTTACGGAACCAATACACACAATAATCGGCTCTACCTGATATTTCAGGATATTTAGCGCGAATTTGCTGCACATAACTTGCCCCAAACTCTTGCTGCATCTTGTTTTTAGATTGGAAAGGCGGATTGCCAATAATCGCATTCGCAGGACTCCATTCACTCAACAGTGCATCTTGACAACGAATATTTTGATCGAGCGTATCCAACGGTAAAGCGCGTTCATTTAACCCCAAATCATCGATCGCTACTTTTCGAGCAATCAACAGTGTCACTCGCGCTAGTTCTACTGCAAAAGGATTGCGATCGATTCCAAAAAATTGCAAGGGCGTAACGAAACTCAAGCCAATTTGATCCGATTTGTTCAACTTGGCAATTTTTTCTAATAAAGCCTGTTCATTTTGTTTTAATTCCTGATATGCCATATACAAGAAATTTCCTGAACCACAAGCAGGGTCAAGCACACGATAGTTCTGCATTTCCAATTGTAGTGAATTCAACTCTTCTTTTGTACTCGCAACTTCAATTCTTTCTTCCCAATAACGACTAATCGTTGGGCGCACAATCTTCATAATGTCATTTTCAGAAGTAAAATGAATCCCTCCCGCATGGCGCACCGCTTCATTGACCGTACTTTCAAAAATGCTCCCGAAAATCGCAGGACGAACCTTACTCCAGTCATCCTGAGCCGATAATTGCAACAGTTCCAGTTCCTCACGATTTAGCTCGATCGCTGGAGTTTTCGCAAATAAGCCGCCATTAAAATAATCCACACCCTTACATTTGCCCAATGGCGTGATTCCCGTTTGGTTCATCTCTCGAAACAGCAGATTCCCTAAAATATCATAGCTACTCTCTCCGCCTAAACATCTTTGCAAACATTCCAAAAACATATTCTCTGGTAAGAGCTTACGATCCTCGGCAAACATTGCCATCACGCATTGCAAAACCAATAACTGAGCATCCAATTCTTTAAACTTATCCCTTTGCGATCGCGCCTTCAGCAACCGAAACAAATCGCCCATACGCTGAGCCGTTCGCAAAGTCACGGGTAACTGATAATCGCGAAATTTTGGGGCTTCGGTAGTATATTCCATGAAGGTAAACGCATCCAACCGATCTGCCAAATCTATCAGCCGAATTTTATCAACGGGTGTATTAATTTGCGATTGAAAGTCATAAATCCAAAACTCATCAAAATTGCACAAAATTACATATTTTGGCGATGGATAAGTATGGTTAGCATATTCCCAAGCCTGTGAGTAATGCTGAGTCAGATTTACGCCTTTAGACTTCATCTCAATGATAATGCTGCCAAAACTTTGGGGACGTTCCCACCACAAATCGGCAAAGCCCGTATTTCCCCGTAAACTCGATTTGGGAATTGGCAACTCAAACTTTGCCCCTGCTTGTAAGGCTCCCTCATAGCCAAACGCCTTAAAAAATTCTCCTAAAAATGGCTGAGCATCACCGCGCTCTCTGCCTTGAATATGCGATCGGCAGAAGTTAATAAATTCAAAAATTTTCTCGCGGTTAGTAGCCATTACATCCCATTTATAGATGTACAAATATATCACTTCTTAAATGACATGAAATTTCCCTTCAGCCCAAATACTCAAAGGATAAAAATCACTGCCATGCCACTCGCCAAAAATGGTTACAGGATGACCACCACTTAGAGCTAAGAGCGTCCAACCACGCTCAAACCGTGACGATACTGGTAACAGATGGGCGGCGCGATCGCGAATAAACCATTTGCCCTCTTTGTGAACGGGGATCACCTGCTGAAGAGTGAAGGGAAATCGCTCTAACCAAGGATTTTGAACTAAGGCATTGCTGTAAGAGGCGATCGCTAAATCAATAGTTTCCGATCCCCCATTGTCTAGAATTGATATAGAGGATGGAGAACTCTGTCGATTGGTAATGATGGCTCTAAGCGGATAAGCACTTTCAAAAAAAGCAAGTTCTGCTTCTAGAGAAGTTCCTAACATGAAATTATGCTCAAAGGGTTGTGTACCATGAGCAAACTGTAAATATAAGGCATAGCGATCGCTACTTTTTCCCCATAACCAAGTTCGACTAACTCGTAAGCGTTCTTCTGTTTCTACTTGCTGTCCCATTACTAACCAAACATCTTGAACTAAATGATTAGAAGCTTTTTCATTTCCCGATTCCGTTAGTTCTGCTTGATTTTGGGTCCAACCAATTTGCGTGCGAATATCTGCCTGAATTCCCATAGGCAAATCATCCAGACGCTGAAATCCTTCCAATAGCAAATGCAACTTGCCTAATTTCTGTAACAATCGTTCCTGCCATCCTGCACCAGACGCAATAACACTAGGAATATCACGCAATTGCCTTGCTAAACTAGGAGCTTGAGCATCAACCATCCTTGCCGCAGGTTGCTCCCAAAATTTATAGGATTCTGTGCTTACTGAAGTTAAACCTTGACGGATTAAATCATGTAGCCAAATCTGTAAATCCTGTACTCCCGCCTTGACTTTATTCAGTCTCGCATTAGTCCGTTTTGCCTGAGCCTCTGAGTCAAGCACCTTGTCAGGTTGATTCAGTTTTTGCTTTTGTTTCTCTTCCCTTTTAGCTCGTGAGGAGATCCAATCAGTTACCCAGTCAGGCGGAGTTCCATTAGCTAAAACTGTAGGTTGGCTGACTACGAGAAACAATAGTCCCAAACCATGCTTGCAAGGAAATTTCCGACTAGGACAGCTACAACGAAATGCTGGCTCAGATAAGTCTATCTGTGTACGATAGGGATCTTTCCCACTACCTTGGCATTCACCCCAAATGATCTGCTGCTCTTTACCCAAGTTACTCCATTTATTTAATGTTGCCAAACCTTTACCATTCTTAGCAGAGGCAGGATCGGGCGCTAGAGACAATACTCGATCTGTTGTCCAATCGCTCAGTTCTATTGCAGGAGAATCATGATTTGTGACGACCATTTTCTTGTTGGGAGAATTTAATAAGTTATTAAACGCTTAGGACTTATGCAAATTAAAAACTGCCCTCATCCTCCAACCCCTTCTCCCAGAGAGGGAGAAGGGGAGTAAGAAATCTTGTTCCCCTCTCCCACAGGGAGAGGGACTAGGGGTGAGGGTTTTATCAACTTCTGCGTCAGTCCTAACTATTTTAAAGGGCAATGCGATCGTCAAAGACAAAACATTCGCCTTCCCAAAGACTTTCTTCGGGAGGAACTTCTGCTAAATATTTGAGAATACCACCTTTAAGATGGTAAACCTGATCAAATCCTTGCGCTAACATATAGGCACTTGCTTTCTCGCAACGGATACCACCTGTACAAAACATGGCGATTTTTTGCTGCTTGCGATCGCTTAAATTTTCCTCGACATATTTAGGAAATTCATGGAAGAAATCTAAATTAGGATCGATCGCTCCTTTAAAAGTCCCAAACTCCACTTCATAAATATTGCGCGTATCAATAACTATTACTTCTGGATCAGAAATTAAGGCATTCCAATCTTTAGGATCGATATATGTTCCTACTTCTTTACTAGGATCGATGCCTGATACACCAAACTTTACCAATTCTTTTTTGAGGCGTACCCTTAACTTGTTATAGGGAATGACATCAGAGGTCGTCTCTTTATGCTCCAAATTTTGCAAACGTGCATCGGAACGTAGATAACTTAGTAGCGCCTCAATGCCTTCACGACTACCCGCAATAGTCGAATTAATCCCTTCTGGTGCGAGTAAAATTACGCCCTTGAGTTCGTGACGATTACAAAAATCCGTAATAGGCGATCGCATTTCTCGATAATCAGCTAAATCAGCAAAGTGATAGAAAGTCGCCACCACAAAATGCTCAGGCTTCTCTAGATATTTTGTTAGAGACTTGTCCATTACAAAATTAGTTAACTTCTCGCCACGACAAGCAACTTGCTGCTCCTTAACTACCTTAAAGCCACGACTTTTAAAAAATGCCCTCGCAGTAATGCTCACTTCCACAAATAAGCGATCAATTTTTAATTCCAGAGCCTTTGCTTCAATGGCGCGATATAGCCTTGTTCCCACACCACAGCGCTGATAATCTTTATGGCAAAAAAAACAATCAATATGACCATTGGCTTCTAGTTGAGCAAAGCCAATTATTTCACCCGCTTCTTCCGCAACATAGGTAAAGCTGTTAGTGCAGTCCTCTGTCCAGTCAGTGAAATATAAATCATCGGGAGCCCAAGCTTTCACCTGTTCAGGCGAATAATCACGAATATTCACCTCGCGCACAGTATCATGGAATAGCTGTGCAATGCGATCGCTGTCTTGTTTTTGAAATAGTCGAATTAGCATAGCTATAAATCATATAATCTAGGAAACCATGCTGCAACAGGGACAAAAAATTACGCTCACCATTGATGACCTCGCTGATAGTGGCGATGGCGTGGGACGTTATGAAAATATCGCCATCTTTGTCCCTAATACTGTCCCTGGCGATCGCATTGCCGCCAAGCTAGAGTTTGTGAAAAAGAATTTTGCCCATGCCAGCATTGAGAAGATTCTTACGCCATCAAGCGATCGCGTCCGTCCTAGCTGCATCGTTGCTGACAAATGTGGCGGTTGTCAGTGGCAAGCCGTCAGCTATCCCGCCCAATTGAGAACCAAACAAAACATCGTTCTTCAAGCATTACAAAGGATCGGCGGCTTTGATGCTGACCTTTTAGAAGAACTAATCTCTCCTATCGTTGGCGCAAAGGATAGCTTGCACTATCGCAATAAAGTTACCTATCCCCTTGCCACTGGTCGAGATGGCAACCTCAAAGCAGGATATTACCAAAAGGGAAGCCATAAAATTGTCAATCTCAATCAATGCCCTGCTCAAGATGAACGCCTCGATCCGATGTTGGCAGAGCTAAAAATGGATATCCATAACCAATGTTGGGAAATCTATGATGAGAAAACCCACACAGGTTTACTGCGCCATTTAGGACTGCGTATCGGCAGACATACGGGCGAAATTTTGATTACGCTAGTCACCCGTGATTGGGACGTACCGAATTTAGGAGTGTTTGCTCAGACATGGCTAGAGCGCTACGACAAGGTTGTGGGTGTAATCCTCAATTGCAACCCTGATAAAACTAATGCAATCTTCGGTCGCGAAAGCCGTTGTATTGCGGGTAAAGATTATCTCTTAGAAAAATTTGCGGGCTTAACCTTCCGTCTCCGTGGCGATACCTTCTTTCAGGTCTATACAGAGCAAGCAGAGAAGATGCTCAATATTATCGAATCAGAATTGGAATTAGAAGGCATAGAAGTTCTCGTAGATGCTTACGCAGGGATTGGCACGATCGCTTTGCCACTAGCTGAACAGGTCAAACAGGTAATTGCGATCGAAGTTCAACCTCAGGCAACAGCACAGGGTAAGCTTACCGCAGAACTCAATGGTATTGATAATGTGGTGTTCCATACGGGCAAAGTCGAAGAGCTAATCAGTACCCTCAATTTACAGCCCGATATCGTCATCCTCGATCCACCCCGCAAAGGTTGCGAACCCGAAGTAATTAACTATCTGCGTGAGGCTGCTCCCGATCGCCTTGTCTATGTCAGTTGTAATCCCGCCACCCAAGCCAGAGATTTAAAATTATTATGCGAAGGCGATCGCTATCAACTCACCCGTCTTCAACCCATTGATTTCTTCCCACAGACCTCTCATGTTGAGGCGATCGCCTTTCTCAAAAAGATATAAGTTAGAAAAGTCTTGCTGCATTAAAATAAGCCAATGACTACTAGAAATCTAGAAAACATCACAATTCATCAATTCCGAGGTCTAAAAGAACTGGAATTAAAAGACCTCGGACAAATTAATTTGCTTGTTGGTGATAATAATTCAGGAAAAACTAGTGTTCTTGAAGCTCTATCAATTTATTGTGATCCTTTAGACATAAGAACTTGGCTCATCACTGCAAGACAAAGAGAGGATGTTTATAGTAATGCTCGTACCCCACAACTTGATGCCCTAAGATGGCTGTTTAATAAAGAAAAAGCTCACACAGGTACTATCCTTATATCTGGAAATGGTTCATTTGCGATTAAAAAAATGAAAGCAATGTACGATGATATTGAGGAGATGTTTCTTCCTGAAAGAAAAAAGCAATTCATTTTTATGGACGAACAGATTAGTGAAGATGAAGATGAACAAATTATTGGAGACGAAGATAATTTAGAAATACGAAAAGGACTAGATTTAAGAATTGAACTATACGATAGTCAGCCTCAACTGTTTGATCTGTTTGGTAGTGAGGTTCCCGATTTCACTGAAGTCTATCATCTTTGGGAAAATAATTTATCTAAACGAATACCAGCCAAAAGAGAGCCTAGATTGCTTGTTTCTATTGTTACGCCAACTTCATATCGTTCAAATATTGGACAAATTCGCTTGCTTTCCGAAGCTCATTTTCATGATTTTAAGTCTGATGTTTTAGATTTATTGAGTCAGATGGATCAAAATATATCTGATGTAACGATCCTCTTATCTCCTGAATCAAATTCTTCTCGTTTCAATATTTATATTGAACATAAAAATCTGGGACTTACTCCTATTAGTGCATTTGGTGATGGTGTCCGTCGATTACTTCATATTGCTCTGAAACTTGCTAGTGTAAAAGGTGGTGTTTTACTAATTGATGAACTCGAATCAACTATTCACACTGAAGCCCTACAAAATTCTTTTCAATGGTTAGCCAAATGGAGCAAAGAAATGAATGTACAAATCTTTGCAACTACCCATAGCCTTGAGGCTGTTGATGCTTTATTGGCTGTAAATGAAAACCCATCAGATTTAGTGCTTTACAGACTTGAATCCAAAGAGACAAAAACAAAAGTTGTCCGACATGATTGGAGTAGATTGAAGCGTCTTAGAGAAAATTTGGGTATGGAGGTTCGTTAATGAATCGGCGATGTGTTTTGTTAGTGGTTGAGGGTAACCATGACCAAGCCTTTGTAGCAAGAGTTTTTCGTAAATTACTAAATTTTTTTCCTTGGGATCAGGAAATAGAACCACTAGAATCTTTATGGCAAGCACTTGTTCCTTCTTACAATCCTAGAAAGACAAAAAAGTATTACACAAGGCTGAATATGCCAACTATTTTGAATACTGATGATTTGTCAATAGCTATCTATGTTGGGGAAGGTAGTAACCTAATCCAACACTTGATTGGAGAAGATAATAGCGTTCTTCAAAACATAAGTGATGCTCTATCAAATATTGATCCTGAGGCTTTTGCAGGTTTTGGAATTGTTCTAGATGCTGACAAAGATGCTCCTGATAAAATAGCTAAAACATATTGCGATAAATTAAAAGAATATTTCCCGAACTTTCCCGATCAGGCTGGCACTGTAGTGAAAGGTTCACCGAATTTAGGACTATACATACTGCCAAACAATTCAGATCAGGGTGTATTAGATACTTTGATTTGTGAGTGCGGCGAGGTTGCCTATCCTGTTTATATGCAAAGAGCTAAGGATTATATCAATCAGTTCTCTGAGATAAAGTGGAAGAGATTTGACAAAGATAAGGCAACTATAGCAACAGTAGCAAGTGTTCTTAAACCTGGTAAAACCAATACCACAAGTATTTCTGATGACAAATGGATTAGTGACAATACTGCTCAGCTCCCTAAAATTCAATCTTTCGTGGACTTTTTAAGAGATTTAATAGAGATTGAGGTCTTCGATTCAACCCATTGATTTCTTACCCAAAACTATAAAGTTTATGGAGCCGTAGCAGGAATAAAAATCGATGAAAAAGCCGATGAATATGCTACCCAAGAAGGACTATTTCTAATTGAACCCGCAGGAGATTCTGTCATTATTGCCAATAGTCGAAATTTACAACCGAGAATCTGGTAACTTATGCATTTTGCCGTAGGCAAAATGAAAACTGCTATATCAATGGATAAAGGCTTATTGCTATATTATATGCAGCGCCGTAGGCGTTTTGTACCTAAGCTTAGAGATATTTCCCTTGACTACTGTTTCGCTATCCCAACGTGCCATTCAAATTAAAGAATCACAAATTCGTGAAGCCTCCCGTTATTGTGAAAAGTTTGGAGCTATTAATCTCGCCCAAGGATTGCCCGATTTCCCTGCACCAGAAGCTCTCAAAGAGTCTGCAAGAGCCGCGATCGCATCAGATTTTAATCAATATGCAGATAGTTGGGGCTGGGACAAGTTACGATGGGCGATCGCTGACAAAATGCAACGCGATAACCAGATTACCGTTGATCCCGAAACTGAAGTTACGGTATGTTGCGGCGCAACGGAAGGGCTAAATATTGCCTTGATGTCATTGATTGATCAAGGCGATCGCGTTTTAATTTTTGAGCCATTCTACGAAAACTACATTCCCAATTTGGCTACTGTTGGCGGTATCCCTGAATTCATTACTTTGCAACCACCGCAGTGGGAAATCACGCAAGAAATCCTTGAACCTGCTTTTAAGAAAGGGATTAAGGCGGTGATCATCAATAGCCCTGCTAATCCCACAGGTAAAGTATGGACAAGAACAGAATTGGAACTAATCACCAAACTCTGTCAGCAGTATGATGTTTATGCAATTACTGATGAAATTTACGAATACATCATTTATGAAGAAGAGCATATTAGCCTGATGAGCATTGAGGGAATGCGCGATCGCACGATTGTAGTGAATGGCTTCTCGAAAACCTTTTGTATTACAGGCTGGCGCTTGGGCTACACAGTGGCAAATCCCGAATTAACTGCTGCCATGCGAAGAATTCATGACTTTATTACCATTTGCGCCCCTGCACCTTTGCAACACGCCGCCCTTACCGCCATGCAGTTTGGACGTGAATATTTCACAAATATGGCATTAGATTACAAACGTAAGCGCGATCTGCTCTATCCTGCCTTAGTCGAATTGGGCTTATCACCAGTACTTCCTAAAGGCGCATACTACATCTGGACGGATAGTTCGGCGATCGCACAGGATGCAGAAACTGCGGCATTTCGACTAGCCAAGGAAGCTTTAGTTGCGGCTGTTCCAGGAACTTGCTTTAGTCAGCCCGATCGCCAACAAGTAAATGGTTTGAGATTCTGCTTTGCAAAGAAAGATAGCACGATTGCATTAGCGGTCAATAATTTGCGTAAACTGAAACTATAAGTAGTTAGACCTTACGCAAAAATGTCTCGAAAACCTGATTTCAGGGTAGGGGCAATTCATGAATTATCCCTAAGTTTCGCCATTCCGCGTAAGTCTTATACCAATCCACAAAAGTGTGACAACACTTTTGTGGATTAAAACCTAAACCCATAGGACTGACGCAAACTAACCAAGAACTCAAGTTCTTGGCTTAAAGCTAAAGTCTGCTTTAGCAGACTAAAAAGGTTACTCTGACTCAATCCGTTTCAACGGGTTTAAGCTTTCAGCCCGCAATTTATTGCAGGGCTACTGCGTAAGTCCTAACCCAGTCAGAGTTTTTAAAACTAAAAATGGCTATGCCATTTTTAGTTTTGGTATTAAATAGATAAACCTCTAGGAATAGGATTACGACTATGCTTGAGACTATCCAATCTAAGGCGATCGCTGATATATCAGAAATAGTTAAAAAATATCCAGAATTTGTGAATTTGCAAACTATTGATATTGATACATTTCAAGGTTTACGAGAATCAATTGAGGATGATCTTGTATTCTCTGACTTAGTGACAATATATCTTAGTTCTGCTGAAAATTTGCTTGAGGAAATTCAGCTAGCGTTTGAGAGTCAAGATGCTCACAAAGTTGGTCTCGCATCCCATTCGCTCAAATCAACTAGTGCTAGTATCGGGGCAATGCGATTGTCATACTTGTGTAAGTATTTTGAACAAGTTTGTACAACAGGAAATCTAACAATTACACCGCAACTTTTGAAAGCGCTAACTGAGGAATATGAAGAAGTGATTAAGTCAATTCAAGGGATTGTGATTGAGTTTATGGCAAAATAAATGGGAAGTTGACTTGGATTGTCTATATATGTCAGTTCCTTCGATCGCGGTTACGCCATTTTCTCAAAAACTGCAAGCCCCCCTTATAAAACATAATATTTCGGTATTGCAGATTAATTTGGGCAGGATCTGCAATCTAGCTTGTAGTCATTGTCATGTGGAGGCAAGTCCCCATCGTACAGAGGAGTTATCGACCGAGGTTTGTCAGCAACTAATCGATATAATTCAACGATTTCCGCAAATTCAGACGGTGGATCTCACGGGGGGAGCGCCAGAGATGCTGTATGGATTCCGTCCATTGATTCAAGCGGCGAGAGAACAAGGTAAAGAAGCGATCGCTCGTTCTAATTTGACAATTTATTTTGAGCGAGGCTATGAAGATATTCCCGAATTCTTTGCTCAGCACCAAGTGCGGGTTGTCGCTTCATTACCCTGTTATCTTGAAGACAATGTGGACAAGATGCGTGGTAAAGGAGTATTTGATCAGTCAGTTCAAGCGCTGCAATGGCTAAATCGATTAGGTTATGGTAGTAATCCCCAGTTAGTTTTAGATTTGGTATACAATCCTCAACTTCCTACTTCTCATAAATTTTCCCTTGCGCCTAATCAAGAGGGATTACAAGTAGCCTACAAAGCCCATTTACAAGAGCATTTTGGCATCGTATTTAATAACCTCTTTACAATTACCAATCTTCCCATCGGCAGAAGTAAGTTCCATTTGCAACATCGTAAACTAGAAGAAGAATATACGTCTTTTTTGGAAACGCATTTTAATTCCATCACCCTTGAACACTTGATGTGTCGTAATCAGCTTTCGGTGGACTATCAAGGTAATATCTATGATTGCGATTTTAATCAAATGGAAAATCTTCCAGCGCGATCGCTTGATGGTGAATTGCTTACCGTTGCGAAAATCCTCGAATATGGAACTTTAGATATCATTCAAGAAATTCAAACGGCTGACTATTGCTATGGTTGCACCGCAGGGAGTGGCTCTAGTTGCGGTGGAGCATTGTTATAGGTTCTTCGTGAGGATGGTGGCTAGCCAATAGACTAAAGGCGCGATCGCTAAGGCGGGGAGAAAGGAGGCGACTCGTACTTTCGCTAACTCTAATAAATTTAAACCGAGACCCAACAGCATCAAGCCACCAACTCCTGTAATGATCAGGACTGGTTGAGCATTCACTGGATCGGGGAGGCTTTGCGAGAGATTGCCTGCTAAAAGTGACAAACTGCCTTGATAAATTGCTACAGGTAGAGCCGAGAATCCTACACCGATCCCATAGGTACTCGCAAACACAATGGAAATAAATCCATCAAGCGAAGATTTGAGAGCCAAGAGATTGTTATCGCCGATCAGTCCGTTATTGAGGCTACCAATAATCGCCATGGGACCAATGCAAAACAAAAGGCTCGCCGCCACAAAACCTTCAGTAAATTTACCCTTTCCCTTAAATTTGGCTTTTAGCCAATCACCAAGAGATTCTAGATGTTTCTCAATCTGAGTTAACTCACCAATGATCCCACCAATGATTAAGGCAAGCAGCGATAGGATGATGCCATCCAAAGCACCAGCTTTAACTTTGAGTAAGCTATTTGCCATGTTAATGCTGACAAACATGGTGATTAGCCCGATCGCCTGTTTAAGTATCGGCAAAACTTGCGAAAGAAATCTTCCGCGCAGAATGAGTCCTAAGAATGTACCAAAGGCGATCGCTAAAACATTAATCCAAGTTCCACTGGTTTTTGTCCAAAAATCTAGCATTGAGTTACGGTTGTCTTGCTTGTCAGCCTTTAATTTACTGTAAACACATCAACTTTCGTTTTGAATAGGCACAATATATATGGCGCTTTTCAAGCAAGCGAGATACAAAGGATTGTTTCCCCGCCTTCGGCGGGGAAACAATCCAAAGCGCTATATATTGTGAAAAACCTTGAGAGATAACTTGAATGTCCAAACTTACCAGACGCGAATTTATTGCGGTTAGTAGTCTGACGGCGGGATTTGCGATCGCTGTGCAGCCAATTTCTGCCAAAACTATTACCACTGATAGCAAGGGGCTGATTGCAGGTGAAGTAAAAATCCCTGTTAAAGATGGCACAATTCCTGCCTATCGAGCAATGCCCAATCAAGGCACAAATTTTCCTGTGATTTTAGTAATCCAAGAAATTTTTGGTGTCCATGCTTATATTCAAGATGTCTGCCGCCGTTTAGCCAAATTAGGATATCTGGCGATCGCCCCCGAAATGTTTTACCGTCAAGGTGATGTGTCAAAGCTAACGGATATTGCTCAAATCCGTCCGATTGTGAGCAAGGTTCCTGATGCTCAGGTATTTGCTGACCTTGATGCAACTGTAGAGTGGGCAGCCAAATCCGCGAAAGGTAATATTCAGAAACTAGGGATTACGGGTTTCTGTTGGGGCGGTAGAATTACATGGCTCTATGCAGCGCACAATCCTCAAGTGAAAGCAGGAGTAGCTTGGTATGGCAGACTCGTTGGCGAATCAACAGAACTCACACCAAAGCATCCTGTTGATATTGCTCAGAGTCTACGAGTTCCCGTGCTAGGACTTTATGGTGGTAAGGATACGGGCATTCCTTTAGATACGGTTGAGCAAATGCGGGAGAAACTTAAAGGCTGTAGTGCAAACTCAGAGATTGTGGTTTATCCTGAAGCTCCCCATGCATTCCATGCCGATTATCGTCCTGCTTACCGCAAACAAGAAGCTGAGGATGCTTGGAAATGTCTAACAGCTTGGTTCAAGCAAAACGGAGTTTAAATAATTATCCCAAAGAGTGCATGGCACTCTTTGGGAATTTGAAGCCGCTATTCTGACTTTTTTTGTCGTGACGAGTAGGTTAACTATATAAAATGGCAAAATCATTAGAGTCATAAATGACCGCACAACCGAGAAAGATTAACCGATACATTACACCAGATGGCAAAATTCCGATTTTGGAATGGACTGCTTCACTTAGAGATCTGCGAGCAAAATCAAAGATCAGCCAAAGGCTTGATCGCTTACAAACAGGCAATTTAGGCGATTATAAATTTGTGGGTGATGGTGTGTATGAATTGCGAATTGATTATGGCGGCGGCTATCGCATTTATTTCGGTCAAGTTGGTTCGGTTGTAATATTGCTGTTATGCGGTGGTGACAAAAGTAGCCAAAACAAAGATATTCGTAAAGCAAAAGAATATTGGAGAGATTATGAACAACGGACAAACCCCAGCTAGTGATAGCTATCATGAGTATCACATCAAAGAATTGCAAGATATTAACTATGCCGCCGTCTATCTCGAAGTTCATCTTGAAGATCATGAACCATTAGATATTGAAACCAATCTACTTAAACTAGCCCTCAGCAATGTTGCCGAAGCTCTTGCACCAGAGCAACTAGCAATGCATACCGAAACTCTCGAAACAATCCTACAAAAACAAGGTGTAGAAGCAATCTATGGTTTAGCGGATTGGTTAAAAGGATTAGGCTTAAAACTCACAGTAACATCAGCTAAAGAAGCAGAAATTCAAGAATTTGGCGAAGATACTTCTGAAATTGAAGCCCATGAAGCACTAACTATTGCTGCATAAAATTGCAAGCATAAACCCCAATAGAGAGTTACAGCGCAACTCTCTATTGGGGTTTATAGTTATGTAAACAAAAATAAAGTATTGTAAAGAAATTCAAGCATAAATACTTTACTTTTAAAAAGCAAAACAAGATGCAAAATAAAGTTGTTGTCGTTGTCGGAGCAACAGGTGGGATCGGTTCAGCACTTATCCCAAAATTAGCCGAAGCAGGTGCAAAATTAGTTCTTGTAGCGAGAGATATCCATAAATTAGAAGAACTGGTTAACAATCTCGAAGATGCTTACGATGCTGAGGCGATCGCTATTCCTACCGATATTACGAAATACACTCAAGTTGAAGGAATGGTACAACGGGCGATCGCGCAGTTTGGACAGATTGATGTCTTGGTGAATGCCGCAGGTGCAGGTGTTCTCAAGCAATTTAACCGCATTGAACCACAGGAACTTGATTATCTGCTCGATCTTAATCTCAAGGGGAATTTTTATACGAGTCAGTTAGTTGCTAATGTGATGAAGGATCGCAAGATTGGTCATATCTGTAATGTGATTGGGATTCTGGGTAAACATCCGATGGCAATGGCGGCAGCATACTGTGCTTCTAAATTTGGAGCCGTCGGTTTTAGCAAATGTATGGCGGATGAATTGCGCCGCTTTGGAATTAAGGTGACTCTCTTTTACTTTGGGGGAATTGATTCACCATTCTGGGATAATGTCAGTCTGAAAGTCGATCGCAGTAAGATGCTAACAACTGAAACTGCGGCAAATGCAATTATGTTTGCACTCTCTGCCGATCCACAAGCCGTACCGATGGAAATCAACATTCAACCTGAAAGCCATTTATTCTTTTAAAAAAGAGGCGGAGCGATGCGCCGCCTCTTTTTTAAAGAGCTGTTTGTTGCAAATTGCTGAGAAGTCTTTCTGTCTCACCTAAATCACGTTTAATGATAGGAGACATAGCTTGGATTTTGGAGAGCAATATGCAAAAGCGACATCTATATATATTGTCTATATTTGTAGCGATCGCCTCCTGTGGTGTAGCACTCAAAGCCGCAGAGGTCTTTCAATCGCGTACCGTCAAAATACCTAGTCCTGCGGAAATGTCGAAGTTAGCTGACTCCTTCAGCCCTCAAGAGATTTCCCAACTCGAAATCGATGATGTCCTCCGCGATCGCCTCCGCTTCGATCCGCAATGGCAAGAAATCGTTCAAGCCGTTCGTCAAGATATTATTATTGCCAAATGGGGAAAAGATCCTGTAGCCAATCCTGTCTGGGAAAAGTATGGAGCTAAGGCATATCCATTGTTGAGTTATTATGCGCGTTCTCGCGATGAAACTAGACAGAAGTATGGTATTGAAGGTATTCGCAATCTTGGCAAACCCTACACAACAATATGGCTACGTGGACAGATCCAAAGGCGTTTGACCTATCCGAGTTTTTATGATGTCGCTCCCTATATCTCTGAGACTCAAAACAAAGATTGGGAGAAAGATTTTGGTTTAGATGATCCTCAAGTCCGAACAGAGCTAATCAATCTTGCGAAAGCTAATCTCGAACCAAAGAATTCTCCGCAATATTACAGTCAATTCAATCTAGATTTTTTAATTAGGTTACTAGGCTATGACGCGGTGTATGGCAAATCTCGATATGAAAAAGATAAGAACTTCGCAGGTTTATCGGAATGGATGAACTATGAGCAGTTATCAAAACCAACAGACAGCCAAATTAAAGCAGCGATCGCTCTCTATCAAAAATTGCCAACTGATGCTCAGGAATATATCTTAGTTGAGCGTCTTGGAGCGATCAAAGCAGGAGAGCTTACTCCATCTGTTCGTTCCTTTTTCCGTTATTTGATTAATGAACCGAATTCTAATGATCGAATCTGGGCGATCGCCGAACTAGATCGACATGGAGATGCTCAAGGGACAGAACTCCTTCAAAATATTTTGAATAAAGATCTCTCCCAGCTTTATTCCCTCTCCAAAATCGTGAGTTACGAAAATTTTGCGCGAAAGGGTGACTATGCCTATTACCTACTGTTGGGAATGGTGACGAAATATCCGCAATCCAAATTTGCGATCGCCTGTCGTGAGTATGGAGATTTAACAGGACGCTCCTATTTTAACGGCGAGGAGCGTCCACAAGCGATCCTCACACGCAATGCCAACCGCACCGAAAAAGAACGCCTTAATGCATGGCAAGACTGGCTCAAGAAATATCCTGATCATGCGGGAGCCGATGATGCCAACTATTTCCTTGCTCTCAGTCTGCAAGACAATAACGACATCGTTGGGGCAATGCGGCTCTGGATCAAAATCATGGCGCAACCTATGGGCGATCGCGATGCTCTTTATCTCGCATTTCCCCATGTGCGGACTCTCCTCGATGTTGGTTTGTCTATCGAACAAATGCAAACCCTTTTGCAAGAACCAGATAGTCAAGCCCTCGCACCACTCCTCAAGTATGCGATCGCTATTCAATATGCGCGATCGCACAATTATGCTAAAGCTCTAGAAATTTCTACCAACTTAAATTTGGATACAATCCCCGACAGCGTCCTCACAGACTACTACTATCCCCAAGGTCGTTGGTGGCAGGAGGATAATCGGGTGGTCGATTTTAAAAAAGAAGCTCAAGAATTACTGAGCGAACAAAAACTGCGTTGGCAAAAGTTACGACAATGGCAAATCGAAAATACGCCTGAATCTCGCTATCAAATTGCCGCAGACTGGGCAGGAATGGGTGGATGGAAAAATGGTTATTTACCCATCTGGGATGGATTTCGCACCTATCGCCTCCCTATGGACTGGAATTGTCGTGAGTGGTGGGTATGCGATGAATCTAAACGCAGTAGTGCGGAGATTTTGGCTAAATATCAAGGCGGCAGTCAAAATGCGATCGCCCTTTCCCTCTATCAAAATTTACTCGACGACAAAAATCTCTCTCCTGTACTTCGCGAAAAATCTCTATACATGGTTGCCATGACCCTACTTGCCCAGTGGGAAAACCACACTTTCGCAGAAACCCAACGTATCCATCCTCCCACAGGATTGACTGCTAGTGGACAATATCGCCAACTCAGCAGTAGTAGACGTAGCTATGCTTACCAAGATTATGAACAGCGCGAAAAGATTATGCTATCTGACTATCAAAGGCGCATAGATAGCATTATCACTGAATTACAGGTGAAGTTTCCTCAGAGTCAATATATTGATGACTTACTATTTTCTAGTTTCTTTCTCAGTGAGCAACCACGCTATTTGCAAAGGCTGTTGGAGAGATATCCCAATAGCGATCGCGCTGCCGAAGCCAAATTTCTGGTAGACCTCAAGAAATAAAGACAGAAAGGGACAATATTCGTCTCTTTCTGTCTTTTAGCTATATCTAGGTGGTTTGAAGGCTATAAAGCTTTACTAGAAACAATTTCCAGCTTTCTCAAGAGCAGCCACTCGTTTAAAAGTTGCCATAAAAAAATAGATAATGGTGAGAATTCTTTCTAAACTATTGCGAGTTCTCTCAAAACGTGATAGAACGAAATGATGAGTTTCTTCCATCATTAGAAAAACCATGAGGAAGTAAACTCATCACATCAATCAATCATTATTTTTTTGGTTCCCATAGTATGAGTATAGATCTACCTGTAAGTTTACAGCCAGACGGTTTTGGCGCGTCTCTACAAGCTTTACAATCCCATTTGCAAGGATTTCTCGCTGAATACGAAGATAAAGTTGCTCAAGCTCGCGCCCAACTCGCTCACGTTGAAGCCCTTCTAGGAAGCTTACCTGCTGAAGCTCCTAAGGCTAAAGGTAAAAAGAAAGAAGCTGTAGCGGCTGTTGTACCAGTCCTTCCTGTTATTGTTGAAGCTCCACCAGCGCCTACCAAAGGTCGTAAACCTAAAGCCAAGGCTGAGGTAGCTCCTGCTCCTGTATCAAAGGGAAGAGGAAGAGGTCATCGTCGTGGTTCTTTGACAACTCGTCCTGCCTATGAAGGTCTCACCCTCACCGAAGCGATCGCCAAGATTTTGAATGAACGCCAAGGGCAAGCAATTAATGCTGATGATGTTGTAAATATTCTTTACGGAGAGCTTACAGAAACTGTTTTCCGAGTTGCGAAAGAGCGTGTCACCAAAAATCTATCCAAAGGTAAAGGTGAAAATAGATGGAAGCGTGTTCCTAACCAACTTGGCTATTACACCCTATCTCTTGAGACATTAAAGACCATCCCTACATCAACTATCAAGAGAGGAAGAGCCGCATCTGTCAAGACTGAAGCTACTCCTAAGACTAAAGCTGCTCCTAAAGCTCCTAAAGCTGCTCCTAAAGCTCCTAAGGCTGCTGCTAAGACTAAGGCTGCTCCTAAAGCAACTAAGGCTGCTCCTAAAGCTGCGGTTGCAGCCGCAAAGACAACTGCCAAAGCTTCCAAGAAAGCTGAAGCAGTTGCAGCTAAATCACCTCAGCCTAAGAAGTCAGGTCGTTCTAGTTCTCTAGCTTTTCGTCCTCTCTATCAGGGCAATACTTTAACTGATGCGATCGAGAAGGTATTACAAGAGCGTAAAGGCGAATTTGTGAATGCGGATAGTGTGGTCAAGGCACTGTACGGCGATCTATCGGTTGAGAATTTCCGTCAAGCTAAGGATCGCGTCACCAAAAACTTGTCAAAGGGCAAATTAGACGGTAAGTGGGAGAGAGTTCCTAATCAGCTAGGCTACTATACCCTATCGATTTCTTTGATTAAGCCATAATCCCAAAGCGCAAAATGGCATAGCCATTTTGCGCTTTTATACAAAAAAAGAGATGTCGCTTTGCGACATCTCTTTTTTTGTACTTGTGTTAGTGCATATTGATGCTTTAAGATAACAAAGCTGGAGAGATGGCAGAGTGGTCGAATGCGTTCGACTTGAAATCGAATGTTGTGAAAGCAACCGAGGGTTCGAATCCCTCTCTCTCCGTAGAAAAAAGGGTGATGCCTTCAGGCATCACCCTTTTTTTAATCCTTATCGATCGCCTGTTTAACCTTGACTTTATTTTGAAGTTGATTTTCAGCGATCGGTAATAATACGGCTGATTCTTGAGCGGCTTGCAGATTCGGATGAGGATGTGTAGCATCTTGCGCTTTTTTGGCGCTATACCAAATCACAAATTTCTGCTTGAGCCAACGAAATGCAGGTGGGGTAGCGAACCATAAGACAACCCCACTTAAAATAATTGAACTGATTTTTACAACTCCAGAAACCAGAGTTTCTAGAGGAATAAGAGTGCCTGCATAGTAAGCAACACCTGTGGTGACAACACCCCAAACCAATGCACCTGTGGAGTTAAAAAATAAAAATCGTTGGTAGGGCATTCCCGATAGACCTGCCATTGGACCTGCAAAAATTCTGAGGATGGCAATAAAGCGTCCAAAAAATACAGCGCGATCAGCACTACCGCGAAATTTCTCACGGGCAATCTCGATTTCATCACTAGGCATCCGAAATACTTTGCCGATTTTTTCTAATACGGGCAAACCACCCCAACGTCCTAGCCAATAACCCGCACTGTCTCCTAAAATCGCGCCCGCAACAGTACATAACAAAACCAATGGATATCGCAATTCACCATTTCCTGCCAAAAAACCACCGACTAAGGTGATGGTTTCTCCTGGTAATGGGATACCTGCGTTCTCCAGCATAATGCCGAAGAATACGATCCAGTATCCATACAGTTGCGTCCATTCTTGAATAATTTCTAGCGAAAAAAACTCAAAATGCATGAGTTATAACTCAAAGTTTAGTGGGCTAAAGTGTTTTGTAAGAGTGTTTTATAAAAGTGTTTTATAAAAGTGTTAACTTTTGTATCATTATAGTCGCTTGCAAGTCAAAAAATAGACGAATTAATAAGCTCTCTGGCTGTTTTTAACTGATCAATTTGACCGATCGCAAGTACCGATTTCTATACTACAGGTTAATCGAGATCGCATTCACAGGACAAGCGGTAATACATTGTTCGCAAACGACACAGCGCGATCGCGTAAAGGTAAGTTGAAAGCTTTTAGGATCGAGAGTTAATGCTTCGGTAGGGCATACGCCAGTACATAAGCCACAATCCACACATACAGTATCATCAATCACAATTTCCCGTCCATGTAATGAAACCTCAATATCTTGCGATCGCATCCAATCCATCGCTTCTTCCAGTTGGTCAATGTCGCCCGATAGCTCTAACACCATTTTGCCGACTTTATTAGGAGCAACTTGAGCGCGGATGATATTGGCGGCAATATTAAAATCCTTGGCAAGCCGATAGGTGAGGGGAATATTGATCGCTCGTTTAGGGAAAGTTAGGTTAACTCTTTTTTTCATAATTTGGTAATTTTGGGTAGTTCCCGCCCACATCAATCAGCATCAATAATTATCGCAGTTTTCCTGCTAAACCCATTCATAGAGTTGCGGCGCAAAGCGATGCAACTCTATGAATATATAAACAAGGGGCTTAAGCCCCTTGTTTATAACTAGAAGGCGGTGCTTCGCGCCGTATCTCTAGTTGAGAAATCAATAGTCAAACAGGACAAAAGCTGATACACTCACGGAGACTTTTTTGCTTTCTGAAATTGACTAGCAGATAGAGATATGGGCAAAGTATTTATTTCCGCAGGTCATAGTGTTTTTGAAGGTTCGTTTCGCGATCTCAGTGAGGGGGTAGGTGGAACGATTGAAACGGCTGAGTTGGTAGCCACCAGAGATTTGCTAATCGCAGAATTACGATCGCGTGGCATTGCGATCGCCGTTCCTAGTGATGACTTGAATTTAGATGAAATGATCGCATGGATTAACTTACGGGCGACTAGTCAAGATGTCGCGCTGTCCCTCAATCTTGATACAGTCATTTCACCAGAATTGCGGGGGGCGACAGCCTATTACATTGCCAATAATGCCATTCGTAAACGTCAAGCAGAAATTATCACCAATGCATTGACTAAGCGCGTGCCTGAAATCACTAGTCGCGGCGCAAAGGCAGATACAGTCGCTAGCATTGGTAGTTTGAGTTTCTGTCGTCAAATTGCTATTCCTTCGATTTTGCTGGAATTAGTATTTGCCAATAATTCACAGGATCGCTTGCTGATGCAAACAAGACGACGTGACTATGCGATCGGACTTGCCGATGGTATACAGGCATGGATTAATGAAACGGCAACGACGATTCCTGTCTTTACACCAGCAAATCGTTTACCTGCGACTAAGCCCGTTACCTATCCAGAGATTAATATCAATCTCAATGGACAAAGCTATGAGGAAAAAGGGATTCTAGTTTCGGGGAATGTGTTAGTTCCCGCCGATTTAGTCGATCGCCTCGGTTTTGATCTGAGTCAGATTCCTTTAAACTGCCGTCTGCGTTATCAAAGTATTGTCTATGTACAGGCGATCGCCCTGCGGGAATTAAATACTTCCGTATCTTGGGATAGCACCACGCGCACTCTTTATCTGAAAACGATTTTTAAAGTATTTACGGGGCAAATCAATCAGATTATGGGCGTGGGCAATGCTTCCGCAGTACAGTTGCTGATGTTCCTCAAGAATAATAATGAGAATGCACTTACAAACTATGGCGATTTACCTCACATATATCGTGAAGAAGCCGAGATTGAAGGCGTAAATCACGATATTGCTTTCTGCCAAATGTGTATTGAGACAGGATTTCTCAGATTTGGCAGAGGTATTGAGCCTGAACAAAATAATTTTGCTAGTCTCGGAGCCGCTAACAGTTCGACGGAAAAAGGCACAGGTGCAAGTTTTCCCGATCAACGGACAGGGGTAAGAGCGCATATCCAACATCTCAAAGCCTATGCTAGCAATGCACCTCTATTTCAACCCGTAGTTGCGCCGCGATTCCATTTAGTGGCGCGAGGTGTTGCCCCAGTCTTAAGTCAACTCACAGGACGCTGGGCGATCGATCCTCTCTACGATCGCAAAATCCTCGCCCTCATTCGTCGCCTCTACGAATCCGCAGGTGTTTTTTGATGTTTGGGTTTTTATGTCCTAAGCAAAACTTACATTGCTATAGCAAAAAAAGAGTTAGCTAGTACCAACCAAAACCCAAGAAGCGAGTTGCGGCGCGAAGCGCCGCAACTCATCTTCTGGTTTTATGTCCTAAGCAAAACTTGCTTTGCTATATACAGGCTGTTAAGAAATTTTTGAAAGCGCGGCTTTGCCGCGCTTTCAAAAATTTCTTTGGGGGTTAATTTAGCGCAAAGCGCTGTAAGTCCCACAACTGTTTAACTAAAGAATGATTGTGTTTGCGTCATCGACTAAAGTAAACTTTTGTTAACACATTTAATAACTACAAAAATTTGATATGCGCTGCTCTGCATTGCGTATTAAATATCTAAAAATTTTTTAAAAAATCAAAGGTAAAGCGATGAGTGCAACTAAGGCGACGGGATTTGCGGGTGGTTCGGGTCAGTCGAAAAAGAAGAAAAAAGCTCCTAACAAACGTGAGGTAGCTGCGAGTAGATATGATGAGATGAAGGACAAGGGTTTACCTGAGTTCAACATTTTTATCCGCATCAAAGGGAAGGAATGGGTTCCTGCGGGTTCGATGGCAGTAGAACGCAGCAATCTCATTAGTCGCGCTATCTTCCAACAGGAAGCAGAATTATTGAAGGGAGCAATCCGTTTGTATCCGATCTTGAGGAAGTTCAAAGATAATTTGGAATATGGCTATCGTCTGAAAGAGTTTCCTGATGAAGAAATTACGGTTGCAGTTTTGCCTGAGCCAACTATTGGCGATAAAGTTAAGTACGCTTTCACTAAAGCTAAGGAATATTTCAATAGCGTAACTAAGAAATCTGAAAGTAAGTAATTGTATAGCAAACCAAAATCCAAAAAATGAGTGGCGGCGCTTTGCGCCGCCACTCATTTTTTGATGATCCTAAGCAAAATAAATTCCTAAAGCCCGTAAAGCTGCTCCCCGCAGGGGAGCAGCTTTACGGGCTTTAGGATGTCTATATTTTAAGGAAAAAAATAGAGTATCCAATTGCAAGGGTCTGTAAGGTCACTAAACTTCCCACTGATTAAATACAACAGGGCTAGCCGAGTCCGAAAAAAGCCAATCACCAAAAATTTGCCATCAGGAATTGTAGAGACTCCGTATTTACGTCCATCAGTGGGTGTGACATTCCAAACTGTGTCTGAGCCTTTGACTAGCAAGTGTGATTGATAGTAAATATCTTTATATGCCAAGGGCAGTGCAAATACGGCGTAAACTTTATGCTTGCCTTGCCAAGGCTCAGCTACGATTTTAATTGGATGAAACTGTAGACTAGGGCGTACATTGGAGATTTCTGTCATTGGTGGGGAACACAAAGAGAGATTTGATGATGATGAAACTGTGGGCTTAGACCAAAAAATCGTCGTGAGTATCAAAATGCTGCCTAGCATTAAGACGATCGCTGAGACGATCGCTGATGTGACGATGAATTTATGGTTGGAAGTAAGCCACTTTTTCATTCTATGGACAGGATTTAAGGCGTGTTAAGAGTAAGGCGATCGCATCAATATATTGTTGCAACTCTCTGGTAGGCAGATTGCTGTTATTGATCATGATACTGAAAATAACTTCGCGATAACTGGGAGGATTGGCGTATCCTGACAATGCAATTGTGCCTGTTAATGTCCCTGTCTTGGCTTGGAGTAACCCTTGAGCTTGACTATTTTTAAAGCGATTGCTTAAGGTTCCATCAACATTGGAGATGGATAAAGATCTCCGAAAATTGCGATCGCTGGCAACGGTTTGTAATAGTTGGACGATCGCTCTAGGTGTAGTTAAATTGTGCCGCGATAGCCCAGAACCATCAGCTAGTAAGACCGAGTTAGGAGAAATATTGATAGATTGCAAATATTTATTAATCGCAATCATGCCACCTTTCACACTGTCATCGGGCAGAACTTCATGAAATCGATCGCCTAAAGCTCTGAGTAATAATTCGGCATAGAGATTGTTGCTGTCTTTATTTGTAGTGACGATCAGTTCTGAAAGTGCTGGCGAAAAGGCGATCGCGAGGTCTTGGATCGGTGGTAGCTTTTGTTTAGAATTAGCAATATCTGGTGCGATTTCAATACCTTGGGCAATTAGTTCTTGACGCAGCAAATCTAAAAAGTTGGCTTCTGGATCAGGAATAGCAACACCGCCGAGTTCTGGCTCTGATTTTTCAGGTATCTGTCCAGTGATAATCAGCACTTTTTGATGATCAGGGCGGAAAACTTTTAAGTCAAATTCAGCGTTGGCACTAACTGTAATTGCTTGATTTTGAACGCGCCAACCACTAGCTAAGGCAGGATTGTCCCATTCAAAGATTGGTGGTTTGCCAAGCTGGGACGGACTAATTGTCCAATTTAAAGAATTCTCATTAATCGTAAAGGTCGAAGCGATCGCTGCATAATATTCTTGTAAATCCGACCATTCCCAACTATCGGCAATTTCTGCACCTTTGCGAGATGTTAAAGTCCAAATTCCCCCATTGATCTTCTTTACGCCTTTATTTTTGAGTTGGGTAACTAGAGATTTCAATCCAGTTGCGGAGCTAAAGCTGGGATCGCCTGAGCCAATTAACCAAAGTCCATGTTCCAATTCGCCTTTGGCATTAGGTAAATGACTCGACATTAGCCTTGTGGTAAAGCGATAGTCTGCACCCAATGTTTTTAAAGCGATCGCCGTTGTAAATAGCTTGGCATTTGAGGCAGGAATAAAATAGCGATCGCCATCAAGACTAGCTAATGTTTTGGGATTAGTCTCATTAGTTTGCACAAATACACCAACTCTTGATGCTTGTAATTTTGGTGATTGAGCAACTTTTGCAACTTCATTTTGTAATTGATCAGTGCAGATTTGATCGCTATTTGCCTGAGCAGGAAGTATTGCTGCTAGAGAAATTACAACTAAAGCAATCTCGGTAAATATTGTGTTTCTCAATGGAATCAATTAACTAGAACAAGAAGGTTAATAGACTAACATAGTAAGCCTAATATAGCGCTTTTCAAGCAAGCGAGGTACAGAGGATTGTTTTCCCGCCTTTGGCGGGAAAACAATCCCATATTTCACTAGACTGTGAAACACTATAAGTAGCTGGGCGCAATTAAATATAAAACCCAGAAAGCTGTGGCGCACGCTGCGCGTGCGCGCCACAGCTTTCTGGGTTTACTTATTCTGCTCCAAGAAGAGGGAGTGATTTAGTTTACTAATTTAAAATCCATTGATAAATGGGATGTTCTTGATCGCCGATTTTGATTTTTTGAATTTGTTTCGCAGCTAAGTCTCCCAAATCGTATTTATATGAAACTATTCGCGTTCCTGATTTTAATTTAGGTAGAATTTCGGAACGTACTCGCAGATTTGCCTGTGGCAGTAAATAGAGTGTAATTACCGTAGCGTCATTTAAATCTGATTTAAAAAGATCTTGTTTGATAAACTTAATCTGATCGCGAATTTCGGGGGTTTTAGCGATCGCTGCTTTTAATTCGCGCTCGGATTCCCTGATTAATTCAGGATCAATTTCAATGCCGATCGCCTTGGCTCCAAACTTCTGAGCCGCCGCAATCACAATTTTGCCATTGCCACTACCGAGATCGTAAACAACATCATTTGCTCTTACCTGTGCCATCTCCAGCATTTTAATCACAGCTTCATCAGGAGTTTGCAGATAGGGGGCATCAGGCAGCCGTTCTGGTTGGCTGTCTTTAGGAACAATATTGGCAATTGGTGGAATTGTGATATTTTCTGGAGGTTTAGGTTGTTGTGAAGATGAATTTTTAAAAAAGAGAGGACTGCACGACCATAACGTTAATGTTGTGAGCGCTGCAATCAAGATTAACTTAAGTAAATTTGCTCGCAATAAATTTGCCATAACTGGCTTTATCCAAATCCTAATTTTTGTAAAACCTTTGTCTGTGCTTCTGGTTGCTGACTATAGGCAAAGCCCCAAGGTATCGTTGGTGGCAAAATTGGTAAAAATTGATCCAAAGCGTAGGGACTACCATAGACAACGATCGCTTCGAGTTTATTCTCTGTTAATAGATCTTGGACTAACTTGAGAGTCTGTTCATGCAGATTCGTACTACCGCGAAAGGGATTGCCTCGGCTAAAAATTTGCATAAATATATGGGCAAAGCGATCGCATTGCAAATTGGCGAGGGTTAGTCCATCGGCAACTATACGCTGATAATTCTTGTTTTTGGGCAGCAACACCGCAGGCGATCGCGCGTTGAGAAATTCGGTACAGGTAAGCGGGTCATCGACAATGATTAAATTTAGATAATTCTTGACTAAGGAACTTGGGCGATCGCGTGATTGTAGATCTGGGATTGTCGAGTATACGCTAATTGCTTTTGTCGCTATCTCCTTAGCAACTTCCATATTCTTAGGATTACCCAGTTTGCTCAAATCGTTAGGAATGCCACATACCTTTTGTTTGGCTTTCCAAATCCGTTGTACTGATGCACGAATACGATCGCGGCTAATTTCCCCCGACTCTACCGCAGTACATACCGCGTGAATCGTAGCGATCGGGTCAACGGGCATTAACAAAATATCTGCACCAGCTTTGACTGCTTGCACGGCGATCGCTTCAGGACTCGCCAAATTGGCTACACCTGACATGATCAGGGCATCGGTGCTAATGAGACCTTCAAAGCCCAATTCATTTCGCAAAATATCTGTGAGAATATGCGGTGACAACGTGGCAATATTTTGCGGATCGAGTTCTGGCACAAAAATATGGGCGCTCATTACGGCATCCACCCCTGCGGCGATCGCATTGATGAAAGGCGGAAACTCGACATTATCAAATCGTTGGCGATCGTGAGTCAGGGTCGGGGTCTGCAAGTGCGAATCCACGGAGGTATCACCATGTCCAGGAAAATGCTTCGCCGTCGTCAGTACAGGATATTGCTTGGCTCCTGCAATAAAACCTCGCGTTGCCCCCATCACCTCACCGACGGTAATCCCAAAAGCCCGTACGTTGATCACAGGGTTTTCAGGATTATTATTCACATCGACAATCGGCGCAAGCAGCCAATTGATGCCGATCGCCAGAGCTTCCTCAGCCGTAATTCTGCCCATATCTTCGGCATATTTCATCACCACTTCTTGTAAAGCCATTGGTGGCGGAAACCATGTTGCGCCGCTAAAGCGCTGTCCCACGCCTTCTTCAATATCCGCCGCAATCAGTAATGGCACTTTTGCCCATGACTGCATTTGTTGAGTTTTTAAAGCAATTTCCGCAGCACTGCCACCAAGTAAAATTACGCCGCCGACACCATATTCACCGATCAGAGTTTTTAAAGCAGCATTGGGCAATTCCCATTGTGGATATTGAATCTGATGGTCATACAACATCCCACAGGTACGCACCACTAGCATTTGCGAGACTTGCTCAATCAGACTTAGGCTGTCAATATCAGGCAAAAGGTCAGGCAATTTGATCGGCGGCATAATTAACTAAAAATGTTTTGTTTTGTTTTAATGATGTGCAAATGTGCAACGCACGTCATTAAAACTCTAGCGCAAAATCTTTACGTGTCATCGGTTGCGGTACTTCTAAACCTTCACCACCAATATATTTGAGAGGTTTACCTTCAACGGACAAAAATACTTTTGCGTCAGGTTCGAGACTAGTAGCTGTGTATAAAACCTGAATAATGCGTCCTTGCATCGAAGCCGATCCACCACCCTTAGTAAAGTCTTTCGATAAATTCAGGCGAATTTCCTTGTTTTTCGTTGCAGCACTCAAAACCTTAGTATTGGCAGGAATGGCGCTATAAAGCTCGGATTCAGGCGGCTTTTCGGCTATTAAAGTGTTAATTACCGTAGCGATCGCCTCATCATTACTCTTGGCTTTGACAGCGATCGGCACAGCAATCAGTTTATTTTGTTTGGATTCAATCCAATACACTGCCAACTGACCATCTACGGCTCTAGTCGCAGGTGGAGATTGGGTAACTTGATTGATCGAGGCTGGGGCAGATGATTGGGGATTGGGTTGATTATTAAACGTGCCATTGATTAGCACTGCTGCACCAGCGCCCCCGACTACAGCAACCGCCACAAGCCCGAACCAAGTACTTTTATTTAAAACTGGAAGTTTCATAATTTTTGCTCCTCAACGTTGACTAAGGTTTGCCTAATTTTCTTGACGCAAACCAACGTGAATTAGCTCCTTGATCTATTTTATCGCGTTTATTGCTTGCCAAAAGCGAGTAGCGGCGCTTCGCACCGCTACTCGCTTTTGGCTTTATTTGGCGATCGCCACAAATTTCCTAACTTTAGATAGATCTTTGTCCCCTGCGGAACGTTCTACCCCACTGGATACGTCTAAGCCAGTTGGACTTACTAACGCGATCGCTTGTTCCACATTTTCAGGTGATAGCCCTCCTGCTAACCACCAGTCACAATTGGGACGAAATTCGCGCAACATTTGCCAGTCGATCGTTTTGCCAGTGCCTCCTGCTAGGTGCGGATCGTAAGCATCAAGCAGAACTACATCCACAGCATCACTAAATAATCGAGCTTGATCTAATCCAATTTGATCTTTCACTCGTAATGCTTTTATGAGTTTAATGTTCGGCTTGATCTGATCTAAATGCGATCGCACCTCACGACAAAATTCTGGAGATTCATCACCATGTAACTGCACAGCATTGAGTCCACCCTGCTGCACAGTTTCACAAATTTCCGCCGTACTGGCATTGAGAAATACCCCCACTAAATCGAGCGACTTTGTTAAATTAGAGCTAATCTGACCAATTGCTAAGTTGCTGATATATCGTGGTGAAGCTGGTACGCAAATAAAACCGATCGCATCCACTCCCATTTGGGCGATCTCTTGGGCTTGATCGAGTTTCGTAATGCCGCAAATTTTGATATACATACAGCCAGTCGCAAATTTCATGACAAAGTATCCATCCTATCCAAATTCTATGCAGTCTCAACCAAAATCAGTCCAGAAATTAGCCTCACAATTTATGACAAAACTTTCTTCAGGCTCGGCTGTGGTCATGGCGATCGCGATCGCTTGCTGCACACCATCGCTGCCTGCCCGTGCCTCTCTCTTTGATGGTCCCGTCGATCGCTTACCATCAATCCAGCGTGACTCCTTGCGGAATGGGCAAACGGTAGTTACTGGCGAAAAGGGTAAATATGTGGCGATGGTATTAGTTAATGCTTCCCCTGATGCAGTTTGGAAAGTTTTGACTGATTATGCCAATCTTTACAAGTTCATTCCCAACATGACTTCTAGCAAGGTTCTTGAAAGTTATGGTAATCGCAAGGTGATTGAGCAAGTAGATACGCGCCAAGTCTTTGTCATTTCGATCGTTTCGCGTACTAAGCTTGCAATTGAAGAAACCGATCGCAAACAGATTGATTTCCGTCTCCTCGATGGCGACCTTGCCAAAATGGAAGGTTACTGGAAAATGGAACCTGTCTCTTCTGTGCCGAATCGTCCTGCCAATCAGGTTTTGATTACTTACACGGTCAATGCTCAGCCCAATGATGGCACACCTACTGACGCATTTTATGGAATTTTCAAAGATGCTTTGAATGATACTTTGCAGGCGATCAAAAATGAGGTCAAAAGCAGAGGCTAGTGAACCTATCTCAACTCACTGCAAATCTCTGGCTCTCATAGCTGTAGAATCTTTCGCAACCCATCGGCGATCGCTTGGACGGGGGTAAGTAATTTTGCGGCTTTGCTAACAACGTTGAGAATGCCATCGATCGCCATGCTAATCATGTCGCGATCGCATTCTTTGTCGTTGGCAAGTTTGCCAATCTTATCCAGATATTTCAGAGCTTTTTCTTTGTCAGGTTCTGCTAATTCGGTGGATTCGCTAATTACTTTTTGTAAGTCAGTCAGGAGATCAGCGAGTTTTGGTGCTTCGGGAGTATCGCTATCACGGAGTTCTTGAATTGTGATAGTAACTTGTCCGCTAATATCTCTACCTGCTACTCCTTTTAAGTCTTTACCTGCAACTCCTGAGATGTTTCCGTCTGCAACACCTGAAACATCGCCACCTGCTTTAATATCAGTCTTTTTCCCAAACATAGAGTCCTGCACAATTACGCTAATTAGGCTGAAATTATTCCCTACTTTAGCATTATCTGATGGGGAGTGTTTTGTCCTTACTAAACTACTCTCTAACTGCCGATTCTTATCCGCTAGGTCTTTCTTTAGTCGATTAATTTCACTTTCTAGTTTTTGCAAGTTTTGATTTTCTCCTTGAGAAAAAAATAATTGAGCGATTTTTTTAGTCTCAGTAAAGAAGGCTTGCAACTTGGATTTAGGTACTTGTGGATTTCCAACTGTAAGACGCAAAACAATGTCACCATCTCCTAAGTTTTGCAAAGAGCCAAATTGAATTTGAGCATCTTCATATTCGCTAAGTAACTTCTGTAAAGCAAAAGCAAAAGATTTTGGATCATCGTCGCCACGAAAAATTAGGTCTAAGCCATCTAAATATTGACGAATTAGTTTAGTAAAATCGCCTTGCTGAAAATTGCCATTAGCTGGCTTACGGCTATCAGAGTTATATACGATATTACCATTTTCATCAATCTTTTGGCTGAGAAATATATAATCACAAGTAACATTATCAAATTTAGTACTGGGACTGAACCACCAATTTTCAATGCAAGCCCCTGTTAAGTTTGCACTTGTAAAGTTAGTGCCTAAGACTTGTGTGTTACTAAGATTGGCATTACTAAGATTAGCATATTGAAAATTTGCATTATTTAGATTAGTGTTTTGTAGATTGGCATTTGTAAGATTCGCTCCATATAAGTTTGTATTATTTAAACTTGAATTTTTCAAGTTTGCATTACTAAGATTTGCAGTACATATATCTGAATCTTTTAAATTTGAATACTGTAGATTTGAATAACTTAGATCTACAGTATTCAAATTCGCATTATTTAACATTGTACTTTGTAGATTTGTATAGCTTAGATTGGCATTACTTAGATTAGCATCCTTTAATATTGAATTTTTTAGGTTTGCATTTACAAGCAGAGAATTACGTAAGTCAGTACCCACAAAAAGACAGCCAAGCAAGTTAGCATCAATAAGATCAGCATTTTGTAAGTATGCTTTGGAAAAGTTAGCTGATATATAATTTTTTGCTCTACATTTTTCTGGATTGAGATATAAATATTTGGTTTTGCTATCATTAAGATAGTATGGTAATTTACACCAATAAGTATATGCTCCTTGCCAATTAACTAAGTCATGTTTCGTATCTGTAAAATCGACAAGTCTTAACTTTGCATTAGCAAATGTTGCACCAGTTAGATTCGCGGAACGAAAATCTGTTCCTACTGCGCTTTGAATATTTAGCGGATTATCTCTAAGTGATCTAAATATATGTTTTACAAAAACCAACAAAGATAGGCTAAAAATAATATTTGATACTCCCCAAATAATGTTACCACCAAGAAAAGCAGTAAATGATTGAGAAATAAGCAATATTACAATAATAAATGAATTTAAAAAAATCAATACATCTATATATAGAATATTGCTATATATAGATATTATAGAAATCAAAAAAGATACTGTAAATGCAACTAAAAAATTAGCTGAAGATATATCTATATCATTAAAACTAAGTGTAAAAGCAATTGCAAAATTAGAAGCAAAAGTAGCTGAACTAATAAGTGCTGATAATATCGCAATAATTAACTTTGTATAACTTTGACCAGTTATAACATTTGTAAAATTAGCATCCGTTAGGATAGTGTCTCGAAAATCACAACCTCGCAGATCTGCATCTGTAAAATCTGCACCTGCTAAGTCCTTACGTCCACGAAAGGAGCGATTACGCAAGTCTTGACCGACAAAGGATAGAGCCATGAAGTTTGGGTTAACTGACTGAAGTTAAAGATCTGCTTTGCAAGAATTGCGATTTCCGTAAATATATCAGAATTGCTCAAGTCCTAATATATAGCAAAGCAAGACGGTTCAAGAGGATGTGAATCATAACGCACACCCTGCGGCATTGATGTAGAAAATAGCATTCTTTATCGTTCATGCTCGCTTTTGGCAGAGGCGATCGCCTCTATCAAAGCTTTAGCTTCGGCTGCACCTTCTGATTTTTTGAATTGCCACGGATAGGGGATTTTGCCACTTAAAAGCATCCGAATGCCAACAGGAAAGATACTCAGCAATGCTTTTAAATCTTTGAAATCATCGCTGACGAGTCGCACTGCAAATTTACTTTCATCAATCCAGCCATCTTCCTTCACGAGATCGAGCAATGTATGGCGATGACGCTGTGGCATCGATTCTGGTAAATCACGATTAGCGAGAATCTCATGCTTGATTTGGGAAATGCGATCGAGAGGTTGCACTTCCACTGGACAGACTTCATTACAGTTATAGCAGCGTGTGCAGTCCCAGACAAAACCTGATTCGTTATATTTCTCGACCCGTTCCTCAGTGCGATCATCACGATTGTCTGCCATGACGCGATAGGCTTTGGCTAAGGCGTGAGGACCAACAAAGCTATCGCTTACAGCCGCAGAGTTACATTCAGAATAGCAAGAACCGCAGAGAATACAATTAGCCGCAGCTTGCAGTTTGGCGCGTTGGGCTGGAGTTTGCAGATATTCAGTTTTGCTGATTTGTCGCGATGCCGTTGAAACATAAGGATCGACTTTGTGGAGGTTATCCCAAAATTTAGTCATGTCCACAATTAAATCTTTGATCACGGGAAGATTTTGCATCGGCTCGATTACTAGTTCGGTATCATGCTCTCCCATCACTTCACTAACGTGCTTCTGACAAGCTAATCCCGATCGCCCATTAATTCGCATCGCACAAGATCCACAAATGGCATTGCGACAGTTGCGCCGAAAACCGATAGAACCATCCTGTTCGCTTTGAATTTTGATTAATACGTCAAGTACAGTCGTGCGAGTAGGATCGGCTTCGATTTGAAAGGTGTGATCGGTGGGTTCGCTAGTGCGTGATTTTTGGCGGCGAAGCTTGACGGTAATATTCATAGGTAATATTTGCGATTATGACGTTCTGCGATCGGGCTTTCGGCATCAGGTTTAACTTTAGCGCAATATTATAGCTGTCGCCCTTTACATTAGGAAAAATCACGAAACCAAGAAGCGAGTTGCGGCGCGAAGCGCCGCAACTCGTCTTCTGGTTGTGTGTTATAGCGCTTTTCAAGCGAAGTACTGGATTGTGAAACGCTATATATTACCAAAGGTAGTCATTATCTATTTTTAGCCTGTGCATTTTTAGACTCTGTATTAAAGTTATGAAACTCCGATATATCCCCTATGATGCAATTATTTATCTAATAGTTTTATTTGGAGGATATATACTTGGTGGTTATTTATTAGCACTATACAAAGTTAATTACTTTATCTTAATAGGAAATTGTATTGCTACTTTGAGGCTATCGCAGACAGGAAGCTCATCAATTACTTTAGCGATCGCTTGGATTTCGATATGGTTTTGGGGCAGTGCTTTTGCATGGGCAACTCCTTTGAGCTTAGGAGCAATGAACGCACAAAAAGTCGCTTCATTGCTATTGTTATGCTGGACACTGGCAATTAGCATTGTTTTTTTACTAGCTTTTGCTCAACCAAGAATGTCTGCATTAGGTCTAGACAAAGATAGATCTACCTATGGACTAATATTCATTAGTTGGGGTGCAATGGCGATTGGTTGGTATATCTATCAATGGATTTCAGCTTGATGATTATAGATTATGAATATGCATCAATCGACTAAAAACTATCTTGACAAAGATGCAGATTATTATATGCATCAAATCCCATTACATATTTTGGAAAAGTTAAATATAGAAGATAGAGACAATCTAAAATCTATTTTTTCTGTTGCTATTCCTAAACCATCACCCAAAATCATCGATTTACGTTTTATTGTCGATCTGATTATTACACGGTTTTTTGTCGTGTTATTAATTGGGAAGGATATGCGTAAAAAACAAAGACAATATCCAGTCAATAGGATTACTAAAATTGCCAATATAATTGCAGCAATTTTATTGATTATTGCGATGAGTTTTCTGATTAGTGCAATTACAGTTTTAATTCTCTACCTGATTAAATCGGCATTAGGTATAGATTTGTTTCAAGGTCATATCACTGATGTTTTATTGAAATATCTAAAGTGAACACAAACAGAAGATTGTTTTCCCGCCTTCGGCGGGAAAACAATCCCGTACTTCACTAGACTATGAAACGCTATAAATAATCAATGATTGCGTCAGCAACACGGTTAATCGCGCCTTTTTCGCCTAAACTTGCTCTCATGCGAGCATAGCCATCAAGCATAGTTTGTCTTACTTCAGCATTAGTCAATAGATTTAAGCCACATTCGGCGATCGCTTCAGGAACCGCATCATTCTGCACAAACTCAGGGATGACTGATTCCATATTCACTAAATTGACTGGCGAAATAAATGGTAATTGCAACCTCAAAATGTAACGTGCTACCCAAGCAGTAACCGCACTGACTCGATATAAAATCACCTGTGGCACATTCAACAATGCCGCTTCCAAATTAACAGTACCTGACTTGCTTAACACCAAATCAGCCGCACTAATCGCAGTTTGAGACTGACCATCAACAATTGTGGCTTTGATGTTGTATTTTGCAAGTAATCTCTCTACTTCAGCACGATAGCGCTCTAAGGATAGTGGTAACAAAAATTTGACATGGGGGAGTTTAGTTTGAATGATTTTCGCGGTTTCGAGAATAATCGGCATGACCGATCGCAGTTCTTGAGTCCGTGAAGCAGGAAGTAACGTCACTACTAAGTCGTCATCGGCAATCCCAAGTTGTTGTCGTGCGGCAAGGCGATCGGGAATCTTCGCCATTAAGTCTATAAAGGGATGCCCTACCCATTGCACATTTGTACCTTGTTTTTGGTAATAAGTAGCTTCTTCGGGAAAAATCGCGAGCAGTTTGTCCGTAAAAGAGGCGATCGCCTTAGTATTCTTATCATTGACTGACCACACCCATTCCTGTGGCGCAATGTAATAAATGACAGGAATTTTCAGGATGTTCTTGGCAAAGTAGCCGATGCCTTGATTGGGCATCATGTAGTCAATTAATACGGCTACATCGGGCGGTGATTTTTTCAACCATTTTTTGGCAATCTCTTGTACTCGCAGCGTTGGCAAGATGTAAGGCAATGCTTCAGTTGCGCCAATTGAGCCGATACCTACCGTATTGCCGAGTAGATTTGCGCCCACCTTTGCCATGCGATCGCCGCCTAGTCCCACAATCTCTAACTCAATGCCCTTCAGAGCCGCCCGCTCATGCAAAGCCTCAATCAAAATCGCCCCATGCCAGTCGCCTGAAACTTCCCCTGTACTAATAAATATGCGGCGTTTCATTTTGATTTCCAAACTAGATTCCATAAAATATTTGAATTTCACACCAAATGCGCTGTAACGCATTTACTTATGGTACACTCGTAAAGGTCAAAAATTTGGACTAGAAAGAAGTGCCTAAGCTCAAAACTCGTAAATCTGCCGCCAAGCGATTCAAGGTGACGGGTAGCGGCAAGTTTGCTCGCCGCCACGCTGGTCGCAACCACCTACTAGAGCATAAACCAACTGTTCGTAAGACCAGATTGGGTCAGATGGCTATAGTTGATGAGACTGATAATGACAGAGTAAGCGCAATGATGCCTTACGCCTAAATTAAAGCTTTTTTAGGGCGCTTAGCGCTCTAAAAAAATTAGATAAATACACTCACGATAATAACGAACTGCCATGACCAGAGTAAAACGCGGTAACGTAGCTAGGAAGCGCCGCAACAAAGTACTAAAATTAGCCAAAGGCTTTCGCGGATCGCACTCCAAGCTGTTCCGCACTGCTAACCAGCAGGTAATGAAAGCTCTGCGTAATGCCTACCGCGATCGCCGCAAGAAGAAGCGCGATTTCCGTAGTCTCTGGATTACCCGCATTAATGCTGCGGCTCGCCAACAGGGTCTGAGCTATAGCAAGTTTGCAGGTCTCCTGAAAAAATCTAATATTGAGATCAATCGGAAGATGCTTTCTCAAATTGCGATTCTTGACCCCGAAGCATTTACGGCGATTGTCGAAAAAGCTAAAGCGATCGCTTAAACTAAATTCAACAAAAAGCCCAGCCAATTGGTTGGGCTTTTTTGTTGCAGCGCTTTGCGCTAAATTAAAACCCAAAGAAATTTTTGAAAGCGCGGCTCTGCCGCGCTTTCAAAAATTTCTTTGGACAACTACTTAAGCAAGCATTAAACATAAATTTGCAATAATATTTGCCACAATAGTCTATGGTCTCGCCCGAAGCTCTCAATGAATTACGCAAAACACTCCGCAATGGGCAGCAAACAATGGCGGACTGGCAGGGCGGCGAGTTGGCGGTTTCGGCAGTTCCAGGGGCAGGGAAATCAACGGGCATGGCAGTAGCGGCGGCGATCGCTATTTCTAAATTTCAACTGCATCGCCAAAAACAACTGGTAATCGTCACCTTTACTCGTTCGGCTGTCAGTAACATTCGCAAAAAAGTATCAGAACATTTAAAAAATCTGCGTTTACCACAGAGTTCTTTTACTGTCAGTACTTTGCACAGCTTGGCTTATACCATTGCCAGCAATCATCGAGAACTATCAGGATTTGGCGCAGGAGAAACCACCATTGTTTCGGAATCGCAGAAGCAACGGTTGATTCGCAATGCTACGAATATTTGGGTGAAGGAAAATCCTAAATTGTATGATTTGCTTCTCGAAGGTCGGAACTTCGATGGTGAAGATACGGAACGCTTACGAAGACAAACAGTATTGCGAACCGATGTGTTACCAAGTCTCGCAAGGGAGGCGATCGCTACGGCAAAAAGTTCAGGCTTAAGTTCTGCTCAGTTGAGGGAAACAGAAGCTCCCGATGGTGGTTTTATTTTGGCGATCGCCGCAGGACTCTATGAAACCTATGAGAGGTTATTGCGACAAGAAGGGGCGATCGATTATGACGATATGATTTTGGGTGCGTTGCGGGTGCTGCAAAATGCAGGAGTGCAGCAATATTGGCAAGAGCGGATTTTTGCAGTTTTTGAAGATGAAGCACAGGATTCTTCGCCATTACAAACTAGGTTGTTGGAGATTCTTGCCCTCACCCCCCCTCTCCCTGAGGGAGAGGGGGAGCAAGGAATCTGGCTCCTCTCTCCCTCAGGGAGAGGGGTTGGGGGTGAGGGTCTTAAAAACCTCATGCGTGTCGGAGATCCGAATCAGGCAATTAATTCTACTTTTACCCCTGCTGATCCGCGCTTTTTTAATGAATTTTGCGATCGCTGTCAGGAATTCTCACATCTCTCAATTCTTGACCAAGCAGGACGTAGTACCCGCAATGTGATGCGAGCCGCTAATTATGTGCTGCACTGGGTCAATCATTCGGAATATGCCAAGATTGAGAAGCCATTTCGTGATCAGAGAATTCGTCCTGTGGGTGCTGATGACCCACAACCGAATGCTAATCCTGAAGCAATTGGGAATGGTGTCGAAATCTATTTACCCAATACCGTTGATGATATTGAGCATGAAATTGAGATGATCGGCGATCGCATTAAACAGCTAAATGCTCAAGATCCCAAGTTAAGTATGGCGATTTTAGTACGTCAACATAATCAGGGGCGGTTTGTGGCGGAGTCCTTAGCATGGTTGACTAAAGAGCATAATATTCCCATCTATGATGTAGAACAAAGCGATCGGCGATCGCGTGTGCCGATGGATATGTTAGCAATCTTGCAATTTATGGAACGTCCTCATTCCCCTGACAATCTCAAATCAGCATTGGAAGTTCTCAAGGATCGGCAGAAAATCTCATCACAACAGGATCTGAACGCTCTCGCCAGTAATCCCGAAAAATTTCTCTATCCAACTTTGCTAGATCCTGCTTTATCGCAAATTGCTCAAGAAACTCAAGCTAAATGTATCGGCTTACTTCGCGCTAAAATCGAACTTCCTTTATATAACTTGATTCCATTTATTGCCTTTACCCTCTATGACGAAGAGGCGGGACTATTAGCCACTGCCGATAAACTAGGCGATCGCCTTAATCAAGAATTGATTGGCAACTATTCCATGCAAACCGTGATTAGTTCTCTTAAAGATATTGTCGAGTCCGAGAATTTTGAAGCAGTGGAAGATGAAAATCTCGAAGGTCGCTATATGACGGGCGGACAGTTAACGATTATTAGTTTGCACAAAGCCAAAGGACTCGATTGGGATGTGGTATTTATGCCTTTTCTCCACAAACGGATCTGTCCAGGGGAAGCCTATATTCCTGAATCCGTCAAGTTTTTGGGAGATTTTGGATTGCCTGAAGTGACTCGGGCGCAGATCAGAGCGATCGTGCATAGCGATCGCTTGCCGAATGCGGAGGAAGCGTGGAAACAATGTAACTATCTCAAACAAGCGGAAGAGTTTCGCTTGCTCTATGTAGGGATGACTCGTGCTAAAAGATTACTTTGGCTCTCAGCAGCACAATCGGCTCCCTTTAGTTGGAATACCTTAGAGAATCGCACTGAAAATGCCGCAATTTGTCCTGCAATTACAGAACTAGCGAAGAAATTTCCTGAATTAGTCTCATGGTAAGTAGCTAGGCATAAGTAAACTTAAAACCTAGAAGATTGTGCCGCCCGCGTAGCGGGCGGCACAATCTCTGGTTTTGGGTTTTAACTATGCCTAGCTACTTAATACCAAAGTTAGTTTGCATAAGTCCTAACCTTGCGCTAGAACAGCCTTGAGGTTAGAAGTAAAATCGATAGCCCTAATAAAACTAGGATGGAACTACCAATATTATTCCAAAATTGGTGATAGCTGGTGAGAGAAGCGCGTTGTTTAGGGCGATCTTCTGTAATTGGTTGCAATGTTGATAGATCGATAACGGGGACTTTACCACGTCGAAACCATCCTGAAGCAATTACTGAGCGATCGCATAGCATTTCCAGATTTTTAATTGTATTGGAAGGATCAATCAGCCATTGACGGAAATTGGGAATGTAGTTGAGAAAAGCTAAGCCGCCTTGATCTTCTAAACGTACTGCATAGCCAATATAGAAATCATCAGTCCCATAACCGAGCAGTTCTCCCGGAATTTGCACAGGAGCGCCTTGCACATAACTAGCATAGGGATCGATTAAGAGGCTGACCAAATCCGTATCAGCCACGCGGCGAAAGTCTGGATAGCGGAGACTACCTTGAAACATAAAACCTAAACCTAAGCCAATCATCGATAGGCTTAGCAGTAACCATCGGTTATATAGTTGCGAAAAAAGAACCGCAACAATCACGGCGATCGCTATACCAAGAACTGGGGCAATTTGAATTAATAAATCCCGCCAAAAGCTACCATACAAACGTTTTTTATCGAGTTTTCTCTCTTCTTTTAATAATTCCGCAAAATCATATTCTGTTGCCAGCCCTAATTGTTTAGAATATCCTGACAGAAATCTCAGGCGCTTGCCAACTAGGGGATGGGTCGAATGAATCTCTAGCCAACGCCGCCAAGGATTAAACATTTCCCATAGAAATACACGATAGGGATTTTGATCAGTTTGTCCAACATGGGCGATTTCCATAGCTAAACCGATCGCTATCATCGTTTGGCGATCGCAAATACCTAAGGCTCTAGTTGATTCTAAAAGCCGATTGGTGGGCATGGCGGGCTGATTGTAGGGCAGCATTTGTCGCGCCATCTTGGGTAAGGCACGGGCTAAAGCATTAGGATTGCCTGTGATTTCTGAAGCAAAGCGATCGCTCAAAATCGTACTTGCATGGGAAAGCCAAATCAGTAAATAGTTACTCAAGGAATAAAGAACATTGGCAAAGGTCGCTGCGATTTGCCACACTTGTTTGATGCTTTTAGCCCGATAACTTTGACGACTCAGTAATACATAGATGTAATAGAGAACTTGGACAGGGGCAGAAACAAAGGTCAAAACGGCAAAACTCTTATTCCGAATCCGCCCTAGTTGATAAGCATAAACCGCCGCAATTTCATCATCATCTAGACATTCAAATAAACCACGACTGACGACAATTCTGGTCGAATTGGAAATGACTCCGTAGGTAAAAGCCACAGGAGCATCGTCTTCAATCCATCCCAAACGCGGTACAAAAATATTGTATTTCTCACAAAAATCTTCAATGATTTCCACTGATTCAGGACTCTTCTCATCTAAATCAGCAAGGGTAATCCATTGAATGCGGTGATATTGTCTTTGGGTAATGTCGATAATCCAAGGTGACATGAAAAATCCCAAGATGCTCAATACCCCTGTGGCGATCGCCGTTGTATTGAACCAAGCTGCCGAAAAGAAATCTGTAAAAATTCTGGAAATTCCATAGCCAATTAAAAACTGTAAACCAATCACTGTGAGAATCGTAACGATAATTGACGCGATGAGAAAATAGCTGTAACGGGAGGGAAGGGCTAAGCTAACGTTCTTTTTGCGATAGCGACGAGGATCAGACTTGACGACCGAATCAACATCTTCATTGCGCTTGATCCGATCATCAGGGGGTGCATCCAACAGTGCGCTCAGGGTTGTCAAGGATTTCTGCGCCCACTTTTGCAACTGCGGATCAGAAGATGCTGCCAAACCTTCACAGATGGCGATCGCTTTATCAGCACGTCCTGTTTTTTTATAGGCTGACACTAGCCAAATTTGCGCTTGCACGTAATCTTTACTGGTTTGATCGGTATTTGCTTGGCTATATTCAGTCAAGATCGCGATCGCTTCGGTATAGTGTTTTCGCAACAATGCCTCTTTAGCAGCTTTTAGTGACATCGTTTTGCCTCAATCTCGCAACGTTAGAATTTATTTTGACACTAAATATGAGTGGCGGCACTTCTCGCCGCCACTTAAGTAAAACTTGCATTACCATATAGCGATCGCTATGCCTACAATATTTCGGCAACAAAGTCGATATTAAAAGTAACAATCTTTACAGAATTTAATATTGGGATCGTCAAAATTGAGCTAGCAATCGGTAGCTCATCATGCCATTGCTAAATGCTCTCTCGTTTAAGCAAATAGGAGGAGATTATGTCTGATATGAATAGTGGTGGTCAAATGCTTTGGAGATTAGAAGGTAGCGATCGCGTTCTCCACTTACGCCATGACCCATCCGAACAATGGCGACACTACGAAGAATTTCCCGAATATGCTCTACAAGATCCCGAAGGCTTTTCTAAGGGCATCACCACCTTTCGGGCTTTACTAAAAAAAGATTGGATTACCATTAAGTCCTAATAGTTAGAATTAAATGTAGGATGGGTTAGCGCTAGCGTAACCCATCATCTTTACCCAATTTATGCGTTACGTTGCACTAACGCATCCTACAAATAATTAAGCCTTCCTAATAGTTATGGATGATGCAAAGCACCATCCATAACTATTCATCCCAATCTTTCCATTCAACTTTATTGATAGCCAAATAAGCATCAACCGCCTGCCCAATCGTCGGGAAAAAACTCTCAGTTCCTAATTTAGTAAATAAGCCGTAACGTTTGAGGCGATCTTTACTTGGTCCCTTCATTTCCGCAAAACATAACTCTATTCCCGCTTGACAGAGGGTTTTATCGAGTTCGGCGATCGCATCTGCCGCCGTCAGATCAATATCTGTCACAGGCTCAGCCGCCACTAATACCCAGTTAGTCATGGTGGGTGCAGTGACAACGGCTCGCATTAAACTTTCACAAAAAATTTCCGCATTTGCAAAAAACAACGGTGCATCCCAACGAAAAATTACTAATCCAGGGATGCGTCTCGCTTCAGGATGACGCGAAACATCGTGATAGCCCTTAATGCCATCAACACGACCAAGTACGGCATAGTGCGGTCGCCATGCACTCCAGACAAAGGCAAAAAATGCTAAACCCACTGCCCCGAATATTCCTTGGATGACACCTAGTAATGCCACACCGACAAAACAGACAAGCGATAGCACAAACTCAAATCGTCGCAATTGGTATAGGCGCAACGTCCCCCAGATTTCAAAAATCGCTAATCCTGCGGAAATAACTACAGCACTCAAAGCCGATTGAGGCAGATTTTGTAACAGACTTGGCGCAAATAGTAAAACTAAAGCAATACAAATTGCTCCTACAACTCCCGTAATTTGAGTTTTTGAACCTGCTGCCTCAGCAACGGGTGTCCGTGATGCGCTGCTACTAACGGAAAATCCTTGAAATAATCCCGATGCAATGTTAGCAATGCCAAGAGCAATTAGTTCTTGATTGCGATCAACTTTGTAGCCTCCCCGTATGGCAAAAGTCCGCGACAATACACTCAAATCCGCAAAAGATACTAAGGCGATCGCCAAGGCACTAGAAAGCAAGGTCTTAAATTCTAATGGCGCAATATTCGGAATTTGAAAAGTGGGTAAGCCTTGGGGTAAAACTCCAATGACAGAGATGCCCGTTCGATGCGATAGATCGAAGAGAGAACTAACTACAGTTGCGCCAACCACTGCAATCAATACTCCCGAAACTTTCGGAGCCAATCGTTTCAAAACTAGGATTACCGTCAAGCAAGACAAACCGATCGCTAAGGCAGTGATGTTAGTTTTGCCACTATTCACACCTTGCACAAAATCAACTAATTCTTCCCAAATCGTATTGCCATCTACGGAAAATCCAAAAATCTTAGGCAATTGTCCAATTAAGACTGTCAGTGCAATTCCATTAAGATATCCATAACGAATTGGCTTAGATAGTAATTCTGTAATAAATCCAAATCTGGCAATACCCGCAATAATACACATTCCCCCCGACAGAATTGAAAGCATCCCTGCGATCGCGATCGCTCTAATCGGATCACCATTGGCTAAGGGTAAGACTGTGGCAGCAATTAGAGGAATGAGCGCTGAGTCTGGACCTAAAACCAAAATCCGACTAGGACCAAAAATAGCATAGGCAATTAAAGGAACAATCGTGGCATATAGTCCATAAATGGCTGGTAATCCTGCGGCGGTGGCATAACCCATACCTGCGGGTATGAGAATTGCAGTCAATACTAGACCAGCACTAATATCTTGCATGAGCCAAGGAAGTTTGTAATTCCTCAACACAACAATAATTGGGAGAAATCGTGCTAATCCATGAGGGCGTGGGGCAAGAGCAAATGGGGCAGATGGGGGCGTTGTCAACAATGCACCTCGATTTAATTTTTTTGGTAGATCCTCCAGATTACCGAAAAAATAACATCTTGCTGATCAAGAATTTTTGCTCGTAGCGATTTTCCAATGATTGCGTAATCATTGGAAAACAAAAAATCAGTCCCAGTAAAGGTATAGAGGGTTTTATTTTGCCTTAGGCAAAATAAAACCCTCTATACTTCAGATTGTGACTTCGGGAATATCTTCGATATTGCTGGCTATAGAACTAGTGAATATATTCCCCCGATCGCAGCGATCGCGAAATTCACAATTTTTACAAGTGGAATTGTGAAGCTCTAATTTTGAGTATTCCTGAGACTGGGCAATTTCTGTCAAAATTTGCCGTAATCTCTTTTCAGTACGATCATGCTCAGCTTGAGTATAAGAAATAATTACGGATTTGGCAGTATTCGCAAACCAATAGGTCATCGATAACTGCTCAGGTGCGTAATTAGTTGTTTTAGCTAATAAATATAGATAAAGACGGGTTTGCCAGTTGAGTTTTAACTTATCTTCAGCGATCGCCACTTGATGGGTTTTCCAATCAAGGATTTGCGCTTGGCGATCGCCCAAAATCAAAAAGTCATAGATGGCAGTTAAGACAAAATACCCTTGACCAAAATTTTGATTGTCACTATGATGCAGCGACGTTTCTAAGTTATTTTCTAACGTAACTTCTAACGTACGTCGATGCTCACAGAGGCGATCGCCGTCAATCATCTGTGGTGGTTGATTGTCAAAAGCGGTTAGCCATGACTGTAACTTAGCCTCACTACTTGCTAAGTCAAATACATCTAGCCCTAGCTCTTTTTGCTGCATCAGTAAGTGAAAATTTGCCCCTAACAACAAATTTTTTTTATGCTGCAAATCGGCTTCAGGTAAACTCAACTCCTCTAAAAAACTATATTGATACTTACGCTGACAAGTTTCCCAGACATTGAGATGTCCTTGAGAAATTGAGGTGATTGGCAAAATAGCTGTCATTGTAGATTTGCGTTCTTGTAGTACCATATCGTCAAACGATCGCCCTCACCTATGAATGCATCTGCCATTCCCGACTCTAATTCTGTAATGCGTCGATTCTTAAAAATCATCAACCTGCGTCCAGATGAAGCTGAACGCACACTTTTGATGTTTTTATTTTACGGCGCAACATCGATTGGAGCAGTATGGCTCGAATATTCTAGTTCCACCTTATTCCTTGAAGCCTATAAAGCCGAAAATCTCACTTGGGTTTACATGGCAACGGCTTTCGTAATTACTGCTTTTGGAGTTTTTTACTCATGGTTGCAAAAGCTGTTTCCTTTGCGGTGGGTCATGTTGGGCATTTCCATACTATTAGCATTGCCCCTGCCCCTTGCATGGATGGGACTGATGCAAAAAGGTCAATGGGTATACTTAGCCGCAGTATTTGGTATTCGCCTATGGGTTGAGGGCATTTATGTACTTAGTAATATCAATAATGACATTGCCGCCAACCAATTATTTAATATCCGTGAAATTAAACGAGCATTTCCATTAATTAGTACAGGCATTATCGTTGCTGAGATTATCGGCGGTTTTTCCTACCCTTTTTTGGTGACTTTGGGAGGAGTTGCCAATATGACCCTCGCGACTTGTTTAATGCTGTTAACTGGGTCATGTGTACTCTTTTACCTAAGTACGCGCTATCGCCAAGCATTTCCTAATTCTGTATATAACAGTGGCGAAGATAGCGAAATTGCTAAGCGTCCATTACAAGGCAACCTGCGTAAATACGTCTGGCTCTTGTTTGGATTTTTTGTGGCAGCCCAAGTTTTGTTTTTTATGATCGAGTTTCAGTATCAGGCACAACTCGAATTTCATCTAAAAACTGAAGCAGCGATCGGTAGCTTTTTAGGCATTTTTGGCGGAATTATGGGAGTTTTTAAGCTGGCTCTCCAGCTTTTTGGCTCTAGTCGTCTGATTGAGCGGATTGGTGTATTTTTTGCGGTACTAATGCCCCCGATTGGCATCATCATTACAGGTACACTCGCGGGATTAGCTCCCTTGGGATTGTTGTGGGGCTTTGTCATCCTCAAGTTCTTTGACGAATTATTTCGGTTTACCATCGTCGCAGCGACTGCCCCAACTCTATTTCAGGCATTGCCAGATCAGTTTCGTAGTCAAATCCAATCCTTTGTCAGAGGCATCGCTGACCCTTTGGCAACTGGTGGGGCAGGACTATTAATTTTAGTGGTCGGGGAATTTTTTAAAGCAAGGGCGATTAGTTCTGATATTTTCTTTCAGTGGTTTGCAGGTGTTCCTTTTAAATCCATAGGCATTAATCCCCATTGGTTTGCTGCCGTAATTGTCTTAGTTGCGGTGGTCTGGGTCGTAATTATTTGGTTACTAAGACGCGGCTATCTCGATCTCTTGATTCAGAGTGTAGAGCGCGGACAGCTCAGCTTAATGACTGTCGATACTCGCGAACTGAGACGGGCAGTATCAGAATCCATGTCAAGGGCAGAAACGCAAACCGAGCAATCAGTTTATATTGATCTGCTGATCCAAATTGCCCCGCAGAATGTAAGTGAGTCCCTTGCGCCCATGTTGTCCCAGATGACTCCAGACTTGCAGTCACAAAGTCTGGATGCCATGCTGGAAAATCCTGATGCCAAGTATTTACCCTATATTCATGAAGTAATGCAATCGCCCAATGCTTCACCACAGGTGCAGGCTTTATGTTTGCGTTATGTATTAATTGCTGATGAAAAAAATCGTGATATTAATAGCTTGCGGAAATATCTTGGTCCTGAGCAAAATCCGATTATTCGCGGCACAGCAGTGGCTTTGATGATGCGGCTAGGAGATCCGACACAGGTGGCTGAGGCGACGAATACTTTGCGGCACATGATCACTAGTTCCTCTCAGCCTGAAAGGGTATTGGGCTGCCGAGCTTTAGCAGAAGCCGCTTTTATGCAGTCTTTGCGGTTTTATGTACCGCAGTTATTGCAAGATCCCTCGATTGAGGTGCGTTGCGCCTTACTCAGAGCGATCGCTGCTACTCGTGCTAGTGAATATTTCCCATCGGTTATTCGTGGCTTACATTACAAAGCCACCCGCAAGGCTGCCCATGAGGCTCTAGTCACTCTTGGTGATGATGCGATTACTTCACTGCTAGAGTTTACCCGTAGCGATCGCAGTCCTGATAATGTCCGCATCCAAGCATGGGACATTTTGGGAGAAATCGGAACCCAAGCTTCTATCTCAGTACTCGCTAGTAACTTAGAAACCTCTTGGGGTAAACATCGGCGGCAAATTTTGCGTACCCTCATTCGGATTCCTCAAGAACAGGGGATTGAAATAATTCTGGAAATGATCGGGCGTAGTGGCGTTGAAAAAATGGTGAAGCAAGAACTGAACATAATGCATGAAGCTTGGTCGGGAATTGCGGATATTTCTGGAGATATTTCCGAAGATAATGTTACATCTACAGAAGTCGGTTTATTGATAGAGTCTTTACAGAATGAGTCAATCAATGCTTTAGAAAGAATTTTTCTGCTGATGAAATTGCTGTATCCTTCATCGGCGATTCAAGCAGCTTCTTTTAATATTCTGTCTGGTTCTAAGGGCAGCCTTGCTCGTGGTATCGAGATTTTGGACAATACCGTTGATTTAAGCGTTAAGCAAATTATTTTGTCGGTAATTGACAATCGCTCGATCGCTGACAAGTTAAACATTCTCTCTACCATTTTTTCCTATACCCCTTTAACACCACTTAACCGTTTACACCAGCTTGTGGAGTTACGCTATTGTCTTTCAGATTGGACTTTAGCTTGCTGTTTTCATCTCGCGAGAACGCGGTTTTGGAGCTTGCCTGCTGAAGTAATGCTAAATTCCTTAGAACACCCTACAGGCTTTGTCAGGGAGGCTGTGATCTCTTATTTGCAGATCGCTTCACCGCGATCGCTGATCAAGGTTTTGCCACGCCTATTAAAAGATCGAGATTCTTTGGTACTTGCTCAAGCAAGGGCAATTTCCTACTATTTTCAAAATAATGGGAAAAACACCCTAAATCTAAGTGATAATTCCCATGACAACAAGGATATAGATACTGAGATAAAAGCCAGAATGGGCGGCAAACCAAATGGATATGGGGAGTCTTAGGCAATGCTAACCAGTATTGAGCGATTGCTATTGGTAAGAGGAGTTCCGATTTTTAAGGAATTGCGGGATGAATTTTTGGTGCGTCTAGCTTCAATCATGAATGAAGTATCCTACCCTTCTAATAAAATGATCTTTGCTCAAGGTCAAGAAGGGCGATCGCTATATATTGTGACTGCGGGTAAGGTGCGTGTGCATATCGGTGATAAAGATCTGGCAATTTTAGAGAAAGGTAGCTGCTTTGGCGAAATGTCACTGTTTGATGCCGAGCCGCGATCAGCATCAGTCACGGCGATTTCTAATTGTGATTGTCTAGTATTAACCCAGCAACAACTATATGAGGCGATCGATGAAACTCCTGATATTGCCGTAAATATTATCCGTTTATTATCTCGTCGAATTCGCACTCAAAATATACAAATCAACGAGTTACAAGCTTCCAAAGGCTCCTAATATCAAAGCTAAAAATGGCTACGCCATTTTTAGCTTTAAAAACCCTTACTGGGTTTGGTTTTCAATTCACGAAAGCGTGACAACCCTTTCGTGAATTGAAAACCAAACCCAAGAGAGGTTACGGCGCTCCGCGCCGCAACCTCTCTTGGGTTTGGTGTAACACAACAAAACAAAGTATGTCAGATGCTCAAAATAGTGTTATAAAGTTCGCAAACTAGACACAACCAAATTAAGCCAATTAAAAAGCTAGTGCCAACCTTAGTCCCTAGAGTTATTACAGATGGCATTGTTACGAGGTGATTTCTTAAATGGAGAGTAATAATATTCGTAGTAGTTCTTACGAGCAGACCCTTGCAGGAGTCACCAAGGACTTATCAGATTTGCGGGCAAATATCTTAGGCAAGCTCAGCCGCGAAATTTTGATTTTACAAGCCCAAAAAAATGCTCTAACTGATGATATTCAGAGACTCCAGTCTCAACGTAAAGAGCTAGAGGTACTAACCGTTGCTCAACAGGGGATGAATCAGCAAGAAATCCAGAGACAGCAATGGATCGAACAACTTGCCCAATCAATTACTTATCACCTCAAAAATGATGTCATCGTGACTAATTCACAGGTGCTGAATGATCATTCGCAGAATTTTGAGCAATTGATGCTCAATCTTGATAGTGCGATTCGGACAACATTTCAATCGTTGCAAAGCGATGTGGATACTTACCAGCGCGATCTTGATGATCAAATGCAACGGATGTATACCCAGAGACAACAAGGCGAGCTAATGCTGTCCGCTTTGGTGGAAAGAATTGATGAATATTTACGCCGATCTTCGGGCGATCGCTATGGGGGTGCAAATCTACCAACAACATCATCACCAACATCAAACTTTACAGGGGCGATCGGCATTAATGGCAATGGTAATAATGTCCTTCAGCCTAATGGCAACGGCAATATTAACGGCTACAGCCAAATTCAGATTCCATCTTTTAACAGTGGTATTGGTCAAGCGCGGCAGTACGACCAAAATGACACCCGTCCCTACGCCGATCCCACTGCACCTCTTCCTTCCCCAGAGCCAACCACACCAGTTCAATCAACTAAACATCTCAATGATTGGTGGTTAGGGTTTGTTCTAGTTTTAGGGGCTTCAGTGGTTTTGTCATTACAGAATATTTTGGTAAGAGTAATTTTCTCTAACTCCAATATTTTGGGAATATTTAATTTTGGGGGATTGATTAAACCAAGCATCCCCAACTCCTTCATGTTGTTGCTGTTGCGAATGTTGTTTGCGACACCGATTATGTGGATGGTGGCTAAGTTTATTTTTCGGGTAGATGTATTACGAGACTTTCAGCAACTACTCACCCCTAGCCGCAGATTATTGTTCTGGCGGGTTTCCTTTAGTGCGTTGTTACAATTTGCCTCCTTTGCATTTATTTACCTTGCTCTAGGCATTTTGAAGCCGAGTCTGGCTGTAACTTTATTCTTTATTTTCCCAACTGTTACCGTTTTGATGGCTTGGTTCCTATTTGGCGATCGCCCTAGTAAGGAGCGTTGGTTGGTCATTGGCGTGATCTATTTGGGGATCATGCTGACCAATAATATTTTTGGTGGCATTAAGCCTGATACATGGGGCATAATTTCGGCAGTATCTTCAGGTGTGGCGTTTGCAGGATATATCATCACCTCACAGGCTTGTTTTAAACAACTAAATCCCGTTTCATTTACGTCTATTAACTTTGCCATCATTTTGTTGCTTTGCCTCGGTACATTACCCTTCACCTTAGCTTCAATTTCTCTCAATAGTTCGCTAGTATTCATGTGCTTCTTGATTTCGATAACCACTTTAGGTGGTTATTTATTAACCAGTTTTGGTACAAAGCTCATGGGTGCTGCCCAAGCATCAATTATTAGTGCTAGTGGTCCTGTGTTTACTACATTTTTAGCATTCACAATTTTGGGAGACAAACTAGATCCGATGCAGATATTTGGAGTGTTTTTGGTCACGGTTGGAGTCGGGCTATTAAGCTTACAAAATATGTATAAAAAACCCGCAAAGTAAGAGATAATTCCTTATTAAAAACCAGAACCAAAACCTGTGGCGCACGCTGCGCGTGCGCCACAGGTTTTGGTTTTTAATTATGCCCAGCTACTTACCTTGTTTTGTAGTGGCAACATCTATCCAAGATCCTGTAAAGTAGCTATTAGAGTCCTTAGGGATACAAAGTGGTTAAGAATTCACGCTATCAAGAGCAAGAAACAACAGCATCACAACCTCGGCAAACATCTCAGCAATTTCTGCGATCGCTTTGGTTGGGACTTTCCCGTGAGCAAGGATTACCAGTATGGGCTTTGTTAGCAATTTTTGGGGTGTTGCTGCTGGTTTGGAACTGGCAATTAATTGCGGCGACGAGTATAGGGATCTTCGTAATGATTGCCGTTTATGTCATGCAGGATTGGAACTGGAATGTGATCCTATGGCGGCTTCAGAAGTTTCTCCAAAGCCCCTATCGGCATTTACCTCTATCTGTCGCTAGTGGCACAGTTACAGTTTTATTGACCTATACAATCCTTGCTATATGGTCAAATCAAGAAAACCATTGGCTAGGCTTCGCGAATATTTTGCAGCTAGGTGCCATTTTAGGGATTTTTGCCATCCTTGTTCGTCAAGCTTTTAGCCAATGGCTACAGCGTCAACAAAATAATTTTGATCAATTAATCTCGCAGCTTACTGCCAATAACGATCTGACTGATGATTTATCGAGATTAATGGCGATTAAGCAAATTAATCAGTATGTGCAGGAAAATCAGTTACCTACGGCTCAAGAAAAAGCGATCGCTGATTATTGTCAGGTATTACTAAACCGAGAGACAGAACCCACCACCCGCGAAGCAATCTTCGAGACGTTAGAATCATTGCAATCGATTACGGCGCAACCTGCACTGAAGCGATCTGTCAATAAAAATTAGACCTCAATGTTAACTAAAGACCAAACCCTTGATTATCAAGTAAATTTATTAGTCCAAAGTACGCCCGATGAAGAAACGGCTAGTGCCGTAAGATTAATTGCCTCGGTACTCAAAGCGATCGCCCAAAATTTAAGACATACAACTTATTTTGTAATTCAAGATCTCGAAGGTGGTTGGTTACTCACACCGCTTAGCAATCATGATAATCCTGAAGTTGAAAAGATCACGATCTATGCGTATTGCGATCGCACACCTGCCAATATTGACCGATTGAAGTTAAATGACGAAAACCTTGAATGCGGTGAATATAACGTAATTGATATGTTGTTTCGTCTCATTGGGATGAAGCAAGTCGATAGCATTGTATTTTTTGATCGCGCCACCGATACACAACATGGCATTGAGATAGTGCGTACTGATATTGAAGCATTATGCGAGAAGCAAATTAAACGCGCTCAATTTAGCTTGCAAAAGCTAAATGAAGTTAAAAATAATGCCAATATTGCCTAATATTTGCAGCACCACTAATCAATAAAAAAGCCCAAAATGGCGTAGCCATTTTGGGCTTTTTTATCACTATTGGAAAAGGGACGCAAAGCGTCCCTTTTCTTATTCATAGTCAATCAATCCACAGGTCACAGCACCATCGGCAGAACCTTGACCACTAACTAAACAAGCCAAATTATCTTTGCGGCTCACAGTGACAATCCGATCATAACTATCACCTGTCATCAGGTTTTCCGCGATCGCCAATACTTCGGGCGTGGTATTCATCGCAAGGATAATCTGATTGCGATGAACATCTGCACTTTCATAGCGAACTTCTGTTTGAGGAGCAGTAGGGTTTTGATAAAGTGCAGCAACAATCGCGGTTTGGGCGTTTGCTGGAGTAATGCTTGCAAAACCTGAAATGGCGAAACCCGAAATAGCTAATAATGTGGCGAGAACTGTATTTTTCATGACTGCCTCTATGCTGCTTTCTCTAACCGCGTTTCAATGAACTAGAAGCTGAAACTTCTATAATTTAATTATCTGCTAAAAGTAGCGATCGCTACTTCCTGCTATCAATTCAACCGATTGGGTGAGTTTTAACTGGTAAGCAATTAACTCAATGAAAACATCATCTATCTTTTCCCCAGAATCACCAGTGACATCGGATCTCTACCCTTGTGATTGCGATCGCATTTCATCGTGATGCAGGGCTTGGTTGATAATAGGCTAAACAAATCAAGTCTCAAAAATGAAAGCTGCAATCAAATCTTGTTTGGTAATCTCAGGACTTATCGGGGCGATCGCCTCATGTTGGACAGAATCTACCCTTGCTGACCCAAATCAACTCCGCCAAGTTTTGCAAACTAGAGAATGTCAAGGATGCGATCTGTCCCGTACAAAATTAAGTTTTGCAAATCTTAGAGGAGCAGATTTACGCAATGCTAATCTCTTTTCTGCCGATCTCAAACTAGCTGACTTGCGAGAAGCAAACCTAATTGGCGCAATTCTTGATCGTGCAGATCTACGTGGAGCCGATCTCACAGGTGCAGATTTGACCAGCGCCTACATTTCTGAAACTAACTTCTGTGGAGCAATCATGCCCGATGGCAAAAAATCTACTGAAGGCTGTCCCCAACCCACAAAATAAACAAGGCTTGTTAGAGTTGTGTAGAATTGTAAGGAAAGAGTTGAGAAAGTTGGAAGAGAATCATCTAGGACGTAATTAAGGTCTTACGCTAGAGATTATTTGGTATCTATCTCAAATTCTTATATTTATTCGTCCAAGCGGAGTCCCGCAATATGATTGACGCTATTATCATTTTCACATTCATTCTGGCGGGAGCAGGTACTGGCTTCCATGGCATCGACTTTTTGCCGCCTGAAACAATTGCGAACCTAGATGTCCAGAGCTTTCGCTGGGTAACCCTTGGGGTTGGCTCATTTATCGGACTAGTTGCAGGATTAATCGTTCAAAATACCTATCGGCGTATTGAATCCAATGTCAGGTCAATGCCACTGGAAACGATTTTGGGTCGAGCCGTAGGTTTAGTATTTGGGCTATTGGTAGCTAACTTGATGCTTGCGCCACTATTTTTAATTCCTATTCCTGACGACTTTGCTTTTATTAAGCCACTTACCGCAATTTTAGTAAGTATTATCTTTGCCTATTCGGGCATGACCCTTTCCGATACTCATGGACGAGCGCTATTGCGGTTAATTAATCCCAATAATGTCGAAAGTAGCCTCCTCGCTGATGGAACTCTACGGACAGCATCAGCCAAAATTTTGGATACGAGTACAGTGATCGATGGTCGCATTCAGACCTTGATGGAGACAGGATTCTTAGAAGGGCAATTATTGATCCCCCATTTTGTGATTCAAGAATTGCAGACGATCGCTGATAGCTCTAATGATCAAAAACGAGTACGTGGTCGCCGAGGACTAGATATTCTCAATACGATGCGCGATGAATTTAGCGATCGCATTACGATTCATTCTGCCGATTACGAAGATTTGCATACCGTTGATGCCAAGTTAGTGCGTTTGGCTCAAGAGCTAAGCTGTACCTTAATCACCAACGACTACAACCTCAATAAAGTTGCCAATTTGCAACAGGTAGAAGTTTTAAATATTAACGATCTTGCCCAAGCTCTGCGCCCAACTTATTTACCTGGGGATCTGATCGAGATTAAGGTATTGAAGGAAGGTAAAGAAGCTTCTCAAGGGATTGGCTATCTCGAAGATGGCACGATGGTGGTAATTGAAGAGGGGCGCGAATATCTTGGCAAACAAATTATTGTGATTGTTACCAGCGCTTTGCAAACTTCCGCAGGTCGGATGATTTTTGCACGTCATGAGGCGATCGCGGCGGTTTAGAATTTCTCAATTACCGATTACCAATTACCCATCACCTATGCAAGTTTCCCCTTCCCACACACAAAGACAATTAGTGTCAGGTAAAGTTGGGTGGGGTTGGCGGCAAGCAACTTATCCTATTTCGGTGAATTTTGGGTTTGCTGGCTTTTTAATGCTGGTAGTAGCGATCAGGCAGTTAGGACAAAGTGAACTAAATGTTTTCGCGATCGCCTGTATTTGCCTGTTTGTCGGTTTTTTAATCGGCATCTATACTGCGAAATCTGTTGTTGAGGTTTGTCGCCAAAATTCGGAATATATATTCTCACAATGGCAATTGATGGGAATCACTGCTTATTGGCTAGTTTTAATTGCAGGAATGAGTATATCTTCAGAAGTCCCTAATGAAGACTTTACTAAGGTTTTAGTAGCACTCTGGTGGATTCTACCTGCCGCTATTTTTATAGGCTTAGCTAGCGCTCTAGGTTTGCGATCAACTAAGGAAAAGTTGGCATTAGACAAAAGGAAAACCATAGAAACAGTAAGTGCTGATGTTTTGAATGTAGTTACCTATTCTGATCAAACAGTAATGGTCAGCCCCTCTGCTTTAGGTCAACAACCACGACAGTTTAATAGTTTGGTATTGATCACTTTAGGACTGTTCTTTTGGATGATGCTTGACTTTTCTAGCAATATTCGAGCGATCGCCGCGATCGCTTTCACATCTACGGGACTCACTGGTTTTTTTACATGGCAAGCGCAGTTGCGATCGCCCGAAAGAATTTTGGAACTGCGGTTTAGTGGCTTATGGGGAATTGAATCGACTTATACAATTGATTTACGTCCTTTTTCGCGGTTGTCAGTGATCAAATTGCAAGAGGCAAGTGGTGAGTTAAGTTGGATGCAGCTAGCAGGAAACAATAGCGAAATCACAATTCCCTTAGCGATGACCATGATGACGGGACAAACTAAGGAAAGTACTAATCAAAATGATCAATTAGGGCAAACATTACGGGAAGAGTTTCATCTGGCTAAGCAAGAGACTGAACAAGACAGTCTCGGTCTAGCTCATGTCTTACTACCACAGGGGGCAGGAATTTTAGCTGGTACTGCCTTCGCAGCTATTGGCGGGTTGCTTTTGTTTATATTTCCTCTCCCTCCAAAACTCATGGTGAGTAATGCGATCGCTTGGCTCGGTGTTTGCATCGTTAGTCCCGCGATCGCCAGATTTTTCTTAAAATTAGTTGCGCCCAATAGTTTGCAAAGCGATCGCCCCCATCATCTCAAAACCCATTTACAACCTTGGGAAATTGGTACGGCTTTATTATTAATCAGTGCTTTTCTCACCCCCAGCAAAATCGCCTCTCTCGTTACCTTAAATCAAGCCTTGCCCTTAATAACTTTAATCTGCGGATGGCTAAGCATTACTATCGGTGTATGCATCCTCGCCTTTGTCCGCCGTACTCCCCTCTGGAATATCAATTACTAAATGCTTTAAATACTCAAAGTCATGACAAAATTTCAGATATTAGAAGAAATTCGCCTAATGCAGCCTGTAGATCGCTTAGAAATTGTAGAATTTACGCTGCGCCTGATCCGTGAAGAAATGACGAAACCTAATCTAGAGCAACAAGTTCAACAACTAAGTTTAGAGGATGCGGCAGAAATGATGCGTTCCTACTATGCAGGAGGGAATGCACTCACCGAATTTAGCGATCTATGTCAAGAAGACTTTTACGAGTATGAAGAATATGCGTAGAAGGCAAGTCTGGCTATATAGTGCTGATCCGACTATAGGTGATGAAATTGGCAAAATCCGCCCTGCTGTGATTGTGAATAATGACGAAATTGGGGTTTTACGGCTAAAAGTAGTTGTGCCAATTACAAGATGGCAAGAGGTTTTTGGAAGAGTTGCGTGGATGGTACAGATTGATCCAGATCAGGACAATGGTTTAAGCAAGCGATCAGCAGCCGATACATTTCAAGTGCGCTCAGTTTCACAGGAAAGACTTGTTAGACAAATTGGCAGATTATCAGAACAAACTATGGAAAGAATTGGAAAAGCTTTAGCTGTTGTTCTCAAAATAAACAGTTAGTTAAGCATGGCAGTACATTCGAGAATTAGTTTTTGATTGGTGAGGGAATAGGGTTGAATTTCTAAGGCGCGGCGGAAAGTGGCGATCGCCTCGTGATAGTTGCCGATCGCGGCATAACATAAACCCAAACCATGCACTGCGCCAAAATGATAAGGATTGAGGGCGATCGCCTTTTGGCAATCTTTGATCGAGCGTTTGTAATCCCCTTGCATATAAAACAAAACCGCCCGCCGATTCCATGCTTCCACAAAATCTGGCTGAGCATGAATTAATTGGGTCAGCATTAACTCCGCCTGTCGGATATTGCCACTATCGGCCATCATTTGGCTTTGGCGCAAGACCTGCAACCCTTGCATTCCCTTTTGCATAAACCACATTTCCCATAGCCCCTGAGTAGCACGATCGCGGATATCTTCATGCTCACTCTTGAGGTCTTGCAACAATTCTTCGATGGGCTGGCTCATTGGTCTAGACAGTATTCGTTAATAATGGGAAACTGCGATACCTAAAGTTTGAGCTAAAAGCAGTACTTGTGCTAGGTTTTTAACTCATACCTAAGAGATATTTTACTCGTATGTCTATCATACAAATTACTGTCCAAGAACTAGCTGAACGTTTGGCTGATGATTGTCAAAATCTGCAACTAATTGATGTGCGTGAACGGGATGAGGTGGATATTGCAGCGATCGATGGCTTTACAGTTTTACCACTCAGTGAATATGACCAGTGGGAAGTAGATTTTAAAGAAAAATTTGATCCCCATGCCGAAACCTTAGTGTTGTGTCATCACGGAATGCGATCGGCGCAAATGTGCCAATGGCTAGTAAACCAAGGATTTACTAATGTCAAAAATATCGGTGGTGGTATTGATGCCTATGCATACTCAATTGATTCCAGTATGGCAAAGTATTAGCCTTTTGCTGTCAAAAAGGGAATGCTGAAAAATACAGCTAAACCGATCGCCGAAACAATACAGGTAATGACTGTAATCACGATAAATTTGCGATCGCTTGCCCCATAGAACCTATTTGGTAACGAACTCGCCAATACCATTAGCCCAATAACAACGAGAATTCCAATAAATAAGGTGCGATTCATAGTTTTTTGATGATTAAGTACGGTCTTAATTATAGAAAAGTAGCCTCAAGCGGCACTTCTCTATAATAAGACCGTACTGAACTATTGAATATTTCTATGACCGATTGGTTGTGGCTTCAGCGATCGCTACCTACTGACATCACAGGAGCAGATCTATGGGAATCGCTCTATGCTGATGAACCGATTACGGTTTTGCTAGAAAGTCCATCTCAAGTTCCTTCAAAACTCGCCCGCTATTCGATCGCCGCAGGTAAACCACGTCAAGTTTGGACTCCTGAAGTTGGTGAGATTTTGCCATGTCTGGAACAATTGCGATCTCGAATGCTATCTGCACCCAGTTCTCAAGATTTACCCGATCATTTACCATTTACAGGGGGATATTTAGGTTGGTTAGGCTATGACCTCGCATGGGAAATTGAGCGCTTACCCTATACTAAGCCTGACAATTTACCGTTCCCTGTTGCCTTTTGGTATGAACCATCAAGCTTTGCCGTCATCGATCATCAGACTCAAAATGTTTGGTTAGCCGCTAGTGATCGCCACGAATTAACAGAATTAAGCGATCTTTTGAACGACTTAGAGAACAAGGGGCTTAAGCCCCTTGTCTTTCCCAGTAGAGATCGCAGCACACAAGTTACTCCGACTTATTCCCCCGAACAACAAGGCTATGAGGCAATGGTGGACACGGCAAAGCAGCATATTTATGATGGGGATATTTTTCAGACAAATCTCTCAATGCGATTTGGTTATCCTTGGGCTGCGGATGGATGGCAACTATACCGACATTTACAAAGGATTAATCCATCCCCCTTTGCGAGTTTTTGGCGGACAACTTGGGGTGAAGTGATTAGTGTTTCGCCTGAGCGTCTAGTCAGTTTGCGCGATCGCCATGCCGAGACTCGACCGATCGCAGGTACAAGACCACGCGGCAAAACTGAGCAGCAGGATCTGGACTTTGAACGGGAATTACTTGCCTGTACAAAGGAGCAAGCGGAACATATTATGCTGGTTGATCTCGAACGCAACGATCTCGGACGAGTCTGTGAATGGGGGACGGTCAAGGTTGATGAATTATTGGCGATCGAGCGCTATAGCCACGTAATGCATCTTGTCAGTAATGTGGTGGGGACATTACGCAGCGATCGCACTTTAGTCGATTTGATTCGTGCTACGTTTCCCGGAGGGACAATTACAGGCTGTCCCAAAGTGCGCTGTATGGAAATCATCGAGTGTTTAGAACCACAACGGCGCAGTTTGTTTTACGGTTCCTGTGGCTATATCGACAAGCGGGGCAATATGGATCTGAATATTTTGATTCGGACTTTGCTTAAAACCAATGATCATATTTGGGGACAAGTTGGGGCGGGAATTGTCGCTGATAGTGTTAGCGATCGCGAGTGGCGCGAGTCATTACAAAAAGCGCAAGCACAACTAGCCGCAATGGGATTAGCATAAATTCAACAGAGGGTTTGCGATTTTCATTTTGCGGCAGGCAAAATGAAAATCGCTATAAAGGCTTAAGAACGCATTAAGATAAAAACATACTGCAATAAGTTTATATACCTGTGAATTATTACTTTCCTTCTGATCCTCCCTATTTTTTGTTTTTAGTTTCCCTTGTTGCTGGACTTGCCTGTGGAAGAGCCTTTGAAGTGACCCTCCGCAATTTGGTCAGTGTTTGGTCAAAGAGTAGGTCCTCTCGTACCATGCTAGAACTCAAAAGCGCCAGTATTAAAGTGCCTTACCTCGGTATGACAATTAGTATTGCCATATTTATGTCCACAGGACTGGAAGTATTTGGCTTTCCTAGCTTATTTGGATATATCGTTGCCCTTCCTGTCACTCTTGGCATTGCACTACTTGTGTGGAGACAATTAGGGAAAATGTTAATAGAACTCGAACGTGGGGGATCAGCCGCCTTAGATCTCGACTCGTTTGAGGGTTAATATAGATTTTGAGATATTAACTAAAAATTTTGTTAGGCAAGGCTTTTAAAGGTTGTTAATCCAACCATCATTTAATCATTGACTAGGCTAATCAATTAATGGACTCTAGAGAATTTGTTCAACTATATCGAGCGGGGCGGAGAGCGTTTTCTAATGTCGCTCTTGTGGGAGCAGATTTGCAAGCGATCGACCTCCATAAGATCGATTTTAGTCATGCACTAATGAGCAAAGCTAATTTGACATCGGCGAAGCTATGCAGAGCCAACCTCACTGGCGCAGATTTAAGCTATGCCAATTTAAACAGCGCTGATCTGCATCGGGCAAATTTACGTCACGCCAATCTCAAGGGTGCAGATCTACGCAAAGCTGATCTGCGTGGGGCAGATTTGCGTGGCGCGAATCTAAGTTGGGCAAATTTGCAAGAGACTCTCTTTGAGGGCGCTAAGATGTCCAATGTCAACTTAGAAAACGCTAAGAAATAACCAAATCAGCAAATCAAGCGTGCATAGCACGCTTGATTTGCTTTTAAGCTTCACCTGTAATCGATAAACCTTCTACCCAAACTTGGGGTGCAACACCTGAAGGCGTAACTTTTACTTCAGGCTCAACATAGACGATCGCCTTCAGCAATTCCAAGATATCGCCAGCCACCGTTGCCGACTCAACACTCACGCGATCGCCTTTATTGACAATCCAGCCATCAAAGGGCAGCGAGAAAGAACCCTGCGAAGCTTGGACACCTGCATGGAGCGCTTGCAAATCATCAATTAGAATCACATTTTCTGCTGTTGCTAAATCATGCACTTTCTCATTACTTGCATTAGCCGCACTACTCCGTTCAATATGGAAAAAGTTGGGACTCACCGAAACCTTTGCACCCACACTGCCATTACCTGTTGGCTGAGCATTTAAGCGTTTCGCTGTTACCGAGCTATGCAAGAAATTAGTTAAAACTCCATTTACAATTAAGGGAATACGACGAGTAGGAGTTCCTTCACCATCAAAGGTAGAAGCTCCAATATTACCTACATGAAGCTCATCGTCGCTCACATTTAACAAGGGTGAAGCAATTTGAGTGCCAATCGATTCAGGTGTAGAGAGACTATTTTTATCAAGAATGCTTTGAGCATTGAATAGACTAGAAAAAGCACTAATCAAACTCAAAAATGCTTCGGGTGAAAATACAACTAAATATTTACCAGATTTAATTTTGTCGTAGTTCAAATGACTAATAGTTTTCTCAGCAGTTTCCTGAATACAACCATTGACATCTAAACTTGCGAAATCGCGGCTGACACGATAAGCCCCAGCGCTGCGAGGTTTGCGATCTTCTTCTTCAGTTTTGGTATAGAGATAAATAGAACTATAGGAACTGCTTTCATTGCGGCTTGCGCCATCACTATTAAGATAGAAACGATTGAGATCGCGTTGAGATAAGCCGTTGTAAGGAACTCCTGCGATCGCAGGATGAGCATCTAACAATTCTTTTTCAGCACCTAAAAGAGTATCAACAAGTTTCTCGATCGCTGCTTGTGGTGCAGTCTGTGGTTCGCGCTCTGGGATATCGGCGATCGCTTCAGGACTAAAATCAGGAATATTTTCTTTAGCACCGAAGAAACTAGCTTCATGGGCGCTTTGGAGAGCAAGTTCTAAGCCAATGCGATCGATATTCGTAGTAGAAGTTACGCCAACCGTCCCCTCATCATTCCAGACTCGTACAGTGATACTCGCCCGATTGGATGCAGAAACTTGTTTGGGTTCACCACTATCAACTTCAGCACTAATTTCATCGACGATCGCACCATAAATATCAAATTTTTTAATTTCTAATTTGCTAGCAGTCTCTTTAGCATCGGAGACTAATTTTTCTACACTAAGTGCTGATGACATAAGCTTTTTTAAGTTGTTTATTAACTATCATAGCAACCTATAGCTATAGCCAAGTAGTATACAACTCAGAAGCGAATTGAGACGCAAAGCGCCGCAATTCGCTTCTGAGTCAATGTAAAAGACAAATAAAAAAGTCTCCTCAAAAGAGGAGACTTTTTTATTTGTCTTTCTAGCTATCTAAATCAGAGATTAGATTCTTAGATTAGATTAACCGTTGATAGCAGGAGCAGCCATTGCTACAGGAGCAACATCAACAGCAGCCAAATCGAGAGGGAAGTTGTGAGCATTGCGCTCGTGCATTACTTCCATACCCAAGTTAGCGCGGTTGATTACATCTGCCCAGCTAGGTACAACGCGACCTTGGCTATCAGAGATAGACTGGTTGAAGTTGAAACCGTTCAAGTTGAATGCCATTGTGCTTACACCCAATGCAGTGAACCAAATGCCGACTACTGGCCATAGAGCCAAGAAGAAGTGCAATTGACGGCTGTTGTTGAAAGAAGCGTATTGGAAAATCAAACGACCGAAGTAACCGTGAGCGGCAACGATGTTGTAGGTTTCTTCTTCTTGTCCGAACTTGTAACCAGCGTTTTGGCTTTCGTTTTCAGTGGTTTCACGAATCAAGCTGGAGGTTACCAATGAACCGTGCATGGCACTGAACAATGAACCGCCGAATACACCTGCTACTCCCAACATATGGAAAGGATGCATCAAGATGTTGTGTTCTGCTTGGAATACGATCATGAAGTTGAAAGTACCAGAGATACCCAAAGGCATACCGTCAGAGAAAGAGCCTTGTCCGATTGGGTAGATCAAGAATACTGCGGTTGCTGCTGCTACTGGTGCAGAGTAAGCAACTGCGATCCAAGGACGCATACCGAGGCGGTAAGACAATTCCCATTCACGACCCATGTAGCAGAAAATGCCGAGTAGGAAGTGGAATACTACCAATTGGTAAGGACCACCGTTGTATAGCCATTCGTCGAGGCTATCTGCTTCCCAAATGGGGTAAAAGTGCAGGCCAATCGCGTTAGAGGATGGTACGACTGCGCCAGAAATCATGTTGTTACCAAATAGCAAGGAACCTGCTACTGGTTCGCGGATACCGTCGATGTCAACGGGAGGTGCGGCGATGAAGGCGATTACGAAGCAAATGGTTGCTGCGAGTAGGCAGGGGATCATGATTACGCCGAACCAGCCTACATAGAGGCGGTTGTCGGTGCTGGTGATCCAACTGCAAAACTGATCCCAGATCGAAGCGCTTTCGCGTCTTTGTACTGCTGTTGTCATGATTGCAAATAAAACCCTAAGGGAATGTATAAGTTATGAAAAGTTGAAAAATATGTTTAAGCTTTCGCTTATGTAAACAACATTAGTGGAATTATTGAGTAATGTAAATAGTTAAATGTTAAATCTATCTATAGTTCTATGCGATCGCTGACAAGCCCCTGATGTTTAGAATTATTTAGAAATGACCGATCATTTTAACTTCGGTTTCCAGTAACACACCATAGCGATCGCTAATTACAGCTTTAATGTGTTGAATAATACTGAAAATATCTCTAGCTTTGGCATTACCAAGATTAACGATGAAGTTAGCGTGTAATTCTGAGACTTGGGCATTGCCAATTTGATAACCCTTAAGCCCTGCATCTTGAATTAGGCGTGCAGCAAACTGAGGTAAAGGATTGCGAAAAACACTACCGCAGTTGGGTAAGTGATAGGGCTGAGTGTTGTGTCTTGCTTTCAGTTTTGATTCTGTATTCTGCGCGATCGCCTGTGGATCGCCACCAGTCTGAAACTTTAAGGTTGCGCCTGTAACCAGCCGTTGCAATTTTTGATCTGCAAGTTGATCTCCGTGATGCTGTAGAGATGATGTACGGTAGCTAAAATTTAAGTCTTGAGGATAAATTAGCTCAGTCTTACCCGTCAAGGTTACTGTCTGCACTTCCACTACACAATCAGCAGCACAGCCTCCCTGCGCCCCAGCATTCATGACTACTAATCCTCCCACCGTACCAGGAATTCCCACTGCCCATTCAAAACCAGTCCAACCATGACTAGCAATTTGCATCGCTAAACGGGCAACTGGTTCTCCTGCGGCAGCAGTAACTTGTCCAGAGGCTACATCAAAATCAATACCGCGTACATGGCGAGTACAAACTACTAAACCTGCCAAGCCTTCATCGCTAATTAAGAGGTTGCTTCCCGCACCGATAATCGTAATTGGTAAATGGCGATCGCTTGCCCAAGCCAGACTCTCTGCTAATTCGGTAGATGTGCGTGGGGAAATAAAGTATTCGGCTGCACCACCAACTCGCATGGAGGTTAGTCCTGCGAGAGATACATTTTCACGAATTGATGTTTGGAGATCGACTGACATGGGCATGGAAAAAACTAGGTGATTAGGATATAGAAGAATTGCTTCGCAATTCTTCTATATCCTGTATTGTTGGAGCAATCGCTTGATTGAGATTTCCTGCACCCAGAAATACTGCGAGATCACCTGATTGTAAATTCTTTGCTAAAAATGATTGCACATCTTTGAGGGTGGGTTGGTAATGTACCTGACCACGTATCGAGGCGATCGCTTCGGCAACCTGAGCGCCTGTAATTTTGCCATCATTTGGTTCACTAGCAGCATAGATGTCAGTAACAACAACTACATCGGCATCAGTAAAAGAATGGCTAAATTCTGACAAAAATTTGAGGGTGCGGCTGTAGCGATGGGGCTGAAAAATAGCAACAACGCGACTGTTCGTATTTTGTTGTCTAGCTGAAGCGAGAGTGGCAATGATTTCGCTAGGATGATGAGCATAGTCATCAACAAACGTAATACCGTTCTGAACACCTTTAATTTCAAATCGGCGGCTAGCACCAACAAAATCTGGTAACGCATCAGCGATCGCTTGCCACTCAACGCCAATATAACGAACTACAGCGATCGCGGCTAGAGCATTGCTCAGGTTATGTTTGCCCAGCAGTCCCAAGGAAATTTTGCCTAAAGGCTGACCACGCTCAATCACTACTGCTTGAGTATCCGAAGGGTTGTACTTTATATCAGTCACCGTATAGTCAGCATTAGGCTCATTCAAGCTATAGGTGACATCTAGATGAATATGTTCTTTTACGGTTGGGCAATCAAGGGAACCAATTACCACTTCACAGCGTTTAGCAAAGGCTTGAAAAATATCAATTACCTGTCCAAGACTTTGGTAATGATCGGGGTGATCTAGCTCAATATTGGTGATTACGCCGATATGAGATAAAAATTTCACCAAAGTCCCGTCAGACTCATCAGCTTCCGCAACCAAATATTTGCCATTACCAAGACGAGCATTGCCCTGCCATGCACTGACCTCGCCACCAATAATAATGCTGGGGTCAACACCAGCTTTAAGCAACAAAAAACCAACCAAACTGCTAGTTGTGGTTTTGCCATGAGTTCCTGCGATCGAAATCCCCTGAAACTGCTCAATCAAAGCAGCTAACAAATCCGAACGATGCAAAATAGGTAACCCATTCGCTAGAGCTACTTGAAATTCAGGATTTTGTTGATTTATAGCAGTAGAACAGACAATTTGCGGTGCGCTAGTCAAATCAATATTGTCTGCATGATGTCCTTTAAAGACCTTGACACCAAGATCCTGTAGCTTTTGAGTGATGCGATTGCTACTAAGATCCGAGCCAGAAACCGTAAATCCCTGCTTTGCTAATATATAAGCGATCGCTGACATACCGATGCCACCGATACCCACAAAATGAAAGGGTCTACCGCTGAAATCAACTGGATTCAGCATTTATACTTTTTACCTACCAAATAACGAGCCTAATAATAACAGATCAACAGGTATCGCTTTGCGTCACCCATTGATTTAAACCATTAATGCTTCTAATCCTTCAGGATTAAGAATGCACAACACATCGCGATCGGGAATACGCTGAATCAAGTTTTTACGTTCTAGCTTACCTAATACGCGAGTTACAGTTTCCCTAGCCAGACCACTCAGACTACTAAGTTCACGATGAGGTAAATTCGGAATTTCTAATCCAGTATTCACCTTAGTTCCTTGACCTTCTGCCAAGAAGAGTAAAACATCAGCAACACGAGAAGTACTATCAGCTTCACGCAAGCGCAATCGACGATTAACTTGACGTAAACGTTTAGCCATGAGCCTTGCTAGATGTATTCCTGCGGTTGGCTCTGTTTCGATCAGATGCACAAAATCAGAAGCAGGAAGGCTACCAATAGTTGTCGGAGTAAGGGTGATGACATCGGTTGAGCGTGGTACTTGATCAAGTGGAGCCATTTCGCCAAACATTTCACCAAAGCCTAAGATGTTGAGGGTGATTTCTTTGCCATCAAGATTGTAGGTACGAATTTTTGCCCAGCCGCTCAAGATGAAGTAAACCGAATTACCCCAATCGTTTTCTAGCAAAATTACTTGATCGGCTGGGTGAGAGCGCGTCACCATGTGGGCAGTAGCCCTTATCACTGCCTCATCAGGCAGCCCCATAAAAAATGGGGCAGACATAATTTTTTGCTGAAGATCAGTTCCATCCCGCATAGTAGCTGCTCGTAGACCTTAAAATTTTTATTGTAAATCTTCGCTGTAATTTATCACTCTATACTGAGTTTGTGACGAGAATTGTTGATTCTAAGCATAAAAACTTAGGAAAATCACATCAGTTCCTAAATACTCAGTAATTTATGCAGTCTAAATGCTAATGCTTTAATTATGCCGTTAGGCTGAGATTCGTCGGGTGGGATAATCGATGCTTCAATATCCGCTACGACTTGGGGAGGAAGATCTAAAATCCTGACTAATCTTTGATAAGCAGCAGCTTCATCAATATTGACAAGTGGCTCATCAGGATTACGACGGCTGGCTTGGATGACTTGATATCCAAGTTTTAGGGTTAGCTTGCGATCTTCAATACTTTTGATGTTAGGAACAACTTCTTCTAAGGGAATATTTTGCCCTAAGTATTCTTTAAGTCTGGTTTTTAGGGAGCTTTGCTCTGCATCAGTCTTAGAAAAGAGTACGGCAAATTCATCAAGCATTAGACGTATTTCATCGGGTTCCAGTTTGCCATCAGCCCAAGCCATTGCGGCAACTGCACGAAGAATATCTAGCTGACGGGGACTAATTGGAGGTGGGAGTTCTTGAAGTGCCATAGATTTACCCGCAAGTCAAATTTGTTTGCCAAATATGCACAAATCATAGGGCAAAGCATAGGTTAGATTTCATTAAGATATTCCGTACTTCACTAATATTAACTAAGACTACTCCTTTTCCACTGAAAGAATATAGCAAAAAAAAGAGTTAGCTAGTACAAACTAAAACCCAGAAAGAGAGTGGCGGCGCTCCGCGCCGCCACTCTCTTTCTGGGTAAGCAAAACTTTTTTTTATAGGTGTTATTTATAAAGTGAATAATTAATGGTGTGCGGCAAAGCCAGCACCACTAATTATTCACTATGCCTGTGATGCACGGTACTTACTGTGAGGATGATAACTTTTGTTGAAGTAGTGCGGCGTTTACGGCACTTAAATCAACTTGAATTTCTAGACGCTGCTTTTCATCGCGAAACAGGATGACTGCATCGCCATTGGGTTGAAGGATGCTACCAAATTGGGGATCGGTGATTTGGATTTTTTGGTAGACAATCTTCGGCAGGGTAATGCGAAGTTGATAATTTTTGCCTGACGATGGCAATATGTCTAACTGTTGATTAAAGAGATCTAGTTGGAGGTAGTTGACGGTGATATTGCGTTCGTCTGGACTGCTAGGTTTGTACCAATAGAGGGTAATCCCCCGCAGTGAAGGAGATTGCACTACAAAGGTTTCATCGAGTGCTTGTTTACTCCAATCGATCGCAGATCGGTCTGTATTCTCATTTAAGGGACGTTGTTGCCAAATGATTTCCTGATTCGCAAGGGCTGCCCACCATTGAGCGATGCGAGCAAGATTTGCTTCGGCATCAGGATCATTACTACCCAGTGTCCAAGTAATGGTTGATTCCATTATTTTTTAGATTCGCTTATTTGTCATTTGCGTAGAGAATAAAAGAATAGCAGATGCATTTGAGGAGATGAAAGAAAAATGTTTGGAATTGGTTGGCCAGAGTTAGTTGTAATTTCGCTTGTGGGTGTGGCAATTTTTGGGGCTAAGCGTATCCCTGAAATTGGTCGCAGTGTTGGACAAGCGTTGCGAGGTTTTCAAGATGAAGTTAAGGGGCATGGTGAAACAGATTTATCTGACCATCAAGATAAAAACAGTTAAGCAAATTTAGCCGCCATTTTACGTTGGAGTTGCTTAAGAATCTCAATATAGATTGCGCCTTGCGCTATTAGTTGAATTAGGCGATCGCTGGGCAAGTCTTCTACAAATTCATCATCTAGATGATGATTGAGATCTTTTTCACTCAATAGAGATGTTGGGCTGGGTACTGAGAGGTTGATCTTGAGATAGTGTGGCGGCATATTTATTAATTTACTTGCCCATTCGATCGCTACAATACCAAGCGGAAAATCTTCACCTCGCCAATACTCTTCTAGGTGCAAACTAGGAACTTGAGATGGCTCTAGGCGATAGAGATCAATATGATATAGGGGCAATTGCCCCTCGGTATATTCATCAATCAATGTAAATGTGGGACTAGTGATCGTTGTGCTAATGCCAAGAGCATGACCAAAAGCTTGCATAAAAGTGGTTTTGCCACTACCAAGATTACCTTCCAGCAGCATAATTGTACCTGCGGGAACTAGTTGGGCAAGTTGGATAGCGATCGCTTGGGTTTGCTCAAGGCTATTGATATAAAAATCGATCTTCGCAGTCTCAGTCATAATTCAGGTAATTTTTTATATGGATACGGATACTCTTCAGTCACTCACTCATCTGGATCAAAGTGGTAAGGCTCAGATGGTGGATGTGACTCACAAGCCGCAAACGGTACGACGGGCGATCGCTATATGCGAAATATCCATGCAAACAACAACGTTGGATGCCATTCAAGCAGGAAACTTACCTAAAGGAGATGTTTTAGGTACAGCAAGACTAGCAGGAATTATGGCAGCGAAACAAACAGCCAATCTCATACCTATGTGTCATCCACTTAATTTAACTAATGTGGATGTCAGGATTATGCTAGATGAAAATATTCCTGGTTATCAGATCGAAGCAGAGGTCAAAACTAAAGCTGAGACTGGAGTGGAGATGGAAGCTCTAACTGCCGCGACGATCGCAGCTCTCACCATTTACGACATGGCAAAGTCCCTCGAAAAGACGATGATCATCTCAAACACAAGATTGATCCATAAAAGTGGGGGCAAGTCAGGGGACTTTAATACACCTAGGGGCGAGTATTGCGATCTTTAAAGTAAAGCGTTGCTTAGCAACGCCTTACTTTAAGCGGGTTTATGACCTGCGGTTACAATTATTTCCCGAAGCTTAACTTCAGTTAATTGACTTTCGATATCTAAAGATTTGGCAGGAACGTCACCCGTAACTATTGCCGATGCATCGACAGATTGAATCGCTTTGGTAATAGTTTCGATGCAACTAGCGCAACCAATGGAAGGAACCGAGAGAGTTAAGTTCATAAAAATTTAATGTAAGGGTATGGCGATCGCCATTATAGTTGAGGTGTGAAAGCTTAAATGATCGGGGCATAAACTTTTACCTCGCGAGCTTTTCAAGCAATATAGCTGCGATATTTGATAGAGGCTTTGGCGACTATGCAAAATATCCTAGATCACATTCAATGCGGAATATTTGTTCTGGACATTGAGGCAAATGAACCAAACTTACCAATAGATGTAAATAATCAAGAATTAACGCTGAGATTTGCGATCGCCAATCTTAGTTTTGTACATCTTGTTTTTGGTGAACGGAGCATCGATCAAACAGTCAATTGTGTTGGTTTACAGCCTAAAGAATGCTTACCTCTAGAATTTGCCGATTCATTACAACATCACATCTATCAATGCCTCCAAACTCGCCAAGTTGTGAAGTTTAAAAAAAAACTTGACTTGGTAACAAATCGATTACTTTCAGTTTCATTATCTCTAAAAAACTATAGCAACGATGATCATTCGCCGCAGATTGTTGGGACTTGTCAGGATATTACAAATCTAGCTCTCTCTCAGTCTGATTTACAGGAAATCGATCACAAAAAATTCAGTCATCTGGTCAGCAAAGTTTCTGATGCTTTTGTGGTAGTCGATCATGAAGGGGTAGTGCGCTATGTCAATCAATCAGCCGAAAATTTATTTGGATGTAAAGCTGAACATATCGTTGGTGAAACCTTCGGTCTACCAATGGTTTCAGGGGAAAGTACCGATATTGACATTATTAACCGAGGTCGTACTACCTCGGCAGAAATGCGCGTTTCTGAAGCAATTGATGATGATCGGATGGTCTATGTGGTTGCTTCGTTGCGAGATATTTCTGAACGCAAGCGAGTGGAAGAGTCTTTACAACTGCGAGAACGGGCGATCGCGGCTAGCTCTAATGGCATTGTGATCACCGATGCGACTCAGCCCAATAATCCGATGATTTATGTCAATCCTAGCTTTGAGCGGATCACAGGTTACAGTGCGGCGGAGTCAATTGGACGTGATTGCCGATTTTTACAAGGGGGCGATCGCAATCAGATCGGACTGTTAGACTTAAGACAAGCAATTCAAGAAAAGCGAGAATGTCATGCGGTTTTGCTGAACTATCGCAAAGATGGCACACCATTTTGGAATGATTTATACATTGCACCCGTTTTTAATGAACATGGCGAACTTACTAACTACATCGGCATTCAAACGGATATTACCGATCAAGTAAAGTCAACCCAAAGATTACTAGAAAGTGAAGAGCGGTTGCGGACGGTACTTACATCCATCAAAGAAGGTATTACTTTTAGTGATGATTCAGGCTATTTTGCAATTTTTAATGCTGGCATGGAAAACCTGACGGGATATACTTTTGGGGAAGCAAATGCTAGCCACGATTTTACAAATTTTTTGTATCCTGATGCTTTTGAACATGACAAAGCCCTCTTAAGATTGCAGCAGCTTCAAGAGACTGGTCAAGCAATGACTGTAGAAACTCGCATCTGTCATAAAGATGGCACTTTTAAAGATGTTTTAGTTTCTACCAGAATCATGGCATACAAGGGCAAGCGGATGTATTTGAGTAGTTATTATGACATTACCGATCGCAAGAAAGTAGAAACTCAACTGCGCTATCAAAGCGAGCGTGAACGCTTATTAAATGCAATTTTACTTAAAATCCAACGCGAACTAAATCTCGATCAAATATTAGCAATTACCGTTAAAGAAGCTCAAGAGTTATTACGAATTGATCGTGTGGTTATTTATCAGTTTCAAGAAGATTGGACTGGCAAATTTGTGGTTGAAGCAGTCAATGATCCAGCTTTATCAATTCTTGGGAAAACAATTAATGACTCATGTTTCAATCAAGATCATATACAACAATATCAAATTCGAGCTATTTCTAGTATTAATGATATTGAGCTTGCCGAAATTAGTCCTTGCCATAAAGAACTTTTGCAATGTTTTCAAGTTAAAGCAAATATCGTTGCTGCTATTTCTTTTGGTGATACATTATGGGGTTTATTAATTGCCCATCAATGTTTTGTCCCGCGCCAATGGGAAAGCTTTGAAATTGATCTACTTAGACAATTAGCTAACCACGTTGCGATCGCCATTCAACAAGTTAAATTATTTGAACGGGTACAAGATCTTAATAAAAATCTCGAACGACAAGTTGCCGATCGCACTCAACAACTAGAGCAAAGTCTTAGTCAATTAGAGAGAGCATTACTTAAAGAGAAAGAACTCAACGAGCTAAAATCTCAGTTTATTTCCAGAGCTTCCCATGAATTTCGGACTCCCCTAGCTACAATTCAAACTGCAAGTGATTTGCTACGGAACTATGGACATAAAATGTCAGATGACAAAAAACTAGAGCGCATTGATAAAATTCAGCGCGAAGTTAAAGCCATGACTAATCTATTAGAAGAGGTTTTAATCATTGGTAAAAGTGAATCTGGGAGATTTGAATTACGGTTAGAAGAAATTAATTTAGAAAATTTCTGCTTAGAATTAATTGAACAGGCTAAGTTATTAGGAAGTGGTAAGCATCAAGTAATATTTAAAAATATCAATGCGCCATCGCGCATAGCCATTGATGTCAAGTTTCTTAGGCAAATTATTGCTAATTTGTTATCAAATGCAATTAAATATTCTCCCAATGCTAATGAAGTCAATTTTACGATTTCTCAAACAAGCGATCGCGTTCCCAAGCTTTTATTAGAATTTCAAGATCAAGGCATTGGTATTCCCCCAAGTGATCAAGAGAAAATCTTTGAGCATTTTTATCGCGCTCACAACGTAGGGATGATTGCAGGAACAGGATTAGGAATGGCAATTATTAAAAACTCAACGGATATTCTTGGCGGTACAATTCAACTAATCAGTGTTGAAAATAAGGGGACAACCGTCAAGGTAAAGCTACCAATCTCACGCTAAAAGTTAAAATGGATAAAGAATCCGATTTTTTGTGGTGCGGCTTCGCCATGTTACAAAAAATCAATGCTTGATTTCATTGCAATTCCTTATATATAGCAAAAAGTTTTGACTAGGACACAAAACCAGAAGGAGAGTTGCGGCGCTCCGCGCCGCAACTCTCTTCTTGAGTTTTAGTTTGTACCCCACATTCCGCTCTTATTTTACTGAAAAAAATATTTAGAAAACAAATCCTTATACAGTAAGTATTTTGGGCTTTCGTCAGAAAAATAACACTATCTTAATATTGTCAATAATGACGTACTAATAGGAGTCATTATCATTAATTTTCCAGAAAATCGCTGAAACCCTCATTGTCTCGTTGTAAATATTTTTAGGCCTCCATTACGAGCGGAATGTGGGTTGTACTAACCAACTCTTGCTTTGCTATACCAATTCGTAAAAATGTGACAATACTTTTACGAATTAAAAACCCAATCTAGTAAGGGTTTTCAAAACTAAAAATGGCGTAGCCATTTTTAGTTTTGGTATTAGTGCTAGAGTCCTGATAGAGAAATAAATGCCATTATGACGACAATTCTAGTCATCGAAGATGTAGAAGCTTTGCGCGAAGAGATTATGGAGACTCTCTCCTACGAAGGATTTGATGTGCTAGGTGCAGAGAATGGAGTCGTCGGTGTACAGATTGCCAAAACCTACTTACCCAATTTAGTTATCTGTGACATTGCGATGCCAGAACTAGATGGTTACGGTACTTTGGTGGCGTTGAGACAAGAACCAACCACCTCAATGATTCCATTTATATTTTTGACGGCAATGACTGAGAAAGTTGATATGCGTCAAGCTATGCAACTAGGTGCAGATGATTACCTCACTAAGCCGTTTACTTCTGAGGAACTGTTGGGAGCGATCGCTTCACGATTGCAGAAATATAACTCCGTAAAAGAACATTACTACGATGAAATCAGAGCCGTAGGTGAAAAGTTTGAGTACTTATCACACCACGATGGTTTAACTCAACTCCCAAATCGCATTCTTTTTCATGAGTCCTTAAACCAAGCCGTACTGCACGCAAAGATTAATAAAAAAGCCCTAGCTTTGTTATTTCTAGATATGGATAACTTTAATATCATTAATAACACTCTTGGTAATGATATTGGAGATCAATTATTTAAGGCGATCGCGGAACGACTAAGACGCTACACTGCTCCCTGTGACATCGTAGCGCGGATTCAAGGTGATGAGTTTGCCATGATTATTTCTGATGTCATCGATACTAATAGTGTCAGAATGGAAACTCAAAAAATCTTGGATTTATTGAGTCGCCCTTACAATTTATACGGGCATGAGGTATTCATTACTAGTAGCATTGGTATCACTATTTTTCCTGATGATCATCAAGAAGCAGAAGGACTAGTAAAAAATGCTGAATTAGCCATGTACTATGCTAAAACTCATGGCAGAAATAGCTACAAATTGTACAGTTCTGAACTCAATGTGCAATCTTCAGAATATATGGCTTTAGCAAATAGCCTACATCGAGCCATTGATCGTAACGAATTTAGAGTTTTTTACCAACCTCTAGTCAATTTGCAATCAGGTAAAATCGTTGGTGCAGAAGCCTTAGCTAGATGGCAACATCCTGATCTCGGTATCATTATGCCGAGCAAATTTATTCCCGTCGCTGAGCAAACAGGATTAATTTTGCGACTAAGTGAGTTAATTCTTCAGTCCGTTTGCGAACAAATGCGATCGTGGCGAGGATTAGGCATCACTTATGGATTTATCGCAGTTAATTTATCAGGTCAGCATTTTCGTCCAGACAACAATCTGATTGAAGTCATTGCTAGAATTTTACAAGAAACGGCTACCGAGCCAAGTCATTTAGAACTCGAACTCACCGAGAGTATCATTATGCAAAACGCAGAATTTACCATTAGCGTTTTGACTCAATTACAGGCAATTGGCGTAAAGATTGCGATCGATGACTTTGGTACAGGCTATTCATCTCTCAGCTATCTCAAGCATTTTCCAGTGAATACTCTGAAGATTGATCGTTGTTTCATTCAAGATGTAACTACCGATCGCCATGATGCCACGATTTCTCTAGCAATTATTGATCTTGCCCATAGTTTGTCGCTAGAAGTTGTTGCTGAAGGTGTCGAAACTCTTGACCAAATTCATTTTTTAAAAGAGCATGGTTGTGATCAAATGCAAGGATATTTCTTTAGTCCACCATTGCCTGCTCCCGAATTTGAAAAAATGTTAATCGATGGCAAGTGCTTGTAGTTTGCAACACTTTGCTTTCAAACAAACAAACTATAGCGGTAGCCATTTATGTTAGGAAAAAAACAAAAATCAAAAGAGAGTTGCAGCGCTTTGCGCTGCAACTCTCTTTCGGGTTTTATATCCTAACTTACTTGGCTATGGCTATACAGTATTTTTATTAAAGATGTTCTAAAGTAATGGTTTTAATAAAAATATTGTTTTTAATTCAATGCAAAGTACTGTAAAACCAATTAAGATAATTAAAAAAATTCCATGTCAGAGAATCTATCAACACAGCAATTTAAGGATCAAAAAATCCTCGTAACTGGCGGGGCAGGCTTTTTAGGTAAGCAAGTAGTCGCGCAATTAGTCGCCGCAGGTGCTAACCCAGAGCTAATCACTGTGCCTCGCTCAAAAGATCATGATTTGCGATCGCTAGCTGTTTGTGAAAAAGTCGTTCAAGAGCAGAACCTGATTATTCACCTTGCGGCTCATGTGGGTGGCATTGGACTTAATCGCGAAAAGCCCGCCGAATTGTTTTATGACAACTTAATGATGGGTGTGCAGTTAATTCATTCTGCCTATAAAGCGGGTGTCCAGAAATTTGTCTGCCTTGGTACAATCTGTGCCTATCCTAACTTTACCCCGATTCCATTTAAGGAAACTGATCTGTGGAATGGTTATCCTGAAGTTACTAATGCTCCTTATGGTGTTGCCAAAAAAGCTTTGCTAGTGCAGTTGCAATCCTATCGACAGCAATATGGTTTTAATGGCATTTATCTTCTGCCCGTGAACCTATATGGACCTGATGATAATTTTGATCCTCGTAGTTCCCATGTAATTCCTGCTTTGATTCGTAAGGTTTATGAGGCGCAGCAAAGGGGCGATCGCACTATTTCTGTATGGGGCGATGGTACACCAACTAGAGAATTTCTCTATTCTGAAGATGCTGCAAGGGGCATTGTCCTTGCGGCTGCAAACTACAACGAATCTGAACCAGTAAATATTGGTACAGGTTCGGAGATTTCGATCAAAGACTTAATCCATTTAATTGCTGAATTAATGGGTTACGAGGGTGAAATTGTTTGGGAAACCGACAAGCCCAATGGTCAGCCTCGTCGTTGTCTTGACGTTGAGCGAGCTAAACAAGCTTTTGGGTTCACCGCACAGGTAGATTTTCGACAAGGGTTAAACCAGACGATCGCTTGGTATCGTCAACACGCAGTGTAGTTTAAGAGTTCAAAATGGCGTAGCCATTTTGAACTCTTAATTTGAAAAACTTTTGCAGATGTGTCACCCTTTGCTATGATTAAATACCGCGACACAAAACAGCTAAATTCGGAAGAGTTTTTTGTGGAGTTAAGCGAGGAGAGATGGCCGAGTGGTTGAAGGCGCAGCACTGGAAATGCTGTTTAGGGGAAACTTTAACGAGGGTTCGAATCCCTCTCTCTCCGTAAATCAGATCCATCAATAAGAGGAAGTACTTTGCACTTCCTCTTATTGATTTTTATAGGACTAAGGGACGCACAGTAAAATAAAGAAGAGATTTTTAGTGGCGCGGCAAAGCTGCACCACTAAAAATCTCTTCTTTATTAAATCCTTTTATATATGCTCTATCTTCCCCCTTGGCATCTCACAAATGGTTTGCTAATGACCCTCTATACGGCTTTGCGTGTAAGTCGTAAGTGGGAGAATTTCACAATTGAACCAGAGCCTATTTATCAAGAGCATATTTTTACAGGTGCAAATGGTGTACCTATTTTTGGCAAATACGCAATTCCTGCAAATGCGAAGGGAACCATCGTCGCCACCTATGGCATTACTGGAGATCTAGATAATCAATGGTTCCTAAAAATTCTTGGGCGCAAGGCGTTTGACAAAGGCTATGCCGTCGTTTTATTTGATTGGCGAGCGCATGGTAAAACCGCCGAATTATCACCAAATCTGACTTCCGATGGACTGTATGAAGGTGAAGATTTTATTCGGATTGCGAACACTGCCAAACAATTAGGATGTCCTAGTCCTTTTTGGTTAATGGGATATTCACTTGGTGGTCAATTGGCATTATGGGGGATCAAGGCAGGAGAAACGATCGCCTCTTGGGGCAGTGATTTAGAAATTACGGCGGCGGATATTGGTGGTGGAGCCGTGATTTGTCCGAGTGTTGACTCCAATCGATCGCTTACTTATTTAGTCAAAGATGAACTGGGGCGATTTCTCGAAAAAGCGATCGCTCGTGAACTGAAGAAATTAGGTCGAGGCATGGCAAAAAATCATCCTGAAGCAATTGATCGTGATGCCGTCGAGCGAGCTAACAGTATTTGGGGATTTGATAATGAATTAACGATCGCGAAATTAGGCTTTGACTCGGTGGAAGACTATTACGATGCTAGTTGTCCGCTATATTTCATGCCCCATCTCCAAAAGCCCACTTTTATTCTTTATGCTGCGGATGATCCCATGTTTGATCCAACGATTATCCCTGATTTAGAAAAAATTGCTCAAGACAACCCTGCGATTAAACTGATCGTTACTCAGTACGGTGGTCATGTGGGTTATATCAGCAGTAAGAAATGTCAAAACCACTATGGCGATCGCGATCGATGGTGGGCATGGAATCGCATTTTTGAATGGATCGCATCTCTAGAATAAAAAAACAGATTTTTTGTGGCGCGGCGCTTTGCACCATACAAAATCTGTTTGTTAAGGCGCAAAGCGACACTACTCTCTTTTAGGAAATAGCTATATTTAGAGTCTTGGTCGTGTCTTGTTGTACAGATGGATTTAAATTCTTAGTAGTATCTTCTTGGGCAGATGGATTTAGAGTCTTTGTAGTATCTTGTTGAGTAAATGGATTGCTAACTAAATCTCCAAATTTCCTAGACTGGGAAAAAACTCGATAATTTTCTAAATTTACATCAGGCATAGTATCTGTTAAATTCTTCATTTTAATTAAACTATAGTGTGTATCCTCATCAAAAATTGCCAATGTAACATTGAGAATATCCAAAAAATTAATAAAAGTACGACATTCTGTCTCTTCGTAAGCGCTATAAAATTTGATTAATTCGGCAATATAACCTTCCAAATAAAATCTACCATTAGAAGAAAGTAGGACAATTTTTAATAATAGAATTACCAGATTTAGAAGATTGTTACACTCTAATGATAGTTGTAAAAACTCTGAAGGCTTACGGCGCTCATTTAATAGCAGATAATATAAGACGCGATTACAAGTTACGTGCAGCAAACTCACCGTCATTTCATGATCATCTTGATGTTCTTGAAAGTGCTTTAATTTCTGGACAACTGTTACACTTAAGACTTCAGAAATTTCTAAATTGTCTTGAGATATGCCTAAATATGTCAATAAACTATCTTTAAATTCGGAGAAGGTGAAATTTTTGATTTGGTCGTAGAGACTTTTAGCTGCTTGTCGATAGCCATCATTGCCCTGCTTATTCAATACTCGCTTAATTAAAATTAGTACGCCATCACCTAGAGTAGTAGGATTTTGGTGTTGCGGATTAGCCCCTGATTTTGAATCAATCCGAGCCGTATACATTGCCAGATTAAACTTAAATTGTTTTTTGATTCTGCGATATAAGGTTTCTGCATATTGACGTTGCTCTGCGGGTTTGCTGAGATCAGAGTATTCTGAGATCAACAAGTATGAAGAAAATCTCTCCGACCAATTATGATAATTTTTATTTACTCCTGGTCTGCCTGAGAGCGATCGCAGAGTGTTGTATTCTTCAGAACTAACAAAGTTTTGCAACCATTTTCGTAACCTTTTAAGTTTATAAATTCGTGTTGGTAGACCAATAGAATTTGACAAAAAAAGGTCAACTAATTGTTGGCAAGCTTTGATATTGCCATTAATTGCCCAATTATTATTGAGGATATAGCAGCAACGTAGTAGAGTATATTTAAATTCTTCTTCTTTATCATGAAATAGGATTTCACCTAAAGCATAGTAAGCTTTAGTATTATCAACTTCTTCATATTTAATAAACAGTCTATCAAATTGATTTAAAATATCTTCAGCTTGATAATGTTTAATGATTCCTAAAAAGAAATTGTAAATATGTTGCTGAGCTTTATCAAGACTACCTACGGTTATGTCTGTAATTTGTTCGGAAAACCTTTCAGATTGGTGGTGTTGATCAAACTGAGCCATGTCAATACTTTCCTGAGCAATATTAAAAAAATCTTAAGTATCAGATTGATTTGATTATCCTAATCGACAAAAAATTTACTTTACAGTTGACTTTAAAATTTGTCCTAATGTTTCAGAAAATTTTTTCTAGGCGGGTATCTATTTAAATGGCTATAGCAATCCCAAATGGCTTATGGAAGAGTGTCCTAAGCCTAAAAATCTACAAATGATTTGAGAAGGCTATATCTACATAGAAACTTACTAATATTTTGAGATATATAGCAATCCTATTTGCTTGATCAGCAATGTCAATTTATGATTTGCCATTACTATTCTCAATAGTATTTTTGAGGTTTTCCTCAAGGACTAGGCAGGCTCAAAATTTCATTATGTTTAGTTGTATTATATAGTCTCTGTAAAGTAAAGGGGATAATACTAAATACTTAATTGTAAGAATTGTAAATGGATCTGTTTATAAAGATTATTTAAAATTGAAAATCCTTAGAATCTCTCCATATATAACCATTGTGGCTTTTAGGTTAAGTAAGTAGGCTTAATTAAATATAAAATCCTAAAACCTGTGGCACACGCGCAGTGTACGCCACAGGTTTTAAATCTGGTTTTTAATTGTGCCGAGGTAGTTATAATTTTAATTTGGCTAAAGTCTACTCAATTTGACAAATAAGCTGCATAAAAGCTGTATAACTAGTGCTGAAGCTCACCTAAGAATTAAAATGCCAGCTTTTAAAATATTTGATAACGATATTGATTTTGAAACTCTTCAAGAGTATCTCGGTTGCAAAGCGATCGCCGTTGATACAGAAACAATGGGGTTGATCCCTCGGCGCGATCGCTTGTGTTTAATCCAAATCAGTAACGACGACGATTATGTAAGTTTGGTAAGAATCGCTCAAGGAATCAAAGAAGCACCCAACCTTAAGTATTTATTTGAAGCCCCCGATGTCACAAAAGTTTTTCACTTTGCTCGTTTTGACGTAGCGATGCTGGAGGCACATCTTAGCATTGCCACCCATCCAATTTTCTGCACCAAAATTGCGAGCAAGTTGGCTAGGACATATACCGATAAACATGGTTTAAAAGAGCTAGTCCGCGAACTGGAAAAAGTTGACCTCGATAAAACCTCCCAATGTTCAGACTGGGGCAATATCCAACTTCTATCGGAAGAACAACTAAAGTATGCCGCCAATGATGTGCGCTATCTTTTACCTGTCTATCGCAAGCTGATCGATATGTTAGTTCGTGAAAACCGCTACGATTTGGCAAAGGCTTGCTTTGCTCATATTCCTACGGTTGTGTACTTAGATTTACTGGGCTATGCCGATGTTTTTGCCCATTAAGTTTTCAGCAAAATATAGCGATCGCCAGAAACCCATTCATAGAGTTGCGGCGCGAAGTGCTGCCACTTTATGAATGGGTTTTATTGTAATTTTTGTGACTATGACAAAGGCGAAACAATGCAAACAATAGTCTAGCCATTACGCAAGCTAACTTTCCCCAAATCATGCAGAACTCAGACATAAAGGGATTTCGAGCCAGTTTTCTAGATGCGATCGCTGATCCTTTTTATGTACCTGAAGCTGATTGTATGCGCTACTTTCCTGATGGATTACTGGTGGTCGAGCATGGCAAGGTCAAGGATTTAGGCAATTATGAAGAGTTAAAGTCTCAGTATGCGGATCTTCCTGTTACTGATTATCGCGATCGCTTGATTGTCTCAGGGTTTATCGATACGCATATTCATTTTCCACAGACAGAAATGATTGCTTCCTATGGTGAGCAGTTATTGGAATGGCTGAGTATCTATACATTTCCGACGGAAAGGAAGTTTGCCGATCGCAACTATGCTCTGGAAATTGCCTCACTTTTTCTGGATGAATTATTACGCAATGGAACCACTACCGCCTTAGTATTTACATCGGTGTTTCCGCAATCAACGGATGCATTTTTTGAAGAGGCTCAGCGTCGGAATTTACGGATGATTGCGGGTAAGGTGATGATGGATCGTCATGCTCCCGAATTTTTGTTAGATACAGCGACATCTTCTTATACCGAAACAAAGCAGTTAATTGAGAAATGGCACAAACGCGATCGCTTGCTTTATGCAGTAACACCACGCTTTGCGATTACCTCAACAGCAGCACAGTTGAGCAATGCAGGTAAGCTTTTAGCCGAATTTCCTGATGTATACTTACATACCCATCTTTCGGAAAATGTCAAAGAAGTTGCCACTGTCGCCGAGTTCTTTCCCGAAAGTGAAGGCTATCTTGATGTCTACGATCGCGCAGGGCTAGTTGGCTCAAAGTCGATCTTCGCGCATGGTGTGCAGCTTACGGATCGCGAATTTGCCAGATTATCCGCAGCAAAATCAGCGATCGCCTTTTGTCCGACTTCTAATTTGTTTTTAGGGAGCGGACTATTCAAATTAGAAAAAGCCAAATCTTTAGAAACTCCCGTCAAAGTTGGATTAGGAACTGATGTGGGCGCAGGTACAAGTTTCTCGATTCTCCGCACTGCGAGTGCGGCTTACCAAGTTGCTCAGTTGCGATCACAAAAACTTTCCGCATTTCAAGCTTTATTTCTTGCCACGTTGGGTGGAGCGATCGCCTTATCTCTTGATGATAAACTAGGTAACTTTGAGATTGGCAAAGAGGCAGATTTTGTAGTGTTAAATCTGCGATCGACTCCCATCTTGGCTTTGAGAAATCAATCGGTCAATCAGACTGTAGCGCCAACTATTACCGAAATATCTGATCAACTCTTTGCGACAATGATCATGGGCGATGATCGGGCGATCGCGGCAACCTATATCATGGGTGAACCAGCGAAGTTCTAAAACTAGCGCACTCTAGTCGTACTCCGTAATAACTGTTGATCACATACTTCCTGACTCGTGGCAGGTTCTAGACAAGCAAAGCCCTGACAAACCATTGCGATCGCTTCAGGATTAGGTAAATGGCGATCGATGCGGAGCATGACTGAGGGTAGATATTGACGATTGAGATAGGCATATTGAGCAGGATTAGTCCGCACCAGCGTATGATTGCGGAACCAGTCAAAAGCCGCTAACAGACTGGGACAAGCCACAGGACTATTAGCAATCACCAGACCAAATCTTTTTAATGCTAGTTCTGCACGATCTAGATATTCCAACTTTTCGGTAAGGCTAGCAAAACGGACTAAATTGGCGATCGCAATGCCATTGGGTGAAGGGGTTGCATTATCTTGATAGTTGCGCTCTCGCAGGAGTAAATGCTGACTAGATTCGCTGGTAGTGTTGAAATAGCCGCCAGAGAGGGCATCCCAAAAGTCACGATCAAATTCTGCTTGGATGGAGATCGCCTGTTGCAGATAGAAATCCGCATCTTCAGGAATAGCTTGATGTAGATCAAGCAAAGCCTTAATCAAAAAAGCATAATCCTCTGACTGCGCCGCAACTGCTGCTTGTCCTTCATAATTAATCCGTTGCAAACTTCCTTCAATCCATTGATTTTCGAGAATGAACTTTGCCGCATTGACGGCAAGTTGTTTATAGATAGGCTTTTGAAAAGCACGGTAAGCATTCGCTAAACCCGAAATCATCAGCGCATTCCAAGCCGTGATCGCTTTCGTATCAGTCACAGGCGGCACACGACCTTCCCAATTAATTTCGCGAATATCATCTTGACTACGCGCTACAGGGAAAGCATCGGTAGGACGAGAATATTCTCCATAGCGACGACGAAATAGTTTGGTCAGACTTGCTTCTATTTCTGGCGACAATTCACCACGTTTTTTACGTTGTAAGACATTAGATTCTTCAAAATTACCATTTACGGAAATTGTAAATTCTTGAGTTAATAGGTCAAGTTCACTAGCACTAAAAATTTTCTTTAGTTCTGTAAAACTCCATACCCAAAATTTACCTTCTCTTCCTTCACTATCAGCATCTTGAGAAGCATAAAAGCAGCCTTCTTCGGCGAGCATTTCGCGCTGGAGCCAAGTGGCGGTGAGTTCACAAGATCTAGCGATCGCAGGTTCTTCTAATCCCGATAGCCAGAGATTAGCGAGATATTCCATAATCAAACCATTGTCGTAGAGCATCTTCTCAAAATGTGGAACTGTCCAAGTATGATCAATGGTGTAGCGATGCCATCCACCTGCTACATGGTCAAAAATCCCACCCAGAGCTAAATCTAGACCTCGTTGTTGAGCTTTATCCTTGAGAATGTTTGTGTGAATAGTTTCGCCAGATTCCGCATTGATAACCTCAAAACGACTTGCTCTTAACAAGAAATTAGCATAGGGAATCATCGGAAAACAGGTTCCATAATCGCGATTAGTGACGACTTCGGCGCATTTGGCAATGCCATTAGCTAAAACCTCATCACTAATAATTGGCACAGGAATGAGCTTATTTACTTGGTGTAGATTTCGGACAATTTGTTCTTTATAGTCTTGAATATCTTGATTGCGTTCATAGTAAATATCACAAATTGATTGCAGCACGCGCAAAAATCCCGGTCTGCCATAGCGCGGCTCAATCGGAAAGTATGTCCCACCATAAAAGGGAACTAAATCATCAGGAGCCAGAAACAAATTTAGAGGCCAGCCACCAGTTTCACCCATGATTTGTACAGCTTGCATATAAATGCTATCGAGATCGGGGCGCTCCTCGCGATCAACTTTAATTGCCACAAAGCGATCGCTCATATAGTCCGCAATCACTGTATCCGAAAAAGCCTCATGCTCCATCACCGTACACCAATGGCAACTAGAGTAACCAATGGACAAAAAGATCGGCTTATTTTCGGCTCTTGCCTTTTCTATAGCTTCGTTACCCCAAGGATACCAATCGATCGGGTTATCAGCGTGTTTACGAAGATAGAGACTTTGCGATTGAGCGAGACGGTTGGGCATGGGGGCAAACTTGATTGTAGGTATTGAGATTTATATGCAGTCCTGAACAAAGTGTAACTTTTTCTGAGGAGTAGCACCAAGCGTTATTTGTCGGAGATTGGCAAGTATAGCCATAAAACCCAAAAATATAGCTGCGGCGCGATGCGCCGCAGCTATATTTTTGGGTTTTGGTTTTACTGACTACAGCTATATAACAATGCAAGTGCTTCTTTGGTTTTGTGTCTAACAAGACGGTGAAACGCTATAGCCAGTTACCCAAAAGTACAAAGGGCGACCAAAAATAGGGATGATTGTATTGTGAATTGTTAAGCAAGGTTTTTTGAGCTATTCTTAAGGACTCAGCTTTAGTGAGATTAGCTGAAGATAGATTTTGATAGAGAGAAATCATAAACTTAGAAGTCGCGGCATCATCAACCGACCAGAGTGAGGCGATCGTACTTCTAGCTCCTGCTCTGACTGCCATTCCTGCTAAGCCCAGCGCCGCACGCTTATCTCCTACAGCCGTTTGACAAGCACTCAAAATTAATAACTCAACGGGTTCGCTATCACTGCGTTTTTTGGAACGTAATAACTGATAAAGATTGTCAATGGTTAACTTGCCATCGTAAGTAAGTAAATAAGTATTTTCAGCTTCAGAACTAAAGTTACCGTGAGTAGCAAGATGAATAATCGGAAATGGCAGTGATATCATTCTTTCAGCTAGATTTTGCTTCGTAAAATTGGCATCTAGAAAGATAGAACTTAAAGGCACTTGTTTGTTAATTTCCTGTAACTCACTTTTGACATTAGGTAAAGCCGAAAACCCTTGTCTTGCTTCGGTCAGTCCACCAATTAAAGCTGTGATTTTTTGTTTAGCGATCGGTTTAGGGTCAAGAAGTTGAAGACTCGGAGTGAGAGCAATACTATAGTTCTCAATCAAAAAATTCTTCCCATCATGCAAAACCGACATAGGAATATTTCTTAAAGACCCATCTAAGACAAATACGATGGTTTTGATCTGACTTTGGGCGATCGCACTAGCAGCAGGGCGAATCAACCAATCATAAATATTTTGAGCATTGGCGATATAGTCCTGTGAAGAGGGATCGCGCAGATTAACTCGTAAATCAAGCACTTCCTCATCAATTTGTTCTGATGTAACCTTGCTAGCATAATGGCGAAGTGGCTGATTGGGTAAACTAAGAATTACTTCTAAACGATCTTCAAGAATGATCGGATAAATAACGGCAGCAGTACGATCAACTTGGTTAATGTCAACTTGAACGGCATTTAGACAGTCAGAGCGAAAGAAGTTAACTAATTCAGCCAGTTGTAGCGATTCGATCGCCTCTTGAGCTTTAGTTAAGTTTTTTTGTTTATCGTCTGGAGTGGTATCTTGCAGTAATAAACCTACGAGTTGGCGATAGACAGGCTCAACGGTTTCACGAAATGAGAACTGCACGTTAGGATTCACAAATACCAGATCGCTACGCAACTGACGCAAGCCATTAACGGCTTCGGTATAGGCAAGGATTGCCCCCTTAGTATCACCTTTAGTTTTGAGCAGTCTTCCCAGTTGCCACTGCCAACGATAGGCGATATCAGTTGCATTGATGCTTTGGGCGATCGCAAGGGCTTGTTGCGTCAGGTTTTGGGCTTCATCGATTTGGTTGCTCTGTTCATAAGCACTGCCTAAACTGCCGATCGCATAGGCAAGCGTACGACTATCATTGATGACTTTGGCTTGCTGAATGGAACCTGCGAGGACTTTGGCAGCTTCTGATAGTAATGCACTATTTTGAGGTGCAGGTGCTAATTTTGTGAATCTGAGTAAACTCTCTCCATAATTAATACGTGCAAAGATGGCATCAATACTATTGTCAAGATTAGAACTATTGTCAAGATTAGAACTATTGTCAAGATTAGATAATAATGGGCTAATTTGCGATCGCAGTTTTAAAGCTTTTTCCAATTCGCTAGATTCGATCAACAAACTAAATAGATTGAGTTTAGCTTGTAAACTAGTCAGCGATCGCCCTTGTGATGCATTGCGATAGAACTCTTGGGCTTTGTCGGTGTTACCCTCAAGTCGTTCTAGATTACCAAGCCGCAATAGCACGATACTCTTCTGCTCATTGTTATCAATGCGTTCAAGGATCTTTAAACTCTTCTCTAAAGGAGAACGGGCGCTTTTAAATTCCCCAACAGTAGTCAACATATCACCGTAATTATGTAGTGCGATCGCTGTGAGGAGATTGTCCGATATCTTTGGCAATAAGGCTTGAACGGATTCTAAAGTTTGTAGCGATCGGCGATAAAACCCTTGCATTTTTAGGGCATGGGCTTGATTGAGAACATTACGGATTTGAAGATCGAGATTACCGAGTTGAGCATGGATAATTGCGGCTTCTTGCCAGACCGCGATCGCCTCTTCGATTTTGCCTAGATTTAAATATAAATTTCCCTGAGTATCTAGAGCCTGAGCAATTACTTTTCGGCTATCCGCATTAATCTCTAGCGATCGGGAAATTTGCAAACTTTGGACAATCACTCGTTCCGCATCTTGCCAATGTCCTAATTTTTGATGAGCTAGGGAGAGATTGCTTAAGGTAATCGCTAAATCCAGCATATTATTTTGCTGCTGATAGAGCTTAGTTGCTTGCTCCCAAGCTTGAATCGCCTCTTGCCATTGTCCTAATTGATAAAGCGATTTACCTCGATTTAATAAGCTATTTGGTGTTTCTAAATTTGCTTGAGAAATAGAATGATTTGGTGATGGATTAATTGCCAATACGATTAGAGGCTGAACTAATGCAGTCAAGAGAAACAGCAGACAAAGACTGACAGTTCGTAAAAACCGAAAAGATATTTTGAGGTTATATTTTCGTGTTTTTTGAATACTAATTTGAACATTACTTAGCGATCGCTTCATCTGCCTATTTCCTTTATTTAATAAACCTGTGAAAGGCTGAACCTCGCATAGCCTTTCCTAATATCAAAGACATCGTAGTTGTTTCGCCCAAGTAGGCGCAGGTACAGGTTGGGCAACTTCTGCCACAAGAGCCACTTCACCCTGTGGGCTAATTGTCCAGCCTTGCGCCTCAACAATGCGATCGGGCAAGCGATCGCGATTAGCCTGTTGATTGACAGATTGGGTAGTTTTACTTGCGACTTGATTAGTTGTTGTACCCACATTTTCTTGTAAGTTATTACCACTAATTACATCCACTGGACTAGCAGGAATCCCCCCACGACCTGTGATTACAAATGCACTACCTTGGCGATCGGCTAAACATTTCTGAGAGACAAGTTTACTCGCATCACCAATATCTACTGGTAAATTAGTTAATCCTTTGCTAGGGTCAACCCCCGGGGTATTAATATTAACCGTTCCATTTACCCCGAAGTCTGAACTTGCGGTAATATCACTTAAAGGAGTCAAACGGGGACGAAATTGTAATCCAAAGATTCCCTGTGTAGTAATGTTAATATTTCCACCTCTGCCCAAAAAGGCATTAGCAAAGATGTCGTTGTTTTCAGAAGGGTAAGAAATAAAGAACATTCCTGAGAGCGTGATGTTACCACCGTTACCCGTCCCTGCGGCTGTGGCAGTAATGCTGCTGTTATTACGTGGGAAGAAGCTATTAGCAATCTGAAGATTAATGTTGCCACCCTCACCACTAGCAGTATTGGCACGAAGAAAAGCATTGTTAGCAAAGATGAAGTTCTCTGCAAAGATATCAATGTTACCGCCATTTCCTTTGCCTAAACTGTTAACAGAAATCCCTGCACCATTAGTAATACTGACAAGAGGCGGATCAACAAAAATACTCCCACCCTTACCTGTGGAATCAGGAGTCGTATCCGCAAATAAGCCAGTACCATCCCCCACAAGGATCAGATTGTTTCCTACGATTACTTCAATTTTCCCTGAATCACCAGAGCTAGAAGTCTTAGTTTGAATACTTGCACCATTGGAGAGAGTGAAGTTATTGACCTTCACCGATATATCTCCTGCTTTGCCTGTACCAGCCGTCGAAGCAGAAACTGTTACACCATCGGTGAGAAGAAGATCTCCTGTGGTAAATTTGATGCTACCTGCATTCCCACTACTACCCTGTTTAGTTTCGACAGATAGGGTTCCTTTACCAGATAACGTGATGGAATTAGGAGCTGTGAGAATTAAATCTCCTCCATTACCCTGTCCTGATGTGGATGCTGAGATTTGAGAACCTGTCGTGAGAGTAACTAACAGATTAGGATCGTTGAGGTAAGGATTGAGCTTGAGACTCCCTGCGGGAGCTAATCCCTGAGTTTCGGCAAAGACACCGACTATGCCTGCCAAGTTCATTTTAGAAGCATTCAACGTAATACTACCACCACCATCTTTATTAGTAGCAGTGGCAGTAGCAGTAGCAGTGATTCTTGCTTGATCTGAGAGCGTAAGCATAGGAGTATTAATAACTATATTGCCTGCTTTACCTGCATTGCTAGTTTGGACTGAAAGTACTGGCGAAGAATCTAGCATCCGAATTAACTCTACAAAAGTAGGTGCATTGATCGTTATACTTCCTCCTGCTCCTGCTCCATCAGTTGCAGCAGAAATTTGTGCGCCTCCAGTAATAGTCAAAGTTGGCACTTTGATCGTAATATCACCACCTTTTCCCGAAGAATTTAATTCTGTATTAGCAAATAAACCTGTAGCCAAATCTGTAAGCAGAAAGTTATTTGCCACATTTACGTCAATTTTGCCTGAGTCTCCAAAACTAGATGTGATGGTTTTAATGCTTGCACCATTGGACATGGCTAAGTTATTGACCTTTACAAAAATGTCTCCTGCTTTGCCAGTACCAGCCGTTGATGCGGAAACCGTGACACCATTTGTGAGAAAGAGGTTGGGTGTAATAAAACTAATATTTCCTGCATTCCCACTACTACCTTGTTTGGCTTCTACAGATATAGTTCCCTGTCCTGATAATGTGATGGAATTAGGTGCAGTGAGCAGGATATCACCACCATTCCCTTTTCCTGATGTTGATGCTGAGATTTGAGAACCAGAAGTAAGATTTATTTGTAGATTGGGATCGTTGAGATAGGGATTTAGCTTGAGACTTCCTGCGGGAGCATCTCCTTGAGTTTCAGCAAACACACCAACTGTGCCAAATAGGTTCATAGTTGAGGCATTGAGCGTGATGCTACCACCACCATCTGTATTGGTAGAAGTGCTGGTGGCAGTAGCCGTTATTCTCGCCTGATCCGAGAGATTGAGAATAGACGTATTAATAACAATATTACCTGCTTTACCTGCATTACTAGTTTCTACAGAGAGTACTGGTGAGACTCCATTTACTTGGATCAAGTTCACTGCGGTAGGAGCATTGATGGTAATACTACCTCCTGCTCCCGAGCCTTTAGTTGCGGCTGATACCTCTGCCTCGCCAGTAATTGTTAAAGTAGGAGCCTCAAATAAAATCTTGCCACTATTACCACTGCCTTCTGTTTCCGCCGTCATCTTGCCATTACCACTTATGGTTATAGATTGAGGCGCAGTAATGCTAATATCGCCACCTTGACCAGTTGCACCTAACTTAGAAGACGTAGAAATTTGAGAATTATCAGCAAAGGTAATTAGTACTGTTTGTCCGTTACTATAAGGCTTAAAAATCATGCTGCCAGCTTTGGCAACTCCAAATGTTTGAGCTAAAATTTGGCTGCCACCTTGCAGATTTGCGATCGCCGCATTCACAAATACAGAACCACCTACAGCAGCAGCATCTAGAGAATTTGTAGAAGCAGATAACTTCGCACTGTTGGTAAGATTAAGTTGTTGAGTGTTAATTGTGATGTTGCCACCTAGCCCACTATTTGAAACAGTACCAGAATCAATGTCAATACCTTGTATAGAAATAGAATTGAGCGCAGACAAGAAAATATTTCCAGCATTACCACTACTAGATGCACTAGCTTTTAAGCTTCCATTTCCTTGAATTACGATTGTCTGTGGAGCAACAATTTTTAATATTCCTGCAATACCTGAAGTATGTGAAGAAACAGATAATAGGCTATTAAGTGTAACATCTAAGTTTTGACCATCATATGACTGGATCGTGAAATCTCCCCCATTACCACTACCTTGAAAAGCTTCAGCATAGAAATTTGTATTTATAGCTAATGTATTAGCAGAAATAACGATACTTCCCCCTGTTTGAGTTCCTCTCGCATCAGCAGTAATGTCGCCAGAACCGTTAAATGTAACCGTTGGTGCGCTAAAACTTAAAACACCTCCTAATCCATCACCAAAGGAAGAAACGGAGATTGCTTCAGAATTATTGGCTACTACATTCAGTAAATCTCCACTATAAGGTTGAATTGAAATATCCCCCCCTTTTCCAGTTGCATTTGGATTGGTTTCTCCAGTTCTTGCAGAGATATTACTACCACCCTCAACTGTTAGAGTATTTGTCTTAATTGTCATTGCTCCTCCTACTGCTGCTCCTGTTGTGCTAGTAGTTAGGGTACTGTCACCAGTTAATGTCAAGCTAGCAGTATCTACCTTCACATTGCCACCAATTCCTAAAGCAACAGCAGAACTTGTATCAGCAGCTATTTCCCCATAATTACTTATTGTCATAGATTGAGGTGCTGTAATCGTAATGCTCCCACCAACTCCACTTCCAGTTGTAGAAGCAGATACTGCACTATTGTCTAGTGTGAGTACTTGAGTATTAATTTCAATCTTGCCGCCATTACCACTTCCAGATGTCTCCGCAGCGATCGCGCCATTACCATTTAATGTTATTGATTGTGGCGCTGTAACTTTAATGTCACCTCCTTTCCCAGTTGCAACCAATGTAGAAGATGTGGATATTAGTGAATCATCAGCAAAAGTAAATATTAGTGTTTGGTCACTATTGTAAGGATTAAAAGTTAAACTTCCGCCTTGTGCAGCAGACGAGGTATCTGCTTTAATGCTACTTCCTTGAGTCAGCGTCAAAGTTGAAGCGTTGACTAATACATTCCCTCCCAAAACACTACTATTTGTAGAGTCTGTAGAAGCAGATATTTGAGAGCCATTTTGAAGGTTGAGTACTTGAGTATTAAGTTCAATCGCACCACCATTAGCACTTCCAGATGTCTCAGCAGTAATCTTTCCATTACTACTGATTGTCACAGACTGAGGTGCAGTAATCGTAATGCTGCCACCGATTCCACTACCTGAAGTAGATGTAGATAGAGTAGAGTTATCGAGAGTTAATTTGTTAGCATTTAATATAATATTCCCAGAATTCCCTAAACTACTTGAAGTAGAGGAAACAAGGCTATTATTAGTAATATTAATATCATTGTTGTTTGAGCTTTTAATCTCAATTGTGCCAGCATTGCCCGCAGACTCTGTATCAAAAATAATCTGGCTATTATCTATATTAATAAGGTTGCCAGAAATAATAATTTCACCAGAAGAAGGTAAAGCTCGAATTGCGTTCCCAGAAATCAGAGAAGTTAATGTCGAATTTTTAAGATTAATAGTTCCATTGTTTGATGAGGCAGATCCAAATTCAATTTTAATTGTGTTTTTATTAGTGGTAAATGGATTTGCAGTAGTGAGGGTAGAATCTAGAACTTCTACTAAAGAGTTAGCAACAGATGTACCACCAGTAATAAAAATTCTTCCATAATTTCCATTACTAACAACTGTGCTACCATTTTTTATAACAACATTTTTGCCCGCTTCAATAAAAACATCACCTGAATCCCTATCAGCATGAAGATTTTCAGCGCTTATTTTTGCCTTGTCTAAAGTTATCGAACCATCAACTGATGTTAATCTTACAGCACTAAAAGCAAAAGTGTTAGTAGAAGTACTGTTGTTACTTTGGGAAAGTACTTCAGAAGAAAGCCCAAAGTTAATATCTCCTTGAGCATTAAGTGTAATGTTACCTGCAATATTACTACCTACCGATTTTGCATTCAAACTAACATTATTTCCAATATTAATCGCTCCACCCCAAGCAAAAATACTAATATCGCCGCCACGAGTATCTACATCAGTCGCATAATTACTAGAATTGATCGTGCCATTAATGTTTATCGTGCCTGTAGTGCTTTCTAGCCTAATATCTCCACTCTTTCCACCCGTACCACCGTCAGATCTGATGCCATTGGTGATGATATCGCCATCAGCATTTAAGTTGACTTCACCTCCCTGACTAGCGTTATATCCTGTACTTGCATTAATGGAATTATTGACTGTAATCTTGCCATTAGTACTTGTGAGCTTAATATTTCCAGCATTTGCGGAAGAAGAATATGAGCTAAGGCTATTTGCGGTAATGTCATTAGTCGCAGTAAATTCAATCAAACCACCGTTTGCTGTATATGATGATGTATCTACATTTCCAACTGTAATTTTTCCTACTGGATTCCCTAAATTAGAGGAAGAGAAAGTTGTACCTCCTGTAGTTTGGGGAATATTATTGGAGACAGAAGCAACACCTGCTCTCAAAATCACAGACGGAAGAGTTGTTAACGCTGTAAAATCTGGATCGTTTACTGGAATTGCTCCAGAAGTGTCAGGAGATGTAATGGTAATATCCCCACCTTGAATGCTCCCTGTTGCTTCTATCTTGAGGGATGCACCACTATAGTTTCCAAATGTCACATCACCATTAGCATAAATGATTGGATCATACTTACTAATGAAGTTGGCATATCCTCCCATTGTCGTGCTAAAGGAAAGATTACCAGCACTTGAAAAATGAGCATCGCCAGAAATTTCACCATCGCTGACTAAACCTAAGTTTCTGCCACTCAATATCTGAGTTAAGGGGTTATTAAGAACAAAGATATCGATGTTCTGATTGCCCTGAATCTTCATGTCTCTGGCAGAGGTGGCAATAAATGGATTAGTAACAGTATCCCGAATCTTCACTGAATCCTGAGCTTGAAATGTCAAATCTCGCCCCGATCGCAAAGTTCCTTGCAAATCTAACTTATCGGCATTGAGAACTAAATCTTGCCCCGCCGAGAGATTCCCCCGATTGACAATCGTTGCTCCTGCGTTACTATTGCCATACTGTAAACCCAGTGGCACATTTACTTGTAATAATGGTGGTGCTTGGGGATTCGTCGCACTAAACTCGCTACCATCAGAGAACTTGATGCTGTTAGCAGTGCTAGCACTAAATGAGCCAGCAATGTCTAATTTGGCATTTGCCCCAAAAATAATACCGTTAGGGTTAACTAGATATAAATTTGCTGCTCCATTGGTTCTTAATGTGCCATCAATATTTGAGATGTTTGAGCCAGTTACTCGCCCGATTACATTAGTCGTTGTTAGGGAGTTATTAAAATGAGTAGTATTTTCAGTGGGAACTGAGAAATCTTGAAAACTATGAAACTGATTTGTTCCAGCCTGCGTTCCACCTGTGATTGTGTAGGTCTTAGTTGCACTGTCAAAGTTGACTAATGTATTGACGGGAAGAGTGTTATCTGGTGCGATCGCATTTTGAGCAAGGCTAGCTTTAGGGAAACAAGTACACAACGAGGTGACACTTACAAGTATGTAAGCTAGCAGTTTCTTATTCTCTAACCAAAATCTAGCCATTGCTGCTCCTTCAATATTTTTATGAGAGTGATTGCCAATCTTTTAAATATTATAAATATATAAAAATAATATATCTGTATTCAAATATCAAAAAATATATAAAATTTAATACATTCAGCATTTATGCTTAGCATTATAAAATATCTATTAATATAGCAGTCCTAAATCATTTGTAGATTTTTAGTTTTGTGTAAGAGCGCTCCAAAGGAGCGCTCTTACACAAAACATTTAGGATTGCTATATATAAATAACTTTAAATAACTAACTAAGTAACTTTAAATAACTAATTGCATACTTTTTGATTTATATTACTTACTTGAAATGGATATACATTTAGGTTGAGATGACCAAATTGGTGCTGGACTAGCAAGAACTTTAGCAATCAAAGAAATTTGCCCGCGATCGCCAACAACCCATCCTTGTGCTTCAACAATGCGATCTGGTAAGCGATCGCGATTAGCCTTTTGATTAGTAGATTGGTTAGATTTACTTGTGACTTGATTAGTTGTTGTACCCACATTTTCTTGTAAGTTATTACCACTAATTACATCCACTGGACTAGCAGGAATCCCACCACGTCCTGTAATTACAAATGTACTACCTTGGCGATCGGCTAAACATTTTTGCGTAACAAGTTTGCTTGCATCACTAATATCTACTGGTAAATTAGTTAGCCCTTTGCTAGGGTCAACCCCTGGGGTATTAATATTAACTGTTCCATTTACCCCGAAGTCTGAACTTGCCGTAATATCACTTAAAGGAGTCAAACGGGGACGAAATTGCAATCCAAAAATTGCTTGGGTAGTAATTTTGATATTGCCACCTTTTCCTTTAAAAGCATTGGCAATAATATCACTGTTTTCTTTGGGGAACGCCAAGATGAAATTGGCATTTAAGTCAATATTGCCGCCATTGCCATCATTCCCAGCCGTAGCGCTAATAAGACTGCCATTTCTCAACCACAATAAGTCTCTTACTCGTAAAACAATATTTCCTCCTTCACCACTCGCGGTTTCGGCACTAATTTGAGAGCCACCATTCAACGATAGTAAACCAGCAATTAGCTCAATATTACCGCCATTACCTTTACCGAGACTACTCACAGAAATCTTGGCACCATTGGTCAAAGTGACAAGTTCAGGATCGATAAAAATTGTACCGCTTTGACCTGTGGAAGTAGCTGTAGTACCAGCAAAAATGCCACTATCTGTACCATCTATTTGTAATAAATCCGTGAGAAATAGAGAGATATTACCTGCTGAGCCGCTACTAGAGGTCGTAGTTCGCAATTGGGAACCGCTAGCAATTTCCAAACTCTTAGAAGTAACTGTGATATTGCCACCACTATTGGCGCTAGCAGTTGAGGCGCTTAAAATCGATTGATTAGCAATCTGTAGTTTGTTGGCAAAAATCTCTAAACTACCACCATCCCCTTGACCAGTTGTGCCAACATTACTGCGGATTGACCCATTATTTAAAGAGATTGCATCACTAGCCCGAATTGCAATTTTTCCTGCGTTGCCTAGTCCTTCTGTTGTTGCGCCAATAATCGCACCATTTAATATCTCAAGGTTACGAGTCCTAACATCTAAACTACCTGCATTACCGATCGCATTATCTTCCACTGACGTGAATATGCCAGTAGGTACATCTTGACCAAATACCAAACCTTTTCCTTCTAGCTTAATTGTGTCAGAACTGATGACAACTTGACCACCAGTGCCTTTGCCAAATACACTCGCGCCAATTTGAGCGCCATTGAGTAAATGTAGTGAGTTGGATGTGATTGAGAGTTTTCCAGCATTTCCCTGTCCATTAGTATTTACATCTACGGAAACAATGCTCCCATCGATTCTGACCATATTGTTCGGCTTAGCATTGGGGTTGAGCAGAGTGTTGATTGGGGCGATTGTAATATTACCTGCATTACCGATGCCATCAGTAAATGCTTGCAGTTGAGAATTATCGGTTAGCGAGAGAGATTGTGTAAATAAATTAAGATTGCCTGCGTTGCCTATTCCCGCAGTTTGAACGCTGAGCTTAGCCTTATTACTCAGAGAAATAGATGGTGAATTGATAGTCAAATTACCACCGTTACCTTGACCCGTTGTGGAGATGAAGTTATCAATATTGCTGTTATTAAGAAAAATGGATTCTGTTGCCACAATATCGATATTACCTGTATTGCCTTTACCATTATTTGCAGCAGAAATAAATGTGCCAGATCCAAGATTTAGAATGCGCGTTTTTAAATCAATATCACCTGCATTACCAATAGAGGTACTTGCCTGTAATGCTGTAGCGATCGCACTACTTAAATTCTCTCCAAAAAGAACACCTGAGCCACTAATTGCGATGCTATCTGTAGTAACTGTTATCTTGCCGCCATTTCCTTGACCAAAGATAGCCGCATTGATTTGAGAGCCATTAAGTAATTGCAGCGATCGCGCTGTGATCGATAAGTTACCTCCCTGACCAATTCCACTGAAGTTAATTGCTGAAGATGCCGAACTACGATCAAAAATCACATCACCTGTAGCAATGATTTTCAGTTCCCCAGCATTTCCCTTTCCTGAAGTAATTGTACTTAATTGTCCTTCATTGGTTACTGTTAATGAACCCGTATTGATTGTGAGTTTGCCACCATGTGCTTGTGAAGTAATGAGAGTTTGGTTATTGATACCACTACCTAAACCATCAATGCTGATTGTATTAGCAGAAATATCCATATCTCCTGATTGCCCCAAAGCTGCTGTTACCGAGTTTATTTGAGCGCCATTCTGGAGTTTGAGATTTCCTGCACTCACTTTGACAAAACCAGCATTACCTGTCGCGTCCGCGTTATCTGTCGTAGTTAGAGATACATTGCTTATTATTTGAGTTGGGAAATTATTAACTACGCCAGCCAACGTAGCATCGCCAGTGATATTTAGGGTAATGTTACCAGCATTAGCTTTACCTGAAGTACTTGTAGATATTACAGAGGGATTTGCTGAAGAATTTTTTAAGGATAGTGATCCTGCGGTGATGTTAATATCCCCGCTATTACCAGCGATCGCCGATTCGACACTTCTACTGAGAATACTTATTCCTTGCCCTGATATTATTCCATTAGCTTTAAGATCAATTTGTCCACCCAGAAAAAGAGCATTAGCATTAATTACAGCATTGTCTCCAAAGCGAATATCATTGTTAGCAAGTAAAGTGACATTACCGCCAATACCAGATGCAGCAGTTGAGAACGTAAAAATATTCTTTGTTAATTCAATACTTCTTCTGGAATCAACAAATATAGAACCGCTATTACCTGTATCGCTAAAGGTATCAATGCCTTGGTATCCAAAACTTCCTGCCCCTGTGATGACGATATCTTCATTTGCTAGGGCTAGATTCGGTTTGTAATTATTTGTAAGCAAAACAATTCCATTAGGGCTATTAACCTTAATGTCACCAATGGTAATTCCACTGCCAGTCGCACTTTGACTAGTACTAGGAGGAAATGTTGGAAATGGGAAGCTATTGTAAAAACAGTTTGCTCCAAAGAAGACACAATTGAAATAGTTAGTGCTGAGTGTTCCTGTTATTCCAGACGCACCTATATCTGAAGGATTCATGCCCGCACGAATATCTACAGTCGGTTGCGTACTTCCATTAATAGTTAATGTTTTGCCATTGGATAGAGTTACATTGGATAGAGTTGGTGTACTCGTTGGATTAATCGTGTTACCAGTGGTATCTGCTCCAGTGATGAAAATAGTATCAATATTGACTCTACCGCCAGCAAGGATATGCAGAGAACTACCTACATAGATTCCAAAGGTCACATCACCCGCAGAGCGAATGATGGGGTCATTAGGACTTTCAAGATTGCCTAAACTACCATCTAGCTGCTCAATTTTAAAATTGCCGCCTGCGTAATAATGGGCATCGCCAATCACCGAGTTAGGCGATCGCAACAACATATTTCCACCAGAAAACAAACCGCTCTGGCTATTATTTAGCGCAAAAATATCGACTGCTTGATTTCCCTGAACGAGTAGGTGTCTACCCGCCGCCGCCACAAAGGTATTAGTAGAAGTATCACGAATTTGAATTCGATCTTGCGCTTGCAGCGTTAAATCTCGACCCGCTTGCAAAGTCCCTTGCAAATCTAGTTTGTCACCATTTAAAACTAAATCTTGTCCTGCGAAAAGATTACCGCGATTGGTAATTGTGGCTCCTGTATTACTCGTTCCATACTGTAACCCTAGTGGCACATTTACAGTTAGGACTGGTGGTGTTTGGGGATTAGTGGCACTAAACTCACTACCATCAGCAAATTTGATACTCTTGGCAGTACTGGCACTAAACGATCCACCAATTTCCAACTTGGCATTTTGTCCAAATACAATGCCATTAGGGTTAATCAAATAAAGATTTGCTGCACCATTCGCTCTCAATATACCGTCAATACTGGAACTATTGGAACCTGTGACGCGCCCAATGATATTTGCCGTCTGAGCAGAGTTATTAAAATGAGCAGTATTGCTAGTGGGTACTGAAAAATTTTGGAAGCTGTGGAATTGATTCGCACCAGATTGCGTGCCACCCGTAATTGTGTAGGTTTGAGAGGCACTATCAAAGTTGACTAATGTATTGACTGGCAGAGTACTATCAGGGGCGATCGCATTTTGAGCAAGGCTTACATCTGAGAGAAAGCTCAAACCGATCATAGAACAAACAGAAACCACAATTGCAGATTGAATTTTTTGTTTCATCACTGATTTTCTTTGACTGCAAAATAGTGATCAAATATAGCAGTTTTTGAATAAATAAAGTGAATTATTAGTTACTAATAAAAAGAGCTTACAGCGTTTCACAGTTTGGTAAATTACGGGGTTATTTCCCTATCAAAGATGGGGAAATAACCCTCTATAACCTTGCTTATTTGAAAAGCACTAGCAGTCCTTGATTTATAAACTTTATCAAACAGAAAAGCCTAAAACTTGTGGCGATCGCGCAGCGATCGCCACAAGTTTTAGGCTTTTCTAGATACTTAGATTGAATTTCTCTATAAATTTTTTTAGCAAAAGTCAATATTTCTTAAACTATTTTTAAATAGTTTTATTTCTACTTTCTATCCTTATTATGAGTTTTAGGATGGCTAACTTAACAAAAAGAGCGTTGGCACACAACTTTTAACTGATTTTTTTGTCAAATTTGATACTTAATAGTTTTATCTCTTTCTTAAGGATGATTTATGATCCCCGCTAATACCGTAGTTTAGGAAATAGTCATTACCTCATAATTACTCTAAAAACTCACCTATCAATTTAACAGCCTCTATAATTCGTTAATTTAATGTTTAATTTATATCTAACTTAATTTTTGTTTTTAAAACTTATTAAAAAATTGGTTTTCTAAGTTTTGACTTAACCAATTGCTTAACGAACATCTGTACATCTTTGTTGCTTAACATCTCAGAATCTATGTCTAAATCATCCGTTTTCTGGGCGATCTCTTTGAGTTCGCTTATTTCTAGTGCTTCATCACCAATGCTTTTAGCTGGTGCTGTTAATCAATCAACTGTCTATGATCCCCCTTTAATTCACCCCAAAATTTTACTTGCAAATAATAGTTTTACGAAGAGTTTGTCAACATCTAATCGTCCAAATTATGAGATTGAGTTTCGCGCATATTCTGCAAATAAATGGATGATCATGGTCAATAATCAGCCAACATTCTGGGTGAAGGATTTACCAAATGCAGCGATCGCTGCTGCCCAAATTGCCATGATCATGAATGCTCCTGACTTCGAGCCTAACTTACTAGAGCCATCAGTAATCGATGGTAAATACGTCGGTAAATATAAAAATGCAATCCTATTTAAAATTCCTAAATCCGATGTCGTGAATCCTTCATTAAACTTGACGCAGTGGATTAATAATTTGCGCGTTGTGGCAGGAGCAGAACCTCTAACATTAGTCCAAGCCCAAAAGCAAATGTATCAGCTAGCAATTACTGATAAACAAATGGATGGAATTGCTTCTTGGTATGGACCTTATTTCCAAGGTAGACAGACAGCTTCAGGTGAGCAGTTTGAACAGCAAGACTTTACAGCAGCTCATCCCAGCTTACCCTTTGACACCTATCTCAAAGTCACAAACCAGCAAAATGGCAAGTCTGTAGTCGTCAGAATTAACGATCGCGGTCCTTATTTTGGAAATCGCAATCTTGATTTATCCCATGCGGCAGCGATCGCGCTCAATAGTGATGAAGTTGGCGTTGTTCCAATTACTGCAACAGTTTTAACGTCATCTAAAACCAATTAAATTATAAGAGCAATGCACAACTAACGTAAGTTTTCTGTACGTGTACCAATATCCAAAAACTGAATGAGCTTTACAGGATCGGCATTAAACATAAACGCTCTAGAATCAGATGTCACTTTATACCCTTCTTTTTCAGCAGCTTTTTGAGCAGCATAGGGCAGAGGACTGGATAGCTCAAACATCAGACGTGCATAAGGATCGCTTAAGACTTCTGCCGTATTTGGGAAAGACACAGGCTGTGTATATTCGGCAGAAAGATGGATGTTATAAAGCAAGACCGTACCATCAGAAGTACTCAATTTTTTGAGATTAATCGCTTCCTCAGTCGGATCGCCATCGGTAGATTCACCATCGGTAATATTAATGATCGTTGGTGGATAGCTATTGGGATGTTTGGCAATCCATTCCTCTAGCAGAAGCCTTGCCATAGTAAATACACTACACATAGCAGTTCCACCACTGGCGATCGGCTTAAACCAAATTGGGAAGTCGTTATAAACTTCCACTAAACCGCCCATACCATCAGGCAATTTTTGAGCGCGTTTTTCTAATTCGGCTGGGTTTTCGTAAATTTTGCCAATGGGGGCGATCGCTTGATCACCAGCCACACCATTCAGTGCAGAAGCAACCTCACTGTTATATCCAATTACCCCAACATCAAAGTAATCATAAATCTCATTACCTTTGACACAGCGTTGTCCCAATGAGTCTAGCAAACGGTTTACCGCATCAGCAACAGCTTGGGCTTTCTGGATCGGTTCACTAGTTTTATGTAAGCTTGCATTTGCGCCTTTGACTGTTCCTTGACTAGCACTATCGTTAGAAAATGCATCTGCCATCGATCCAGATTGATCGATGAGAAAGAGAAAACAACTGGGTTGGCGACGACTAATCTCTGCTGAGTAAGGCATATTAAACTTACCCGATTCCTTTATTGTTGATATGTCTCAAGAGTTAAATTCAGTCTAGCAAAGGTAAGCTCAATAAAAGATTTTCCGCTCAAAATTCGGCTATTTTACCTATAGTAGTTTTTACTTATACAGCACTTTGCGCTCAAACCCTAACCAAGAATAAATTTGAAAGCGTTGCGAAGCAACGCTTTCAAATTTATTCTTGTGGTTCGTTTGATCGGAAATGGCTGTAAGTAAGTAGCTAGGCATAAGTAAACTTAAAACCTAGAAACTTGTGCCGCCCGCGTAGCGGGCGGCACAAGTTCTGGTTTTGGGTTTTAACTATGCTGAGCTACTTAGCTGGACATAATTAAAAACCAGAGCCAAGAACTGTGGCGCACGCTGCGCGTGCGCCACAGTTCTTGGGGTTTTATATTTAATTGCGCCCTAAAACCCAAGAAGAGAGTGGCGGCGCTCCGCGCCGCCACTCTCTTCTTGGGAGATATCTGAACAAGGAGCTTAAGCCCTTTGTCTGTGGTTCATTTGATCGGAAATTGCTGTAAATGCGATCGCTTCTATTTTTAGGTAAGCATTATGGCGTTTGTTTCTGCTTTGTCAGTAGCTATGATATTAAGATAGGAAACTTTTGCTTTATTTTCTCATCTTAATATCATAACCATACAGCTCTTAAACTATGCAATCTGTAAATCTCAAAAAAATACTCCTCAAAAAAGAAGTAGTATCCTTGTTGAGAGGACTAGTTAGGAAGCTCAATTTCCCAATCGCAGTTCAAGATCTGGAAGGGAAAGTTCTAATTGCAGATTTAGGTGTAGATACAACAAATCAAGATAGTTCTAAAGATATTAACTTAAGTATCGATACAGAATTGCATAAAATCCCGATAACGATCGGCGATGAAATATTAGGATGGGTGATTGGTCAAGAACAAGTTGAACAGGTTGCTAATTTTCTCAGCTATTTAGCCAAACGTGAATTTGAACAAAAAACTCTAGCGGCTGATGCATTAGACAAATACCGAGAGATTAATCTTCTCTATACGATCGCTAGCAAGATGGCAAACTGTTTAGATGTCGAAGCAATTAGTGCTTTGGTACTTGAAGAGGCGAGTCGGTTTATTAAGTCTACTAGTGCCTCAGTGATGCTGCACAATCAAAAGACTGATTGTCTGGAAATAGTATGTGCTAGAGGTACTGCGGAGAATGTCAAAAGCTTGCCAGTTTTTTCTAATCAAGGAATTGCGGGTCATGTATTTCGCTCAGGCAGACCTGAACTGATCAATGATGCGCCCCAAGATCCCCGTTATATTGTTAATGAAAATGATTGCTATGCCATAATTTGTGCGCCAATTCTCACTAAAGATAAAACTATTGGTGTAATTAATATTAGTCATTCTGAGCCGATTAACTACACATCTCAAGATCTCAAGCTATTTACAGCAATTGTTACCCAAGCTTCTGGAGCGATCGAGAATGCAATTCTTTACGAGAATAAGTTACGCGAGCAGAGAATCAAAAATAATCTAGAACGATATCTATCGCCACAGGTAGCTGAGGCAGTAATTAATGCCAATGAAGACGTATCACTAACTACCAGTAAGCGCAAAATTGCGATGTTATTTTCGGATATTCGTGATTTTACGACTAAGTGCGAAGAACTGGAGCCTGAGAAACTTGTCACTTATCTAAATGAATATTTTACGCAAATGGTCGATGTGGTTTTTAACCATCAGGGAACCGTCAATAAGTTTGTGGGCGATATGATTGTGGCGATGTTTGGCGCACCTTCAGCGATCGCTGATCGCGAATATTGGGCGATCGCTGCCGCTATCAATATGCAGAAACGTATCAAAAATTTACCGATTGAATGGATTCGGGAAAACTTTATTACAGGGATTGGCATTAGCTCTGGGGAAGTAATTGTCGGAAATATTGGCTCTCCCCAACACATGGACTACACGGCGATCGGTGATGAGATGAATATTGCCTCACGCTTACAGGGTTTAGCTAAGGGAGGGCAAATTTTGGTAACTCGCAGTGTCTATGAAGCAACGCAAAATAATTTTCAATTTAAAGAGTTTGGAACTTTGCCAGTCAAAGGTAAAAAGAATCTTGTCGAAATCTTTGAGGTGATTTATGAGTAATCCTTACCTAAGGTGGCGCGGCTTTGCTGCCCCACCAAAAATCACTGTCCTAGATTATTATGCAAAGCAAAGGGCTGTGAATGATACATTAGTTTTAAGTAGTTTTGGGAAACTTTGAAGGCTTAAAGATGAGCAAAAAGCTATTAATTGTTGACGATGAACCGCATATTCGTTTACTACTAGAGCAAACTTTAGAAGAGCTAGAAGATCATGAAGTGGAGTTATTGACTGCTACTAATGGTTTAGAGGCATTGGAAACTATCGAGCGCGAAAAGCCCAACTTAGTCTTCTTAGATGTAATGATGCCGAAGATGAATGGCTATGATGTTTGTGCAAAAGTTAAAGGTGAGCTTGGTTTAACTGATGTCTACATCATTATGCTGACTGCCAAAGGGCAGGAATTTGATCGCAGTTGGGGTAAGGATGTAGGCGCTGATATCTATATGACCAAACCCTTTGACCCAGATGAAATTTTAGAAAAGTCTTACGAAATATTAGGAATAGAAGCTTAAAATGAGCCTCAATTTGACCTGTAAGTTAAGCGATCGCAATCTGGATAGCACCCAAGACAGTAGTCAGCGTCAATTAGCGATCGCCATTTCTGCGAACACCTCTGTAAGTAGTCCTAATGCGCCACTAAATTTGTGCCTCGTATTAGATCACAGTGGTTCTATGGGGGGACAACCATTGGAAACTGTGAAACGGGCTGCTCGTGATCTGGTGGAACAGATGTATCCTCAAGATCGGATTAGTGTGATTGGTTTTGACCATAAAGCTCATGTAGTTGTCGAGAATCAACTAGTCACTAGTATCGAATCCATCAAAGGAAAAATTCAATCGCTTAAAGCGTCGGGTGGTACTTGTATCGATGATGGCATCAAGCTAGGTTTACAGGAAACTAGTAAGGGCAAAGATGGAACGGTGAGTCAACTTTTTGTACTTACCGATGGAGAAAATGAACATGGCGATAATGAGCGATGTTTTCAGTTTTCACGCTTAGCCACTGAATACAATATGACTTTGCATAGTCTGGGCTTTGGTGATAGCTGGAATCAAGATGTCCTAGAACGCATTGCTGACGCTGGTGGTGGGGCAATGTCATATATTCCATCGCCTGAAGCGGCGGGTGCAGAATTTCAAAAATTATTAAAACGTGTCCAAGCGATCGGGCTAACCAATGCCCATCTGATCTTGCAACTTGCGCCCCATGTGCGCTTAGCTGAGTTAAAACCGATCGCTCAAGTTGCTCCTGACACCATCGAGTTATCCTATAAAACTGAAGGTGATGCGATTATTGTCCGACTTGGTGACCTCATGACTGATGTGGAACGAGTAGTGATATTTAACCTCTACATCAGTCCTACTAGCTACATTACCGCCTATCCAAGTAGCTCCGAAATTCCGATTCTGACCGCCCAAGTACGTTATGACATTCCTGCACTTGGGCAAATTAATGCACTGTCACCATCAGTTGCGATCGCCGCAGATCTCGTCCAAGACTATACTCCTCAGATCGATCCTCAAGTCCAAAATCATTTACTAGCTTTGGCTAAATATCGTCAAACCCAGCTTGCAGAGCAGAAACTGCAACAAGGCGATCGCGCTGGTGCTGTGACAATGTTACAATCTGCTGCAAAAACAGCTTTGCAAATGGGCGATCACAATGCCTCAACGATCTTGCAGAATAATGCAACTCGTCTCCAAACAGGCACAAATCTAAGTGAAGCCGAACGCAAAAAAACAAGGATTGCCTCCAAAACTGTACTGCAATCACCGTAAAATTCTTAACCTTTCTCATGATTACTTGTCCTAATTGTACTCATTCCAACCCCGACGGAGCTACAAACTGTGAAGCCTGCTTTACAGAATTACCCATTGTCAAAAATATTCAATGTCCTAGTTGCCATGCAACTGTGTTGTCAGATGCTAAATTTTGCGGACATTGTGGGTTTAATCTGAGTGCGGCAACTGCGATCAATCCTCTCCAAAATACTGATCCAGCTTATCCAGAAAGTGAGATCAATGCATCTATCTCACCATCAACTGAAGGTTTCCCTATACCACCCATTTCTAGCACTATGTCAAATTCTTTACCCAATGAGACAACAGAAGGTGATTCTTCTGGAAATTTAGTTGTAAATTTAGCCTCTGAAGTGCCAACCCTGCCTAAGTTTACTGATATAGAAGCAATGCTAGCAACAGAGACAAGTAATCAACCTGTTGTAAATGTAGCAGCACCCATAAGTGTAAAAACTCAGTTACAGCAATTTGCGGCATCTTTATTGCACGTACAGACAAATCTAACTATCGAAATTCCTGCCCATTTACCTGTTGTGCATATTGGTAAGCCCAATACCGTAATTCCTCCCGACATTGATGTATCTGGGTTCCCAGATTCCGATATTGTTTCGCGGATTCATGCTGATATTCGTGCTGAGGGCGGAGCTTTTTATTTTGAAGATACAGGTAGCTCCAATGGTACTTATATCAATAACTTACCGCTACCTGCGGGCAATCGCCATAAGCTCAGAGCAGGCGATCGCATTTCGCTAGGTAAAGGCGATAAAGTTAGTTTTGTATTTCAACTTAGTTCTTAATCTTGATATTAAAAAAAGAAATGACGTGCAAGCACGTCATTTCTTTTTTTAATATCCAAAAAGACAGTATTTACATGGGGATCGTCTGGAACGCGAATAATTCTTGACACTAGCAAATTTTAATTATTCATACGAAATCCTAAGCAAATTACAAAGTGCTGTATATTTACTTAAATTTAGGGAAGGATTGAATACTTATATGAATACACTCAATCACAGTCTTTTTAAGAAGATAGGATTAGTACTAATAATTGTTATGGCAACATTATTCCTGTCAATACCTGTTTTAGCCGCTTCAGGGACTACTCATTGGAGCTATGGAGGTGCAGAAAATCCTACTCAATGGGGGAAGCTCACCAAGGATTTTGCCCAGTGTGAATTAGGTAAAAATCAATCGCCGATCGATATAAAAAATGCAGTGCAAGGCGCTCCTGCAAACATTACCTTTGACTACAAACCTTCGCCTCTAAATATTGTCAATAATGGTCATACTATTCAAGTGAACTATGAGCAAGGTAGTACAGTAAGTATTAATGGTGAGGAGTATTCATTAGTTCAGTTCCATTTTCATACTCCGAGCGAACATCAAATCAACGACAAAGCTTCTGCATTGGAACTCCATTTAGTGCATAGTAATGCCGCAGGAAAACTTGCAGTCGTAGGAGTCCTGATCAACGAAGGTCAAAAGAATCTATTAATTGAGGAGATCTGGAAGCAGATTCCTGATGTTGGAGTCACTAACAAAGTGAGCGATCACCTGATTAATGCATCTGGTTTTTTACCTAATAATAAAGCTTACTATAGCTACAGTGGGTCTTTGACGACTCCACCATGCAGCGAAGGTGTGAAATGGAATCTATTTGTAGAACCAATTACTGCTTCTGAGGAACAGATTGAAACATTTGCCAAAATCTATCAAGTTGATGCACGTCCTCTTCAGCCCATTAATGCAAGAACTGTACAGTTACATCGTTGACTGAGTAAGTATGAAAAGTTGAGCCACTTTGCGCCGCAACTTTTCATACTTCTTTTTTTTGAGTTAGGATCAAAGCTATTGAATAATCATTAATTTCAAGACTCTAAATCAATGAATGCAAATCAATGGCAATGGCGAAATGGTGTCCTAACGTGTGAGCTATTGGCTGACTGGCAACATGGATTTTTTACGCGATCGCACGCTCCTAAACTACCAACCGATCTGCATCATCAACTTGCTAATTCTGGCAAAGCCTATCGTGTCAAGCAGGTACATGGTAATCGCTTAGTCCATGCCGATGAAATTGCCACCGATACTAACAAACCCTTACCCGAAGCTGATGGTGTATGGGCAACCAAAGACCACCAGAATAATAGTAGCCGTTCGGTTTGGGTCTGTACTGCCGATTGTGTGCCTGTATTGATTGGCGATCGCAAGTTAGGCTCAGTGGCGGCTGTCCATGCAGGTTGGCGGGGTACGGCATCAGGAATCGTCACTAAGGCGATCGCGACATTATGCGATCAGGGTAGTGAGTTAAAAGATTTACGAGTGGCGCTTGGTCCTGCGATTTCAGGCAAAGCCTATCAAGTATCGCAAGATGTTGCCCAGCAGGTAACCGCAACTATCAGTCAATCAGTGGGTTTACATCCCGATGAGCATCCCGAAAGAGTCAAACTGGATTTGCGCCAAGTCCAATTACAACAGCTACAGGAATTGGGGATATCTCCAGAAAATGTGGCGATCGCCCCTTACTGCACTTTGCAGCATGAGGAAATCTTCTTTTCCTATCGGCGCTATTCTCTCAGAAATCCGCATCCACATCCCAGAGCGCCACAAATACAATGGTCGGGAATTGCGATCGCCTAAGACAAGAGATTTTTGTAGCACATCATTTATTTAATCGATTATTTAATCGATACTTCAGTATGGACTTCAGCGATCGCTTCAGGTGGTGTTTCTGCCTGTTTATTCACACCGCGAATTGTATCAAAAGTACCTTTGATAAAACCTGCGATCGGTACGGCAACTAATAAACCTAAAACTCCATTTAACTTAAAGCCAATATCCAGAGAAATTAGCATCCAGACAGGATTTACCCCCGTCAGTCCACCGACAATGCGAGGACCAAGTACATTCTCCACTACTTGAATGACTGCTACTGCTACCATTAGCACCTTCACCCCTAACCAAAAGTTTTGTAAGGCTAGTAAGAGGCTGATGGTAATAATCGATGTAGAGCCACCAAGGGGAATCAAACTCGCAATACCAATCCCAAAGCCAAAAAGTTGAGCGAGGGGAACACCTAAAATCAACAGGGCTGTAGTTTGAGAAATGCCCAGAATCGTTGCCAGTGTCACTTGTCCAACGATAAAGCGCTCAAAATTGCGGGGAAGTAAATGGCGAACCTGCTCATTCCATTTCTGCGGCAACCAACTTAAGAAACCATTCCAAAGATATTCGCCATTTAAGACTAGAAAAATGGAAAATACTAAGGTCAAAAATACATTGACAAGACTGCCGATCGCCCCAAATACGATGCCAAAAAGTTGACTAGTGAGCGATCGTAGGACTCCTGTGAGTTTTTCGATGAGTTGATTAAAGGTGCTACTAATATCGATCGGTAATTGCTGAGCGATCGCCCAAGTTTCAAAAATTTGCAGTTGTTCTTGACCAGACTTAATCCAGTCAGGCAAGCGTACAAGGAGTTCATTTGCCTGTGCCAAAATTAAAGGCACAAGAAAAATCGCTAATGTCCCCAACAGCATGAAAAATATAAGAATTACCAATCCTGCGGCAATACCACGCTTTACACCCAATTGGTTGAGAAAGCGGATTGGATAATCTAGCAAAAACGAAATAATTGTTGCTGTAATGAGGATACTGATTAATGGTTGCAATTCTCGGCAGAGTATTAGCAGTAACCAGCCGTTGAGGAAAATCAATGGAAAAGTTAAGCCAATTGAAAACCAACGAGGAAGTTTATTGAGGGTATCAATCATACGGAACAATGTGACGCGCTAGGTATCTTTTAAAATTGTGCGCTAAAAGTGTTGGTTAAAACGTAAATTCGAGAAAAGTTTTCTTTAAAGAGCCATTTATCCTAAATAGGCTTGACGGACTCTTTCATCAACTAGTAAGTCCGATGCTTGCCCCTCAATGGTGACAACTCCAGACTCCATCACGTAACCACGATTAGCGTGCTGTAAAGCTAAGGTGGCATTCTGCTCAACTAATAAAATCGTGACTCCAGATTGATTGAGATTCACAATAGTTTTAAAAATTTCTCTGACGATTTGCGGTGCTAAGCCTAAGCTTGGCTCATCAAGCAATAATAATTTGGGGCGACTCATGACGGCACGGGCGATCGCGAGCATTTGCTGTTCACCGCCGCTTAGAGTTCCTGCTAGTTGATCGCGACGCTCACCGAGGCGCGGAAAAATCTGAAATTGCTTTTCAATATCGGCTTTAATTCCCCAGCGATCGCTGCGTAAAAAAGCACCGAGTTCCAAATTATCTAACACTGTTTGTCTTGCTAAGACTCTCCGCCCCTCTGGACTATGAGCAATACCAGCTTGCACTATTTGATCTGGTCGCAAGTTTGTAACATTTTTGCCGTTATAAATAATTTGTCCCGATCGCGGCGATACCAATTGTGAAATAGTGCGTAAAGTGGTCGTTTTACCTGCACCATTTGCCCCAATTAAAGTGACGATTTCACCCTCATTAACAGTCAAATTGATTTCCTGTAGAGCCTGAATGCCGCCATAGTTAACACTAAGATTATTAATATCTAACACCGATCCTCATCTCCCAAGTTCTTTAAATAATAGGTGACACTCCGCGCTGCCTATCATTATCCTATGGACGATACGATGAGATGATTTTCTAATTCAGGATATTTAGAAAATAGGCTGTCAACACTGGCAAGTTTTGCGCCATATTCTAAGGCAGTGGCAATGATTAGGCGATCGAAGGGATCTTTGTGGATGGGTGATAGGTTTACGGCTCTGACTGTAATTGCGGGAGTTAGTGGAAATAGTTCAATTTTGGCAGGCGCTAATGCTCTGCTAAACCACTCTTCGGATGAACAGGTTAGTTCTAATCTACCTCGACTTTGGGCTAAGGCAATCTCATAGCAAGATAGAGGAGATACCGCTAATATCTCGGCTAACTCAAAGCGCTCTAGCCAAGATGTGGGAAATCGATCAAAGTCTGAGTTGATTAGCCAAAACCAAATAGAGGAGATATCGCTAATATCTCGGCTAACTCAAAGCGCTCTAGCCAAGATGTGGGAAATCGATCAAAGTCTGAGTTGATTAGCCAAAACCAAATATGGGTATCGAGTACAATTATTTCAGACATTCCCAATCCTCTTCATCAACAATGGGACTGACGATATCACCTAATGTTCTGCCTTTACCAGCCATGTCAGGGATGGGAAAACGGTGTTTTATTTGGGGTTTAGTTTCTTCGAGGATGGTTACGATAATTCGTGCTGAGGTAATTTCTGGCTGTTCGGAAAGCCATTTAATTTGTCCATTTTCATAGGTCGCTTCATAACTTTTGAGCATGGTTGTTTATCTCCTTAAAGTGTTTTCAAATTTTTGTTTTTGCTAGAAATCAGAGAAATTAGTCAACCGCTATGTATTTACTACTTATTTGATACATGTTATCGATTTACTGATGAACGATGACTGAATCTCGTGACATTTCAATCAAATAATGTTGCTCTAGCAAATTAACTAATTGTTCTAAATTTTTAACAAACAAAGATTCTAATTCTTTGTTGCTAATATTTCCTGTGGTCACTAGCAGAAGTTTATAAGGTTCTTGACTAACATAAAAAGAATCCCAAAAATCAGAATCTTTGGTAATGACAATTCTCTGTTCACAAATTGAGAGTGTATTAATTTCCGTGTCTGGTGTGGCATTTTTGAGGGCTAATTCTTTGGTATGGATTGCATCATGTCCCATTGATTTTAAAAGATGGGATAATCGCACGGGTAATTGAGCATCAATGAGAAATTTCATGCGAGAACCTTGTGGATGCTTTTTACTTGGCTAAGTTTTGTGGCATAGGCTAGGACTGCAAAAATATCATCTCGCTCTAGATCTTCATAGTCTTCTAGTATTTCTTCGGTGGTCATGCCTGAACTGAGGAGTTCTAAGATCATCTCGACTGGATATCGCAAACCTCTGATGCAGGGTTTACCATGACAGATATTCCAGTCTATGGTGATGCGTTGTAGTAGCATATTTAGATATTCCTTGTTGAATAGGTTAAGACGATTTTACTCTGGATTAAATAGAGAGAGATTTTTCAAATTCTTGTTTTTTATCAGAGATTAAAGAACGAAGGCGATCGCAATTTTCCTATTGTTTCCTTTCCTAAAGTTAATTATAGATAAGTTTACGAAATAAATGTTAGTGTAAATATTAACTAAAATTATGCCGTAACATTTTCAGATATGCCGCTAAGTTGGAATGAGATTAAGCAAAGAGCGATCGCCTTTTCTAAGGAGTGGGAAAGTGAAACTTCAGAGAAGTCAGAGTCTCAATCTTTTTGGAATGATTTTTTTAATGTGTTTGGCATTTCACGGCGGCGGGTGGGGAGTTTTGAGCTACCGATTAAAAAGGCGGATAACAAACAGGGGTTTATTGATTTGCTGTGGAAGGGGACGATTTTGGTGGAGCATAAGTCTAGGGGCAAGGACTTGGACAAGGCGACACAACAGGCTAAGGATTATTTCCCTAATTTAAAGGAGCATGAGTTACCCAAGTATATTTTGGTGTCGGATTTTCAGAAATTCAGACTCTATGATTTGGATACGGATGAGACTAAAGAGTTTGAGCTAAAGGGTTTTGTAGACCATGTGCATCTATTCGGCTTTATGGCGGGATATGAGAAACGGGTTTATAAGGATGAAGATCCTGTCAATATTAAAGCTGCGGAATTGATGGGGGAACTGCACGATCGCCTCAAGGAGATTGGCTATAGTGGGCATGATTTAGAGGTCTATCTGGTACGGCTGTTATTTTGTCTGTTTGCCGATGATACGAGCATTTTTAATAAGGGGATTTTCTGGGAATATGTCGATCGCCATACTAAGGAAGATGGTAGCGATTTGGCGATGCATATTGCTTCGATTTTTCATGTATTGAATACGCCACCTGATCGGCGATTAAAAAATTTAGATGAGAATCTGACACAGTTTCCCTATGTGAATGGGAAGCTATTTGCGGAGCCTTTGCAGCCTGCGTCGTTTGACAGTGGGATGCGTGAAATATTGTTAAAAGCTTGTGCGTTTGATTGGGGTAAGATTTCGCCTGCAATTTTTGGGTCGATGTTTCAGGCGGTGATGAATCAGACGGAACGGCGAAATTTGGGGGCGCATTATACTTCTGAGAAGAATATTCAAAAGTTGATTAGACCGCTTTTTTTGGATGATTTGTATGTTGAGTTTGAGAAAGCGAAGGGGAGTAAGGGCAAGCTAGAGGAGTTACATGAAAAGATTGCAAATTTGCATTTTCTCGATCCTGCTTGTGGTTGTGGCAATTTCTTGATTATTACTTATCGGGAGTTGCGAGATTTAGAGCTTGAAATTTTAAAGGAGTTGTACAGAAAGCACAAGAGTTTTCTGGATGTGCGGTTGTTTATTCAGGTGGATGTGGATCAGTTTGCGGGGATTGAGTATGATGAGTTTGCGGTGCGGGTTGCTGAGGTGGCGATGTGGTTGATCGACCATCAGATGAATGTGAAGGTGAGTAATGAGTTTGGGCAGTATTTTGTGCGGTTGCCGTTGAAGAAGTCGGCGAAGATTGTGCATGGTAATTCGTTGCGGATTGATTGGAGATCTTGTTCCCCTCCTTCAAAGGAGGGGTTAGGGGTGGTTCCAAAGTTCTCTACAACTTCTTCTAGTTTTTCTTTGAAAGGAGAAAGGGGTATGACCTCCCCTAGCCCCTCCTTGAAAGGAGGAAAAGAAGATTTAGGCGATCAAGTTCCTTATAAGGCGATTAGTAATCTTGCAAGTAAGAAAGATTTTCGACGAGAGTTGCGAAATAATGCAACTCCTGCGGAGGTGGCTTTGTGGAAAGCATTGCAGGGCAAACAATTGCATGGATTTAAGTTTAGAAGACAGCATTCGATTGGTAATTACATTTTGGATTTCTTTTGTCCGAGTGCTAATTTAGCGATCGAGTTGGATGGCGGGCAACATTTTACGAAGGAGGGTCAAGAATATGATGCGATTAGAGATGAATTTTTGTGCGGTGTTGGGATTACGGTTTTGCGATATGCCAACAATTTAATTTTCGAGAATTTAGATGGGGTGCTGGAGGATATTAGGGAACATTTAAGAACCTCCCCTAGCCCCTCCTTGGAAGGAGGGGGACAAGAGAAAGAGTTACGTGGGGGATTATTTGATTATATTTTGGGTAATCCGCCTTTTGTAGGGAAGCATCTGCAAAGTGTTGAGCAAAAGTCAGATATGGAGATGATTTTTGCTGGGGTAAATGGGGCTGGTGTACTAGATTATGTTTGCGCTTGGTACTTGAAAGCTGCTCAATATCTAAATTCTTGTTCCCCTCCTTCCAAGGAGGGGCTAGGGGAGGTCAAATGTGCTTTTGTTAGTACGAGTTCTATTTCTCAAGGTGAACAAGTTGGGATTCTCTGGCAAGAGCTTTACAATAAATACAAGATTAAAATTCATTTTGCTCATCGTACTTTTAGTTGGAGTAATGAAGCTAAAGCTAATGCTGCTGTGCATTGTGTAATTATTGGCTTCGGTTTGCAGGATGTTGAAAATAAGAGAATCTTTGATTATCTAAATATTAAGGGTGAACCCACACAGAGAAAGGTTAGAAATATTAATCCATATCTAACTGAAGGTAATGATTTAGTGATTTTGAAAAGAACTAAGCCGATTTGTAATGTCCCATCAATGTTAGCTGGGAATAAGGCTATAGATGGTGGAAACTTGATTTTTACCGATCAAGAGAAATATCAATTTATTCAAGAAGAGCCTTTATCAGCTAAGTATTTTAAGCAATTCATTGGTTCAGAAGAGTTTATCAACGGCAAAAGTCGATGGTGTCTTTGGCTAGTTAACGCACAGCCACAGGAATTAAAGAAAATGCCTTTGGTGATGAAGAGGATTGAAAATGTAAGACAGCTACGATTAGCAAGCCCTGATAAGCAAGCTCGCTTTTTAGCCGACTATCCTACAACTTTCAGAGATAAGCATAATCCAGATTCCGCAATTATCGTCCCATTAGTTTCATCAGAGAATAGGAAATATGTACCTTTTGGATTTATTGATAAGACTATAGTGCCAAGCAATCTTTGCTCTTTTATTGCTGATTCTAGCTTTTATCTATTTGGTGTTCTCACTTCTGAAATGCACATGACTTGGGTTAAGTACGTTTGTGGAAGATTAGAAAGTCGTTTTCGCTATTCCAATACTATCGTTTACAACAACTATCCATTCCCTGAAAACGCAAGCGACAAACAAAAACAAAAAGTGGAAGATGCGGCGCGGTTGGTTTTGGCGGTGCGCGAGAAATACACCTCCCCTAGCCCCTCCTTGCAAGGAGGGGAACAAGAAAAACTTTCGCTAAGCGGAAGACAAGAGCTAGAGTCTAACTCCCCTCCTTGCAAGGAGGGGCAGGGGGAGGTCAGATCCAGCCTCGCCGATCTTTATGATCCTCTTACCATGCCGCCCGACTTGGTAAAAGCACATCAAACCCTAGACAAAGCCGTAGACCTTTGCTATCGTCCCCAGCCCTTTGTTAGCGAACTAAACCGCATCGAGTATTTATTTAGCCTCTATGAAGCCCTAAGTGCGCCATTGCTCAAAGTCGAGAAGAAAAAACGGGTTAAGAAAAACGAATGAAGAGAACTGTTTTTGTTGTCATCTAACAATCTAATGGAGTCAAAATCATGCAAACATTACCTAAAATCGAAGAAACCTTAATCGCAGTCATCAAAACCCTACCAACCGAAAAACAGCAAGCACTGTTAGAGTTTGCCGAATTTTTGCAAGCTAAGACAACACCTAAAAATCCAAGTAAAAGCATCAAAGGCTTATGGGCAAATGCAGATATTAACCTCACCGAAGAAGAACTTTCTACAAACAGAAAAGAAATGTGGGCAAACTTCCCCAAGGATATTGAACTATGAGCGTTGTAGCTGACACCCACACAATTATTTGGTATCTGCGAAGCCCAGAAAAATTATCAACAAATGCATTAACCTCCCTTGATAATGCCTTAAACAATGGCGAATCAATTTTTATATCTGCCATTTCTCTTGTAGAAATGAATTATTTAGTTGAGAAAAATCGGATTCCCACAAGTTCTCTAGAGCAACTTTTACAACTCATAGACGATCCACTTGTAAAATTAGTTGTTGTCCCATTAGATACCCCAGTAGCCAAAGCTTTTACCCAAATTCCGCGTGATATTGTTCCAGAAATGGGCGATCGCATTATTGCTGCAACTTCTCTATACCTCGGTCTGCCTCTAGTTACAAAAGACCATAAAATCAGAAACTTATCAAATATTCAGACAATTTGGTAGCTTTGAAAATAGATGTAGTTAAATAATTGTTTGATATAGCGATCGCTAATTTATATCATTACTTTCAATAAGCGAAATAAAGTACCTTATCTACTCACAATCTGAATACGCACCTAAAAACGAAATTTAGGCTTATACTAAAGTTACTTTTGTAATGGAGTGCTAGCAATGGTTCTACTGAATGTCAATCCACCATCTGTTAGCGAAACAACCATCAATAATGAAATCAGGGAAGAGTTGATTGATGATGTTATTGATGAAATTCAGCTACTGCCCACAAATTTATATAGTGATGAACCACAATTGGAAACAGACTTTCACCGCCGCCAGATTGACCTATTAATTCGTCTTTTAGAATACTTCTGGCGCGATCGCCCCGACTTTTATATCTCTGGCAACTTGACGGTTTATTACAACAAAAAGCAACTCAAGTCACGAAACTTCGCGGGACCAGATATCTTCGTGGTGATGGGTACAGAGAAACGCGATCGCCGTAGTTGGGTAGTTTGGGATGAGGATGGCAAGTATCCAAATTTAGTAATTGAATTATTATCTAATTCGACAGCTAAAGTGGATCGCGGTGCAAAAAAACAACTCTATCAAGATATTTGGCGCGTGCCTAATTACTTTTGGTTTCATCCAGAGACATTAGAGTTTGCTGGATTCCATTTAGTTGATGGTTTATATCAGGCGATCGCCCCTAATGAGAATGGCTATCTATGGAGTGATCAATTACATTTGTATCTAGGTATCCATGAGAGACAATTGCGCTATTTTAATGCTGATGGTGAACTTATTCCATTGCCAGAGGAGCAGGAACGCTTAGCTAAGGAAAAGGCAAACCAAAGAGCAGATCGATTAGAGGCAATTTTGCGATCGCAAGGCATCGACCCCAACCAATAAAAAAGCACCCCTTGCGGGGTGCTTTTTTACTAGACTTACCAGTTAACCCAATCTTGAGGCTTTAAGAAAGTCTCATTGAGTTCAGCTTCGGGAGTATTAGGTTCAGGATGATAGTCGTAGTCCCAACGTACTAGCGGAGGTAGAGACATCAGGATTGATTCGGTGCGTCCGTTGGTTTGCAGACCGAAAATTGTGCCGCGATCATAGACGAGGTTAAATTCTACATAGCGTCCACGACGGTAGAGTTGCCATTGCTTTTCGCGATCGCCATATTCCATATTGCGGCGACGATTGGCGATCGGGGTATAGGCTGGCAAGAAAGAGTTACCGCAGCTATTAACAAAGGCAAAAATCTCTTCCCAAGTACGAGGTACATCACCGATCTCGTCACTCATGACTTGGGCGGTTGTTGAGTCATTACTATTTTTGTAAAGTCCTTCTTCACCATTTTGGTAGTCAAAGAAAATTCCACCGACACCGCGAGTCTCACCGCGATGCTTGAGGAAAAAATAATCATCACACCATTGCTTGAAAACAGGATAGTAATGAGGATTGTGGCGATCGCAAGCTTCTTTCAGAGTAGTATGCAAATGTTTTGCATCTTCGGCAAATCCATAGTAAGGGGTGAGGTCTAGTCCACCGCCAAACCACCAGATTGGACCTGCTTCAAAATAACGGTAGTTTAAATGCACTGTTGGTGCGTAAGGATTCTTAGGGTGCAACACCATCGAAGTACCTGTTGCATAGAATGTTTCGCCTGCAACTTCGGGGTGATGGCGCAAAATGGTGGGGGGTAACTGAGAGCCATAGACCTCAGAAAAATTTACGCCGCCCTTATCAAAATAGTCACCATCGGTAATTACACGCGATCGCCCGCCACCGCCTTCAGGACGTTCCCACTGATCTTGTTTAAACTTGGCTTTGCCGTCTAGTTCTTCTAAACCTTGGCAAATGCTGTCTTGCAAGCCTTGCATGAACTGTTTCACGCGAGTCTTCGAGTCAACAGGAACTTTGAGTAAAACCTTGCTAGGGGCGACAGGAGCGATAGTCATAGTCGTTTCTTGTTAATTACTAAATATTTCAGGGATGGGAATTAGGATTTGTTATAAACGTTTATCACTAAATAAATACTTTACATTTAGTCTGTGATGCTAGGTGAAATGTAAAGCATTGTGTAGAAAATTATAGAACCATCGCCATGCTAGATTTACCAGAACAATTTTTGACCTTACAAACACCAAGACTGATTCTTCGTAAAATAACCATTGAGGATGCAGAAGATATCTTTGCCTATGCCAGCGATCCCCAAGTCACAAATTACACATTATGGGATGCACATCAGTCAATAAAAGATACTTACGAATATTTAAACAACGTTGCCTTTGCGATCTATCGTTCTGGAAAAGGGATGAAGTGGGGAATCGTTGAGAAAGAGAGCGGTAAATTAATTGGAACTTGCAGTTTACATACTACGCCGATCCATCGCCGTGCAGAATTGGGATATGTAATAGCAAGGGATTATTGGGGACAGGGGTTAATGACTGAGGCAGCTACGGCAGCGATCGCTTTTGGCTTTCATGTGATGCAATTGCTCCGAATTCAGGCATTTTGTGCAGTAGAGAATGTAGGTTCGGTGAGAGTTTTAGAGAAGTCAGGAATGCAGTTTGAAGGGATTTTGCATAATTATGTGTTCACAAAAGAACGTCCTTGGGATGTGAAGATGTATGCGATCACGCGATCGCATACATCTTTTCCCATAGATTTAATCTAGATTAATCAGCTTTTTGGCAGCTTCTAATTGAATTCGGACTTGCTCAAAACCAGTGCCACCATAACTATTACGCACCTTAACGACTTGGGCAGGGGCGATCGCCTCGACAATATCTGCCTCAAATTGAGGATGGAAGGTTTTCCAACGTTCAACTGATAAATCCTTAAGTAAAATCCCTTCACTGGTACAGGTTTTTACCAGCTTTCCAACTAGTTGATATGCCTCACGGAAAGGAACGCCTTTAGATGCAAGATAATCAGCAACATCGGTAGCATTCGAGAAGTCCTCGGCGACTGCTTCTGCTAGACGTTTGGGCTGAAATTCAATTCCTTCTTCAATCAAAATTGTCATTGCTTCCAAACAAGCGCGAACCGTGACTACGGCATCAAAGATACCTTCCTTATCCTCCTGCATATCTTTGTTATAAGCCAGAGGTAAGCCCTTGATAATCGTCAGTAAGCCTTGCAAATGTCCAAATACGCGCCCTGTTTTACCACGTACCAATTCGGGAACGTCAGGATTTTTCTTTTGGGGCATGATACTCGAACCTGTGCTGACGCGATCGCTGAGTTTCACAAAACTAAATTCTTGTGATGACCAGAGAATCACTTCTTCAGAAAGGCGGCTGAGATGCACCATGATCAAACTTGCCGCACAGAGAAATTCAACAGCAAAATCGCGATCGGACACCCCATCAAGGCTATTGCGTCCCACCGACCCAAAATTTAAAAGTTCCGCACTGTAATGGCGATCAATCGGGTGGGGCGTACCTGCCAAAGCACCTGAACCGAGAGGCGAAATATTTACTCTTTCATAAATTTGATCCAGTCTTGTCCAGTCCCGTTGCGCCATCTCAAAATATGCCAAGAGATGATGAGCAAGGCTAATCGGCTGGGCGCGTTGCAGATGGGTATATCCCGGAATAAAAGTCTCGACTTGCTGTTCAGCTTTAGTGACCAAAGTTTTTTGCCAAGTCCGTAGATCCTCTTGAATTTTGCGAATTTGGTCACGCAAATACAAACGCACATCGGTAGCCACTTGGTCATTTCGCGATCGCGCCGTATGCACTTTTTTGCCGACATCTCCGATTAATTCAGTGAGACGACGCTCTACCGCAAAATGCACATCCTCAGCATCAACTCCGGGATTGAAATTGCCAGAACGATATTCTTGACGGATCTGCTCTAACCCATTGACCAGTAATTCCCCTTCTTCGGCGCTAATGATCCCCACCTTTGCTAACATCCGTGAGTGTGCTTGCGATCCAGTAATGTCGTATTCAATTAAATTAATATCAAAACTAATGCTGGCATTGAATAGTGCGATCGCAGGATGTAGCGCTGTCTCGAAACGCTGACTCCAAGGTTGGGGGGCTGTTGGCTGGCTCATACAAAAAAACTGTAGTACTTGAAGATTTAGTTTACTTTTTGACAGGAGGTTTTACACCTTTTTGTCATAAGTTCATCATTTAACTTCTTTCCCGTAGCCATTTCCGTACAGCACGGACAATGCTAAAAGTTCTGCGATCGCGCTTCGAGGGAGTCTTTAATACATAATGATAACTGCCGATCGCTAATATCTGGATAACTAATGCATCGTATCGCTACCATATCAGGGGGCTGGAATCAGTCCACCGACAGTGTAATTTTTGTCGAGCAGCAACCTGCACCGATTGTGATTATTACTGCCGCCGATACGGATATCCAGACTCTTGCGGCGGCTACTGCTCAATTACCTGAAGATTTCCCACAAATCAGGGTAGTGAATGTATTGCAATTGCAGCAACAAATCGCGATCGATACCTATGCAGAAGAGGTTCTATCGCAAGCAAAAGTAATTATTGTTAGATTAATTGGAGGGCAGTCTTACTGGAGTTATGGATTGGAAGTAGTTAAGGAAACTGTACTAAATAATGGTGCGGTCTTAATCGTATTACCGGGGGATGAGCGTCCTGATCCTAGTTTGACTAGCCATTCTACGACCTCACTAACTTTAGTAAATCAAGCTTGGCAATATTTCATCGAAGCGGGAGTTAATAACTATCAAAATCTATTGAAGTTTGTTGCTAAAGAATTTTTAGATGTCGCGTCTGAATATAAACTTCCGCAACCAGTGCCTCGGATTGGAATTTATGAGACCCTCACCCCCCAGCCCCCTCTCCCATCGGGAGAGCGAGTGGCGATTCTTTTTTATCGCGCTCATTATTTATCTGGGAATACGGCGGCGATCGCTGCTTTATGTGAAGCCTTGCGCGATCGCAATTTAGAGCCTTTACCCATCTATGTTTCATCATTAAAAGAACCTGATGTCCAAGCGGAATTAATTCGCTATTGCTTACCTGAATCTGGTCAAAAAGTCGATGTGATTTTAAATACGACTAGCTTCTCTTTAGCGAGTTTAAAAACGGATACACCACAAGTGGATCTATGGGAAGCTTTGAATGTGCCAGTCTTTCAGGTGATTTTTAGTGGTGGACTGAAGAAAACTTGGGCAAATGGTACGCAAGGACTCAATCCTCGCGATATGGCGATGAATGTGGTGTTGCCTGAAGTCGATGGCAGGATTATCACGAGGGCTGTTTCGTTTAAAGCGATGCAGGGACAGAATCTAGCTTTACAAACGGAAGTATTGACCTATGAACCTGTGCGATCGCGCATTAATTTTGTGGCGGATCTGGCGGCTAAATGGATACAGCTAAAGCATACAGAGGTGTGCGATCGCAAAATAGCTCTAATCCTCGCTAACTATCCCAATCGTGATGGCAGATTAGCCAATGGAGTCGGCTTAGATACGCCAGCTAGTTGTTTAGAGATTCTCAAAGCTTTGCGAAGTTCGGGCTATAGCGTTGGTGAGATTCCTGAAACTAGCGATGAACTGATGAAGTTGTTAACTAAAGGCGTGACTAACGATCGCGAATCCTTTGGATTGCGTCAAGTTAATCAATCTTTAGCGCTAGAAGATTATCAAAACTATTTTCAGAATTTGCCTGAACCTGTCCAAAATGGAATTCAGTCAAGATGGAATCAGCCAAAATGTGAAACAGAATTTGCGATCGCTGGCATTCAATTCGGGAATATTTTTGTCGGTATTCAGCCATCACGGGGCTATGACCTTGATCCTACCCTCAATTATCACGCGCCAGATTTAGAACCGACCCATGACTATATGGCTTTCTATCATTGGGTGCGCGACAAGTTTAACGCCCATGCGATCGCCCATATCGGCAAACATGGCAATCTCGAATGGCTTCCCGGAAAAAGTGTAGCTCTATCAGAAAATTGCTATCCTGAAGCTGCTTTTGGAGCAATGCCCCATTTCTATCCCTTTATTGTCAACGACCCCGGCGAAGGCTCTCAAGCAAAAAGGCGATCGCAAGCAGTAATTCTCGATCATCTTACGCCACCAATGACTCGCGCCGAGTTGTATGGTGGTTTGCAGCAATTGGAAGGCTTAATCGATGAATATTACGAAGCAGAAACTTTAGATCCTTCGCGTTTAGGGATGATTCGCGATCGCCTCATAGAAACCATCAAACAGGAAAATCTCTATCATGATTTAGGGATTTCCTTAGACCGTTTAGAGGATTCGCTGAATACAATTCTCACGACAGCCGATGGTTATCTCTGCGAAATTAAAGAAGCACAAATTCGCGACGGGTTGCATATTTTCGGGCAATGTCCAGAAGGGAGACAGTTAAGGGATTTAGTAGTAGCGATCGCCCGCAATCCTACGGCTAATCGTTTGGGACTGACTAGGGCGATCGCGCAGGATTGGCAATTAGATTTTGATCCCTTGACTGCGGATTTAGGGGAGTTGCTTGCGCCAAGTTCGCATCCACGCTTAGCGAATTGTCGGATTATTGGCGATGCCGTTGAAGTTATAGAGGAATATGCGGCGGATTTGGTGGATACCCTCACCCCTAGCCCCTCTCCCAAAGGGGGAGAGGGGGACAGGAAAAATCTTGCTCCCCTTCTCCCTTCATGGGAGAAGGGGCTGGGGGATGAGGGTCTTGCAATCCCAAAAGAACTAACATGGATTCGCGATCGCCTTTTACCATCTCTCTACAAAACCAATCAAGAAATCACCAATCTCCTGCGTGGACTCAATGGCGAATATGTGCCTAGTGGTGCATCGGGTGCGCCGACAAGGGGCAGACCTGAAGTATTACCTACAGGACGCAATTTCTATTCTGTAGATATTCGCGCCGTACCGACGGAAACCGCTTGGGATATTGGGCGCAAGGCTGCGGATGTGCTGATCGAAACCTATACCCAAGAACATGGCGAATATCCGCAAACCCTAGGGCTATCTATTTGGGGAACCTCCACAATGCGAACGGGAGGTGATGACCTAGCCGAAGCTCTGGCTTTACTGGGAGTGCAACCTGTTTGGGATGGCGTATCGCGGCGAGTGGTGGATTTTGAGATTTTGCCTTTATCAATCCTCGGTCGTCCTCGTATCGATGTCACCTTGAGGATTTCGGGATTCTTTCGAGATGCGTTCCCAAATTTGATCGATCTATTTGATAGTGCGGTGAATGCGGTTGCGAATCTTGATGAATCTGCCGATCAGAATCCCTTAGCGGCAAAAGTCCAAGCAGAATCCGCACAATGGCAAAGAGAAGGATTAACTTTAGAACAAGCCCAAGAGCGATCGCGTTATCGGGTATTTGGCTCGAAGCCGAGTGCCTATGGTGCAGGTTTGCAGGGCTTGATCGAGTCGCAAAACTGGGAGAGTGAGCAGGATCTAGCCCGTGCCTATATCAATTGGAGTGCCTACGCCTACACCAGCAAATCTGAAGGAAAATCGGCTCCTGAAGCCTTTAATCAACGCCTTGGCAATATGCAAATCGTGCTGCAAAATCAAGATAACCGTGAGCATGACATTCTCGATTCCGATGATTATTATCAGTTTCAGGGTGGGATGACAACGGCTGTCAAATCCATAGCTGGTAATGCGCCAGAAGTGTACTTCGGCGATAATTCCCGCATGGCGCAGCCAAAGGTTCGCAAATTGAGTGAAGAGATTGCGCGGGTTTATCGATCACGTGTCGTTAACCCCAAATGGATATCAGGGGCAATGCGTCACGGTTACAAAGGGGCTTTCGAGATGTCGGCAACGCTCGATTATCTATTTGCCTATGATGCTACGACTAACTGCGTTTCCGACTTTATGTATGAGGGGGTTGCGGAGGCATATATCTTTAATCCTGAAGTCCAGAATTTTATTAAATCTAGCAATCCTTGGGCTTTGCGAGATATGTCGGAACGCTTGCTAGAAGCGAATCAGCGTGGGATGTGGCAAGATGTGACTGCGGATATGTTGGATCGCTTAAAGGCGATCGCTAATGATGCCGAAGGTGCGATCGAATCGCAAACATAAATGTTCTTTCCATAATTACTAATGTTTGCTGTGTATAAGAGGCTAATGCATAGCAAACATATAAAAATCAGGTTAGAATTACTTATACAAGAATTTCAAAAATAGTTTGTGACTTAGCCGCAATTTCTTAGATGACTAATCAAAAGCCACACATTGTCCGTCCGCAAGAAGAAAGTTTAATAAATAATGTCAAAAAGGCGATCGCTCAGCCAGAGTCATCTCCTGTTATGTTTTATGTTTGGGGGATTGGTGGTGTCGGTAAGTCCACGTTGCTAGACAAACTTGAAGAAGAACTTTATGGCACAGACAAAGAGAAAATTTGTTTTGCTAAAATCTCTTTCGATAGATTTGATTTCAACTCTGTTGATGAAAATCCCTTGAGTGTTATGGAAAAGCTCTACAAGGAGATTCCACAGCTTGGGCTTTTCGAGAAAGATATATCAAAAATACGACAGAGCGATCCGTTTGAAAAAATTTGTGAAAATTACAAGAAAACTCTTAATGCTCTAGGTACACAGCCTGTTGAGACTAATGGTGTAGTCACAAAAGAGCAGATTGATCTATTTAAGAAACTAAGCAAGCTTGGAGCCAATACTTTTTTGGCAGGTCAAGCCCTTTTAGGCGGTTTAGGAAACCCCTTGGCTTTGTTTGCAACTTCTACAAAAACAAATGTTGATCAGACTGTGGATTTTGCCATAGATGGGGCTGTTAGTGCTTTATCCCTTAAAGATCTTTTACTCAAACATCAGGCAACAAAAGCGGAACAAAAATTACGAGAATTGATAATAGATCCTTTGCCTAAAATAACTCAGGCATTTGTTGAAAGCATAGTGTGTAAAGCTAAACATACTCCTATTATACTGATTTTAGATACATATGAGAAAGCTTCGGCAGATATTGACATTTGGCTACGGCAATTATTTTTGACAAATAAAGCTTTGAAAGCCAGCAAAATTCGCTTGGTTATAGCTGGTCAAGACAATATATCTAAAAATGATAATTGGAAAGAATTAATATCAAGAACAAAGTTAGTTCAACAGGCTCAATTAGAACTATTCAAGAAAGAGGAAACAACAAAATACTTAGAATCTATCGGAATTTCTGACAGAAGAATCATTAACAGTCTTCACAATACAACTAAAGGATTCCCATTTCACTTAGATCTAGTTAGACAAGATAATCAAGATGGTGAATCGATTAACTACACTGAAGAAATTTTTGAGCGATTACTCAAGAGACTAACTGATAATCAAAAGCGTCTAATTGAGCTAGCGGCTTGTTGTCGTTGGTTTGATAAATCGTTGATAAAAAAATTGGTTACTTATCAAGATCTAGACTTTAAAGCAGATGTTGATCCGATTTTTGATTGCTTTGACTGGCTGAAGCGGTTTAATGCAGTTGAATATATTAGAGACAGTGATGGCAAATATTGTCTAAAAGATGTAGCACGAGATGCTATTAGAAAATCCTTATATAGTGATGACCGTAGTAAATTCCGAGCAATCCATTATCTTTTGAGAGAGCATTTTGAGGGTGAAGCGAATCAAGAAGTTCCGCTAAATAGTTGTGAATCAGAAAAATATGGAAACTTTGATTGGATTAGATATACTTCTGAAGCAATTTATCACGCATTTTTTAGTTTGCGTGGAGAAGATGGAAAGCTTTGTTTTCTCCACCATTTCTTAAGCTCTCGATATTTCAATCAAACTGAGGTTGCGCTCGCTCCTGTTGCTGCGATTATCGCAGAAGCAGAAGTAGCGAACAATCATTTATTGAGCCATGAGAATCGAAAATTTTTAGAAAACATAGAAAGTATATCTCCATATTTCTCTGTTGTCTGGTTCATGATAATTTCACAGCCTGTTTCTGGGATCAAAGTCGATGAGACTCAGTTAACACGAGGAGATGTGGAGAAAATAGAAGATATTATAAAAATGTTTTTGCAATATGTAGACTTCTTGCCTGACGGATTATCCAAGTATATGGGATTAGCTGGCAAATTATCTCGTTGTAATGAGTTCCAAAAAATCGAAATAGTAAAGCACTTAGAAATTCAATCTAAATTCCTTAAAAACAAAATTAAACCTGAATATAGCAGCCACATATTTTATTTTGTTGGTCTTATTTACTTGAGTTTACATAGATATGAAGAAGCAAGTATTAGTTTTAACGAATCCATTAATCTAAAACCAGATATTTCTGAAGTTTGGAACAATCGAGGGGTTGCAAAAGCCAACTTAGAGAAATATGAAGAAGCTATTATAGATTACAATGAAGCTATTAAGCTAAAATCGAATCTTATTGATGCTTGGAATAATCGAGGAATTGCAAAAAATAATTTGGAAAAGTATGAAGAAGCGATCTCAAATTACGATGTAGCTATTAAGCTACAGCCAAACCTTCCTGAGACTTGGAGTAATCGAGGTCTAGCAAAGGCTAATTTAAACAAACATGAAGAAGCAATCGATGATTATGACGAAGCTATTAAGTTAAAATCAGACTTTTCTGAAGCTTGGTCTAATCGAGGAAATGTAAAGAGTAATTTAAAAAAATTTGAGGAAGCGATTGCCGATTATGACGAAGCTAGGCACTGGTCATTGAATTAGTGGTATGAGAAAATAGAGGCAGAGGAAAGGAGAAAGCTATGGAATGCCCCCACTGCCAGAGCCAAAAGATCATCAAAAATGGCAAACATCATCACCAAGATGGCAAAGCTATCCAGAACTATTTGTGTAAAGGATGCGGCAAGAGATTTAGTGAAAGGACAGGAACGCCAATGTCAAGGCTGAGAACACCAGCGAGTGTCGTATCCTTAGCGCTAAAGATGAGGAGTGAAGGGATGGGAATCAGAGCCAGTGGCAGAGTCCTCGAAAAATCCCATGTCAGCATCATGAGATGGGAGCAAAAATTGGCAACCCAGTCACAGCAATGGAGTCCAGATGCCCCAGCAGGAGGAGATATAACAGTCGAGGGAGATGAGGTTTACACTCGCGTAGGCGAGAACCTTCCCCCCCTCAAAGTCAAAAGGATGGACAGTGACATTCATTGAGCGTAAGAGTCGCTATTGGATTGAGGCAAGGGTAGGACTCAAAACCACTGAATTATTTACTAAAGCAACCAAAACAGCATGGCAATGGGCAAAGGCAAGTCAATACATCCGATGGTTTACCGATGGCGAAAGACGCTATGCCCAACAACTATGGCAAATGGCAAGTGTGCGCCTCAAATCCACTGAAGTAAGTCGTGAGTATAGACATCGCAAGGTATGGCGACATGGCTTAGAAGTTGCGATCAAAATTAAAAGTTCACAGGGAAATCGTCGGGTCGAATGGCTCAAACCTGAGCATCCCTATACGGCTATTAGCGACAAGTGTGACATTCATGCCAATCACAATGAAGCTAACAACAGTGCTTTGAGAAGGAGATGTAGTGCTTATCGTCGCAGACAAAACCTATATGCGAAGAATACCGAAGGATTACAACGAGCAGTCACTGTGCAAAGATTAGTTCACAACTGGGTGAGACCTCATGTGGGCTTAGGGAAGAATAAGACTCCAGTTATGGCGATCGGGCTATATCATCGACCGCTTTCCATGCTGGAGTTGCTTTCACTACGAGGCTTTCACTCCCTCACGATTTAACTGACCAGTGCCCGAAGCTATTAGGCTAAAGTCAAACCTTCCTGAAGCTTGGAATAATCGAGGTGTTGCAAAAGCTAATTTAGGGAGATATCAAGAAGCAATCTCGGATTATGATGAAGCAATTAATCTAAAAATAGGCTATATTGATGTTTGGAATAATCGAGGCTTAGCAAAAGCTGATCTAGAAAAATATCAAGAAGCAATTATAGACTTTAATGAAGCTATTAAGTTAAAAGCAGATTTTATTGACGCTTGGAATAATCGAGGTTTAGCAAAGGCTAATTTAGAAAAATACCAAGAGGCAATTGCGGATTTTGATAAAGCTATTAAGCTAAAGCCTGACAATAATAAAGCATTTATGAATACTGGGTATGTTTTTACATTATTAGAAAAATATGAAGAAGCTTTGTATAGATATGATATAGCCATAAAACTGCAAGAAAACCATGCTGAAGCTTGGCTTCATAGGGCTATTACACTGACAAGGCTTAACCGATATAAGGAAGCTCTCAATGATTTCAATAAAGCTTTAGAAATAGCACCAGATGACATTAGATTACAAGTTAGTCGTGGCGTTTTGTTTGCTTGGATAGATCAACACAAAAAATCTCTAGAAATTTGCGATATAGCTTTGGATAATAATCCTAATAACGTTGATGTTCTCTATGCAAAATCTTGTTGTTACGCCTTACAGAACAATGTTGAAGATTCAGTTAAATATCTGGATTTAGCTATTGCTCAGAAGCCAAATATGACTAGAAAACGAGCAAGACGAGATCCTGAGTTTAATGGAATTAGAGAAGATAGTCGCTTTCAGCAATTAGTGAATGGATGAAAATTCTCTTTTGCACAAGAAATAAAGGAACGATATCCACAAACAGATGAAATTACGAATAAATTGAGCGATCAAATGATTGAGACATATAGCGATCGCCTTACTAATTTGTGATGATGGATTTAGGCGATCGCTAATGATGCTAAAGGTGCGATCGAATCGCAAGTAACCTAGTAATACCAAAGCTAAAAATGGCAACGCCATTTTTAGCTTTGAAAACACTATCTCTATGAAGAAGCTTTAGTCTCAAAGTAGAGAAGATCGACAAATACTGCACCAGCCAATAACAACAACCTTTCGTCAGAGGTTAATTTGAGGTCGGTGAATCGCACTCTAAAATTATCGGCATCTGTAAATAGTTCTTTAGAAAATCCTGACCATTTTTTCTCAATTACTGATACATCTCTACTATCTTTTTGGATCGGAAATGTCCAAATTTTCCAAATCGGGGAATTCATGGTCATGATCACCCTACCTCTAGTATCAAGAAAATCAAATTTTTTGTTGAACCACGCAAATCTTTGTTGCAAACTTCCTAAGGGGCGATCGCCTGCACCAAAAACATCAAGATGCTGGAAAAACCACCGAAAAGGATGATGAGCGCGAAAAACCTGTTGATTATGCATATCGGTTCCCACGATATTAAAAACTCGCCAATGTCCTAAAAACTGCCGCATGATCGCATCTAAAAAACCTACCTTTGGTTCAGCGCAGTATCCAAATTGTTGACCATCATCGGTTTTGATGACATAACGATTGCGGGTTTCAAAGCCAAATATTTCGGCAAGTTCAAATTTTTGGCTGACATAAATAGCATCAGCACTAGCAAGGGTTTGTAAAAAAAGACTCATCACTTTTCCCCAAAAAATTATCCTAATAGCCTAAAGCATTACCGCACTTCCTATAGCAAAGCAAGAGTGGGTTAGTACAAACTAAAACCCCAGAAGCGAGTTGCGGCGCGGAGCGCCGCAACTCGCTTCTGGTTTTGTGTCCTAAGCAAAACTTTTTTGCTATATGACGATCGCTGATAGGATAAAAAACACTAGTGTTATTGCCCTGTACAGCATGGATTTTCAGTCGGTTATTTTAGCGTTGCAAAAATATTGGAGCGATCGCGGATGTCTGATTGCTCAGCCCTACGATATTGAGAAAGGCGCTGGCACGATGAGTCCGCATACTTTCTTAAGAGCGATCGGTCCTGAACCTTGGAGTGTCGCATACGTGGAACCATGTCGCCGCCCCACTGACGGACGCTATGGCGAAAACCCTAACCGCTTACAGCATTACTATCAATTTCAAGTAATTCTCAAGCCATCTCCCGATGATGTCTTAGAGCTATATCTGAATAGCCTCAAACATTTAGGCATAGATCCCGCCGATCATGACGTACGTTTTGTCGAAGATGATTGGGAATCTCCCACCCTCGGCGCATGGGGCGTAGGCTGGGAAGTATGGCTTGATGGAATGGAAGTTACCCAATTTACTTATTTTCAACAGGTTGGAGGTTTAGACTGTCGTCCTGTTTCTGCGGAAATCACCTATGGTCTGGAACGGCTGGTGATGTATTTGCAAGGTGTGGACTCGGTGTATGACATTGTGTGGCGATCGCACCCCACCCTCGGCGACATTAAATATGGTCAAGTGCATCACCAAAGCGAAGTTGAGCATAGTGGCTACAATTTCGGTAACTTTGGCGGCAAGCCACAGGATTCTGATTTATTGTTCCAACTATTCTTGCAATACGAAAAAGAAGCAGGACATTTAATAGCTTCTGAATTAGTATTACCCGCCTTTGATTACGTGTTGAAATGTTCGCATTCTTTTAACTTGCTTGATGCTAGAGGCGTAATCTCTGTAACTGAGCGCACTCGATATATTGGACGTATCCGTAACCTTGCGCGACAGGTTGCCAAACTCTACTACAACCAAAGAGAAGCCTTGGGCTTTCCTCTAGGTGCTGAGCTAAAAGTACCTGTTTGAAAACCCTTGATGAAATATAAAACCCTAAAAGTTTTAGAGCAAGCTGCTCTAAAACTTTTAGGGTTTTATGTTATGAGTTCTGAAATCTATGCAGTGCATAGTTCTTAGTGAACAGAAGATTATATAGATCGCTTCCTAGCTGACTCAGAAATACTTTTATAAAAAAATCATATTCAAGTTTCTTAACATTTATGATCACCTTTAAAGACTTACCCAGAAAGAGTTTAGTAATTATACTTACTTGTTTTAAAAGTATCTAGATGATACAGAAAATACAATTGCTGAAATAAGCTGTCATAAATTGTGACAATCCGTAACAAAAAACGATCCAACGACATAGTATAAACATAGAAGTTGGAAATCGAACCAGCGAAACGAGCTAAAGATAAGACTTTAACTGGTTGAGCTAGCGAGTCCAACTATTTAAAAATAAAAACTTTCCCTAGCCTGCTCTGATTTTTCACTCTAACTAAAAAATGATTGAAATTCAGAAATATGTTATGGGTTTAGATATTAAATAGATCTGGCTTTGCCAAGTCTTAGTCTTTAAAAAGACACTTAAACATATTTGGAGATAAACGTAACATGACATTAGATGCATTTGCCAAGGTAGTATCCCAAGCTGATTCACGTGGCGCATACCTCAGCTCTTCTCAGCTAGATGCTTTGAATGCACTTGTTGCTGATGGCAGCAAGCGTATTGACGTAGTAAACCGTATTACTGGTAGCTCTTCCACAATCGTTGCTAACGCTGCTCGTGCTTTGTTCGCTGAGCAACCTGCATTGATCGCTCCTGGTGGAAATGCTTACACCAACCGTCGTATGGCTGCTTGCTTGCGCGACATGGAAATCATCTTGCGCTATGTAACCTATGCAGTATTCGCTGGCGATTCTAGCATCTTGGATGATCGTTGCTTGAACGGTTTGAGAGAAACCTACTTGGCTCTTGGTACTCCTGGTGCTTCAGTTGCAGTTGGCGTTCAAAAGATGAAGGAAGCAGCGATCGCAATCGCTAACGATCCTAATGGCATTACCCGTGGTGATTGCAGCAGCCTGATTGCTGAACTCGGCAGCTACTTTGATAGAGCAGCAGCAGCAGTTGCTTAGTCTGAATCTTTTGATTGTTTAAAAAATTTATTTGGAGATATTGTAAATCATGTCGAAGACCCCTTTAACCGAAGCTCTAGCTACAGCAGATTCTCAAGGTCGTTTCCTCAGCTCCAGCGAATTGCAGGTTGCTTTCGGTCGTTTCCGTCAAGCAGCATCTGGTTTAGAAGCTGCTCGTGCTTTGACCGCTAAGGCTGATTCATTGGTATCTGGTGCTGCTAATGCTGTTTACCAAAAATTCCCTTACACCACCAGCACTCCTGGTGCTAACTATGCTGCCGACCAACGCGGTAAGGACAAGTGCGCCAGAGACATCGGCTACTACCTCCGCATCGTAACCTATGCGTTGGTTGTTGGTGGTACAGGTCCTCTTGATGACTACCTCATCAGTGGTTTGGCTGAAATCAACCGTACTTTTGAATTGTCTCCTAGCTGGTATGTTGAAGCTTTGAAGTTCATCAAGGCTAACCACGGTCTAAGCGGTGACGCTGCTTCCGAAGCAAACTCCTACCTCGATTATGCTATCAACGCATTGATCTAGTTTTATCTTGAAGTAGATTCTTCAGATTAACAAAAAGGCACCTCGCAAGGGGTGCTTTTTTAATTCCACTTTTTTTGTCGTGCGGCAAAGTCGCGCTACAAAAAACTATTAAAATGAAGACTTAAAACCCTGTTAATGATAGAGCTATGAGCGAATCCGAACTTCCAGATGATAATCAGTTGACCTTAGAACAGGCGCTCATTAATTTGCAATGTGAAGATTTGGGGCTGCGGATTTATGCAGCATGGTGGTTAGGACGGTTTCGAGTGAAAGATGCTAGAGCGATCGCTCTTTTAATTGCTGCTCTTGATGATGAAGCCGATCGCACTGAAGCAGGGGGCTATCCATTACGACGTAATGCGGCTAGAGCTTTAGGAAAACTAAGCGATCGCAGTGCTGTACCAGCCTTAATCCGATCATTGGAATCTGACGATTTTTATGTGCGGGAGGCGGCGGCACAGTCATTGGAAATGCTGGGGGATGTAGCTTGTGTCCCCAAATTATTGTCAATGCTCAATACTCCAATTACATCAGATATATCGGGTGTCGAAACAGAACAACCCTTCGATGCCGTTCTTGAAGCTTTAGGAACTTTAGGAGCAGTAGCAGCAATTCCCCATATTTTGCCTTTTTTAGAACATCCTATTCCTAGAGTGAAGTATGCGGCGGCGCGTGCCATGTATCAGCTTTCATCGGAGCCTGAACTTGCAAATCAGTATGGGGATATTTTGGTTAAGGCTCTTGCCAATGATGACTTACAACTACGGCGGACAGTACTTTCAGATTTAGGGGCGATCGGTTATTTGGGCGCAGCAGAAGCAATTAGCAATACGATGGCAGAAAATAGCCTCAAGTTAATTTCTCTAAAAGGTCTATTAGAAAAACAGATTCTCCTGACTACGCCGCCCAATCTTACGGAAGGGGCAATTAGGATCATGGCACTGATGGATGATTTATTGTAAAGTAGAGAAGCGTAAAGCGTTCCATTACTTTACTCATATATGTCTCTTTCTCAACTCATTCAGGCTGTAGACGAAGCAGATTCTTCTAGCCGACTACTCGAAGCAGTTCAAAATCTAGCAAACGCTCGATTAGAAGGAGCTATTTCCACCTTGATTGAAGCTTTGAGCTACAACAATCCTGGAGCCGCCGTTGCTGCTGTCGATGGACTGATTTGGCTAGGTGATCCATCTGTTCCCGCTTTGTTAGAACTGTTGGATCGGCACAACTACACTGCGCGATCGTGGGCAATTCGGGCTTTAGCAGGGATTGGTGATCCGCGCGGATTAGTCACTTTGCTAGGTGTAGCAACTGCGGATTTCGCTTTTAGTGTGCGCCGTGCTGCTGTTAAGGGTTTAGGTTTGATGAAGTGGCATTGGTTCCCTGATGAACTGCGCGAGATTGCCCAAGAGGAAGCACTAGAAGCATTGCTATTTGTGGCGAAACAGGATGATGAATGGGTAGTCCGCTATGCTGCGGTTGTTGGGTTGCAGGCTTTGGCACTTACGATCGCTGATACATATCCGCAATGGCGATCGCAAATTCAATCACAACTTGAACAGATGGCAAATAGTGAAGAAACTGTAGCTGTTCGCGCTCGTGTTTGGCTTGCTCTACAGAATATTCAAGCAAATACTCATATTTCTACAGAAGTAACCACAACGGAAGCGAAAAAATCCCCTTTAACCCCTGATGATTGGCAAGATATTCTCAATCAGCTTTACGAAATTAAACGTCTGGAACGTGCAGCAAATTTAGAGGAAGGTGATCCACGGCGTTTTCAGAAACTAGCTGCTATGGTCGTGCAAGCTAATTAACAAAGAAGGCTCGCAAAGCGAGCCTTCTTTGTTATAGTTCTTCTCGCTTCTCTCTAAAGCCTAGTTCTATTAATGCTTTACGGATTTTTGCCTTTGATGGCTGGACTTTAGGCATTGCTAAGTTTAACTCGCGGGCAGTTTCTAGCATTTGCCTGATTAAAATATCTAGCAAATTATCATCGACATCTTCAGGAATCATTTCAATCCTGCCTTGATATGCCAATGTGTAAAGCTCTAAATGGTGCTTCCCCATAATTTTTGCCAACTTTCGCAAAGTTTCAGGTGTGGGACAAGTTCCTTTAAAGCAAGCACCACGTAGTCTTGGTTGGGGGACACCAGCCAACTCGGCGAGATGGTTCATACTAATGTCTTGTTCTTCTAAATATTGCAGAACGTATAGCCCTAGTGGTGAACAATCTTCAGTTTTAAGCTGTAACCTTGGTGGCATCTTTTACTATCAACAAATTTGTTAGATTGTGGCAAAAGAAAATAATCTAACATCATTAATTGATTTTAGATTATAGCAATGCAAGTTTTGCTTAGGACATAAAACAAGAAGTGAGTTGCAGCGCGAAGCGCTGCAACTCACTTCTTGGGTTTTGACTTGTACTAGCTAACTCTTGCTTTGCTGTATCTTAATCACCTTGATTGTCCAGACAAGCAAGGCGATCGCGATATTTATGAAAAATAAGATGTTCCATCTTTATGAGTAAACTGCCATCCTTGTTCTGTCATGTGTGCCATTAGATCATCATCGGGATAGGTTACTTGATCATCGAGAGAGCGATCGCCTATTTCTAGATAGGTAGCGATCGCCTCAGTATGGTTATAAAGACAATGACCATTTGCCTCTCCTGCAAGGAATCCAACCGCTTGACCAGCCTGTAAAATTGATTTTCCTTCATCAGTAAGCAAAGTCATTTCTCCCGATAGCACATAGATAAATTCATCTTGTTTAGTATGCCAATGACGAAGTGCCGAACGTGATTTCGGCGGGAGTGTGGTTAGATTTACACCAAAGTTTTTGATTCCTGCGGCATCACCGAGACGTTTTTTTTCACGTCCAGCGACTACGGGTTTAAAAATATCTGGATAGTTAGAACCTGTGCGGCTAGGGACTTGGCTAGGATCAATGATATTCATAGGTTTTGATGATAATTTATGAGAAGTAGCAAATATAAAACCAGAGCCAAAACCTGTGGCGATCGCTGCGCGATCGCCACAGGTTTTAGCTCTGAGTTTTAATTATGCCCAGCTACTGATTTTCTATTAAAAAAGCTAGATTGATTGGGGTGATGAGGTATGGCAACTTTTAGCAACTTGGCATGAAAACAAATAAAGGTAATGCTTTAAACTTTGTAAAGAATTAAGTAACCTCTCAAAATCGACCTTTCAAAATACAACCCAAAAATCAATGAGTGAAAAAATTATATGGACTGCCGAAGCCGAAGCAAAACTCAAGGACATTCCTTTTTTTGTCAGACCTTTTGCTTTTAAAAAGATTGAAAAATATGCTCAAGACAATAATTTTTCGGAAATTACCCTTGAGGTTTATGAACAGGCGAAGAAGCAGTTCAACAAAAAATATAACGAGATGAAGTGAATTTGTATAAACAAATCTAGCAATCCCAAAACTAAAAAGGGCGTAGCCCTTTTTAGTTTTGGGATTGCTGTTAAGATGTTGGCAAGTTCTATCATGGGCTAACGGGAATGAGCCAAACACCTTCAGTAGGGGAATCAGTCTGGAAACGTTTACGTCATGGAAATATTGCTTCCTGTGAAGAAGCTTTGCAGTTTCTGATTGATATTGATGGCAATGTCCATCTAGATTGGCTAGATCAAGATTTAAACCATCGATTTTTTCGCGAATTTGAAGATCGCAACATTTTGCCTCCAGTAATTCCCCTCTTACTCTGGCGCAATTGCTTTTATATTGGTAGTCCTCAAACTGTCAGTAATGATCAGATCAAGCTAATCAGCGATCGCACTTTGACCGAAATTAAAGTGATCAAGATTTCTACCGATAGCTATCGGACATGGTTCCGCCGTCAAAATATTCCGAATCCTAATGAGATCCATTCTGCCCAGCCGATTAATCCCCTCACTGGCGAAACCGAACAGGTTGATATTGGCGAAGCCACAGACTTATATCTATCCCAAGCCGTTGATCAGACTCGCCGCATTAATGCCCTAATTTCGATCGCCTTGCAACATCGCGCCAGTGATATTCACCTAGAGCCGACACCTACAGGTTTGCGGGTGCGCTATCGGATTGATGGCATTTTGCGCGATATTAAAACATTGCCCCTTGAAATCAGTCGCAAAATTATTGTGGCACTTAAGGTAATGTCTGACATGGACATTGCTGATAGTCGTCGCCCTCAAGATGGACGGATCGGTAAAGCATATACTAGCGAAGAAAGTTTGCATCTCAATCTGGATATGCGGGTGAGTACATTACCCTGCGTCTGTGGAGAGAAAGCCGTAATTCGTTTGTTACCCCGTGATAATCCTTTTTCTAATCATTTAGAATGTCTCGGCTTTAGCGATCGCGCCCTCAAAATTTATGACAGTTGGCTACGACAACCCCAAGGCTTGATCATTATGACAGGACCAACGGGATCGGGTAAAACCAGTACTCTCTATACCAGCTTGCAGGCGATCGCCCAAGAACACGTCAACGTGATCACCGTAGAAGATCCCGTTGAATATATCTTGCCAAATATCACCCAAACTCAAGTCTGTGAACCCGCAGGCATGACCTTTGCCGCAGGACTACGGGCTATTCTGCGCCAAGATCCAGACATAGTGATGGTGGGCGAAGTCCGCGATCCTGAAACGGCAGAAACCGTTGTCCGTGCTGCCCTCACGGGACATTTAGTCCTCTCCACGATGCACACCAATGATGCTGCTAGCGCGATTCCCCGACTCAAAGATCTAGGACCCGACCCTGGGCTAATCAGTGATGCACTTTTAGGTGTCATTGCCCAGCGACTAGTTCGCAAAAACTGTCCTCATTGTTCAGTTGCTTACCGTCCGACTACATCAGAATTACAAGCTCTGCGGCTCGATCCTGAAGATATTGATCCCAGTCGTTGGCGCAAAGGCAAAGGTTGCAAAAAATGCTTCTTCACTGGTTATATCGGACGTGAAGCTGTAGTTGAGCTAATTGACATTGATGATGCTTTTCGGCAAATGATTTATGAAGGTACGATCGCCCAAATGAATCGCTATCTCAACGAAATTGAGTTTAATTCGTTCCGAGTGGCGGCGATCGACAAACTAAATCTGGGCATAACTACCAGCGAAGAAGTGTTGCGAGTCTTACCGCGCAGTGCCTTGCATCGAGTGGTATCCCCCACCTTACGCCAAGCCCATATCAAAGCCATCAATTCATAAGGGACTCGCAGAACTAGATTTTTTGTGGCGCGGCAAGCCGCGCCACAAAAAATAAATCATAGAACCATAACCAAAGCCACGCTTTGCATGGCTTTGATTAAAACCCAAATAAATAAAGGCGGTGCGAAGCACCGCCTTTATTTATTTGGGTTTAATGTCCTAAACAAAACCTGCCTTGCTATAGTTCAACTTTTACACCGCGCCAAAAAGCGACATGACCTTTAATTTGTTTAGCCGCATCCTTTGGCTCGGGATAGTACCAAGCGGCATCTTTATTAGTTTCGCCATTAACTTCAATACTGTAATAGCTTGCTACTCCTTTCCAGCCACAGGTTGTATGGGTACTACTAGGTTTAAAATATTCTGGATTCAATGAGTCCTCAGGGAAGTATTGATTTCCCTCTACAACTTCACAGCGATCGCTTTCAGCAAGGACAGCCCCATTCCAAATAGCTTTGGTCATAAATTTGAGTTTTTTACAAGTATTTCATTTGTTATTGTAATGTTTGATAGACTTAGCTGGATAACTTTAGCGTTACTATAATGTCCTAAGCATAAAATGCTAGGCATACTAAAAAATGATCTTGTTTGGATATTGTTCTGTTTAGATGTAATAGGAATTGAGATATGCTTTTAGTCACAGTTGGTACAGAGCAATACCAATTCAATGCCTTGATGCATTGGATTGAACTGCTAATCAAGTATCAACTAATTAACGAAGACGTATTAGTGCAGCATGGTTATTCAACATATTTACCTGATGGCGTAAAAGCTTATAGCAACTTATCCGAACAAGAATTATTAAGTATAATCGACAGGATCAGCCTAGTTATTAGCCATTGTGATGAGGGTGTTGTCCAGTTATTAGAAGATAGAGACACTCCCTTTGTTTTAGTGCCACGTTTACAAAGATTTCGAGAACATATTGATAATCATCAAATGGAAGTTGCTGATGATTTTGAACGTCGAGGTGTAGCGATCGCTCGTTCCCCTGGGGATTTAGTTAAGTTTATTAAGTTACAACAAACTTCATCGGTAACACCTAAAGTTGATGAGGCTAAATTATGTGCATATTTGCAAAATAGATATCCAACCCAGAGCATTATGTTGGTTTGCTCCTTGGGTGGTTTCTTTCGCTATATGCAAAGCCTAAAACCATTTTGGGAAAAGCATCGCGATCGCAGTTGGGTATCAATTCAAAATCCTACGACTGAAAGAGAAATAACAGATAATCGTAGATACTGGGCATATATTCCTGTTAAGGATAACTTCCCAAATATAATTCGCAATTTTATATTAGCGTTTAAGGTAGTACCGCGTGAAAAACCAGAATTAGTTTTTTCTACAGGGTCAGGTTTTGCGATTCCGTATCTAATGATTGCCAAGTGGTTTTATCGTAGTGAAGTTGTTTATATAGAGTCGAGAACAAGACTACAAGATCTCAGTTTACCTGCTTGGTTGTTATTAAAATTAGGGATTCTTGATCTTCTAGTAGTTAGAAGTCAGGCGATCGCCGATCTTTATCCTCAAACTGTTTACATTCCCGTTAATGATGACACAACTCAAGGGCGCAAAGAAAGAAGTAGAGACTATAAGCAAGCTTCCATCGTTACCTTTGATGAAGTCGCATTTATTTATAGTCCAGAAAGACTAGAATTTTCTACTGCTAGAGAATTTTTGGGCGATTTTCAGACTATTTGCAATCCTGATGAATATTATACAAGGATTGTTATTGACATGAGTCATACCACTTTTATGGATGGTGCAGGCTTAGGAGCTTTAACTAATTGTTTGAGAATTGCTACAGTCAACCAAACTGAATTAGTCCTATGGAGTGTGAGTGAAGCTGTAAATTCTTTGATTTCTCTTTCCTCCCTTAGCAATTTGTTCATCATTGAGAAAGATACGAATACCTTTCGATTTTCTGACTCAATTCAGAAAACTAGAGTCAGTAACATTACCCCATTTAATTTGTTTCTATTCCGCCTTCAGAGGCTTATCAAAAAAATTCCTGTACTCAGAGTTTTTTATCCCATACTCAAGTTTTTCTTTCCCTGTATTGATATCGATCCTGGGATACCTGTACATCCTTCTGTGCGTGACCCTCTTAAGAGATTAATTGATATAGTTGGCTCATTAATTGGACTAGGCTTTACCGCTATTTTGTTCATTCCGATCGCAATTCTAATTATCGTAGAAAGCGAAGGAGGTGTTTTGTTTGCCCAAGTTCGTTGTGGATTACTGAGTAAACCTTTTAAGATTTGGAAATTTCGCTCTATGGTGCAGAATGCAGAGCAACTCAAGGGTAAAGTTGCCAATCAAGTTGCAGCAACCACACAGTCGGGCAATTCACAAGCTAATGGTCAACCCAACACCAGTGCGAATGACAAGTTTTTCAAAAATGCCGCCGATCCCCGTGTCACTAAAATCGGTAAGTTTTTGCGAAAAACTAGTCTGGATGAATTCCCTCAATTTTGGAATGTTTTGATCGGGGATATGAGTTTAGTAGGTACTCGTCCACCAACTTTTAACGAAATTAATTCCTATGAGTTAGAGGTTGAGTATCAAGATGAACGCTATACCGAATGGAATCGCCTCGATGTCAGACCAGGAATTACAGGAGTATGGCAAGTAAATGGGCGTTCTAGTGTCAGAAGTTTTGCGGAAGTAGTCAATTATGACATTGAATACCGTAAGAACTGGAGCGTTTGGTATGATCTAACACTGATTGTGCAAACTGTTCTAGTTCTATTTGATAAAAATAATAAGGCAGTATAGCGCTTTTCAAGCAAGCGAGGTACAGAGGATTGTTGCCCCGCCTTCGGCGGGGCAACAATCCCGTACCTCACTAAACTGTGAAACGCTATATAAGCGATCGCAGTAATGTATCCTTGAAGCAATATAAAGCGTTATCCAAAGAGAGCTATGGAACAAAACTGGTCACAACTGCTGAAACAGCTTATTGATTGCCAAACCCTAACTAGTGAACAATCAACAGCCTTGATGCAAGGATGGTTAGAAGGTGCGATCGCCCCAGAACTATCGGGGGCAATTTTGACAGCTTTGCAATTTAAAGGTGTGGAAGCTTCTGAATTAGCAGCGATGGCTAATGTCTTACAATCCCAAAGTGAAGGACAGAAATCGAAGGAGCAGTTTGGTCATATTGTCGATCGCTCCAAGCCTTTGATTGATACCTGTGGTACTGGTGGTGATGGGGCTTCAACTTTTAATATTTCTACCTCTGTTGCCTTTGTAACGGCGGCGGCGGGCATACCTGTAGCAAAGCATGGTAATCGTGCAGTTTCTAGTCGCTCTGGATCGGCGGATGTATTAGAGGCGATTGGAATTCATTTAGCATCACCGACTGAAAAGATTTACGAAGCACTCGCTGCGGTGGGAATTACCTTCCTATTTGCTCCTAATTGGCATCCAGCGATGAAATCAGTAGGTGCTATTCGCAAGAGTTTAGGAGTCCGTACTGTTTTTAATTTGATAGGTCCCTTAGTAAATCCTCTGCATCCCACTGCTCAGGTTTTAGGGGTTTACAATAGGAAATTAACGCATACTGTAGCAGAAGCTCTAAGATTACTCGATCGCCAGCAAGCTGTGGTCTTACATAGCCGTGAAGGTATGGATGAAGCGGGTTTAGGGGATCTAACGGATATTTCCTTTTTAAGTAATGGTCAAGTGACCGAAGAAGTACTGAGTCCTCAGGAGTTAGGATTAACTCCTGCACCATTGACAAGTCTCAAGGGTGGGAATGTTCAGGAAAATGCCGAGATCTTACGTGCGGTGTTGCAAGGTAAAGGCGATCGCGCTCAAACTGATTGTGTCGCATTGAATAGTAGCTTGGCATTACGCATTGGTGGTGCAGCTAGCACTTGGACTGAAGGTGTGAAGCTAGCATCAGAAATCCTGAAAAGTGGTGCTGCATGGGACAAAGCCGAAGCTTTGATTAAGTTTCTGCAATAAAAAAAGAAGACACGCAAAGCGTGTCTTCTTTTTTATTTAGGTTCCAAAAGAGCGATCTCCTGCATCTCCTAATCCAGGGACAATCCATCCTTTCTCATTGACAACTTCATCAATACAAGCAGAATAGATTTGTACTGTAGGAAACTGTTGATTGACTAATTGTAATGCTGGCGGCGCACAGAGGGCGTTAATAATCCGAATTAAGGAAGGATCGGCTCCTCTTTCTGTAAGTAATTTTAAGGTTGTAATAATCGATCCCCCTGTAGCTAGCATTGGTTCAACAATGAAAATATGGGTTTGGGGTTCAAAGCGATCGGGTAAACGATTGAGATAGCAACTAGCCTCAAGGGTTTCTTCGTTACGCACTAAGCCCAGATGGTAAACACTTGCTGTTGGTAAAAGGGTCTGGCATCCTTCGAGCATGGATAAACCAGCCCGTAAAATTGGTACAAAAGCTAAAGGGATAGAAGCATCGATCAATTGTCCTGATGCATTTGCCAATGGAGTTTCGATATCCACTTCCTGTACGGGCAAAAATTCACGAACTGCCTCGTAGGTAAGCCATTTACCCATCTCACTCATCGCTGTGCGAAATAGGGGGACTGGTGTATGTTTTTCTCTCGCAATGGTAATCCAGTGACGAATAATTGGATGAGGTGGGACATAGACACGCAGTTGAGGAGCCATTGATTTGCTTCAGTATTCTAAATTTATAGGTTTAATCTGCACAGCCTAAAATCTGCACTTTTTAACATCCTACAGTGATTTTTGTGTCTTATAAGTAGCTGGCATAATTAAAACCCCAAAACCTGTGGCGCACGCTGCGCGTGCGCCACAGGTTTTGGGGTTTTAATTTAGCGCAAAGCGCTGTACTGGAATTTGTTTATAATTTGTAGGACTTACTAGTACTATTGGTCAATCTCCCAGCATAATCTGTGTTTTTTTAATAATATTGGCAATCTGTAATCCTTAAAATCAAATGCTTACTAGACTCAAATTTATTATTGTACTAATGCTATTGCTAAGTATTGCTTCTCCTGCTTTTGCTCAATCAGGAGAAGGCGGTGGTAATGCTCAAAGTCCCGTACAGGTAATTGTCCAAATTGTGGGTACGGCAGCCATTTTAAAATTATTGAATAAATTTGACTTACCTTAAGTTCTAGCGATCGCTACTTTAACAAACCTCAAATAGAGTGGCGGCGCGAAGCGCCACAACTCTATGCAAATGACGACAACTATAACTTCCAAGGTTACGGTAAACTGTTTTGGGCTATAGCTCAACAACAATCATTTATTACCCATGTCCGAATTGATCGACAATGCAGCATTCCAACAACGTCCCACGTGGGACGAATACTTTATGTTGCTGACCAAACTTGCTGCCATGCGATCAACTTGCTTAGCCTTTCCTGTGGGGGCAGTGATTGTTAAGGACAAACAAGTATTAGCTACAGGTTACAACGGCTCACCATCAGGATCGGTCCATTGCACTACTCAAGGATATTGCTATCCAAATGTTAGTACCTGTGATGCTAGTAAGGAGTTTCCCTCAAGGGCAGTTCATGCAGAAGCCAACGCGATCGCCCAAGCCGCAAAACATGGTATTTCCACTGATGGTGCGAGTATTTATGTAACTTTGGAACCCTGTATTTCTTGCTTAAAGTTAGTAGTATCATCGGGTATTCGCGAAGTTTACTACGAGACTACCTTCAATAAAGGGAATAATGCAGCGCTTTGTCAGTCCTTTATTGATGAAGGCTTAGTTATGCTCAAGCAAATTACTATTTCGCCATCAGTCCTGAAAAGAGCCGATTTATTTCTTAATTCACCAACCTCTGAATTACGCTTATTTGGCTAACTTGTTAGACAATGCTATCCGAAATCCATAATAGTTGTACCAATTTACAATAGGATCTTTGCGGCGATTAGTCGCCCGACATTCCCATGCATCGTCTTTCCAAGATCCACCTCTTAAGACACGATATTGGGGATCTCCGCCAAATTCCCACACCGAGCTGTTTGTCGGTCTACCTCGATAGTCTTCATGCCAAGGATCGGCACACCATTCCCAGACATTGCCATGCATGTCATATAAGCCAAAATTGTTAGGAGGAAAAATGCCAACGGGAGTAGTTTTTTCGCGATATTTTACGGAAGCCTCGGATTCATATTGGAGTCTGCCGTCATAGTTAGCAAAATCTGAGCTAATCTTATCTCCAAAATAATAGCGGGTGGATTTGCCACCAAGACAGGCATATTCCCATTCTGCCTCACTCGGTAAGCGATAATTCTTGCCAGTCAGTACGCGAAGGCGATCGCAAAACTCGATCGCATCAACCCATGAAACATTGTCAACAGGAGCAACTTCATTCTTAAAATGGGAAACATCAGCATTAAGAGAAACATTGATTTTAGGTAATTTAGCAATTGCTTGCCACTGTCGTTGAGTAACTGGAAATTTCCCCAAATAAAACGAAGATATACTAACTAACTGTGATGGTTTTTCATTGGCGTAACCTTCCTGATTATAAGGAGTTCCCATGATGAACTTTCCTTCAGGTATATTCACTAGATCTAAGAATCTGTCTCCCCCCAAATATTCAGAAAATCCTTGTATAAAGCTGTTCTCCATAAGTATCTTCTCAAATCAAATCTAATCAGGCTAAATTATATAACGATATGCAAAGACTTATTTTTAGCAAGATTTTTACCAATAGATCAACTAGATCGGTTAGAAGATCGGTTAGATCAGTTTGTTTTGTGCTTATTCCATTGATCGTTGTGGAATTATTAATTGGCTGTAATAATTTAGGAAAGGATTCTCAAGGTGCAAACAGTCAAAAGCTATCGGGAACGTGGGAATTTAAAACTCAAGAGGGAGTCAAAACAGGGAAGGCAATTTTTGATTCTAAAAATGGAATTGATGGCGATGTTTATATCTTGAGTAATGATTTGCCTTCAGGTAAGACAGCGATCGCTGGGAAATATAAGGTCAACGATAGTGCTAATCCACGACAACTCGATCTTAACTTTGGCAATCTCACGACTCAAACCATTTACGAATTGGATAGTAGTGGACAGTTAAAAATTGCGAATACTCTGCCTGATCAGCCTCGCCCCATTACGTTAGAGCCACAACCCCAACAATTAACCAAAGTTTCTGATAGTACAAATCTTGCTAGTGATATCCAAATTTTGCGATCGCCTGATTTGGAAAGTTCATCGACATTAATCCGTGAAGCCGAGAGTAAGTCCTATATTCGCGCCATCATGCGATCGCAGCAGCAAATATTTCAAGAGACAGAAAAATTTTCAACCGATATTAATCAATTGGGATCAGGATTATCGCTAAATTCAGAATTCTATAGTTACAAAATTACGTTGCTAGATAAGGCTTCAGGGTTATTGGTACAAAACAGTGCGATTCCCTTAAAGGATGGACTGAAAGCTTATACGGGCATTGTCTATGCGATCGCGAGTTCTGATGCTAATCCCAAAAATACTAAGGCTCTTTTCTGTGAAAGTAATATTCCCACCAAAACAATTCCAGCTAATCCTAAAATTCAAGATGAAGGCTATAGCTGTCCAGACGCTTACATCACAATTAATCCCTAAAAAAGCCTCGCAATGCGAGGCTTTTTTATTTTAAAGTTTGGCGTAGCCAAACTTTAAAATTTAACCGAGAACCTCGATCGCTGCCTTGACACCAGCACCGTAGGTGAAATTGGTATAACCCAGTGCAGCAATGGATGCTTCGAGAGCAGCAATTGCCGTGAGAATATCGCGATCGCTGACAAAGCCCAAGTGACCAATACGGAAGATCTTGCCATTGAGGTGATCTTGTCCACCTGCCATGACAATATCGAACTTCTTCTTAATCGTGGCGCGAATCTTCTCTGCTTCTAGACCTTCGGGAGGCACAACGGAAGTAATCGAAGCACTAGCGGCATCATCGGGAGCTAATAGTCCGAGGTTCAGTGCCTTGATCGCTGCACGAGTCGCATCCCGATGGCGGATATGACGAGCAAAGATATTTTCTAAACCTTCACGCTGCATGATTTCTAAGGAAGCTTGCAACGCCATTACCATATTCACGGAAGTGGTGAAAGGAGTGGAATTTTTAGCGGCATCCTTACGAGCTTTACCCAAGTCGAGATAGTACTTAGGTAGATCGGCGGTTTTGTAGGCTTCCCATGCTTTCGGACTGACCGATACAAATCCTAAACCAGGAGGAATCATGTAGCCTTTTTGCGAACCAGATCCAACTACATCTAAGCCTAATTCGTCAATGGGAACATTCATTGCACCCAAGCTAGTCACAGCATCAACGATGATCAGTGCCTTTTCATGGGCTTTAACATGGCGGTTAATAGCAACGAGATCGTTGAGAACACCAGTAGAAGTCTCGCTATGGGTGATGATTACTGCTTTGATTTCCTTGTTAGTATCAGCCTCTAGCTTGACGCGGAAATCTTCAGGATTCAGGGGTTTGCCCCATTCTGCTTTAACTACTTCAACATTTAGTCCATAGGCTTGACCGACTTCCACCCAGCGTTCGCCGAACTTGCCATTATCACCAATCAGGACGCGATCGCCTTTGCTTAAGAAATTAATGATGCCTGCTTCGATCGCTCCCGTTCCGCTTGTGGTGAGAATCAATACATCATTGTTGGTTTGGTGCAGCCATTTGAGCTTAGCAGTCACATCTGCCATGATTTTGCTAAAATCGCCGCTACGGTGTCCGATCGGAGCTTTTGCCAGAGCCAACAACGCCTGTTCAGGCACAGGTGTTGGACCTGGAATCATCAACATCAACTTATCTTCCATGAGTCGAAATCTTGTAATGCTTGGTTAAATACTAGATCTAGTATTCTATAGCAATTGACCACAACCTAACATTAATTAAGAGATACCCCTAGTCTCTTTAAGTAGTTGGGCATAATTAAAAAATCAAATCCAAAACTTGTGGCGCACGCTGCGCGTGCGCCACAAGTTTTGGGGTTTTATATTTAATTGCACCCAGCTAGTTATAAGGCAGGGTTATTTCTTGAAACAGACACGCCTTGTAAAGGGTAAATAATCTCTTCACTAGAATATAAAATGCGATATACAACGTTTTGTGCTAGCCATTTTTTAGTCTTCTTGAGAATTAGAGGATTCAACATCAAGGGTAGGTGTACTGGCAATATCACCCAGACTAGTTGCATTTTTAGATCCTTTTTTCTTGCGACGAACTGAGGTTCTTGTCCATTTAGTTTGACTCCAAATTCCAAACAAAATAAAGGCTGATACTATAGCTTCAAAATACCATTTGACTCCTTGTTTAACTAGTTGTCGAGATGCCTTAGTTTGACTATCCTGAACACTGTTTTTGATGGCATTTTCATTTTTAAGGATTTCTGCTTCTAGTTGCGTTCTAAGTTCTGTTGGATTGGTTTTATTCAATTTAATATTTGGCGATCGCCTTTCAATAAATTCTGCCGCTTTAATTAAATTGGCATTATTAGTATTTTTTAAACTTTCCCTAGCCGTATTGAATTGAGCAATTTGCTGAGACAATGTGAAACTAGCTTGGGTATTGTTGTCATTGTTAATCCGAATTGCCGCACTAATACCGATCAGCAGAAAAACAGCATAGAAAATACTTAGCAATAAAGAGAGCCATGATAAAAACTTAAGAACATTTTTACCGATCGCGGAACGGGCTGTTGATTCTCCATAAAATACTAAAACTAGACCGATGATTGGGACTGGAGAAGTACCGACTAGTTTCCCCAATGTCGTAAATTCCCATGTCGCGTCTTTACCAAATCTTGGGGGAATGAGGGCATCAGCAAAATTGGATAGTGCCAGTAACAACAGTCCATAACCAGCAAAACGCAGGAGATTGGCGGTAATTACCTCAGTAGAATTTGAATTGGTATTAGTCATATTTTTTAAAGAAACATCATAAATTGGAGTGAGAAATAATAGCACTCGTCTCTTTAGAAACAAGATATTTTAAGGCTGAGGAAACCGAGGTTTCCACCATTCATACCATGAAATCCAAATTTTCTCTAATTTTTGATTAGTGTCCTTGAGATTGCTATCGGCTGTGATTGGTGTCGAGATCAAAGTCCATAGACAACGCCGATCGCGTAGATCTGTCTGTCCTAGTAACCAACTTATGATCACCTCTCGATCCAAGGCGCGATCGCTGGCATTATCATTAAACTGTTCTTGAGTGACTGTAGAGATACCACGAGGATTAATACAGGCGCTTAGATATGCCTGATCCTGATAGGTAAAAGCAGTATAGAAGCCGATAGGATCTTTACGGACAACTTTTTGACGTAGTTCATCTTCTTTAAGATCAATATTGCCTAGCTCTTTGAGAAAGATAAAAAGATCGGCTTCAGTTCCCACTAAATACCGTAAAGAAATCTCTACAGGAATGTTCTCGATTACATAGCTATATTTTTGTCCATATAAATACTTCGGTTTGCCATAAAAGCTTTTATGATCAATAATTACCTCTGATTTTTGAGGTTCTACAACCTTTAGTGTTTTTGCAAATTCAATCTGCTCAGGAAAGGTAAAAGGAGACGGTTTGCCAATATTGCTATCAATCAGCGATCGCCCCAAAATCAATAAACTACTACCAAATAAGACAGCAAGCAATCCGAAGCGAAATTTGTGACTGTGAGGACTTTGATCATTTTGAGAATCTATCTCTACCACTAAATCCTTATCCTTTAAGTCAGACTGATCTACTTCGTTTTCCATATTAGTTAAGTAGCTGGGCATAATTAAAAACTAGAGTAAAAACCTGTGGCGCTCGCGCAGCGAGCGCCACAGGTTTTTGGATTTTATATTTAATTGCGCCCAAATACTTATGTAATTTCTTATGTAATTTTTTTACAGGCTGATGGTAATACCAAACATCAACGATTATATAGCTGTAGTCAGTTATGTTAGGACAAAACCAAAACCCAAAAGAGAGTGGCGGGCGCCGCCACTCTCTTTTGGGTTTTATGTCTTAACTTGCTTAGCTATGGCTATAAAATCTAACTTAAGTAGCTCAGCATAGTTAAACCCAAAAACCAGAGCTTGTGTCGCCCGCATAGTTGGCGGCACAAGCTCTGGTTTTAAGCCTAGCTACTTATGCATAAGAAACTCGCAGTAAAATAACCTATGCATAATTCTCCACCCAATGCCCCAAAAGCAATATCTTGGCTTGATCAGATTGGCAACTGGAATCCGCAGCTATTGCGGGAGATTCGGGGCAAGCTGAAATTGCGTAATCTGATGGTTGCGATCGGCTTGTCTGCACTATTCCAGATTCTCTTGCTGTTGTTTTATAGTCAACGCATCCCCGCTGAAGATTGTTATGTACAGGTACGTGGTTTTGGCTGTGCTACGTCTTGGCAAAACTGGTGGTTGGAGCAGTTTCGATTTATTACTTGGACTGAGCCATTTGTGCTGTTTCTGGCTGGTGTCTATGGTTTAGTTGCCGATCTTTCGCTTGAGGACTACAAAGGTACACTCAACTTCATTCGGATTAGCCCCCGATCAAGCCTCAATATTCTGATGGGCAAAATCATGGGTGTGCCATTGCTGACCTATATTGGTTTGGGCTTATTAATTCCCTATCAACTCACCGCCGCGATCGCTGCCAATGTGCCGATCGCCTTTTTATTCAGCTTTTACATATTGCTAATTGGGACAGCATTTCTGTTATTTAGTGCCGCACTGTTGCTTGCTCTACTAAGTGGTTGGCAAGCTAAATTTGGTGGTCAAGTCGCCGCAGGAGCCTTAGTTTTTGCCTTTTTGACCTTTATCTGGATTGCCCCCGCCTTTATGTGGTGGAATATCTTCACTACATGGAGTTCCTTTAGCAAGGTTTTAGTGGGTGGTAAACTCGATCCTATTCAAACAGAATGGTGGTATTTACCCATCACATCGAATATTTGGACTTCACATATTTTTACAATTACCAGCTTGGTGATTGTCAGTTTTACCATTTGGCGAATTTTAGAACGACGTTTCCATAATCCCACTGCCACTTTAGTTAGTAAAAGGCAAAGCTATCTCATCACTGCCTATGTAGAGATCCTGATGTTGGGATTTTGTTTACAGTCAGGAATTGCAAACGCCAAAGTCTCTAATCCTTCAGAAATTCAACTGATTCTATTACTGATACTTTATATTGCGAACTTCTTTGTATTTTTGGCGGCGATCGCGGCTTTGACACCCCAAAGACAAGCGGTACTAGACTGGGTAAGATTTGGAGCTTTGTCAACTACCGAAGAGCATCCATCAGGGTTTGGCTATATATTACGGGATCTAGTTTGGGCAGATAAAAGTCCAGCACCAATCGCGATCGCGATCAATCTCGTCATTACCCAAGTGCCAATTATCATTTGGTTGAATTCATGGACTGATGCGGAAACTCGTCTTAAAGGTTTAATCATTGTGATTTCCTTTGCCCTTTCCATGTTGGTGTTTGCAGTAATTGCTCAGCTAATTCACTTACTTAAAACCCGCAACCCCTCAGCATGGGTGACAGGAACAATTGCAGCATTAATTTTTGTACCAGTTTTGATAATGCTGAGCTTGTCCCTAAGTCCCGATCGCTATGCAGGACTATGGTTGTTTTTTGGATTTCCTTGGGTTGTCGTGTCAAACGTCAAACTTTCCGATATTATTTTGGCATTTGCGGGACAAATTTTCATAATAATTGCTCTAGCATTACAACTCATTTATCAGCTACAACGCGCTAAAATGCGAGAGACTTAGTGACAAAATTAAGTGACAAATTAGTAGACGCTTGAACATAACATGGCACAGTCAACCACTGCTAAACCGTTAGACACATCAACGGGGACGATCCCTGATGTGGAGCTACAACGAGTATTTAAAATGTTCGGGACAAATACCGTTGTCCAAGGTGTCGATCTGCAAGTTCAGCGAGGTGAGCTTTTTAGTATTTTAGGTCCGTCAGGTTGTGGCAAAACAACGCTACTAAGACTAGTTGCAGGTTTTGAGGAGCCGTCAGCAGGTGAAGTGCTGATTCAAGGTAAGCCGATGACCTATATTCCCGCCTATCAGCGCCCTGTCAATACAGTTTTTCAAAGCTATGCTCTCTTTGGTCACATGACCATTTTTAATAATGTTGCCTTTGGTTTATCGGTCAAAGGGGTAGCGAAACCAGAAATTCAACAACGGGTAAAAGATGCGCTCAAACAAGTGCGGCTCGATCATTTAAGCGATCGCTATCCTAGTCAAATCTCTGGCGGTCAACAGCAACGGGTAGCCCTTGCTCGCGCCCTCGTCAATCGTCCGAAAGTGATTTTGCTAGATGAGCCATTAGCCGCCCTTGACTTTAAACTCCGCAAAGAACTGCAAGTAGAACTATCGAATTTGCAGTATAAGCTGGGCATTTCCTTCATTATGGTGACCCACGATCAAAGTGAGGCTCTGGCAATTTCTTCGAGAATTGCGGTGATGAATCAAGGCAGGATCGAGCAGATCGGCACACCATCAGAGGTTTACGATCGCCCTGCCTCCGCATTTGTCGCCGATTTTGTCGGTGAGACTAATTTGTTTGAATGTCGGGTGATTGAGCAGGATGGCGCTTTTGTAGAGTTGCGCTCTTCAACAGGTCTCGCGATCGTTGCTGCCAAGCCAAGACACTGGCTCCCCATTGCTGAAGCCGTCGTTAGTGTCCGTCCCGAAAAAATTCGCCTCTCTACCGAATATCCAAACCAGCCTTACAATACCTATCGCGGTATTCTCAATAATGTGTTGTATTTAGGTGATCACTCGCAGTTTGTAGTGGACTTACACGCTAGTGAGAATGTCCCACCTGTGAGGGTCATGCTGGTACGTTCCAATCATCAGGGCGAAAAAACACCACCCTTTGATAGTCAGGTATATGTGTCATGGCTACCTGAAGACTGTGTGGCTCTTCCCAAAACTGCGATCGCTACAGCTACATGATTAATAATCATTAATATATGAGTATCTCTCGGCGTAAATTTCTTAAACAGACTGTCTATGCAACATCAGCACTAGCAGGGGTATCAACGCTTACATCCTGTGGCATTTTTGATAAGCCAAATGCTAATGAGAACACGGATGAAGTGCCGCGACCTGTTACGCAAGATAAGCGCACTTTGTATCTCTATGGTTGGGCGACTTATGTTAACAACCAAGAAGTTTTAGAAGGATTTACTAAGGAGACTGGCATTAAAGTTGTGGGGGATGCCTATGACTCCAATGAAGTGATGCTCGCCAAGTTAGAAGCTTCAGGTGGGCGATCGGGCTATAGCGTCATTTATCCTAGCGACTATATGGTGACACAGATGCGGGATCTCAAGCTCCTTGCCCCGCTTAATAAAAAGTTATTACCAAATATCAATAATATTGCGGCAAATTACCTAGATCTCCCCCACGATCGCGGTGCTATATTCAGTATCCCTGTCAGTTTAGGGACAACAGGGATTGCTTATAATGTCGAGGCGGTTAAGTCCATCATTGGGGAAGAGCCAACTGATTGGAGTTACCTTTGGGAACATAAAGATAATTTACGCATTACGCTCGTTAATGACCCTCGTGAAGTGATGGGAATGGCGTTACATATTCTTGGTAGCTCATACAACACCAAAGAACCCGCAAAGATTGAGTTAGCTTTTCAAAAATTACGGGAACTGATGCCTGCGATCGCCAATTTTACGACGGATGCATGGCGCGATCCTCTGGCTTCAGGTGATTTGATGATGTGTATGGCATTTTCGGGAGACGGAATTAGTTTGGCAAGACAAAATCCTAATATTAAGTATGTTTTGCCAAGTAACGGGACATCAATTTGGACAGATACGATGGCAATACCTAGGGGAGCCGCAAATATCGAAGGCGCTCATGCATGGATCAATTATGTAATGCGACCTGACGTAGCTGCCAAAATTAGTGATTCTAATAGTTTTGGTACAACTAACAAATTGGCAAAATCAATGCTCCCTGATGACTTAAAAGCAATTAAGGCGCTAGAACCATCAGAAGCAATTGTTGCTAAAAGCGATCGCATTGCTAAGCTCGATGCTGAAGTTCTCCAAATTTATGAAGGTTTCTGGACACGCTTAACCACAGGTTTAGGATAAATACTATGACATCCCCCAATCCCATCACAGACGACATAACTGTAAAAAATAATCCCAAAAGTAATCCCCAAAATAATTTTTTTATTTTGGGAAACATTGCCCTCATCGCAGGTGTACCTTGGTTATTAGTCATGAGTATGGCGGGATTGGCAGTCGGTGATCCTGTATTTCCTGCATGGTTTGAAATTTTTATATTAGGATTCCCTGCGATCGCTTTAGTCACTTGGGTACAGTGGCAACAGCCTTTTTCTCCCTTTAGTTTATGGGTTTTGGCTAAGCCTCCAGAAAGCCTCAGTGAAAGCGATCGCCGCATCCTGACCTTAATTAAGCAAAATAGTAACGGTTGGTATACAACAGGGTGGATGGCGATCGCGGTTGCAGTCGTAACCATCGCTATGTTTTGCAAGATTTATGTAGCTGCACCTTTAGCGGAGGTGATTGCCCCATTTCCTTCGGGACTACGCTTGTTTGGCATTATCTGGGCTGAATTTTTCTTTTTGTTAAGTAATGTTTTGCTGCAATCAGGAATTTCTAATTTACGAGTACTGCTAACTGATGCGTCAGAGTTAAACAATTTGCAGCCCTTTACAGCCGAAAAAGTCAAAAACAGTTTTACAAATATTGGTTGGCGATCGCCTGAGTTATTGAAGTTTTTTGAAGAAGAGGCGATTGTCTTCACTGATCCGTCTCAAGAAGAAAATTCGGCAGTTGCTGATGAGCAGACCGATGCAGATTTAGAAATTAATGACTCTGATGAGTCTGTAGAAACGTTATTAGAACAAGAATTGGAACAAGAGGCGATCGCTGATAATCCAGAAGAACCGATTGCTGAATTAGAACCGATTGAAATAACTCAAGATGCGACAGGCGATGAAATAATTCAGAATTCAGAAGAATTAACATCTTTGGAATTGACTATAGATCCTGATCTTGATGAGAATCTAGCACCTACTGAGATAGTTCTGGATACAGAAGCTAGTCAACCAGATGAGGTGTTAGAGCCTTTAGCCTTGATTTTAGAACCTGAAATCGATGAAGTCTTAGACACTGAGACGACCTCGGAGCCAGAAACTGAAGAGCCTGATTTATCTCAAGTTTCTGATTTGTCTCAAGAACCTAATGCTGAAATTACTTCAGAATTGCTTGATATCAATTTAGATGAGCAAGTTGAAGAAGAAGGTGACGAATTAGAGATAAGTGAAATTATTGCTGAAGAGTCTTTAGTTGATGAGTTTTCTGAGGATGAAGTTGATCAATCTGTTGAAATAATAGAGGTTGAGTCTTTACTAGAGGGCGAAATTGCTCAAGAATCTGAAGATTTAGATGAAAGTTTGAATGTTTTTGTAGAACCTGAAGTTGAGACATCTTTAGAGCCTATCTTAGAGATTAAGCCTGAAGCGATCGCATCTGAAACTATTTCAGAACAGGCTAATGATCAACTTGTGGAAGAGGCTGAAGAGCTAGAAATAAGTGAAATTGTTGCTGAAGAATCTCTAGTTGAAGTAAATTTAGAACCTACTGAGGTGATTTTAGCAGAAGAAACTATTCAAGAATCTGAAGAGGTAAATCCCTTAGAAAATATTGAAGAAGCTTTAGTCGAAGCAGTTTTAGAACCTAGTGATCCTATTGCAGATTCTGAAGTAGTAGCAGATATCTCAGAAACTAAAATTAATTTAGCCTCAGAAACTGATATATCTTCCACTGAGATAGTTTCAGGAATTCCTGAAACAGAACTACGGGTTGAACAAAGTGAAGAATTAGAGATAGAGGCGATCGCTAGTGAGGAATCTTTAACTAAGGATTTGAATAATACAGCACAAAGCCCTGAACGAAAAGCACTAGATTTTCTAAAAAAGACACGCAAATCAGGGATTTCCCAGAAAAAACATGGGTTTGGCAAATCCGTTAAACGGCATCACAATGTTGAATCCAGTCCAGAAAACACAGAATCTGATGCTACAAAAATATCTGATCAGTTTCAAACTAATGAGCCTGTTATCGCAGAAGATGCAGTTGAGATTGCGCTAGAAGATGTTTCACCGACGATCTCAGAGCTAGAAATAATAAATGAGGGTTTTGAAAAAACTGAGATTGAAGCGATCGCTGCACCTATTGAGCAAGAACTAGTAGATGACAAAATTCAAGATTTTGATGATGAATTGGATGAGTTGATTGCCTTCAACAATTATGTTGAAAATATTCTCCAAGAATATCTCGAAGATGCTGACGAAGAAACTGAAAATACTAATGCCGATGATATTTCCGCATCGATAGTAACGGATGAGGCTGTTATAGAAGCGATCGCCACAGACAATGTGCAGACGGTTAGCGAAAATCTACCAGACTTGGAGACTCCAGTTTCTCAAGATAGTTCTGAAGAAATCAGTAATGATCAAGCCGCGAAAGATTCTAAGTACTTAGTTCAAGAATTTCTAGTTGATAAGTTTTTAGCAAGATTAGAAGAACTCAACAATGTGGACAAATCCAATAAAGCCGCCAATGAACAACCTGTAGAAAGTTCCGTAGAGCCTAATCCTAATACTTCAGAACCTAATATTGATGAGTTTGCTGACCTTGAAGCACTTCTAGATCGTAAGCTATTTCCTGAAAATTCCGCAGAGTAATATATAGCAAAATAAAGAGTTAGCTAGTACAAACCAAAACCCAAGAAGTGAGTGGCGGCGCTTTGCGCCGCCACTCACTTCTTGTTTTATGTCCTAAGCAAAACTTGCTTTGCTGTAGTAGTTGCCATTTTGCCGTAGGCAAAATGGCAACTACTACAGGACTTTTAAATTTATGAACTCGAAAGAGGCAAAATGAGCCGACTGAGGATGCGATTATCTTCTAATTGATAGAGAGAAAGTTCGCCCCCTGCTTCGAGCATGAGACTTTGACAAATAGCGAGGTGTAGACCAGGTGGCTGATCCAGTAACGAAGGAGATAGAGGATCGATCGCTCTGCCTTGATGTAACTCTTGCAATAGAGAGGCATCAACTACACCGTAATCCGTGATCGATAGTTCCAACAGTTTCTCATCAATCTGGCGACACCAGAGATCGATTCTGCCACCAACTTCCGATCGCCCACAGGCAAATAGAAGTAACTCGTTTAAAATCATTTCCATCTTGGCGATGTCACCACCGACGACCACATTGGCTTGGTTATGTACCTGTGACCAAATTTGGCGTTGTTTGACCAGCGAATCAATGCGCTCTAAAGCTCTCTTGAGCATACCTGCTAGGGGCGCAGTCTCATAGTTAGGACGTAACCGCCATTGCTCCTTGCGGATAATCTGTGGGAGTGGAGAGAGAGAACCTTGCAATTGTTTGAGAGAACTTTGCAAAGTAATGTTGTTGATGCCTCCTGTACCATTCGCACGGGCATCTGTATCTAATAAGCGCTGCACTCCAGAACTAACGGTACGATAGATATCTTCCAACCGCCGATGCTTGTACCAGTTGAGGCGTTCGAGTTCTTGGCGGTTGTGCTTGAGGTGATCGACTAGTAATAGATGGCGACGTGACCAAGATAGTTGGTTCGCCAACATATTAAAAGCTTGCAATTGGCGATCAATCCACCGTCTGCCTACGCGATCGGCTACCAAAATCATTCCTGTTGGCTGATGTTCAGGACTTGTGCGTAGAGCAGTCACCATCAAATGTCCTAGGGCGGGGGCATTGAGCCAAGCCCTAGTCTGTTCTGGTAAGTCGTGAATACTGAGAGGCAAAATCCCCTCACTTTGGGTTGCCCACTGGACAAGAGGATCATCTTCGATCGCCAGTAGAGTTTCGTTAACACTAAGTTGATATTCATCGCGACTGGCAAATACCGAAGCAATTTGTCCACCTTGTCGTCCTGGTAGCCATACTACTAACACAGCCAAAGGAGACTGCGTAACTTGAGCCATTAACTGTGTAGCCGTGTGATGCAGCTTCTCAAGGGTATTAGCCTGTTGCAGAGCCACTAATCCAAACTGGACAGATTGATGCAACTTTTGACGTTCATCAGCTAAGCGCTGTAACTCATTTTGGTGAACAATTAAGCCAATTTGCTGGGCAACAGCTTGCACCATTTCTCGTTCTGGTCGAGACCATGTACGCGGAGCTTCATGGGCGACGGCAAGAACTCCCTCTAAGGATTTACCACTTGCAGTACTACTGACAATCATCGATCGCACATCAAGGTCAAGTAAGGCATTGCGCCAAGAAAGAAATTTAAAATCACTATCGAGATTTTCTACAGTGGCTGCATCGGTTGATTGCTCCATCATTTGCATATCAACAGGAGCTAGTCCAGGCAGCAGCGTGGGTAAGGGACGGCGATTTTTAGGATGATACTGAAAATTGACCCGAAATACATCATTGTCTTGATCGTAGGTAGAAACCCAAAATCTTTCTAGTCCTAAGCGTTGACATAGCTGCTCGGCAGCTTGATCTAAGGCACTTTGCCAATCATTATCCGAATAAATGGCTCTGGCAATCCCTGCGGTGAGAATTTGATCGGAAGCAATGCGATCGAGGGTTACTTCCATTTCTTCTAAGGGAGCCGTAATCGCGGCTAGTTGTGCTGCACCACGCACAAAATTCAACTCATCGTCAGTCCAAAGACGGGGTTCATCACCTTCTACTGACAAAAATCCTAAAAGTTCTGATTGGAAAAATATGGGCGCAATAATGATCGAAACTGCCCCAAACTGCTCCATGACGCGATTGCTTACTTCGCCCTTAGTCATGGATTTGGCATCAACCACCACCACGATTTGATCTTTAGATAGCGCCTGATACAAACTCGGAGCGTTCTGGACGGTTACGCCAGCTGTATTGTCAACTGCTTGCTTAGACTTAGGACCTGGTTGACGATTGGCAATTCTGCGCCAAAAATATTGATGTTCGCGCTCAAACCAATAAATATTTGTGTGAGCAGGCATCACAAAGCTATGGGTTTCCTGCACAATCTCTTCTAGCCTATCGTTGAGTGCAGGGACATTCCGAATTTTAGAAAGAATTTGGAGTAAGGGTTCATCAGGATGCTTAGCATTGTGGTAGTGCCACTCATCATCAAGGCGGCTCAGTGTCGCACCCAAAGCACCAAGCACAACGGATAGTCTAGCTCTTTCGTCGTTGCGGGGAGTTACATTCCATTGGGTTGAGCCTAAGAGGACTACCCCAAAGCTGCGATCGCGATGATAGATCGGCCAGAGTAAAGTGCCTTGAATATCGAACTTTTGCGCTAATTTTTGCCATTCGCCACTCCGTCTTTCTTGCCGCAGATCGGAAATAGGTACAGGTTTACGTTGCAAAATCACCTGATCAAGGAGATCCCCTGCATTCAGCCCAAATCTTTCTTTTAAAAACTTGATCTCTCCCGCAGGTGTAGTGCCACCTTTCCCATTGAGGCGGTGATTTTCTGCATCATAGAGTCCAATCCAGAGTAGTTTGTACTCAAAATTGTCTCGAAGATAATCGAGGGTTGCCGATACTAAATTGTCGATACTATCTTCATCACGCAAGAACTGCATGATTCGCCCAAGGTTAACAAATTGGCGATCCCATGGGTTAGTTCCTGCTTGACTCATATTTTTGTCCTTATGCTTTTGACTTAGGTATGGTTAGCGGCGTACCGTAAGAAACTTTTTCACTAAATAATTTACAAACATTTTAAAGAATATTTCTTGAAATTACTGTTAGAAAATTCTATTTCATCATAAGCGTACAATCTTTAGTCTGGAAAGTCAGCAATACGTCATACTTTTATAAATTTTCAGGGCTATTATTGATTGCCACTATTATGAATATCTTTAGATTAATCGACTAACCACTCTAGCGATCGCTCGCCAATTTGTAGAGGAATACTTACGGCTTTGCCAAGTCTTGGTTTCTCTTTGGTGATTTCGATAAATTTTTGAACTTGTTCAACTACGCCCCAATCACTTAAATAGGAGGCGATCGCATTTAGATGTTCAATAAATTCTGTTTCACTCATAGAGAAAGACTGTTGCTCTTGGTAGCGCCACATTACTTGTAAAAAGATTTTGCCTTGGGTTTTGCGTAACTGCACATCATAGGAATAATCCCATTTATTAGCGATCGCTTGACGGAGTTCTGCGCCTGTCATAGTTTCTACATTTTTAATTAACATATTTTATCTTAATGGCTCAAAAACTCATAAGTAGATGAACGCTTTGCGTCCATCTACTTTGGGATTAAGCGATCGCCTTTCCTAAATGTCCATGATTCGCTTGTAAAATTTTCTCAGCAGTAGCAACATCAACACTTTTCCAATGCATTAACAATGCGAGCTTTACCCGCTTGCCCGATCGCTCTAATAATTTTGCAGCATCGTCACGACTTAGGGAGGTGAGATCGCCAATAATCCGAATTGCACGGTCTTCGAGTTTACTATTTGTCACCGAGACATCAATCATGCGATTGCCGTAAACTTTGCCCAGTTGTACCATTACGCCTGTGGAAATCGTATTTAATACTAATTTCGTCGCCGTACCTGCCTTGAGTCTGGTTGATCCCGCCAAAATTTCTGCCCCAACAAGAGGGCGAATCTCGATATCGTACTGGATCGGAAATTGGTCAGGTGGCACACAACAGAAAAAGATTGTTTTTGCGCCCCGTTTTTTAGCTTCTTTGAGCGCTCCATGCACGTAAGGTGTGGTTCCCCCTGCGGTGATCCCAAACACGACATCATGGGCATTAATATTTCTGTCAGAAATTGCCTTTGCGCCATCATCTTCACGATCTTCAAGGGCTTCAGAACTACGCACCATTGCATTCATACCGCCCGCTAAGATGCCCTGAATTAATTCAGGATCACTGCAAAAAGTCGGTGGACATTCCGCCGCATCTAACACGCCCAGTCTGCCACTCGTCCCAGCGCCAATGTAAAACAATCTGCCGCCATTGGATAGCGCGTCGGCAATGACACTAATCGCTTGAGCGATCGCTTCTTTTTCCTGTCCTACGGCGGCAACAGCTTTAGCATCCTCTTGGTTAAACAGTTCCACAATTTCGAGAGGACTGAGCCGATCTAAATTGTGGCTGTGGGGATTGGCTTGTTCTGTTAACAAATAGCCGCGATCGCCCGTTGATTTTCCTGATGTTTCTGTCACTGCCCGAACTCAACCCTTGCTTTTTCGACAATTTCAGCCGTAATCGTATCACTACCCGCCGCTACTGCTAGCTGTTCGATGCGTTGACGAGCCTGCGATCGCACAAAGTAGGGAATGTTTTTATATTTGATCTTGGCTTCGGCTGTCCAAGTTAAGCCTTCAAAATAATCTGAATTTTGCATGATTTTTATTATATTAAAAAATTCAAAAAGTCGTTACTGTCATAAATTATTCGCATCATTAATTTATAACAACAAACTCATAGGGGTTGAGCATTTGCACCAATATCTTTATACTCACGCCTCTAAATACCAGAACTAAAAACCCTTACTGCGTTTGGTCTCCAATTCACAAAAGTGTGACAACACTTTTGTGAATTGGTATAAATTGGCAATGCAAATGCTCAACCCTTTATGATTTCAGGGATCAATTGTCCCTGCGTTGCGAGGTTAGGGCAGAGCATTCCCAAATCAAAATCGCCTGAAATTTTGTTGATTTCTATAGGAATGCTCTGCCCCTTGTATCTAGGAGGAAAAGTAAAGGATAAAATCTTTACTACAATCCGAAAAAGCAAAAGCAGAGATAAACTCGATCTGCCCCTAGGGACACCAAGCCCGTTTTGTAGATAGAGTCGTCTCTGCTTAAACAGTGGAAACAAGTAAAGACTGGACAGTATCAGAGGTCGCCCAACGGGTAAACCTGCATTCACAAGGATAGTTCAATACCACTGATTGCTTGATGGACAAATCTAGCAAGAGGACTGCCCCCAATGAACAATAACAATGAAGTATATGATGTTTTAGGAATAGATATCAGCAAAGCCAAATTTGATGTTGCTCTAATCCAAGGCAACGCCAAAATCAAGAGCAAAGTATTTGCCAACAATCCTGAAGGATTTGCTGAATTACAAGAATGGCTAAACCTTCAAAATGTGACAAACTTGCATAGTTGTATGGAAGCTACCAGCACTTACGGCAATGGGTTAGCTAGATTCTTAGTAGAGGCAGGATACAAAGTAAGTATTGTTAATCCATCCCGTCCCAAAGCCTTTGGCAAGAGTGAGTTAAGTCGTACAAAGACTGACCGTGCTGATGCTAAAGTCATTGCTAGATTTTGTGCAGCCTTAAAACCTGCTCTTTGGACACCACCAGCATTAGAAATTGAGCAACTACAAGCATTGGTGCATCGTTTAGATAGCTTAACTGCTATGCAGCAGCAAGAGCAGAATCGTCTTGCTACGGCTGATCCAATTTTGGTTGAGGCAATTAATGCTCACATTGATTTTCTCAAAGAGCAAATTGAGATGACCAAAAAATTGATCCGTCAGCACTTTGATCAACACCCTCATTTGAAATCTCAACGGGATTTGTTGACTTCTATTCCTGGTATTGCTGAACTGACCGCAACTATATTACTGGCGGAAATTCGGGATATTTCTGCCTTTGATACTGCTGATCAACTGGCAGCTTTTGCGGGTTTAACTCCCCGTGAGTTCTCATCTGGTTCTTCGATTCATGGTAAGCCACGTTTATCTAAAATTGGTAATTCGCGTTTGCGTAAAGCTTTGTTTATGCCTGCGATTGTTGCCCGTCGTTATAATTTGCCGATTGCTGCTTTCTGCGCTCGCCTTACGGCTAAGGGTAAGTCCAAAATGTCTGTCATTGGGGCTGTCATGCACAAGCTGTTACGACAGGTCTTTGGCGTTCTCAAGTCTCAGCGTTCTTTCGACCCAAATTTTGTTCAAATTCCCTCTTGACTTTTTGGTACTCAAGACAGTATCTACGTGGGGATTATTTGGCTAACTGTTGAGCGATCGCATCGGCTAACCTTTCAGAAGCGCCCTTTGTGCCAAGTCGTTCTAATCCATTTTGTTGACAGCGTTGGAGATATTCGCGATCGCCTAGAGTCCGTTTGATACAACTGGCTGCTTCTAGCAAAATCTCAGTTGTCGCAGGTTCTTTGCCAATAGTTTGTACTGATAAACCCAGTAACCTTTGTTGAGCTTCCGCAAATCGATAGGAAAATTGGGGACCATTGCCGATAATTTGCACAATTGGTTTTCCTAGTCCCACCGCTTGCTCAACGGCTGTACCTGCCATGCCAATTACGAGATCGCATTGCTGCAAAATATCAGGAAAGGCATCACTAAAACAGAGAACGCTAACACCTAAATTTTCATAATACAGTTTGCCATCAGCATATTGCCAACCAGCTTGGATCGCCAGTTCAGGCAATAACGGCATCAGACTAGGCACAAGCGCCGCCCGAAACTGTACAGGATCGGGGGCAAATTCTTGGGCGATCGCCACACATAGGTGTAATTGCAAAACTAAATTTTCGGCGGCTTCAGGTAAACGGCTACCTGTCAGTAACGCAATCATCGGTACATTAGGTGTCAAACACAAATCTTTGCCCGTTGGTTCGAGAACATCCATAATCGGATAGCCCAAACAACTCACATTTTGGTAGCCGCCCTGTTGCAGCAGTTGAGCGCTATAGTCATCCTTTGCAAAAATCTGGCGACATCGCCGCGATCGCATGATTAAGGATTGTTCCCAACGCGGCACATAGCGATTTTCATAAAAACCCGATGAAGCGACTAAAAATAAGCTATAGGGCAATCCCGTTAGGTAAGCAAAAATCGCAGGAACCACATCCCCAGTCGCAAACACAAAATCACAGGTTTTGCCACATTCCCTAGCAGCGCGAATTTGTTGCCAAGTGAGATTGATTAATCCTGATTGAAAATCCGCGATTTGTTTTCGCAAACTCAGATAGCCAAAGCCCCCTGATGGTAGTGCTTTTGTCGGCGTTGCGATCGCCACTCCTGCCTGACGATATGCCTTACCCTCTCCCACAATTGGCAAAGCGATCGCCTCCACTTCTGATTTGCGCCGCAAAGCCTTCAGCACTTCGCAAGCATTCAGGTCTTCACCATGACCATTGCTAATAAATAAGACCCGTTTTCGTTGCATTCCAGAAACACTCATGGGCGATCGCTAAATATAATAAGACAATCAAAGCTGAAAAGTTAGAGGTGTAGCGATGATCCAAGCATTAATTGACAGCACATTGGCTAACAGCGATCGCATGAGTTTTGCTGAGTTTATCGACTGGTATCCCGAAGATGGTAAACGCTATGAGCTATACAGAGGAGTTGTCAGAGAGATGATGCCTATTGGTGATCATGAATTGACTAGTAGTTTCTTGTCAGAAGAGTTAACTTTAGAAGTCCGTAGTAAACATCCTCACTATCTTGTTAGCAGAATGTGTCTACTAAAGCCAGAGATGGTTGAGACAGGTTTTATACCTGATCTGGTAGTGATAGATCGGCGTGAACTTGTCACTGAACCTCTTTGGCAAAGAGCTTCAGTAATTCAAAACGGTAAAACTATTCCCTTAGTTATTGAAGTTGTCAGTACTAACTGGAGCGACGATTATGCTATCAAGCTAACGCAGTATGAAGCAATGGGAGTTGCGGAATATTGGATTGTGGACTATCGAGCTTTAGGCGCAGTGAGACATATTGGTAAGCCAAAGCAGCCAACGGTGACAGTTTGCAAATTAATCGAGGGAGAATATCAATTATTTCTTTATACTTCAGGGAAACGTATTGAATCAGATATCTTTCCTGAGCTAAATCTCATGACTGACACAATTTTTCAGCTTAGCCAAAGTATCTTGTAACAATTAATACTGGGATAAAGTGTTTTCTGGACTAACGATAAACTTAGTGAATACCCTTATCTTAGAGAGACAAATAAATGTCCAGTAATTTCGTAAAGCGGTTCTTGCTATCAATTGGTACTTTTGCCTTGGCGATTTCATTACCAGCGATCGCGCAAGCCCATGTCGGTCATGGAGAAACAGTAGGCTTTTTACATGGTCTAGAGCATCCTATGGGTGGCTTAGATCATATTTTGGCAATGCTAGCAGTAGGGCTTTGGGCTGCCCAATTAGGTGGTCATGCAGTGTGGTCAGTGCCTCTCACTTTTGTGAGCGTCATGGCTTTGGGTGGACTTTTCGGTATTAATGGCGTACCTATTCCTTTTGTCGAACAGGGAATTATTGCTTCTGATTTGCTATTGGGTGGATTGGTACTGATGGCAACCCGTTTACCTTTAGCGGCAAGTATGAGCATTGTGGGATTGTTGGCAATATTTCATGGTTATGCTCATGGTGAAGAAATGCCCCGAAATGCTGCCGCTTTAGAATATGCCGCAGGATTTATGGTGGCAACTGCCGCATTACATCTATCAGGTGTTGGTATTGCGATGTTAATGAATCAACTCCTAAAAGATCGATTGGTGCGTCTTGCAGGAGGAGGCATCATTCTCGGTGGCATTTATGTATTAGTTAATGCTCTAGCTGGTGCATAAGAAAAGGGAGGCGCTTTGCGCCTCCCTTTTTAATAGACAAGTTGCGGCGCTTCGCGCCGCAACTCGTCTTATGGGTTTTAGACTGGCGACAGCTATAAATTAAAGAAACTGCTAATAGAGTTTAAATATAGCGGCTCGTTAGTTGCTGCATTATTGTTATGTCCACCGTTGGGAATAAGCACAATTTGCTTTTTGGTTGGTGTGGCTTCATACAAGCGCTGAGCCATTGCCGCAGGGATTAATTCATCAGCAGTGCCGTGAATATACAAAACTGGAATCGCTAGCGATCGCACTTTACTTAACGAATCAAATCTTTGATGAATTAACAAATCAATGGGAAATACTCGATATTTAGGATCTAGTTGAGCCATATCGCTCATAGACGTAAAGGATGCATCGACAATCATTCCTAATGCATCTGGATGTTTTACTGCTAGATCGATCGCGATCGCCCCACCTAATGAATGACCATAAATTAAAATTTGACTAGGCTTAAATCCTTTTTGAATCAAATAGTCCCAAGCAGTTTGAGCATCGGTATAAACAGATGATTCATTTGGGAAGCCTCCCTCACTTCTGCCATAGCCACGATAATCAATTAATAAGACCGAAAACCCCATTCGCATCAAGCGATTAGCGTGTTTCGCATTGGCGCTAATATTTTTGCCCTTGCCATGTAAATACAAGATCACTTTGCGATCGCCCAAATCATTTTTCGCTTCCTGTTTGGCATTCGGCAACCACCAACCATGAATATTTTCGCTCGTGCCATCATCTTTTTTTACAGGAATTAAGACATCCTCGTACTTAGCATTAAATTTTGCAGGTGTGGTGGTGATTTCCTTCTCAGGAGAAAATACCAGTCTTGTTTGTCCAAACCATAGTCCTGCACAAACTGAACCGTAAAAACTGGCGATCGCTATTCCTGTAATCGCAACAGGACGTATCCACTTTCTAGGCGATCGCTTTTGGCTCTGTTGCTGTTGGATAGCACTTAAAGATGATTCAGACATGGAAGTTTGCAGTGTTGATTTGTTCAGTTATGAGTTGGAGAGCTTTGGCAGCAATATAAAGTCTAGCGAATTTCTTTTCTAGATTTTAATCGCTGAAAAAATATTGCACGTTTGCACAATTGCTGTAATATAGTTAAGCACTAAAAAAGCAATTGCGGTCATGGTGGAATGGTAGACACGCCATCTTGAGGTGGTGGTGGCGAAAGCTGTGAGAGTTCGAGTCTCTCTGACCGCATAAAAATAAAAAAGAGCGCCTAGCGCTCTTTTTTTATTTGAGTTTTTCCTTTGCTTGTTTCCACAGATTGTCTAATTCTTCAGTCGTAAAGCTGTTGATTGGGCGATCGCTTAAAGTTTCAATGGTTTCTAATCGCTGAATAAATTTCCGATTAGTGGACTGCAATGCCTCCGATGGATCGAGATCGTACCAACGCGCCACATTGATCAATGTAAATAGCAAATCTCCTAACTCAGCTTGTTGGTTTTCCTTAGACTCATGCTCGAGAGCATGACGCAACTCATCCAATTCCTCATGAAATTTTGCCCAGACTCCATCGGCATTGTCCCACTCAAAACCACTTGCCGCCGCTTTTTGAGAGATTTTCATACCTGCGGTTAAGGGCGGTAGCGATCGCGCATAGCGTTTAAGTTTATAGCTCAATTTTTGAGTTGTCGCTAAATCTTCACCTTTTTCCTCGGCTTTAATTTTTTCCCAGTTTTGATGAATTTCCTCCATATTCTCGGTCTTCACATCACCAAATACATGGGGATGACGACGAATTAACTTTTGGGCAATCCCTTCTGCAACTTCGGCGATCGCAAATTGATTAGTCTCGTTGGCAATTTGTGACTGTAAAACCACTTGCATCAAGAGATCGCCTAATTCCTCAGCGATCGCTTTGCTATCCCCGCTTTGAATTGCGTCCACCACCTCATAGGCTTCCTCAATGATATATGGGATCAAACTTTGAGGGGTTTGCTCCAAATCCCAAGGACAACCACCATCGGGCGATCGTAGCTTTGCCACCACCTCGATTAAATGTTGTAACGCAATTAAATTTGCCGAGGTATCGGCATTTAGATCAAAATTCATAAGATTTGTTTAATGTTAAGAAAAGTAACAAAATGCTATAATCACTCTTAATTAAAAATGTTGTTTTTACCAAACTATACCTAGCGCTAAAATTGTCGCTTAAGATCTGCCCCATGAGTAATACCTCCAGCCCTGATCCTGCAATGCTCAGACAACTCCTAGAGCCATTACTAGAAGACTTTACATATTGGTTTGATCGCTCTCAAAAACTTCTCTCTAAGGAACAAATAAGCTTCTTAACGGAAGCAGATCAACAAAGTTTACTAGCACGAGTTGAAAATGCTCTCAAAGAAGTAAATGTAGCAATTTCTATGTTTCAGGCGACAGGACATCAGGTTGGCGTAGATATGGCAACAATGAGACCTTGGCACCAACTACTTTTAGAGTGTCAAGCTGTGGGAATGCGCTACTATCGTAATCAAACAACTTAATTTTTTGATTTGAGATTTTAGGCTCTCCCTTCACTATCACTATAAAAATTTCACTATAAAAATTTGAAAATGTAGATTTAGTGGATAAGACTTGATCCAAGTGTCAACTTCCAACATTTTCAAAACTTCTAATCACAACCCCTTTAGTTCATTCACCTTATAACCCGTTTAGTTTATATAAAATTTTTTAGGAAAGCAGACATGGTACAGATTCTTTACATACTCGCTTTTACGATCCTCTCAATTTTTGCAATTAGCAATCTCATCCGTAGCATGATATCGCTTTCTCAAAATGATGCACGTAGCTATCAAACTAACCGCAATCGTCGGGTGTCTCCCCAGTTTGCCCATCCTGAATTGTGGGATAAAGACGGCAAATATATCGATGAGCCATTGATGGTCATCAAATCAATTAATGTCGATGATGCACGTTCCAGACTTGATGCTCTCTACAATTCTTCACCTAGTGGTGACAAATATTAAATTGAGATAAGGATGACCCATAGTTTATTAGTTTGTACTACCTGTGCTAGCACTTGGCAAGATGGCAAAAAAGTAGGTGTTAGTGGTGGTGAAATACTGCTTGATCACCTTGCTAAATTACACCAAAGTTGGGACAGGCGATCGCAGTTTGAAATTCGTGAAGTCTCATGCATGAGTGCCTGTAGCCATGCTTGTGTGGTAACGTTTGCCTGTGCAGGTAAATACTCATACCTCTTTGGTGATTTGCCCAGCGATGCCGCCAATATTCCCATCACTGCATCAGCAATCTTGGCTTGTGCAGAAATATATGGCGATCGCTCCAATGGAATGCTGGCTTGGAAGGAAAGACCTGAACCTCTAAAAAGTGGTGTCATTGCGCGTATCCCACCCCTGTAATATAGCCATAGCCAAGCAAGTTAAGACATAAAACCCAAAAGAGAAGTGCGGCGCAAAGCGCCGCACTTCTCTTTTGGGTTTTGGTTTTGTCCTAACATAACTGACTATAGCTATACCAAGACTAAAAATAGCTACGCCATTTTTAGTCTTGGTATTACTAACTTGTTTGAGGTTTTGGCATTGCAGAATACCGACAATCTCAGATCCCTAACGTATTATTAAGTATAGGCAACAAAACTTATTAAAACTTTAAGGATGCTCTCGTGAAAGCAAACACATCAAGCAAATTTTTAATTAAGACTGTCAGTGTGGCGATCGCTGTGGCAAGTCTTCTCGTCAGTCTTCCAGTTTTAGCTGGTGAGTCTTACCCTTCTACTTCCACAAAACCAACTAAAGTTAGCACTAGCCAAAAGTCAAATATTGTTGAAGTCGCTGTTGCTAATGGATCTTTCAAAACCTTAGTTGCTGCTGTTAAGGCTGCGGGACTCGTAGATACCCTTTCTGGTAAAGGCCCCTTCACCGTATTTGCCCCAACTGATGCTGCATTCGCCAAGTTGCCTAAAGGAACTGTAGAAAAGCTCCTAAAGCCAGAAAATAAAGCTGTTTTAGTGAAAATTTTGACCTACCATGTTGTGCCAAGTGCAGTTTTGGCTAAAGACATTAAAACTGGTTCTGCCCCAGTTAAGACTGTCGAAGGTGGTTCGATTACAGTTACCAAAAAAGGTAATAGCGTCACGATCAACAACTCTAAAGTTGCTGCCGCCGATGTAAAAGCTAGCAATGGTGTCATTCACGTTATCGATACCGTACTACTTCCTCCAGACCTGAAATAAAAAGAATGCGATGCAGAGCGCCGCATTCTTTTTATAAAAAAGGGAGGGAGCGCTCTGCGCTCCCTCCCTTTTTTAGAATGCACTGACGCGAACCCATTGCTGACTCATGGTTTGCTCGTAGAGTGCTTCTAATTGATCAATATTTTTAACTAGCGTATAGCGATCTAAAACTCTCTGTCTTGCCTTGATGCCGATGATTTTGGCGAGTTCAGGATGATCGACAAATAGCGGCAAAAGTGTAGAAAGTTGAGACGTTACCTTATGGGAATCGAGAACGATCCCTGCGCCATTTTCAATCACCTCACCATCTGCACCGACATCAGTGGCAATACAAGCAACACCACAGGACATCGCTTCTAACAAAGATAAAGATAAACCTTCCACTAGCGAAGGCAAGATAAACACATCTGTACCGCGCAAAATCTCAATACGGCGCTGTTCATCGGCAATATACCCCATCCACACAATGGTGGGGTCATTACCATAAAAAGTTTTTAAACCTGCTAAGAGTGGTCCCGTTCCCACGATCGCTAATTTGCAACGCTCTGGCATCCGACATTTGCGCCATGCCTTGAGTAGAGCCTCAACATTTTTCTCGGCAGCTAGTCGTCCTTGATAGAGAAATAGCACATCAGCCTTGAGTTCTTCCTTAATGTTTGAATAACCGGGGGAATAGCGATCGCTATCGACACCATTGGGAATAATTGCAATTCGAGTATTGGGAACACCTAACTTATTGAGCAGTTCCTTTTGAATATTGGAAAAGATAATAACTTGGTTGTAATCAGCTAGAGATGGCGCATAAATCTGATAAGTAAGTTGCTGGGTGCTAGAGGCAAGATTACGCCGTTTAACGTCAAAAGGCTGGTGAAAGGTAGCAACAAGGGGCAAATCTAGCTCGGCACAAATTTCTGGTAAACGGAAATCAAGGGGCGATATGGCAAGGGAGGCATGAACTAGATCTGGCTTGAGCGATCGCAAAGAATCGACCAAAATTTTATTGGCTCGTAGAGATGGAACCGTATAAATAGTGGATTTATACAGAAATGGTAGAGCCACATCCTGCGCTTCTTGAGAATGTTCTTCCAATTCCTCATGATCGGGGTGATCACTATCTGACTCAGGCGCAAAATGCATAAAGCTCACACGATGTCCGCGATCGAGTAATGCATTCGTAATTTCGCGACTATAGGTCACGTTGCCACAAGCAGGGGATCTCTTACCTAACCATGCAATATGCATGAGCTACACCACATTAATACCAGACGTATAATATCAAAACTAGCGGCAGCGCGAAGTGTTGCGGATATCTTTACATTGTTTTGCGCTCAACCCCGACCAAGACATTTTTTGAAAGTGTTGCTTTGCAACACTTTCAAAAAAGCTAGCACTTAGTGCTAGCTTTTTTGATGTATTTGAGCTATTTTATGGGTCACCCGGGATTTGAACCCGGAGCAAATCGGTTAAAAGCCGAGTACTCTACCATTGAGTTAGTGACCCATTGAACTAGTCTTTAACTAGCTAGCGTAAAGTTTTGTTATGTTTCGCACAACCGTTTTTTACGCGCTTGACTAGTCTAACACAGCTTTAGCAAATTACACCAGTCAAACTAAAAGGTCTTACTTCAGTAATTTTTATCGAAAAAGTTTGACCAATTAGCTCAGATAATGACTTGCCTGTAGTATTTGTGGTAAAAGCGATGCGATTGGTGCGGGTGCGCCCCATGATTTGATCAGGATTTTTATGGTTAGTGCCTTCGATCATGATTTCTTCAATGCGCCCTGCATAACGGTTAGAGCGCTCAGCCGCATTTTGATTAACCACATGGTTTAAGCGTTGGAGGCGATCGCTTTTAATCTCCTCACTTAATTGATTTTCCCAAACCGCCGCAGGTGTCCCTGGACGAGGCGAATAGGCGGCAGTATTGACCAGATCAAAGCCAATATCATTCACCAACTGCACTGTGCGCTCAAACTGCTCCTCAGTTTCCCCCGGAAAAGCGACGATCGCATCAGCAGTAATCGCGGCATCAGGCATGATCGCCCGAATGTCATCAATAATGCGGCGGTAGCGCTCATGGGTATAGCCCCGCGCCATCGCTTTGAGGATATCGTTATCGCCTGACTGGAAAGGAATATGGAAATGTTCGCAAACCTTTGGTAACTCGTAACAGGCTTTGATCAGTCTGGGACTGAAATAGCGAGGGTGACTGGTGGCATATCTAATGCGATCGATACCTTCAACATCATGGACGTAATATAGTAAATCCGTGAAGGTAATCTTGCCACCGACACCAGCGCCAATGCCACCTGCGGGTAGGTCGCGCCCATAGGCATCGATATTTTGACCAAGCAAGGTAATTTCTTTGTAACCCTGAGCCGCTAGATTTTCGATTTCCTTACGGATCACTTCAGGCGTGCGAGATTGTTCACGCCCACGCACTGCGGGGACAATGCAATAGGTGCAATTTTCGTTACAGCCATAAATCACGTTGACCCATGCTGACACTGAGCTATTACGGCGTGGTGTGGTGATGTCTTCTTCGATGTAGGCTTCTTCGGTTGCCGCAACTTGATTACCATTAAAAACTTGCCCCAATAGATCGCCAAGACGGTTAACGTGCTGAGGTCCCATCACGAGATCGAGTTCAGGAACCCGCCTGAGCAATGCTTCACCCTCCTGTTGAGCAACGCAACCAGCGACCACTAGAGTTAAATTAGGATTTTCCCGTTTGCGTTTGGCTTGTCTGCCTAAGTACGAATAAACTTTCTGCTCAGCATTGTCGCGAATGCTGCAAGTGTTATACAAGATCAGGTCGGCTTCTTCGCTTTCCTCAGTTGACTGATAGCCCATATCTTCCAAAACGCCTGCCATGCGTTCGGAGTCAGCTTTATTCATTTGGCAGCCGAAGGTGACGATGTGATATTTCTGAGCAGTCATGAAAGTGTTTAACCAAGCCGAAAAGATTGCTGTCCTATTCTAATATCTTTCAGCAGTAACTTTCTGAAACCCCAAAAAGAGGGGCGGCGCAAAGCGCCGCCCCTCTTTTTGGGGTTTCAGATGTCTAAATGGTCGCACCTTGCATAATTGTTACAAACACTAGTCAGATTCGGCGACATAATTAAAGAAATTTTCGAGCAGAACAAATACAAGAAAAATTTCAAAAGCTCTGTAAGTAGGAAGGGTTGATTATTTGTAGGATGCGTTAGTGTAACGTAACGCATCAACTGGGTAAAGACGATGGGTTACGCTGTCGCTAACCCATCCTACATTTAATTCCAACAACCTACTTAAAGCAAAGCTTTTAAAATTTTTCTTGGTTTAAGTTTGAGCGCAAACAAAGTGTTGTAAAACAAGGCATCTAGAATCAGATTTATGACTAAGACTAAGCGCATTGGTATTTTGACAAGTGGTGGAGACTGTGGTGGTTTGAATGCCGTCATTCGAGCAGTGGTGCGCCGCGCTCGTGACTATGATATGGAAATTTATGGAATTAAAGGCGCAACTCAAGGACTGATGAATCGTCCAGTGGAAGCAGAACTATTAGATATTAAACGAGTTTCAGGAATTCTCCGTTATGGCGGCACAATTTTGGGAACAGTCAATAAAGGTAATCCCTTTGCCTATCCAATGGCTGATGGTGCGATCGCTGATCGCTCTGAAGAGGTAATCGAAGGCTATCACAAGCTCGGTTTGGATGCCTTGATTGGGATTGGTGGTGATGGTAGTTTGGCGATTTTACGCCGTCTGGCTCAGCAGGGAAATATGAATTTAGTGGCAGTTCCCAAAACTATTGATAATGATTTGGGAACGACAGAAAACTCAATTGGATTTAATACGGCGGTGAGTGTGGCGGTGGAAGCTCTCGATCGCCTGACCTATACTGCCATTAGTCACAGTCGTGTGATGATTTTGGAAGTAATGGGACGTGATGCAGGGCATATTGCGGTGAGCGCAGGAATTGCAGGAGGCGCTCATGTTGTATTGATTCCAGAGATTCCCTATAGTCTTGATGAAGTATGCGATCGCTTGATGAATCGAGCATTGCGGGGCTTCCCTTTCAGTACGATGGTTGTGGCAGAAGCTGTGAAAACGCCAACGGGGGAGCCAGTCAAATATACCAATAGTCTCGGTCAAAGTCTTTATGGAGGTATTGGTCAATATCTCGGTGATCAAATTAGTACACGCACAGGTATGGAAAGCCGCGTTACGATTTTGGGTCATGTGCAGAGGGGGAGTACGCCATCCCCATTGGATCGGATTTTGGGTGCTGCTTTTGGAGTCGCCGCCCTAGATTTAGTAGCTCAGGAGAAATACGATCGCATGGTGGCATGGGTCAACCGTGAAGTAATTGATGTACCAATTAGTGAGGCGATCGCCAAATATAGCGCCGTTGATGTACATGGCACATTAATCCGTACAGCGATCGGATTAGGAACCTATGTTGGAGAAATTGAGCCACTTCTGTAAGCATGAATTGCGGCGCTTCGCGCCGCAATTCATGCTTAGATTGAACGCAAAGCGTTATAGTTAAGAAATTTGCCTAGTCCAGTACCTAGTAAACCTGTCTATGTCTAGTCGCCTCAAAGCGCTGTTCTATTACATTACAGCCCGATTACTACTTGCCCCAGTTATGCTATGGGCGATCGCCTCAGTCGTATTTCTGTTAATGCGAGCTACCCCCGGTGATCCGATCGATGCCATTTTAGGACCTCGCGCTCCTGAAGAGGTCAAAGTCGCATTACGTGAGCAAGTGGGACTGACAGGTTCTCTACTGGTGCAATATGGTAAATATATTCAAGATTTGCTGCGATTTAATCTTGGCAAGTCAATCAGTACTCGTGAGCAAACCGTTTGGCAAATTATTAAAAACTTTTTCCCCGCCACAGCCGAGTTAGCACTTTATGCCTTGATCATTGCTCTAATTGTTGGCTTAACGGTGGGGATCATTGCTGCGTTGCGCCCAAATTCTAAATGGGATGTGGGAGGTAGATTATTTGGAATTATTACCTATTCATTACCATTGTTTTGGGTAGGGATGCTGTTGCAATTAGTATTTTCGGTACAGTTAGGATGGCTACCCATTGGCACGAGGTTTCCCGCTAGTATGGAACCGCCAGTACGGGTATTTGGGCTATATACGATCGATTCTTTGGTCAAAGGTGATTGGACGAGTCTCTGGACAAGTATTCAATATCTATTTCTTCCAGCGATGAGTTTAGGGATTGTTATTAGTGGTATTTTTGAGCGAATTGTGCGCGTCAATTTGCGACAAACTTTGCAATCGGATTATGTGGAAGCGGCTAAGGCAAGAGGAATTACGCCGAGAGCAATTTTGTTTAATCATGCCCTCAAAAATGCCATGATTCCCGTAATTACGATTTTAGGCTTGACCCTAGCTTCGATGTTAGGGGGAGCCGTATTAACGGAAGTTACTTTCTCTTGGCCGGGACTCGCCAACCGATTATTTGAAGCAATTATTGGACGGGACTATCCAGTGGTGCAGGGGATTGTGGTATTTTTTGCGATTATTGTCACCATTGTTAGTATTTTCGTGGACATCATCAATGCATGGATTGATCCGAGGATTCGTTATTAAAAGAAGATGCCTGTGGTGCAGCCATCTTCTTTTAATGCAATTTCGCCACAGGATAATCGGTCAACAATTGGCGCTCTGTAAGCAAATCAATCACCGTGATTAATAGCTCTCGGTTAGCACTGATGTTAAATAACACTTTGAGTCGATCGCAGTCGGGTTGACCTAGAGGATTAAGTAAGGCGATCGCCTGTGGAACACCTTCACCTTTACTATCCATTTGTAATGGCTGAAAGGTTTCTTTGGCTTTTTGAGCAAAATTCATGATCAGGCGATCTCCAACAAAACTAACTTCGGCTGCACCTGTAGGGCGACTTTCGAGTTCGCCAATGGTCAGTGCAATTTCAGGCTGATTTGGCTGAGTGGCTCTGAGTAATAGCTCTACAGGGCGGCGGGTTGGATAGACTTGACCACGCCGAAATAAGGGTTGATATTTCCATTGTTCGGTCGTGCGATCCCAATAACGAATGGCATAGGCATGAAATAAATAGTCCTGAACACTAACTCCCTGACTCAGCATCAACGCCCCATGCGCGATCGCCTCAAAGGGTTTGTGACTATATACTTTCCCCATCTTGAAATAATTTTCCACAAAGGAACGTACTGAGGGAATCAGCGTACAGCCACCGACTAAAAGAATATGCTTAATGTCACCTTTGAGAATTCCTTTACTAAAAGAGCGATTAACTAATTCATCGATCGCTGCTTGGAGAACTCGATAAAATCCCTTACGATCTAGTAACTGTTCTAATTGTTGACGGGTATAGCTAATTTCCGTTGCGGATTGCGTAGCCATATCAAAAAAGATTTCCGATACCGTTTCCACTTCTGAAAGTTTGACCTTGATGCGTTCCATTAAAAACTTGAGAATGCTGACATTATTTCCTGAGTCGCGATGAGGACTCTCAGCATAATTTTCGAGATAATCTTGGACTAACCACTGGTCAATATCTTCACCGCCAATTGTATATCCCGTCTTAGCGATCGCCTCAGCCTTATATTCTGTCCATTCACTGCGATTGACACCAATCTGGTCTCCCCATTTGCTGATACTCTCGCTTTTAGGTAACCGCACCAGTGATAAATCTAATGTACCGCCTCCAAAATCAATTACTAGTACTAAATCACTGGGATGGATGGCTCCATAGCCTAAGGCAGCAGCAGTGGGTTCATCGATAATCCGAATTTGCGGTGTTTGTAAGGTTGGTAAATCGGCGGTGAATATCTCCGCACTAGAAGCTTCGAGCCAACGTAAATATTTTTCATAGGCTTGGACTGGAGCCGTCACAATGATGACCGATGGAAAAATCTGTTGCGATCGCAATTGCTGTGATAGTTCTCGTAAGAACTGTTTGCCTAGCCATTCAGGAGTAATTTTTACACCATCAATTTTAGGAATGTAATTTACATCTGCCACTAATCGCCGTTTGATTTGATTAAAAGATCTTGACTGATGGCGATCTTTTCCCTGATTGATCACAAGCTGACCAATTTCGACAATTTCTGCTTGAGCATCTTGGATATATACCAAGGAAGGCACAAGACTATCTAAAGGTGCGGGGCGATTCAGATGTTCAAAATTTAAAGTTTCAGGCTGATCGGTAGCAATATTCCATCGCGCAATCACCGTATTGCTACTACCAAAATCAATAGCGATCGCTGTCATAGCTTATACCATCTAGCTTTAATTAGTGGTGTGCGGCAAAGCCGCACACCACTAATTAAAGCTTATTCTTTGAAGTTAAGAACTATGCCCAAAGCGAATCGCGTATACGTCTTGCTCCTTGTCAGTGTAGATTTCGACATCAGACGTAGGATGCGACACACATAGGAGAATATAACCTTTGGCATCTAGCTCTTCACCCATGCCGCCAATACCCATACCCTGACTTTGATCGACCTGTCCCTTAACAATTTGGGCAGCGCAAGTCGTACATACCCCTGCATAACATGAGCATGGCAAATCTAGCCCTTGCTCGATCGCCGCATCGAGGATTGATTGATTTTCGGGTACGGACACGGTAAAGGTTTGTCCTTGATGATGAAGTGTAGCTGTAAAGGTCTGAGTCATTTTTTCTTTAAAATTTCGCTAAATGAGTTGTCTTTGAGAGATGGACTTGCCACACCGCTCAAAATAAACGCCTAGAAAATGATACGATGTGCAATTGGCTTAATTTTATCTCTTCCTATGCAACCCCGCCACATCGCCCGCGAACTCGCACTTTTTAGTATTAACCAATTACCTAGCCAGCCTCAAAAGCTAGAGTCCAAAACCTTAGATGACATCGTTACTGCTGTAGTGCGATCGCTACAGGATGAAACCAAAGAATTATTACAAACCGCTAGTGCTGAGTTACAACGTGGTCAAGAGCGTGTATCTGCTAGCGAAACTCGTACTGGTGATGTTCGCCAAGACATCCAAGCTGTTGAGGGCATGGTACGCGAAGCGATCGAACTCACCAAAAATGCGATTAATAATATTGGCGCAGCCCTAGAATTTCCGATCACGCTCGTCCTGTCTCAACGTACCGAAGTGCGTAACTATACGATTGATATTCTCAAAACTGTCAATACTAAGCGATCGCAAATTGATGAAACTATTAGTAGCGCTTTGGTGAACTGGCAAATTGATCGCCTTGCTCAAGTGGACAAGGATATTTTGCGAATTGCAACTGCGGAAATGATGTTTATGAATGTGGCGAGTAAAGTGGCGATCGATGAAGCAGTCGAATTAGCAAAACGCTATAGCAGTGAAGACGGATATAGATTTATCAATGGTGTTTTGCGTCGCATTGACGATCAACTGAAAGAAGCTCGTAAAAATTCACTATAGATAAGGGCGGCGCTTCGCGCCGCCCTTATCTAGAAAACGCGATATCATAGAAATAGTTGAGTTTGGACTTACGCAAATGTTAATTGAGCGTCCCAACCATAAAGAACTAACACCTAATGAGTTGCAAAAGTTAGAGCAACTCCGCAACATGATCGATCAAGCGATCGCTGATGGCAAAATTTCTAAATATGAAATGGAGCGAATTGAACATACCATTCATGATGATGGCAAAGTTTCGATAGAAGAAATGACACTTATGCGTCAACTCATCCGCGACAAGGTAGATCATGGATTTCTCTCTTACGATTACAGCTAAATAGCTAGTTGCAATTAAAAAAAGAAAGCTCATTTGAGCCTTCTTTTTTTAATTGGTTAGTTGTTTAGTTGCTGCTAACTCTCGCTCTAGGAGATTGACTCGTTCTAGTAATTGTTGATTAGACGCGAGTAATTCCTGCGTTCTGGAAGATAAATAGGGATCAGATTCCCACCAGTTAATCCCTATTTCCTTAGCCTTATCCACCGAGGCAACTAATAAGCGAATGCGGATGCTTAATAACTCCACACTGCCCACAGACACTGTAATATCACCCGCAATGACAATTCCCTTATCTAATACTCTTTCCAGAATATCTGCTAAGGAGGAGCCAGTAGTGCTGGTTTTAATTGCTTGAGGTTTAAGAGCTTGAGACATTAAGGTATCTGATCCAATAATTTAGCGAGTCCGAGTTCTGACTCAGGCTTACCATCACCATAGCGAGAAATCAGGACATCAAAACAAAGATCGCGAAAATCCTCATCTTTACCAGAGACAGGAATCTCATGTTCGTGACAAATTTTGCCAATCAGTAGACAAGCCCGTAAACTCGAAGCTTTACTACATTCCACTTGACGGCGGAAGCCACGAATTAAGTTAATTAATTTTAGGGCTTGAGTGCGATCTAGTCCTACCCGATTGACCAAAATTTGCTTTTCGGTTTCCACATCCGCTTCACCGACGTTAATGGTGATCATGCGATCGAGTAGTGCGTCTTGAGTGGGATGCACACCAGCATATTCTTCGGGATTGGAAGTAAAGATTGCTCGGAAAGAAGGATGTACGCGCACATATTCCGATTGGGAACTGTCAGGCGGTAATACAATCAGTTTTTCTTCGAGAGCGCTGAGTAGAACGTTATTTACTTCGGGGCGAGATCGGTTGAACTCATCGTAAATCAGGGTGAAGCCTTCCTTAGCAGCCAAAGTCAGGCGTGAGTCTGTCCAGCTTTGGCGCAGGTCGTCTTCAACTTTCAAGACTGAGTGGATATAGTTATCGACAACTTTTTTGCGCGAATAACCTGAGTTAGAGCCGATCAGTTGCGACGATCGCAAATCCTCATCACCATAGATCAATACCATCGGTCTACCAACTAAACCCGCAAGATGCATAGCTAAGGTGGTTTTACCCGTCCCTGCGGGTCCCCGCAAATGAATCGCAAAGCCTGATTGTAAATAGCGTAAAGCCCGACGCACTATTTGCTTGGTGAAGTCAGTGCTAACAAACTGACGCGCATTGGCATGGAGAACGGTGGTCATGTTGCAGTGCCTTCTGCCATTTGTAGCAGGGTATTAAGGATATCCGAGGGATCAACTTTTAAGGTGTTGGCTCCTTGTGCTAGTAAATCTCTGACCGTATCGCGATCATTGACGACTTCTAACAAGCTAGAGTTTGTCGATAATTGGGCAACATAGTCAACCACAAACTGCTCGATTTTGCCAGAAGGTTTAGGAGTTTCTTTGGGTGCTTCTTTGACTTCAGTGGGCTTAGCGATCGCTGGTTCAGGTGATGATGCGACGACACTTTCAGCTTTAGTGTTTTTCTTTTTAGGCTTCGAGCTAGAGCTTTCAGAAGTATCAGACGCTGTTTTATTGTCTTGCTTAGGTGTTGCTGGAGGTGCGCTAACCGCTACAGAACGGGAGCCAGCCCAAACTGAAATAGCTAATTGTGAACGAAAAGCTTGTAAGTTAGTAGCCTGAACTTCAGCTTCTGCAAGGCGATTAGATGTAATTTCCTCTAGGGATGCTTGGACATTAGCCACGAGATCGCTAAATTCTTGCGCTCTTTGTTGAGCAGCAGCAACAGCGTTGGCAAGACGGACTTTGGTAAGATCTTCGATTTCTATTTGTGTTAAAGCGGCGCGATCGCGTACCACTTGTTGACGTTGTGCCAAATCAGCCTTACCTGCACGAATCCGCGCTTTGTGAATATGTTTTAGCTGCGATCGCGTTTTAAAGGTACGAGTTCTGACTTCTTGAGCGCGTTGAGCATTGTCTTCAATAGCTTGCTCAATACGATTAATATTTAGATTTTCTAAATATTCTGATACTTGTGCCGCCCGATCTTGGATTTCTTGCTTGCGAGATTCTAACGCATTCTCAGCGATCGCCTGCCTGCCCTGTTCCCATGCAAGACGTGTTTGCTCAGCATGAGCTAAATACTTTGCAGTTGCTTCTGATTGAGCTTGTAACTCTCTTTCCCTTTGCTCTCGTGCTAGCTGCTGTTCAGCTAGAAAGTTTGCCCGATCCTGTAATCGTCTCTGTCTTGCTTCTGCAAACCCTTGCATCAAAGAAGCCATAACGTTAACCTCAAATTCACTCTTTCTAAATCAAAATTCTAAATCAAACTCAAAATCAGACTGTTTCAGCGTCGCAAGTTTCATGTAGTGATCCCCCTTCCCACCGTATAAACTACCTTGCCAAAAATCTATTGCTTGGTCAGCAAGAAACTGACAAGATAGTTTTTGGTCGGAAGGAGGTAGAAAAGAAATCGGTAGGCTAATAATCTATTGTTTAGTGACTTACTGCTAGCAATGCTAGTCGTAAATGAGACTAAGCAGCAGGTACTGCCGCCGATGCTGTTAGACCAACTGCTTCAGCATACTTGAGGTATGTTTCTACCGAGGCGATAACAACACGAGCTTCGATTGACAATAGTTCGATTCCCACCAAAGAGACTCTTACCCATGCATCAATAACAATGCCCTTATCCAAAATGCGATCGATAACTTCCGCTAGACTAGAGGAAGAATTGACTTTTTCGACAGCCATAGTAATGTTCTCCGAGTTAACTATGTTAGGCCTTTAAATTTTGCCTTTGCAGACTGTACTATACAACAGCAAAATTACTTATACTGATTTTGCATTAGTTCTTTTGCATTAGTTATCTTAGTTATGAAGATAACACTCTTAATTCTATAAGATATCGTGTATGTCGATGATAAACTTTCTTTAAGAGAATGTGGCTAGATAAATAAATATTTATAAGTGAATGTTTTTTCTGTCAAGTAACATTGATGATTGATTTCTTCAATTAGTAAGCCAGTCCCTATTAACTCTTAGCTAAGTTATACATCAAGCTAAATCATGTATCCGTAATTACATCGGTTGAAAGTTAGTTGTTCTTCATTAGTTCCCTTAAAATTTATTATTAAATTCTTACAAATTATCTATAAGACTATGAATATTAATCCAAATTCTGCCTCAACTTCTAACTCCAAAAGTGCTAGTAATAATGATAGCAATCCAGTTTCTACTACTAACAAGTCACAAGCACAAGATAGCTTTGTTAAACTTGCGATGCGAAATATGGTCAAAAAAGGCAGCACATCCCTATTTCACTTCGCACTCACTGTTTTTGGAGTGATTGGGGCATTGCTAGGTTTGGCAATAGCTTTTCATTAGACATTTAGTGCTTTCCTAAGACTATCTCAAACATTTAAACAACTGTTATATTGTTAATGTAGCAATCACTAAAATATATAGCGAAGCAAATGATTGATTTAGTCATTTTCTGTTCTTAGGACTTAATTATCAATTTTTAGGACTTTCTATATCAAAATTACTGATTAGAAATAATTGTTGGCAAGATAATATTTATAGATTAACAATCAAAGTATTTGTGTTGCTTTTATCTCTGAGCTATGCTTTGTTTGGATTTGCAATTGCCGATTAAATCTATTTCTATAGGATAATTGTTGTCACTATTACCTTAAGATGATTCTCTAAATCAAGCAATAAAAAACAATAAAAAACAATAAAACTCTCCTACAACTATTGTTTGCTTTTATTAATAAAGCTGATTAATTCTTGAATAGAAACAGTCCTAAAATTGCTTTTTTATTTTTCTTGCCACTTAATCTTGCCACTTATGATGATGGGGTTTTAAAGCGTTGAGTATAGATTTGTATTGTGAAATCCATCCTGAAGTTGTTGATCAGCATCCGATCGCATTAGAGCAATGGCAAGCATGGTTTGCCAGATGGGAGGTATACCTCCAAGATCAACAGGCGATCGCTGACGGAGAGTATGAGTTATCTCTAGCAATTACCGATGACTTGAGAATTCAAAAATTAAATTTGCAATATCGACAACAGGATTGCCCAACTGATGTGTTGTCCTTCTCGGCTTTGGAATCTGAAGTGCCAGATATTCCTGTCGAAAACTCTGATTATATTGAGCCAACTTATCTGGGCGACATTATCATTTCTCAAACCACAGCAATTAGTCAAGCAGAGGAACGTGGTCATTCGCTAACTTATGAATTAGCTTGGCTTGCTGCTCATGGTTTATTGCATTTACTCGGCTGGGATCATCCTGACGATGAAAGTTTAGAAGCGATGCTAAACCAACAAGACCTAATGTTGCAGCTAATTTCACTTTGACATTTGTAGGATGCGTTAGTGCAACGTAACTCATCAATTGGGTAAAGATGATGGGTTAGCGACAGCGTAACCCATCCTACATTTAATTCCAACAACCTACTTAGCAGTAACCCAGAGAAATTATTGAAAGCGCCGCGAAGTGGCGCTTTCAATAATTTCTCTGGGTTTTTACTCAGCGCAAAGCGCTGTAACTTAACTATTTGTGTGCGTAATTTGAGTAAACTAATTTTTTAGCGTTAAAATCTTTAAAGTTTTTGGCAATTGCTTAGCAAAGTCTATTGGGAATAATCTCCATGAACAATGATTTATCGCTACCAAGACTATTTTTGTTGAAATCGCCTTTTTTATTCGAGCAAATGACAAAGACTGATGAATTGGAAACAGATGAGACTGAACAAAGTGCCGCCAAGCGCAGTGCCTCTTTTAAAATTGCCACAAATTTACTACTGAGCTTTCAATATGCGGGACAAGGCGTGGGCTACGCTTTTCGTACCCAGCGCAATTTTCGGATTCATGTGATCATTGGTGCGATCGCCCTATCCCTCAGTCTTTATTTCCAACTTTCAGCCGTAGCTTGCTCGATTATCAGCTTAACGATCGCCCTAGTTTTGGTACTAGAGTTGTTGAATACAGCTTTGGAAGCAGTAGTTGATTTAACGGTGGGGCGTGAATTTCATCAGTTAGCCAAGATTGCTAAGGATTGTGCGGCTGGTGCAGTGCTAATTGCGGCGATCGCTGCTTTAATTATTGCTATTGTGTTGTTGTTGCCCAATATCTTGACAGCATTTTTGTAAATTGCTCTGTCTCCTCAGCACAGAAATAAATATAGCGGTAGCCAGTTATGTTAGGACAAAACCAAAAGCGATTCATAGAGTTGTGGTGCTTAGCACCACAACTCTATGAATCGCTTTTATGTCTTAGAGCATGAATGACATTAATGACATTTTCTGCTATTTCTAGGTTTTATACCAATTCATGAAAGTGTTGTCACACTTTCGTGAATTAAAAAACAAACCCAGTAAGGGTTTTTAAAACTAAAAATGGCTACGCCATTTTTAGTTTTGGTATTAGCAGTCAGTGGCAAGGCTTAATTTCTCAACTTTTAATTCTTAAATTTGCCAATGCTGCTATCAATTTCTGACTTCTTCATCAGACGACCTGTATTTGCAACAGTTTGTTCTGTAGTGATTACATTATTGGGAACAGCTTGCATTTTTCTTTTGCCTGTTGCCCAATATCCTGAAATTACGCCCCCAAAGGTGACTGTTACTGCCAACTACGTTGGAGCAAACGCCGAAGTTGTGGAGTCCACAGTTACCAATATTCTCGAAAGAGAATTGAATGGAATTGAGGGAGTTCGCTACATCACTTCCACTAGTGCTAATAATGGAGTTAGTTCTGTCAACCTAGTTTTTGACTTAGGCAAAAACAAAGATATTGCGGCGGTGGATGTCCAAAACCGTGTCTCTAGTGTGCAATCCCAACTACCTGCCCCAGTGCAACAAACGGGAGTCAGGGTTAGCAAAGAATCTTCAGGCTTCCTCTTTGCGATCGGTGTGTATTCTGAAAAAGGAGAATATGACGATCTGTATTTAAGTAATTATGCTGATCTCTACATTGTTGATGCGATTAAGAAAGTCAAGGGAGTTGGCAATGTCATCATTTTTGGTGAGCGTAAATATGCGATGCGGGTCTGGCTTGACCCCAATCGTCTCTCAGCAAGAGGCTTGACGGCTCAAGATGTGGTTACTGCAATTCAGCAGCAAAACTTACAGGTAGGGGTTGGGCAAATTGGACAGCAACCCAACTTACCTGACCAACAATATCAACTATCGATTTCCGCGACAGGTCGATTAAAAAGCACTGAAGAATTTTCAGAAATTGTTATTAGAACTGCCAGTGATGGCTCACTAATTAAACTTCGTGATGTTGGGCGTGTGGAATTGGGTGCAGAAAACTATGGCTCTGCATTGCGATTTAATGGTACTCGTGGCATTGGTTTAGGTGTATCACAATTACCTGATGCGAATGCTTTAGATGTAGCTCATGCTGTAAAACTTGCTCTAAAGGAGTTAAAACCAACTTTTCCGCCAGGGTTAAATTATGAGGTTGCCTTCGATACCACCAGTTTCATCGAAGCGGGAACTGAGGAAGTCATTATCTCACTACTGATTGCGATCGTCCTCGTAATCGTGATTATTTACCTATTTCTGCAAAATTGGCGCTCGACATTAATCCCTGCTATCGCCATTCCTGTGTCTTTAATTGGCACATTTATTTTCATTAAACTGCTGAATTTTAATATCAATACTCTGACCCTATTTGGCTTGACCCTTGCCACAGGGCTAGTAGTCGATGATGCGATCGTGGTTGTGGAGGATGTGACGCGCCGCATTCAAGAAAAAGGAGAAACACCTGTTAAAGCGGCGATCGCGGCGATGAATGAATTGCAAGGCGCAGTCATTGCTAGCTCGATGGTATTGATTGCGGTGTTTGTGCCTGTTGCCTTTTTCCCCGGGACGACGGGGCAATTGTACAAACAGTTTGCGTTGACGATCGCCTTTTCGATCACTGTTTCTACTTTTAATGCTTTGACCCTTTCGCCAACCTTAGCAGCATTTTTACTAAAACAGGAGCCAGCCCATAGCAATTGGTTTTTTGATCGCGTTAATTGGGTAATTGATGGTACAAAGAATCGCTATCAAAAGATTCTCACCACAGCAACTCATTTAAAAGGCTTGATGATGCTGCTATTTGTGATTTCCCTGTTTGCGACCTATTGGGTATATACGATTGTGCCTCGAGGTTTCTTGCCACAGGAAGATCAAGGCTATTTCATTACGATTGTCCAAGCTCCTGAAGGTGTATCTCTTAACTACACCGAAAAGGTGCTGGAAAACGTGGAAGCAATCATGCGCCGCAAAGACGAAAAGGGTGATCCTGTTTATCCTGAAATCTCGAATATTTTTGCGATCGCGGGCTTTAGCTTTAGTGGTAATACACCTAATAATGGCATTGTCTTCACGACACTAAAACCTTGGAAAGAGAGGTCGAGATCGGCTAGTGAAATTATTGGTGGATTTACACCAAAACCATTTGGTTTATTGCCTTCCCTAATTTCCATTCAAGATGCTTTTGTAGTTCCCTTTCCACCGCCAGCAATTCAAGGTTTGAGTAACTATGGTGGTTTTGAATACCAGTTGCAAGACAAGGCTAACCAAGGTTTCCCTGTAATCGAACAGACTATGGGTGCTTTATTAGGCAAGGCTAGTACCTATCCCGATCCCAGTCGTCCGATGTTGGCTGGCTTACGCCCTAGTTTCAATGGGAACACTCCGCAATTAACCGTTGATGTCGATCGCGTTAAGGCAAATGCGTTACAAGTATCTCTGCAAGATATTTACAACACCTTGCAGACTTTGCTCGGTTCGCAATATGTCAATGACTTCAACAGCTTTGGGCGTACCTATCGTGTTTATGTCCAAGCCGACGCGCAGTTCCGTGCTAATCCTGACGATATCAATAAACTCTATGTGCGATCGCGTACAGGACAACTGATTCCTCTCAGTAATCTCGTCAAGGTTACCCAAACCGTGGGTCCCTCGATTATTAACCATTACAATCTCTTCCGTTCTGTCCAAATTACAGGCAATACTGCTCCGGGAGTCAGTTCAGGACAGGCGATCGATATCATGAACAAAATTTCTCAAGAAGTCCTACCCAAAAGCTTTAGCTATGAATGGTCTGGCTTATCTTTAGAAGAAATTGGTTCGGGTAATAGTGCCTTCTTTATCTTTGGTTTAGGGATTGTCTTTGTATTTTTAGTACTAGCGGCTCAATACGAAAACTATATTGATCCCACAATCATCATGCTCACAGTCCCACTTGCAGTCTTAGGGGCGCTTTCAGCCGTGTTTTTGCGTGGATTTGCCAATCCCAATTTCTCTAATGATGTCTATACCCAAATTGGATTAGTCATGCTCATTGGTATGGCAAGTAAAAATGCGATTTTGATTGTAGAGTTTGCCAATCAGCTCCATGAAAGTGGATTGAGTATTACTAAATCCGTAATTGAAGCTTCTCAACAGAGATTACGCCCCATTTTAATGACAGCTTTCTCGACGATTATCGGAATTTTTCCTCTGGTAATCGCTACAGGAGCAGGAGCTGCCGCCCGTCAGTCGATTGGGACTGCGGTTATGGGTGGTATGTGTGTGGCGACATTGTTAAGTCTATTCATCGTTCCCATTCTGTATATTGTCGTGAAGACTATTGAGAAACGGATGAAATTAGATGTTCATGATCCCAAAACTGCCAAAATGGTTGATTCCGCACTAGTTGCTGAGTATGGTGATAGTTATACTCATCACTTGCATAATGTTCATGGTGAGTCAATAAATGGCGATCGCGATCATAGTGATACGTCAGAAAAGCCGCAGGAAGATAGTAAATCTCTATAAAAAAGAAGGGGCTGCTTTTGCAACCCCTTCTTTTATGGATTGATTAGCTCTTTCATTTCTCGAATCGCTCTATCTAAGCCGACTAACACTGCCCGACTAATAATGCTGTGTCCAATATTTAACTCTTCCATCCCATTAATTTGAGCCACAGGACGAGTATTCCAATAGGTTAATCCATGACCTGAATTTAATCTAAGCCCTAGACTAATTGCTAACTCTCCACCTTTAGTTAATACTGCTAATTCGCGCTGATGCTCCGCTTCATTTTTGGCATTAGCATAGGTTCCTGTATGTAATTCTACAAATTTTGCACCAGTCCTTGCTGAAGCTTGGATTTGCTCTGTTTCTGCATCAATAAATAAACTTACAGGTATGCCTGCATTTTGCAGTTGATGCACAAATTTACCTAAGCGATCGCATTGAGCTTTAACATTTAAGCCGCCTTCGGTGGTAATTTCTTCACGGCGTTCAGGTACGAGCGTAATATAGTCGGGCTTAACATCAAGGGCGATCGCTACCATTTCAGGAGTTGCCGCCATTTCCAAATTGAGATGAGTACGAATAGTTTGTCTGAGCAGACGTACATCTCGATCTTGGATATGCCGACGATCTTCGCGCAAATGCACAGTAATACCATCAGCTCCTGCTAATTCAGCGATCACTGCTGCCGCAACGGGGTCTGGTTCAACTCCTCGACGCGCTTGGCGAATGGTGGCAATGTGATCAATATTTACTCCAAGCGTAGGCAAGTCTTTTTCCTCAAAAAGTATTGGTGTTGATTATGTTTATATGATACTAGAACAAATTCAAGCCTAGAAAGCAGAAGCAGTGTTTTCAGTCTCTTTGCTTAAAGATATTGCTAGACAAAATTATTCATTTTCGCGTAGGATCATAAACCGCCAAAAAATCCTGAAGACACATGACCTCTGACAAAATGAAGTTGCTAGTTGCAGAAGCAGTGACTGCCCTCGCACCTACTTTTACCGAAATCGACCTGCATATAAAAAACAATCTCGAACGAGTATTGCAAGCGTTTCGCGATCGCCGTGTGGGAGCGCATCATTTTGCTAGTGTGTCAGGCTATGGACATGGCGACATGGGGCGTGATGTCTTAGATGAGGTCTTCGCGCAGGTGATGGGCGCAGAAGCTGCTGCCGTGCGGGTGCAGTTTGTTTCAGGAACTCATGCGATCGCCTGTTGTTTGTTTGGCATTTTACGCCCCCTTGATGAACTGTTATCAGTCGTCGGAGCGCCTTACGATACCCTTGAAGAAGTAATCGGCTATCCCCTCACCTCCGACAGTCAAGGCACTACCTACGCAGGTTCACTTAAGGACTTTGGTATTACCTATCGTCAAGTGGAACTTACCCCTGAAGGCGGCGTAAATTGGGAAGCTCTCGCAAAAGCCGTCAAACCTCAAACCCGTATGGTTTTAATCCAGCGATCGTGTGGCTATGCATGGCGACAAAGTTTATCGATTGAAGACATTGAGAAAATTATCCACTTAGTAAAACAGCAAAATCCGAATACGGTCTGCTTTGTGGATAACTGCTATGGTGAATTTATTGGCGATCGCGAACCCACTGCCGTTGGAGCCGATATCATTGCAGGGTCTTTAATTAAAAACCCTGGTGGGACGATCGCCACCGCAGGCGGCTATGTCGCGGGTAAAGCTGAATATGTCGAACTAGCCGCCCAAAGACTGACAGCACCGGGGATTGGGCGTGAAGGTGGGGCAACTTTTGATTTAAATCGTTTGCTCTTTCAAGGTTTATTTCTGGCACCGCAAATGGTGGGCGAAGCGATGAAAAGCAGCTATCTCGCTGCCTATGTATTTGATCAATTAGGTTACAAAGTTAAACCTCTTCCCTTTGAGCCACGCTGCGATATTATTCAAGCCATTCAACTCGGCGATTCCAAAAAGTTAATTGAGTTCTGTCGCAATCTTCAACGCTTCTCACCGATTGATTCTTACGTTGATCCTGTGCCAGGAGAGATGCCAGGTTATGTGAGTCAATTGGTGATGGCAGGTGGAACCTTTATTGATGGCAGTACCTTAGAGCTTTCGGCGGATGGTCCTTTACGCGAGCCTTATACAGTATTTCTGCAAGGTGGAACCCATTGGACACATTTAGCGATCGCCCTTGAAAATTTTCAAATTGATGATTTATAGCTATTTGCGAGAAACTCGTTCGCTAACTCCGCAGTAAGGGGCTTGGCAAATAAATATCCCTGTCCAGAAGTCAATTCGAGGGAGTTATGAAATAAAGTTTTCAGCATTGTTAATTGAGTAGGGGTTTCTACGCCTTCAATTACCACACTTTTACCTAAGCTCAGCGCCAATGTGCCGATCGCTTTGACAATTACCCATTCTTCATTTTCGATAAATGATCGATCAATCTTGAGAATATCAATCGGGAAATCGGTCAACCGCCTCAGTGATGAATAGCCTGTCCCAAAATCATCAATGCAAAACTTAACTTTTAACTTTTGTAACTGGTGCAAAATCTGTAAAGTGCGATCGCGATCGCCCATTACTGTACTCTCAGTTATTTCTAATTTTAAACACTGTGGATAAATCTGATATTGATTTAAAATTTCACGAACATATTCCACCAATTTAAATTCGGTAAGTTGCTTAGTTGAGACATTGATACTCATGGTCAACTTACGATAATCAGGAAAATTTTGCTGCCATATTTGTAATTGATGACAAGCAGTATCTATGACCCAACGACCAATCGGATAAATTAAATCTGTATTTTCCACAATCTCAATAAAATCCGAAGGTGGCAATATCCCTTTCTGGGGATGATGCCAGCGAATTAGAGCCTCAAAGCCTGTCACTAAATCAGTCTTAAAATTAACGATTGGTTGATAAAACAGTCTTAATTGTTGACGCTCGACTGCTTCTTTCATTTCTGCATACAAATTCCAGTCAACCCCCGTCAGATTAGAAAGTTCTTTTTTTAAACTAATATTTTGGATTTCTAATAATTTTGTCTGTTCTAGAAGTTGTAATTGTAGAGAGCTTATTCGTAAATGTGTTTCTACTCTTGCTAGTACTTCAATTAGATGAAATGGTTTATTTATAAAGTCAACGCCTCCAACAGAAAAAGCTTCAACTTTCTCCTGTACATTTTCGATCGCGCTAATAAAAATAATTGGAATTTCTTGAGTATTTACATGACTTTTGAGACTAGTACAAACTTCGTAGCCATTCATGCCAGGCATTTTGATGTCTAGCAAAATTAAGTTAGGTTGATGTGCATTAGCAAGATCAATTGCATTAGTTCCATTGGCAGCTTCTAAAACCTCATATCCTTGGTTAATTAACATACTTGAAAGGATTTGAAGATTATAACGAGTATCATCAACAACAAGAATAGTAGCTTTACTTTTAGTCATTAGAAATGGTTTGTTTGACATATTAGTTCAGCCATTATATAGCGATAAGTATCTCGACATAATTAAGAACTATCTCTAAAAGTGGTGTACGCGCAGGATGTACCACAACTTTGTAGAGATTTAGAGTTATCAAAACATCTGAGCCTTAATCCGATGCGATCGCCAAGCAAGATTTGCTGAGGATGCAAAACCCAGATTGAGATTACGGCACTTTGCACTGCAATCTCAATCTGGGTTTTTGAATTTGGTATAAAATAGGTAAGCCCGATGCGATGAGAACCTTATGGAGTCCGATCAACTGCCTGTAGAATCAAATTTAAATCCTTTAAATCCATCTGACCAAGGAGAAACACCTGAAGCGATCGCTACACCAGTAAGCCTTAATGAGTCTTGGGATGAATCTATAGGTGACGATATTCCTGAGGATATTCCTGATCAAACACCTGAACCAACAGCCGAAATTATGGCGATCGCTGACGAAGCATCTGAAACTTTGAAACCTTCGGAAACTTTGGAAAATGTAGCCGTTTCAGAAGTTAAGTTACAACCTGCATCATCTGTAGAGGCAGAAAAATTAGACATTTTAGAAGTCTCTGAAATTTCGGAACAATCAACAATTATTGCTCAATTAAAACAGGAGGAGTCTGCTCTTAAAGCTGAGCTAGATCATCTCAAAACCACAAAGGCTAAAGTTTTACAGGAACAAATAGATGACTTACAGGCAGGCATCATTCGCTTAGCTCAAGCCGATGTGGCGCGACTCGAATATCAAAAGCAAGAACTCCAAGCCGCGATCGCTGTCCTTGAAAAGCGAAAAGAGCGTCTTGACAAAGAAATGACTAGTACCTATGCAGGAGCCTCACAGGATATCGCGATCCGTGTTCAAGGTTTTAAAGATTATCTGGTTGGCAGCTTGCAAGATTTGGTAGCTAGTGCCGAAAAACTCAATCTCGTTGCGCCACCGAGCAAACCTGTCGCGGAAACCGTAGTAGTTACTGAAAAACAAGCCCCCAAAGAAACTGAACCATTACTACTGTCAGCCCAAACCTTTGCTGAATATAAACAAAGGGTGGATCAGCTTTTAGACCGTTATCGTACCCTACCCGATTACTATGGACCAGCATGGAAGCTCAGACGCACCTTTGAGCAGGTTCATGCCGATCGCGTCTCGAAGTGGTTTTTTGAACAGTCAGGGCGTGGTGCAGTTCGGACGATGGGAACCCGCTTACAAAATATTTTAGTTACCTCGGCAGCAATTTCTGTTCTCAAGGCGGTTTATGGTGAAAAAATACGGGTGTTGGTTTTAGCGACTTCTCCTGAACGTCTCGGTGAATGGCGACGGGGTTTTCAAGATTGTTTAGGCTTAACCAGAGAGCATTTTGGCTCCGATAAAGGTATTGCCCTATTTGAAGATCCTGAACCACTTGCCACTAAAGGCGATCGCCTTGTCAAAGAAGGACTGATGCCTCTCGTTGTCATCGATGAATCTGAGGAATTGATCGCTGTAGATTTATTGCGTTTCCCACTTTTAATTGCTTTTGGCGGCGCACCTGAATCTAAACCTGCGGCTCCTTCAACCTATATCAATCGTGATGCTACCCGTGATAATCAAAATAATCGTGACTATACCCGTGAATCTCCTCGCGACTATTCCCGCGATCAACGCGATCAAAGAGATGTAAATGTAAATAGGGATTATGCACCCAAAGAGCGGGATAGCCGTGATTATGGCTCATCTCGCGATTATTCTAATCGTAACTATGGCGATCGCGAACCTCGTGAGACTGGCTATGGCAGTAATCGTGGTCGCAACAATCAAGACTCTGATTGGGATTGGTAATCATAAAAAAGGGGCGCTTAGCGCCCCTTTTTATTGTTGGTTAATTACTTTTTGGGAGTAACTTTTGGTGTGTTTGCTGGTGTAGCTTGAGGTGCTAGTTGAGGATTTGCGGATTGTTTTGAGTTTTTGAGAATGTACTCAAACGAAGTACGTGATGGTACAAACTGAAAGCGCTCAACTTCAGGATTGGGCTTGTTATCCTTGGATACCATTGAGTCTAGGACTTGAAACAATGATGCAACTTGGATCTTTGTGGATTTAGTAACATCAGGCTGATCCTTGCTAGCGCGATCGAGCAAATTTTGGAGATCTGTCTTATCTAAAAAGAAAGGCACAACTTGCTCTTTCTTGCCATTTTGATCAATGCTCATGGTTAATAAGCCTTGATTCTTGTCTTGACCGCCGATCGCAAAGAAAACAGGCACATTGGGGATTTTGTCCGCAGCCACACCCTGAGCCGTCAAAATCGTCCGAGCCGAATCAATACTTGATTTGGAGGGGATAAACTGAAAAACAACTTTTTTGTCTTTGTTTTGACGGATCACTTGATAAGCATCGTTCATCGAACGTACGATGATCTGCGCTTTTTTGCCAACATCAGGATTTGATTTTTGGACTTGAGTTAGCATCTGCTGAGCTTCATCAGGACCGAGGAAGAAAAACAAAAGCTGACTATCATCGGGCTTAGCATTCGGTTGTTGTGGTACTGCTCCCAAAAGCGGTGAGCCTTTATCATCAGTAATGGTGAAAACAGGAATACTGCCTAAGCGCTCTAAAACTTGTGCTTCGGTGAGAGCTTCAGCTTTGAGAGTAAATATGGGACTAACAGCGATCGCCCCTGCGACACCTGCGGTGGCTGCTAGACTAACCAACGACTTGAATACGGACATATTTCTCCTAGCTACGATATTTATTGGTTTTATTTGGGAAAGTAAGTGAGGCACAAGTTAAAAGGTAAAAGGTAATAAGGTAAAAGTAAAAACTAGTTGCTTGAGCGCTATTTGTTCGCAACTTTAACAACATCTCATTCCAAAAGGCAACCTCTTTATAGCAGCTTTTTCACAATTCGCGAGTGAATTGTTACCTCTTACCGCATTCTTTAAGACTCTAATATCATAAGTATAGTTCCTACAGAATCTTTACTGTTGTCGCGATACTCAGAAGAGAGTAGCGGCGCAAAGCGCCGCCACTCTTATAAGTTAAATAATTATGCCTAGCAACGTTATGCCACAAGATGAAAACTTTCTCAGTTTTGATGAGATTTTTGAGGAGCTAAATTATCGTCAAGCAAAGCGTACTCTACGAGATATTGTCGCCAATCTTGACTTGTCAGAACGCGAAAGACGCGGACTAGAGGAACCCCTCGAAGAACTTCAGCAAATGCTCGATAAACTAGAGCGTCAAGTCTTGCAAATTGCGGTATTTGGGATGGTGGGGCGTGGTAAGTCATCGGTACTAAATGCGTTGATGGGGGGACAAGTTTTCGAGACTGGACCCTTGCATGGGGTGACAACAAGTCGGCAAGCCGCCGAATGGCAAATCTCCCGCGAGGCAATGCAATCCAATGGCGATCGCACTATTCTCAAAGCTTCATTTCAGGGTAAAGGCGAAGCCAGAATTGAACTTATCGATACCCCCGGCATTGATGAAGTTGATGGGGAAGGTCGGGCGGAACTTGCCAAACGCATTGCTCAACAAGCAGATTTAATTCTGTTTATTGTAGCGGGAGATATGACTAAAGTTGAGTACGAGGCGCTTTCGGAACTAAGGGGCGCAAGCAAGCCGATTTTGCTAGTATTCAACAAAATCGATCAATATCCCCCTGAAGATCGCCTTGCTATTTATGCCAAAATTCGGGATGACAGAGTTAAAGAACTACTAACCCAAGACGAGATTGTGATGACAGCAGCTTCGCCCCTTGTGGCTAAGGCAATCCGTCAGCCCGATGGTTCCTTTGAAGCCGAGCTAGTTAACGGCAAGCCCCAAATTGAAGATTTAAAGTTAAAAATTCTAGAAGTACTTGATCGCGAAGGCAAATCTTTAATTGCCTTAAACACAATGATGTTTGCGGATATGGTTCAGGAGCGCGTAGTCCAACGCAAAATGTTTGTGCGCGATCGCCAAGCCAATCGCATCATCTGGAATTGTGTAATCACCCAAGCCGTTGCGATCGCCGTTAATCCTTTCACTGTCGTTGATGTAATTACCAGTGCGATTATTGATGTGTCGATGATTGTGGCTTTATCCAAGCTATATGGCATCAATATGAGTAATCGCGGTGCAATCTCTCTGATGCAAAAAATCGCGATCGGTATGGGCGGTATCAGTGCCAGCGAGTTTCTCGCAAACTTCGGTTTAAGCTCACTCAAAAGTTTGTTGGGTATCGCCGCGCCCGTCACAGGTGGTGCAACGTTGGGCGGCTATGTGTCCGTAGCGATCGCCCAAGCAGGAGTGGCAGGTTTCTCTACCTATGCGTTGGGATTAGTCACTAAGGAATATCTCGCCAACGGTGCATCATGGGGAGCCGATGGCCCAAAGCCGTAGTTAAAAGAATTTTGGAAACCATTGATGAAGATTCAATCCTAGCCAGAATCAAAGATGAACTCCGCGCTAAAATCGACCTGAGAAGATTGAGAAAAACTTAGTGGCGATCAATCTTCAGCAATTTCGAGAAAATTTTCTGGAGCAAGAATTATCATATTAGCGATCAATTTGATGTGGTCACCAAGTTACCAGATTGTTTGAACTGGATACTGTGCGATCGCGCTATCTACCGTTATCAGAGGAAAATTTTCGACAAGGCTTTGAGCAATTAATAGGCGATCAAAAGGATCTTTATGAAAGTTGGGTAAGCTATTGATTTCTAAGATATGGGATATTTGAACAGGTAGAATCTCAAACTGATTAGAAGCGATACGAGTGGGGATATAAATTTCTGGTGGTTCGCATAATGATAGTTTGCCAATGCCGACTTTAATAATAATTTCCCAAGCACTGACAACGCTAAGGTAAATATCATTATCTGGATTGGTAATAATATTTTTGGCGGTTACGGATATTTGCGGATCATCGGCAACCCACCAAAGAAACGTATGGGTATCAAGTAACCCACATTCCGCTCTTATTTTACTGAAAAAAATATTTAGAAAACAAATCCTTATACAGTAAGTATTTTGGGCTTTCGTCAGAAAAATAACACTATCTTAATATTGTCAATAATGACGTACTAATAGGAGTTATTATCATTAATTTTCCAGAAAATCGCTGAAACCCTCATTGTCTCGTTGTAAATATTTTTAGGCCTCCATTACGAGCGGAATGTGGGAAGTAATACTTTCATGATCTTTAACCAAGAAAGTCAACAAGAATATCGTCAGGCAATGGTGCGTTAAAGTCGGGCGCAATAGAAATTTTGCCTTTGTCTTGACCTGCTACGCGAGGTTGTCGTTTTCGTTGGCTGGGTGTGATTGTGGCGACTGCTATGCCATTTTCACAGATGATAATTTCTTCGCCAAGCAGAACTCGTCCCATTAGTTGGGAAAATTGCTGACTGGCTTCGGGTATGGTGACAGTGATGGTCATAGATTTGTAGGGGGGGCGATCGCCTAACTAGAAAAAGAGTTATACCAAATCACTTAGGTAGGGCGACAGATAATATTTACTGACTCTAGATCGATCTTGTTTTTACGTGTATTTTTACAATAAGCATCTGTCGTCTTTATTTTGTGTTTTGGTATTAATCAGGGCAAAATAGTTTAGGTATAGAAGAATTAGATAAATTATTTTACCTATTTGAGGGACTTACTAGATTTTAGTTTAGGCTGGAATCAGCAATTCTCAATTATGGAAATTTTGCCTTGATCTGGCGACAATTATTGAGAATAGTTGCAATAATTGTCCTTGAAAAGCAGATGCCTTCGTTGAAAATTTGACGGCTTAAGCAAATCAAAAGTCATAATGAGAATTGCTGGTGTCCCAGCTAATATCTGTACTGCAATAGACATTCACTGCTAAACTAGCAAAAGAAAAATTTAACGATTAGCACAATTACTGAATCGATGCCCCCAGAAACCATTGCAACTGTTTCGACTTCTGCACTTAATATCACTCCAGAAGAAGCCCTAATTGTTTACGAAGACATGGTTTTGGGGCGTACTTTTGAGGACAAGTGCGCGGAAATGTATTATCGCGGCAGAATGTTTGGCTTTGTGCATTTGTACAACGGTCAAGAAGCCGTCGCCTCTGGCGTGATTAAGGCGATGCGTCCCGATGACTATGTATGTAGCACGTACCGTGACCACGTTCATGCTCTGAGCGCAGGTGTCACTGCTAATGAAGTCATGGCAGAACTATTTGGCAAAGAAACAGGATGCAGTAAGGGGCGTGGCGGCTCCATGCACATCTTCTCCGCCAAGAATAACTTTTTGGGCGGCTATGCTTTCGTAGCAGAGGGGATTCCTGTAGCGGCGGGAGCAGCTTTTCAGTCGAAATATCGCCGTGAAGTGATGGGCGATCCAAATGCGGATCAAGTGACTGCTTGTTTCTTTGGTGATGGCGCAAGTAACAATGGTCAATTTTTCGAGACGCTAAATATGGCGGCTTTGTGGAAGTTGCCGATTATTTTTGTGATCGAGAATAATGATTGGGCGATCGGGATGAAGCACGTTCGGGCAACCTCTGATGTCAGGATTCACAAAAAAGCTGAAGCTTTTGGGATGCCGGGCTATGAAGTGGATGGTATGGATGTGTTGGCAGTGCGTGAACGTACTCAAGAGGCAGTCCGTCGCGCCCGTGCGGGTGAAGGTCCTACAGTTTTAGAATGTATGACCTATCGTTTTAGAGGTCACTCCCTCGCTGACCCAGATGAGTTACGCAGCAAGGAAGATAAGGATAAGTGGTTTGGTCGCGATCCGATTAAAATTTTTGCTAGCCGTATTTTAGAGCATGGCTTAGTAGAAGAGAGTCAGTTAAAAGCGATCGATAAAAAGATCCGTGATGAGGTCGAGGAATGTGTCCGCTTTGCCGAAACATCTCCTGAACCCGATCCTAAGGATCTATTCCGCTATCAGTTTGCAGAAGACGAATAAAAATTAACCCCTTTGTGTTAGTTAGTCCTAAAAACAAGCTTGTTGAAAGTGTTATGAACCAACATTTTTAGCAAGCTTGTTTTTATTGGCTTTATATTAAATTGCTGATATTATAAAAAAATCACTTTCTTGATTTTGGGGAACACTAGTTATGGTTGAATTTTTGCTCTCAATAGTATTTCTTTCACTTGTAGGTGGCAATATTTATTTATACCAACAAATAAAAAGAAATCGGGAAGAATCAACCATAAGTCAAACTAGACTCCAAGAGCAGCTACGCCAGACAACTCAAGATCGGCAGCGCGTTCAAAAGCATCTCGATCAATATAGTGGCATTATTGATAAAGAAGATCATGAACAAAAGCTCGCAGATAAAATATCTCAACTTAAACAGGATATTTCTCAGCTATCCAAACAAAAAAATGCATTAGAAGAAATTGTTCGGGCTCTGGAAGAAGAAGATAATCTTCATGCAATTGCTTTCTACCAGCCCAAACATAGCTTTGAAGATTCTGCACAATATCAATCACGCCTTGAACTAATTCGAGAGCAACAGAAACAACTTATAAAATCTGGACAAGCAGTTACTTCCATTGCGTCAATCACTTTAGAAGGTAGTGTAAAAAAAGGTGAAAAGCTAGTTAATAACTTTATCAAACTAGTTCTTAGGGCATTTAATGGAGAAAGTGATGCAGCAATCGCTAAAGTTAAATACAATAATGTTAGCACTCAAGAAACTCGTATAAATAAAGCTTTTGAAGCTATTAACAAGCTTGCAGAAACAACCTACTGCTTGATTAGCAATGAATATTTCAATGCAAAGATAGAAGAACTACATCTTTACCACGAATATCAAGAGAAAAAGCAAGAGGAAATCGAAGAACAACGGCGTATTCGTGAGCAGATGAAAGAGGAAGAACGAGCGCTACGTGAAATTGAAAAAGCTAAGCTAGATGCCGAAAAAGAAGAGCAACGCTATCAGCAATCACTTGAAAAAGCACGCCTTGAAATTGAGCAAGCCACAGGTAAACAACGAGATAAGTTAGAAGCTCAAATACTACAACTAACCCAGCAGCTAGAAGAGGCGCATACTAACAAAGAACGTGCAATTTCTCGCGCTCAAATGACTAAATCTGGACACGTTTATATCATTTCTAACATTGGAGCTTTCGGTGAACACGTTTATAAAATTGGTATGACCAGAAGGCTAGATCCAATGGATCGAGTTAATGAATTGGGTGATGCATCAGTACCTTTTCCCTTTGATGTTCACGCTATTATTTTTTGCCACAATGCACCAGAGCTAGAAAATCTATTACATAAGCGTTTTCACCATCGCCGTGTCAATAAAGTTAACGAGCGCAAAGAATTTTTTAAAGTTGATCTAGAAGAGATTGCAGAAGCTGTAAAACAAATTGCTGAAGAAACTAACTCAATACAAGGTGAGATTCACATTACCAAAGCTGCCGCCGCAATAGACTATCGCAAAACTATATCCATGCTAGAGCAAACATATCAAACAAAATAGCACACAACATCTTTGAGTATTTTCAAAAACAATTCCAAAAAATTAACTCTAGAAATCGTTATAAAAAAGAGGAGTCACAAAGTGACTCCTCTTTTTTTACAGTTTGCAACGATATATTTGGGCTTGCTCCCAATTAACATCATTGACGATCGCATTGGAAAAATCACAATTTACTAAAGTTGCACGATGAAATGAGGCGTTGGTGAGGTCGGCGTACTTAAACTTTGTGCCTAAAGTGATGCGAGGGGCATTGATGGCAAGGCGAAATAAATAGAGACTGCCAAAAATTTGTAATGGCTCGATCGCTATAAATGTTAGTAGTGCCGTAAAAGGATTAGACCTTAAGGCATTAGCGATCGCATTAAAAGCACCAATAACTAATATTTTGGTAAATGTCGAGCCAAAAAAGCCTGAAGCAAAGGCAATAATCAGAGAAATGGTAATAGCCGTTGAAGTTCCTTTGGAGCCTGAGAGTGTAAAGCTACCTGTAAAAGCAATTACGAAGCCAACTGCAAACACAATGATGGCTGCGAGGGCTACCCAATAAACTGTTTCGCGATTGACAATGGCAATTCCAAAAATAAAAACAACCATGAAGCAGATCAGTAAGATACTGGCAATCATGGCAGTACCTGCAAACATCAGTGCTATCACAAACGCCATGATGCTGGCGATCGCCGCTTGGCGCTGACTCTTGCCAGCGCGTACATTGGCAAAATTGGCTTCTTTAAGTTGAGAGCGACAAAAGTTACAGCCACGAATATCTGCACCACTAAAGTCTGCTCCGATCAAATTTTTACCTTCAAAGGAGCGATCGCGCAAATCTTGGTTTGCAAAGTTGAGACTTTGACTCATAGCGCCTGTTATTAGCTTTTAGAATTTTAAGTCAATTCGCCTAAAGTTGGCTTAGAAATATGAGGTAGCCCCCAACCGAGTTTTTCACGCAACACTTTGAAAAATTCACTTTTTTGTAAACGAATAAATCTGGCGGGATACTGCGATCGCTCAACCTCGACCCGATAATCTGGATAGACATAACATCCTGCATTGCCATCAACCACTAACACCAAACGATGTCGATTTGCAGGGGTGACGATCGCTTTTTCAGTATTCGCAAAAACTAAAGCCCGCGATGCCATTGAGTGCGCGCAAATGGGAATAAGCTGAAAGACAGGAATCCCTGGCTCAATTACGGGACCTCCAGCCGAGAGTGCGTAAGCCGTTGATCCTGTAGGGGTGGAAATAATTACTCCGTCTGCGGCAATATCTACAGGTACATGATGACCGATCTGCACTTCAAAATGACACATACTCGTCAAGGGTTCACGATGCAGCACCATTTCGTTTAACGATAGGGCTTCCCAGAGTAATCCTTGACTGTCGTAAACACGCACCCTCATCATCGATCGCTGTTCGACAACATACTGCCCCTCCACGACTTGGGAGAGTGCTTCTTCCCAATCAGTCAAATAGGTTTCTGTTAAAAAACCCATGTGTCCTGTATTTACATTGAGCAATGGTAAAGCCAAAGGCGCGATTTGACGGCAGGCAGATAGGACAGTCCCATCTCCCCCTAAAGCGACTGCAAACATGACATCGCGATCAAATTCTAAGGGTACTAAGCTTTCGATTGGTGTGTGACACACAGGGGCATCTGGCTTACCATAACCCAAAATACCGCCATTGCCCGTCGCCACAACAGTCTGGATATCACGCTTTTCTAGCCATAACTTCATATCCAACGCTACACGCTCAGCGACAGGTTTTGCGTCGTTGTATATAATCCCGACCTTTGGCACTCTCAATGATTACCTAGACTATTCAAAATTTTGTCCGTCTGGTAATTATAGCTTTTGGTGATTGGCTTTTAGCAATTACTGATTAGCTTTTGGCTTTTAGCAATAGTAAAGTAAATAAGTTAGTAGTGCGCGGCTTAGCCGCGCACTACTAACTTATTTACTGGGAAAGGAGGATGCATCAATAAATGGCAATTGTTATCGCAGGTGAACGTAGTGGTGTGGGAAAAACCACGGTAACTTTGGCGCTATTAGCCGCAATGAAAGCGCGATCGCCAGATGATCAATCCTCAGTGCAGTCTTTTAAAGTAGGACCAGATTACATTGATCCGATGTTTCATTCCTACATTACAGGGTTACCCTGCCGTAATCTTGATCCCGTTCTTACTTCTGAAAGCTATATTCAATCTTGCTTTGCCAAGCATAGCCAAAATGCTAAATATGCGCTCATTGAAGGAGTCATGGGGCTGTTTGATGGCGCAACAGGGAAAGATGATACTGCTAGTACTGCCCATATTGCTCGATTGCTAAATGTACCTGTAGTTTTGATTCTGAACTGTGCCAGTACTTCCCGATCCATTGCCGCGATCGCCCATGGATACCGCAGCTTTGATCCACGTATTCATATTGCAGGTGTTGTTCTCAATCGCGTGGGTAGTGATCGCCATTTAGAACTCTTAACGCAAGCCCTTGAACCATTAAATTTACCCATTTTAGGCGTTCTCCGCCGTCAAGATGATATCTCCATCCCCGATCGCCATCTAGGACTAGTTCCCACTGCCGAAATGTCAAATCTTGATGGAATTATTGAGCGACTAGCTTATCTAGGTGAAACTTGTTTTAATTGGGAAAAATTATTGCCATTAATGGAATGTCCTCACCCCCCAGCCCCCTCTCCCGCAGGAGAGGGGGAGCAAGTCTTACTCCCCTCTCCCCTTGGGAGAGGGGCTGGGGGTGAGGGCAAAATTCGCATCGCGATCGCTCAAGATCGGGCTTTTAGTTTTTACTACGCCGACAATCTTGATTTGTTTCAAGAACTAGGAGCCGAATTAGTACCTTGGAGTCCCATTAGCGATCGCGCCTTACCTGAAAATATTCAAGGCTTGTATTTCGGTGGCGGTTTCCCTGAAGTATTTGCTGCCGAATTAACTGAAAATAAAACCGCTAGAGAATCTGTGCAAGTTGCCATTAAATCAGGAATTCCCACCTATGCCGAATGTGGCGGCTTGATGTATCTATGCGATCGCATTGTCGATTTTCAAGATCAATCCTTTCCAATGGTGAACATTTTCCCGACCGCAGCAAAAATGGGCAAGCGTTTAACTTTGGGATATCGTCAGGCGATCGCTTTACAGGATAGTCCCTTAGTTAATGAAGGGAACTTGGTTTGGGGACATGAATTTCATCGATCATCTTTAACAGAACCAAGCGATCAACCTCTATATTCTCTGCAAGGCTACGACTCCCATTTACAATATCCATCAGAAGGCTGGCAAAAATATCAAGTCCACGCCTCCTATACACATCTCCATTTCGGTGTACAGACTCATTTACTAGAGAGATTTTTGGCTAAGTGCGATCGCTTTGTGTCAGCGCTTGGTTAAATTACATCCGCAAAGGTTCGTTCCATTTTTCTAAAATACCAAATACCACTCCAAAGCAATAAAAAGACTAGAGCTAATGACAGAAAGAAACCCGATAGATGCAAAGTCGCCTTGCCACCGAGAATCGCCCATCGAAATCCATCAATTACACCTACCATCGGATTTAATGAATAGAGTAAGCGCCATTGTTCTGGAACGATGTTACTACTAAAACCTACTGGAGAAATATACAGTCCAACTTGGATGATAAAAGGTACAACAAACCTAAAATCTCGATATTGAACTGTTAAAGCTGCTAACCACAACCCTACACCCATCGAAGCTGCACAGGAAATTAGGATAAAAATAGGCAGTGTCAAAATACGCCAATCAGGGACAAAGTTATACCAAATCATCAACCCTAATAGAATCATTCCTGAAATCAAGAAGTCTACAAAACTAACGATTACTGCACTGGTAGGAACAATTAATCTAGGGAAGTAAACTTTAGAAATCAAATTAGCGTTACCAATCAAGCTATTACTACATTCACTCAAGGCATTAGAGAAAAATTGCCAAGGTAGCATACCGGCAAAGACTAGGATGGGATAAGGGACTCCTTGCGAAGGCAATTTCGCAAGTTGACCGAAAACTACGGTAAATACAACCATTGTTAAAAACGGTCTAATCAACGCCCAAGCAACCCCGATCGCAGTTTGTTTATAGCGCACCAAAATATCGCGCCAAGCCAAGAAATAAAACAGTTCCCGATAACGCCATAAATCTTTCCAATATTGGCGCTCAGTGCGTCCTGCTTCAATTATTAGTTCTGGGGTAAATCCTGTAGATTTATCGTTCATCTTGAGCCTGTTCTTTATTTAGGATTAAAACTTTTTGCTCTTGCATAGTAAAAGCTAAGAAAGTTCTGTATATATATTTGAATTACATTTGACTATATGACTTTTGTAGTTTTTTAAACCTAAAAATTTAATATGTTATGGTTTTAGACACCTATGCTAAAACAAATATAAAACCAGAAGATGAGTGGCGGGGCAAAGCACTGCCACTCATCTTCTGGTTTTGTGTTCTAGATTAGTGACATCTATAATCACCACATCTATGTAAAATGAAGCTGTTGCTTTTAACAAACTAATTCATATAAAGCTAAAACTATGCCTAATGAAATAGAAATTCATTCTTGCCCAGTTTGTAATTCACAGAAAATCAAGTCAGTACAGGACTTACCAACAGTAGAACTTGCAAACTATTACTCACGAATTAGTTTGGCAGCATTAACTCTTTTAACTGAAATGATTAGTCGTGGTGATATTCCATCTTCCATTCATATAGATAAATGTGGTAATTGCGGGTTAGAGTTTGCTAATCCGATGTTTACGGCACAAAGTCAATGGTATTCGGAGATAGAAAATTATGGAATTCGTGATTGGGATTTTCAACAATGCTTCCAAAATTTAAAGCCTAACTCCCATGTTTTAGAAGTTGGTTGCGGTGAAGGATACTTTCTCGAACTAGCGATTGCACAAGGTCATAGTGGTATGGGGCTAGATTTCAATCGTAGAGCCATTGAAGTCGCTCAATCAAAGCATTTGGATGCCCATTGTTGGGATTTGAAGGAGCTTAAAAGTAACTTGCAAGACAGGAAATTTGATGCTGTTGCGTTTTTTCATGTAATTGAGCATTTAGACGATTTGGCGATGTTCTTTCAAGATCTCTATCCAATTATGACTAAAGGTTCTTCTCTACATTTTACTTGTCCTGCTCCTAAGCGATGGACAATGAATCTTGAAGAAGTCAAAGTAGGGGGAAGGGAAGGATGGGACTACCCGCCGCATCACCAAACTAGATGGAATAAAGTTGCGGCAGAAACAATTCTTTCAAGATTTGGATGGGAACTGCAAAGTTATGTTGAAGAACCTTTCAATTGGCTCGGTTTATCTAATATTCTGGTAGCAAAAAAGCTCAAGAAATCAGGACTAGAGCTATCTATGCTATCTCCCCTTAATCGAAAGCTCAAGATTGCATTGGCTATGGTAAGAACCTTTATACCTTCAACTACTAAAACTGGTATGAATATGTATTGTCTGGCTATTCGCAAATAGATAATTAACATATTCTTTTTGAAAATAGAATATCAAAAAGAAGTTAAGCCTACTGATTTTGCATTTGATGGTAATTCCATAAAGCACCCTTTCTAGCAATTAGTTCTTGATATGTGCCTTCTTCAACGATTCTACCCTTTTCAAGTACCACCACTTTATCGGCACGAACTATCGTCGAAAGACGATGGGCGATCGCAATCACAGTACATCCTTTGGATAGCTGATCGAGCGACTCTTGAATCAGGCGCTCTGTAACAGAATCAAGCGCACTTGTTGCTTCATCTAAAATCAAAATATCTGGTTTGCGGAGTAACGCACGTGCGATCGCAATTCTTTGACATTGCCCACCAGATAAGCGCACGCCGCGATCGCCAAGTACAGTATCAAACCCTTTTGGCATATCTAAAATAAATTCGAGAGCATTGGCTTGCCGAGCCGCTTCGAACAACATCTCTTCAGAAATATTTTCTATTCCATAGGCAATGTTATAGCTTACGGAGGCATTAAAAATAAATGTGCTTTGGCTAACAATCGCCATCTTGCTCCTCAAGGAACTAATTCTAATCTTCTTTAAATCAATTCCATCAATAAAAATGACTCCATGTGTCGGATCGTATAATCTTGGCACTAAATCAGCTAAAGTCGTTTTACCAGCTCCAGAAGTACCTACTAGAGCAGTAGTTTGACCACGCTTAATTGACAAATTGATGTTATGCAATACAGGCTTGTCGAGAGCATCGTAACTAAAGTCAACAGCAAAGAAATCAATCGAATTCTTGAGGTTGGTAAACTCTAAATCGCCATCTTTGAGATAAACTTTGTCTTCCGTATTTAAAACCTCTTTAATCTTGGCGATCGATCCTCCATAGCTTCCTATTTCAACTCTCAATCCATTTACCTGCTCAACTAAAGGCATCATCCTAAATAGGATGAACATAAATGTAAGCAGCGAAGCAGTTTGCAACTGACCACTTACGACAAAGATGTTAAATGCAGTAACAATCACACAGATTAAAATCGTTGTGGAAATGGCTTCTGCTAGTGGACGTATAAGATCGACGGCTTTATTCAGTTGAAATAATGCTTTTTTAACTTTTTCAGAAGTTTTGTAGAAGCGATTTCTTTCAAAATCTTGGGTGGAAGATGTCTGAATTGTTCGCATTGCGCTGATTAATTCAATACCAGTAGATGTAAAATCAGCACCAGCCTGTGAAACTGGGAAACTTGCTTCTCTTACCCTTACCACAAAGCTGGATATCATCACGGACAGCATTGCAAAAAGTCCTAGAGAGGCAATTGATAGCTGCCAAGATATCAAAAACATGGCAATGATATAAACAATTAGAGTCGATCCTCTAATGGCAAAGGCTGAAGCAGCACCAAAGCCTCTTTGAATAGTTGCAATCTCGTTATTTAGAGAGTTTACTAAATCTCCTGATCGCGTCTGGGAATAGTAACTCAGACTCAGACTAATTAACTGCTCAAACATGGACTTCCGCATTCGGTCAGCAAAAGATGCATCAGTTAGTTTGGCGTAAACTGGACCTAAATAGGCAAAAGTCGATCTTAGCCAAGCTAAAAGAACGACTAAAAATCCAAGCCGAGAAAGACGATCACTTATGCTAGATTGTGAGCCAAATATCCATAAATTTAACCAATCAATACCTAAATTGATAGATGTTTTTTCGGGACTAGTTAAAACTTGTAGGAACGAATTGATTACAGCTAGTGCAGCGCCTTCAAAAATTGCCCCTAAAAAGGAGAATATAACCGCAAGAACGGCTATACCCCAAAAATACTTAAACTCTTGCAGAAAAACATGATTTTCTTGCCAAAAAGAAGTAACCTTAATTAGGCTTCGGAAGGACGCGAAGACTTTCTGCATATGATATTGCTCAAGAAAAATAAATTCTTAAAACTGACGTAAGAAACGCAAGTCACTCGTAAATAGACGGCGAATGTCATCTATTTTATGTAAAACCATCGCCACACGGTCTACACCAAATCCCCAAGCAAAGCCTGTAACTATTTCAGGATCGTAACCAACAGCTTTAAATACATTGGGATCAACCATACCGCAACCACCAAGTTCTAGCCATCGTCCATTCCACATCACATCGACTTCAGCAGATGGCTCAGTGAAGGGGAAGTAACTAGGACGAAAGCGAATTGGACATTCACCTAGTAATTCTTCGACAAAGGTTTTGACAGTGCCTTTGAGATCGCCGAAGGTTAAACCTTCTTCGACGGCAAGAAGTTCGATTTGATGGAAAATTGGTGAATGTGTGGCATCAATGTCGTCTTTGCGATATACACGACCGGGGCAAGCAATGCGTAATGGTGGTTCGTTTTCTTCCATATAGCGAATCTGCACTGAGGAAGTCTGCGATCGCAATAGTTTGCCATCACTTAAATAAAGGGTATCTGCCATATCACGGGCAGGGTGATCGGCGGGAGTGTTTAATGCCTCAAAGTTGTAATAATCAGTTTCAATCTCAGGCCCTTGAGCAACGGTGAAACCCATACCCACTAAGATATCCAGCATCCGATCAATAGTGCTTTGGATGGGGTGCATTCGACCTTGAGGCGATCGCCAAATCCCCGGCATCGTCACATCTAGAGTTTCTGATTCTAATTGCTTGGTAAGTACTGACTGCTGAATGGCAAGTTTACGATCTTCTAGTTGTGTCTGAAGTACTTGTTTGACCTGATTGGCGATCGCGCCAACCTGCGGACGTTCTTCGACGGAGAGTTTCCCCATTGCGCCTAAAATTTGCGAAAGAGACCCTTTTTTACCTAAATACTCTACTCTTATCTGCTCTAATTCTTCGAGAGTTTGCACATCTCCAACTGATTTTGTTGCGAGTTCTGATAGAGATTGCAGTTGAGCCTTTAAGCTCTCTAAATCCGTTGCCATCAACGTTTCCTGTTTATTTATGAAGAATTTTTGCTGTTTTAACTCTAGCAGAAAACTACAAACTATAAAAGAATGATGGGTCACACAAAGCCTACCCCATCATTCTTTTATATAGTAAAACCCAAGAGGTTGATAGAGGCGCTTTGCGCCTCTATCAACCTCTTGGGTTTGTTGTACGGCTTTGCCGCACAATACTTATTTATCTTTTAGCGCTGGCTAGAAATGCCATTGGATCGATCGCACTGCCACCATTAGGACGAATCTCAAAGTGAAGGTGAGGACCTGTACTAAATCCAGTACTACCCATCGCGCCAATGGTTTGACCTTGGCTAACGGTCTGACCTTCTTTGACATAGAGTTCATTCATGTGGGCATATCTGGTAATTGTGCCATCAGCATGACGGATATCGATCATGTTGCCATAACCACCATCATTCCAAGTGGCATACTCAACTACTCCTGAAGCGGCTGCCAAAATGGGCGTACCGATAGGAGCAGCGATATCAATACCTGCGTGAATTCTGCCCCAACGCCAGCCATAGCCAGAGGTAAATACGCCATCAGCAGGCCAAATGAAACCAGTAGATAATCCATAATCTTGGACATCTGGTAAGTAGGCACTAGCGGTTAGTTGGGGTAACTGTGGTGTAACTCCAGACCGATCACCAGGATTAGCGATCGCGCTACGACCTGCATCAAAACTGCGATCGGGATTTGGTGCTGCATTCAAGTTTGCCGCCGCAATCTTGGCAGCCTCTAGCTTACGAGCTTCTTCTGCCCTACGAGCAGCTTCTTTAATTTCTGCATCACGAACCTTAGCATTCAGTTGGGTTACTTCAGACTCAAGACGCTTAACTTCTAGAGAAGACATTCTTGCTTCAGGATCAGGAAGCAATGCAACTTGATTAGGCTGAATATTTGTTGATGGCTGCTGCTCAACAGAATCTGCGGAAGGAACTTTAGGTGCAAGAGTAGCTGCTAATTTGGCAGGAACTTGGACATTTGGCTCCGACACAGGCTGAGGCACAACAGTTGCAGGTACTGCATTAGTTTCACTGTTTTGCTCAGTTGCTCGGTTGGCAGGAACAGTTGGAGATGATATCGCTGCCACTGGTGAAGTTTTGGCTGTTGGCTCACTTGCTGGTTGATTTGCAGTTTCCGCAGGTGTATTACGTGCAGTAACCTTCTGCTCGGTAACTACCAATGCAGGTATCTGAGGGACAGATAACACAGCAGCAACTTTGGGGATGAACAGTTGTAATTTTGGCTCAGCTACAGGCTGTGCAGAGCTATTAGCTTCAACAGGTACAGCACGATTGGTACTGTACTGCTCAGCCGCACTTGCCGCAGGAATCGCTGGTGTAGAGATTGACCTTGCTGGCAAATTGAGAGCTGTTGGCGATGTTGCAGATTTCTTAGTACTAGTGTTACCTAGCTCGCCCAATAGCTGGTCAGGTGCAAAGGGAAAAAGTGATGCTGCAACCTTAAGTGCTGGTGGTTCGCTGGCAACGGGTAAGTTTTGTGTAGATGTTGCCTTTACAGGCATAATCGAAGACTGTTCTTGAGCAGGTGACTTAGGTAGATTTGCAGAAGCGTCTGTACCCGTTAACTGCATAAGACCGTCCCAAGGTGAAACCCGATTTGCTGCTGCAATTTTAGTTACTGTTTCCTTGGGCAGAACCATTGGTGTCGCTGCCACGACCTTCACTTGCTCAACTTCTCTAGGTGCAGTACTAGTTGCATTAACTCTGGTCGTCTCTGACAAGGTTGCTACTGGCGATGGTACCTGCTTGATTGGCTTTTCGTTTGCAGATGCAATCGTTTGTGTGGATGGTAGATTGCGTTCTTGAGGAAGCTTCAATTCTTGGTTTAGCTCTAACCATTGAGGATTTTCTAACTTGTTTGCCTCAATGATTGATTTTTGAGTAATGCCATAACGACGGGCAATTGTCTCAATAGTGTCACCATTTTGGACTCGGTAAGACAAAAGCTTAGGTTGTTTAGCGATCGCCTCTTCAGCAACATTAGTCTTAGAAGGGTTACTTACGAGAGTAGCTGTCGCCTTTTTGCCCTCTAATTGTTGCAAACGCTGCATTAAGCGTTCTCTTTCAGCCAATAACTGTCTTTTAACATGACCTTCTTTGACCTGCATCAATGTCGTGACATTACCAGGGATGACCAAAGGCTGATCGATCGCTAAAAAGTCCCCAGAGGTCAAAGAGGTAAACTTGATGATGTCAGTTTTAGGAACATTGTAATAGCTAGAAATGTCTTCAAGCGTATCACCAGGCTTAACCTTATGAACCAAACCATTCACAGGTGGAATCACTAACTTACTTCCAGGCTGTAATTCAGTATTCGCGCTTATATTATTGGAAGCAGCGATCGCGGCTGCGTCAACTTGATAAATTTGAGTTAATTTCCATAAGGTTTCATCTTCACGCACTTCATGAACAATCACACCTTGAGCTTTATCCCATGCCCCTGACGCGATCGCACTACGTGCCATTTCGTACTTGAGATCTTGGTTCTGTGCCATGACATCTGTCAAAGTACGAGATGATGCTGCAACAGGTGTAGCTTTAAGATTGTTATTCGCTGATTGCTGGCTAACCAATACCCCCACAGTCCCTGCGGATAGAGCAAATCCTAATACTGCAAGCGAGCGACGTACCTTCAAGGATGACACCTTTTCGCCAAGTGTCAGAGAAATACTGGTTGTCAGATCCTCATCTTTGGAAGATAACTTTTTCAAAAAACTGCCTCCTCTAAAACTAGCTTTGCTCCTGATAAATCAAGTGTGAGAATACATAGAATCGAATAATCTAGCCTAATTTAATTTGGCAGACTACCGACTCAGCAAGGAGCAATTACACACTATAAATTACCTTGATTTTTTCCTTCAGACAAGTTCATAGTGAACAGTAAAAAAAGCACTTGTATGCATTTGAAGCGTAAATTTGATTAAATGCATACAAAAGTATGCTTTGTCAACAACCAATTCGGTAAACTAAGCCCCCAAAATCTGTAAAAATCTAGTTTTGACAAATATCTGCCAAAAGATAGTTTTTGCCGAGAACCTTGATCCCCAATCAAGAGCTTTTTTGAGTCTACAAAATGATTTTGCTGAATCATTGATCCTAAGTTATCCTCCATTTCTACGGATAGCAAGAGGGAGGATTATAGTTTTTAGTAGATATAAGCTTTTTATATCTTTGTTTTACGCCGATTTACTACATTTAACGTTTTAAATCAAAATGTTTAACTGTGTAAGCTTTTTTTAACAATTTGCAGTAAAAAATTTACAAAACAACTTATAGATTCTTAATCTAATTGAACTACTTGACAAATCTTCGCTTCTTCAGCGCCAGATTTTTAGTTTTGAACTAAAAACGCGATCGCTTGTTAGTTTAAGCCATAAAGTCCCAAAATTAGGTTTTATAACTGAAGAAGCAAGGTTCAGTGCTTTTGTTTGTTTATTAACAAGGATCGCTGTAGGTATACATAGTTACGTTGGGTACATCAATAGCTTAAAATTACTTTAAAAATGCCTTAAGAAATGAAAGTGTAGCGATCGCTAGTTATGTTAAAACAAACCCAAAAACCAAAAGAGAGTTGCAGCGCTTTGCGCCGCAACTCTCTTTTGGTTTTTATGACTTAACCTTCCTTGTTGATCGCAATGCATTAGGAACTTGCCGCAATAATTTCTAGCAATATTGGCTAATTTAAAAGACTTTTTAGGAAAAGAAGATCTATGAGCATTGGATATCTCGCGCTGGTCTTACACGCTCACCTACCTTTCGTCCGTCACCCCGAAAGTGATTATGTACTCGAAGAAGAATGGCTGTACGAAGCGATCACCGAGACTTATATTCCCCTGATCAAAGTCTATGAGGGACTCAGGCGAGATGGTATTAACTTCAAGATCACCATGAGCATGACACCACCATTGGTATCAATGCTGCGAGATCCTTTGCTCCAAGAACGCTATGACAAGCATCTTGCCATGCTACAGCAACTGGTTGAACTTGAGATAATTCGCAATGAACACAATGGTCATGTGAAGTATCTTGCTGAGTACTACGTCAAAGAATTTGCCGAAACTCGCGAAATCTGGGAAAAATATGGTGGCGATCTCGTAACTGCATTTAAGCAATTTCAGGATACCAATAATCTTGAAATTATCACCTGTGGGGCGACTCATGGTTACTTACCATTGATGAAAATGTACCCAGAAGCAGTATGGGCGCAGCTAGAAGTCGCAGTCGAACATTATGCCCAAGAATTTGGACGCGCCCCTAATGGGATTTGGCTCCCAGAATGTGCTTACTACGATGGTTTAGAGCGAATGCTTGCCGATGTCGGTTTGCGTTACTTTTTAACTGATGGTCATGGAATTTTGTATGGTCAGCCCCGCCCCAGATTTGGGACTTATGCCCCTATATTTACAGAAACGGGTGTTGCCGCCTTTGCCCGCGATCATGAATCATCACAACAGGTTTGGTCATCTAAAGTAGGCTATCCCGGTGATCCTGTTTACCGAGAATTTTATAAAGATTTAGGATGGGAGGCTGATTATGAATATATTAAGCCGTTTATCATGCCTAATGGTCAACGTAAAAATACAGGTATTAAATACCATCGCATTACAGGACGTGATTTTGGTTTAGATGCTAAGCAACTTTACGATCCTTACTGGGCAAAGGAAAAAGCTGCTGAAAATGCAACTAACTTCATGCAGAATCGTGAACGTCAAGTTGGCTATCTACACAATATGATGGGTCGCCCCCCACTTGTTGTATCTCCCTACGATGCCGAATTATTTGGTCACTGGTGGTATGAAGGACCTTGGTTTATTGATTTCTTGATTCGTAAGTCCTATTACGACCAAACCACCTATGAGATGACGCATTTGGCAGACTATTTGCGAGCTAATCCGACTCAACAGGTATCACGTCCTGCTCAATCAAGCTGGGGTTATAAAGGGTTCCATGAATATTGGCTAAATGATACAAATGCTTGGGTTTATCAGCATTTACATAAGGGAGCAGAACGGATGATCCATCTGTCCTATCGTGAACCTGCGGATGAACTGGAATGGCGGGCGTTGAATCAGGCGGCGAGAGAGTTGCTTTTAGCGCAATCCTCTGACTGGGCGTTTATTATGCGAACTGGGACGATGGTTCCCTATGCAATTAGAAGAACGCGATCGCATTTAATGCGATTGGAAAAGCTGTTTGAAGATATTGAAGCTGGCAAGATTGATTCGGGTTGGCTGGAGAAGGTGGAGTATATGGATAATATTTTCCCTGACATCAACTACAGAACTTATCGACCACTCACTGCGGGTTAGTGCGCCACAATTGAACAATAAAAACAAAGTGCAGCCACGAAGTGACTGCACTTTGTTTTTGGATAAGTATTTTTTCTTTACATTGATTTAACAAAACTTTAGTAACATAAGCTACGGTTTATATAGCTTTATGTTATGGTAATCATATATAAACAATATGTAATTTATAAGGGTATTGATCATGAATACGTTCCAAAGAAAGGCTGAAGCCAATGCAAACCATAAAGCTAATCTTTCTGCTTCACTTAAGCGCCGCATGGAAGTTGCCCGCGCTAATAACGATGCAGGATTACTAAATATCCTCGAACAAGAAATGAAGCAATTAGGACTAAACTAACCAAAAAAAAGGACGCTTTGCGTCCTTTTTTTTGGTTAGCTAGCGCCACCGAAGACTTCGATATTTTCAAATAAGCAAACAGGCGAAGCATGACCAACACGAATGACTTGGTTAGGCTCACCTTTGCCACAAAAGGGGGAACCAAAGGCTTCGACAGTTTGATTGTCGCCAACCTTGGCAAGACTGCTCCAAAATTGATTGGTAATGCCGCGATAATTGGGATTACGGAGCGTTTTGGTTAATTTGCCATTTTCAATGAGCTTGGCATATTCACAGCCGAATTGGAATTTATTACGATAGTCATCAATTGACCATGAGCGATTTGATTCCATATATACGCCATGTTCGATATCAGCGATGATCTCATCAAAGGAGCGATCGCCTGCTTCGAGGTTGATATTTGCCATGCGATCAATGGCAGGACGGTTCCATGAAGTGGCTCTGGCATTAGCGACACCATCAATACCCGATCGCACTTGACTTTCAGCACTGCCCAAGCCCCGCAATAATTTACCTTCTTTAATTAAGTATTCTTGGGTAGCAGGAATGCCTGTGTCATCAAAGGCATAACTTGCAAACTCGCCAGCCTTAGTGGGATCAAAGGTGACATTCATCAAGGATGATCCGTATTGCATCTTGCCAAAGTCTTCCAGTTTGACAAAGCTACTTCCTGCGTAGTTACGCTCATCACCGAGAATGCGATCGATTTCTAGGGGATGCCCGATGCTTTCGTGGATTTGCAGCAACATTTGATCGGGGGCTAGGACTAGGGAAGTGGTTTCCGTAGGACATTCTGCTGCTGAGAGGAGTTCTACTGCTTGTTCACCGATGATTTTGGCTCTTTGTAAAACTAAGTCACGATCAAATACTTCTATGCCAATTTGATTACAACGGGCTAGTTGTCCATTATCTCCGCGTTTTTGGATGATTGCGCCATCTTGGGCAGTTGCAGCGTAGTCCGTAGCTATAGTGAGAAACTTCTGATAAATATCAGAGCCATTACTACTAATAAAGTTGGTTTCAATTTCCGTAATCACAGCGTAGGCACTAGTTTTTACAATCTTGTCAGAAACCTTTAACTTATCGCAGATTTCGATTAAGAGTTCATTGATTTCTTTGGGGGCGATCGCATCGGATGGTTTTAGAAATGGCGAGAAATACTGCCCAATCGCTTTTGGGCGTTGAGCGATCGTGAAGTGATGTACTGCCCACTGTGCCGCAGTTTTTGCTTGTTGGCAAGCTTTTTGGGCTGTAAGTTGAATATTGGCAAAATCAAGATGATTGGTACTGGCATAGCCAAATTGTCCATCGGCTAAGACTTCAATCATAACCCCATGAGATAAGCTGCGCCCGTTGGACTGGGGTTTGCGATCGCGCACATAGCGATTCGTAGTGATTTCTTTAACTTCACGTAAGCCAATCCATTCAGCAGAGGGAAGATCGATGTGAGCTAGGGCGACTTGCAAATCAAATGACATAGATTTAATCCCTGTAAATAATTGCTTGTTAAAAACGAAAAGAGATAAACTTGCTACGCAAGTTTATCTCTTTTTTGTAAGCGGGTGATGGGATTCGAACCCACGACATTCTCCTTGGCAAGGAGATGCTCTACCACTGAGCCACACCCGCAATGTGTTTTGCTTTTACGCTGGTTCGCGTTTAGCGCTTTATTAATATGACAAATATTGTGATTAATGTCAAATGTTTTTTGAAATTTCTTGCAACTTTTTGGAATCATTGCAATTAATGCAAAGAGTTGGTGCAAAGCACCAACTCTTTGCATTAATTTGAACTAATATTTGAAACCATTTTTACGGGTATGGATGGCAGGTTCACCATCACGGAGGCGATCGCCCGCATTAATAGTTGCCAGAATAACAGTATGATCACCCGCATCAAGACTGCCTGTGACTGTTGCATCAAGATAGGCGATCGCATCTAGTAAATAGGGTTGACCACTGGGAGCAATGCCAGTTTCAAGTCCCTCAAAAGGATCAGCATCGGGGGCAAATCCCTTCGCAAAATGACCAATGATTTTACCTTGACCTTTTTCGCCAATGTTAATCACAACGGGACTGCCAACTGTTAAGAAAGACTCAATCGGTCTACCCTTAGCTACGATAATGGTCACAGAGGGAGGATTAAAGCCAGATTGCTGTACCCATGAGGCAAGCATCGTTGCTGTTTTACCGTTTTGTTGAGAGGTAACGATAAACAACCCACTAGGGATAGCCCCGATCGCGGCTCCGAGTTGTTCATTCTGAGAAGTGGTGACGGTCATTATTCAGTAACTTAATAAAAGGTTTCGGCTTAACTTAACAAATTAAAGGCAAAAATAAAAGGCGGCGCTTCGCGCCGCCTTTTATTTAAATGACGAACTTAGACGTAAGCAGTCTGGAAGCCCCACCAGAGCAGGAATCCGATCATGCTCAAAACAACAACACTAGAAAGTACGATTGATACAGGACTATCGGCATTCTCGAATTTCATGATGCCGCGATTAAAATCTGACATATAAGCAAAACCTAACTAGACAATTTAGATTACTTAATCAAAGCATCTTAGTTATATCTCAACTGTGATGGCGATCGCTTAAAAGTAAGAAAATCTCTAGGAATAAATACTCTAGGATAGTAAATCACCTATGCTCGAATGGCTGCGTATTTTTTGGCTACCATCCAAATCTATTGAGAAATTAAAAGAATTACCCCAAGATGCAGGTGTGTACTACGTTACGGCTCTATGGATTGTGCTGTATGTTGGCAAAGCGAAAAATCTGCGTAATCGTTGGAAGCCTGCTCACCATCGCTACCAACAGTTTAAACTGTTACACCCATTTGGCAGATTGCATTATCAAGTTCTGTCAATTAATCAGATAACATCCTATGAAAAAGTTGAGATTAGTAAATTTCGTCCTGCGTGGAATGGTACAGCTAGAGTCACGTTTTGGAACTTGTTGGGTTTATTTATAGCTGTATGGGGACGTGTTATTGTTTATGCCCTACTGATATTAATGGCGATCGCTGCTTTTATTTATGTAACCCTGATGTAACCTGAAAATCTCAAAAGATGAACTGCTTGCATAACGAGTAGTCTTATAGTGCATGATCAAATTATTGGCTAAACCCGCCCCTACTCTTAATATGTTATTTAATTTGCGATCGTTAATTGCGATCGTCATTAGTTTTGTTGATGCTAGATTAGATAATTAATCATCGGAGATTGATATATGCCACAACTAATTGCAATTTTGGTACTAATTGCCTATGTATTTGGATTTGTGAAATTTTTGCAAGGATTTCGCCGCACCGACTTTGAGGGAAACCAAATCGTACTAGCTCTGCTCTGGCCAGTACTATTCGCCCTCAACGGTAACTATCGCAAAAACTTTTTCAAAGCACTCAAAGGTTCCTAATGACTTGGTGGAAACGACTCAGAGCTAACCCTCTCGCTTGGATTGGCATTGTAATTTTGACGACTTTCTATGGCTTAGCTATATTTGCGGATTTTGTCTCACCTTATGGTGTCAATGAACAAGCCAAAAATGGTGCTTTATTACCGCCAACTCAAATTTATTGGCAAAATCAACAGGGACAATTTATTGGCGCTCATGTCTATCCCACTACTCAAGGCAACGTCGATCTTGAAACAGGCGATCGCGCTCTGATCGTTGATTACACCAAACCATCACAAATCCAACTTTTTCATGGCGGACATTTATTTAGTACTGCCAATTCAGGCAAGCTAAATCTACTTGGAACCGATGAACAAGGTCGAGATCAGTTGACACGCCTACTTCATGGCGGAAGGATTAGTCTATTGATTGGCTTTATCGGTACAATCATCTCCTATACAATTGGGTGTATCGTTGGCGGTATCTCTGGTTATATCGGTGGTTGGCTGGATGTAATTTTAATGCGCTTTGTTGAAGTGCTGATGTCAGTTCCCTCAATATATTTATTAGTAGCATTAACTGCAATTTTGCCCCCCCAAATCAGCAATACTCAGCGATTCGCGTTAATCATTGCGATTATTTCCTTTGTGTCATGGGCAGGGTTAGCCAGAGTTATTCGAGGGCAAGTATTGTCTATCAAAGAACAAACCTTCATCTTGGCAGCTCGTGCATCAGGAGCCAATCCATTGCGGATCATTATGCATCATGTTTTACCTCAAACCATCACATTCATTATCATCTCCGCCACTCTCGATATCCCCCGATTTATAGTCTTGGAAGCAGTCTTAAGCCTTGTGGGACTGGGTATCCAACCACCTGATCCCTCTTGGGGTAATATGCTGTCTTTATCGACAAACGCCTCGATTGTGATTCTGCAACCTTGGCTAGTCTGGGCTCCTGCACTAGCAATAGTGTTGACAGTGTTATCATTTAATCTCTTGGGCGATAGTTTGCGAGATGCACTTGACCCCAAAAACATTAGGCAATAAGCTTTACTTTTAAAACTCCCAAACAGTCTTAAAAGATACAGCCAAAATGATTGTGTAATTAGGTAGTATGAGACTAGAAACTAGTCTATTTGGTATTGTCTTTGACGAGTTTTTGCTCTTTCGTCATGTCAATCTGAAAGTTAGCATCAGAAAAACAGGAGTATATTCAGCGTGCAGTACTTAGCGGAACTTCAAAAAACTCAAGCAGCTTTTGGATTAGGTGGTAACTCGTCCGTCCGTCTACTAGCACGTAATACGGGTGAAAACGTTTGGCAGCCGATTACGAACGAGCAGATTTTGCCGATTCAAGATGCGGGGCAGGCAAGAGACTTTAAAGATGGTCAGATGGTGGTTGCTGAGATCACAGGTAGCAACCAAGTTCAGAGTATTCAAGAGGCTTCTCGAAAAATTGTTAATATCTTGCAAGCTTATTCGCGATCGCAAGATAAGTATAAATCCGCCGAAGAAGAAGTTGAACAGTGGAAACAATCTCTTAATTTTCAAGCGCAAGAGTTACATCGTCGCGAACAAGAATTAGAACAAAAACACCTTGAACTAGAGCATCTTGATACAAGACGACAAGAAGTTGAGGAGTTAGAAGAAAAGCTAGCCAAAGAACGTACTGAAATTGAACAGTTGCGTAATGGTATTGAAGCGGAGAGAGGTAAGTTTGAGGCTAAGGCAGCCGCCCTCACCGTCGAACAGGCTGACCATATTAAGACCCTGATTAGTCGGTTATCAACAAGTTTTACAAATCCTGATGCCCTTAGAGATAGAATTCATAGCGCCCTTGATCTAATTAATAAGCGCCAAGAAATGTTAACGGGATTTTGGCAAAGTCTCGATGGACTAAAAAGTGAAGCCGAAAAGCAAAAGGCACTACTTCTGAAATCAACGGAAGATCTTGATTCGCGGAAAAATCAGTGGCAGCAAACTCAAATAGCATTGGCAGATGCCCAAGCAGAACTAAAGGCTCAACGCGGCATTCTGAAGCTCCAAGAAAATAATATGGCGATGTCTAGGGTGCAGCTAGATGCCCAAATCGATCTGTATGAGCAAACATCCCATGCGATCGAGTCATTTGGTGGACCGGGTAGCATTGAATTCCTTAGTCCCGAAGAAGAAAGTCGGTTGCAAGCAATGTCGATTGAAGAGCTAGAATCAACAATTAAAGTTCTTCAAGCTGATTTTGATAAGCTAGCTAACTATGTTAGCGCTCAAGAGGATGAATTAGCGGGATTAGAAGGTGAAATTGCCGATTTGCAAAGTCAGGTGGAGACGGCTGATCAGTTTGCTCGTATCGAATTAGAAAGTAATAAAGAATTTGCAGAGGAGCAATATAAGCTACTTGAAGAGAGTGTTTCAGGGATGAGACGCAGTATGCAGGAACGACTCTCAGTTCTAAATCAGCAAAAAGCAATTTTAGATCGTCGTAAGGGAATTAGTGTTGAAGTAAGTCCTGTACAAAGTTTATTACCTTTGCTATTGCAAATTGAATCTCAAAAGAATCGCCAAGAACAGGAACTCCGTAAGATGGAGAGTCAAATTGAGGCAGTTAGAAACTATACGCAGCAACAACAGGAGATGATCGGCAAGCAAGCTCAAGATCATTTACAACAAGAGCAAGCGATCCGTGCCTTAGAAGTTCAACATCAAGAACGGATTAAGGCTGTAGCCGATTTGTTAGGACAAATTAGCGCTCAAGAACAACTCTTACGACCTGTTCAAGATATTGTCGATACCCTCCGTCCTCAACTGGAGGCTGCGGTTCAGGACTTAGGGGTAATGTCTAATGGTAGTAACTCTTCACAAGTTCTGACGGATTTGCAATCTGTGATTCAGAGTTTAGTTGGCGTGTAAACAAAAAAAGGGGCAAAGCCCCTTTTTTTGTTTATTCTTCGATTTTAATTGAGAGGATTTTATCACCACGACGGATTGCTTGAGCAACTTCAGTGTCATCGGTATAGCCGAACGCTGCATATTGACCGTCTAAAAATGAAGCATCACCTAGCGTAATAAAAAATTGACTGGTGGCACTATTGGGATCATTAGTGCGTGCCATTGAGAATACACCTGCTCGATTGTGCTTAATAACAGGCTTCTTGCCACCTGTCAAAATTTGACCAATGGTAGCTTCAGTATCACCCTCTGCCCAGATTTCGAGTTTGATGCGATCGCCTGATCCGCCAGTACCATTACCGAGAGGATCGCCACCTTGAATTACAAATCCTGGTTCGACACGATGGAAAGTGAGTCCGTCATAAAAACCGTGCTTAGATAGATCTACAAAGTTTTTGACAGTAATTGGGGCGTGTTGGTCGTCAAGCTCAGCACGGATTGTGCCTTTAGCAGTTTCTATTACAGCACGGATCATAAATTAACCTACTTGAAAGTTTTTCTGAAATTGAAAACGTTAAAACAGCTTAAAGTATAGCAATCGCTAAGGTCTTTGAGATGCAAAACTTCAAAAGTAAGGGCAATTTATGAATTGCCCTTACTTTTATAGCGATCGCAGTTTATTTGTAAAACCAAGCATTGAGTGGCGGCGCGATGCGCCGTCACTCAATATCTACACGGGGAAGAGTAGTATGATAGAGGGATAGATCGGCTTTAAGGATTGCATAGAGTTATGGATAGTAATAATTTGCTGAAGCAGTTACTAATGCTTGGTGTCGGTACGACTTCCCTTGTGTTAGAAAAAATAAAAGAAGCTAGTGAAGATTGGGTCAAGGATGGCAAGATTGATCCTGATCAAGCTTCGGAAATTCTGAATGATATTGCCAGCCGCCTCAAGTCAGAGCAAGGAAATCTGGAGACATTAATTCAGCGTCAGATTCGGAATGTGATGCAGGACTTGGGTGTGCCGCGTCAAAATGAAATGGATGAATTGCGTGGAAGGATCGATCGTCTTGAACGTCAGATGCGTGATCTAGAAAATAAACAGTGGCGCTAATTAATGAAAGCTTCAGGAATTCTCTATTTAGTCGGAACACCCATTGGTAATTTGGAGGATATGACTTTCAGGGCGATCTCCACATTAAAACAAGTGGATTTAATCGCGGCGGAGGATACAAGACATACAGGTAAGCTGTTACACCATTTTGGGATTGAGACTCCCCAAACTAGTTATCATGAGCATAATGCTTTTAAACGTGTACCTGAGCTAGTAGAAAAGTTACAGCAAGGGATGGCGATCGCCTTAGTTACCGATGCAGGAATGCCTGCGATTTCTGACCCTGGGGTGGAACTGGTACAGGGTTGTATTGCGGCGGGAGTGCGGGTTGTACCGATTCCCGTTGTCACCGCAGGAATTGCCGCATTAACGGCTTCGGGATTTGCCACACAGCATTTTGGGTTTGATGGATTTTTACCAACGGATAAAAAAGAACGGCGCGATCGCTTAGAAATCTTGCGGTTAGAAACGCGGACAATGATTCTCTATGAAGCGCCCCATCGGTTATTGCGGACTCTTGAAGACTTAGCAGAAAGTTTAGGTAAAGAGCGGCAAATTGCGATCGCTAGAGAACTCACTAAACTCCATGAAGAATTTTGGCGCGGTTCTATAGAAGATGCTATTTCCTATTTTACGATTCATGCTCCTAAAGGTGAATTTACGTTAGTTTTAGAAGGCGCAAAACTTAGTGAAAAGCCGATATGGACTGAGGATGTAATTTTGAAAGAACTTCAAAATTTGATTGATTCAGGGATTTCGCGATCGGAAGCCAGTCGTCAATTAGCCGAACTCGCCGAATTACCACGCCGCCAAATTTATCAGCTAGCGCTTACTTTGTAAGTAGCTCAGCATAGTTAAAACCCAAAACCAGAGCTTGTACCGCCCGCTTAGCGGGCGGTACAAGCTTCTAGGTTTTAAGTTTACTTATGCCTAGCTATAGGAGTTTTCATTTTACCTTTGGCAAAATGAAAACTCCTATAGCTCTTGGGAGAACTGGTATAAAATATTTGCAGAACTTGCAAAACAAAATAGAAGTAATGACATGATCGAGCCGATTGGATACATATTAGGAACCAAAGACGCTACACCTCTCGAATTTTGGGTGGCAGTCAGCGATGGTAAAGTCCTTCGCCTTGATGATGTCATACAGGTAAAGACTGATCGCCCTGACAAAAAAGGGGTCGTCAACTTCTATGGAGTCGTTGATCATGTGCGAACCATCCATGAAGGAACCCAATTTGATACGGATACATTCCTAGTTACCAGTGGCAGTATGCCCGTGAATGTCTCCTATGCTGCCCATATCCAAGTCACACGCATTGAGCCAGAAGAGTATTTACCACCACAGCCCAGCGATGCGGTCTATTTAGCCGAAGATGAGAACCTCCGATTTGCGCTAAACTTCGATGGCATGGAACAACGCATCTCCGCAGGAATCATGCGAAATGGCAGTCCAGCCTATTTGAATTATGAATTTATCGATGGTACGAAAGGCGCTCATGTCAATATTTCAGGAATTTCAGGCGTAGCCACTAAAACTTCCTTTGCTCTATTTCTGCTCCATTCCATTTTTAATTCGGCAGCACTTGGTTCCAAAAGAGCAAATACTAAAGCTCTAATTTTTAATGTCAAGGGAGAAGATTTATTCTTCTTAGATAAAGCAAATAATAAGATGCGCGAAGAGGATCGAGCTACTTACCATGCCCTTGATCTACCTGTAGAGCCATTCCAAGACGTTCGGTTTTGTGTTGCGCCTAAGAAAAACACGCAAGAGATAGAACCCCATCTCGATCAACGTTCCGATAATATTTCCGCTTATGTGTGGGGTATGCGTGAATTTTGTCGCGATCGCCTCTTTCGTTTCTTATTTGCAGGTGACGATCTAGAGCGTGGAAATATTGGCTTTTTGGCAAGTATTGTCGAAGAACGTTTGGCAAGATTAGCGGCGGATAATGACAAATATGATAGAAAGCTAGGATTTATGCCTAGAGCTAGTCTTGATTTAGATGATAGCTATGGTGAAGATGGCAAAGACAAGGTAGAAACTTTCCGTGATTTGATTGAATTTCTCGAAGATAAATTAGTGGAGAATCCTGATCAAAAATGGCTAGGACGTAATGCTCCTGCGACTGCGGAGGCTCTCACCCGTCGTCTTTGGGGAATTGCCGATGAAATGGGGCATCTGATTCGTGGCGATCTTCCACCCGAAGAATTACAAAAATATAAGCTCGATCCCCTTGCGGCGGAATATCAGTTAACGATCGCCGATATCAACAAGCTCGGTAGTAAAGCCCAAAAGTTTGTCGTGGGTGTGCTGTTACAAAAACTCTTCATGGAAAAGGAAAAGCGTGGTCAATATCCCGTTGTCTTTATCGTCCTTGATGAGTTGAATAAATATGCGCCCAAAGAAGGTCGTAGCCCCATTAAAGATCTATTAGTGGAAATAGCAGAACGAGGGCGATCGCTAGGCATTATTTTGATCGGCGCACAACAAACTGCTTCAGAAGTAGAACGGCGCGTGGTTGGACAGGCGGCGGTGCGGGTGGTTGGTCGTTTGGACTCCGCCGAGGTGGAACGCCCTGAATATAATTTCTTGACAGGTGCTTGTCGGAAGCGATCGCTGTTATTAAAATCAGGGAGTATGTTTATCCATCAGCCCGAAGTTCCATCACCGTTGCTAGTAGGTTTTCCATTTCCTGCCTATGCAACGCGATTGCGTGAGGTACAAATCAATGAAGTGGAGGAAAAGATTCTCAAAAGCAAAGTTAAGCGCTTGTAATTGCGATCGCTAAATTCATCACCAAAAATGGCGATCGCAAAAAGCCTTGTGGAAGCGATCGCTATTTCTAAAATCACAATTCTGTTAAAGCCCGATTGATCTGTTTGTAGAAACTTCTAGATTGACTAGATTTATATGCTTAGACTTTATCTCAGAAGCAAGTTCACAACTTTAGGTAAAGTTTTATTGCGTATTTATTTTTAACTATGTAGGTTGCAATAAAGGTATTAAGGTTGAGTAAATAAGATATCTAATCGTGACTGTTAACTTAGCTTTTATGATGCTAAGTTGAATTGATTATTAAGAGTTATAAATTAAGCTAAGGTAAGAAAATGACAGTGACAGTAAATAGAACAGGTTGGTCAGTTACTGAAGAACAAAAAATTAACACAGTTAATCAGTATTCCTTAGAAACTGTTGTCAGCAGATTAGTACCAGAGGAGGTAGAGACTGAGGCAAAAAATATTAGACTCGAAAGAGTTTTGTTTGCCGAAGATGATAAGTCTCCTATATATCAAAGAGCAATGCGTCTAGTGCCTGAGGAAGAATGGAAAGCAAAGCAAAAGAGGTATAAGAAGCCTCCCTATTTGATAATGACTTTTACTAAAAAAGATGGGTATGAAGACGAAATTAAGGCTTTGTTAAATCAAGACTTGTTTTTGAAAGAATCTGTTGATTTACGAGAATATTTCTCTCCAATTAAAGAACCTCAAGAGGGGATGACCTGTACTGCCCATGCAGGAAAAGCTTTAATGGAGTATTTCCAAAATCGTGCTAGTAAGAATGTTAACAGTAAACTTTCTTGGCGATTCCTTTATAAAGTTACTAGAGATCTAATGTATTTAGACCAAGAAAAACCTCTCAGTGATGGTGGCGCAACACTGAGAGACACTCTAAGGGCTATGGTTCTATTTGGAGTCCCTCCAGAAAAGTCTGATAAAAATTGGCTAGTAACAAAAGAAGAACAAAAAAATTGGCTAGCAACAGAAGAACGAACTGATAATTTAACAGGTGGCAAGCAACCTTCAGCATTTGCTTATGCTTATGCCCAAAATTTTCAAGCATCTAAGTATTTTCGATTGGATAAACTCAGAGAAATTTACAATCAAGAATTACTAACAATTGAGAAAAAAAAGGAGAATGAAATTGAAATAGGTCAATTAACTGTAGCTCAGATTCGTATTGCTTTGGCATCAGGTTTTCCAGCAATTTTTGGCATTAGCGATACTAGCATTTTCACTAAATATATAAATCAAGATGAGTTAAAAAAAATAGAAACAGTTAATACAACGAAGAAGAGGAAATTAGGACAAATTATAGTTCCTCCTTTATCTCTTCAAAATACTCAATCTCAAATGGGTCATGCTCTCGTTGCTGTTGGATATGATGATTATTTGGAATTTGATAATCCAGATGATTCTAAACCACCATTGAAAGGAGGATTCTTATTTAGAGATTCACAGGGAGATGGATGGGGAGATAAAGGATATGGATGGATGCCATATGAGTATGTTGAAAAAGGTTTGGCTACTGATTGGTGGTCTTTGCTGAACGCTGAGTGGATTAATACAAGTGGCTTTGGTATAGGTACAAATGAAATTTTAGGAGGTTGTAGTTGCTGTGGTCAATCAACTTGTCATTGTAAGAATCAGTGTCCCTCAAATTAGTTTGTCTGACAAATTTTATTAAGAGTTTGATTTTTAGGATTAACTTTGTCAGTGTAGATATAAGGTTTAACTAAACTACATGCATAGCTAAGTAATTTAGATATATGCTTTTCTGTAGCATTAGTTGAAGACTTATTCAAAGACCAGATCCTGATACTTGAGTCGCTGCTTGCAGAAATAATTGAAAGTGGATTAGTTGGGTTAAATATTATTCTATTTACTGATTGAGTGTGACCTAAAAGATTATTATTCTCTGGTTCTTGTAAAGGCTTAGGATATAATTTAAGAGCTTTTTCTAAGCTCCAGATTTTAATACCTATGTTGTTATTTGTATATGAAGAGGCAATAAAGTTGTTTTGATTATCAAACGCAATGTCTGTAATATAAAGCAATGGATTTTTAGGCTTTATTTCTCCTATTTTTTTGTAGTCATTCTTTGTATCCCATAATTTTATATTTCCATCACTACTTGCAGACGCTAGTATATCTCCATTAACACTAAACTTAACTGCATTAACTGTATTTTCATGCTTTGAATTAGGAATCAATTGAGATAAATCCGATTTAACTGTATCCCATATATAAACTAAATCTTTACAGGCAAAAGCCACAGTGTTTTTTTGAGGATGAAAATTCATAGTGTAAATCCAACTATTTTGATCTCCATCACGGCATGACACTTGTCTTATTTTTGAGTTTTTTATCCACAATCTAAGATTTTTATCGTTATTTGAGAAGGCAATCATTTCGTCGTTGGGACTAAATTCTAAGTTGCCAATCTGATTGTCTGGAATATTAGCTTGTTTATTGATTTTTAGATCTTTAATAATATTAGAATCAAGCAGTAGAAGTTTATCATTTTGTATTTTCCATAATGATATTGAATTAATGTCATCTACAGATGCTATCAATTGACCACTATGACTAAATTTTACACTCCATTGTCTATATTCTTGACTCTTGGTATATAAGATGTTTCCTTCTATATTCCATAATTTTATAGTGTTATCGAAACCACTAGAGACAATTTTCTGACCATCAGGATGAATACTTAAGCCCAAAATCTCATTTTGATGACCTTTTAGTTGATTTCTTTCTTGGATATTAGAGATTACTTTATAAAGTCTTTCAATAAGATCTTTATCATTTGTCTTACCTAAAGTCTTCATTAAATCCATCGTTTTAATGCTCTCTGTTAAAGATTCAAATTGATAGTTTTTCTGAAAAAGTTCTTCGACTCTTTCAACAGCATTATCAACAACAATTTTCGCGTTTTTATCAGCAACTACTAATTGCCATGAAGCTAATCCTGCAAGAACTAAAGCAACAATCCCCCCACCGATCGCAAATTTTGTTCTCTGTTTTTCCGCATTAAACTTAACTTCCGCTAGCATAACTTGATTATTCATCTCCCGACTTGCTGCCAAGAACCTATAATCCTCATCACTCAATCGCTTATCCTTTGCCCAGATCTCCGCATCTTCAAGCGCCTTTCCTCGCAAAAGAAAAGAATACTTTTGTTGTTCGTCGCTTACTTGCCACTTCCTAAAAGCTTCTAAATATAAAGGTGGACGCAAATCTGCTAAGTTACGGCTTACCCACTCTTGATTGAAAACTCCTGCATAGATAGGGTTGTAAACAATTAATCTGTTATCTCGCTTGACAACTAACCCTGTCAGACGCAGTTTCTTTTGATCTTCACTATCATCAGAAGAAATTCCTTCCATGAAAGAAGAATTTTCTTTTTTATATTCTTCTACATTAACCAAAGAAGTTTGGTATTTATCCCCATCCAAAACTCTCTGATACAAACCCAAAAGTCGCCCTCTACCATCTTCATCAGTCCTTACTAATAGACGATCTTGCAAGGTTTTGAGATGTTGTGGTACATCTTGAGTTTCCCAATTATTAATGATGTGTTCTTGAACGATTTGCTTAATCCATACGGGAATATCTTGCTTTGATGCATCTACATTATTTTCTTCTATCTCACTAATTACCAAACTAAGTAACTTCTGCGTCAAGAAAGGCTGTCCACCAGTCCATTGCAATACCTCACGCATTACTAAATGCGGATCTGGAACTTTTCCCTTTAGTCCAATCTCTAACGGTTTCACCTCATCCAATTGGAAACCGCCCATCTCGATCGCTACACCAATGTTAAACACCGAATGATTTTGGCTCAGCATTAAATCACGCGGAGTAGCCACACCGACAAAAGCAAAGGATAATCGATCAAATTGTGGTTCTTGGGCGCGATTTTCGTAAAATGAACGAATCAACATAAAAAAGTCATCAGCAACAAACTTAAGATTGAGCAAATTATCAATCTCTTCCACAAAGATTACGATGGGCTTCTTAATCTCAGTTAGCAGCACATTACAAATGAAATCACTGAGACATTTCACAGGCGCGATCGATTGTCTTGCTTCCCACCATTCTTCTAAATCGAAGCAATCTTCTAGTTTAAAACTTTCCGCAAGACTGCTGATAATACTGGCATACCACTGTGACTGATCTAGCTGCGTGCCAATAGTTTGCGGATCAAGGGTTGCACAAACCACTCCATCCTGCTCTAATTTCTGAATTACCCGCACCCGTAAGCTAGACTTCCCCATCTGTCTGGCATTAAATACATAGCAACAATCCCCCGCTTTCAGTCTTTTGTATAGCTCGTGATCAGCTTTTCGTTCTACATAAGTTGGCGCATCTACAGGCAAACTGCCACCGACACGATAGACAGAAGTACTAATTAATTGTTCATTGGGTGATTCTGGTGACATAGCCAATTACCTCAACCTGTCGCTAAAGTATAGACGATATAAATTACAACGGGGGATGCGATCGCTATTTTGTGGCTTTATCAAACCCATGCTGTCTAGCTTAAACCCATCCTTTGCACTCAACCTTACAGGAATATCGGAGTTGACAACTAATTTCATGGCTTCTACCAGTTCGGGATTGCTTTCTAATAGTTGTAAACGTTCGTAAAGATATTTACTATAAATGCCTTCTTCTGTTGGTGCAGTTCGCAATAACCTGTCAATATCCATATTACGGTGCGCGATTTGATCGATCGCCATCTGGACTAAATAAGGATGACCACCAATCATATCCATTAGTTTCGCAATTTCTGCAACTGTCCAAGGCAGTCCATAGGCTTTTGCTAAAGCCAAGACTTCCGATTCGTCTAGTTCATCGAGTTCAATGGGCAACCCTACATTAAAAGGTGATTGGTTAATATTGTTTGTTGCATAAGACTCTTGGGAATAGACAATTATTTGTCGCAACTTGCCCCAGACTTTACTGGTATTTACTTTCTCGAACCAACCACGCAATAATCCGCAAAAGTCAGCTTCAACATCGGGATATCTAAACACACAATCGAAGTTATCGATCGCAATTACTAAGGGTGAATCATCACTATTTAAAAAGAATTTTTCCACATATTTTGTACAGTTTGTATTTGCACCTAAAAAGCTCTTCCATGCAGTTTCAGGTTGCTGGTCAACTTCTAACTGATCGCCCAAATATGCACAAAACCATTGCAAAAATTTATTAATATCTACAAAAAACTCTCTGTTTGCTTCGCGTAAATCAATCACGGCGGTGCGATGCCCCTGCTGTGTCGCATACTTTAAAACGCGCCCCATCATTAAGGATTTGCCCATGCGCTCAGGTGACTTAATTCTAATTAATGTACCTGCCCTCACGACTTCTTCATAACAACGTTGCTCTAAGCGCGATCGCACAATATAAAAGTAGCCATTATTTTCTACTACCGAAATTTCAGTATTAGGATTAGATTTTGGCAAACTGCGATCTCGCTTTAGCAACACAGGCGTTAACTCTTCAGGAATTCCATCTAAGGCGATCGCATTTACCCCCGATGCGAAGGCATCCTCAATCGAGCGATCATCCCAAACTGCTCGATAAAAGCCTTCCGCAAACCTTCGCGCCGCTTCATCACCGATCGCCTGATTCATGCCAATCACATAGGGAATATGCTGACAAATCGCTTCTGCTTGTACCACTGCATAACAAGCATTTAGAACTACGCACTGAATTTGATTAGCAAATAGCTTGAACAAGTCTGCTAATGCATCAGTACTAACGGGCTTCGTCTTGCCATCATCATCTTCAAAGGCTAAGCCCCAGTCACCACCACCATGTCCTGAAAAATGTAAAATCTGTGGCTTCAGGTTATATAAATATTGCTGTAAATCTTGAGGACGTACTGCACCTCTTGACTCAATCAGGTAGCGATCGCGGTTTAGCGATCGCTCTAAAGTTACCCGAATTTCTTCTACTTCTTTTTCTAGTCGTAACCTTGCTGTCTCAAGAGGATTAGCTGCCAGAATCAAGATTTTCTTAATAGTCATATCAATTGGTTGCAATCAAAAAGTTTGTGGATTCTGACATTCCAAGATCATCATAATACAATGAGTATATTTTGTATTAGGTTTCATTTTGTTGTAGGTAAGTAAGCAGGAATAATTAGTGGTGCGCGGCTTTGCCGCGCCCTACTAATTATTCACTGGGAAAGGAGTAACATAAAAACTAAAAGTGAGAATATGAAACCCCAAAGACAAATTATCATTAAGATTGCACTGAGTTTCTCAGCTACTTTAGCGATCGCCTATTTAGGGATTTCTGCTTTTGCTGGACATAGGCTTTCGACTCCTAGAAGAAGCTTTGATTCACAACAAGCATCTGTTTTTGCGATCGCTCCTGAAGAGGTGAAATTGCGTACATCCGATGACTTAGAAATTACAGGATGGTTTATTCCATCAAAATCTTCTGATAAAGTTTTGGTTTTAGTGCATGGCTTGCACTCTAGCCGTACTGCTGAGTTTGGCGGCAAATTCACCGAATTTGGATCTGCTATGCAAAAGCAGGGATTCTCGATTCTGATGATTGATCTGCGAGGACACGGAAAGAGTGCAGATTCTAGAGTTACTTTCGGAATTAAAGAAAGAAGAGATGTGATTGCTGGAGTGAATTGGCTCAAACAAAAAGGATTTAAACCTAATAAAATTGGAGTTTTAGGTGTTTCTATGGGTTCCGCTTCAGTCATTGGAGCCGCCGCCGAAAGTTCCGATCTTGCGGCAATTGTGATCGATAGTGGTTATGCTGAAGTCTATCCACTCTTCCAAAAACTGTGGCAGTTCGATTCAAAACTTCCAGATATATTTCTGCCTTCTACATTGATGTTCGGGCATTTGTGGACTGGCTATGATCTCACGACCTCTAAACCAGTTATTGATCTGGCAAAAATTTCTCCTAGACCAGTTTTGATTATTCATAGTACGCTCGATCCTTACACGACTATCGAGAATGCAAGGCAAATGAAAGCAGCATATCCATCAGCCGAATACTGGGAAACAGACGCAAAGCAGCACGCAGGAAATTACAATGCTAATTCCAAAATGTATATCGATAAAGTTACAGACTTTTATAATCGGAGTTTGAAGTAGGTCAATCTCTCACTAAGAGAACTGTAAGCATGGGGCAATTCTAAATGGTTTAATGATAATAAAAGTTATCAATAATTTTAAATGCTTAATTCTATAGAGTCTTTACGAGAGCTACTGAGTGGAACTTTTTTAAGCGAAGCAGATATGGTTCAGCTTGATATCCCAATGACGACAAGTGTAGCATTGGCGATCGCTGTTAATCTAGAAAATAGTGTTGAAGCTTGGCATTTAATCAAAGATTTACTGCCTCAAACTCAGAGATATCCCGTGATTACTACTTGCTGGAGTGGTAATGCCGAAAATTGGCAAAAAACAATGAATGATGAAGATTTCTTTTCGCGATTTTACTTTGCTGAAGAGTATCCAAATTTAGATCTATCTCCAGAAGCAATTATCGCGAGAGCTAATTCTATAACTTCTCAAGAGCTAGATAGCTTTTTGGATGAACGCGCTCAATTTAATACCTACAATTTAGAAGAACAGATCTTTACAGAATTAGCCAATACAAGTTCTCGGTTTGGTGCATCACCATTATTTTCTGAACTACAAACACTAGTGAGATCGGGAGAAATTTCTACTATTGTCGATGTTGAGAAGTATTTATTTGATTGGGAATTGCAGCAGACAACGGAAATCTCTACACCATCGGAGCAAGAGCTAACTTATCTAGACTGGTATCAACCAAATGGACAGACAATGGCACTAATATTGCTGCCAACGCCCCATAGCTGGGAAACTCTTGCCTATTTATCTTGGTATGGCGGGAGCAAAGGAGCGATTCCCTTACTGCAAAAATGGCATCAATTATATGAGGCTGAACTAGTTTGTCATTATGGAACTATGTTGCAACTTTTGATTGGGAAACGCCCATCTACTCCCCAAGAAGCTTTTAGATTAGCAAGTGAACAGGTGCTTCTAGCGCCATGTACAACATATTTATCTGGTGTATCAATACGCGACCATGCGCGATCGCTTCTAAAAATAGATCGATGGTTTATTCACGAAAGACCTTAGCAAGAAGGGACAGTGCTTTGCACTGTCCCTTCTTGCTAGACTTTGGCTAAACCACTGTGACGCAACAATGGAGTCGTAATAGGTTCACGTCCTCGGAAGGTTTTGAAGACTTCCATGGGGTGCTTGCTACCGCCGAGCGCTAAAACTGTATCGCGATAGAGTCTACCTGTTGAGGCGATCGCTTCTTCATCCTCTAACCCAGCTTCCTCAAAGGCGGCAAAGGCATCAGCGCTCAGGACTTCTGCCCACTTGTAGCTATAGTAACCTGCGGCATAGCCTCCAGCAAAAATATGACCGAAGGAACAGAGGAAGTTATCTTCAGGTAAAGGTGGGATCACCATCGTGGTTTCGGCAAGGCGCGATCGCAATTGGAGTGGAGTTTCCGATCCGCCAACCTGATAGCGATGGTGTAACTCGATATCGACAAGGCTGAAATGCAACTGACGCAACATTCCTGAACCACTCATGTAGTTTTTGGAATCAACGAGCTTTTGGAAATAGCTTTCGGGAAGAGTTTCGCCTGTCTCGTAATGCTTTGCCATGCCAAACAAGGTAGCGCGATCGTAGCACCAGTTTTCCATGAATTGACTGGGCAGTTCTACAGCATCCCATTCGACATTATTAATGCCAGACGCACCTGCATAATCAACTTTAGTCAACATATGCTGCAAGCCATGTCCGAACTCATGGAAGAGAGTTTCTACTTCACCAAAGGTCATCAAGCTGGGCTTACCATCGACAGGAGGAGACTGATTGCAAATAAGATAGGCAACGGGCAAACGGGTAATCGGCTTACCATCTTCGATAATTTTGGCTCGTCCGATGCAGTCATTCATCCATGCGCCGCCCCGCTTTTCGGCTGGGCGACTGTATGGGTCAAGATAGAAATAGGCGATCGCCTCATTACTCTCATTCTGAATTTCAAAGAAGCGGACGCTTTCATGCCAAATGGGAGCTTTTCCATCCGCAGGAACGACGTTCACTCCAAACAAGCGCTTCACCAGAGCAAATAGTCCTTCGAGAACTTGAGGTAATGGGAAGTAAGGACGTAATTCTTCAACGGTGAAATTAAATTTGGTTTCACGCTGACGTTCCGCCCAATATGAAGTATCCCAGTGTTTGAGTTCGATGGTTTCGCCCTGAGACTTAGCAAACTCTTTCAATTCGTCAAACTCGGCAACGGCAGCAGAGTAACTGGACTGGCGCAGTTCTTCTAGCAACTTCTCAACTGCTTCAACGTTAGGAGCCATTTTCCTTGCAAGGCTGAGTTCGGCATAGGTAGAATAGCCCAGCAAGTTCGCTTTTTGTTTACGCAATTCGAGAATGCGGTCGATCAAGGGTGAATTATCAAACTCCCCACTAGCAGCACGACTGACAAAGGCGCGGTATAGCTTCTCACGCAAATCACGACGACGACTATGTTGCATAAAGGGAACATAGCTAGGATAGTCAAGGGTAATGCACCAAGCACCTTTTTCGGGAGTGGCTCTGTCATCACCATCAAGTCTTGCAGCTTGGGCGGCTTGGGCTAATAAACTTGGTGGTAAACCTTCAATCTCTTCGGGTAAGGTCAAAGTCATGCTAAAAGCTTTGGTAGCATCTAGGACATGGTTAGAGAAGTTAGTCGAGAGTTCCGCAAGTTCCATTTGGATTGCGTTAAACTTTTCCTTAGCTTCACCGTCTAAACCAACGCCTGAAAGCTCAGCATCACGGATTGCGGCTTCTACGATGCGTTTTTGAGCAGGTTCGAGGCTATCCCAATCCGATGAGCCATAAATTGCTTTATAAGCCTTATAAACTGGTTGGCTCTGGCTAAAGCGATTGAAAAATTCAATAACCCTAGGTTGGACAACTTTGTGAGCTTCACGCAATTCGGCATTGTTTCTGACGCTTAGTAAATGCTCGATCGCACCCCATGCCCAACCAATTCTCTCAGTCAAACGTTCTAGCGGTTCAACTAAGCCCGACCATGTGGGTTGGACATTGGCTTCAAGGTTGGTTAGTCCTGCGCTGGTTTCTTCTAGCAATTGAGTAATTGCTGGGATAACCTGTTCAGGTTTAATTTCTGGAAATGGCGGTAAACCTTTGCCAATTAGGAGAGGATTAGTAACTTCACTCATAAATAATCTTTAAGATTTGTAAATAACTACATTAATTATATATCAACCTAGAGTCGGCTCTTAGTGTGGCTGCTTCGTTAATTTAGGGCGGTTATACCTCCCATAAGACCTTGACAGACGTTGGTGAGAAATTCTAAATCAAGAGTCTCTAAGCGATCGCTACTTTTGTGATAATGCGGATTTCGCATATTCGCGGTATCGGTAACCATTAAGGCTTTGTAGCCAGCATCCCAAAATGGTGCGTGATCGCTGCGGCGAGTATCAGGGATTGCTAAACCTCGCCAACCTGCGGGAAGCCACTCACAAGGAACCACAGATTTCATGTGATGTTGCAAGTGGATCAGATCGGGAATCGTGGGGATACTGCCAATCAAGCCAATAAAGTCACCTGTATTAGGATAGAACTTGTCTAATCCTGCGGGATAATGTTGTGAATTGGGAGTGCGATCGCAATATCCCAACATCTCCAAGGAAATCATTAAGCGTAATTTTTGCTTTTCATTTTTGAGCTTATTCGCATACGCATGACTTCCCGACAATCCATATTCCTCCATATCAAAGGCAACTAATTGAATCGGATATTTAGTCGGATGTGCAGATAGATATTCAGCTAATTCTAAAAGTACCGCAACTCCTGAGCCATTATCATCTGCACCCACGCAAGCAGGAACTGTGTCGTAATGTGCGCCAATAATTATCGGCGATCTCTGTTTCCCATCTTTAGCCGCAATTTGCAGAATCAAGTTTTGATGCTTATTGCCATTAACTTCAAACTCATGGGTGATCACTTCACCAAATTTGGCAAAATGCGATCGGATATATTCACGAGCAAATAAATGTCCAGCCGAGGCATAATAAGGATTACGCTCGATGACAATTTTTTCTAGATGTTGAACTAATCGCTTTTGCAGGTTTTCCATTACTTAATTTGGGTGTAGAACATTATGTTTTTCAAATGGACAAGTTCTAGGAAAAGTATCAATATCTAATTTTGTCTCTTGGGATGCTTCGATTCGCGCCTTGTCATAGCAAGAATCGAAAATCTCAGTGTAGTAGTTTTGCAAGCTAGGACTATCTTCAAAAATAAGTAAAATCTGTCGCCGTTGTTCAGTAATTGTGTATATCCAGCTATCAGTTCTTTTCTGTGGCTGGTAGTCATATTTGAGTAAATGGGAAAGTAACTTAATCAACCGACTACGAATTTCTCGTTTATCACTGCGACTCAAAGCCCGAACCTCTTCCACCAAGTTTTCTAAATCTACTTCATCAAAACGCTTTTTCTCAAGCAACTGAGCTGTCATTTCTGCCCATTCTGAGAAATCGCGATCATACAGCTTATCTGTTTTAGAATTAACAAGCATAGTTTTTTATAACAGATTTGTTCTAACTTGATTATAGCGGCTCTTTTTCATTCTGCCAGATGGCACGAACGATCTTAATCTCATCGTAGGTATATTCTTCGCGCAGGTGATCAAAGAGATTGCGAAGGGAATCACCACCGATCGCTTCTAGTGCTTCATAAATTACAGTTTGACGCTCTGGTGGCACAAGGCGATCGCAGTTGATTGCATAGCCAGCTTCAAGTAACTGAACGAGATGTGTCCAGACTGTTGCGGGTTTAAGTCCGCGATCGCGGGCGATTTCATCGATATCTAGACCATTCTCATACATGGCGAGAGTTTCACGCTGAGTACTTGCTTTGGATAGTTTTGATTTTGGTGTGACTGATTCCTGTTTTACTCTAGAGTTCGTTAATTCAGTAGTTTCCGCAGGGGGATATTTGAGATGATGTTCGAGAATAATCGCAATGAAATCATCGGCATATTGTTCTAGTTTCTTCGCACCAACGCCCGACAATTTAGCAAAATCTTTGCGATCTGTTGGTTGCTGTTCTGCCATTTGATTGAGCGTCGCATTACTAAAAATCACATAGGGCGGGACTTCCTGCTCATCAGCCAGATTCTTGCGGAGTAGTCGTAATCTCTCGAAGAGAATATCCACATCAACGGGTCTTTCTTTTACGTCTTCGCGATCGCTAACGGCTACAGATTCAGTACCGCGTTCTATCGGTAATAGCACATTACGCTGACCGCGCATCACTTCCCAACTGCGATCATTGAGCTTGAGAATCGCATAACCATCGGTGGTTTGAGTTAAGTAGCCTTGATGAATGAGCGATCGCGAAAGTTGCCGCCATTCATCAAGACTGCGATCTTTGCCGATGCCATAGGTCGAGAGATGCTCATGTCCATGTTGTAATACTTTTTCTTTGCGTGAACCTCTCAAAACATCAATGATATGCCCTGCGCCAAATCTTTCTTTGGTTCTTGCTACACAGGACAGAAATTTCTGAGATTCCACCGTCCAATCTTCCATTGGCTTCGGCGTGAGGCAATTATCACAATTGGCACAATCTCCATGAAAATGTTCGCCAAAATATCGCAGGAGAATTGTGCGGCGACAGGCTAAACCTTCGGCATAGTCAACCACTTGACGTAATTGCTGTTGCGCGATGCGTTGCTCTGCTTCTAATGGCTCATTGGTATGCGGATCGACTTTTTGAGCGATGAGATATTTGATGGTTTCTAAATCTTGATAGCCCAAGAACAAAGTACAGTGGGAATCTTCGCCATCACGTCCTGCCCGTCCCGACTCTTGATAATAGCCTTCAATATTGCGCGGTAAATCGTAATGGATGACAAACCTTACATCAGGTTTATTAATTCCCATGCCAAAGGCAACAGTTGCGACCATTACCTGTACATCATCGCGAATCCATCGAGTTTGGTTCTCTTCCCGTTCTTTATTTCCCAGTCCTGCATGATAGGGAATTGCTTCGATACCATCTTCTTGGAGGCGACTGGCTATCTCATCAACACGCTTACGGCTGAGACAATAGACTATCCCTGAGCCTTGTAGACGCTTGATTTGACGTAAGAGGTTTACATAGGTTTGCTCAGTACCTTGCTTGGGAACAACTTCGTAATAGAGATTATTGCGATTGAAACTAGCTACATGAATATAGGGATTTTTTAGTTCTAGTTGTTGACTTATATCTTCACGTACCCGCTCAGTTGCTGTCGCCGTCAAGCCAATCATCGGTACATCAGGAAATATTTGCCGAATCCGACTGAGTTGGCGATATTCTGGACGAAAATCATGTCCCCATTCCGAAACGCAATGGGCTTCATCGATCGCAAATCCCGCAATCCCAATTTTATTTTTAATAATATTCAGAAATTCCAGAAACTGTTCCGCAAATAGACGTTCAGGAGCTACATAAATTAATTTAATCGCTCCATTGAGAATTGCTTGCGATCGCTGATTAGTTTCTCTTCCTGATAAAGTACTATTGAGAAATGTCGCGCCAATTCCATTTTCTTTGAGTGCTGTAACTTGATCTTGCATTAAAGCAATCAAAGGTGATACGACAATCGTTACTCCAGTTTTCAGTAAAGCAGGCAATTGAAAACAAATTGATTTACCGCCACCTGTGGGCATAATCGCTAGAGTATCGCGCCCTGCTAGACTTGCTTCGATGATCTCGCGCTGACCTGCCCGAAAGGATTCGTAACCAAAGTACTGCTTTAGCGCTTGCTGTAAAGAATCACTGTTTGACATATCTGTTTTTTCTTGTTCCCCCTCTCCTGCGGGAGAGGGGCTAGGGTTGAGGGGGTATCTATTTGAGAATCAAATCTATTGATCTTCTTCAGTAATTTGTAAGCGAATTGTCCGTCCTGAGCGATCATTCCCAATCTGTACCGCGACATTTTGACTAGCTAGGGAATCAAGGGAATTAAGTAAATCAAGTAAATTGGGTGTACTTGCACCAGCTTCTACATATAACTGATCGGCTGATGTCGAGACACGCTTCCATGTGCTGTACAGCTTAGCGATCGCCTGTTCGAGTTGTGAGGCTTGGCTAACCAGATCCGAGGCGAGTTTGAGACATCCCAATCTTAGAGCTTCTTCGAGCGCGAGATCAATATTAACGGAACGGTTAGAGATCGCCTGTACTTGACTCGTATTAGTCAGATATTTAGTCAACCTTTGAGCATCAGCCGTGACAAGTTTAATGTTATCCAAATCAGAACCATCTGCGATCGCCTGTTTTAGTGGAGTTTGATAGGCTTCTGGCAATTTATCGATTTCGCGTACTAATGGGGCGACATAGCGAGTGGGAATTGTGTGGGCGGCAATTTTTTCTTTTAACTCATCGGGAAGATGATCAGAACTCATGGATGTCCATTCATCGGAAAGTTGCCGAACTTCACGACGGGTAATCTTTTCGCCATTTCGCGCCGCATCGACAATCAACTGCTGTACTTCCGATGAAGCTTGAGCAGTTTCCAAAAAAGCTCGCTTACTAAATTGACGGATATCATCGGCATCGAGCTGACCATCTGCCATTAAGGTATCGGCACTATTAGCTAGTTGAATCCATGAATAAGCCTGAGACTTGCTGATTTCACGCTCTTGCAGCCATTTTAAAAATCCTGTGCCGCGCCCTTCTCCATTCGCTTTTTCGCGATCGCGTACAGTTCGCAAAATTCTACCGCGCCAAATATCTGTCTGCAAATCGAAGCGATCGCACACCTGCCAAGCCTGATCGACTTCCGCTAAAAATTGACCTTCCGCTAAACCTTCATCATTGGGATCAGGCAAAGAAAGCGAAAAATCTGTTAGATCAAGACTGGCTAAAGCTTCATTGGGAATAGACGCAACGGAAATAGTTTCGAGTACAGATTCGCTCACGGACACAGACAACCTTTAATTTAATAACTTTTGGGACAAGGGCAACTTTGCCCTTGTTAATACTACCCGATCTAAAAACCTCTCCCCTAACCCCTCTCCTTGCAAAGGAAAGGGGAATTTGATTTAACGAACCTGAAAATTGATGAATAGGCAGCTTAAAAACGTTAGCTGGGCGGTGAGTAAAAACATATAGATCACTGCGCGTTTTTTGAAAATCGTTAAGATTAAGCCGATCGCTTTGAGATCGATCGTGGGACCAAAAACTAGAAAGGCTAACAACGATCCACCCGTAAAAGTGGAGGCAAAGGACAGGGCAAAAAATGCGTCCACCGTCGAGCAGATCGAAACGATCGCCGCCAAGGTCATCATTGCCACAATTGAGCTAACGGGTCCCTGTCCTAAACCCAGAATAATATCGCGGGGAACCCATACTTGAATAATGGCAGCGATCGCACTACCCATGACTAAAATTGCCCCTAATTCACGCATTTCGGCGAGGGTATTATCGAGCAATAGATTTAAGCGATCGGGTAAAGATTTCGTGACAACTTGATTACTTACTGCTGCCCCATAACCTGCAAAATCCAAGGGTTGACTGCGATCTTCGCCTAAGAAAAATGTACCTATAGGAACAGATCCTGCTTTGACTTTGGGCGCAGGTAAGGCGATCGCAATATTAGGCTGCAAAATTGCCCGTAAATCCTTTTGGGAGCTAAATACCATCGCCACAATTGTGGCGATCGCAAATGACAGCACAACTCGTAATACCGCGATTTCAGGCTGATCGCGAAAGGCTGTCCAAGTTGCCCAAATTACCACAGGATTAATCGTGGGGGCAGCCAGCAAAAAACTTACAGCTACTGAAATTGGCGCACCCTGAGAAATTAATCGTCTGGCTACAGGCACATTGCCGCATTCGCAGACGGGAAACATAAAACCTAGCAAACTGCCAGCTAATGCGCCTAAAAAGGGATTTTTGGGCAAAATAGCAATAAGCTTGCGTTCATCCACAAATATTAATAAAACCCCTGATAACAGCACCCCCATCAACAGAAATGGTATGGCTTCTACAAGGAGACTCAAAAATAAAGTAAAGGCACTGAGGAGTTGGTTCATAGATAGGCTGTGTGTCCCAAGAGGATAGGGAATATAGATAACTTACTTATCCTTGGGCTTAATAGCGATTGCGAAACTAATAATTTTTTAGCTTAGTGAGTAAGTAGGCATGATTTGATATAAAACCTCAAAACCTATAGCGAACGCTGTGCGTGCGACACAGGTTCGAGATTTAGATTTTAATTATGCCGAGGTACTTAATTAGCTTAATAATTATAAATGCTCAGAGGTTTTAAAATTTTTCTCGAACTCTTCTCGTAAAATGTAATGTTAATACAGCTAAACCTTGATTTTCTGTAAATGGGTAACGGGAACTAAACCACGCATCAATGCTAATAGGACAGCCACTATGACCGCACAAGAACCGCAACCCGAGATATCCCCAATCCCTAACACTTCTAAATTTTCTCCCCCAAAATTTGAGGACTATCGGATTCCTGTATCTCCAGGATATGCGATTCCTCAAGATCGCCATATCATGTCTGCACCTGAGTTGGGCGGTGAGTCAGCGATTTTGGCTGAATTTGATGCGGCGGCGCGGTCTGATCAATTTTCTATAGCATTACAAAAACTAATTCGTTGTCGTGAAAATGTCTTGCCCGCATTACTAGAGCGTCTCGAAAGTGATGAAGTTGCCACCTCCAAAAAAGCAGCGATCGCCCTCGGCTATTTGCGATCGCCTCAAGCAATTAACCCGCTCATCGCCGCCACCAAAAATCCCCATCGTCAAATTCATTGGCAAGCAGCCTCTGCCCTCAGTTGGATTGGTAGTGTTGATGCGATTAGTGCGTTGGTGAAACTATTACGTCATCCATCAATTCAAGTCCAAGCCGCAGTTGCGAAAGCCTTGGGAAGGGCAAGTTTACCTGCGGTATCGCCCCTAGTTGAGGCGCTCAAACATAGCGATGATATGGTTAAAGTCCATGCAGCGCATTCTCTCGGTCAAATTAGCTCACCCCTAGCCGTCACGACCTTAATTGAAGCTTTGGAGAGTAATAGTAAATCAGTACGGTTTGAAGCAGCTTGGGCATTAGGACAGATTAAATCGCCATTATCAGCTAACTCTCTAGCCAATTTGCTCACAGACAATGACATTAGTGTGCAGTCTCAGGCAGTCCAAGCTTTAAAAAATATTGGGGTTCCCGCGATTTCTCCCGTAGCTCAAATGCTGAACAATCCCTCTAGCCATACTCGCAGCGTTGCCGCCCGTACTTTGGGACAGATTGGGATGGAAGAGGTTGTGCCATTGCTAGCGAGAGTACTGAAAGAGGATGATTATGCCTACGTGCGTTGTGATGCAGCCCTAGCATTAGGGGAAATTGGTACTCATGATGCGGTGTTTTATCTTTCACAATCGACTAAAGATCGCGATCGCTCAGTCCGTAGTGCCGTTATGAGGGCTTTAAATCAGGTCAATTCCCCTGAAGCGCAAGAAATTTTACATAATCTTAAGCATTCAGTCGCCATACCTAACTATTCTGTATCAAATATCAGAGATTTTGACAATGAGTCAGATTTCACGACGATTCAGGGTTAATGATGAATGTAGTCTCTATTGTTCCTCAACTGCCGCCAGCAATTAATGGTGTTGGTGATTATGCCCTCAGCTTGGCGCGTCAATTGCGTAAGGACTTTAATATTCACACTCATTTTATAGTGGGTAATTCTCAATGGAACGGGGGGGCAGAAATTGAAGGATTCTCTATTAATCAAGTTAGAGATAGTAATTCTAAAGAACTAACAAATTTATTAACCAATCTATCAGCAGGCGATCGCCCCTCAGTAGTACTTTTACATTATGTGGGCTATGGCTATGCCAAACGAGGTTGTCCAATCTGGTTAGTCGATGGATTACAGCGTTGGAAAGCTGCATATTCGCAGCGATCGCTAATTACTTTATTCCACGAACTTTATGCCTTTGGGCTACCTTGGCAAAGTTCTTTTTGGCTATCACCATTACAACAGAACTTGGCGACTCGTTTAGCAAAATTAAGTGATTATGGATGGACTAGTCAATATAAGACAGTAGGATTACTCTCCAAATTAACAAATGATCAAAATTGTCCCATCATTAATTTGCCGATAGCCTCTACTATTGATGAATTAGCAGAAAAAAAATCTTGGTCACAGCGCCAAAGAAGATTAATTATATTTGGTACTTATGGAAGGAGAGTTGCTATTTATCAAAAGTCTTTTAAGTCTCTTCTGCAAGTAGTTAGGAATTTAGATATACAAGAAGTCCTAGATATTGGTAAGCCCTTGTCTCTACAATTGCCAGAAATTGATGGTACACCTATATCGATACTAGGGGAACAACCTGTATCAGTGCTATCTTCTCTTTTTCAAGATAGTATCGCTGGCATGATCGATTATCCTGCGAATCTTTTAGCCAAATCAAGTATTTTTGCTAATTACTGTGCTTCTGGAATGTTACCTATTGTTGTCGGTACTAAATCTATAACGGAAGAGAGTGATGGACTTGTAGCTGGCAAGCACTATTGGTTCCCCGCAAAGCCAGATCAACCATTAAATGAAAATATTGCTCAAGCGATCGCTGACAATGCTTATGATTGGTATCAAAATCATAATCTATCTATACATTCTCAGACTTTGGCTAATATGATTAGCGATAGATATAGCTAGAGAGTGACGGCGCTCTGCGCCGTCACTCTCTTTTGGATTATAATGTGAAGTACTTGCCCATGCATTAAAGAGGTGGTTTATGGCTGAACCTATGGCTTTAGGCGATCGCATTGAGTTTGGATTTTGGGAAGCTGGCTGCTTGATTTGGGTTGGCGCCAAGGATTTTGTGAGCAAGGATTATGAAGGATTTTGTAACTTAATCTGGGATCATGACAACCAAAAATTACAAGAAGCAATCTTTAAACAGAAAGCTTTTTTAGCAATGGATCTCTATCAGGATGATGGCTACAATGTCCGCGTTGTCATGGGTGACCTCAACGAGCAAGAGCGTGATGAATGGGTAGCGCGAGTCCGATGGCGACTAGATTTGTCCTGTGGACAGATGGTGGTGTCAGGTGTGCTTGGTGATGATGATTTTGATGAAATCCAAGACGCAAAGGAGATATCTAATAGTGACGATTGTTTAGAATGCTATGTCTCAGTTCCACCCAAGGAGTATCAAGTCGAAATCTATTCTTATCCTCCTAGCGATATCACAACCGCATGGGATCAAATCACAGGTTCCGATCTATTTACGATTGCAGAGGGAATTGAGCCAGAGCCATTAAAGGAATATTTTGAACGAACTCGCCCTAATACACCAGTTCCCGCATGGATTGGCTGTGAAATCGAAGAAGATCCCGATCGCCGCAAAAAGTATTATGAAGAAGCTTATTCTTTGCAATATACCGATTTTGTAATTCGTCTTTCACCAGTGATTGAGGATTTACCTCTGCCAGAGTTAGGAGATGGCGGCGCAATCAAATGGGAATTCCGTAAACCCGATCGCTGTCCCCTTGGCTTAACTCGCCTGAGTTAACAACAAAGCCCCCAAAGGGGGGTGTTGTTATAGCCATAGCCAAGTAAGTTAAGACATAAACCCAAAAAGAGAGTTGCGGCGCGAAGCGCCGCAACTCTCTTTTTGGGTTTGGTACAGCTATAATGATGAATCATGCATGAGTCATCAGATATTGACCATTGCCATTGTACTCACCGTCACAAGTCGCAAAAATTGTACCTAGTAGTAGTAAATAGAAGCGCCAGATGCGGCGGAATTTAGCGTAGTCCATGCCATAGTCTAAAGACTTAACTAGATCTTGAGACTCATCAAATCTCTCTAACCATGCAGTCAAGGTTTTGTGATAGTTGATGCCATTCATGTACCAGCGATTGACAGTTTTTAGATCGCGGTTATGGTTAGGAACAGCATCATAATTCCAATAGCGTCCATGAGGGAAAATGTACTTGTGGGTAAAGCCCGATGACATATGGTTTGGAATCCGTACAGTGATGATGTGAATGAATACTTTTCCATCCTGTTTCAAAAAAGAAGCTAGCTTTTGGAAAGCATTGGTTAAATTGCCAACATGACAAAAGACTCCGATAGAGAGAATTTTGTCAAACTTTTCTGTAAATTGTGCCTCATTCAAATCTCCTTCATGCAAAGTAAATCGCCCTGAACTCAGGAAACTGCTTGGGTCTTGCATTTTACCGCGCATATATTCACACTGCTGATGACTCAGGTTCAGACCCGTAAATCTGACATTGGGAAACTTGGACATAATGTAATTAGGTACACAGCCCCAGCCACAACCAAAATCCAAAATATTGTCACCGTCAACGATTCCGAGGCGTTCAATCACCTGATCGAGCATATGCATTTGTGATTGTTCAAGATCGATCGCGCCGTTCTCCCAAAAGCCAGTGCTGTATTTGGGATAGATAGTTTGCCAATCGCCTAGCATGGGGTTCAACATTTCTTGTGGAAGGTCATACTGCACCTTCATTAGCTCTCGTGAAGATTCGGCTAAATGTTCAGATTCTTGTAATACCCATTCGTAAGGAGCAAGTAAGCTAGGACAATGTTTAAACAAAATCGGCATAGCGGTATGCAATAGCGATCGGAAAACGGAGTCTGGGATTTCTAAACCGTTAATATAGGCTTCTGCCATCGCCATTTGGGTGGCATTGAAAGCTCCTGCCATTAATCTTGTGGCTTTGTAAGCGATCGGATTTTTTAGATTTGCATCTCCCACAATAGGGATATGAGGTTGAATACTTGGAAAGAAGTTGGTAGCAGTCATATCGGTTCCTCGCTGAGCTACTTAGATATTAATAACTTGAGGAAATTTTGATTTTGGAATGGAGATTAATCAAAATGTACTAGGTTATTAATTGGGTTTATTATAAACACCTATTAAATTTTCAACGATTAAGAATTTATACTAATTTTATATAAGTAGCTGGGCGCAATTAAATATAAAACCTGTGGCGCACGCGCAGCGTGCGCCACAGGTTTTATGGCTTTATATTTGAGGCGATCGCTAATTCCTAGTTTTTATACCGATGCACCGAAGTGAGCAATTCAGAAAATGGCAACGCCATTTTTTGAATTGGTATCACAAATCTTGATTGTTAGCTTTTGCCAACAAATCTTTTTCGCTAGGTAATCTCAACTTTGATGCTAACTTGAGCGACTCTAGTAGCTTAATAAAACTAAAAGTGGGATCTGGTAAATAGACTATTTGACCATTATTAATAGTGATGCCATGCCGACTAGATGCTTGAAAAGCATGGTGGAGATTATGCCAACCTTCTCCCAAGGTGAGCAATGCTACCAAGCTATTGTTGTGACTATGATCATTAGTGATAAATGGTCGCTTGCCCCACAGATGACTCAGGGAGTTTACGGTTTGTACCCCATGAAATAGGAGGGTTGTGCTGAGAAAAAAAGCACCGAGATATTCCAGCCCACCAATCCAATAGGAAACTGCCCCAAGTGCTACTACAGGAATAAAATGTAAACGGTCAATCACTTTTAAAACCACATCATTTTCGACATCGGCTGGTAGCTTGGCAGGAAAAAAGTGCGAGGACAGTAGCCAGCCCCCTTGAGACCAATAAAATCCTTTGATCCCCTGAGCAGGTGTGTAGGGAGAATGGGGGTCGAAGTCTTGATCAGAATGTTGATGATGATTAATATGGTGCGCTTTCCACCAACTTGGTCCCATCTGCCCTGCTGAGGCTGCCACAATACTACCAACCCATAGGAGGGGTGCAGGAGCTTGATAGCTTTTGTGGGTGAGTAATCGGTGATAAATACCTGTCGTGGCAAGCATCCGAATCAAATATAGGGTTACGATCCAAGCGATCGCCCCCCATGACAAACCAGTAACGAAAACGAGTAGCGAACCAAAATGACTGACAATGATCAGTACTGGACCGATGATATACAAAATAGTTGTGAGTAGAGAATATTGCCTCATTTGCGATCCAGAAAATTGTGATGAAATGTAATATCTGTACGATGTTTTTTAAGTAACTAGGCGCAATTAAATATACAACCCAGAAACCTGTGGCGCACGCTGCGCGTGCGCCACAGGTTTCTGCTCTGGTTTTTAACTATGCCCAGATACTGAAGGGCTTTGAATATTTTTAGCGTCTGAATTGAAATACGGCTAGATTAACCTCCCCAACAAACTAAGTTAACACAGCAGCGAAGCTACACCAGATTGCTTACCTCATTTCCGTCGTAAGATTGGTGATGTGGGCAAATCTTCTCATGTCTCATCTGGGGCAATGATTTCTTTCTGTTGCCTTCGCTACGGAAGTAATGTTGCTTTTGAAGTCAGATCAGAATTTGTAAGAAGCCTAAAGCTTTTCTAAATTATCCGCCTATTCACCTGCCTAATACCCTATGCCTAGCCTACCAAGCACGATTTATCCCATTGGCGCTTATAACCTTCATGGTTTAGTGTGGCAAACTGATGCAAATAATGGCAAACCCTATGCGCTTTCTGTTGATGCCTATCAGGGACATCTGCTTAAAATCGATCCTTTTTCGGAAGGCGCAACAGTACTGAATAATTACACAGCATCACAATTTCGAGATGCCACAGGCTTAGCGATCGCGGGGGAGACACTGTGGATTGCTAAGGATAATGGAATTTATTACTGCAACATGGTTGATTTTGATCTGCAACCATTTATGGAGCTACCGAATAAAGTTGATGGGATCGCGGTATCCGAAGGCGGCGTGTATGTGAGTTCTCGCGAAGTTGGCAAAATTTTTGTATTTGGACGGGCTACTCGGACTTTGTTACGAATTATGGATGCCCCCGGTGCTGGTTTTGAAGCCCTAACATTAGTGGGTGAAGAACTATGGGTCAGCGATCGCACTGAAGAAACAGTTTATCGCCTGAATGCTAAAACCTGTGAAGTCTTACAACGGGGATTGACTCCCTTTCCCAATCCGATCGGACTAGGATTTTTAGGAAGTGATCTGTATTTAGTTTACTCAGGGGATGAAAACTATATCCGCGAGAATCCTAATGATTTAGATGAGCCATTCTCTGTTGCTCAACGCGAAAAAACATTTATCCATCAGCTTAAGTTCAACCAGTTCCAAGATGGGAAATTACATTACACGCTCACCACGGGCTATAAGGTAGAAATGATCTATCTCGAAGAACTTTCTACGGAAGAACCAACTTCTATTTATAACCTCACATGGCGGGTTGCTTATCCGAGTGATACCTATCGCCAAAAGTTATTAGCGATCGAGCCAATTGGTATTCCCTTTGAAGAAGAAATTGTTGATGGTCAGCGCGTCGCTGCATTTAAGCTAGGGAATCTAAAACCAGAAGAAGCCCAAATGTTTGGATGGAAAGCAACTCTAGAGTTACGGGGCATCAAATACGAACTAAAAGATAGTGAAGTAGAATTTGTGCCAGACTTATCTCCTGAGATGCAGAAACTCTATCTAGTCGATGATGATGGATTGAGCATGGACAATCCCATTATTCAAGCAGCAGCAGTAGAAGCGGTAGGGGAAGAGACTAATATTTTAAGAAAAATGCTGCTGATTCGTGATTATGTCTACGATAAACTCTCCTATCGGGTTACGCCTTACATTGCTACGCCAGAGGAAGTAATTGTCAGAGGTACAGGCTCTTGTGGTGAATATGTGGGGCTACTCCTCGCCTTAGCAAGGTTAAATGGCATCGCTTGTCGCACAGTTGGACGCTACAAATGTCCCCATGAAAGTGAATTAGTGATGAATATCCCTCTAAATCAATACTATAATCACGTTTGGATTGAATTCTATATTCCTAGCGTCGGTTGGCTACCGATGGAATCTAATCCCGATGATACAGGCGATCGCCCCTACCCTACACGCTGGTTTATGGGTCTACCTTGGTATCATGTGGAAATCGGCAAAGGTATTTTCTTTGAGACAATTCAACCTCAGCCCTATTCTATTGGCGAACTTGCACTCAATCATGTTCGTTTCAAAGTTTTGGAAGAGATCTAAACTTATAGCCATAGTCAAGCAAGTTACGACATAAAACCCAAAAGAGAGTGGCGGCGCGAAGCGCCGCCACTCTCTTTTGGGTTTTGGTTTTGTCCTAACATAACTGACTATAGCTATAATCAAAAAAACAAGTTCACGAAGTGAGCTTGTTTTTTTGATTAACTGTAAACGATTACTAAGTTTAATAAATTTAACTTAAGAAGAATTTTTTGATGTCTAAATACCTTTTACGATTATGTAAATTTAAAAAAATTATAGGTAATTAGACTTAGGAAAAAAACTTATGACACATCTAACTTTTAACCTACTTGCCGCAGTTCCTACTACCCCAACTTGGTCATTTAGTGTGGCGCTAATCATGATTACAGCTAACCTATTTGCTCTAGTTGTTGCTCGCTACGGTATTAAGGTCAAAGGTGTTGGACCTAGCTTACCTGTAGAATTACCTGGTTTGTTTGAAGGATTTGGTTTGCCTGAACTGCTTGGTGTCACGAGCTTTGGGCATATTCTTGGCGCAGGTTTGATTTTGGGCTTAGCTCAAGCAGGCTTGCTATAAATCGCAATAGAGAGGGCGCTCAGCGCCCTCTCTATTGAGGTTGTCAAGACACAAAATGGCTATGCCATTTTGTGTCTTGGTATTAGCTGATAAATGGAGATGAACTTCCCCATTCGCCTGTAAAGACAAAGCTGGTTAAAGGTTGGCGATCGCGTGGAGCCTTTTCTCGCTCTTGTAAGTCTGGTGGCAAATTGCTAGTTTCTCCCGCATAGCCGATCGCGATCGCCGCTACAGGTTTTGCCGTTTCAGGAATATTAAAAGTAGCGATCGCTTTCTCAGCATCAAAGCCACCCATTTGGTGAGCAACTAAATCTAAAGCAGTTGCTTGCAATACTAAAGTTGCGGCGGCTTGACCTGCATCATACTCTCCCCAAGCATTAGGCTTGTCATTATGTTTAAAGTTTTTTTGAGCGATAACTAGTCCTAATACTGGTGCAGCTTGCGCCCATGAGACGTTGAAAGGAACAAGGCAATCAAGTAATTTCTGATAGTTCAGAGTGTCATCCTTGGTGGCGACAATAAATGCCCAAGGTTGATCATTAAAACAGGAAGAAGACCACCTTGCCGCTTCAAATAACTGTGCTAGTTTTTCAGTTTCCACAGGTTTGCTGTCAAAGGTACGAGGACTCCATCGCTGAGCAATCAAAGGATGGATCTCATGATTAGTAATTGCAGGGTTTTTCATTGATCTAAGTCCTGATAAGTAAGTGAAACAATATCAAACAATATCATTAAAGCCAAAAATTGCTGTAGAACATACTGGAACTTTAAGTACGGAGGATTGTTTCCCCGCCGAAGGCGGGGAAACAATCCTCCGTACTGTGAAACGCTATAATACTTTCAGCACAATTACCTAGAATCATCTAAGCGCATGGATAACACGCTCGATACTCAAGCTATGCGGAGGGCTTTGCACAAGTCTCCTAACTATTTTCGGCAAAGCTTTGGACATGGAGAAGAAGCCGAGTCCACAATGCGATCGCAATATCACAGTGACTTAATCCAAACCATTCGCGAACATAATTATGTATATACGCAAGGTGATGTGACGATTTATTTGGCAAAATCCTTTGGTTTTTGCTGGGGTGTTGAAAGAGCAGTGGCAATGGCGTATGAAACACGCACCCAGTTCCCCAATGAGCGTATTTGGATTACCAATGAGATTATTCATAATCCTTCCGTGAATGCTAAGCTCAAGGAAATGGAAGTTCAGTTTGTACCTGTTGATCAAGATGGAACTAAAGATTTTTCTGGCATTGAACAGGGTGATGTGGTGATTTTGCCAGCCTTTGGAGCTAGTGTACAGGAAACTCAATTATTTGATCGCCTCGGCTCTAAGATCGTTGATACAACCTGTCCTTGGGTATCGAAGGTATGGAATCGGGTGGAGAAGCATAAAAAAGCTGATTTCACTTCCATCGTTCACGGTAAATACAATCACGAAGAAACGATCGCTACTAGTTCCTATGCCAAGCGCTATCTAGTAGTGCTGAATATGAAAGAAGCCGAGTATGTGGCTGCTTACATTCTCAATGGGGGTGACCGTCAAGAGTTTCTAGCCAAGTTTAGTAAGGCAATGTCCGCAGGTTTCGATCCAGATGTTGATTTGGAAAGAATTGGTGTAGCCAACCAAACTACGATGCTGAAGGGAGAGACGGAAGCGATCGGCAAACTATTTGAGCGCACAATGATGCAAAAGTATGGCGTGGAACATATCAATGATCATTTCCTCGCTTTCAATACAATTTGTGATGCGACCCAAGAACGTCAAGATGCGATGTTTGAGATTGTCGAAGAAGATATCGATTTGATGATTGTGATTGGTGGTTACAATTCCTCAAATACTACCCATTTACAGGAAATTGCGATCGAACGGAATCTTCCTTCCTATCACATTGATGATGTCCATCGAATTTTGTCGGCGGAGGTAATTGAACATAAGCCTTTAGGTAAGGCGATCGAGCAAGCCCAAAACTGGCTACCCACAGGCAAGATCAAGGTCGGTGTAACTTCAGGTGCATCAACCCCCGATCGCGTTGTCGAAGATGTCATCAACAGGATTTTTGAACTTAAAGGTAATTGTTAATTTGCATAAGGCAAGGCGCTTAAGCGCCTTGTTCTGTATGATTTGCAAACCAACCAAGAACTAAAGTTCTTGGCTCAAAGCTAAAGCAGACTAAAAAATTCTTCAGATCAACCCGTTTCAACGGGTTAATTATTAGAAATTAGTCAGTAATTATCTATCTGCCCCCTAGCCCCCAATTCTGGGGGAACAAGAAAATGACAGTCTTTCAAAGTCCCCCAGAATTGGGGGATTTAGGGGGTTAGAAAACTTCCACGTAACATCAGTAATTCATCTCCTGAAATCGGGGAGCTTCTCTAATGCCATCAAATTCAGGATCTTTGTTGGCTCGATTTTTCGTTTCTTCAGGTTTTTGATTGATTGCTAGTGCAAGATATTTGAGAGACTCGTCAATGTTGCGCTGTAAGGCATAGCAGCAAGACATTCCATATAATGCATCAACATCATCAGGCTTTTGTTGTAATACTTGTTCGCACTCCCTAACTGCTTCCTCATATCTTCCCATCCAAGCAAACAAGACCCCTCGATTGATTTGAAACTGTATATTATTGGGGTCTAGGTGCATAGCCTGATTGAAGTTTTCAAGGGCTTGGTCATATTGTCCAAGTCTGGTTAAAGCAGTTCCTAGCAACGACCAAGCTCCAGCAAAATTAGAATTTAGCTCAATTGCTTTGACATAATCGGCGATCGCTTCTTCATACCTTTGCAGGTTTCCTTTTGCCACACCTCTCAACATCCAAACTAGAGCGAGGTTAGGATTTAGCTCAATTGCTTTATCAAAATCAGCGATCGCTTCTTCATATCTTTGTAGATTTATTTTTGCACCACCTCTCAACGCCCAAGCTTCAGCAATAATGCTAGGATTTAGCTCAATTGCCTTGTCAAAATCAACGATCACTTCTTCATATTTTTGTAGATTTACTTTTGCCTTACCTCGTAACGCCCAAGCTCCAGCATTGTTAGGATTTAGCTCAATTGCTTTGTCAAAATCGATGATCGCTTCTTCATATTTCTTTAATTCATCAAACAAATTGCCAACTTCTAGAAAAAGTTGACTGCAATAGCTTGACTCAATTTTTGTCTCAAGGAGATGAGCTTGTGCTTCTGCTTTCTTGGCAATGTCCAACACTCTAGTTCGATGAGCGCGTAAACACTTGTAAATCAAGGCAATGCATTTTGAGAGTCCATCAGGCAAAGCATCAACCTTTTCTAAGGATTTCTCGATCGCATTTTCAATTCTTTCTAATAAAGCTTTTGGCAAATTATATTCATCACTCTTGTCCTTAGATAGTGGTGGGGAAGTTATTAACAGCCAGCCGAAAGACAATAACAGTTTTGCGCTCTCCAAAAACTTTTTGTTCTCCTGTGGTAGTAGATGATTGTCATCAAATTCCGCCTCCGAAGCAAGCGCAGTAAATGCAGGTGAGAGCATAACTTCATGCTGTTTGAAATAACTCGAAGCAAAAAAATGTTTCAGGAAATAAACTTGCCAAGCATCGCGCCGCAAATTAAAAAATGCGTGATACATCGCCTCGGCAGTATATGCACACCAAACAGAATTTTCATACTTTTCCCCATCCCAAAGCTCTGGTGGTACTTCTTGGTCAGCCAAATCCTCAAAATATTGCTGTAATTGCGCGTGAATTTGTTTGCGTTCATTGAGAGCCAACGATAAGTGAATGATATCCCGTGCCACATCACCTAAACGATAGCGACCATTGCTTCCTGTAAATTCCACAAAGTCGCGCTCTTTGAGCCAATCAAAACAATTAAGACTAGTATCGACACCCTTCGCAAAGTCTAGCCCCTGCCAATTAGCTGAACTCCCAATCGTTGATCGATCGAACCATCGACAACAAGCCGCATATTTGATCAGTTTTTGCTGGCTTTCGGTTAGCTTCCCCAGTAAGCGCTCTTCAATCGCCGCATCACTATCAATGGCAATACCCTGCTCCTTTTGTTGAGCGATGAGATGTAAATGGAAAGGCAACCCATTAGTTCTTTTATAAAATTTCTCAATCTCCCGCTTATCCGTAATCCCAATTTTTTCTAGGTAGTTCTTGACCTTATCCTTCTCAAACTCCTTCAAGGGCAACTCCTGCACCAATCGCTCCCCAGTGATCAAATCACTCCAGCCTTCTTTTTTTAGTAGCTGAGCTTTCCTTGCTGTCACTACCCTAATCTGGCTATTCCTTAGAGCTTTATTTTTAAGGAATATCTGTCTAAGCCAAGTATCAAAATCGACCGATGCCTTGTTACAGGCATCCAGCACCAGCACCACAGGCGTTTTATGAGCATGATTTACCAAACTCTCAACAAAAGCCTGAGTAAGTTTAGGTAAAGGGTTGAGCATTAACTCGCGCACCTCTACATCCTTGGTGGCTTCATGTTTGAGTAACAGCTCATCCATGAGTCTATCTTTTAGCGATAATGCCGAGGCTGCTCCATCAATAGTTAGGTCTAATACACTACCAACCGCCGTAGTTGTCACAGAAGCTGCGAACTCTGTCATCGGATTGATCACACCTCCTGAAGCAGCCGTTTTGCCTGCCCAAATCCCCGCATTTGCTAAAAGCTTAGTCAGTTGCTTAACACGATCTATCTGCTCGCTCTCAACTTTTTCCTTACCTTTAACTGGTGCATTGTTCAGCTTCGCCAGTGTCTCTTTGTAAGTCTTATATTTTTCACTAAAAGCATCTTTTGCCAAAACATCTCTTTTCAAAAGAGGAATTTCGGGTAAATCCTTATGCAAGGCAACCATGACATCTAACGGTGTTGCGTAGTTGTCATCAAAGGTAATTGCTGCGAAGTCGATCTGCTTACCCTGTATGCGATCACCTAATCCTTCTTGAAATTTCCTGAGCAGTGTAGATTTACCAACTCCACCAATTCCCCAGACATTAAACATCACAGGCGAATGATCAGGCTTAGAGATCGACTCAGCGACTTCATTAATTAGCTTTTCTTCTTGTTTGTGAGGAAGGTGGAGATTTTGACTTGCCATTCAGTTCAGGACATTAAGCTGTAAACAATCTAAAAAAATACGTTGAACGATTATAACTGAATGTCAAATTCAGATCTGTTTTTTTGTTGCCAACTCAGGGAAGCGCGTTTTTTATTTAGCCTACCTATTGATCATCCCGACCTGCCTCTCCCACATAAATACCAATATCCCGTGCTGTTCGCACCAAGAATCCTTGAGGATCAACCCGTGAAGGTGCTTTCTTTTCCCTACGTCCTTTTTTAATTTGCTCAATTACTCGACTGATGGGAACACTACTTACCCTACCATTTTCCCAAATCACCATCTGGTTATAGTTTCCATTCGCAATTAAATCTACAGCCTCCCGACCAAAGGCAGTTGCTAAGAGGCGATCGCTAGAAGTTGGTGTACCACCTCTTTGGACATGACCTAACACTGTCACGCGCGTATCGAAAGGATGGATTTGATGGGGGGCTGCTGTATCGATATTACACAGCATATTGCTACATTCTTGGATCTGACGCGCTAGATAATCACCAATGTAATGTTCCTTCTGTCCAAGCTGATTTTTTACACCCTCAGCAACAACTACGAGTGCAAATCTTCTACCGTTCTGCTGCAATTTAGCAATATGTTGACAGACTCCCATAATCACATCCTCTTTCAAAATAGGAGTGAGTTCAGGAATTAAGATTGCATCTGCACCACCAGCTAGACCTGCTTCCATCGCCAAATATCCTGAATCTCGCCCCATCACTTGCACAATCATGACGCGATCGTGACTGGCGGCGGTAAAGGTGAGATCGTAAAGAGCTTGGGTAACCCGATTCACAGCCGTATCAAAACCGACAGAGGCTTCCGTAAAGGGAATGTCATTATCGATGGTTTTGGGAATTGCGACCCAATTCCATGAGGCTCCTTGATCAGCAGCTTTTTGGGCTAATCCATCTAAAATCTCAATACTTCCATCCCCACCCATGACAATTAAAGCAGTTAAGTCTAATTTCTCGTAGCCTTTGATAATGTCATCAGCATGGCGTTCAGGATCACCCTTACTAATCGAACCCAACACACTACCACTCAAAAAATAGAGAATATCTAGCCCCTGCACTAATCCAGGAATATCATAGCCATGTTCTTTGATGCGTAACTCTTCAGGTTGGCGGTTACCAACTAAAAGCTCAATAAAGCCATCGGTTCCATAGGGAATACCATAGACTTCCCATCCATACTTATAGGTTGCAACCTTGACAACGGCACGAATTACCGCATTAAGTCCGGGACAGTCTCCGCCACTGGTCAGAATACCGATACGCTTGGGTTTGTGGTTACTTCCCATTTTGATTTTCCTACCTAATGGATCATCTCACATCTAATTTTCTCGCTTTTTGGGTACGAAATTCTCTCCTCCGACAAAACTTAAGAAAATATCTCAAATATTGCAACACAAGTTCACAACAACCTCAAAAGTATTTAAGTTTTATGTTTTTCTAGCTACTTTCAGCCAGAAATTAGAAAATAGAATATGGATAGTACCAAATACCTCTACTTTAACAACAAAGGTATTGTTTATGCTGTCGATAACGCTACTTTAGGAGCCGAAGATGGAAAATAGTTCGCTCGATCCGCGATTCCATTCTTTAGATTTAACAATTCGCCAAAATCGTAGTCGTCAAGATGCTCTGATTGAAGTATTACATAAGGCGCAAGAACAGTTTGGCTATCTCGAAAAAGAAGTCCTCATCTATATTGCTAGAGAATTAAAACTGCCCCTTAGTCGTGTATATGGTGTGGCAACTTTCTATCATCTCTTTTCGATACAGCCGAAATGCCAACACACCTGTTCTATTTGCCTAGGAACTGCTTGCTATACCAAAGGTGGCAAGGCTTTGTTAGATATCTTAATGAAAGAATTACATCTTCAGGCAGGAGGTCGATCGCCTGATGGCAAAGTGTTTTTGCGAGTGGAGCGCTGCATTGGTAACTGTGGTGTTGCACCTGCGGCAATCTATGACGGGTATGTATCGCGCCAACAAAGTCCCGAACAGGTTTTAGCTAAGGTCAAAGGTTGGTTAGAGGAACATTAACTATGGATATTGAAAGATTACTAGAAATTGCTAAAGAAGAGCGCGATCGCCAAAAAAGTATTCGGATTCGCTGTTGTACTTCGGGTGGATGCCAAGCCTCTGGTTCTTTAGAAGTACGCGATCGCCTTGATGGTGCGATTCATGCGGAAGGACTCACCGATACGGCGGAAGTGGTGAGCGTCGGTTGTATGGGGTTTTGTGGTCGCGGTCCTTTAGTGGCGATCGATTCATCCCGTGTTCTCTATGAACAGGTTACGGCGGATCAAGCAGCTTCGATTGTCAGTGGGTTAAAGGGTGGTAACGTTACTGCCACTGTCGGTGATCTCGAACATCCATTTTTTAAGCAACAGTTGCGGATTGTCTTAGAACATATTGGGCAGATCGATCCCACCCGCATCGAGTCTTACATCGCTGTTGGTGGCTACCGCCAACTGTATCGTACTCTCCATGAAATGAGTCCGCAGCAAGTGATTGATGAAGTCACCCGCAGTGGTTTGCGCGGTCGTGGTGGTGCGGGCTATCCCACAGGTTTGAAATGGGCGACGGTTGCCAAAATGCAAGATCGGCGGCGCAATCAAACTCCAAATCAGCCTCAACAAAAGTATGTGATCTGCAATGCCGATGAGGGCGACCCAGGGGCATTTATGGATCGCAGTATTTTAGAGAGCGATCCCCATCGTGTCTTAGAAGGCATGGCGATCGCCGCCTATGCGGTGGGTGCAACTCACGGCTATGTCTATGTGCGGGCTGAGTATCCACCAGCGATCGAGCATATCCGTTTAGCGATTCAGCAAGCTAAACAGCACGGTATCCTCGGCAGTCAAATCTTTGAGTCCACCTTTGACTTTAAGATCGATGTGCGTGTCGGCGCAGGAGCTTACGTTTGCGGTGAAGAAACAGCGCTGATTGCTTCTATTGAAGGCGGTCGCGGTATTCCCCATCCTCGCCCACCCTACCCCGCCGAATCTGGTCTTTGGGGCGCACCGACATTAATCAACAATGTAGAAACCTTTGCCAACATCGTCCCGATTATTCGTAATCGCGGCGCATGGTATGCCAGCATCGGCACAGAGAAAAGCAAAGGTACAAAGGTGTTTTCTCTGGCTGGCAATATTGCGAATACGGGTCTAGTGGAAGTACCAATGGGTATTCCCTTACGCCAAATTGTCGAAGATATGGGCGGCGGTGCATCTGATGGTGGCAAAGTGAAGGCAGTCCAGACAGGCGGTCCGTCGGGTGGTTGTATTCCTGCCTCTGCCTTTGATACTTCCGTTGACTATGAAGCGATGCAAGCCCTCGGTTCGATCATCGGTTCAGGCGGCATGGTGGTGATGGATGAAAATACGAACATGGTCGATATGGCAAGATTTTTCATTCAATTCTGTATGGATGAATCCTGTGGTAAATGCGTTCCCTGTCGGGCTGGTACGGTGCAACTGCATCAGTTATTGACCAAGTTTGTCGATCGCCAAGCGACAGAAGCCGATCTCGCCAGTCTCGAAGAACTCTGTGGCATGGTCAAATCCATGAGCCTGTGCGGTTTAGGACAATCTGCACCCAACCCAATTGTGAGTACCTTGCGCCATTTTCGTGATGATTATTTGAAGTTGATCAAGGAGAGAAAACCATGAATTCCATAACTCCATCGATTGAATTTTTTGCAGGGATTCCCGAAGAGTTGAGTGATGTGCGACTAAGGCGCGATCGCAATACGGGTGAAAACTCTGTGAAGATGACTTTTGTCAATATCAAGGCAGTGCAAGGCGCGAATAGTTTCGCCAAGGCATCGTTTAATGATATTCGTCTCGTCGATAGTGAAGGCACTATTTCCATTGAGCCGAAAAGTTCCAAACTGTTTTGGAAAGATAAAGGTGATGACGAAGAATTGGCAAAAATTGAAATTGTGTTTGATGTTGGTTCAACTGAGCATTGGGATCGCTTCATGCGATTTATGGAGCGCTATTCAGAAGCCAATGGCTGGGAATTCACCAGTACGCCTACTTCTTAATTTAGGTAAACAAAAATGTCAGTTGTCACCCTCAAAATTAACAATATCGAAGTTGCTGCCGAGCAAGGCAAAAGCATTCTCGCTACGGCAAAAGAAGCAGGGATCACCATTCCCACCCTTTGTCATTTAGAAGGCGTAACCGATGTGGGAGCCTGTCGCCTCTGCATGGTGGAAGTCAAGGGCAGTAATAAATTACTGGCTGCCTGTGTTACCCAAGTTGCGGAAGGTATGGAAGTACACACCCATACCGATCAGTTAAACAACTACCGCAAAATGGTTGTGGAAATGCTGTTTGCGGAGGGCAATCACGTTTGTGCGGTTTGTGTTGCCAATGGTAACTGCGAACTGCAAAATATGGCGATCGCCACAGGTATGGAGCATTCGCGATTTCCTTATCAGTTTCCACAACGCGATGTCGATCTGTCCCACGATTTATTTGGCATCGATCATAACCGTTGCATCTTCTGCACGCGCTGTGTGCGGGTATGCGATGAAATCGAAGGAGCGCACGTCTGGGATGTGGCAAATCGCGGCGCACAGTCGAAACTAATTACAGGACTCGATCAGCCTTGGGGTGAAGTCGATGCCTGTACATCCTGCGGAAAATGTGTGGATGCTTGCCCAACGGGAGCCATTTTTGATAAGGGTTCTGCTGTTGGTGAAATGCAACGCGATCGCACCAAGCTCGAATTTATAGTCATTGCAAGGGAGCAGAAACAGTGGACAAGATAAGATTAGCAACGGTTTGGCTAGCAGGTTGTTCGGGCTGTCATATGTCTTTTTTGGACTTAGACGAATGGCTATTTGAACTGGTGAAATATGCTGATATCGTGCATAGCCCGATCGCCGATATTAAGGAATATCCCGAAAATGTCGATGTTTGCCTTGTGGAAGGGGCGATCGCTAACGTAGAAAATCTGGAACTAATTCACAAAATCCGTCAGCAAACTAAGTTCCTGATTTCCTTTGGTGACTGTGCGGTAACTGCCAATGTCCCTGCAATGCGAAACATGATGGGTAGCGACAATGCGGATATGGTGTTACGGCGCAGCTATCTGGAACTCGGTGATGTCACGCCACAGTTACCCTACGCTCCCGGAATTGTGCCTGAACTCTTGGAAAAGGTAATGCCCGTCCACGAAGTTGTGAAAGTGGATATGTATATTCCGGGATGTCCTCCTTCGGCGGATCGCATCAAAGCGGCGATCGCGCCTTTACTAAAAGGTGAAATGCCTGTGATGGAAGGTCGTGAAATGATTAAGTTTGGATAGATAGTAAAACAAATGTATGAATGATGAAGATATCAAAGTTTTGCTTGAGGCACAACAAAAACAGATTCATGAATTATCCAAGCAATTAGAGAGGCTCTCTCCCTCTACAACCAATGACAACTTTAGTCCTCAAAGTAACCCTCCTGAGAAAAAAAGTCTTTGGCAAACTACATTTGCCATTTTGACAACTATTCTAAGTAGTGGAACTATTGGCGCAGTAATTGGATATGAATCAAAGCAGCGTGAAATCAGATCCCAAGAGCTAGGAATTATTCAACAATTTCTTCCTGAACTAGCCAAAGAGCCACCTGCTCCAGAAAGCGCACTCTTGGCGATTTCATCATCTCGTAATTCAGAAGATCGAAGGCTGGTAATTGAACTAGCTTCACTTATTCCAGAAAAAGGAGGTACTAACCTACTAGCGAAGATTATAGGATCAACAAGCTTTGGTAAATTTGATAACGAACAGCGTAAGATTGCCTTACAAAGACTAAGCGAAATTGGAGAAAACAAAAAAAATCAAGTAGCGGTTGTCTCTGCCATACAAAATACTAAAAGTTCAGATACTGAAGTTATTAAATTGTCTCAAGAAATTGCTCAAAAAATCCAAGAACAACCAGCCCCTATCGTTGCCACTGGTGATAAAAAAACACCAAAATGGGCAATTGTTTTTGGTAGTGATGACAATTTTGCAGAAGCAAGTTATGAGATTAGCAATGCAAAAACGATTTTCCCAAACCAGTCCGTAGGTCTTTATAAAAAAGGAAACTGGTATGTTACGGCTATATCAGGTTTTCCCAGCAAAGATGTCGCAGAATCAGAACAAAACAAACAACAATCTCAACAGAGAATTCGGAAAGACACCTATGTAGTCGATCTTAATCTTTGGTGTAAAGAATCCAAGAATGAGATAAAAGACCAGATTTCTCTCTATCAATGCCAAAGAAACTAAACTAATAAGGAGAAATAAATCAATGTCTAAAACAGTTGTAATTGATCCCGTCACGCGCATTGAAGGTCATGCCAAGATCTCGATCTTTCTAGATGATCTTGGCGAGGTGTCGGACGCGCATTTTCATGTAGTGGAATATCGAGGCTTTGAGAAATTTTGTGAAGGTCGTCCCATGTGGGAAATGGCGGGAATCACTTCGCGAATATGTGGCATTTGTCCTGTCAGTCACTTACTCGCCTCCGCGAAAACAGGCGATAAATTGCTGGCAGTAAAAATCCCTCCTGCGGGCGAGAAACTGCGCCGAATGATGAATTTGGCGCAAATTACCCAATCCCATGCCCTTTCATTCTTCCATCTCAGTTCACCCGACTTTCTGCTCGGTTGGGATAGCAATCCTGCATTACGAAATGTATTTGGATTAATGGCAGCAAATCCTGATTTGGCACGAGGTGGTATCCGCTTACGGCAATTTGGACAGCAAATCATTGAAATCCTTGGCGCAAAGAAAATTCATACGGCTTGGGCAGTGGCGGGTGGTGTCCGATCGCCTCTTAGTGAAGAAGGTCGGGCATGGATACGCGATCGCCTACCCGAATCTCTTGCCACGATTGAAAATGCGATCGCTTTATTTAAAAATCTTTTAAACGAACTGAAAACCGAAGTAGATGTTTTTGGCAACTTCCCTTCGCTATTTATGAGCTTAGTCGGCAAAAATGGTGAATGGGAACATTACGGCGGACATATTCGCTTTGTCGATAGTCAGGGGCAAATAGTCGCTGATCACCTCAGCGAAGATGACTATCAACAATATATCGGTGAAGCGGTTGAGCCTTGGTCATACCTAAAATTTCCCTATTACAAACCCCTTGGCTATCCCGATGGTATTTATCGCGTTGGTCCCCTTGCGCGGTTGAATGTTTGTGAATATATCGACACGCCCAAAGCTAATCAGGAGTTACAAGAATTTCGCGATCGCGCTGGTAGGATTGCCACATCTTCCTTCTTGTATCACTATGCAAGATTAATTGAGATTTTAGCTGCCGTCGAGAAGATTGGCGAACTCGTGGAAGATCCTGATGTGATGTCGTCCCATACTCGCGCCCAAGCGGGGATCAATGCCCTTGAAGGGATCGGTGTCAGTGAAGCTCCTCGCGGGACATTGTTCCATCATTACCATGTCGATGAAAATGGTGTGATTAAAAAAGTAAACTTGATTATTGCCACAGGTCACAATAACTTGGCGATGAATAAAACCGTTGCCCAGATTGCTAAGCACTACATTCACAATGGCGATGTATCGGAAGGTTTCCTCAATCGAGTAGAAGCAGGGATTCGCAATTTTGATCCTTGCTTAAGTTGCTCTACCCATGCCTATGGACAGATGCCAATGCAGGTGCAGTTAATTGGCGCTGACGGCAATGTTTTTAAGGAAATAAGCCGAAATTCTTAAGTTTTTACCAACTATCACCATAATGTTCTGTGTGTACGCACAGAACATTATGGCGATAGTTTTGGCGCTATATAATGGAAGTGAATAGATAATTAAGAATTTGCGACTTGGTTTACCCAAGTCTATTCTTGAGGAGGTATTACTCTCCATGCAACAAGTACTGAGTTTGTTTGAAGATCGGTATACTGCTGGCTGTCAATTAGCGGAAATAATTGTTAAAGAAAAGCCGATAAATCCGATTGTATATGGTATCCCTCGTGGAGGAATATTAGTTGCTGCACCGATCGCCCAGCAATTGGGTTGTCCTCTAGATGTGGCGATCGCCAAAAAAATAGCACTTCCCCTCAATCCTGAAACTGCCTTAGGTGCAATCACGGCGGACGGATATATGTTGGATATGGGAAAGGACTACTGCACACCTAGCGAGTGGTCTCATGCTGTCCACAATGCTCGTGCTAAAGCAGAAGGGTTACTGCGTGCATTTCAAAACTTCCGACCTAATTTAGAGATTGCTGATGCAACTGCTATTCTTGTCGATGATGGGATTGCGACGGGCGCAACGATCGCCGTAATTGCGGCTGCGATGAAAGCTCTGCCCTATCGAGAAGTTTGGCTAGCCTCTCCTGTCGCCCCTCTGCAAATGCCTAGTGCGATCGCCACACGCATCGATAAAATAATTTTATTAGAACGACCTGAAGTATTTGTGAGCGTCAGCTACTTCTATAAGCATTTTCCTGAAGTAAAGACAGCAGAAGCTTTATCCTGTTTTCAATTAGCTAATCACTAGTCTTCTCGTATTTCTTGACTATCTAGCAAGTCAATAATCCGATCGCGTAGAAAAAAGTCATTGCGCTCCAACTCACACTCGATGCATACCCAATCGCGATCGCCATAAAATTGACAGAGCTTATAAATGGGTTGTAACCGATTGATGCAACCTTCTTCAACTAGATTACAAGCATCATGCTTGATGGCATCAATTGAGTAGGGCGAGGGTTGTTTGTTTTTTGTGGTAATCATTTTTACCTCCTTTGGAAATTAATTTCTCTCAATTAAGCATCTGTATCTAACTGTAATATTTTCATACAGTGCAAAGCGCTCAAACCCAAACCAAGAGTTATTTTGAAAGTGTTGCAACCCACATTCCGCTCTTATTTTACTGAAAAAAATATTTAGAAAACAAATCCTTATACAGTAAGTATTTTGGGCTTTCGTCAGAAAAATAACACTATCTTAATATTGTCAATAATGACGTACTAATAGGAGTCATTATCATTAATTTTCCAGAAAATCGCTGAAACCCTCATTGTCTCGTTGTAAATATTTTTAGGCCTCCATTACGAGCGGAATGTGGGTTGCAAAGCAACACTTTCAAAATAACTCTTGGGGTTCGTTTTAAGATAAAAGAGAGTGGCGGCGCTTCGCGCCGCCACTCTCTTTGGTTTAGCAAATGCGGGGTAACTGTTCGCCACTGAGCATACTCAAAATCCGACTAACTCCAATCTGACCCCGCAAAGATACTAGGGATTTGTCGCGATCGCTAACTCGACCGATTACACGCATCTGTCCACCTGCTTCAGGAAAATTGTGAGCAATAGCGATCGCCTTTTCCGCCTGTGATGCAGGTACAAAAGTCACAAACCGACCTTCGTTGGCGACATAGAGAGGATCAAGTCCTAAAATTTCACAGACTGCTCTGACATCTTCTTGAACAGCGATCGCTGTTTCTTCTAAGGCGATATGGACATGGGCAGTACTTGCTAATTCATTTAGCGATGTTGCCAAACCACCACGAGTTAAATCGCGCATCGCATGAATTTCCACACCACCATCTAGCAAAGCCATCACTAGATCCGCTAAAGCCATACAATCGCTTTGAATCTCTGTCTCAAATTCCAAACCTTCTCTTGCCGCCATAATTGCAATGCCATGACGACCGATATCCCCATTTAACAGAATTACATCTCCTTCACAAATCGAATGCGGTGTAATTTCTAAATCTGTCGCGATCGCCCCAATGCCCGATGTATTAATAAAAATGCCATCCCCTTTACCGCGATCGACTACCTTCGTGTCACCCGTGACGATCTGTACTCCTGTAATCTCGGCAGCCTGACGCATCGATTGCACCACGCGCCACAGCGTATCCATTGGTAAGCCCTCTTCTAAAATGAAACCTGCACTCAAATACAGTGGTTTTGCCCCCATCATCGCTAGATCATTCACAGTTCCATTTACCGCCAAAGCACCAATATCTCCCCCCGCAAAAAAGAGTGGCTTTACTACATAGGAATCTGTCGTGAAAGCTATTTTTTTTGCTGACAATGAAAAAGTCGCTGCATCCTGCTGAGCGCGATCGCCCATGCCAAAAGCAGGAGCAAATATCTCAGAAATGAGTTGATGCGTTAACCGACCACCACCACCATGAGCCAAAAGAATTTGGGGATATTGCTGGAAAGCGATCGGGCAGGATATTTGTTCTAGGGACATATTTTTACCGAGGCGATTTAATAATTTTGTGGCGCGGCTTCGCCGCGCCACAAAATTATTAAATCGCACAACCCTAAGAGATGTGTACATTCTCTGATTATTTTGGAAAAGGCATAAAATAGAGATATAGCGCTTTTCAAGCAAGGTACAGAGGAGTTTTTCTCCGCCAAAGGTGGATAAAAACTCCTTTACCTCCCTAGCCTATAAGCGACTTCCTATATTTGGGAGGTGATGCAGTTGTGTTTGCTAAGAACAATCTCCTCAAGTTCTGTGGCGTAATTTTGGTAGCTATCTCCACAGGTGTGTTAATTCATAGTGATGATGCTCAAGCTCAAAATGCGATCGCCACTTTAGCCGATGGAAATTATCAATTTTGTAGTCAGCCACAACCCCGTGATTGGCGTGCTGGTGCGGGAGTTTGTTTTAATTTTGCCAAAAGCGGCGATCGCGTTGATGGATATTATGCCTATCCCCATACAGATGATTTGATCTGTGTACGTGGTAAAACTAAGGGCAGTTTCATTACAGGACAAGCCCTAGCTGTATCTTGGGGTGGTCGCCAATGGATTAGTATTCCGACTAGTGAATTTAAGTGGGATGAGGAAGGGCATCTGAGCCTAAAAAATGGCAGAGTGATTCGGACTGCGGTGGATCGCGGCGGACGTAGTGAATGGATTTTGTTTAATCATGCCGCGTTAGATATCACAGGATTTCATCAATACGATAAACCTCTGCTTACACCTCCATCGCAACTATGTAAATGGGATTAAGTAACTAAGCGCAAAACCAAAAGCCTGTGGCGCACGCTGCACGTGCGCCACAGGCTTTTGGCTTTTTAGATAGGACGCGCAGTAAACTCAATTTTTGTGGCGCGGCTTTGCCGCGCCACAAAAATTGAGAATTTTGGTATCTGTTTGTTAATTTTACTGAAAGAAATTGGCTAGTTGGAGCTAATAGAGAGAAGATAGACATATCAAATACTTGAATATTGCAAAAATTAAAAAATTGGCTACTTCTAATTTTGGATCAATTCTAGTGATTGGCTATGGCAATTCCCTTAGAAGTGATGACGGGGCAGGATGTCGAGTGTCGGATATTGTGGCTAGTTGGGAACTGCCCTATGTGCGATCGCTAACTGTACACCAACTGACTCCCGAACTCGCAGAACCGATTGCCCAGTCAGAGTTAGCAATCTTTATTGATGCCTGTGTGAATGGTCATGATTTAGTAAGTAAGCGCAAAAAATCAGACTCCATCGTCCAAGTGCAACGCATCGCAGTATCAAAACAAATCGTGCCTGCACCATTCCCATTAGCAGAACTTGGACATATCTCCGATCCAAAATCGTTACTTTTGTTGGCACAACAGGTATATGGCGAAGTGCCTGTGGCATATTCGCTATTGCTGCCTGCGGTGAATTGGGAATTTGGCGAACAACTATCCGTCGTGACACGCAAAAGTATTGAGCAAGCTGTCGATTTCCTCAAAAACCTATGCACGAAGTTAGTATCATCCAATCAATGCTAGACATTGCCTTTGACAATGCCCAGTCTCAAGGTGCTAATCATATCCATCAACTAAATTTGCGAATCGGCGCGATCGCAGGAGTTGTGCCTGAAGCCTTACAGTTTGCCTTTGATGCTTGCACAGAAGGAACTATCGCTGCTGATGCGAAGTTAGAGATAGAGTGGGTTAAGGCGATCTGCTACTGTCCTCGCTGTCATGCAGAATTTATTCCCCATGATTGGGTATATGTTTGTCCTCGTTGCGATCGCCTCACCCATGAGATTCGCCAAGGTCGAGAGTTGCAATTAGTCTCTTTGGAGGTTTCCTAATATGTGTCAAGATTGCGGCTGTGGCGATATTCCTGAAGGAATGGTCAAAATCCATACCCATGATCATCCCCACGATCATGCCCATCCCCACGATCATGCCCATGCTCACGATCATGAACATCTTCATTTAGATAGCGATCGCCGCACGATTTCGGTTACTCAGTCCATTCTGTCGCAAAATGATCGCCTTGCCGAGCGCAATCGCGGTTACTTCATGGCAAAGGGACTGAAGGTTTTAAATGTGCTGTCTTCCCCCGGAGCAGGTAAAACGGCTCTATTAGAACGTACGATGACAGAACTGCGCGATCGCTTACCCTCAGCCGTAATTGTGGGCGATTTGGCAACCGATAATGATGCTCAAAGATTAAGGCGATCGGGCGCAGAGGTAATCCAAATTACCACAGGTTCTGTTTGTCATCTAGAAGCAGAAATGATTGCTAAAGCCTTACAACAAATGCACCTTGATGGTGTGAAGTTATTAGCGATCGAGAATGTTGGCAATCTAGTTTGTCCTGCGGCTTATGACCTCGGCGAAAGCTTGCGTGTCATTCTTTTTTCTGTGACCGAAGGTGAAGATAAACCTCTCAAATATCCCGTAATGTTTAAAACTGCGGATATTGTGTTAATCAGCAAAATCGATCTTGCTGAAGTCGTCGAGTTTAATCGTGAGCTAGCTTTATATAACATCCACCAAATTGCCCCTCAAGCTAAAATCCTAGAAGTCTCTTCAAAAACAGGTGTGGGTATGGAAGACTGGTGTAATTTTATTCAGCAATAAACGTCAAAGAGAAAGGCGGCGCTTCGCGCCGCCTCTCTCTTTGGACTTTAGCAGTTAACCAGAGCCAAAACCTGTGGCGCACGCGCAGCGTGCGCCACAGGTTTTGGAGTTTTATATTTAATTGCGCCCAGCTACTTACAAAAAATGGCGTGTTAAAATTTTAGCTAATATCTATAGCTATCAACAGCGATGCTAGGTCAATATCAAAACCAAAGAGAGAGTTGTGCTGCTTTGCAGCGCAACTCTCTCTTTGTGACAGCTATATAACTTTTATATAAATCATCAGGATGGTTACATCAGTGCAGCAATACCCGATCTTTGGTTCTGAAATTAAATGTCCCCATTGTCGGCAAATTATTCCTGCCTTGATTTTGACTGACACCTATCTTTGTCCCCGTCACGGCGCTTTTGAAGTGCAGCCTAACTGCAAAGATTTAGTGCATTTACAGTCCGATCGCCAATGGCGGCTATGGAATGGTGAATGGTATCGACAACATACGCATCCCGACGGTATTCGTTTTGAAATTCACGAAAGTATAGATCGCCTCTATACTCAGGGGTATCGAGCGATTAAAGTCACGATCGCCCATCGCTATATTGATCTAGTTAAACCCTATCTCGAAACTACACCTATGGGTAATGGACAAAGGTTATCAGGATTGAATGTAGAATTTAGTCCTCCCGAAGAACAAGAACCAAGTTGGGGAATTATTAATTTTGAGCTAGAAAAAGAATTGGGAACCCCAAAAGGCTATCCATACTTTCGGTCTTTCTAGATACGGCGCAAATAATAGTGTTGAGTGGCAAAGCCACTCAACACTATTATTTGAGTCTGTAAGTTTGCCACCCTTCCCAACGTCCCAGCCAGCTAGCCCATAATTTTTGACCCGACAACTTACCTTCCTTAGGTAAAAATCTCAACCATTGCAGTAAACCTCGCGCATCTCTTGTGCCGATCGCGATCGCCCAATTGGCAAATACTAAACGCTGTAGAGGTGATAAATATTCTAATATAGCTAGGGTTTCATTATGTACCGCATTTTGCAAGGCAAGCGGGTTAAACCTATCACGCTGATCTTCATCAAAGCGATCGCCACGAAAATGATCGACACCGATGCGAGGGTCATAAATTAGGTTCCAGCCCCGTTGTCTTAAAGCTAAGCAAAAAACTACTTCAAAATGTACTTGCGCCCCAGTACCACGCATTCGGTGGTCAAACCGTAAATCAGCGATCGCTTTTTGCCGAAAGCTCATATTTACGCCCTTCAATACATCCACTTCGCGACCTGCACCAATACCAATATGATGATTGCCAATCAAGCGTCCAAACCATTGCAGCTTACCGACTACAGGTTGCGCCCCATCCTCTAGCTCCGTGCCATGATAGACCCAATCCCGACCGCCAACTCCCCCAACCTTTTCATCTCCTAAGTAATAAGCTTCTATTCTTTGTAGCCAATCAGGATGTGGTGCAGCATCATCATCGGTAAAGGCGATAATATCACCAGTGGCGGAGTCAAGTCCTACATTCATCGCCGCAACTACCCCTGTCACCGTCACCGTTGCCGTCAATAAGGGCAAGGACTCGCGCTCAAAATCTTCTAAAAACTTCCAAGTTTCTTCGTCAGTATCACGAACAATAATCCATAGTTCATCAACTGGACGGATTTGCTTTTTTAATGCCGTCAAACAACGTACTAAATCCTGCGATCGCCGATAAGTGGGAATAACAACAGATATTTTCATGGAAGTTTAACTTTTTTCTTGATATAACTCTTCAAAGAGATCGACATAACGCTCAGCTTTACTTTTCCAGCTATGCTGCTCAGCGATCGCCCTTGCAGCCTGTCCCATTTTCTCTCTGAGAAGGCGATCGCTAGTTAATTTAGTCATTGCCTCAGCTAAAGCCGCCACATCCTCTGTGTCAGATAGCACAAATCCACATTCAGACGTAACAATCTCCGCCCCACCTGTCGTAAATGCAGTAATCACAGGTACTCCCGTTGCCATTGCTTCTAACAAAACCAGAGTACAGGCTTCATAACGAGATGGAAAAACAAATAAATCTACCGCCTTCATAATCTCTGCAACATCACGCCGATATCCTAGAAAATGCACACGTTCAGTTAATCCCAAATCCTCTGCTAATGCAGGATAGGGACTTCTGGCGATCGCCCCTACAACTGCGAGATGTAAATCAGGCACTTTCACCAAAGCCTTTAAAACCGTATCTAAGTTTTTTCTAGGAGTACGAATATCTCCTACAAATAGAGCCAAGGTTACGTCTTTAGGTAGTCCCACCTTGTGGCGATCGCCCAATGCAGTCGCAAATTCATCTACATCCACACCATTCAAAATCACCTGAATTTTGCTAGATGGCACACCAATCGTAATTAACTCTTGTTTGACACGTTCAGATACTGCTACTACAACTTTTGCTTGCCGAAAAGCTATTTTTTCCCAGTAGGAATTCAAGACCGTGTATAGCCACTGATAAGCACCATAAATATCTTTACGCAAACGAGATGTATGGGCAGGCGATCGCAACCAAGAAGCATGGACAAAATGGACTGCATTAATATCAGTTTGTTGAGAGGTTACGGCTCCACAGGCAAACACAATATCAAATTCATGATGATGAGACTTTAACCAACGATTAACCTGTTGAGTAAATACAACTTCACGCATTAAATCAGTTGGTATCTTATCTACAGAAAAATTAATACATTTAATTAGTTGATGATCTTTTAAATCATCAGCAACCTGTTGCCTAACAACTAATGTAACACTATGACCTTTTTGGATAGCAGCTTTAGTAATTTCATAGTTTACTCTTGCTTGTCCATCCCCTTTTTTAACACTAGAAGTTATAATGCATAGTCTCATAATTATTTTTATATATATTTCATGATCAATAAATTCCAGATTTTTGTGGCGCGGCTACGCCGCGCCACAAAAATCTGGAATTTATTGATCTTTTTTAAGATTATCTTCTAATAGTCTAGTTATATCTGTGTTCATACTTTGCTGATGACTTAAATAACGTTGTCCCGCTAAGCCCATACTTAAAAACATCCAAATTATCGTTCCATGAATACCTGCGGTGGCACGGGCAGCAATGAAAAAGGCGATCGACTTAATTAATACTGCACAAGAAACATTAATAAACAAGTCAGAGTATTTACCTAGATTTCTAAATAATAGAATACCACCTAATACTAGACTTCCTAAATAAGGTAATGTCCCAATCCAACCTAAATCTAAAATAAGAGATAAAATACCCGCATCTACAGTTCCATTTACCCCTAGCCCATCACCCAAAAGGTTGTAAATGTCATTATTAAAAAAACGTTGATAAATTCCTTGTCTAACTTGAGCGCTATTGTCATTTTGGATATTTCCTAATGTGTTAATCCTTGTTGTAATATTTGTTGCAAAAGGCTCAATCGTAGCTAAAGGAGTAACTAGTAAAAATACAATTAGAAGTACTACAATTAAGCGCATTTGCTGCTTAGCCCTCAAAGAGGAGATAAAAAATATCATCCCTCCTACCCAACCTAGCCAGCCAGTACGAACTGCACTAAATAAAAATGACAATGCTCCTACTACTGCTGCTGGCGCAACCAGTGGGCTTTTGCAACTAAATAGTACTAACAAAGACGTTGCCATCATGTCAGCAAAGGGACCTGGAGAATTTAACGTACTCCATACTCGCATTCCGTAGGGGACAGGGCTTCCCGCACTACTATCCATCCCAGATCCTACTAGCCATAGTTTATCCCACTCAGGAGCAACTACATATTGATAGATTCCATAGATACCAACAATTAAACTTCCCCATAAAAATATTTTTTGAATTACTTGGCTATACTCAGGATATCTTCGCCAATTAACATATAAATGATATCCAAACATGATCGGCGTAATCCATCCTAAAAAACTCAGCGTCGCTTTAATAAATGTAGCTGACGGATTCAATAATCCTATAAAATAACCATAGATCACACTTGCTGATGCTAAGACAAAAGGAACTGTGCCTTGCTGTCTGGACTTGGGCAAATTGAAGTACATTGTATGTCCTACAATGAGTGTAGCTAAAGGAGGGGCAAGTAAAATAGTACTAGAATCAAGAAATACACCTACTCTAAAGTCAGCTAAACGTCTCACAAAAGGAGTTAAAAATGTTAGCCACCATACAAATCCAATATATAAAAATGGATAACGAAAATAGAGAAACCAACTAACAACAAAAGCTCCTAAAGGAAATACAATTCCTAATACTTTACTGCCGATCGCTCCAGCAACCAGTAAAACAATCGTAAAAAAAACAAATAAGCCAATTACAAACCATGCTTCTGTATTTTGTGGTTTTCTCTTTACATTTATTGGTTGTAATGGTTCTTTAAGATTCATAATTTAGACTTTTATATAACAACTAAACCATATAATTGGATTTCAAGATAAATTGAAATGGACAATCGTGTGAAAATACATAAAACTGTAGGGTTTCTGCTCAATCGAGTTGACTGTAATGATGGAATTGCCTCACATTGTGAAACTCTAATACGCGGGTTAAAAAATTCTGGTTGGAAAGTAGTTTTGATAACAGGTAAAGTGAGTTTTGATGATTCTTCAGTAAAACGTTTTGAGTCATTAAAATCATTATCAGAAGAATGGATAATCTTTGATACTGTGAATCGCATATTCCCAACTTTGGCAAGTATATCAAAAATATTAAAGGCAATTAGAAAATATGGAATCCAAGTTTTTCATGCTCATGGTTATTCCATGCTTTTTTCGGTAATGCTTTTTAAAATAATTACAGGTATTAAATGTGTTGCCACATTTCATCTTCTAAAGTCTATCCATTTAGAAAAATCTTTAGAAGACCCAAAAATGATACTTAGAAAATCATTTTTACGAAACTATCTCAAGGTTTTTTCTCCTCAGTTTTTTATTGCTATTTCTTCAGATATTGAACAATGGCTAATTCAAGATATTGGTATTGCTAATCATAAAATCAAGAAAATTTTCAATGGTATTGATTCTACCTATTTTCGTTCTCCCCAAGATGAAGAAAGACAAAAAGCAAGAGATAGATTTGGTTTATCTGCCAAAGATTTTGTGATCACTTTGGTGGGTAGAATGCAATGGGATAAAGGTCATAAACTGTTAATTGACGCAGTTAATAAAATTTCTGATCAGCACCAAAATTATTTGTTTAAATGTATGTTTGCGGGTTCTGGTGACCAAAGGCAAGAAATAGAACAATATGCATTAGACAATAACAATACTGCCAATAGATTTTTATTTTTAGGATATGTCAACGAACCTCGTGATGTTTACTGGGCTTCAGATGTTATTGTTTTGCCAAGTCAAGCTGAAGGATTTGGCTTAGTTATTGTGGAGTCAATGGCTTGTGGAGTTGTGCCAATTCGTACACCTGCGGCTGGAGCTTATGATCAAATCGAGGATGGTAGCAATGGTTTCATTATTCCTTTTAATGATCTAGAGTCGCTTGCATCTAAGTTACTAAATCTAGCTACAAATCCTGATTTGCGATCGCGTATGAGTGCAAATGCTATTGCATCATCTGACCAAAAATTTACGTTGGAAACCATGACCTTAAATACTATTGCTGCTTATGAAGAGGCAATATATTAAATCCATAACCAAGGTAAAAGTTTACTGGCGATACTCCGAATATAGTATTTTCGTAAATTTTTACCTTTAGAATAATTCTGATTATCTGAACCTCTGGCTCCATCAATTAAGGGAGTAACATTAAATCTTTTTTTGATCTTTAGATGGACTAAAGGTTGTTCTAATAATTTGCTAAAAGCCTGCTCAGGTTGAAATTGCAAAGTAGGTTCGGCAATCATTTCGTTGCGAATTTTTACCAAGAAAGTTTCATAAGCTTTTAACGTCCATACCAATAGATACATATCTGCCCAGGGTTTGGGAATTTTGCGAGAATTAACGTATAGATCAATGTTTTTGGGTTTACGGGATAAAATTTTGGCAAAGTTTTTAATGATATATCTTCCAGTTATTTTCCAAACTAACAGGTTCTCTTGATGCTGGCTAATAGTTTGGGAATGAGCCATAGCATAATCAATCAGTTTAAATTCTCCATAAGCTCGACCATAACTGGCTGGATAATCTAGTCCATCAAATACTAAAAACTCTACTTGGTCTTGCAGTCCTGCTTGATCAACAATATTTTGCAAGGTGGATATATCTGAATTGGAGTTTTCAGCAAATACGATCGCATCAATACCCTTATTGATAAATTGAAGATAAAACTGAAGTGCTTCCTCATAATCCTGCAATCGAGTTTTGGGATCATATCTTGCTAAAAGAGGGACACCAGCAGGAGGTGTAATGGTTGCTGTCAGTAGCATTACATTGAAAGTTTGCTTTTGTGATGAACGATTTATAAACTTTTTAAACAACATCTCCTATTCCTTTGTACGCTTCAGATTTATATTTTGGGTAGTGCTAAGTAGGTTGTTGGAATTAAATGTAGGATGGGTTAGTGATCGCGTAACCCATCATCTTTACCCAATTGATGCTATTGCCGCTTATAAAGAGGTAATTATATAGCTTTTCACAGTCTAGTGAAGTATGGGATTGTGAAAAGCGCTATATAGACGTGATGATTCATTTTTGTTCTAATTATGGTTCAGATGACACACTCTAAAATTTTGTAAACCGCTACAATTTTAAAGACAAAACTCTGAAAATAGTAAGGTTAGGATGGCAAGAGCTAATCCAAAAGCCCAGTGGGAATCAATTTTAAACCGTGCTAACCACGCAGAAAAATATCTGCGGTGGTTTGTTGAGTTTTGTCCTGTCCCGATCGCGATGTTTGATCGCGATTTACATTACATCCTAGTGAGTCAGCCTTGGGTGAAGATGCTCGGAATCCCTCGCCTGAAGTTGATTGGCACAAATCTTTATGACTTTTTACCACAGGCGATCGCTCAGAAACAAGGCTTAGAACGCTGTCTCAGTGGTGGACAAATGCATTACTCAACTGAGATTGAGATTGCCATACGGGGTAAGGCTACACAAATCTTTCAATGGGATGTCCAGCCTTGGTATAGCGATGATGGTTCGGCTGGTGGCATCATTGTCGCAAGTCATGCTATTTCTAATACTCAATCCCAAATACTCCAGAGTCAGTTAGACGAAGAAATCGCTGAGCGCCAATATCTAGAAGATGCTTTTACTAAAATTGGTACAGCGATTGAAAGTGCTAATGATGCCATCTGTATTACCGACAATACAGGGCAACCAATTTATATCAATCTTGCTTTTAACGATTTGTTTGCCTATAGTTTATCGGATTTACAAAAAACGACAGGTTTTCAGTCTTTATTTGCAGATAGACAAACTGCTCAAGTGATTCATGCCGCAGTTATGCATGGTGGTACTTGGTCGAGTGAACTGGAAATGCGCGATCGCGACAAGCAGCATATTCCCATTTCTTTGCGAGTAAATCCTGTTAAAAGTCCATCGGGGGAAGTCGTTGGTACAACTTACGTTTGTACTAATCTTCGCGATCGCAAAGCTGCTGAGGAAGAAATTAATAAAAGTTTTGCGGCATTAGGGGCAACCCTTGAGGCAACTGCGGATGGAATTTTAGTACTAGATGCGATCGGCAACATCATTATCTGTAACCAAAAATTTGTGGATATTTGGCGGATTCCTGATCGCATTTTCACCTCTCATCATGATGTCGATATTCTTAAATATGTCGTTGCCAAAATCACTTCTGCGAAGCATCTCTATAATTTTGGCAAAGAGCTAGGTAATGACCAAAATAGCTTTGAAATTGTGGAATTAGATGATGGCAGAACTCTGGAATGTTATTCGCAACCACAAAATATTTTGAATAGCTATGCAGGTCGCGTGTGGAGTTTACGTGATATTACAAAGCGCCTTGCTGCTGAATCTCTCATCCGAGCCTCTGAAGAGAAATATCGTCTACAGGCAGAACAGCTAGAACAAGCATTGCAAGAGCTTAAAAACACACAATCACAACTAATTCAGGCAGAAAAAATGTCTGGACTGGGGCAACTAGTGGCAGGGATCGCTCACGAAATTAATAATCCTGTGAATTTTATCTATGGAAATCTCTCCTATGCTGATACTTATACAAAAGAGTTATTAGAGCTTGTGGAAGTCTATCGGACTCATTATCCCAATCCTGTCGAGGCGGTACAACAAAAGCTAGAAGAGAGTGATATTGATTTTCTTGCTAAGGATTTTGTGAAGCTCGTTGGTTCAATCCGTCTTGGTGCAGAACGGATTCAAAAAATTGTGCAATCTCTGAATAACTTTTCGCGCAGTGATGAAGCAGGATGCAAGTATGTCGATATTCATGAAGGAATTGACAGCACTTTAATGATTTTGCAAAATCGGCTTAAGTCTAATTCTAATCGTCCTGAAATTGAAATTGAGAAAGTGTATGGGGAGCTACCTCAAGTAGAATGTCATGCGGGACAGATAAATCAAGTGTTTATGAATCTACTCACCAATGCGATCGATGTTCTAGAAGAAGAAGCTGTAGCAAATGGAACTTGGCAGTTAGTTAACGATCAGCCTCAATGGATTAGAAAAGATGGGAAAGTTTCTAAAATTCTGATTCAGACTGAAGTTACTATAGGCGATCGCTTAGTTGTGAGAATTTCTGATAGTGGCAAAGGTATCCCTAAAGAATTACATCATCGCTTATTTGACCTGTTTTTTACTACTAAGCCAGTAGGCAAGGGAACAGGTTTAGGTCTATCGATCGCCTACCAAATTATCACCGAAAATCATGGTGGTAAGTTATCTTTTACTTCGGAAGTTGATAAGGGTACAGAATTTACGATTGAGATTCCATTAAAACAATCTAAGTAGGTAGGCATAGGAAAAGTTAAAAAGTAAAGGTTAAGATCGCCGACTTTTTGTAAATTTGCAAGCTGTCTTTGCTTACCTAAAAAAGTCGGCGATCTTTCTAGTTAGGGTTGCTTGGTGCAGGTTTGACTAGGTGGTACAAGAGGAGATTCTTTAAAAGAATGGGCTAAATCGAGTTTTAAACCGATGGAGGAGAAAAGATGCAGTAATGTGTTGGCAATGATTACGAGCTTAAGAAATCGTTGGAAGAAAGCTCGTCTCTGTGTTGGCGGGAATAACAAGAGGTTGGCAATGATTACGAACTTAAGAAATCGTTGTAAGGGAGTCATGGGGAAGTTCTCTATAAAGTTGACAATGCCATCATCGAAAAAATGACATGAAACCTCCAGACGGGTTAAGGCAGATAGCAAAATTTTCTTAACTGCCTTTTCTGTCCTCTTTAGAATTGAGTTAAACTAAATCAACACTGTCAGCAAAACTTGGTTGAGTCATGCCTACACAGCGCACTAGAGGGATCGCCGCAACGGTTGCGGGACTGCAAAAACTTCGTGAGGTTAAGGCGGCTGGCGAAGCGGATGGAACTCGTTTGACCTTTGAAGGTATTGCCGATCGCATTTCTCAGAATGCTCAAGCTTCAGTCGATCCGAGAACCGTAAGACGATTTTTTGATGGTAAAGGCATTGATCGAGATTACGTCCTAGCGATTTGTGCTGCTTTGGGTTTAGAGGTCACGGAGATTGTTGATCCCAATGAATGGAATCCCGCTAAGTCTCGTCAAACTTCTCAAACTGTGGCGATCGCCGCAACTCTGAATACGACACCGCCGCCTGTGGATGAATGGCAGGGACGACAGGATGAAATCAAGGAACTCCAAACTGCCCTAAGCAATGACAAAGTACGCTTAATCGGGATCACCGCCGCAGGAGGCTATGGTAAATCGGCTTTAGCGGTGAAGTTCAAAGAGCAGTTAACCCCTGATTGGCGGGTGTTGTGGGTTAGTTTTATTCAGCCTTATCCCTTGGCGCAATTTGGGCGCTGGTTATTGGAGCAGTTAGGACGAGATTATGATGAAAAATGGAACGAGGAGACGTTAATTGGGCAGATCGTCGAAGGGTTAATCGCTGAGCCTTATTTGTTGGTGTTGGACAATATGGAAGCGGTAATACCAGCAGAAGGGAAGACGGTTCATGCTCAATTTTTGAGTCAATGGTTAGGGAATGGGAGTAACAGTAAGCTACTGCTCACCAGTCGGGAACAGCCAGTGTTTAGCGCCAATTTGCAGCCGCGTTGTTATTGGTTAGCCCTAAAGGGGTTAGCAGAAGCCGATGCGATGCGTTTGGTGACGGAAGACTATGGATTAACGGGAACGCAGCAGGAATTAGCCAATTTTGTCAACCGCATGGATCGGCATCCTCTCTTGATGCAACTGGTATCGAGTTGGATGCGGAAGGAGTTGGGGAAAGGGATTTGTGTGACAGAGGCGGAAAATTTGGGCTTAGATTTGTTTACGGTAAAGGGTTATCACCGTCGTGTTACGGAAACCTGTGTCAAGGAAGTGGTAGCGGCGAGTTTGGCGCGATTATCGGCAAAGTTAGGGGATATTTTAAAGCGGTTATCGGTATTGCGAGGGATTTTTGATCTAGGGTTAGCTCAGGGGTTAACAGCCGAGGTAACGGATGCAGAGTTACGGGATTTAGCCTGTTTGTCGTTATTGCAGGAGTTTCCCCCCGAACCGCTCAAGGGAAACCCGCGACGGTTTCAGTTTTTGCCTTTAATTTCGATGGTGGTGCAACAGCAAGCGGATTCTGAGTTGTTGCGATCGGCGCATCAGGCTGCGTTGGATTATTTTTTGGCACATTTACCTGCGCCACCTTGGGAATCGTTGGAGGATTTGACGGCGTATTTGGAGGGGTTTTACCATGCAGGGGAATTGGGAGAATGGCAGTTAGCCTACGATATTTTGGATGAGGAAAGAGGGGGAGAAGGGAAAAATAAATCGGTTAATGACTTTTTGAATTTACAAGGGTTTTATCGTCAGAACGCGCAGTTATATAAGCAGGTGTTTGCGGGGAGTCAACGCGAACAAGATTGTCATTGCAAATCGTTAAACCGTCTGGGTGGTTGTTACTATCGCTTGAGTCAGTATGAAAAAGCGATCGCCCTCTACGAGCAATCTCTCGCAATCAGTGAAGAAATCGGCGATCGGCGGCGGATAGCAAATCCTCTAGGTGGTTTAGGCAATTGTTATTATTCCTTGGGGCAGTATAAAAAAGCGATCACCTATCAACAGCAATCTCTCGAAATCGAAGAAGAAATGGGCAATCGGCAAGGGATGGCAGGATCTCTAGGCAATTTAGGACTTTGTTACAATTCCTTGGGGCAGTATGAAAAAGCGATCATCTATCACCAGCAATCTCTCGAAATCAGTAAAGAAATCGGCAATCGGCGAGGGGTAGCAAGTTCTCTAGGCAATTTAGGACTTTGTTATAGAAACTTGGGGCAGTATGAAAAAGCGATCACCTATCTCCAGCAACAACGCGACATCAATGAAGAAATCGGCTATCGGCAAGGGTTGGCAGGTTCTCTAGGCAATTTAGGCATTTGTTATGATTCCTTGGGGCAGTATGCAAAAGCGATGTCCTATCAACAGCAATCTCTCGAAATCGAAGAAGAAATGGGCAATCGGAGTGGGGTGGCAATTTCTTTACATAATATAGAACCCATTTGATATCTTATAATAAAGTAAAAACGGCTAAAAGATGGGATATACAACAGACTTAAGCGATAAAGAGTGGGAGATCATAGAACCTCTATTACCAAAGAAAAAGAAGACAAGACCACCAGAATGGACAAAACGCGAAATACTCAATGGAATATTCTACCAACTGAAGAATGGATGCAATTGGGCAGACTTACCCAAAGATCTACCGCCTTACTCCACAGTGTATTGGTACTACAAGCAATGGCGCGAAGCAAGAGTCCTAGATACAATTAGCGAACAATTACACGCGCAGACAAGAGAACAAGTAAAAAAAAAGCCTAAGTGGACAACCTTAATTATTGTTGATTCACAAGCTACAAAAAATACTTGTAATGCAAGTGTTGATTCCAAAGGTTTCTGCTTCTACAAAGCTACTAACGGCATCAAACGACATTTGGGTATTGATTCGCTTGGTTTTCCTTTCTTTACTCATTGCACCAAAGCTAGTGTGTCTGATGACATGGGCTTGATTGAGATGTTTGAGGCAAACATAGATTACTTCAAAGCCAAACCCGTCAACATTCCTAAGATCACAGTCATGGTAGATCACGGCTACAATCCTGAATATTTAACTAAAGAATTAGAAAAGATTTACTCTCAGATTATGACCAAGATTAGGTTTAAGGTTGCACCGAAAATGTCTAAGCATGAAAAGAAATCTCAAGGAATATCTGGTTTCGTTGTTATTCCTATGCGTTGGATTGTGGAAAGAAGCAATGCTTGGGTGGAGAGATGTAAAAGCCTTGTTAAAAACTTTGACAGAACTCTGGTCAATGCCAATGCTAGACTCAAGTTATGCTTTATCAGGCTTATGCTTAAGCGTCTTGCCGCTACTTCTTAAGATATCAAATGGGTTCTATAGGGGAGGCATTGATCGAACTGGAAAACTACAGCGAAGCAGAAACCAAAATTCAAGCATCCTTAGTTATTTCCCAAGAGATTAACCTTAAACCTTTAATAGCCCATAGTTTCAAAGCGCTTGCAGCGATCGCCTATCAAACCAATCAACCCCAACTCGCCCTCACCCATTGCCAAGCCGCCCTCACCCTCTCCCAAGAACTTGGCATTCCTTTAGTCAAAGACTGCGAAGAACTCCTAGCAAAAATTCAGGATGACTTAGGAGAATAACGTTAGTGTGATAAATTATTAGCGCATCAGACAATCCTTCTGTAGGGGCAAAGCATTGCCCCGAAAACCTATAAATTTTCAGATAATTTTGATTTGGCAATGCTTTGCCCAAACCTCGCAACGCAGGGACAAGTTATCGATGAAAGCACAAAGGGTTGAGCATTTGCATTTCAAGATGATTGTGGGGAGTATAAAAATAGTGGCGCAAATGCTCAACCCCTACAAGTTTGTGTTTATAGGGCTTGACTTAAATCCTACTAATAACTTCATATGATAAACCAGTTGATTCGGCAATGATTTCTATGGCTACATTTTGCTCTTTCAATGCTTTGGCAACTTTCTCAATACCTTTCTCAATACCCTTCTCAATACCGACCTTTTCACCTTCTTCAAAGGCTGTATCAAATACATTTTTCACTTCTAAATACTGGACTAAACTCTTTTTATATTGTTCATACTGCTCTAGATCTAAGTGCGATATTTCGGCGATTTCAAATCCTTTTTGAAAGATTGGTTCATTGAGTATTGCGGGTATGTGATTAAAACTTTCTAGGTTCTTTAAAAAATACAGCCATTTATCGAAGTGAGTTACTAGTTCATTCTCTTGTTTATTGAATAGCGGCATTTGTAAAAACTTAAAATTTAACTTATCGAAGAATATATCTCCATCTTGGTCTTTGAGGCATACATCGCGCCTAAACTTGGGTGTGGTATGTTCATCGTACTCAAAATCTAATATGGCAATAAAATAGATTGGTAATAAATAAAAATTCCAATCTCCTTTTTCCGACTGTTCTCGAATTGGGAATGTGGAATAGAATAAGGCTCGATCTTTGAAATGCTTGATTTTCGCTTTTTGCATTTCCACAATAAACTTATCACCAGTTTTACTTTCGCAGTAAATATCAAAAATAGCTTTACGTTCCGATATGGTGTCGGAGAGATTTTCAGAATTTTTAAATGTTAATTGTTGAATTTGATGATGTATCGGTAAAAGTTGATTGAGAAAATCGATGAGCAAATCTTTACTGCCTTCTTCGCCGAACAGTTTCTTAAAGCCAAAATCAGTATAAGGATTAAAGTATTTCGCCACCATAATTTCCCGAAATATTCGCGTAATTTAGCCGTGAAAACCTTGTAAGCCATCTCCTGTATAGCACAAAAAATGTGGTTAAAGTAAACTTTCCAAGCCTACTTCAACTATGATTATTTTTGGTATTTACAGCTCAAAATTATGTCAGAAAAATCTTTGTGCGATCGCGCCTTTACCGCAATGCCGTTAGCGTCATTATTTATTCGCGCCTCCTAGAATAGAACTGTAGGGACAGAGCATTCCTGCCACAATCTATAAGTTTTTAGATAATCTTCCTTTGGGAATGCTCTGTCCAAAAACTCGCAACGCAAGGACAAATTGTCTGTAAAAGCACAGAGGGCTTAGCATTCGCGGATCGAGATTTCTGTGATGGGTTTTAAAATTGTGGCGCAAATGCTAAGCCCCTACGTTCTTGCTGCGATAAATCACTGGAAACGCGAATAAATCATGACATTAACATGATTTCTATAGTAAGTAGGTAGGTATCTAATTATGCGATCGCAATGGGAATGTTTATTACAAAACCTTGGCTGTTGGCAGGGTTCATTTACGCGATTATCCTCTAAAGGCGAGATATTAGAAGATATTCCGAGTGAGACAAGTTTAGAACTTAAAGAAGATCATCTCACCATGCGGCAGGTTGTGCGCCGATTTTATGATGGGCAGCCACAGGACTTAGTTTTAGAATACCGTTCACTCAACAAGAGCATAATTCTATTTGAGAACGGCGCTTTTTCTCAAGGGGCAATTCAATTCTCACCATTTACAGAATTTGGTGCAGAGTTAGGTCTGATTTATGGCGATCGCCGTTTACGCATAGTTACTCTCTATGATAGAGCTAGTCAACTTGATCGCTTTACCCTCATTCGTGAACATTTACCCAATAGCGCCACCCCTGAACGTCCTCCCTTGACCCTTGAGACGTTGCTCGGTAAATGGGAAGGTGAAGCGATTACCCTCTCCCCTGATTGGCTCACCCCAGAGGTAACACCAACGGTTACGGAATGGCAAAAAGATGGCGATCGCGCAATTATGTCTTTAACCATGCCAACAGGCTTGGGTACAAAAACAATCACTTCCACTGCTCAGATCGATCCATGCAATTCCCAGATTCTAAAATTTGATTCAACTTTCGATCAGGATACTTTTCCCAGCCAAACGCTATTTTTGCCTGATGGAGCTTCGATGACCTGTCCTTTAGCGATCGCCTCTAATAAACCCTTTCGTCTATCGATATCATGGCTACTAGAGACAAATCTACATCAAAAAATGATTCGCAGCTATGACAATAAAGGGGGATGGACTAGCCTGACTCTAGTGACTGAGCGCAAAGTGGGTTAGTCTGATAAAAACTAGAGGCTTTTGCAGCCTGCGTAGCAGGCGGCAAAAGCTACTTACCAATTACGAATTACCATGTCATTACCGCCAATCATTGAGCAGATGCTCTTGCCTGAATTTTATGATCATCCTGTCACCGAGCCAATTCAGCTTTTACAAACTCATATTTCCTTTGTGCTATTAACAGGAAAGTTCGCATACAAAGTCAAGAAACCAATGAATTTTGGATTTTTAGATTTTTCTACTTTAGAGAAGCGTAAACATTTTTGTGAGGAAGAACTGCGCCTCAATCGCCGCCTTGCGCCTGAGCTTTATCTCTCAGTTTTGCCAATTGTGGAAACCGATGGAAATTATCATTTTGATCAGACTGGTGCAGGTACGCCTGTGGAATATGCGATCGCCATGCCAGAGTTCTCACAAGAGGATTTGTTAATCGAGGTATTTGCATCGGGAAGATTGACGGCTGACCATGTAAAGCAGATAGGGGAACAGTTAGCGGCATTCCATCAACAGGCTCTAACCAATGACCATATCAATACTTTCGGAACTGCCGAAGCTGTACGCGCCGTAGCCAATGACAACTACGCATCTACAGAAAAATATGTGGGCATTGCTCAGACTGAAGAACAGCTTGCTCAAACCCGTGCCTATACGGAGAAATTCTTTGCGGAGAATGCATCGGTGTTTAGAGATCGCATTGCTAAGGGCAAAGTCCGCGAGTGTCATGGCGATGTCCATCTAAAAAATATTTGTCTTTATCAAGATCAAATCCAGATTTTTGACTGTATCGAATTTAATGAGCCATTCCGTAATAGCGATGTGCTGTACGATGCCGCATTTCTATTAATGGATTTACAATTTCGCGGTCGTAGGGATCTCGCAAATATCTTTCTGAATACTTATCTAGAGCGCACAGGTGATTATGAAGGAGCCGTACTGTTACCACTCCATTGCAGTATGCGTGCCTATATTCGCGCTAAAGTGACTTCCTTCTTACTTGATGATCCGAATATTCCTGCGGATGTCAAAACTAATGCTCAAACGGAAGCTTCGGCATATTACAAACTGGCTTGGGAATATACGCAACCCAAACAGGGCAAGGTGATCATCATGTCGGGTGTGTCGGGTTCTGGTAAAAGCACAACGGCAAGAAAAATTGCCTCTGAGCAAGATGCCATCTATCTGCGATCGGATGCAATTCGTAAGCAAATCGCAGGAATTGACCTAATGGAGCGTGGTAGTGATGACATTTACACACCAGAGATGACGGCGAAGACCTATACCAGATTGGCGGAGTTAGGGACTTTGTTAGCTAGCAAAGGCTTCACGGTCATTCTCGATGCGAAGTACGATCGCCTTAGTTTACGAAGTCAAGCGATCGCCGCCGCCCAAGCTCAAAATATTCCTGTGGAAATTATTTACTGCACTGCGCCTGTGGAAGTTTTGCAGCAACGTTTGCGCGATCGCGCTGCGGCAAATAATGACATTGCGGATGCCACAGTTGAGCTATTAGCCAGTCAGCAAGTCGCCTTTGAAGACTTCACGCCTGAAGAATTAGTCTTAGTGAAAAAAGCATAAAGAAAATTGCTGTAAGGGCAATTCATGAATTGCCCTTACAGCAACTTGCGGGATAAATCAATTTCCTCTTAATCGAAATCGCAAAGGCATTCCATCAGAGGGATAAATTAAGAGGTTCTGTTGCAAATTTTCTAGAGATGCCCGACCATTAACTAATTCCCAATCAAAGTTATGCAACAATTGAGCCAGCATAATCGTTGCTTCTAGCATGGCTAAATGTTCACCGAGACAGCGATGAGTACCTGAGCCAAAATCAATCATCGGTAGAGAAGGGCTGCCATTGCCTTCTTCGAGCCAACGCTCTGGCAGAAATTCATCAGGTTGGGAATATGTCTCAGCATCCTTACCAGCAGCTTGCATCGACCAAAATATTTTCGTGCCTACAGGAATAGTAATTCCCTCAATGGTGGTTTGTTTGACTGCTTGTAACGATGTAGAACCAGACCCAACGGAATAAATACGAAGTGTTTCTTTCACAACGGCGCGGATATAGTTGAGTTCTTTTAGGCTTTCAATAGAGATTGCTCCATGCTTTTGCCATACTTGATCGGCGATCGCTTGAGCCTTATGAAAAACCTCTGGATGGGCGGCTAATTCACCCATCGCAAAGGATAGAGTATGGGCGGTCGTATCAGTCCCCGCAATCATTAATTCAATTACTTCAGCGATGAGAGTTTCTCTTGTGTAGCGAGGTTCTTTCGCGGTAATTTTTACCAGCATGGACTCTTGAAATAGGGGAGTAAGCAAGTCAGAATTGCTAGTTTGATTGTCTCTAAGTTGCAAAGCAAGGTTTATACGGGGAGTTAGGAATTCTTCCATATATTTTCTAGCCGACCAGTAATCACGCGATGATTGTGTGGGTAGATATTTCTTCCAAGGTTTTTCACCCGTTGCCACACGCAGAAATCGATAGCCCAGAATTGACATCGCTTCGTAAACTTTGGGAATATCTAAAGACACTCCTTCTGAACTTTTACTATCTACAGGAATGCCTAACAATAAACTAGCAATTACGCGCATCGTTAATTCAACAAACAAGCGATCGACGGGAACTGTTTCTGAGCGATCGGCGGTTCTAATTTTGTCGGTAATTTGAGAACAGGCTTGCTCCACAACGCCTATATAGGCAGAGATTCCCACTGGACTAAATTCTGGATTCCAAGCTTTGCGCCGCCATTGCCACTCCGCTCCACTTTGTCCAAGTAAAATTGCACCACTAATATCATTCCAAGCACTGGTTGCCGTTTGTGACCTAATCAAACTACCATCTCTCATGCCATTAATAATTGTACTTTCAATGACTGAAGGCTTACTTAAAATGACAACAGGAACACCTACCCAATAAACATAAATAGAACCATATTGCTTACTCCAATCAAATAGCAGTTTAAAAAATTGCTTCTTTTTAACTGCTGCCAATACTTGAGGAATATTGCCTAATAGCCAGTGTCCTGATGGTGATGGTAATGATCTAAGAGATTGATAACGTTTTCTTTTTGCCCAATACCGCAAGCTAAGTACTCCTAAAATGATTATGATTAGTGAAATCAGAGTAATACTTAATGAGGGCATAATTCACCTTAATTCATACTTTAAGTGGATATAGAGCTTGTCGCAAGGTATTGTTTCCCTGCCGAAGGCGAAGAAACAATACCTTGCTTTCTTGAAATGTTATAAGTTGCTCGAATAATCATACTACAGTGCTTTGTGCTGTACTTAACTAGTCATATCTTTATCGCAAATAGCAGGGCTTGAAGCAGTATGAGTCAAAATTTACAATCAGCATTTCAAATATTTCAGAAGTTGTTACTGCCTGTGATTCGGATTCTTATTTTTGCTTATATTGGCTTAGCGATCGCCTTATATTTTGGGCAATCAAATCTAGTCTTTATGCCCAGCAAAGATGTTTTAGAAACTCCTAAATCTATGGGCTTAAAATTTGAAGATATTCAACTAACTACCAAAGATAATGTCAATTTGTCTGCTTGGTTTATCCCCGTCAAAGATAATGATCCCGTTGGCAAAGGTGTCATTTTGTTTTGTCATGGCAATGGTGGCAATATTAGCAATCGCATCAGTTATTTGCCAATATTTAAAGATTTAGGACTTGCTACATTTTTGTTTGACTATCGCGGCTACGGCAAGAGTGAAGGGCAACCTAGTGAAGAAGGAACATATACCGATGTCGAAGCTGCATGGCAATATCTCACCCAAGAGCGCAAAATTCCGCCGCAAAAAATTATTGTCTATGGCGAATCTCTGGGTGGGGCGATCGCTTCTTACATCGTGCAAACTACTACACAACAAAATTCTCAAAATTCCGCAGCAGGTCTGATTCTCGCATCTACTTTTACATCTATTAGCGATCGCGCCGCCGAGCTTTATCCGTTTTTGCCAATCCACTTACTATCAAGATTTAATTACAATTCGAGAGATCGCTTACCAAATATTAAAATTCCTGTTCTGATCATGCACAGCATTGATGACGAGATTATTCCGTTTCATCATGGCGATCGCAACTTTCAAGTTGCCAATGCACCCAAAACTTTAGTCAAACTACGCGGCGATCACAATGGTGGATTTTTAGACTCAAGTGAAATTTACCGCAATGGCATTAATGAATTTATCCAAAAAACCAATAAGTGAGTTGCGGCGCGAAGCGCCGCAACTCACTTATTGAGTTTTGATTTGTACTAGATTGAAGCCCTGTGGCATAAGCGGCGCTTGCTCCCCCAAAAGCGAGAAGCGGCGCGAAGCACCGCCACTCGCTTTTTAGTTTTATTTGGCGATCGCCCAAAAAATAGGTCAAAATATCTAGAGTGAACGTAATAACTTAGATACATCTATGCAATCGGCAGTACGAATCGAAAATCTTAGGAAAAGTTATGGCGAGACTATTGCCGTAGATGGAATTTCTCTAAATGTTACACAGGGTCAAATCTATGGGCTACTAGGTCCCAATGGAGCAGGTAAGACCACCACAATGCGCTGCATTTGTACCTTAACCACACCTGATTCGGGGCTAGTTGAAGTAGCTGGCGCAACCGACCTTAGAGAAATTCGCGATCGCTTAGGTTATGTGGCACAGGAAGTCGCTCTTGATAAAGTCTTAACGGGACGAGAGTTATTACGCTTTCAAGCAGCTTTGTATCACATCCCACCCAAACAAATTAGCGATCGTATTGATAGTGTTTTAGACCTACTGCAACTAGAGCCTTATGCGGACAAACTTTCAGGGACATATTCAGGTGGTTTAAAAAAACGCTTAGATTTAGCCGCAGGACTGTTACATCAGCCCTCTGTATTAATTCTTGATGAACCAACCGTAGGCTTAGACATTCAAAGTCGGCTAGCGATTTGGGAATTTTTACGCAAATTGCGAGCATCAGGAGTGACAATCTTAATTTCTAGCCATTACCTCGAAGAAATTGATGCTCTTGCCGATCGCGTAGCCATCATTGACAAAGGCAAAATTATTGCGGAAGGGACAACTAGTGAGTTAAAGACTAAGGTGGGTGGCGATCGCATCACTGTTAGGATTCGGGAGTTTGCCGAGCGCCATGAGGCTGAGCAAGCTCAAAAGATTTTGCAACAGCTACCGATTGTGCAGAGTATTACGATTAATGCGGCACAGGGTAATGCGGTAAATTTGTTTGTTACTCCTGACATCAATGCCATTAGTGAAATTCAAAATATGTTAGCGGCAGTGGATATCAGTGTATTTAGCCTGTCGCAATCACGCCCTAGCCTTGACGATGTATTTTTAGCAGCGACAGGACAAACTATTCTTGATGCTGAAATTGCTCAGTCAGAAATATTTTCAGCAACTAAAGGGAAGAAGAAATCTAAAAAGTAAAAACCTAAAAAAGAGGTGCAGCGCGACGCGCTGCTTTTTCTAAATAAGGATTGTTTCCTCGCCGAAGGCGAGGAAACAATCCTTTACTTCACGAGACTGTAAAACGCTATATACGTGATAAATCTTCAAAATAGTTTTTTTGAAGGCGTAAACCCTTAACTGTTAAGGGTTTACATAGTTTTTACTTGTTAAAACTTAAGTATTGACGACTATTTTTTAGCGGTAACTGCACTTAATATACGAAGGAGGATACGTCCTTGATTGTTTAGTGCAAGGTGCAATATGCGCGATTTTTCTTATTTATTAGCTCAAACCTCCACATCTAGGAGTTTTGCAGTTGAAGATCTGCTCAAGCCTGATGGAATTGTATTTCAACTTGTTATAGCGATCGCCATTCTTGTCGGTGGCTGGGTAGTGGCGATCTTCTTCGCCTCGATCACCGAAAACGCTATGAAGCGTACAGACATTGATAATAAACTTGCCAATTGGTTAACAGGTTCTCGTAGTGATTTCCCCATTGAGAAATGGGCTAGTGCTACGGTTTTTTGGATTATCTTACTTTTTACCTTAGTTGGTTTCTTCCAATTTCTGAAATTAGATGCCGTTGCCACGCCGTTAAATGGTTTATTAGGACAGATCGCCTCATTTCTGCCTAAACTTGGTGGGGCAGCAATTTTAGCAGGCATTGCGTGGATCTTAGCAACTATCAGTAAGGTGATCGTCAGTCGCTTTTTGCGATCGGCGCAGATTGATACTAAAGTCAATTCTCAAGTAAATGACCCCATCGATCTCACCAGTGAAAGTGTTACAACCAGCAATACCATACCTCTCAGCGAAACTTTAGCTTCCGCTTTATATTGGTTCATCTTGCTACTGTTTTTGCCACTGATCCTCGATACTCTTGGTCTAGTGCAAGCACTTCAGCCTTTACAAAATTTGGTTAATCAAATTTTGAGTGCCTTACCCAAAATCCTCAAGGCAGTGATTATTGGTGGTATTGGTTGGTTAATTGCTCAAGTGGTGAAACGCATTGTCACCAATCTCTTAGCTACTAGTGGTGCCGATCAATTCCTGCGCCGTTGGACTAATAGTCAAACTGAATATAGATTCTCTCAGGTGGTTGGGAACTTTCTATATATTCTGATTCTCATTCCCACCGCCATCTCTGCCTTAGAAGCATTGGAAGTTGCGGCAATCTCCCGTCCAGCAACAGCAATGCTTGATCAAGTATTGCGATTCTTGCCTCAAATCTTCGTGGCGAGTGCCATTCTCACGATCGCCTATTTCTTTGGACAGTTTGCCAGAGATATCATTTCTGGGATTCTCACAGGCTTAGGCTTCAACAATATTTTGCAATGGTTGGGATTCCCTGCGATCGCGGCAACACCGATGGAATCGCGAATTTATGAAGATACGGAAAATGGTTCTGTAACTTCATTACCACCCCAAACACCTTCGCAAATTGTCGGAATCATCGTATTTCTTGCGATTATGTTAGTGGCGATCGCCACTGCAACCGATGTTCTGCAAATTAATGCCCTTACCCGCATTGTCTTTGGAGTCTTACAAGTTGCAGGTCAAGTACTAAGCGGCGTGATTATTTTTGCGATCGGTCTATACCTTGCCAATCTTGCCTTCAACCTGATTACTAGCACAGGTGGCAGACAAGCAAGAATTCTCGGTCATGCGGCACGGATTTCTATTGTTGCCTTGATTACCGCAATGGCACTCAAGCAAATGGGTATTGCCAGTAATATTGTCGATCTAGCGTTCGGCTTGTTAACTGGAGCCATTGCCGTAGCGATCGCTGTTGCTTTTGGACTTGGAGGCAAAGATATTGCTTCCCAACAATTACGTGAATGGCTAGACACATTTAAACGTAATGACTAATATCGCAATGCCTGAGTAAGTTAGGACAAATTAAAACCGAAAAGATTGATAGCGGCGCGAAGCGCCGCTATCAGTCTTTTGGGTCAAACTTCTTGCTTAACTTGTATATTGCTATATTTAGAGCTAAATAGTTGTTCTAATAGATGATCAACTTTCTTGAAGAAGATCTCCTCGGAAAAATTAGAAATAGCATGGTCTCTAATTTTTGCATAGTTCCAATCAACCTTTTGAGCTTCAATCATCGCGTCTCTGAGAGATTCAGCCGTTTGCTTCTCAAATAAAATTCCTGTTACACCTGAAATTTGTGTATCGAGAACTCCCCCAGCACCATAGGCGATTACAGGCGTACCACTAGCATTGGCTTCAATCGGCACAAGTCCATAATCTTCTAAAGCTGCTACAATCACAAATTTTGCCTTAGACATTAAATGACAACGTTCGAGATCATTCACATGACCCAGAAACTTAATGTTGCTATGGGCTTGGGCTTGCAACTCTTTCATTTTCGGTCCATCACCTGTAATGATTAAAGGTAATCCTAATTCATTAAATGCTTCAACGATAATATCGAGTCTCTTGTAGCTAATGTGTCGTGAACAAACTAAAGAATAGTCATCTTTTTGATCTGAAAAGGTAAATCGCTGGGCGGCAATTGGATAGTTGAAGACTAGAGCGTCTTTTTTGTACACATCTTGAATGCGTTTGGCTACGATATTGGAATTAGCGATGTAATAGTCAGGAGATTGAGCATATACACAATCCTGATGTCGCATAACCTTAAAAACTAGCTCAATCAAGGGTTGTAAAAAGCTATATGTACCGTAACCTCGTAAGTAAGTATCGGTATCCCAAAGAAACCGAGTGATGTTATGGCAAAAGCAGATATGCACAGCATCAGGTCTTTTTTGTACTCCTTTAGAAAAACTGGAACTGCTACTTATGATTAAGTCGTAGTCCTTAAGATTTAAAGATCTAAAGGCGGCATAGTAAAAAGGCGCAAATAGTCGAAAGTATTTGCGGGTTGCAGGAATTTTTTGTAACCAAGTTGTATGAACTGGGCGATCGCCTAAGTCAATCGTATGTCGGGGATCGTAGATAGATGTATAAATATCCGCAGTTGGGAAATGTGTACATAGTTGTTCAAATACCCTTTCAGCGCCACCCCTTTGTGTTAGATAGTCATGGACTAAAGCTATTCTCATAATTCCCCACTTAAAAACGGCATCATATAGAACTTTTGGGTGGTGCTAAAGGCAATATTTTTCATAATTAATGATGTACAAAGCTGAACAAGCTATATCATTACTTTTCTAAGCCCGCTAATTTTTGTATTCTAAACCATAAAAGTTTTTGAGTTACTTTATCGCAACTCTAAGGCATTTGTAATCAAAATACTTATTTTCCCTAGATTAAAAAGAGTAATACATGAACTTCAGTTTAGCAATTATAATTCAATACGACTGACACATCTGAACTTGTACATCTTTCGTATAGTCTAAAATTTTTCTCTTACGGCATTTATCATCTCTGTACATCGCAGCAGATGGGAAATTCTAAAGAAGTCCATGAAACCATATATCATGAATAGATTACGCCAGATCATAATCAAAAAACTAAGACTTACTCAAGCTTGAAAGTAAGTCAGAGAGGACAAAAATAAAGTGGGGGTGAAGGGACTTGAACCCTTACGACCTTACGGTCAACGGATTTTAAGTCCGTAGCGTCTACCATTCCGCCACACCCCCGAAAGGCTTCGTTATTCTAGCGCAAAATGAGTGAATTTATGATCAGAATTTTTTAAATCGTTGATATCGCTCAAAAATCATACTTGTTAAGTCGCAAAACGAAACCTTAAAGAGATGGGTGGCAATACTTGCCACCCATCTCTTGATAACTACTCGTCATCCCATTTTTCTGGGGTATAGCCAAGCTTAATTGCGGCAGCTTGCTCGTCACTAGTAAGGTCTTCCCAAGCTTTTTCAGCCGATTCAGGGATATCATCTTCACCTTCCCAGCTATCTTTGCTCCAGCCAAGCACACCCCAAAGTTTTTTGTCTTCACTGGACAGATCATCCCATTCAGGAAAATCTTCCTCTTCATCCCAACTTTCTTCGCTCCAGCCTAATTGCGTCCAAAGAGCTTGCTCGTCACTAGTGAGATCTGACCAACTTAGCTCACTCCAAAATTCATTAGGATCGCCAGTTACTTCACGGATATTAGCCATAAAAATTTGCTCACAAATTTGAGTTCATCTAGATTTCATCATAGGTTTTGCAAGTATCGAGAAGCAACAGCTAAAACTTAACCTTTTAAATCTCAAAAAGAGAAGTCGTGCAAAGTACGACTTCTTAGCTATCGATTGCCAAGATTTGCTCATAACGTATGCGAATTATTGTAAAGTCGTAAAGCCGTTCTAGTTTTAACGGGGAACAGCCGTTAAAAATGAGATTAAGCTAAATACTTTTGTTTATCTAAATCTCAAATGGGGAAAGTTTGGTGAAAGTCCAACGCTGTACCGCAACTGTAAAGGTACTTAAGAGATTTTGAAATTAGCTAACACTAATTTCAAAATCAAACAACATATTCTAAATATGTTGTTGTTAGTTTTCTTTTAGAAACTTAAATTTAAGTGCTTAAAGTCAGGATGCCCGCTAGAACTAGTTTAATTTGTCCATATCTGCGAGTCACAGAGTATGAATTTGTCTAAGATTTTTTCGTCATTTCAGTCTAAAGCTTTGGCGATCGCCTTTGGTTTTAGCTTTTTAGTATTTGCTAGTCCCGCCTCAGCGCATCATCCGATGGGCGGCAGAGTTCCGAGTAACTTTTTTGAAGGCTTCATGTCAGGATTGGCGCACCCTGTAATTGGGGTTGACCATCTTGCCTTTATTGTTGCTGTCGGTTTATTTGCAGCAGTCAAACCTCAAGGTTTCTTCATTCCCCTATCCTTCGTTCTATCGGCAATGATTGGCACTGGACTTCACCTCATGGGTGTGAATTTGCCTGTAGTAGAGCTAGTAGTCTCAGCTTCAATCTTGCTATTTGGCATTTTGCTAGCCACTAAAAATAGCCCTAACGCATTAGTGATGATTGCCTTATCCGCAGCTTCAGGACTGTTTCACGGTCATGCCTATGGGGAAGCAATTTTTGGCGCACAAACTACCGCTTTAGTTTCTTATTTAGTTGGCTTCACCTTAATTCAACTAGTTATTTCGGGTTCCGCTTTCTTTGTTGCTCAAAAAGTCCTCAAAGGTGATTTTGCTCAAGTAGCACCTAGCCTCAAGTCAGCAGGATTAGTAATTTGCGGAATTGGTGCTGCGTTTTTAGCCTCGAATATTTCTTCTCTGATCATCCCTGCACCTAAAGGTTAGAGCATTCATCAAAGTAGGGGCAATTCATGAGTTGCCCCTACTTTTGCAATTTTGGCAATTATCAAGAGTTTGTATGGGCGGTGCTATGTACCGACCATACAAACCCTGAGATGTGGTTTTTAAAAATTTTTAGAGACAAATTATGGCAGCGAAAATACCTGTAACTGTGATTACTGGCTTTTTGGGCAGTGGCAAAACTACGCTCATTCGGGAGCAGTTACAAAATAATCAAGGTCGGCGCATTGCTGTACTTGTAAATGAATTTGGTGAGATCGGGATTGATGGCGACTTGCTGCGTTCTTGTCGTGTTTGTGATGAAGATGGCACAGAGGTTACACCCAATATTGTGGAACTGACCAATGGCTGTCTTTGCTGCACCGTGCAAGAGGAATTCTTGCCAACGATGCAGGAACTTCTAAAAAGACGCGATCGCATTGATTGCATTCTCATCGAAACCTCTGGCTTAGCATTACCAAAACCCTTAATTCAAGCGTTCCGTTGGCAAGAAATTCGCAATGGCGCAACGGTTGACGGTGTGATTGCCGTTGTTGACTGCGAGGCAGTTGCTAGTGGCAAATTGGTCGGTGATCTGGATGCTTTAAATGCTCAGCGTCAAGAAGATCCCAATCTCGAGCATGAAACTCCCATTGAAGAGTTATTTGAAGATCAGTTAGCCTGTGCCGATTTGGTTTTATTAACCAAAACAGATTTGGTGGATGCCGACGCTCAAAATAAAGTGCATTCATGGCTTAAGCAAGAATTGCGCGAAGGGGTTAAGGTGATCGCTTGCGATGAAGGCAAAATTAGCTCTGAGATTCTGTTGGGTTTTAATGCGGCGGTTGAGGATAATTTAGATTCTCGTCCTAGCCATCATGATTCTGAAGAAGAACATGAGCATGATGATGATATTAATTCGATTAATATCGTAACTGAGCAAGCTTTTGAGCCAACTCAGTTATTAGCTTCGCTCAAACAAGCGATCGCTGATCAGGAAATTTATCGCATTAAGGGATTTGTGAATGTGCCGAACAAACCGATGCGGATGGTTTTACAAGGTGTAGGCGATCGCCTTGAGACTTCTTATGATCGACTTTGGGCTAGTGATGAAACTCGCCAAACTCGTTTAGTATTTATCGGTCAATCTTTAGAGCGATCGCAGATTGAAGCGGCGCTAAGTTTATAGACATTGTGAAGGCGCATTGCGCCTTCACAATGTAATTATTTTTTGGAATTTTCTCAATTGCAATCTACTACAGCTATTTGTCCCAGTCTCTTTAATGCCACCACTGCCCAAGATGGCATTCTTTCGCGTATCCGTTTACCTGCGGGGGTGATTACTTCTACACAATGCGAACTTCTTGTACAGGTTGTTAAGCAATTTGGAAATGATGAAATTCAAATTACTAATCGTGCTAACTTGCAAATTCGCACCAGTCAGGCTCTGAGTTTTGATACTCTGCTCGATCTGCAAGACTATGGACTAGCTTCGAGTGAGTCGAGTACGGACGGCTTACGCAACATCATGGCGAGTCCTAGCGCAGGAATCGATCCTTACGCTAAAATCAATACAATTCCTTTTGTCAAAGAATGGAATGTCTATCTGTCACAGCATCTAGAATTAGCAATTCTCTCAAATAAGTTTAGTGTTTGCTTTGATGGTGGTGAAACTATTGTTGTCAGCGATCGCCCCAATGATATTTGTTTAAAAGCAATTGAGATTGATAGCGAGATTTACTTTGATTTACATTTAGGTTTAGGCGATCGTGGTGATTCTCCTTCACCAGTCGGTGTTTTAATTTCTCAGACACAAATTCTCGAAGTTCTTGCATTACTGACAGAAGTTTATCGTGAATATACAGAGCAAAGGCTCGATCAAAATTGTTCGCGATCGCGTCCTCCTAGATTGAGAGAACTAGTTCAAGATTGGGGTGTAGAAAAGTATCTGGATCTAGTTGAGCAGAAACTAGGTTATGCATTAAGACCCTCACCCCTAGCCCCTCTCCCATTAGGGGAGAGGGGAATAAGATCGTTTGAGGTTTATGAGCATTTAGGGATTCATCCTCAGAAGCAATCAGGACTTTTCTATATTGGTGTGGTTGTTCCTTTAGGAAGATTAACGGTTGCTCAGGTTCAAGGTTTAGGAAATTTGGCAAAACAATATGGTGGTGGGGCTTTACGGTTAACACCTTATCAAAATCTGCTAATTACGGATATTGCTGAAGCTGATATCGAGGAGGTAACAGAGGCAATCTTGAATTTAGGATTATCTATTTCTGCTAATCATCCATATTCAGCGATCGCTGCTTGTTCTGGATATAAAGGATGCAAATCAGCATTTACGGATACGCAAGCTGACGCGAAAAAAGTTGCTACTTATTTGGAGAAATGTATCGAGCTTGATCATCCCATCAATATCCACTTCTCAGGATGTGATAAGTCTTGCGCTCAGCATCACCCCAGTGATATTGCTCTAGTAGGAATTCAGTCCAAGGATAAAAATAATCCCGAAGCTTACAGAGTTTATATAGGTGATGGCGATACTAACTTTGGTAGGGAAGTATATACAGAATCTCATACCGAAAATATACCTGCTCTAATTGAGCAATTATTGAAGAATTATCAAAATCAGCGTCGAGATTCGACCCAAACCTTTCGAGAATTTGTCAATCAATTACCATAAAAAAGGCGGCGCATTGCGCCGCCTTTTTTGTTTAGATATCGAGATCCGCAAGCCCCAGTTTCGAGCCGTAAGTCTCGATAAATTCACGACGTGGTGCAACTTTGTCACCCATCAAGATTGTGAAAATGCGATCGGCTTCGGCAGCATCTTCGATGGTCAGGCGCTTGAGCGATCGCGTGGCAGGGTTCATCGTCGTTTCCCATAGCTGTTGAGGCATCATTTCGCCCAAACCTTTAAAGCGCTGAATGTTGTAGTTAGCATTAGGAGGGAAAGAGGCGATCGCTGCTTGTAAATCGCGATCGCTATAGCAGTACTGAGCATTTTTGCCGCGCTCCAATTTATATAGTGGAGGGCAACCAATATAGATAAATCCGCGATCGAGCAGTTCTCGCTGATAGCGATAGAAGAAGGTGAGTAAAAGGGTGCGAATGTGCGCTCCATCCACGTCCGCATCCGCTAGTAGAATGATTTTGTGATAACGCAGTTGGGACTCGTTAAAGTCTTCGCCTTTAATCCCCAAACCACATCCCGTAATCAGGGCTTGGATTTCGTTGTTTTTATAAATCTTGCTGTCATCGGCGCGTTCGATATTGAGAACTTTACCGCGCAATGGAAGGATTGCCTGATAATGGCGATCGCGTCCTTGTTTGGCACTGTTATGCACAAACACACCACTAGCAAGCGCAAAGTTATGAGTATTTGGCACTTCGATGTCATAAACATCAATGCGATCAGTTAGTTTCTCAATCTTAGCAATGCGGTGATTGTAATTAGCCACCGCCTCAACTGCAAGGTCAGAATTACCTGCAAAATAGCGATCGCAAAATGTCTCAAACTTGAGTAGAGATTTATCGCGCGTATCAATGCGATAAGCACGATAGGCATCTAAATCAAGACAACCATTCTCAACCGCAACTTGTTTAAGAGCAGCTAAGGTTTTGCGGTAATAAGTTTGTTGCAGTGCCGACTTACGTTTTGCTCTAAAGCTATCTGTCCATTGCTCCTGAGTTTTTACCCGTCGCCAATCGATCAATTCTGGATCTTGCCATTGTTGCTGGGCAATTTCTGATAAGCGTTGTCTGGCTTCAGGATTTTGAGCAAAAAACTCTTTTGTTCTTGTAGATTGCTGCTGACGGTGTTCAGGATTACTCCAATATTCTCGCTGACTCTGATCTAACTGCTGACGATTTTGTTGTTGATAATCAGGATTGCTTTCATAGAATTCCCGCCACTTCGCAGTCATATAGGCTTTGTAATCAGCGTCTTGCCACTGAGCTTTTGCCTGTTGCGAGAGGATTTCTCTAGTTGCAGGTTCCTGCATCCTCTGACTCATGCGATCGCGAAATTCTTCCGTAGTTTTTAATTGACGGCATTTTTCAATCACTTCAGGACGATGCAAGGTTTTAGCAATGTGAACTTGATGCAATTGCAAATGTTCGGAAACTGGCAAACGTTTGAGATTGCTTGGATTATTATTCAGTTTATTGAAATCAAGATGATGGCAATGTTCACCTGATGACTGCTCATACACGCCGTGATAGCGGTTATACCAATCTGCGATCATGTGAGTAAATAACCAACCATCTGATTTGGGATTCCAAACCATTTCATAGCCATCAATGGTTATGCCTTTATCTTGCTTGTTAGACAGCTTGCGATAGAGAGGCATTAACGAATCATCAGTTGTAAGTTCAGTCGCCGCCTTATAGGTGCGATCGCGCAGCATAAAAGGATGATCAGGTGTACAAATTAGCTGCTCACCATTATCCAGAGTGACTCGAATTACTTCTGCATTTTGCTTAGTAATTCTGGCATTAATAATGCGCTCAACCCCAATCGTGCCATCGTTACGAATCGTGTAACAGAAGTTTTGCTGACCAGCCTTTTCTTCTTCTACCAATTCCTTGAAACTAAGATTACGTCCATCGGTTAGAGCTACAAGTGTATCTCCATCAAAACAACCACCTGCGGAATCTCCCTCAACGATGAAAATTTCTGATTCCTTCGGATCGCGGGAACTGCAATCGGCGAGCTTTCCGGGTAAAGTGGAAGACTCTAGGGCTGACTTGCGGCGGACTAGCTCACGGGCGCGACGGGCGGCTTCTGCAGCGTTAAAGGCTTGTAACGCTTTCTCAATAATCGAAGTCGCCACCGCAGGATGAAACTCTAGATATTCATTGAGAACTTCACCAACGAAGGAGTCAACAATACCGCGTACTTCCGTATTACCTAACTTAGTTTTAGTTTGACCCTCAAATTCAGGATCGGTAACTTTAACCGAAATTACGGCTGTTAAACCTTCGCGAACGTTTTCACCAGCAAGGTTTGATTCACCCTCTTTGATTTTTTTTAAACGTCTTGCTGTCGCGTTCATCGTCCGTGTGAGAACAGTCTTTAGACCTTCCAAATGCGTACCACCATCGATGGTACGAATATTATTCGCAAAGCCTAAAACGTTGTCATTGTAGGAGTCGATGCACCATTGCAGAGCAACTTCCACTACCACGTTATCGCGCTCACCATTCACATAAATAATGTCAGGGTGAATCGGTTCCTTATCACGGGTCATGTAGGCGACATATTCGCGAATACCGCCTTCATAGCAAAAGATATCGGTGCGAACTTCTGCACCTCGGCGATCGCTATACTCGATTTTTACGCCAGCATTGAGGTAGGCAAGTTCTTTGAGACGGCTAGCGAGAATATCGTACTCAAATTCGGTTTGCGTGGTGAAAATTTGCGGATCAGGCTTGAAACGTACCTGTGTACCCCGCCTTGTTTCCTGACTCTTACTAGGAATGAGTTCACTAACAGGAAAACCGCGCTCGTATCTTTGAGTATAGACCGTATCTAAGCGCCATACTGATACCTCTACCCATTCGGAAAGGGCATTAACTACGGAGATACCGACACCGTGCAGACCACCTGATACTTTGTAACCACCATCGCCAAATTTACCACCAGCGTGGAGGACAGTTAGTACAGTTTCGAGGGCAGATTTACCAGTTTTTGGGTGAATATCGATGGGGATGCCGCGTCCGTTATCGGAGACTTGGACAGAGCCATCGGGCAGAAGCTCAACTAAAATGCGATCGCAATGTCCTGCAAGGGCTTCATCGACGCTGTTGTCAACGACTTCAAAAACGAGGTGATGTAATCCTTTCGGTCCCGTTGTGCCGATATACATCCCAGGTCGTTTACGAACTGCTTCTAGACCCTCAAGGACTTGGATCTGATTGGCATTGTAAGTTTCTGTAATGATCTCAGGCATGAAGGTAAACAACTCCAGAAGTTATGTCGCTTGCAAGATAGCTATAGATAAAGTTACGAAAAACTTTTTAGCGCTCTTGTTATAGTGTTTTAGGATGTGTTGTGAGTAAAGACTCAAAAACACTCTGCCATTATAGCTTAAAAGCCTTGCAGATATATCAAAACCATCTCAGCCTTAGTTTTTATATGTCTAATGCGATCGCAAAAAAAATAGCTTGGAATTTGTATAGCAAAGCAAGTTTTGCTTAGGACATAAAACCAGAAGATGAGTGGCGGCGCTTCGCGCCGCCACTCATCTTCTGGGGTTTTGGTTTGTACTAGCTAACTCTTTGTTTGCTATACCACGCTATAAAGGCTTCCTAAGATCCCAGATGGGTTTTATATGTGGAGCGAAAATCCTCTGGAGTATTGCAATTAAATAGCACTGAGATAGGGACATTTGCGATCTCGACAACTTCGTGATTGCCTAACCATTTTTGGAACGATCGCCCACCCTTGACCATAAACTCCGCTAGCGAATCTCGACATTGCCAGCGATAGAAGCCACAAAGAGGTTCCCATTGTTTTTGAGAATTATGATCTAAATATCTGGGTAAATAGGCGATCGCCCTTTCAGGAATATTTTCAGATAAATTCGCTAATTGACTCGCCCAAAGTTGGAGAATATCACCTTGAATATTTGGCAAATCGCAAGCAAGCAATAGTATCCAATCAGGCAAATTATGAGATGTATTAGCGATCGCCTCAATTCCCTGCCAAAAGCCTACTAATGCACCATCAAACTGCTGATCTAATACTAGCGAGATCTGAGTTGGATCAAGATTTTGGGCGATCGCTGATTGATATTGCTCTTGGCTACGGGCGACTACATACACCGAGTCAGCGACCTGTAAGGCATTCCGACAGGTTTTTAATAATAGGGATGCGCCATTAATTTCTAATAAAGCTTTATCACGCCCCATTCGCGAACTTTTGCCACCTGCAAGGGCGATCGCAATTATTTTCATGGCTATGACCTCAATTATTAGTTGTAGGACTTACGCATAATTTTCTAAAACCCTCACCCCTAGCCCCTCTCCCATTAAGGGCGAGGGGAACCAGAAAATTGCTTTACTCCCCTTCTCCCGTTCTGGGAGAAGGGGTTGGGGGATGAGGGCAATTTACGTTTTGCGTAAGTCCTAAGTTGATAGATAAAAGGCTTAAGCTCCTTGTCTATTAACCATTTATAAATTTGAAAATCTCTTGGGCGGTAGTTGTAGAACGCTCAAGATGCGGAACATGACCGCTATTTTCAATCCAAACCAGTTTGCTATTGGGAATTATTGCTTGAAACTTAGGGGCATCTTGTGTTCCTAAAATGCGATCGCGATCGCCCCACAGAATTAACGTTTCTTGTTGTAAATATGGCAACTGATTTGCAAAGGAACCGTAACCACCACTTTTGGTAAAGGAAATTAAAGATTCACTCCATTGCGGCATCGCCAAATGTAGCGATGCACAAACCTCGGCATCAGTTGTGACAAAACTCGAATCGGCATAGGCTTTGAGACTGACTTCGCGGCGGACTTTGGGACTGCGTAAAAAATTTGTCGCCATGCGATCTAACGGTGATACGAGAAACTTACCCGCAACCGTTCCTTTTCGCAATCCTGCACTCCCGATCAGAATTAATTTCTGCACAACATCGGGATAGGTGAGAGCAAAGTCGATCGCAGCTGCACCACCCATCGATGCACCGACTAGAATAATAGGCTTAGCGATCGCGGTTTTCCAGAAATAATACAGATGATCTTTGATCGCATCAGGACTAACTTGACTATCTTTCAGTCTTTCCGTTAGACCAAAGCCAAACAAATCCATGGCAAAAGTTTGTCGGGAAGTCGCTAATTTTGGTAGCAGTCGGCGAAACTCTAATAGAGAACTATCAAAGCCATGCAATAGCAAAATTGGAGCATCGTCGTGACTTGGACTCGTGCCGTCACAGACATAGCTGGTCAAAATCACTTCACTGGTGAAGGACGTGGACACTAGACAAAATTGGATATTATCAACAAGGGCGATCGAGGTTGCTTCTGTTAACTGCGATCGCAAAGGAGTAACTTCAATAGGTAAATTCGACATTAATTCTCTAGTTGCGACGGTGTAGAAGTTTTGTTGTTTAAGTCATTAATTACTTCATCACTTAAGGGCAGCATCATCCCTCCTTCTGGAGCCGATTGGTTGGCAAATTTGTGTAAGCGTATTTTGACAAGGGTCGCAGCAGTAATCGTGGCATAAAAGGGAGTGAAACCCAAGAAAAACCAGAAAATCCCCAGTAAGCTTCCCCAGCCTCGAAAAATAGACATAATGGCGATCGCCACAAACGTGATCAAAACAGCATTAACTATAATCCACCAAAGCGATCGCCGCTTAGGGATTTTGGGGCGCGTACCACTCCAGAGGACTAGCCATTGCAACACCCCTAAACAGATTCCTGCGAAAACTAGCCATAACGAATTAATGATCAATAAAGGAATCCGCGCCATGATATTGCTCTCTGCAAAAGAGCCATCGGCATTAATCACAAACCCAAATTGAGAAGTGTAAGCTAAACTGGTGGCGGCAAAACCAATCCAAGTCCAACCAAAGGAACTGACTAAAATCCACCATGCAGGAGCCTTGAAAAATCTCCGCAAGACTAAATATTGCATCAAGCCAACAAATGTACCTACGAATATCGCACCACTGATAATGCCAGTTGCCACAGGACAATTGAGGTTTCCAAAGCCGATACTACAGATATTTAAAGCCACAAGGCGATCGCTGAGGTAATAGACTCCTGCGAGGCAAGCAGCAATCCCAAATACATTACCAATGACTACACCCGCTAGGGTTGTTAGTACCCAGCGCCACCACAGACCTACAGCCGATAAAGTACTTTGCTTGGACATAGTTTTGGGCATCGTTTTGTGCATCATGTATTCCAATCTAGCCTTAGCCAAACCCATTGATAGAGTGGCGGCGCTTCGCGCCGCCACTCTATCAATGGGTTTGGGATTTGTCCTAACATAACTGGCTACCGCTATATCTAGATTAGTTCTTCCGTAACAATCCTACGCAAAATTTCAGCAACTGTGGCAGCCATTCTTGAATCAATTTCTAAGGATTCTTGAACAGGATCTCGTAAGTTGATTGCTGCTCTTAGGGTCATACTTACGGAGCGGAGCTTTGGTAAGGGTAGATCATGGGTTTGAGCAAGGCGATCAACAAATTGAATACAAGCTGTATAGGTAAGCTCAGATTGTTTCCGTTGATCGCTATAGCCAAAGCCCATTTTGGATAGCACCACAGGAGCATCCATAAAATATGGTAATCCCAAAGCGGCGATCGCTGTATCTACATATCTAGCAGTATCTTGTCCCATGACATTAATCAAGGTACTTAAACTATGCCATTGGGCATTGGGTAAGCGATTAGTGGGAGGAATATGTCGATGCCATGCTATTTGCGAAACAATCCGCGTCAAGTCGTATGCAGAAATCAGATTGTCACCACGATGCAATTCTTTTGATGGATTAAGAATATTTTTACCTGCGGCATCTCGTAAAATTGGCTGTTCGATATAAGGACTTTCGCCATAGCGTCCCTGAAAAGATAGCTTTTGATTACCTGTGATTTTTTTGAGCCAATCTTGTAGTTCTAAGGGAGTAGCAAATTGCTTAAACATTGCCGATAAGCCATTTGAGGTCATCCCATCACCTTCATCATATCTACAGATACGCTGTGCTAATTCCCAAAATGTGCGCGGTGATTTTTTGCCCTGAGCGTCAGCAATGACTAAATTCGCGATCGCCTGATTGGGGTTGACTTGATTGGCTTTGCAAATGGTGTATAGCAAGGGCAATATTTTTGTAGAACTCCAAAACTGAACATTGCGTAAAGGATTACGCCCAATCCAACGGGCTAACATCTGTCCATTGACTGTAGTACCTATGCAAATGCAAGCTTCTTGAATGCTGCTATGCAGAAACTCTAAACCGATGTTTTCAATATTGGGGATTTGTCCGAGGGCAGGATAAGGACGAAATCGCACCCTTACTTGAGTTCCTGCTAACATGGCAACCTCACCGTAGGAAACGACATTTACGCCATCAGGTAAACTCGCAAGGCGATCAGGGTAAGCAGGAATACTGCTTAACAATGGCGATGGGGCAAAGTTACGACTTGGTAAATCACTCATTGATCCCGCTTCGCAACCATTGACTCCGCGATCAAGAAAGCAAAGGTGGTTGGAATCGGCTTGCCCCATATTGACGGAAACACGCTGAGTATTTGTAAATTTCTGAAAAAGGCGATCGCCATCTCCCACAATTGCTAAGATATGCCGAACCACAGCAGGGATTTGCAAAAGGTTATTGGTAATTGCTTGAGAATTAGCATCCAAAATTGTATCAATGCTGAGGGCATTGGCAAATTGGACAAACGCCTTTTCCGTTAGTCTGCCATAGATACCATCCACTTCACCATCATACAAACCTAACTGAAGTAAACCCGCTTGAGCTTTGGTTAACTCATCTAGCGAAAGTTTGATCTCGGTTACCGCCATATAGTTTTCTAGCCTTAATTTGATCTTAATCTTGGCGTGAATCAATGTCACTCAGTATCAACAGTCTATCGATTTATGGAGCAGGTTTACCAAAATTACCCACACCTAGATATAGCTCGGCAACTTCAGGATCAGTGAGTAAATCTGTACCCTTGCCCGTAAATTCATCTTTACCTAAATGCATCACATAACCACGATCGGCGATCGCCAGAGCTTTACGGGCATTCTGCTCCACCAAAATAACAGATGTTCCTGATTGATTGATTTGTTGAATCAAATTAAAAATATCCTGTACCAAAATCGGTGATAGGGCGGCTGAAGGCTCATCCAGAATTAGTAATTTAGGTTCGAGCATCATGGCTCGTCCCATTGCCAGCATTTGTCTCTCTCCTCCCGATAGCGTCCCTGCCCTCTGCTGACGACGCTTCGCTAAAACGGGGAAAGTTGTATAGATTTTTTCCTTAAGTTCTTTGATGTTGCCATCACTAGTGTAAGCCCCCATATCGAGATTGTCAGAAATACTCAACGATGGAAACACATTGGCGATTTGGGGAACATAGCTAATGCCTAATCGGACGATTTGTTCTGGTTTTAGTCCAATCAAGTTGCGATCGCCAAATAATATTTCCCCCGATCGCACTGGTACTAAACCAAATATGGCTTTGGCAAAGGTGGATTTTCCTGCCCCATTGGAACCAATCACAGTCACGAGTTCGCCTTCATAGACCGATAAATTTGCACCTTGCAGAATATCTACCCCTTCCACATATCCTGCCACGATGTTACGGGCTTCAAGGATTAGGTTTTGCGAAATTTGGCGATCGGGTTCAGTAGATTGACTAGCGTTCATATTGCGGTTGAGTGGCTCCAGACTTAATATTACGTCACATTACAACGCTTTGCGCTGAATAAAAAACCAGAGAAATTTTGGAAAGCGCCGCGAAGCGGCGCTTTCCAAAATTTCTCTGGATTGTCCGCTTAAGCAGAAATAACCACGCGAAAGCCAATGTCGTTGTAGCGATCGCCTTGCCAATGCCACTCGCGACTGGCTGCTCGACATAATCGGGCTTCATTACTCCATGAGCCACCCTTGCGTACCCTGCGCCCTGAGTTCTCATCTAGCCATGCTGAACCGTCCGCAGGTGCGCCCTTGAAATTGTCATGCCAAGCATCTTCGCACCATTCCCAAATACCACCCTGCATTTCGTAAAGCCCCCAAGGATTCGGAACTTTCTGTCCGACAGGTTGCGATCGCTTATTGGAGTTATCAGCAAACCAAGCATAATCTGATAATTGAGCAGGACTATCACCAAAATGGTAAGCAGTATTTGTACCAGCCCGACAGGCATATTCCCATTCTGCTTCACTGGGTAAGCGATAACTGTAAAGATAGGGCGATCGCGCTGCTAATTTTCGACAAAAATCCTGTGCGTCTAACCAAGAGATATTTTCGATAGGGGCTTGCAGACTTTCCCGAAATCCTGATGGATTGCTACCCATAATCGTGAACCATTGTTCCTGTGTGATGGCGAATTTTGCCATATAGAAAGCATTGACATTTACTTCCACTAATGGTGATTCATTGTCGCGTCTGCCTACTTCTGTAGTTGGTGAACCCATTGTAAATTTTCCCGATGGAATTCGCACCATTTCTAAATAAATACTATTGCCGAAATCATCTCGAAAGGCTTTGTCCCTTCTTTTAATCGGATCGCTAGGAGGTTCAGGAACCTTAGCCGTTTCCACGATGACAATTGGCTGGGGCTGAGGTTTGAGTTTTTCTAAAAATATGGCAAAAGCAAACCCTGCGATCGCTGCCCCAGTGTTAGTTAACAATTGCCGACGATTAAGCTGAGGGATACTTGCGATGGATTTTGTTAGAGATTGGAGCATAGGCAAAGCTTTTAATGTGGAAATATGAGAATTTTTTGGCTCATTATTAGCTAGATCTGAATCATTGATATTTGCTGAAAGTTTCTGGCTAAATTCTTGATTAAATTCTTCTAAATAGGCGTAGCCTTCTAAATATTCACGTACTAAACAGTAATAGCCTTCTTCATCAAAGAAAGCCTGTACTTTTGGCGCTAAGGTGTAATTTTGACCAATTTCATATAATCTAGTGGCGATCTCGTGATGGTCAAATTTATGTTCATTAGGTTCTGATTCTGTAACTTGCCAAGAGTAAATCACACATAGCGGCTTAGGTGTAATTGGGATCTCTAAATTTTCTGCGAGATATATTGATAAAGCGATCGCCCCAATTTGATTACTGCTTAGGCATTGCTGAATGTGATAGCGACTGCGTAGGATGGTATCTAAATTCATAAAAAATTGTCATCATTGCTATATCATGCAGAAAAAAGGTCGAAAAATATCGTCACCGCATAAATTGCAAAATACTTTGCAATTTATAGTTTTAATAGCGATCGCTACTTTAACCGTATTTCCACTCCTGTGGCTGGTGAGTACTGCTTTCAAGTCACCCACCGAAAATATTTTTCAAGCTGTACCTCAGCTATTACCCGCCCAACCAACTTTTGAGAATTTCATTAAGGTTTGGAAAAATTCTCGTTTTGATCTTTATCTCTGGAATAGCTTTTTTGTTTCTAGCATCACCGTAATTTTAAACTTACTGTTCTGCTCCCTTGCGGCATTTCCCCTAGCCAGACTAGATTTTAAAGGACGAGATGCCATCTTTTGGGCGATCGTGGGTACGACGATGATTCCTTTCCAAATCACGATGATTCCTCTGTATATCTTGGCAGTGCAGCTACAACTCAAAAATACCTATGCTGGCTTGATTTTCCCTTATGTTATCTCTGCTTTTGGCATATTTCTATTACGCCAAGCTTTCCAAAGTGTTCCTAAAGAAATGGAAGAAGCCGCCCGTATGGATGGTTGCTCTAGTTTGGGAATTTGGTGGCACGTCATGTTACCTGCGGCACGTCCTGCCTTGACCACTTTGGCTGTCTTTACCTTTGTTGCCATGTGGGGCGATTTTCTCTGGCCTTTAGCGATCGTGGATAAAGCCGAGCTTTATACTTTGCCGAGGGGAATTGCCAGTCTTGCCAGTGCTTTTTCTGAGGATTGGCGCTTAATTGCCGCAGGTTCAGCAATTTCGATGCTCCCAGTATTTATCGTGTTTATATTTCTCCAACGTTATATCATCCCTACAGATGCAAGTATCGGCGTAAAAGGCTAATGAAGGCTTGTCATTCTTTGTTTTGCAATTCCGTTTGCAGTTCGATCACAAGCTGACAGAATTCCTGTTCGGAAACCTGATCTACATCGCCTTCTCCCATGAGAACAGTCGTCAAATAACCCATTTCTCTTTGAAATTCTCCTGTTTCCCAGTTATATGCTAGTACATCCATTCCGCCTGCTTCGGGCTTGATTAATTTAACGGGTCTTCTTCCAACAATAAAATACTTAGGCAAATCCATTTTGTTTTCTCTATGCTATTTTGATTTTATAAAAGATTGCTATACGCTTAGTTTAAGTAGCTTTATCAGGACTCTGCGACTTTTCAAAAGCAGCATCATAATGAATTCTTGACTCTTCGAGAAGTTGATCGACCTTAGCTGCTTCCTCTGGAGTTAAGGCTCTTGCTGCCTCTTTTGCCGCACGTTCAATTGAGCGAACCTCCTCGTAGAGCTTATGCCCAACTCCATTTTTGACATCCATTATTTGCTGTAAATGCAATTGAAGTTCGGCAATATGACCGTTAGAGAGTCTGACATTCAATAAAATGTCTCGATATCCTGCAAGAGTTGGCTCGGCAAATCGATTTTTTTCCCGCACAAGAGTTATCATTTCCTTGGATTTACCTAGCCCTTCCATCAAATCTTTATAGCTATTGTAAATGATTGAAGCTCGACAAATATCAACAAGTCGAGAATGATCTCCACCATATTCGCCTTCACTCTTTCCCACTGCTGTATTTTGGTCTTTTAATTTGGGTATTTTTGCAGTGCCATTTGTCATAGAAGCAATACTAGAGACGATCGGATCGAACTCTACTTTAGCGACGGCTGCCTCTTCGTAGAGTTTAAAAAGAAATTTCTTGCCTACATCTTGATGTAGTTCCTCCTTTTTTGCAGGTTCTTCGGCAGGTTTATTGGTCGTTTCATCACCATCTCTCTGAATCAGTGACTTCATTCTCAAGCGATTTCCACCAAAACCTTGCCTTTGGATCGGTGGTGGTTCAGGGTTCATGGAGAATTCTTCAGATGATGTTGCCTGTTCTTTTTCTACCTGTTCTTCTTCTAAAGCTTCTTGCCGTTGAATTGATTGATTTTGAAATCCCCCTTTCACGTCTCTGCTCGCTTTCAAACGATTCCCACCTGACATCTGTCTTTGAATTGGCTGACTAGATTCAGATATTGGCGTACTAATTAGTTTTTCTAACAGATTTTCAGAAACTCTAGGCTTACCACTTGTTGTAGAATCTTGCTTTTGAGAAGTTTCTTCCTGTACTTCTAAGGGGGCAAATGGTCTTGTTTGCAGATTAAGGGTTGTGGTGTTTACTGTAGATGCAGTTTTAGGTGACCTGTCGTTAGTATGTCCCAATTTTGACAACCTATTTATTTAGCTTTAACTTTAATTTTAATGTAGATATGCGATGTGCTACTAAAAGTCTGCAAGCCCTGATTTCTCTTACTGCACTGAGGAGGAGGAATCTGTTTTGCAGTTGTTGCGGGTTTACTCGCCCAACCCCACCTGACTTTGATCGCACTATTTATTGCAGCTTTACTTTATTTCTTTTCTCTTGATTTTACTGCCTTTTTTATGTGGTTGCCCTGCTTTTAGCACCTTGTTTAGCCTTTTTGTAACTCTTGCTATTTCTAGAAACGTAAGGTACTTTATGATTCTTAAGAATTAGGTTGTCCACTTAATTCCTACCCAAAAAGATAGTTTAGAGTGGCGGTGCAAAGCACTGCCACTCTAAACTATCTAAATCGGATTTGGTATTAGTCTCAGTTATTTGAGCCAACCACTATTCTATTCAGCAATTCTAAAAATTTCACATAAGGCAAAGGAAGCAATCTGTACATGAAAATGAGCATTCGTAAGACATTTCAAGGCTTTATTTTTCAAGACTTTATCGGGTTGCTTCCTGTGATCATCTTGTCGCCTAGCTTAGCGATCGCCACACCCGTGATCGCTCAATCTCAAACACCCCAGAGTCAACAAACTAATAATCAAGCCACCCCGAATATTACTCAAAATATCATTTATGTAAATCCGCAAACAGGTAGCGATCGCCCCGAACAAGGAACGAATATCGCGCCTTTGAAGACGATCACCTACGCAATCAGCCGCGTACAGTCTGGACAAATTATTCAATTAGCCAATGGAACCTATAGCCAAGCAACAGGAGAAAAGTTTCCGATTAAGCTACCAGCAAATGTAACTCTACGTGGTAACGAAGCGAATAAGGGCAGAGATAGCATTATCTTTGGTGGAGGAACTTTACGCACGGGATCAGGATTTCCACAAAATGTGGCGATCGCCTTCGGTGAACAATCAGAACTGCGCGGCGTGACCGTAACCAATCCGAACTCTAGAGGTTATGGAATTTGGATTGAGAATGCTAGCCCTGCGATCGCTAATAATACTTTTCTGGATAATAAGCAAGATGGTGGCTTAATTACAGGCAAATCAACGGCGATTATTTCAACAAATCAATTCTTTCGCAATGGTACTAGTGGGTTAGCAATTGAAGGAGAAGCTAGTCCTGATATTCGCGGCAATCTGTTTCAGCAAACCACATTTGGGATGAGCATCCGTCAAGAGTCAGCACCACAACTCACCGAAAATACTTTCACTCAAAATCAGAATGGATTGTTAATTCAAGCTGATGCTAAACCAGTTTTGCGCGGCAATGCGATCGTTAATAATCGAAGTTATGGCTTAACGATTTCGGATTCCGCAAAGCCCGATCTGGGCAAACCCAATGATGATGGCAACAATACATTTCAAGGCAATGGCACATTTGATTTACAAAATGTGAGTCGGAATAAGATTGCTGTAATTGGTAATCAATTGGACATTAAGAGAGTAAAGGGAAGTTTGCAATTATTGAGTGTGCGTCCGCCATCCAATTTATTTGCAAATAATCCTTCAGCAAAGGTAACAGCTACAAATACAGTAACTTCTATCGTTCCCAAAGATACCGCTAAGAATGCATCGTCAACTGTATCCCCAGCACCAAAAAGCGATCGCTTTGCCAATATCAACCAACAACTTTCTCAACAGATCGCTACCAGTCAGCCAAGCAATCTTACATCTAATTTTAATAACTCGACTAGTTTACTTCCAAGTAATCAAGGAAATGTCACCAATAGCCCTTTTTGGTATGAGCCTGTGACTTCTATAATCGTCAGAATTGCCCCTAGAGAATTAAATGCATCTCTTCCAACCAATACTGAAATTATTCCTAGCTTACCGCCTGTCCGAAAAGTGCCACCAAGTGGCGAACCCGTCAATCAACCAATCCAAATTGCTCCCCTTGCTAATACTAGTCTTACCCCCCAAACACCACCGCGCTATCGTGTGGTTGTTCCCGTCTCTTCTCCTAATGCTGTTGCCCAAGTCCGTCAGATTGTGCCAAACTCCTTTCCTTCTCGACTGAATGGCTATCTAGTTGTCCAGATTGGAGCCTATAGCGATCGCCGCATTGCCGAAGTACAAGTGTCGCGTCTCGCGCAACAAGGTCTAACTGCCAGAATTGAGTCAATTAGACCATAAGAGAGAAGCGGTGCTTTGCACCGCTTCTCTTTTACCAAAGGCTTGTAGCAAAAAGACTGCCAATACAGACCATACTGATTGCCCACATCGGCGATCGCAATAGAGGTATATCAATAATATAGAACAAGCTAAATAGAACCCTTGCGATTAAAAAAGCTAATACATACAGCGAAGTTTTATCTGAACTAGAATTGGTGACATAGGCAGTCAGAGCTGCCGCCGTAAATAGTCCAAATACTTCAAAGGAATTTTGGTGCGCCCATGTTGCGCGTTTAGCATAGTCGGGTAAGCGATCGAACATCGCTCTGGGCGCATTCAAATCAATACCAATACTGACCCGCGCATAGGCAACTACGAGATAGGGTAAATATATTAGTCCCCCTGCGATCGCCACACCATACAACAATATTTGGGATGGAGAGAAAGTCAAATTCATCTTGCGTTTAATAAATAAGTTAACTGAGATCTTGCACCATTCAAGAAAAGGGGTTGTAGAAAGAGCAGAAATGTGAAAAAAAGGGCGTAGTAGTAAATTCAAATAACGATTATGGAAAGCATCGTTAAACACGCCCAATGGCTAGTGTATAGTCTTCTGTGTTTGATGCCAAGTGTGTATCAAAAAGCAAGTCTCAATGCAATATTAGGGCTATTTCTGGAAGCACAAGGGCATCCTTATCCAGAACATACACAGATAAAATCAGCAAGTGCGCTCAGTCGATTTCTCAATCACTATAACTGGTCAACCAGAGGACTAATTCGAGCAACAAGGCAGGCTATTTTGGGACAAATCGGCAAGCATCATCCATCGAAACAAGTGCCATTAAAGATCCTGATAGATTTGACGACCCTAGAAAAATGCGGCAAGTTCTTACAATTGAGCAATCCCACTAAAGACAAACCCGACCCATGGGTGAGAATACTAAACGGCAAGCGAGGACTACATCTGGTTGTACTGTATTTGGTCTATGGAGAGTGGCGCGTACCATGGAGTTTTAGAGTATGGCGCGGCAAAGGATACCCCAGTCCCTCTGACTTAGCTTGTAAGTTGTTGGGGACAGTACCCAAGCAACTAACCCAAGGCAAGACTGTGATTGTCCTTGCTGATACTGAGTTTAGTACGGTGAAGTTTTTCAATGCTGTCCGCGCCAAGTCTTGGCGCATAGTTGTCGGCGTACGCAACAATCGCAAACTTCAAGATGGACGTACCGTCAAACAACTTTATCGCCATGGCAACCGTGGACAACAAGTTTTACTGAAAGGGCTAACTAAGCCTTTGACCATCTCTTGGTTCTGGCTCAAAAGAGCCGATAGTAAACGGGAGTTACGCTTTGTCGTCTCTTCTCATCCTTATTCTGGTGCTTATCTGGTTATGTTGGGGCGTAAGCGTTGGGCAATTGAGGGTTTCTTCAAAACCATCAAACATCGCTTTGGTTTGCATTGTTTTGGACAATCTACAAAACTTGGCGTTTATCGTTGGCTTATCCTTTCTCTGCTTGCTTATCTTTTGGTTCATTGGATTGATCAATGGTCGAGTCCTCCCATCTTGGACTGGAAAGCTACCTGTGATTTAACTCTTTCTGTTTTATTCCCTTCTGTCCTTTGGTTGAAACTTCTCAGGTATCTTCAAATTAGTGCCGATATTGCTGCTCGTCATGGCTTTGAAATTATTCTCAAACCCATTCCCACTTAACATTTTCAGGAATGGTGCAAGATCTGAGTTAATTTTGGAGATTCTTTACAGCAAATTTTAAGCAACTAAAACCCAAGAATTTTTTGAAATTTTTGCTTTGCAAAAATTTCAAAAAATTCTTGGTTCGGGTTTGAGCGCGAAGTGTTGTAGGTCTAATATCTAGTCTATATGCTAGTGTTTTTGAAAGCAAAGTATTCAAAAACATTCAGAATCATGACGCAAGTTAAATTTACGATTCGCTCTGCCACAATTGAAGATATTTCTGCCATGTTTTCATTAATTTTAGCTCTTGCTGACTACGAGAAGCTCTCAGATCAAGTCACAGGTAATATGGAATCTTTGCAAGCAGATTTATTTGGTACAAAGCCTTGTATTGAAGCAGTAGTTGCGGAAATAGAATCTAATCAGAAACCTAATCAGATAGTCGGATTTGCTCTCTTTTTCACTAGCTATTCCACTTTCTTAACTCGCAGAGGCATCTATTTAGAAGACCTATTTGTACTATCGGAATATCGTGGCATAGGAATTGGTAAAGCTCTCATCACTAAACTTGCTCAAATCGCTGTTGCTAGAGGATATGGACGCTTCGAGTGGTCAGTTTTAGATTGGAATGAACCTGCGATCGCCTTTTATACTCGCATTGGTGCAGAAATTCTTCCCGACTGGCGAATCTGTCGAGTTACGGGCAATGCCCTAGAGCAATTAGCATCAAAATAGAGTTGTGGCGCGAAGCGCCGCCACTCTATTTTGGGTAAAGGAAGTTGCTAACAATCACGGTCTGAGGTTAATCCATTGGATAACACTGTTTTGCATAGCTTGGCTTTAGCCAATTGAGCTTCGGATACAGTCGCACCAGTGAGATTAGCTTCAGTGAGATCCGTTTTATCAAGGATTGCATCAGTGAAATCTGTCAATAATAACTTAGTCCGTTTAAAGTTGACATAACTGAGATTTGCGCCTGTTAGATTAGCGCGGCTGAGATTAGAGAAAGTGATACTGGAGCCGACTAAATTTGCTTTACTAAGATTGGCAGCAAGGAGATAGGTATAGTCTAGTTTCTGTACTGGTAAATAGGCTCCTGCCAAATCACAAACTTGACAATCTCGCTTCGATTGGAGTTGGATGATTTGACGAGGATTGGCAGCCCATGCTGGCAAAGGGAACAAAAACAATATGAGTAGCGCGATCGCCAAAAAGATACGATATTTCATATTAGTATTAATCAATGGTCACAATTACAGGGGTATGATCACTAGGCTGAGTAAGCTTACGGGGTTCAACATCAATTACACAGGCAGTTGCTTTTTCATAGAGCGATTCTGTCACGAAATGATAATCAATCCGCCAGCCTCGATTGCGACTAAATCCTCCTGAACGATAATCCCACCAACTATAGTAACCGCCTCCTGTTTCAAACTTCCGAAATACATCCTTAAATCCTAAATTCAATACTTCTGCCAAAGTTTCACGCTCGATATCCGTAGACATGACTTTAGTTTCCCGCCCCTTCGGATCATAAATATCGAGATCGGCGATCGCCACATTAAAATCACCACAGATCAACACATTCGGATTTTGGGCTAACAAAGTTTGTAAATATGCTTTTAAAAGTTTTAGCCAGCGTAACTTGTATTCATATTTCTCGCTCCCCACTTCCGAGCCATTGGGGACATACATATTCACAACTTGCACATCGCCAAATTTCGCAGTAATCAACCGTTTCTGCTCATCTAAACTCGGATCGGCAATGGGATCACTAATTTCTCCTAATACTGATGCAAAGCCTGTTTGGATATTTTCTAAAGGCGATCGCGCAATGATTGCCACACCGTTATAGGACTTCTGACCATAAATATAGGTTTGGTATCCTAAATCCGTAAATGGCGTATGGGGAAAGTCCTTATCGATCACTTTGGTTTCTTGTAAACACAACAGATCCACATCAGGATTTGCTTGCAACCAATCACATACATGGTTAATCCTTGTGCGAACTGAGTTAACGTTCCAAGTTGCAATTTTCATGAAATCTTTATAGCAAAACAGGCGAATAGATGGGGCAAAACGTCACACATCTTACCATACGGATTTGTGTTCCTTGCCTTCGGCAAGGAACACAAATCCTCTCCTGTCCCAATGTGGCACAATGTGAATAGTTATTTACATTTTCCCAATTTTGTCCACCATGATTTCTCATCACAATATTGCCGAATTAATTCGTGCTGCCTTACCTAATGCCAAAGTTCAAGTTGAAGATCCTAATCAGGATGGTCAACATTTTGCAGCGATCGTGGTAGCGGAACAGTTTGAAGGTTTGTCGATGATTAAGCAACATAAACTGGTATATGGAGCAATCCAAGAGCATCTTGATACTGGTGCAATTCATGCCTTGCAGCTAAAAACCTATAGTCTCTCTCAATGGCAAAGTATGCAGGTTCAGGTTCTCTAAACCTATGAATAGAGTGGTAGCGCTGAGCGCTACCACTCTATTTCTGTAATATTAACTAATGTTAAGGAAAACCGTAAAATATGCTCAGAACAAGTTAAGCGGTTTAAAAATGATTTATAGGCTATTTGGCAAAACTTAAAAAGTAAACTAATGGGAAAACCAACAGGATTTATCGAATACCTCCGCGAAGCACCGACGGAAATACCCCCAAGCGATCGCATCAAAAATTGGGATGAATTTCATGTCCATATGCCCGATGACAACCTCCGCACACAGGGTGCAAGGTGCATGGACTGTGGCACACCATTTTGTCATACAGGTAACCTGATTAGCGGCATGGCAAGCGGTTGCCCAGTCAATAATCTGATTCCCGAATGGAATGACTTGGTATATCGGGGACTATGGCGCGAAGCACTCGATCGCCTCCACAAAACTAACAACTTCCCAGAATTTACAGGTCGCGTCTGTCCAGCCCCTTGTGAAGGTTCCTGTGTACTGGGGATCACCAATCCACCTGTGACGATTAAGAATATCGAGTATTCGATCATTGACAAGGGTTGGGAAGAAGGTTGGATTGTTCCTGAACCACCCGCAAAACGCACAGGCAAAAAAGTTGCCGTAATTGGTTCAGGTCCCGCAGGACTGAGTGCTGCTGCTCAACTAAACAAAGCAGGTCATTGGGTCACCGTTTATGAACGTGCCGATCGCCCCGGAGGATTGCTGATGTATGGCATTCCCAATATGAAGCTGGACAAGCAAAAGGTGGTAATGCGCCGCCTGAATATCCTTGAGCAAGAGGGTGTGAAATTTGTTTGTAATACGGAAATTGGTAAAGATCTAGCGGCGGAAGACTTACTAAAAGAATTTGATGCTGTAGTTCTCTGTACTGGAGCCACTAAGCCTCGCGATCTGAGTATCGAAGGACGCGAACTCAAAGGCATTCATTTTGCGATGGAATTCCTCACCGCCAATACTAAGGCAGTTCTCAATGGCAAGTCTGGGGATGACTTCATTTCTGCACAGGGTAAAGATGTTGTGATTATCGGCGGTGGTGATACAGGCACAGACTGCGTTGGCACATCAATCCGTCATGGATGTAATAGCGTTGTCCAACTAGAAATCATGCCTAAACCTCCAGAAACCCGCGCTAAGGATAATCCTTGGCCCAAATGGCCCAAAGTCTACAAGATGGACTATGGACAGGAAGAGGCGAGTGCTAAGTTTGGTGACGATCCCAGAGCATACATCACTACAGCTACTAAGATCGAAGGAGACGAAAACGGTCAGGTCAAAGCTGTCCACACTGTCCAAGTGCAATGGGAACGAAATGACAAAGGTCAGTTTATTCCTAAGCAAGTGGCAGGTACGGAAAAGGTAATCCCTGCTCAGATTGTACTGTTAGCAATGGGTTTCCTCGGTCCAGAGCAACCTTTACTGGATTCTCTAGGAGTGGAACGCGATCCCCGTAGTAATGTCAAAGCGAATCACGGTCAATTCACGACTAGTCTTCCTAGTGTTTTCGCCGCAGGCGATTGCCGCCGTGGTCAAAGTCTGATCGTCTGGGCAATTAACGAAGGTCGTGGTGCTGCTCGTGAATGCGATCGCTATCTGATGGGTGATACCGATTTACCCTAAATCAGTCTTGTAACAAGGGGCTTAAGCCCCTTGGGTATAACAATTTAAGGAATAAATTATGACAAGCAATGTTTCGGTTTCTCCTGAAACTGTCTATGAAAACCTGAACAAACTCGATCAAGTAGACCTTACTACTAGTGCCGAATATCGGGAAATGGCGCAGGATGTTCTCGCTGATGCTGATGTTAATAAAGATGTCCGTGAAGCGATCGCCGATCGCCTCAATCAAGCTAATCAACAACTAATTAACACGACCGTTAGTAAAACCGATAGTTATTAAAAAAGGGAGCGCTTAGCGCTCCCTTTTTTAATACTTTTCACCACAACAGTTAGCAAAACCGATAGTTATTACCTCAAAAAGGGAGCGCTAAAGCGCTCCCTTTTTGAGTAAAAGAAAGAGCGCTAAAGCGCTCCTTCTTTTATATGGTTCCCATACGGCGTAACCACTGGAAGTGGGAAACACAACCCGCCCAAAAAGAATTGTGATAGTTATATCGCACCCCAAACTCCTCACAGGTCTGCTCGACAATCTTGGAAATTGCGGGATAATTAACATGACAAATATTGGGAAAAAGATGATGCTCAACTTGGAAATTCAAGCCGCCCAATATCCATGTCAATAGAGGATTATTCCGAGAGAAGTTCACTGTTGTTTCAATTTGATGGATTGCCCAGTCATTTTCGAGGCAACTCTCTTCTGCAACTGGCACTGGAAACTCTGCTTCCTCAACAACGTGTGCTAATTGGAATACTACACTTAGGACAACTCCTAAAACGACTGCGACCAATCCATAGCTAGCCAGAACCTGCTCTATAGAATGAAATTGCAAGGGAATTACAAAGGCGATCGCGAAGAAAACTAGCTTACCAGCAAAAAAGATAACGAGATTGCTGCTTTTAGGACGTGGATAGGTGCGATCGCCGATTTTACCAGTAATTAGGCAATAAAAATCATCATAGAAATGCCATTTGATCGCCAAAAAACCGTATAGAAGCCATAGATAATAATGTTGCCAACGGTGAAAGGGAAGTTTCTCATGGGATGGAGAAAGCCGTCCAAAAATTCCCACTTCCAAATCCATGTCGTAGCCAGCAATATTTGTATAAGTATGATGCAGTACATCATGCTTCCAATGCCAAATGTAAGAACTACCACCGATTAAATCTAAGCTCATGGACATCAGCTTATTGATCCAGATGGAATCAGAATAAGCATGATGTGCGCCATCGTGTTGAATGCTAAAACCAATGCCTGCGGTAATGACACCAAGCACAATACATAAAGGAACTACTTGCCACCATGTCTGAGCAAGGAAAACCAAACCAAAATATAGTCCAAAGAAACTCAGAAGTAAAATTGTAGTCTTGACATACATTTGGGGACAATCTCTTTCTTTGAGATTTGGACTTTGAAAGAGTTTATCAACTCTTCTCCTCAATTCAGCCTGAAATCCACTGTTTTTACCAAACTTTAATTTTTTGGCTGGTTCTTTTGCCAGCACCGCAGACTGATGGAATTCATTACACTCTTGCATCTTTTATCATTTCTCATAAATGTCATATCTAATACCAAAACTAAAAATGGCTACGCCATTTTTAGTTTTGAAAACCCCTACTGGGTTTGGTTTTCAATTCACAAAAGCGTTGTCACACTTTCGTGAATTACAGTCTAGTGAAGTACGGGATTATTTCCCCGCCGAAGGCGGGGAAATAATCCTCTGCACCTCGCTTGATTGCAAAGCTATAGTGCGTTCACTAAATTAAAACTTAAACTCAAATTTGTGCTTTAGTTCGCAAAAAATAGGTTTTTCTTTGGTTTTAAGACCTGTCGTAGCGATCGCGATATGTTACTAATGTTACATGATTTAATCGCATCATCCTTACAACATAAGCCCAAAATAGAGTTGCAGTGCAACTCTATTTTGGGCTTATGTTGTAACTGACGACAGCTATATATACTAATTTTTATGTATACTCTGATGATAAGCGTACATTATTCACGTAGTTAGAATGCTGATTATTCTAGCGATCGCTGTCAAAAGTAAATTCGGATCAATTCGGAGTTAAGGTTATGCCACGCGGAGGAAAACGAGAAGGTGCAGGTCGCCCCCAAGGGACGGGAAAGTATGGTGAAGCAACCAAGGCGGTGCGATTGCCAATCAGAATTGCTGACGAAATTTTGGCAGCTTTAGCGCACAAAGCACCTCAAGAAATCGAATTAGGTACAACTGTCCAATCCATCTTCAAACCCGAACAAAAAACTAAAATCAGCCTACCTCTGTATCTCAACCCTGTAGCCGCAGGTATCCCGACAATTACCGAAGACTATGTTGATGACAATATCGATCTCAATCGTCATCTTGTCAAACATCCCGATACCACCTTTCTTGTGCGTGTAGTTGGTGAGTCAATGCAGGATGCAGGAATTCATCCTGATGATATGTTGATTGTCGATCGCTCGATTGAAGTAAATGATGGTCATGTGGTGATTGCCGTTGTGAATGGAGAATTAACCGTCAAACGGATTCGCAAAGATCTCAATCAGTTGTGGCTGATGCCTGAGAATAAAGAATTTAAACCAATTGAGATCGATGAACATACCGATTTCCATATTTGGGGTGTAGTTACCAATGTGATTCATGCCCTTTAAATCACTACCGATTGAACAATATGGAACTATTTGACTTGAATGATAGAAAGAGCGATCGCTTTGTGAGTGTAATCGTTGATTGTATTGGTATTGATGATTTACTAACCTATCGCATACCCGATGATCTCGATATTCAAGTTGGTGATATTCTTAGTGTTCCTTTAGGTAGCCGTCAGGTGGGGGCGATCGCTTTACAAGTTTCTGACACTTCGCAAATTGGGGATGCAGAGATTAAATCCGTGATTGCGGTGGTTAGTTCAGGAATTTTTCCCAAGACCTATTGGCAAATGCTGATCCGTACTGCTAATTACTATCGTACACCTGTAATGCAGGTCGTCAAAACGGCTCTACCACCGAAATTGTTAGATCAATCGCATTATCGAATTAAGACCCTCACCCCCCAGCCCCCTCTCCCTCTGGGAGAGGGGGAGCAAGATTTTAATTCCCCTCTCGCTCTGGGAGAGGGGTTAGGGGTGAGGGCAGAAGGATTAGGGGTGAGGGCAATTTCCAAAGCGGCGCAAATGGTTTGGGACTTTTTACAAGAGCATCGCCATAATCCTAAGGGCATTAGTCGCCGCTATGTTTATCAAAAGTTAGGCAGATATACAAGTTCGGGCTTAAAAGAATTACAAAAATTAGCATGGATTGAAATAGTATTAGAACTTCCTAACCGACCTAAACCTAAGTATGAAGAGATTGTGGCTTTATTAAAAGAACCTGATCACAAATTAGGTTCTAAACAAATGGAAGTTCTCAAGGTCTTACAACTTCAGGGGGGAGAATGCTTAAAAATAGAATTAGGCAAACTGGCGAAAGCGACTAGTTCCGTAATTCATAATCTGGCAGATAAAGGGTATGTGGTAATTTCTAAACAAGAAGTCCTCCGTTTAGGTGGCAAAAGCCATGTCGTCAAACGCGATCGCCCCAAAGATTTAACCCCCGATCAAGATGTTGCTTTGCAAGCGATCTTACAGGCGATCGCCGCTCCCAATTCCTCACAATTGCTACTGCATGGAGTCACAGGTTCAGGCAAAACCGAAGTATATCTGCAAGCGATCGCCCCTGTCCTCGCAGTAGGAAAGTCGGCGCTAGTGCTGGTTCCTGAAATTGGCTTAACTCCGCAACTGACAGACCGATTTCGAGCCAGATTTGGGGATGCGAAGGTGAATGTCTATCATAGCCAATTGTCAGAGGGTGAACGCTTTGATACATGGCGATTGATGCTCACAGGGGAAGCACAGGTTGTGATTGGTACGCGATCGGCAATATTCGCACCATTGGGCAATTTGGGTCTAATCGTTATGGATGAGGAGCATGATAATAGTTTCAAGCAGGATCAACCTCAGCCCTGTTACCATGTCCGCACGATCGCCCAATGGCGATCGCAGCTAGAGAATGTCCCCCTTGTCATGGGTTCGGCAACTCCCTCGGCGGAAATGATCTTTGCTCACAAATCAGGTGAGTTAACCTATCTCGAACTTCCGAATCGCATTGGCAATAAAGCGATGCCACCGATTGAAATCGTGGATATGCGGGATGAATTTAAAGAAGGGAATTACTCAATTTTCAGTCGCAAGTTACAAGGGGCGATCGCTGAAATGCTAGAAGCTAAACAGCAAGGGATTCTCTTTATTCATCGACGTGGCTATAGCACCTTTGTATCTTGCCGTTCCTGCGGTTATGTCGCTGAATGTCCGCATTGTGACGTTTCCCTCTCCTATCACGATCCCATTGTGACCACTGCTCATCAACCAAAATCAGCGCATTTACGCTGCCACTATTGCAACCACACCATGATTCAGCCAAAATTCTGTCCCGAATGTGGTTCGCCCTATTTTAAGCATTTTGGTAGTGGCACGCAAAAAGTAGAACAGGAACTCGCGAAACTATTTCCCCAGATCCGTCTGATCCGCTTTGATAGTGACACCACTCGCAACAAAGATCAACATCGACTGCTCATCGATCAATTCCGTGCAGGTGATGCTGATTTACTAGTGGGGACACAAATGCTGACTAAAGGTTTAGACATTCCGCAAGTAACTCTAGTGGGTGTCGTGTCCGCCGATGGATTGTTGAATTTCTCAGATTATCGCGCAGGGGAGAGAGCCGCCCAAACCTTGCTCCAAGTGGCAGGTCGCGCAGGTCGTGGTGCAGAAGATGGCAAAGTGATCATGCAAACCTATACCCCTGAACATCCCGCCATGCAAGCAGTCCAAAACTATCGCCTTGATGAATTTATGGAAACAGAACTGGAAATGCGAGAGGCGTTGCACTATCCACCTAAGGGACAAATGGTGTTGATTCATCTGAGTAGTGAGAATGCAGAAGCTGTAGAAAAATCAGCCAATGAATTAGCCGAATATTTACGCCAATTAGAGAATAATTGGGATATATTAGGCGCAACTCCCGCCACGATCGCTAAAGTCGCTAATCGTTATCGCTGGCAAATCTTATTAAAGTTTATGCCCGAAATTTTACCTAATGTACCAAGTTTAGAAGAGTTGAGAATGCTAGTTAATTCTAAAGCTGTAAGAGTAGCGATCGATGTCGATCCACTGACTATTTTGTAAATTGTCTCTTATAGCCCACATTCCGCTCGTAATGGAGGCCTAAAAATATTTACAACGAGACAATGAGGGTTTCAGCGATTTTCTGGAAAATTAATGATAATGACTCCTATTAGTACGTCATTATTGACAATATTAAGATAGTGGTATTTTTCTGACGAAAGCCCAAAATACTTACTGTATAAGGATTTGTTTTCTAAATATTTTTTTCAGTAAAATAAGAGCGGAATGTGGGTTATAGCAAAAAAAGAGTTAGCTAGTACAAACTAAAACCCAAGAAGAGAGTTGCGGCGCTCCGCGCCGCAACTCTCTTCTTGGGTTTTTTGTCCTAAGAAAACTTTTTTTGCTATATAAGCTTGTACCGCCTATTTAGCGGGCGGTACAAGCTAACTATACGGGCTATGGAATAAATGGAATGAACTGCTTTAAGAATTTACGCAGTTTTAATAAACCAATTACTTCTCTTACCTTGGGGGAAACTAAATCTTCGGGAGGAATATGATCAAGCGATCGCAACTTTTCCATGAGTTCCGTATATTCGGCAGCACTTAATTGTTTGCCATCAATAGGCGATCGCGCATCGGTGTAGATTTCTGCCCGTAAAACTTCTTCGGGAGTATCTTCTGCTAAAGGTGCTTGGGTCTCTGCCAAGATTTTACTGGGTAGTATGGATAGAGTTGCTACTTGTAAGCCGAGAACTGTGGCAATCGCTCTTCTCATAAAAGTAAAGTTTTGGTAGTACGAGAACTTTACTTTTTTAGCGTCCCAATCTGTTTGGTACATCTTCACAACCTCCAGGAATAGTTTTACGAGATTTTTTACCACACCAAGCACAAAGATATTTGCGGGTTTCTTCGGATAGGTCGATCGCTTTGCTAAAGTCCGCATCTTCTACCACTGCGCCCGTATATTCACCTGTCTCGAAGTTCGGTAGATGGGTGCGATCGCGGGGCGTAGCAGTTTCCAGATTGCCATAAAACATTTTGACTCGACTGAGATCTGCACCACGAAAATTTGCCTTGACCAAGATTGCACCACCAAAATTGGAGCCAGTGAGATCACAGTTACTAAAATTGGTTTTGAGTAAGTTCGCGCCACTTAAATCTGCATTTCGCAAATCGGTATTGTCAATATCACGCCCAGCTAGCATCATACCTAAATTGACGACCCGTACTCCATTTGCCAGATCGACTACATAACCACCCGTACCATCCAGAATCGGACGACCGAGCAAGCCATCTCGTTTCAGTGGAGTTAATAGATTGGCACTCGATAGAAAGCGGACAATTTTAGCGCGTCCATCAGCATCAGAACCACCGAGCAAGGCGGCGGTTCGGGCTTGAGCGATCGCCCTTTCTGGGGCCAGTCTTCCAATTGACCTTGAGGATCGAGAACTAGGTCAGAAATACCTTGAAAATAAGCATCAATAGTTTGTTGTTGAGTGATGACATTTTGCTGTCCTGTCAAGCTTTCGGAAATTTGATTTTGTCGCCAAGCTACCCATACCGCCAAAATCGCAATTAAGATCTGTCCAACTGCACCTAACGCATCCCATTTCAAACTGTCAAACCATCGCGCAAAGGCAAAATCAAACTCGGTGACATGGGCAGCCATGAATATCGCCACACCAGCCAAAATACTAGATAGGGTAATATCCCATTTCTTCCCTAATGGAGAGTTAGCGATCGCCTTGAGGAATGGCGGTAAGAGAATTGGCAGAATGATGCTAGAGATGACCGCGAGACTGATATAAACCAGTTCATCGCGTTCTAGATACATTGCGGTGAGTGCCACAACAGAGGCGATCGTGGCGATGCTTAAGAAAAATACTTTAATTCGAGAATTTGGTAGAGCCAATCTAGTTAATTCTGTTGGATTTACGGAGAATCACGAGCTAAGGCTATATTTGCCTCAATAATCTTAACAAGATTCTTACAATTGAACACCTAATTTTAAGCCAGCCAACTTTTAACAAAAAAATAGATAGTCATAGCTGAGCCAACGCCAATCACAAAGCGACGTACTAGAATAGGGGCTATTCTTTGGGCAAAGTAAGCGCTGACATAGCCACCGATCGCTGCACCGATCGCCGCGATCGCCCCTTCTTGCCAGAGAATTGCCCCTGCAATCACAAAGGGAATCACAGTAATCGCATTGATGCAACTAGTTAATAGGGTTTTGTAAGCATTCATCCGATGAATGTTGGTCATGCCCATAAGCGCAAAGGAGGCAAGGAATAAAATGCCCATGCCGCCGCCAAAAAACCCCCCATAGATTGCTACAACTAATTGCAAAATCGTAATTAATACGGTTCGTAATTGCTTCAGCCTTGCAAATTGTTCTTGTTTCTGTTCTACCCAAGCAGTTAATTTTTTGCTAAAGGCAAAGGCTAAGGTCGCGGTCAGTAACAGATAGGGCAAGATCCGTAAAAAAACTACAGGTGGGGTTTTTAAAAGCAAAATTGCTCCCACCAATCCGCCGATCGCGCCTAACACACAAACCTGAATCAGCGATCGCCGATCCTTAGTAAATTCATGACGATAGGCTCCTGCACTGGCTAATGTCCCGGGTAATAAAGCGATCGAATTAGTGGCATTGGCAGGAATTGGCGGCAGCCCCACAAACATTAATACGGGAAACAAGATAAAACTACCGCCCCCTGCAATGCCATTTAACCCACCCGCCAACAAAGCCGCCGCAAAAATCAGCAAATACTGACCGATCATACTGTCTCCCCAGTCTAGAGTTGGTGTTGAACAATAATTCTATAGCAGTGCAAGTTTTGAGAAGATGAGTGGCGGCGCTTTGCGCCGCCACTCATCTTCTGGTTTTCTGGAGATGCTTTTGTAGATTACTTAATTTTGCCTTAATATTAATGACGTAAGCAATTATTGTGGTCTTAGTGTGTCTAGACTGCGGAAAATATTGCGTTTATATAAAGTTAGAACGTAGCCGCAACTCTCCCGCTATAGGCACTGGTACATTTTTTAATCGTTATGCCCAAAGTTCTCGTTTCTGACCCCATCGATCAAGTTGGTATCGATATCCTCTCTCAAGTCGCCACCGTTGACGTAAAAACTACTCTCAGCCCTGAAGAACTCATCCAAATTCTTCCTGAATATGACGCAATCATGATTCGCTCTGGTACAAAACTTACCAAAGAAGCGATCGAATCTGGCAAAAACCTCAAAATCATCGGTCGTGCTGGTGTTGGGGTCGATAACGTAGACGTTCCCACCGCTACCCGTATGGGAATTGTGGTTGTTAACTCTCCTGAGGGTAATACGATCGCTGCTGCGGAACATACCCTCGCCATGATGATGTCTCTATCGCGCTTTATCCCTGCGGCGAACTCCTCACTTAAGGGTGGTAAGTGGGATCGTAAAAGCTTCACGGGTGTAGAAGTTTACAAGAAAACCCTTGGTATTCTCGGTTTAGGCAAAATTGGTTCCCACGTAGCTACCGTTGCTAAATCTTTAGGAATGCGGATTCTCGCCTACGATCCATTCTTGACCGCCGAGCGTGCTGAGAAATTAGGTGTGCATCTAGTTGAGCTAGAAATTTTGTTGCGTGAAGCTGATTACATCACGTTGCATTTACCCAAAACCAAGGAAACCGCCCATCTAATTAACGCCGATCGCATTGCGATTATGAAAGATGGTGTCAGAATCATTAACTGCGCTAGAGGCGGCATCATTGATGAAGTGGCAGTGGCTGAAGCAATCAAGAGTGGCAAAATTGCAGGTATTGCCCTTGATGTATTTGAAAACGAGCCTCTAGAAGCTGATTCTGGCTTACGCGAACTCGGCGCAAATGTGATCTTGACTCCTCACCTCGGTGCATCGACCGAAGAAGCCCAAACCAATGTGGCAGTTGACGTTGCCGAACAAATTCGTGATGTCCTGCTTGGTTTACCTGCGCGATCGGCAGTAAATATCCCTGGATTGCGCCCTGATGTCTGGCAAAAACTCAAGCCCTATCTGCAACTTGCAGAAATGTTGGGCAACTTGGTTGGACAATTGGCAGGGGGGCGTGTGGATAACCTTGATGTCAAACTCCAAGGTGAAATCGCTAACAGCGAAAGTCAGCCCATTGTCGTAGCGGCTCTCAAAGGTTTGCTATCGCCTGCCTTGCGTGAGCGCGTTAACTTCGTCAACGCTAGTATCGAAGCGAAAGAGCGTGGTATTCGGGTTACTGAAACCCGCGATCCTTCCGTTGAAGATTACAGTGGCTCCATCCATTTGACGGCTCATGGTAGTCAAGGTCAGCAGTCGGTAACAGGTGCATTGCTCGGCAAATCAGAAATCCGCATTATCAGCATCAATGATTTCCCGATCAACGTTGCTCCAACTCACTATATGTTGTTGACTCTGCACCGCGATATGCCAGGGATTATCGGTCGGATCGGTTCCTTGTTAGGCAACTTCAATGTCAACATTGCCAGTATGCAAGTCGGTCGTCGCATGGTACGCGGTGAAGCAGTAATGGTTTTGAATATTGACGATCCTTTACCTAGCGGTTTGCTTGATGAAATTGTGCATATTCAAGGCGTAACTGATGCTTTTGTAGTAAAGCTATAGTTTAAATGGTGACGCAATACGTTACCATCTAAGCGAAGTTTAGTGGATAAGCATTATGTCAACTTCAAAATCATACGTTTCTTCGGAAAAGTATCGTCAAATGTTGGTACGTGATGGCGATCGCCGTTTTCAAGAATGGCATAACAGCTTTCTGAATTACCAACAGGCTTATCTCGAAGACATGAACAAGCGCAAAAAATAAACAAAAGGCTCGCAATGCGAGCCTTTTGTTTAGGAGAATTAATGATGAATTTCTGGGAATGGTACGATCGCAGTCTTCTAGCAGCAAAGCAACATGACGTACCTATATATGAACTTGATTGGCTAGTTTTACGGCTAACTTACTTAGATAAATTGGACTTAAGATTGCGATCGCCTAATATCTCACAAAAAATTACGCCTGAATTATTAACTAAACTCGATCAATTGTGGCAAAAAAGATTAAGCGATCGCATTCCTGTGCAGTATTTAGTAGGCTCCGTTACATGGCGCAATTTAGAATTACAAGTCACGTCTGCCGTTTTAATTCCCCGTCCTGAAACCGAATTAATTATCGATATTATTGCTGAGCATTGCCAAGATGAAATTTATCAAAATGGTATCTGGGTAGATTTAGGAACTGGTAGTGGTGCGATCGCGATCGGCTTAGCCAAACATTTTTCGCAAGCCCAAATTTATGCGGTTGATTGCAGTGAGGCTGCCTTAGAAATTGCTAGGTTAAACGCAAACAATGATAACCAGAAAATACATTTCCATCATGGTAAATGGTTTGAGCCATTAGCTAAATTAGGTCTGCAAAATAAACTGGCAGGCATGGTTTCTAATCCCCCCTATATTCCAAGCTATGAAGTTTTAAATTTACAGCCCGAAGTAAAAAATCATGAGCCACATTTAGCACTTGACGGCGGAGATGATGGACTTGATGATATTCGTGAGTTAGTCAATACTGCACCAGCATATTTAATTTCTGGTGGTTTTTGGATTATTGAAATGATGGCAGGTCAATCGGAAATTGTGCGATCGCTATTACAGGAAAATGGCGATTACAAAAACATCCAAACTCATCAAGACTATTCAGGTATTGAAAGATTTATATCGGCTCAGATTAAGTAGCTAGGCGCAAACTCCAAAAAACTGTAGCGCACGCGCAGCGTGCGCTACAGTTTTTGCTCTGGTTTAATAGGTTTGAGAGGAAGCAACATCAGAAACAACAGGGATTTTATTAGCATAATTGCCACGAATACACTCAAATACTGCGTAGATAAATGCAGCCGTTATGCCCAAGAAAGTAACGCTAGCAATAATCTGAAGCACAAAAGGGAAAAATGCTAACTTCCCTAGAATTACAGATAAAAGCTCAGTTATTGCCCCTGCAAGGGCAACGATTATATCTAACAGTAATGCTTGCATCGCATTGAAACGGATAAAGTGATGTACCTTGTAATTTCTTACCACCAAAAGAAATACACAAAACCAAGCCACAAAACGAATCGAAATAAAATCTATGATGGAAATTGATAAGATGCTATTTAGATAGAAGATTGGTAAAAAGACTATTGTCAATGGGGGGAACTGAAGAAACAAGAATGCACCAAAAATTACTACTGCGGTCACTGGCAATAAGTAAGGCAAACTAGCATATAGCCTATCTAAATAATCAACTGAACTACGTCTTACCATAAGTTATTTCTTTTTCCTCGCTTGCTTGAAAAGCGCTATAGCATGAATACAAACGATTAAATATTATGAATTCAGTTATATTTCGCACTGAAAGGATGCAGCTTGAGAAAGCGTAGGGATATCGGAATATTCACCTTTAAAACTATGGTAAACCGCATATCCAGTTAATAGTGTTAACCCGATGAATATCGTATTAGCAAAAGTGTTACTTAGTAATGATGGCAAAGCATCATTTGCCAATTGTTCAAGAAACTGAAAGAGAACTTGACCAATAAACAACACAATTTGCATTAATAATGCCTGCATTGTATTGAAGCGAATAAAATGAGGAACACGAGAATCTCTTACTACCAAAAAATATAGCCCCATGAACAAGAAAAATTCACCCGTTAATCCCAAGAAAGGAACTAGTGGTAATGACAACACATTGCCATATATCCAAATAAAGGGAATAAAAGGAAAGATCAGCAAAGGGAACTGCTGAAATAAAACGGCTCCATAAATCACGCCCGCCGACATTGGCAATAGGTAAGGCAAGCAACTATAAAAGCGATGTAAAGGTGTTGCAGTTTGCTGCCAATTCATAAAGATTTCCTTTGAGTTCAGGGCATTTATTGGCATTATAGCGATCACCGCTCCATAAATGAGGAATCGCAACACGTAAGATATTTAAGAAATGTTTACGTTTTGCCATCATGAAGATTAAGAAATGTAACGAAATGTAAACAAATCAATTTCAAATTATTGCATTTACTGCCCAAAATCAACCACTGTAATGGTTGTCTGGTATTAAATAATGAATAGGTATAAATCTTTAGTTGCTAATTGTTGCTCTATGTAACAGTTTTGCCAAAATATAACCAAACGCAATACATAAAATTCCCAAAAATCAAGACTGTAATTTAAGGAGACTGCATGTTCACTTCTATGCCACCGATCGCAACATTATCTGGTAGACGTATCATTCCCGAAAATCTACAGGGTCGGGTCTTAATGAAGTTGGTCTATGTAGTGCTGGAACCCCAATATCAGAGCGCTATGTCGGCGGCTGTAAAGTCAATTAATAAGAACAACCCTAACCTAGCGATCGAGGTAAGTGGTTATTTAATCGAAGAGTTGCGTAGCCCCGAAAATTATGAAGCCTTTAAAGATGATGTCGCTGAAGCCGATATGTTTATTGCTTCGTTGATTTTTATCGATGATATGGCAACTAAGATTGCTCAGGCAGTGCAGCCCCACCGCGATCGCCTATCCGCTTGTGTAGTATTCCCATCGATGCCAGAGGTGATGCGCCTGAATAAAATGGGTAGCTTCAGCATGGAAAATCTGGGACAGTCTAAGAGTGCGATCGCTCAGTTCATGCGGAAGCGCAAAGAGAAATCGGGCAGTTCTTTTCAAGACAGTATGCTCAAGGTCGTACAGACCCTGCCCAAGATTCTCAAATATATGCCAATGGATAAGGCGCAGGATGCTCGTAACTTTATGTTGAGCTTCCAATATTGGCTAGGCGGATCGACCGAAAATCTGGAAAACTTCCTGTTGATGTTGGCGCAAAATTATTTGCCCAGTGTCAAAGCAAGGGCAAAGGAGACGGGTTCGGGGACTCTAATTATTAAAGATCCTGTCACCTATTTAGATATGGGGCTATGGCATCCTCTCGCGCCCAAAATGTTCGAGACTACTGCCGATTATTTGGCATGGTTTAATGCCCGTACCGATATTCCCGATGACATGAAAGATCCCCTTGCGCCATGTGTGGGGCTGTTGATGGCAAGAACGCACTTAGTCACAGGCGATGACGCGCATTATGTGGCGATGGTGCAGGAATTGGAATCCCTTGGGGCTAGAGTCATTTCTGTATTCAATGGGGGCTTAGATTTCTCAAAGGCAGTTGAAGAATATTTTTACGATCCTAAGCAAAAGGATCGGGCGATCGTGGATAGCGTCGTTTCACTGACAGGTTTTGCCCTCGTTGGAGGTCCTGCTAAGCAAGATCATCCAAAAGCGATCGAAGCCCTCGAAAAGCTCAACCGTCCCTATATGGTAGCCCTGCCCCTCGTTTTCCAAACTACGGAAGAATGGCAAGATAGCGATCTTGGTTTGCATCCTGTGCAAGTAGCATTACAAGTTGCTTTGCCTGAGCTTGATGGCGGACTCGATCCAATTGTGCTTTCGGGGCGTGATAGTGCGACTGGTCGTTCCCATGCTTTAGGCGATCGCCTTGAAACCATCGCCAACCGTGCGATCAAGTGGGCAAATCTCCGCCGCAAGCCCCGCCATGAAAAGAAACTTGCCATCACGATCTTTAGTTTCCCTCCTGATAAAGGCAATATTGGAACCGCCGCCTATTTGGATGTATTCTCTTCCATTCATAAGGTCGTAGAAGCTCTCGGCAACAATGGTTATGATGTGCAAGGTTTGCCAAAAACATCCCACGACATGATGTCCGATATCTTGCACAATCCTGAAGCCATGGTTGGCAGTCCTGAACTGAACGTTGCTTACAAGATGTCCGTTCCCGAATATGAAGCCAATACTCCCTACGTCGATCGCATTATCGAACAATGGGGTGCTGCCCCTGGACATCTCAATTCCGATGGACAGAACCTGCTCATTTACGGTAAGCAATATGGAAATATCTTCGTAGGTGTCCAGCCCACCTTTGGCTATGAAGGCGACCCCATGCGCTTGCTCTTTAGCAAGTCTGCATCCCCCCATCACGGCTTTGTCGCTTACTACACCTATCTCAACCATATCTGGGGAGCCGATGCCGTCCTCCACTTCGGTACTCATGGCTCAATGGAATTTATGCCAGGAAAGCAAGTAGGAATGTCGGGCGATTGCTATCCCGATAGTTTAATTGGCGCTTTGCCCAACATCTATTACTACGCTGTCAACAATCCTTCCGAAGCCACGATCGCTAAACGACGCGGTTATGCCACGATCATCAGCTACATCACCCCTGCGCCTGAAAATGCTGGCTTGAGCCGTAATTTGCAGGAACTGAGTGAACTGATTGCGTCTTACAAAGATTTGCGCCTCGGTGGTCGTGGTATCCAAATCACCAACACGATTATGGATAAGGTGCGTCTGGTCAATTTGGACAAAGACGTAACTCTTCCTGAAAAAGACGCTAAGGAAATGGATCTAGAAGAGCGCGATAATGTCATCGGTCAGGTTTACAACAAGCTGATGGAAATCGAATCCCGCGTTCTCCCTTGCGGCTTACACGTTGTTGGCGAACCTCCCAAAGTGGAAGATGTCACCGATGTATTGACTAGCATCGCCAGTTTTGATCGCCCCGAAGATAACATGAAGTCTCTGTTGCGAATCATCTGTGAAGCGATCGGGTGCGATATCGAGCAACTCTACAAATCCAGCGACAAGGGTATTTACGCCGATGTGGAACTCTTGGCAAACATCCGTGCTTTAGCGAATAAAGCCGTAGGTGCATTGGTCAAAGCAAAAGCTGATGACGATGGCAGAGTTTCTAAACTCTCAGTTCTCAACTTCTTTAGAATGGGTAAAACTGAACCTTGGATTGAAGTTTTCCAAGAGAATGGCTATCCCAATATTAATAAAGACGACATCAAGCCTCTGTTTGAATTCCTAGAGTTCTGTCTCAAACAAGTTGTTGCTGACAATGAACTCGGCGGATTGATTAAAGCTCTCGAAGGCGATTACATCACTCCTAGCCCAGGGGGAGATCCGATCCGTAATCCCCTCGTGCTGCCCACTGGCAAGAATATGCACGCCCTCGATCCTAACTCGATCCCTACGAGTGCCGCAGTGCAAGCAGCGAAAACCGTAGTCGATCGCCTTTTGGAGCGTCAGCGTCAAGACAACAATGGAGTCTATCCCGAAACGATCGCTGTCGTCCTCTGGGGAACCGACAACATCAAGACCTATGGCGAATCCCTCGCTCAAGTTCTCTGCATGATCGGCGTGAAGCCCATGCCCGATGCTCTTGGACGCATTAATCGCTTGGAGTTAACTCCTCTCGAAGAACTTGGTAGACCTCGCGTTGATGTCGTCGTCAACTGTTCAGGCGTATTCCGTGACCTATTCGTTAATCAAATGGACTTGATCGATCGCGCCGTGAGAATGGCAGCCGAAGCCGATGAACCTTTGGAAATGAACTTTGTCCGCAAACACGCGATCGCCCAAGCAGAAGAATTTGGTTTAACCATTAACCAAGCGGCAACTCGCGTCTTCAGTAACTCATCGGGTTCCTATTCCTCTAACGTTAACCTCGCTGTAGAAAACAGCACATGGGAAAACGAAGAAGAATTGCAACAGATGTATCTATCGCGCAAGTCCTTCGCCTTTGGTGGCAATGTCAGCAACACCCAACAGCGTCAGCTTTACGAAGCATCACTAAAGACCGTTGACATGACCTTCCAGAATTTGGACTCGTCAGAAATCAGTCTCACCGATGTATCCCACTACTTCGACTCTGACCCCACTAAGCTCGTTGGTAGTCTCCGCAAAGATGGCAAAAAACCTGCCTCTTTTGTCGCTGACACCACCACCGCCAATGCTCAAGTCCGCACCCTGACTGAGACAGTCCGCCTCGATACCCGCACCAAGATTCTCAATCCCAAGTGGTATGAGGGAATGCTCAAGAGTGGTTATGAAGGTGTACGCGAAATCTCCAAGCGCCTTGTGAACACAATGGGCTGGTCAGCGACGGCTGGAGCAGTGGATAACTGGGTTTACGAAGATGTCAATGATGTCTATGTAAACGATAAAGAGATGTGCGATCGCCTCAAAAATCTCAACCCCAATTCGTTCCGTAAGATTGTCGGTACTCTTCTAGAAGTCAATGGTCGCGGCTATTGGGAAACCAGCGAAGAGAATCTGGATAGATTGCGTGAGCTATATCAAGAACTCGAAGACCGCATTGAAGGTGTAGAGTAAAACTAAAAAAGGCGGCGCATTGCGCCGCCTTTTTTATAGGCAAAAATACCGTTGGTATAATGTTAAATGAGTTATGTGTATATGCCATGAATACATTAGATAAATTAGAGCTACTTAATGCAAATTGTAGCGATCGCAACGATTTAGATCGGATTCTGAGTCAATTACTCAATGTAATGTTAAATCGTCATCGACAGAAATTAGCTGTTTATGACCGTGATATTAGCAAGTTTGAACAGAACTATAGGCTTGATTCTCATCAGTTTCAAAAACAATTTGAATCAGGAGCATTAGGGGATGAGATGGATCTGTTTGAGTGGTTTAGTTTATGTGAGTTGCGAAAGGATCTCTTGGTTAAGATTGGCAAGCTAGAGCAAGCATTGTGATGATTGCTCTAGCTTATCTAGTTTGTATTGCTTACGCGGCAGCAAGAGGTTTAGTTTATGGAAAATAGCGATAAATTTCTTTGCGATGCAATACTCTACAAAATGTAACGGTTTCATCTTCAAAGATCACGCCAATTCGATAATCTCCTACTTTGATTCGATAAGCATTTTCATACCCCTGTAGCTTTTTGACATTTTTGATATCTGCCAACCCAGCAAGTTTAGGGATTTCCTCAAATACGAGTGTGTTTATGGGTTTGAAGTAAGGTGTACTTCTAAGAGCTTTAAGTTCTTTCAGAAAACTGGGAAGATAATTGACGTTCATGCTCTTTCCATTTCAGCAAGTGCTTCTTGGAGACTAAGAGGCATTTCATCCTTAACTTCTAACATGGCATGGACAAGCCCTAAATCTTCGATCGCTTCGATAATCGCAGGATCTTGAGAATGGCTTTCTGATACTGGGGTAACGCTTTCACGAAACAAACGAATAATCTGCAAAAGGTTTGACCAATATTGTTCAGGGATTTTGTCTAGCTCATTGGCTAATTCTTCAGCAAATATGATTGGGCTATTAGTTGACATTTTGATCGTTTTTGTAGGCAAAGCATTTTTAGGTTAACATAATCAAATTTAGTGTGATAATCATCTTGGTGACTTTGAAAAAGTTTACAATCTTGTGATTAGGGCGGTCTTCCGATGCCAAAGAGCGTAACTTTTTTGTAATGATCATTACTTGAGATAAATTTCCCAAAGTATCAATACTGTTTAATTCTTGCTCAATATGGAAAAGCGTAAAACAATCTGGTTCTCAGTGCCAATATCTACATTAGTTCAATCGGCTGAAGAAAAGGCATCCGTCGAAATTCATTTCTCGTACGATGAACTGATGGAACAGATTCTTGATGAAAATTCGTATAACCCGTTAGTTTCTTCAGCTAATATCCTTCAAGACTTTCTCAGTATAGGTAAAGTTAAACAAGAAAGCTTAACTTCTATCAAGTGTCGTTTTAAACAAAGTCTTTTGAAAGAATTAGTTGAGCATAAAAATGGTTACAATACGTCTGTTAGCTGGAAAGATGCTTTGTTTTTAGCTCTAGATTCAAGTAATTGGGTTCTCAATATTCCTTCTGATACTCAAGATGAGGATGAAGATAATGAGAATGAAGATGATGAGGATGAGAATGAATACGATGAGGAAACCAAAGTTTAAATCAATGTTTCAGACGTGTAAAAATAGATGGACTATGTAGCATCTTCTTACTGATGAAATTTAGATACTCCCATGCAGATATAAACCTATAGATTCTATACGAAAAGAGAGTTATGAGTATTCTTTCCTAGAACTACTCTTTGTTCTCATCAGCCCAATGGCTATAAGTTGGTACAAGACACAAGAAAAGTGTTAGCCACCAGAGATATGCTAGTTCAGGTGAGAAAAATCGACCATAATTCAATAATCCATGACAAACCTCATTTCTAAGATTAGATCCCATTCGTTCAACTAATAATCCCTTTAAAGTAAAAATTATGTCCTTATCTAAAACCTGAATCAAATCAGGTGTATTTAAAACTTCATGAAGAAGAAAATCATCCTGAACTGTCTCTCTCTTGGATGTGATAAAACTCTTCTCCTTTAAAATATGACGTAGAGAATTTTCTAGTTGTGGAATCAGTAGATGTGCAGCAATTACTGGATCTTCTTGCAAGCCAGCTATTAAACCTTTTAAATATAGAAATTCACGTCCTTTTGGAATAAATGGGTTTTCTTGGACAATAAAAGACAAATTTTCTAGAGTTACATCATGTTCAGAACAAATCTGTCGGCAAGCAGGCACAATAAAATTTAGTCCATACCAACGCTGATAAAATTTTAAATTATTGAACATCGTGTCCTTCAAATCATCCTTATCGATTCCGCTAATAGCTTTTGTTTTTCCTTCTTCATCAATAAAATCTTTTGGAATTAAATGAGACTTTGCTTTTTCTTGGAGATCTTCAGTTTTGCAAATTAGTCGATATTGAAATGCTAGAACATACAGAGAATCACGTAGATTCTTTCCTTTAACTAAATCTCTTGCCTGTTTTTGCATCTCTTGCTCACAAAATTTTTCTGGTTCAGTGAGGGGAACACTAACCATTTGTGACATAGATTTCTTCTGGTAAGCGAGCATCTGCTTGTGTAAAGCTTGAATGCGTTCGGAAGAATCTGATCTTCGTCCAAATGTATCTTCAATGTTTTGAAAAGTTTCGATTGCCTCTTTAATTCGACCAGCAGCTACTGAGTAAGAATTAGGCTCATTCACAACTAATGCCTGTTCAGCATACCAAACGTGGACTTCTCCTATCTGCATTTTTGTATTACGTTCAGCATCTTTATCTTTAGCTATCTTATGCCATTTACTTTCTATCTGAAGATATGCTATTTTTTGATAAAAAGTTTGGTGATAATTTTGTATGCTGTCAGCAATCAATGCTTTTTTTGCAGCAACCACTGCATATTGTTCTGTATTTGACAGATCCGATGATAAAGAAGTAAGACTTTTGCTCAAATCTTCTTGCAATACTTCCATTACACATCCAGTTAAAAACTCATTGGGAACAAGTTCATAGCGACAAATAACTTCATTGATATATCCAACAACCTCTCGGAGCATTTCAGTCTTTTTTTTGCCATCAATTATTGGGGCTAACTGTGCAGCTCGTTTTAGTCTTGTAAAACATTTTGTCCAGTCGTCTACGTTCTCAAGATTTCTAGCTGATTGAAGATATGCTTTTAGTGCTTCTTTAGCCATTTTGATTGGTCTACCTAGATCTGGATCTTGTTTTCTGCAAATCCAAAGAATATCAGCTACCCTTGCTCTCATTTCAGGATCATCAATTTTACCCACTAACTCACGTAATATCGAAAGGTGTTTTTCAGATAATGACTCAGATATTACCTTGACAATATAGGACGTGTTTTGTGTTTCTAGTGGCTCCATCACAACAGATGTAATCTCACTCAAAAACATAAAAACATCTTGAGCTACAGTGTCATTAGATAACTGATAGGCTTTTGCCCTAAATGCCTCACTGTAATTCGTGCATTGCTTTTGACTCGTTTGGTCTAATACCTCTCTCCATTGATAATTGTCAAAATCTACCGATTCAAATAGTAGTTTAGGTTTAGATTGTGACATTGTGTATATTTTGGGGTACTTACTAAATTCTTATTTAATTGTATGGGTTTGTGGATATGAGTGGAGATCGCTGTTTGATTTGAGGGAATAGGCGATCGGGTTTTGTGGGTGGTGAGTGGTGATCTCTATTGTTGCCATGTAAATCAGATGGAGATTTCAGTATAATCGCCTATTTCAATTGCATTGATAACACCACAAACTTTTTCAGTCTGCGTCCGAATTTTTGGCCATGAGGTGGAGAGCAAAACAACAATAGCAATCTGGCGATCGCTCAAATTCTGTTGATAGCGTAAATTTCTATCCGTTGTCACAAATATTTGATATCCCTTATCTTCAGCAGATTTGAGCAGATCTCCATTCGACAGATTAGACCAACCCTCTTCATAGGCTGTTGTCACAGAATGTTCTATCAAATATTGCCGCAAAGGTACAGGAGTTCCCTGATCGAAAAGAATTCTCATAATCTAAGCTGCCTCAGCCAACATATCAAGCTCATAGTTCAGGACAGCCTCAACTTGCGATCGCTGCACAGGCGGAAACCACTCCAAAAATTCCTCTACTGTTGCACCATCCCGCAAATTTTCAAACAAAGCCGAAACTGGAACTCTCGTTTTCCGAAATACCCAAGCACCACTCACTTTATAAGGTTCTCTTTCTATAGCATCTAGACTTTCCCAGTACCTCATATACTCTGCGCCTCTATAAAGTAGAAATATACTTAACAATTATAAACCAACTTGAAAGTAAGATTTTGACCGTTTAAGCGATCGCTGTTTAATGTGGGAAATAGGCGATCGGATTGTAATTATAAACCTAGCCAAGTTCTCAAAGATTGCTCAAGTTTCTCAATATCAACATCAGCCAACTTCCCAACAGTCTTAATAACTAAACTTCCATTTACAGTATAGATACCACGCTTAACTGCTGTAACAACATTAAGTCCTGCTGCCGCCCAGTCAGCAAGGACAAACTCTACATCAAGCAAAGAGCCTGTTTTGCTGGTTAATGGCACAATTAGAATATCTTGAGAGTTATGTGGTGCATTGACAATAACCGCAGGACGAACCTTCGCTTTAGACAAATCTGAAAATGGATATCGAACTAAAATGGATGATGTTTTTAGAGTGATTGGGCATAGATATCATCCTCAGTATTATTCCAAACTGCATCAAGTGATGTCTGACTCGCCCGAAGCCAAAACTCGGACTCATAGTCATCAGAAAGTACAGTCACTAATACCTTTGTCCCTTCTGCCAGTTCTGAAGCCTCTAACAACTCAATTTTTCCTTTTTGAACAGTAGCCCAAAGAGTTTGTAGCATATTCGTTATTTGAATGTTACTAATCTAATTGTATTCCTTAGTATATAAGTTTTGCGATCTAGATTGAGTTTCTGGTTAAGCGATCGCTGTTTGATGTTGGTAGAAATAGGCGATCGCGTTTGTGGGTGTTGAGTTGCGATCGCTGTTTAATTTAAGGGAATAGGCGATCGGGTTTTGGAGGTGATTGCGCCGCAATCCAAACATCATTCATCGGAATTGGTCGCCCTTTGCGCTTCACAGCCAAATGGGTTTGTGTATAAACAACAGATGTTTTTCTCTCAATGAGAACAACTACACAAGCCTCAATAAACTCCAAATAGCGAGGTAAATTTTTTAATGCGCGAGTGGAGTTCGCAGCACGTCCTTTCTTTCCCTTCTTTTGCTATACATAAGGTGAGATTAAACTTGCTATATTTCAAATTTGTGTCGCTGTACCTTTGTGGTTTATATTCCTAAAAGATTTAAACAATTAAAAAATTTATTTATGTCAGATCCCAAGGTCAGCGCCGCCGTTGCCAGTCTCTATAATACCTATCCCTTTCCTCCAGAACCAATCCTTGATGAGCCACCTCCCGGTTATAACTGGCGTTGGAATTGGCAAGCTGCCTATAGTTTTTGCACTGGACGCAAACCCGCTAAAGATAATATTCGGATTCTTGATGCTGGCTGTGGATCGGGCGTAAGTACAGAATACTTAGTCCATCTCAATCCCGAAGCAAACGTTGTCGGTATCGATCTGAGTGAGGGAACCCTTGCTGTTGCCAAGGAGCGCTGCAAAAGATCAGGGGCAAACAGAGTTGAATTCCATCACCTTAGTTTGTTTGATGCTGACCAACTCGAAGGCAAATTTGATTTGATTAACTCGGTAGGCGTGCTGCATCACACATCCGACCCCATTCGTGGTATTCAGGCATTAGCGAGTAAGTTAGCTGATGGAGGCTTACTGCATATTTTTGTCTATGGTGAATTAGGTCGTTGGGAAATTCGGTTGATGCAAGAGGCGATCGCCTTATTGCAAGGTGATCAGCGTGGCGATTATGTCGATGGTGTGAAAATTGGTAGAGAAATATTCGCCAATCTGCCTGAAACTAATGCCCTGCGTCGCCGTGAGCAAGAGCGCTGGGCAGATGAAAATCGTCAAGATGCTTGTTTTGCGGATATGTATGTGCATCCCCAAGAAATTAATTACAATGTAAATACTCTCTTTGAATTAATTGATGCTTCAGGTTTAGAATTTCTTGGTTTCTCTAATCCTCAAGTATGGGACTTAAATCGTTTGCTTGATAAAGCCCCTGACCTAATTGAGCGATCGCAACATCTCACCGAACGTCAGCGCTATCGCCTGATTGAAGTCCTTGATCCCCACACGATTTCCCATTATGAGTTCTTTTTAGGTCGTCCACCGATCGCGAAGCAAACTTGGCAAATTGATGACGAACTATTAGCAGCTATTCCTACTCCTAGTCCCTGTATTTACGGCTGGCGCGATAGTACGAACTTCTTTGACTACAACTATCAATTAGTGACGATTAGTGATGCGGCGTGGAAGTTCCTCTTAGCTAGTGATGATCCTCAACATCAAGGTAAAACTGTCGCGCAGATTTTGCAGTCCGTTGAGGCAAGTTTAGAAGATGTGCGATCGCTCCAAAAGCAGCAAATCATCATTTTGTCTGCATAATTTAGGCGTAATTAAAACTTGTGGCGCTTGCGCCACAAGTTTTAGATTTAATGATGCCGAGCTTATAATTCTTTTGTATAAGTCCCAACCAATTTCTAATAGCAATATCGCAATACTTACCTATGTCCCCTCGATCCGCTAATCCTTCGCTTATTCACACCTACTGGCAAAAATTTCTGCCTTGGCTAGAATCCTGTGCGATCACCGCTTGGGGAATCGTGCTGACGAAACTTTGGCTATCTGGACAACTGTTCTTGTTAGTGCATCCCAACTACATCCCTTTGACGGTGATCGCGGGTATTGGCTTGTTGGTCGTGGGTGGTAGCGAGGCTTGGCGCGTGGCTCAACGCAAACGCTATGCCTATACTAATCAGCAACAACACGTCACCCTGATTAAGCCATCCCTGAGCAGTAGTTTGCTTTTGATTGTGGCGATTATCGCCTTATTCATCAGTCCTCGCCCATTCACTAGCGAAAAAGCGATCCATCGTGGTGTCATTGAAAATATTGCCGATGCGAGAACTATTCCTAAATCTTTTCGAGCTAGCAATCGTCCTGAGGAGCGCACTCTCGTAGAATGGGTACGCACCATCAGTGCCTATCCTGAACCTGATGCTTATAAAGGACAGAAGGTAAAAATTACTGGCTTCGTTGTCCATGCGCCCGATCAGCCCGACAATACATTTCTACTAACGCGCTTTGTGATTACTTGCTGCGCTGCCGATGTGTATCCCATCAGTCTCCCTATCAAAATCACCGAAAGTCGTACCAATTATCCCCCCGATCGCTGGTTGCAAATAGAAGGTCAAGCGGATGTGGAAACTACCGATGGCAAGCGTCAAGTTGTAATTGTCGCCAATAATATTACGGCGATCGCCGAGCCTAAAAACCCTTACGATTATTAATAAACCCAAAGGAGCGTTGCGCTGCAACGCTCCTTTGCAGAAAGAATTTTCCCAATTTTAGGCTGACTTGTATAACTGTATAATCATCTTAAAATATATAGCTTATGCTTCCTCCCTTTATTGTTTTAGATCCACTTCTTGAAGACTGGTTGCGTGAAGATATTGGACGCGGCGATCGCAGCACTAATGGTTTATTTCCTGATGGTAATGCACCCATTGGCAAAGCATTATGGATTGCCAAGGCAGATGGTGTAGTGGCAGGTTTACCTGTGGCGGCTCGAGTCTTTCAGTTATTAGATTCATCGGTAAATTTTGTGGCGATCGCCCAAGATGGTAACCCTGTAAAATCTGGCGATCTGCTAGCGGAAATTACAGGCAATCTCGCCACCTTACTCATGGGTGAACGGGTTGCCCTCAATTTGGTGATGCGCTTGTCGGGGATTGCCAGTGCAACATCAGAATATGTCAAGGCGATCGCCAATTCTAAAACCCATCTAGTCGATACTCGCAAAACTATTCCGGGGATGCGAATCTTAGAAAAATATGCCACATTCGTCGGTGGTGCAATCAATCATCGCTATGGTTTAGATGATGCGGTGATGCTTAAGGATAATCATATTGCGGCGGCAGGTGGCATTACTGAGGCAGTACAGCAAGTACGCAGAAATATTCCCTTTACAACATCCATTGAAGTGGAAACGGAATCAATCTTGCAAGTAAAAGAAGCTGTGCAGTTAAATCTTGATGTGATTATGCTAGACAATATGCCAGTGGAAACCATGCGCGAGGCGATCGCCCTTATCCGTCAGCATAGTTCCCATACTAAAATTGAAGCTTCAGGAAATATTACGCTGCAAACAATTGCTCAAATTGCCGAGTTAGGCGTGGATTATATTTCTACTTCCGCAATGGTCACGCGATCGCACTGGCTCGATATCAGTATGCGAATTAGTTCCTAAGACCCTCACCCCTAGCCCCTCTCCCAGAGAGGGAGAGGGGAACAAGAAAAATTTCTTACTCCCCTTCTCCCAGACAGGGAGAAGGGGTTGGGGGATGAGGGCAGTTTTTAATTTGCGTAAGCCCTACTTTTCCAATTACTTCTACAAAAGTCAGATGCAAGAAAGTATTTTCACAACTCTCATTCTCCCAATTGCTTTAGCCTTAATTATGCTAGGCATGGGACTGTCGCTTAAATTTGAGGATTTTCAACGAATCACGAAATATCCCAAAGCGGTATCAGTGGGCTTGTTTAGTCAGATTGTGATGTTGCCGATCATTGGTTTTGTGATTACCCAAATCGTGAAAATGCCACCTGCGATCGCTGTAGGACTAATGATAATTGCGATCGCTCCAGGGGGCGTATCTTCAAACATGATCACTTATTTAGCAGGTGGTGATGTGGCGCTATCCGTGACCCTGACCGTATTTAGTAGCCTGATTACAATTGTGACAATTCCTCTATTAGCAAACTTGGCGCTCAATTACTTTATGGGACAAAGTGCCACAATTGCTCTACCAATTGGAACGACAATGGGGCAGATTTTCTTAATTACAATTATCCCGATCGCTATTGGGATGTATATAAATTATCAATTCCCAAAACTAGCTCACAGTTTAGAAAAAGTTACCAGTCGTCTGGCGATCGCCTTTCTCGCTTTAATTATTTTGATTCTGGTTATTCGTGAATGGAATAAATTGCCTGAATTTATTCTGCAAGCAGGATTCGGCATAGTGCTGCTCAATCTATCTTCTATGGCAGCAGGTTGGGGAATCAGTAAATTACTCAAGCTCAATCCTGCTCAACAAATCTGTATAGCGATCGAAGTCGGTATTCAAAATGGAACTTTAGCAATCGCGATCGCGGCAGGAATCCTCAACAATCAAGACATGGCTATTCCTGCGGCAATTTATAGTCTATTTATGTATATCACTGGATTTGCTGCCATTCTTTACGGCAAATTTTTGACGAAAGCCCCTGCATCAGTTTAAGTAAATATAGCGTAAAACCAGAGAGGGTGGCGGCGCTTCGCACCGCCACCCTCTTTCTTTTATGTTTAGCTATAGCTATACTGAAAACAAGTAGCTACAGGAGCGTGATCCATGAACCTTACAATTACCGATGCAGTCTTGTCACCATTACCTACGGAAAATATCGATATCTACAATCAAGACTATTGTCTATGGGTTGAAACGATGATGCAGCTTTTGCGAGAAGGTAAATTAACAGAACTTGATATTCCTAATTTATTAGAAGAACTTGATGATATGAGTGGGAGTCAAAGAGATGCGCTTGAGAGTAATTTAGAAATAATTTTGATGCATTTATTAAAATATTGTTATCAGTCACAGTTGCGATCGCGTAGTTGGCTATTAACCATTTTTGAACATCGTAATCGCTTAAAAAAAGCCTTTAAACGTAGTCCTAGTCTACAACGTTACTATCAAGAAGTATTTTCAGAATGCTATCAAACTGCTCACAAAATGGCATCAATTGAGACAGGTTTATCCATATATGATTTTCCTGAAACTAGCCCATTTACAATAGAACAAGTTTTAGATACAGATTATTTGCCATTAGATTAATCTATTAAATTTTAATAAATCAAACAACAGGACTTCTAAAACTATGACGACAACTATTGTTGATATTGGTACACTTATCGTCCGCGCCCCAGATATTGGTGGAAATCGTCCTCGCATTGCAGGTACAAGTGTTACAGTTGGACGCATTGCTACTTTGTGGAAATCAGGACTAAGCGCAGAGGATATCGCACGTGAAATTGAACATTTAACTCTTACACAAGTCTATGCTGCGCTTACTTATTATCATGCTAATAGAGAGGAGGTTGATCATATTTTAGCTGTAGATGATTCTGAGTATGAAAGATTAATGGAACTCCATTACAGTCAGCAGGTGTCTAAGTGAGTAAAATTCGCTTATATCTTGATGAAGATACAATGTCAGCTGCATTAGTAGGGGCTTTACGTTCTCGTGATATAGATGTAATTACAGTTTCTGATGTACATAGGGAAGGCTTACCAGACAAAGCACAACTTGAGTGGGCATCTGTTCAAGGAAGGGTGATATGTAGTTGTAATGTTGGTGATTTTATGCAACTACATACTGAGTTGATTGGCAGTGGTCAAAGCCATGCGGGGATTATTTTGATTCAACAGAAGATTTCGGCAGTTGGCGATCGCTTACGTGGCTTGATGAAAATTATTGAATCTAAAACAGATCAAGATATGCATAATCAACTAGAGTTTCTTACCAGATACCTACGCTGAAGGCTTGGCTTGTCTATCGGTTTAAATTTTTAGGTGAAATGAAATCTACATTTCTTTTGGTGCTAAGGATTAAAAATAATGGAATATGCGATCGATTTTGGAACCAGTAATACGGTTGTTGCGAGAATTAATGAGAATGGTGAGATAGAAACAGTCAAGATATCTGACTATAGCCACCTCATGGCTGATAATCCACCGTTAATTCCTAGCTTTGTCTATGTGCAGGATGCTAACAAAGAGCAGGTGCTAATTGGTCAGGAAGTGAGCGATCGCGGATTGGATAATAAAAACACCAAAGGCGAACCGCGATTTTTTAAGGCTTTTAAACGAGCGATCGGTTCTAATATGACGATGTTTGTGCCAGAAATTGATGGGCGCGAAGTGGAATTTGAGTTAGTGGGCGAATGGTTTTTAAAAAGAATTATTGATCGCTTGCCTGATGTGGATTCACTAATTTTTACAGTTCCTGTTGATAGCTTTGAGTCCTATCGCCATTGGCTCGGCGAAATCTGCGAGAAGTTAACCATAAATCAAGTACGCATTATTGATGAACCAACGGCGGCGGCTTTAGGCTATGGCATTAATGATGGTGGTGAAACTCTATTAGTAGTAGATTTTGGCGGTGGCACGTTAGATTTATCCTTAGTAAAATTATCTTTTGCTCAAACTCAACCTAACCAACCCAAATCACCACTTGGCTTTTTATTGAAATGGGGCGATCGCACAGTTAAAAATACCTCCACATCAAACAATCAAAATTCGCAAATTGCCAAAGTCCTCGCTAAAACTGGACAAAATCTTGGTGGAATTGATATCGATAATTGGATGATTGATTACTTCCATAAGGAATTAGGAGTACCCAAAAATTCTCTCGTCACCCGTTTAGCTGAACGCATTAAAATCGCGCTCTCTAGCACCGAATCGGCTACAGAAGTTTACTTTAATGACGAAACCTTTGAATCTTACGAGTTGACTTTGACGCGATCGCAATTAAATCAAATTCTCGAACAACAGAAATTTTTTGCAAATCTAGATAGCGCTCTAGATCGAATTCGGCAGCAAGCAACCCGTCAAAATCTTGATCTAAACCAAATTGATGCAGTTTTACTAGTGGGAGGTACTTCCCAAATCCCTGCGGTGAAGGAATGGGCGTTACGACATTTTTCTATCGAAAAAGTGAAAGCAAATAAACCCTTTGAGGCGATCGCGCATGGAGCAATTTCTCAAGGTTGGGAATTGAAAGATTTTCTCTATCACAGCTATGGTGTGCGCTATTGGGATAAACGCTACAAAAAACATAATTGGCATACCATTGTGAAATCTGGTGTAACCTATCCCTTAGAAAAGCCCGTAGAACTTACACTGGGTGCATCTGTTCCTGAGCAGCCGAGCATTGAGCTAGTCATCGGTGAGTTAGGCGAAACTAATGTGGAAGTTTATTTTGAAGATCAAAGACTTGTTACCCGTGTTTTAGAAGGTAAACAAGTTGCAGTGCAGATTCTCAATGAAAATAGTAAAGTAATTGCTAAGCTTGATCCCCTTGGTCAAACAGGTAGCGATCGCATTAAGGTTTCTTTTCAAGTTGATGAAAAGCGAACCTTACAAATTACAGTTCTAGATTTATTAACTAATCAAAAATTATTAAGTAATGCGCCTGTTGCCCAACTGATGTGAAGTATTGTTTCCCCGCTAAAGGAGTACCATGTACAACAAGTTTTAAAAACCCCCTTTAATTCCCCCTTGCAAAGGGGGAAAACTAGAAATATTGTTCCCTCCTCTTTGCAAGGGGATGGCTAGGGAGGGGTTATTAACAGCAATATTAATCAACAATCAGCAAGAACCGAATGTGTCCCAATTCTCTCTCCGCACGAAGAGATTGAACTGTCGCAGCGAGCTTGGTACTGGCAATGATCACATCTGGTTGAGCAGCGATCGCATTAGTCTTTAAGTCATCTTTACTAGAGATGTTTGAAGGAATGAAGCCTTGTTTCTGGAGCATTTCCATTAAAAGATTGATTGAGATTAAATCATCATCAACAATCAAAATCTTTTTACCTGTGCCAGTATTTTTATGAGATAGCAGAATTTCTACCTCGCGCATCAATACAGCCATATCTAGAGGCTTAGTGACATAGCTATCGACTCCCAAATGTATGCCCTGTTTTTTATCTTCTATTACAGATACGATGATAATTGGAATATCTAAAGTGGCAGGATCAGATTTGAGAATTGCCGCTACTTCATAACCACCAATACCCTGCATAATGATATCAAGCGTAATTAAATCAGGGCGACTCTCACGGACTTTGGCGATCGCATCATGCCCGTTTTCCGCCTCTTGAACTATATAGCCCTTAGCCTCTAATTCTTGCTTGAGTAAGTTGCGAATACTGGCATCATCATCAATTACCAAAATCTTCTTGGGCGCATCACTATGAGTAGCACTATCGGCTTGTCGATCCGAGGATACTTTCTTCTTGAGTTGTTCAATCAGGGTGTCGAAATTGATGGAAGGAATTAGATCTTTCTCAGTGGCGATCGGTAACGAAAAGGAGAAAGTACTACCTTTACCAAGTTCACTCTCTACCCAAATCTTACCACCATGATAAGCAATAATTTCCTTAGATATGGGCAAGCCTAAACCCGTGCCTTGAGGCTTATCCGTTAAAGTGTCACCAACCTGTTTAAATTTTTCAAATACTTTGGGTTGATCAGATTCGGAAATTCCTACACCTTGATCAATGACGCTAACCACAATTGTTTGATCCTGTTGCTGTACTCGACAGGTAACAGAGCCTTTTTCGGTAAATTTCACAGCATTCGAGATTAAATTAATTACCACTTGAATCAAGCGATCTTTGTCACCTTCGATATTTGGCAAATCTGAAGGGATTTCTCGGACAGGCGTTAAACTTTTCTGATCAAAAAGGGCTGAAGTTGCTGAAAATGCTCGATCAATTACTTCTATAATTGATAAATTCTGCATATTCCATTGCATTTTACCAGCTTCAATTTTGGCGACATCCAGAACTTCATTAATCAGTTTTGTAAGACGTGTACCTTCAGACACAATAATTTCAATATTTTCCGTAACTTGACGAATACTTCGCTTAATCTTTTTATCTTCGGTTTGAATTAATGGGAAAATTGATTCGTCTAATTTTTTCTGAATCAGTTTTGCAAAGCCAAGTACAGAGGTCAATGGTGTTCGCAATTCATGGGATACTGTCGAGATAAAGTCGGTCTTCATGCGATCCACTTCTTTTTCAGCCGTGATATCCCGAATCAAAATTACAGTACCTAAGTAATTCTCTTCCACTTGCACTTCTTCTGATACATTTTCTCTAAAAATAGAAGTGGCAACAGCTTTACCAATGCGGCGATCAGGCAGGGAAAACTCTTCACTAAATACCTGTTTAGGATTGGCTCTAGTATTGATGATGAGATTAGTGATTTCCTCAGCCTTAAATATTTGGCTATAGTTCTCAGATTCCGCGATCGCTTTACTACTCACGCCAATCATGCCCGCGATCGCAGGGTTAAATTGAGTAATCCGATCTTCGGCATCGACTACGGCTAAGCCATCCACCATATTATCGATAATCGCTTTGATTTCACTGGTGCGCTGTTCGACTTTCTGTTCCAGAGTCCGACTATAATCTGCTAGCTGTTCACCTGAAGATTTGAGCTGGGCAGTCATTTGATTAAACGCGATCGCCAAAATCCCAATTTCATCTTCAGTCAGTACAGCCGCTTGAGCGTTAAGATTGCCAGCAGAAACTTGGTTTGCCGCATCGGCAATCACCAAAATTGGTTGCGAAATACGCCGCGCAATCAAATATACAGCCGTCAGTAAAATACCTGCGGAACTCAATCCGATTAATAGAATATCGCGAGCAAGGCGATCGGCAGGCTCAAAGGCTTCTGCTTGTGACATTTCCGCAATTAAAGCTAGATTCAAGTTGTCAAGCCATACATAGCTGCCCAAGACTGGCACACCTTTATAACTGTCATAATTACCTTCGCCATCTTCACCTCTAGCCGCCGCCGCAATACTATCGCTCTTAATCCCCTTTTCTACTTCTTTACTATTAGCCCCTGTGCCAGAAATCAGAATATTTTTGGATGGCAATCTCCCAACTAAATAGGTTTCGCCACTATTACCTAACCCTGTCCGTTCTCGAATAATATCATCAACACCTTGGAGATCCAGATCAATAGCCACAACTCCATTAGCCGCACCCGATTTATTGGCTAGAATTGCCGCAAAAGTCATTGCCGCCTTACCTGTAATTGGCGAAATATAAAAATTAGGAATCGCGATCCGTGACTGGTCACGAGTAAGGTAGGTAGTTGTATTACCTAGAGATTGATACTTTCCTTCCTTCTCTTTATTTGTAGAAACAATCACAATTCCATTATTATTAAGGATAGAAATCTGCCGAATATTTGGTTTTACCGCAGACACATCTGTCATAAATTTCCTGATCGATTCTAGCGCTGATTTAAATTCAGGAGATTCTTTATCTTTAGTGAAAGCAATTTCCGAGTTGTTAATGATATCTTGCAATTGCGTCATGAAAATGACATCACGACGCTGATTATCAACCCACTGATTTACTTGATATTCTTTCAGTGATGTTGCCACACCCAATCGGTCAATTACCGATCGCTTGAGAGCATCACGACTACGAACATTGGCACTAATCGCTACAAGTAAAACTGTAACAATCGACAATATTGAAAAGTAGCCGACAAGTTGAAGCAGCAAACGTTTTTTGATCAGGTTAAGCATCTTGCACTCTCATTTTTGTTATGTCTTTTGTAGCGATAGTTCCACAGTCCAAGGGTAACCATCAAAACTAATTACTCATTTCCACTGGGTATAAATATCTTTGATCTGGGCGATCGCATTATCGGCAGCTTGTTCAGGTGAAGCAGATCCTTGAGCAACTGATTTAATAGCCTTACCCCATACCTGTTGAGCGCCTACATTAGAGTGAGCAGGGTTTTTAGATGTATAAAAGGACTGAGTATTTTGAAACTGCTTAATTACACTCAAAACATGAGGATCTTGAGAGTCTTTGTAGTAAGGATCTTCTAACAACTGCGGCATAGTAGGCAAATACCGACCTCCTGCACCTTTGAGATATGCCAATAAATTAGTTGGTTTAATAATATGTGACAAGAGGCTTTTGGCTGTAGCTTGATTGGGAGAATCAGCAAAAATAACCGCTTGCTTCACTGCAACTAGATTATTGAGAGGCTTGCCACTAGGAGAATTTGGCCATTCCATTGTAACTAGCTTTTTGTTATATACTTCTGCATCAAACTTTTGAGCAACAGGAATAGATAGCCCAGGATTAGTGGTCATAAATGCATTGCGGCTGAGAAACACTTGGTTGTTATCAGCACTTGTCCATTCCACAGCTTTAGGAGGCACAAACTGATCCTTGTAGAAACCAGCATATTGAGTCAAAGCTTTCACAATCCCTTGTCTAACGTTGGGATCGTTTTGTTTGAGTGCACCATTTTCATCAAGAAGTTGTACGCCATAAGCCTCAAGAAACTGCTCAAATGTAGAAATCGTATCGTTGGCTTCAGGAGACATGGGTAATCCAAGACCATAGATTTCTTTTTTGCCTTTACTTCTGGCTCGAACCTGAGCAATTTCCCAGAATTTCCAAAATCCATCCCAATCCTTAGGTATATTGGTATCGCTTAACCCCACTTCGGCAAGTAAATCTCGCCAATAGTGAATGCTAACCGTAGATTCGACAATCGGTGCGGCATAGTAACTGCGCTTATTGGTCGTACCATTTTTGTATGACACGGCTTGCAAAGCACTGGGAGCAAACAAATCTTTGACGGGCTGCATCACATCAGAAATATCAGCCAGTTTGTTCTCCCATGCTAATCTCGGAAAAAGAGAAAATTCTGCGGTATTGCTAAACAAGATATCGGGAGGGCTACCATTATTGAGTGCATTTTCCGCATCCCGATTAATTGCGCCGTCATTATAAAAGGTGATTTCTACCTTAATATTGTTTGCCTGTTCCCACTCGGCAACAATCTGCGAAATTGCTTCAGTTTCCGCAGGATAATAGCTCTGAATCCACCAGAGTCTAAACTTGGAACTTTTTTCTTGTTTCCGACTGTATAAAGCCGAGGAATTGCTACAAGCTGATAGACCCAAACTTGCTAAAAACAGGGATAACTGATTAAATTTACGACGGCGCATAGATTCTTGGCACGAAATCAAGCTAGGTGAATACGATCAAACTTACAGCCATTGCCGATCAAACGAACCACAAGAAATTTTTTGAAAGTGTTGCAAAGCAACACTTTCAAAAAATTTCTTGGTTTGGGTTTAAGCGCAAAGCGCTGTAAGTGAATATGCAAAATCGAACATCCTGATTATAGGGTTATAAAAACACGCTAAGTGCTTTTTGGCAAATGTTTTACGGAGCGATCGCCAATTTTATAATTCAGAGAAAACATTATTAAATTCTTACAGAAGGATGCCGAAATATAAAATACAACAAAATGCTGAATACCATTAATCAATGATATTTTTCAAGCTTCTTAGTATCCTCTAATCTAGCTGAAGTGTATAAAGCAAAAAATTGTTGTAGAATTTAGGTAAAGGGAAAAATACGCTATAGATCTTAATGTTAGATAAAGCACAAAAGAAAATCGTTACAGGTATGAACGGTTTTGGTAGATTTGGCTTACACTTACTCAAGTATTGGCTAGATCGTTACGATGATTCCGATTTTGTGATTACATACATCAATGATGATTATCTCAACATTGATCAAGCCTTTGAAATTATTCATGCTGATAGAGCAGTTTTATTTGATCAATATCAAGTTTCCTTAAGTGGGAATCACTTGCTATTTCTGACTCCTAATGGCAAGAAAATTACAATAGAATACACATCTGGCAGCACAATGCAGATGTCTTGGCTTGGTGTTCCTGAAATCATTTTAGAATGTTCAGGAAAGTACGCCCAGAGAAGGGATTGCTGTGAATCCTATATCACTGGCAATACAAAACTAGTGGTTATATCCGCCACATCTGTTAATGCAGACAAGACAATTGTTTATGGCTTTAATGAGAAAGAATTTAGCAAGGAATTAAGTATTATTTCCTATGGCTCCTGTACTGTGAATGCCTATGTGCCATTCGCAAATTTCATTCACAACACTTTTGGAATTATAGATAGTGATGTAAATGTAGTACATAATATCCAAAGCTATAAACTGCCAGAATTTAACACTTTAAAACGGCAGACTTGCACTCTGGAAAAAGCAGGATTAAGATTGCTTTCATTTTTAAACGAACAGAATTTTGCTGTCAATTACACAATTATTCCCTACGATGGAGTCTCTACTATTGACTTTAGGTTTAAGCTGCAAAATGTTACTAACCAAGATGACATCATCGCTAAACTTGAGTATGCTTGCAGCAATGGTGTTTTGAAAGGCTTGTATTCTCTAGAGGAAAAAGATACTGGACCAGAAGTTCATAATTGCACGACATTTTCTTCTGTATTTATTAAAGAGGGGATCAAGCTTGTTGGAGACAATCTTTATATTTTTGCTTATTTTGATAATGAGAATTCAGTAAATAGGTATTTTGATGTAATTCAAAGTGTCTCACAATTTTATATCTAACCAAAAGAAGCCGTGCATTGCACGGCTTCTTTTGTCCACCTACTTAATAATTCAAAACCCAAGAAGTGAATTGCGGCGCGAAGCGCCGCAATTCACTTCTTGGGTTTTATGCCTTAAGCAAAACTTGCATTGCTATAGGAATATTAAGAGAATAACCATAACCAAATAGGTATGGTGAACAATAGAATAACTACACCAAAAGCTAAGGTTGTAACAGTTAAATCACGGTCAAGATCGTAAGCTTGAGCAATAACGAGAGTGGAGAAAGCTGGAGGCATTGCCATTTGCAGCACCAGAGCCATACGTGGCCCACCAGTAATCCCAAAAAACATCAATCCTGTACCAACAACTAGCGGTGTCAGCAGCATCTTGATGGAAAGACAAGTCAAAGCCTTTTTGATATTTCCCAGCGATCGCAGTTGGCTTAGTTGCATTCCAATCATCACCAAAGATAGGGTAACGGTTGTCCATGCAAGGTTACTCATGCTAGTGGTAATGAAAGTGGGCAGGGGAATAAATTTCATAATTAGACCAATGGGCAAGCTCCACAGGGCAGGAGTCTTTGCCATAGATATAAATGGATTGGGACGCTTTTGATTATTGGAAGTCCTGCCATAATGGCTTGCAAGGGCAATACCCACTGAATAAGAAGCGATCGTTGAGCCAATTAGGTCATAAAATAATGACCAAGCGAAATATTGAGGTTCAACTAACGCCAAACTAACGGGGTATCCCATAAAGGCAGTGTTGCCTAGAGTCATAGCCAGCAAAAAACTACCTTGAGTTGGTCCCGACCAAGCACTCTCTTCATGAATGACAGCACTTGAATTTGAATCAGTAGGTCTATCTCCGTAGGAAATTCCTCTCGATAGAGATTTAAATTTTTCGTCGCTTAAGCCTAAATCAATCCAGATCCAAGCCAAGCCCGCACCAACCATAATGGCAATCCATGCGGTTGTTGGTGCAATAATAATCCAGCCTGATAGATCAGCTTGTCGTAAAAACGAAACAATACTGATAGGAACCCCCACAAATAGTAAAGCTTTGCCAAGATAAGTTGTAAAAATCTTGGGTAGCAGTTTTCCTAAGACATATCCTAATAGAGTCCATCCAATTAATCTTGCGTATAGCATGACGAGAGGATTATCTAATGTGAACATAAGATTCGCTGCTTAGGAATTGGGTACAAGAACTGAGAAAAATACTAACATCTAGTGAAGTAGAGGATTGTTTTCCCGCCTTCGGCGGGAAAACAATCCTTGGTAACTTGCTTGAAAAGCTCTGTAAGAAAGTCATAGAAGTATGACTTTCTCAGGGGCAGTTTATCTAGAAAGAAAATGTGGTGCGAATTAGACCAACAGTGGCAGTGGGGTTAGCACTAGCACCTTCAGGATTAAAGATCCAGAAAACACCAGGGGTGATGCTGATATTCTTAGTCAGTTGATAGCGATAGAAAAGCTCCAAGTGATAGGGAGTTGTGTCAATTGGTCTACCAGTATTAGTGCCAACGGTAGCAGTTCCACTCACGGAATTTCTCTTGAGTGGTTGTCCAAAGATGATTCCGCCAGTGCTACCTTCACTAAATAGATTATTAAAACTTAAACCTGCTAGCCAACTCGTAAAGGTAGTACCTGCATTAGAGTTAACGCTATTAGCAAAAATAAATGTTCCTGATGTGTTGAAAGTTACAGAAGGAGTAATTCTCCAAACGAGGTTGCCAGATATCAAATCAGTAGTGATACCTGTAATGGAACTGCTGTTTATAGACTCAGTGCTTGTTAGTGAAGTGTTCAGGGAGTTACTGGATAGGTAGCTTCTGGCGTAAGCGATCGATGTATCGAGATTGTTACTAATCTTGAATACCAATTGAGCGGCGATCGAATTAGTTCCACCAAACAGTCCAGTAGTAGTTGAGGCAGCACTAGCAGTACCATTACCAGTGCCACCACTATAGCCAATTTGCAGATTTACCTTGTCATCAAATTTGTAATCAATCCCAAATAGAGAACTTGTACTACCAATACGATAGAAGGGATCAAAGCGCCCAAATCTAGAAATAGAACCCTGTCCACTTGATGCAAAGGGACTAATTTGTGTGAAGAAATCGTCGGGGGCAGCCACAGGTCCCACAAAGATATTTGCCTTGTCACCGACGGGAAATCTGTAGAATAAAAGATTTAGCAAGGCAGTATTTGGAGTAGCCTCGGCTCCAGAAGTGTAACCAACTCTGGCGGTATTGGTTCCAAGCACAGTGGAAACACCAGAAGTGCCAGTAAATATGTTGCCAGCTTCCAGTCGAGTTCTCAATAGGTCTTTACCTGTGAAGCTGGTGTTGAGGACAAGTCTAACGCGATCGCCAAAGATCACATTTGATCGCCCATCTGACGGTCCCCCAGTACCACCGATTACTGAGAAGATCGCTTCTCCACTGAGTTTGGTAGTAGTTGAGAACTGTTGTGCTTCGAGTTTGGCAGTCTTGGCATCGAGGGCATCAACACGACCACGTAGGGTAGCCAGTTCAGCCGCAAATTCTTCTTGGAGTTTTTGCAGAGTGGCTAAATCTTCTTTGCTAACTTTATCAGCCAACCCTGCGGAGATAATTTCATTAATTTTGTCGAGGCAAGCATTTAAACCTGCGGCAAATTCGTAGCGGCTAGTGGCTTGTTTACCACGATAGGTACGGTCTGGGTATCCTGCAATACAGCCGTAGCGTTCAACGAGGGATTGCAAAGCGGTGAAAGCCCAATCGGTTGGCTTCACGTCACTGAGTTGTGATACAGAGGTGACATTTTGCGCTTGAATCAGGGGATCTGACTTTACTTCTTTGTACTGATCGTTATCGAGGATCGGTACTGTTGTTCCTGAATGAGCTAGCTGGGGAGCTAAAGACAAAGTTGCGATAAAAGATAGACAGCCTAAAGAAACAACCGATTTTGTACTCTTAAACATTCTGCAAATGAACCTCTTTTACACCTATGTATAAGGTTAAACTTGTTACTCTGATATGTCAAAGGGAATATCAAGAGGATATTTAGTGGATATTTTCAACAAGTTGATAGAAAGTATAGTGAGTAAGGAATTGACCTAATCTAAATTCTTGCGTCTTATTGGTAATTGCGATATTTTGCCTAGATTTTGTCTAATTTAATTTGACTTGTCATACCTGTCACTAAAACAAAAATATTGTTGTTTAGGCGATCGCAAATCGCTAGTTTTTATGTTCAAAAACAATTTGCAAAGATGGCTACAATTAGCGAAAAAAGAGTCACGTAAAGGAGAATTACCGCTTTATATTCCCCTATTGGCTGAAGCTAATCCAGATCTGATGGCGATCGCGATTCACCGATACTTCAATAACGATCAGGGTGAGCAAATAGCCGCAGGTGATATTAACCAAAATTTTCCATTAATGAGCGTGATTAAGCCATTTTTGCTGTTGTATTTACTGGAAACACAGGGTCTTGCTCCTGTGTTGGCAATTGTCGATCGCCAACCAACATCGGACGCATTTAACGAAATTCCGCATAGTAAGCCGAAAAATCCAATGATTAATAGTGGGGCGATCGCGCTTTGCTCATTATTGCCATCCTATGAAATTTTACAAAACTGGCTAAATCAGCGATCGGGCGCAAATTTGACACTCGATCTGGAAATGCTCAATTCTGTGCGATCCGTGCCTAATCGTCGGAATTTAGCGATCGCGGAGCAGCTAAATTCCTTAGGAATTATTGCTTATCCTCGTCAAGCCCTTGCTGTTTATGAAGAAATCTGTTGTTTGCGGGGTAATGTGCAGGATTTGGCAAAACTTGGCACTTTGTTAATTGATCCAAAACTAGAGCCAGTGCGATCACCCCATATTCAAATTGTTTTAGATATCATGACCCAATGTGGAATGTATGGTGCTTCTGCGGCATTTGCCCACGATATTGGCTTACCCTCAAAATCTAGCGTCAGTGGCGCATTACTATCAATCATCCCCAATCAAGCAGCGATCGCCTGCTACAGCCCTGCCCTTGATGCGATCGGCAATTCGGTTGCAGGACTATTTTTAATTAGGCAAATTAAAACCAGTAAGGACTTTGCCATAAAATAAAAAACCGATTTTTGATGGCGCGGCTTCGCCGCGCCATCAAAATAAATAAGGCAATTTGTGACTTAATCGTAGATCTAAAAAATTGGCAAAAAATTGATTTTTATACAGGATACTTAGCGATCGTGTATATACAGCTACCTTTATCCGATAAAATTAAAAACGCTAAAAAGTTTTATCGGTTGTAAGCAGAGTATAAGTAAATGAGTAGTACCTTTGAGCAAGTTCAAGACATCGTTGCATCCCAATTAGGCGTTGATAAAGCCGAAGTTAAGCCTGAAGCTAGCTTTGCGAACGACCTTGGCGCTGACTCTCTCGATACCGTCGAATTAGTTATGGCTCTGGAAGAAAAATTCGGCGTTGAAATCCCTGACGAAGAGGCAGAAAAGATTGCCACTGTTCAGAATGCTGTTGATTACATTGATAGCAAACAAGCTGCTTAAGCAATTGTTTAAGATCAAAGCTTTGTTGCCTAGCGACAAAGCTTTTCTTTTATAAAATTTTTGTCTTGTCAAAAACAAGGCAAAAGTCCCATCTTTAAAGCTAGACAAAATCTGTATACATCATTTCTGATGACTACAGAGATGATATTGAACCTTACTGATTCCAAACGAAATGCAAAATCCTCAGCCCCTCTCTCGCGTCGTTGTCACTGGACTAGGTGCAATCACACCGATCGGTAACACGGTCGAAGAATACTGGCAAGGTCTAGTCGATGGCAAAAACGGGATTACCGAAATTACTCGCTTTGATACCACTGACCATGAATGTCGAGTTGGTGGCGAAGTCAAAGATTTTGATCCTCTTACTTATATTGCCGCTAAAGAAGCGCGACGCATGGATCGGTTCGCTCAATTTGGCGTAAGTGCCAGTATTCAAGCATTGCGTAACGCTAATCTGGAAATTACACCAATCAATGCTGCCCAAATTGGCGTGTTGCTAGGCACAGGGATTGGCGGCTTACAAGTACTTGAAGATCAGCACGAAATTATTCGTACTAAAGGTCCATCTCGTTGCAGTCCATTTATGATTCCGATGATGATCGGTAATATGGCGGCAGGTTTGACAGCAATTCATACGGGCGCACAGGGACCAAACTCCTGCACCGTGACTGCTTGTGCGGCTGGATCTAATGCGATCGGTGATGCATTTCGTTTGGTGCAAAGTGGTTTTGCTCAGGCAATGATTTGTGGTGGTACTGAAGCCGCGATTACTCCCCTAGGATTTGCTGGGTTTGCCTCAGCCCGTGCCATGTCGCGACGTAATGATGACCCTGCCCATGCATCACGCCCCTTTGATAAAGAGCGTGATGGTTTTGTGATGGGTGAAGGCGCAGGAATCTTAATCATTGAAAATCTCGATCATGCTCTAGCACGCGGAGCCAAAATCTATGCCGAGATCGTTGGCTATGGCTGTACTTGTGATGCTTACCACATGACTTCGCCCTCACCCGATGGTGAAGGGGCAATCAGAGCGATGTCGCTAGCCCTGAAAGATGCCGACATCACTCCTGAGATGGTGGACTATATCAATGCTCATGGTACAAGCACCGCCGCCAATGATAAGACCGAGACAAAGGCAATCAAGAAAGTTTTAGGCGATCATGCTTATAAGGTTGCGGTTAGCTCTACTAAGTCGATGACAGGTCATTTACTCGGTGGCTCAGGTGGTATTGAGGCAGTAGCAACAGTTTTGGCAGTGCATAATGACATTGCCCCACCGACGATGAATTTGGAAAATCCTGATCCTGAGTGCGATCTCGATTATGTTCCTAATAAATCGCGTCCGATGACGATTAACGTGGCGACTTCTAATTCCTTTGGTTTTGGTGGTCATAACGTAACTTTAGTTTTCAAAAAATACCAAGCATAATCACAGCAAAATAGAGGTGGCGCAATGCGCCGCCTCTATTTTGTATTTGCAGTAAACTATCTAGAGTGTCAGACAAATTGTTTTTATGCCGATCGCTCTTGAAGCTTACCCAAACGAACAAATTGCACCAGACATTACTGACAAAGTTACTGGCAACGTTGTGCTGTCAAATATTAGTTGGCAAACTTATCAAGCGATGCTGGCTGATATAGGCGATCGCAGTTCGGTGCGGTTAGTTTATGACCAAGGAGTTTTAGAAATTCGGATGCCGTCAGATCTTCATGAGGCAATTAATCGTTTATTAGCTCGAATCGTTGGGGTTTTAGCTGAGGAGCTAGATTTACCATTAAAAGAATTTGGCTCGATTACTCTAAATTGCAATGACACCAAGAAAGGAGCCGAGCCAGACTCTAGCTTTTACATTCAAAACGCCGATCGCATTCAAGGTAACAGAATAGATATTGCTGTAGATCCACCACCAGATTTAATCATTGAAGTTGACATTACTAATTCCAGTACTCGAAGCTTTAAGGTATATCAGCAGTTGGGCATCTCAGAAGTATGGCGCTATAAAAATAACAGTGTAAAAATTTTTCAACTTCAAGATGGTGCTTACGTTGAATGTGAATTTAGTGCGATTTTCACGATGATTTCTGGGGATGTACTTGGAAGTTTTCTCCAGATGTCATCAACGGAAAATAGTACGAGGATTGTGCGTGCTGTTCGCAAATGGCTAACTGAAAGCCAAAATGACAACAGTTAGGATTCTGCTTTTTTGTAGCGCGGCAAAGCCGCGCTACAAAAAAGCAGAATCCCTTAGCGAATTGGTACGAAGTCGTAGCCAACACCCGATCGCCCACCTTTACTAACTTTCACCAAAATCGAAGCATTAGCGCGATCGCCTGATGGTTGAAAGGTAATTTTTCCTGCTGCTCCATCAAGCTCGAAGCTATTGCTGGATAGGGTTTGTTGGATTCCTTCGCGGGTATTACTTTTGCGTAAGCCACCGATGATCGCGAGAGTCGCATCGTAGCTAGTTGCCGTGCGCCAGTTGACATCGCCTCCCCATAGCTTGACCGCGTTACCAGCAAATGGATTATTGGGCAAAAAGTCTGGATGCCAAGGTATGCTTAGCACCATTTCGTCGATCGCGCCTTGCCCTAGTTGTAAAGTTTTGAAAGTATACAGAGTTGAGTCACCCAGCAATAACAGACGATTTCTGGCAATAATGGCGATTTCGATGCCCTTTTCGATTTTTTCGACACCAGGGGATAACAACAGGGCATCAACGCGATCGCTCAACATATCCTCAATGACCTTATCCGCATTGAAATTAGGATTAGCTAAATCACAACTGATCCGACTAATTTTTGCGCCATCGGCAAATATGGCGGCAGTAAACTCCTCTTTGAGGGATTGACTAGCCTTGGCTTCTGAATTAAAACAAATACCAATATTTTTCTTATTTAACTTCTTGACTGCATATTGAGATAGTGAGTCAGCCTGAAATCTCACACTTGGCACTGTCCGAAAAATATAGCTACCTGCTCCTGACAGTTCTTTGGCAGTGCTGGTCGAGGAAATCATCACTAATCCTCCCGCTTGATAGGTGGGGATGGCGGCAATGGATACTTCGCTGGAGTTATGCCCAATCACCGCAAGGACACTTTGATCCTGTACTAGGGCTTGAGCTACCTTTGTGCCAATTTCAATTTTATTGTCATCATTAACGATCTCAATTTTCAGTGGCACACTGTTAATGCCGCCCTGACTATTGACTTCATTTTGGGCTTGAGCGACACCGCGCAATATTTCCTTAGCCACATTCAGATTGCCGCCAATTGGCACACTCACAGCAATTTCTAAGGACGGGCGATCGCCGATTTTGGCATTATTCAAATAAATCAGCGCTTCAGGATCACTACGCTGTTTGCTGAGGGACGCTTCGAGTTTTGCAATGGTGGTGGGGTAATCTTTTTTGTTAAAAGCGGCGATCGCGGCATCTTTCTCAGGATTGGATTCCGCCGTAATTAACAACTTTTCGCCTTCGCTTTTGCGTGCTGCCAAGTCAAAATTAGTATTGCTGACGGACAGAGGGTTGTTATCGGTAGCTTTTCCTCTCCCAAAGAGAAAAAAGCCCCCAGTAGCCAATCCACCACAGATGGCTAAAGTTAAACCCAACACCAACACTTCTTTTTTGTTGCTTGCCATAACTACTTGCGAAAAGATATTGCACTAAATCCAGATTACAACCTATTGATGTTTCAAGTAATACAGAGAGATTTTCATTCAGCGCAAAGTGCTGTATCAGGGAAATACCTTGAAGCGCCGCCACTCAATTTTGTTTTTGTCAGAAAATGCTAGAAAAAAAGATCAGACTTTTTCTGTTCCCAGAACTTGCTTGTTAATGCCTTGATTGATGTCATGAAATATCGGCATATTTATCGTTAAAAACAAGTTTGAACTAAGATGAAAAAGTATGACAATCCCTGAGAAGCTTGCTATTAAATGTTTTTGCGGGTTACATCTATACACTTGTTATGCATAACCAGTTTAAATAAACTATGTTAACTTGTAAAACATAGAAAACAAATTGTTATCTAGTCTGCCTTTTGAAAATATCTAGCGAGTTTAACGGAAGGGTGTTGAGTAATTGTGGATTGAGAAATAATTCTAATTATTTGATTGGGAAATAATGTGATCAAGATTGTGTAAATGTGTTGAGGACAAACTATAAGTTTGTTTGCCTAACTAGATGGAGATTTAGTTAGAAAGTTCCCACCTAAAATCAAGATTAGAATTAAATAAAATTAAGTTTATAGTGCTTTTCAAGTAAGCGAGTTACAGAGTATTGTTTCCCCACCTTCGGCGGGGAAACAATACCGTACTTCACTAGAACGTGAAACACTATATTCCAACTCGCTCTTATCAAAAAAGGACAGATGTATAGATATCAGTAACCAGTAATCATTAGTGGATTGTGAGGAAAACGATGAATATTGATGACGCACTCAATATCGTAGATTCTGTTTTGGGAAATAAGAGCCTTAGTACAATTCAAGAGGCAATCTTTCGTCAGACTTGGGAGGGTAAAACCTATTCTGAGATTGCGGAAAAGGCTGGCTATGATGCGGCTTATATTCGTGATGTTGGTTATAAATTGTGGCAATTACTGTCAGAAGCTTTTGGCGATCGCGTGACTAAAAATAACTTGCAGGTAGTTTTACGGCGCTATAGCAATCGATCGCTTCAAGTTAGTAACACTAGCTCTACGAACCTAAATTATCAAGCTGCTCCCACAAATTTAGCGATCGCCTCTGAATCCTTTTCAGAGTCATTTAGTCAAGAAATTAGTAATGGCGCATCGAAACTTTTACAGTTGCTATCACGGGTTTTGACTGAGCCAATTGGCGAGCGGTATTTACAGCAAGTTCATGATTCTAATACTGATTCATCGTTAAGGTTGACAATTACGGTAAATCTCAGCATGGCTGATTAAAAAAAAGACCGCGCCTAGCGCGGTCTTTTTTTAGGTGATGGCTTTGCTAGCAATGTCCTTGCGGTAATACATCCCGTCGTAGGCAATAAAATCGACAGCGCTATAGACATTAGCGATCGCTGTACGAATGTCCTCACCCAGAGCCGTAACCCCAATCACCCTACCGCCATTGGTCACAAGGGCATTATTTTTGAGTTTAGTTCCAGACTGAAAGACAAAAGCCCCTGAATCTTCAGCTTTGCCGATACCTGTGACAAACTGCCCTGTCTCTACTTTGTCAGGATATCCACCTGCCGCCATGACAACACAGACTGAAGACTGGTTTTTCCATTGCAGTGGTGGAAATTCAGCCAGTCTACCTTCCACACAAGCCAACAGTAAATCATCCAGATTTGTATCTAGTAATGGCAATACAGCTTGAGTTTCAGGATCGCCAAGCCGACAGTTAAACTCGACAACTTTGGGTTCGCCTTCAGGTGTCACCATTAACCCTGCATAGAGACAGCCGCGATAATCAATACCTCTAGCATTCAAAGCCGCGATCGCAGGTTCGAGTATCTGTGTTTGTACTTTTGCCATCAACTCAGGTGTAGCGATCGGCGCAGGGGCATAGGCTCCCATACCGCCTGTATTGGGACCTGTATCCCCATCACCAAGCCGCTTATGATCTTGAGCAGGCACTAAAGGACGAATCGTTTTGCCATCAGTAATCGCGAGGACAGAAACCTCTTGTCCGATCATGAACTCCTCGATTACCACAGTTTCCCCTGCGGAGCCAAATTGTCCCGCAAAAATGCGATCGAGTGCGTCCATCGCTTCTTCGAGGGTCATGGCGACAGTTACACCCTTACCACTAGCTAGACCATCTGCCTTAATTACGATTGGTGCGCCCTGTGACTGTATATATGCTTGGGCAGCTTCTAGATCTTGAAATGTGGCACTAGCAGCCGTGGGGATCTTTGCCTCTTCCATCAGCGTCTTTGCCCAAGACTTGCTTGCTTCGATCTTTGCGCCCTCTTGGGTAGGACCAAAAATCGGTAACTCTTCGGCTTGAAAATAATCAACAATGCCAAGTGCTAACGGCAGTTCGGGACCAACTATGGTAAACCCAACACCTTGGACTTGGGCAAACCGTAAAATCCCTTCAAAATCATCGATGCTTAAGGAAACATTTTGGCAATTGGACATAGTTGCCGTACCGCCATTGCCGGGTATGCAAAAGACTCGATCAATATTAGGAGATTGTAGGAGTTTCCAAGCGAGGGCGTGTTCTCTACCGCCACTGCCAACTACGAGGACTTTCAAATTACACCTTTAATGCTCACACTAGTTTTGCTTTCTTACTTAGAAAGCTCTGGGCGATTAGATTTTTTAAAAGTTCGGCACTGTTGAAACAGCGTTAAAAATTCAAAAAATCTAATTTCTCAGGAGTTTATTATACCTATAGGAGTAGATCCTATAGAAATTTCATCGCTAAAGCTGGCTTTTTTAGTGAATTCAAATGCCCCAGCCACTGAACCCCATACCCGTTCATCGGTTACTACGTCATAGCCCCGATCAAGGCTGCTGTAACTATTTTCAGTGACTTCAAACTCAATGGTGAGATAGGTATCTACACCTTTGCGATTGATGCAGCATTTTTTGCCAGGCTCGACATTCCCCTTAAAAGTTTTTTCATCAGCACGTTGTACCCATTGCGTGCAGCCTTCAAGCTTGTCGATCGCCGCAGCATTCAGTCCAGCAAGGAGTGCCAGATCTCGGCTAGCACCAAAGAAGGTTGCCGCATTTTTGAGGCTATAGTTAACCATTTCAATGCGATCGTTGGCATAGATGAGATGCAATACAGCCGTGCGGTAGGGATGATTTAGCTCATAGTCATAGGCTTGTTCGAGAAATAGCCATACGCCATCTTCGCTGATGGGATTAGGCAAAGCGCGAATCCCGACACGGATATGGGCAAAAAATGGTGGATTTTCGATCGCCTGTTCCCAATTGCTATGGTCACCAGCTAGCCATTGAGCAAGGGTATAGACATCGTTAGGAGTGGTCATTGTCATGGGGCAAATTGCAAAGTTGCTTAATTGTTAAGTGGAACAGGCTTCTAGTCTGTTGACGGGCAAGATGCCCATCCCACATTTTATATTTAATTGCAGACAGCTACTTATATTTAAGTAGCTGTCTGCAATTAAATATAAAACCCAAAAAACTGTGGCGCACGCGCAGCGTGCGCCACAGTTTTTGGATTTGTTTTTTTAATTATGCCCAGCTACTTAGTGATTTTCAAGTAATCAGAGGTTTGCTGCCCACCGAAGGTGGGGCAACAAACCTCTGATTGCTATAGTGAGGTACTTACTAACTTGATTAATGCTTGGATATCAATTGGTTTCGCAATAAAGTCATCCATGCCTACTTCCAAACAAGCTTGGCGATCTTCGGGGAGAGCATCGGCAGTCATTGCCACGATGCGAGCTTGACTCATTAACTGGGTGCGAATCGCCTTTGTGGCAGTCAATCCATCCATTTCAGGCATTTGTAAATCCATTAAAATTAAATCATAGGCTTGCTCTTGAACTGCTTGTATCGCTTCTAAACCATTACTAGCAGTATCAACTTGATATCCAAGCTGTCCAAGCATTAAATAGGCGACCATCTGATTAACCTTGTTGTCTTCGACTAGCAAAATTTTTAAAGGAAACTTTTGTGCCATTTGGCGATCAATTGCCACCTTGTCTGATGAATCTTGATTGGTTTGGATTGTGGAAATAGTTGATATTGTGGAAATAGTTGATACGGAGATCGTGAAATAAAATATTGAACCTTGAGTTACTATTTCTGGTCGCCAATTTAAGGTCGGATTACCACCAACTTGACCGAAGCTCTCGACCCAAATTGTTCCGCCCATCAGTTCAACCAGACGTTTACTAATGGCTAGTCCTAAACCCGTACCACCATACTTGCGACTAATGGAAGCGTCAGCTTGGGTGAATGGTTGGAATAATTTATCAATGCGATCGCCTTCAATGCCAATCCCTGTATCGGCGATCGCAAACTTTAGGTGATACTGCTCTCCGACCTGATCGCCATTGACTGCGATCGCCACCTGACCATGTTGCGTAAATTTAACCGCATTACCCACTAGATTGAGCAAGATTTGGCGTAAACGAGCTTGATCAGCAATTACTGTAGTGGGAATATCAGGAGCGATCACATATTGGATGTGAATTTGTTTGGTGATCGCTTGACTTTCTAATAACTTACAAACTGTACTCACCAGATCTTCCAAAACAAAAGCTCTTTCTTCTATCTCCAACATTCCTGATTCAATTTTAGAAAAATCAAGAATATCGTTAATCACACTCAAGAGCGCATCACCACTGTCTCGAATGGTTTTCACAAATTTCTGTTGCTGTTCTGTTAGAGGCGTAGTTGCCAAAATTTGGGTCATCCCAATCACCCCATTCATGGGAGTACGCAGTTCATGACTCATGTTAGCCAGAAAATCACTTTTAGCTTGAGTAGCGGCTTCTGCGGCTTCTTTAGCTTCCTCCAATGCTAGTTCTATCTGTTTGCGATCGCTAATATCTTGAGCAGTCCCCAAAATTTTGATTACATGATCATTCTCATCTCTAGCAAACACCACTTCTTGCGATCGCAGCCAGATCCAATTACCATTTTTATGTCGCATCCGATATTCAGAGGTCAAGACTTCTCCATCTTGGGCAATCTTCCAATAATCCATATTCCGTAATAAAAGCGGCATATCATCAGGATGTAAGATTTCGTTAAAGAACTGAGAACCGCCTTGCATAAATTCTGAAGGTTCATAGCCTAAAATATTCAAAGACTGACGATTAACATATAGATTCACCCAATGCACTGGATCTAAAATGTACAGAATTTGGGCAGAGTGATCGGCAACTTGTTGGAGAAAGTGTTTATTTTCCTGTAGCTCTGTTTCCACTCGATCAAAAGATTGATAAAGCTGACTCGCCATCACATTAAATGATTTTGATAAAGTCTGAAGTTCAGCGATCGCCATTTTTTCTGGTAAAGGCTCTTGCCAATTTCCTTGGGCAATCAATTCACTAGCTTGACTTAATTGTAAAATTGGACGGGAAATCCAACGGGCAGTGAAGATCCCAATTCCAGTGATTACCAATAGAATGAATCCACCTAACATAATTGTCTGTTTTGCATTTGTCTGAATCTCTGAGATAAAGTCAGACTCAGGAATCACTGTTATCAATAACCAATCAAGACCAAAACCATCTTGATAAGGCTCCACTTGTGCAAATAACTTATTATTCTCGGAATCTATTTCTAAGCGCTGCCTAGTTGTGATTTGCCGAAGATCACTATATTTTTGTTGTAATTGAGAAGTGACTAACCTTGTTCTAAAATCTTGACTTCTGCTTGCAGATAGACGTGCTGGCTTTTCCTTTAAATTCTGCACATAGGGAATTTCTAGTGTTGATGAGGCAACAAGATCGCCAGAGCGTTCAATGATAAAGGTTTGTCCTGAAGGTGAAAAATTTAGTTGATTTAAAAAAGTACTAACTGCCGATAAACGAATGCTACTACTCAATACTCCTTGAAATTTTCCTGTGGCATCTTTTACAGGTGCGATCGTATTCAGTCCTAAAGTTGGTGCATCTTGAAATACATAGATAGGCGACCAAGTTTGCTTCGTAGCTGCTTTGCCAGCGAGATACCATCTGGTAGTACGATTATCGATTGGCAAATTTCCATATAGTTTTTTGGCTTTACCTTGAGCATTGACTAAATAGTATTTGCGATTGTTTCGGGCTTGAGGTGTGGTCTTGAGTAGAACCACTTCTCCCATCATTAAATTTTCACCAGTTAGCTGTCTAGTTTGATCGATCGCCTCTTGACTTAGTAATCTTCCATAACCAATCATTTCTGCCTTTTCATTGGCGAAGTAAATTGAACCTAAAGATGGCGATAAATTGATTTGTTTCCAAAAGTATTTTTGTAATTCCTCAAAGTCATTGATATTAAGATTACCGTTTTGGATGGCAATTTGGCTAAGGGCAACAGCTTGACGTTGAATTGCTAAAGAAGTATTGAGATGGTCACGAATACGGCTATTTGCTTGATCCCTCACCCGATTTGCCATATTTTCTAATGCTGTTTGTCCACTACGATAGGAGAAATATCCTACTAGCCCAATCACACCAACAATCTGCACTATTAATGGAACTACTAATACCCAGCTTAAGGGAACATTGAAAAATGGCGACGATCGCTTACGGGAAATTCTCATGCAGACTGCTTTTAACTAGTATATAAGTATAATAGCCTATAGTTATAAGACAATAATCCTCATGTAGGGGCATAGCATTCCCACAAAAATCTATAAATTTCTAAGTAGCTAGGCATAAGTAAACTTAAAACCTAGAAGCTTGTGCCGCCCGCTACGCGGGCGGCACAAGCTTTGTTTTTGGGTTTTAACTATGCTGAGCTACTTAGATAATTTTAATTTGGGAATGCTATGCCCTAAACTCGCTAAAATACCCGATCGCCTATTCAGGATTTCCAGATTTTGAGCCAGACAATAAGGACTTGAAGTTTTGCCATAAGCCTTTACCAGATTGTTTTTTCTTGTCTTCTATCTCTTGAGCTAGCAAATCATCGCTCTTAAAATCAATTAGTAAAACAACTCTTGTGCGATCGCTCCGATTCCAAGCCTCATGCTCGGTTGTATCGTCAAACACAAGACATTTACCTTCTTGCCAATTTCTGACTTCATCACCAACTCTCAAACTACAGCCATCACAACCAATTAAGCCCAAGTGGCAGCGCAGAACTCCATCAGGATAGCCAGTATGTGCCGCAATATGTGTTCCTGCGTTAAGAGAAGAAAACCCAGCCGTTACCATATTCGGAATTTGTTCCAACAACTTAGTTGTTTCTGGACAGATCTGGCAGTTTTTATGAAGCTTCATGCCAAAACCATATAGCCCAAAAGTTTTCCAACCTTGACCATAGAGATACTTTTCAGGCCAATCTAGAAAATTTTTCTGGTTAATCTGCTCTAATTCTTGCCTAATTACTTGCCAGTTAGCCTCCAGCATCTGTGTAAATTCATAATCTGTCGCATTCTTAAACATAGATTATTTACCTCCAAATCCCCATTGCCTGAGTGTACGAACTACTAAAATTTTAATAGAGTTAAAAATAGTCTGTGCGAGTTCAATGGGACTACCAACACGGCTCAAAACTTTAATGGAGAAGATTGCCCACTCCCAACCTCTACGAATCTCTTCAAGAAAAGAAGGTTTTTGAGGATTAGAATTAGAATTAGGATCTGAAGGATACATATTGGTTTACATAGTGCCTTATATGCTTTGTATGCGTAAGTTTACTACTGAAAACACCGCAAGTATCAATCATATAAAAATTTCTTGTTTCATTCTTGACTTTTCCGCACAAGTGACATAGCAAAACTTTTTTTGCTATGGACACAAACCCAGAAGATGAGTGGCGGCGCTTCGCGCCGCCACTCATCTTCTGGGTTTTGATTTGTACTAGCTAACTCTTGCTTTGCAATAATGTCCTGTGCTTTGCACAGGACATTATTGCTTTTGCGAATCACATCCTAATTGAAAAAGGCGTTCTGTTTTCTGCCCAAGAACCCTGCCCCCTGATGTACCACTGATAGTCAAAATATCTTTTGTAGTCAAGTGGATATCGACAGCATTGACAGCAGAAGAGCTTGTATCTAGAGTCTTGCCATTCATATCACCAGTGCGTTTACCCTTAGGCGTAAGCGCCCATAGTTTTGTCTGTCCGTCATCACCACCACTTACTAGATAGCAACCTTGGGAACTGAAGGCGACCGATCGCACAGGTTTGCCGTTATGAGCATCTTTCCAAATGTCGATCAATTGACAGGGGCGATCGCTTTGCAAACAAGTACTGAGATCCCAAACAGACATATAGCCTTGAGTATCAGCCGTAGCCAGTAAATTACGCTGGCGATCTGGTACGGCAATACTCTGGATGTAATTATCTTGTCCACCAGCATTAGGATAGGTAATTAGTTTGACGGTGTTATTTACCCAATTCCAGAGAACAAGTTGGTTATAGCGTCCAGCGATCGCTAAAGTGCTGTCATCTTGACCAACTAAGGCGATCGCATTGATCGCAAAGTCAAATTTTTTAACCTGACTTGCCTGAGTGGGAGGATTGGTAAATAAATTTTGGAGATCCCATCGCAACACTGTGCCACTACCATGACCACTAAATAGATTTCTCGCATCAAGGGTATATTCCAAATCAAACACGCGATCGTCAGCTTGATTGATAAATGTCGCGATCGGCTTTTTACTCTCAGATTGATGTTCCAAAATCTGAATTTCGCCATTTTCTAGCCCCATCGCGACTAAATCATTACTGACAGGACGATAGCGCACAGTCCGAATTGCTTTTTTAGCTTCGGTCAAAGTGCCTAGATCAAGTCCTACAAAGGGTTGATAAAATCCTGCAACATTCCACCTACGGATGGTGCGATCGTTAGAACTACTAATTGCCTGATTACCAGTACCATCGTAATGCACGGATGTTACAGCATCTTGATGTGGTGAGAACGGATTATTAGGATTAAAACTAGATAGCAAGCCCGTAAAAAAGAAAATGATCGCCAGAATGAGAATTAGTAACCAAGGTGGAACTACAGGTTTAACAACGACCTCGATCGCCTGTACTTCATCAATGGTGTTCACCCTTGTGTCTTGCCAGTTGGCTTTGACTAAGAGATTTAGCTTCTGAGCTTTACCCAGCCAAGGTCGTGATTTATCAATTTGGAGTTGGAGATCAGTTTTACTGAAGGGCGCAACTTCTACATCATTAGGTGATACTTCAAATGAGAAGTCTTCGTAATCACTAGAGTTAACATTCTCTAGGTCAAAATTCATCTTTTGTGGCAAATTACTAGCATTATCGGCAGTTAAGTTAAATATCGCTGGCGATGATTGCCAAAATTTCCACCACAATTTCCACGATCTCTTAGCAGGTATAGTCTGTAACTTCGATGCACAGAGGACAGCTAGCTCACCTTTAGGAAGTACATCTAAGCTCGATGACAATTGTGAGGGTAAACCATTGGTATGAGAAATATCAATCGTAAAGGGATAGGACTGCGCGATCGCCTCTTGGTCAAAGGGTAAAGTGCAGATAAATGAAGTCCGAGACTGCGCCCCTGCCTTAATCGCCAACTGCTGCGTATTACCTCTTAGAAACCATGAATCTGGGAGATTTCGGCAAGTTAAAGTGACATTAGTATTCTGTTGGCTAGGATTACTAATTAAAATGGGGATTTCTAGATCATCAAGGGGAAGAGCTTGGAGTTTTTGGGTCGGTATTTCTGCTTTGAGAATCGATCGCCCTGCGCCTTCTTGGAGATTAATGCGTAAAACTTCACGATTCTCTTCCCTTAATTCGATGGAAAAAGCTCGCACTGTAATATTCATAATCCCCGTAAAACCTGAGATCGGCGTTTCAATAATCGAGACGACAAACTCCACTAAATCTCCTGGAGGAATCTTCACGCTCACATCAGGAGAAATCGTATACCATTCATAACCAACTTCTTGAATATCTGCACCCGCAGCAATCAGTTCAATTTGAAAGCTAGCAAATTGATTGCTATCATTAATAACAACAACAGGAAAAGAATTCTTTGCAGCCCCAATTTTAAAATTTAATTCCTTTTGAGGTATTTCTAAGCCAATTTGATTTACTGACATCGCCTTATTTTTTAGTGTTGATGGGTATTCCTAAAACAGAATCTGCAACGTATATCCTATTTATTGCGAGCATCCCTAGAACGATTCAAAATGGATTGCAATGAATTAGTCTGTCCCATTTGGGAAGCGATCGCCGCTTTTTTAGCTTCATCCTTTTCAGCACGTAGTTTCGTGAGTTGGCTTTTCATACCATTTTGACGTTCAGAGATCGTACTTCCCATTTCTTGAAATACTCGTGCCATCTGCCCCAGTTCATCTTTACGTTGAGCAACTGCGGCTAATTTTTCAGGTTCAAAAGATTCTTCTTCGATTTCCTTTGCCGCAGTCATCAGATTTTTAATCGGACGCAATAGCCATGTCGCAATCACTAAGCCAATCACAATATTTATACCGAGGAGAATCACAATAATAATTAGTGTAACTTGGTTATTGGTATCAATCTCTTGCATAAAAATTGATTTTGGTACAATCAGCCCTACCGACCAATCTAGTTGGAGTTCTTTGTCTAATTTGCGCGTGATCACGATATATTTTGCACTATTAAACTCAAATTCAACTATCTGCGAATCTTGGAGATTCTGTAGTCCATTAAATTGTTTTTGGATCGCTAGACTAGCCGCCTGTAGGCGCGGATCTTTACTTTCAGCAAGACCAAAACGCTTAAATACATTACCATCCTTCTCAAAAATAGGGATTTCAGAAGTGGTTGCCACTAAATCACCATTTCCCTCAGCCAAAAATATATTCCATTGCTCAGAAGGACGAATTTGCAGCATAAACTGCTTGATTTGCTTCAGGGGAACATTAATACCTGATACCCCCTGCAACTCACCATTGGCTTTGTAAATTGGTGTGGCTCTAGCGCTAGATAATTCAATCTCAGGAACACTTACATAAATAGGTCCCCAGATCGCCTTGCCTGATGCTTTAGCAGCAATATACCAAGGTCTACGTCGATGATCATATACTTCAGTCATGAGCAATTTCCCCCTCTCCCCATTATTGCTTAGTTCATAGCTGGGGCGATTAGGACTATTTGCATCTTCTCTAATGCGTAGTTGAAATCTGCCGTCATTATAGCGTTCAAGCCCAGCCATTGTGCCACTTTCATTGCCATAATATAAAACATTTTGCTTATTCAGTTCTTTGGACTTATTAAATAACTCTTTCTGAACTTGATTAATATCATTAAGATTGATACTGCTAGTACTAAGAGCGATCGTCATTGATTGATTAACCTGTATATATTCTTTTAGATAAGAACGGATTTGATGTTCAACCCGATAATTCAAATTGTCGCAAAGCTGACGGGTTAGTTTACTGACAGCACGCTCACTACTATTAAAAGAAACCCAACCCGTGATGCCAACTGCGACCGTAATTTGGATGCTTAAAACAAGAGGAAAAATCTGGCGAATCGAAGACATAGATAGATAACCTTAGCTATAGATACTGGATTAATTGAACTTGAGTAATTAACAATGTCTAAAGACTTTATGGAAGTTGATCTACCATATTCGTAATGCGCCGCTTGTCGTCTTCAGGTTTAAGTTCAAGACTGTGATATGCAGGATTCACGCACATTGCATTATGCATTACATAGCGTTGAGTTGCATAGTTGAGAATATTAATACCTAATTCTTGACTATTCCTGATTGTTTCTCTGGTTAGGAGTTGTTGAGACTGTCCACCCCAAATTGATGATAGTTCACCGAAGATGATCATGATGCCATCACTGCTCATGATTTGAAGTGGTTGCTCAATGGTTGCCGATAGCTCAGGAAAGAGAAATGGTTGACTACGCAGAGGATGGGTACGCTCTAAATCGGCAAAAGTTGGCATTGATGCTTCTATAGGAAGGCGATCGCTAAGAGTAGTTAAAAAATCTTGGGTAGAGGAAGTGATTTCGATCGCGATCGCCTCTAGTTCAGATTGCAATTCTGCTTGAACGCTAGTTTGATCAGAAGTATTATTGATCTGACTATTGTGCATGGTTTTGCTCAATCTGTTTTGAGCATCTTGTAACTCATTCTGAATTTCTAACAGCTTTTCTAACCGACTATTCCGAATTGATACTTCCACTAAAATCATGCCTCCAGTCTCTATATATTCCCGTAAAGCTAATTGGGTAGAATCATTGAGAGCTAAGGCTTGAGTATAGGTTAGATAAATTAGATGATAAGACTTGAGATGATCGAGGGTTAGTTCTGTATCCAGATCGAGGTTGCCAATGGGTTGAACCAAACTAAGACTAGGGGCGAGACTGGGTAATGACTGTCCAAGGAAATGAAAGTTTTGCTGAATTAGTCTCTGTTGATCTTGTTGGTTGATAAAACACGCAATCCTTACCGCATTTTGAGGACGAAGTTGAGCTTGGAGCCGATAGCGCAGATCTAACTGAGAAATTTTGGGCGCAAACACATCCACAGGTTTTTGAATTTCTAATTTCCCTTCCGCGATCGCGATCCGACAAATTTCAATATCTGTATCAAGGGGCAGATCAGTTTTCTCATTGACCCGAAAGGTTTCTACTAAGATTTCATTACTATTAGAACGCTTGAGTTTAGCGGGATCGACATAACTAAGAACGAGATAAACTGTTTCAATTTGGCGATCGTAGGCTGATGTCGAGATCCGAAAATCTAGAGGCTGTGGCACGACAATAAAATTGCCTTGCAGGTCGATCGCCATACCAGGTTGGATTTGTACCCAACGCCCATCTCGGTATTTGGCTGGTAAGTCCGCAGGTGCAGAGATCGGGGCAACTCCTAAACCGCAAATAATCCCTGGTAAAAATAGAGACTGATACTGGACATTTTGACGTTGCTGATGATATTCGTGGGCGAGTCGCCAGCGTTCGCTATTAATCATCAAGCCATCAGATACCTGTAGCCGTTCAAAGGACTGAATTTCGGGATAGGGAAAATCGTTCATATAACTTTTATCAATAGAGGGTGAGAAGGTTAATTTGTGTGGTGCAAAGCACCACACAAATTAACTGATTTCTAGATCGTAAGTACAAAAAACAGGTTTCTCACGTTCAATAATCTGATGAATTAGCGGTAAATCGAGGCTATTTTGTAAATCGTTACGAATCCTCACCACAAAATGAAACGGTCTACCACCACCCGTTGAGGCATTGTTACCAAGTTCGGCTTCACCTAAAACAAAGCCTCGCCCTGTAATTTCAAAAATACTGATATGTTTTTCTGATTCAGGCAAATGTTCGTCAAGAGGTAAACCTGTAAATAAATGGATGTAAAAGCGCAATCCTCTACGTGTGCCGCGCCAACGATAGATTTGCATCGCCTGTTTAATTAAATAGCGCTGACGTTCCACACTAAAAGTCGGCGCAAGATCCCAGCCTACCCAATGCGATAGAAACGGTAACATACTTTCAGGTGCTAACATCGGGTCAAGATAAGCCCAGAGTGAATCAAGAATCTGCACATCGGGTTCGAGGGTTTCTTCAAATATTTTTAGCATCCTGCCCACAAAGTCAACTTCGCGATAAGCATCGGGCAGGAAGTCTAGATATAAACTATGGGGACGGACATATAGTTGAAATGGTTCAATGTCAAATAGTTCTAATCTCGAAGTTCCACTGATATCTGATGGGGAACCAGCATAACCACCATAAACCTGTAGCTGACCCTGATAGTTAATTGTGAGGGGCTGACTGTGAGCGATCGCCTCTTGATTTTCAAAAAAGTCCACAGGCACTTGAAAATAGAGGACTGCTTCCATTTCTGAATATGGTGGCAACTCATTCCCTTCCATCCCGATTTGGAGCCATTGACTAGGGAAGTCACCATCGACTTGTAGGCTCGTTAAAAGCGATCGATTACTCGCATTTTTAAGCTTAACGACAATTTCGCTAGGTTCACTGGGGTTGACTACTAATTTGCAATTTATAATAGGTGATCGCTGATTATTTTGATTCAGGTCAGCGCGATCAGCACTGGCAAGGGTGTCTTCATTTGCCTCAGGAGCCTTCATCGAAATCAAACGAACACTTAGCGCTTGGAGCTTACTTTTTTGAGCCATAGTTTTAAGCTTTAGACAATATTGATGACATGGCTAGAGCGCAAGCGTGGGCTACGCCAAGAACAGATCAAACCAAATGGACTGGGATCGATGATTGTTTGTGGTGCAAGTCTTCGCACCCATTCACCACTTTCATACCGCAACTCGAATAACTGCACTGTACCTAAAAAGCGCACACCTTGAAAATTTTGTAATAGTTTGACAATATCAGATGGATAGACAGGACGACCAAATTCCCAACCTTGACCATTAACTCCACCTGTAATTGGATTGAGAAAGCGATAGAGAAGTATTTTGAGTTGTTTAATTATATCTTGCTGAACTTGAGGATTACTGTAAGCTGCTTCTAATGCTATTTCCGTCTGCACACAAACCCCCACATATTCAGGTTGTTCTAGTTGAATCTGGACACCGAGCATCTTCCGTTCATCGAGATACGCTAATACTGTCTCGCTCAGTCTGGGAGTCAATATAAATTGATCAGGGGCAATACCTTGACCTTGATCGATGCTTTCAGTTCTCACTTTAGGCACAACCATTAATCTCACAATTCCTGCCTCTTCTTTGCGTCTAGAGGGTAAACACTTCACCCTTGCGACAGCACCATCCCCTGCCACCAATGTCAAATATTCAAAATCAGTTTGGGTGATCGCGCGATCGCGAGTTCTGAGCATTTTGGGTACACGCACTGCCACGTCATCAAGGGATTCGGCATCCACACCATTAGTAGCCGAAATATGATTGGTCAGACTTGCCACGTAAGGAATCGCATTTTTACTAATGCGAATGCTGCCGCGCTGAACATTACCGCGAAATCCGCCACCCGTGCGATATTTTACCATTTGGATAATTGCGCCTTTCGGTGGAACGGCTCCGTATTGAGTACCACTAACTTTGGCATTGGTGGCGATCGCGTTGATGCCCTCAGCAGAAACCCTCTTCATCGGTTCGCCTTGAATTCGGAAGCGTTGTAAGGTGTGCTGACTCTGGTAATTCGGCGTTTGCACAAAAGGACCAAATTGAATACTTCCAGAGATGGAATCAATAATGTAATGTAAATCGTTAGCCGTAGATTCCGAAAAGTCCGCCACTTCTTGCCAGATTTGCGGTAACCCGACAGGGGGCGTAACTAGCAAGTATTCATCAGCTTGCCTCGGTAAAACGGGACTATTTAATAATTGAAAAACCTGCCCTGCCTTGCCTGTACTCTCACCTAAAACTTCGTTAGCGATCGCATGGCATTGAGTAGCTTTGACAGTTCCGCCGATCGCCCTTGCATTCATGCCAATAATATGAGGCGATCGGCTGTAGCCAGATTGATTAGGAGTCGGTTCGACATAACTACAACGCAACCAGCGCCCGCGATAGGTAGAAAACTGTGCCACATTCCATGTTAGGGGCAAATGAAAGATGACTTCGGCTCCCTGTAAAGGATTTACTCCTTCATTGGCTATTTCACTAAAGCTAAATCCTTTAGTGCGATCGTCACTCTCTTTTTGAAGTATGGGTTTCCATGCATTGCCATCCCACGCTTCCCAAAATCTTGGGGGATTATTCGGATTAATCCCTGTAGTTGTTGCTGATTCACCTTTAAACTTGAGTGCAATGACATTCCCATCGGTCGGCTGCGCTCCATCAAAAACTACATAAAAACAATTATTTGGTTGCGGGGGATCACTAAATAGTGCTATTTCCTGTCCCGACCAGCCTTCTTCACGATCTTCTGTCCATACATCTAAAAGCAAATCCCGTAAGAATTCAGGACTCTCTTCGGCTCTGGGGGCGGCTAATAGATGCAAAATCCGAGGTTTCGCAATCACTAATGGTTGATCGGTACTAAAGACGATCGCCTCTTCTGTTTCTGTTCTTAGGGTTGCCACTTCACTCCCTACAGGAATAGTATAGGCTTCTGGTAAAGAAGCACTCAGATAAAAAGTAACTTCTGTTTGGGCAGGGGCAGGTGGTTGTAAGCGAATCCCTAACAATTCCAAAAAAGCAACATAGTTACGGCGCGGTAATTGATTAAACCGCATTAACATCTGATCGGTCAGCCATGCAAATAACTCAATCAGCGTCACACCAGGATCACTGGGATTATAATTTGTCCATTCTGGACAATATCGCGGAATCCTCAATAAACATTCGTTCACCAATTCCTCAAAGGTGCGATCGTCTAGATCTGATTTTGGTAAATTTGGCAGAAAATCAAACTCTTTCGTCATTACACAATGCCTTTTAAGTGAATTTGGCGATGATTAGGGCGATGATTAGGGCGATGATTAGATTTTACTGTCAGTATTTACATTTCGTTGTTAAATACCAAAATAATTTAAAAAGCTTAAATTTAGCGATCGCCATGTTGCGTAATACCCAGAGCTAAAAATAGCTATGCCATTTTTAGCTCTGAAAACTCTTGTAAGGCTTGATTTTTAACCCACAAAAGTGTGGTCACACTTTTGCGAGTTGGTAGAAGTCCTATTCTAGTTAATCCTGATTTCACTCCAGAATTGATGGCGCACTGCCCGAAATCTTGAACAATTATCTAATCTTGATAAATATTTTTAATTAAACCCCAATTATCTAAGGCTGAACAAATATAATGGGAATAATTTAATAAAATTTTTTACATATTAGAAACCATCGCAACTAAATGATCAGACCCACGCTTGTAGATAATCTAACTCATGATTTTAATAGTGCGGCAACTGCTTCTGTGCCTTCTTTAGCAAATATTTGGGCAAAGAAATATATTCAAAATCTGCAAGCAGATTCTTCTAAACAAGATGTTAAATCTAATAATTTGGAAGAGATTCTCTGTCCAGAACGCCGTGCTGCAACCGCCGCAAGTTTATTGCAAGCTTTACGGTTTTCTAGCGCTCAAGCATGGGCTAAGACGGAGAATTTGCTGATGGGACAGTTAAAATCTCATGGTATTTCTACAGATCTCATCGATCCTTGGCAAATTGCGACGGATTCACGCTTTTTATTGGAGCAAGCTCTCAAGGTTTATACAGAGAATGCAGAAACGCGCCTGATCAATATCAATTTGACTAATAGTGAGGGGAATCTGCAACTCGAAAGCTATACCCAATTACCGACTGTTGGACAATTATCTGTAGCGATCGCCCAAGGGGTCGGTCAAATTCGCCAAAAATATACATCAGTTGATCCGCGCGTGATTGGCTTTGTGAGTATGCAGTTCCATTACAGTGGACAAATGCTCCTTGATTCATTGCCATCCCTTGAGCGCTTAATGGTGAACTCGTACTTCAAAGTTATCGATGATCATCTCTATATGCCCTTGCAGCGCTCCTATGAGGCGGCAGCCAATCTAGATTACAACGACATTGCTCTAGAGTCTGTGCGCCATCTGCTACCCCTAACTAGTGAGATTGCGCGTCAGGTTGCTCAGAAAACCCTAATTATGTATTCTGACTATCAATGCCATAGCGGCGTATTGAGTTCACCACAGGTGCGGATTTCCAGCCTGCGTGATATTGAGATGTTTCAAGTGTATCTCTGCCTATGTGTACTAGAAAAAAGTGTCTCGGCAATTCAGCAAGAACTTTTTCCCCTTTGCATCATGCTCTATCCACCGCTAAAAGTTAGTTGGGAACTGGTGCGGACTCTATTGAGACTACTTAATCAAGCAATGCATATTTATCTTGATGAGCAACATATTCAAGCATTTCTCCCCTATCTCACGGCTTTGAGTGAAATGTTTAGTGCTGATGTGCTACCTGAAGCCTGATAATATCGCAATCCAAAAAGAGTTGTGAAAGGCACATCCTACGGGTACGCCTTTCACAACTCTTTTTGGTTATCAATCATTTCAGATTGCTATGTGAAGCAATGTATCTTAAGCTCAGAATAGAACAGATCAGATCAGAACAGAAAAAATCCAGCATGACCTTTATTTGTACGATCAGCCAAGCGATCGCCATTACATCGGCAACAGTATCTAATATTGATGAAAACGCACAGGACAATATAGAAATTAGGGGTGTTGTTTCCGATAGCCGCAAGCTCAAAGCTGGCGAGTTATTTGTGGCATTAACTGGCGAAAATTTTGATGGTCATGGATTTGTGGCACAGGTGATTGCTCAGGGTGCGGTGGCGGCGATCGTGACTCATGAGTGGGCAAATTCTGAAGCAGCGCAAGGACTACCCCTGCTTGCAGTCAGTGATCCCCTCACGGCGTATCAGGATTTGGCAAGATGGTGGCGATCGCAGTTTTCTCGACCCGTAGTCTCAATAACAGGCTCGGTGGGCAAAACCACAACTAAAGAAATTATTGCGAGTATGTTGGCTGGCTATGTCTCAACCAATAAACAAGTTCACAAAAGCCAAGCCAATCATAATAATGACATTGGCGTTGCCCAAACTTTATTAGCGATCGCCCCAGAGCGCGATGATTTTGTAGTAGTTGAAATGGGAATGCGCGGCTTAGGGGAAATCGCCCGCCTTGCCAGAACAGCTTTACCGACGGTAAGTGTGATCACAAATGTGGGGACTGCACATATTGGTAGATTGGGTTCGCGTGAGGCGATCGCCCAAGCCAAATGTGAGCTACTTGCCGAGACTCCCGCAAATGGCACAGCAGTTCTCAATGCGAGCAATCCCCTATTATTAGAAACCGCCAGTAAGGTTTGGCAAGGTAAAACGATTACTTATGGATTGGGTATTGGTGATGTTAATGGAGAACTGATTAATGATCGGCTTCATGTCGGTGATTTATCTTGGGATTTACCTTTACCCGGCATTCATAATGCTTTGAACTTTTTGGCAGGTTTAGCAGTTCTCAAAGCCCTAAATCTTGATTGGCATAAAACCACGCAAGGAATTGACAAATTAGATCTTCCCTTTGGTCGAGCGCAGTTATACGAATTGCCTCAAGATGTGGTCATTCTTGATGAAACCTATAATGCCTCACCTGAAGGAATGTTAGCGGCTTTGCGACAGTTAGCGGATATGCCTGCTAAACGTCATTGGGCTGTACTCGGCACGATGAAAGAACTAGGAGAAATGTCTACTCATTTACATCAGCAAGTAGGCAAAGAGCTTGGTAATTTGAAAATAGAAGGAGCGATTATTTTGGCAGATGGTGAGGCTGATGCAATTCTAGCGGGTGCAAATGGCTCACTCCAATATGCGATCGCCTGTAATTCCTATGACGACATCACGCAGACCCTCTTACAAAAAGTGGAAAAAGGCGATCGGATTCTATTTAAAGCTTCTCGTTCTGTCGGTATGGATCAAGTGGTCAAAGCATTTCGTCAGACTTGGCAATAATTTAGAGGGGCGGCGCGAAGCGCCGCCCCTCTATGATAAGTCGCTGACATTTAAAACATTATTAATTAACTCTAATAAACGCTGACCACTAGTTTGGATTAGAGATAGCGATCGCTGCTGTTGTTCATTAAGCTCCCCAAATACACCATCTAGTAAACCTTCAGACATCCCCAAAATATCATTGAGCGGTGTCTGTAGTTCACGGCTCATATTGGCAATAAACTCATCGGATTGTTTACGCTGCATTAAGGCTATTTCGGCATATTTGCGATCGCTAATATCTTCAATAATTGCGGCAATCCGATAGGTTTCTCCATAGGCATTCTTAATCGGAAAATATCTTCCCCATACCCAACATATTTGTCCATTCGGACGAACAACTCGATATTCTTCACTAAAAAAACCAGTATTTGCTTTTGATGTGTAGCCTTGAATAATGCGATCGCTATCTTCAGGATGAATAGACATCATCCAAGACTGAGGATCTTCATATAAGCTTTCACAGGACTTACCCCATATTTCGGCGTATGCAGGACTCACATACAAGAACTTGCCAGAACTAACATCACGAATCACGATCGCCCCGCGATTGTTTTCCGCAAATTGCTGAAATATATTGTTGCCATCAATGAGCGCTGCATTACTCTCCTGTACTTGACTCTCCAATAATTTATTTCGACTCTGCAACAGCTCTAGTTTCTCCTGCTCTAGCCTCGACATCTTATTTTCTAGACTCGAGACTAATTTGTAAATCTCATTAGGTTGCAAGGTCTTGAGCAGATCGCTCTGGCTCACAATTCCTTCCATTTGTCCATTTGTACCAATGACGACTAAGTGATTAATCATCCGTTCCTGCATAATCTCTCGTACTGCCCACAGGGTTTCATCTGCTCCCACAGAGGCAACTGGGTAACTCATGACTATTTGCGCTGGTGTTGTCGTGAGATCTATCTCTAGAGCAAGGTATTGAACGATATCTCCTTCAGTAATAATTCCTAAAGGGAACAAACTTCCATCTCTTGTTTCTGTGATGATTACAGAACTCACAACTTGTTCTGCCATCAAGCTCGCAATCTTAGTAACTGAATCTGTCGGTTGTGCATGGACTACCTGTGTCACTAATACCTCACTGACACGGCGCAACCGCAACATATCAACGGGACGGAGCAATTGTCGTAAACTCTCATGGGTGAGTAAACCGACAACTTCCCCTTGATCATTCACTAGGGGTAAATGGCGAATTTTATAGCGATGAAACCGATTGATTGGTACAAGTATGTCGGTAAATTCCCACTCCAATAGGGCATAGACTGGATAAACCATCACTTCGATGATCGCTGTTTCGATGAGATTCTGCCCTAAACTTTTAGTTGTATTTTCAGTGTCATTATGCTGACCACAAAATTTAATTAAGTCACGCTCAGTCAAAATGCCAATTAATTTTTTTCCCTCCGTTACTAAAATGCAACTGTTTTGAGCATGAGCTAATTGCAAACTTGCTTCTGAGTCGATATCACAAGATAAGTGACAGGTTTGACTGCTGGCACTCATGAGGGCGATCGCATCGGCAATGGTTGCATCTGCGGAAATTATGAGAGGATTGCGGATGATCGCCTGTTCGATTGGTACTTCTCGACTACTAGCATACATAGGCTCAACCACAAAAAATTATAAAGTTTCTATCTAAATATCTTTAAAGTAAATTCAACTTTAAGTTAAGCACCTCGGCACAATTAAAAATTAGATTTAAATCTGTAGCGCACACTGCTCCTGCGCTACAGATTTATTGGTGATGCGGGGCTTTGCCCCGCATCACCAATTCTTGACTTTGTAGTGTCTATTTATTGGGGGAAAGGGAATAATTCATAGCAAAAATTAATGTTCATGCTATAGTTATGCTTCTAAAATGACTTGTAATGTTGCTTAAACAACAACTATCCAATAATTATCTTATTATTCTTTTGGTAATTTCTTTTTGTATTCTCTTGATAAATTTAGGGCTTACGCAAAATGACGAAATGTAGGGACAATTCATGAATTGTCCCTACGACAATGAAATGCGGGTTTCGAGGTTTTCTTGCATATCGTTTATTGAGACTTTAAGTGGTACAGAGAAATTTTTAATGCTGTGCAAAGCCCTGTAAGTCCTAAAATATATATTTAAATATATATTCAAAAATATATTTAAATACAGTAAACAATTAGCAGAAAACAGGGAACTATAGATAATGAGTAAAGGCAATCAATATGCCTTTAGTATGTGATTCTCGATATTGATTATAAATGCTACTTACCAGACCTTGCCCAGTGGACACATCAACGCAGTCACTTCCTAAGTTTATTCAAGATTTGAAGCATTTACACGTTTTGTTTCAGCAAGCTACTGGTGAATTAGTAGTAACTGGAGACAATCCATCAGATCCGATTTGGCATATATATTTCTATCTGGGGCGATTGGTATATGCTACAGGTGGTAAGCATCGCGTGCGGCGATTGGCAAGAGCAATTCGTCAAAATTCTCAAAACATAAATATTAACGAACTTCTGGAAAGTGCTGACCCAACGACTGAAGCTTGGGAGATCAGGGTTATTGAGAAAGCGATTCAGGCGCACCAACTGACGACAGAACAGGCGCGAGCGATTATTCAGTCCAGTATTCATGAGGTTTTCTATAGTCTCAGTGAGCAGAAACAACCCAAGTCATCGTGGAATCCTTTAGATGCCCTCTCGTTTAAGCCTATTGTGGCGCTCTCAGCGATACAGACCTTAGATAGTATTGTCGCCGCGCAGCAAAAGTGGCAACAGGCAGGGCTTTCCCATGTACAGAACATGATTCAGGGTTTTTCCTTTGATTTAGTAGCCTATATTGCTAATCCCGATCAGTTAGATGTGATGCTCAATGCGGAGGCAATCAGTAGTAAAACCTATAACACTTTAAAGAAAATTCTGAATGGTAAAAATACTCTCTGGGATTTATCGGCGATTATGCATTGTTCGATGATTGCCGTGATGCGATCGCTCTTACCCCTAGTAGTAGATGGAATTGTTGCTTTTCAGGAAATTTCGGATTGGACATCACCTAAATGGAAGATTCCCGACAAGCCTAATGAAACTAAACATCGAGGTTTAATTGCTTGCATTGATGATAGCCCTCAAGTTGAGATCGAAATGCGCCGTATTTTAGAACCTTTAGGATATGAGGTATTGGGAATTACAGAACCTCTCCAGAGTGTCAGTACTTTATTGCAACGCAAACCAGACTTGATCTTTCTGGATTTAATCATGCCAAATACTAATGGCTATGAACTATGTACCTTTTTACGCAAAACTACTACATTTCAAGAAATCCCGATTGTAATTTTGACGGGACGAGATGGGGTCATTGATCGAGTGAGGGCAAAAATGGCTGGCTCATCAGACTTTTTGAGCAAACCTCCTGACCCTATCAAAGTCTTGCAAATCCTGCGTAAGTTTTTGCAGATATCCGATACTAATTAATTCGCTGAACAAAATCAAGGAAAATTTTTAGAATATGAGTACAATTTTAATAGTTGAAGACACATTAACTCAGGCAGAAATTCTAACGGGAACTCTTAGAAATGCTGGCTTTACCACGGTTTTAGCCACTAATGGTGAGGAGGCGAGAGCCAAAATCAAACAGCAGAAACCTAACGCCATTGTCTTGGATGTAGTTTTGCCTAATGAAAGTGGTTTTGAGTTGTGTCGAGATCTGAAAGATAAGCCTGAAACTAAGGATATTCCGATTGTGCTTTGTTCGACAAAGAGTGGTGAAATGGATAAATTCTGGGGTTTGAAACAAGGAGCCTCAGCTTATCTTACTAAACCTGTGGATACGGCTGAACTGGTGCGGACATTGAAACTGCTCGTGAAAGATTAAAGATCAAAACAAGGGATTTGGGAGGATAATCACTATGACAAATCAGACGGTTGGTAATCAGCAAAAATTGTCTCGGTTAGATGCCAACCAGTCAACTAATGATCTGTTCCTCACCTTTTCGCTTGAATCGCAGCAAAAAGCTCTATTGCCAACACATCAGTTACTGGAAATCGTCAAAGTGCGGTTGTCACAAATAACGGCGATCGCGGGTTTGGCTCCTAGTGTTATGGGCATTTATAACTGGCGGGGTGATGTCGTTTGGATCGTTGATCTGGCAAATCTTTTAGGCTATACCCCCCTCTATGCTCAAGACCATAGTTTTAGTAAATTTCAAGATAGTTATCACATTCTATTTCTACGCAGTCAGGAAATGATTGTTGGCTTTGCTGTGCATCATCTGGGACAGATGGTGAGATGTGATGCTACCCAAATCCAATCTTCTGCACTTGCTTTTAGGAATGCTATCTTGGCTGAGGTTTGTGCTGGCTACTGGCTAAATGCTAGAAACGAAGCGCTTTTAGTGCTTGATGGTAATGCGCTCGTCCAAAATGTTCAATAGATTTTAATGAGTTTTATTTTCTATCTTTAATATTTGATATTTGATGTTTTTTAATAACTGGGAGTAAAAAAGACAATGCTAACGCAAAAAAATGAATCCCAAGGCGATGCTAAAGCCGCAAATGGGAAAGCAGTTGAGGCATTTACTAGTCAGCAGGTAGAACAAGAGCAAATAGAACAAGAATTAGAGCGTAAATTGCTTGGTCTTGATGATCTATCCCCAGATGATATCAATTCATCGATTACTGCCAATAAACCGAAAAGCCAAAGGTGGCGATCGCTCAGTCTTGGTACTAAAGCCATCTTTTTGGCAGTGTTACTCAGTACAGTTCCCGTTGTGGCGATCGGTGGTGCTGCCTATTACTTCGCCAGCCGATCGCTTGATGAACGGATTCGCGACACGCAACAGCAAAAAACGAGTGCGATCGCCGATAAGATCAACCGCTTTATGTATGAGCGCTATGGTGATATTCAGGTATTAGCAGGACATCCAATTTTAGCTAATCGCAAAGTACAGACGGTAATGACGCAAACTGAGCGAGAAACTGTATTGAATGAATATGCTAGAACCTATGGAGTATATACCCTAATTGCTTTTGCCGAGTTGGATGGGACTACGCCAATCCGTTCCACAATTACCCAAGATCCCGCCTCTAGCATCAAAGAACGTGATTTTTTCAAAACCCCTCTAGCCACAGGAAAACCCTTTATCAGTCAACCTGGACGATCAACTGTCAATAAAACCGTTAACTTCTTTATCTCTGCACCCGTTAAAGAAGCTGGCTCAAATAAGTTGATTGGGGTTGTGCGTACAAGAATGCCCATTGAGAACCTTGTCGATATTATTCAAGGAAGCGTTAATGAGGAGGATGAATATCATTTAATCGATGCGACAGGAAAGATGTTTCTGGCTAAGGAAAATTTGCAAGTAGATCGGCAATCTAAAGAGGATTTCCCCCAACTAGCATCAGCGATCGCCAATAAAACAGCAGGTGTCGTAGTTGATGTCGATCGTTTCAATAAGAAAGAGCAGCTATTGAACTATGTGCCATTGCCCACCTATCGCAATATGCCTAATCTGAACTTGGGACTAATCATTGCGATCGATACCGAATTTGCTTTTAAGCCTCAACGGGATTTGCTATTTACCCTCGCCACAGGAACGGGAATTACCGCTTTAATTGTGGGTTTCTTGGCGGCGACTGTGGCTAGTCGAGCTACCAAACCGATTAAAGACGCAGCGACGGCGGTTAGCAAAATCGGTCAGGGAGAACTGCAAACTCGCTTAGTTGTTGATGGTGAAGATGAGTTTGCGGTTTTGGGAGAAAACATTAATCAAATGGCTGCTCAACTCGAAGCTCTGATTGCGGAACAACAACTAGAAGCAGAAAGATTGGAGCTAGCCCGTCAAGAAGCCCGTGCTGATGCCGATGCTAGTGCCGATCAACAAAGACAAGAAAAAGAATTTTTGCAACGTCGAGCTTTGGAGCTATTAATCGAAGTTGATCCTGTAAGTCGCGGTGATTTGACGATTCGCGCTAACGTCACTGCCGATGAAGTTGGGACGATCGCCGACTCCTATAATGCGATTATTCGCAACTTACGGAAGCTGGTATTAGAAGTACAAGGAGCTTCACAGTCAGTTACGACTACGGCAACCAGTAACGAACTCTCGGTGCGATCGGTATCTAATGAAGCACTCAAACAATCAGAATCAATCAACTCGGCGCTACAGGAAATTAAAGGCATGGCTGAGTCGAGTCGAGGTGTAGGAACCAAAGCGAAACAAGCAGAAAATGGAATGCAAGTAGCGGTGTCTGTTCTCCAAGAAGGAGATGAGGCAATGAACCGCACAGTTTTGGGGATTTCGGAGATTCGGGAAACTGTGTCGGAAACAGCCAAGAAGGTCAAGCGTCTGGGCGAGACTTCGCAAAAGATTTCGCGGATCGTCAACTTGATTAGTAACTTCGCTGCTCAAACTAACTTGCTCGCTCTCAATGCCGCCATTGAAGCCGCCCGTGCGGGTGAAGAAGGACGTGGTTTTAGTGTGGTTGCCGAAGAAGTCCGTGACCTTGCGGAACAGTCCGCCACCTCAACCGCAGAAATTGAACAGCTTGTGGAAGAGATTCAGACCCAAACTAATGAAGTAGTTGCTGCGATGGAAACTGGGACAGAGCAGGTGGTCACAGGGACAAAGCTGGTGCAGAATGCTCGCGAAAAGTTAACTCAGATTGCGATGGTTAGTAAGCAAGTTAACACGATTGTGCAAGAAATTGCGATCGCTGCCGATCTGCAAACTCAAACCTCTGATCGCGTCGGTGAGGCAATGCAAGATATTGCGGCGATCGCTGAAGACACTTCTAAACAGTCTGAAGATGTGGCGCGATCGTTCTCTGAACTGTTGCAAGTTGCTCAAGACTTACAAGTAAGCGTAGCTCAGTTTAAAGTTGCTTAAGCCCTCACCCCTAGCCCCTCTCCCTCAGAAGAGGGGAACTTAACACATCGCCATTGAGAAAGCATTATGTTACTGAAAGATAAGCCAGAGATTCCACCATCTGATAGTGCAGAACCAAATCTAGTAAGATCGGTTACCCAAATTAGATCACGAGACGTAGCCATAGCTCAAGAGCATCCTAAAGTTCCATTTTGGAAATTGCCAGTCCAAGCTTGGAATAACTTGGGTGTACGCTGGAAGTTGTCGATTGTGCTGTTATTGGCTTCAGGATTGCCAGTGATCATCGTCACCCAGACTCTAGTTAGATCTTCAGAACAAGCTGCTCTCAAAGAGTTACGAACTTCGGTACAGGAAAAAGGCTCCTTCTTTGTGTCGGAATATGTGATGTGGACAAATTCTGAAAGTAAGCAAGATGCTGAGGCGATCGCGAAAGCCATTGAAGATGCTAACTTAAATTTAAGTGATCCGACAGAACTAGCCGCAAAACGCTCCATACTACAGCCATTGTTGCAAGTTAGTAGCGAAGGTCGCGATCCAGAATCAATTAAGAATGTGAAGTTAGTCACCGATAATCTTGGACGCAACATTGAAGGTAATATTCTGCTGCTGGACGATGATTTGACGAAGTTTCCTCTGCTTGCGCCTAAAAATCAAGCAGAATTAGTTCCTCAAAACTATAAACCGAGTGTTTTGCCTGCGGGGGCAGACTTGGCGAATTTACCGATTATCAAAAATGCGATCGCCACAGGTAAGCCAATGTATGGCATCGAGTTACTAAAATCCTCAGATTTGCAAACCTTAGGACTAGAAAAAACCGCAGATATTGGTATCCGTCCTCAAGCAACTCAGGGACTGAGTGCGGCTAAGCAACCAGCACCATCGGGAACCTATGAAATCGATCAGGGCAAATCGGGACTGGTCAGTATGGCAGTATATCCGATCAAAATTAAAGGACGGGTTGTGGGTACGGCGATAGTAGGTGCTTTACTCAATCGCAACTATGGCATCGTTGATAAATTTTCTAAACGATACAATATGCCCACCGCAACGATTTTTGCTCAGGATTGGCGAGTTACCACCAATGTTCCTTACGTTAATCCGAACACGAAAAGTATCGATAATACTCGGGCGATCGGGACTCGCGCTTCCAGTGAAGTATCGAATGCCGTACTTCAGCAAGGACAAGAATATGTTGGCGATGCTAACATCACAGGTGTAAACTACCTCGCCTTCTACGCGCCTCTCTACGATCATCGGAAACTCATCGATCTGAATACAAAGCCTGTGGGAATTGCCTATGTGGGTCGTCCACTTTCTGAAATCCAAGAGCTATTGTCAGGACTATCAAATATTGGTTATGCGATCGCAGGAATCTCGATTGTGATTGCTAGCGCGATCGGCATAATTATTGCAGGTTCCTTTGCCAGTCCATTACGCCGTTTGTCGGGGTTTACCCAAAAGGTGGGGCGTGGGGAAATCAGTGAGCGACTAACTGATAGCGATCGCGGCGATGAAATTGGCACTTTATCGCAAGAGCTAAATAACATGGCTGAGCAGTTAGAAGTGCTAATTGCAGAAAAGCAATTAGAGGCTGAGCGCATTGCTGAAGCCAGACAGGAAGTGATTCAAGTTGAGTCTGAGTCGCGGATTCAAGAACAACGTCAAGCGAAAGAATTTCTGCAAAAACGGGCGCTCGAACTGCTGATTGAAGTTGACCCGATCAGTCGTGGCGACTTAACCATTCGCGCTAATGTCACTGAAGATGAGATTGGCACGATCGCCGATTCCTATAACTCGACCATCAGAAACCTCAGAAAATTGGTACTAGAAGTCCAAACTGCTTCTCAGTCGGTGTCTCAAACCGTCTCTCAAAACGAGCAAACTATTCAAAATGTATCAAGCGCAGCGACTGAGCAGGTACAGGCGATCACCGAAGCTCTCGAACGCATTCATAACTTAACCGAACTAATTGCGGGGGTAGAACTGCGGGCAGTACAGGCGGAAGCACAAGTAGAATCAGCGAACAAAGCTCTGCTCGAAGGTGATGCGGCGATGAATATTACCGTTGAAGGTTTTACCGCAATTCGAGAAACAGTGTCGGAAACTGCTGAGAAAGTCCAACAGTTAGGAGAAGCTTCTCAAAAAATCTCTAAAGTCGTTAAATTAATTAGCGGTTTTGCCAACCAAACGAATATGTTGGCACTGAATGCCTCGATTGAAGCGGCAAGAGCAGGGGAAGAAGGTGAGGGCTTTGGGGTAGTTGCCAACGAAGTACGCGCTTTGGCACAGCGTTCCGCAAAAGCGACTACGGAAATCCGTCAGTTGATCGAAGAGATTCAGTCACAGGTTAATGACTTAGTAAAGGCAATGGCAGTCGGAACCAAACAAGTTAACAGTGGTTCGCAACTAGTAGAAGAAACTCGTCAGAAACTTACGGATATTTCCGCATCCAGTCAGCAAGTTAACCAACTAGTGCGCGAAATCTCCCAAGCGGCAGTTCTGCAATCCCAAACTTCCAATGATGTGAGCCAAAGAATCCAAAATGTTGCCGCGATCGCCACATCTAGCTCTAGCTATGCTGAAAGTCTGAATGCCGCCTTTAATGAACTGCTTCAAGTTGCCCAAGAGTTGCAAGTCAGCGTATCTCAGTTTAAAGTCAACTAGAACAGGAGCGCCGCCATGTACAGTACCGAAACCGAAATTCAAGATCAGGCATATCAGTTTTTTAAGCAAGAAGCTCCTGAGTTTTTGCAAATTATCGAAACTGGCTTGCTGTCGTTGCGAGAAGATCGCAGCACTGCGAATATTCACGCAATTATGCGAGCTGCCCATTCCATTAAGGGTGGTTCCGCTAGTCTCAATCTCGATGGTATCAAAACGATCGCCCATCAATTAGAAGATGTGTTTAGATCCCTCTATCGCTTTGAAGGAGAGATTGACTCTGATGTGGAAGGCTTGCTGTTTCAGGCTTACGACTGTTTGCGATTGCCCTTAATGGATCAACTGCAATCAGGACATTACGAAGCAGCATCAGCGATCGCCGAAGCAGAACCAGTCTTTGAAGTCTTAAAGCTATATTTGGGTGATACTGATGAAGATGTGGAATTACCAACGGCGGCGGAGTTGGGGGTCGATATTGTCCAAGTCGTATTTGAAGGCGATGTCCAGCAAGGAATTTCGCGCTTACAAAATGTCCTTGCTCATCCTGAAGGCGTACCTGTAACGGGAGAAATCAGAGCGCAAATAGAAGTATTTAGCGGTATTGGTGAATTATTAAATTTGTCAGGCTTCAAGGCGATCGCCCAAGCAACTTTGCAAGCCCTTGAGAATTGTCCCGACAATCCAATTTTAGTAGGCAAGGTTGCCGTAGCAAATTTTGAAGCGGCTCGTGAGCAAGTGTTAGCAGGCGATCGCGCTCAAGGTGGTCAACCTAGTCCAGAGTTACTTAACCTCGCTCAAGCTAATCAATTTCAAAGTGAGGCGATCGCGACAACTTTGACTGAAGAGCCTTTCCAGTTAGATTTTGAAGAACCTGATGATTGGTTTCAGTCTTTAGAATTAGAAATAGGTGATCTAAATTTCTCCAATCTAGAATCAAATCTAGAATCAGAATTAAGTACAGATAAAGCATTCACAGATTCAACTTTAGAAAATCTTGATAGTGACTATAAAGATTTAGATGTATTGACAAAATCTTCACCAGATAATTTTGCCGATTTTGATCATACTTCTTCAGTAAGTAATTCAGAACTAACATTAGATACTCCAGAAAACAAAGTTACTGGTTCTTTAAATCTTGATACCTTAGACGATCAAATCGATCAAGAATTTGAGATTTTTGCCGACCATTCAGGCAATGAGAATGATCATCTAAAATCTAATGTCTTTGAAGATTTTCATAGTTTAGATTCAATATTTGGTTCAGTTGATTTTGATGTGGATAATACTTTAGAACATACTGTAGCGGAGATATCATCGGTCGAGCCTAGCGAAATTCAGCCTAGCCAAATTCAGCCTAGCCAAATTCAGCCAAAGCAATTATTAAGTCCTGATCAAAAGACCAATCAGAATTTATTAAATCCCACCAGTAAATCTGTAACTAAAACACCAACCAAAACCGCAGAAAATATAGCTCCCTATATTTCTGAAACCGTAAAAGTTGATTTACCTAGATTAGAAAGATTGAATAATTTTTCTAGTGAACTGGTAACTCAAGAAAATGCTTCAATTCTCCAAAATCAGCAGCTTCAAGCTAAGATAGAACGCCTCCAAAAACAATTCAAAGGTTTTGAAAAACTCTCCAAGAGTCTGCAAACTTGGCTGGACAAAGCGCAGCGATCGCAAGTTAGAGCGCCAGAGATTAGCTCATTTCTATCTAATCTATCTACTAACCTATCGACCTCAGCAAATCTACTTGCAGATTTCGATCCATTACAAATGGATTCCTATAACCATCTGTATAACGTCATCCAAGAATCTCTCGAAGAAATCGCTCAAATCGATGAAGGAATGCGGGATATGACCGTGCTGATGCAGCAAACCCAACAAACTCAACGCCGCAAACATCAAATTCTCAAACAAGTCAGGTATGACCTCTTGTGGTCGCGGATGTTACCTCTAAGTGACATTCTTAGCAGTTTGCCCCGCATGGTGCGCGAACTATCCAATAAATACAATAAACAGGTCAATCTCAAACTATTAGGTACAAGCACCTTAGTTGACAAATCGGTACTAGAAAAGCTCTACGATCCCTTTGTGCATCTGGTGCGAAATGCCTTCGATCATGGTACGGATTCAACACAGGATCGTCTGGAGCGCGGTAAGCCTGTAATTGCTTCCATTGAGATTCGAGCTTACTATCGTGGTAACCAAACCTATATCGAAATCAAAGATGATGGTCATGGGATTAACGTTGAGAAGGTCAAAGAAAAGGCGATCGCCGTTGGTTTATTGGAACCTGAACAAGCCGATCAAATTACTAATGAGGAGGTTTATCAATTTCTATTTGCACCTAGTTTCTCGACAGCCGAAACTGTCTCTGAGCTATCAGGAAGAGGCATGGGGCTGTCCACTGTCCAAGAGCAAGTTCGCAGTCTTAAGGGTTCCATCGACATTAAATCAGTACTAGGTCAGGGTACGGTATTTACGATTAAATTACCGCTTACTCTCAGTATTGCCAAGCTGATGATTTTCAGCATTCAAGAGCGATTATTAGCGATCGCGATCGATACCTTACTTGGCATTGTCACCGTTGATTCTAGTGAAATTCAAATTATTCAAGGCAAAGAATTTTATCGTTTTGAAGATCGGTTAATTCCGCTATATCCCATATCCATATTTGCTGATGGCTATCCATTACCCAAACAATCGTTAGATATATTTAGTACAGAATCCTTTACTGAAGAAAATCAAACCACGATGTTGTTATTCTCTGATGGTAGTGAAATAGTCGCCCTACCTATTGATCGCGTTCTCAATGAACAAGAGTTAGCTGTGAAACCCTTTGGGAAAGCGATCGCTCCACCACCCTATTTATATGGTTGTACTATTTTGGGCGATGGCACACTTGTTCCCGTGATTGATAGCGCCGCCTTGATCTCTATGCCTCAGTCTTCGATTAAATCACCAGTTACGGATAAAGCTCATGTCCCCTCTAAGCCAACAGTATTAGAAGTCAAATCTCTTCAGAGACCAACTATTCTGATCGTTGATGATTCGCTCACCACCCGTCAAGCCCTCTATCTCACCTTAGAAAAATTTGGCTATCAAATAGTCCAAGCCTCCGACGGACGAGAGGCGATCGATAAACTTGCGCGATCGCCTGAAATTCAAGCTGTGTTATGCGATGTGGAAATGCCCAATATGAATGGATTTGAATTTTTAGCAGCCTGTCGCAAAGATCTGCGTCACAAGGCTCTTCCGATTGTGATGGTCACGTCACGCGGTGGACAAAAGCATCGCGGTGTTGCTCAAGTGCTTGGCGCTTCAGGATATATTACCAAGCCTTATCTGGAGCAAGATTTAATCAAAACAATTCAAGATTTACTCGTATAAGCGTTGCTTCGCAACGCTTATACGAACATATAATTAATTACCATGCTCAGCAATAAGAAAAAACAAGAAACTCTCAAATTTTTAATCTTCTCAATGGGAGATCTAAATTTGGCAATGGGAATCGATAGTGTCGTACGGATTATTCCTTTACCGCAAATTCATCGTAGTGGCGATAAGTTATTGGGAATAACCACCTATGAAGATCGCGAAGTTTTAGTCATTGACCTATATAAAAAAATTTATGGTCAAGAGACAAATCTAGCCAAAGGTTTCCTAGTTATTTTCGCAGGGAAAAATAGTTTATACGGAATTACGATCGCCAATTTACCTAATGTAGAAGATGTACCTGTACAGAGTCTCCAGCCAATACCAGCCGAATACCGCGATCGCGACACCTTGGGTATTGCCAGTCATATCATGCAGGTATCGATCAAAAAATTTGCAGATCTACAAACAGTCTTTTTATTGGATGCAGAACTTCTACTAAAAATGGCAAGCTTAGTTCTCTAATGCTCTAGAGATGATCGCTGAGTCAGAAAGATTAGGGGAGCAGCCAATTTCTTGGGAATCTGTGGTGGGAGAGTTAGTTTATGGGAAATAGCGATAAATTTCTTTGCGATGCAATACTCTACAAAATGTAACGGTTTCGTCTTCAAAGATCACTCCAATTCGATAATCTCCTACTTTGATTCGATACGCATTTTCATACCCCTGTAGCTTTTTGACATTTTTGATATCTGCCAACCCAGCAAGTTTAGGAATCTCCTCAAATACAAGTGTGTTTATGGGTTTGAAGTAAGGTGTACTTCTGAGATCTTTAAGTTCTTTAAGAAAGCTGGGAAGATAATTAACATTCATGCTCTTTCCATTTCGGCAAGTGCTTCTTGGAGACTAAGAGGCTTTTCGTCTTTGACTTCTAGCATGGCATGGACAAGCCCTAAATCTTCGATCGCCTCGACAATTGCAGGATCTTGAGAATGGTTTTCTGATTCTGGCGTAACGCTTTCACGAAATAAACGAATAATCTGCAAAAGGTTTGACCAATACTGCTCAGGGATTTTGTCTAGCTCATTGGCTAATTCTTCTGCAAATACAGTTGGGCTATTGGTTGACATCTCTTCATTCCTGAATGCAAATTATTTTTAGCCTAGCATAATCAAAGTAAGGTGATCAGTGGCTTAGTGGCATTGATGTAAAGGAAGCGATCGCCTGTTTGCACTTTAACAACAGTGAATCCTAAACTCGTTAGTAAATCTAGAAGTTCTTGCTTTTTGTCTGTCCATCGGCTGATGGTTTCGGCGATGAGGAGACTGCCGCCACCTTTGAGGGTGCGATGGGCTTCTTGGAGATATTCGGCATAGTTTAAGCCCATGAGGGATAGGGAAAAGATGGCGACATCGAGGGTGGCATCTGGGAGAGGTGTATGGGCGATATCACAGGCTTGTACTTTTGCGTTGATGGCGATGTGGTCGAAGGAATGGACTTGATGATTGGGAAGTAATTCGGCTAGTTTGGCTTCTCCGCAACCGAAGTCCCCGATCTGGAGATTGGTGTAGTTTTGGAGCTTTTCGGCAATTTTTTCGTAGGGGATTTCTTTCCATGATTCACGGGCGGCGCGATAGAGGTGGTGGTATTGATACCATTCTTCGGGGTTTGCTTTGAGGCGATCGCCTGTGGTATGGCTGTAGGAATTATTGAAGCGGTTGTTCATCGCCGAGAAGTCACCAAAGCGGCGTTGCAGGATTTTAGCGATCGCTTCGGGTAAGGGGACGCGCAATTCTTCACGGTTGATTTCATAGATATCGCCACTTTCGACGCGATCGATCCATGTTTGCAGCGCTTCTCCTGCTTTTTGGAGGACGACTTTTTCCGAGGCGAGTTCGCCTTTAGGAATTACGCCATCGATCGCCGTGTCAGCGAGGGATTTTTTCCATTGAATGCGACTCCATCGGTATTGACGATCCCATGACCAGATATCGCCCTGATGATCGAGGATGACTTGGGGAATAATTACTTCTACTTTGGCAAATGATGATTTTTGGCGATAGATGCGCCCGACTAGTTGCTCGTATTCGGCATGAGTCCAAGGAAGGCTGGCGATAATCAGGCGATCGCAAACATATTGCAGTCCATCAACGCCTGTACCAATGGGAGCCGTGCCGATGAGAATGTCGATTTTTCTGGCGATAAATTCCTGTTTGGCGGAATCCCGTTCCTTGGTGTCTTCTACGCCTGTGAATAAGCCCACCTTGTAACCTGCGGCGGCGATCGCTTTGTGGAGTGGTTCGACCATGCCTTCGCGATAGTGGGTATATATGAGGGTTCCTGTTTTGAGATGGGCGATGATGGTGTCGATTTTGGCTGAGAGGAGGATTTGCTCGACAGCGAGGGGGCTAGTTTTGATGGCGGCGATGAGTTGAGGTCGCAGATGTTCGCCTGAGATTTCGGGAAAGCTTTCGGCGATCGCAATCTTGTAATTGGGACGATAGCGGATGCCATGAAGCATCAGTTTTTCATGCATGGCGAGGGCATTGGCGATCGTGCTGAAGGTTTTCAATTCGTCAAATTTTTCGCCCCTTGTCATTTCGAGCAGTGCTTTGGCTTCGTAGAGGTTGTTGATGACGGGTGTGGCGCTCATGCCTAAGACGCAGAGTTCAGGGTTTTGGCGGGATGCTTCGGAGAGTAGGGAGTTAAGGGTTTTGCGGCGTTTGCTTTCTTTGTTGGGATTGGGATCGCGTTGTTTGACGTTTTGGATTTCATCGATGACGACAAAATCGATCTGGTGATTGGTGAGGATGTTGCCGACAAGTTCGGCGGAGTAGGGTTGTTGGAATTTCTCGAAGTTGAGAATGAGATAGTTATGGTGGTTGCGATCTACGCTGATTTCACCGCGTTCTTTTTGGTAAATGATGCTGTCGGGATAGACTTGGGCGATCGCTTTTGCCCATCCTTCGATGGTGCTGTTAAAGGCGATGATGATTGTGAATTTGGCGTTAATGACGCGACTGGCAAAGATGGCGGATATGGTTTTCCCTGCGCCAACTCCTGACCAGTTACCGATCCTTCTTTCTGTGAGGATGCGATAGGCGGTGAGGCGTTGCATCAGGTTGGGTGGATATGGGAAGTTATAGCCGTTGGGTATGGTGAGGTTTGCTGCGCCATCGTGTTGACTGAGGAAGCGATCGCGGATCGTCTGAAAGTATGTGCCGCCTGTTTCGTTGCGAAGTCGGTCTAGGTCAAAGGTAGGGTCGTTGTTTAGGCAGGCTTGCCATAGGGCGCTAACGCGATTGCAGATTAAAAATTCGATAGTTTCATGATCTGAGGTGATTCCTGCTTCTACAAGTAAGTCAACTGCTTTTAATGAGTCAAAGGATTTTAGTTGAGGTAGTTCAGTATCAGTATTTTCAATTTCAGCAGGGACTAAATTAGTATCTATTTCTTCGCTACTATTTAAGTCGTCATCTTTGAAAAAATCTTCAAACTCCGCATCATCAGATTCACCACTTCCGTTATTTCTTAAATCTTCAATCTGAGAAATTAATTTATTGCATTCAGATTCGAGATCTTTGGTAGAGCATAAATCTTTAATGCTTTTGAAGATTTCGGGATTATTTCTTTTATTGCCAATAGAAGCAATCATACCGTTTTGCCTCATGATGGCGTAAAGTTCAGCAGATTCCAAACCAAATAAAATAGGCTTGAGACTATATAGAAAACTCAAGATAGCATTGGGCTTCCATCGGCTTATAATGCCAGACCAATCCCCCCACCCTAACCATCCTTCCTTTTCATAGGCTTTATATGGATCAGCAGGAATATTGCTAGGTCTATCTTTACTCCTTGCCCAAGATTTCCATTCTTCCCTACTTTTTAAGTTTAATTTGTGAACATATGCACGAGCTTCTTGGAAAGGGAGAAGAATGCGATTTTGGTTGGCAATTCTTCCAGTATTAAGCCAATCCCCCCAACCTATCCATCCATTGTCTTTGTATACAAGTGCAGGGTTAGCAGGTATGTTATTAGGCTTAGTGTCAGTTTTTGCCCAGACTTTCCATTCCTCAGCAGTCTTTAACTTAAGTTGATGAGCAAATGCACGAGCCTCCACAAAAGGAAGATAAATGCGATTCTGGTTAGCAAGCCTACCAGTGCCGAGCCAATCCCCCCAACCTTGCCACCCCTTGCTTTTGTATACACGTGCAGGATCAGCAGGTACATTATCAGGTTTAGCATCAGTCTTTGTCCACAATTTCCATTCTTCAGTAGTATTTAACCTAAGTTGATGAGCAAAAATACGAGCTTCTGTAAAAGGAAGATAAGTGCGATTCCGATTTGCAAGTCTACCAGTGCCGAGCCAATCCCCCCAACCTTGCCATCCTTTGTCTTTATAAGTACCATAAGGATTGGCAGGCATACATTCAGGTTTAGCATCAGTCTTGACCCAATCTCTCCATTCTTGTTGATTTCTTAACTGCAATTTATGGACAAGATCACGAGCTTCTGCAAATGATAAATACGTATAATTTTGAGATGCAACTACACCAGTGCCAAGCCAGTCACCATAACTAATCCAGCCGTTGTCTTTATAGACTCCATAGGGATTACAAGGGATATCTGATGGTTTTGCTTCAGTTTTCGCCCAAGCCTTCCACTCTGCTACATTTTTTAGTTGAAGTTGATGTACAAAAGCACGAGCCTCTTCAAACGATCGCCAGTTAGATTTCCCCACTTGATACCCCCTTTAAATCAGATAACTCACTAACAACAATTACAAACAATAACTCCCTGTTCTAAGCTTATGACAACCCAAAATGTTGCTTGACAAAAAGCGCTGCGATTGGCGGTATTAAGTTAAATGGAACATTCCCACCTTTTTCCTTGATATAGCCTAGTGTATTCTTCCAGATAGAATCATTTCTAATTGAGTCAAAAAACTCATGCCCTTCCCAAGTTAAATTAGTCAAGGTCACAGCTACAGGGCAACTATCTCCCATTTGATTAGTTTGTTTAGACTGTCTGCCTTCTGCCAATCCGCCATCAATCATCAGGTAAGCATTGTAAGCAATTTCTTCATCCGAATATCCAGCCACTTCTAAATTTGATACATATACTTCTGCTGGCGCTTCTTCCAACTGCAAAAGAAGTTTACGAATTAGATTCATATCCCTTTTCATAGCAAATATTTCCTCTTTGACACTAACACCTGATTTTATCAAATAATTTTTAGGTTTGGTGAGGGGCGATCGCTGTTTGATGTGGGGAATAGGCGATCGGGTTTTATGGGTGATGAGGGTGCGATCGCTGGTTGATTTGCAGAGAATAGGCGATCGGGTTTTGGGTGTTGAGGAGCGATCGCTGTTTGTTGGGGAATAGGCGATCGGGCGTTTTGGGTGATGAGGGGCGATCGCAGTTTGATGTTGAGATTTAGGCGATCGGGGTTTGGGTGATGAGGGGCGATCGCTTGACTGGATATCGTACAATCTTAAATAACTTGAAATTGACTAAAATAACAATAGTCACTCAAAAAACATTATGCTTAATTATTTGACTGTTGCTGAAGCTCAGCAACAATTACCAGCGCTATCTAAGAACCTCAAAGATCCAGCGATTATCACGCAAGACGGTAAACCTGTAATTGTTGCTTTGAGTATGCAACAGTTTGCTTCCTTGGTTGAAACAATGGAGATTTTAAGTGATCGCGAGTTTATGGCAGATTTGAGAGAAGGTATTCGACAAGCAGATTTAGGACAAACAATTAGTTTAGAAGCCTTGAAATTAGAGTTGGGTTTCTAATACTGCTATGGAATATAGAATTATTTTTTCTGTTCAAGCGCAGAAACTGTTTACTGCAATCAAGGATCGGCGCGAACAAAGCGTGATCTTGAAAAGGATTGAGAAGCTCAAGGATGAACCAGAAAAACAAGGTAAGGCTTTATCTGAAGAACTATTGGGTTATCGTAGTATTCGGTCTGTCGGACAGCGTTATCGGATTATTTATCGAATCGAACAAGATCGAGTAGTGGTAGTTATCGTGGGTGTAGGAAGGCGTAAGGAAGGTGATAAGCGAGATGTCTATGCTGTTACACAAGATTTGATTTCAGATCTAGAAATCGATTTAGAAGATGACGAATACTGATATGGCGATCGCTGTTTTGGTTGAGGAAATGGGCGATCGCTGTTTTATGTGGAGATAGGCGATCGGGTTTGTGGGTAGTGAGGGGCGATCGCTGTTTGATGTTGAGGAAATAGGCGATCATTCATCTAATCATAAATTTCTCTGCGATGTCCGATCTGATGAATAGTGAGACTTTTTTGTGATTGCGCGATCTCGTAAAGAACTCGATAATCTCCAACACGCAGCTTAAAAAAGCTTGATAAATTGCCAGAAAGTGATAGAGGCGTAATTTGTTCAAAATTTTCGCCCAACCACTTGATTTTACGAGCTATCCGTATTTGATTAGTGCGGTCGATTTTTGCAAGATCAGCGATCGCCTCAGAAGTAAAGTCAATACTATAACTCATCCCAATTAAGCCCCAATGATTGCATAGCTTGAGCCGCAGGAATAATAGTTGGTTGATGTTGTTGTCGTAATAAGCGTTCCACAACCGATGCTTTTAACTTCTTACCTTCATCTAGATCGATATATTCTTCTAGCACTTCAATTACAACTTCACGAACTAGTAAACGAAACTGTTCGGTAGTGAGTTCTTTTATTTGCATAACATTACGGCTCTACTACTTGTTTTGCATTAATTCTAACGTAATCGTCAATATAAATTAGCAATGCGATCCCTGTTTGATGTGGAAATGGGCGATCGGGGTTTGTGGGTGATGAGGGTGCGATCGCTGTTTGATTTGGGAGAATAGGCGATCGGGTTTGTGGGTGGTGTGGGGTGATCGCTGTTTGATTTGAGGGAATGGGCGATCGGGTGTTGGGTGTTGTGGGGGCGATCAGAATCAATTATTCATACCTTACTCTGTTTTGCATAAGCATCCACAAGATTGGAAATCATTTCTTGATATGAAGAATTACGGCGTTTAGCCTCACGCTTAAAGAACTCAATACTTTCTTGAGTGAATTCCATCGTAATCGTTACCGTCTTTTGCCTCGGAATTAACTGATTCACTGGTGGCAAAAAATCTTTAACAATAGTGACATTTCCAATTGGTTCAGCAGGATCAGGAATTGTGTTGTTCATAAAATTTCCTCCATTTACGCCATTGAGCAGCCCCAAATATCCGAATCACTCCATCTCGATAAGTAAAACGCACTGTCAATACAAGATCATCTACTTTACCGATACAAAACCAACGTTCCTCCACTTCACTATGTTCCGAATCATGGACAATCAAACGGTCTGGATCGAAAAAAGCATATTGAGCAGTTTCAAAATCTAAGCCATGCTTTGCCTTATTATCAGCCTCTTTTTGCTCATCCCACTCGAAAGTGGTACTCATCTCAACACACCATACACACTATAAACCATAAGCATTTTAATCGGCAATTCACAATCGTTGTCAGATATCCAAATTTTACAACCACTTTTAGTTTTTTGGGGCGATCGCTTTTTGGTGTGGAGATTTATGCGATCGGGTTTTGTGGGTGATGAGGGGCGATCGCTGTTTGATATGGAGAAATAGGCGATCGGGTTTGTGGGGGTGAAGGGCGATCGCTATATTTTTGTGAAATTTGATGATTTTGCGATCGCTAAAGACGCTAAATTTACCGAAGCAGCCTAATTTTTAACTTAGATAATGGAAATACTTACCGACTACCAAAATCGCCAAATTAGGCTAACAGAAGAACGCTTACAACACATTCTTGATCATCCAGAAATGGTAGATATGAGATTTCAACTAGAAATAGTGCTGCAAACCCCTGAAGTTGTAAGACAATCAAGATCAGATAGTCAAGTGTACTTGTACTATCGTTTTTACGAACAAACAATAGTTGGGGCAAAATGGTTATGTGTTGTAATAAAAGATAACTCTGACGATGCCTTTATAATTACAGCTTATTTTACAGACAAACTAAAACAAGGATTAGAACTATGGCGCAATTTGTAAAGATTTGGTTCGATCCAGAAGCTGACTTTCTAGAAGTTCGCTTCTCAGATGAATTGGGCTATATGCGAGAAACTGAAAACGACGACCTAATGGAGCGAGTAAACACTAATGGTCAAGTAATTGGCTTTTCTATCTTTCAAGTCAGCACACTTCCCAAAGACAAGCCATTATTTGCTCAATTAGCAGCAGTTTCTAGTTAATCACCAATATGGGCGATCGCTGTTTGGTGTGAGGGAAAGGCGATCTGTTTTTTGGGGTGTGAGGGGGCGATCGCTGTTTGATGTGGAGAAATAGGCGATCGCGTTGATGGGTGGTTAAGGGGCGATCAGTTATAATTATGGTTAATCTAGTAAGTTATATTGGCTGCTATGACTAACGCATTACAATACATCTGTGATTCAGAAGGGCAAACAATTTCTGTAGTTGTCCCCGTTGCCTTTTGGCAAGAACTAATGGCAGAAAGAGAAACCGCCTATTTGCTTAGTAGTCCAGCCATGAAAAACAGACTGCTTAAAGCTAGAAAACGTCAAGATGGAATCTCTTTGGAAGCAGCCTGTGAAAAACTTGGAATTTGATCCAGATGCTTTTGAAGACTTAGCTTGGTGGATTGAAAGCGATCGTAAAAAAGCTTTAAAAATTATCAAACTAATTCGTGAAGTCCAACGTAATCCATTTGAAGGAACAGGACAACCCGAAGCTCTAAAACACGATCTATCTGGCTGCTGGTCACGCCGTATCGATCAAGAACATCGTCTAGTTTATGAAGTTCTAGACGATAAAATCAGAATTCTCGCCTGCCGCTTTCACTACTAGAAATCGCTGTTTGGTGTGAGGGAAAGGCGATCTGTTTTTTGGGGTGTGAGGGGGAGATCGCTGTTTGATGTGGGAAATAGGCGATCGGGTCTGTGGTGTTGAGGTGCGACAACTCTAAGCCGCAGCAAGCTCATACTGCAAAGTAAGAAATTCATTAGCCTTCAAATAGGCGATCGCAAACTCACACCCATCAGAATCCGCAAACTCCACCAAATAATCAACCCCTTGATTATCCTGATGAATATCCACAATCGTACCAACCAATCCCACTGGCAAAGCCGAATTAAAATCATACTCTGATTCCATTAGCGAAAGTCTATCTACGGAAATTGGTTTTAGAATAGCGATCGTATCAAGTAACTGTGGAGTTTTCATTATTTCTCTCTCTTCAAAAAAGCACTAATCAATAATCAATCGTGGATAACCAGACTCTATACTAACTTCCCAAATAGTCCGAAGCTCAACACCTCCAGTATTAGGGATTTCCCAATCCACTTTATATTCCTTACCAAATTTCGTATTACTTTCCTGTACAACTTCACCTTCAACTGCCGCAACTTGAATTAATTCAACCAAGCGATCGGTATTTTGAATGTAATACCCAGCCTAGATTGAAATACTCTCGCCTTGTCTTTACCCTTATCATGATTGATGTTTAAGCAATACCCTAAGATCTTTTGCATAGAAATTTCTGGGCGATCGCCATTTGGTAATTTCATAGGCAGGAGTAAATAGTAAATTAACTTCAGTATATCTAACTCTAGGGTGATCGCTGTTTGATGTGGATAAATAGGCGATTAGGACTACTCAAAATCAACATTTTCATAGATGAGTGATAGCGGAAGATTAAAATCTATGCTAGTTAGTTGAACTTCAGGATCGTTAACGGTTAAATCTGAACTATTGATTGTTAGATATTCCCAAACCTCTGTACGATCGCTACGACGATAGAACTCAATACTTGGAGAATCTGAATTGATGAGCATATATTCTTGTAATGAAGCGATCTTGAGATAGTTGCGTAACTTAATCCCGCGATCGCGACTTTCTGTAGCAGGGGACAAGACTTCCGCAATTAAACAAGGATATTGTAAAAACTCTCTAGCATAGCGATCGCGAGAATCGCAACTAACAACCACATCAGGAAAGTAATAAACATTGCTCGGAATGGTCATGAGTTTCGCATCACCACCAAGGATACGACAACCTTTATCACGTAAATGACTTCGGATCAGTACAATTAAATTAAGAGCAATTTCATTGTTTTCAAGCTTCCCCCCTATTACCTCGATAACCTCTCCATATTCATACTCATATCTATCTTCTTGTGTTACTTCCCACTCTAGATATTCTGTAGGTGATAGGCTAGGCGATGCAATAGTAGCAATCATACATTTTGCCCACAATTTTTATATTGATTATAATCAGAAATAGTGTTTAATTATCGCTGTTTGATTTGATGGAATAGGCGATTAGATACTAACTCTTGTGTAAGCCCTAAAAACTTTATTGTGGCTCTGATGATTTTTTCGATAAAGGCTAAAATATACTGAGATTAAAATTTCTTAATATTTGGGCAATCCTATAGTGCTAATCCAATCAGACTGGCTCAAAAGTTTACGGGGGCGCTCGTTTGACCTTGAGTTGGCAGCGATCGCTACTATTTATTTCGTACAAGGGGCAATGGCGATCTCGCAGCTTGCCGTGAGTTTTTTCCTCAAAGATGATTTGGGATTAAGTCCTGCGGAAGTGGCTTCAATGGTCGGTATTACCATGCTACCTTGGACGATTAAACCCCTTTATGGTCTGATTTCGGATGGATTGCCGATATTTGGCTATCGTCGTCGCCCTTACCTGTTGCTGTCCAGTGTTTTAGGGATTTTTGCTTGGTTGAGCTTGGGAATATGGGTTACTACTCCCTTTTGGGCGATCGCGATGATTGCGTTGGGTGGACTATCTCTAGCTTTTTCTGATGCGATTACGGATGCCCTAATTGTCCAACGCGCAAGACTAGAACCAGAGGGAGATGCAGGATCTTTGCAGTCCTTTAGCTGGATTGCCTCATCAATTGGCGCAATTATCTCGGCATATTTGAGTGGCTATTTATTGGAGCATTTTGGCGCGAAGTTCGTATTTGAGATTACAGCCTTTCTACCATTACTAGTGGGGATTGCTGCCTTTGCGATCGCTGATCCACCAATGTCTAACGTACATATTGTGGCTCCTGACACAGCAGCAACTAATGCCACAACTAATCAAGAGTCGGTAACTTCTAAACCTTTATCGAGAAATTCGCAACTATGGATGTCGCTGAAGTTCAACTTTGGGCAGTTGCGTCAAGCCTTTACCAATAAAGCAATTTGGCTACCGACACTTTTCTTGTTTATTTGGCAAGCAACACCCAGTTCGGATACCGCTTTTTTCTATTTCACTACCAATGAACTGAAATTTAATCCAGAATTTTTAGGAACAATTAAATTTTTTGCGAGTTGGGCAGGACTTCTGGGAGTGTGGCTATTCCAACGCTTTTTTAAAGGTGTGCCAACCCGCACAATTTTCTTTTGGACAACGATTATTTCCACTGTTTTGGGACTAACTAGTTTATTGTTAGTCACTCATGCTAATAGAACGTTAGGCATTGACGATCGCTGGTTTAGTCTTGGCGATAGCTTGATTTTGACCGTTGCTGGCAGAATTGCGTTTATGCCTATTTTAGTTTTGGCAGCAAGGCTCTGTCCTGAAGGTATCGAAGCAACTTTATTTGCACTTTTGATGTCAGTGATTAATATCTCCGCCCTATGTTCATTCCAATTAGGGGCTGTACTCACCCATTTTCTCGGTGTGACTGAATCTAATTTTGATAATCTCTGGATTTTGATCGTCATTGCGAACCTCAGCAGTCTATTACCATTACCATTTCTAAAATGGCTACCTGACGAGAAAAATGGCAAGTTTAATCCTCCTCAAACAGCAGTTTTAGCGGAGTCATCATCTGTTGAGATAAATGGATTGAAAAATGAATTAACAAGCGATCGCCCTGAAGCAATTTTGCAGGAAAATCCATAACTGTACCAATTCACAAAAGTGGTGGCACACTTTTGTGAATTAAAAACCAAATCCAGTAAGGGTTTTCAAAACTAAAAATGGCAACGCCATTTTTAGTTTTTATAGGAGCTAGATGAGATGGAAATTGATTATATTGCTCTATTTGTTGCTGATGTAGCGCGATCGCTTATTTTTTATCGTGAGGTGTTAGGCTTTCAGTTTGACAAACCAGCCAAACCTGATAGTGCGGAGGGCTATAGCGGCAAGCTGAAAATTGGGCTATACGATCGCAGTTGGTTACCTAAATTATTTGGCGATCGCGGTGAGCAGACTATCAGTGGTCATCCTTTCTTACTCTCGATGACTGTGAATAATCTGGATCAGGTTTATCAAGAAATATGCGATCGACAAGCTAATATTTCCGTAGATATAATTTCACCACCTAATGTGATGCCTTGGGGACAAAAAATCTTATTTTTAAACGATCCCGATGGCAATCTTTTAGAAGTAGTACAGAGAAATTTTTGAAAGCGCCGCGAAGCGGCGCTTTCAAAAATTTCTCTGGGTTTTAATTCAGTCAATCAAAAATTCCCACTTTGTGCGAATTCTAATTTCCAGATTTATTGCTATATATTTAACTGTGCTTATTAATCGTGCTTAAAACTTCAAAGGTTTATACACCTATGACTACCCAAAACGATATCCCCATCGCCCAGAGGGTCAGCGATCCCCAGCGATCGCCCCAAAAGCAAGTCCAATCCAATCCAATTGCGCGATCGCTACAAGCAGTTCCTTGGTGGGGATATGGTTTAGCTGTCCTAGCCTTTTTGTCTCCCATCGTCAGTACTCGCATTTGGTTTTCTCTTAATGCTAATGCGACAAATCAACCACAGGCAAGTATGACCACTGCCGAAAGCCCTCAATCTGCACCAGAACCCCAAGTAAAACCTTCCGCTAGTCCTACCGTTGCACCCTTTATAAGCACAACTCCATCACCTACCAATAAAGTCCCAAGCAAGAATCCCGCAGTCCTTCCTAAGGCAGCAACCGATAGTCCTCCTGCGCTCTTTGGTCATTATCCCTATAAAGAGGCGGCTACTAATCAATTAACTACGATTGGTAGGGCTAGTGATGGCTATGAAATTAAGCTACGGGATACAGCCGCGAAAAGTTACCTGAGTATGGAAGCCGCCGCCAAAGCTGATGGTGTTGATTTTGTGGTGATTTCAGGATTTCGGACGATCTCTGAGCAACAACAACTTTTCTTTGAAATCAGCAAGCAACGCAATCAAACGCCAGCCCAACGCGCTAAGGTGAGTGCGCCTCCTGGACATAGCGAGCATCACACAGGCTATGCGATGGACATCGGTGACGCATCTGTACCTAGTGCTAATCTTTCGACTAGTTTTGAGCAAACTGCTGCCTTTCAATGGTTACAAAATAATGCGGCTAAGTATGGATTTGAAATGTCATTTCCGCCAAATAATCCTCAAGGTGTAATGTATGAGCCTTGGCATTGGCGCTTTGTTGGTGATGAAGAAAGCCTTACCACTTTCTACAAAGCTCAGAATAGTAGTAGTTCTTTTATCAAAAAGCCATAATAGTAAGTAACCTCGTTTCACGGGAATGCTGAGTCATAGATTGAAATCTTGCCATGAATGTTACTGCTACTGATTTCCTCGCGATCGCTATTTTTACAATCACAATGATGTCTCTGGTTGGCACAATGGTGGGTTTATCACCGATTGTGCCTGTGGCGATCACAGTTAGCTTACTCAGTGTATGGGGCATTGATGTAGGCGTGTATCAAGGCAAATTTGGGGCATATTTCCAAGCATGGCTGAGGGCAAGAGATCCGCAATACCGTGAGCGTGTCTCCTATCACGAAGCAGGACATTTTCTCGCTGCTCATATCTTAGGATTCAAGGTAATCAACTATGCGATCGCGGGAATTGTCGGTCAGTCCTTAGGAGAAGTATTAGCTAGTGAGAGTTTTAACGGCATCGAAGGCGGCGTGGAAATTGAGGTGAGCGAAGATGTTAGTTCGGTAAATCTCTTGGATCGCTTCTGCACAGTGTATATGGCAGGTATCGCTGCTGAGCAAATGATGTGTGCAGGAGCAACGGAAGGTGGTCTAGATGATATTCAGCGCTTACGTCAAGCGATCGCAAATTTACCTAATCCCATGACCCAAGAGCGTTGGGCATTGTTAAACGCCAAAAATTTACTCAGCGATCGCCGTTCCGTTTTAATTGCTCTTGCCGAACAAATGCAAAATGGAGCTTCCATCGAAGCTTGTTATCAAACTATCGATCAAGCGCTTCTAACAGTCAAATAAAGCGCAAAGCGCTTTATTTGACTGTTAGAATGGCGGCGCTTTGCGCCGCCATTCTCTATTAAAAAATCTGATTAACTTTACCGACTACAAACTTTAAATAGCGACCTTCAGCAAAAGCCGCAGGGACAGGATGATCGAGGGGTTGTCCTGCTTCATGGAGAATTTGGATACGGCGATCGCTAGATTCGGCAGCAGTGGCAAGCATTTCTTTAAAGGCTTCAGGACTGACTTGGCTGGTGCAACTGGCGGAAACTAACAGACCATTGGGCGCGACACATTTGAGGGCGATCGCATTTAGCTTGGTGTAAGCACGGATCGCGGCAAAGCGGTTTTGCTTGCTCTTGGCAAAAGTGGGCGGATCGAGGATCACCATATCAAAGGTTTGTTGCTCCTGTGCGTAGCGATGTAGCACATCAAAGCAATCAGCAGTTACAAAGGTATGGCGATCGCTGTCAAAATCATTCAAACGCACATTTGCATCTGCCACTGCCGCTAAATGTTTGCTAATATCGACATTGGTAACGTGACTCGCGCCGCCCCGCAGGGCATAGAGAGAAAATGCGCCCGTGTAGGAAAAACAATTCAGGACGGTTTTATCTTGGCTAAGTTCACCCACAAAGCGACGGTTTTCGCGATGGTCGAGAAATAAGCCAGTTTTTTGTCCCGTTTGCAAATTGACCTGAAACAATAGTCCATGTTCCTTTACCGTAATGTCCCCCTTCGGATCTTTACCCCATAGCAACTGAGTTTTACTTTCTGAAGGATTCTCATTTTCTGCACCTTCTAGATGCTTTGTCCGCCATAAAATCCCCTGTAAAGGCGCAACAGCTAGCAAAGCATTCACTAACCAATCAAGGAGAACACTTGCGCCTTCCATATAGGTCTGCACCACCGCATATTCCCCATACAGATCAACGGTAATCCCTGCTAAGCCATCACCTTCACCAAAGAGCCAACGATAGGCGGTGCAGTTCTGTTCACGTAAAGGCGATCTCAGTTCCCACGCAGCCTGTACTCGCGCTTTTAACCAACGCGGATCGGGTAACTGTCGCTGCGAAAATATGCGAATGGCGATCGGTCCTTTGTTATCCCATAAACCAAACCCCGTCCAGCCGCCACACTTCACGCGCACCCATTCCCCCGTCTCAAAACGTGCTTCTCTTGGTAGGCGATCGCGATAAATCCAAGGATGACCCTGAGCTAAACGTTCTTTCAATTGAGTGGAAACAGTAATTTCGCGCAGCTTCGCCATTAATTTGATCTTATTTAACTTCTACAGCAATCCTAGTTCATTGCTTTCCTAACGGCAATTTTGATTATTTACGGAGCCATCTTGCAGAGTCGTGTTACATAACCTTACATTTGTTAAATTTGCGTCGATTAATGAAGCATTTTCGAGATAGGCATCAACTAAATTTACTTCGCTGAGATTGGCACTTGCGAGATTGGCAAAACCTAACTTGGCATTGGTGAGATTGGCTTTGAGTAGATTCGCCCCTTCTAGATCGACAAATTGACGGACGGAGGTAAACACATCGACATTGCCATCAGCGTAGGTATCAGTCAGGTTAGCTTCTTGGAGGTTGCTCTGGCGAAAGGATGCCTCTAGTAAATGGGTATTGCTTAGATTTGCACCTTGCAGATTTGCCTTACCAAAATTGGTAAGTCTTAAATCAGCATAACTAAGATCGGCATAGAGGAGATTTGCCTCTTGTAAATTTGCGCCCCTGAGATCGGTACTTCGCAGGTTTGCCCCTTGCAAATTGGCTTTAGTTAAGTCTGCCCCAATCAGTTTTAGTCCATTCAGGTCTGTATTTTGTAAGTTACAGCCTTGACAGCGATTAGTTTCGATCAGTCGTTGACGATTAAGAGCTTGGAGTCGATCGCTACTCGGATCAGCCCAAGCAGGCAAAGCGATCGCCATAGTTGCAAAAAAGCTAGCAAATAGTAGTCTGGACATGGCATACCTGTTATAAAGTCAAATTGCCTAGTGACATCTATCGAAAATAAGATGATAAATTTAATGTCAGGTTAGTCAGATTAAATTTATCGAGTTTGACAGGATAGATCAAAACCTGTGGTTGAGAAATTGGGAGTGTTAACAATTTTGCGTTCTTTCAGTCAGTCAGTCAAACAAGGTAAGCGATTTTGGTTAGTAATGATCGTGCTGCTAAATTTGCCGATCGCCTCTATATTTATCGCTCTATGGGTCACACCAGTGGCGATCGCGCAGGACAAGTTACAGGATTTTGACTATTGGGCATCGCTTTGTAGTTCGCTGGTGAAATCGCGCAAATACAAAGAAGCAGTTGAGGCTTGCAATCAGGCGATTACGCTCAATACTAATGAGCCGATCGCTTGGCTCGAACGGGGGGATGCGATGGTCGGTTTAGCGATGTATACCGAAGCAGTCGTGTCCTATGATCGCTTTATTAAATTGCAACCAGAAAATTCAGGCGCTTTGGCAAAACGTTGTGGTGCGTTAATGGAGTTAGCCCGTTATGAAGATGCGATCGCATCCTGTGAATTAGCCCTACGCCTTGATAAAAATTGGGCTGATGCTTCTCCTGCGATGGTGTGGTATATCCAAGGAGCCTTGCTAAAGCGGGAAGGTAAACTTGCTGAGGCATTGGAATCTCTAGGTTTAGCAATTCGCTCCAATCCCAATTATTCCCTTGCCCTGACCGAACGCTGTGATATTTTTGTCGCTCTTGACCGTGCTGCCGATGCGATCCAAGACTGCGATCGCGCGATCAAGGTCAATGCTAACTGGGGCAATGCGACTCCAGCGATCGCTTGGAAAACTAAGGGCAAAGTCCAGAACCAGTTACAACGCTTTGATGAAGCCCTATTTGCCTACGATAAAGCGGTGGCGATCGAACCGACTAATGCTCAGGCTTGGGCGGAGCAGGGGATGATTTTATGGCGATTAGGGCGCTATGCCGAAGCTTTGTCTTCACAGGAATGGGCGCTGAAGGCAAAGGAGAAATATTCCCTTGCGCTGGCTAATTCCTGTGCGGCTCTAAATCAATTGCGTCAGTATAAAGAAGCTTTAACCGCCTGTAACTCGGCTCTTCAAGAAGGGGATCAGCAATGGGACTATCTTGGGGCGGCTTGGGCTTGGGATCAGAGGGCAAATGCGCTCACTGGTTTGGGTAAGTACGAAGAAGCTCTTGCCTCGGCAAATCGGGCGATCACCCTCAAGCCAAATCAAGCAAGTTTTTGGGGCAATCGCGCTGCCACCCTTTGGGCGTTGGGGCGGTTTGATTTAGCACTGTCATCGACAAATCAAGCGATCGCCCTCAATCAAAATTCATCAAGCGCATGGTTCAATCATGGGCGCATTCTTGCCTCATTGGGACGTACCGAGGAAGCTCTCAAAGCTTATGACAAGGCAATTCAAGGTGATGCGAACATTGGTAGTCAAATCTTTCTTGCTGACATTTGGACGAATAAATCGGCTTTGCTATGGCGACTCAATCGGTTTAATGAGTCGATCGCCGCTAGTCAACAGGCGATCGGGATTAATCCTAAGTCAGACACGGCGTGGTTTAATCTTGGCTTGGCGCTGATGTCCATTGAACGCAATGCTGAAGCGGCAGTCGCCTATAGCCGAGCGATCGCGATCGATGTCAAAAATGCCGACTATTGGACAGGGCGCGGACTAGCATTATTGGCACTCAATAGTAATGCCGATGCGCTAGTTGCCTTTGATCAAGCCCTCAAGCTGAATCCGAGTCAAACTCAGGCTGTTATTAATAAGGCGATCGCGATCGAGCGCTTGAAACCAAAGCCAGTTAAGCCATAACCATAACTAAGAGGGGCGCTTTGCGCCCCTCTTAGTTAAATACCTGGAATTTCTGAAAGATGACACTTTAATTCTTCGACCTCAAAATTGGTGATTTGCTTCCATTCTTCGAGGGTGAAGTCATATCCCTCAGCCTGAGCTAGCTTCACAAAAGTTTCTAGATCAGGTGCTTGATTTAGTCTAGCTTTAAGAAAAGAATCGGCTTGGGCGGCTCGATAGAGGCGGGCAACTTGTTCTTTTGCCATAGTTTTGATGGGTAGTGAAGTGGAGAAATGTGACTTGGATAAGTATGTTTACAACATCCTAAAACTTATCATATACACACATCTGTAATTGATAACTGATGTTACGTGGATCGCTATTAACCGATCTCTATATGTCTTAATCAGGCGATCGCGCAATTCCTTCATGATTTTATAGGTTTGTGGAGATCGCATATAAGCTTTACTCCTCTGGAAGCGCTCGCCTTTTGTCATCATTAAGCGCGATCGCTAACAGAGCTATGTATATAAAAATAACTGCCTCAAAAGTCAGAAGTTGAGTTAGAGAGGGATAGGCGATCGCACCAATAATCTCTACAACAGGTGATCGCTATTCGATATTCATGCTACCGTAGGTAGTATTATGAGTAGTATAAAATAGCTATGAAAGTATCTATTTCTCTTCCAGATGAGTTAGTCCACTACGTTGATGATCGCGTAGAAAATCGCAGTCGGCTCATTGAGGGGTTACTGCAAACATGGCGGAAACAACAGGAAAAGCAGGCAATGGTTGAGGCTTGTTTGTTGTTGGATGAATTGACAAATGATGAGGATGCAGCATGGCAGCAAGCAGCAATTATCGATTGGGAAGTATCTGGTTAGTTAGTTTCGATCCTTCCATTGGGACAGAAATTCGTAAAACTCGTCCTGCGGTGATTGTTTCTGGAACTGCTTTTAATCAGCGTAGTAAGGTAACTGTGTTACCAATTACTTCTGCTAATCCTAGCGATCGTCTACTGCCAGTAATTGTGCCTTTGGTTCCTTCTGTTGCGAATGGACTTAGCAGTGATAGTTTTGTTGTCTGTGTCGATCCTATGACTTTTGATAAACGTAGATTGATTCAATGTCTTGGGCAAATAGAATCGAATCAATTGGAAGAAATACAACAGATTTTAGTTAGGTATTTAGAACTGTAGGCTGAATCAATATCTCAAAAAGTGATCGCACTAATCATCTCTATAAAAGGCGATCGCCCATGATTTACAAATTGCTTTCACACTCTTGAAAGACTGAATGCAAAGCCCCTAATGTCTTAGCCGTATCATCGGCAGTATACATTCCTGTTTCATAGACTTCTCCTGCGATCGCTAGTTTATAAAATATCCATCCCTGTCCGTTGGTAACAATTCCTAACACGTCAATCTCTTTTTCCGCTTGCCGATTTTCCCATTGACAGGCTTGCATTTCTACTAGACACTGTGCTAGACCTTGCTCAAAGTCATCACGTTTGGCTTCAACAATACAGAGGAATGGGGTATCTAAATAGTCCTGTCTAGGAGCAATTAGATAATCGGCATTGCCAACTAAAATATCACTTTCTATTTTTCCTCCTTTCCATATTTTCAGCTTGTCGCTGCTATCCATTGCTTCTTCACAAAAGGCATCGATTAGAAGCTTTTTGGATTCTTCATAACTCCGTAGATCGAAGTTGCGATGCAAGCGGTCTAATCTTTCGATAAAAAATTCACTAGGGGCGATCGCTATGTCTGGTAAGTTCCAATGCGTTAAGGTTTTGATACCTAGCTGTTTATAAGCAGAGGCAAGATCGAAGCTAGAGAAGCTTTTCTTTTTAGATTTTGGTAATTTTGTCTGTTTCATAGGATTATCAGATTTTTATCCATTTTATTACTGTTGTTACGTGGAAGGGACAGCCATTTTCTGAAAAAGAGAAAACCTAGCTCTCATGGCGTTGAGGTAAAGTTTAGCCCTGAGAGCAAAGCGATCGCCTTTTGTCATCATCAAGTGCGATCGCATAATATCCCTTAGTATTCACGAATTACAAATGCTGGTGTGGGCACTGGTCAGTTAAATCGTGAGGGAGTGAAAGCCTCGTAGTGAAAGCAACTCCAGCATGGAAAGCGGTCGATGATATAGCCCGATCGCCATAACTGGAGTCTTATTCTTCCCTAAGCCCACATGAGGTCTCACCCAGTTGTGAACTAATCTTTGCACAGTGACTGCTCGTTGTAATCCTTCGGTATTCTTCGCATATAGGTTTTGTCTGCGACGATAGGCACTACATCTCCTTCTCAAAGCAGTGTTGTTAGCTTCATTGTGATTGGCATGAATGTCACACTTGTTGCTAATAGCCGTATAGGGATGCTCAGGTTTGAGCCATTCGACCCGACGATTTCCCTGTGAACTTTTAATTTTGATCGCAACTTCTAAGCCATGTCGCCATACCTTGCGATGTCCATACTCACGACTTACTTCAGTGGATTTGAGGCGCACACTTGCCATTTGCCATAGTTGTTGGGCATAGCGTCTTTCGCCATCGGTAAACCATCGGATGTATTGACTTGCCTTTGCCCATTGCCATGCTGTTTTGGTTGCTTTAGTAAATAATTCAGTGGTTTTGAGTCCTACCCTTGCCTCAATCCAATAGCGACTCTTACGCTCAATGAATGTCACTGTCCATCCTTTTGACTTTGAGGGGGGGAAGGTTCTCGCCTACGCGAGTGTAAACCTCATCTCCCTCGACTGTTATATCTCCTCCTGCTGGGGCATCTGGACTCCATTGCTGTGACTGGGTTGCCAATTTTTGCTCCCATCTCATGATGCTGACATGGGATTTTTCGAGGACTCTCCCACTGGCTCTGATTCCCATCCCTTCACTCCTCATCTTTAGCGCTAAGGATACGACACTCGCTGGTGTTCTCAGCCTTGACATTGGCGTTCCTGTCCTTTCACTAAATCTCTTGCCGCATCCTTTACACAAATAGTTCTGGATAGCTTTGCCATCTTGGTGGTGATGTTTGCCATTTTTGATGATCTTTTGGCTCTGGCAGTGGGGGCATTCCATAGCTTTCTCCTTTCCTCTGCCTCTATTTTCTCATACCACTAATTCAATGACCAGTGCCCTGGTGTGTTTGACTTGGGTTGATTTTGCTTTTGGATACGAATTAGGCGATCGCTTCCTCTTGTTCGTATTGGTGAGAGGCGATCGCGCGATCAATTTCCTCTTGATGTGCAGTGTAATAAAATCGGGCGTTACTCAAGTTGTCTATGGTTAATGATGGGAAGTTGCGTAAAAGTTCTGGGGTATCGGCTCCTTGTTGTTGGAATGAGATGATTGTCCAAACGGGAATGCGGGTATTGCGAATTCTTGCATGACCTCCACATACGCCGATGGTTTTCTGGATTGTGCGAGATTTTAGTTTTTCTTGCAATAGAGCATATTCATCTGGTGCAAGGGATTCGATGACTTGGGCTAAGGATTCTACTAGTTTTATATTCATAGTTTTGAATCTATGCTCTCAGATTGATATGTCATGATTAATTTTAGCCGATCGCCTTTTGTCATCATCAAGTGCGATCGCATAATATCCCTTAGTATTCACGAATTACAAATGCTGGTGTGTTTGACTTGGGTTGATTTTGCTTTTGGATACGAATTAGGCGATCGCTTCCTCTTGTTCGTATTGGTGAGAGGCGATCGCGCGATCAATTTCCTCTTGATGTGCAGTGTAATAAAATCGGGCGTTACTCAAGTCGTCTATGGTTAATAATGGGAAGTTGCGTAAAAGTTCTGGGGTATCGGCTCCTTGTTGTTGGAATGAGATGATTGTCCAAACGGGAATGCGGGTATTGCGGATTCTTGCATGACCTCCACATACGCCGATGGTTTTCTGGATTGCGCGAGATTTTAGTTTTTCTTGCAATAGGGCATATTCATCTGGTGCAAGTGATTCGATGACTTGAGCTAATGATTCTACTAATTTTGTATTCATAGTTAAGTTGTTATCTTTATCCATGCTGACTTTAGAAATCTAGTCTGATTTTGATATTTTTCATATCTACTTTTTAAAGCTTCTATATTAGGAGCCAACTTTTTATTTTTAGGTAGTCGTAGAGATTTATTATTAAATTCTCCATAGTCTTTCAACAAATTGGGAGCAACACATACCGTCATTGTGTCTGGATCGATTGCTATTAGATCACAATCAAAGAGTGTATGTATATCAGCCCTCAAAAGCAATCCATTTGTGGGCTTATTGTTTTGGGTTTCGTTATAAAATATGATGTGAGCAGCTTCTAGAGCATCCACAGAACTACAGCCTGTAATTGCACAACAATAATCATAAGCTTCTAACAAATCTTGTCGAAATTTAGGCTGTCCCCTCCTCCTTAAAATAGAAGTAGTTGCTCTTTCTCTAGATATTTCTTCGTTAGCTTCATTATAAAATCCCTCAGAAGCCAACTTATTAGACAATAACTTAACTTCATTGATAGATTTAATAACTGCTACTATTCTTTCACAATCATTAATTGCATTACATTGATGGTAAAGACTTGCAGCTTTTGATAAATCATTAATTGCTAGTTCAAAGTCTTCTAAATAAGAATAAGATAATCCCCTTTGCTCAAATGAAAGAGCAATAGCCCAATCATTCCACTCGTGTGATGAATGTATTGATTTCGGATTATTTTTTTTAGTTGCTTCTTTGCATTGATCAATTATATCTAAGAAATTATATCCATTAATAGCTTCTTTATAATTTCCAAGACCGAATTGAATACGTCCAAAATAAGCATGTGGAGTTAAATCCCAACGAAGTTCTTCAAGAGGAGTTTCTTTAAGTTCACTCTGGCTATAACTAATAGGATTCCAAGCAAAAAGTCTTGCTAAATTACAGTCTTCAAGAGCCTTCTCTAGGTTACCTAACTCAATATAGACTTCACATCTATCAGCAAATAAATGATAACGTTCGTTTTGCCATTTACCTCGATTCAAACGAACAAACTCAACTTCGTCATTCACATCAACTTTTGAAGGTTTATAGTTTTCTTGTTCAATAGATCGATTAATAATATTAATGGCATAGCTATAATCACGAAGGGCTTTATCGTATTCTTCAACTGCAACATATGCGTGTCCTCTAATTATATAAGAATTGATATAGGTATGTTGTCGATCTAAATGTTGCTCTAACGAGATTTCGCTTTTTGTTCTTTCAAGAAATTCTTCGAGAAGACGGATGCCATATTCTGAATCATCTACAGCAAGCTGATAGTTTCCAATATAATAATTAGATCTGGCTCTAAGGAAAGCAATGCCGAAGTCCTTAGGAAGATCAAAGTGAAAATCACCAAAGCTTTTGGGCTTATTATCATTAGCTAAGTCTAAGTCGGCAAGAGCTTTAACATATTCTGACAAAGCAAGATAAACTTTACATCTAAGAATAAGAACAGCAAAATCATCAGGGTTAATGTTATTTGCAAAGTTTAAATCGGCAAGAGCTTTGTCGTAATCTCCTAAAAGATTATAAAGCTCTGCTCTAGAGTAGAGTGCTTGCAAATTTTTAGGAGCAATTTTTAGAACTTTAGAATATATTTCTATAGCCTGTCTTTCTGTACCTACGATGTTATATAAACTTTCAGCCTCATATAAATAATTATCAATTTTATTTTGATTCAAGTCTTGCATATTCATTTCTCAGTTATAAGCTTGCCAAAATTTCTTATTCTCTAATATTCGATGGTTACAAATGGCTCTATACCATCCTCTTGAACACCAATCACAGTAAATGTATTCCCATCCACATCAGAAAATATATCTCCCGTAGATGGACGAATATTTGCCACTTCACCAAAATTAGTGGCTAAGCTAAAAGACTCATTCGACAAAACAATGGCAACACATCCTTCTATTTCTAAATAACGTCCAATTAAATATTGATGCTCAGATTTGATCGCGCATGTCTTTTTAAGAGATTGTTTGTTAGTAACAATATAAGATTCACCAATCACAGCGTATAAGTAACCTTGTTTTTGCATTTTTTTATTTTGCTGTTTACTAATTATCATTTTAGCTAAGAAATGTTTTAAATGTCAGAAATATTCTACCAACACCTAGTAGTGACCGCCTTCTAAGTTCCCTAATACTTATTCTCAAAATACTCACCACTACTCATCAAACGCACATTACAAAACTTCTGAATTGCCTCGAAATCCTTGATATTGTCCGTAATTACAGTTACCCCAGCCCGTTTTGCTGTCCGAGCAATCAAAACATCATGACTAATTCGATGCTTTTGATCCGCAGTCATTTTAGGCGCAAGCCCACCCCTCTCAGACTTTAGCCCACGCTGCAAAGAATTAATCACCTTACCCGCAAGCCACCAATCCTCAGCATTAGGAACAAGCAACCTATCAACCTTTTCGTAAAACTTTTTGATGTTCAAAAGCTTTTTTACAGTTGCATCATCATCCGCCCCAGCAACTAATTCCTGAAGTACAACCACCGACATATAGAAACTTTCAGGAAGTTTGATCCGCTTATGCGTGATAAAAATATTGGTGTCAAAGGTTAATTTTGGCATCCGTAGTCTGATGGTGAGAATCGTAAATCTTATCCCAAACATTTTCCAGAAGCTGATTAGCTTTTCTAATCAACTCCAACTTCTCTTTACGGCTTAAGTTCTTTTTCCGAGAAGAATTTTTAACACCAGCAGATTTCTTACTAGTACTACTTGTTTTTTCTTGACTAACTTTTTTAGCTACAGCCATATTAGTACTCAGCCTCAAAATCAACATCATCTAGGATTATAGACTATAAAATAAAGATGATTTAACCTATTGAAAAAATATGGCTGAAACAGTTGTTTTGCAAATACCAGAAGCATTGTACCAACGCCTAGCGATGCACTACCATACAACCCATTTATACTAGAGAAAAGTGTTAGGAAACTACTCAAATGCCAGAACTACTTAGAAGAATCACTATCAACCCCAGACAATGTGGCGGTCGTCCCTGCATTCGTGGCATGAGAATTCGCGTCTCAGATGTTCTCGATTTGTTTGTAGCTGGACTAAGTGCCGAAGAGATTTTAGAAGAAATGCCCGATCTAGAAAGAGATGACCTAAAAGCAGCACTAGCCTATGCATCGCGTAAACTCAATCATCCCGTATTAGTCGCATGACAATCTGGATTGATGCCCATTTATCACCAGCGATCGCCCCTTGGATCTCTAGAACCTTTAACATAAGCGCCTTCGCTTTACGAGATCTGGGTTTAAGAGATGCAGAAGATCCAGAAATATTTGAAGCAGGTAAAGCTCAGCAAATTATTTTCATGACCAAAGATAGTGATTTTGTCGATCTAGTTGAACGGCTCGGATCGCCACCGCAAATTATTTGGTTGACGTTTGGCAATACTTCCAATGCCCAATTAAAAGAGATTCTAACTGCTACTTTACCTAGAGCATTAGAAATTCTGGCTACAGGTGAATCATTAGTAGAAATTAGCGGAAATTAAATTCAATGCTATTTACAAAAAATGGCTGAAACCGTTGTTTTATAAATACTAGAAGCATTTATACCAACGCTTAGCGATCGCCTTAATACTTATTCTCAAAATAGAGAAATCCTATGAACGAAGCTGATCGCAACCCGCCACAAATTACTCCAAATATCCAAGAAACACCGCAAACACTCTTTAGCGAAATTCGTCAGCTTATTGATGCCGCCAAACAACGCGCTGCCGTTGCCATCAATGCCGAAATTACTCTACTCTATTGGCAAGTCGGCGATCGCATTCAAACCGAAATACTGCAAGGTCAACGTGCCGAATATGGCAAACAAATTATTGCAACCCTATCTCAAAAACTTACACAAACTTACGGCAAAGGCTGGAGCGAAAAACAACTCAGACATTGCCTTCATTTTGCAGAGACTTTCCCTGACGAGCAAATTGTCTCTGCACTGCGGAGACAATTAAGCTGGACACACATCAAGACCCTCATGTACTTTGATGATCCACTAAAACGAAACTTCTACATCGAAATCTGCTGCTTAGAGGGCTGGTCATCTCGCCAACTGCAAGAACGCATCAACTCCATGCTTTTCGAGCGCACTGCAATTTCACGCAAGCCCGAAGAAACTATTCGCCACGATTTAGAACAACTTCGCCAAAACAAGCAAATATCCCCTGATTTACTGCTTAAAGATCCCTATATCCTAGACTTTTTAGATATAAGCGATCGCTATCTCGAAAAAGACCTCGAAGATGCTATCTTACGGGACATCGAGAAATTTTTATTAGAACTTGGTGCAGGATTCACCTTTATCGCACGACAAAAACGCATCCAAATCGATAACGATGACTTTTATATTGATCTGCTGTTCTATAACCGCAAACTCAAACGACTAGTAGCGATCGACCTCAAACTAGGTAACTTTCGCCATGAATACAAAAGCCAAATGGAACTTTATTTACGTTGGCTTGCCAAATATGACCAAGAGAGTGATGAACAATCACCATTGGGCATCATTTTATGTGCAGGTAAAAAACAAGAACAAATTGAATTACTTGAACTAGACAAAAGCGGTATCCATGTCGCCGAATATCTCACCGTATTACCACCCAAAGAATTGCTTCAAGCAAAACTCCAACAAGCGATCGCATCGGCACGTCAGCGATTACCTTCATCAGAACAGGATTAATATGTTTTCGTGTGATCGCTAGATATAAAAATTTAGCGATTCTATTAACAATATGGTTGAAGCAGTTGTTTTGCAAATACCAGAAGGATTGTACCAATGCTTAGCGATAAAAGTTAAAATACAGTAATAACTAACTCTCACTAAAGAACATAGAAACCATGACAGAGTTACTCGATCGCACAATTACCAAACTAAAAACATTATCTGTCGAGCAACAAGACGCGATCGCCATGATAATTTTAGAAGAACTCGAAGATGAAATTCAATGGAATAATTCATTTTAAAGAAGATCCAAGTCATCCCAGCTTACGATTTAAAAAAATACATTCAGAACTACCAATCTATTCAGTGCGTATTAGCAAAAACTATCGTGCTGTCGGACAATTGGATAAAGATACAGTTATCTGGTTTTGGATAGACTCCCATGCAGAATACGATAAGTTAATACTTCACCTCTAGCAGAAGTATCAAATAGTAAGGCGATCGCTGATTTTATGATTTATTGTTGAGAAGAATATGGCTGAAACAGTTATTTTACAAATCTTATCCCAAACATTGTAACATTAGTGATAATAGTCTATAGCAACAGGGAATAAGGCAAGCAATTTATGGCAAGTAAAGCTCCGAATGTCTGGCAAAAACTATGGAAACGCATTACCGAAGTTTGGAGTCAGTTTCTTGGAGCGATCGATGGTCTCATTGGTAATCGTTTTGTTGAATTTTTAAACAAAAACGTTCCTGCACCTTTACGGTTTCTGATTCCATTTTTGCGGGATGACTTAGGGATTGAGCCTCCTTCAATTACTTCCTTTAAAGGTATTGGTCTTCCTGAAAAGCTAGAGACTAAGGAGGTTTTAAAAGAAATTGCCATTGAGTCGCGAGTGGGGACGATCTGGCAAATTAAGCCGCAATTTTTGCGTTATAAATGTCAAGAATCCAACCCTTTTCGGTGTGAATATCCCCATGAAACCGTTATCGACGATCCCAATAATAAATATTGTAAAAAATGTCAGTTCCCAGCCAGTTTACCTTCTGAAGTAAAGTTGCGTGGAAGAAAAGGAGTTTATCAAGTAGATAATTACATTGGTATTCGTGGCAGTGGCAGACTTTATAACGCCACTAACCTATCGGATGGAGAATCGTTTTTACTGAAGGAATATGTCATTCCTAAAAAATATTTTAATGAACAGGAAACTAGAGCTTGTCAACGCAATTTTGAAGCTTCCGCAGAGCTAAAACTATCGGATGGTAGAGTCCAAGACTCACGGTTAGTAACGCCAATTGAGGCGATCGCTGATAGTCGCGAAGAACGATGTTATGTAATTCTTCCTCAAAGTGATCAGGCGATCGCTTTAGCTGACTATCTCGCAATTAATGGAGCGATGAATAGCTGGCAAGTCAAGTCATTTCTCAATCAAGCTTTACAGACTCTTGAATCCTTGCACTCTCAAAAGTACAGACTACGCTCTGGTGTAGTTACATCAGGCTTACCTCACGGCAACTTGACTTTTTATAGCATTGCCATTAGATCGAATTTCCAAGGATTTACGATTTATCTTAGTGATATGGCACTTTGGGAAGATCGATTTTATACACCAGACACCCAAGCGCCAACGTATTCCATCAATCGCGATCTTGAAGATTTGGGCTATATCGCGTTCTATCTATTACAAGGTGGTGTGATTGATTTAGAAAATCGGACTTGTCTAAATCCCCACGAAATTAACCATTGGGGAATCCAAACTAATGCTGGTTTGCGAAAGTTTATTCAGAACTTGATTGGGTTTGGTGAGACTAGTTATAGTAGTGCCGAAGTAGCCCGTCGAGCTTTACTCCGTATCCATATTGATCGTGAAGCAATTATTGAATTCGTTGATCAAAAAGCAGTAGGATTTGAACAGAAAAAAACTTGGTGGAGTTGGATCACCAAGAAAGTAATTGCGATCGCTATTGCAGTCATTCTCTTAGTTTTACTAGCTTTCTTGTTATATTTCTGGTTAACCCAACCGCCCAAAGCGGCTAATTTGAACTTCCCCTGCTGCATTAACCAAATATCGGATATTCCCGAAGGTAAGTTTACCTATACATCAGAGAAGAATGGCACTTGGAATTACACACTTCTCCAAAATAATTTGATTGCTAAAGGTGCAACCCTTGAAGATGAACTACAAAAACGTCAACCAAAACTTCAGCTTAGCTATCAACCTATCAGCAATGATCAGTCAACGATCTCCCAGTTGCAATCCAACCAAGCCGACTTTGCCATCTCTAGCGTAATTAATAATCGAGGTGGCAATTTCATTACTCAAGATATTGCCTACGATGGCTTAACGGTATTTGTGGCTTTTAGTTATGCCCAACGTAATAACAGCTTACCGACAGCCCTCCAAGGCAGACTTACCTTTGCCCAATTGCGCCAACTCTACACAGGCGAAATTATCAATTGGCGACAGTTAGGGGGACCTAATTTACCTGTCAAGCTCTATATACCTCTAGATAGTGAGTCCATCAAAATCTTTGAAAATCGAGTTCTCAAGGATGAAGCGGCGATCGCTGCTTTTCGACAATTGCAACAGGAAGGCAGTAATGGAATCTCATCCTTATCAGTTTTTGATTCCTTACGACAAGTAATTCAAGATTTTGAAGATCGCAATATTGGTAGTATTTCCTTCGGCTCCATCAGTCAAGTTTTTGGACAATGCTCAGTTTATCCCTTGACTCTTGCCGATGATTACAAATCATTTGTCCCACCGTTAGTTTTTAAAACAGGAAAGGCGATCGCCCCTGATATCGATCTCTGTAATGAAAAAGGTAGCTATATCCAAAACTACACAGCTTTTATTAATCAAACCTATCCCCTTGCCTATCCGATTTCCGTCGTCTATACCCGCGACAATCGGCGCGTACCGATCGCTGAGCGTTTTGTGGCAATCATGAGAACCGAGGAAGCCCAGAATTTATTGAAACAAACGGGATTAATTCCTTTGAAGTTCCCGATCAAATAGTCTTAACGAAATGACGCACGTCATTTCGTTAAGTAGCTCAGCATAGTTAAAAACCAAAACCAGAGCTTGTGCCGCCCGCGTAGCGGGCGGCACAAGCTTCTAGGTTTTAAGTTTACTTATGCCTAGCTACTTACAAATCAAGAGAAACCGCGCATAACAAAATTTTGGTATTACGATAGAATAGATATACGTGTGAATATACGTGTAAATATACAAAATTCAGTAAAATCCCGATGGTAAAGCATTCTGATGAACTAAAGGCAAAGGCAGAACTAGCCAAGTTTGCTGCCAAAATTCTTCAGGAACCTTTACAGATGAGATTACTTAGCGATCGGGTCTATGAATTGCTTGCCGATGATCTGCGACAGCAAAAAGAACGCACTGGCAGAAATTATGAGGGTAGGTTATGACCAGTAGCGGATTTGCTAGGGCTGAGTCCTACGTCACCACTAATCACTTCTATGTGGAAATGACTCCTGATTCAACGATTGTGGCTTGTTTTACAGAATGTGCTGGGTTGAGTGCCAAAGTAAACTACGAAACCTATTTTGAGGGTGGTAATAATAACCAACAGAAGATTCTCTTAGGTCATGCATCTTTTTCGGAGGTAAAGCTTAAACGTGGCGTAACTGATGACCTCAGCTTTTGGAGTTGGTTTACAGCAACTACATCGCGACGACGGAATATTCGGATTTTGCTATTTAATCAAGCGGGTGAAACTAGACAATGCTGGACTTTGATTGGTGCAATTCCTGTCAGTTGGCAAGCGCCATCCTTACAAGCTGATGGTAATGCTGTGGCGATCGAAGAGTTAACTTTAGCGATTGAAGGCTTGACGGTAGCGACAACGGGTGGTGGTGTTGCTTCTGTGGTAGCGCGAGATGCAAATAATGGTTCTTTCCCTAGTTCTTAAAACATGGCTGAAAATACCGCAATTCCTTTTGATGCTAGTAACGATGGTATACCTGATGAAATTCCATTAGGTAATTACACCCCTTTGCTTGTACCACAGCCTCTGGGACAGTCATTTCTACAACCTAAATTTATTTATCCGTTAGGGGCAATCTCGTTAGTCGATCCTGATAGTATTGAATTTGGTGGCGATTTAGGATCTTTGCATAACTCCTTTGATAGCTTGCCTTTTTTCAATCAGCCGATTCAATCTTCATCCGATCTAGAACCTATACCGCAAGCATCAAGTCAACCTAATATTCAATCTCAGCAGCTATCTTCTCAACCAAATTCACAGTTACAGCGATCGCTAGATACTCCTCCTCAATCTATATCAATTCAACGGCAAGTTCTAGACAATCCACAAATTAATAATTCTCTAGAATTACCTAGTCAAGAATCTCTTACAAATCCTTCCCTAGTAAATGATTTGACATCAGATGTACCAGCTAATATATCCGAAAATTTATCTATTCAGGAATCTGATGATTCGCCAATTGCATCTAGCTCTAACTTAGATAGCGATCAACAAATTCAAAGAACATCTGATTTGATCATTCCTGAAACTACAAAAAATATATCAGTAATTCAAAGTCCTGAAAGTTTAACTTATAACACTATTTCAGAAAGCGATCGCCCTCAACAAATTCAAAGAACTTCAGATTTTGCTAACCCTGAAACCACCAGAAATACACCAGTAATTCAAAATCATGAAATTTTCTCTGAGAACGCTACTTTAGGAAGTGATCACCCTCAACAAAAAATTCAAAGAACCGATGATTTGACAGATCCTAAAATTTCTGTAGATAGGTCAGTCTCCTCAAATCTTGAAACTTTATCTGATAGCCCTGTTTTAGAAAGTAATGCCTTTCAGCAAGTTCAAAGAAATCCTGATTTTGCTACCCCTGAAACTACTAGAGATACGTCAATAATTCAAAATCATGAGGCTTTCTCTGACAACAACGTTGCTTCAGAAATCGATCACAATCCACAAATTCAAAAAAGCTCTGATTCAACAAATCCTGAAATTTCTTTAGATAGATCGGTCTCCTCAAATCTTGAAACTTTTTCAGATAGCCCTATTTTAGGAAGTAATGACTTTCAACAAATCCAAAAAATCTCTGATTTAATTAATCCTGAAGCTTCTAAAAATACACCAGTAGTTCAAAATCCTAAAAAATTCTTTGATGAAAATACTCTAGAAAGTGATTGCCATCAACAAATCCAAAAAAGTTCTGAAATAAATCTAAGCAACTCTGTTTCAGACAAAAATACTTTACCAGCTTCAAATACTGAAACTATTTCTAGTAATACTATCCTAGAAGGAGAACCCCCTCAAATCATTCAAAGAACTTCTGACTTCCTTACTTTTGAAATCAATCCAAATAGTTCTACTTCAGAGAGCAATACTTCACTAGTTCCAAATACTGAAACTGTTTCTGATAATAGGGTTATAGAAAGCGATCGCCCTCAACCAGTTCAAGAAACCTCAACTTTTGCTAACCCTGAAATTCATAGAGATACATCAGTTTCAGATAATGATATTTCAATAGCCCAAAGTTCTGAAAATACTCTAGATAGTCCTGTTTTAGAAGCAAAGGAGAGCTTTCAGCATATTCAAAGAGCTTCTGACTTAAATACTCCTAATATTTCTTTAGATTGTCCTATTTTAGGGAATAATAATTTAGAATCCTCAAATCCTATCAATTTTTCTGATAACAGTGTTTCAGCGAGAGAAGATAAATCAAAAATCCAAAGGATGCCTGATTTATCCTCTGGAGATAATGCTGCTTTACAAAATGATTTAACTCTGCCAATTCAAAGGAATACTAATTTAATTAGTTCAGAAAATTTTGTAGACATTCCTGTAGAAAGTGATCTCATTTCAGATATACACAATCCTGAAAATCCCTTTGATAGAAATTGCCCAGAAAGCAATAACACACAACGAATTCAGAGGGTTGCTGATTTTTCTGATTCTGAAAGTTCTACAGATATTTCATTGTTTCAAAGTCCTGAGATTTTTTCTGATAGTTCTATTTTAGAGGGTAGTAACACTCAACAAATTCAATTAGCATCTGATCTACCTAGTCCAGAAACTTTATCAGATGGTTCTATTGTAGAGGGAGGTACTACTCAGTACATTCAAAAAGACTATGATTCTGTTAACTCCAGTACTTCTATCAACAAAAATTCTCTAGCAAGCGATCGCATTCAGGATATTCAAAGAAAACTAGATGGATCTCCCCTAGATAGCAATATCTTGCACAAGGATAGTAGTCTCACTCCAGAAATTTCTCAAAACTTCGCTGATAATGATGTTTTAGAAAGCGATCAACCCCAAGCAATTCAAAGAAATTCAGATTTAGCCAATCTTGTAAGTTCTAAAGATACATCAGTAGTACAAAGTTCTCAAAACTTTACTGATAAGGCTGCTTCAGAAAACTCTCTCTCTCAAAAGATTCAAAAATCCTCTGATTTTACTAGTCCCGAAATTTCATCAGATAGCCTTGTTACAGAAGAAAATACCTCTCAGCACATTCAAAGATCTTCTGATTCTCGTAGTTCTGTTGCAGATAGCAATGAATCAGTAGTTCAAAGTTCTGAGGCTTTTTCTGATCGAAATGTTTTAGAAAGTGATCAAATTCAACAGATTCAGAACTCTTCTGATTTACCTAGTCCTGCGATTTTGGTTGATAGTCAACCTTCAGAAAGCGATCGCCCTCAACAGATCCAAAGAAATTTGGATTTCACTAGTTCTCAAACTTCTAGAGATCCATCAGTAATTCAAGGTTCTAAAAGTTTCTCTAATAATACTAATACTATTTTAGAAAGTGGTCATCTCCAGCAGGTTCAAAGAAACGATGATATAACCAGTTCTGAAATTCCTGTAGATAGTTCTATTTTAGAGAGTGATAGTTCAGTAGTCCAAAGTTCTGAAACTTTTTCTAATAAAAGTTTTCTAGAAAGCAATCAATCTCAACAAATTCAGAGAGACTATGATTTTTCTAATTCCGAAAGTTCTACAGATACTTCATTATTTCAAAGTCCTGAGATATTCTCGGATGTTGTTGCAGAAAGCGATCACCCTCAACAAATTCAAAGAAATTCTGATTTAGTTACTCCTGATATTAATCTAAAAAGCACTATCTCAGAGAGCAGTACTCCAGTAGTTATTGACAGTCCTGAAATGTTTTCTGGTAATGCTGTTACAGAAAGTGATAGCCCTCAGCAAATTCAAAGAACTTCTAATTTAAACACTCCTGAGATTAATCTAAATAGTTCTATTTTAGAAAGCAATACTTCAGTAATCCAAAATCCTGAAACTGTTTCTGGTAATGCTGTTACAAAAAACGATCGCTTTCAACAGATTCAGAGGGCTTCTGACTTAATTACTCCTGAAATTACTTTCAATAGTAATGACTTAGAAAATATCACTTCAATACCTCAAAGCAACGAAACTTTAGATGCTTATATTCCAGAAAGCGATCGCCCTCAGTCAATACCAATAATTTCTGATTTGAATAGCCCTATTTCAGATATTACTGTTTCACAAGACACTCAATCTCAACCGATTCAAAAAACTGCTGACTTAACTAGTTCTAAGCCATCTATAGATAGTATTGCGTCGCCAAGAGAATATCTTCTCTCAGGAGTTCAGCGAAGCTCCGATTTAGGAATTCCCATAAGTTCTTCAGATAATTCTATTTTAGAAAATAATCTCACTCAGGATATCCCAAAACTATCAGATGTGCCTTCCTTAAATATCAATATCTTACAAGATGATAGTAATCTTACCCCAATTCCAAGTTTTACCAGTTTTACAGATAGTGCCGCCGTAGAAGTTAATCAACCTCAACAAATTCAAAGAGACTCTGACATCAATAGTCCTGAAAACTCTAGAGATACATCAGTAGTTCAAAGTTCTGAAACCTTATCTAAGAGAGGCATTTCAGAAAGAGATCGCTCTCCCCAAATTCAGAGAAATGATGATTTAAGCAATCCTGAAATCACTTTAGGTAGTAATGACTTAGAAACTATTAATTCATTATCCCAAAGTAACGAGACTTTAGATAGCATTGTTCCAGAAGTTAATCAAACTCAGCAAATACAAAGAAATGCTGATGTTATTAGCTCTACAATTTCTAGAAAAATATTAGCTTCAGATACTGCTATTTCAACAGTCCAAAGTTCTGAAAATATTTCAGATAGTCATATTTCAGAAAGCGGTTTTCCCCAACAGATTCAAAGAAGCTCTAATTTAGACTTTCCTAATATTCCTGTAGATATTTCTGTTGTAGATAGCAATAAATCAGTAGTTCAAAGTTCTGAAGCTTCCTCTGATAACAATATTTTAAAAAGCGATCAAAGGGAACAGATTCAGAAATCTTCTGATGTGGTTAGTTCTAAGATTTTGGTTGATAGCCAAATTTCTGAAAGAGATCGCGCTCAGAAAATTCAAAGAGCGTCTAATTTAATTAACCCTGAAATTTCTGTGGTTCGTCCTGTTGAAGAAATTAATCCTTCGACAAACCTAACTTTTAAAACTTCCACTGATACCACTGCTACAGAAAGCGATCACTCTCAACAGAAGATTCAGAGAACTTCTGACTTAATCACTCCTGAAATTAATTTAGGTAGCAATAACTTAGAAACTGTTACTTCAGTATCTCCAAGTAACGAAACTTTAGATGCTTATATTGCAGAAAGCGATCGCCCTCAACAAGTTCAAAGAGCATTTAATTTAACCAATCCTGAAATTTCGGTAGATAATCCTATTTTAGAGAGTGATACTTCAGTAATACCAAGTCCTACAAATTTTGCTGACAACAGTATTTCAGAAACTGATGTTACTCAAAAAATCCAAAGATCCTCTGATTTAACTAGTGCTAAATCTCTTGTTGATAGTCCTGTTTTAAAAAGTGATGACATATCAATCCAGAAAATTTCTGATTTTACTAGTCCTGTAATCTCTAAGGATACCTCACTAGTTCAGAGTATTGAAACCACTTCTGATAATACTGTTTCAGAAAGCGATCGCCCTCAACAGATTCAGAGAACTTCTGACTTAATCACTCCTGAAATTAATTTAGGTAGCAATAACTTAGAAACTGTTACTTCAGTATCTCCAAGTAACGAAACTTTAGATGCTTATATTGCAGAAAGCGATCGCCCTCAACAAGTTCAAAGAGCATTTGATTTAACCAATCCTGAAATTTCGGTAGATAATCCTATTTTAGAGAGTGATCCTTTAGCAATATCAAGCCCTACAAATTTTGCTAATAGCAGTATTTCAGAAAGCAATGTTACTCGACAAATTCAAAGATCTTCTGATTTAACTAGTCCTGAATCTCTTGTTGATAGTCCTGTTTTAGAAAGTGATTACACATCAACTCAAGAAATTTCTAAAGAGACATTATTAGTTCATAGTCCTGAACCAATTTCTGATAATGCTGGTATTTCAGGAAGTGATTACACCCAACGAAACCAAACAAATAATTCTAAAACTTTTTCAGATAGCTCTGTTACAAAAGAAGATACTACTCAAAAGATTCAAAAATCCCCTAATTTAACTAGTCCTAAAATTTCTTTAGACAACTCAGTTTTAGATACTCCTAGTTCAGCAGCACCAAATCCTGAAACTTCTACTGATAGGGTTTCTTCAAAAAGTTTAGACAGTATTCAAGCTCAACAAATTCAAAGGAAAGATGATTTTTCTAATTCCGAAACTTCTCAAGATATATCAGTAGTTCAAAGTCTTCCAACTTCTTCAAGTAACTCAGATGATCCTGTTACAGAAAGCGATTATCCTCAACAAATCCAAAGAGATGATAATTTAATTAATACTAAAATTGCTGTAGATAGCCCTGTCACAGAGAGCAATATCTCGACAGATAAAATATCTGAGACTGACTATAATAAAAGTGTTGCAAAGGTTGATATCACTCAACAGATTCAAAAAATTTCTACAGCAGACAATGAGGATCAAAAAATTATTCAGATGATGACAGATACCAGTAATGACCAAGAGCTAAAACTACCCACAGTCATTCAAAATCTTGGTCAAACAGAATATTTAGGTAATTTCTCATCACTGACAACCTCTAAATCACCTATCACGAATTCACAACGATTGCTATCAAAGTCTAGCTCCAATCAGCTTAGTCCAAATAGTCTGTCCAACAACTTGCCTACAACAATTCAGACTAAACATGAGCAGAATTCTGATCTTAATGAAACTGGCTCAATGGGATGGTCAAACATTTCAGAACTTCTTGCTAATCTTCCACCACCTACAAGTTCTAGTAATTCCTCCACAAACTCTTTAAATAAGCAACAAACAAACTCTAGCGATCGCAGTTCTTTAGCAAGTTCTACTTCAACCTCATCCACAAGTTTACCTAGCAGTACTACAACTATTCAGCGATCGCCTGATCCTAGTTACGTGAATAACAATGTAAATAGTGATAATGATCAAGACTTATACTTAACTCCAACAGGTTTACAAAAAGGGAATCCTAATCAAGTAGTGCAGACTAAATCCAATTCAATATCTAATGCAATCCAACGCAGTTCGGAAAATGGTAATTCACAAAATAGTGATTTGCCAGAAGCAACGGTCTCTGTTCAACCAAGACAAGAGCAGGAAAATGAAGATGAAGAGAATTTCTCTAAAAACCTTGAATCCTTAGCCCAAGAAATATATGTTTTACTGAAACAACGCTTAGAGATAGAAAAAGAGCGACAGGGATCTCACTATCAAGGGCGATTACCTTGGTAGTTGTCGCATTCGTTGAAATAAACCATTAAGGCAAACCATAAATTTTTAGGATTTAAAACTATGACAGGTCAACTTGTAAAAGCGATGCTCACCACCACCGATGCAGGAGCCGCCGCCATCAACTTTCAGTTCAATCCTACTGAACTACAATTTCAGCGATCGGTTAGCCTTAATCGCTCCGCAGGCGCACGCACAGCATCAGGCTTACCCAAAGTTACCTTTGCTTATCCTGAACCAGTTAGCCTTTCCTTAAGCAATTTAGTTTTTGATACCTACGAAGCAGGAACCAGTGTTTTAACATTAATTGATCCAATCATCAAAGCCACCGACTTTACGGGACAACTCGAAAGACCACCAGTATATGTATTTGCATGGGGACAAACCCAATATCTCAAATGCTTTGTCAAGCAAGTTAGCTATAAACTAACTATGTTTCTCGCTGATGGCACACCTGTCCGCGCAGTGGTCAATATGTCTTTAGAGGAAGTCGATAGTACTCAACTGTGACAAGTAGAAAGTAGTAACGATTCCAAAAATAGCAACGCCATTTTTGGAATCTCAAACCCCTACTGGGTTTGGTTTTTAATTCACAAAACTTCTAAAACTAACTAAAGCCGACTATGCCAAAGTATATATCTACCCCATTACTCGAAATTGATGGAACTGCTGCCGCCGCCGATTTACTCAATGATATTTTACAAATATCCGTCGAAGAAAGTCTGCATCAAGCAGGAATGTTTACCATAATTATTAGTAACGACTACTTTTCAGGTAACGCAGACACCGCTTGGAAGCATCAAAGTAAATTTGCGATCGGTAACAAGATAAAAATCGGATTTACATCTAGCACGACTGAAGATGCAGACTTTTCTGAAGAAGTTACAGGATATTTATTAGAAGGTGAAGTCACAGCGATCGAAACTGAACTAAACGAAAAGTCGCAGGCTCCCATTATTATTCGTGGTTATGATATCTCTCATCGACTACACCGAGGTCGCTATAATCGCTCTTTCCAAAATGTTACCGATAGCGATGTTGTTCGCCAGTTGATTGGTGAAGTGGGAATTACTGCTGGAACTGTTACTGCAACTACGATTGTCCATGAATATGTTTTTCAAGAAAATCAAACTAACATGGAATTTCTGCGAGAACGAGCAGCGCGTATGGGTTTTGAGCTATATGTCCAAGATGGGAAGTTAAACTTTCGTGAGTCTAGTCAAGATGAAGCCTTAACTCTCAAATGGTTGGAAGATATTCATAGTTTTCGCGTGCGGGTTACGAGTGCTGAACAGGTTAGCTCTGTTGAAGTAAGGGGATGGGATTATCAACAAAAGATTCCCATTGTTTCTACAGCATCAACAGGAACAGTTCTTACTGAAACTGAAAGTGGTACAGGCAAAGCCGCAAGTACTAAATTTAGTAGTCAGCCCAAAATGATCGTGGTTGATCAGCCAGTTTTTAGTACTAACGAAGCTCAGAAAATAGCTCAGTCGCTATGTAATGAACTAGGTGGTGAATTTGTTAATGCTGATGCTAAAGGGGAAGGAAATCCCAATATCAGACCAGGAAAGGTGGTGAATTTAGCTGATATTGGGAACTACAGTGGTAGTTATTATGTTACGGAAACCCATCATCTCTTCCGAGAGAGAACCTATAATACACAATTCAGCGTGCGCGGTTTGCGTGGAGGCAACTTATTCTCTATATTGTCATCTAAAACTCACCTTCAACCAGGGCAAACGATGCTAGTAGGAATCGTGAGTAACAATAAAGATCCGAAAGGATGGGGAAGAGTCAGAGTTAAATTTCCTACATTGACGGAAGAGCATGAGAGTAACTGGGCAAGAGTCGTCAGTGTAGGTGCTGGTATAACTAGGGGTTTTGATTGTTTGCCAGAAGTAAATGATGAAGTTTTAGTTGCGTTTGAGCATGGCGATATTCATCGTCCTTACGTGATTGGTGGTGTATGGAATGGAACTGATGCACCGCCCGAAACTGTAGCCAATACTATAGTTGATGGGAAAGTCCGCTTACGCACGTTTAAAACTCGTGTTGGACATAAATTACAGTTTGTAGAAGAAGATAAAGATACTAAAAAGGGAGTTTATCTCAATACTATTGATGGACATAATTTACGCATGAATGATAGCGAGAAATTTGCCGAATTAGAAACTACTGGCAAACATAAATTTCGTGCTGATGATAATGATAAAAGCATTAGTTTAACTTCCACTGGCGATATCATAGTGAAGTCTGGAAATACTGGTACAGCTAGTAAAATTAGTGTGGATGGTGGTGAAATCGCTCTCACTGGAGCGCAAAAGATCACTCTTACTGTAGGTGGCAGTAGTGTAGAAATTACTCCCAGTGGGATTACATTAAAAACCAGTGGAACAGTAAGCATCCAAGGTGGTTCAGTAAGTGTACAATCTAGTGGCTCAGTAAGTGCTAGTGCAGGTGGGTCGTTAAGTGCCAGTTCAGGTGCATCTGTGAGTATTAATGGAGCCGCCTCTGTAGGTATTAAAGGTGCTACGGTTATGATAAATTGAGTGGCAAAGCGAAGCGCTGCCACTCAATCTGTAGGAGGTAAAGTATGGGACAACAAGTGGTTACAGGAGCATTGCTGCAATGTAGTTTTGGCATAGCCCCAAGCTCACTAATTGTCATCCCTAAAGGTCTGCCTGTACTGTCAAGTGGACTACCTGCTGCATCAATTATGGACTTTGCGCCGATCGCTAATATCCCCCCCTTCGGGATGTGTAATACGCCTTCTAACCCAATGGTTGCGGCGGCTACTGCGGCGGCTTTGGGAGTATTAACACCGATGCCTTGTATCCCTGTAACTGTAGCGCCTTGGTTTCCTGGTTCTCCAACTGTAATGATTAACAATTTTCCTGCGCTTAACAATTCCTCAAAATGTATGTGTATGTGGGGAGGTGTGATTTCGATTAACTTTGCTGGACAAGTAACGGAACAAATTCCATGAGCAACTTAGACCGTGATTATCTGGGTAGAGGTATTTCTTTTCCCTTACGCATTAATGTCCAAGGTGAACTAAAAACCGATAGCGGCGATCGCAATTTGGAGGAGTCGATTGCCACGATTTTAAATACTAAATTAGGGGAGCGGGTATATCGACCTAATTTTGGTAGTCGCTTATCAGATTTGACCTTTGCGCCGATGAATCCACAAACGATTTTGCTAGCTAGAATCTATGTTGAAGAGGCGTTAAATCGATGGGAGCCGAGGATTAAAGTGATAGGGGTTTATGCAGAGCCTGATCCGATTAAGGGGCGACTAGATATGAAAATTTTGTATCAAATTAAGGATAGCCATGACACCCGCAGTATGGTTTACCCATTTTATCTGTTACCACCGAATAGTAATTGAAAAAGTGTTGTCACATTTTTGTGAATTATAGCTGTAGTCAGTTATGTTAGGACAAAAACAAAAACCAAAAGAGAGTGGCGGCGCTTCGCGCCGCCACTCTCTTTATAGCTATAAAATCCAATCCCAGTAAGGGTTTTTAAAACTAAAAATGGTATAGCCATTTTTAGTTTTGGTATAAAATTGATTTATGACTGAGCCTCTACTGCAAAACTCCGAAAAATTACAGGTGCGATTGAAAGAAATTCCTCTGGAAGCAGGGGTCTACTTTATGCGCGATCGCCACGATGGTGTAATTTATATCGGCAAATCGAAAGCCTTACGCAATCGGGTGCGATCGTACTTTCGTAATAGTCAGGATTTATCGCCACGCATTGCGATGATGGTGCAGTTAGTCCATGAAATTGAGTTTATTGTCACGGATTCAGAAGCGGAAGCTCTTGCCCTAGAAGCTAATCTAATCAAGCAATATCAACCCTACTACAATGTTTTACTGAAGGATGATAAAAAATATCCCTATGTTTGCATTACTTGGTCAGAGGAGTATCCACGTATCTTTATCACCCGCAAACGCAAAATGGGCGGCACAAAAGATAAATATTATGGTCCCTATGTGGATGTATTCAATCTCAAGCGAACTTTGGGAATTATCAAGCGAGCCTTTCCTCTCCGCCAAAGACCGATGCCGATGTTTAAAGATCGTCCCTGTCTAAATTACGATATGGGTTTATGTCCAGGGGTATGTCAGGAGCTAATTTCACCAGAGGAATATCGCAAAATCATGCTGCGGGTTGCCATGATTTTTCAGGGAAGATCTAGTGAATTGATCGAGACTTTTACGGAGAAAATGGAACTTGCTGCGGAGAATTTGGAATTTGAGAAGGCTGCCGATTTACGCGATCGCATTCAAGTTTTACAAAATCTGGGGAGTAATCAAAAAGTATCTTTACCCGATGATACGGTTTCCCGTGATGCGATCGCCCTTGCTTACGATGAGCAGCATACCTGTATTCAGCTATTCCAAATTCGGGCAGGACGTTTAGTGGGCAGATTAGCCTTTGTGGCGGATAGTCAGAGCGATGTCCCAGAGGCAATTTTGCAGCGTACTTTAGAGTCTCATTATCAAAACTGTGATCCTGTAGAAATTCCTAATGAAGTCCATACTCAATTGGAACTTCCTGAAGTAGAAATTTTGCAAGCATGGCTCAGCGATCGCAAGGGACGTAAGGTGGTCATTTCCACGCCCCAAAGACAGGTCAAAGCGGAGTTAATTGAAATGGTGGAGCGCAATGCTCAGTATGAGTTAGCCCGCATCCAAAAACAAAGCGATCGCAATTTACAAGGATTGGAAGACCTCGCCGAAATCCTTAATCTTGATAGTCTCCCGCATCGCATTGAAGGCTACGATATCTCGCATATTCAAGGTTCCGATGCGGTGGCGAGTCAAGTTGTCTTTATCGATGGACTTCCTGCTAAGCAACATTATCGTCATTATAAAATCCGTAATCCCGATATCCAGACGGGTCACTCCGATGATTTCGCCAGCCTTGCGGAAGTGATTGCCAGAAGATTTAGAAAGCACTCCATCTTTGAATCTGAGTCTTCTCTAGCTGAAGGAGTTGCAAACAAAAGTACGGATGATTTTCCTGATCTGGTGATGATTGATGGAGGTAAGGGACAGCTTTCATCGGTGATGAAAATTATTGATAAATTAGGATTGCGCGATCGCCTGACGGTGATTAGCCTTGCTAAAAAACGTGAGGAAATCTTTTTGCCTGAACAGTCAGAGCCATTAGTTAGTGGTGATCCTGAACGAGTAGGTGTCCAACTTTTACGGCGTTTGCGCGATGAGGCTCACCGTTTCGCAATTACTTTTCATCGTCAAAAACGGAGCCAACGAATGCAGCGATCGCACCTCGATCAAATTACGGGACTAGGACATCATCGCCAAAAGGTGTTACTGGAGAAGTTCCATTCCGTTGAATATATTCGTCAAGCAACGGTCGAGCAAATTGCTGAAACAGAAGGTATCGGCAAAAAGTTAGCTCAACATATTTATAATCATTTCCATGCTCAGTAGCAATAGCCCTGTAATAAATTACGGGCTGAAAGCTTAAACCCGTTGAAAGGGGTTGATCTGAAGAACTGGTTAGTCTGCTTTAGCTGACTTTAGCTTTGAGCCAAGAACTTGAGTTCTTGGTTAATTTGCGTAAGCCCTAACTATTACTGCACAATATTTAGCGATCGCTGATTTTGGTAATAACTCCGCCATTGCCATTTGCCCTGTGCGTCCACATTAGGCGTAAAAACGCGCACATCAAGGGAATTTAAGCCAATTTCTTGGACAATGATTTCGGGATAGCGATCGCCGCTAACTTCTTGAATACCAAAGAGCGCATAACTACTGACACTATCATTGATATAAGAAAGCGCTCGCGTATGGGTCAAAATTGGTTCTGAAATCCAATCATTACCAGATTTTCGCAACATGACTAACATACTGTACTCCTGACGCTCGATCGCAGGACGTGACAAAAACTCTTTCCATGCTTGGGGATCGGGAATACCTGTGGGACGGAGGGAATTGTCAAGGCGTAAACCTGCAATGATCTCAGGCTGCTGATCACCATCAATATCGGCACAAACTACTGAGGCGATCGCCACTTGGGAAGTTGCCGCTTGATTTGCCCCTAATTTTAGAAATAAATTGCGGGACTTTTCCAACACAAGGGGCTGAATTTTGCTAGGACAGTTAAAAAAGTAAGTGCGATCGCTGGTCGCCGTATTAATGCGATCACTTGCCACAATCGTTAAATTAGGCTGACGCAATACCGCAGGATCTAAGGGTTTCACGGTTTGATTCTTATCACCTTCCGTAGGCGCTTGCACTTTAAAACTAGCGATCGCCCCAAAAGCATCGGAACCTCGCACTGCACTCACCTGAAACATCCCCAGAGGCTTACCAAACTGGATCAAGGAAAACTTACTCCCCACAGGGATCGATTGAATGACCCGATCTAAGCTACCAAATTGTTCCACTAGATCTGACGGGACAATTCCCTCAATCGTCTTACCATCAGGAGAAGCTTGCATAAACAAAAAAATTGGAACAGGTGATTTCGCTTCTTCAGGTTTTTGATTATTATTAGGACTAACGCAAGCATTGAGACCAATAGCAATTCCTAAAGTCGTAAGAGATATCAATACAGCGCGATGAAATTTATTAGTGAATTGTCTAAATGGCATGATTTGCAAGCAGTCTAGAGGTATCTTTCTCAATCAAATAATATGGGTGCTAAGGTTTTTGCGACTTATTTTTAGAAGTACGGCGAAGCCGCGCTTCTAAAAATCGGTTCTTTAGTCCCTAAGCACCCCCATATATTCTATTTGGATTCCATCACTTCGGCTAAGCGTTCAACCGCTAGAGTCAAGCGTTCTTGAGGATCGGGCTTAACCTCAGGGGTTGCCTCTTCTTCACGCTTTTCTTTGCGCTTTGCCGCTTCAAAGGAACGAATAATCAAGAAGATCACAAAGGCGATCACTAGAAAATTAATTACGGCGGCAAGAAACACACCGTACTTGACACCATTAAATTGGAGCTTGGCTAGATCCTCAACATTGGCAGCTTTAAGTGCAGGATTTAGCAATACAGGCGTGATGATGTCCTCAATTAAAGAAGTGACAATTTTACCGAATGCACCACCAATGATGACCGCAACCGCGAGATCGATCACATTGCCTTTTAAGATAAAAGCCTGAAAGTCTTTGATAAAACCTCCAGCCGCACGTCTACCATTTTGTAAAGCCATAAAATTATCCTCCTGAAATTTAAGTCTGGCGATGATTAACAATGCCAAGCATTACTAATCATCGATTTGTGTAAACAGGTTTTAATTATCAGGCTTTTGATCACGTTTTGCCGATCGCGATTCTTTACTTTCTAAAATGCTACTCAACCAAGGCAAAGCGATCGCCTGATGGCGGTATAACCGATACATCAAATACATACAAACAGCAAAGTAGCCTGAACTTAAGGATGCTTTAAGTAATTCGGTAGTAACTTGCACACCATCTGTACTGCCCATCGAGCTATAGGCGATCGCCCAAGTAATCATCAAAGCGATCGCCACTTGGCTAACATCGCGTACTTTACGACTACTTCTCTGACGCACCAAAGCGATCGCCGAGGGGATCAGCCCGAAAACTGGCATTAAGCAAAAAAACATCTCAATGCGCTCTTGCGTCGAGTCACGCGATATTTGTTCTGGCTTTTCAATCAGGCGATCGCGTTTAGGATAACGGCTCATAGATATACCTTGTCATCTGTGAAGATATTAGCGCTTTGTCTACCCCAAACCTTGCAACTCAGGGATAAGCACAGAGGGCTTAGCATTTGTGGATCGAGATTTCTGTGGTGTTTTTTTAGATTGTGGCACAAATGCTAAGCCCCTACATTTCGTTCTTTTGCGTAAGCCCTGATTTGGCAGAACAAGCGATCGCCTGTTCGACATTTGACGCAACATTTTCACAAATTGCATCAATTGGCAAATCAGCACTGGTCAGCTAAATCTTGATCGACGTGTTTACGTCTTTTTGTCGGCATGAAATGTGCATTTCAGCACTTATCCCTCACTAAATGACCAGTGCCGCGATCGCATAGGATTCTAGGGAAATTTTGCCAAGATTAATGTTCTATTGTCTCTTTATTTCATACAAAGACTTTGTAGATTCCTTTGATAGGACATAAAGAGTAAAAAATCCTAATATTGTCCCCCAAGGGAAAACGGCGATCAACATCTGTGCAACATTCCAACTAAATTGATAGCGTTTTCTTTTGTATATGAAATAGCCTGATGTGATTAAACAAATAGAGAAAGTTAAAAGAATAATTAATAAAATACCCAAGAAAATTAATACTGTCGTTGTTTTGGGTATTGCATCAATCATGCTTTTTATGCCATCTAAATTCAATAAAACGATTGCCATACAAAGCACTAGAAACATACCACCATATATATAGTGGCACACTGAAATGAGTAGCAAGGATCTGGCATCTTTTCTTTTATTCATTTACACTTTTCTATACATCAGTTATATGATTTATATGATTCTAGGATATGTCATCAGTTATAAAAATAAAAGGCTATTAACTCCACAGACAGGAAATTCTGAAAAAACAAAATAGTCTAAGAAAAAATATCTTAAGACTGCAAAACTACAGAAACCAGTTCACCTAGTAGTCGGCACTAAATGCCGACTTTGGATTACAAAGAGAACTACAAAGCTTCACCGCGCCGATAGAGTTCGCGGGCATAGTCTGTCCAAGTTCCCTGTCCCCAATAACGGAAGCAACTAGTTTGGACGAGGAGATTGTAAAGCAAGGCTTGCTGATAGTCCGATCGCTTAGTAGTCGCAGGATCTTGCGCTACCAACGCATCATATTTTTCATGGAACTTGGCACTGAGTTGGTTCATTGGTTCTAATACATTTTCATAACCATTGACCCAACTCATACTATTTGTCCATGACGCTCCATCCATGTGAAATTGATGGTCATTCGCTTTGAGTTCCTTAATTGCCTGTTCTACAGCAGCAGGATTGAGATTTTGGCGATCGCCCATTTGATCAATCTTATTCCACACTTTGTGTTGTTGCACTGCCTGAACTTCAGGATAATCGAGCGGACTGACACCTGCCGCTTCAATTAGTTCTAAATACTCAGTTCCATTTAGCCCGACCACTCCTGAAGTGCCACGACCATTATTTTTAAGCTGATCCCAAACTAAAGGATAATCACGGGGGAATTCATTCATCATTACACCGCCATTCTCTCCATCGGCAATTTGGGTAACTAGCGAAGGTACAGAGATATTACCAAGCATCTGTCTGCCACGACCCTTTGCCTCATGGTAAGGCTGCATCTGGGCAACAAGTTTGGTATCAGAGCCTTGAGTTTTAATCAGCGCTGTGATACTAATGGATTCACCCTGAGAATTCCTTGCCACTAAACGATTTGGTATATATTTCTGATCTTGAGTTAATCCTGAACCATCTAGACATTCTACAGAATGCTCCTGCACCATCAGCCAACGATAACCACATTCTTTGAGCGCTTTGATATATTCATAGAGGGTATCAGGATGATTGGGAAGATGCATCTCAGGGGGTGAAAAACCTTTAACGCGCTTGAGGGCATCAATTCCAAATATCGAAGCAAAATGACTTTGCCATGCTTGAATATGTAACTTAATATCAGGAATGGGAGTAGATGGAATCACGGCATGACTCCACATTGTTCCTAGCCATTCGACATAGGGCTGATATTGGCGATCGCAGGTAATCCGTTTGAGATTATCCAAAATGTCATGGCGTTGCATCTGCTGCAAGCCCCAAAGCAAATTGCCCGAATAGTCCAACATAATCCGAGGATTGCTCCCCTGTGCAACTAGCTGCGGAATGAAGTCACCCATACGGCTATAGCACCACGCAAATACAGAAGCGTTATGATTATCACCTTCACCTTGATGTTCAAACATATTCTGAAGGTTACAAATTAGCGCTCCATTTGCTCCTGCGGGAATCGTAGGTTGATGCATATGCAAAGCACAAGCAAAAGCAGAAGTAATCTCTTCGAGGCAGAGATTCTGATGATCTAGAAAGACAGGGGCATCTTCTTGGACAGCAAGTTGAATTACTTCTTCGTTACCGCAGATGGCGGGAAAATCAGAGGTGACAAAGCTTGACGGTGTAGCTGTAATCAAAATTTGTAAAACCTCAATAAATTGACACTTAGAGTTATACTGCCAAGCAACATACTCTAATCTTTAAGATAACTTGACAGAGTATTGATGACTATAAAAGTTGATTGAAAATTAATATAGCTGTCGCCAGTTTTATTAGGATCGAGCAAGATGCGGCGCGAAGCGCCACACCTTGCCCTTCATTTGTCCTAGTACAAATCGCGACAGCTATACTTAACTGGCTACCGCTATAGTATCCTGATGCAAATGGCGGTAGTTATAACTGAAATTTATCCTGCAAAAACCAATGATTGTAAAGCATTCTCTCAGGTTTATTCTTGCATCATTTACATTGATTTCAGCGAATAGTGTCGTTGCTCAAAACATTACGCCTGCCAATGATGGACTAAATACAAATGTTAATCAAATAGGGAATCAATACAATATTTCTGGTGGGACTCAAGCAGGTACAAACTTATTCCATAGCTTGCAAAAACTAGGACTATCAGCAGGAGAAATTGCTAACTTTCTGAGCAATCCCAGCGTTCAGAATATTTTAACTCGTGTTACTGGAGGGGAAGCTTCTGTAATCAATGGATTAATCCAAGTGACAGGGGGAAATTCTAATCTGTTTATTCTGAACCCTGCGGGAATCATCTTTGGAGCTAATGCAAGTTTAAATGTACCAGCCAATTTCTCGGCAACGACAGCAACAGGGATTCAAGTAGGAAATGGCTGGTTTGGTATCAACAGCAATGTTAATGATATTAGTCAATTGACTGGAAATATTAATGGCTATGGTTTTACTAGCACTTTGCCAAGTTTCGGCTCAACATCTGGTGTAATCCTGAATCAGGGAAATCTGAGTGTCAATACTGGCAAAAGTGTCACTCTCGTTGGGGGCATGGTTGTAAACACAGGCACGATCGCTGCATCGTCAGGCAAAATCACGATCGCCGCCACACCTGACAACAAATTTATCAAAATCACCAATGAGGGCAATGTCCTTAGTCTGGAATTACCGATCGCGGATCAACAAGCTCTGGGGAATGCGCCAGTGTTACAGGGGGTAAATTTACCGAGTTTACTTACGGGTAAGTCCGCAGGAACCGCGATCGCTTCGGGAAACTTGGATACTTCAGGTAATAACGGTGGTAATGTCCAAGTTTTGGGAAATGATGTCAGTTTAGTCAATGCCAATATTAATGCGTCTGGAACTAATGGCGGCGGCACAGTTTTGATTGGTGGAGACTATCAAGGTACTGGCACTACGCCTACGTCTATATTTACGACGGTTAATGCTAACAGCTCTATTTATGCTGATGCTTTGACGACGGGTAATGGCGGTAAAGTCATTGTCTGGTCGGATGGTACGACTGCTTTCGATGGTACGATCTCCGCAAAGGGTGGCTCTCTGAGTGGTAATGGGGGCTTAGTTGAGACTTCTGGCAAAATTAATCTCTCTATTGGCAATACTGCATCCGTAAATACTTCGGCTCTGCAAGGTACTTTTGGAACTTGGCTACTTGATCCGACGGATTTAACAGTCGTGGGAAGTGGTGGAACGGGTTCGATTGATATGTTTGGGGATAACAGTACGGGTGATAGCACCATCGATAGCTCAACGATTGTGGCTGCGCTCTATTCTACTAATGTCAATTTGACTGCCACAAATTCGATAACAGTTAATGCGGCGATCGATGCGAGTGGCAATTTTTTGCCAAGTAATTTGACACTGACAGCACCGACAACTAATCTTAATGCGCCGATTATTCTCTTTACTGGAGGTGTATTGTCAGGGACTGCGACGACTGTGAATGTTGGTGCTGGGGGGAAGGTGCAGAACGGTTTAGATGCTGTAGCGATTGGTGGAACGGTTAATCTGGCAGCAGCAACCTATACGTTAGGCTCAACAATTACTATCAATAAAAATCTCACCCTGAATGGTGTAGGGGCAGCAAATACAACAGTTAGCGGCAACAATGCTTTTCAAATTTTTAACATTGGGAATGTCACAAACAGCGTTGTCAATATGAATAATTTGACTGTGGCTAATGGATATTCTGATTCAAATAATGGTGGGGGCATATTGCTGAATACAGGCTCAGTCATCAATATCAACAACAGCAATTTCTCTGGAAATTCTTCACTAAGTAGCGGTGGTGCTATATCAAGCAGTGGTGTGGTCACCATTACCAACAGCACTTTCTCTAATAATTCGGCAAGCTTTCGGGGCGGTGCTATTAACACATCTAATGGAACACTCACGATCGCCAATAGTACTTTCTCTAACAACTCGGCAACAAATGGCGGCGCTATTTACATCAATAATATCAATGCGGCGATCGCCAATAGCACTTTTTCTGGAAATTCGGCAACCAATAGTGGTGGTGCGATCGCCAATCAGACGGGTACAGCCACAATCAGCAACAGTACTTTCTCTGGGAATTCATCACTAAATATTGGCGGTGCATTTGCTAACGATAATGGAACCGCAACCATCTCTAGCAGCACTTTTTCTGGGAATTCAGCAACTAACAGTGGCGGTGCGATCGCTAACAATACAGCATCGTCTGCGATTTCCAACAGTACTTTTGCTAGCAATGCAGCAAATAATGGAGGCGCTATTTATGGCAGTAATGGAACATGGACAATGGCTAACAGCACCTTATTTGGCAATTCGGCAACAAATTTTGGTGGTGCTATTCTCAACTTAGCTAGTAGCAATGCTACGATTTCCAATAGCATTGTAATTGGGAACACTGCATCAACTGGACAAGAAATTTCAAATTTCGGTACTTTCAACTTTACAGGCGCAAATATTATTGGCACGAATGGATCAAATGGAATTAGTGGTTCATTTACGGGGGGAACTCCCATTGTGCCAACTGGTGCAGCTAATACGGTGATTAATACTACTCTTGCGAATAATGGCGGTGCTACTCAGACCTTTGCCCTTACGACTGGAAGCATTGCCATTAATGCTAGTAGCACCGCAGGGGGAGCAACTCCAACCACAACCGACCAAATTGGTACGGCTGCTAATGGTATTCGCGATATCGGTGCTTTTGAATATGTAGCGACAACACCGACACCAACGCCAACGCCAACGCCAACGCCAACACCCACGCCCACGATAGAATGTATTACTAACTGTACTAAGCCAATACCTCCACTGCCAAGCTGTACTGTTAATTGTAATCAAGAACTAGAGATAATTTCTAGAATTGAATCTCGTTATATTTCTGAACTAGAAGCTTTTACAGAGAGAACTTTAACACCTTTAGACCAAGCACCAGCACCCCAATTAGCTAGGATTTCCAAACTCACAGGCAGTCAGACTGCACTAGTTTATCCTGTCATGCAAGGCGATCGGCTAGAGATATCCGTTGTATTTCCAGATGGAAAAATCATTCATAAAAAGGTTGCCAATAGTCCCAAAGACATTCTCATTCCAGTCATAGCTGAATTTCGAGCTAATCTACTCGATCAAAAGAGTGATGACTATCTTGATGAGGCTCAAAAACTCTACAATTGGCTCATTAAACCGATTGATACAGTACTCCAATCTCAAAAAATTAGCACTCTCGTTTTTGTCATGGATGGAGATTTGCGGGTGATTCCAGTGGGAGTACTCCATGATGGTAAACAGTTTCTAATTGAGAGATATGCGATCGCTAGTGTACCTAGTTTTCAGTTAGTGCAGCTAGAAAACCGCGATCGCACAAATAATCAAGTATTAGCGATGGGGTTAACTGATGCTGTGCAAGGATTTGCAGCATTACCTGCGGTAGGTACTGAGATCCAAAATCTCGTTGGCAATATGCAAAAACCAGCTTTACTCAGTGGTGATGCTTTTTTGAATGAAGCTTTTACAGTTGAGAACATCAAATTGCAGAGACAGAAAAAGAAGTATGGAATTATCCATTTTGCAACTCATGCCCAGTTTGTAAGTAGCAAAGCTGATAGTACATTCATTCAACTTTACAATGAACGCATCAATATTAAACAAATTCCCGCTCTTAACCTCAATGTGGAAATGTTAACATTGAGTGCTTGTCAAACCGCAGTGGGTAATAATCTTGGTCTTGGAGGACTAGCTGTAAATTCAGGTGCTAATAGTGTTTTAGCTTCTCTTTGGCAAGTTAGTGATGCGGGTACTGTTCCTTTAATGCTGAGTTTTTATAGTCGTTTTAAAGATGCACCGAGTAAAGCGATCGCCTTACAAAAGGCTCAATTGGCAATTTTAAAAGGTGAAGTAGAGATTAAGAATAACAAAATTATTGGTATTCCCAATCTGCCAGTAGTTTCTCTACCCCCAAATAGCCTTCTCACAAATATCAAACATCCCTACTTCTGGTCTTCCTTTGTCCTCATTGGTAGTTGGTTATAACGAAAAGAGAGTCGCGGCGCGACTCTCTTTTCGTTATAACAACGAGTGACGACGCGAAGCGCCGTCACTCGTTGTTTTGCAAAAGGCGATCAGCTATAAAGGATAAATCTTGATTGGCAGGAGTCTCATTAGAGCTTGTCCTAAGCGATAGGCTTGCGGGTCATACATAGGAAGCTCGATCGCCGCAGGGAGACTTTGCATAAATCGGCGGGCAAGTTCGAGATCGCAACCTGAAATATTTTTAAGCTTGTTGCCAGCATCAAGTAACACACTAGAGTTTAGAGGCGGCTTAGCGCGTAATTGCCAACGTTTGGGTGAATGCAGATTGCCCAACTCAATGCGCCGTAGTCCTGAAATGGAAGCTAAAATCGTCAGGCGATCGCCTACCTTCATCACCTCATCATCGGATGGCATATAGAACTCACTATGTCCATCAGCTTTTGGTTGTGCCGTTTTTAAATACACTGGCACAACGGTATAACCATAGGCAATTTGCGAAAGATTTTTCCCAATTAAAGTATCGTTCTCAGCAATGACATATTCAGCGACTAAGACCGTGCGTTGATTGAGGCGAAATAGACTCAACATATTTTCGCCAAAAGCTGCTCCTGCAAAGGCTTCAGCCGACAGGGCATAGGCGCACAATGATTGAGAACTGGGGAGAAGTTCGGCTAGATTTTCGCTAAAGTAGCGATCGTAGGTACGGATCGCGAGATTCATCTGGCGATTAATCTTTTGGGCAGCATCACGGGCTAGCAAGGCGGCTTCGAGATTCAGCATCTGATCATCGGTAACAGAAAGAACACTCTTCGCTCTAGCCAGATTAGTCTTCGATAATTCTTCAATAATATTGCCAGTGACCCAAGGTACTTTGTCCGCCAGATCACAGTCATGGGGATTTTCGCTGACGATTACAAATGGAAGTTGCAACTTAAATAGTAGATCGGCAATTCTCTGTCCGAGTCTGCCAAATCCAATCAGGACAATATGATCGCGAGTGGGCAAGGGTAGCGATCGCTTAAAAAATTCAAACTTAGCACTGAGAATGCTGTCAGCGATTAGTCCCAAAACTCCCAATACAAACAATAGGCTAATCAAAGTAACCAATAGGCAAAATATCATTACCCATAAAGGAACTTGATCTTCACCCAGTCCACCAAATACATCACCAAATCCGCCTAGTAGCAAGATCATACTTGTGGAAATAGCCTTTTGCCATGAAAGGTTCGGCACATTCAGGAATAAAATGATAGAGCTAATTCCCCAAAGGATAATTGCGGTAATAATGCCCCAGAGAACAAGTCGGCGCGATCGCACTGCTTGAAACCAAGAGCTAAGCTGATGCCATTTAGACTTCCAAAATCCTGAACCTGTAATTTGCTGTACTAGTTGAGCCAGTCTTTGAAATGCGGAAGGATGATCATCAATAGGATGTTCTGGTAGGGGAGAATAGCGGCTAGTCGCTGTAAAATCATTCTCAACATATTCAATAAAGGCTATTTTCTCTCCAACTTCAATCAGCAGATCAGGTTGCCATTGAAAGAAAAGGCGATCGGAGTTGGGATCAGCAATACTCAGTAGGCGAGAATGCTTTTTGTGGAGTAGATAGGCGGGAGTTCGCAAAAATCGATAGCTATCTGCTTCCACTGTGCATTCCACTACTCGTAATTTGCGATCGCCTAGTTGAAACAATCCTAATGTGCCTTCACCTAATCCTGCTACAGCAAAGGCTGCCGCAGGCAGATCGACAGGATCGAGGGCGACAAAGTTTCCTAGTTGCTCTTTTAGTAATTGGTTGAGATTTTGGCGGGAAGATCGCACGACAATATGCACGTTAGGATTGAGGCGACGGGCAGCGATCGCAGTTTCGATATTCACATTCTCATTGCTAGTAACTAGTAGGATCGCCCGACAATTATCAATTCCTGCCTTAATCAAAACTTCTGAACGACGACAATCTCCCAAAATAATTGCTTGATCCAGAAGTTCTGAAAAATTATCAAACTCCATAATCTCTGGCTGTACCTTGTCGATCGCACAAATTTTGACTTCATATTCTCGATAGGCAAACTTTTTTAAGTTAAATACAGAATGCTGTCCGAGGCTCCCCAATCCACAGACAATGAAGCGATCGCAAATTGTGCTTTCCTTATTGACAGCTAAATTCTCAGATTGAGGTTCTTTTTGCGCAAAATCTATGGCAACCTCATCAACGGCAAATTCAATTTTTTCGATCCATTGCGGTAAGGGCTGCCCAAACCAAAATGCATAAATTCGTGCTGTTTTGATATCACGATAATCAAAATCATGACAACATTTAGCGATCGCCTCCACTAACAATTGGCGATCGCCAAAATAAGTAGACTCCAATAAAATATGTAATTCTTGATGCTTTTGCCTGAGCGTGACATTTACTTTAATACCTAGGTCAAGTAAGGCGTTTTTGATGAGTGCAGCAAGCGATCGCATTCTTTATTCACTTTCTCAAACTGGTATGTTTGCAAAAATATTAATCATAACCCACGAACATTAATAGAAGGTTATCTTATAGCAGCGATTGTATTCCCGCCGAAGGCGGGAATACAATCGCTGCTATAAATAAAAAAGGGCGCATTGCGCCCTTTTTTATTTATCAGAAAACTGCTGTTAGTTGTTGCTATTAATGCGATTGATCGCTTCAAACATTTGGCTATCAGAAACTATCTGCTGACGCTGATTGCGTTTAAACTTCTCAACGCGATCGCCCATAGTTTTTTCAGCCGTCATGCCTGTATCTTCAGAAGGTTGCCAATTGAACAATCGGTCTAAACCTTCTAAGGGAGCAAACGAAACATTATTACCTGTGAAGCGCAGTAAATGCATACTTCCCCCACCCACAGCAGGTGCATTACTTTGTTGCATATCTACTAAAATTTGCTGAGCAGGTGATAATGCATTGGATTGACCGCCCCCCATTTGGATTTGGGCATTGAGATAATCAATATTTGAAGCGAATACACTACCTGAAATTGCTAATAAACCCCAGATTTTGGATGAAGCCATTTTGAGTTTTCCTGAAATTTTATATAGTTTTTACATGATGAACGGCAACATGATGTATCTACCCAAAGTTATACTCAGACTAACATTACTATCTAAGCCTTGCGGTTAAATGTCAGAAAGTTTACATATTCTTTCCCAAATCATTAGTGATACCCCCTTCCCACTATCAAAATAGACATTAAAAACCAAGAATTAGGGGGGCGGCGCTTCGCGCCGCCCCCCTAATCTTTTACTAGTAAGAGGATTCGTCGCACATCACTAAAAGAGAGTGGTGGTGCTTTGCGCCGCCACTCTCTTTTGGGTTTTGACATGATAGGCTACAGCTATATAAATCACTTGCAAATCAACCGAAACAAAAGAATTTTCATGAAAATTCTTTTGTTTCGGTTTGAGCGCAAAGCGCTGTAAAAAGTGCAAGTAGCACTTAGCTCTATCTCTGCTTTTGGAATTTTGCTGATTTTGGTTGCTATAGTAGCGATATAGTTCGATTATTTGATAGTTTGTTAAACAATTGGGTTAAGTAACGACACCATGCTAGAGACGGTAAGTGAAGCAGATCAACCAAAGGATGTTTCGGATGAGCAAGCTATTGAGCTAGTAAATCCAGTCAATAATGATGCAGCGATCGCTGTGGTTGATAGCCCTATTGATCCCCCAGTTGTTGACAACGAGCCTGAAGAAGCAATTGATGATGTGGAGATGTCTCTATTTGACCATTTAGAGGAACTGCGATCGCGGATTTTCTACGCCTTAATTGCGATCTTTGTTGGCATCATTGGCTGCTTTGCCGTAGTTAATAAAATTGTGGCGTTATTGGAAATTCCTGCTCAAGGAGTGAAATTTTTGCAGCTTGCACCAGGGGAATACTTTTTTGTATCGATCAAGGTCGCTGGTTACAGTGGTTTACTAGTTGCTAGCCCTGCGATTTTGTATCAAATTGTGCGATTTATCTTACCGGGACTCACTCGCAAAGAAAAACGAGCGATCGCGCCAATTGTGTTTGGCTCTAGCATTTTGTTTGTTTTAGGAATTGTATTTGCTTACGAGTTACTGATCCCCGCCGCCCTCAATTTCTTCATTAGCTATGGCGGTGATGTCGTCGAGCAGTTTTGGTCAATCGATCGCTATTTCGAGTTTGTTTTATTACTACTATTTAGTACAGGGTTAGCCTTTCAGATTCCTGTGATTCAGGCTTTATTGGCAATGACAGGCATTGTCAACTCTAAGAGAATGCTGGCGGGTTGGCGCTATGTGGTGCTTGGGGCAGTGATTCTTGGCGCAGTGCTAACGCCATCCACCGATCCCATGACTCAAAGTTTGCTAGCGGGAGCAGTGGGGCTTTTGTACTTTGGTGGCATTTTCCTAGTTAAGGCTATGGGTAAATAAGCAACAATTTGCGCGATGAAAATCGGTTTAGATAAAAGTTTTAGGACTAAAGATGGGAAATCAAAACATCTTGATTTACGACACGACGCTTCGTGATGGTACACAGCGCGAAGGTTTGTCACTGTCAGTGGAAGATAAAGTGCGAATTGCCGATCGCCTTGATCGCATGGGAGTCGCCTTTATCGAAGGTGGCTGGGCAGGTGCGAATCCTAAGGATGGCGAATTTTTTCGGCGAATGCAAGAATATCGTCTTAGTAATGCCGAACTAGTGGTTTTTTGTTCCACGAGACGCGCAGGGATCAAAGCTCAGGATGATCCAATGCTTGTACCTATAATCGCGGCTGAAACTAAATGGATTACCATTTTTGGCAAATCTTGGGATCTTCATGTGATTGAGGGTTTGCGAACAACGCTTGAAGAAAATCTGGCGATGATCAGTGATACGATCGCCTATCTCAAAAGTTGCGATCGCCGCGTCATCTATGATGCTGAACATTGGTTTGATGGCTATAAAAACAATCCCGACTATGCCCTCCAAACCTTAAAAGCCGCCTTTGATGCAGGAGCCGAATGGTTCGTCCTTTGTGATACCAATGGCGGTACATTGCCCGATGAGATTGCCAAGATTACGAAGGTTGTCTATCACTCGCTCAGTCAATGGAGCAATGGGGAATTACCGCAAATTGGCATTCATACCCATAACGATGCAGGTTTAGCCGTTGCCAATGCGATCGCCTCTGTTCAGCATGGCGCAACGATGGTACAAGGCACAATTAATGGCTATGGTGAACGCTGTGGAAATGCCAATCTCTGCACTGTGATTCCCAATCTGCAACTGAAAATGGGTTATGAATGTATTGCGCCCGAAAAACTACCGCAACTCACCGAAGTTTCCCGTCAAGTTAGTGAAATCGTTAATCTTGCCCCCGACGACCATGCGCCCTTTGTCGGTGCTTCCGCCTTTGCCCATAAGGGAGGTATCCATGTCAGTGCAGTGCAGCGCAATCCTCTCACCTACGAGCATATTACTCCTGAAAGTATTGGCAATAACCGCCGCATTGTCATCTCTGAGCAAGCAGGACTCAGCAATGTGATCTCGAAAGTCGAAACCTTCGGTATTTGTCTTCGCAAAGAGGATTCCGCTTGTCGGCAAATTTTGCAAAAGACTAAAGAACTAGAACAACTCGGTTATCAATTTGAGTCGGCAGAAGCAAGTTTTGAATTGCTAGTACGCGAGGCACTAGGCGATCGCCCTAAGTTTTTTGCGATTAGCAGTTTCCACGTGTACTGCACCACTGATGCAACCCATATTGATGGAGGCGTAAATTCTCAAGCCACTGTCAAAGTGATCGTCAAAGATGAAGAACATCTCACTGCCGCCGAAGGTAATGGACCTGTTGCTGCCCTCGATCTTGCCCTTCGTAAAGCCTTGATTAACTTCTATCCTGAAATTGCGAATTTCTATCTCACTGATTACAAAGTACGGATTCTCAATAGCGACTCAGGTACTCAGGCAACTACGAGAGTATTGATTGAATTCAGCAATGGTAAAAGACGCTGGTCAACGGCTGGTGTATCCAACAATATTATTGATGCTTCGTGCAAAGCCCTTGTCGAAGGCTTAGAATATGGACTTCTATCTACTGTACGCTGTACAAAATCCTAATAGATGAGTGGCGGCGCTTCGCACCGCCACTCTAGGCTATACAACACTCAAGACTAAGCCCTTGAGATATGAACCTTCAGGATGAAAAATACTGGTAGGATGATCAGGTGGATGGGTTAGATGATGTAAAACTTGAATGGTGCGTCCTGACTCGATCGCTGCTGCGGTGACTGCCCCTGTAAAGTTCTCTACATTTACCACCTGTGAACAGGAGAACGTAAATAATAAACCACCGCTTTTTAACTTAGACATTGCCTGTAAATTCAAGCGCTTATAAGCTTGCATCGCCGAATGTCGTGCCGATAGACTCTTGGCAAACGCAGGTGGATCAAGCACGATCGCATCGTAGTCGCGATCGCATTGCTTCAGAAAATCAAACACATCGCCTGTAAAGGAAGTATGGGTCGCCTGCCGCTCAGCATCAAAATTTGCCGCAATATTGCGATCTGTCCATTCCATCGCCTTCACAGAGCTATCAATTGAATGCACTTCCTGCGCCCCTGCCGCCACTGCATAAACTGAAAATCCGCCTGAATAGCAGAAGGTATTTAAAACTTTTTTGCCTGTTGCATACTTGCCAAACAAGCGCCGATTTTCGCGTTGATCTAAGAAAAAGCCTGTCTTTTGTCCTCTCTCCCAATCAACTATAAAGCGATGCCCATATTCTAAAACTTCGGCACTATCATTTGATTTTTCACCGATCAATAGCCCATCCTGAGACTGGGTTTGTGATTTGCGAGAAAGAGTGGCTGAGCTTTTGTCATAAACTGCTTGTAGGCGATCGCCATAGATATCTTTAAGTATTTCCGCAATTTCCTGACGATAGCGATAGGTTCCCAAAGAGTGGCATTGTAAAACTGCCGTACTACCATACACATCAATGATTAAACCTGCTAAACCATCCCCTTCCGAATTAATCAACCGATAGCAATTAGTATCTGGATTGTCGATTAACCCCAGTTGTTTTCTCAGCGTAAAAGCTTGCTTGAGGCGATCGCTTAATAACTGTTGAATTGTCTCTACTTGCTGAAAAGACAAAACTTTGATCGCAATACTGCCCATGCCCCATAGACCGATCGCTAAAAACTTGCCATCTTCACTATAGGCTTCAACTAGATCGCCATCATGGACTTCACCTTGAATTTTGGCGATCGCCCCCGAAAAAATCCAAGGATGAAAACGCTGAACCGCATCGACTTTTTTACGATGAATAATCGCACGGGGCAACGATGTCATGGCTTAATAGTTTTTTAGATTGAGACAGGTTGCTAACCATAGCACAAAAGTATCGCCGAGTGAGGATCAAAACCCAAAAGATTGATAGCGGCGCTTCGCGCCGCTATCAATAGATTGAAAAATGCTATATGCCTTTTATGTTATTCTCAAGAAGCTAGCGTTATTGATAATGCCATGACTTCTGCGGAGACCACCTATTCACCTGAATCACTCAAGGCTGAACTCAACTCTAAGGGTTGCCGCATGACCCCGCAACGAGAGGTAATTTTAAATACATTTCAAACCTTGCCCGAAGGTCAGCATCTTAGTGCTGAAGATTTATACGAGCGTCTTAAGGAGCAAGGGGAAAATATTAGCCTTTCGACAATTTACCGTACTGTCAAAATGATGGCACGCATGGGGATTTTGCGTGAGCTAGAACTTACCGAAGATCATAAACATTATGAAATCAATCAGCCCAAGCCACATCATCACCACCATTTGGTCTGCGTCAAAACCAATCGTGTGATCGAGTTCAAAAATGATCAGATTCTCACGATTAGCAAAAAAGTAGCTGATAAGTACGGATTCTCGGTGCTAGACTGCCAACTCACGATTATAGGGGTCAGTCCTGAAGGTCAGCGATCGATCTTTTAAATCGATACTTTAAAAATAGAGTCGGCGCTTTGCGCCGACTCTATTTTTAGTCCTTTGCAAAATCTGCTTGGGCATAAACGCGAAATCTCTCTAAATCTTCTTGTAGAGTTGATTCCACTAGTTTTCCTAAAAACAAATTGTCCATAAGCTGCCCGATCGCAGGCATCACGTAAGCAATACTTAATTTCACGATGGTTACATTATTGGGGCGACCATAAAAGCGCACGGCTCCCCGATTAGGTAAGCCGCCAATTGACTCCCATTGCATAATTTGATTGGGAATTTGCTTAAGAATCCGAGATTTCCAAGTAAAAGTTAAGCCGTTTGTGCCAAGCTTCCAAGCTGATATTTCAGGGTCTTCTGTAATTACTACAGAGTCAATCCACTTCATCCAACGGGGCATTGCTCGCAAGTCTGACCACAACGACCATGCGTATTCGACAGGAATCGCAACTTCAGTTTGGACGGTATGTTCTAGCCAATCACTCATTGGATAATTATCAATTGTTACAAGTCTTTAATGATACTAATCATATCGCAAACTTTAATGTCGCGTAATGTCGCGGACAAGAGATGGGCGGCGCTTCGCACCGCCCATCTCTTGTTGTTTTTGCAAACATAAGACTTTCGGAATAGTTAAGAAGGGTAGACTAAGTGACAACAATCGTAATAAAATGTTAAGGCGGTATAGCTAGTTTGACCACTGGAAGAGTTTGCTGTGGGTTTTTTACGCCATTTTACGAAAGACATCGGTATTGATCTCGGTACTGCCAACACACTTATTTATGTGTCTGGTGAAGGTATCGTTTTGCAAGAGCCATCTGTGGTTGCGATCGACCAACGAGACAAGACCGCCTATGCAGTTGGAGATGAAGCCAATAAGATGATTGGGCGCACCCCAGGGGACATCATTGCTGTGCGTCCTCTCAAGGATGGTGTGATTGCTGACTTTGACTCTGCTGAGCTAATGCTCCGTTCCTTCATTCAAAAAGTCAAAAAAGGTGTTTTTAATCCACGAATTGCGATCGGTATTCCAAGCGGCGTTACAGGTGTAGAATGGCGTGCCGTCATGGATGCAGCGCGTCGTGCTGGAGCTAGTGAAGTTTACCCCATCGATGAACCCATTGCTGCCGCGATCGGCGCAGGGCTACCTGTAACTGAAGCAACAGGCAACATGATCATCGATATTGGTGGCGGTACTACCGAAGTTGCGGTTATGAGTTTACAAGGCATTGTCCTGAGTGAATCTGTGCGTGTTGCAGGTGACGAACTCAGCGAAGCGATCATGAAGTACATGAAAACTGTGCATAACCTCGTTGTCGGGGAACGTACTTCTGAAGAAATTAAAATCAAAATTGGATCTGCTTATCCGATCAAAGAAGAAACTTCGATGGAAGTAAGAGGCTTACACCTATTGTCAGGTTTACCTCGTACAGTCACTGTGAAATCTTCAGAGATTCGTGAAAGTATGAGTGAGCCACTATCAGTAATTATTGAAGCGGTAAAACGTACCCTAGAGCGTACTCCTCCTGAACTCGCAGCCGATATTATCGATCGCGGCATCATGCTAGCTGGTGGTGGCGCAATGCTCAATGGCATTGATACCCTCATCAGTCATGAAACAGGAATCGTTACGCATATTGCCCCTGCGCCACTTAACTGTGTGGTTATCGGGGCAGGTCGTGTATTAGAAGACTACAAGAATCTAGGTCGTGTATTAACCAGCCGCTTGAAAAGTTTATAGGTAAATTTTTCATGGACTCAATCCGTAGTTGGTGGGAGCGATATAGCTTTCAAACTGTTGTTGTTACTGCTGGCATTGGCTTAGCTTGGTTTATCCGCCAGACTCAGGGTGTGGCGATTATGGAAACTTATCAGTTTCTCAGTCGTCCTTTTCAGTCCAGCATATCGAAGCAAGAGTTGTTACAAGATGCTGAAGTGCGAGAATTGCGTTATCGCTTGACTGAGCTAGAGTCTCAGAATCTCCGCATGAAAGAACTATTGAAGGTAAAAGTCAGTCCTAACGATCCTAGTATTTGGGCAACTGTGATTGGTCGTGGGGCAGACTCTTGGTGGAATCAGATCCTAATTGGTAAGGGTAGCAATGATGGGATTGCCGCAGGTGCTGTTGTGGTTGCCCCTGGTGGATTAGTTGGTCGAGTTACCCATGTTTCTCCCCATAGTAGTCAAATTTTGTTGGTCAGCGATCCTAATAGTCAGGTCGGGGTGGTGGTTAGTCGTAGTCGCTTTAGTGGAATGCTCAAGGGACAAAGCCAAAATACTGCCATACTCGAATTTTTTGAGCGAGATCCCGATGCAAAGGTTGGTGACATTATCCATACTTCGCAGTTTAGTACCCTGTTTCCTGAAAATATTCCTGTAGGGCGCATTAAGTCGATCAATCTTGATAAGCAACCTTCTCCTGAGGCGATCGTAGAGTTTTCAACTCCACTCGGTTTATTGGAATATGTGAAGGTATATCCTTTTAAAGAGAAGCTATAAAATTGTAAACAAGAGACCACGCTTTGCGTGGTCTCTTGTTTACATATACTAATAACTCAATTTGGTAAATCTGTGTAAATGCTCGATCGCAAAGTTCCTCTATCAAGAAAACTTTTAAATTGGACTGTAACTATTGGGTCACTACTGATCTGCATCTTAGCTATGTATACCAGATTCCCCGGAATGACTCTGATGGGAATTGCTCCAAATTGGTTATTGATTTGGTTAGTAGCATGGAGTGTTAATCGTCCTGTGGTGCTAGCAGTAATGGTCGGCATTGCGCTGGGAATGGTGCAAGATGGGATGACGACGGTTACGGGTGTAAGTGTTTCGCCGACTCATGTACTAGGCTTGGCGATCGCTGGTGGGATTACGTCGCTTTTGCAAAAGCAAAGATATATGCAAGAGGACTTTGTTTCGATCGCTCTGATCGTCTTTGGAATGGCGGTGATCGTTGAGACCATGCACGCGGTGCAACTGACTGTCATGGGAGCTAGCATGGATAATGTCTGGACTTTACAGCAACGGATTGCTTTAAGTTCAGCAATTTTGAGTAGTTTATGGTCACCCGCAATTTATTTTCCCCTTAGTCGTTGGTGGCGATCTATCGAAAGGAAGGAAGATTAAATCTAAAACTTTTCACGAAGTGAAAAGTTTTAGATTTAGAGCAGTCGCTGGTGGCGATCTATCGAAAGGAAGGAAGATTAATTTAGAAATGGAACATCTTTTTTTAGGTGTCGCGATCGCTTTAGTACTTGGCTTTGAGTTTGTAAATGGGTTCCATGACACGGCTAACGCTGTGGCTACAGTCATTTATACGAATACGCTTAAACCAGTTTATGCGGTGGTTTGGTCAGGAATTTTTAACTTGTTGGGAGTACTGACTTCTAGTGGTACAGTCGCTTTTGCGATTATTGCGCTCTTGCCTGTGGAGCTACTGACTGATGCATCTTCAACCCAAAGCACAGTCATGATCTTGGCTTTGTTGATTTCAGCAATTATTTGGAACTTGGGAACTTGGTATTTGGGATTGCCTGTATCTAGCACCCATAGCTTAATCGGGGCAATTACAGGCATTGGGCTTACTAATTCTCTTCTCAATTCCGCCATTAATTCCACAGTTGAGCTTAATTGGTGGAATGGCATCAATTGGAGCAAAATGCAAGAGATTTTGCTTTCCCTTTTGATTTCGCCATTGGCAGGATTTGGTGGAGCCGCGATTTTATTTCTAATTGCTAGAGCTTTACTGAAACAAGAAGAACTCTTTACGGCTCCTGAAGAAAACGTTCCTTCTTTTTGGGTTCGCGCTTTGTTGGTTTTGACCTGTACGGGGGTTAGCTTTGCTCACGGCTCTAATGATGGACAAAAGGGCATGGGTTTAATGTTATTGATCTTGGTGGGAATTTTGCCAAGTACCTTTGCCCTAAATCTAGATGCTAGTCCTCAAGCGATCGCCCAATTAGTCGCCACATCCAATGCCGTAATTCCTGTATTCGCACAACAAATTAATATCCCGAATATCCCTGAGCTATCCTTAGAAAATAGCTTGGGAGAACTTACAAGATTTTTACAGCCGCAGGGTCAGGTCAGCGAAAATACTTGGCGATCGCTCATCACGGAAAGTCAGATCATTGCCGAAAAATTGGCAAATAATCGTAGTTTTGGGGATGTATTAGAGAGCGATCGCCGTCAAATTAGAAATGATCTTTATCTGGTCGCTAGTGCGATTACAAAATTAGAAAAACAACATCAATTAACTAATATTGAGCAAGACAACCTATTGATTGACTATCGAAATCAATTAGATCAAATCATCAAATTTATTCCCTATTGGGTGAAGATATCCATTGCGCTTGCGCTAGGTTTAGGAACAATGATTGGATGGAAGCGTGTTGTTGTCACTGTAGGAGAAAAGATTGGCAAAGAACATCTTAACTATGCTCAAGGTGCGACTGCCGAATTAGTGACCATGACGACGATCAGCGCCGCCGATTACTTTGGCTTACCCGTTAGCACCACGCATATCCTTTCTTCAGGAATCGCAGGTTCAATGGTCGCCAATCGCTCAGGTTTACAGATGAATACCTTAAAAAATCTTTTACTAGCTTGGGTGTTAACTTTGCCCTGTTGCATTTTGTTGGGCTTTGGAACGTATGCGATCGGGCTATTCGTAATTCACAAACCCGTTTTCTAGGCTTATCAAAAGAGAGTGGCGGCGCAAAGCGCCGCCACTCTCTTTTGGGTTTGTAGTGATAAATTATGATTCTGCCGATCAAAACTGCTAAATTTAATTAATAATTAATACAAGACTGTAATTTAAATTACCATTCTTAGCTGTTTTTTAGATTTTTGTTAAGCCAAGCCCCCCCGTAAATCATATGCCTAAAAAGTCCACAGTTATTTCCCCCTCGATCCTGTCTGCTGACTTTAGCCGTTTGGGTGACGACATTCGTGCAGTTGATGCGGCGGGTGCAGATTGGATTCACGTTGATGTGATGGATGGTCGTTTTGTACCGAATATCACCATTGGTCCATTAGTTGTTTCGGCGATTCGTCCCGTCACCACCAAAATTTTAGATGTGCATTTGATGATTGCGGAGCCAGAAAGATATGTACCTGACTTTGCAAAGGCTGGTGCAGATATCATCACCGTTCATGCTGAGCATACCGCTTGTCCTCACTTGCATCGCAATCTTTGCCAAATTAAGGAACTCGGCAAACTCGCTGGTGTATCCCTCAATCCTTCGACTCCCTTGAGCTTTATTGAGTATGTTCTCGATCTTTGCGACTTGGTGTTAATCATGAGCGTCAACCCCGGATTTGGTGGTCAGAGCTTTATTCCTAATGTGATCCCTAAAATCGCGAAGTTGCGTCAAATGTGTGACGATCGCGGACTTGATCCTTGGATCGAGGTTGATGGTGGTCTGAAGGCAAATAACACTTGGCAAGTTTTGGAAGCTGGTGCTAATGCGATCGTGGCTGGTTCGGCAGTATTTAATGCTCCTGACTATGCAAAGGCGATCGACGGTATTCGCAATAGCAAGCGCCCTGAGTTAGTGACTGCTTAATCCCAAAAAAAGAGAGGGGACACAAAGTGTCCCCTCTCTTTTTTCTACGATATACACACAAGTCACCAAGAACTCAAGTTCTTGGCTAAAAGCTAAAGTCATCTAAAGATGACTGAAAGGAAGCGATTTTGTATAGCGCGGCAAAGCCGCGCTATACAAAATCTAACTAGTGACTCTTTTAGCGAGACAATGCATTAAAAAACTGTTGCAATTGTCCTAAAAATGATCCTGACTGTTTGCCAGTCTTTTGACGAAATAGGCGATCAATATCATCACTAGAGGGGCGTTGTGCTACTTCAGCCAGTTTTTGCATTCCCTCTTCAGTTTGTTGCCATACTTGCCATGTTTGCGGGTAGCAACGCCACAATGCACCAAGTTCTAAGGGTTTAATGTAATAGGCAGATTCAAAAGTACTTAAAAAGCGATCGCGCATTCGTCTTGCTGATAGTCCTAATCCCACTTCACTATTTTCAAGGCGAGGATTGAGAATCACAAAGGGGCGATCGCCTGCTAATTGCACCAACTTTTCCACCTGATCGACTTCAACCGAGCTTGGCTCAACTAACAAAAAAGCTTTATCTTCTTCCCGAATTGCCCTGCGCCCTTCATTGACACCGCGTACCGATACATCAAGATCTGCCCACTCGCGTTTTGCCAGTGCCGCCGCCCCAGCGTCCGAAAAAATAGCTTGCCATGCGTTGCCATAGCGTTGATTAAAACTAGTCGCAAATTCGTAAGCGATCGGCAATACCTTCAGTTCAGGAAATCTGAGATCCGCGATTACACGAGTAGCGCCATCAGCGATCGCTTGATGGGTAGCCGCGATCGCTTGCTCGGTGGCATCTTCTAAATTATTGGGCAGTAAAATTGGTTCGGGCAATGGAGACATAAAGGGCTTATTTCTAAAATTAGGAAGGGGTTTTATAGCTATAAAACCCCTATGAAAGAGATTAACCTATTCCGAAAAGTTTTTTCATCAAAACCAAAAAGATTGATAGCGGCGCGAAGCGCCGCTATCAATCTTTTTGGTTTTATAACGCCACAAAAAAGTAGGGGCAGTTCATGAACTGCCCCTACTTTTTTGTATATGAGTGACGGCGCGAAGCGCCGCCACTTATTTTCTGGGTTTGCTAAAGATTCTAGATTTGAGGTACAAAGCGTTCTTTTACAGGAACAGAGGTGTACTCAGAAATAATGCGACGGAACTCTTCACCATCGAGAGTTTCTGCTTCAACGAGAAGATCGACAACGCGATCGATCGCTGCTCGATTTTCATACACGATCTGAAGTGCGGTTTGATAGCATTTCTGTACAATTTCGCGAACCTGTTGATCAATTTTTGCGGAAATATCTTCCGAATATTGCGATCCACCACCCATGCTGCGTCCGAGAAATACTTCCGAACTTTGACCTTCGAGGGCAAGTTGACCAATATTGGACATACCAAAACGAGTGACCATCTGACGCGCCATGCCGCTTACTTGTTGTAAGTCACCACCCGCACCAGTAGTTACTTCCGCAGAGCCAAAGACTGCTTCTTCAGCAGCACGACCACCGAGGGCGGCCGTGATCCGAGCAAGGATTTGACCGCGAGAAACTAGGGTTTGTTCTTCATCGGGAGTAAACCATGTCAAACCAGCCGCTTGACCTCTAGGAATGAGGGTAACTTTTTGAACTGGGTCATGATCCTTCATCAAAGTACCAACGATCGCATGACCAACTTCGTGATAGGCAATCAAGCGCTTGTTACGGCTATCGACAAGGGCTTTTCCTTCCAGACCAGCAATGATTCTATCTACAGCATCATCGATTTCTGCCATTGTCATCGCATCCTTACGACGACGGGCGGTGAGAATCGCGGCTTCATTGAGCAGGTTAGCAAGATCCGCACCTGCAAATCCGGGAGTACGACGAGCGATCGCTTCTAGGGAAACTTCAGGACTAATCTTTTTATCGCGAGCATGAACATTCAAAACTTGTAGACGACCCTTGATATCAGGTGGATCAACACCAATTTGGCGATCGAAGCGACCGGGACGTAATAGTGCGGAGTCAAGCACATCGGCGCGGTTAGTTGCCGCAATCACGATCACACCAGAGTTACCTTCAAAACCATCCATTTCTGTAAGGATTTGGTTCAGGGTTTGCTCTCGTTCATCGTTACCGCCGCCAATACCAGCACCACGTTGACGACCTACGGCATCAATTTCATCGATAAAGATGATGCAAGGTGCATTTTCCTTAGCCTTCTTAAACAAGTCGCGTACACGGGATGCACCGACTCCAACGAACATTTCGACAAATTCCGAACCAGATACGGAGAAGAAAGGTACACCTGCTTCGCCAGCGATCGCTTTGGCAAGCAAAGTTTTACCTGTCCCAGGAGGACCAATCAACAAAACGCCCTTAGGAATCTTTGCACCAACCGCAGTAAAGCGTTCGGGCTTCTTCAAGAAAGTGACAACTTCTTGCAGTTCTTCCTTTGCTTCTTCGATGCCAGCAACATCATCAAACATTACGCCCGTCTTCGCATCCATTGCGAAACGCGCTTTCGACTTACCGAAGTCCATTGCTTGTCCCGGTCCACCCATTTGATTGGAGCGACGGAACAAGAAAAATAAACCTGCAAGCAGAGCTACAGGGAAAATTAAATTACTAACAAAGCCCCAAATCGCACTATTGTTGCTAGGTGGATAGATTGCCAAATCCACACCGCCTTCGTTGAGTTTGTCCATCAACTCAGGGGCATATATTGGTAAGTCAACTCTAGCGCGTTGCTCTTTACCTTCAATTTGGGGATCGCTTGCTACGATTACCGCCGTGCGACCACCATCAAAAATGTCAACCTTGCGTACCCGATGTTCGTCGAGATATTCAAGGAATCTTCCGTAGGCAATGCGGGTATTTGCCGCATTTACAGTGGGACGGCTAGGGGCAGGACGAGCAACTAAAGTCTGCCAGCCAAAAAAGCCGATGATCGCTATGGGCAGTAACCACAGCAGTGCAGTTCTCCAAGAGGATTTCATATAGCAAAGAGCCTGATGTTCAAAATAATTTCTTAACTAAACTTAACTTACCATGTTCCTCAATCAATGGGATCGCGCGATCGCAAATATCTATCGAAAGGAAAACCCTAAAAGCCTCTGCTGAGGTTGAATTTTTCTGTGTCTAGCTAACCAATGACTCGTAAAATTAAATCAAGCCTAAAGGTATGGGCTTTTTAGAATTGTTTAGAGCATTTTTTAGAGCATGGTTTAGCTTGCAAGATTAATGAGCATAAAAGTCGTTCCTACATCCCCATTTTCTGACCAGAAGCCCGGTACTTCTGGATTAAGAAAAAAAGTTACTGTTTTCCAGACCCCTAACTATCTCGAAAATTTCGTTCAATCAATTTTTAATAGTCTTGAAGGATTCGCAGGACAAACCCTCGTAGTTGGTGGCGATGGACGCTATTACAATCGTCATGCGATCCAAGTGATCCTCAAAATTGCTGCCGCCAATGGCTTTGGCAAAATCTTAGTTGGACGTGGTGGCATTTTATCGACACCTGCGGCTTCGGCGATTATTCGCAAATACAATGCTTTTGGTGGCATTATTCTGTCGGCAAGCCACAATCCCGCAGGCAAAGATGGGGACTTCGGCATTAAATACAACACTGGCAACGGTGGTCCTGCCCCTGAGAAAATTACTGATGCGATCTATAACATCAGTAAAACTATCTCTGAATACAAAATTCTGGAAGCTAGTGATCTCGATCTCGATCGCTTGGGTACAACTCAATTAGGCAATACAACCGTCGAAGTGATCGACTCTGTCGCCGACTATGCGGAACTTGTAGAATCTTTATTTGACTTCGATCGCATTAAAACTTTGCTAGCTTCCACAGGCTTCAGCCTCAGATTTGATGGAATGCACGCCGTCACTGGTCCCTATGCTCAAGAAATTCTCGTCAATCGTTTAGGCGCACCTGCGAGTGCTTTACAAAATTGTGTTCCTCTCGAAGACTTTGGCGATGGACATCCAGACCCTAACCTTGTCTATGCTCATGATTTGGTTGAAGTTCTCTACGGTGATGATGCGCCAGATTTTGGTGCAGCTTCCGATGGTGATGGCGATCGCAACATGATTTTAGGACGCAAATTTTTTGTCACCCCTAGCGACAGTTTAGCGATTCTCGCCGCTAATGCTCATCTTGTTCCTGCCTATAAAGGTGGACTCGCAGGAATTGCGCGTTCGATGCCCACTAGCCAAGCTCCCGATCGCGTTGCGGCTAGACTAGGCATTGAGTGTTATGAAACTCCGACAGGCTGGAAATTCTTCGGAAACTTGCTAGATGCAGGTAAAGCGACTCTGTGCGGTGAAGAGAGCTTCGGCACAGGTTCCAATCATGTTCGCGAAAAAGATGGACTCTGGGCAGTGCTATTTTGGCTGAATATTCTGGCAGCGCGTCAGCAATCAGTGGAAGATATTGTCAAAGAGCATTGGCAAATCTATGGACGCAATTTCTATTCGCGTCATGACTATGAGGGAGTCGATAGCGATCGCGCCAATACCTTAGTTGATAATCTCCGCAAAAAAGGAGAAACGCTGAAGGGGCAGCAGCTTGGCTCCTATGAAGTTGCATTCTGTGATGACTTCAGTTATACCGATCCTGTGGATGGAAGTGTTAGCAGTAAGCAGGGTATTCGGATTGGCTTTACCGATGGATCAAGGATTGTTTTCCGTCTTTCAGGGACAGGAACTGAAGGCGCGACCTTGCGACTTTATGTAGAGAGTTATGAGGAAAATATTGCTAAACATTCTCTGGATACTCAAGAAGCTCTCAAGGAGTTAATTGAGATTGCCGACCAACTTGCTCAGATTAAGGTCTTGACAGGACGCGATCGCCCAACGGTCATCACATAATACCAATTCACGAAAGTGTGACAACACTTTCGTGAATTAAAAACCAAACCCAATAAGGGTTATACAAAAACTAAAAATGGCTATGCTATTTTTAGTTTTTGTATAACCTAAGAATCGAGTGGCGGCGCTTCGCGCCGCCACTCGATTCTTAGGATTTTTATTATATTCATTCCATGAAGGACAATCAGCAGCCAAAGCGATCGCCTTTTTTTAACACATCATTGCAATGGGTGATTGTGCTTCCATTTGTGCTGCAAGTGTTTGGTGTAGTTGGTTTAGTCGGTTATCTTTCCTATCGGAGTGGGCAAGAGGCGATCGAGGAAATCACCAATCAACTGATGGAAAATACGGGGCAGCAAGTCACTCAAAAGCTAGACCGTTATTTGAAGACTGCCCATAATGCCAATCAGCGTCATATTGCGGCGATCGAGTCAGGAGTGATTAGCTTGCAAAATCTTGACCAACTGCACCGCTATCTCATTCTTCAGCATCTGCAAAATAGTGATTTAACAACGTTTTTATTCGGAACTCCTCAGGGAGATTTTAGGATCTGTCATTACGTGAATCCTCGTGAGTTGGGGAGCAATTCGTCACTAAGATCTGATGATATGCCATACGAAGCAGGCTTATCAAAGCCATTTCCATCTAGTAAAGAATTTGACCTCTACAGTATCAATGCTTCAGGAGATCTAGTTCGCTTTTTGGAAACTTTCTCAAATAGTGATGTGCGCGATCGCCCTTGGTATCGGCTAGCGGTGGAAACAAAAAAAGCAGGCTGGAGCAAACCCTTTTTAATTGGTAGTACGAATCTCTTGGCTCTTAATGCCTATCAACCTTTTTATGGCAAAACCCAAAATTTATTAGGTGTTTTTGCGGTTAATATCAGCCTTAATCAATTAAGTCAATTTTTGAGTAGTTTAAAGGTAGGTCATACAGGCAAGGTCTTTATCATTGAGAACAATGGCTTACTAATTGCCAATTCCACTACTCAAGCTTCCTATTTTGTAACAGATCCAAGTAATTTCAATAGAATCGCTCAATTTGGAACTCGGAAGTTTAATCGGTTATCGGCTCAAGATATTGCTGAACCTGACATTCAACGTTCTTATCAATATCTCAAGTCTACTTTTACGGATTTGACAACGCTGCGATCGCCACAAAGGATAAATTTTTGGAGCAATGGTAATCATTATTTCTTAAATGTCACTCCCTACAACGATACTTATGGATTAAATTGGCTGATTGTCACTGTAGTTCCAGAGTCAGACTTTACAGTGCAAATTCGCGCTAATGTTGAACGCACAATTCTATTATGCGGGTTAGCGCTGTTGACTGCTGTGGGAATCGGTATTTGGACATCTCGCCGAATTACGCGATCGCTATTGCAACTCACGCAAACCGCCAGATCTTTTGCTGAAAGTCGTCTTGAGCAACCAATCCCAGATACCAACATTCATGAACTAAGGGTCTTAACAGAAGCGTTACACCAGATGATGCACGACCTTCGTGATGCTGATCAAATGCGCTTAAATTATGAGCAGGATTTGGAGTGGGAGGTTGCCAATAAAACGATCGCCTTAACAGAAGTTCAACGCATTGCCCGTGTGGGAAGTTGGACATTTGATGTCGCAACTGGGACGAGTAATTGGTCAGCCGAACAATTCCAGATTTTGGGATTTGATCCAAATCTACCCTTACCAAGCTATGCCAACTTTTTTGATCTGCTTCCTAAAGATGATCAGCCGAAACTGCGTAAAGCGGTAGAGGAAGCGATCGCGCATGGCACACCCTACACCGAAGAACATGGAATCATCCGTCCCGATGGTTCAATCTGTTACATCATCAGCCGAGGGGAAGCAATCCGCAATGATCAGGGACAGGTAATCAAATTAGTTGGCACAATTATAGATATTAGCGATCGCAAACGATTGGAAGTTGCTTTGCAGGTTTCAGAAAACAAACTCAATGACATCTTAAATAGTGTCGCAGCAGCAGTTACCAGATTACTTTTAAAACCAGATGGAGATTGGGAAATTGTTTATGTTTCCAAAGGTTGTAAGGATGTTTGTGGCTATACTTCAGGAGAATTAATTACCGATAAATCATTGTGGCTGAGCATCATTAATCCTGAAGATTGGCAACCCATAGAAGCACAAGTTTTTGCAGATATCCGTACAGAATGTTCAGGAACATATGTTTATCGGATACTGCATAAAAATGGAACTTGGCGATGGATTTCCCAAACTAATCATTCATGTTGGGATGCTACTCAAAATGCTTGGTCTGTCACAATTATCTCGACAGATATTAGCGATCGCAAACAGGCGGAAATAGTGTTGGCGAAAGCCAAAGAAACCGCGGAAGCTGCAACTAAAGCAAAAAGTGAGTTTCTCGCTAACATGAGTCATGAAATCCGTACTCCCATGAATGGCGTGATTGGCATGACACAGATGCTCCAAACTACGGAATTAACTAAAGAGCAGCAAGATTTTGTGAACACAATTGCGGAAAGTGGTGAAGTCCTATTAGCAGTGATCAATGACATTCTCGATTTCTCCAAAATTGAATCGGGGATGTTAACCATTGAGTCAAGGGAATTTTGTTTGCAAAATGTGGTGAGTAGCGTTGGTGACATTCTCCATAGTCAAGCGATCACCAAAAATATTGATCTCCAATATATGATCGCGCCTGACATTCCCAACCTATTGATCGGCGATCAGACTCGTTTACGTCAAATTCTATTAAACCTAATTGGCAATGCGATTAAATTTACACCACAGGGACAGGTATCAATTTCCGTCAACGGGCGATTTTTGAAAGCTAATCAATATGGCAAATATCAACTAGAGTTTGCGATCGCTGATACAGGTATTGGTATCCAAGGCGATCGGCTTCAGCAATTATTTCAAGCATTTACCCAAGCCGATGCTTCGATTAGTCGTAAATATGGCGGCACTGGTTTGGGACTGGTAATTAGTAAGCGCCTTGTCGAATTGATGGGTGGCAGAATTTGGGTGGAGAGCTTTGGTCAAGTTGGGGGCAATCCCCCTTTAAATTGGCAAACTCAAGAGCCTTCTCAAGGTTCCACATTCTATTTTACGACCTCTGTATCAGTTAGCTCCGCGATCGCGCAACCACAAGCATCAATAGCTCCCAAAGCCAATCAATTACTAGCTAATGATAAACTTGCCGAAATGTTTCCTCTACGGATTTTGCTAGTCGAGGACAACAGAGTTAATCAAATGGTAGCCACTAGATTGTTGCAAAAACTTGGATATCAGACAGATTTAGCTAACAATGGTTTAGAAGCTGTAGAGGCAGTACAGAAACAAATCTATGATCTCATTTTTATGGATGTGCAGATGCCTGAAATGGATGGTTTAACTGCAACCAAGTTAATTCGTGAATACTTGATGAATTCCAAATATCAAGTGCAGATTGTCGCCATGACCGCTAATGCCATGCCTGAAGATCGTCAAGCTTGTTTAGATGCAGGGATGAATACTTACATTAGTAAACCCATTAATATACAAGAAATTATTAGATTGATTAAGTAGGACTTTATGAAAATCAAACCTGTTTTTGTGGGAATTGCCGTACTAGGAGCTTTGCTGCTAGTGCTGAGTTTGAATACGATCGCCAAGGTATTTGCAGCCAATCCACGCGATGTCTTACGCGGTGTCAAAGCCCAACCTGAAGCGGTGCAACTGTTGCCGCAAAAATCACCTGCCTTTATTTCATTTTTGGTCAATCCTGAAAAATTAGGACTATTTGCCAAGTTGGCAGCACCACCCAGCGATCGCGGCGATGTGCGGCGTGAATTGACTCATCTCAAACAGCAATTGCAACAAAACTGGTTGCTAGACTACGAGCGCGATATTCAGCCTTGGCACGATCGCGAGATTACCTTAGCTGTGACCGATGTTGATCTGGATCATCAACCTACTAATGGATTGCAAACAGGCTATTTATTAGCTTTTGCGGCTAAAGATGTGGAACTTGCCAAAACGAGTATTGATGCTTTTTGGCAAAGATTAGCGGTGAATGGCTCTGATATCGGCTTTGAGCAATATCAGGGCATTTCCATTTTAAGTACGAGTTTTGTGGACGACAAACCTGCGATCGCGGGGACAACGTTGGGTAAGTTCGTCTTATTTGCCAATGATGCAAGGGTGTTACATAGTGCGATCGATGATTTCAAATCGCCAAACTTAGCGTTGACGAGTCTCGATACCTATAGCGATCGCCTCATACAACTAGATAGTGGTAAAAATACAGGTAAAGTCGGTGTCGCTTATGTGAATTTGGCGGAACTAGATGAAGATTTGCCTAAAGAAAGTTTATTAATGGGCTTTAGTTTTGACAAGTCGGGAATTAGGGTGAAAACTGCGTTAACTGTGGCAAGTAGTAGCAACGCTGATCTTCAAGCAACTAAGTTGGCATCTAAGCTGGCATCTTCTCAAAAATCCTCTAGCAATATTACGAAAGCAATCCCTGCGGCGGCTAGTTCCGTAATCATTGGTCATAATCTCGGTGCAACTTTGCAAGGTCTGCAAGATACATTACTGCCCGAATGGAAACAATTATTAGCCAAGGCGATCGCTCCTATCTCTCTAGATAGTAATGCTTTGGCATGGGTACAGCAAGACTATGCGATCGCGGTACTTCCCAAACCAAATAGCCATCCTGATTGGTTACTAGTGGCAAAAGTAGAAGATGCAAATACTACGAAAACAGCGATCGCTGCTCTTGATGACATTGCCAGAAATAAGCTTACCGTTGGTGAAATCTCACTGAAGACTCAACCTGTGACCATCTGGACAAAGCTCTCGGCTAGCGACAAGTCTGAAGTCTCAGGAAATGTGGTGGTGGCGCATACTCAGACTAAAGAGTATGTATATCTATCAAGTTCTTTACCAGTTTTAGAATCTGCATTAACCCTCAAAGATAGTCAATCAATCGCAGCATCTAAGAGTTTTAAAGCTATTTTGGCAAAGTTACCAAGCGATCGCCTAAACTACGGTTATATTGACAAAAATCTCGATCTTTCTTGGTTCCAGACCAGCCTTGTCAACCTCAACGCCGCCAGTGAAATCGTTCAAAATATTAGCAATTCTCCTCTTGCACAAGTTTTTAAATATGTGCAAACAAGCGGTTTTGCTAGTACCAGCAATGATTTAAGCAAGCAAAGTAGTGAACTTTATTTAATTCTCAAATAATTACGGAAGTAGAGATTCTATTACTCAATAACTAGGTGATCACCTGTATGGGATTGTTTCCCCGCCGAAGGCGGGGAAACAATCCCATACTCCGCTTGCTTGAAAAGCGTTATATAGCCTTTGACAATAATGTAAACTTATCTTAACTAACGTTAGTCATCCCCACGACCTGCTGTAACCAAAGCCAATGCAACCAACCGATCCGAAAAAATTTACTGAAAAAGCATGGGAAGCGATCGTCAAATCGCAAGAGGTCGCTAGGCGATCGCAACATCAGCAACTCGAAGTCGAACATTTAGTAATGGCGCTATTGGAGCAGGAAGAAGGCTTAACAGCAACGATCTTTACAGCAATGTCTGTGCCAATGGCGCGGGTGCGGCGGCAAGTGGAAGAATTTTTGCGACGACAGCCCCGCGTGGCAAGTCCAGAACAGTTGTACTTAGGGCGCAATTTGGAAGTATGGCTTGATCGCGCTGAGGAAAGTCGTAAGAGCTTTGGTGATGAATTTATGGCGATCGAACATTTGCTGATCGGCTTAGCCGATGACGATCGCCTCGGTAAGCGGCTCTATCGCGATTTGAGCATTGATCGCAAAAAGTTAGAGGAAACCATTAAGGCGGTACGCGGTAGTCAAACCATCACCGATCAAAATCCTGAAGCCAAGTATGCGGCTTTGGAGAAATATGGGCGCGATCTGACAGAGCAAGCCAAGGAAGGCAAACTCGATCCTGTGATTGGGCGAGATGATGAAATTCGGCGGGTGATGCAGGTATTGTCACGGCGTACCAAAAACAATCCTGTGCTGATTGGCGAACCAGGGGTCGGCAAAACAGCGATCGCTGAAGGTTTAGCGCAAAGAATCATTCGTGGAGATGTGCCAGAATCTCTCAAAGATCGCACCATCATTAGCCTTGACATGGGTTCTCTAATTGCGGGCGCAAAATATCGTGGTGAATTTGAAGATCGACTAAAAGCAGTTCTTAAGGAAGTTCTCAATTCCGATGGCAAAATTGTGCTGTTTATTGACGAGTTGCATACGGTGGTGGGGGCAGGAGCCACGCAGCAGGGGGCAATGGATGCGGGGAACTTACTCAAACCAATGTTAGCGCGAGGAGAACTGCGTTGTATTGGCGCGACAACTTTGGATGAATATCGTCAATATATTGAGAAGGATGCCGCCTTAGAACGTCGCTTTCAACAAGTTGTTGTCGATCAGCCCACAGTGGAAGATACGATTTCGATTTTGCGTGGACTAAAAGAACGCTATGAAGTTCATCATGGTGTCAGCATTTCTGACTCGGCACTAGTAGCGGCGGCAACCCTTTCCAATCGCTATATTACCGATCGCTTCTTACCTGATAAAGCGATCGATCTTGTGGATGAGTCGGCGGCAAAGTTAAAAATGGAGGTTGATTCTCGACCTTTAGAACTCGATGAAATTGATCGCCGTTTAATGCAATTAGAAATGGAAAGACTATCTTTGCAAAAGGAAGGTGATTTTGCACCCATCGAACGCACGGAAACTGAGGGTAAGGTAGTTTATAAAACCAAGAGTGGTAAGGCTGTAAAAGATCGTCTCGATCGCCTTGATAAAGAAATGGACGAATTGCGCGATCGGCAAATTGCCCTTGATGATCGTTGGCAACAGGAAAAGGATACTATCGATAATTTGCGATCGCTGAAGGAACAGATTGATCAAACTAAGTTGCAAATTGAACAAGCAGAACGGGAATTTAATCTCAATCGGGCTGCTGAACTTAAATATGGCAAACTGACGGAATTAGAGAAAAATCTTGATGAAGCAGAACTAGAACTAAATCGCGCCAGAGCCGATGGTTCGATTTTATTCCGTGAACAAGTTACTGAAGATGATATTGCTGAAATCGTGGCGCGTTGGACAGGGATTCCCCTCAAAAAGTTATTACTGTCAGAACGTCAGAAACTCCTCACCTTAGAAACTCATCTCCACGATCGCGTCATTGGTCAAGAGGAAGCCGTAACTTCTGTAGCATCAGCAATCCGCCGCGCCCGCGCAGGTATGAACGATCCCAATCGTCCTCTCGGTTCTTTCCTGTTTTTGGGTCCCACAGGTGTTGGTAAAACGGAACTGGCTCGCGCCCTTGCTGAGTTTTTATTTGATGCTGACAACTCAATGATTCGGATTGATATGTCGGAATATATGGAGAAGCATTCCGTATCGCGCTTAATCGGTGCGCCCCCTGGGTATGTTGGCTATGAAGAAGGCGGACAATTTTCGGAAGCAGTGCGTCGCCATCCTTACTCAGTGGTGCTATTTGATGAAGTGGAGAAAGCGCATCCTGATGTGTTTAATATTCTCTTGCAAGTGCTTGACGATGGCAGAATTACTGACAGTCAAGGGCGCTTAGTTGATTGCAAAAACACAGTCATCATCATGACCAGCAACATTGGTAGCGATCGCATTTTAGAAGTATCTAAAGACTTGCCCAGTAACCTTGACGGTGATTCTAAATATGAAGAAATGCGCGATAAAGTTCTCGATGTGTTGCGCCAACATTTCCGCCCTGAATTTCTCAATCGCATCGATGAAACCGTAATCTTCCATGCGTTACGAAGAAATGAGATTCGCTCGATCGCCACATTACAAATTAAACGTATTGAGAATCGACTGAGCGATCGCAAGATTTCTCTGAACCTGAGTGAAGAAGCCAAAGACTATATTGCAGCCGTTGGCTACGATCCATCCTACGGTGCGCGTCCACTCAAACGGGCTATTCAAAGAGAAATTGAAAATCCCATCGCTACCAAAATTCTCGAAGGAACCTTTGCCGAAGGTCACACCATCCAAATTACGGTAGAGAATGACACCTTAGTGTTTAACTAAGTCCTAAAAGAGTGATGTGCTGCGCTTTGTGCGGCACATCACTCTTCTCTTATTTCTAAAGCGCAATTGTTTTTTGAGTGAGATAGCGATCGCACAATACCAAAGCTACCATCGCCTCCACCATCGGCACGGCACGAGGTAACACACAGGGATCATGACGACCTCTACCTGTCAGCGTGGTATCTTCGCCTGTAACTGATACCGTTTTCTGCTCTAACAAAATCGTTGCTGTTGGCTTAAAGGCAACCCGCAGAATAATATTCTCTCCATTAGAAATACCGCCTTGAATGCCGCCAGAATTATTGGTGCGTGTACGCAGGCGATCGCCATCCATATAGAACTCATCGTTATGTTCACGCCCAGTTAAATGCACACCATCAAATCCTGATCCAATCTCAAAACCTTTGCTAGCAGGTAAAGACATTACCGCTTTCGCCAGATCCGCTTCCAACTTATCAAAGACAGGATCGCCTAAACCCACAGGAACATTTCGCGCCACACATTCAACAATGCCACCAACGGAGTTCCCATCACGTCGAATTTTGTCGATGAAGTCAATCATTTTTTCTGCCATGACAGCATCAGGACAACGCAAGATATTGCTTTCCACTTGCTCCAGTGTGACAGTATTCGGATCGATATCAGGGGCAACTAAATCTTTGACCTGTCGCACATAGGCAATAATTTCCACACCTGCGGCTTGTTTGAGGATCTTCTTGGCGATCGCCCCCGCCGCAACTCGACCGATAGTTTCCCTTGCCGAAGATCTGCCGCCGCCTTGCCAATTACGAATGCCATATTTTGCCTGATAGGTAGCATCGGCATGGGAAGGACGGAATTTTTCAGCCATTTCTGAATAGTCTTGGCTACGAGCATCTTTGTTCTGCACCAAAATCATGATCGGTGTGCCAAGGGTTTTGCCTTCAAACACTCCTGACAAAATTTGGGCGCGATCGTCTTCGCGGCGAGGAGTCACAATTTTGCTTTGCCCCGGTTTACGGCGATCGAGATCAACTTGAATATCAGCTTCGCTAAGCTCAAGCTGTGGTGGACATCCATCGACGATTGCCCCCACGCCCCCACCGTGAGATTCCCCAAATGTCGTGACGCGAAATAAATGCCCGAATGTACTACCCATGTTTAAATATTGAATCCTAAAAGTAAATCTATAAAATTATGAAATAAGCGATCAGCAAATTTTGACCATCACCTATTTTATAGTAAGTACCTTGGTATAATTAATAACCATTTTTAAAAGCTGTGGCGCACGCTGCGCGTGCGCCACAGCTTTTAGGGTTTTATAAGGAACAGGCTAGGATGGACTCTAACCATCGACCGATCGCTTAGAAGGCGATTGCTCTATACAACTGAGCTACTAGCCCAAACAATTTCACGGTTTATTATAATACAACAAAACCTTATTTTTTGGAAATATTTAATTAGAGAGATCAGGGCGATCGCCTATTTTCCCAACCCCCAACAGTGATCCTCTAATCTCAATCGGATTTCTAACCTTATACCAATTCACGAAAGTGTGACAACACTTTTGTGAATTAAAAACCAAACCCAGTAAGGGTTTTCAAAACTAAAAATGGCGTAGCCATTTTTAGTTTTGGTATTACATACTAAGTAGCTAGGCATAAGTAAACTTAAAACCTAGAAGCTTGTGCCGCCCGCTACGCGGGCGGCACAAGCTCTGGTTTTGGGTTTTAACGATGCTGAGCTACTTAAAGAATACAATTAAGCTAGTAACTTTCAAATAATGAAGAAGTACAGGATTGTTTCCCCGCCAAAGGCGGGGAAACAATCCTATCATGTTAGTTAATTTCCATTGCCAATGAGAATGAAGGCTGACCAAAAATAAGGATGTTGAAATTCACTTTGCTTGGATTGCAATAGACTAAGCTGAGATTCTCGTAATGAATTGATAACATTTTTACCTTGCTGCAACTGTGTATAGAAGTTACCCATCAGTGATTGTGTTCCCTGATCACTCACCGTCCACAGAGAAGCGATCGCTGCCCTTGCGCCAGTACGCTGAATTTGATAGCCAAAACCGAGAATCTCTTCACCACTGCCAACCACGCCACCGATCGCTGTTTGACAAGCACTAAGGACGATTAATTGGGTATTGGGTAACTTCCATTCGCGTAATTCTCGCAAATTCAGGCGATCGCCATTACCCATCAGCACAAAGGAATCTTCAGGTGTGCCACGTACAAAGGCGGCATGGGTGGCTAAATGAATTAGATTATATTCACCGAATTGGGAGACTGTGGCACGATGACTGAAGGAGCCGTCCACTAATTTGGTGGTGTTGGGGAAAATTGCGGCAATTTTATCAATTTCTCTGCCAGCAAAGGGTAAACCTGTAAAAGAGAATTTCTCATTGCCGATTTCAAATTTGACTTGACCTTGAGTAAAGGCAGCAGCGATCGCTTTCAGGGGGACTTTAGCAACGGTTTGTAAATCGAGAAATCCTGATGCGGTCAGATAATTAAAGCTATAGCGCTCGATCAGCCATTGTTTGCCATCATACAAAGCGGCAAGGGGAATATAACGCATCTGACCATCGGGAGCATAAAGCAGTAGTTCAATATTGGCAGTCTTGAGATCGGCTTCGATGGGTTTAATCAGATATTGATACAGTTGAGCAGAAGACTCTTTAACATCACTGGAGCTTGCATCCTGTAAATCGGCACGAAAGCTCACTAACAATTTGGTAAACTCTTGCGGCTGCATCGCAATAGAACGCAGAATTGGTGCAGACTTCGCAGGTAGCAGTACTAAAAATAATCGATCTTCAAATAGTAATGGATAGAAGAGAGCCGCCCGATCACCAAATTTCTGGACATTTGCCAATAGCGATCGCGAGGTGGTGAGACTACTTTCTTGTTGGGTAGCAGCTTGCTGAATTTGAGCAGTTAAAGGGGAGCCATTAATTAAAGACTTGATATCAGCATTAATTACCAATTGCTCAGGTGCAAAGAGGGTAATTCCCGCAGAGGTGCGATCATTCCCTTTAACATCGCGCAAATAGTCCTGAAGTTCTTGAACTTTTAAGAGATCGAGAATTTGAATCGCTTCATTAATCCGATTTTGTTGTAACAGAAGCTTGGCAAGATTGCGATAGGTATAGGAAACACTTTGTTTGTAAGCCGCCCGATCTTCGCGAGGTAGCATACGGATTGATTGACGAATCGATTCGCGCACATTTACTGAATTCTTGAGAAAGGCGATCGCCAGTTCAATCTGTTTTTGTTGCGTTAATAAATCACCAATATTTGCGAGTACTACGGCTTCAGTACTGCGATCGCGAACTTCTCTAGCAATATTTAGTGCTTTTTGATAAGCAGTAATCGCCTCCGATTGCTTGCCCGTATTGGTATAGGCACGACCGAGATTACTCAATGCCACACCAATACCTGCGCGATCACCAACTTTCTCATATTGCGTCAACGCTTGTTGATGGAAAGAAATAGATTGTTCTGTTTGTCCTAATCGGGCATAGGTACTACCGATATTATCGAGGGTAATCCCAATTCCTAAATCATTACCAATATCTTGATAGATAGTTTTGGCTTTCTGGAACAGAGCGATCGCTTCCTTATATTTGCCGCTATTGCTATAGAGTTGGGCAAGATTATTGAGATTATTGGCTTGTCCTGCCTTGACGGTGACATTATTATCGGCAGTGTCACCCACTGTGGCGCGTACCGATAAGCCGCGACTTGTCAGCGTGGGATTGCTATTATCCTCACCTAAGACATCATGGAGCAGTTCAATTTCAGTTTTTTGCAATCCTGAAAAATTTTCCGTATTTAACTTGAAATAGATTTTAGTCCCCTGATCCGCTAACTCTAGAGCGCGGCGATTCTGTCCCAGACTAAAATACAAAGCGCTCAAATTATTGAGAATTGCTGCTTCATCGCCACGATAACAACAGAGGGTGCGGACTAATGCTAAGGATTGCTCGTAGGATTCTAAGGCTTGAGCATATTGGGTTTGATTGGCATAGATCACACCAATATTATTTAAAGTCTGGACTCTGCCAATGATATCTTTGCGCTCAATGGCACTAGGTAACATTTGTTGATAACTTGCCAAAGCCTGATCGTATTGGGCAGATTTGAAATAGATCGAAGCCATTCTTGAAAGGGTGACACTTTCGCTAGTTTGCAAAGATTCGCGATCGCCTTTTTTGGCTTTTAAGCGATCGCGAAAAATATCGAGAGCCTGTTGATAAACGGGTAAAGCTTGCTCGTACTGACGCTGCTTATCATGGACATCAGCAATATATTGCAAGGTATAACCCACATCTACAGGATCACCATCGGGGGATTTAGCAATATCTTTGGCAATTTTCAAAGCTTGCTGAAAATAGGGCATCGCTTTGTCATACTGCCCCGTTGTTAAATACACATCTCCCAAAAAATTCAGAGTGTCACGTTCACCACCTGTCGCGTTCCACTTGCGAAAGAGTTCTAAAGCCTTTTGTAAATCCGCGATCGCCCCTTGAGGATCAGCTTTAAGTAGGCGATCGTAGCCCGATTGTTTGAGATAAACCGCCTCTGTAATTTGCTGAGTTCGCAGATCGTTTGATGATTGGGCGATCGCGCTAAATTCTAAAAATTCTAATTTTGGCAGCGTGATCATTGGTATACCAATGATTGTTAGGGCTACTGCCACACCTAAAAAGTTACCAACTGAACGCATAAAAATTACCTCTCGTTTCAGAGTTAGTCCCCTTCCGCTATTTTCTCCCCTCTCCTGCGGGAGAGGGGTTGGGGGTGAGGGCTAATTTTTAGACTTAAATTTATCTTGCTGACTACAACGAAATCTTTGCGCCTCAGAAGTCTTCGCGTGTTTAGTTTTACGACCGCTTACCCGTTCTCGCCACATCAGAAATGACGAGCGTTTCATTGACTTACGCATGATTTTAATCACTTCTGCCTCAGAAATGCCAAATTGGTCGTAAATCGTATCAAAGCTGGTGCGATCTTCCCATGCCATCTCGACAATGCGATCAATGTCAACAGCAGTTAGTGTTTTAAAAGTTTGTTTATCCATAAGATCTTAATTTTTTGCCGCGCCAAGCGCGGCAAAAATAATTATTTCCAATGACGTGCTAATTGTTTTGCTTTTAGTCCCGATTCGATGACTTCAAGGAGTCTGGTCATACCTGTGGTATTTACAATCTCATAGGTTTTATTTGCCCGACGACAAGCCTCGATCGCACGTTCTGTAAGTGAGTGGCTGGCATAACCCGTCACAATAATAATGAGATCACCACCTGCAATTTGACTCTCGCCCTGTGCCGCAAGCTGTAAGCCATCTTGTTCGGTGTACCACATTAAATTAATTGCCGAATCACGCAATCTGTTTTTAACTGCCGTTTGCAAGCGATCGTGTCCACCAAAGACCAACACCTTACCACTGAGATCAGTATACAAAGCTGGGCGTTTTTCCGATTTGCGGTGTCTGGCGTTAGGCTGCACATCAGGGGCGCGATCAACGCGAGAGCGATTTTCGAGAGCCTTATTGTAAATGAATGTTAGTGTTTGTTCATGGCTACCACGCAAGCGGGCAACAGGACCTTCTTCACTGTGAGAGTTTATTTGATTGATCAGTGCCTCAACTACTTCTTCGAGAGAACCGATCGCTTTTAAATCATTGGCATATCCCCGTACGGCGATCGAGGCATCGGTAGCACTAAAGAAATCATTTTGTTCTTCGATCATCTCCAATAGATCAGCCTTTAATTCCTGTCGCCATTGAGCCGTTTGTTCTGTTATTCGTTCGTCTAGTAGTCTTTCTTCGCTCAAGATCAATTGGCGATCTGCGAGTTGTGAGGCAAGGTTAGGAGCCTCGGCTATTTCTTGCCGAATATCCGCCGCCTTCTTTTCTAGCCTTTGCCTAGTCTCACTGTTAGGGCTACCACCTTCACGATCATATTCTTGTAGCATCTGTTCAACTTTTGCCAGCAATGGTTTTAATCTTGCTTCAATTTGGGCTACTGCTTCTTGAATTTGGCGATCGCGTTGTTGTTGTAGACGATTTTGTTCTAACTCCACCTTTGCCATGGTCAGCAAATCGCTAACTGAAGCTTCTAGTTCATCTAATTCGGAAATATGCATACTTACTTAATATTTGTTAATATTTACTTAGATTTGATATGTCGAGAATATGTCGAGAGAAATGACTCTGAATAAGTAATTATAAGAAGTTATAGGCACTAATCACCAATGTAACCTCTTGCTTGCCTAAGTGTGTATAGTTTTATGCTTCAAAATGATATCGATCCCGTCCCATATATTGATTACGCATTGTTAGATCCTGCTGCTAGCGATGAACAGGTAGATCGTGTTTGTGAAGAAGCCGATCGCTTTGGGTTTGCTAGTGTCTGTGTTTATCCTTGCAACGTCAAGCGCGTAACGGAACGACTCCTCAAGACTAAGGTAGAAATTTGTACGGTGATTGGTTTTCCTAGTGGGGCAACCACTTCAAACGTTAAGCTTTATGAAGCAATGGAAGCAGTGGAAAATGGGGCAACGGAATTAGATGTCGTCATCAATTTTGGTTGGCTCAAATCTGGACAAACGAATTTATTGCATCAAGATATTGCTCAAATCTGTGAGGAATCAGGGAAGCCCGTAAAAGCCATTTTAGAACTGAGCTTACTCACTCCCGATGAACAAGAACTAGCAGCAGAAATCTGTCTCGATGCAGGCGTTGCCTTTTTAAAAACGGGTACAGGCTGGGCAGGGGGCGCAACGGTAGAAATGGTGAAATTTCTCAAAGAGGTATCACGAGGCAAGGTGGGAGTTAAGGCTTCAGGGGGCATTCGGACGAGAGAGCAAGCGATCGCCTTAATTAATGCAGGAGCAACTCGCTTGGGAACATCTCATGGCGTAGCGATCGCTCGCGAGAAAGGTTAATAAGCCAAGAGAGTTTGAGAAAAAATTTGTTAGTTATGGCAACAATTTAAAGGTTATTGCAATCATTAGGCGAATGCTTGCAATAACCATCTGACAATCCTAAAAAATTAGGGTGTAATTTTTGATTTTTAAATCAGAGAGCATAAAATAAAAATATCAACATCAAAAACTAAGCTGTGATACCGACTCTTGATGTCAAATATGCTTATTCGATGTGTCTGGGAATGCTAGTCGCCTTGACAGGCGTTTCTCTATGGCAACGTTTGACTCCGCATCCCCCCCGTGATCTTCCCGAAAATGTGGAAACAGCTAAGGTAATCGTGCCGCCCTTACCTGCTACTTTTACACGCCCCAGTCTCAATGATGGTGAAAGTATTGGCAGTCTACGTGTTGGTAATCGTACCGATCGCTCCGTGCGGATTGTCCTATTTTCACGAGTTACGTCCCAAAATGAATGGCAAGCGATCGAGCCTCTAAATTGGGACTTTGCGCCCAATGAAGGTGGTAAAGAGGGCTTGTTACTATCTTTGCCAAATTATAAAATCGCGATCGGTAAAGGTGATGTGATTTTTGCCTTTGCCACTGATGGCTCCCGCACCTATTGGGGACCCAATATTGTCGGTGAAACTGATGCTCCCTTTTGGGATAGCCAAAACAAAGAATGGAGCATGGTATTACAACCTTAAGAGCCTCTCTTAAAAAAATAAGCTCTCGCAATGCGAGAGCTTATTTTTTTAGCTATCAGTAGGATCTTTGCGCTTAATTAATGGTTTAGGAACAGGTGGACGATCTTCAGAAAATCTTGGACGTGGTGGATAAATAGAACCATCACCACCATCATTTGAGTACGATGGCTTGAATGGTCGATCGCTATAGGGGCGATCGACACCATATTTCCGTGGAGCAAACTTACCACCACCGCTAGGACGACCACCCTTAGACTGTGGTCGGCGCTTACCCTTATAAGGCACGATGCCAATAAATTCACCGTCAATGATCGTCAAAACATCTCCTTGACGCTGAACATTAACACTCCAGAATTGTCCAACTGCATCAGTTGGCAGCAAACCCGTCAGACGAACTTTAAATTTGCTGTATTCCTTCGTAACCTTGTCTTTTTCCTTGTCAAACTTCTGCTCAGTCCGACGCACTTTGACAATGACCGAGTTTTCCTCAATCGACTGACTGGATATCTCGCCGCGTACAGAGAAATAACCATCCTGAACATTAGGATCAATTGGTACATCTGATCTGCCAAGCTCAACAGGAGCCCACACGCCCGATATTTGTACGTGGAGCTTGCCAGCCTTGTCATTGGTGCGCGGATAGGCTACCCACAAATATTCGCGATCGCTTTGTAAGCGTTTCTTGACAATCGAAATAATTTTGCCAAGTAATACAGCATCAACCTGAGATCCGTCAGGCGTGAGGATATGACCTTTAGCAAAGTTATCTTCATTGGCAACATAGCGCCCATAAATCACCCCGATCGCTCTGTATTGAAATGGCTCTGTTGCTTCGGGAATCGGCTGTAAACAGACTTTAGGTTCTGGAGAACTTTGTGGAGCATCCTCAGAACGGTTCACGGTTGATGGCTTAACCCTTGCAGAGGCAGGAATAACCTTAGGAATAGCGGGAACAGAGCTAACTGGCTGCTTTGATATGTCTTGATCTTCAGTCTGCTGAGACTCTGGAGACTTCGGAGCAATAACTTTGACAACTTCTAATTTAGGCAAATCTTTAATTGGAGGTTTAGGTGTAACAGATTTCGGTAAGTTTTTACTATTCGCGTCATCGGATTGGCTTGGCTTATTGATTTTACTCATCTGAACCTCCAGAAAACTAAGGTGTCTAATGCGGACTCGACCTTACTGGGCAACTGCTAGAAAACTATGTCAATCAACATTCAATCTATTTTATACAAACTGTACAAAAAGGAACTTGGTTGATAAATACCCCAGTGTCACCTGAGACAAAAACATACTTAAAACCTACCTAAACTAAAGTTCCGCAAAAAATAAAATATTTAGGTAGTCTAACTTATCCCCTTGCTAATTGGCTCTATGGCTTTAGTCTAGTTAGCACTATTGCATAAGTTCGATTTTAGCTTAGCTACCAATTTGTGTATTTTAACTCAAATAAGCATACACCTTTCCATGTCAGCCTTGTAAATCCTTCACAGAATTTCCGCATTACAGGCTGTTGAGGTTTGAAGTAAGTAGCTCAGCAAGTTAAAACCCAAAATCAGAGCTTGTGCCGCCCACTATGCGGGCGGCACAAGCCTTACGAAGAAATCTTTGAAAGCGCGGCTCTGCCGCGCTTTCAAAGATTTCTTTGGGTTTTAATTTAGCGCAAGGCGCTGTAGCTGAAATATAGTTTGAGAATCTGCATTTTTTCAGCTAATGGTATTAAGGATTTACAAAGGATTTGCGATCCCCGCTAAATCAGCCCTTACGATACTTTTGTCCTCAAGTTCAGGAAAATTGATCCTGAGACTTATCGACTATAGGTAGATGATATCTGCCGATGTTTCAATGGATGGAGAGGATTTTATGGCATCTGACAAGCAAAATTTTGGATTGATTGGTTTGGCGGTGATGGGTGAAAACCTTGCTCTAAACATTGAGCGCAATGGTTTTTCAATGAGCGTTTACAACCGCAGTCGCGACAAAACCGACAAGTTTCTTGCTACCCGTGCGGCTGGAAAGAATTTTAAAGGCACATTTACGATCGCTGATTTTGTCGCATCTTTAGAGCGTCCACGCAAAATGATGATTATGGTCAAGGCTGGAGCGCCTGTGGATGCCGTAATCCAAGAACTAATTCCATTTTTGGAAGAAGGCGACATCATTATTGACGGTGGTAACTCTTTGTATAACGACACCGATCGCCGCACCATCGAGCTAGAGAAAATTAATCTCAAATTCATCGGTATGGGCGTGAGTGGCGGTGAAGAGGGCGCACTTAATGGACCAAGTATGATGCCTGGTGGTCAGAAGTCTGCTTACGCGGAGATCGAGCCAATCGTGACTAAGATCGCGGCTCAAGTCGATGATGGCGCTTGTGTAACCTATATCGGCAAGGGCAGTGCGGGGCATTATGTGAAAATGGTGCATAACGGCATTGAGTATGGCGATATGCAGTTGATTGCAGAGGCTTACGATTTGTTAAGTTCTGGCTTGGGTTTAACGGCGAGTGAGTTGCATGACACCTTCACTGCATGGCGCAGTTCTGAGCTTGATTCCTATCTAATCGATATTACGGCGGATATTTTTACCAAAACCGATGACCTGACAGGGGATGCACTGGTCAACAAAATTCTTGATGCGGCAGGTCAAAAGGGTACTGGTAAATGGACAGTGCAAAGTGCGTTTGATTTGGGAGTACCGATCCCAACGATGATCGCGGCGGTGACGGCTCGTGTAATTTCTTCTTACAAAGAAGAGCGGGTGGCCGCCTCGAAGGTTCTTGTCAGTTCGACTTCTGGTAAGTATGAAGGCGATCGCCAAGAGTTTATTGATGCGGTTCGTGACGCGCTGTACTGTTCTAAGATTTGTTCATACGCTCAAGGTATGGCATTACTTAGTGCGGCTTCCCGTGACTTTGGCTATGACTTAAATCTGGGTGAAATTGCCCGTATCTGGAAAGGTGGTTGCATCATCCGTGCAGCATTCCTTGACAAGATCAAGCTGGCTTTTCAGCGCAACCCTCAATTGCCTAACCTGTTGGTGGATGAAGATTTCAAGCAAACGATTCTGACCAAAGAAGCAGCATGGCGCAAGGTGGTTGTAGCGGCGGCACAGTTGGGTATTCCGATCCCTGCGTTTAGTGCGTCTCTCGATTATTTCGATAGTTACAGACGCGATCGCTTGCCTCAAAACTTGACACAGGCTCAGCGCGATTACTTCGGCGCTCACACCTATGAGCGCACCGACAAGCCCAGAGGCGAATTTTTCCACACTGAGTGGATGAAGTAAAAATAAAAGGGGCGATCGCCTTTGATATTTGACAAAATAAAAGGCTCGCAAAGCGAGCCTTTTATTTTTATATTTAGATGGGTAGCAACTTAGGTTATATAAGTTATTCAGGGCAGAAACAACCTATAGCGCTTTTCGCTGACACAATTTGTTGTAATTAAGCGCAGGTTTTTCCTAGCGACGGAGTTAGTTTATGATTCGTATTCGATCGTTTTGGTTTTTAGTGATCGCCACGCTCAGTGCCATCACCATTCTATTGAATGCTCAGCCCCATGAAGCCATGGAAAGTGCTAAAACGGCGATCGCCTCAGATGTCGGCAAAAACAAAGCCATAATCGCAGATCTGGGATTTCGTCCCGAAACTGATAGTTTTAGTTTTGAGAACTATATCAATAAAAGCAGCATCACTAATCTCACCCCATCTGATATGCGAAAGATGTTTGGTGAGAAGGTTTGCGCTACGGAAGGGGCTGAATGTGTGTTGACTCCACCTGCTGAAAAATGGATGGAATCGACTAATAAAGAAATGAACGGCGGCCATTGCGAAGGCATGGCTGTGCTAAGCCTATTACTCTACACTGACAAAGCAAAAGCTGAGGAATTTGGTAATAAAGCTACAGCCGACTTAGTGCTAGAAGGCAACGAGAAACTTCAGCGCGAAATTGCCTACTGGTGGGCAACTCAAGTTGTCTCACCAACTTCTAATGCAGAGATTAAAAAGACTCCAGAGGAGATCGTAGATTTGCTAGAAAATAGCTTAAAACCCAATGCCACCAACACTTATACTGTCGGAATTACCCAAAAAGATGGCAAGGGTGGTCATGCCATTACACCCTATGCGATCGAAGATTTGGGTGATGGTAAAGTAGCGGTGCTTTCCTACGACAACAACTATCCCAAAACTGAGCGCCGTGTTGAAGTTGATCTCAAAGCTAATACATGGAAATATACAGGTTCTACCAATCCTGATGTAGCTGAGGCTCCCTATGAAGGTGATGCACAATCAAAGTCACTCACACTCACCCCAACTCCACCTCGTTTAAAGCAACAACAGTGTAATTTCTGTGATAGCACGGACGCTGCAAGCAATAGCTCTGGAGAAATTATTGCTAAAGAGAAGGCAATCACCGCAGATAAATTTAACCAGATTTTTTTAGAGGGCGAATCCACTCTACTGATCGCCAACGGTAGTAACAAGATTGGCTATGAAAACGGTAAGTTTATAAATGCTTTTCCTGGAGCTTCCTTTATTCGCCTCAAGAATGCTGATCTCAAAAATCAGGGGGACCCAATCTACAATATTCCTACTGGTATTCCTTTCACTATGACTCTACAAGGCAATAGCAAAACGAAGAGCAACAAACTGACGGATATAATGATGATTGGACCTAGTTACGATCTCGGACTATCGGGAATCAAGGTATTGCCTCAGCAGAAAGACTCTATTCAATTCAGTGCCAATGGTCGCAGCTTATCTTACAAGCCCAGCAACTCCGAAGCGCCTAACATCTTTTTTGGGATTGCTACCGACAAAGATGACTACGAGTTTGAGCTAGACAGTGTGGATATTGATGCAGGTGGTACTATAAGCGCCAATCTGGACACAGAGAAAGGTCGCCTCGGTATCAAAATTGCTGATACAAAACAAGAAGCAATTTTTAATCTGATTCTTTCGCGCATTGATGACCAGCGAGAGCAAAGCTTTGAAGGTGAAGACTTAACTTTAGCTTCGGGCGATACACTTTATCTTGACTACGCAAAGTGGACTGGTAATGGAGCCAAGTTGACGTTAGAACTCGACAAAGGCAGCAACGGCACAATCGATGAAGTAACTACGCTAAATGATAAGAAGTAGTGGTTCTCTAGTTTGAGATCTTCCCGCGATAGTATCCCTGCCTCAAAACTTGACACAGGCTCAGCGCGATTACTTCGGCGCTCACACCTATGAGCGCACCGACAAGCCCAGAGGCGAATTTTTCCACACCGAGTGGATGAAATAACAAATTATATTTGTAAAAGTATAATTGTCTAATATTGTAATTATTGACAATTATACTTTTGCAAATGTAGACTATTGCAACATTACACAAGTTTGCTTGCAAGGTGTACTTATGCGCGATCGCGGCGAAAGAGTTTCTAATATCGTTAAATTGGCTCGTGGTGATATGAGTCAGAGAGCTTTTGGTATGGAGTTAGGAGTATCTGCTACAGCAGTACAGCATTGGGAAAATGGGGTCAGCATTCCAGAAACAAAGCACTTATCAAGTATTGCGACTAGGGCTGGTTATACATTGCAGCAAGTTATCGATTTTATCGAAGGTGGAGATTTACCTGAAGCTGATGTGATCGTCATGATGACTCGGCAAATTAAACAACTTTCTCTCAAACAAATTGCCTTAATCGATAGAGCTGTAAGTGATAGGTTGTCGGCGATCGCAGAAAATACAGGTCGTTAGAGATGTCTGAAAATATAAGAATCCTGCGATTAAGCGATCGTCAAGAAGTTCCTGCGACATTAACAAGAATTAGCCAAAAGAACGTAGACGATTTTGAGACATTCTGGAAACCAAGGATATTGTCCAAGAATCAAGGAGACGAATACTGGGACTGGCAATACAAAAGCCGAACATACCTCTCAAGGGGTAATTACGAAGCCTATGCCATAGAATACGAAAAAATAACCCAAGGAATGATGCTGATCGAAACAGAAAATCATAGATCGTGGTTCTCTCCAGAGGTTAGATTAGTTTATGTAGCAACTCTTGAGACAGCACCTTGGAATCGCTTCAGCTTTCAGCCAGATCCTATGTTTCAGTGGATTGGTTCTAACTTATTAAGGTTTGCAAAATTCAGGAGTCAGCAACTAGGGTACAGAGGATTGGTTGGGTTACACTCGTTACCAAGAGCCGAAAGCTTTTACGAAAAACTAAACATGAACAACTGCGGCAAAGACCCAGACAAAGACAACTTGACCTATTTTGAGTGGTACAAAAGTGGAGAGAGACAATGACACTGGATATTTTTGATATTGACGATGAAGAATTGCGGAGAATGAACCAAATCGAAGAGGAGTGTGGCTGTGATGTTATCGCTGGCGTTGACCATGGTGTAAACCTCGGCAATTACTTCTGTCAGACAATGAATAGCATCAGCTATGACCAGTTAAAGGAAATTTTGAATAGCAAAACTGGCAAAGTACTGTCGCCTGAAGATGTTGACGAAATTGTGTCTGAGATTCAATCCCAGATGTTAATCACAGACTCAGAGCAAATACCTATCCTAACAGCCAAATCAGCATAAAAAATGTCTCAAACTGCTGTCACACAGGTTATCAAAACCTTAAACCATGTACACCAAAAGCTTGGTCTACAGAGAGCCACCGACAACCAATTTTTTACAGAATGGTTTGAGGGATTACCACAACTCACAGCTTTAGAACAAGAAACTTTAGATTTAATTCGCCAGCGCTTTCGATATAGCTATAGCCAGCTAGGTTAGGACATAAAATAGAAAGAAACTGAGACATCTGAGCAACAACAATGCCAAAACCATATAGTTACGATTTGCGTCAAAAGGTAATGCAAGCAATCGAAATGGATGGACTGAAGAAAAATGAAGCCAGTCAATTGTTCGGGATTAGTCGAAACACAATCAACTTGTGGTTTGAGAGACGGGAAGAAACAGGAGATATAACCGTAAAGGCAAGAGCATCGTCTAGTCAGAAGCCCAAAATTAGCGACTGGGAAAAGTTTCGAGAATTTGTCAAAGAGCATGAGGATAAGACCCAAGCAGAGATGGCAGAATTATGGGGAAATATCAGTCAAAGGTCTATATCACGAGCGTTAAAACAGATAGGATTTACCCGTAAAAAAAAACTTATGGTTATCGGGAACGAGATGAAGAAAAACGTAATGAGTTTCGCACAGCCTTAGGCGATCCAAAAGCATCCCACTTAGTTTACGTTGATGAATCAGGGATGGATGAACGTGATAATTATGGATATGGATGGTCTGCAAAAGGTGAGCGAATTCATGGACTCAAAGCAGGTCGTCGTCAGGGACGTATTAATATGATTGCGGGATATCGAGATGGACAACTAATTGCCCCCTTTACAATTAAAGGCTGTTGCAACCGCAACGTATTTGAAATCTGGTTAGAATCTTGCTTGATTCCAACTCTCAAGGCTGGGCAATGGGTAATTATCGATAATGCTACTTTCCATCATGGTGGACGCATTCAGGATTTGATAGCAGCAGCAGGATGTAAGGTCGTCTATTTACCTCCATATTCTCCAGACCTTAATCGCATTGAGAAATGTTGGGCTTGGCTCAAATCTCGTATTCGTAAACTCCTACGCAATTCAGCTAATCTTCATGATGCTATTGACTCCGTTCTTGCCCTTGCTGCGTCCTAACTTGACTGGCTATAGCTATACCATCGTGAAGAAGGACAAGTCACTGAAGGTGCAGTTAATGAGATCGTCGTATCGCGATTAATGGAATTAGCTGGTTTCTACGATCCACCATTTCGCTTGCGATCAGAATTATCTGTCGAGATTGAAACCACAGTTGAGAATGAAACCTTACGGGGACGCATTGATTTTTTGGTCGTACAGGAACGTTTTTGGCGCGTAATTATTGAATCCAAAGAGACTGAATTTGATATTGAAGTTGGCATTCCCCAAACACTTGCCTATGCGATCGCATCTTCACCAGAAGCATCACCATTATTTAGCATGGTTACAAATGGGAATAATTTCATATTTATCAAGATTGATCCCCAAAAGAAACTGTATGATTTTTCGGAAACCTATTCGATGCTGTCGCGCACCAATCATCTTTATGATGTACTGCAAATATTAAAAGCGATCGCCAATATCTTTTTAGCTACAACTCATGATTAATGCACCAACGGACAAAATATTAGCGATCGGCTTAATCAGTGGCACATCGGTGGATGGCATTGATGCGGCTCTGATAGAAATTATCGATCGCCATGAAAAACTTGAAACTAATTTAATCGCAGGATATACATATCCATATTCCGATGATCTGCGTACTGAGATATTAGCGGTCTGTGCAGGTGAGCCGCGATCGCTACAACAAATATGTGAACTTGATGATCGCATTGCCGAGAGCTTTGCCCAAGCCGCGATCGCGATTATGGCAAAGGGCGCGCAATTACCAGATTTGATTGCCTCTCACGGTCAAACAGTTTTTCATCGTCCGCCAGCTTCTGCTCAAGATGGTAAAACTAGCTTGGGCTACACCATTCAACTGGGACGTGGTGCAGTAATTGCGGAGTTGACGGGGATCAAGACTGTCAGTGATTTTCGAGTTGCAGATATTGAAGCTTTCGGGCAGGGTGCGCCACTAGTCTCAATGCTAGATGTTTTGATCCTTTCCGATCCTACAAAATATCGAGTTTGTCAAAATATTGGTGGGATCAGTAATTTGACCTATTTGCCGCCTAATTCCCTTGAAAATCAAGATCAAGTTTTTGGGTTTGATAATGGTACGGGCAATGTGTTGATTGATATGGCAACTCAAAAATTATTTGGGCAACCCTTTGATCGTGATGGCGCGATCGCCCGTCAAGGTCAGCCCAATCTCCTATTAATTGACCAATGGTTAGAACAAGAATTTTTTGTCACAGCACCACCAAAATCAACAGGACGCGAATTATTTAGCCCAGATTATCTAGACAAATGTTTGGCTGAATGTGGAGGACTTAGCGATCGCGATATTCTCGCAACTTTAACCGAATTTACCGCTAGAGCGATCGCTAAAAGTTATCGTGACTTTCTGCCTGTATTTCCCGATGAGGTTTTAATCGGTGGTGGTGGTGGTCATAATGGCTACTTGATGGAGCGCTTACAGGATTTAGTTAAACCTGCGATCGTGATGCGTACCAATGACTTTGGTATTGATAGTGATAGTAAAGAAGCGATCGCCTTTGCGTTGCTGGGATATTTGCGTCTCAAAGAACGCTGTGGCAATTTACCTAGTGTTACAGGTGCTAAGCGATCGGTTTTATTAGGTAAAATTTATCAATAGCAATATTTTCAACACTACTTTTACAGGTATCAAGCAATGTCAAATAAAGATGCCATCATTAACGAGTTGCAATATATTCCCGAATCTAAACTATCTGCTCTATATGATCTGATTCACTATTTTCGCTTGGGAATTAATAGTGAGATAGAGCAAGAATCTGATGAAGATCTCGCAATAGATCAACATCAATGCTTAAAAACCATACAAAAAATTAAACAGGAAGGTTTATCGGGCTTTACCGAGATTAGTGATGTAAAAACTTATATTCAAGATTTAAAACATGAAGTTAGTTAAAGATGATGACTATAAACGTAAAGAATGCAAATTCTTTAAAAAACGTCCTCACTTAATTGACAAGTATGGAGAAGTTTTAGAAAAGCTTAAAACTAATCCATTTGATTCATCACTAAAAACACATAAATTAAAAGGCGATCTTAGCGAATTTTATGCCTGTAGTCTGACCTATGAATACCGCATTATTTGTGTTTTTCTAGTCCAAAATGAGACCATAGTTTTAGTCGATATTGGTAGTCACGATGAAGTTTATTAATGCTAATAAAAAAGGGGGGCGCTTAGCGCCTCCCTTTTTTTATGTTTGAGAAGTTTTAGGCAACTTCTTCTTCATCGCCTGTGATGATTGCTTCATCTTCGACATAAGCTTCTACTTCTTCAGCAGAGATTTCATACTCGATATCTTCGATATCGCCATGACGACCTTCGTAGATTGCGTCAGCAAGCTTACCGACAATCAACTTGATGGAGCGAATTGCGTCATCGTTAGCAGGAATCCCAATATCAACGCTATCGGGATCGCAGTTGGTATCAAGTAGAGACACGATGGGAATACGCAACTTTTGGCATTCTTGAACAGCGTTGTACTCGCGCTTGTGATCAACGATGATCACAATATTGGGTGGCTTACGCATCAACTTGATACCACCGAGATATTTGCGGAGCTTTTCCATTTCGCGGCGCAGGGTGGATGCTTCCTTCTTAGGAAGGCGATCTAATGCACCACTTTCATCGCGACGTTCGAGATCCTTGAGGCGATCGACACGGGTTTTGATGGTTGTCCAGTTGGTGAGCATTCCACCCAACCAGCGTTGGTTGATGTAGTAGCTACCACAACGGGCTGCTTCTTGAGCAATCAGACCAGCAGCTTGACGCTTGGTTCCAACGAACAATACTTTTTTGCCTTGCTCGGAAGCTTGACGCAAATAAGCGTAGGCTTCTTCGAGGTACTGTGCAGTTTGCACAAGGTCAATAATATGAACGCCATTACGCTCGGTGAAGATGTAAGGCTCCATCTTGGGGTTCCAACGACGGGTTTGATGCCCGAAGTGAACTCCTGACTCTAGCAATTGGGCTAGGGTTACGACTCCCATTTAAATTTTCTCCTGTGTTCGGGTTTATCCTTGCGCCTGAGATGGAATCTAGTAGTTACAAGTAACTCTAAACACCCGAAACCTCAAGCGTGTGTTTTTTAACAGCTTGTCTAGGATAGCGCATAATGTTACTTAATAGCAAAGCTCGAAAAAGAGAATGACGGTGCTTCGCGCCGTCATTCTCTTTTTCGAGCTTTGCTTTCATTCAAAATCGTCGCTACCGTCATCATTGAACTCAAAGTAAAGCAAGAGTGCATCTGCTGCTGGGGCGCGATCGCGAAAAAATTGTTTCAAAAACCAGTAATGCTCTAGAACTTGAGGACACAGCCTCTCCAGCGTTGAGCCAATTCACGACTACCGATTTTGGTTGATCTAGACTGTAAACCCAAAGAACAAAATGGCTATGCCATTTTGTTCTTTGGGTTTACTACTTAATTAACGAGAAGGTCCTAAACCAACAGCACCAGCATAGACAGCTTGACTGCCAAGTTCTGCTTCAATTCTGAGCAAACGGTTGTACTTAGCAACGCGCTCACTGCGACAGAGAGAACCTGTTTTAATTTGACCTGCACGAGTGGCAACTGCAAGATCGGCGATCGTCGTATCTTCAGTTTCACCCGATCGATGGCTGATTACCGAGCGATAGCCATTCTTGTCCGCAGTAGCGATCGCCTCCAAAGTCTCAGTCAAGCTACCAATTTGATTGAGCTTGATTAAGATTGCACTAGCACAACCTTCACGAATACCGCGCTCTAGGCGAGTCTTATTCGTTACAAACAGATCATCACCGACTAATTGGGTGTTCTTGAGTTGATCGGTCATTGCCTTCCAGCTAGCCCATTGATCTTCTTCTAGTCCATCTTCGATGGAGACAATCGGATATTTAGAAATCAAGCCTTCGTAATAGTTGACAAACTCTTGCGGGCTAAGAGTTTTGCCATCGATCGCATAGTTGCCATCTTTAAAAAGCTCATTGGATGCTACATCTAGCGCCAAAGCAACTTCTTCACCAGGTTTATAACCAGCTTTAGTGATTGCATCAATTAGCAATTCTAGAGCAGCTTGATTGGACTCAAGATTTGGTGCAAATCCACCTTCATCACCAACAGCCGTCGATAAGCCTTTGTCATGAAGTATCGAGCTAAGCGCCGCAAATACTTCCGCACCGTAGCGCAATGCTTCTTTAAAGGTTGGTGCGCCGACGGGGACGATCATAAATTCTTGGATATCAACGTTATTATCGGCATGAGCGCCGCCGTTAATCACGTTCATTAAGGGGACAGGTAACACATTTGATAAAGGTGTCCCCAAATAGCGATACAAAGGCTGTCCGATCGCTGCTGAGGCGGCTTTGGCAGTGGCAAGAGAAACTGCGAGGATTGCATTTGCGCCAATTTCTGATTTATTAGGCGTACCATCGCGCTTAATCATTAGGCGATCGACTAGTTCTTGGTTAAGCGCGTCTACGCCTTGCAATTCGGGTAAAAGTTTTTCATGAATATTCCGAACTGCGATTAAAACTCCTTTGCCACCATATCGGCTTTTAACTCCGTCCCGTAGTTCGTGGGCTTCAAAACTACCTGTAGATGCACCACTGGGAACCTGTGCGAGACCGATTGCGCCGTTGGCAAGTTTGACTTCCGCTTCAACGGTTGGTTTACCACGCGAATCGAGGATTTCTCGTGCAGCGATCGCAATGATTTCTGTTCCTTTAGTCACTGTGAACTATTCCTTGTAATGATTAAGTGAAACTATTCGCAATAATCTTACAGTTTTGCGATGTCTCATTTCTCGAATGTTAGGCTTTGATTAAAAAACTTGCCAAAATTCATATTTTTATTACTTTCGGCTTTATTTGGTTTGCATGACAAAGCCACTATAAAATGAACCGAGTAGTTATTTAATAGTTCACAGTCATTTAACCTATGTCGTTAACGCCTGCTTTATTTAGTCAACTTGCACAAGCAATGGGCGTATTTGTACTAGTCTGCGCCTTAATTACAGGATTAGCTATGGCTCGTCAATGGAGTTGGCGCTATCGGATGGTGGGTGTAACCCTATTTTCGGTGGTATTAGTTGTCGGGCTTTTTTCCCTCAGCTTTGAGCCAATTACGCGCTCATCCGTTCAGGGTTCTGTCCCATTTAAGACTGTTTACGATCGCTTTGGCGCAAAGGCAACCATTGCGGTTCCGCCAACCATCACCCCAGAACAGCTCAAATTTACGTTGCAACAAGCTAGCAGCAATTTATTCTCCTCTGGACGGAATAATCAGGGTGAAGAGCAGCTTACAATTTTTGCTCGAACTATTGTGCATCCACGAGAAGGCTTATCCAAACCATTGTATTTAGGACTTGTCAGGCGATCGCTCAGTTTAAGGAATGATCCCAATATAGAAATTGAAGTTTTTGCCGAGCAATTTGCCGAACTTCCACAAAATACCGCCTCATAACATATTCAGCGCTTTGCGCTGGATGAGAACCCAAGAAGAGAGTGGCGGCGCTTTGCGCCGCCACTCTCTTCTTGGGTTCTCATTTACGGTGATGGCTATACCTAACCTAAATTCATTGTTTTTAATTTCTCCAGTTTGTGAAAAAATTACTAACTAAGTTTTTCGCTATTTCACATAAGTATCTAGGTGCAATTAAATATAAAACCCTAAAACCTGTGGCGCACGCTGCGCGTGCGCCACAGGTTTTAGGGTTTTAATTATGCCCAGCTACTTATCATTTGCGATCTTTATGTATTAAGTAACTCATCGATACTTATATTTAGAACTTATATTTAGAACTTATATTTAGAAAACATGATTAAATAAGTTCTTTAATCTTTTAGTTTGGTAAACTGTGTACTACGCTTTTCGAGAATTATATGATTTAATTTTAGCAATTATCTGTAAACAAATTCCCACAAAGCTATGCGAGAACAGTTTTCTAGTTCATTATCAGCATTATTTGACTGTGTAAATCGCATTGGTGAATCTGAGACATTAACTCAACAGCAACAAGCTGATTTACAAAATATTCAATTGCTTGGAGAAACTCTAAGTACTTATTTTAATAATTCGGAAAGAGAAGTCAACAGTCTTAAGCAAAGAATTAAGCAGCTTTATCAATCTAAATTAGGTACAGATTCTCAAAATGAAGACGAGATCTACACTTTTTTAGCCTTGATGTTTGCCCGTCTAAGACAATCAATCAATCTAGATGAATTACTAGATATGATTTCCTTAGAAATTTTTCAATTATTACAGAGCGATCAAGTAATTATTTATCAATTTACTGATCAAGATGAAAAAACAATTCAATATGAAGCTGTCAATGAACCAAATCGATCGCTTTTAGGTCAGCCCTTACCCGCATTTTATAATGATCGTGAATGGCTAGAAGTTTACAAAAATTGCATTAGTCAATCTATTGATGATATTCATGACTCTAATGTTGACTCAAAAATTTCGGAAGCATTAGCCCCACTAGGTATAAGTTCAATGCTTGCTGTGGCAATTCCTAGTGGTAAAGCCTTATGGGGGCTAATCATCGTGCATCAATATGAGAATCCCCGTTATTGGCAATCTTGGGAAATCGAATTGCTAGAAAGGCTAGGAACTCAATTAGCAATTTCTATTCATCAAATGCAGTTACTTGTTAGATCTGATGCTATCAGAATAGAAAGAGATCAAGTCATTGCAAAACTGCATTACAACCAGCTTCATGATGCATTAACTGGGTTGCCTAATCGCGACTCATTTATGAATTATTTAGATTTAGAATTTACAAAATTACAAGCTGATCCTAATCGTAATTTTGCAGTTCTATTTATAGACTGCGATCGCTTTAATATAATCAATGACAACTTTGGTATATCTACAGGTAATCAGCTATTACAAGAAATCAGCAAACGTCTAAATAGCTATAGAAAAATAAATGTAACTATTGCCAGAGTTGATAGCGATGAATTTGCAATTTTAGTGACAAATATTGATCAAGAAAGTACTGTCATTCAACTAGCTGATCAAATTTTAGCAAGTATTAAAGAGCCATTTTTTATTAATGAAAATCAGATTTTTACTTCTGTAAGTATTGGTATTGCGATTAGCGATCCTGAATATATCTATGCAAATGAAGTTTTGCGGGATGCTCATATTGCGATGCACTATGCCCGCAATCTAGGCAGGGGTAAACAAGCGCTATTTAGAAATAGTATGAGTCAAGGGGCAAAAATACGTTGGCAGTTAGAAACTGATTTACGGCAAGCCCTAGAACGTCAAGAGTTTTATCTCGTCTATCAACCCATAGTTTCATTACATCAACATAAACTTACAGGATTTGAAGTTCTCCTGCGCTGGATGCATCCTTTACAAGGGCTAATTTCTCCACAAGAATTTCTACCGATCGCTGAGGAAACTGGAGAAATTATTCAGATTGGCTATTGGGTTTTAGAAACAGCTTGTAAACAGCTATATCAATGGCAACAAGCATTTACTGATATTTCTAAACTCACTTTAGGAATTAATGTATCTACAATCCAAGTTATTCAGCCAGACTTTGTTGAACGTATTGAGTCTATACTTCTCAGCCAACAAATTTTACCAAGCTCCATTAAGGTAGAAATTACAGAAACAATTTTGATGGACAATATCGAAGTTTCTTCCCACAAGTTAGATCAGCTTCGAGAAATTGGTGTACAAGTCTATATTGATGATTTTGGGACAGGTTATTCTTCATTTAGCTATCTACAAAACCTACCAATTGATGTCTTGAAAATTGATCGTAGTTTTACTAATAAAGTGACGACTGATCTCAAAAGCAAAAGAATTATTCAGTCGATTTTGCGGTTAGCTAACAATCTTGGTATGGGTATTGTGGTGGAAGGTGTAGAGACATCCGAAGAATTAGATTACTTTGAAGATTTAGGTGGTAGTAGTATCGATGTGCAAGGTTACTTTATTTCACATCCCTTGAGTAGCGAAAAAGCAACTGAGTGGATTCAATCAGCAGGGCAACACTAATAACAAAAAAGGAACGCTATGCGTTCCTTTTTTGTTATAACTCCCCAGGCGGGATTCGAACCTGCGACCGATCGGTTAACAGCCGATTGCTCTACCACTGAGCTACTGAGGAATGTAGCTGTTTTGCTGAAGCAATTACTTCAGCGTTAATAACTATAGCGTATAAGTGTGGCGATCGCGCAACCCTTTTTAAAAAATATTTCAAAATAAGTAGCTACTCCCTTCTCAGTGAATAATTAGGCGTGCGTGGCGAAGCCGCATTAAAAACTAGAGTAAAACCCTGTGGCACACGCGCAGCGTGCACCACAGGGTTTTGGGTATTACTTAATTTTTAGGATTTGAGCTTAAAGACGTTACTAAAGAGCCAAATACAACGGCGATCGCCCCCAGCCATCCCAAAAAGCTCAAAGGTGACGGTGACAATAATTGAGGTACAAAACTTGGCAGGATTGTCGATGCAGCTAACGTCACTAAAGGCGTAAGTGTTAACACCACGCTGACCCGTGAAGCTTCCCAATGTTCGAGGGCGGCGGCAAATGCACCGTAAGCAATCAAAGTATTGAAGGCGCAAAATATTAAAATGGTCAGGTGCGCTCCTGACAAGGTAAGCAACCTTTCAGGATGTGCCATTGGTGCAAATAAAGTTGCTGCACTTAAATATAGGCATAGCATCACTGACGTTGAAGGCAGGTTTAGCAATAATTGCTTTTGGGCAAGTCCATAAAATGCCCATACGATTGACCCTATAACTAGCAACACATTGCCCCATAGATATGTGTTTAGAGTCGTAACCAGCGATCGCACTTGTTCATGGGAAAACAATACTAGTCCAAAGATCAGAATAGCTACGCCGCCCCATTGGCGATAATTGTATTTTTCTTTAAAAATAACTAATGAAGCTAGCCCCATCATCACAGGTGCTAGTTGAGTAAGGACTTGAGCGTTATTGGCAGAGGTTTTGCCCAAACCCGTTAAGAACAAAATATAGTTTAGCGATAGCCCCATGACCGCAATCAAAAAAATTGGGAAGGAAGTTTTTTGTAACTGTTGCCATGTCGGTAATTTATGTTGCAGAGCCAGATAAATCCCCAATAAAGTCCCTGCAAATGTAAAGCGAAACCAAGTAACTGTAAAAGGATCTAACTCTTGAAGAACTATCTGAAGGGCGATCGCTAAAAATCCCCAAAGGACAACCGTAAGTAATGAGAGTGCTAGACCTAGATGCGATCGCCCAGAAACTTGATGAAGAGGCATTGAAGTTTAATTACATAAAATTAATAGGGGAGAGCGCATCGCGCTCTCCCCTATTAATATAAGTAAAACTAAGAGATTGGCGGAGCTATATCAATTATGAAAACATCTCAACGCTAGAGGAGTAGATCGGCTCAACATGAATAGCAATAACTCTCTTAGGACGAACTAGTAAAATTTCATTTAGTTCGGCTCGTACAGGAATAGGCATCAGATCATCTTCATTTGCTTTTGCCTTAAACTGCGAGGCATACCAAGTTTTGACTTCTTCAATAGTCATAAATTTAGTTGTAACTTCTTGTCCACCTTCTAGCTTTAAATGCACGATATATTCATTAGGCTTTTTGGGTTCTCTCGCCATTGCAATCTACTCCGTCTAAATTTCATGTCATCATGCCGAATTATATAGCAATTGATAGTAAGTAGCTGGGCATAATTAAAACCTCAAAACCTGTAGCGATCGCGCAGCGATCGCCACAGGTTTTGAGGTTTTATATTTAATTGCCTCTACTATCATTTGAGTTACGATAATATGGCTATTTATAACTGCATAAATTTTGAAAAGCCTTACAAAGCAAGGCTTTTCAAAATTTATTTGGACATTAGTTAAAGGAATTTAGAGTGAAAATTCATAAGTGGGCGATCGCCATATTATTGTGGGGATTCCTCTTCAGGGTTGTGTGTGCTGGCTATCTTAATACGGGCTTTGATGAAGCTTACTATTACCTATATACACAAAACCTCAACTGGAGTTATTTCGATCATCCACCACTTGTAGCCTTGACAACAGGTTTGGGTGTTTGGCTTACAGGTATAGTCACGCCCTTTACGATTCGGATTGGCGGCGTTTTACTATACACAGGCACATTACTTTTTTCTTATCTTGCTAGTAAAAAGCTATTTGGCGATCGCACCGCAACGCTGACTTTAGCGATTTTGACTACAATTCCCATCTTTCAAGTTGCATTTGGCATCCTCACATTGCCTGATAACGCTTTGATGTTTTTCTGGTCAATCTGTTTATATCTTGCGGCAACGGAATTTTTTGCCTCTGATGATCCAAAATCCTATCAACCAACCTACCGTCTAGCACTCATTGGCTTATGCGTGGGATTAGCCTTTTTAGGTAAATATCATGCTTTACTGCTCGGTGGTGGACTAGTCCTATTTTGCTTACTTAGCTCTCGTCATCGGAAAGCATTATTCTCTGGATGGACATTAGCCGCGATCGCTTTATTTATCATCGCCATTTTTCCTGTCGTATTTTGGAACGCCCAGCATGAATTTGCCTCATTCCGATTTCAGAGTGGGCGAGCAGTCCCATCGAAGGTTTATAACTTAGAACAATTATTAGTAACGTTTTTATTAGCGATCGCCTATCTCTTCCCAACTTTCGGATTTCCTCTATGGTGGACAAGCTTTGGGACAGTGGGAGAATTACTCCAAGCAGTAATTGCTCCAAAAGAAACTACCGAAATTGATGAGGCGGCGATCGCCCTAAAACTTTTGCATGAAAAGCGGTTATTGATTCTCTGTGTATCAGTACCGATTTTCTTTGGATTCACATTTATGGGCGGCTTTATTCAAATCTTGCCCTCATGGCATATGCCGGGATTTTTTGGAGCAACACTTTTGTTAGGTGAACGCGCCGCACTGGTACAGGTAAAACGCCCTCAATTTATTCGCGGTTGGCTTTGGGGATCAGGTGTGACGATTTTAGGGCTGTTGTTAGTGGGATTGCTTCATGTCCATTTAGGCATTGTGCAGAAAGGTGGTGAGGCGGCGATCGCTGGTGGATTTTGGGAAGCAAAGGATGATCCTTCGACACAAATGATTGATATCGTGCAGTTGCGCCAAGCATTTGTGGATTCACCAACACTCAAAGCAGAACTTGCAAAAGCCGATTTTGTATTTAGTAATAATTTCTTTGTGGCAGGTCAAGTGGGCATGGCGATCGAGCCATTGGGCAAAAAAATTACTTGTTTTGATGGCGATTTGCGCGGCTTTGCCTATTGGAGTAAAGCTCAAGACTTTGTTGGTAAAACTTCGCTTTATATCACTTCAGAACTATTTTCGGAAGCCGACCGTTTTCCACAACCTTCAGATAAGTACAAAGGTTATTTCCAATCTCTAGAAAAGATTGCTGATATCCCCATTAAGCGCGGTGGTCAAACGGTACAGATTTTTCCAGTCTATCGCGCTTCCCCAATGTTAAAGCCCTATCCCCGTCCTTATGGTTAAAGAAAGTGCAGCGCAAAGCGCTGCACTTTCTTTATGTTCGTAGTATCCCAATTTACGAAAGTGTGACAACACTTTTGTGAATTAAAAAACAAACCCAGTAAGGATTTTTAGTTTTGGTATAGCAAAAAAGCTTTGCTTAGGACAAAAAACCCAAGAAGCGATTTGCGGCGCGGAGCGCCGCAAATCGCTTCTTGGGTTTTAGTTTGTTTCTGTTTTGCTATATTAACGTGAGTTCGGGCTAAGCTAGAAAATTTTAAGAGCCAAAACAGTGAAAGCCTCGCTTCGCGAGGCTTTCACTGTTTTGGCTTCTAGAGAGGGTTTGCCGCGCTAACCATCTCTAGAAGCCAGTTTAAAATTAACCCGAGCTAAGGTTACTTGCATATTCCCGCGCCGCCAATAATCGCGCCGCGAGGACATGTGCCGAGAATTAGTTCGGATCGAAGCGATCAGCGTTCATCACCTTTGTCCATGCAGCTACAAAGTCGTGCACAAACTTTTCCTTATTGTCATCTTGAGCATAGACTTCAGCATAGGCACGGAGGATCGAATTGGAGCCAAAGACGAGATCAACTCGTGTCGCTGTCCACTTGACCTGATTGGTGTGGCGATCGCGGAGTTCATACAAATTATTAGCGGCTGGTCGCCATGTATAACTCATATCCGTCAAGTTCACGAAGAAGTCATTCGTCAGTGCGCCTTCGCGATCGGTAAATACACCATGTTTAGTACCGCCATAATTAGTGCCAAGGACACGCATCCCGCCCACCAGCACCGTCATTTCAGGGGCAGTCAAACCCATCAATTGAGTGTGATCGAGCATTAATTCTTCCGCGCTAGCGGCATAGTCCTGCTTGAGCCAATTACGATAACCGTCATGGATCGGTTCTAGGGCGGCAAAGGATTCGGCATCAGTCATCTCATCCGTTGCATCCCCACGACCAGAGAAGAAAGGAACGCTAACATCAAAACCAGCACCCTTAGCAGCCTGCTCAACACCCACATTACCCGCTAGGACAATGACATCCGCCACACTTGCGCCACTCTCCGCCGCAATACCCTCAAGGATAGCTAATACCTTAGCCAAGCGAGCAGGTTCATTCCCTTCCCAATCTTTTTGAGGAGATAAGCGAAGCCGTGCGCCGTTAGCACCACCACGATTATCGGAACTGCGGAAGGTTCTGGCACTATCCCAAGCGGTACTGACCATCTCGCTGATGCTGAGACCACTAGCGGCAATCTTCTCCTTCACAGCTTGAACGTCATAGTTCGTATTTCCCACAGGAATCGGATCTTGCCAGATCAGATCTTCTGGCGGTACATCAGGTCCAATGTAACGAGTCTTGGGTCCCATATCACGGTGGGTCAGCTTGAACCAAGCCCGTGCAAAGACTTCTGAGAAATAGGCGGGATCTTGGTAGAACCGTTCGGAAATCTGCCGATATTCAGGATCCATCTTCATTGCCATGTCGGCATCAGTCATGATTAAGTTGCGACGGATGGTGGGATCTTCGACATCAACGGGTTTGTCTTCTTCCTTAACGTTGATCGGTTCCCACTGCCATGCCCCTGCGGGACTCTTTTTCAGTTCCCAGTCGTAGTTTAGTAATAGAGAAAAATAACCGTTGTCCCACTGAGTGGGATGAGTCGTCCATGCTCCTTCAATACCACTGGTGACAGTGTTGCGACCGATGCCACGCTGGGTTTTGTTCATCCACCCCAAGCCCTGATCTTCGAGATCTGCCGCTTCAGGTTCCAGACCGAGTAGTTCAGGATTGCCGTTGCCATGACATTTACCGACTGTGTGACCACCCGCAGTAAGGGCGACCGTTTCTTCGTCGTTCATTGCCATGCGCGCAAAGGTTTCGCGTATATCCTTGGCTGTTCGTAGTGGATCGGGATTACCGTCTACGCCTTCAGGGTTAACGTAGATTAGCCCCATCATTACAGCGGCTAAGGGGTTGTCCAGTTCTCGCTCACCAGAATAACGGCTGTTGGGGTTGTCACTGGGGGCAAGCCACGTCTTCTCTGAACCCCAATAAATATCCTTTTCTGGATGCCAGATATCTTCTCGACCAAAGGCGAAACCGAAGGTCTTTAGCCCCATGGATTCATAGGCGATCGTCCCAGCGTAAGCGATTAAATCAGCCCAACTGAGCTTATTCCCATATTGTTTTTTGATCGGCCACAGTAAGCGGCGTGCTTTGTCGAGGTTCGTGTTATCTGGCCAAGAGTTGAGCGGTGCAAAACGCTGGTTGCCAGTCCCTGCGCCGCCTCGACCGTCAGCGATCCGATAGGTTCCTGCTGCGTGCCAAGACAGACGGATCATCAGACCGCCATAGTGACCCCAGTCTGCTGGCCACCAATCTTGACTATCTGTCATTAGGGCGTGCAGATCTCGTTTGAGCGCAGTCACATCAAGTTTTTTGACCTCTTCTCGATAGTTAAAGTCTGCGCCCATCGGATTGGTCTTGCGATCGTGTTGATGCAGAATTTCGAGGTTAAGCGCCTTAGGCCACCATTCCATATTCGATATATTGACTTCTGTTGCACCGCCGTGCATCACTGGACATTTGCCCTTAGTGGATGGGTGAATTTCATTCATCGTCATTTCCTTTTGTTAAATAAATCGCATCCAAATCCAGACCGAAGTACCACAATATTGTCTGCTCCAATAATGGATTACCCCCCGATCGCTTAATTATTATTTAATCTCAGTTCGGGTTAATTTTAAACTGGCTCCTAGAAAGGGTTCGCAACGCGAACCCTTTCTAGGAGCCAGAACAGTAAAAGCCTCGCTTTGCGAGGCTTTTACTGTTCTGGTTTTTAAAATTTTGTAGCTTAACCCGAACTCACGTTATATTAGAATCGTAAGGAGAGCTTGTTTTTTAGAGCTTTAAGAAAGATTGTAAATAATCGATAGTTTATACGCGGATCAATATTTTTGAGTGATTGATAAATCTGATAATTTTTATTTAATGGGATTTCACCACGTAATAGCATCCTAATCCACCATCCTATTGATGGCTCAAAAACTGTTTCCCAAAAGTTATGTGGAATATTTACTTTTTTAGAAATATAACTAATAACTTGAAGCCTTTCATCTAATTCTAGAAACGGCTTACTTGTATTTCTAACTACATTACTATGCGTTCTGAAATTGTTTAAAGGTTCGGCAATAAAAGCAATATCTGAAATCATCAAAATTTTTGCCCAGAGTAACCAGTCTCCAGCTAAGCGCATTTGTGCATCAATCTTTCCAGTTTGATCCAGAATTGAGCGCCTCATAAGTACAGCACTCGCATTGGGAATTGTATTTTTAAAAATTAGGTACTGCTGACATTCATCTTTGCCACTGTTAATAAAGTCATGTGACCAGCGATCGCTATCTAAGTCATCTGTCCAAGTTTTCCAATGACGAATAAATTGATCATTCTCATCAATACCTAAAGACTGAGCGTATACTAAGCCAACATTTGGATTGTGATCGAGAACCGTAACTAAGGTTTCCAAGAAATTTGGATTTGCGTAATCGTCTGATTCTGCAATCCAAATATATTCTCCTTTGGCAATTTGCAGACCCTTTTCCCACTGTTTAAAAGGAGAACCGCTATTAACATCATTATAAATTGTCTGAACCCTAGGATCAGATTCAAACTTAGCCATTATTTGGATACTTCCATCTGTTGAGGCATCATCTAAACAAATAACCTCAATATTTTGATATGTTTGTTGTAAGACACTCATAATCCGCTTTTCTATAAACCTTACATGGTTATAGTTAGGAATGATCACACTAACCTTTGGCATATAGTATCTACTCCTGTATAAACTTAGATTTATAGCTGTCGCCAGTCCAAAACCAGAAGACGAGTGGCGGCGCTTTGCGCCGCCACTCGCTTCTTGCTATATTAAAAGTTACGCAAGCCTACCTTGAAAAGCGTATTTCATCGTAAGTAGCTAGGCATAAATAAACCCAAAACCAGAGCTTGTGCCGCCCGCGTAGCGGGCGGCACAAGCTCTGGTTTTGGGTTTTAACTATGCTGAGCTACTTAGAAGTAATTCATGAATTGCTCTTGCATTTCGTTCTTTTGTGTAGTTCTATTTTAGTTAAACCAAACTACAAAGTTAAATAGATTGCCGCCAAAAGCATTTACCATGTCATCCCAAACTCGAATATCGGTAATCACGCCTTTTTCGAGATAGGGCGTAGCGGCAGTACCTTGGAACCATGCCACTAGATCAAAGGCTCGTGGCTCAGTAAAAATTCTGGCAAAATCAATACTTAATTTTTCATCGCGCCAGAAGGGAATGTTCTTCTTTCCATCTAAAATTGCTGTAATTTCATCAAGAGATTGCAACCAAGATTTCACCATTTCCTCTGTCACACGTACATTAGGAATTACAGAAGTTTGCTTAGGATTAGGAATCCATTCGCGATCGCTATCTGTTTCAGCCAAAATTGATTTCCAAGATTCACGACTCAAACTAATCACCGATTTCATGTGATTGAGAATTGTCGTCATTCGTTGCGGTTCTATTAATGGAAATCTCGCAAAATGGACTGCTGACACCAAATCGAGAACTTCAAAGAAACTGGAACTATAGTCTTCGGGTGATTTCCTGCGTGTTGTCAGCAGAAACTTATGAGGTGTATCCACATTTTGGAAGAACAAGTGGGCGCAAGCAGCAAATAACTCACGGCTGTCATAGGCACGCAAAAATTCTGCGATCGCCTCTAATACATGGGTGTAGCCTTGCAACCATAGAGCATCACCGCGATCGAAGGCAATTAAAAACTGCTGAGCATCTTTTTCAGTTATCCTCGCCCCTGTCACCGCGTTGAAAATCTGCCATAACATTTCTTTGTCATCAGCCTTGCCATTGCCATCAAAATCCAAACGGATTAATCCTAAACGTAATGCTAGTTTTAGATTCTGATCTTTGATTGGTTCAAGGGTAGTCCGAACAGTAGCAAGATCATCAATCCATGTCTGAAAAACTTGCTGGAGTCCATCATAAGTGAGAGTTTGCGGCTTGGGATTTTGAGGAACAGGCAAACGCAGGAATGGAATCGCTCCATTAGCAGGAGTCTGAATCATGCCATAGCGATAGAGCGACTGCATTAGTCGTTCCGTACCGCGCATAAACTGAATTACGCCTAATCCAAAGCGAGTTTTGTCATCCTTGCCATTAGTTTGCAAATAATCCATGAAAACTTTTTCACCTTCTGCTAGTTTGCCAGAGGTGAGATAGGGATCGGGTAATGGCGCGATCGCCGCTTGACTAGGCTGTAGAGCGATCGCTGTAAACACGATCAAACTAGTCACAAAAAAAGCAATCAGCGATCGCCATATCCACTGCATTTTTTTGGTCATAAAACTCTGCATCTAAAAAATAAATGACGTAAGACAAGCTTACATCATTTATTTTTTAGAGATACAACGCTTTACGCTGAATGAAAAAAGAAAGAAGTTTTTAGCAATAGGAGCTAATATCTTCACCACAGCGATCGACTAGAAAGCATAAAGCGCGAAATCTGAGGCTCACAAATTCGTCGTACAGAGGATTGAGTTTACAAAGGGGTGGGATATGAACGATCGCCTGACCAAAGATTTTAATGGTGCGCTCAAAAGGGCATTGTGCAGGAATTAGTTTGGCGATCAGATGGGCTGTGTGCGATGTTTGAATTTCAAAGTTGTCGAGCTTGTTGCGTAAAGGCTTGAGTAGGTCGAAATGTACTTTAGAGTGAGAACTTCCGATATATGAGTTTTCCCCGCCAAATCCAGTGCTGTTAATTGACATATTCACCAAACGCTCTCTCAAATTAGAGTATGTAGGTTCAAAGCATTTACTTTACTAATCTTAACATAAATGCTTTGGATAGTAGGATGGGTAGAACATTATTCATGCTTATGTATGAGATTACAGATATAGCCAAGTAAGAGTTAGCTAGTAGAAATCCAAACCCCAGAAGATGAGTTGCGGCGCTTCGCGCCGCAACTCATCTTCTGGTTTTATGTCCTCAGCAAAACTTGACTTTGCTATACAAGTTAGAACAATGTTTTTTCCCGTAACCTTCATACTTCAAAGCTTACCCATTTGTATGTATTGGCGATCGCTATCAGCTTAAAAATAAAGACGGTGCTTTGCACCGTCTTTATTTTTAGGAACGACAGGGAATGGGTCCACGCCTTCCAGAGATAGTGATCGAATCTTGTAAAAATTGGCGTAGGTGCTGGACGTGCGTATTGTCAGCGAAGGTAACTAGTTTCTCAAGGGCTTCAACGAGGGTGAGATCTTGATGGTAAAGCAATCGAAATGCTCCTTTCAGCAATTGCTGAGTTTGTGCGTCTAAGCCAGCCCGATCTAGTCCCACGCGGTTTAGGGTTCGCACACGGGATGGATTGCCCTCAACCAGAGTATAAGGAGGCACATCACGCTCAATGCGACTCATCCCACCGATCATCGATAAACGACCAATTCGCACAAACTGATGTACGCCCAGTACGCCACTGATTCTAGCGTGGGACTCAATGTGGACATGACCTGCTAGGGCAACCCCATTAGCAACAATCACATGATCCTCAATTTCGCAATTATGCCCGACATGGACATAAGCCATCAGTAAATTACCATTACCGATCGCTGTCACTTCAGTGGCTTCATTAGCACGATTAATCGTTACATATTCACGAATCCGATTGTCATTACCAATTTTGACAAGGCTATCTGCGCCCAAATATTTCAAGTCTTGAGAATCTAAACCGATCGCCGCCCCTGGATAGATTTGGTTTCGATCGCCGATTTCAGTTCTTCCTTCGACAATGGCATGATGTCCGATGACAGTATGAGCGCCAATTTTCACCTGCTCACCGATGACAGCATAAGCTCCGACTTTGACCGTCGGATGTAGTTGGGCATCAGGATGCACTATGGCTGTCGGGTGAATAAATTCAGACACAGGCGCATGAGACACAGGCATAAAAAGTTTGGCTCGCTTGATACTATAGATCGCTTAGTTTGCGATCGCTTGGATCGCCAGATAACAAAATGAATGTTCTATCAGGGCAGAACGTACCCTAATAAAAATTAAAGATTAACTAATGAAAACATCAATTCACCTTCACAGGCTATTTGACCATCGACTTCTGCACGTCCATGCATCTTACCAAAACGCTTGCGTGCAACTAGCAACTCGGTGGTAATTGTCAAGCGATCGCCAGGAACTACAGGACGACGAAAGCGGACTTTATCAATACCTGCAAATAGTGACAGTTGGTCTTCCATTCCTGGTAAATGCCTTAAGACAATGCCACCGACCTGTGCCATTGCCTCAACAATCAATACCCCAGGCATAATGGGGCGTTCAGGAAAATGCCCTTGAAAAAATGGTTCATTAAAAGTGACATTTTTAATTCCTGTGGCAGATTTGTTCGGCACAAAATTGATAATGCGATCAACTAACAGAAATGGATAACGGTGGGGTAACAATTTCTGAATATCTTCGATCATCAAAATTTGACTAGAAGTACTGGCACTATCAGAGTTAATTTCAGGGTTGAGATCAGCGCTATTTATGGTGGTTTCTTGGGTCAAGGTTGACATATATGAGTATTAATTTTCGGTGTTTTAGGGCTAGTATTAGCAGCTATTGGTGTTGCTAGTACTAACTTCTAGAGACTTTGCTTAGCAGCTAAGGCGATCGCAAATTCGGCATGAAGATGGTGACTGGCTTTGTATGCCAAAATATGCGCCCTCGGTAAGAATCCTAGCAAGCTTAGGTCACCAATGAGATCTAAAAGTTTATGACGACATGGTTCATTATCAAAACGTAGGGGTGGATTGATCCAGCGATCGCCATCACAAACGATCGCATTATCGAGACTGCCCCCCTTGATTAAACCTGCGGCACGTGCTTGTTCGATATAGGCTGCAAGGGTAAAAGTCCTTGCAGGAGCAATTTCCCTTGCAAACTGCTCAGAAAAATTAGCAATAGTTGGCGACCAGCTAAACCACTGCTCACCGATCGCCTTAGTCGGAAACTCAATTCCATAGGTAAAGCGCAAGGTGTCCGCAGGAATTGCCGTGACAAAGCTATCACCTTTGCGTACGGTGACGGTTTCCTCTAGAGGCATCAGTAAATCACCCTCCACCTGTGTTTCGATACCAACTTTGGCGATCGCCTCCACCCAAGGTAAAGCGGAACCATCTAGAATCGGTAACTCAGGGCGATCAAGTTGAATACAGGCATTATGTACACCCATACCAAACAAAGCTGACAGCAAATGCTCAACTGTGCGAACACCCGTACCATTTTGGCGTAGCTCCGTCGATAGCTGCGAAGCCGAAGCTACAGTCGTATCCGCAGGAATTTTTGCCCCGCCATAGATAAAATGTCGCCCTGAGTGAATTGGAGCAGGGCTGACAGTCACAGCAACTTGCTCGCCACTGTGTAACCCAATCCCCGATAGAGAAAATGGGGCGGCGATCGTCTGTTGGTAAAGCATGGCTAGAATTTTTCTCCTAAACCAAAGCTAAACTGTGTACCACCATTAGACGCTAAGCCATAGTCAACGCGGATAGCACCTAAAGGCGACTGCACCCGTATGCCGATGCCATAGCCAGCACCACTACCTGGTTTATTTCTCACGCCCGCAGGATTCCCTGGAACTGATGCTGCTGAGCCTAAATCAGTACCATAGTCAAAGAACAATACGCCACCAACAATGTTGAAGACAGGGAAGCGATATTCTGCTGAAAATATGCCAAAGCTACGTCCGCTACCGATTTTGCCTTCATCCCAGCCGCGTACGGAGTTGCTACCACCAAGTTGAAACGCTTCATAAGGTGGCAGCGTACCGAGTACCGTGCCGCCTTGAATATTAAAGGCAAGGGTTTGAGTGCCTTCAGAGAATTTCAAGAAATTAACAGGAATAAAATAGCTATAGCTAGCACGAACTCGGTTTAAGAACACTGAACCCAAGCCAATGGGGATAGATTGTTCCGTCGCAATCCGAAATACTGAACCAGACGATGGCTTCAGTGGATTGTCTCTTTGATCTGTGGCATAGGCAAATTGCAGCAACAGTAAGTCGTCTTGTCCCGTACCACTAGCAGAGAGTTGATTGCCTAGTGAGTCAGTTGGCGAAATAACATTGGTATCGTTATTGGTGATGCTGACCCGTTCGTAGCGTAAACCTAAAGATGCAGTTGTGGCATTGCCCAAGGGTCGAGAGAAACTAAAACCTGTACCAAGTCGATTGATCCGAGGATTGACATTATTCGGTCCAATACCAATCGGATTATCAAAAATATAGCTAAACAAACTACGATTAAAAATATTGGCAGTAAATGAGGTGCGATAGGGATCGCCAGCGAGCCAAGGATCGGTAAAGTTGAGGTCAAATAGTAATTCGCGCTCACCGACTTGGACATCTAAGCCAAGTTTTTGGTTATTACCACCCAAGTTTTGTTGTTGAAAACTAACCGTACCAAATAAGCCAGTCGATGAGCTTAGACCTGCACCTGCGGCGATCGAACCTGTATTCCGCTCTTTGACATTGACCGTGACCACCACTTTACGGGGGTCAGTCCCCGGGGCAAGACCAATGTTGAGATCTTCAAATAACCCCAGCGCAAAAACTTTCTGCAAATCTCCCTGAACTGTCTCGCGATTAAAAATCTCGCCTTCTTTAATCGAGAGTTCACGAGTAATGATAAAGTCGCGAGTATTGCCTGTGACTGGCTTACCATCTTTATCGACAGTTTTACCTTCCTCGTTGATAAAGGCAACTTTGATACCTTCAATCACGCCCTCAGATACGACTAAGTTAATATTTCCTTCAGGAGTGGCTTTAATATCAACAATTTGTGCTAGGACGTAACCCTTATCTTGATAATACTTTTCAAGTTCTTTAACACCTGCTTGGATATCTTTCAGGTTAGTGACTTTGCCAATTTGTGAACCAAAGATGCGGTCAATCACACTTTGTTCTAGTACTTTTGCGCCTTCAGCGTTAACGGATTTGAGGACAGGGTTCGGTAATACAAAGAAAGTGACGCGCACACCAACATCTGTATCTTCTGGCTCAGCTTGGACATTAGAGAAGAAACCTGTGGCAAATACAGCATTGATATCGGATTGTAGCTGAGTTCGGGTTACTGTCCGTCCTGGTTTAGTGGCGATCGCGTCATAGACTTTTTGCTCAAGCTCAGGGGGGAGAGGTGGCTGTCCTTCTGGCGTTTTAATTGCAACCTCTCCAACCAATACTTGAACATCGGATGTAGGTGGCGGGGTTGGTGTGCTACTAGGAAGAGTAGAAGGGTTATCTTGCGGATTAGGCGTAGTTTGCTGGGCAAGAACTTTAGGTGTAGTGGGCGGAGTGATGGGCGGCGAGGTTGGCGCTGAAGTGACCTCTTGCCTTGCAGGGGCAGCCTTTGCCAGCAGAGGATTTGTCAGTAACGTGCTGGATGCGGCAATGGCTGTGAATACGAGCAAGTTTATACGCATAAAGTCTTCCAAACACCTACAGAATATTTAAACAGAATACTTAACAGAAAACTATTGACGAGCAAATGTAAACAGAAAGTTTCTTGGACTAGTAATAAATTACTATAACTTTCAAGATCCCCATATTGCTAGAGACTTATTTTGTATTGGGATCGAGCTGAATAAAAAGAGTAAGAAGTACTATCCATACTAAATTATTTTTAGCCCTACCTAAAATAAGTCTAAGGGTAAGTTTTAGGCGATCGCTGCTAGTACGCGATTCAAGACCTCTTGGTAGGCTTCAGCTACATTGCCAAGATCTTGACGAAAACGATCTTTGTCTAAAATACGAGCGGTGGGGTCATCACTGGTTTTGTCCCAAAGACGACAGGTGTCGGGGCTAATTTCATCGGCGAGGAGTAACTGTCCATTGGCATCAACGCCTATTTCAACTTTAAAGTCAACGAGGGTGAGGTTACAGAGATCAAAAAATGCTTGTAAGTGTTGATTGATATCTAGGGCAAGTTGCTTGAGTTGGGCGACCTCCTCAGGAGTAGCGAGACCGAGCATTGCCACATGAGCATCGGTAATTAACGGATCACCAAGTTCATCGTTTTTATAGAAAAATTCGACTAGGGGCTGGTTGAGGAGTTGCCCTTGCTCTAGTCCTAGCCGTTTGCAAATGCTACCTGCGGCAATGTTTCTCACCACGACTTCGATCGCCAAAATCTTAACGGCAGTAACCTCCATCTCCGTAGGCGAGATCTGCTTGATGAAATGGGTGGCAATCCCTTTAGTTTCTAGATACTGAAAAATATGCGAGGCGATCGCGCAGTTCATTTCCCCTTTATGGGCGATTGTCCCTTTTTTGAGAGCATTGAAGGCAGTTGCATCATCTTTGTATCGTGATAGCAAAACGTTAGGGTCATCTGTCGTAAACAGAATTTTGGCTTTGCCTTCGTAGATTTTGGTTCCACTCATGGATATATGGCGATAAGTAATTGCTTAAGTATTCTAAATCAAAAGAGAGGTTGTGACGCGAAGCGCCACAACCTCTCTTTTGGATTTTAGATAGAAGTAGGCAATGTAAACCAGAAGCGGGAGCCAACATTTAACTCTCCTGTAGCACCAATCTGTCCTCCATGAGCTTGCACAATCTGACGACAAATGTATAGACCTAAACCAAGACTAAGCGATCGCCGATTGAGTTTATTCTGGGTTTTGCCTTGAGCATAAACTTCAAATAGATGTTCGCTTTGTTCATTAGTCATACCTATACCATTATCCGCAACTTCACAAAGGAGCATATTGTCAGCACTCATCCTTACGGAAATTGTAAGCTCAAGGTTGGGAGGATTATGTTTTAGTGCATTCGCGATCAGATTTTCAAAAACTCTATAGATGTGAGTGGAGTCAATGAGAACTAGCGGTAAGTTAGATGAAATTTGAAAATTAATTTCGGCTTCTTCTTTATCTAAAAGTGGTTGAATATCATCGATCGCTGCCTGAATGACTTCTCTAATCGCCACAGGGTGAGGATGAATGATAATGCCATGCACATTGTTTACATGGGATTCCAATAATGAATTAATTAGTGCTAATTGGCGATCGCTACTTTGAAGCATTCGCACAAGAGTGGATTTTGGTAAAGGAATACTTGATTCAGAATCTGTGGCGGTCTGTTTTAAATTCTCTAAAACCATCAATAACCCTGTGACAGGATTTCGTAAATCGTGGGAAACTGCATGGAGAAAGATGGTTAAAGCTTCTTCAGCACGTTTGCGATCGCTAATTTCAGCTTGTAATTCAAGATTTTGTGCCTCAATGGTTTGACGTTGTTTGGCGATCGTCAAGTGAGTGCGAATCCTCACTAATACTTCTTCATGTTCAAACGGCTTGGTTATATAGTCCACTGCCCCCAGAGATAAACCGCGTACTTTATCCACAGTTTCTGAAAGTGCCGTCATGAAAATAATTGGGATTTTCGTAGTTTCACGATTGGCTTTGAGGCGTTGGCAAGTCTCGAATCCATCGATCCCCGGCATCATTACATCTAGCAAAATCAGGTCAGGCTTGACATATTCAATTTGCTCGATCGCACTTTCACCGTCAGTCGCCACCAATACTCGTAGCCCCACATCACGCAGTAAATTTACCAACACACTCAAATTAGTGGGGTTGTCATCAACAACTAATACACAGCCTTCTAAGGTATGGCATAGATTTGAGATTTCAAAAGTCTGATCTGTAGTCTGAGTAATGAGGTTTGACAAGCGATCGCTCATGGGGTGTGGTTAGCAACTAAGCTAAATTATGGCAGAATCTTCCTAGTTTTAAGACAATAAGCAAAGTCTTTCGTCTTACAAATTGGGTTTAATATTGTAAACAGTTAAACTGCAAAACTTCTATGAATATTCGCATTGGCAATGGTTATGACCTACATCGACTCGTTAGCGATCGCCGCTTGATCCTTGGGGGTGTCGAAATCCCTTATGAAAAGGGACTATTGGGACATAGCGATGCTGACGTGCTGACCCATGCGATTATGGATGCCATGCTAGGAGCGCTTGCCCTCGGTGATATTGGGCATTACTTTCCACCTTCTGATCCTCAATGGGCAGGAGCCGATAGCATCATGCTCTTACAGCAGGTACAGGAATTAATAGGCGCACAGGGTTGGCGCGTGAATAATCTCGACGCGATGGTAATTGCCGAAGCACCTAAACTTAAGCCCCACATTAAGGCAATGCGCGATCGCCTATCACAAGCGATGAACTTACCGATTGACTGTGTAAGTGTGAAGGCAACTACTAATGAGGGGCAGGATGCGATCGGGCAGAAAGAGGCGATCGCTGTTCATGCAGTAGTTTTATTGGTGAAATAGTATATTTAGCCCTGATGGGCTAAATATACTATTTCACTTGGAAAATATTTAAGTAAAGATTAGGAAAGAGTAACTATGAAGAGAAGTATGCAGAAAAGAACTAAGGTCAAACAATGGAAAGCAGCAGTGCTACTACTGCTCATTGGGATGTGTTCACTGCTACTTTGGGGTTGCTCAGTCAAATCAGAAGTAATGAAGGATCGTTTAGTTGTTTCCCTTGACAACGATATCAAAACCTTTAACCCAGTCCTAGTTAATGATGCCTATAGCGGCATTGCGATCGGCTATACCCTCAGTGGGCTAGTTAGCGAAAATGCCATTACTAAAGAATTAGAACCTGACCTAGCTGAAAAATGGGAATTTCAACAAGATGGCAAACAACTTATTTTTACCTTACGTCCAGATCTTAAATGGTCAGATGGTCAGCCCCTTACTGTTGATGATGTCCTATTTACCTATAACAACATTATCTTTAATGAGAAGATTCCATCAGGGAATCGGGATATATTACGAATTGGCAAATCTAAGACTCTCCCCAAACTGGAAAAGCTTGATGATCGCCGCATTTCTTTCTTTCTCAGTGAACCTTTTGCCCCCGCTTTACGCACCTTAGGCGGTACGAGTGTCTTACCAAAACATATTTTTGAACCAACTCTCAAAGAAGGAACTGATGACAAGAAACTCAAATTTTTAGAGACATGGACTATCAATACCCCTGTAGATCAACTAGTGGGCAGTGGTGCTTACCTAATTCAAGAATATCGTCCTTCCCAACGGATTATCTATAAACCTAATCCTTACTATTGGAAAAAAGGTAAGCCCTATATCGAAAAATTTGTTCTGCAAATTGTAGAATCTCCCGACACAGCCCTATTAAGGTTTCGGTCAGGCGAACTAGATATGTACAAACTTCGCGGAGAAGATTACCAACTCCTCAAACGTTTTGAAAAACGTGATGGTTACAAAATCTACAATGTTGGTCCTGCCACAGGTCAATCCTTTCTCATGTTTAACTTGAATAAAGGACGCAATCCCAAAACCAATGAGCCTTTTGTGGAGCCAATCAAGTCGAAATGGTTCAATGATGTTAACTTTCGTCGCGCAGTTGCCTATTCCCTTAATCGCGAGGCGATGATTACCAACTTATCACGCGGGTTAGCCCAAACTCAAAACTCACCAGTTTCCGTACCGAGTCCCTTCTTCTTCTCTGCCGAACAAGGACTCAAAGTTTATGACTATCAGCCTGAAAAAGCAAAAGAGATTCTTTTGAAAGCAGGTTATCAATACGATGCTCAGCAACAATTATTAGACTCTCAAGGCAATTTAGTACGTTTTACCTTACTTGCTCCTGCTGGGGGCAGAGTCGCATTAGGAGCGCAAATCAAAGCTGATTTAGAAAAAATTGGCATCAAAGTTGACTTCACACCAGTAGATTTTCGGATTATTGTTGATAAGCTGGATAACTCGAAACAATGGGATGCGACGATGCTGGGATTTACTGGAGGGGCGGAACCAAATAATTCTATTAATCTTTGGGCTCCTGATGGTGATTCTCATCTATTTAACAAAGGAGCAGTTGGTGACGAGAAACCTTTTCCTGGTCGAGAAATTGCTGATTGGGAACAAAAGATCTATGACTTGATGGTTCAGGGCGCTCAAGAATTAGACGATACTAAGCGTAAAGCTATTTATGCTGAATATCAGCAATTAGTTCAGGAGCAGTTGCCCCTAATTCATTTGACAGTTCCTCTATATCTAATTGCTATACGCGATCGCATTGAAAATGTGAAACCCTCTGAACAGGGTGCGCTATGGAATATAGAAGAATTAAAATTAAAATAAACGAGAATAGACAATGCTTTGCATTGTCTATTCTCGTTTATTGATTATTGTCTCGATCGCTTTGACATGAGCCTCAGCATTTTCTCGAAATGACCAAGTTTGCATTCGGGCAATAGCTGACTCACCCATTAGTCTTAGAGTCTCTGGATTACCGAGAGTTCTCTTCAAAATTGCTGTTAGGGCATCTACATTCCCACTAGGATAAGTAAATCCAGTCACACCTTCCTGTACTAAGTCATAGCCAGCACCAACGCGATCGCTAACAACCACAGGAACACCACAAACCATTGCTTCATTAACTGTTAATCCGTAAGGTTCCCATTCAGCAGGATGGACTAATAAATCAATACTTGCATAAAATTCTGGCAATACAGAGTAGTTAACAAACCCTAAAAATCTTACTTTCTCTGTAATCCCTAACTGGGCAACTTCCTTTTGCAAAGATTCGTTTAGAGGTCCGTCTCCCACAAATACTAAATAACTATGATCAACATTAGCTAGCGCAAAAGCTTTAACAAGATCTTGCGGACGTTTACGCGCAATAAACTTAGCACAAAAGCCGATAACGACTGCCTCTGATGGGATTTTCCAGCCTAAACGTATTTGTACTCTATCGGTCATGCGAGCAACTTTACTAATTGCTTCATTATCAACAACATAAGGCGCAATAAAAATTCTTTCTTCATTAACTCCCAGAGAATGTAGAAATTTTTTAGAAGCAGTGGAAGGAACTAGGACTCCATCAGCAATATTTTGATAAAGAAATGGTAGTAGTAGTCGCTTAAGTGATACTTTCCAATCGCTACTTCCTGAAGCAGCTTCTAAATAGGTTGCATCAGTAGATAAAAATAAGGGCTTGTGAAATAACTTCGCCGTAATAATTGCTAACCAAAAACTAACAAAGTTATGACCATAAACAATACAAAAATCAAACTTAGGGACTAGTTTTATGATACCTAGATTAATTAATCCGAATGCTTTGTTCAAACTAGGTATTGGTGAGTAATTAGGTAAATAAGTCCAAGGATAATTACCTGAAATTTTAGTTTCAAATACGTGTTTGTTAATAGACTCAATACCTTTCCATAGTTTTTCTTCTGGAATACTACAATAAGCAACTAGTATTTCTAATTGCGGATATTTTGATAGAATCTCTATGCTATTTGAAGATTGAATTGGCTGAGAAGAAACTAGTAAAATGCGGTATTTAGGATTAGTCATATAATTGTCCTATTTTAATTAGCGAATCTCTTCCCAGTGAATAATTGGAGGTGCGCGGCAAAGACTCGCACCTCCAATTATTCACTTTATTAGGATAAGTCGAAGCGAGTGGCGGCGCTTAGCGCCGCCACTCGCTTTCTGGGTTTGTGTCTTGGCGATCGCTATGTAAATCTTATCTGTTTTTCAGACCAAAAAAGAGAGAGACGCAAAGCGTCTCTCTCTTTTTTGGTGAACAAGGGGCTTAAACCCCTTGTCTATTAGCAAGCTAGTAAGCGGCAATTACATCATGCCACCCATGCCGCCCATACCACCCATACCGCCCATGCCACCCATACCAGCAGCACCAGCATCAGACTTTTTCTCTGGCTTTTCGACGACAAGAGCTTCAGTGGTCAAGACTAAACCAGCGATCGAAGCAGCGTTTTGCAATGCAGAACGGACAACTTTCGCAGGGTCAATGATTCCAGTTGCAATCAAGTCAACATATTCGCCCTTGAGAGCATCAAAACCATGAGTGAAAGGAAGTTGCTTCACTTTCTCAACCACGACAGTACCTTCTAAACCAGCATTATCACTGATTTGACGCAAAGGTGCAGAGAGAGAACGCGCAACGATATTTGCACCGATCGCTTCTTCATCTTTTAAGGTTGCAGTGAAGTCTGCCAATTCATTGGAGAGATGGGCAAGAGTTGCACCACCACCAGGGACGATACCTTCTTCAACGGCTGCGCGAGTAGAGTTGAGAGCATCTTCGATGCGAAGTTTACGATCCTTGAGTTCGGTTTCGGTAGCCGCACCAACCTTGATTACTGCTACGCCACCAGAGAGCTTAGCAATACGTTCTTGGAGTTTTTCGCGATCATAATCAGAGTCGCTGAGTTCCAATTCCTTACGAATTTGAGCAACACGCTTTTCCACATTTGCTTTGTTGGAAACATCGGAAACAATGGTGGTCTTGTCCTTAGAAATGGTGATCTTACGGATCGTACCCAGTTGTTCTAGGGTTGCTGCACTAAGTTCTAAACCAGCATCTTCAGAGATGACTTGTCCATCGGTGAGAACGGCAATGTCTTGTAACAAAGCTTTGCGGCGATCGCCAAAACCAGGAGCCTTGATTGCGGCAATATTCAGAGAACCTCTGAGCTTGTTGACGACCAAGGTTGCCAGAGCTTCACCTTCAACGTCTTCAGCGATGATGACTAGAGGAGAGCCAGAACGAGCAGCTTTTTCTAAAATAGGAATCAAATCTTGAATTACATTGATTTTTCTGTCAGTAATCAAGACCTTCGCATTCTCAAATTCCACCAACTGACGTTCGTTATCAGTGACGAAGTAAGGAGAAATATAACCGCGATCGAGTTGGAGACCTTCAACTACTTCCAATTCGGTAGTCAGGGACTTCGATTCTTCAACAGTGATTACGCCATCTTTGCCAACCTTATCGATCGCATGGGCAATCATTTCACCGACTTCGACATCGTTACCAGCCGAGATGGTAGCAATTTGTGCGATTTCAGCATTAGAATCTACTGCCTTTGCTTTTTTAGCGATCGCATCAACTAGGTATGCAACGGTCTTTTCAATACCACGACGCACGCCTACTGGGTTAGCACCTGCGGCAACGTTACGCAAACCTTCGCGAATAATTTCTTGAGCCAATACGGTAGCGCTGGTAGTACCATCACCTGCTACGTCATTGGTTTTGGAAGCAACTTCACGCACTAGTTGAGCGCCAGCATTTTCTAAAGGATCTTCTAATTCGATTTCCTTAGCAATGCTCACACCATCATTGATGATTTGAGGAGCGCCATATTTCTTTTCGAGAACTACGTTACGACCTTTAGGACCTAGTGTGACACGCACTGCATCAGCCAATGCATTGACACCACGCTCAAGGGCGCGGCGAGATTCTTCATCAAATACTACGATTTTGGACATATTAGTTAATTTTGGTAATGGGTTTTATTCTTTTTGATTTGTACGAAGTACAAATCAAATTATTTATTCAACGATCGCGAGAACGTCTCTTTCAGCAAGCAACAAATAATCTACGCCGTCAATTTTGGCTTCAGTGCCTGCATATTTTGAGTAAAGAACTTTGTCGCCAACTTTGACTTCTAGAGCAACGCGAGTACCTTTGTCATTGCGTGCGCCAGGTCCAACTGCTGCGACTTCGCCGATTTGAGGTTTTTCTTGGGCTGTGTCGGGCAAGAAAATACCGCCTACAGTTTTTTCTTCCTTAGTTGCTACTTTCACCAATAGGCGATCGCCTAGGGGTTGTAATGTACTTTTGTTTAGGGTTAACGCTGCCACTATATCTATACCTCCTGAAAATCTAAGTCAGAGTAAGCATTGCAAGCGATTGATTAATCATTTTTGCAAGCTTTAGCACTCTATGTCGTTGAGTGCCAATATACTGCGAAAAGAGTCAGTCACTAGATCGGCTTACCGTACAAACAAAGAAGCGATTTTTGGTGGGGCGGCTTTTTTCACCCCACCAAAAATCGCTTCTTGATTAACTTTTGCTATTTAGGCAAGTATTCTTCGTCTGCGGCTTGATCGGGAGTAAATGGGGATTCTGGGGGAAAGATGTGGCTTGGTAGTCCTGTTTCAATCGCAGCGAGTTTTCTGGCCTCTAGATAAACATCAGCGAATTCTTGCAAAAAATGCCTCTTAAGACTAGGACTGTTTTTGAAAGCTTTGCGTATTCTCTGGCGATGCTCCGCTAGGGTATACAGCCAACTATTAGAGCATTTTTCAGGTTGGTATTTGTATTTAAGTAAATGCATGAGAATAACTTTTAAATTGCTCTCTAATGCCTGTTTTTGGCTATTCCCCATGTCTTCAATTTCTTCGAGCAAATTTTTCAAGTCCAAATCTCTAAGGTTGCCTTGACGTAGCAATACTAATGCCTGATCTATCCACAGACAAAAGTCCTCTTCATAGAGATCATGATGGGATTTTATTTGCGTTTTGTCTGATGCGATCGCCATATTTATCCAGTTGAACGCTCACATGATCCTAGCATTAAGCATAAATAACCCGTAGATCCGTAATAATTGCCTCTAATTTCACATCCCAAGGGTCGTTAGGTAATTCGTCTAAATAAAACTCATCAAAAACTACGCCTACTTTCTTACCTGTAGAATAGGGCAACCAGCGATCATAAAATCCGCCGCCATAACCTAGTCGATAGCCTTGGCGATCGCCAGCCACCGCAGGTATCAAAATTAGATCAATATTTGCTAAATCCATAAGTGGCAAATTTTGAAGTGGCTCAAGAATACCAAAGGTGCCTGATTGCATCTGGTTTGAGAAATCAGCGATCGCCACTTGATGCCAAATTAAATCTTTGTCGATACAGCGCGAAAAGCCCCAATTTTTGTCAGGAAATTTTTGCCAAAGGTGACTTAAATCTGGCTCTTGCCGAAAACTGGTAAAGGCAAGGATATTTTGCGCCTGTTGGAATATTTGCCAATTGTTGAGGCGATCGCATAGAGCTTGACTTTTTTGCTGCCAAATTTCATAAGGAATTTGGCGACGTTGGGTAAGCAATGATTTTCTAAGTTGCTCTTTAAGTTTCACTTTTAGATATTCTGACCAATTTTTAAAGCGATCGTCATTTTAGGCGATCGCTATTTTTATCTGACCATCTCCACTAAAAAATATATAGCGGTTCTCAATCTAGTGAGGTACATTAAGCTATCTGAACAAGGGGCTTAAGCTACTTACCTATAGCTCACTAGTGTAGAAATTGCTATAGGTAAAAATAGTATCGGAAATAGCCTCCCCCTCAAGCAAATTTACGCAACATTTTAAAGAAGTAGGGAATATGATATTTCGCCGCCGCTTCATCGTCGGTTTGTTTTGCATAAAATTTGCTGGCAATTTCTAACTCTAGTTGTTCTCTATGTTGATGAGAGTTTAGACCTTGCTCTGGCTTGATGTTTTTCCAGTAATTATCTTTAACTTTTATCACAGTAAGTAAACTTAGTATTAGTTCGCGCTTTCTATTCTCGTTAGCCTCACTTTTAAATAGATTTAACCAAATATCTTTTAATTGATCTAAATTATTGAAATCTAGTCCTAGACAGTTTTTTATGCGAGGGCTAATCATTTCAAAATTAGCAGCTAAATTTTTGTCTTGTTCAATTTCAAGAATCATTGAATGATAAACATCTTGAAGTAATATTTTGCTATTTCTGTAAAGAAACTGTGGTTTATAACTATCGAAAAATTCCTGAAGTTCTGGAATTAGAAAATAAGCTTCTTTATGAATCAAACCTGTTACCCAAATTTTATGATTTGCTTCAGCATTAGATTTGTTTATTTTTGTATTTTCGTAAAGATTAAAAAATATCTCTTGTGTGGTTTTAAATGGATAGTTGTTAATCTTTCTTATTTGATTATCTAAATCTATGATGGCAAATATTTCTTTAGGATGGATATATTTTTTATCTGCATCCTGAGAAATTATTTCTGATAGGGTAAGATAGATTTTTATTACATCATCACAGTTTCCACAGTTAAAAAACTTTGGTACTAAATCAAACTGAAACCAAGAATCTGGAATACATTTTTTATAAAAAGATGAATCTGGTGTTGTCTTTTCATCTTGATCAACTTGAGGTGATTGGATTTGATATGACTCAGGTGATCTTCTAGATATTCTAACTTCTTCCTTCAATATCTTTCCTTCGCACAGAACAAGAAGCCTATCACGAATCCTTTCTTGCTTTAAAATGTACTTACAATAATTTTGTAATTCTTCTTGCTTAAAGCTCATAACTAGTTAGCGCGTCTTTCAGTGAGTTTTGGTTTTAATATCTTTACATGAGAGGGGGTTAGCGCTTCGCATACTTCGTAAGAATGAGTTGCTAATATATATTGATTACTAGGAGACCATTCAACTAAGTCTGTTGTAATTCTATATTGCCAATCTGGATGCAATGCAAGATCAACTTCATCCATTAGTACAATTGCATCTTCAATATTTAGGTGTTTTAGCCACATATAAATACTTAGTCGTTTCAGTTCTCCATGACTCAAATCCTCTGGATATAGCTCAACGTCATCATTAGTCAAATTTGTTGTAAAAGTTAATGCAGAAAAATCTGGTTTTAGGTTCACGCGCTTATTATTTAAAAGAGCATCTAAGTCATTTAATAAAGCTTTATAACTATTTCCATACTCACCAGTTTCCAAAGCTTGCCTAAAATCTTTATCTCTAGCATCCTTAAAAGATTCGATAAGTAAATCAACAGCTAGAAAGTCATATGTAAAGAGTCCACTCAAATAATTGTTTGTATCTTTAAGCTTCTTAAGGTAACTAGTATGCTTTACAAAACTATGTCCACGTTCTGCAAATAATAACTTTCTAACTTCTTGAGATAGAAACAGAAATACTTGAGTTGAAGGAGCTGCTAAAAACACTTTATTCGATATAGTTTTTAGGAAATATTGAGTTTGTTTATTGTCGAGACCATTAGTTTTGCAAAGTAATGTTTTAGATTTATTTGCACTAGTTTTAGGTGTGTAACTGAGTATATAATCAACATTTTTAGATCCGAGAATCAACATTAATTCATCTACCAATCTAGTTAAATCTTTAAGTTGGTTTTTTAGTATATCTATTTTGAGCTTGATATTCTGATGTTTATCTTGTAGAGTTTCTTCAATATCTTTATAAACTACTGATAAAAGTTGGGGATCTACTGGCAAAGAATTTGGCACTTCAATGTCAAAGTGCCGTAGATCAAAACTAAGATGTCTTAAGCCATTGGGAGCAATCTCTTTTTTCCCTCTAGAGACGGAATATAGTGTCTTTAAAATATCTGATGCTCGATTCATGTCTTTAGATAAGTTGTTTATCTGTGTTTTTGTATTTTCTAAATCAGTAATCAAAGAAAAAGTTAACTTGTTAGATACTTGTTGATCTTCTGTTGAATTTCCTAGTGTTAAATCTTGATTAATATAAGAATTCTCGCAAACAAAGAATTCTAACTGTACAATTTTTTCCCCGTCCCAAATATCAAATATTGCTAGCTGTCTTTTATCTTCACTTTTACGTAAATCAAATCCATTTAGTAGATTTTTTAAAGCGAATAACCTATCAGAATTAGCTGAGCAATGTAGCAATACAAAAATTAGCTGCAATAAAGTACTTTTCCCACCACCATTTTGACTGCCAAGGGGGAAAACTCTCGGATTAAAATCTTTCTCGAAAGTGATATCTACATCTTTTAGAACCCGAAAATCAGGAACCTGAACCCTTTGTAAATGCATATAAACTCCTATTATTTGCTTGTAAATACTTAATTAACTGATTCCTGCTCGATTAATTTTACTGCATTTGCCAAAATCTCATCGCGATCGCACATTGCCGCTAACTCATCCGCCTCATAGCGACCTTCAAAAGCCTCGATCGCTGCACTAGAAAGAGCAATATTATAAGCCTCTGCTAAAGTTTCATAAAGTTCTAATTGACTAAGATAAGTTCCCTTAGCCTTACGACGCTGATTTGCACGCCGAATTTGAGTGGTCGAGTTATAAATCGAGAGATCCCACGATCGCGTGGAACGTTTTTCTGTCTTTTGCTTGATGAGATGAACTAGCAGAATAATACTGTAGCTGAAAATTTTGCTAATTTTATCATCCTTACTCATCTCCGTCATTTCCTCAACCAAAACCATCGCCGCAGGAATATCCCCACAAACTAGCAATTCCTTCAGAGTCAATAATTCTTCCATAAAAATATAGCCTCGTTATTGAGTAAATAGATAGGGTGGTGATAAACACCACCCACAGACTTAAACAACTACAAAATTCACCAACTTGCCGACAACCGCAATCACCTTCTTAATCTCCTTACCTTCAAGATACTTCTGCGCTGCTTCTGAACTGCGAGCATATTCTTCCAATGCTTGCTTATCATTGCTAGCGCTAGATGGCACTTGGAGACTGCCGCGCACTTTGCCATTGATTTGAATGACGAGGGTAATCTCATCAACGGTGAGCGCATTGGGATCGTGGGTAAGCCAAGGCTGCAAATGAATCGAGCCTTCATTTCCAATCAATGACCAAAGTTCCTCAGCAATGTGTGGTGCAAAGGGAGCAAGCAAGGTTAAGAGAGTTTCGATACCTTCTAAGAAAGTAGCCGAACTCTTATCTTCAGCATCTTGCAAAGCATTGCTAAGCTTCATCATTTCCGAAATGGCGGTATTCAGTTGATAGCCTCCATCGAAATCTTCAGAGACTTCCTTAATCGCGATGTGAATGGCTCTGCGTAAGTTCTTATCGACTTTTTTAGAGATGCCATTCTGCTTGGTTTCAGCAAAGCTAGAGACTAAGCGCCACACGCGATTTAAGAAGCGCTGTTGACCTTCGACATCCGCATCTTCCCATTCCAAATCCTTTTCGGGTGGAGCTTTGAAAAGAGTGAACATCCGCAAAGTGTCGGCTCCATATTTAGCGATCGCCTGTTCAGGAGATACACCATTGCCCTTTGATTTGGACATCGTGGCAAATAGCGCTTGCAAAGGTTCACCTGTTTTGGGATCTTTGGGATCTTTAGGATCGACTAAAGCCGAGGGAACCCATTTATCTTTGCCACTCTTGTTAGGATTCATGTAGGTCAATCCCTGCACCATTCCCTGAGTCAGCAATCTCGTAAAGGGTTCATCGAAATTCAGCAAACCGCGATCGCGCAAAACTTTAGTCACAAATCTTGAATAGAGTAAATGCAAAATCGCGTGTTCGACACCGCCGACATATTGATCGACGGGCATCCAATTATTAATAGCATGGCGATCGCCGATTTCTTGATCGTTCTTTGCATCAGCAAACCGCAAGAAATACCAAGAGGAATCGATAAAAGTATCCATCGTGTCGGTTTCGCGCTTGGCAGCCGTGCCGCATTTAGGACAGGGGACATTTACCCAAGAGTCTAATTGTGCTAATGGGGACGCGCCGCGACCTGTGAGTTCGACATCTTCGGGCAAAGCGATCGGCAAGTCGGCATGGGGAACGGGAACTATTCCGCATTTCGGGCAATGGATGACAGGAATTGGACAGCCCCAATATCTTTGGCGCGAAATCAACCAGTCACGCAAGCGATAGGTGATTTTGGCGGTTCCCCATTGATTGTTTTCCGCAAGTTCCACAATCTTAGTTTTCGCAGTTACGGAATCTAAGCCGTCAAACTCTTCCGAATTGACCATGATTCCTGCTTCGGTGTAAGCGGATTCCCTCCCCCCCTGCCCCTCTCCCTGTGGGAGAGGAGAGTTTGGTGTGATGACAGTTTGGATGGGAAGATTGTATTGCTTCGCAAAGGCGAAATCGCGAACATCATGGGCAGGAACCCCCATCACTGCGCCTGTGCCATATTCAAAGAGAACATAATCAGCAATCCAGATCGGAACTTCTTTACCTGTGAATGGATTGATTACACTTGCGCCGATCGCTACGCCACGTTTGGGGCGATCATCGGAAGTGCGATCGATTTCGCTGAGATTTTTGACTTCCTGAATGAACGCTTCAACGGCTTCTTTTTGAGCAGTACTTGTCAAAGTCTCGACTAAGGGGTGTTCAGGGGCAAGTACGACATAGCTCACACCATAAACCGTATTGGGGCGCGTCGTAAAAACTGTGATTTTTTCGTCACTGCCAACGATGGGAAAACTTAGCTCTGCGCCTGTAGACTTGCCAATCCAGTTGGCTTGCATGATCTTGACATTAGAAGGCCAGTCGGTGAGCTTGTCTAGATCTTGCAAAAGTTGTTCGGCATAGTCGGTGATTTTGAAAAACCATTGACGCAATTTGCGTTTTTCAACGATCGCACCCGATCTCCAAGAACGACCTTCACTATCCACCTGTTCATTGGCAATTACGGTCTGATCAATTGGGTCCCAGTTAACCTTTGCTTCCTTTTGATAAGCCAAACCCGCTTCCAAAAATTGTAAAAAGATCCATTGCGTCCATTTGTAATAGTCGGGTGAACAGGTCGCTAATTCACGATCCCAGTCGTAGGACAAGCCCACTTGCTGAAGCTGCGATCGCATATTGGCGATATTCGCATAAGTCCATTTGGCAGGATGGGTATTGCGATCGATCGCTGCATTTTCCGCAGGCAACCCGAAGGCATCCCAGCCCATAGGGTGCAGCACCTGATAGCCTTGCATTCTTTTGTAACGGGCTATTACATCGGTGATCGTGTAGTTACGGACATGACCCATGTGCAGATCGCCCGATGGATAGGGAAACATTGACAGCGCATAGAATTTCTTTTTTTCTGCACCGATTGCGTCGTTATTTACTTTGTCAAGTTGTTTCTCAGCCCAAACTTTTTGCCACTTGGGTTCGATCTGTTGGGGGGTATATCTGCTGGTATCCATTACTTATCAATCAATATGCGAAAATATGCGAATAGGAAAGCAAGCGATTGCTCATACCAGATTAAGAAATGGCGTAGCCATTTCTTAATCTGAAAATCCTTACTGGGTTTGGTTTTTAATTCACAAAAGTGTAGTCACACTTTCGTGAATTGGTATTAGATCGCTAGTCTTGAGTCTTAATAATACTAAACATTTAGCATGAAAGCTCTAATTTGTTGATAGATCAATAGGATAAGTGGGTTTTGATTTGTCCTAATAGCGAGCTATATCTTTTGGTTGTTAATTATTTGTTCGGCAGCCGCAGCGATGATCGGACGAGAGAAAAAATAGCCTTGACCATACTCACAGCCCAATTGCTTTAACATGGACATCTGTTCACGGGTCTCTACACCTTCTGCTACTACATTCATATCTAGAGCATGGGCAAGAATGATAATCGTGCGGATAATCGCAAGATTTTGTCCGCCGAGGCTCATTAGTTCCACAAAACTGCGATCAATTTTGAGAGTATTTACGGGAAAGCGATGGAGATAGCTGAGAGAAGAATAACCCTGTCCAAAGTCATCAATGCTCAGTTGGATATTGCGGGCGCGTAATTCTTCTAGTTTGGAGATCGTTTCTTCACCTTGATCCATCATTGAGCTTTCGGTGATTTCTAGACGGAGGATACTACCATCGATTCCTGATACCGCTAAGACCCGATCTAGTTTCTCGATTAGATCTTTTTCGCGTATTTGCTGACAAGTAAGATTAACACTCATCTTAAGCGATTGGGCTTCAGGAAATTTGCTTCGCCAAGTACGCATTTGTTGACAAGCTTGATGGAGAACCCAATCACCGATCGCAATAATTAAGCCCGTTTCTTCGGCAAGGGAGATGAACTCATTCGGTGGCACTAAGCCGCGTTCAGGATGATGCCAACGGATTAGCGCTTCAAAACCAGCTAATTTCTCAGAGGGTAGATGGATGATCGGTTGATAATATAGCTCAAATTCTTGGCGTTCTAGGGCGTAGCGCAAATCGTTATCAAGTTGAATCGTCTTAAGATTTTGCTCATACATTTCCTTGTCAAACATCGTGTACCTGCCTTTACCAAGAGCTTTGGCGCGATACATCGCAATATCAGCATCTCTAAGTAAATTATCAGCAGTCTCATATTCTGGGTTGCTGATCACGATACCGATACTCACACTGCCAAAGATGGATTGATTATCTATCTCAATTGGATGTAGAAATTTATTGAGAATGCGCTCAGCAATCATCACTGCCTCGCTAGGTTCACGCATATCGTTAACTAGAATTGTGAATTCGTCACCACCAAGACGCGCCACAGTATCGCCTCCTCGGAGACAGCTTGCCAATAGTTTGGCGATCGCTTGCAAAAACTGATCACCAACTGCATGACCGAGGCTATCGTTAATCATCTTGAATCGATCTAGATCGATAAACATGACCGCAAACAGATATTGGGGATGTCGTTTGTTGTGATTGAGGGCTTGCTCAATCCTTTCCATAAACAGGTTGCGATTAGGTAAATTTGTCAGTGCGTCATGGAACGCATCATGGACTAGTTGCTGCTGTGCCTTTTTCTGCGCGGTGATATCGCGGACAATGCCATCAATACGGAGCAGCTTGCCATCGCGATCGTAAATACAATGTCCCTGATTGTTGATCCAGCGAATTTCCTGATCGGGGCGTAAAATCCGATATTCTTCGTTAAAACTACCTGTGAGCAGGATCGTGTGCGTAATATTTTTAACACGAAGACGATCCTCAGGATGAATAACCTTTAGCCAGAGGTGATGATCTTCCAAGAAATCAGACATTGGATAACCATAGATTCTTTCTACAGCAGAGTTAAGATAGAGAGTCTTGGACATAGTTTCATCCATAGACCAAACAACATCTTCGATCGCACCTAGAATACTGTCTAATCGCTCTTCACTCACTTTCAAAGATTCTTGGATAAGTTGACGTTCAGTAATTTCTTGCTGTAACGCTTGATTGGTGATTTCCAACTGTTGAGTACGACGCTGAATACGTTCTTCGAGTTGCTGATTAAGTTGAAAAATTTCGGCTTGGGCGGCTTTAAGTTGATAGTTGATGTTTAACACGGATTAAGACTTCTTCAACTTGAAAGGGCTTGGTAATATAGTCAGCACCACCAAGGTTAAAAGCTTTGACCTTATCAAAAACATCATCTAAGGCACTTAAAAAGATGATCGGAGTATCGCAAGTAGATTCAGATGCTTTGAGTCGCTGACAAACTTCGTAACCGTCCATGTCAGGCATTTTGATATCTAGCAAGATCAAATCTGGACAAGTTGTCTGGACTGCCATCAGTGCGATCGCCCCACTTTTAGCGCAACGAATTTGGAATCCTTGTCCTGACAAGGCGGCGGACAAAACACGGAGATTGTCAGGTAAGTCATCAACAATCAAAATCACTCTTTCTGTTTTTGTGAATCCAGTTATAATCGCTGAAGATGAATTTTGAGGTGAGTTGATAGATTCATTCATGGGGAAATTGCCTCTTGCACCAAAGTGATAATTCGATCAAAGTCAAAATCATTAACATGATCTTCAATCTCTTTAGTAATCAGGAAATGCTCCTGTGGTACTTGGGTTAATAACTGCGCGATCGCATTGCCATCTAGTTGTGAAGCAGCCTGCTCAAGTTCGATTAGCCATGCTTTGGGCATTACCAACAGCGACTCAGCCGTGAATTTGACTGGAGCTTCACTAGATTTTGGCTGACTGGGGGCGATCGCTTCATAAACGTACTGCACACCAAGATATTGTGACATCTTCTCAAAGATAGTATCTTCGAGAAAGGGTTTGCGTACAAAATCATCACAACCTGCCGATAGGACGATTGCTCTTTCTTCTTCTAAGGTACTGGCTGTGAGCGCGATAATTGTAGTTGCTTGACCTTTGAGGTGGGATCGGATCTGGGTAGTAGCTTCATAGCCATTCATTACAGGCATTCGCATATCCATCCAAATTAAATCTGGTTGCCATTGTTCCCAAATATTAATCGCGATCTGTCCATTTTCAGCTTCTTTTACTTCAAAGCCAATTGGAGTCAATAGTTTTAAAAGAATTTGACGATTTTCCCAGCGATCGTCAACGGCTAAAATTCGATAGTTTTTTTGATTGGGTGCGAGACCAATGACTCGACTGATGGGTTTAGCAGCGATCGCCTTAGCCGATTCACTTATTTTTGCTTGGATACTAAACTCAAAAACTGTACCAATGCCAACTTCACTCTTGAAGGTGATATCGCCGCCCATGAGTTGCACGAACTTACGGCTGATTGGTAAGCCTAAACCTGTACCTTGCTCAGATTTGCGTCCTGATTCTGTTTGCATAAATGGATCAAAGACCTTATCGGCTTCATCGGCAGCAATGCCATCACCAGTATCGCTAACTGAAAAATGGATATTTGCTAATGAATTATTATCTCTTAAATTCTCAAGCTTCACCTCGATGGTAATTCCGCCTGTTTTCGTGAATTTAAGGGCATTACTAATCAGATTAATCAAGACTTGGCGTAGTTTCTTTTCATCAGTGCGGACAAATTGAGGGAGGTCGGCTGATTGTTCGAGTTTAAGATATAAGTCCTTAGTATCAGCACGCATTTGAAACATTTCTACGACCAAATAAAGAGTTTCGCGTAGGTCAAAATCAGTCTCATGGAGGGCGATTCTTCCTGATTCAATTTTGGACATATCAAGGACATCATTAATCAGAGCCAATAAATGCTCGCCGCTACGACCGATGATACCGAGATTCTCAAGTTGTGATTTATTGAGGCTGCGATCGCGGTTCATGATTTGGGTAAAGCCTAAGATCGCATTTAATGGTGTTCGCAGTTCATGGCTCATGTTAGCGAGAAATTCACTTTTGGCAACATTGGCAACTTCAGCTTGTTCCTTGGCTTTTTGGAGTTCTATCGTGCGATCGGCAACTTTATCTTCCAGATTTTCAAAGGATTCTTGCAGTTCGGAAGCCATCTGATTAAAGGAAGTTGATAGGACTTCTAATTCATTAATGCCTTGAATATTTACGCGAGTTTCTAGTTCGCCCTCAGCGATCGCGGCGGCAGCTTTATTTAAACCTTGAATCGGTTTGGCGATCCAACGCGATGTGATCAGTCCCACCAAAATGGCGATCGCCAGTGCCACAAGACAAAGCAAAATCGTGGTGCGCGTATTGGCATTGATCTGCGCCATAAAGTCTGACTCAGGCACGACTACCACCACCAGCCAATCTAATCCATAGCGATCACGCCAAGGTGTGACTTGCAAAAATTGGTGCTCGCCTTGGTACCCACATTCCGCTCGTAATGGAAGAAAAAAAACAATTACGAAACAGGAGCAGGGAGCAAATAGTAGCGTTGGCAGGAGGGAGAAAAGAAATTCAAAATGTGAAGGCGAAGCGGAGACAAATTTGCAACTTGAGTCAGGTTCTGAAAAGAAACTAAATGAACCGCCATAAAACATTGAAAAATCCAACGCAAAGTTGGCGAATTAGTGGGTTTACCCAATTGATTAGGAATAGTATCTTGAGCGATGGCTAAGGCAAGTCTGAGTTGACGTTGGGCTAAATTATAAACGAGCAAGCACAGTGCCATAATCATGCCCAAAGCCTCAATGCGTTTAGCAGACTTGAGAAAAACACTCGAAGTAAAAAACAAAGGATCTTTGAGGAAACGAAAACCACGCTCAGTGCTCTGCTGAGCCTTGTATTCCCGTAAAGCATCATCAGCCGTGAATTGTAAGGAATCAAGAATATTCGTGGCTAAAATAAACCTGCCACAACGCTGTTGCTGAGCCAAGATTTCTGAGTCTATAGGAATCACCGTTGCAGTAATCCGATAACTAATGCTGGTGGGTATAGCATCAGGTTGTGGCTTACCCCGTTTCGCATAATGTGGTTTTTCTACTGCCTGAATATGGTCGAGTTGATGCCATTTCATCTTGGTTGATAATTTTTCAGCAGCAGCGATCGCGTCAGCAGCACAGGCAAAATCTTGTCCCGCCAAAGTGTGTAAATCTTGATGACATTTTTGCTGGACTTGCTCAAGCTTTTTGTCTAACTTTTTGATGTCTGATTTACGTCTTGCTTGGCTATCAACTAAAATCCATCTCTGTCTTACACCACCATACTCACTCACAGTTTCGGCTGTCCTGTATCCCTTAAATTTACTTTCTTGTAGGTCAGTTGTGCTTGACACTAAGTCACTTGCAGTTTTGATGCTTAATGGCACTCGGGTTAGCCATTTTAGTCCTGTCATTGCTACCAGATTTTCTTCACTGTATAGCGCTGCATCGCCTACGCATATTCCCTCAAATGTCCACTGGGTTTTGAATTCTTGTAATAGTCCTGCAAATCTTGCTTTGTCGGCTTGATTTCCACTTACCACTTCCATCATCACGGGAATGTCTCCATCTCCTACACAGATCAGGTTCATCATAAATTGCTTCAGGTCGGGGCGATGGTCGCGTGAATATCCGTGTGTGATTTCGATACTCCCTTCTTCCTCTCTGCCATATTCCCCATCTACGTGAAATGAGGTTGAGTCTATATGTCCTGTTTCTACCTTGACATCGTATTTTGCTACTGCTTTCAGGCTGATTCCTAAAAATGTCTCACTCAGTCCTGCTTCATGTAAGTCATCCAGTACTTTACCGATGCGGTCATCATTGATTTGTTCGGCTGTTATCCCTTCCCCCAATAAGTGCTCGGTTGGTTTCCCTTCAAAGAATTTACCAAACATATACAGGGGTGCTGATACAAATCCTAATCCATTCAGGAGCATGGCTTTGACAATTACTCCTGCACTTACTTTTTCTCTTGAGCTTCTCCCGATTATCGTGTTTATTTCTTCCACGATTCCCATCTCGTCGATGATTCCTGCCACGATCCCTAGATGGTCTAGGTTCGTTACTTTCATCTCTGTATTAATACCTGCCTCCTCTTTTTGCTCTTGTGCCTTACCTTTAGTTAATTATTTTACCCTTCCATTACGAGCGGAATGTGGGTTGGTATATAAAGTCTGAGCTTTGAAATTCCGTTTGGATCGTCTTAAAATCACCAAACTTTTGCTGTAAATGCTTTGCAGTTTCGCGTACCAGTGGATCTTGGCTTTGAAGAATATTAAGGCGATCTTCTTTACCATTAATAGTCGCAATCACTTTTTGCTTATTAGAATTAGCGACTAACAGCCCATTTCGTTCAATCACAAATATTTGCGCGGAAGGACTAAGCTGAATTCGAGTCAGAAAGTCACTAATTCCACTCAATAAAAAATCGACACTCATTATCCCGACAATTTCTTTCTGCTTCCCATAAATAGGTTGATTGTGAGAAATACCAAAATCCCCTTTGCCATTATCCCAAGCGTAAACTTCTGTCCAAATTGGTTTGTTAGCCTCTACAGTTCTAGGATACCAAGACTCCTCCAAAGGTTTATACTCATATTTACGAAATTTTTCCAGACGATTGCCATCGACATCGACCTTATAAGTAAAAGCTTTACCTTTAGTTTTGCTAGAGATTTCATCAATAACGATTTCCGAGCCTTCCTTGAGATAACCTGCACCGATATAGTCCCCGTTTGCTAATCCATAACTAATGTAGGCAACATTATAAGCTTGCATTTGCTTCCAAAAATAGCGCCCAGCCTTTGCAAAATCTTTTAAGTCAAGTAAACCAACGGCGATCGCATCAACGTTAATTTGATTGATTTTGGGAGGAACACCCAAATAACTATCTAAATGCTGCTCAACCAGACGACCAGTTTTGCTATTTAACTGACTGGCAAGATCGTTGACAGATTGTTGACCATTGCGTAGTGAGATATATCCTGTAATCCCTACTGCTGCAAAAATCTGCAAAACAAATGGCACGACTAACAAAAGCTGTAAGGATATACCCTGTTTTTGAGACTTTGGTTGTGCAGATTCTGAGATGAGTGGCATAAAACAGCCCACAGTTATAAATATTGACTAGGAATACACTCAATCGAAAAGATGATTTCTCAATATTGCGTCATAAATATTTCTGATTACAGATCAAATTAATAATAAAAAGTAGCAATTTTGTAGTTTAACAAACATATTTATAATGGCGATCCTCACTATAACTTGAAGACGAATATAGCAAATCTAAAAATCTACAAATAATTTAGGCATTTTTATAGATTTAGGAGTGCTATAGATTGTTATTTTTAACTAATAGGTATTTTTAACTAATAAGTATTTACGGACTTAATAGTTAAAAATACTTATTATTAGTTGTTAAAATCAACTAATAATAATTGTATGTCAATCTTAATAAATTTGCAAAAGCATTTTGTTCTATGATCGATTGCTAATTCAGAATTTCTATTATCAATACTTCGGACATTTTTTTAACGAGTCTATAAGGCTTTTTGTGCAGTATTTTGATTTAGTTGGCTGTTGGCTCAAAAGCTAACGGTAATTTAAATAAAGACCAAAATACTAGCCATATACATATGGGGTCGTTGACACAAGGTTTTGGAACTGTCGGAAGTATTGCACTAAAAAATGAGGAAATCATGAGGCTCAAAAACAAAGGTTTACAGAAATTATGACTATGAAACCAAGATTTTAAAAAATGTCTAATTAATTGTATTATAAAATTACAATTAATTAGACTGATTACAATCGTAAATTTTGTCATTTATACTTGTAATTTTTTGCTAAAATTATTAAATAAAGCGGATCTCAGTTAAGATCTGTAACAAGTTTATGGCTCTATTGTTAGATAAATCTTTTGGTAAATTGCTATTGTTTGGCGCAATTATTTTTTCAGCAAACACTTCTTTTCTGAATCAGCTATTGGCGCAAGAGACTCCTGAATTAAACAAAGTTTCAAATCGCAATGATAGTGACAATGTACTTTTTTTGTCTCAAGCATCTAACTCCTATCCAAATGTTTCTCAACTCACAGACATTAGCTCTCAGGATTGGGCTTTTGTCGCCTTGCAATCCCTTGTCGATCGCTATAAATGCCTAGTCGGCTATCCAAATTTGACTTATCAAGGCGATCGCGCTTTGTCTCGTTATGAATTTGCCGCCGCGCTCAGAGCTTGCAGCGATCGCCTAACGCAGCAACTGCAAACTGCTCTAGAAAATAAACTAAGTCAAACAGACTTCATTACTTTACAAAAATTGCAAGCAAACTTTGCGACAGAGCTATCATCGCTAACTAATACCGTCACCAATCTGGAAGCTAAAACCAACGATTTAGAAGCAAACTCTTTCTCACCCACAACTAAATTGAATGGAGTGGCGATTATGGCGATCGCTGCTAATTACGCCAGTAAAAGTGACCTTGCTCAACCTGCTTTAGATGTCGATCAAAACTCAATCATTTCCAGCCAGTTAAACCCGAATACTAATGTGATCGCGATCGTGAGATTGAATCTAAGTACCAGCTTTACTGGGGAAGATCTCTTATATACCAGACTAGAAGCTGGTAACAGTGGCTTAAGTGTTGGCAGCTTTTTAGACCAACCCGACCAATTTATTGGCTATGGTGGTTTTGCTAGTAGTTCTGAATTAGAATATGGAGGAATTTCTCCAGAATTTTATTTGGGGGCTTTTCGCTATACATTTCCGATAGACAAAGATATCAAAGTCACGATCGCACCAGTATTAGCCCTAAATGATTATTTTGATTTAAACAGCTTCTCTAATGACGAAACTATAGATTTTTCGTCCAGTATCTTTATCAGTAATCCGCTTTTATTGCCTGTAAATGATGGCACTGGCGGCTTAGTTGAATGGAATCCTCATCAAGGAGACTTTACTTTGAGATTAGGTTATGTCACGACTGGCGCAGGATTTGCTACCAGTGATCCGACTCGCAATATTAATCAAGGGCTATTTGGCGACCCCTATCAAGCGATCGCTGAATTAGAATTTGCGCCAAAAGATGCCCAAGAAAACACACCTGTATCTATCCGTTTGCAATATACCAATGGCTCCGTCAATAATCTGGATTACAATATCGGTGGTCTGAACTTTGAATGGTTAATTAACAAAGGCTTCGCAGTATTTGGCAGATATGGATTCGGTTCCATTCAAAACCGCGACAATCCTATTCGTGATGCATTACCCACCTATATCAATGCCAACTTTGCAGGTAGTTCCATTCAGCCGCAAACATGGTCATTAGGACTGTCCTTTCCCGATTTATTTACTGAAGGTGGTTTGGGCGCGATCGCGATCGGGCAACCCTTTATCGATGGAAATGTGGGCAACGCGACTCAAACTAATCTTGAGTTATTTGTTAAATTCCCCATTTCCTCGCAGATTACAATCACGCCAGATTTGCAGATGATCTTTAATCCTAATAACAACAGTACTAATGGCACAATCTCGATCTTGAGCTTACGCACAGTATTTAGTTTTTAATATTCCTTTACTAATCAAGAATTGGCAGTGCTTTGGCATTGGTCACTGTATCCTTATAAGTCCCTTTACGCAAAGATCTCTCGGTGTTGCATTTCATCCTTGAATTGGCGCTTATCAATCAATATGCGAAAATATGCAAATAAAGAAGTAAGCGATCGCTTAAATCGCTAATCTTGAGTCTAACAATACTAAACATCTAGCATGAAAGCTCTAATCTATCCGAATTCAGGTGAAATACGATGACAGCCCAACTAGTTACACCCAGTTTTACGAGCAATATCCATAAGTTCACCGTGCAGCAATACTATCTTATGCATGAAGCGGGTGTGTTTGCGGTCGGCGATCGCTATGAATTAATTAATGGAGAAATCAGAGAAATGTCCCCGATTGGCATCAAGCACGCGGTTTGTGTGACTCGTTTGACTAAAAATTTTGAAAGGAAATTAGGCGATCAGACAATTATTTGGACGCAAAACCCAATCCGCCTATCAAATAATTCAGAACCTCAACCAGATCTTGCCATCCTCAAATGGCGTGATGATTTTTATGCTAGTGCTTTGCCAACACCAGAGGATATTTTGTTGATTATCGAAGTTGCTGACAGCACGATCGCCTATGACCGCGATGTGAAAGCGCTCCTATATGCTGCTAATGGGATTCCTGAAATGTGGCTTTTTGATGTCAATCAACAAAGTATCGAAGGTTATTCCCAACCGTCAGCTTCAGGCTATAAGCGATCGCAGCGCTATGAACAGGGTGATACCCTCTCTCTACTTACATTTCCTGATGTGATTTTTAATTGGGAAGCTCTGATGTAAAAATTTGATTGGCAGTGAGATTTAGTTCAGGGAAGATTTGCGAAATTAGGCGATCGCTATTTTGGAATTTGCTAATTTGATATTCTCCATCCACCAAATTACAAACTGATATAGTTGGCTGTTTGGGATTACCAATAAAGTTTCGTCCACCCAGTGCCGCATAGTCAATAATCCAATATTCAGCTATTCCCATTTCCTCATAATCGGCAAATTTCAAATGATAATCATCTCGCCAATTGGTAGATACAATTTCGATCGCTAAAGGTATGGATGCACCTTGACTAAGAACTGATTCTTTTTTCCAGCGTGGTTCGTTAATTAAGTTGGCGCGATTCATTACCAATATGTCTGGGAAATATCCAGAATCTTTACCTTCAGGTCTGACGATCACTTGGTTAGGAATACCGTATGGTAGTCCCAATCGTTTGATTTCAAAGGGGATTTCCACACCTAAAAAGCTTTTAACTTCTTCGTGATCTCCAACTGGTTGAGCCATTTCAATAATATTTCCGTTATGTAGTTCGTAACGCACGCCAGAATTTTCGGGAAGAAATCCCACAAATTCATCAAAGGTCGTCACTTTCGGTAAAGTTTGAATCATCATGGCTGTTGTGGCTGGTTGACGACAAAAATATGATTTCTATATTATCAGGCTCATTTAGTTTTTAGATAAAGGCGATCGCCTCAAATTGCCTACAAAATGTTAGAATTGTCCGAAAGTTTCAGTAGATATCATGGTAGATCGCGATCGCACAAATATTCAGGGGTTTTTAGCTAAATGGCAAGGCTCACATGGAAATGAACTATTAGATTTTTTAGCGAATTGTGTTTGGCTTTGTGTTTAGGATGTCTGATTTTGAGCTATTTTAGAAGATATTCTTAAATATTAGGATAATCCTTAATGTATTCCGACAGACAGCTTGCAGCCAATCTCAATGAGGAAAATATTAATTATTTACGGAATAAACATCGGGGAGGACAGGTTAATCAAAAGGGCAACTCATACGAAAATTTCTTTGCAATTTATCAAATAGCATTACTGGCAAAAGAAATCATTATTCAAGAGTTAGAGGACATTGATATTTTTAGTCAGATTGTGGCTTTTGTAGACGATCTGATTATTGATCGCGGAGTAGGCTTAGATTTACAGCACTTCCAAATTAAAGAATCACAATCACTTTCATGGGGAACAGATAATAGCGATGTCAAAGTTGCTTTTGATTTTAGGATGCAATTTCAACTTAACACAAATGCTCTCAATCGCTCATCTATAATGTCAGTCGTTGTTTCATCTGAAGATGTGGCTAACAAATTAATTGCGAAAATGCCTATGGATATTCAGGCTTATAGCTCAGTAATTTTCTTCCCTTATCGAAAAACGATAAATGAATTATTGACAGTTAATAATCAACTGAGAGAAGCTATTTCCTATTTAACAGCTTTCGAGAATCCGACGCAAGACAAAATCGAATGTGTTGCAACAGTTTTAATAGGAGCATGGGTATCCAGTGATACATCGCAAACTACTGTGCGTAATGTTCTGGAGAAAGCGCAAAACTGTCAACCATCCTTTATCCGTTCTTTTAAATCAGATGATTCATTTGCTCTTGAGCCAAAAGTTATCTCGATTCTACAAAGTATTAATGGATTTACCTATTCTATTTCTAGAGGTTTTTTTTATTGGGAATATCCAGTATTAGGAATGGATGGTACATATCCTTTCAGTCTTGAGAGTGAAGAGTTTCAAAAATTACAGAATCTTATTCTGCAAATAAGCCCTACGACATTTGAAGATTTAGAAAATTTGCTTTAGGTTGTACAAATTCTTGGGAGAGTCTATACTTAAGGTAATATTTACAAAAAATCAAGCGATCGCAACCGTGTCTAGAAAGTACACACAATTTGCTGGAGATAAGGAAAAAGTGCTGCTCGATGCTCTTGCTGATAAGGATAGCAGTATTGATTCCTATCGGCAAAGTATGTATCAACTAGGAGAAAGTCTGGCAGGCGCTGTTTTATCGCAAATTGTTAGTAATTCAAGTTCGGCACATTTAGCTTGTACGGCTGAAGATGCTGATTTTCTTGCAAAAGGAATTCTTAGCCGATTGGATGGCACTCTTGCCAAGGTTACTTTTTCTTGCTTTTGGAATAAAAGGTTTAAGCCGTTTGGTATTGCTGATTTACAAGTTGCTCCTATCTTAAAGCGTTATCTCGAACCATCAGATGCTCAAGTAGATAGCTTGATTATCGTTAAGTCGATTATTTCAGGGGCTTGTGTTGTGCGGACTAACTTGATTGACACGATCGCAAGGATATCACCAAAACAAATATTTATCGTTGCACCTGTTATTTATCAAGGGGCAGAGGATCGTTTAAAAAAAGGATTTTCTGAGGATATTTATAACAAGTTTCGGTATGTGTACTTAGCTGAGGATGATGTAAAAACGCCTGAAGGAATTATTGTTCCGGGAATTGGTGGTGAGGTTTATGTTCGTCTTGGTTTTGATTCGCAAGATGATAAAAATCGTTCTACTCCTGAGCTAGTCAAACAAAGACGGTTAGCTATTTCACAGCGTCAACTTGCGTAGAAAGAATGTAAATTTACATTCTTTCTAGAATATTATGATGCCATTAGCCTCCTAGCGTTTTAATACGGATTAGAGAATTATTGTATTCATCTACTTTCCCTTGTAATTTATAAAGTCTTGATGCTTCTCGTAAATCAGCAAGAGCTTCTTGTCTTTTTCCTAACTTATCATAGCAACTACTACGATAAGTGTATGTATTGGCATAACAAGGTTGAATGCGGATTGCCTCCGTATAATCTTCTATAGCTTTTTGTATTTCCCCTAATGCAGACCTTATAGAACCACGATTAATAAATGCCGCAGCAAAATTAGGTTTAAGGAGAATTGCCTTAGTATAATCGGCTATTGCTCCCTTTTTGTCCTCTTTGTCAGACTTTTCTACGCCAAGGCTGTAATAAGACTCAGCATAGTCAGGATCTATACGAATTGCTTCGGAAAAATCTGATGTGGCTCCATCTTTATCTCCCATCTCTTTTAGTATTATTCCACGCGCTCGGTATGCAGCGACATAATTGGGTTTAAGTTCAATAGCTTTAGTAAGATCATCGATCGCACCTTGCTTATCCTCCAATCCAGATTTAGCAATGGCTCTAGCGTGATAAGCTTCGGCTGTTAATATTGGGAATAAGGTAATAGCTTTTTCTAGATCTTGTTTGGATTTAGTATCATCGTTCATAAATTTGAAAACTCTTCCTCTTGCTGCATAAGCAAGAATGTAATCAGGCTTAAGTTGAATTGCTGCATTATATTTAGAGATTGCAGCTTCATAACTTCCATATCTATAGTGTTCAAATGGGTAATGTGTCACATTTGTTGGAGCGTTCAATGGGATTGAAACGAAAACTCATATCTGTTGATAAACAGACCAATGACAATATCATGCATCACAATCGATTTAGAAAAGCAAATCGTCTTTCTAGCTAAACGCTTAATCCTCGTTCTCAAAGTTAGATGCTTTCGTTCAATCTTCTGAGTATTTTTCTTGCCGATTAGGTGAGTGTGAGGATCAAGAATCCTTTCGTATGCACCCCATGCATCGGTGAAAAAATGCTTGATTCCAAACGGTTTTAGCAAATTCACGAGCTTAACCAAGGCTTCATCTTTATGCGGAGCTAAAACATAAGCTAAGACCCTTCCAGTCACATGATCAATAGCGTGCCACAGCCATCTTTGCTGTTTCTTGCTGCCAACAAAACTCCACATCTCATCCATTTCTGCTTCTTCTACTTGATAAAGGTCAACATCAAGCGTTTCTATGTCAAGTTGCTCTAGCAGAGAATAGTTTACAGATTCGATGTCTTCCTCTTTTTTTTTAACTCTTTGATGACAGTATTCGGACTAATCTTTAATACTCGACTTGTATCTCTAATGCCACTGCCATTGACCGCCATTTCTGACACTTGCTCTTTTACTTCTGGACGATACCCTTGATAGGTGTAATCAAGAATAAACGTCTTTCGCATACATTCTATGTTTAAGCAAATGTATCGTTTTTTACCTGTGGCACTTTGTCCATGTCGGTGGATGTTTACACCTCCGCAGGTTGGACATTCGACTACTTCAAATACCATCTTTTTTTCCTACTTATTCTTACCCTTGTTACTATACCTTCCAACAAGTCTGACACATTACCTTCAAATGCTTGATTATAAAGTTCTTCAACAGATAAGCTTTTGTCCCAAGTTTCTACAGCATCTAAAACTTGTTGTGCTGTCCATCTTTCCTTATGGTCTTTTTGCAAACATCCATTTACAATTTCTATCCATTCATCAGGTACGCCGTCAAGATCAATAGGTTCTTTTTGAATAGTTGCGCTAGTAATTGGAACTTTAATAGGATGATGCCCTGCAAGCATTTCAACTATCATTACTCCTAAAGCCCATATATCTCCTTTCGTCGATATCCACTGTCTTTCAAAAATTTCTGGCGGCATATAACGATCTGTACCACCAATCAGAGTCGCTTGCACAGAGCCTTTATTAAGAGACTTACCAAAACCAAAATCAGCCATTTTCCATTTTTTACCAACTTTGATAACATTTGCTGGCTTAAGATCTCGATGGGTCAGTTGTTCAGGAGGAGTGAGTTCGCTACCACCATGTACCTTGCTATGCATATAACATAAGCCTTCAGCTACAGATAGAACTATCTCCTTTACTTCATCTGAACTTAGTACTTGTCTATCTTTTCTATAGCTATCTAGACAATATTCTCCAAGTTCCATAACTAGATAAAGCATAGGGAAATCATTAATTTTCACTTGTCCCCAATTAAAATGCTGGACAAGGCTGTCATGAGAAGGCAAATTCAGCGCAGATTTAAGTTCACAGTGCTGCATACCTCCCACATCACCATCCTGCATTAGTTTAACGGCAACTTTTTTTTGCAACGTATGCCCTAACACAACCATCTTTGCCTGAAATACTCCACCAAAACTACCTGAACCAATCAGCTTTTCCAAACTATACCTATCGTCAATAGTCTTACCAACACATGCCTCCCAGAAATTTTTATTTTGCATAAATACGAAAGTTTTTTACCCAATTTCTTATTGTAAACATTTTAGCTGTAAATCATATTGATCTCGCGATCGCAACAACTGATCGCCCAAAGCGCCGCCCAATTTAAAAACGGTAGCCGCTATAAAAATGCAATTTCAGAAAACCTCGAACGCCTAGAATGGTTCGGTATTTTGCATTGCCATCAAGAAGCCCAAATCAAATACTGGCAACACATCGAAACCCAGCAAGTTAAATATAAAACGTGCTAAATACTTAAATCCCACATTCCGCTCTTATTTTACTGAAAAAAATATTTAGAAAACAAATCCTTATACAGTAAGTATTTTGGGCTTTCGTCAGAAAAATACCACTATCTTAATATTGTCAATAATGACGTACTAATAGGAGTTATTATCATTAATTTTTCAGAAAATCGCTGAAACCCTCATTGTCTCGTTGTAAATATTTTTAGGCTTCCATTACGAGCGGAATGTGGGTTAAATTATGACGCTTAGCGATCGCCTAAAATATGACAATTAAGGATTTAGGCGATCGCTGATACCGAGAAACTATTGCTATGGAATTACTTGCAAAATGGACTTTGGTAAAAGCTTGTCTTTAAACCAAACCGTTAGCGCAGGTACATCGCTCACCTTTACTCCAGCTTTTTCGAGATTTAGCCGCTCGGAAATTGCCAAAATCAAATTTTCACAATTAGCCTGTCGTACTTGCGAAAACTTTTTGCGTAAATATTCGGGTCGCCAATAGCCAACAATCTCTAATAAATAACTCCGCCCGTCAGGATGTACCAGTCGAAAATCAGGGATCATCACACTTCCAGGAATAGGAATTAAATCCACTTCTCTTTCTAATTTCCATTCCGTTTTTAGATCAGCCCATTTCTCTGCGAAGGAAGCTTCGATCGCACTGTCATACATTTTACCAGCAGGATAATGACTGACTAAACCACAGTCTGAATTGAGAGTAAATAAACCTGTACGCTTTTGTTTTGAATAGGCATCTTTTTCGACGAGGGTGGCGTTTAGGCTCCATTTAGTAACATGGAGTAAAGCAGGGAGAAGCTTGGCGATCGCTAGTCCATAGCGGGTACTTGTGCCAAATAAACTGGTAGCTCCATCAACGGTAATCGTAAAGCCATAATCCACATCCCCTTCGATATAGGACATTAATTGAAAGAGCTTGAGATATCGAAAGAGAAGCTTATATTCCCCTGGATCATTGCGATGCACATTCAGCGTCATCTGACTGGCGCGATAAAAGATCCCTTGCACTTGCGAGAGATTATAGCGATGGATTAAGTCTTCAGGAGTTGGAGGATCGAATTGCGTAAGAATTCGATTCTCCATTAGGTCAGCATAAAGCCCTTGAGTAATTTGCGAAGGAAGTACTTCGCGATTGAGTTCTGGAGTGAGTTTATCTGCAAGTTTCGCTAAAGTTTCCTCAGTGGCTTGCTGACTGGGAATGACTTGAGCCGAAAGTTCAAATATGCGGCGGCGCAGTTCTTGCGGTTCGAGGGGACTAATGATTTCAAAGGTGCTAAAGCTGGATTTGAGAATATGCGCTAGTCCCCGCTTCACACGATAATCGGGCGTATCACCTTCTAGTTCTTGCAATTGGCGATCGAGTTCCCTCTGGGGTAATCCCTTACAACTCTCAAAAATAGCAATTAATTCCGTAGCGATCGCCTGATGCTTATCATCCAATTTCAATCTTTTGGGAACGACAGTTTCGCCATTCAGTCGATGCATCAAGAGTTCGCTAGGCAACATAAATTATGAATTTGTTAGAGTTGGGTAACAAAAAACGATGATAAGTTTTTTATGGCAAGAAATGTTTTAAAACCAATAAAATCAGAGGTGATGCTTTGCATCACCTCTGATTTTATTGGTTTTAAAAATGATGATTCGATACTTGCCCCTTGTGGTGGGAATAGTGGGCGGCTTAGCGCTGTTAGCAAATCGCATGGTGACGGCAAATCTCACCTCTAGTCAATCACGGGCTGATGCTTTAGGGATTTTATTGAGCGCAGTTTTGATTTTGATTGGGTTGCTCTGGCAGCAAGTACAACCAAAACCACCTGATGCTGTGACTTTAGTTGGCGAGGAAGGTTTTGAAATTGGTGAAAATTTACCAGAAGTAATCAAGACAGAATTAGCATGGGCATCGCATATTTTATTAACTAATACGGTGACTAAGGTTGTAGCTATTTATTACGATCGCCAAACTATTCTCCGCAGAGGTATTTTGGGCAAGAGCAAACAAGTAAATATTGGCACGATCGCCGAAAGGGTAATGAAAACTCAAAAGCCTGTTTATTTAGTGAAATTAGAGCTTTATCCTGGGCGTGTAGAGTTTGACTATTTGCCCGAAAATACTCAAGGTGTAATTGTGCAACCTCTGGGCGAAAAAGGAGTCATGGTCTTAGGAGCAAATGTTGCACGCAGCTATACCAAACAAGATGAAAACTGGGTAACCGCGATCGCTGATAAATTGGCTTACAATCTCGAACAACAAAAATAATTGGCTTTTAATTATGATTAATCGTATTTTTGCAACTGTTACGCTGTCTTCGTTGATCACGGCGGCTTCAATATTGCCATCGCTAAATTTACCAAAGGCGATCGCGCAAGTACCTCAAGAGAGCAGTGAAACTAGTCAACCAAAACAATCAACCTCAACCGTTATTTCCTCAGAAAAGCGTGCCTTGATCAAAGAGCTACTGGAAATTACTCAAGCCACTAAAAATGCCAGTCAAGTCATGGACTCAATGGTGCGCGCAGAGTTACCCAAGCTCGTATCTACAGTGTTAAAAGATGCTCCCTATCTGGATAGCGATCGCCCCGAAGTCCAAAAGCAATTTAGCGAAATCATCTCGCGCATGGCTGGGAAATATCGCGATCGCGTAGCCAAAAAAATTGATATTAGTCAGCTAATCGAGCAAGTGTCCTATCCGATCTATGACAAGTACTTTAGTGAGCCAGAACTACGCGACATCATTAGTTTTTATAAATCCTCAACGGGTAAAAAGGCGATCGCCATCATGCCCCAAATCTTCAATGACTCTTTCAAACGGACTAACGAAATTTTGATGCCTAAAATGTCTAGCATTTTGCAAGAAATCATTGCTGAAGAGCTATTGAATGTATTGTCAAAACCGAAATAAGCAATTTTTGGTGGTGCAGCTTAGCTGCACCACCAAAAATTGCTTATTGACTAAATTTTTTGCAGATTTTTGGGAGAAAGCCTACAACCCGACTTTGGTTGTCTTCACAGATGTCTTTACCGATTCAATTTGCACTTATACTGTAATGCTGACAGCGTTTATTCGCATCCTCAAATTTTCGCTCTTTCAATATATTTCCACCGTTACATTTAGCAAATACGCATGGCACTTTTAGATCGGCAAGGTCGTTTATTTGGCAAACTTAGCATTTTGGACATCGGTGCGATCGCCACAATTTTGATCGTCCTGATCGGCTTATTCGTTGTCCCTGGCAATAACGGTAGCTCGATCGCCCAAATGATATCGGCTGAGAACAAAACTGTTCAAGTAGAGATGAATGTACGTGGTTTAAGTGCAACTAATCCCCAAAATCTGGTCAAGGTTGGCGACAAGGTAAATATCATCATCCGCAACCAACCACGCGGCGAAGTCACGATCAAAAAAGTTGACATCTCCATACCCAAAGTTGTTGCTGCCAAAGCCGATGGCACTGCGGTCTATTTTGAAGATCCCCGTGCTGTCTCCACCTCTCAATCTGACTTAGCCCTCACCCTCGAAGCCACTGCCAGAGTCACCAATGATGGTGTGGTATTTGGCAATGAAAAGGTCAAGGTCGGCACATCTATAGATATTGAGGGGTCGAAGTACTTGATTCGTGGTAGTGCGATGGCAGTAAGGTATTAAGTCTAAATTTGGCAAAGCCAAATTTAAACCATTTATATTCATTTAGTTAATGTTTTATGCAACCCCCATTCCCCCAAGGTTTTGTTCTTAAAGGTCGCTATGCTATCCGCTCAACGATTGGACAGGGTGGTATGGGGCGCACTTACTTAGCGCAAGACCTAGAGCGATTTAACGAGACTTGTGTACTTAAGGAATTTATCCCTCCGCAAGATTCCCTAGAAGTATCCGAAAAAGCGAAGGAGTTATTTCGGCGTGAAGCCTCGGTGCTATATCAAATTCGCCATCCCCAAGTGCCTGAGTTTCGTGCCACCTTTGAGTCAGAGGGAAGGCTGCTCTTAGTACAGGACTATGTGGAAGGTAAAAACTATCGAAATTTACTACTCGATCGCCTAAAAGTTGGTCAAACCTTTTCCGAGAATGAAATTTTTGCGCTGATGCAGCAGCTTCTGCCCGTGCTGAGCTATTTGCATGGTCATAATATTATTCACCGTGATATTTCTCCCGAAAACTTGATGTTGCGATCGCAGGATAATTTGCCTGTACTCATCGATTTTGGTGTCGTCCAAGAAACCACTGCCAAACTCAATTCGCAAATGGGAATTCCTGCTTCAACGGTAGCGGGGAAAGCGGGCTATGCACCACCAGAGCAATTGCAGTCAGGAAGCGCCTATGCTAATAGCGATCTCTATGCTCTGGCAGTAACTTCCATTGTGCTGATGACAGGGAAAGAACCATCAGAACTATTTGATAGCATCAATCTGGCGTGGAATTGGCAACAGTTCACCAATGTCAATCCTGCCTTTGCCAGAGTGATCAATCAAATGTTGAGCTATAAACCCACCAATCGCTACCGTTCAGCCGATGAAGTGATTCAAGCTCTTCAAGTTGCTCAAGCTTCTTTCTCAGGGGCAAAAACTTATGTCGTCGGTCGAGCCGTGCCATCGAATGTAGCTGCGAGCATTCCTCAAAGGACTGTCGTTGCAGGTGCAAATAATCGTTCTTCTGCAAACTATGGAAATAGCAACCCCAATCAGCCTAGTGGTAATAATGGCGGCGGGGTGAACTGGTTTGTGGGAATTCTGATCATTTTAGTTGCAGGTATTGGCTCATGGGCAGTCACTTCTTTCTTTTTTGGTCGCAACCGTCTTGCGGTTAATCCTACAGAAACAGCGATCGCCTCACCTAGTGCCACACCCAGCAATGCCAATGTCACCAATATCAATACCAGTATTGATCTCAAGTCCACTAGAGAAGGACAAGAGCGGGGAGTTGTGAGTGAGAAGATTGCGGCTGGTCAAGTCGTAAATGTACGATTTAATGGTGAAAAAGATAGCTCGCTCACTGTATCCCTCACTGGTGCAGATTTACAGATGACAATTCAAAGCGATGACGAAATTAGCTTAGATAGCAAAGCGATCAATAATGCATTGGGATATTGGAAAGGGAAGTTAAAAAAGGATGGCGTTTATTACATCAAAATCAAAACCACTGGTACGAATGAAACTACTTATAAATTAGAAGTACAACTAGACGCTCCGCCAAGACCACAGCCAACTCCCACTAGAACATTTACCCCAACGCCCACAGTTAAGCCCACTGCTACACCTACGGAGCAGCCAACAACTAGTCCATCGCCTGATCCTTCAAGTACTGCTAAACCAACAGAATCATCTCGACCAACTTCTTTACCCACACCTATTTCTACTACAGAGCCAACGCGATCGCCGTCGCCCATTCCTAGCAGTGAGCCTGTCCCTGAGCCACCCCAAACCACTTCCAGTCCAAAAAATCCCACTAGTTTTTAATCTATCTCCTTAATTAATGCAAACCATAGAAATCAAATTTCAAAAGCTCCATCCCGATGCACAGGTTCCTAGCTATGCCCATGTTGGTGATGCGGGAGCCGATGTCTATTCTGTTGCGGAAGTCACTCTGCAACCTCTAAATCGTGCGGCAATTCCTACGGGTTTAGCTGTCGATATTCCCATTGGTTACGAAATTCAAGTGCGTCCTAAAAGTGGACTTGCCCTTAAACATGGTATTGCCGTTCTTAATTCCCCAGGGACTGTCGATGCTGGCTATCGCGGCGAAATCCAAATAATTGTGATTAACCTTGGAACAGAAACTTATACCTTTGCTAAAGGTCAAAAAATCGCTCAATTAGTTTTAAAACCAGTAACTCAAGCTCAATATATTGAAGGAGAGCTAGGAACCAGCGATCGCGGTATTGGTGGTTTTGGTAGTACAGGGCTTACCTAAACTATTGGCACTAGTCATCTGTCCCAATGATAATTAGATGAATAACCCCGCTTGCGGCGGGGTTATTATTTGACTTTGCTCACTTACGCAGTCCCTAAAAGTCCTTTAATTCGGAGGCTTTCTAGCTCCAAAACTTTGATGGCAAGATGGCGATCGCGATCCATCAGATCATCAAAGGTATCGACAGGAATCGCTAATACTCTAGTGGGAGACGCTTTTGCGGTGATCGTTCCTGTCTGATTAGTATGGGTTAGGACTTCCAACTCGTCCAGTACTTTTCCCGGCAAAAGATGGGAAATAATTTCCGTTTGGTCAGCGCGTTTTACTCTGATTTCCACAGTCCCTTCAATCAATAGCAACAGTTCCCGACAAGTATCACCAGCTTCACTAATATGCTCTTCCTCTTGATAGGACTTGACATAGGCGCGATTACCTAACTCTATTAAAATTTCATTGTCGAGAGAATGGAAAAAGTCACTATTAAAAAGGTACACAACGCGCTCTAAGATTGGAAAATTTGCGAGAGCGACTGAGTGATTAGTCTTAGTAATAAAATTGATGATTTCTTCTACTAACGGATGCTTACTATTTACATCTACAGCTAGAGAATGACCTAGAGGGAAATCAATTTTTTGTAAGAGATATAAACTAGCGGACTGGATCAGGGGATTTTGCTCTTGCAAAAGTGTTGTTAAAGCATCAGCAACTTCAGCAATTTCTAGTGAGACCGAACAAGCCGCATCTTGACCAGATCTTTTCAAAATTGTAATTAGGCTGGCATCCAGTCTCTGATACCATTCAGACTCACCATCATCTAAAATGTCCTGTAAAACTATAGGCGAGAGATTCCCTAAAGTTCTCGCAATATCTCTTGCTTCTTCATTATTTAATGTCGCGATCGCCTCTAAAATCGCTAAAACCAACATCTGCTTCTTGCGGCGAATTGCCTCTAAAAGTAGTGATACTATGGCTCTTTCGTCAAGTAAAAAAGATTGATTGAGACTATGATACAAACGTAAGAGTCGCGTTAAACTCTCAAGATAGTAATAGGATTTTTGTTTGAGAGAAGCCTCCCGATCAAAATCTTGCATAATCTCGCGCTCTTCCGCAGGCGTAATGCTATAGGTCTTAGCCACTTTCTGAGACGCTGTAGTTACATCTAAATTTTGCAAATACATCAATCTTTCCATAGCTTTACGATATCCAGAAATCCGCACTAAATTTTCCAAATTACGTTGGCGGCTAGGATCGAGGAGTTGCGGATCTTCTACGCCTAACTCATCTAAAAGAGTACGGTGTTCCGTATCGGAAATGTCTAATTCGGTGCGTAACTGTCCCAGCACCTCTAAGCTACTAGATGAATTGGTATATCCTTCCTCCAAGGCTTCACGCAATACACCCTTATAAGCTTCGTAACGTTTTTGTTTCGTAAATCCCGGTAAAACTTTTGCTAGGACATAAACTTCATGGGGATTTAGCTGTTCAATATCTTTGCCCGTAAAATATTGTTCCAGAGGAAAATTCATCTTGATTAACTGTTTGCGAAATCTTCCTGCTAGCCCTTCCTTAGCATACAATTCAGGATCGCGTTTGATCGTGCGATAGAGCCATAAAGTGCTGAGTAAGACAATGACTACATCAATAGTTTCTTGGAAAAAATTAGGCAATAGACGGATAAATGGGCGACCGCCAAAAATGAAGAATAGGTTAAAAGCAATAAAGGTGCAAACGCTAAATAAATGATGCCGAATTAGGGTGATTGGTGCTTTCTGTTTATAAAAGTGTAAATAGGAGCGATAGATCCGTTCTGAAAGATGCCCCAATAGATATCCTAATCCAGTAAACAGAGACAAGGTAAGGGGAACAGCGATCAATTTAGGGATTGGAATAACTTGCCCATACAAATAGAATCCAGCAGACAAGAGGTTCTGGATAGAGTTACCCTCCATCGCCCAAGCGCCAGAGAAGTAATAGTCCCAACTTCCTGCATAGAGATAGTAATAGAAGAAATAACCAACTACTAATCCCAAATAGCAATAGTAAAGGAATTTAGATTCTGGTTTCTCTATGCCATCCCAGTACGATCGCTCAGAGTCGATGTCAATACAAGGATTTTGGCAAGCGACACAGGCGCTTTGCTCCTTACCATCGGTGATTGTCCGACACATAGATTGGGTAATTGGGACTTCACTCATGTGGGCTTTAGTTGCCAATAGTGCTGATGGTTCCGCATAGATTTTCTGTACAGGAGCCATCGGGCAGAAATAATTACACCAAGTCTTGCCACCATAGAGATAGCCGACTGTGATTGCGGCGGCGATTGTTATTAATAGCCAAATCCCTAAAGCGATCGCATTGCCATTAATAAACAAGATCCGACTACATAAACCGATAAATAATAGTCCAAACTGAAGATATAAATAATTTTTTCCTAGCCAAGAATCTTTCTTAACTTTCGGAATTTCATAACGGACTTTCCCCGTTTTACTATCAGTTCTTTTTATTTGTCTTTGCCATCCCAAGGCGCGAGGAATTTGCGATAGGAAGGATAAAGGACAAATACGCCGCCATAGCTCATGTCCAAATACTAACAAGATAAAGATTGAACTAGGGACAATGATTCCCCAAAATATCGGTGCGCCAAGGGGATAGGGTTGCAGATCTAAACAGGTATTTTGTACAGGGATGCAATCTTCGGGCTTAATGCGAAAAGGACTCCAAAGGCGATCGGGAGTTGTAATTAGAGGAGAAATCGGATCATAAAAGAGTGAAGCAATGAGCAGTAACCAAGCACAGGTTAAGACCCAACGGACTTTTCGTATTTGTTGCTCAGGTATGTTAGACAGCATTGTTTTTAATTCATGAAATTGGTATGGCTGAATGATTAATTAGATTTATTTATCTAATTAATCATTCAGATTATTGCTGGAAGTCAGTCTTGATAAGCATTAGGACGTGATTTTGTGTGGATTATTATGACCAATATATAGATCAAGATGGATACATATAAAGATCACCCTATCAGAAAAAATACATAGATTTTTATCTATCTTTATTATAAAAACAATAGACTTTACTCTACTTACACTTCACTCTAAGATATCAATAGAAATAAATCAATCGTTTTTACTAACCATTTAAAAAAGTTATGTCTGATTGGAATAACACCTTTTCACGGCGACGTTTTCTTGCTACAGCAGGGGCAACGGCTCTTAGTTCTGTGCTTCTTAAAGGATGTCTGGGGAACCCACCTGAAGACACGCCAACTATAAGTTCTACTAATGCTACTAAAATCAATCTTCCTCCTGATCAAGTTCCTGAAACAACAAAGATTAAACTCGGTTACCTACCAATTATCGAAGCTGCTGCTCTTGTCATTGCCAAAGAGAAAGGATATTTCGCCAAATATGGTTTGACGGAAGTCAATCTATCGAAGCAAGCCAACTGGGGAGCCGCTAGAGATAATGTCAAAATTGGCTCTTCTGCTGGTGGCATTGATGGCGGTCAGTGGCAAATGCCGATGCCTTATCTGATTTCTGAGGGCATCATTACTGACAATCAAAAAATCCCCATGTATGTATTGCTGCAATTGAATACCCATGGCAATGCGATCGCAATTTCTGCTAAGCACAAAGGCACTGGTATGGGTCTAAAAATTGACAATGCTAAAGCTACTTTTGACAAGATGAAATCCGCAGGAAGTAGGTTTAAAGCTGCCTATACCTTTCCTAGAGCTAATCAAGAATTTTGGATTCGTTACTGGTTAGCCGCTAATGGCATTGACCCAGATACTGACACGGAGTTGCTAACAGTTCCTAGCGCTCAAACCGTTGCCAACATGAAAACGGAAACAATGGATGCCTTCAGCACTGGCGATCCTTGGCCGTTCCGTATTGTCAAAGAGAAAATTGGGTTTCTTTCTGCGCTGACAGCAGAAATGTGGAAAGGACATCCTGAGGAATATCTAGCAATGCGATCGGATTGGGTGGATAAGTATCCTAAAGCAACCAAGTCAATGCTGAAAGCCATTATGGAAGCTCAGCAATGGTGTGACAATTTCGATAACCGTAAGGAATTGGTGCAGATTGTATCGAGTAAAAATTACTTCGATGTACCCGTTAATATCCTTGAAGAACCGATGATGGGCAAGTATGACATGGGCGATGGGCGCATTATCGATGACAAGAGCATGGCTCCTCTCTATTGGAAAGATGCTAAGGGAAATGTTTCCTATCCCTATCAAAGTCATGATCTTTGGTTCATTACCGAGAGTGTACGCTGGGGCTTCTTACCAAAAGATTCTCTCGCAAAGGCGAAGGATTGGATTAAAAAGGTCAACCGTGAAGATCTCTGGCGCGAAGCAGCCAAGGAAGCAGGATTTACAGCAGATATTCCGACTAGCACATCTCGTGGCATTGAAGAATTCTTTGATGGTGTAAAGTTCGACCCTGAAAATCCACAGGCTTATCTAGATAGTTTGAAGATTAAGAAGGTTTAGTTTTTGGCTATTAGCTTTTAGCCATTAGCTTTTAGCTTAAAGCCGATAATCTCCGCATTCTCTAATCAATTTTTAACTAATCAACAGCTAACAGCTAACAGCTAATTCATTTAGGAGTAACAAGTTTATGGCAGCAAGTATTGGTAATCGCAATTCATCAAATGCGATCGCGAAGTTTTGGCAGAAAAATGCTCAGAATTGGGTACTTCCCGTCATCGGTATTTTAGGATTTTTGCTAGTTTGGCAAGTTCTCTCTGGTACGGGCATCCTTAAACTACCCAGTCCTTGGGATATTCTTTACGAAAAATCTACTCGCAATCTACTGCTCTATCCATTTTTTGATCGCGGTGGTACGGATAAAGGGCTATTCTGGCAAACCCTTGCTAGCTTTGAGCGGGTTGCTAAGGGTTACTCACTCGCAGCGATCGTTGGTATTGGCGTGGGAATTCTGGTTGGCACTAATGCGGTTATTGACAAAGCGCTCGATCCATTGTTCCAGTTTTTGCGAACCGTTCCACCACTTGCATGGGTTCCGATCGCTCTGGCTGCACTCCGTCAAAATGAACCAGCCGCCTTGTTTGTTATTTTCATCACCGCAGTCTGGCCAATCTTGTTAAACACCGCTGTGGGCGTTAAGCAAATCCCTCAAGACTATCGCAACGTTTCGCGAGTGCTACAACTCTCTAAGCAAAAGTATTTCTTTAAGATTCTGATTCCTTCCGCATTGCCTTATATTTTCACAGGTTTACGCATTTCCATTGGTCTAGCATGGCTTGCCATTATCGCCGCCGAAATCATCATGTCAGGTATCGTCGGTATCGGCTTCTTTATCTGGAATTCTTACACTAACGATAAGGTCGGTGAAGTTATTCTCGCTCTAGTTTATATCGGTGCTGTCGGCTTGATTCTTGACCGTGGGATCGGCTGGCTTCAAAATTTGATTTTGCCTGAAGAACAGAAGTAATACCCCCCTTAGTCCCCCCTTGAAAGGGGGGAGACAAGAATTTGAATTCCCTCCCCTTTCAAGGGGAGGGTTAGGGAGGGGTTAAAAACAGTTTTATAAAACGAAGGAGAATTTTAAAATGCAGGATTTTGTTTTAGTCGATCAGGTAGAGAGAACATTTCCTTTGGGCGGAGGCAAAGAATATATTGCCCTTAAAGGAATTGACCTCCAAATAAAAAAAGGTGAATTTATCTCTCTAATCGGTCACTCTGGTTGTGGTAAGTCAACCTTACTGAACATGATCGCAGGTTTGGACTTACCCAGTGGCGGCGTAGTGATGCTCGAAGATGAGCGCGTAACTCGCCCCGGTCCCGATCGCATGGTGGTATTTCAGAACTATTCGCTTTTGCCTTGGCTATCGGTACGCGACAATGTAGCTCTGGCAGTTGACGAAGTGCTTTCCCATTTACCCAAGGGTGAGCGTCATGATTTAGTGGAGCGCTATGTAAAAATGGTGGGGCTTGCCCATGCGATCGATAAGCCACCCACACAGCTATCAGGCGGTATGCGCCAGAGGGTTGCGATCGCCCGTGCCTTGGCAGTGCGTCCAAAACTTCTATTACTTGATGAACCCTTTGGAGCCTTGGATGCGCTGACTCGCGGTAATCTGCAAGAGAAATTAATGCAGATTTGTAACGAAGACCAAATTACGGCAGTAATGGTCACACATGATGTTGATGAAGCTGTCTTGCTAAGCGATCGCATTGTCATGCTCACCAATGGTCCCGCCTCGAAAATTGGCGGCATTTTGGAAGTAGATATTCCTCGTCCTCGTCAAAGACTAGAAGCGGTTAAGCATCCCAGCTACTACAGCTTACGCAGCGAAATCATCTATTTCTTAAACCAACAGAAGCGTGTTAAAAAGCTAAATGCGCGTACCGTAACCACAGTGGCTCGTCATGGTCTAGAAAAGGTCAATCTAGAGATCGGCTTCGTTCCCTTAACTGCCTGTGCGCCGATCGCTGTCGCAAAAGAGAAAGGCTTCTTTCAAAAGCATGGACTTGATGAAGTCTCGCTAGTGCGCGAAACCAGTTGGCGCGGCATTGTCGATGGTATTGCAGGTGGCTATCTCGACGCAGCGCAAATGCCTTCAGGTTTACCGATGTGGATGACCCTCGGCGGTGCTGGTGCTTGCAAACCCATTGTAACGGCGCTAACCATGACCCGTAATGGTAACGCGATTAGTCTCGATCGCCGCTTTTACGATCGCGGTATTCATACCCTTAGCGATTTCAAAAATTTACTCCAAGATACACGCGATCGCTCTCACCGTATGGGTGTAGTTCATCCATCTTCAATGCATAATCTGCTACTGCGCTACTGGTTAGCCGCAGGAGGCATCGACCCTGATCGCGATGTCGAGCTAAAAACCATTCCCCCTGCCCAAATGGTAGTTGACCTCAAAGCAGGTAGCATCGATGGATTCTGTGTTGGCGAGCCTTGGAACTTCCGCGCCGCGATGGAAAATATTGGCTTCACTGTGGCAACTGATTTGGAAATTTGGCAAGGACACCCTGGCAAAGTTCTCGGTGTGCGCGAAGATTGGGCTAATGCCTATCCCAATACCCACATCGCTCTCGTCAAAGCTTTACTAGAAGCCTGTATGTATTGCGCCGATCCCAATAATTCAGAGGAGATTCGCCAGATCTTGTCGCGCCGCGCCTATGTCAGCACGAATGTTAATTACATCCATTTAGGTAATCCTGATGATGTCACCTGTGCGATCGATTCCCCGATGCGCGAACCTGCTCACCACCAGTTCTATGGTGCTGGTGTCAACCGCCCTAGCCGTTCCGAGCATCTCTGGCACATTACCCAGATGGCTCGTTGGGGCGATGTTCCCTTCCCTCGCAACTGGGTAGAAGTTCTCGAAAAAAGCTGTCGGGTTGGAGTCTTCAGTACCGCAGCGCGGGAGCTTGGTTTGACCGATATCACTTACAGCCGCAATGCGATTCAACTTTTTGACGACATTCCCTTTAATGCCGAAGATCCCATTGATTATCTCAATCATCTAGAGATTAAGCGCAATATAACGATGGCAGAGATTGGCATGGATTCTATGCGAATGGTTGCTTAAATTCGATCCCCCCCAGCCCCCCTTAAAAAGGGGTGAGAATTAATCTTTTATTCTTCCCCCTTTTTAAGGGGGATTGAGGGGGATCTAGATCTCAAACTTTAAGAACAAAATTAAAAAGTTAAAAAGAAAATGACCCAAACTACCATTAATCCCACAACATCTGCCACTATTCCGCCTCAAGAATCCTTCCTTCGCATTGAAAATGTTTCCAAAATTTATCCCACACCTAATAACGGTCAATATGTAGTTCTAGAAGATGTAAATCTTCATGTCCAAGAAGGTGAATTTATTTGCCTAATCGGTCACTCTGGCTGTGGTAAATCAACACTCTTAAACATGGTTGGCGGCTTCTCAAAACCATCGATCGGCGAAGTCTTAGTTAATGGCAAACTGATTACCAAACCAGGTCCCGATCGCATGGTTGTTTTCCAAGGTTATGCCCTCTTGCCTTGGCTCACAGTATACGAAAATGTCATGCTGGCGGTAGACTCGGTTAATCCCAATATGTCGAAAAGCGAGAAAAATGATATCGTCCGCCATCATTTAGCAATGGTGGGTTTGAGTGAATCGGCTGAGAAAAAGCCAACCCAAATTTCAGGAGGCATGAAACAGCGTGTATCGATCGCTAGAGCCTTATCGATCCGTCCCGAAGTTCTCATCCTTGATGAACCCTTTGGCGCTTTGGATGCAATCACCAAAGAAGAACTGCAAGAAGAACTCTTGCAAATCTGGACAGAACATCGCTGCACAGTATTGATGATCACCCACGATATTGATGAAGCTTTATTCCTAGCCGATCGCCTTGTGATGATGACCAATGGTCCCGCCGCAAGTATCGGTGAAGTTTTAACGATTCCCTTTGCTCGTCCCCGCGATCGCGCTCAAATTATGGAAGATCCTCTATACTATGATCTGAGAAATACGGCTTTAGACTTCCTATATAATCGCTTTGCTCATGATGAATAGGAATTTCTTCTCCTAACTCAAATAGAAGCTCCTAATTCTTTCAGTGAAAGAGTTAGGAGCTTCTATTTGAGTTTGAAAATTACCCTATTGAAATTACGATAATTATCTAAGCTATCGACAATCTTAATCAAAATTGGATTAACAAGCAGAATGACTTAAAGACAAAAGCACAGATTAACGGTATTCTCAAGATATACTACAGTTTTACTGGGTGGTAGATCGACATGGGTAGGTCTAGATGTATTAAGATCGGGGTTTGAGCCTAAATAATAACTAGTATGATGTATCAATTTTTTTCTGGGAAATATCTTTTTCGTTTGTTTTGGCGTGCTAGTCTGGGGAGTCTATTGTTAATATTTGGAAAAGCTGAATTGAGCAATGCTCAATCACAACTACAAATAACAAAAAGCCGCTACTTGCAAGTCGAACGAGTGACTGGCAACGTATCTATTAATTCTCAAAATGCAAATAGATCTGCTAAAAGAGGGGATATCATATCAAATGTTGGTGATGAGATCGTTACAGGTAAAGGATCGACAGCCTTGCTCAACATCGATACAGGTATTGGCTCTGTAAGTGTTTCGGAGAACACAGTTGTCCGTATTAATTCTTTACAAGTTACTAGCAGTAATGGAAGAGTTACCAGTTTACTGATACCGAAAGGGAAAGTACGCTTACAAGTTAGAAAGTTTAGCAATCCTAGTTCAATTTTTAATGTTGTAACTCCAGGCGTTGTTGCAGGGGTTCGTGGTACAGATTACATTGTCTCTGTCAAAAATGATAGTCGATCCGTAGTTGCTACATTTGATGGAGCAGTACAGACAGAAGCACAAAATGTTGGAGTATTGGTTGAAAAAGGATTCCAAAATCAGACAATTTTAGGTGAACCGCCTTCACAACCTGTCCCAATTAAAGATAATGGTGAATTAGATTACGAATTTTTAAAACTCTTTGAATACAATGGTCGTCAAGTGGTTTTGGTAGGCAAAGTTGATTTTGCAAATACAGTATCAGTTGATGGAGTCGAACAAAATGTTGATCGCAATGGTCAATTTAGATTAGAACTAATAACTAATTCAATCTACAGAAGTGAAATTCAGGTAGTTGTTGAATCACCATCTGGCAAACAGCGTATTTATAATCTAAATGTCTATTAAAGATCAAAAAGTCGCCTTTCAGAAATCTTCTATTAATGAAATGAGAGGGCAAGATAACCTTGTCGAGTTTAGCGATCGCCTAGTGGTAATCGCGACCATGCATCGCAAGGAATTAGCGATCGCGCCAGTCTTACAAACATCATTGGGCATGAGAGTTACCGTACCTCAAGATTTTGATAGCGATCGCTTTGGCACATTTACCCGCGACATTGAGCGCCCTGCTAATCAGATTGATACGGCTAGGCTCAAGGCAGAGAATGCTTTGAGTCTAGCCGATGCTGATTTAGCGATCGCTAGTGAAGGTAGCTTTTTCCCACATCCGATGTTAGGTATTCCTTTCAATCGCGAAATTGTATTATTACTAGATCAAAAACATAATTTCACTGTTTACGGAGAATCTCTTTCTCCTGATACGAACTTTCGCCATCAGATCATTTCTAGCTATGAGCAAGCCTATGAATTTGCACTGAAAGTGGGCTTTCCTGATCATGCGATCGTGCTGAGGCAAGACGCTCAAATCTCAGCAAAGGAGACCATTTATAAAGGTATCACTTCAGAAAGTTTGCTCAAAGAATCTGTCTATGAAATGTTGCAGCGATCGCCTCAAATCCAGATCGAGACAGATATGCGAGCGCTCTACAATCCCACGCGCATGAAAAATATTGTTAAAGCTACCGAAGATTTAGTTCGTAAATTGCAACAACTCTGCCCAAATTGTAATTTTGTCAATTTCGACGTAATAGAAAAAATTAAAGGTTTGCCTTGTAACCTGTGTGGGCTTCCTACCCAATTTAGTCGCATTCATGTATATGGTTGCGATCGCTGTAAGTTTCGGCAGGAGCAACTATTCCCAAATGGAATGCAAGCCGATCCTATGTACTGCTCCTATTGCAATCCTTAGTTCCCAAAAGCATATTAGGAATGCGGTATCGCTTGTAAAAATACTTTAGGTAAAAGCTTTTTCTTAACCCAAAAGATTGATAGCAGCGCTTCGTCAATCTTTTCCTAATTCACTCAATTATTGCTATAAGTAGCTGGACATAATTAAAAACCAGCGCAAAAAACTGTAGCGCACGCTGCGCGTGCGCCACAGTTTTTAGGGTTTTATATTTAATTGCGCCCAGCTACTTAGTTTTCAAGAAATTAAGATCGTGAAGAGTTATATAATTTGCATCAACTAGTATATATTTTGGCAGGTTTCCTGTGGTTCAAGCGATCGCGATACAAGTTAATACTGATCTGAATGAACTCACCACAGTATTAGATTGGTTTGAGCAGATTCACCACGATACAATGTCTAAGAGTGATTGGTTGGGTTGCAAAACTGCTTTGGCTGAAGTTTTTACAAACGCGGTTCGCCATGCCCATAAAGATATGCCGCAGGAAACTGTCATTAATCTTGAGGCAACATTAACTGAAAATACTCTAGAAGTGAAAGTCTTTGATTTTGGATCTGGATTTGATTTATCCAGTAAACTCTCTAGTCTTGATGATATCGATATTAATGCATTGGGGGGACGAGGTTTAGACTTGATCCATCAAATTGTTGATGTATTTAGTTATGAACGTATAGGCGATCGCAATTGTATGTTAATCATCAAGCATTATGATCCTATAGCTTGAATCAAGCCTTGAATATGCTCTACACCATTACTTATTTTCTGAATCAGAACTGAAGCATTTGCGGGTAATTGTTTGTTTCTGACCTGACTCTCTAACAGATCAGCAATTTTGGCAATTCCGACAATCCCAATCGTTGCGCTCGATCCCTTAATAAAATGTGCCTCACGTTCTACGTCAATGTACATCTGTTGAGAAACGGCAATTTTGAGAGTTTCTATATGTTCAGGCAATGATTCTAAAAATGCTCCTAATAGTTCTTGCTTAAATTCAGCATTACCGCTCGACATTTCTTCTAAATATTGCCAGTCAATTTCCAGTTCGCTAATATCTTGATACTCAGATTCATCTCCAGATTTTTGATTGGATTTTCCAGAATCATCTATTGAAACTCCAGCGATTACTTCAGAAGACAAGGAATCGCTGATAGTCGCATCAGATTGTAATTTATGCTCCTGCTGTTGTTGCTGTTCTCGCGCGGCTAGAATTTCATACCAATAGGCAAGTTTATTTCCTAAATCTTCTTTCCGAATTGGTTTACTGAGATAGTCATCCATCCCTGAAGCCAAACAGCGATCGCGGTCTTCTTTCATCGCATTGGCAGTGAGCGCAATGATAATCACCTGTGCAGAACCAGCTTTTTTAGTTTCTGTCTCCAAAGACCGAATACGGCGACTAGTTTCATAGCCATCTAAGATTGGCATCTGGCAATCCATCAAAATAATGTCATAGGGAATCTGGACAAGCATTTCTAGAACTTCTTTACCATTCCCTGCTACATCGCCATGATAGCCCAAATTGGCTAGTTGATTGAGTGCTACTTTTTGATTGATGGGACTATCTTCTGCCAACAAGATTTTTAGCTTCGATGGTACAAGAGAAGGTAAATCTACTGACGCATCTTGCTTTTTCTTATTCCCAAATAGATTTTGACGAATGCCTGTGAGCGCGTCAATGATACAGCTTAACAGACGCATTTTCCTTACTGGTTTTCGCAGGTAGTAGGTAAAACCAATTTCCAGCATCCGTTGCGCTGCACCGTTTTGGTCGAGCGAAGTCAACATAATTAGATGCGTATTCTGGAGGATTGGGGATTCTTTAATTTGTTTGCCCAAGCTCTCGCCGTCAAGATCGGGCATTTGCATATCTAGCACTGCCAGTTGATAGGGATCTCCCATTTCAATGGCTCGATAGAGGTAAGACATTGCATCAAGAGAATGTTCAACGGTATCAACTCGCATTTCCCAAGCACCGAGTTGATGCTCGAGAATCCGACAGTTAGTCGTACTATCATCTACAACTAGAACCCTAACTCCTCGTAACGTATCAACACCAATGTTATGAGTGGGAGAATGAGATTGTTTTTCAAAGGGAAGTTCAAACCAAAAGGTTGATCCATGATTTTCTTTGCTTTCTAAATAGATTTTGCCACCCATTAACTCCACAATTTGCTTACAGATCGCTAGTCCCAAACCTGTCCCCCCATATTTACGTGTAGTCGAAGCGTCAACTTGGGTGAAAGGCTGAAATAATTTTGACTGCGCTGCTTCGGGAACACCTATACCTGTATCGATTACAGAAAAACGTAGCACTGCGGCGATCGCATCTTCTGAGACTAGACTAACTTCGATAGTTACTTCCCCTGTCGCTGTAAATTTGATCGCGTTATTGACTAAATTTAAGAGAACCTGACGCAGGCGACCGATATCTCCCTGTAGACCCTTAGGAACATCATCATGAATAAATGTAATTAGCTCTAGCCCTTTGGTTTGGGCAGTTGCAGCTAAAATTTCGGCGACTTCTTCGATGCTCACTTCTAAATCAAATTCTAGATTCTCCAACAACATTTCCCCTGCTTCTAATTTGGAGAAATCGAGAATTTCGTTAATGAGATTTAGCAAATGGTCGCCACTACTGCGGATAGTTTGAGCAAAGTCCTTTTGTTGATCATTTAAAGTTGTGTCTAATAACAATCCTGTCATCCCAATCACGGCATTCATCGGCGTGCGAATTTCATGGCTCATCATTGCTAGGAAAGAACTCTTAGCGATCGCTGCTTGTTCTGCCTCCGCACGAGCAATCTCTAAAGCTACATTTTGTTCTTGTAAAAGTTTGAGTTGTTCTTTTTCTTGGGCAAGCAATCGTGACTGGGCGATCGCGATGCCAATTTGGTCAGCAAGTTGACTCAACAGATTAACTTCAAAGGATTCCCAATGTCTGGGCGCTGAACATTGGTGAGCGATTAATAATCCCCATAGCTGCTCATTTTCGAGGATGGGAACAACGAGATTTGCTTGGACTTGGAAACTCGTCAAAAGTTTTTTATGACATTCACTAAGATTAGACTCAGCAACATTATCGATTGTTAGTTTTCGTCCTTTTTGATAGACTTGCCAATATTCTGATTGAAAACAATTATCTTGAATGTCCGTATTTAGAGTGGAACGCCATTTAGAATTAATCGATTCTACTTCTACCGCTCCAGTCCAGTCGGGATGAAATCGGTAAATGAGAACGCGATCGGCTCTAATAAATTTGCGAATTTCATTCACGGATGTATTGAGGATTTCGGTGAGATTGAGAGACTGGCGAATCCGCAGGGCGATGTCAGAAAGCAAAAGCGATCGCCAATTTTGTTTGTGCAGATCTCTTTCGATTTTGCGCTTTTCCATGAACTGTCCGATCTGCCGACCGATCGCTGACACCACACTGAGTAGTTCAGGACTAGAGTTATGGTACTGACGACTAAACATCGTAATCACTGCCAAAATCGCCTCGTTTTCCCCATATACAGGGAAACTTAACGCATAGTTGATTCCTACTTTTTTGACAACTTCCGATTTATAAAAATTAGGATATTGGTCAATCTCCACATATTTAGCGCTTCCCTCTGACCACACGGAGCCAATCAAACCAGAACCATATTCAATGGACATGATTTGATGAGTCTGAATTAGCTCTACTGCATCAATTATGGGTTTAGCATAACTGGTCATGAGCGTTAAGTTGCGAGGATAACTACTGGTCAGCCATAGTTCGGCAATATCCCAAGACAACTGTTCACATAGTGTGCGTAAAATCCTAATGGCTGCACTACTAAAGCTCGATGATTCCGCAAGAACTAGTGCGATTTGATTTTGGGCAGTTACTAATTTGTCGGTCTGGCGACGGCGTAGGCGATCGCGTTCAGCCTCCTTTTGCGAAGTAATATCTTTGGCGACTCCTAGAAATCCTGTAATCTCTTTATGCTCATTACGAATAGCTGTAACTGATAGCAAAACAGGAATGCGATCGCCATTTTTACAAATGTAAGTCCATTCTCTTTCAAATACTTGTCCTAACTTTGCCTTAGCGACAAACACCTCAAAACCAGCTTCAATAGTTTGGTTTAATTCGGCTGATAATTGAATGGAACTCTCAACGATTTCATTAATATCATGGAAAATGGCAGGATTGTGACCAATGACTTCCGATGCCTCATACCCCAACATTGCTTCTGCGCCTGAGTTGAAGGATTGAATTATACCTTGCACGTCAGTAGCAATAATCCCCAAATTAACGCTATCTAAGATTGCTTGTTGCAGTATCGATACTTTCTTGGATGATTCAAGAACGGACACAAGAAGATTCGCTGCTTTATTGTTACGCCGTAATTCTAACTGGCTGATTACCAGACGACTCAGGGATTCAAGTTGTTGAATCTGAGCAGGAGTCAAGTCCCGTGGCTGGCTATCAATGACACATAAAGTGCCTAAGGCAAAATTATCTGATGTCATTAAAGGCACACCCGCATAGAAACGAATCTTAGGATCGTTAACTACTAAGGGATTGTCAGCAAAACGCGGATCTTGAAGCGCGTCGGGGACATTTAACAATGCATCTTCGGCAACTGCATGACCACAAAATGAAATATCGCGGGGTGTCTCTGCTGCGTCAATGCCGACCTTTGACTTAAACCACTGCCGATCGCGATCAATTAACGATATCAAAGCGATCGGTGTACCACAGATACTGGCGGCTAGCTGAGTCAAGTCATCGTATTCCTGCTCTGGTAATGTATCGAGAACGTTATAGCGATCAAGAGCCGCTTGGCGATCGCTTTCATTTGATGGTATTTGAGGTTTCTGCATAAACTTAAACCAGAACAAGAATAAATGAAACTTACATAGCCAGCAAATTCCTCAAACCTATAGCCTCATTGATAAACTAATTCGTTTTAGAGCTTCATTCACTTCTAAAACTCGTACTTTTACCACCTGTCCGACTTTGACGATTTGCTTAGGATCGCTAACGAAGCGATTAGCTAATTGTGAAATATGGATTAATCCATCTTGATGTACTCCAATATCAACAAATGCGCCAAAATTAGCTACATTCGTAATTATACCCTCTACCTCCATGCCCACTTGTAAATCAGAGATTTTTTGAATGGCATCGCTAAAATTAGCGTATTTAAATTCGGCGCGGGGGTCACGTCCTGGTTTTTCTAATTCTCGCAAGATATCCCGCAAAGTGAGTTCACCGATCGCTTCGGTCACATATTTCTGCAAGTTGACCGTTTTTAGCTGGTCAGAGGCTTGGGAGATTTCCGATAATGGCACATTTAAGTCACGGGCGATCGCCTCTACAACCTTGTAACTTTCTGGATGTACCGCCGTATTGTCTAAGGGATTGTCACCGCCGCGAATTCGCAAAAAACCTGCCGCTTGTTCAAAGGCTTTTGCGCCTAATTTTGGGACTTTTAGCAGATGGCGGCGATCGCGAAAAGTTCCATTTTGATTACGATAGGTGATGATGTTATTCGCCACAGTGGGGCTAAGTCCTGAGACAAAAGTGAGTAATTCTTTAGAGGCTGTATTTAGGTCTACACCGACAAAATTCACGCAACTTTCAACGGTTTCTTCTAGCTTCTTTTTCAGCAATTTCTGATCGACATCATGCTGATACTGTCCCACACCGATGGACTTAGGATCGATTTTGACCAATTCCGCAAGGGGATCTTGGAGTCGTCGCCCGATGCTGATCGCGCCGCGTACAGTCAAATCTAAATCAGGAAATTCGGCGATCGCCACAGAACTAGCGGAATAAATTGATGCTCCCGATTCGTTAACCATGACTTTGATCGGTGGTTTGGCGAGTCCTTGGATTACTTCCATTACAAAAGCATCCGTTTCCCGCCCCGCCGTACCATTGCCGATCGCAATTAATTGGATTTGATATTTCTCAATCAGACTTCTCAAGGTTCGCGCTGACTGTTCTCTTTGGGCGACTGCTTGATGCGGAAAGATGGTTTGATATTCGAGAAACTTGCCCGTCTCACTGATTACGGCTGTTTTGCATCCTGTCCGAAATCCGGGGTCGATCGCGAGGGTTGGTTTCATCCCTGCGGGAGCCGCTAGTAACAAGTCGCGCAAGTTCGCTTCAAAGGTTTTGATCGACTCACCATCTGCCCAAGCTTTCTTCTCAGAAATGACAGAAGCGATCGCCGAAGTCTTCATCAAACGATTAAAAGCATCCTTGAGCATATCTTGATAAAAAACTCTAATCGCTGGGTTTTTTGCCCGAATTTGTTGTGACTCCAGATAAGTTAGTACATATTCTTCATCAAAATCGAGAGTAAGCGTGAGAATTTCTTCCGTTTCTCCTCGCAGCAGGGCAAGCAAATTGTGAGGAGCGATCGCTTTGACTTTAATTTGATAGTCACGATACATCTCAAACTTAGTTGTACCAACAGGGTGAGCCGCTTTAATGTGCGAGACAAACAAACCCGAATGCATCAAATAGTCCCGAATATAGGCACGATATTCCGCATTTTCGGCAACTTCTTCAGCGAGAATATCCGATGCACCTTTGAGAGCTTCTTCAACGGTTTTGACTGGTTCCGATAAATATTTAGCAGCTTCCTGAGTTAATGATGCTGTATTAATATTGGTATTAATATTGGGACGATTAAATCCTTTGATGGCTTCAGCAAGCGGCTCTAGTCCTTTTTCCCTAGCGATCGCGGCTCTAGTTCTGCGCTTAGGACGATAGGGCAAATAGAGGTCTTCTAATTCTGTCTTTTGCAGACAAGCTTCGATTTTGGCTTTCAGTTCATCGGTGAGTTTGCCTTGTTCAGCGATCGCTTGCAAAATGACCGCTTGGCGATCGCGTAACTCCGTCAAATAAGTATAACGATCTTGCAAATCCCTAAGTTGAATCTCGTTCATTTCTCCTGTCCGCTCTTTGCGATAGCGAGCCACAAAGGGAACCGTAGCTCCTTCAGCAAATAGCTCTAAGGCATTTTTAACTTGTTCAGGACGTAGGGAAAGTTCTTGGGCAATGAGTTGTTCAAGATTCTGCATTAGTCGTATCAACTGTCATCGAAATTATTCCTCACTTTATCAGATCAAAAGCGATCGCCACTTTTGTGATGACAGGCAAGGGGCTTAAGCCCCTTGTTCTTATGCTACAAGGCGATTAAAATCTCATTAATAACCCCTCCCTAGCCCTCCCCTTACAAAGGGGAGGGAACAAGATTTCTAATCTTCCCCCTTTGCAAGGGGGAACTAAAGGGGGTTTTATGGTTTGTGTGTACACAGTAGCCCTTGCAAAGGGGAGGGAACAAGATTTCTAGTCTTCCCACTTTGCAAGGAAGAAATAAAGGGGGTAAAAGTTAAGTAATTTAGCTGATGTTGGCAGAGTTGTTTGTCGCTAGTGTAGTTCCATGTCTCGGATAATTCCTCTATAGCGCGGATTGCTGACTAATAATTAGCAATACCCGCTATTTTTGTTTGTTTTGAAAAAATATACTCTTTTCTCACGCAATAATACAAAAGCTAAAAATGGCAACGCCATTTTTAGCTTTTAAAACCATGATATTAGGAAAAATCCCAAAGAGAGTAGCGGCGAGGGGCGCTGTCACGCTCCTTTTAATAAACAGATTAATAAACAGAGACAACTTTACGTCCAATGCCTTCTAAGATATGTTGGGCTTGACTTGCAGAGCGATCGGTAATGATTGCTACCACTAAAAACTGGCAACTATCAACGGCATTGACAAACTCAAAGGTATCGTGAACACCAATGCCCAACTGTGTTAAAAATATTACCAAGCCGCCATCCGCAGCAATATATTCCCAATTTATCGAGTTTTCGTGGGCTTGATACTCCTTCGCAATCATCAAAATCTGCGAAGAACTTAAACCTTGACTTTTCATTTCCAAGATGGCATTTTTAGCTTCTGCCTTGTTTGGAAATATAGCTACAATAGTAAACAAACCAATCACTTCAGAGATCACCTTCCCACCTGCTAAATGGGGGGGTGGGGCGATCGCATCACGTTTTAGCGGTTTAGACTGATATTCTGTGTCTAAATGCTGTGTTGAGACTGTACTGACACTATCAAACTCAACAGTCGTATACTCGGTTCTAATCATCATAATTTTTTATTTTTAAATACTTCTTTTTTAAATAATTAACTGATGTTACGTGGAAGCTTACAAGACCCTCACCCCTAGCCCCTCTCCCAAAAGGGGAGAGGGGAACAAGAAACTAGTCTTGCTCCCCCTCTCCCTTAATGGGAGAGGGGGCTGGGGGGGTGAGGGCGATATTCATTCCACGTAACATTAGTAATTAATAGCAATTCACAAAAGTGTGGTCACACTTTTGTGAATTAAAAACCAGATTTATAAAGTTGTGGCGCACGCGCAGCGTGCGCCACAACTTTTAGACTTCTTGCAAGGAATGTCCAGATTTCTCTAAAACGTGCTGTGCCTGACTAGCTTCGCGATCGCTACCAATCTCAATCACTAAAAACTTGCCCTCAGCGATCGCTTCTTCAAATTGGGATATGGCGCGATCGCTAATCCCTAATTCTTGTAAAACCTTTGTCAATCCACCACCTACTGAGATCTTCTGCCAACTCATTGAGCTTTCAGAATTCTCATAATCTTTGGCAATTATAGAAATCTGATTAGAACGCAAACCTTTCTGTTCCATTTCCAGAATGGCGTTCTTTGCTTCTGTCTCAGAATCAAAAATATCGACAACAGTGACCCTATCACTAGCTACTTCTGATACCGCACCACCATCTTCTTCATACATCTCTGGCTCGATCGCATAGTTATTGAGTAAGCCTTCAGTATCGACTGTATGACCATTTGACTGATTGATTTGATCAACAAGCAAGATCTCTTGTTCAGTTGTTATAGACATAAAATTTTCTCCCAAATATCTATTTATCTAGATATAGTGCTTTTCAAAAGAGCGAGGCACAGAAAATTGTTTTCCACCTTCGGCGAGAAACCCATCCCATACTTCACTAGTCGGTTCTATAGCTCTTGCTATTCTTGTTAGAACACAAAAACAGAAGATAAGTTGCACTCACTTCTTATTTTTTGATTTGTTCTAATGCAAAGAACGACAGCTATAATTTCTATCTCATCACTTTCTCAGGGCAATGATTGACTTGAGAAGTGGGATCACTTACTTGATTGAGTTTGTTGTAAAACTTAATTAAGGATTATCCCCATCCAAAGGAAGAGAGACAATCTAGAGCCAAATTAATCACGGCTCTGTTATAGCTTAATAAAGAAGCAATTTTTTGAAAGCGCGGCTTCGCCGCGTCACAAAAAATTGGTTCTTTACTTTTGAAAGTGCGGCGAAGCCGCGCTTTCAAAAGTTTCTCTGGGAGTAATTCAGCGCTTTGCGCTGGATCACAACTTTGTGTAATCTAAAGCACAGACAAATTAGTAATTAACTGCTTCTATAAAAATAATAATACTTGTGTAATCATTGATATAGCTAAGATATAGCTAAGTTAATCCAACACGATTGTGTTTGTTGAAATAGCTCTAAGTATAACTTTTAGTATTTACGTTTATTCCTAGATTAACCCAATACCTAAGTTATGAAAGAATGCGAGGAGACCAAATGGGGACTAATGAAAGTGTAGTAGCAAGTCCAAATAACTGCTTAGTAATTGATATCTTGTGCAGCGAGTTTGGGCATGACAAGGTGAATCAAGCTCTGAAATATAAAAATCACTACAGAGATTTTAAAAAAGCAAACCATAATCTAGTATCAGAGTCTTTCAGTACACTATCTCACCAGTGGCAAATGGGAAGATTGAGAGAATATCTAGAATCTCTAGCTGTAGAGGTACAGTATAGCCTCATCTGCTATCTAGCAGAAAACTATATCAACGATAAGAGCCGTGCCGATACCCTCTTCTCAGAGCATAATAACTAGTTAGGACTTACGCAATAGCCCTGTAATAAATTACGGGCTGAAAGCTTAAACCCGTTGAAACGGGTTCGTTTAAAGAATTTTTTAGTCTGCTTTAGCTGACTTTAGCTTTGAGCCAAGAACTTGAGTTCTTGGTTGGGTTGCGTAAGTCCTAATAGTTATAGCGTTTTTCAAACAAACCTATTTACCTTACTTGTTTGAAAAACGCTATATTATGCCCATTCGCGTTGTTCGAGTTGTTTTTGGGGCATTAATAAAGTTGCTTCTATCTCTTCTCTAATGCTAGTCGTGACTTCACAATTACTATTGAGACAGTCAAGTAGCAGTTGGTTAGCAACATAATATTTGTCTAAGACTTTCTGTTGACTAGCATCAAACTCCCATTGATTACTAACATCACGATGGGTAGAGATCTCTTTCTGTAACTCAATCACCCAAGCTGCATAGTTTTTATGACACCATCTCTCAAAGCTTGCCTTTGTGTGATCGCCATTTGGTAACTGATCACTGAGTTTTTGCAAAGACTTATGAAAGCCTAGATCCACCACAATCCCTAAAATATTGCTGAGAGCCTTCGCACAGGAATGGACATAGGCAAAGTTGTGGCTTTCCCTTAGCATACATTTCTGCAATAAGTCATCGAGGGCAGCATCCAGAAAGGCTCCTTGATCTAGAGTGCAAGCCAAAGCGAAATGGGGGACAAGATGCGGTGCGCGAGTCAGCGCCAGATAAAAAGCGCGTCCTGTCGCAGGTCTATTGGCGGCTGGATTGGTCTCTGATTTTTTGCTTGCCCAATCTAAAAACTCTTGCAAATAAGGGTCTTGAGAAACTAGAGCATCAATTTCCTGTTTCATCAATTGCATCAGGCTATCGGCACTACGGAGCATACTTGCGGTTAGCAAAAAGATTTCTCGCCAGTAAGGATCAGTAATATGGTCTACCAGTCCACTGAGCGATGATCCCAAGGCTTGGAGGTTATGACTAGCGACAATTTTTCGGGCGGTGAAATATTCCTGTAGGGCTACATAGGAAAAAGAGAAGATACCACGTGCGCGTTCGGCTAAAACTCCATGTTGGGACTCGATCGCCTTGAGTATTGACTCACTGATATGACTAATTTCTTCGGGATCAAGGCTTGCTTCTGGAAGATCTTCCATATAATCACTGATATGTCTCTCAACCACACCTTGGGCAAAGAAGTATTGATTTTGTTCAAAGGTTGCGGAGGCAATCTGACTCAATAGCTTAAGTTTTTGCGGCAATAAAAATCCTTGATATATTTGATCGCGTTCAATGCCCCTTGATTCATCCCATTTACCGAGAAGCAGATCCATCGCTTGTTTATAAAATTCTGCCTGTTTGTTGGGAAACTTCTTTTCGCGGTGAAATATAGAACAGGCAAGGTGCAAAAACAGAGGTGTGGTCACCAGTCGCCGAAATCGCCAGTTTTCGGGCAGTTCTAATTTATCCATAAACTGAGATGCACTTGCTAATGCGCCTGTAGCATTAGTCCCACTCAATTCGACAAACCATTTACGCACAAAAATTTTGACTTGTTCTTCTGTAAAAGGAGCAATTTCGACATCAGTGAATCCTGTTAATGCTAGCTTCTGAGATGCGACACGGCAGGAGGCGATGAACTGGTTTTTATGATATTTATCAAAAAAGCGACGAATCTCATTGAGAACAATTATCTCTTCTTCGTTGGAAACTTCATCCATGCCATCAAGTAGGAGTAATATTCTTCCCTCTTGCAGCAGCCTTTTGATAATTGATAGTTGGGAAATATCGGAAGAGAGAAATTCTTGATGAATAAATTCCAATAAATTAGCGGGATTGTGATCTTGTAAACTGGCGGCAAAATCACGCAACTTAATGAAGATGGGTACTTGCTTTGCTGCAAAGTGAGCATGGTTGCATTGACTAGCTAGATATTTGAGAAATGTGGATTTACCACAACCGGGTCTACCCAATACTCGGAGTTTGTGATATCTTTCGACCGCTTGCATCCCCGGAATTTGGCTTTCTTCAATCCTGCCTAGACCAAAGCGATCCACGTCTTCAGGTGTAATGCTCCCAAGCTCAGAAATATCTAGCCATTGCTGACTAGCGATCTGTTCAAGAATATTGACATCAATGTAGATTTGTTCAAGGGCAACAGGATGATTGATATCTAATAACTGCAAGATACCGCATTGATGATTAAGTTTTTCGCGGTGGCGCGATCGCACCATTTCCACTAAATCATCAAGTGCTAGCGTTTCGATATTTGATTCATCGGTAATTGGCTCGATATAGTCTAGAGGCGGATTGAGCGCAATTTCTCGCCAGTCTAAATCCAATCTTGTACAGATCTCAAAAAACGTATATCGTTCGATCGCTTGCCCTGCAAAAAATCGCCAAATTGGTTGTCGGGTTTTGATCCCGACTTCATGGGCTAGATACTCCTGTGTCCAGCCTTTAGAGGTAAATTGCTGTTTAGCCTTTTTGACTCCAGATGGTGATGCTTGTAGAGATCGCTTTGCCATAGGTCGGTTAGCTCATAGATGTTGATGTTTTGACATAAGTTAATAACCAGATCTCAAAGTGGTGGCGCACAACAATCGCCACCACTTTGAGATAGTGATAGTGTTTGAGAAGTTTTTACACTTTTTAACTCCCCTCCCGATATAGCTAACAACTTGTGTGTATATCGTAGGTTTACAAAGAGAGGTTAAGGGGAGTAAAAATGAAATTTATAATAGGCAAAAAACTTCTCAAACATATTTTTAGGGTTTTATATTTAGTTAAGCAAGCTTAATTAAATATTTGTATAACTTACTTATTCTTGATATAACCACATAGATCAAGATTAACTACTTAAACATAACTATATATTCACAATTGGCTAATAACGAAGTGCCGCGCTCCGCGCGGCACTTCGTTATTAGCCAGTTTTTGATGACTTAGACATAGACAGAATATCGATTACGTCCCTGTTGCTTAGCTTTGTAGAGAGCCTGATCGGCTTGATCAATTAAAATGCTCGGTTTTTGTGTTTCCATCGGAATAATTGTGGCAATTCCTAAACTAGTTGTCACAATATTGCTCACGTCAGAATTCTCATGCACAGTCGAAAGATCAAAAATTGTCTGTTGAATTAATTCGGTAACAATAATTGCCCCTTGAGTAGTAGTGTTAGGCAAAATGATCGCAAATTCTTCCCCACCATAGCGAGCAATTAAATCTGTGGAGCGTTGCAAAGATTGTTTGACAGCCTGTGCTAAATTTGTTAGGCAACAATCGCCTGCGGGATGTCCATACAGGTCGTTATAGCCCTTAAAGTAATCGATATCCAAAAGAATTAAAGATAAGGGTTGTTGCTCCCGTAGCGATCGCTGCCATTCCCGATGGAGCGAATCATCAAAGCAACGACGGTTAGCAACTTGAGTCAAGGCATCAACCATGACCAGATATTCAAGTTCCTGATTTACCTTGATTAATTCCGCCTCTGATTGTCTAAGCTCTTGCTCAATCTTCTTATGTTTTGTAATTTCTTGTTCCAACTGAGCAACTTCTTGTAAATGTTGTGCCAACTTCTCATGGCATTCTACTAGACGCTCTGGATTACCTTTAAAGGTGGCACAGTCGTCTTCAGGCTCTTTCTGAGACTTAGGAATAGATGTATATCCTTTTTCTTGACGCAATTTGATGTTTTCTAGAATTCTTGATTCACCTCGAAAAGCTTGAATTGTCGGCATTGTTTCAGTCTTAGAGATGTGGCTGATGCCATTTTGATAAGCGAGTGGCAACACCGAAAATCGCTCGGAATTGTATTCTAAATTAGACATGGTTATCTACTTATGTTTGATTAGAGTTCATTCTACGAGAATGTATAGTGAGAGGGGCATTGAACAGTTTAAGTCTGAGTAAAATATTTGCAAGAGATGGCAGATCTACTGCATAAGTTATATAAAATTTACGTGGCGCGTATGTATATTGTTAATGCCTCTATTAACACAAAATGTTGAAGCCGATAATCCTAAAAAAGCACCCCAATGGACGCGATCGTTGAATTCTCCAACATTAATAACTTGCTGTTCTATAGAAGTCTCCCAAGGTCGGTCAGAATCAATCATGATTTTCGCTCCTAATGATAGTAAGAAGAGATTTTCTTGGATCTAGAAAGATGATAAGGGCAAAATCTAAATTGCCCTCATCCCCCAACCCCTTCTCCCAGAACGGGAGAAGGGGAGTAAGAGATTTTTCTTGTTCCCCTCTCCCTTTTTGAGAGAGGGGCTAGGGGTGAGGGTCTTAGAAAATTCTGCGTAAGTCCTAAGGATGATAAGCGCAAAGTGCTTATCATCCTTCTAGATTTTAAAAGCCACTCTAGCGAGAAGCAGATACTAGTCGCTGATCTTGAATCTTGCTTTTGGCAGTCTTAAAATCTGTCGCGAGTTGTTTCTGTTGTTCGTCACCAAAACTGCCATTAATACGAGGAAACATTTCATCTTCCTCTTCTTTGATATGAGCATTGACATCTGCCGCCAAAAGCTCTACCGCAGCTTTAAAAGCCACCGTATCTTCACAGTTCATGCCTTTAATCTGTTCCAACGCTTGCTTCATTTTGGCTTGCTCGTCATACAGGCTCTGAATGTCGTTGTAGTAAGGACGTACAACTGGATAGATGACTTCCTCCTCGGCGACAGCGTGAGCGCTCAAGTCTTGGTAGACCTGCCCAAAATACTCCTCTAGCTTTTGAGGATCATCAGTGGCTTTAATCTGAGAAAACAGAGCAAAGACCTTAGTATGATCGAGTCGAATCAGATCACAGATGGTGATCTCATGGTCGGTACGACTAATGAGACTGCCAGCAATACCACTTAGGGCAGCGATGGTATCCTGTACTCTTGACCACAGACCACTATCAGAAGGCTTGCCTGTGAGTTCCATCGTACTTAGAGATTCCATAATCCCTTTGAGTTGCTCCTCATGTCCACGATTTTCAAAGTTAACCACATTGAGAGGAGCGATCGCTACAGCAATATCGGCTCCCACCACTTGACCAGCCTTGTGAACGAGAACTCCTGCCATTGCTTGAGTGTGTTTGAGAAGTTCATGCTTTGCCACTTTATCAAACAACGAGAGATCGGAGTCTTGCATCATTTGTCCGACTTCTTCAAACTCTTGCTGCATTGTCGATTTTGGTTCAGCTTTAATACCATACTGCACAATTACAGTATCGATAATGCCCAAGTTCTTCTGATCATCTCTGAGAAAGCCTTCTAAGCGATTGGTGATTTCTCGATCTGGACAGGCAGCAATTAAACTCTTTTCATTGGCAATCAACAAGTTTTGAGTTGCCTTCATGTCTGCTAATTTGACGGCGATCGCAGTGCGTTTGGTATCTTCAAGTGTTACTGACATTGGTGATTGATCCTGATGTGTAGTTTTAAGAGATAATTAAGTAGATCAACATAGTTAAAAGCCAAAACCAGAGCTTGTGCCGCCCGCTACACGGGCGGCACAAGCTTCTAGGTTTTAAGTTTACTTATGCCTAGCTACTTACTTCTCTATAGTAAAAATCATGACATTGGCGTGTCCAACTACCTGAGTGACATGATGAACTTGCTTTACTACGAAACAAAGTGTAATAGAACATAAGTTCTATTACACTTTGTTTCTAATACAAATTTTGAAAGCGCGGCTTCGCCGCGCTTTCAAAATTTGTTCTTAGCGTCGAATTGCGGTAGCAGCGCGATCCCATGCATCTTTTACTGCGTGTTTAGCTTGTTCCCAAGGTAAACTTCCAGTCTGATTTGTTTGATAATCACGCTGTAAATCTGTCTCAACTTCACTGTAAGTGCGCCCACTATGACCATAGCGATCGTAGCCTTCATAGCCAGTGCGATAGGCAGGTTGATAGTCTTCGTAGGTTTTGTCTGAATCAACATAAGTGCTAGAAGTATAGGTCTCCTGCCAATTGTTTTCTTCAAAGCTAGGATTAACTTGCTCAGCCACATCCTTACCAGCCAAACCGCCAACTACGGAGCCAATTACTGCACCAACTACCGCGCCAACGGGACCACCAACAGCACCACCGATGACTGTGGCGACAGTACCAGCACCTGCGGCTCCTACACCTGTACCGACAGGATGCGATCCAGTTTCTCCAGAAATTGGATCAAGATTTGCATCAGTTTGATTGTCGGGGTTCATATTTTTTCTGTTATTCATGATCTTCTATCCTTTAAATACTTGATAATTGATTCAGGATATACGTTGCAAAGTAACGTATATCCTGACATTTAAATTAGGAAGCTTTGTTTACCAAGCGAATCCCGTATAGTAGAACCACTGCGCCAATAGTTGCCACAATCAAGCTACCTAGCAAGCCTCCACCTGTGGAAACACCAAAGGTACTGAATAGGAATCCTCCTAACAATGCACCAATAACGCCGACAACGATATCGCCAACAATACCGTATCCACCACCGCGAACGATTTGTCCAGCTAAAGCACCTGCAATTAGCCCGATCAGAATAAACCAAATGAATGTCATATATTTCTCTCTATTTATTTATCTAGCGATTTCCATTTTGCTGTAGGCAAAATGGAAAATCAAAATCTTGACTGTAATCTCGACTGAATCTACTGTCCTAAGAAGTTTTTGACAGAATCGATCGCTTCATCGACTTTGTTACCAGCTTTTTCAGGTAAGTCTTTGGCTCCATCTTTAAGTTCATTGGTGCGATCGCCTGCCATTTCCTTAGCACTGTCTACACCATCACCGATTTTGGCTTTGGCCTCCTTAGCGACTTCCTTCGCTTTGCCAAGATTTTCCTTAGTACCTTCCTTGACATTTTTGGCTAATTCCTTAGCGCGATTTCCTGCTTCCTTGGCAAAGTCTTTGGAGGTGTCCGCGAGTTTATCAATTACCTTGTCAGTTCTACCATCACGAAGATCGCGACCGATTTCCTTGGTGATACCTGCGGCTTTGTCGATCGCCATGTCTGTTTTGACACCTTGGGTCATCTCGTCAACTTTATTACCGAACATTCCAGCCAAAGGCGATGCGCTTGCTCCAGAACTAAAAAAGTTAACTTGCAACATCAAAACCACAGCGAATCCAATAGCGAAAAGAAGTCCTTTCTTAACGCCATTTAGTAGCGCAGTAACAGGACTATTGAAATTATGATCATTTTTCTTGTCTAATATCTTAGTCATTTGTTTCACCTAACATTTGGTATGCAGTTCATCAGTCAAAATCAAATCTAACAGTCAATTGTTTGATCTCGTGTTTAAGCAGTGTATAACTTGATTGAATTGCGCTAAAAGTAAATAAATCTTTACTATAAAATCTTCAAGCTTTTAAAACTGTGACCAGATTAAAAAATGTTTATTGTATTTATTTTATTTTCTAATTATATTTGTGACAACTATCTCTAAAGAGGTATCTAAATACCTTTAGAGAAGGCAGAAATTTGCATTGACTTGAAACCCAGAAAGCTTTTAGAAGTGACACTTCGCCCCACATTTAAAATCTTTTCATACAACATAAAATATCAATAGGCTATAAAAGTGTTTACTGTAACAATTTAAATACTTTTAACCCATTTCACACAATTCATTCAGTTTTTTATATTTGCCTATACATGATTTATGACATTCAAGTGTAAAGGTAGTTGCAGTGAGTAAATTGCTAATTGATATTCCACATAAATTACACAAAAATAATTGAGTGTTAAATTATGTTTTTTCATAAGAAAGATCCCATTCACACTGTTCAAGTTGATAAGGCTGATCCTCGTTTTGCCCAACTCTTACTAGAACAATTTGGTGGAGCAACAGGAGAGCTTTCCGCAGCTTTACAATACTGGGTGCAGTCATTTCATATTGAGCTGCCAGGCATCAAAGATATGTTACAAGACATTGCTATTGAAGAGTTTGGTCACTTAGAAATGGTAGGCAAGCTGATTGAAATCCATACTAAGGATGTTGATCAAACTGAAGCCTATAAAAGTACTCTTTTTGCAGTAAAAGGTATGGGACCACACTTTCTTGATAGTCAAGGGAGTGCTTGGTCTGCCAACTACCTAAATGAAGGTGGTGATGTAGTGCGTGACCTCAGAGCCAACATTGCTGCTGAGGCTGGCGCTCGGCAAACCTACGAATCTCTGATTAAACTCGCAACAGATGATGGGACTTTAAAAACATTACATCACCTGCTGACTAGAGAGATTTCTCATACGCAGATGTTCATGAAAGCTTTGGATTCTCTCGACAAGTTAACTGATCCTTTCTTTGGGAATATTCAACCTGACGAAACTGTGAAGCTTTACTACAACCTATCAACTGACGGCAGTGGTAAAGACGAAAGAGGTTCTTGGAATTCAGAGCCTGACTTTGAGTACATTGCAGATCCACTAAATCATTCATCTAAATCAGCTTCTAAGTAACTCCTGTTACCCAGAAGTAATTTATAGAGGAGTGTTTCTCTTCAGAAAGTGGAGAAACACTCCTCTATACCTCGCTTGTTTAAAAGCGCTAAAAAACATCAATTTATTTACGGAGTAAAAGATTATGAGTGGACAAAATAAGCGTGCTACAGGGACATTCTCTAATCATGAAGAAGCTAAACTTAGCCTCAATGAGTTAAGAGATAGCGGATTTAATATGGATCAAATTTCGATCATCGGTAATCATGTTAATCGAAATTCTGATATGGCTGGCGCACAACAGGGCAAACACCTCAATGATCTGGATAATAAAGCTGGTGAAGGTGCGGCTACAGGTGCGGCTTCTGGTGGTGCAGTTGGTGGACTAACTGGCTTGTTGGTGGGTTTGGGGCTAGTGGCAATCCCAGGGGTTGGTCCTATCATGTTCGCTGGTGCGGCGGCTACGGCTTTAGCGACAACTCTCACTGGTGGAGCGATCGGTGCAGCCGCAGGTACTCTCATTGGTGGCTTAGTTGGTTTGGGTATTCCCAAAGACCGTGCCGCAGTCTATAGCGATCGCGTAGAGCAGGGAGATTATTTAGTGATGGTTGATGGTTCTGATCAAGAGATTCGCCAAGCTGAGGTGATTTTCCAACGTCACGGCATCAATGAATGGGGTATTTACGATTCTAAAAATACTTCTAGTAGAACAAGCACAGCCTCTTTGCGATAAGTAGCCCAAACTCAAAACCCTAGAAACTTGTTCCGCCCGCTACGCGGGCGGAACAAGTTTCTAGGGTTTTAGTGTACTTATGCCTATTGCTTCTACTTTGATGACTTTCATAAATTGAGGAATTTCTTCCATGAATACAAAAATTACATCACTTCTAGCAACTAGTTTTATTTTAGTCACATTAGTATCTTGCACCGATGCCAGAACTACCGCAGAAGCTCCTGCACCTAATGCAACCTATAGCACTAGCAGCCCGACGACCTCCCCTCAAAACACTCAAGCGGCTATAGATGACGCTCAAAGTGAAACTCGTAAAAAACAATTGGAATCAGATATTCGCGCCCGTGAACAACGCAATGATGCAATGGGTGACAAAACCAAACGCCCCGATACTGATCTGGCTAGTGAAGTTCGGAGCAAGTTGGAAGCGAATATCCCCAAAGGCAATCTCACCATAGAGTCTAAAGATGCAAATGTTGTTGTGTCAGGAACCGTTCCTTTACTAAATGATCTTACTAAAATCAAAAGTTTGGCAATGGAAATCAAGGGTGTTAAAACCGTCACGATTAAAGCAACAGTTGCCTCTCAATAGATCCCATTAGCCATGAAGTGCGACTTCGCCGCACTTCATGGCTAATTATTCACTTTGCACAACAATTTTTTGGAGAACTACTATGCAAACCAATACCCCTCAAGCTGAAGCTGCAAAGGTTATGCAGCGCAATGCTTGGATTAGAGGATTTACACCCCAAGCTGAACTCTGGAACGGTCGTCTCGCGATGATTGGATTTGTCTCAGCGATCGCGATCGAATTATTTACGCATCAAGGTGTTCTACATTTTTGGGGCATTATTGCCTCAGGTGTAGTTCCAGTTTCATAAACTTGCCATTAGGTCTTTGAGTGAGGGCGCGGCGAAGCTGCGCCCTCACAAACTCCAAAGTTGCTATTACAGTTTATTTCGTAATCAATCAACTCATTCTCAAAATCAAACATTGATTTGCAATTGTGTTTGTAGGAAACAATTTCCAATTATTAATTAAATTAGGAGGAAATTCTATGAAGCTTACTCAATTTCTGAAGCGATTTGTAGTCATGATTGTTGTCTGTGGGTTAATTGCTTTTGCTAACATTGCTCCAGCGATCGCATCTCAGGACAATCAAATCATTGACAACCTGACTATGCCTAACATTCAGAAAAAAGCTGAAGATGCAGTAAAGGGCAGTACTTACGATACAAATCAGGAATATACGTCTGATGATGTATCAAATCAAGGTCTAAATGAGATTCAAGGAACCTCTGATTTTGACAAAATGAAGCGAAGTTCTAATGAAGATACACCACCTGTTGTGAAGCAGGTAGAAAAAGCTTTTGATAAAGCTAGTGACAAGATGAACTCTGCTAAAGATGACACTTTAGACAAGGCTGGTGATGCAGCTAATTATGTAAAAGACAAGGCTGGCGATGCTCTTAAATCTTTAACTGATAAAGCATCTGACACTGCTAAATCCATCAAAAACAAAGTTAAATCCTAAATATAAAACCAGAAGAGAGTGGCAGCGCGAAGCGCTGCCACTCTCTTCTAGGATTTTGATTTTTCCTAATACAAATGGCGAAAGCTATAGAGTTCTTCAGGCAAGTATTGATTGCAAGGAAACATAATGTCTAGACTTGTCGGAAAGAGAAACAATTCTACTGTATATCTTGGCTTTAGTTTGCTTATAGCTGCGGCTGGAGCTATAGCCTTGGAGTATTTTGGAGTGGTTGACTTGATTTATGATTTTGGACAGAAACCTGAAGTTTCTACTAGCCAAACCTATCGAAAATAACCAATCTAATCAATTAAAAAGTTATAACTGGAGAAATGAATGAGTAGTCTAATTGCTGTTGGCTTTAAAGATGAATTCACTGCTGACGCAGTTTTACTGGAACTCCGAAAGCTTCAAAAAGAGCATCTAATTGATTTAGAAGATGCCGCCGTCGTGATTAGAGATAAGGACGGAAAAGTAAAGATTAAACAGACTCAGGAACTGACCACTGCTGGAGCCTTAAGTGGAGGTTTTTGGGGTTTACTATTTGGTTTCATCTTTTTTAATCCTCTTTTGGGTTGGGCAGTTGGCGCGATCGCGGGCGGGATTTCTGGAGCATTGTCAGATATTGGAATCGATGATAACTTTATCCGCGAAGTGGGCAGTACGATTGAACCTAACACCTCGGCTATTTTTGTACTGGTGAGAAGAGCTACTCCTGACAAAGTATTAGAAGATCTCAGTAGATTTAAGGGCAAAGTCCTGAAAACTTCTTTATCTAATGAAGATGAGGCAAAACTACAAGCCGTTCTAACAACACCGTAATCATAGATAGTGAAGCCCAAGAACAGATGAGGTGCAAAGCACCTCATCTGTTCTTGGGTATGAATAGAAGTAAGTTTTGTAACACTTTATTGCATAGTAAATCAATTCAATCAAATCACTCAAAAAACTAAACACTCTTCTGTAATGGTATGGACATAGAGAAGTTTGGAATTTCTCTATGTGACAATAACTTGCGAGGAAAAATATATGCCCAGACTTGTAGGAAAGAAAAGTAATTCGGCTTTATATACTGGCGTGGCTATGTTGGTAGCTGCGGCTGGATTCGTCGCATTGGAATACTTTGGAGTAATTGATCTTGTTCCTAATTTTGGCAAAGAGACTGAAGTAAGAAATACCTCTACTAGCCAACCTGTAAAAACTAATAACAAAGCAGTCAATTAAGGTTGACTTTCACCAAATTTAGGAGAATGAAATGCGTAACGGTAAAGGGATGATTGGGAAACCTATAGTTGCTTATGACTCTGGGGAAGAATTTAGAACAATTGTAGACTTGATTTTTGATCAAGAGAGTAATCAATTATTAGGCTTTCTTGTGGATGAAGGTGGTTGGTTTAGTAATGCATTGGTACTGCCTTTAACAAATATTCAGGCGATCGGTGCTGATGCCGTCATTGTCGCTTCTAGAGAGGCGATCGCCTCGGCTCAAGAATTTCCTGCAATGCAAAGTATTTTAGAAAGAGATAATATCTTGAAAGGCACAAGAATTATGACCCTTGATGGTCGTGATTTGGGAACAATGCTTGACCTTTATTTTGATGACACTACTGGTGCGATCGAAGGGTATGAAGTATCGGGCGGCATCTTTGCCGATGCTTATTCTGGGCGTTCCTTTGTGCCTGCTCCTGACACCCTGAAGATTGGTGAAGATATTGCCTTTGTGCCTTCGGAAACTGCTGACTTGATGCAAGAACAAGTTGGTGGCATTAGAGGAGCTATGCAAACGGCAGGTGGCAAAGTGCAGGAAATGGCTCAGTTTACAGGTGAGAAAGCTCAAGAAGCTGCCCAATTCACAGGCGATAAGTTTCAAGAAGCGACGACATTTGCAGGTACTAGCTTTACTAATGCGGTTGTTGATCCTGAAGAACAAGAGACTTTTGTATTAGGAAAAGTTGCTCAAAAAACTGTAGAAACTACCGATGGCATAACTTTAATTCAGGAAGGAAAGGTTGTGAATTCATCACATATCTTGGCAGCTCGGAACCTGAATATGACCAATGATCTCTATCATGCAGCAGGAGGAAGTGCCACTGCTAAGTTAGGAGAAAAATTGACAGGGGCGGTGACAGGTATGGGTGCAAATATTGGACTTGAGCAAGCGCAAGGTCGGCGAGTGAACAAGATGATTTTCACACCTGAAGGTTCAGTTGTGGCAGTAGAAGGTCAAATTGTGACTCCAAAAGTACTTGAAAGAGCAAAAACTCATCATCAAGAACAAGCTTTATTAGAAGCAGTGGGTCTAACTACAGGTGATGCTTTGAGAGTTACTGGTTCCAATGTTGGGCAACAGGTTAAGGACGGTGCTAAAGGATTATGGGAGCAGGTTAAGGAAACTGCTAGTAATCTCCAAGATCATGGCACTCAAGCAATTGAAGATCGAAGAATTAAGGGTGCTTTAGGTCGTCCTGTCACTCGCGTTATCCTCGATCGCAATGATGAGGTGATTCTCAATGTTGGCGAATTAATCACGCATCAGGCGATCGCCATTTCCCGTGATGCTGATGTCTTAGAAGTCTTACTTGACTCAGTTTATACAGAAACTCCAAACCTATCTCTAGATGATTTACGCGCTCCTGAATCTGGCAAAGCTGCCTTAAATTAATTTAAATTCATGCATTATCTCATATTAGCCACGGATTACGATGGAACCTTAGCGAAGGATGGAAAGGTATCAGAGGCAACTCTCGATGCTCTCAAGCGACTCCAAAAATCAGGACGCAAGCTGATCTTAGTGACAGGTAGACAACTTGAAGATCTGATCGCAGTCTTTCCTGAGACTAGCCTATTCGATTGCGTTGTTGCTGAAAATGGAGCCGTAATTTACTTTCCTACCACTCGCGAAGAATTACTGCTCGGTGAGTTACCCCCTGAGAAATTTATCAATGCTTTGCGATCGCGTAGTATCGATCCCCTCTCGGTCGGTAAAGTAATCGTGGCAACATGGGAACCCAACGAAACCCAAGTACTTACCGTAATTAGAGAACTGGGATTAGATCTACAGGTGATCTTTAACAAAGGCGCGGTAATGGTTCTGCCCGCAGGAGTTAACAAGGCTTCAGGGCTAAGCGCAGCCCTCGACAAAATGGGCTTATCTGTCCGTAATACGGTAGCAGTCGGTGATGCCGAGAATGATCTAGCTTTTCTAAAACTATGTGAGTTTTCTGTTGCCGTTGCCAACGCCCTACCATCGGTCAAGAGTGAAGTGGATTGGGTGACTGAAGCAAGTCGCGGTGATGGCGTAATCGAATTAATTGAGAGATTGTTAACCCTAGATTTGACCGAAGATCTGCGCGAGTCTTCCATTTTGCCAGATCGACATCGCATTGTCTTGGGTAATCTCGAAGGCGATCGCGAAACCTATATTCAGCCCCTTAACCGCAATATTTTGCTGGCGGGAATCTCTGGTGGTGGTAAATCAACTTTAGCGACAGGATTAATCGAAAGATTTATCGATAAGGGCTATCAGGTTTGTATTATTGATCCCGAAGGAGATTATCAAAGCTTTGATCGGACTGTGATTTTAGGAAATGCTCAACAGATTCCTAGTTCCGCAGAAGTGTTAACGGTTTTAAGTAAGCCAGAGCAAAATCTGATCGTCAATTTAATGGGAGTGAAAATTGATGATCGCCCGTTATTTCTCGCGCAACTACTACCTTCTCTATTAGAAATGCGGGTGCGGACTGGGCGACCACATTGGATTGTCATTGATGAAGTGCATCATATGTTCCCATCTTCTTGGGACGCATCGGTAACTTTGCCACAATCAGTCAATGGTGTTCTCATGGTAACGGTTCATCCTGAACACGTAGCCACCTCTGCTTTATCTTTGATTGACACATTGATTGCTGTGAAGTCACCAATGCAGACTTTTACAGATTTTTGCAACACGGTAGGACATCAGATACCTAAGGAGCCACTTCCTTTAGAACTGGCTTCAGGATCGGGAGTGGCTTGGTTTATCAAAACTGAAGATCAGCCATTTCAATTTGAAGTAATCCGTCCTCTGCAAGAACGCCAACGGCATATGCGGAACTATGCTGAAGGAAACTTGGGTAGCGATCGCTGTTTCTTTTTTAGAGGTGAAGATAACCAATTAAATCTTAAAGCGCAAAACCTGATCATGTTTATGCAACTTGCTGAAGGCGTAGATGATCGCACTTGGCTACATCATTTACATCTGCAAGATTACTCAAAGTGGTTGCAAAACTCGATTAAGGATAAATCCTTAGCGGCTGAAGTCAGCGAGATCGAAACATCTCCAGATCTGTCCCCTAACGATAGTCGCGATCGCATTAAAACCGCGATCGAAAAACGTTACACCTTACCTGCTTAAGTAGATAGAAGCTTGTGTCACCCGCTTAGTGGGTGGCACAAGCTTTTAGGTTTGAACACAAATATTTGATACTTCTCAATCCTTAAGCTGCTATTAAGCTTATGTAGACTCAATCAATTCATTCATGAAGTCAATCATTGTCATGTCAAATTAGGCAATATACAACTGAAATAATTCATAAATGAACAGTCGATGAAACTTAATCTTCTAGCTGGACTAACTCTATTAATGTTGGGCAGCTTTGTGCCTGAACTAAAAGCAGAAACAATTAATTCTTCTAATTGTGGATGGGTAAAAGATTGTGCGATCGCAGTTAATAAAAACGAAGTTCCTAAATCTGTAACACCCTCACTAAAATTAGAGCAAATTGAAAAGACTATTCAATTACCAGAAGGGAAAATATCAACAGTAGCAACTTTAACTGAGAGTTCCCAAGGTAATGCAATTAGCCTCAAAAGTTCGACAAACACCATTTCTCAGATCGTGCCGCCAACTGATAGCAACGGCAACCTCATATTTAGATCTACGCGATCGGGACCAAGTTATTTAGGAGTTGGGGCTAATTTTGGGTTAACTGGTGGCAGTGATTTAGGCGGGACAAGCTTTGCAATTATCAGTAAACTTGGATTAACTGAAGTTATATCAGTTCGTCCTAGTGTGCTTATACTAAGAGATTTTGCAACTATTTTACTTCCTGTAACCTATGATCTTGCACCTCAACAGTCTTTTGGAGATTTGCGGTTCTCTCCCTATCTAGGTGGTGGAATTGCGATTAATACTGGTTCTAATAGTAGCGTTGGTCCTATGCTTACCGCAGGGATTGATGTCCCTCTATCATCTAACTTTACAATCAATGTAGCGGCAAATTTAGCTTTTTTACGCACTACTGATCTGGGTATTTTGGTTGGGATTGGCTATAACTTTTAGCTTTTGCGATCGCTACATCCATTATGTAGTGAGCATAATGGGCGGCGCTTTGCGCCGCTTATTATGCTCTTCTAAAACCATTTTTATATTTAGGAACTTAGAGTCAAAAATGCAAAAATATATCTGTAAAACCTGTGGATATGTCTACGATCCCGCGATCGGCGATCCAGACTCAGGTATTGAACCTGGTACTCCCTTTGGAGCTTTGCCCGATGATTGGGTTTGTCCCAAATGTGGAACTCCCAAGGCTGATTTTGAGCCAGAAGATGCACCTGCAACAGATGTTCCATTAATGGAACCAGTCTAAGAACCGATTTAAGAATTGCTCTAGATCCCCCCACCCCCCCTTAAAAAGAGAATTAATTCTTCCCCCTTTTTAAGGGGGATTGAGGGGGATCTCTTAGAGTTTTTAACCAACACCATTCATTAATCCAAGGAAATTTATTATGAAGACAATCAATATTGGACTAACCGATACCCAACGACAAGGCGTAATCGACATCCTCAACAACGACCTAGCAGACAGCTATTTGCTGCTAGTCAAAACCAAAAAATATCATTGGGATGTCGTTGGTCCTCAATTTATGACCTTGCATAAACTCTGGCAAGCACATTATGAAGCTCTCACCCTCAATGTCGATGCGATCGCTGAGCGAATCAGAATGCTCGGAGGCTATCCTGTCGGCACAATGGAAGGATTTCTGAAAATCTGCTCACTCAAGGAAAATGCTGGAAAGGTTCCGACCGCAACAGGCATGGTATCGCAATTGCTAGAAGATCACGAAAAAGTAGTGCGAAATTTGCGAGGAGACATTGATAAATGTGGCGACAAGTTTAAAGATGATGGAACCGCCGACTTTCTCACAGGTTTGATGGAACAGCATGAAGAGATTGCATGGATGCTACGTTCTTTCATTGAAGGTGAAGCTGTGGAATCCAATGGCTCAAAACCAGAGATGAATAAAAAAACTGTGGGAGTTTAAATAGAGAAGTGGCGCTTTGCGCCACTTCTCTATTTTGTTGATTTATAAGGAAAAGGTCAGGTGATGTTTAAACTATCTTCTAAGTTGTTTGTGGCAATATTAGCGATCGCGACAACATTTTTACTGCTCTATTTACAACCTCTAGGCGCAAAGGCTATTCTGTCCGATTCAGTGAATACTACTCCTCAACCTGAATTGATTGCAACTGCCGCTACACCCCCTTATCTCGAAACCGCTATTCTGGGGGGGAAACCCATTAGTGTTCTATATATAACTCGTGATGGTGATACGGTTTTAGTGCGTTGCTATCCAAACTATCAGCCGAGTATGAAGGTTCGGGCGATGGGTAGCAACCCTGATGCAAACACTCAAAAAGAAGGAGTTGTGACCTGTCAACCTGCTTCAACAAAATGAGAGAAAGTTTTATGATCACCGTTCACCATTTAAATAACTCTCGCTCCCAACGGGTACTTTGGCTACTAGAGGAACTGGAACTCCCCTACGAAATCAAGCGCTATGAACGTGACCCGAAAACTATGTTGGCTCCCCCATCTTTACAAAAAGTACATCCCCTCGGTAAATCGCCTGTGATTACTGATGGTGATCTGACCTTGGCGGAATCTGGAGCCATTGTCGAGTACTTAGTCGATCGCTATGGCAACGGACGCTTAAAACCTGCGCTAGGCACGCCAGAACATTTGCGCTACACCTATTGGTTGCACTATGCCGAAGGTTCTGCGATGCCTCCGTTATTACTTAAGCTGATCTTCGACCAAATTGAAAAGAGTCCCATGCTCTTTTTTGTGCGTCCGATCGCTAAATCAATCACAAATCGCGTTAAAAGTTTATTTATTGATCCTCAGCTCGCTCTGCATCTAGACTATATGGAGGCAGAGATTAGTAAAAGCACATGGTTTGCGGGCAACGAATTTACCGCAGCCGATATCCAAATCAGTTTCCCTCTAGAGGCAGCATTGGCAAGGGGTGGACTGAACTCAAGTCGTCCAAAACTTATGGCATTCTTGAATCGCATCCACAGCCGTCCTGCATACAAAAAAGCATTAGAGCGCGGTGGTACATACGATCTTTTGAGTTGAGTATTAATTGATGTCAATCATTTAGAATCTTTTTGCCGATCGCATCTCCAGAGACATCAAGGTCATACACAATCGGCACACCCGTGGCTAATTCTAGTGCTGTTACTTCCTGTGGACTCAGGCGATCGAGCATCATAATAATGGAACGTAATGAGTTCCCATGAGCAGCAATGAGAACGTTTTCGCCTTGAAGTAAATGCGGCAAAATGCGGATTTTAAAATAAGCAATCACTCGCTTTTGGGTATCCTCTAAACTCTCTCCTCCAGGTGGTCGAACGCTGAAAGACCTCCGCCATTCATGCACCTTTTCATCGCCATACTTGATCGCGGTTTCGGCTTTATTTAAGCCCTGCAATTCACCATAAAACCGCTCATCAAGGGCAGCATTTGTAAAAATAGGTAACTCTTCATCTGGGTTCCCATCGTAACGATCCCAGCCATTCCAGTCTTGGTCGGATTGTTCGTGCTTAATAATCGGAATTTTGCCACCACAGATATCATCGCGTTCTGTTAGGCAAATTGTCGCTGTCTCGATCGCCCGAATTAATTTGCTAGTAAAACAGACATTTACGCGATAACCACTGAGCCGACAAGAGGCGATCGTTGCTTCTGCTCGTCCACGTTCACTTAATGGGACATCTACCCATCCCGTGAATTTATTGAGGGCATTCCAAAGGCTCTGTCCATGCCGAACCAAGATAAGTTGAGCCATTATTTTTTACCATTACTTGTCATTCATTACCTAAATGATAGCTCTCTTAATGAAGAAGAAGGATAGATAAGTTTTGTACTGTATTTAACCAATTCACATCTTAGATCAATCATGCTTCTGCGATCGTGAAGAGATAAGAAGAACTTACAGGAAAAAATGTATGACAAACCCACAACCAAATTTGCTAACAGGTGCAGATTCAGCCGACGACGCTGAGAATGATGCCTATCGAGCAGAAGTAAATGGTGATGAAGCCGTTGGCGGTAGCACCGCAGTTCCCAGTCAAAATGACACAGAAGAATTGGCGGTGGCGATGGGGATTGTGGTAGATGATCATACTCCCATTGATACCGAAGAAATGCTCCTAAAGCGTGATCGCGATCGCTGGGAATTAGATTCTGCATCGGCTGTCGATCATTAATTCAGGTTAAACGTAGTTTCGGCTTTATTTAATTTATATCAGACAAAACAAAATGATATTCATCCGAGTTTGGCGATTTATTACGCTGATGCTGGCTGCGTTTAGTCTTAGTTTGTCGATGACACATTTGCTAGAGTTACCGCAAAGAATGCAGTTTGACCAACAACTTTGGATCAGAGTGACAGTTATTGAAAATATTTATCGGTTGTTTGGTACAGTCGGTGCATTCTTTGAAATTGCCGCTATTTTAACTGCAATTATTCTCGTATTTCTAGTTCGCAAACATGGTTCAACGTTTTACTGGACATTGGGCGGAGCGATACTCTTAGCGATCGCATTTGTGAGTTGGATTGTACTTATCGCGCCAATGAATGCTGAATTCGCTAAATGGTTAACGACTCCCATTCCATTAAACTGGATGCAGTATCGTGATCAATGGGAATATGCCCACACAGCAAATGCCCTCGTTAAAATTATGGGACTAAGTTTACTTGTGATCTCTATACTTGTAGAAATACCAGAAAAAAGAGTGATTTAATGGAAAATACGTTATTCGATAAAGTGTTTCGCGATCGCGAAGGTGACATTGTTCTCGCCCAGATGCCGAACTTACCTCTGATTGTCTGGATTGTAGCTAGTTTGTTAAAGCTGTTTTTTACAACAGGTAAAATTTCTATCGGATTAGACGCGATCGCTTTCGGATCTTTGTTTACTTGGGCTTGGGAAGAATTATTTCAAGGGGTTAATTACTTTCGGAGAGCATTAGGACTTATTGTCCTTGTCAGCTTGATCCTGTCGAAAATTCAGTAATCGTAATAGCGATCGTCTCATTAATCAAAACAATATTCATCTGTTTTTGGGCTATCCTCATTATCAAGGCATATCAAATTCTGAATCATATTTGTGCTGAATGCGATCGCCAGTTTTGCAATCGCCAGTTTATTGATGCCTATTTAATGAGGTTATTCCTATGGCTCATCATCACGAACATAGTCATGCGCCTAAAAACTATAACCGCGCCTTTCTGATTGGCACTTGCCTAAATATTGGCTTTGTTTTAGTGGAGGCTTGGTTCGGGCTGATTACCCACTCATTAGCATTATTGGCAGACGCAGGGCATAATCTCAGCGATGTGTTAGGACTATTGTTAGCATGGGGAGCTAGTTATCTCGTACAGCGTCCTCCCAATCACAAATACACATATGGACTGCGGCGCTCTTCGATATTGGCAGCTTTAGTTAATGCAATTCTGTTATTGCTAACGATGGGTGGGATTACTTGGGAAGCGATTCGCCGCTTGCAAGAACCTACAGCGATCGCTGGTGGCACAGTAATTTTAGTCGCAGGAATCGGGGTAGTGATTAACACCATCACTGCACTCTTGTTTTTGTCAGAACGCGACAAGGATATGAACATTCGGGGCGCATTTCTGCACATGGCAGCCGATGCATTAGTGTCGGTGGGCGTGGTACTAGCAGGAATTTCGATTTTGCTCACAGGTTGGTTTTGGCTCGATCCTGTGATTAGTTTGGCGATCGTTGCCGTCATCGTCGTGGGAACTTGGAATTTATTTAAAGATGCTTTGGAACTAATCCTTGATGGAGTTCCTAAACAGATAGAACCGATCGCCGTACGGACTTTTTTACAAAATCTGCAAGGTGTCACCCAAGTTCATGATCTCCATATCTGGGCAATCAGTACCACCGAGATCGCTCTCACCGCGCATTTGGTGATGCCAGCAGGACATGAAGGCGATCGCTTTTTAACTGATACTTGCAAAGATCTGCATACTCACTTTGGCATTGACCACTCAACCCTACAAATTGAATCTGGCGATCCCGACTACCCATGCCATCTAGAGCCAGAAAATCATGTGTAGAAATCATATGCCTAAACAAAAGAGTTACACTATTTGGCAAAGCTATTAAAGCTATTTTAGATAGTCCTGCCGTTAAATAAGATTTCATCTGAATGCTTGGCATAGCATAGTGCCGCCCATGACCTTACCTCAAAAACCTACGCAAAATTCAGTCAAAGCGCAACTGTCTCATCGATGGAGAGTTCGCTCGCGTCTGATCTTATCTATTATATTTTCTTTCATCGTATCGTTTTTGCTTCCAGATTGGTTTAGTTTATCCACAAAGATTCTCTGTATATGGAATACAGGGATGATCAGTTTTTTAGTAGCAACTTGGGTGCTAATGGTGCAAGCAAAGCCAACAACAATGCGCCGTAATGCTCAAAGTCAGGATGAGGGGCGACTAGTAATCTTGAGTATCGTTACTGCTGCTGCCTGTGCCAGTATCTTAGCGATCGCCTTTATCTTGAGAGAAGCAAAAGGAAAAGAAATAAATATCATAATTCCTCATGTAATGCTTGCGATAGTTACAATTGTTGGTTCATGGTTGCTCGTTCACACGATTTTTACAATGCACTATGCTCATGAATATTATCAAGATCACCAGACGCAGAGTGATTGCAAAGCGGGCGGACTAGATTTTCCTGAAGATATTGAGCCAGACTATTGGGATTTTTTATATTTCTCGTTTGTGATTGGCATGACGAGCCAAGTTTCAGATGTAGAGATTACTTCGCGATCGCTAAGACGTTTATCTTTATTCCATAGCATTCTCTCTTTTTTCTTTAATACCGCGATCGTTGCTATGAGTATCAATATTATTGCAGGCTTAATTCAGTAAACCTTAGTTATAGATGGTACGTTGCACCATCTATAACTAAGGTTTTTACAATTGGATAAGATAAAGATTCATATATTATTCCATCAACTTATACACAAAATCATACAGCTATCTGTAAATATACAGCTAAAAGCGATATAGCGCTTTTCAAGCAAGCGCGTTACATAGGTTGGTTTCCCCGCCGAAGGCGGGGAAACCAACCTATACGTCACTAGATGAAAATGCTATAAGCTTTACGCCCACATAAAATGTAATGGTTGCAAAATGAATGATAATCAACGTGATGAAAGTAATCTTGAAAGACGACAAGACCTACGACAAGATGAAGAACAATTTCGACTTCGGCAAGAAGAAAATCGTCTAGGAGTAGCTCAGCGCACTAATACTTATTATTGGATCGTTAATAGTATTTATTGGCTAGGAGGAATTATTGAAATATTATTAATTTTAAGGTTCATATTACGTTTATTTGGTGCTAATACCCAAAATGAATTCGCACGATTTATCAATAATCTATCTGCCCCCTTTATTGCCCCATTTTCTACTTTATTCATCAGTCCTACTTCTGATGGCGGCGCAAATATCTTTGATGTAAATATTGTCATTGCAATTATTGCCTACGCGCTTTTAAGCTATCTTTTGATTTCATTAGTCAGATTTATTTTTTATAACAGAGTTTAAATTGCTAGATCAATCATTCGGATTCTATGGTATTGCCTTTTTTGGAATTATTCTTGTCCGATACTTTTTGGTTGCGGGAGGGACATATTTATTCTTTTATTCGCCTTTACGTCATTCTTTAGGCGGACAAAATCAACCACAGAATCCATCTTGGGAATCAATCCAACGGGACATTCAACTTTCTGTACTTTCGGCAGCAGTATTTGCGATCGCCTCAGCATTAATCGTATCGCTCTATAATGCTAACTTTACGCGCCTTTACAGTAATCCTAGAGAATATGGACTGTGGTACTTAGGCGTAAGTTATGGAGCAGTGTTAATTTTGCAAGATGCCTATTTTTACTTTACCCATCGCTTATTTCATCATCCTTCTCTTTTTCATTGGTTGCATCAAGGGCATCATCGATCGCGCTATCCTACGCCTTGGACTTCCTTTGCTTTTGATCCATTAGAAGCGATCGTTAGTTCTCTCTTTTTGATTGGTATTGTTTTTATTATTCCATTGCATTTTATTACTTTAATAGCCATCCTAACGACAATGACGATCTGGGCAGTGTTAAACCATCTAGGGATTGATCGGTTTCCCTTATCATTTCCGCACCATTGGTTAGTGAGGTGGTTTATTGGTCCTGCCCATCATTCCATTCATCATCTTAAGTACAATCGGCATTATGGTCTTTATTTCACATTCTGGGATAAATTACTTGGTACTGAAGATCTAAATTTTGCAAAGAGCTTGAATGAACATCGCATGAATAAAATTGATCTTAATTAATTATAGCAATTCAAGTTTTGCAAACCCAAACAAATGAAAGTGGTGCAAAGCACCGCCTTCATTTGTTTTTATGAGATTGGTGGCGCAAAGCGTCGCCAATCTTAACTATCTAAAAACCAGAGCAAAAACCTATGGCGCACGCGCAGCGTGCGCCATAGGTTTTGCTCTGGTTTTATATTTAATTGCGCCCAGCTACTTAAATTGGATTTGGCATTAATTAAGATTTGTATTTCATTCAATCAATTCAATCAATTCAATCAGGAAATGAAATATTCGCTTGTCACAGTATAACTGTCGCCAATTCTTTTTAGAACACAAAACTAAAAGACGAGTAGGGGAACTTATTGAGTTTTTATTTGTCTTAATGGAATGGTGACCTATAAGTCCAAAGTTGTAAATTCTATCCTAGTAAATATTCCATCATGAGTTTAGAAAATAGCGACAAGGAAAAAGATATCAAAGGTCAAATTCAAGAATCAGTCAGGAATCCAACTGGTGATCCTAGAATGCCAATTCGTCATGATACTGACGATTTTACAAATAGCGTTCATAATTCTATCGATGCTTGGTACTGGTCTAATGGTAGCGATCGCGATCCTAGAGTGCCAGTCCGTCACGATGCTAACGATTTTGCAGATAGCGCCCGTAAGTCTGTTGATGCTTGGCACTGGACTAATAATTAGGAGGATTCAACTTGCGGTGCTATCGGTAAGTAGCTAAAACCCGTTAACCTGTGGCGTGCGCCACAGGTTAACGGGTTTTGTGGAGGATTTGGCATATTTGTTTAATTACGATTTGTATTGTATTCAATCAATTTAAACAATTCATTCAAGAAATCAAATGTTTGCCTGTCATCGTAGTTTCAGAGACCAGAGTTGTTAATTCGACTCTAGTAAATAATTCTCAAATTATGGAAGGAGCTTATTATGAGTTTAGAAAATAGAGCTAAGGCAACTGCTAAAAATGTTGAAGGCAAAGTGCAAGAAGCTGTCGGAGATGTGACTGGTGACACTAAAAATCAGGTAGAAGGCAAGGCAAAACAAGCTGAAGCTAAAGTACGCCACGCTGCTGAAGATGTCAAAGATGAAGTCAAAAAAGTTATTGATTAGTAGTTTTTCACCCTAGCCTGCCGCAGGGTGATCGCTACTTTTTAGTATAAGAATATGTCCCTGTATTTGACAGGGGCATATTCTTATTTAACTCAATTGAGAAACTACTACACAATACTTTTTTATGCCTAAGACAAAATTGACAGACAAAGAAGTTACCTTAGAGATCGCTAAATTACCTGAATGGAAATTAGCCAATGAGAAGTTAAATCGAGCTTTTAAGTTTAATAGCTTTGTTGATGCTTTTACCTTTATGACTAAGGTTGCTTTTGTCGCTGAGAAAATGGATCACCATCCCGAATTTTTTAATGTCTATAATCGTGTCGTGATTGATCTAGCTACTCATGATGTAGATGGCATCAGTAATCTTGATATTGAGTTAGCTAAAAAAATTAATGATTTGTAGATCACAGAATGTTAATCAATTTCATCTAAATAGAAAAGAAAACTATGTTAAATCTAATCTGGACTGGTATTGGTGTACTCCTAATTCTCTGGTTATTAGGATTTTCAATTAATATTGGTGGTGGTTTAATCCATATACTTTTGGTTTTAGCAGTTATTGGGATTGTTTATAACCTATTTGTAGGACAACGCATCTAACCAAATAAGTAATTAGGCTTAATTAAATATAAAACCCTAAAGCCTGTGGCACATACTACGCGTGTACTACAGGCTTTAACTCTGGTTTTTAATTATGCCGAGATATTTATCTATCCCTCAAAATCAACGATTTACATTCAGCATTATTAAAAGATATGAAAACAAGTACCCAAAGAGCATTTGAGTTAGATGGTAAAGTAACTGGAAAGATTTCCAAAGGGTCTGAATTTCCTCAGTCTCCCGATCATCCAGAGCCAATTGGCAATCTATCAACAGACATTTCTTTTGAAGGAATTGTGATCGAAAATGGGCAGAAAATAGTTTTTAGAATTACTGAAGTCAATGATCACGGCAATAAGCAAATTGATCATATTCGTGAAAGAGGAACCCAAGCGATTATAGTTGGTCAGATTTTTTCAGTGGATGAATTAACTGGGTGGGATATTCAACCTGCCTAATATCAAATTCGATTTAGATAATTTAGAGTGGCGACGCAAAGCGTTGCCACTTTTCAATTTTCATGGATGAACCACAAAGGGATTAGTGCCACTAACCGCAAAATCGCAGATAGAAAAAATACTCCAAAAATTCCTTGATAATGAGCGTACTGCGCTAAAATTCCACCTGTGGTTGTGCCTAAAGCACTGCCTATACCCGCAACGGCAGAGGCGATCGCAAAGAAAGTCGCATGATGTTGGATTGGCGCGATCGCAATCTGAATATTGTTGCTTCCTAAATCAATTGCTGCCCAAGTTCCGCCCAAAAAGAGATGGAAGAGGATTAGATAGATCCATAATTGGGATTGAACTTGGGCTATACCTGTGAGCAACCAAAATAAAGGTGTAACCGCGATCGCTAAGCCTGCAAATATTAATAAAGGTCGGTTACCTACGCGATCGCTTAATCTTCCCCAGACTATTAGCATCAACATATTTGCACCATTAGAGAGACTGTTAAATAGCGTTACCCAAGTGATATCGACACTGAGATTATCTAACATATAGAGATTAAAAAAGGGTGTGCTGAGATTAACGGCAAATCCCCAAAGTCCAAAATAACTAAGAAAGACAAGAAGATTGTGATCTTTAAATGGAACGATTAGACTATTAAATAGATTTGAGTGATGTTGGTCTGGCTGATTTTCAGCTTGATTTTCTAATTGACAGACGGTTTGATATTTTTGAGGATTGATATCCACCATAAAGTGTTGACAACTCAAACTCGCGACACCCGCTAGAATGCTGATACTCAAAACAATCCCATAACCCGCGATCGCCCCTTCTTGCCAATGGGAAATAATAAAACTTGCGATCGGTAAACAGAGTAAACCTGCGAGATTACTAACAATATTGCGAACGCTGTAGTAACGACCGCGTAGTTTTGGTGGAACCAATGCAGCTAGCCAACTCATCCAAGAAGCACTACCTAGCGCCGCTAAGATATTGGAAGCTATAACTAAAATCAATGTCAAATACACTAGTTGTGGTGAGAAGTCGGTATGCGTTCCTCTAAAAATAATGCCAATGAGCAGAACTAGCCAGAGCAGTCGAGCGGGCAGAAATGTCCAGATGCCATAGTCATGACGACTGTTGGTACGATTGGATAATAATGCTCCAAGGGGTTGTAAAAGATTCGCAAGCATTGGCAGCGAAGCCACCATGCCAATCTCAAAGGGACTCGCTCCCAAATTCAACAAGAAACTACTGAGTAAGACTCCTCCAGTAATATTACTAAAAACCGTCGATAAACCACCATCGATAGTCGATGCTGTGAGACTAGTCCGAACGGACACTCTAAGTTCTCGATCTATTTCTTCTTCAGCATACATTTCGATTGTCAAAATAAAACCCCATCGCTGAGGTACTTAGCAGCAATTGCTTTTATTGTAATCCTTTGCTAAACATTGATGTTTCTAATTCTATAGATGTTGGCATTTGTATAAAACCGAAGAAGCGGTTTGCAACGCTTCGCGCCGCAACCCCGTGTTTTAGAAAGACTGACGACATGATAAAGATTTACGACATTCCCATACAAGTCAATCAATAAAGACATTCTTCAATATCTCGATATACATGATTTCAAACATCTATCTGTCAGAATGCGATTAAATGCATAAATTCTATACTGAAGATTTGGAAACATTAACTATGCCTAATCCAGTTAAAGAAAAAATCACAACTAATCTCGATAGAGCGAAAGCAGAAGGAAAGATTCGGGCTGAGCATATTCGCGAGATTGTCAAAGATGCTGTTGAGCAGACAGTTGCCGAATTAAAAGAAGGCACAGGTGAAATTCGTCTAATTGTCAAAGATGCAATTTCTATTGTAATGGCGGACTTGAAAGGAAGTGGGAAAGAAAATACCGAAAGAATTACGGCTTCTATTGAAGGAGCGATCGCAGGAAGTACTAATCAGCGACAACAGGCGATCGCCCAACGCCGCACCAAACTCCTAGAAATCCAAGCCCAGTTAGATGAGCAGCAAGAACAATTAGATCGGGAAATCAGTGAGATCTTAATTGACCTTCAAGTAGTGGAATCAACTGATTCTATAGATCCCAATTTAAAAGTAATGAATTTAGCAGTCAGTAATGTGCAGGAGAGTCAAGAATCTGGCATTTTGCAAGAGCAATATCTCAAGCTCAAGACTCAGCTTGCCATCTTAGACAAGAAGTTGGCACTTCGTTATGGCGATCGCTACAACGAGGTCAAGCAGCAATGGGAAAAAGCTAAAACTTGGTACGACCAGAAAAAAACTGAAGCCGAAGCTAATGGAACTATATTGCCTTTACAGCAGAAGCAAGTAGAAATTGAACACAATCTAGGTGAACTTGGCTCAGTAGTTGCCCGTAAAGAGCAGGAAATCAAGCAAAATTTGCAAGAACTTTGGAAAAACAAAGGTGTTGTTAATAAGTCTTGATTTATAGCTCATTTCAAACACGGGATTGTTTCTCTGCCTTTGGCAGAGAAACAATCCCGCATCAAATTGTCAGTTCATTTATAGAGTTCTCAACTATGAAACCAATTCAAATTATTCTAGGGATTATACTCCCACCACTTGGTGTCTTTATGACTTACGGTTTTAGTGCTACGTTCTTGATCAATATTGGACTAACTCTATTAGGTTGGATTCCTGGTGTTATTCACGCTCTCTGGGCGATTTCTAAACAACAAGATCAATAGATTATTTCACAAAGTATTATCCACACTCTAGCTACAAATATTACACTTAGGAAAAATATGATTGGATACCTTGTCACAATACTGGCAACCGCTTTAGGACTTCTTGTGGTTGATATGGTCGTCCCAGGCGTGGACATTGCGAACTTCCCTGCGGCGTTAATAGCTGCGGTCGTGATTGGATTTGTAAATGCTTTCATTGCACCGATTGTTAAATTTTTATCCCTACCACTTACTTTCATTACTTTAGGTTTGTTTTCATTTGTTGTAAATGGAATATTACTTTGGCTGGCTTCAGTTATCGTTCCTGGATTTACCATGAATGGCATACTAGCCTTGATTCTAGCTCCCATCGTTCTATCTTTTGTCAGTACTTTCTTGAATAAGTACTTTGCTGAGAAAAACATTGGATAGATAGAAGACAAAATGTATAGTCATGTGAATCTCTATTATTTAGTCAGGAAGCTATATGAATATGTTTTACCAAGCTCGGAAGATTTTAGGAATGTTGGCTCTGATGCTAATTTTGACCTTTACAACTGCTTGTGAATCTTCGCAAACTCAATCTTCTAATCTAGTAAAAACCAATCAAGGTTCAGAATACAGTCAGTTAGCTCAAGGTAACTCTTCCACAGAGCAAGATTTTAGTAATTGGGTGCTTAAAACTAGTAAAGGTTTGATTAAGGATGCTTATATGCGCGATCGCAACAAGTTAGGAGTCGTGATTTCATCTGAAGTTCGACCGACAGAAGTGAAAACTTTAGCTCAATCTTTGACTCAAGGCTTTAGGCACAATTTTCCCAATCAAGACTTAACAGTTTTTGTCTATGCCCCTGACAAAAAGCTGATTTTAACCGCTCGATATGATAGTCAGTCCCAGCAAATTGAATATCAACAAGCAAGCTAAACAATTTGTAAGAGTAGTTAGTGAGCGGTGCTTTGCTCACTGATTGATTTTGCTTGATACTTTACTTGAGATGATAATGAATAATCAAACCACAACTGTTAACCCTAAAGATTCTTATGATGCTTATTGGCAGGAGAATTATGGTTCTCGTCCTTACATCGAAAAAGAGACTCCCTATGTAGACTATCAACCTGCTTATCAAACGGGACATGAAGGCTACGATCGCTATCTTGGCAAAAGTTTTGATGAAGCAGAAGCTGAACTCAAACTAGATTATGAGGCGATTTTAGCCCAGAAGGGTGCGACTGGATTAGCTTGGAATAAGGTTATAGACGCAGTTCGAGATGCTTGGGATAAAGCAGGAACTACTTGAAACTCACAGTCTCATTCTTTCCAATCCAAATCAATAGATTTTTAAAAGTGTCGCAAAGCAACACTTTTAAAAATCTATTGATTTGGGATAGGCGGCGCAAAGCGCCGCCTATCCCAAATCAAATTTAGCATTAATATCTAAACTAACATAACAACCATGCCAAATTCTAGCGATGAATATAAGCGTCAAATCATGAAAGATTTGGCAGGTGGGAACAAAGAAACCCTACCCGATGAGACCGAAGATTATCAGAACTTTGATGATTTTGCTCAAAGATCGACTCGCGAAGAGCGTCGTAATTTATTTAGTAACTTCTTTCAATCCGATCGCATTACTCCAGCCGAAATGGAACCAGAATTACAAAAAGCGGTTGCAGGTATTCAACCTAACCAGCGAGATGATGTAGCTAGAGAATTCTTCAAACATCTGAAAAAGCGCGGTCTGAGTGAGCGAGATCTCGAACGGCAATTAGGATTGTCTAGCCATAATCCTAGCCGCATGACTCCCGAAGATGTGGCGAAGCTGGCTAGTTTTGCTTACCACACGCATCCTGATATTTTTCAAGAAGTTTTAGCCATTCAACCAGCACTTGTAAAATTTCTGAGTAATCCTATTGTAGGAGCCGCTTTGGGAGCGATCGCTGCTAAATGGTTTAGTCGCAAATAACCAGTGATAGAAAATGCGTTTTCCCTCATTCCGTTTGGTAAGTTTATTTAGAGGCACAAGAAATATAATTTCTTCAGGATCTGGAAATGCGGATATCAGCAACCATCGTATCGATGCTCTAGTCGATGCATTTTTCGCGATCGCATTAACCCTATTAGTACTGGATATTAAGACATTTCATGTGCAGTCAGATGTCGAACTGACGCAGCACCTGATTACACTACTCCCTAAGTTTTTTACTTACTTTCTGAGTTTTACAATTCTTGGGCTACTGTGGTTTCAGCATCAAATGGTGTCTCATTACGTTTCTCGCTGCGATCGCACTCATATTTGGCTGAACCTTCTATTTTTGATGTCTATTTCCTTAATTCCTTTTTCAGCATCATTGTTAGGAGAAAATCTTTCCCATCGTTCTGCTACGACTTTTTATGGTGTCAATCTATTAGTCACAGGCGTAATTCAATATCTGGACTGGGAATATATAACTCGGAAGAATCGCTTAATTGATGAAAAAATTAATCGAAAATTAGTCCGCTCTATCCAAAAAACATTTTTATTGGTAGCGCTAAGCTATGGGATCGGGATTGAAGCTTCGTTCTATAACATTCCTGTGAGTATTGTCATCTATGGTTCAGCGACTCTCGCAGGTGCATTAAGAATGAACGCGATCTTTCATCAATCCCACGAATTTAATCAGCCAGAGGTAATTATCAGAAAATAAGTGCCGCGCAGTGCGCGGCACTTATTTGCGGCACTTATTTTATGCCTCAATAATCACGCGGAGATTGCCACGTTTTTTGTTGACTCGACAGGCGGTAGTGTCGCCATAGCGTTCAAACTCCAAATCTAGCAATGTCTGTCCAATTCGCAAATTCTGAATCGAGAGACGATTAATAGAATTTAGTAAACAGGGATCGATAATGTGAAGTTGGTTATTGTTAGCATCAGGCACAAAATTAACCATAATCGAAATTAATTGGAAGATCGTTCCCGTTGCCCAAGCTTGCGGAGAACAGGCGACAGGATATTGGACTGGCGAAGTAAATCCATCATGCTCATAGCCGCAAAATAGTTCAGGTGGTCGATGATATGGCTGGGAGATTGTCATATCAATCAAGCCTTGAGCAATTCGCAATGATTGCTTAACCAGACTTTGCGATCGCATACCCAAGGCAATCAGACTATTATCATGAGGCCAAACGGAACCAATGTGATAGCCCATCGGATTATAGGCAGGAGAGAGATTGCTGAGTGTCCGTACTCCCCAGCCATTAAACATATCAGGCTCATTTAAACGGGCCGATACACTGAGAACCTTTTCATGATCAAAAATGCCGAGGTGCAAACAATGTCCAGGGTTAGAAGTAATACTGTCAACGGGTTTACCATCGCCATCCAGAGCCAGAGCGCAAAAGTCTTGATCAGGAAGCCAAAAATCTTGATTAAAGCGAGTTTTTAAATCTTTTGCCTGCGATCGCCAAAGTTCGGCAAGGTCAAACAACTGCTTTCTCTCGGCTAACTCACTCATGCGAATTTTGGCAGCATAGACATAGCCTTGCACTTCGCATAAAGAAATAGCACCTTTCGCTAGTTCACCATTGCGATTCACAATACAATTATCAGAATCCTTCCATCCCTGATTAACCAAACCTTTCGCTGAAGTTCTTTGATAGCTTAGATAGCCAGTTTCCTTGGAGTTGCGATCGATCCAAGACATCGCTGAGATGGCATTTGCCCATAGCTGATCTAGCGTTGTTTGGTCAGCCGTCCATGCAAAATATTCGGCGTAGAGCATTAACCAAAGTGGTGTTGCATCAACGGTTCCATAGTAAGGATCATGAGGAACTTCATGACATCGTGCCATTTCACCAAGCCTAATTTCATGGAGGATTTTGCCTTTCTGCTCATCGCGCCATTCGTTATCTACCTTTCCTTGAAAATGTGCCAAAATCAGCAGCGTATCACGGGCAATCATCGGATCTAAAACGAGAGTTTGAGAAGCCGAAATAATTGAATCTCGACCAAACAAAGTCGAAAACCAAGGTACTCCTGCCGAAAGGAAGTTATTCTTTTCTGATGTCTGCCGTAGCAAATAAATATCCTGTACAGCGCGATCAATCACCTCATTTAGAGATTTATTATCCGTCTGAATCCTCGTGATTTGATCCATCCATAGCTTCTCTTCCAATAACTCTTCTGCTTTTGCCTGAGAAAATGTATCGGGAACACTAACGACAGAAGTAGGATGGTTATCTGTAAACAAATGAATCCGATATCCTAAAGCGATCGCTTCATGGGCTGCTAAATTCAGTTGCCAAACTGCGGTATAGCCAAGAATTTCATCGGGTTGACGGGCATTAAATTGAATCCGTGACTCCATTAAAGCTCCATCTAATCCCTCATAGGCAAGCACTATTTCTTTAAATAAAAGTTCCGCCGAATTTTTGGCTGGTTCAGGTAGGTAACTTAATAAAATCCCTCTTTTTTCGCGCTTAGATCCTCGTACTTCAAATACATCTAAAAAATCCGCATCAAAACTCAGACTCAGCGTAAAACTAATAGGATGCGTATTGTAATTAGTGACTTGCATCTCTTCAAACAATCCACCCTTGATCAAAATTTCGCGATGGATGCCAATGGTTTCCGATTTGATTTGTTTACCATCTTGATCATTAATCTCTGGATTAGAACATAAAACTGTCATCGCAAAACCTTTATGGGCAGTGCTACTAAACGAAATTGGCGATCGCCGATCAATTTGTAACTCTAGACGACTTAGAAATCGCGTATCCCGACAAAATAAGCCCATACTGTCCTCAATACCACCAATGCGGCAGCTAAGGTCAGAAATATTGCCCAAAGTATCGGTAATCAAGAATAAATCATCATCTTTGAGGGTCAGTGTTGAGATGGGATGTTCACTAATGAGGCAAACCCAAGGTGAAATTTGATTTTGATCAACAGGAATAAAAGTCCTACCCCCGACTTCAATCGCAACGGGTTCAATTAGATTGAGGTCATTTATGTTAGACATATTATTATTACTATTACTGATATTGTGAATTGGATATGAAGTTGATGATCAGGACTAATCCCATTGGGTAAAGTGTACTTACAATGCGAACTTATAACTAATCTCTGTAATCTTTCCTTTAAAATAAAGTCGAAGCCCTTCTGGATGTTCCCAACCCACTTCACCTTCTAAGGGAATTCGCATTCCATTACAAATTGCATATTCTCGAAAATTACCGACCCAAGGCATAAACATCGATTTATCACCAACTACGCGATAACAACGAGCATCGGCACGCATACTGGTAATTAATCCTTCAGCATCAAACTGAAACACAACCGAGGCAGTGGTTTTGCCATCGGTCAAAGTGGCGCGGCTAGAATGCTGATCGATCGCTTCCCAGACCACACCCTGACTAGGTAACAATGCTGTCGGATACCAAACCGTTTCCGCAAGGAATCGTAATAATTCACCCTGATTTAATTCGGGCGTATTGTGCATTTTGGCAACCGTGAAAAGACTAAGTATGGAAGCTTGTAGAGTTCCTTCTCCTAGAAGATAGGTATCATGGACAAATACATTTACAAAGGGAATCATCTCAATTTTGGCATCCCAATCAAAACCTAGCCTTTGGGTAACTACAAGTTGCGTAGCAGTAAACTTATGCCATTTAGTCTCGGTTTCATTCATGTGAAACTGTCCATGCTGAGAGAGTTCTACCTCGGTAGCGATCGCCTGTCCATCCTGAAGCACAGCCTTAAAATATCGCTGTACAGGCTCTGGTAAATCTACAATCTCTTGAGCATCATAGGTTTTAGGTTGAATTGGTTGTTGTCCGTTTGTCAATTTTACTCGTAATTTGTCAGTCTCAGACTGCCAGCGATCGCGAGCATAAATGACGATAATTACTAATATGGCTACGATCAGAATGCTGATCATGGCAATTGGCGGTAACTTCAGCAAATAGTTCATAGATAAACCTAAGCCAAATACAGCTAATATCAATACTATAAATCGCCATGTTTGGATGAATATCATTCTCTTATGTAAAGTTTTAACTATGACAGGCGATCGCTTGACTTCGTGCATGAGTTGATTGAATACACTACAAAATGTAATAGCTAAGTTATGGCGATCGCTATTACTATGAGTCGTGAGTTCTAAGCGATCGCAAAAGCAAACAATTATTGACACTCAAAAATCTTTCTGGATTTTAAGTCAGCGTAAAGCTCTGTATTCAACTTCGTAGACAGTTATATATTTGATAGGTGAAATCAATTACTTAATAAAGAAGTCTTTTCTAACTCTGGAGGTTCTTGGAAAGATCGATTTTGCAACCACGCAAACATTGCGGCAGATCCAAGTAAAATCAAAGCCATAATACTAACGATTTGAATCATAATGACGTATCGCATAAGTCTTCCATAGTTAAGAACTAAACTAGATTGAAGTGTTCCATTTGGATATTGGTTGCAGGCACCTCTAAATCAAGAAGCGCTTCTTCAACTTGCTCCATCATAACTGGAGCGGCACAGATAAAATATTGTCGGCTACCGCGATGGATGGGAATGTATTTTTGTAACAGGTCTTTATCGACATAGCCAGTTTCACCTGTCCAGTCTTCGGAAGGCTGACGCAACACATAAATGATCATGAGATCTATCGAGTCAATGAGACCATCTAATTCCTCGCGGAAAGTCATATCTTCCCAGCTTTTGTTGGCATAAATGAGTAAGTACGGTCGATCATCTCTCCGCTCAATGGCAGTAACCAGCATACTCATCATTGGGGTGATGCCTATCCCACCTGCAATGAGTACAAATCCAGCAGCATCCCAGTAGCGATCGCTCGTAAACACGCCGTAAGGACCATCAAGATAAGCCTTAGTCCCTGACTTAATATCCTTAATAGTTTGGGTAAAGTCTCCTAGAGCTTTGATGCTAAATTCCAATCGTTCAGGGTGGTCGCCACTCGAAGACATGGAAAAGGGATGTTCGCGCATCCGAAAGGGCGAAATTTCGAGGGTGATCCAAGCAAATTGTCCAGGTTGAAATCGAAATCCCTTGTGTCCTCTCGGACGAATAGCTAAAGTCCACACATTTCCTCTTTGAGGAATGACCTCTTCTACGAAGTAGGGGTGTTTGGTCATTATCCAAGGTTTGACGATGCGGACGTAAATCAGCAACCATAAAGCGCTTAGGGCGATCACACTCCACAACAGCTGTTTCCAGAACAGTCCCAGATAATAGCTGACTCCCAGTCCATGGGCTAAACCCAAGGTCACTGCCACCACAGCTAGAATGCTGTGACTTTCACGCCATAGCTCATAGGGAATGCTGAGGCGCTGCCGCCAAATTGAGGTGATAACCAGTACTATCAGTGCCAGAGTGCCAGTCACGGCGAATTTGGCTCGCCACGGAGCTTTGAATATATTCAGTAACTCTAACGTTTCGGGTTGATTAATAAAGAGAATTAGGGGATGAATCAGGATCAGGGCGAAAGCCACTAGAGAGATATAGCGATGGAATTGCAGGATGATATCAACTCCGTAGGATGCCTCAATTTGATGGAGTCGGGCGGTGATGGCAAACTGAAGCGCTAACATTGCCAATCCCACAAATCCGAGAGAAACTGAAAACTCCGTCCACCCACCCCGTCCAGCCGAAGCAGGAGGGTATAGAAGTAAGACAAAAAGAGGTAGCAGAGCGATCGCCAGATAAACAGTGATCCAGAAAGCAGCCACTGCGACTGGACTTTTAGTTAACAATCTTTGCATTTCGATCTCCTTACTTTTTCAATCTATTGATCAAGTCGATTCATGTTCTTTGGGTGTCGCGATGGGTCGAGGAACTAAGCAGATATGTATCATGGACAAATACATTTATGAAGGGAAATATCTGGATTTTTGCATCCCAGTCAAAGCCTAGCCTTTGTGTAATCACAAGTTGCGTAGCGGTAAACTTATGCCATTTATGCTCTGTTTCATTCATGTGAAACTGTCCTGTCTGAGAGAGTTCAACTTTTGAGATGAGCGCCTGTCCATCCTGAAGTACAGCCCTAAAATATCTTTGTACAGGCTCTGGTAAGTCTACAATCTCTTTTGGATCATAGTTTTTAGGCTGAATCGGTTGTTGTCCATTTGTCATTTTGACTCGTAATTTATCAGTCTCAGACCGCCAGCGATCGCTAGCATAAATGACAGCGATTCCAAAGCTAACTATGATTAAACTGCTAATAATTGCAATCCATTCAATCCACATGACGCTTACCTATATTGGTTACTGTAGATTTTAGGAATATCGACTGGATTAACTTGCTTGTAGTTCTTCCATGTATGATTGTGACAGGCGATCGCTTGATTTCGTGAATGAATTGATTGATTACGCGACAAAATGTAACTGAATAAATATCACTGAAATTAAATAACTCGTCAATTTGTTCTGTTAATTTATTCTATTAAACTATAGGCGATCAAAAAGGATTGCAATACTTCCTTATGATTTTGCGTCACGCGCATATGCCTTCCACGTTATCAAAGAACCAATTGCAAATAGAATACCTTCGACAATCATCAAGAAGAGTGAATTTGTGTTGCCAGAGGCAAGTCGGTAGAAACTAGCAGCGAACATTCGGAACAGTCCGAGAGCTAGCAAGAACCAGCCACAGAGTGTAATCAACAGAGTCCAGTCACGTTGCCATAGGTTATGCGATCGCACAATTGCTAAACCTGCAATGAACATGAGAACTCCAGAGAGGTAGACGACTGGTGGTATCTGTTCGTCGTAGAGATGCGGTTGAATAAGCGGAAACTCCGAAGCAACCATTACCATCAGGGTTGGTCCCAGCAGTTCTCCTATACGCTTAGAGTTGGTCATACCTCACCTTTCGATGCTGATTGGGACTAAAAAACGATATTTACCCAGAGTTTCCGTTCCCCATAGCCAAGTTATGGCGATCGCCGTAATCGCTAATAAAACGGCAAAAATAAATGGGTCATAGTGAGAACCATTACTTGGGAATAGATACGGACTTATATTAATCATGGTATGAAAGAGAATTATTGCAAAAACACTTTTATGAGTATTGTTAAAAATCCAAACCATAATTGTCCGCAAAAAGACCATACCGATACATTGCCAAAATATCCATATTGGCGTTTGATGGGCTTGGCTATAGGGAATAATATGCCATATTGCCCAAATAAAACCGATGATGATACTTGCTTTAAAAGCCCCATACTGGTTTTGCAAAGGCTCGGTAACATAACCACTCCAACCCACTTCTTCGCCGATCGCACCTATAAAATACACAAAGAAAAAAATGATAACAGATATAAAAGGGATTGGAGGTTCGGGTAGTATGGTTCCTGTCATCTTCAAGTATAGATAAGAAAGTGCTGCTATGGTGGGCATGAGAAGAACAATAGGTATGTACCATTTTTTGTCTTTGATTTTTTGAAAGTCAAAAGATAGTTTTAAGAGTTCTTTAACACCATGAATCTTCTGTTCTTTATAAACAAGAATTGCTGCTGCTAATAAAGGACAGAAAGTCATTAATGCGCTTATTGGCAGCTTTATCGGAAGTACTTCAGTTAAATCTCTAGTCATAGTAGCCAATATCCAGAATGGAATTGACAGTAACAAAACCAACAAAAAGAATTTGATAGGTGAGTGTTTTTTGAATATGCTGTCATCCATTATTTTTATCCTTTTTCTTATCCATTAAATGTGAAATATTAAATATGAGATACTATATCCCTTGCTTATCAAGACTCCCAAATCTAGGCAGACTAAAGCAGTGCCGTTAATTCTCTGTACTGAATACAGCCTATTGAGTCTTTATTCAGTACAGAGAATTTTTTGAAAGGAGCGCTCCGCGCTCCTTTCAAAAAATTCTCTGGGTTTTGAGTAAGCGCAAAGCGCTGTATAACTATCTTAGTGATAGCCATTGAGCGATAATAGGTAAGCAATACAAAGGCTTAACAGCACAGTAAGAAAAAGATGTTTTTTGATCGTAAAAATTGATTGCATCAGGATTAATGGGAGCAATATATTTTAAATTAGCCCTCACATAGCATTCTCCTAAGTCATAAAAAGTCAGAGGTCTGACGGGATAAGCTAACTCCTCTCTTGTGCCGATTACCCGCAACCAAGGGGAGCCACTACTGTCTAAAACGATCGCATCATCAGCTGAGGTATGGGGATTGGGGACTCGACCCATCGCAGTTTTGTTAAAAACAGCCGTAAGAATAGCACCTCTCTGAATGCGCGATCTTATCTCTCCATTCGGGGTGTATCGACAATTTACAGTACCTCCATTCGCTTCTGATTCTACAGACTGAATAATTAACCACTTTTGAACAGCATAAAAGCCACGGTTTCCTTGTAGAAATATGCTGCTAAAGTCTCCGTTACCATTAGGTTTCGGCACATCAGCCTCTTGCGCGATCGCCTTATCTTCAAAATTAAGTACAGAGAAAATAATTGCTACCAACAAAATTGGCAGTTTATATAAATTTAGTTTTATGATTCTCCATTTTTTATTCATGGGCATTGGTTTGGCTCCTATATTGTAAATAGACAAAATCAACAATCATCAGAAATGTAGGAGCAGCAAGCCACAACCAAAAACCAAGTAATAATTTAGTTAATAGAATTTGACTATCAGGACTACTGCCATTTGGCAAAGCAAACCAATATGCGGATATTGTTCCTAGAAATCCAACAATAATTGCGGTAATAGTAAAAGCTATAGAGAACTGATATTTCTTCTTTACAAAAAATACACAGGAAAGCCAATAAAGTGGATTTGCTAACCAGCCGATCGCGGGTATTTGCAGAAATAATAATCCGAGTACTCCCCAAGCTGTCACTTCTATTCCCTTCATATCAATGATGATTCCTGAGTGTATTGTCTTGAAATTGACGATCTCAAAAGCAAGTGCTGGGAGAATTAGTCCCATCATATATAGCGATAAAGATACTCCTAATAGAAATAAACGGTGCTTGAAGAAAGGTACTTTTTTCATGGAGTGTTGCCTCAATTAGATTCTAAAGTTCTTTAAAGATGAGCAGTTTGTGGAGAGATTCGCTCTGAAAGGTTACGGAAAAATGCCAATGTAAACCAGATTGCATACAGTGTCAGGATCGCGAAGGAAGCCACGAATCCGATAAACTGTCGAATGTCGATTAAGCCTGCTAACACTTGGAACGTACCAGCAGTCAGCAGATTGGTTCCGAGAATCACTGTAAACACTAGCAGCGTGGCTGTAAGCAAGTATCCCAGAGGGTTGCGGCGTAGTAACATTATCCCAGTGACAATTAGCGCAGGTGCAACAATACCCATATCGATCGCATAGGTAATTACGGTGGTATAGCTCCACACTTCCATCGGTGCTTTGCCCTCGATTAGTGCGGGGATAATGCTTAAAATTAGCCAGATTAACAGCAGCGCCACTCCAGACAGAATCAAGTAAATTCCAATATTGCGGCGCGGCAGGTGAGCAGAAAAGTGGACAGGTAATATCGCCAAATCAAAGGACATTAACGTCTGGATTAGCGCAAACAAACTGACCGACATCAGTGCGACATAGATGAGAAATAGATGGTTGTAAGCTGCGCCAAACGCCATTGAGCCATAGTTGTAAAGAAAATAATTTAGCGTACCCGCCAACAACAAACCACCTCGCACAGATTCACGCTGATAGCGTAAAAGAGAGAAGATCAGCGCGGGGATACCCAAAATCAGCGTTACCGCATCACCTGCTTTAAAACCCATCGCCATTAGCGTCGTATCGTATTTGTAAAAGCCTCTTCCAGCGATCGATACAGTGTCTCCTCGGAGCGTGGTAAAAGAGAACGAATTGCCCCCATCTTGCCAGAACAAGCCGAGACTAGCGGCGATTAATGCTAATACGACAATTAGAGATGACAGCCAGATAACCAGATTTGAAGTTTTCATATTGTTTGAGTGCTTACTTCAGAATCTTTCTTGAACATTACGGCAAGTAGCAACATTGACAAAGGCGCTGTAATTCCCCAAGGAATTCCAATAAGAAGTAGCTTCTCCGAAAAGTTTGGATAGAAGTAGACAAATACAATCAAAGGTGTAACCAGACTATGAACCAAGAAAGAGTATCTAACCCACCTTTGAAATCCCTGCTTCTCAAATATAGGAACAGCAAATAAGGTTGCGAATCCCATAAATATATATCCGATCGCATCAAAGTCCCAAAAGAGAGAGTGCGGAGTTTGTTTTAGAATCAGAATCTCGTCTGAAGTTCCTTGCAGTGTCATCGGAATTACCGTTGCTAGTTGAACGACATAATTAGCCGTAACGAATGCCACATACAAGACTGTAAAAATAAGAGCTGCATGACTCCAAAACTTTTTTTCGGTTGGAGCTACATAGTGAAGGGCAAGCATTTCTAGCAAGAAAGGTATTACTATGCAAAGAGAGAATCCATAAATTAAAATTTCATCCAATGGATAATTGAGAACACCAAAAAGCTGTAGCATCTGAACAACAGTAAATGCAAGTGTTGAAATAAATGCAGTAAGTCCTGACCAAAACCCAACTTTATGTACTGTTTTATTCATGTTTTTGTGATTTTAAAATATAGTAATCCGAAATAATTCCAGAGCCAGATATCAAATTTACTTGTGATCGCTGCATAAAGCATATAGAAAATCACAAAATCAAAGAATATCCAAATTGTCGTTTGAATAATTTTAATTAGTGTTAATTTGGTTTCACTTTCCATATAGCAAACTCTAGAATATTGTCTGAATTAACTTTCTAAATATTATAGATTTTCCTATGTAAAATTTTGATTGTGACAGGCGATCGCATGACTTCATGAATAAGTTGATTGAATTAATTAATTATGATACAAAATATAACTAAATTCAAATTTTATCGGAGAGAATACCTGTATCGAGCTAATGTATTTGATCCCCATAGAAAGACAACAATAACAGCAGTAATTGCCATTATTGAATAGTGAACTTCTGGATAATCAACCAATGGATTATGTATTCTATCCCTTGGAAACAAAGGTCTTCCTACATTCAAAAAAGTATGAAAGAGAATGCAAGCAAATAAACTTTCTCCTGTGTTGTTATAAATCCAAACAATTAGAACTCTCACTGCAACAGTACCAAGAGTTGCCCAAGCTATCCAAGTTAGATTATGTCCTTGTTGAATTATTGATGGGTAATGCCACACCGCCCAAGGTATACCGATAAGGATACTTGCTGATAAAGCGCCAAACCGTTCTTGCATAGGTGCGATCGCATAACCCATATAGCCAGTTTCTTCTGCCGCAGATCCGAGAAAAAACAAACAAAAGAGAAAAGGGATAGAAAGAAAAGGGATGTAAAAATTGATTGGGAGCGGTAATCCGATGAGGTGAATTACTATGTATATCAATAAATATATTAAAAATGGTAGCAAAGCGATCGGCAAGTACCATATCTTTTTTGTGATTCTTGGAAAATCTAAAATCCTCTTAAACAGTTTTTTAACACCAATCAGTTTTTCTTCTTTATAAACGAGAATGCTAGCAGCAATCGTTGGTGTAAATGCAGCTAAAATGTCTGTTATAGGAATATCTAACGGCAACCCTTTTACGTCAATTCTTGTTTCAATTATCCATAAAGGGATAGAAAGTCCAAAAACAAGTAGAAAGAATTTTAATGGTGAATGGTTCTCTGGGTCGCTGTTATTCATGATTGTTATTAAGTGAAGTTCTTTTTCTGGGTTTGAAATTATTGTTTAACATAAGGGGGGGCTTACGGCTGTAGGCAATTCCTAAACAGATAGAGGCTATTAGCTCAAGGAAAAAAACTACAATTACTTTCCAATTCAAATCTAGCTGTAAGGTTCCATTATTGCCGACATATAGAGCTAATCCAATGCATCCATTAAACCAAGCATGACTTAAGACACAAAGGAATAAGTTGTTTGTGTATTTATAAAGAGTTGTAAAACTAGCAGTTAAAATTATTCCTGAAAACAAATATAATCCAAAGGGAAATGAACTTTGGACTGTGCCTTTTATCATCCATAGCGGCAAATGCCAAACACTCCATATAGTCCCTGCTACAAGGATTGAGGGCAAATAATTAATTATCTTTTCTAATTGAGGCTGCAAAATTCCGCGCCAACCTAATTCTTCTAATCCACCTAAAAGAATGAGCAGTGGTAAATTAATAATTATCGAGAGTATTGAGATAGGTCTATTAATGCCAAAAGCAATCCAAATCATCAATAAACGCCAAATTGTAAATAATCCAAATATTAGCCATGCTTTTCTATCGACTTTTTTACAAAAGATATACTTAATAAAAAATTCTGGAATGAAATCTTCATTGAACTGTCGATAGATAATATAAGAACTAATAGCTGGAGCTAACCCACCGATTATGTATGGTATCCAGAATAAAGGCTCACCATACAAAAGGAAATTAAAATATTTATTCCCGATGATAATGATCAGCCAAGATAGCCAAGTTATCGAAAAAGTATAAAGCAAAAAAAATCCGATTTGCTTTAGCGATCGCCTTTTTTGATTGGTGATTTTCACTTTTGCTCTTTTCCTAATTTCTCAACTTCAGCCAACCATTTTTTTCTTTTTACTTCATCAGATGATTTTACGGGAGCAAATGAGGTAATTTTTACGGGTTTTATACCGCAAAATTCTAATACGCCAATTCTCATTGCATTATGTCCAGCATTTATATTCATCAAGAAGTAATACCAATTTGGCGTATCCATCGTGACAATCATTCTCGCGGTTTTCCCTATTAATAATTTGTCCCAAAATGGAGAGTTTTCACGATATTTGAAGGCAAAATTAGGCACAAAAACCCTATCGATAAATCCTTTTAGAATTGCAGGAAAAGTTGCCCACCAATTCGGATAAACCAAAACTAAATGGTCTGCGGCAAGAATCTCTTGTTGCATTTTTACTAAATCAGGTTCTAACTCGCTTATTATTCTGTATCCAAAAGTCAAAATGAGATTGAAATCTAAATCAATTAGATGCACTAATTTGCAATCTACTCCAGATGAGTCTGCACCTTTTTTATAGCTTTCTGCGAGTGCAAAACAAAAACTCTCCTTGTCTGGATGCCCATTGATAATTAGTATTTTTTTCATTGTTTTATTTTTGAATTATTGTTTATTCATCAAATAACCACCTAAACCTGTTAACCATAATACAAGTGAATAAACTATCCATCTTTCTGTTCCGCCAATGCCGATATAAGGAAAAATAATGGTGGGGACAAACACGGCAGCGAACCAAGTAAGTAATGCAACTGAACCAAGTAGAATCCCAATATATTTGAAAGGTGCTGAAGCAATTTTGGCAGAGGCGATCGCTGAAAATCCACCAGATAAAAATGTAAGCATTGCAAACACTCCATGATACGGAGTTTTGTCACCAGAAAAAATTCCAATACCCACCAAACCCAAACCAAATAGACCAAGTGGAATGCTGACAAGCAATTTTCTGAAATATCTATGCTGATAAAATGTTGCGGTTAAAGTCATTAACCCAGATAACAGCATTGTGGTATTAAAAATGCTCGAAGACGGCTGATAGATTATGCTGTTGGGCGGTCTAGTTGCACCAAGATCGCTGATTTCGCTGTGAAAAGTTGTGTAACCAGTGCCTGATGGATACAATGCTTCGGCAGTGATGATGCCCATCAAAGCAAATGAGCCAGCAAGAAAGAATAGTAGACCAGAAAGTTTTAATTTATTCATAACAGATTATTGTTAGCTTCTTTTTTTAATCTCTCCCATTCCTTTCATAGATTCTTGAACTTGAGGAGAACCGATATATTCGATCGCTCCTATACCTGATACAGATGCCTCTAACTGCTCACTCACATTAACCACCGCACTGCCTACACCTTTATTGCGAACCGTAGCCTGCTTTGCCTTCAACTCTTCACCATTAAAGTTACCGACTCCAGAAAGGTTGAGATCCAATACATCCACATTTCCCGCGATCGCCATACTACCGACACCATCAAGGGAAATCGATAACCTTTTTCCTTGAATATCCTTAACTTCGATACTACCAACTGCCTTAGTGTATAAATTCTCCAGATTCTTCACTTCGACAATAAATTCAATGGGATTAGTCGGATCAATACTGGAAGAGTTCACATTGTTAATATACAAGGTTTGTTCAGACACTCGACTCTCTAGGATTGGCAAAATATTCTCATCAGCAATAATTGTGAGAGATTCTTTACCTGTCTGTTGGATTTTGAGCTTGCCAACAGATTTAAAAGAGATCGTTGAAAAGGTCTTCACTTCTCTAACCTCAGTTTTTAAAACTCCCGATCCTCTAGTTCCATTCAAGCTAAAAGCACAACCTGTAAATACGCTTAAAGCTACTAAAAATAGAATAAAACGGTATATTAATTTGTTTCTCATTGGGTTACTGTTAATATCACGATTTATTGCATTAAGACCGTAGGGGCTGAGCATTTGCGTCACAAATTTGAACCCGTTACAGAAATCTCGATCCGCAAATGCTCAGCCCTCTGTGCTTTTATAGATAATTTTTCCCTCTGTTGCGAGGTTTTGGCAGAGCATTCCCAAAAGAAGATTATCTAGGATTTACAGATTGTGGTGGGAATGCTCTGCCCCTACGGTTTCATTCTATGCAGATCTATTGATGCTTGGCATCTTGTAACTCCAAGCTTGTTCATGCATAATCGATCGCGCTAATACATGACGATAGAGTTCACTCAGTTGAATCGTGACTCCTGCCCAACTAAATCGCTGATTCACATTTGCCGATGCTTGCTTCCGCATTTTTCGCACCCATAACTCATCAAAGAGAATCCGATGAATACCATTAGCAAAAGCTTCGACATCTTTTGGCTCAACTAATAGACCCGTTTCTTCAGGAATGATCGTGAACTTCAAGCCACCCACATTCGAGGCAACCACAGGCACACCACAAGCCATTGCCTCGATCGCCACTAAGCCAAAGGGTTCATAGTAACTGGGAATCACGCAAACATCAGCCGCAGTATAGTAAAGCGGTAAAATATCATGCCCAATTCGACCCGCAAAAACCGTAGCATTGGTTAGCCCTAGTTCAGAAACAATATGTTCAATTCTTTTCCTCTCATCACCATCGGGCATATTTGCAGAACTACCGCCAACAATAATCAGTTTGAGATTTTGCAGATCATGTTTCTTTAGGATTGCGAAGGCTCTCACCAAAGTCTCAATCCCTTTCCGTTCATCAAATCTACCAACATAAAGAATCACTTTCTCATGGATACCTAATTTCAATTTGCTACGAGCATGAGCCTTTGATGTCATCCGAAAGTTGTTGGTATCTGTTCCGCAAGGAATAACTTCAATTTGTCCACGAGTTGACACAAGCGATCGCAAAGTTTCCTGTTCTTGAGGACTAGTTGCCACCACACAATTAGCGCGTTCTAAAATCTCTCGCTCAACCCTGAGACGAGTATTGGCAACTTGTGGAATCTCCGCCAGAGCTTGATATTTCACGGCTCCTAAAGAGTGATAGGTATGCACCAATTGGATACCGCTAGTTTTTTGTAATTCCAGCCCAGCCCAAGCCGATAGCCAATAATTTGTATGGATTAAGGGATAATTTATGCCCTGAGTCCTTTGAAAAGATTGAAATGAATGCACAAACTCTGGCATATGTTCAAATAATCTATCTCTAGGAATATAGGCTTCTGCTCCTGCTTTAAGTCGGATTGTTCGACAATGCGGTGAATGCTGCACGATCGCCTCATCACTAGCATGAACTTTGCGCGTAAACATATCCACTTGCCAACCGAGTGCTGCAAGGGTTTCGCCCACATGGCGCACATATACATTTTGTCCACCTGCTTCTTCGCATCCCACATCCGCCGCAGGATCAGCATGGTCAGAAATGAGGGCGATCGCCTGTCTATTTAAACTCAACATAATATTTCTCCTTTTTTATTATTCAGTCCCTCTCTTTTAGCTCCTCTAGCTCCTCTATCTATGTTTGAGAGTGTAGATCCCCCTCAATCCCCCTTAAAAAGGGGGAAGAAGATAATTCTCCCCCCTTTTTAAGGGGGGGCTGGGGGGATCTTGAGCAACTAATGGGAGAAGGGAAAAATTTTCCTACGCCCCATCTCCCATTAGGAGACGGGAATAGGGGGTGAGGGCTATTGCATTACCAAATCGCGCTTTTGTCCATTTCGAGAATATTTCTCTCCCAAAATCTTCTGATACACCGCTTCATAGCCATCTGCCATTCGTTTCGCAGTGAAATTCATCAGGACATGATCGCGACAAGCACGCCGATCTAACTGGGTAGCAGGGGCGATCGCATCTACACATTCAGTGACGTTCTGGCAGAGAAACCCACTTACTCCATGAGCAATCACTTCAGGTGCAGAGCCTAAACTCATGGCGATTACAGGCGTACCTGTGACCATTGATTCAATCATCACCAGTCCAAAAGGTTCCTTCCATGTAATTGGGAAGAGCGTAGCAACAGCTCCACCCATAAGAATACTTTTTTGTTGATGATTAGCTTCACCGAGGAATTCGATTTGTTCGCCATCAATATGGGGGCGAATTTGAGTTTCAAAATATTCCACGTCCACAGCGTCAACTTTTCCAGCCATCTTCAGATGCCATCCCGAACGTTTCGCAATCTCGATCGCTAAATGCGCTCCCTTTTCAGGCGATATTCGACCCAAAAAAGCCAGATACGGTGGATGTTCTGGCTGAGGATAAAAGCTATAGGTATTAGGATCAATACCGTTATAAATTGTGGCTACATAGTTTAAGCCTAATCTTGTATCCCTTTGAGAATTAGAAATACTGATGAAGGGTTGCTTCCGTACATGAGTAAATAGTTTCTCATTGTCAGGTGTGAAGATGCCATGTAATGTATGAGCTGTAGGTGTTTTGACTAAATTCGCATAAGGTAATGCCACACAACCAACATGGGAATGAATAATATCAAATTGATCCGCATTCTCATAGACTCGGCTCATATTGAGCATATCGTAGATATTTGGATCTGTAACATTAGTATCTAAACGTAAAGCTCTGGGATGTACAGATTCTAATTTGGCAGCAGTTGTGGAGTCTCCCGAAGCAAATAGAGTGACCTCATGACCACGCTTGACTAGTTCTTCGGTGAGTAAACTGACTACAAGTTCAGTGCCGCCATAAGCGGGGGGAGGAACCTGTTCCCATAGTGGTGAAACTTGGGCTATTCTCATTGTGAATCTCCTGTCTATAACTTTTATCACAGGCGATTATCACGGCTGTGTCTAAAAGTTTTGATCTTACTAAGAAGACCATAACCGAGGGATGTTTGAGATGATGTATATCTAAATCTCTAAGTTATTTGAGTTGTATAAGAATGCATCAAAACTTGATAAGAGTAATAATCTCTATTAATCTTTTGATTTGGGCATTAAGCATAGCACTTTACGCTGATTTGAAATCCAGAGAAATTATTAAAAATACGACTTTGCCACACTTTTAATAATTTCTCTGGACTACTTTAAGCCTCAACAGTTTGTAGCTAGACGTAAGTAAACTTAAAATCTAGAAGCTTATATTGCTTGCTAAACAGGCATTACAAGCTCTTTAGTTATGCTGAGATACTTATGATCTAAAATCATTGCAATCGTTCATGTCTAGATAAGTTTTGTACTGTAATCAATCAACTTATATCTTAAATCAACCATAGTTCTGTAATTCTTAAAGAGTAACAGAAGAACTATTACCTAGTTCAATAATTATCTCTTTAGGAATATATCTTTAGGAAAGATAAAGGCTATGCAAAAATTTATTCTAAACTCAATTCTTACTATTTGTTCAGTGGCGATCGCCACCACAGCATTCGCGATATCAGCCAATGCTCAAACTGCTGATGAATATATCGATAATACCTCTCCTCAGACAATAGAAAAGATTGCTGGTAATATCGTTACCTTCAAAAACATAACAGGCACATCGAACAATTACTATGTTCCTAATTGGATGTTTGAGAAGTACAACCTTCAAGTAGGTTCTTCCGCAAGTCTCTACAATCGGAATATTGTGCAAGGCATTTATCGCGATAAATATCTAGATGTGGCAAGCCCTAGCTTACTCAATGTCAATACTTTTGCACTCCATGACACCCTTAGTGATTGTGTAATCTCTGAAAGGCTTGCGACACAGGGCTTAGCATCAGGTAAACGGGTTTGGTTTAAGACACAAGGTTGTCCTTCGACTATTCCCATCGTGGGTGCAATGTCATTTTATACGCCTAAAACAGTTGCATCTGTAGAACAGTAATTAGGACAAAAAACCAGAAGTCGCGTTGCGGCGCGGAGCGCCGCAACGCGACTTCTGGTTTTTTAGTTTGTACTAACCAACCTGTACTTCACTAGACTGTGAAACACAATATTTCCATTTATTTCCATTGCTAAAGTGTTGCTGAGCAACACTTTAGCAATGGAAATATTGGTTTAATGTCAAAGTCTGTGCGAGTTATCAGTTATGAAAAATACTCCCTTAGAGCAGCTTTTTTACTCCAGTCTAGTCACTGAACATATTGTCCCAAAAGGGAGAGATTTTGCTTTTAAAAGATGGCACAATCATTTAGTTGAGATCTCAAGGAAATATGACGGGTTTCTGCGGTGTGATCTATGTCCACCACTTAAGTGTAAAGACCCCGTTGTGAAGTGGTATTACATTATGCATTTTGATTCGCCTGAAAATCTTAATCAATGGATGGAATCAAGCGATCGCCAGCAATTATTAGAATCTGGACAGGAAATATTTTCTGCCTATCGATTTAAGTCTTTTACGACTGGCTTAGAGGGTTGGTTCTCGATGCAGGCAGGCAGTGCGGAATATAAAGGGCTAGGACCTCCACGTTGGAAGCAGATTTTAGCAGTGGTTTTAGGTCTTTATCCTGTGGTGATGATACAGGCGATCGCCTTTTCCATCTTTAATCTAATGCAATCTTGGTCACTAGCAAACTCCATGATTGTAAATAACTTAATTACTTCCACAGTTTTGAGTTTTGTGGTAATGCCCGTTATCTCTCAAAGATTAAGCTTTTGGTTGCAACCTGCTTATGTGAGAATATCACGCCAGAAAAATCTAATCGGTACAATCATAGTTTTAGCTACTTTAGGATTGATGGTACTTCTATTTAATGGAACCTTAGTGCTGATCAGAAAATAAAAAAGCCTCGCGTAGCGAGGCTTTTTTATTCAAGAAATAGTATTTAAGAAAGATTTTCTTGAACAGCAACTTCTTCATCGAACCTAGGTAATAGCCAACTCAAAAGGATAGCGGTTAAACCACCTGTAGAGATCGCAGAACCAAACAGATTATTAAAAATTGCGGGTTTATCTGCAAAAACTTCAGGCACAAATACCACACCTAAGCCTAAGCCAAGAGATACTGCAACGATGATAATCGAACGGCGATCTAGTCCTGCTGATACGACGATATTTAAACCAGACACAGCGATCGAGCCAAACATAACTAGAGTTGCACCACCCAAAACAGGTTGGGGAATAGTTTGAAATACACCACCAATAACAGGCAACAGTCCCAAGATCGCAAAAATGCCAGCTACAAAGAATCCGACATAACGACTACCTACACCTGTCATTTGGATAACACCATTGTTTTGACTAAAGGTAGTGTTAGGAAATGTGTTGAGAAACGCAGCAATCAATGAGTTAATCCCATCTCCAAGAACACCCCCCTTAATACGGCGAACATACACACCGCCTTTGACTGGTTCTCCAGATACTGCCGAAGTTGCTGTCAAATCACCAACGGTTTCGATCGCTGTTAAAACATAGAGCAGGATGAATGGTAGGAAGGCTCCAAAATCAAAGCTGATCCCATAACGAAGAGGTACTGGAATCCTAAAGAAAGGAAGTTGACTTAGAGAACTAAAATCTACAATACCAAGGAACAAAGAAATGATAAAGCCAACTGCCAACCCGATCGCGATCGCGCCCATCCTCAAAAAGCGATTCCTAGAAAGGGTTAGGGTCAGCACAATCAAAAGGACAGTACCACCAAGAGCCAGATTTTGAAAGCTCCCAAAGGAACCATCTTTTTGGGCTAGAGCGACAGCACCACCAGCTAAGCTGATCATCCCAGTTTTAATCAATCCTAGACCAATAATCATCACGACCGTTCCAGAAACAACTGGAGTAATGATTTTATCTAGGAGATGTAAAAATTGACTCAAAATAATTTCTACAAAAGAGCCAAATAAACAAACTCCAAAAATCAAAGCCAAAGCTTGCTCTGGAGAACTCCCTTTTTGGATCGCAACAGTTCCTACACCTAAAATAGGTGCAAGGAAAGCAAAACTGGTTCCTTGCAAACTCAGCAAACCTGAACCAACGGGACCAATCTTTTTACATTGGATATAAGTGCAGATTCCCGAAGCGAAGAGCGACATACTAATTAAATAGCTAGTATTCGCGGCATCTAGTCCGAGAGTGGTACAGATAATGATTGGCGGCGTGATAATGCCAACAAAAGCAGCGAGAACGTGCTGGAAAGCCACAAAAATCGCTTCGACAACTGGGGGCTTATCATTTAGACCATAGATGAGTTCAGACTTACCGACTGCTGAAGCATCTTCAACTTTGTCGGCAAATTGATCATCTAGGGTAAGTTCCTTTTCCGCATCCATAATGTCTTGCTTGAGTTATTTGAAATATAAATTCTATGTATTGTATACTGTATACAAAAACTTCGGGTAATTCCGCTAGAATCACTACAAAATGAGAAATTAGCATAACAAAAGAAATGCTTAAGGACGCGCAGTAAAAGAACTGCCTACAACTTAAAGTTAAATCGTCCGTTGACCTTTTCCCCTTTAATATCTGACAAAATCACCACTTTATACTCACCCTTTGCTTTGCCTGATAGGTTTACTCCATAGTGCTTGGCAGGAGCATCATAGGCTAGATCTAAATTCTTTTGAGTCCCGTCAGGCAAATGAACTTGTGCCGTTACTTTAGCATCGGGAATTGCTTCATGGGTGTCACCTTTTTGCAAAAAGAAATCCAAATGAATGCCATTCTCTTCAGGTGCGATAACCAACTCTAAATGATAGATTCCCGACTCAATCACCTGTCCTCCTTGTTGAGGAGCGCCATGCTTAGTTTCAGATTTTGTCGCGCTAGGCGTAGAATTTGCTTGGGCTGTCTCAACTTTAGCTACCGTAGTTGCAGTTGTTGAGCTTGTAGTTGGAGTGTTGTTACTACAAGCTGCTAGTACAGCTAAACTAGCCAAGCTGAGAAGAATCGATTGAAATAATTGCATAGATTTCCTTGGGTTTTATTTAGAAAGTTTGGACTTACGCAGAAATTGCTAAGCCCCTCACCCCTAGCCCCTCTCCCTTTTTGGGAGAGGGGAACAAGAGGATTTTCTTACTCCCTTTCTCCCGTTCTGGGAGAAGGGGCTGGGGGATGAGGGCAAGTTGGTTTGGGAATGAGGTACTTCCCAAACTGGGAATACAAAGCTGGTAAAACCAGTAAGGTTAAGGCGGTAGATGTGAACAGCCCACCCAGAACGACAATCGATAATGGTTGTAATAACTCCTTCCCAGCACCACCCGCTACCACTAGCGGCGCTAAGCCTAATGCTGAAGTAAATGCAGTCATCAGAATCGCGTTAAGTCGTTCCATTGAGCCTTGAATCAACAAGTCTCTTAGGGGCATTCCCGATGCAAATTTGGTGTTGTAGTTATCGACTAACAATAAACCATTGCGAGTAGCAACCCCAAATAAGGTCACAAATCCGACTAATGAAGCGATCGACAAAACTCCTCCCGTTAGGGCGACAGCAATCACGCCGCCCACTAAGGCTAAAGGTAAATTAATCATAATCATCACTGTGGAGGCGACGGATTTCACCGAAAGATACATGATTACGGTGATGGCAACAAAGGCGATCGCGCTAAACAGCACAATATTTTGAGATGCTCTCCCTTCCGCTTCAAATTGTCCTGCATATTGAATGTAATAACCCGTAGGGATTTGGATCTGGGCTTTGACTTTTGCCTGAATATCACTGACCACAGATCGCAAATCTCGCCCCTGTGCATTGGCTGCAACCACTAGCAATCGAGAGACATTCTCGCGGTTAATTGTATTGGCTCCCTTCCCATCGATCAGTGTGGCAACTTGAGCTAATGGAATTTTATTACCATCAGATGTATCAACCATTAAATTACCGATCGCATTTAAGCTTTGACGGGCTTCTGGCTTCAGCCATACGACCAGATCGAAAGTTTGCTGCTGCTCTAAAACTTGAGAAACTACCTTTCCATTCAGAGCCGTTTCAATCGTTTCCGAAAGTTTCCCAATCGTTAATCCATACCTTGCCGCCGCCATGCGATCGAATTTAATCTGAACTTGTTCCACAGGAATTTGCGGTTCCAGTTGTAGATCGACTACACCTTCAACCGATCGCATTACATCATTTACCTGCTGTCCAAGTATCCGCAGTTGCGCTAAATCAGCACCAAATATTTTGACAGCGATCGCGCTTCTTACCCCTGATAACACTTCATCCATGCGATGCGAAATAAATCCACCCACATTCGGAGCCGCGCCAATTACTTTTCCAAACTCCTGACGCAATAAATCAATACTGGCTCTGCGATCCTTCATGCCAACTTCACTCAACTCCACATCGACGTGCGCTAAGTTCACCCCTGCGGCATCGGCATCCCCTTCTGCTCTCCCCGATCGCACTTGAATATTACGGAAGTTAGGATTGTCTTTCAGTTTATTCTCTAGGACTGAGCCTGCGCTATTAGTTGCCTCTAAAGATGAGCCAGGATAGAGCAGTAATGTGTTAACTAGAGACTGCTCTTGAAATTCTGGTAAAAAGATGCGCCCGAAGGATGGCACAACGATCGCGGATAGTAGTATGCTTGCCGCCGCAAGACCAATAATAATCTGCGATCGGCGCATCGCAAATTTGATGAGCGGTAAATATAGTTTTTTGAAAAATCGTGCTACCCAAGGTTCCCGTTCGGGTAAATGTCCGTAGGGTAGCAAAATTGCACAGAGCGCAGGCGTAACCGTGAGCGCCACAAAGCTAGATGCTAATACTGCGGCTAAATAACCCAAACCCATCGGAATAAAAATACTACCCTCCACACCCGTGAGCGCAAAGATCGGCGAAAAGACGACAATCGTGATAATCGTGGCTCCAAATACCGAATCGCGGACTTCCTGACAGCCATCAAAAACCACTTCTAAAACGGGGCGGGGATGATCAGAATGTTTATTTTCACGGAGACATCGGTAAACATTTTCGGCATCAACGATCGCATCATCCACCGCCGAACCGATCGCCACCGCTAAACCACCCAAGGTCATCGTGTTTAAGCCTTGTCCTAGCCAGTTGAGGGCTAACACGCCGATCAACAAAGATAAAGGCAAAGCTGCTAAACATACGGCTAAGTTCCGCCAATTCATCAAAAACGGAATCAAAACCAGAGCCACAATAATACTGCCTTCGATTAAGGCTTCCTTGACATTTTCAATCGATGCATCAATGTAAGCCTCTTGACGGAAAGTAGTTTCCACTTGAATACTTGTGGGCAGTCCCACTTTTAACTCATTCATGGCAGCTTCTACAGCACGGGTGACGGTGGGCGTATCCGCTTGCGGCTGTTTATTGATGATTGCTACTACTGCTTTCTGAGTGTTGACACTGGCATCACCACGCTTCACCGCCGCCCCAATTTTTACATCGGCAATATCGCTAATTCTTACAGGCACACCGTTACGAGCCTTAATTACTGATTGTTTGAGAGCCTCAATATCCTCAATGCGCCCAATACCGCGAATCAATTTTTCGCGATCGGGCGTAATCAAATATCCCCCCGCAGCATTCACATTTGCCGCCGCCACTGCATCCGATACATCTTGAAGTGAGACATTAAAGGCTTGTAATTTTTCAGGAGCAACCAGCACTTGATATTGACGCACATCCCCACCAAAAACAATGACCTGCGCCACTCCTGGCACTGCTAACAGTCGGTTAGTGACTTGCCAATCCACAAGTCGCCGCGTTTCCATTAAGTCATTATTTTTCGATGTGAATGCATAGGTAAGAATTGTGCCAATTGGCGAACTAATAGGCGCAATTTGTGGAGTCTCCACCGATGCTGGTAATTTACTCCGAGCCGCCTGTAATCGCTCCGTTACTAACTGTCTAGCTTGATAAATATCAGTTCCCCAATTAAAAATTACACGCACAACTGAGATACTAGCTGCACTCGAAGAACGCACCGCACTAACGCCAGCCGTGCCATTAATTGCGCTCTCAATGGGCAATGTCACCAGTGATTCCACTTCTTCGGGCGCTAATCCTGCGGCTTCGGTTTGGATTTCGACTTGCGGTGGTGCAAAGGGGGGGAACACATCCAAAGGCATTTGGACGATTGTACGAAATATCCAAATACTAAGAATCATCGCTCCGACAATCACCAACCAACGGCGGGCGATCGCCCATTTAATAATGGAACTCAGCATAATTTGAGGTAATAGAAATATGATGAGTAGCTAGTGAAGTTAGCATGACATGGAATTATGAAGTCATGATGAAATGCCAAGTTACAGTGCTTTGTGCTGTAATACTTGAATCCTCAATAGGCTGTACTATCAGAGGAATTTTCTAAAGGAATAGGTTGATAACCTGCGGTAGCAGGTGTTACAACTGAGATAAATATCAATGGTTCGTCACCATTATTAAATACTCCATGTACGCAACCAAGAGGAGCAACTGCAATGTCTCCAGCAACTATCTGTTTAGTGCCGCCTGTTGCATCCAGATAATATTCACCTTTACCACTCAAAACTGTCCATGTGTCTTGTCCATTTGGATGAATGTGCGGCGCAATCTTTTGCTTCGAGTTGACATACCAAGCTACAACAACAGCATCTTTGGATTCGGTAACAACTGATCGAATAGGCTCATCATCATTTGGCTGAAGAAACTGAGAACTATTAAATATCCTTTCTTTACTCATTGTTGATATAACAAAATCACTTGCAATTTTCTAATTGTTTCAGCGATCGCCTTGCCGAATTGTCTCAGCGATCGCATCAAAAAATATTTTTATGATATAGACTATATATCTAATTAATGTATAATCAGTTATAGATTGTATGTATATTAGGTTATGGCACGCAAAAAGTCTGATGATCCCCTAGACCTTACGCCCACTGAAGAGATGGTGCTATATGCGGTGCGCGATCGCGAGCGTTATGGTTTAGAAATTATCGATGCGATCGCTAAAGCTAGTGATGGCAAGCGCAAGATCGGGTTTAGTTCACTATATCCGACGCTGAAAAAGCTTGAGGAAAAGGGTTTTGTAACTTCGCGTTGGGGTGATGAAACTCCAGAAGAACTTACTGGCGCAAGGCGGCGTTATTATGTGATTGCGGGTGAGGGTAATCGCGCTCTTAATGCTAAGGAGGTGTTTTTGAGTGGGTTGAGATCTGTTATGGCGATCGGGGGGATTTAGAGATGAGTCAAACTAATCCAATAGCTATCTTTCGGGTTTTATTAGGATTTAGGGCTTTTAAGGGTAAAGCTAAATTTGATGCTATAGAAGAGCTTAATGCTATGGTTCAAGCTAGTGAGGAGATAGGAGCAAGTATTGTTGCTAAGGCTCATGTTGATGTATCTGAATTTCAATTTTTAGAGAATAAAACAAAGGCTGCTGTTACCAAAGCAAAATATGCTGTCAAAAAATCAAGATCTTTAAATGCCAAATTAAAATCTATTGGTATAAAAAGAACTATTGATATGTTGACAAACAACTATACTAGCGAGTCAAAATTTCTAGTTACTGAGGCAGAAGATATTTCTATCGATACTAAGGCTAACGATACGACTGCTAGAATTTTGACTAGAAAGTCTAAAGCCTATGCTAAAGAATTGTCTATAGCTGTCAAATATAAATCTCATGCTAACGGAATGTTTGTTAAAGCTTGTCGTTCTATGACTAATCCTAGAAAGAACAATATTGCATATGCTATTGCTAATGCGTTTGCTATTTCTATGGCTAATACTTATGTAAATGCTAGGGTTAATTACGCTCTTAGTATAAGGTATTCCATGCTTCAGTTTGCTGCAGAAGCCTGTATAAATATATCTTTAGAGGAAATTCCCGATCATCTCATTGCTTATAGTAAATCTCAAATTCAAATTAAACAAAGAGCATGGGATGTAACTTTAGTTGAAGCTATTACTCAAGGTTTAGCTGAAGTCTTTCCTGAAGAATGGGATGAATGGCAGCACTGGATTAGCGACATGATGGAATCACGGACAAGAATGCAATCAAAGGGAATGAATCATCGTCTCGTTTCACTGATTACCTTCTATCGCCTCACTCGCTTTGCCTTTCATATTGGCATCGACAAGGTTTTCATTCTCGCTACCCGCAGAGCCACAAGGTAAGTAATGTAGGTAACGTAGGGGTTTAGCATTTGCGCCAACCTCTCTCAACTCCTCACTAAAATCTCCATTTACAAATGCTAAACCCTCTTCGCTTTTACCGATAAATTATCCCTGCGGTTTGGAGATTATCGGTAAATGCATAAGGTTTTGTGCGGTTTAGAGATTATCGATAAATGTTTGAGGTTTTGGGCAGAGCATTCCCGATTTAAAGCGATGTGTAAAATCATAAATTTCTGCGGGAATGCTTTGCCCCTACAACGTTTTATCTGTAACGGTTTCACCAATTAACAAAACCTCCAAAGGCGTATCCGTTACCTGCCAATATTCCACAGCCGATCGCAAAATATCATATGCAAGCTTCCATTCTTCAGGCTCCACTTTTGAAAACGCTTCTGGATAGTCGTATATCAAAATATATCGCGCCGCAGGACACCAATCTAAATCCGTAATGCACTCCTCCAAAGCATCCCAGTTATAGCCAAAATAATCTGGAAACCGCATCACCTCAGCGACTTTCTGCAAAAAAGACTGCTTATCCCGAATTTCTCGACCATCAAGATAAAAAATCTCAGTTCCTAACTTCTGTAAACTATCAGCACCATTAGCGATCGCCACAGAATCACGATCAGCTAAAGGCTTAACAGGAAGTAACTGGGTTATGTGCTTAGTCATACTATTCGATGATTTTCTGAAAAGTCAGATAGTGATCATCAGTATAGTAGATTTCCCCTTCATTACCAATAACCAAACGGCGTGAGCCTCTCGTTGTCATCTCAGGAGTCAGAACCGTATATTCCCGATAATAATCAGGCGATCGTTCTGGTAACTTTCCTTCTCTGTTGCGATATACACTCCCATCTTTTTTATGAGCAAATGCAACACCTGACTTGATTTGCAGGAGAATATTCTTTGCTTCTACTGGTAACTGCTCAAATTTCCTAACGATCATCTTTTACTGAAATAGCTTTTGAAAAATTATCTTAGGAAATACTTTCACTAAGCAAGCTCTCCTTTTATAACAAAAGATTTATCACAAAATCCCAAGGATAATTCCAGATATAAGCATCAAAAGCAAATCAGAGACTAGGTAACACAATTGTTTTATAAGTATTGACAGTATATCTATTGATTGTATATACTACTATTTATATCTAATAGCGCTTTTTTATGAACAAAGCGCTGTGCCGAAGCAACAACACCTACAAATATTAATGATGGGTTCATTATGTCAAACAAATCGATTTCTGGTAAAGGCTCAGAGCTTTCTCCTCTTCCCAATGATGACAAAATTAACATTGCGATTCCCCGTCGCCTGTTGAGAAGTCTTACCTATATCGGAACCCATATCATAGTCCCTGTTTTGGTTTATTCCTTCAGTCCATACTTACCATCTGCTCAAACCAAACCGCCAACTTGTTCACTACCTCAATCTGTCCAGATTCCACCCAAGTCATCACGGTAGAAAATGAGCTTGATCAGCGATCGCTTTGGAGCGGTTTATGGTCAGTTACAATATGTTAAATAAGGCAATGATCGCGGAGAAACAACAATTATGGCAGTCCGTCAACCTCGATATAGCAAAGAAGAATTTGCCAAGCGTGGCGATCTCATTTATCAGACTCAAATCCTCCCACAAGTCGAGACAGATCATCACGGCAAAATTGTAGCTATTGATATCGAAACAGGAGCTTTTGAAATTGCTAATGACACAATGACCGCCACTAAAAAGCTTAGGGAGCGATTTCCCGATTCTCAAACTTGGGTAGTCCGAATCGGTTATCGCGCCGTTCATCGTTTTGGAGCGCGAAGCTTAAAAGAAAAGCTATGATGCAAGGATACGTCAATCAAAATTTTGAAGCCACAATAGTAATAGCTCATCTATCAATGTGATCGCTTGTACTTAAAGGCTCCCGCAGTATCACCATTTTTGTACCCGATCGCCTTCCTAACCAAAAAGCGATCGCCACAATTGCGCCGCCGCCAACACCTCCTGCTAGAAGCATCAGCCACCAGTTGTTTTGGATAGATACATCAGGTTTTATAGCATTACTATGATCATCCTTGGGCTTATTATCTCCACGCAGAGATTGAGCATATAGCTGATTAGCACGCTGAGTAACAATGCGATCGCCTTCAAACAATCCGCTTGTAACTTCCACTAAATCCCCCGAAGTCTTTCCCAAAGTCACATCAACAGGCTGATAGGACTTCCCATTCTGCACAAATACTAACTGCTTGCCATTTGCTTCTACTACTGAAGCAGCAGGAATCGCTAAGGTTGGCACAGACACACTATCTGTGAGGATTTCGATATTGGTAAACATCCCCGCTTTTAACTGTCTCTTCACATTACCAATCTCAGCTTTTACGGGAACAATACGGCTTTGTCCTTCTACAGTAGTACCAATCACCGTCACCTTGCCTTGAAAAACTGTAGTCGAAGGCTGTCCTGCAATTTTCACCTGCACGGGTTGACCAATACGGATTTTACTTATATCTTTTTCGTAAATATTTGCAGTGGCGAGAACTCTTTCATCATTAACGATCGTCATTAAAGTCTTTCCTGCGGCATCAACTGACTCGCCAATTGTCGCTTCGCGATCGCTGACAACTCCATCAATTGGCGCAGTAATTGTAATCGTGCCATTAGAATTTGCACTAGCTTCTAGTTGATTTAATCTTGCTGCATAAGCGGCAGTACTTAGCTCAACTCTGGTCGCAGATACTTGTACATCAGCTTCGGCTCTTTCTAATTGTGCTTGAGCTTCTAGCAAAGGTAAACGACTTTCTGCTTTAGTTAAGGCGGCTCTTGCGGCGACAAACTTTGATTCTGATTCTTGTAATTGTCGTCGGGCGATCGCCCCTTTCTCTAATAACTCTTTGTCGCGCTCATAACGCTCCTTATCTAAACTTAATTCAGTCTGAGCCTGACGGATATCTGCTTCAACAAGTAGCTTCTGACGTTCAAGATTTTGTCGGGCTAAACGTAAATTTGATTCAGCATTGAGAATATTGCCACTTGCTTCTGCCTGTTTCTCTAGCGAACTAACTCGTAACTCCGCTAGTTCTGGACTAGATAGAATTGCCACAGGTTGACCTGCCTGAACTAAAGCCCCCGGCTCTACTAGCAAATTAACAATTGTTCCTTTGATCGGAGTAGTTACTTTTACTTGTTGGTTCGGCAAAGTCTCGATCTGCCCTGTGGTTTGCATACCAAATTTTAGGGGCTGTTTCTTTACAGTTTCTACTTTAATTCCCAGTGACTTGGCAACTTCATCATCTACTGTAATTCCCGTGATTTCAGTTGTATTAGTCCCTTTAAATTCATCGCCATGTCCCGCATGAGCAAGGGCGATCGCAGGATTAGAAAGTAAAATCAAACTAAGAATTACTTTAATAATGGGAACGTGAAGTCTTGGGGATAATCTCATCTGCTTAATCTAGTTTTTGTACTCAATATTTATCGCAATTACCTTGATATCAAGCATCTCACAACAAAATGAAATAGGTGTGAAATATAAAAACTCCAACATCCATTGTGCGTTGACACAAAAGAACGAGATGTAGTGGTAATTCATGAATTGTCACTACATCTCGTTCTTTTACGCAATTCCTAAGTTTGTGTGATCGACCCCAATATCACCGACAAAGGAGAAAGTACGCACAAAGTCAAAAATACTTCTAATTTCATTGAGTTCCAATTTCTCATCCACAAGTTTGTGAAAGTCATAGGTGAGTTGTTTGACATCTTCTGTTAAGTATGAATTTGCGGAATTCTTGGCAGGATTTTCTAGGTATGTTTTGAATACATTAAAAAGGGTTTCCTTCTCATTATCTGGATTTTGACTTTGGTCGAAGATGGAACCAATTTTTTGAAGAATATCGCGCATGAGGTCAGGGTAGCGACTGGAAAAGGCAAGCAGGGTCAGAATTGTTTTTTGTTCTTTGGGTGTGGGCTTTTGACCGCGAGTGCGACTGAGAACTTTGTAGAGTTTATAGACGTTGGTGAGACGTTTGAGGCTGCGCGGAGAAAGTTCTGATTCTTGGCAACAGGTAACGAGCAGATTAAATTCTTCAGGGGAGAATTCATTAAACTTAGTACCGCTAGTTTCACTATCTTGGACGACGATTTGGGCGCGGAGGTATTGACGGAGGGCTTGTTCAGAAATGGGGCGAATACGGTAGGGGATTTGAATGATCTTTTCGAGATAGTCCGAGGCGGAGGGGCGACCTTTGAGGGGAAGTACACCTTTGTAATGATCGGCAAGGGCGCGAGTGATGTAGCGCTCGTCGATCGCTAAGACAGCAATAAAAAGCGGATTCTTGACGAGGAGTTGGACGGCTTCGAGGACTTCGACAACGGTTTTGGGTGGACAGCGATCGAGGTCGTCAATGTAGAGAACTACACGGGCGGAACCACGGGGAAATACTTCTGCGAGTTGTTTAACTTTGGTGGCGTATTCCTTAGAATCGGCGGGTGGTGGTAAGAGGCGTTTGCTGAGCATGGATAGGTCTTCTTTGACTTGATGCATCATGCCTAAGTGTTCTTGATAGCCACCTTTTTGGACGCGATCTTTGACGAAATCAGTGATCGAAGCATAGGTGTTAGTAGGAATATCTGCGGATTTATTTTTTACTTCCTTCTCAAGTTCTGTAATTTTTGTTTTCAGGGCTAAAAGATCTTTATCAGTATCAATTTGATTTTGAATATTGTTTTCTAATTTGTGTGTGAAGTCAGAAACTTCGAGTTTAATTTGATTATAGAGTTTGCGACCTCTTTGGATTGTTGTTTTAGCAAAGGGAATTGCAGCGACTAATGGAGTGGTTGCGGAAATGATTTGAGCGACTAAGTTGTTTTTTATCGATTCGGGAAGAGCAATGGGGATGAATATGGCTAAAAGAATGAATGAGAGGCAGATGAGAATAAACAGATAATTTTTGACTGTGAATTCTTTGATAAATTGGATGTCGATTTGTGTCTCTTTCTTTTCCAATACTGTTTCGATATCATCTTTGACCAAATCATAAAATTGATTTAGATCGGTCGTTGTATCTTGAATTTTCGTAAGTTTTTGTTCCAAGTCCTTCTTGATTTCGTCAGTAAAGTTTTTGCCTAAACGTTTTTGAAGGATGGCGATCGCTTTTTGACTGGCAGTATCAAAGAAAGCTTTACGTTTTACATGATCGTTCAAAATTTCGACTGGTTTCTTTTGTAAATTCTCTTTTGTCTCTTGAAGGGTTGATTTTAGGGCTTCTAAATCTGCGATCGCTTCTTTTTGAGAGTTACCAAATAGTTCCCAAAGTTTTTCAGAACTACTGTTTTCTTTTGACAATTTTTCCCATTCATTAAATGTCTGATCGGTCAGTACATTTTTGAGAAACCATTCGCGATCTTCATCACTGACTTCATAGAGTGCTTGCCAAATCGTTCCATTTTGTGAATCGAGAGGGGTAGTTTTGGGATTGGCTCTTTTTAAAGCGGTATCAATTTGGTGTTCTAGGGAGATTTGGCGATCTAGTTCAAAGAAGATCGTCTGCATGAGGCTTGCCCAGAGGTTAGATTTGGCATAAGTCCAAGCGTCAAATTTGATTTGGTAAATATGTCCGACATAGCGGTTCAACCTACTGCTATCAGGATTTTCCTCATCCTTATCTTTAAATCCCCAAGCTTCAACTGGATCGAGTCCACGACTGCGAATCTCGACCATGTGTTTTTGCATGAGGTGCATCATGTAAGATTTACCGCCGCCCCAACCACCGAGGATGCCAACGGCTACGGGTGGGGTAAGGTCGCGCATGAGCAGCATTTCGGTTAAGGCATTGATTTCGTCTTTGAGGTTGAGCAGATCTTCATCTTGAGTGGCATCATTACGGAAACTGCCACTTTTGAGGGCTTGGCGATATTCGTTGCGGAGGACAAAGAGGCATCTTTCCCAGAGGTCTTGAGGGGCTTTGCCGATGCTGGTTTCGCGATCGATTTCGCGGCTGAGGCGGATCGGGAGGTGGGGCTTGAGGGCGATCAGGATGCGACGGCGCTTATATTTGCAGCGTTCAGGATCGGTGGTGGTTTCTTGAAGTTCAAAGGGATTTGCGCCTGACCATTCTTCAACGCTTTTCAGCAGGTTGGGAATTTGTTCGGGAACAATGGTGGCAAATTGGCTTAGAAGTTCGATATGTTGGATTTCGTCTTTTCTAGTCTGATTAACTTGTTGTTGCGCTTCGTTACGAATTTTAGGAAATCTTGATGCTAGGGAAACTAGAGCGCGTGCTTTATGATAAGCATCTTGAATCTCTTGAGCGATACTTTGCGCTTCGATGGATAGAGAATCATCTAAACTGGCGGTTATTTGAATGAGGGCGTTGGCTTTGTCGAAGTCGCGGCTATTTTCGCGAATGGTTCGTAAGATTTTTGTTTGTTCGGCGATCAATTTAGGTGTTACGGTTTGATTGTCTGATGAGAGTTTGCTAAATAGATGCCCGTATTCATTAATGATTTGGTGAAGGTGGTCATTGATTTCTTGAGATAGTCTCTCTTGGCTATGTTGGTCTGCGTCAATTTCGGTAATATTTTCCAGAATGCTTTTGAGGCAAGTATTCAGACATTTAAGGATTTGATATTGGAGTTTTGGTTGCGGAATTCGTGCCTTTGTTTCAGTGGTTCCAATAATAAAATCCTTGAAGACTAACTCTAGGTCGGGAAAAGTAAGTTTAGGGATAAGTTGGCAAAGGGCTGTGGTGGGAGCAGAGTAACCCGCGAAGCTTGTTATTACTGCGAGTGCTTCTGGAAGTTGTTCTGGGGGCAAATAGGGGAGAAGATTGCTAAGAGTTTCGGCTTGGTATGTGGGATGGTTGATTTCATTTTGGATGATTTGTAATGCTCTGGGAAAAAGCCCTGTAGAAAGTCGAGTAGCAAGAGCGCTAAGAAGTTTGGCTTTATCGGCTGAATTTTTACCGTTGGGAACTATTTCTAAAATCGTGGATATTAGATTTTGAGGGGTTTGGGCGATTAGCATCTCAGTTGCCTTAAAGGCTATAGCTCCTAATGCCTCAATCCGATATTGCTTGTTTTCTAGCTTTGAACAAATTTCAATTATTTTGTGATATTCCGATGTCGGAAGTTTAGCGACTACGGCAGCTATTGCTTCAGATCTATGATACCCACGATTAATATTTTGAGTAGCTTCAAGAGCTTGTTTTAGCAGATCTAGTTCGGATACAGGAATTTGAGCAGCTACGGTGGCTATTGCTGGCGATCTGTTTTGCTCATCGACAAGACTTTGAGCGGCTTCAAAGGCTTGTTTTAACAGTTCTGGCTCGGACGCAGGAATTCGAGCAGCTACAACGGCTATTGTTTGCGATCTGTAATCCTCACGCTCAATATTTTGAGCAACTTCAAGAGCTTTTTGTAAAGCTGATTTTCGTTCGGATGGCGGAAGTTGAGTGGCTACGGTGGCTATTGCCTCTGATCTGTAATTCTCATTACCAATATTTTGAGCGGCTTCAAAGGCTTGTAGTAATAGTTCTGGCTCGGATACAGGAATTTGAGCGACTACGGCGGCTATTGCCTTCGATCTGGAATACTCATCACTAATACTTTTAGTGGCTCCAATAGCTTGTTGTAAGGCTAGTTTTCGTTGCGATGGAAGAATTTGAGCGGCTACGGCAGTTATTGTTTTTGATCTATATTCATCATTATTTTGAATACTCTGGGCAGCTTCAAGAGCTTGTTTTAACAGTTCTAGCTCGGATTCAGGAATTTGAGCAGCTACAGCAGTTATTGTTTTTGATCTGAAATATTCATCACTAATACTTTGGGCTGTTTCAAGGGCTTGTTTTAACAGATCTGGTTCGAATACAGGAATTTGAGCAGCTACGGCGGCTATTGCCCTTCCTTTCGAGTCAGAATAATAGTCTTCAATACTTTGTGCAACTTTAATAGCTTGTTGTAATACTGATTTTCGTTCGGATGGAGAAAGTTGAGAGGCTACGGCGGCTATTGCTGGCGCTTTATATTGCTTATCCTCAATATTTTGAGCGGCTTCAAGAGCTTGTTTTAATAGTTCTGGCTCAGATACAGGAATTTGAGCCACTACGGCAGCTATTGCTGGCGATTTGTATTCCTCGCCGAAAAGACTTTGAGCGGCTTCAAGAGCTTGTTTTAATAGTTCTGGCTCGGACTCAGGAATTTTGGCGGCTACGGCGGCTATTGCTTGCCATCTGTATTGCACATCAATAATACTTTGAGCGGCTTTAAGAGCCTGTTTTAGTAACTCTGGCTCGGATGCAGGAATTTGAGCAGCTATGGCAGCTATTACTGACAATCTGCAATTCTCATCACCAATACTTTGGGCAGTTTCAAGGGTTTGTTTTAATAGTTCTGGTTCTGATGTAGGAATTTGAGCGACTACGGTAGCTATTGCTTGTGATCTGTAATCCTCATTTTCAATATGTTGAGCGACTTTAATCGTTTGTTGTAAAGTTAGTTTTCGTTTGGATATAGGAATTTGAGCAGCTACGGCGGCTATTGCTGGCGCTCTACAATACTCATCATTAATAGTTTGCGCGGTTTCAAGAGCTTGTTTTATTAATTCTAGCTCGAATGCAGGAATCTGAGCAGCTATGGCGGTTATTGCTGGCGATCTTAAATACTCATTTTCGATAAGTTGAGCAGCTTCAAGAGCTTGTTTTATTAGTTCTGGCTCGGATGCAGGAATTTGAGTAGCTACGGCGACTATTACTGGCAATCTGTATTCCTCGCCGACAATACGTTGAGCGTTTTCAAGGACTTGTTTTAGTAGTTCTGGCTCAGACGAAGGAATTTGAGCGGCTACGGCAGCTATCGCTTGCGATCTGTAATCTTCATACTCAATACGTTGAGCATTTTCAAGGACTTGTTTTAGTAGTTCTGGCTCAGACGAAGGAATTTGAGCAGCTACGGCGGCTATTGCTTGTGATCTGTAATCCTCATTTTCAATACGTTGAGCGACTTCAATGGCTTGTTGTAAAGCTGATTTTCTTTCCAATGCAGGAATTTGAGCAGCTACGGCGGCGATCGCTTTCGATCTGTAATGCTCACTCTCAATGCTTTGAGCGGCTTTAAGAGCGTTTTCTAACAGTTCTGGCTCGGATGCAGGAATTTGAGTGGCTACATCGGCTATTGCTTTCGATTTGGAATACTCATCATAAATACGTTGAGTGGATTCAATTGCTTGTTGTAAAACTAGTTTTCGTTCTAATGAAGGAAGTTGAGCGGCTGCGATGGCTATAGTTTTCCATCTGCATTCATCATTTTTAATACGTTGAGCGGCTTCAAGAGATTGTTTTAGTAGTTCTGGCTCAGATTCAGGAATTTGAGTGGCTACGGCAACTATTGCTGGTGACCTGTAATACTCATTATCAATGCTTTGAGCGGCTTCAAGAGCTTGTTTTAACAGTTCTGGCTCAGATGCAGGAATTTGAGTGGCTACGGCAACTATTGCTGGTGACCTGTAATACTCATTATCAATGCTTTGAGCGGCTTCAAGAGCTTGTTTTAGTAGTTCTAGCTCAGACGAAGGAATTTGAGTGGCTAGAGAGACTATTGCTGGCGATCTGTAATTTCCATTATCAATACGTTGAATAGCTTCAAGAGCTTGCTTCAGTAGTTCTGGTTCAGATGCAGGAATTTGAGAGGCTACGGCGGCTATCGCTTCTGATCTACAATACTCATCACTAATACGTTGAGCAACATCAAGAGCTTGTTTTAGTAGTTCTGGCTCGGATTCAGGAATTTGAGCGACTACATCAGCTATTGCTTGCCATCTGGAATACTCATCATAAATACTTTGAGCGTCTGCAAGAGACTGTTTTAATCGTTCTACATCAGATGCAGAAGTTTGAGCGGTGACATCGGCTATTGTTTGCGATCTGGAATACTCCTCACAAACATTTTTAGTGTCTCTAAGATCATCTTGTTTTAACGGTTCTGATAAATCTGGCAGTAACTCAGCCAAAACCTCATTTACCCGCTCAATCCATTTTTCTCCCTCTAACTTCTTTGCCTCAATCTTGTCCAGCCAAGCCAACAAGTCTTGCACCCAGATCGGTTGCTCCTCTTTACCTGTCGCCATCGCGCAAAACTCCCTAATTCAAGCCTAACTGAATCAAATAAGTTTAAACTATACCCGCAAACATTTTGCATCGTCACCCACAAAATCAAAAGTTGATTTTTAGACGCGATCGCTAGCCAATCCCCCCCGCAAATCTTATGCGTAAGTCTTACTTATATTGCTATTAATGGCATCTTAATTGTAAATGTACTACCTTGTTCAATCTCACTCTTAGCTTGAATATCGCCATTATGAGATTTGACGATCGCCTGTGCGATCGCCAAGCCTAAACCAGATCCACCTTTTTTGCGAGAGCGATCGCTACTTACTCGATAGAAGCGATCGAAGATGTTGGGTAAATCAATGGAACTTATACCAATTCCATTATCCTGAATTTGGATAATCGCATGATGCTCGATGTGATCGAGAGATACCTCAACTTTGCCATGTTCAGGCGTGTAATGAATTGCATTGATTAGAATATTTAGAATTAGTCGATAGAGTTGCTCTTGATTACCATTGACATAAATTGTAGATTCATGGGCAACGTTCAGTTTTAGATCAATATCTGACTGGATGGCAAGTGCTGAGACTTCTTCAACTAAATCACTAACAATTTCATTCAAACAACAAGCTTGCTTTTGTAAAGTAATTAGTTGTAAGTCCATCCTCGACAGCAGAAGTAAATCTTGCACCAGTTCTGAAAGTCGCACTGCTTGGCGATTGATTGTTTGTAAAATATCTCTTGACTCTAGTTCAGAAATTGACTCACTACTAAGAGTAGATTCAACTGTGGCGCGGATGGCTGCAAGCGGAGTCCGCAGTTCATGGGCAGCATCGGCGGTGAATTGCTGAATTTGTTGATAAGAAGAATAAACTGGTTTCATTGCAATACTTGCTAAATACCAACTTGCTATGCTCACAATCAGAAAAACAATCGGTAAACTAATGATCAATATTAATTTTGATTGCTCAAGATGATGGTCATAGTCAGCAAGCGATCGCCCTACTTGCAGATATCCCCATGATTTCCCACGATTATTTTTAAGTAAAAGTGAAATTTGATGATAACGATTTCCCTCTCGATCCTCAATTGTTTGCCAAGCTTCTTGTCCAATCTGAGGGACAATTCCCATTGGTGGTTTTCCGACTGTGGCAATCAAGTTTCCAGAACGAGTCAGAAATAACGCATAGAAGCTTTCTTGTTGGATCGCACCCATAATATGTCTTGTGGAAGATTCTTGCTCACATTTCTCACCGATGATGCAAAGGTTAGGAAGAATTTGTTGGACGCTCGGATCGATGCGATCGCTTTGTTGTAGTAGAGGTTCTAAACTATCATGCAATGTCCCAGCTACGGACTCTAACTCGCGATCGACTGCTTGCCAATGGGCATGAGCCATCACCTGATAAATACCGACTCCTGATAGGGTCAAAATGATTCCCATCACGCCTGCATACCAACCTGCAAGATGTAACCGCGCTCCCAAAAAGATTTTATTGTGATTCATGAATTCAAGCGATATCCCAAACCATAGATTGTTTCAATCTCAATATCACAACTATATTCTGCTAATTTCTTTCTTAACAGCCGAATTTGGGCTGCCACGACATTACTAGCAGGTTCGGATTGAAATTCCCATAGCCGATTCATAATCTGGTCACGGGTAAGAATCTGATTAGGATGCTGCATAAAGTATTCTAACAACTGAAATTCTTTAGTTGTCAGCATGATGCCTTCAGCGATCGCATTTTGATTAGCGATCGCAATTGTGGACTTCCCATAATCAAGAATCAAATTGCCTACCTGTAAAATTTGGGGCTGAAATTGAGGCGGTCTTCGTAGCAACGCTCTCAGCCGCGCCATCAATTCCACCATCCCAAACGGCTTAACAAGATAATCATCTGCCCCTGAGTCTAAACCCATCACCCGATCTTGCATCTGATCCTTTGCCGTCAGCATTAGCACTGGCAGCGAATTACCATGCGATCGCAAGCGCTTACATATTTCCAACCCCGATAAACTTGGCAACATCCAATCGACAACTGCCAGCACATAATCTACTTCAGGACTTGAAAGATATCTCCATGCTTCTGCACCGTCCTGTACCCAATCAACAATATATTTTTCTTGCCTTAAGCTCCGTTGTAGCGCCTTACCCAGATCATCTTCATCTTCAACTAGCAAAATTCTCATGTGATTTTCAACTTTATAGGATGGTCGGAACGAAGCACCTCTCATCCTATAATTACTTCGGCATAATTAAAAAACAGTTCTAAAACCTGTGGCGCACGCGCAGCGTGCGCCACAGGTTTTAGGATCTTGCTCCTAGTCTCCTAATCACATGAATTGACTCATGCCAAAGATATTCTGGAGTAATCCCAAAAGCAATCTTTGCCACAATTAAAGCGATCGCCACAACTGCAAATGGTACAAGTACTGATTTCGCAATCTTCGCTAAGGATGCAAATATGACCATTGCCGCCACGATCGCCGCTACTAATAGCAACCAATCATTCAAACGACCCGACATCATACTATCCATCTTTATTCCTCTGTCTCAATAGCTTTCATTTTGGCATTGATTTTTTCGATAATCGATTCTGCGGATGGTGCTAAAGGAGACTTATCCTTTGCCATTTTCATACCAGCAGTAATCTTCGCGCCAATTTCTTCAGAACTAGGAATAAATAGCTGTTTATTTTTCAAAAATAGTTGTTTCTTCTGAGCAGGAGTAAGTGTCGCAAAAATATCTTTTTTAGGAATAGATTTAAATACGGTACTCAGTTTACTTTTTTGCGCTGGTGTAAGAGTTATAGCTTTAAAAGCTTTGCGAAAACTAGTTCCTGCGGCAACCTTAGCGGCAAATTCCGATTGTTGCTCTGGAGTTAAGACACTCTCAATTTGGGGCAATATTTCTGTTTCTAATTGTTTGAGAAGAGTAGTTGTCTCATCAGGTTTCGATACTGCTACAGATTTAGGTGCAGCAGATTCAGGTGCAGCAACTTCAGTTTCTATGACTGGTTCTGCCATCTCTACCTCAGCTAGCCAAGTTTCCGTATGCGAAGAGATAGTTTGTGCTTGGACTGTATTGCTCGTAAGCAATCCCACAAAAATAATAGCGCTGATAAAAATTGATAGTAATGATAGTAAACGTTGTCTCATTTGCTTTTCCTAAGAATATTTTAAAAATGTAGATGAGCGTAGCAAGGCGCTGCTCATTCAATCCTTATGTGGTAGATTCGCGCCCATGCTCAACATAGGCAGCGATCGCCAAAATCGAGATAATAATCAAAGGTAGAGATAAGCTCCACCAAGACTCAGAAGCTAATACAAAGCAAGCCGCAAGCAATCCACCAAGGGCAAAACCTGCGATCGTTGGTACAAATCTGCTAATCCGTTCTAAAGATTCTTCAGCTTCAATTTGAGTTAATTCAGTCTGATTTTTTGCCAACTTTGCACTAAAAAACTGCACTACATCAATGGTTAGTTGCGTAGTATTTCCAGTCATTACTGTCGTGGGAATATAGCTTTTAAATACTCCTTTTGCCTCTTTCATCAAAGCATTCTGAATTGCCATAGCAATTACCCCAGAAATACCAATGGGTAGAATTAGCTCCTCTTGAACATCAAATAGAAGTTCAGGGGAAAGAGTCATTCCCAGTGATAGAAAGATTGCTAGGGCGATCGCTTCCGCAGTCAACAATACTCCAAATACACACCACTTTTGACTACGGGCATAGCGAGCAAGCAGGGAAGTCAAAGCGACAGTGACTACAAATGTGGGCAACATCAATAAACGGGTAATCGTTGTCTCAGTGTCAGAACTCACAAATGAAGACCCCGCTAAAGCAATATTTCCAGTTACATGGGCGGTGAAGAGTCCAAATAGAATAATAAATGCAGAAGTATCCACAAATCCAGCTACCCAACTTAATAAGAATCCTGCTGGTTTATCGCTAATTAAGTAGGCACTCAGGTTGAACTTGGATTGCGATCGCGGAATTGCCGAAGTCATTTTCTTGCCCTGAATTAGATCATAGATTATTTATCGGTATAGAGGTTTGCAAATGAGTGGATGCTCATTTGCAAACCCAAAGACAATCACAGTAAAGGTTTTGACCTTTGAATTTACCTTAGGCAAACTCAAAATCGCGATAACTAAGGAGTAGGTTCAGTTTCTACTGCTGCTGCTGGCTCTGAAGGTGCTGCTTCAGGAGATTCTTTCAATGGTTCTTCTTCAGTCGCAGCCGCTTTTTCTGCTTCCTTAGCTTTTTTGGCTTCAAGTTTAGCTGCTTCCTTCGCCTTTTTTGCTTCTAGCTTAGCCGCTTTTTTAGCTGCTTTTTCCGCCGCTTTTACTTCAGCAGCTTCAGCTTCAGCAGCTTCCTTGAGCTTTTTAGCTTCGAGTTTAGCGGCAGCCTTAGCTTTTTTGGCTTCGAGTTTAGCGGCGGCTTTTGCTTCTGGAGTTTCTGGTGTTGCTTCAGGTTCTACTGCCGCATCTGCTAGTAGCAAAGAAAAATTTGTGCCATCGGCAGGCGATCTCATCTCAGAAACAAAGCCATCAAAATTGGATGTGGTGACATTTGCCTGTGCATTAATTGGATTACCTAAAAAGACACCCAACATGATTACTAGGGCTAAGCAAAGACTACTGAATTTAGTAAGTAATTTAGAACTAGGTGATTTGAACATACTGCCGAACTTATTCCTACGCATACTTTTACGACTCTGATTTTTGATTGCCAAAACTAGTTAGTAAACTCAATCTAAATGTAACAATTAATACTTTGCTTAAGAGATTTGATATCATAAAGAAATGCCCTCATAATATCAGCAAAAAATTAATTAGTTTCCTTAGTTAATATAGTAAATTAACAAACTAGCTTGACATATAGACTTTATTACAACAGAGCTTTCACAAAGTAATGGTATTCTAAGTTACTTTTTTGTCGAGTCAATTTTAAATAAATTAGCTATTTTAATTTATTTAAAATTATTATCTATAAAGTTTTTAAAATAGTCAGTAGAAAGCTAGACATAATTAAATATAAAATCTCAAAATCTATGACACCAAGAACTATGCGCTATAAGTTTTGATTCTAATTTTTAATTATTTTTAGATGCAGTGTTTTGCGCCAACTTAAAGATCTCTCTGTACTACTTTAAGTCGCAATAGGCTGTACTTATTATTCTTATTACCAAGTAAATTTCTAAAATTAAATATAGGCTAAGTTAGTAATCGCTTAACCCATTATCTTTGCTAATTTAGCAAAGAATAATCATTAATAATAATAGCTAAAAATTTAATATTGCGATATATCTAGCAACATTAAATTTTATGAGTCTGAGATTACTTTATGCCTGTACAAAAATTATTAAGATGCTTTTGACATTTGCTCTAAAATACGCTGCACAATATTTAAACCCGTAAGCAATTGCCAAGAAAAAATACCGAGAATTACGGTATTGATTGAAATATGTGAGATTCTTGCCCATTCTTTTCCCTGCTGCATTAATGGTGCAAGAGAAGCCGATATAGCTGCTAAAAATGCTAATCCTAAACCTGCAAATAAATGCGCTCCGATCGCCAGTTTGCCACTGCTGTTATAAGTAACCGCCATGCCTCCGATCGCACCTCCGACCATTAGCACCAAAAAGATTGCACCAATTTTGTAATGCTGAAGGTTGTAACGCTTAGACATCAGAGCTTTCTTGACTTCGCCTTCAGAGCTACGCGCCTTGCGATATTGCATTCCCAAGTAGGCTGCATAAATAGCGGTGATCAAAGTGGCAGTCATCAAAACAGGATGAGCAAATGTCACAATCGGCTGAAAAGGCTGAGGAATAGGAATAATCATAAACTCGTAAGATTCAGTAATTTATGTTCTGGTTTTGTGTCCTAACAAGATTGGCGACAGTTATAGATGGATTCTCTAAATTTTGTATGTATACAGTATACATACATTTGTTGTATAGCAAGATCAATGTGGCAAAAAAGTTGCGATCTCCTGACCATGCAACTTTGCGTAACTCCTGCTGTTTTGTAGCTTGATATACAATGGTTAAAAATAGTTTTGTATACAGTATACATTTTGTGTAGGATTGCCATCGTGTACGGTTTAAAAGCAATAATTATCGGTGCAGGTATCGGTGGTCTGACAGCAGGAATCTCGCTGCGACAGTCTGGCTACGAAGTGGAAATTTACGATCGCGTACGGGATTTGCGTCCTACGGGTTCAGGGATTTCGCTTTGGTCAAATGGCGTTAAAGTTCTCAATCGTCTTGGTTTGGGCGAGAAAATGGCAGCAATCGGTGGAATCATGAATCGGATGGAATACCGCCATTTGTCGGGGAACTTACTCAATGAAATTCCTCTTCAACCTTTAATTGATGAAGTCGGTCAACGTCCTTACCCTGTGGCAAGACGAGATTTACAAAATCTTCTCTTATCGTCATTTGAGTCCCTAGGCGGCAAGATAACTCTTGGTACTAAATGTATTGATTGCATAGAAAGCGATCGCGATGTTACCGCTAAATTTGAAGATGGAAGTGCGGCCTCGGGCGATGTGCTAATCGCTGCCGATGGAGTGCGTTCGCTGTTACGGAAATATGTTCTCAATGAAACAATTGAACCAACCTATCAAGGCTATGTAAATTGGAATGGATTGGTTCCGATTAGTGATGATCTTGCCCCTGCGGATATGTGGTCGATCTATGTGGGAGAACATAAACGCGCCTCGATGATGCCTGTTGCTGGCGATCGCTTCTATTTCTTTTTTGATGTGCCACTCCCCAAAGGTACAACTAATGATCGCGCTAACTATCAAATAGAACTCAAGGAATATTTTCAAGACTGGGCAAAGCCTGTGCAGTTACTAATTGATCGTCTCGATCCTGAGAATGTTGCGAGGGTAGAAATCCATGATGTAGGACCTATTGAAAAAATGGTCAAGGGTCGGGTAGCTCTTTTGGGGGACGCAGCTCATGCGACTTGCCCAGATCTCGGACAGGGTGGATGTCAAGCTCTCGAAGATAGCTTTGTGATCGCTAATTATCTATTATCAACTAATGTAAGTGTTGCCGATGCCCTGATGCGTTACGAAAAGGAACGCAAAGTCCGCACTACTGAAATCGTGAATAAAGCGCGTAATCGGGCGGAAGCTATTCATGGCAAAGATCCTGAAGTTACCCAAAAGTGGTATGACCAACTCTCGCAGGAAAGTCCCTTAGATGTCACCAGTGCGATCGCCAAAATTATCAGTGGAGGACCATTGCATTGAGTTATACGATCAATACTCTCAACCAAATGAGTCAGTCAGAATTTATTGAAGCCCTCGGTTCGATCTTTGAACACACACCCGAAATAGCCGCCGAAGCATGGCGATCGCGTCCTTTTATCGATGTCCAAAATCTGCACCAAGTCATGGCGGCGATCGTCTTGAGAATGAGTGATGCTGAGAAATTAAAGCTCATCTGCGCTCACCCCGATCTGGGCAGTAAGTTCAAAATGGCGGAAGCTTCAGTACAGGAGCAATCCACCATCGGACTCGATCAACTCTCTGCCGCAGAATACGATCGCTTTCAAAATCTTAATCAAGCCTATAAAGAGAAGTTCTCATTCCCTTTTATCATCGCTGTTCGCAACCATACCAAAGATAGTATTCTTGCTGCTTTTGAGCAAAGACTTCAGAATAATCTGGAAGTAGAGAAGCAAACGGCGATCGCCGAAATTATCGAAATTGCTAGATGGCGTTTGGTTTTAGCGATTAGTAGTTAATCAATTACGAATTACGAATTAGGAATTACCCATATATAACCATGACATATCCAAGAGACATGATTGGCTACGGGAGATTTACTCCTGATGCAAAATGGAAAGATAATGCTCGTGTGGCTGTCCAGTTTGTGATTAATTACGAGGAAGGTGGCGAAACTTGTATTCTGCATGGAGACAGTACCTCTGAAACTTTTCTATCAGAAATTGTGGGCGCAGTTCCCTTTAATGGATTGCGTCACATGAATATGGAATCCTGTTATGAATATGGTAGTCGTGCAGGATTTTGGCGCTTATATCGGATGTTTTGCGATCGCCATATTCCTGTAACTATTTATGGTATTGCGATGGCGCTCGCTCGTAACCCTGAAGCTGTTTCCGCCATGCTGGAAGCAGATTGGGAAATTGCTAGTCATGGCTATCGTTGGATTGATTACAAATATTTTTCTCCTGAACAAGAGCGAGAACATTTGCAAAAGGCGATCGCGATTCATACACAAGTAACAGGGGAACGTCCGCTCGGCTGGTATACGGGGCGGACTAGTGAGCATACACGCCGTTTAGTTGTGGAAGAAGGTGGATTTCTCTATGATTCCGACAGCTATGCCGATGACCTTCCCTATTGGAACTATGAATATGGCAAGCCGCACCTAGTTATTCCCTATACCCTCGACAATAATGATATGCGTTTTGCCACGCCCCAAGGCTTTAATTCGGGCGATCAGTTTTTTGCCTATTTGCGCGATGCCTTTGATGTTCTCTACGACGAAGGCGACACCTCTCCCAAAATGATGAGCATCGGTTTACATTGTCGCTTAGTGGGCAGAGCAGGACGGGCGGCGGCTTTGGCGAGATTTTTAGACTATGTGCAGAGCCGCGATCGCGTCTGGATTTGTCGCCGTATTGACATTGCCCATCATTGGCACAAGCACCATAAACCAGCATAAGGAACGGCAACACAAAACCCTATCTCCAATAAAAAAATGAAAGTTGATGTATACAAGCTTCCTCAAAATAGCCCTGATGATCTCACGGCTCTAGAAGCAGCGATCGCTTCAGGCAAAATTAATCCCCAGCACATTGTGGCGATTATGGGCAAGACAGAAGGAAATGGCTGTGTGAATGACTTCACACGCGGCTTTGCTGTCCAAACCTTAAAAAACTACCTCGCTAATTTTGTCGGACAGGAGCAAGCGGCAGCGATTGTCTATGTCATGTCGGGCGGTACTGAGGGAGCCTTAAGCCCGCATTTGACAATTTTTACAAGTCAACCTTCATCGACAGACACCCCAACCCGTATGGCTTTAACCTTGGGAGTGATTCATACCCGTGATTTTACCCCTGCGGAAATTGGATCGTTAACAATGGTTAAAGAAGTTGCTGCGGCAGTTAATCAGGCGATCGCTACCGCAGGAATCGCTAAAGACGATGTGCATTTTGTCCAGATCAAATGTCCCCTTGTCACCAGTCGCGATCGCTTGCTAGATGAATCTCCAAAAGAGAAATCAGTTAGTAAATCGGTAAGCAGCTATCAGTCAATGGGTTACTCGCGTGGAGCCTCAGCGCTAGGTGTAGCGGTCGCCTTGGGTGAAGTTCGACTAGAAGATCTTACAGAGGCAGATATTTGCCAAAATTATGCTTTGTACTCCACGGTTGCTTCCACCTCCGCAGGGGTGGAGTTACGCAATTGCGAGATTTTGGTCTTAGGGAATGCCCCGACATCCACTAGTAACTTTGTGATTGGTCATAGTGTGATGCAACACGCTCTGGATGCTCAAGCTGTAACTAAGGCGATCGCCTCCACAGGTCAAACAAGCGATCGGGTCATCAATATATTTGCTAAAGCCGAGGCTGACCCAACGGGAGAGCTTTTGGGGAGAAGACATACGATGATGGATGACTCTGATATCAACCATACACGCATGGCAAGGGCTGTGGTGGGAGCAGTAGTGGCTTCTATCGTCCAAGATCCGATGGTCTATGTATCTGGAGGTGCTGAACATCAAGGACCCTCTGGCGGTGGTCCAGTTGCGGCGATCGCTCGCATAGACTAAAAGAAAATGGCTCGCAAAGCGAGCCATTTTCTTTTAGTCTATGCACTTTTATAAGCAGCCCAACCACCAAGATGAGAGATGTCTTTCCAATTAAACTTTTCGATTAACTCTTGAGGATAGAAGAAAGCTGTCAATACTTCTCCATCTTCCAAATAAACATCTGTAGGATACATATGAGGAGGCTCATTACTAGCGAGGTAGTCAAATTCATCGGCTTGCATCTCATAGACTTCCCCAGGGATGGAAATCCCCCCTGTTTCTACTTCATAAATCGCAGGATGCCAACCGTCGCCAGCCGCATGAAGTCGATAACGTGATTGGGTATTAGCAGTACGGATAAATTTGGCATCTTGCAAATTGCCATGATCAGGCTGTCCTCGCAATGCTGAACCGCAGATAAATACTCGTCTTGTCCCGTTAGATGTGGTCATAAGTAGCAATGTTGAAGTTATAGGCTAAGTTATTGTATACAGTATGCAATTATCAAATACAATATACTATGACTGGAAAACTCTCAACCCATGTTCTCGATACAGTAAATGGATCGCCTGCGAGAAATATGCAGATTGAGTTGTGGTTAACTGACAATCACGAAAAAAAGACCTTACTCAAAACTCTGTATACCAATCAAGATGGCAGAACCGATCAGCCATTACTAAGTGGTGCGGAGATGCAGTCAGGTATTTATGAAATTTGGTTTAATGTGAGTGACTATTTTGCAAGTCTAGAAATATCTCAAACCCAGCCCCCTTTCCTAAGTCGCGTTCCCATTCGCTTTGGTATTTCTGATGTCAATGCTAACTACCATGTCCCCTTACTGGTATCACCTTGGGCTTACAGCACCTATCGCGGTAGTTAGGTTTCGGCAAGTTTTTAGTGGCGCGGCTTCGCAGCGCCACTAAAAATTGGTTCCTTTGGTTTTGGATTGACTGTAATCATCAATACAGAAAGCGATCGCGATTCTCCAGTTTAATCGCAGTAACTTGAATACTGTATACAGTATTCAAGTTACTGCGATTTTTGAATTCGTATTTTCGTCGCTTATGTAATTGGTTTGAGGAGTTATGTCAAAGGCTTTCAATAGTTCGCGCTCTTGTCTAGCGATGTTTGTCACGATGTCTGCTGTGTTATCTACTTTGGGCAATGCACCTGTAAAAGCTGCACCTCAAACGTCAGAAACTTTATCAAAAGATTTATCCACTAATCTCTCAACAGTTAATTTACCGAATAATTTATCAAATTCTGCACCGACAGCTACGCCATCAATTAGTAATTTAATTGACCGCCAAGAAGCTGCTACCACTCTTCAACCAAACCTAACCGTAGAATCAGCTACTAGCAATCTGGAAGTAGACAAGCTCACTGAGACGACTGATGTTGCCTCAGTAACCTCGGTATCCCAGTTGTCTGATGTGCGTCCAACCGATTGGGCATTCACGGCTCTGCAATCTCTAGTAGAAAGATATGGATGTATCGCAGGCTATCCTGATCGGACTTTTCGTGGCAGCAAAGCCCTAGCTCGCTATGAATTTGCGGCGGGACTGAATGCCTGTTTGGATAAAATTAATGAAATTATTTCCGCAGGGCTAGCGGACAAAGTATCAAAGGAAGACCTTGCTACTTTACAGAAGTTGCAAGAAGAATTTGCGGCTGAATTGGCAACTTTACGCGGTCGTGTGGATGCCCTTGATGCAAAAACAGCTAAGCTCGAAGCACAGCAGTTCTCTACAACGACAAAACTGAGTGGACTTGCTTTCTTTAATCTCACTGGAGCCACCGCTTCGGGAGATGTGATTAGAGAGACTGGCGCACGCAGTATCACTGGACAGCCTTTAACGACCACAGCAATCCGTCCTAATCTCACCTTTGGTTACTATCTATTTCTCACCCTAACCACCTCATTTACTGGCAAAGATGCTTTAGTAACTCAACTGGTAACAGGTAATGGTAACTCTCCTGCCAATAATTTTGCATCCAACGGTTTCTTTAACTCTTGGGGGACACCGTTTCTAGATCAGACAGGTGTACCAACTGCTAATACCTTTAATATTCGAGAGTTATTTTATAGCTTCCCTGTTTCTGATAATGTCAATCTGGCGATCGGTCCTCGTTTAAACTTCTATCGCTATTTTGATGGGAACCGCTTCACTAATTTCTTGACGGGTGCAACTAGCTTTAACTCCAATGGCAGTACTTTATCGAATGCTGTCGATCGCGGTTCAGGTGCAATTGTCACTTGGATGATTAATCCTCAGTTTAAATTTACTGCTGGTTATCTTGGTGAAAACACAGAATTTCTCCCTGCGACTAATCCTAACTTCAATACTTCTAGCAATCCTCAACAAGGTTTGTTTGGAGGTACAAATACACTGTCGGCAGAGTTAGTATATTCGCCAAGTCGTGATGCCAACTTTCGGTTCTTGTACACTCATTCCAATATTAAAACCACTGGCGTTCTTATCCCACCTCTTGCTAATCGGATTACTGGCGCTACTGCTGAACCTCTGCCATACGGGATTGCGGATGATGGTCAAGGTGGCGGTATCAATAATGCGACCGCAGATACGTTTATCCTTAACTTTGATTGGTTGATTACAAAAGGTTTTGGTGTATTTGGTCGCTATTCCTACGGTAGTACTAACATTTCGCCAATTAATCCCGCGATCGCTGGTGGTAGTGTAAATGTAAATGCCTATCAATTTGGTTTAGCTTTTCCAGATCTATTTAAGGAAGGTGCATTGGGCGTACTTTCCTTTGTTGTACCTCACAGCTATAGCAGTGGTCGAAATTTCCTTGCTTCTGGCGGTGGGAATGGTGCAACCCAGTATGACGTAGAGATGTCTTACTACTATCCAATCAGTAAAAATATTGCGATCGTCCCTGCCTTCTACGCAATTTTCAATCCTAATAGTTTCTCGACTAACCCAACTGTATTTGTCGGTAATCTCCGCACTCAGTTTAGTTTCTAGAAACAAGCAAAAGTTCATTTTTAGCAAAAGCCTTGCAATGCAAGGCTTTTGCTGTTTTATACCATAAGAGAGGGGCGGCGCAAAGCGCCGCCCCTCTCTTATGGGCTTGATGTCTTAATTTATTTAGCTATAGCTAACCATATATTCATTAATTATTCATTAATGTCATTGAATAACAACTCTCAGCTTGTTTTGAAATAAATGTAGTTTATAATACAAATAGAAATTAAAATTTATGAGTTAAAACAAAGCTATGCAAACTCTTAGTAAAAATATCAAGCAACCCAAAGATCGAAATTATGACGATCGCCTAATATTTATAGAGGTAGATGATCTGCCAAAATTTGAAGAAGTAATTGACAGCCGTGAACCCAAAGATTATCTCCACCCAAACTATCGCCATTTGGGATGGTTGCCAAAACCTAGATAACAAACAATAAAAAAGGCTCGCCTAGGCGAGCCTTTTTTATTGCTTGTTAGAGGATTATCTTGCCCAGTAGATAACTTTCTTTTCTATAGCGACAAATAAGGCGTATAGCATCACCCCTAAGATCGCAAGGGCAATCAATGCTGCAAAGGCAAGAGGTACATTAAAGTCCGATGCTGCCTGTACGATCAGATAGCCTAAACCTGCATTAGAAGCGATCGACTCAGCAATTACGGCTCCGATAAAGGAAAAGGAAACCGCAATTTTGAGAGAGGCAAATACATAGGGTAAGGTATGCGGCCAGCCAACTTTCTGGAATATCTCAAAATTAGATGCTCCCAAAGCGTGTAAAACATCTTTCATCTCAGGCTCAATGGTTTCTAAACCAAGGGCAACATTAACCGCGATCGGGAAAAATGCTAGCAAAAATGCGGTGACGATCGCAGGAATAGCATTGGCTCCAAACCAAACCGCTAACAATGGCACTAGTGCTGACTTCGGAATTGTATTAAAGGCAACTAGTAATGGATAGAAAGTTAGATAAATGAATCGAGAGTAACCAATTAGAAAGCCTAAAACTACACCGACGATGCTAGCGATCGCAAAACCCGCAAAGGTTGTCCAGATTGTTCTCAAAGAGTTTTCGGTAAGCTGAGGTGCAAATTTGATGGTTGCTTCTAAAATTTTGGAAGGAGCAGGTAAATTAAAAGGCTGAATCTTCAATGCCCATACTGCAACTTCCCAGATCACAAATAATACAACTGTGGCGATCGCTGGCAAGATGACCGTCGCCGATTTCGTATTCAGAAAAGCATCAAAATCAAACTTCTTAGGCGATTGCCTTGCATTCTCAATAGTTCCCTGCATATTTTCTCCTGAGGATCATTTTCATATATAGCGCTTTTCAAGCAAGCGAGGTACATAGGATTGTTTCCCCGCCGAAGGCGGGGAAACAATCCCGTACTTCACTACAGCTTTTAGATAGTTTAGTTTTTGTGAATATGACGACGTAGTTCGGCAGCAAGATGAGCAAACTCATCACTGAGACACATTTCTAAGGTTCTTGGACGCGGCAGATCAATTTTCAGCTTGAAAGCAATCTCACTGGGGCGTGGACTCATCACATAAACGGTATCTGACAAAAATACAGCTTCTCTCAAATCATGGGTAATTAAAATTCCCACACACTTTGCTTCCATCCATAACTTTTGCAGCATTACCCACATTTCCTCACGGGTAAAGGCATCTAGCGCCCCAAAGGGTTCATCTAATAGTAAAATTTCTGGTTGGTGAATCAAGGAACGACAAAGAGAAGCTCTCTGCCGCATACCACCCGACAACTGCCAAGGGAACTGCTGTTGGAAATCCTTTAAACCCACTGCCTGCAATAATTTTTGTGCCATTTCCACATAATGAGCATGATTAACTTTGAAATCGCGCTTATAGGGATGGACTACTTCTAAGGGCAGTAATACATTATCAATAGTCCGTCGCCAAGGTAGTAATACGGGATTCTGGAAAGCAATACCCACATTTTTGAGTGGTTTTGTGACTGGTTGACCATGACAACGTAACTCACCAATTTTAGTTGGACTTAAGCCTGAAACCATCCGTAAAATCGAGGTTTTGCCGCATCCACTAGGACCGACAAAAGAGACAAATTCACCTGCTTGGATGTCGAGCGAGATTTCCTGAATAATCCGACGCATCGATTCGCCAAATGGATATTCCAAACCAATCCGATCAAATTCTAGCAAGGGCATAGAATGAGTAGCAGTTTCAGTAGAAGAGGAAGTTAGAGGCTGAACCATTTTAGTTATGCCATTTTATTGAGTGGAGTAATGAAACCAAACCCAGTAAGGGTTTTAAAAACAGAAAATGGCTATGCCATTTTCTGTTTTGGTATCTGTTTTGCTATTAGAGCAATGGTTTGCGATCGCTAGCAGGAGGAACCATCCGTTGTTCTTTAGGCGGCAAGAACTTATCGGTAAACAAATCCGCAGAGGTAGTAGGCTTCAATTTAAAACCCTCAACGGTTTGAGCGATACTCTTATCGAGCCGTTTCATGTCCGCACCACCCAAACCAGATGCTTCTAATTCTGGAGTCACATACATCCGTTCGAGGGCGAGTTTTAAACGTAGCTTCTCTGCATCTCGATCCATCAACTTACTTTGATCGGTGGATACAACTAGATCAAGGGCGGCACTAGGATCTTTGATAACTTCCTGCATGGCTCGAAAATAGGCTTTGAGGAAAGCTTTGATGGCTTCAGGATTTTTGGTCATGAAATCTTGTTTGACTAAAATCCCATTGCCATAAAAATCTAAGCCATATTCGTCATAGAAAAAGATTTGAATATCCTCCATCGTCTTTCCACCTTTGATCAATGATGGAACAACTGAAGTATAAAAACCACTGACTGCATCAACTTTACCCTGTAGCAAAAAGGTTTCCCGCAGCTTCGGTTCCATTGTGTCCCAAGTGACTGAATCGGGAGAGATTTTCACTTCTTTCGCCAAAAGAGGAAATAGCTTGCGAGGTCCATCACCTGCGGGCGCACCAAGCTTTTTGCCAGATAGTTCGGCAGGGCTTTTAATTCCATTTGCTTTGAAAGTAACAATTGAGAAAGGAGCTTTGTTTTGATAAAAGGCTACAGCAAGAATCTTATCATTAGGATTTTTGTCATTAAACTCCATCGCATTGTAGACATCGCTAAATGCCATGTCGTACTTGCCAGTACCCAACTTACTAATGGTATCAGCGTTCCCAAAACCACGCTCGTAACTGACGTTTAGTCCTTCCTCTGCAAAATAGCCTTTTTCGATCGCCCAAATTAGAGGTGCATCAAGACTTTGTTTCAGAAAGGGAAGCTGCACACGAATATCTTGTTTGGCTTTCTGATCAGGATTGACTGATTTGGTCGTTGTTGCAGTTGTTGAAGGCTTATCGCCAGAGGTTGTGCTTGGTGGCGCACTGTTGCAAGCAGCAAGTACTGTTGTGGAAACTGCAATAAAGAGAATTCTGTGTAACTGTTTCTTGAAAGTATGAAGCATTATCTCTCTGCAAAGCTAAATATGTATACTGTATACAGAACTAACCTGTATTTAAGGTTAGTAGCAAGAAAGTTTCTGTATACAACAATACATACAGATCAAAGGAGGAAAGAGCGTTTCATTCTTTGGCGATCGCCCAACTCTACAACATGGCTAGTGACAATTTATTTGTCCGTTCAATTAGAATCGGTAGATCGACGGTAGTTAATTGTCCACGTTCCACTACCATTCGCCCATTGATAAAACTGTAATCCACATTGCCGACAGGACAGAAGATCAAAGCCGATACTAAGTCGCGATGTGCGCCTGCGAACTCTGGACGATCAACATTAATCGCAATAAAATCTGCCGCCATATTGGGGGCGATCGCGCCGATGTCATCTCTTCCCAATACCCTCGCGCCGCCTAAGGTGGCAATTTCTAAAACATCTCTAGCACTCATTGACTGGGCATCGCAACTACCAACTCTTGCTAAGAGAAAAGCAGTTCTAGCTTCTTGCATCAAGTTGCCAATGTCATTGGAAGCGGAACCATCCACCCCCAAGCCCACAGGCACACCATGATTAAGCATTTTACGAATGGGGGCAATGCCACTCGCCAGACGCATATTACTGCAAGGACAATGTGCTACTCCAGTGCCAGTGCGTCCAAACTTGGCGATCGCTTGATCACTTAACTTCACACAATGGGCGTGCCAAACATCATCACCAAGCCAACCGACTGATTCCGCATAGTCTTCAGGACTCATTCCAAACTTCTGCAAACTGTAGTCGATATCGGATTGGTTTTCCGCAAGATGAGTATGCAGTCTCACACTGGTATAGGATCGCGCCATCGTTGCCGACTCGCGCATGAGGTCAGGGGAAACGGAGAAAGGTGAACAGGGAGCTAAGGTCATTCGCAACATCGCATAACGAGAGGAATCATGATACTGTTCAATCAATCGTTGCGAGTCTTTGAGAATATCTGCTTCCTTTTCTACTAAACTATCAGGGGGCAATCCACCTAAACTCTCTCCGACACTCATACTGCCGCGACTGGCATGAAAGCGGATGCCGATCGCTTGCATCGCCGCAATTTCATCATCTAAGGTACAGTCATTGGGATAGATATAGAGATGATCACTCGCAGTGGTACAGCCAGAGAGCATTAGTTCGGCGGCAGCCATCTGAGCGCTCACATAGACACCTTCAGCAGTTAGTTTTGACCAAATTGGATAGAGTGTTTTTAGCCAGTTGAATAGATCGCAATTCTGAGCATCGGGAACTACTTTGGTAAGGGTTTGGTAGAAATGGTGGTGAGTATTGACTAACCCCGGCATGACAATATGTCTTCCTTGCAAATCGAGAACTTGATCCGCATCTTTAGGTAAATCTTCGGTCAGTCCGACCTGTGCGATCGCCTGATCCTGCACAAAAATTGCTGCATTATGAAGCTCGCGGCGATCGCGATCCATTGTCACCAAAGTATGAATATTTTTGACGAGAACTGTACCCATTAAGATTTACCTAAGTTTGATAGTGAATAATTTTGGGTGCGCGGCGGAGCCGCGCACCCAAAATTATTCACTGGGAGGATTGACAACTAGGGATAGCAATTATCGATCGCCAAAAGTGTATGTAATAGAACATTTGCCCCTTGAGCGCATTGTTCAGGAGAAGTATATTCATCTTGAGAATGGCTAATACCGTCACGACTTGGTACAAAAATCATCCCCATATCCGTAAAACGTCCGATCTCTTGGGCATCATGCCCCGCCCGACTCGGTAAATAATCATAACTAAGTTCAAGGTCTTCGCAAACTTTGGTGATCGCCTCCATGAGTTCCGATTTAGCTGGAGTTGGTAAAACATGAAGCTTCTGCTCAATTGTAATTTCTGTACCCGTATTTTTAGCGATCGCCTTACATTCTTGTTCAATCTGATCAATTAGAAACCGTAAATTTTCTTCTGATAGATCGCGCAGATCAATGCTCAAATCAACATGGGCAGGTACAACATTAGTGGCATTAGGGGAAACGGTGAGATGTCCCACTGTAGCCACTTGATCGCCTTTAGTTGTCATTCCCAAACGATTGATGGCAAGTACAAGTTGAGAAGCCGCCACAAGAGCATCCTTTCGCATATTCATTAGCGTTGTCCCTGCGTGATTGGGACGACCGATGATCTGCACCATAAAGCGATATTGACCAACTATGCCCGTAACTACGCCGATTTGTTTATCTAGCGCTTCCAATACCCCACCTTGCTCGACGTGCAGTTCTATAAAAGCAGCAATGTCATTGCGATCGCGCTTTGCTGTTGCTACAGCATTCCAATCACCACCAACTTTGGCTAAACAATCCTGAATGGATGTACCATCTTTGCGGCGATAGCGTTCGGGATCGGTGGGGGCATTTCCTGCGATCGCTTTGCACCCAATGACGCTATTTTCTTCGTCAGAGAAAACAATTACTTCCAAAGGATGGCGTAAACGGAACTGATTTTCTTGAAATACTCGTGCTACTTCAATTCCTGCTAAAACACCCAGACAGCCATCATAGCGACCTCCCACAGGCACTGTATCAATGTGCGAACCTGTCGCCAATGCCGCCATCCCTGACTCCGTACCAGCATACGTGCCAATGATATTCCCGACTGCATCACCGCGCACGGTCATCCCTGCTTCCAGCATCCAACTTTTGATCAGCGATCGCGCCTGCACATCGGCATCGGAAAAAGCCAGTCTACATACGCCCCCATTAGCTAGCTTACCTATTTCTGCAAGTTCCGCAAGATGGCGATCAAGGCGATCGCCGTTTATTGATAGGCTTAGAGTTGATTGTCTGGAAAGTGTTACGATCATAGCTCGGATTTTTTTTATAATTATTTCTGTGGTATCACAGATCATGAATACAATATACTGTATACATAAAAATATTTCATTAGGAGTTTTCTAACCCATGTTTTCTTCATCTGCTCCAATTCAGCGTCCCCAGTCTTTGCGCGAACAAACTTACCAAGTATTGCGATCGGCAATTTTGTCGGGTGAGTTTACGGCTGACTCACGTTTAGTGGAAACCCAAATCGCCGAAAAACTGCAAGTTAGTCGCACCCCGATTCGCGAGGCATTGCAACAGTTACAGAAAGAACAACTTATTGTTGCAGATGGAAATGGGAACTTACGGGTAATCAGTTTCTCCACTGAAGATGCCAGAAATCTCTATCGTTGTCGATCTGTGTTAGAGCAGGAGTCGGTATCAGAGGCTTGTAAACACGCTACACCTGACCAGTTAGAAAAAATCGAAGCCATCATCCAACAAGCCGAAAAAGCGATCGCTCAACAACCTAATCAACTCACCAGTTATCAATTACTTCATATAGACTATCAGTTTCATCGGGCGATCGCTGAATGTTCAGGCAATCCTTGGTTAGCAATTCTGCTCGATCAATTGTTCGACAAGATGGCACTGTTACGCATCCAAACGATTCAACGCAATCTCCAAGTTTTAGAAATTCGCTCTGAGCATCGACAAATATATGCAGCGATCGCCCAACGCAATGTCGAGCAAGCTCTAGCGGCAATCCGTGATCATCTTACGTCAAGCCAAAACCGCGTGATTCTGGAAATTGAACAATTGCAAGCCCAAGCATAAGGCACTGGTCAGCTAAATCGTGATCAACGTATTGGCATCTTTTTTAGCTGCATGAATTCCACAATAACTGTCCAGTGCCGAAAGAACTCACTTCAGAATTTGTTCATCTGTTGAGAAATCCACTTCTGCTTGATCGCGCTTGGAAGGAAGATAATCTTGCTCAAAGGAAGTCTTCAGACCAGAGAGTAGATCGTACTTGGGATGCCAGTTTAAATCTTGTGTAGCCTTGTTCACTGAGGCAAAGAAATGCTGCAAGCGGAAGGGAAAAGCTTTCTTTTTGCCAAAGTCAAAGTCTTTGGGGTTGTAATAGACAAAGTTTAGCTGGCTAGGATCTTTGCCTGCGGCGATCGCGCATTGCTTGGCAAGTCCGATGAAAGTGACATAGCGAGTATCAGAAATATTGTAAATTTCACCGATCGCCTTTTGATTGCCTAAGACTGCTGCCATCGCACTGGCGAGATCTTCGACATGACCAAGTTGAGTGATGAATTTGCCATTAGCAGGAATGGGAAGGGGGCGATCGCGCACAATCCGATCAAAGAACCAAGCTTCCACATCGTTATAGTTTTGGGGACCATAAATATAGGTAGGACGGATCGAAGTATAGGGAAATCCCGATTCCGCACGAACTTGTTGTAAATAGGCTTCGGTATCGAGTTTGCCCTTATGTTGGCTTTTGGGGTCAGTGGCATCGGTTTCGTGGTACGGCAAAATATCACTATCCAGATAGACACCTGCGGAACTCATGTAGATAAAATGCTGGAGGCGATCGCGAAAAATTTCGACTAGGGGCTGGGTATCGCTGAGTTCGCGCCCATTGTTATCAAAAATCGCATCAAAGGATTCACCACTGAGTTTGTCTTTTAGTTGTTGGGCATCAGTGCGATCACCAATAATTGTCCGCAGATCTGCAACGGGTGAAGGCTTTTTGCCGCGATTAAATAAAGTTACTTCATGTCCTTGTGATACCAATAACTTCACCAGTGACACACCGATAAATCTCGTGCCACCCATTACTAAAATTTTCATTTTTTATTAATATTTTTAGAATTTACTAGACTTATAGCTGTCGCCAGTCTTGTTAGGACATAAAACCAAAAAGCAAGTTGCGGCGCGAAGCGCCGCCACTTGCTTTTTGGGTTTTGATTTGTCCTAATGCAAGTGACTACAGCTATAGAATATAACGATTCGAGCCGAAAAGAGAGGGGCGGCGCTTTGCGCCGCCCCTCCCGTTAATGACGATAGTATTGAATAATGATGCAGTGCATCGCTATTTTGGATGAGCAATAGAAATTATGCGGCGATTGATCGGACTTTTTGTGGTTGGGATGTTGAGCTTTATGTTTGCTACAGCCATAGGCGCTCAAAACTTTATCCCACCTTCGCAACTGCATCTCACCTATCCACCTGTGCAACATACTACCGTTAGCGATCGCCTATTTTTTATTGGTACTGCGCCGAAAGATGGCAATGTCAGCATTAATGGCAAGGTGATATCCCGTAGTGATGCAGGTCATTTCGCGCCGAGTTTGCCGCTTCAGTTGGGGGAAAATAATTTTGAGATTAAGTACATTAGTACTAACGGCGATCGCCAAAATGAGCGACAAATTCAAGTCAAAGTCTTACGAGAGTCGCGCATTACTCTACCGCCCAAAGATTTTGGCTTGATCAAAGATTCTCTGTTTCCCTCTGTAAATATAGCCCGACAACCGAATGAGCGCATTTGCTTCGATGCGATCGCTACGCCTAGCGCCAAAGTGACGGTGAGAGTTGGCGATCAGGAAGTTCCATTATTACCCCGTCGGCGCAATATTCAACTACCAGCCAATTCTTCAGTCTTGACAGGAAATAACACCGCGATTGCCGAATCTCCCTCAGGTTATTTTCGCGGCTGTACAACCTTTGAAGAGGCTGGTCAATTAGGTCAGCCTTTATACGAAATGCGCTTAGGCGATCGCCTTGTCCAAGAAAAAGCGATCGGGAATATCGAAATTCTGTCTTCTAAAAATATCCAAGTTGCGGAAGTAACGGCGATCGCCGATGCGCGAACAGGTGCAAGTAGCGATTTCTCAAGGCTCACGCCTTTACCGAAAGGCACTAAAGCTGTGATTACGGGTAAACAAGGAGATTGGCTCAGACTTGATTATGGTGGCTGGGTGAGAGAACGTTTGACGAAAATTGAAGTATCAGAAGTATCACCCCACTCCATTATTCGGAGTATTAATACCAAACGGCTGATTGACAGAAATAATACTGGGAATATTTGGACTGAAGTGATTGTTCCCCTCGAAGTTCCAGTGCCAATTTCCATTAGTCAAAGCGATCGCCAATTTGCTTTCACTCTCTACAATGTAACTTCTCAAACAGATACGATTTCTATAGATCCTGAATCAATTATTGACAAATTCGATTGGGTACAACCTGAGCCAGACAAAGTAACTTATACCATTAACCTCAGAACTAAACAGCAATGGGGCTATAAGGTGCGGTATCAAGGCACAAATCTAATTATCTCCCTTAAGCATCCTCCCAAAATCAATAGGGATACCGCACAGGTATCTCAACCGCTTCAAGGGATCAAGATCTTATTAGATGCAGGACATGGTAGCCAAAATGATTTAGGCTCAAGGGGCGCAACAGGTTATCCTGAAAAGGATGTGACCCTAATAACTTCCAAATTACTAGAGAAAGAATTACAAAATCGCGGTGCAAAAATAATTATGACGCGCACCGATGATGCGGATATTGATTTGTCGCCAAGGGTTGCTAAAATTGAGCAGGAGGAACCAGCGATCGCGATTAGTGTTCATTACAATGCTCTTCCCGATGATGGTGATGCACTTAACACATCTGGGGCTAGTGCTTTTTGGTACAACCCGCAGTCTCAAGATTTGGCTAAGTTTATCAATAGCTACATTACCAAAAAGCTGAATCGTAATGATTATGGTGTTTTTTGGAATAATTTGGCGCTTATTCGCCCCACCAATACGCTATCAGTACTTTTGGAATTAGGGTTTATGATTAATCCCGTTGAATTTGAATGGATTATCGATCCACAACAGCAAAAGTTACTTGCTACAACCCTTGCCGATGGTATTACCGAATGGATTTTGAATGCTGCTAAGTGACTCTAACGACTTCTGGTCTATCTTCCATTTTGGTGATCTGATCAATGCTTATATCCCCCTAATGGTATGGACAGGCGTTGGATTAATAGCTTCCAGATTTGCCCCTGCTCAGACTTCCAAATTGTTAGGCGTTGGTCTGTATTGGGTGGGAGTACCATTACAACTGTTTGTCCTTGCCAGACATACACAATTTTCCGACACGCCTTACATTCCCTATGTGGCGATCGCTACCCTAATTATCAGTTGGTTATTGGCGCTAATTGGTTGGCAATTTGCCAAACAGGAAGATAGCGATCGCTCTAGTCTTGGTAGCTTTATTTTGGCAACGATGCTAGGAAACACTGGTTTTGTGGGGTTAACGCTGACCAACTCTCTCACAAGCTCTAGTTTTGCAGACTGGGCAGTTTTATACAGTATTGCTAGTAATGTGGCGGGTAATTATGGCATTGCGGTTTTTATTGCCAGTTACTTTGGTAAGAGTGATGTGAAGCCGCCTTGGTGGAAGTTATTGCTAGATGTGGCAACTGTGCCTAGTCTCTGGGCTTTTGCGATTGGTTGGTATACCAGACCGATTGGATTGCCTGAAGTGATCGAATCAAGTCTGGATATGGGCGTATGGGTAACGATCGCCTTTGCTTTGTCACTGGTGGGTTTAAGACTCGGCAAAATCGAAAAATGGACAAGTTTGAAATCAGCAGCGATCGCCGCATTTCTGCGTGTGGGAATTGTGCCTTTAGCGATCGGGCTAGGGGCAACAGCTTTTGGACTCAGAAGTGATCCTCGCCTGATTCTTACTTTGATGTCAGGGACACCCACTGGTTTGTCGGTACTGATTCTTGCTGAAGTTTACAATCTTGATCGCGATTTACTGATTAGCACGATCGCCTTCTCCTTCATCGGCATAATTTTTATGCTTCCTGTTTGGATTGTCTTTTTTAACTAATTTAATGCAAAACCAAAAGACGAGATGCGGCGCTCTGCGCCGCATCTCGTCTTTTGGTTTTTTGTTCTAACAAGAATTGCTATAAATCGCAGAAACGTAATTACAAATTAATTACAAAAAAAGACACCCGCATTGCGGGTGTCTTTTTTGAGGGCGAATGATGGGAATTGAACCCACGAATGGTGGTACCACAAACCACTGCCTTAACCACTTGGCTACACTCGCCATTTAACCGTTATTTATAATAATACTAGTTTGTACATTTAGACAATAGCTTGAGCAAAAAAATTGAAATTTTTCGATAACATCGCGATCGCTAGCCTAGCCCCTCTCTCAAAAGTATAATTTTGCGGAATTTTTGAAGCCCTGTATGTTTGGTGTCTGTATCAACTCCCAAAAACAAAGTATTATGGCTTACGGTCTTCGTCTAGAGATGTATAAATATGATGCGAATACTGGCATTGGTTCCAGGTGGGACTAGCGATCAGTTATTGTTTTTCCCGACACTGGACACACTCAAACAACAGTATCCCAATGCCGAGATTGATGTAGTGGTCGAGCCACGCGCGATCGCCGCTTATCGAATTAGCCAATCTGTCAATCGAGTCTTGAAATTTGATTTCAATGATCGTAACTCTCTGGCGGATTTTGGTAACTTACTCGGCACAATCCGCGATCGCGAATATGATGCCGCGTTCATTACGCAGTCAAAATTATCGACTAATATCCTGTTGTGGTTAAGCGGTATTCCTAAGCGGATCTCCTTTGCTGGGCAGGGAGACTTTTTATTGACCGATGTGATTGCTAAAGACGCTAATGACTATTTGGCAGTGCAGAACCATAACCTGCTCATCGCCATCGATATTCAAAAAACCTGTCCACCAATTAAAGTTAATCTTCCTAAAAACGATTTGGACTGGGCAACCAATGAGCAGAAGCGTTTAGGCATTCAAAAAAGTGGGTTTATCTTGCTTAATTGTGGGGCTTATGCCAATTATCCTGCGGAAAGTTGGGCAGAGATTGCCATCGACATTCAATCTAAATTGCCAGATTTACCCATTGTGGCGATCGATAGTGTCAATAATGCCGATTTACTCAAGAAGTTAAATACTAAAATCCCTAATCTTTTGATTGCTAGTCCAACCGATATTGGCAAGCTGACCGCTTTTATTGCTTCCGCTAATCTCTTTATTAGTGCTGAAGGGGATACTTTGCAACTAGGCGTTGCCGTTGGTACAGCCTTAGTCGCCATTCTTGGATCAAACACCTCTGCAAGTACATTTTTACCGATTCATGAAAAACGGATTAAATATGTACAGGCGATCGCAGGACAGTTACTTAATGCCATTCCTGCTCAAACAGTCCTAGCAAAAATCTGGGAAGGCTAGAGTTGAGAAAGCTTGCATTGCAAGCTTTCTCAACTTTAATGCTCGAATTTAATGCTTAACATTTTCTAAATAAGCACCATCAAGGTTGGCAGCATGAAGATCGGTATTTCTCAGGTCAGCGTCCTTGAGTCTTGCCCCATTAAAATCAGTTTTGCGTAACACTGCCCCACTGAGATTTGCCCTAGTTAAATTTGCCCCACTCAAGACTGCCCCACTTAACTCCGTTTCACAAAGTACCGCATTGCTCAAATTTGCCCCATTCAGATTTGCGCCACTGAGATTTGCATCGGTAAGGTCAGCATTAGTTAAGTCTGCGCCACTGAAATTCACCCCCATTAAGTTGGCATTGCGTAATATGGCTCCACTTAGGTTTGCACCACTAAGATTGGCTAGGGTGAGGTTAACGGCGTTGAGATTTGCCAAACTTAAATTTGTGCCACTGAGGTTGGTCATGCAGAGCGTGACATCCTGAAATGTAGCAAGACTTAAGTTTGCACCACTGAGATTTGCCAATGTGAGATTGGCTTCCCGCAAATTCGCGCCGATCAGATTTGCTCCTCCCAAATTTGCCAAATTTAAATCAGCACCACTAAAGTTAGCCTTACTAACTTCTGCATAAGCAAGGTTGGCTTCGATCAGATCAATTTGTAAGCGAGGTTCTTGCGATCGCCAAAAATTCCAACTACTTACCCCTTTTTGCAGTTGCATTAAATGTTCTTTATTTGCCACGATCTTGACTCCGTTATCAGCACGGCAATTTGTAAATGAAAGCGAGTGGCGGCGCTTTGCGCCGCTACTCGCTTTTAATGGCGACAGCTATAACAGTAAGCCAAGACCGAAAAGGTTAAACAACGTCATGACAATTCGCAACATATAGTGGTATATCTCAACTATTGGTGATAGAAATCATGGGATTAGAGAAATCATGACTCTTGAGGGAATAGGTCGATTTAATATGAAATCTTTAGGACTTAGACATAAAAATAGCTTGTCTAGAGTATTAATCGCTGCTAGTTGTATGACTAGTATGGCTTTGGTTGATAGTCTTGTATTTCCATCTACGGCGATCGCCCAATCTGCACCAACAGTTTTAAATGCTTGCCCACAATTAACTAATCGACGCTATGCCGTCATATTAGATCGTCCTGCGAATACCTTACCGAAACTTCCAGAATTTTTAGCGATCGCGGCAGTCCCCTGTGGTTATCTCAATGGTTCGATGACTTTTTTTGGTGGTTTTGACAATGCCAAAGCATCGACATTTCGAGCCAATCAACTCCGTCAATTAGGTTTAGATGCGGTTGTGCATTCTTTCTCAGCTAAGGTGAATGATGTACCTGCAAATTTACAGCCAGCAATGATTTTGGTGGAACTGAACCAAGACCCAAGCTTGGCTATTCCACAGGTGCAGGCTCTATCGGGCAAAGGTGCAGTTTTAGCCACATTTAATAATCGTTCGGTAATTTTGGCAGCCCCGTTATCAAGTATTCAAAATGCTAATGCGATCGCTGCAAGGTTGCGTAGTCAAGGCTTAGCGGCTCAAGTAATTAGCGCCTCCCTGCTCAACTTTCCCAATCCTGCCCCAACTCCAGTTCCCACGCCAACTCCCCCTACACCTAAACCTTCGATTGGCACAATCTATCGTGTGCTGGTTCCAAATATCAATGACAAAACTTTAAAGGAAATTCGTGAGCTTGCCCCCGATGCCTTTTTGACTATTTTTAAAGGAAAATATTATATTCAGGTGCGGACTTATAATAATCGTAGTAATGCCCATCGTGAGCGTGAACGTTTGAATGCGCGTTACCCCGGTACGCTTTTGCTACAAGATTAAAGCTTAAGGCTCAAGATTAAATTTATGGCGCGTTCCCAATCTGTAATTACAGACTTACCAGACTATACAGTACGTGTTAGCGATCGCGCTAAAAGTGTCCGCCTTTCGCTCTCAGTAGAAGCTGGTTTAGAGGTGGTGATTCCTACTAATTATGATCGCCATCAGGTTCCTGAGCTTATCCATCAGAAGCGAGATTGGATTGTCCGCAATCAACTCAAACTTGATCAGCGTGAAGCTTTTTTGCAGTCACAAGCGCCCCATCAGTTGCCCGATCGCATTAATTTGCGATCGCTTGGTGAAGATTGGGAAATTGAATATCAGCTACTTCCCACTAAAACCAGAGCTATTGATATCCAAGAAAAAAATACCGAACTTAAGTTAGTCCTCAGTGGCAATACTGCTGATATTGAAGCTTGCAAATTTTTTCTCAAGGAATGGTTAATCAAAAAGGCAGAAAAGCATTTATTTAGTTGGCTACGCAAAGTCAGTACTCGCCTAAATTTACCCTATCGCACCACTGCCATTCGGAGCCAAAAGACTCTATGGGGTAGCTGTTCTAGCAAGCGCAATATTAGTCTTAATTACAAGCTACTTTTTCTAGAAACGAAGGTAGTGGAATATGTATTGATTCATGAGCTTTGCCATACGACACACATGAATCACTCGGATCAATTTTGGGAATTAGTCAGCAAATTTGAGCCAAATTACAAATCTTTAGATAAATCTCTGAATCAAGCATGGAAGTTAATCCCCGCATGGCTTGATTGTTAAACGAAAAGAGAGTTGCGCTGCAACTCTCTTTTCGTTTTTACGTCTTTATCTCTAAATGCGATTTTTTAAAGGAAATAATTTTGTGTGTTACGGCTTAGCCTGCTCACACAGAAAATTATTTTAGTGTGAGCAGGCTCACAATGTATAGGTTAATTAACTCTATGGGTATTTTGGGTTAGGCACTATACTGTCATCTTGAATCTTCGTAATTAACAAAATAAATTTTAGGTCTTAATGTATGACTGAAACAAAACCAAATTTACTCCCGATTATTGGTGGGGCGGCTGTCGTCGTCGCGGGTGGTGTAGGTGCATATTTTTTCTTCAATAAACCTGCAAATCTTCTGCCTACAGCTAGCAGTACTGCTGGTACGCTCACCGTTGTACCGAAACAGTCCTTAGCTGCATTTTCGATATCAACCGATGGTGCAGCCCTTTCGCAAATAGAGCAGTTTCTCACTCCCGAAACTAGAAAACTTTACGATCAAGCGATCGCGGAAACCCGCAAAAATCTTTCATCGGGTGACTTTGACTATGACAAAGATATCAAGCCTTGGATTGGTAAAAATGTAACAGTTGCCATTTTGCCTTCAGGGAAGAAAGCAGGTCTTGTTCCTACCAAATCGCAAGCTACAATTCAGCCTCGCTATGTGCCGATGAGTGATACTGGTTCGATTCAGTTTGTACAAGACAAAAAAGAGACTGTAGCTGAAGAACCTCCAAATATTTTGGTCGTAGTTGAAGTCAAAGACAAAGCTGGTGCTGAGCAATTTTTGACGACTAAAGTTAAAACTAAGGCAGGAGGCAAAGAAAAACAGTCGGACTATAAGGGCGTAAAAATTACCCAATATGGAGAAGGTTCCAAAGCAAGTTCTACAGCAATGATCGGTGACTATTTGATTGTCACTCCTCGTGAACAAGCAACGCAAAAGGCGATCGATACTTTCAAAGGAGAAGCTTCGTTAGCCAGTTCTGCGAGTGCTGACGATCTCAAACTCAAAAATCCTGTGATTCAGCTTTATATCCCTAACTTTGGCGAATCTATTGTTGAACTAGCAGCTTTGAATCCTGAAGCACAAACAATTCCGCCAGAATCTTTGGAACAATTGAAGAAGCTCAAATCTGTAAATTTTGGTGTTGGGATTGATGATGCAGGTATTCGCTTTAAAGCTCTTGGCAAAGTCGATACAGCTACAATTTCTGGACTCAAGAACTCTCCCAACAAGATTACTGGTCAAATTCCTTCTCAAGCATTTTCTGTAACCACAGGCTTTAATATCAAGAACTCATGGGAACAGTTTGTCAAATCTGCGGAGAAAAATCCTGAAGTCAAAAAAGGTATTGATGAAGCCAGAACTCAGCTAAAATCGCCTCCTTGGAATCTCGATCTTGATAAAGAAATCTTTGGATGGATGGATGGTGAATTTGCTTTTGCATCTGTATCTGGTAAGCCTGAAGGGATTTTAGCGCAGACTCAAGGTCTTGCCCCTCTCCTACTTTTACAAACAACCAATCGTGCGGCTGGCGAATCCTTGTTTAAGAAGCTTGATGATTTGGTTTCTAAGAACGGTGGGAATGTCAGCAAGAAAGAGGTAGGTGGAGTATCGGTTACTGAGTGGTCAGTTATGGGTGCGCCTGGAGCGATCGTTTCTCATGGTTGGTCGCAGTCAGACACAGTATTTATCACAGCTTCTCCAATTGTATCGCTGTTCGTACCCAAACCTGCCAGCACGATCAATGATGATGCTACGTTTAAGTCAGTAATTAGTACACTTCCTACTAACAATGTTGGCTATTTCTACATTGATGCAGATAGAACATGGAGCATTGTCCAAGCTTTCTTACCTGCTGCTGAGAAAGCAAAAACACCTCCTGAAACCAAGGCTTTGATTGAATCAATTCGTGGTTTGGCAGTAACGGCTGCTTATCCAAATCCAGAAACTGCGGAAGTTGAAGCAATTATTGCTCTCAAAAAAGCGGCTAAATAAACCATAAAAAGAGAGTTGCACCGCAACTCTCTTTTTATGCCACTGAGATTTTCCTGTTAGACTTGGATTCTCATTTGATTACTCTTATCCTAATCACCCTATCCTTTGCTCTTAAGGGTGCTATTACCTCCTAATTTTGTCCGAAGTATTGAATTAAGAAAGAGTTAGATAAAATGTTGGATTGTAAAAGAATTTTTTGGCTAGATACTGCAAAAGCATATGGCATAATCTTAGTCTTTTATGGACATATAATTGAAAAATTTGAGATATTGGGAATTAGTTCTATGTCATACCAGCATAAAATTATTTATGGGTTTCATATACCATTATTTTTCATTGTTTCAGGCTATTTTTCAAAAAACTTTTCACTAAATCTAAAACAACGTTTGTCTACAAGAATTTTACCTTTTATCTTTTTTAATTTTTTTATTTCTTTGCCTTTACAGATTTATAGCGATTTAACTAATCGAGTAATTCGATTACCTTTGTATATATCTGGAATTGTTAGTATATTAAGAGCTTATCCAGTATTTAACTTTATGACTTGGTTTCTAGTCTGCCTCTTTACAGTTGAAATCATCGACTATCTAGTTAACAAATATGTAATAAACAATATAAAAACTACTAGCTCAAATTTGAATTGGTGGTTTATACTTAACGCACTTACATCCTATATAATTGGAATTATTTTAGTAAGTAATGAAAAGTTTTTTGTGTCTAATATGGGAATTGGCTTGAACTTTTGGTTCTTACATGAAGCTTTTGTTGCTTATCTATTTTATAAGTTTGGTAGGATTTTAAACAATCTTGGGATTATCGAAAAATGTAATTCCTTGTTTAAAAATTTTTTTGTAATGATAGTTTTTGGTGTAATATTTTGGGCAACTATTAACTTAAATAGCAGCGTAAGCATGGCGCTTTCTCAGCATGGTAATCCAGTTATTTTCCCAATTACGGCAATCGCAGGATCATTATGTATAATATTTTTAGCAAGACTAACACCTCAAAACAGTTTAATCTTATGGACTGGAAGAAATACATTAATTCTTTTAGGTACAGCAGGTATATTTCATCACTTGATTAATGAATCTTATACAAAGCTAATATATCCATATATTCAACACACAGAACTTGTGATTTCCTTAGTATCTGCCTTGGCAACAATTGTATCTATTTTGTTTTCAGTCCCTATTGTGTATGTGTTAGATAAACTGTTACCTCAAGTAGTTGGCAAACCTAAAATTAGTGGTCCATTTATTCCACAACTTGTGGAATAACATTTGAGAAACAGCGATGACAGATACTGGAAAAATAGATCGTTTGCTTAGCTAGACTGTGAAACGCTATATATAGTACCAAAACTAAAAATAGCTACGCTGTTTTTAGTTTTAAAATCCTTACTGGGTTTAGTTTTTAATTCACAAAAGTGTTGTCACACTTTCGTGAATTGATATAAGTCATGGCATTTGATTATCGTAAAATCATCAAGATGAGCATCAATAATTTCTGCAAATTATCTAGTAACAGAATATTTAGCAAGAGGGCGATCGCTATTTTTTTGATAGGGGCGATCGCCTCTGCATCATCAGTTTTTGCGGCAAATCAAAGTCATATCGATCAGCTAGTTAAAACTAAGGAATGTTCAGAATGTGACTTGCCTGACGCAAGGTTAGCAGGGGCTGACCTGATCGGCGCAAATATTCGCGATGCCGACCTTCGCAAAGCCGATCTGCGTGGGGCGAAACTAGATGGCGCAAAATTTATGCGATCGAATATGTTGGGAGCAGATCTGCGCTTCGCTCTGTTATCAGGAGCAGATTTTTTAAATGCAAATTTACTGGAAGCAAAACTCGAAGGCGCAAATTTATTTCGGGCTAATCTGAAGTATGCCAACCTCGAACGCGCCATTCTCAATCAAGCTTCTCTCAAAAATGCGGATTTACAATTTGCCAAACTCATCGCCGCAAAACTAGATGGTGCAAATCTCGAAAGTGCTAATTTAGGACTCGCCGAACTGGAAAAAGCTGATTTCACTAATGCTCGGCTCAAACGTGCCAATCTGCGCCGAGCAAATTTTAGTGAAGTCAACCTCACAAGGGCAAATTTAGAAGGTGCGAGTTTGGAGGGAACGACCTTTGCAGGGGCAAATTTATTTCATACCGATCTGCGATCGAGCAAAATCGATAGTGATACCTTTTTTGACCCTAAGTGGTTTCTCGTCTGGAAAATTGTGAATCAGCGCGTTGAAGGGCAAACTTTAGTCGCAGCCGACTTATCAGGGGGGAATTTTGAGAAGGCAAATCTTGCAGGTGTGAATTTGGAAGATGTGAACTTCACTCAAGCTTATTTGTTCATTACCAATCTCAGACGTAGCAATCTAGTAAGGGTCAAATTTAATGATGCGAACTTGCGCTATGCCGATCTCACCAAGGCGAATCTGACGGAAGCTGATTTTAAAGGAGCGCAGTTGTCAGATGCAAATTTAGAGGGAGCGAATCTCCGTCTTGCGAATTTGCGAGAAAGCATCATTAATGAAGAGACAATTATCGATCGCAAATGGAAAGTGGTTTGGGAAATCGTAAATCGTGGTGCTGAAGATCGCAACCTAACTAAGTTTGATCTGTCAGGTGCAAATTTACGGCTAGCGCGTTTGCGTGGGGCGCGACTAGTGGATGCCAATCTCAGTCAGTCAGATCTGCGTGGCGCGGATCTGGTTGGGGCAAATTTGCAAAGGGCAAATTTCTCAGGAGCAAATCTCAGTGGTGCAAATCTACGCGGTGCGGTTTTGCAAGGTGCTAATTTTTGCGGTGCAACCTTGACTGATGGCACAATTGGTAAATGTAGTTAATCATGATAACTTTTGCTGAAGCGTTCAGTTGTATTCTTATTATTAAATATGAGTTGCAGTGCGAAGCGCCGCAACTCATATTTAATAACAATAGATTCTGTCCTAGTAAGAAATCCTGTGTCCTATGAGGAGTGACCGAACCATATTTGCTAATAATGCTGATGGTAATATACAGCCGAGTATAGAGCAGAATACAGGATTGAGTGAAGTGGATATCTTGACCCTATCCACTCGACAACAGCAGATTATGAATTGGATTATGCGTCAACGGAACGCAACTCTAGAAGCGATCGCGATCCACCTTGAAGCCGAATTAGAAGAGACACTGCTTGAGGTTGAGTATTTAATTGCTCAAGGATTTGTGGAAGTACGGCAAATTCAGGATATGACCTACTATGCGATCGACTTTCGCCGTCAACAAAGCCCCAAAAATTTTGATGCGTCATCGGCATCGGTATCACTACGACCCCTATCGATCATCCTGAACCCATCGAGTACAGTCTCGATCGCTACAGGCGAAAGTTTTGAATTATGCGTCACCGTTACCAATCAGGGCGATCGCAGTGCGGTGATTAGTGTCGCGCTCGATCAAGACTCTAGCTCAATTTATCCTTGGTGTGCGCTGCCATCAGAGAGTTTAGCCCTAAGCATTGGGCAGAGTTGCGAAGTTGTATTTCTGATTCAAGTACCGCCGACTACCCCTGCTGATGAATATAATTACACCTTAATTATCGATGCACCTCAGCATTATCCAGAACATACGCCGATTCAATACAAAGGTCGCGTAATTGTCCTGCCATCGATTCAAGAAGTAATTAGGGTTAATGATCCTACTTTTATTACCCAACCGCGCAGTTCTTCAAGTAATCCCCATCAAATGCGATCGGGTGAAATTTGGCAGCTTCTCATCTTAGTGAGCAACCGCTCCGAACGGGTTGATCGTTTTCGGGTAACTATACCTGATCTAGATCCTAAATGGTTCTCAATTTACTATCCTGAAGGCTTAGCCCTAGTAGGAGTTGTGGAAGCTGCCGAAGGTTTACCACTTAACCCTAATACCCAAGGACAGATTACACTGATTTTTAAGCCTCCCTTAGATGTGTGGGCAGGAATTTATGCTCCAACAATTCGCGTCCATTCCGCTAATAATCCAGATTTAGCATTACTAGATATTGCTTACTTTGAGATTTTGCCCACATATCAGCTTGATATTCAGTTAGTGACATTACTAACGCGGGTGGAGAATCAGCCTTCTCTGTATGAAATGCGTTTTAAAAGTCATGGCAATATCGCCCGCGAATTAGTTCTTAGAGCTAGTAGCTCTGAACAAGATGGAATGTTGCTCTATACCTTGACTACTGAAGAAATTAAAATTGCTCCCTATGGAACGGCAAGGACAAATATAGAAGTTCAGACCACGAAAAAATGTAAGCCTCGGTTTTTAAGCGATCGCTATCTGAACTTTATTGTCGAAGTGGAAGATAAGCAGGGGATCGTAATTCCCAACGATCGCTACATCGGTAACTTGCTCATGCCTGCTCGTCCTTGGTGGCAGTTTGTTTTAGTTCTGATCGGCATTTTGGGATTAATTGGTCTTATCATCTTTTTGATTTGGTGGTTCTTTTTCCGTCCGCCCGATGTGCCGCAAGTAGTGGAATTCACTTCTGAATCATCGACCTATAAAGAAGTTTCTAACGAAGCCATCCGTTTACGCTGGCGGATTAGCAATCCTGAACTAGTGCGCGAAATTCGCGTAGAAGGACTATCTGATGATGACAAAGTTCTCAGTCAGCCTGTTGTATATAACTTTAGCAAGGGCATTCCATCGGAATTGAAGGAATATTGTGTAATTGATCGCGAGTTGCTATGTCAAAATGTACCAACTGATGCGCGTAAGCCCAGTCAGTATACTTTTCAGATGAACTTAGCCTCTAACAATCCTAAAACTGGCAAAATCCCACCGCTCAAAACTACAAAAATTCTTGTGGAACCTGTGCCACAAGCCCAGATTTTAGAACTAGCATCGACCAAACCTCTATATACAGAATCCAAGCCAGTTTTACCTACGGTGGTAACTGCCACTACCCAAGCAAAGCCCTCAGAAAATTCTCCTGCATCCTCTGACGCAAACAATCCCAGCAATGCGAATAATAATACTCCTGCTTCAGCACCGACTAGTACTACGACTAATGCTACTAATAGAACCGATGAGTTCGCCTTAGACAAACAAGTATTTTTCACATCGGTGGGTATTGCGAAAGGTGCAGTGAAGTTAGGTATAGCCCAACCAAAGCCCGATCTAGATAATGAAGTAAGGCTAAACTGGCGCATCTCAAATCTAAGTCAAGTTAAAGAATTAACTCTAGTGGGGCGATCGCCTGAAGGAGAAGTAAAGAGTCCGCCTCTGCGCTATCTAATCACCGAAGATTTACCGCGATCGCTGCGCCCCTACTGCACAAGCACTAACGATGAACTGATCTGCAAAAATGTCCCTACGGAAGCGAAGGCATCGGGCAATTACATTTTTGAATTAGCGATCGTACCGAGTAAACCTCCCACCGATCCTAAAGCGGTTCCTGTAACCCGAAAAACCGAGATCACGAAAATTGCTCCTTATCCTGCCAAGATTCTCGAACTCAAGGTCAATGGACAAGATGCCTTACCGCAATATTCCTTCAATCTCAATCCAGACATACCCACAATTTTGACTCTAGCTTGGAAAGTGGAAGCTTCCGCAGCAGCAAAAATTGATTTACTTCCTGCCCCTGGTAATATTGCCGCCGTTGGTCAACTAGCTATTCCTCTCAGTCCTAAATCCGCAGAAGTAACCTATACGCTGCAAGTTACAAATCCCGATGGTCAAATTGTGATGCGTTCTTTTATTGTCCAAACGATCGCGCCGCCCCCTGCGCCTAAGTCAGAGGAAACCCCACCGATTGTCTTGCCTCCTGAAGTACCTGCGATCGATTCTCCATTAATTCCTAATTCAGCCAATCAGCGATCGGGGGGGACACTCTCACCATCAGAAGTTCCACCAAGTCAAAAATAAACCATTGATAATGTAACGTTACATTATCAATGGTTTACGAAATTAAAAACTGCCCTCATCCCCCACCCCCTTCTCCCAGAAAGGGAGAAGGGGAGTAAGATGTTTTTCTTGTTCCCCTCTCCCTTTTTGGGAGAGGGGCTAGGGGTGAGGGTCTTAGCAACTTCGCACGTTACATTATCAGTACGCTACTTCTGTTAATTATGAACAAAGAATTTGAGTTTAGATTACCAAAAGGATTCATCGTTAATGGTGAATTACATGATCAGGGCAAGATGAAACTGTTAACGGCTAAAGATGAATTGATTGTGCAGGATTTATCTCCTCTCCATCCTCATACCGATCTTGTATTTTTATTACTAGCTCAGGCGATCGCCAAATTAGGAAACTTAACCAAAGTTACACCAGAATATCTAGAGCAGTTATTTTTGCCTGATTTTCTGTATTTACAAGACTTATTTAGTCAATTACAGCCTCATAATGTAACTACATTGGGGGAATCATAGGCTACCCCTCGGATCGGTTGTATGAAGAGGTAGCCTTCATTGCTTTTTACTTCCATTGGTCAAGGGAAGATATTTTCAACCTCACCCATGCCGAACGCCTCCGTTGGGTCAATGAGATTATGCGCTTACGCTAAGTTTTTAAGGGTGCGGCTAAGCCGCACCCTTAAAAAAGGGTTTAGTGGTGTGCGGCTTAGCCGCACACCACTAATTATTCACTGGGAAGGAAGGAGCAAATTCTTAACGGCTTCTTCAATATTTGCTTGCTTAATTAAAGACTCGCCTACCAATACCGCACTTGCACCACAATTTTGCACAAAATCTAAATCTTGACGGGTGTAAATACCAGATTCACTGACCCAGAGATATTTATTTCTAATGGCTGGATCTAGCTTATCCATTAAAACTTTAGTCTGTTCAAGTTCTACTACGAAATTTTCTAAATTGCGGTTATTAATGCCGATTAAACGTACATCAGGAATTTGTAAAACTCGATCTAATTCCTCTTGTGTATGCACTTCCACTAGAGCCGTCATCCCTAATTGATGAATCAAGGCTTGGAATTCGCTTAACTCCGCATCAGTGAGAATCGCCGCAATCAATAAAACTGCATCAGCACCGTGCGATCGCCCCAGATAGATTTGATAGGGGTCAATAATAAATTCTTTACAAATTAAGGGTAAATCAACGACTTGGCGCACTAGTTGCAGATTTTCAAAGCCGCCTTGAAAAAATTCTGAGTCCGTCAATACTGAGAGGCAACTCGCGCCGCCAATTTCGTAGGACTTAGCGATCGCTACAGGATCAAAATCTTCACGAAATACACCTTTGCTAGGCGAGGCTTTTTTGACTTCAGCGATCAGCGCAGGTTTGGTGCGAGAATTTTGCAAACTACCATAAAAATCTTTGGGCGGCTGGACATTTGCCAGTTTTGACTTCAATGCATCTAGTGAGTCGTTGGCGTACATCTGGGCAACTTCACGCTCCTTATACCAGACAATTGTTTCTAAAATATTTTGGGGCGCATCAGTGAGGGCGGCGATCGCATAGCCTTTATGACGAGCAAATTCAGATTGACGGCGTACTTGCATTGGCACAAACAACTCTAGATATTTAAAAATATTTGAAAAGACACAACTTTTAGCATAGATCAATTTATGAAAAAGCTTTCTACAGGTGCGTTTTCATAGATTGCCATAAAATTGTGTACTTTCTTTATGAGCAACGCGGTCATTTTTCGGTATATTTGCCTGTGTAATGTGAGTTGAGCATAGTTTTTATGAGCGCGATCGCAAACTCTAACCAACCCGAAGACAAGCCAAAGACTTCGCGAGTTCAAGCTTATTGTCGAAATATCCCTTGGAAAAAGTTATCTAGTTTGGTAATGGCGATCGCCTTGTGCTTTTACCTTACAGCTTGTGGTGATGATAGTAAGACTGTTAGTAAAGCCACTACTTCAAACCCCAAAGTTGAAACTGTCAATATTGTCGAAGTTTCACCACCTAAGGAAATTCAACGCCTCAGCCGCCTCCTTGATCGCTACGAGCCACAGGTCAGCATTATTAGCCCTAAACCTGATGAGGTGCTAAATGATACGCAAGTGGCAGTCAAGTTTGATGTCAAGAATTTACCAATTTTCAAAAATGCTGATTTTGGTTTAGGTCCTCATATCCATGTGACCTTGGATAACCAAGAATACAAAGGTTTGTATGATCTTAAGGAAGCTACAACTTTTGATCACCTTAGCGCAGGAACCCATACAATTCGTGCCTTTGCGTCTCGTCCTTGGCATGAAAGTTTCAAAAACAAAGGAGCCTACGCACAGGTCACTTTCCATGTTTTGACCAAAACTGGCGAAAATATGCCCGAAGCCAAAACACCTTTGCTTACCTATAGCCGTCCTGTGGGAACCTATGGCGCGGAGCCAATCTTGCTTGATTTTTATCTGCAAAATACACCACCCCATGTACTTGGCAAAGATGATGCGGTGATTGAGGATTGGCAAGTTCGCGCAACTATTGATGGTCAAAGCTTTACCTTCGATCGCTGGGAGCCGATTTACCTAAAGGGCTTTAAGAAAGGTAAAAACTGGGTCAAGTTGGAATTGCTAGAGGATGATGGCGATGCTATTCCTAATGTCTTTAACAGTACCGCCCATCTGATCGATTTTCAGCCCAATGGTCAAGATACGCTGTCTCGTTTGGTAAGTGGTGAAAAGATTGCCAATATCGATGCGATCGCCAACCCTGACTATGTGCCACCTGCTCCAGAGGTTATTCCTACACCTGTTGAGGTCATCCCTGCTCCTGTGGTTACACCACCTGAAGTTAAAGCTCCTGCCCCTGTTGCTACTCCTGAAAAGGTAAAAGAGACAACAAACGTAGTAGTTCCCGTTACAGTAGTCCCTAACACCGTAGTTCCTAGTGCTGCACCTGCTCCTAAAAAGGAAGAGGTAAAACCTATTGATAAAGCTGTACAGTCTCCTAATTCATTCACCACAATTCCTGTAGTACCGATTAAATCGACTCCCGAAGCGATTGCCCCCATCAAGGTAAAAGCTGCTCCTGTTGAACCAATTAAGGTTGCACCAGTTAAAGTAGAACCAGTTAAGGTTGCACCAGCCGTTAAGGTTGCACCAGCAGTTGAGTCGGTCAAAGTTACCCCCATTAAGGTTAAGGCTGCACCTGTGGTTGTAGAGCCTGTGAAGCCCGTGATTAACAAGGTCAAGACTGCACCTACTGCTGAACCTGTTAAACCCGTGATTGCTCCTAAATCTACTCCCGATGCTCCTAAGACAGCACCAAAATCTGAACCTGTTAAACCCGAACCTGTTCAAGCAGATAAAGCTCTTGAAGTAAAAAATCCTACCAAGAAGCTAAGGGATTACTTTACCTCTCGTAAAGATATCTCTCAACCAGAAAGTGCTAAGCCTGAAGAAAAGTCAAAGTTAGAAGCCGAGCCTAAAGCTGTAGCTAAATAGGCTATTGCTTATCCAGAAAAAAAACAGAGGCGATGCTTTGCATCGCCTCTGTTTTTTTGTTTTCGGCATTATGGCGATCGCAATCCACCGTAACTGATGAGAAAATCTGTGCATAATTATCTATATCTCCTACCGTTAGCCTCAAATCACATCTCAAACAACATCTTAAAAACTATGACAAAAAATTGGGCGATCGCTATAGCTGCAATTTCCTATTTCAGTATTAGCACCGCAGCCTATGGTGACACCAAACTATCACGACGAGCTAATGATCTAGAAATTGATCGACAGGTGATTGAGAGTAGTCCAGTGCTGAGACGTTGGCTCGACAATCCTCCTAACCTTTTAGACGATATTCATAATATCCCAAGTTTTAATACCAAGCTAAGAGTTGGAATTACGTCACGAGATCATGCGTTAGGTGCTGAGGTGGGATTTGAAGATATATTTGTGGGGCAGTCTCCTTTGACAATGAGTGGTAGCTATCAGACTGAGTTTAGTGGTCGAGAAAGTGAACTTCAGGCAAATATTCGCTACTATGTGTTTCCCTTAGGTTCTTACTGGAATATTTCGCCAATTGTCGGCTATCGTCAATTTAACCAGTTAGATCGTCCCCAAATTTCAGGATTAGATGTCGGCTTACAAGGAATTTTAGTACTATCGCCCCATAGTTCAGATTTACGTTTGAGCCATACTTTTACTTCTCCTAGTGGCAATCTGGAGATGAGTACAACGGCGCTTTCTTCTAGCTACGCGATTACCAATAATTTACGCCTAGGTACAAAAATCGAATGGAGGCGATCGCCTCTCATTTACGATAGTCGCGTTGGCTTTCTATTAGAACTAGCACTTTAACTACAGCGCTTTGCGCTAGAAGATGAGGGGCGGCGCTTCGCGCCGCCCCTCATCTTTGGGGTTTTGATTTGTCTATGCTCGCTTGAGCGTAACCGCAAATGTGCTGCCCTTACCAACTTGACTGATGACGTGAATACTTCCTTCCATTTTTTGAACTAATTCATTGGCGATCGCTAGTCCCAGTCCCGTACCAGAAATATCACCACCAGCTTGCCGTCCCCGAAAATTGCGCTCAAACAAACGTGGTAGATCAGCCTCAGGAATTCCCACGCCTGTATCTTGAACATAAATATAAACGGTGTCAGGCTTCACATCTGCACCTAGTAAAACTGAACCCTTTGGAGATGTATATTTGAGAGCATTCTCCACTAAGTTGCCGATCGCTTCTCTAAGCGCTGATTCATTGCCTAATACCTTCGGTACATAGGATGGAATATTCGATAAAAATAGGATATTTCGCTCTTGAGCGATCGCACTGGCAAAATTCATAGTCGCTTCTAAAATGCTAGTCAAATCAACATCTACTAGTTCCATTGCCGCAGGTAAAAGTGCTTTTTCACCTTCAGCTTGAGAGAGCAAAAGTGGCGCAGGGTGATCGGCTTCCGTGAGGAGATCTTGAATATGCTGAGTTTCGCGCAAAATACCTGTTACAAATTTTTGATTAGGATCTTCAGCCACAATCCGCTTTGATAGCAACTGAGCAAAGGTACGAATCGCGGTGAGAGGGTTACGCAATTGATGGAGTAATGAAGCTAAGAAATTACTTTGTTGTTCGTAATTGTGTTGTTGATTAGCAACTAACCATTGATTACGGCGATCAAGAGCGCAGGCGATCGCTAAAGTATTGGCAATTTGTTGAATTTGTGATTGTTCATACTCTAGCCAATCGCGATCGTCCCTTCCTGTCATCAAAAAGCCTAAAATTGACTCTTCATACATTAAAGGCAGGACAAAGCGGCGCTGTCTCACCAAACCCACACCCCCCATTGACAGGATCGGCAAACTCTCAGCAGAGAAAGTCTCAGGCAAAGCGATCGCGCCTTCTTCAGGGAAAACTGCTACCTCGATTAGGTTTGGGGGCATCCCATCCGCCACATTTTCGGTGATATATATAGCGCTTGCGACTGCACCCAAAGTTTGGGTCAGTAAAATAATTTGCGATCGGGCTAGAGATATCAGATCGGGGCTTGCAGAGAGCATGGGGAAAAAGTTGGCTGCTATTTACGAGAGTGAAAACTAAGGTTTAACTCACAGTATATATCTATAGCCACTATAGCCAATTTTGCGATCAGCCTATAACTTGGAAAAAGCCATGCAAATATCTGCACATAAAGTAGCTGGGCGCAAAGAGAGTTGCGCCGCGACTCTCTTTTGTTTTTTTTGCTATAGCTAAACACATATAGGACTTACGCAAACTAACCAAGAACTCAAGTTCTTGGCTGAAAGCTAAAGTCAGCTAAAGCAGACTAAAACACTCCTATGATCAACCCGTTTCAACGGGTTTAAGCTTTTAGCCCGTAATTTATTACAGGGCTGTTGCGTAAGTCCTAACATATATACATATACAGCGCTTTGCGCTAGATTAAAAACCAAAGAAATTTTTGAAAGTGCGGCAGAGCCGCACTTTCAAAAATAAGCCTCAACAGCCTGTATAGGGACGACCATGCTGGACTTACAGAAATTGATGGGACAGATGCAAGGGATGTCTGAACAATTGCAAAGAGAGGCGCAGCAATTGACAGTCAAACTCGATCGCGCAGAAACACTATTTCATCAAGCGATTGTAAATCAAGCTAATCTTCAGCAACAAATTGCCCAATGCCATGATCACTTAATTTTTAATTGTGCGGAACCTGCGGAACCCTTAACGCAAATTCAAGCGATCGCGCCCATGAGTCTTCCCCATATAGTGCTAGCAACGGATGGTTCACAAATTGCCCCTAGTCGCCATGAAATTGCCTATTGCTATCTCATTAATATCGGCAGAGTCGCGATTTACTACAATTCTGGGATTTATCCATTACTCGATAACGTTCCCGAAGTATTTTATAAAACGGAAGATCTGTATAAAGCACGTCAATGGGGTATTCAGACGGAACAATGGATGTCACTTAAGCGCACAGTTGCGGAGAATGTAACATTAGCGAATTTAGCTATAGAAACACTTCCCAATTCAACACATCCCATGCTCGCCTTTAGTGATGGCGGCTTAGTACATTGGGAATTAGATGAAATTCCTGCCGAGGCGCGATCGCAACTTTTACCAGATATTCTTGCGGCATGGGATGAATTGAAGGTACAGAGAATTCCCCTCGCAGGATATATTAGTGCGCCCCGTGCTGCGGAAGCTACTAATTTTTTGCGGTTACAACTCTGTCCTTTTGAGCAGCCAGATTGTCATACCTATTGTGCAGATAAACCTCTAGACTCCGCACCTTGCAGTCAACTGCAACCATTGCGAGATGGCACATTATGGCATCGCTTACTGAAGGTAGGAGAATGTAGTCCTCTTTGGAAAAGTCGGGCGCGGATTCTGCAAGAATATGGTGAACATCAGATTTATTTTTGCTATCTCCATGTTGGTACAGAGATTGCGCGAATTGAGATGCCCGCATGGACGGCTTTAGATGTGAATCTGCGATCGCAGGCTTTACAAATTATTTTGGCACAGGTACAGAAAGGCTATGGCTATCCTGTGGCATTGGCGGAGGCACATAATCAGGCAGTCGTCACAGGCAGCGATCGCCGCCGCTTTTTTGCAATTTTAGAACAGCAAATGGTGAAGTCGGGGTTACGCAATGTGACGACTTCCTATAAAGAATCTCGCAAGCGGAGTAGTATCGCATAATTCATAAGATGGTCGCCGACCATCTTATGAATTATGCGAATGCTAAGCGTAATCTTGCAGTGCTGTGACAGAAATTGAGTCAGTTTGTAAAGAACGAATGGCGGCGATCGCTGCCTTAGCACCAGCGAGGGTGGTAATTACAGGGATCTTATAAGCCAGTGCCGTGCGGCGAATCATCTTGCCATCAACCTTGGCTTCTTCGCCACTAGGAGAATTAATGATCAATTGAATTTGACCATTTTTCATCACGTCACTAATATTCGGACGACCTTCATGAACCTTGAGAACTTGCTTCGAGTCAATGCTGTTACGGCGCAGGATCTTGTGAGTTCCTTCCGTTGCCACAACCTTAAAGCCAAGTTCAATAAAGGCTTCGGCTATGGTGGAAATGCCGCTCTTATCGCGATCGTTGACCGAGACAAATACAGTTCCTTCTAATGGAAGATGAGTTCCTGCGGCAATTTGAGCCTTAGCAAAGGCACGACCGAATTCAGTATCAATGCCCATAACTTCGCCAGTTGATCGCATCTCAGGTCCCAAAATCGTATCGGTTCCTGCAAACTTCGCAAAGGGAAGTACAGCTTCCTTAATTGAGATATGTTTGGGAATTACCTCTTCTGTTAAACCAAGTTCGGCAAGGGTAGCACCTGACATGATGCGTGAGGCATAGTTAACGAGGGGAACGTTAATTGCTTTGCTGACATAAGGTACAGTACGTGATGCGCGGGGATTGGCTTCAAGGATGAAGACTTTGCTCTCTTTGGGATTATTGTTATTCAACTGGACGGCGTACTGAATATTCATCAAACCAATTACATTTAGCGCTTTGGCAAGGCTAATTGTCCATGTGCGAATCGTCGTGAGAACTTCGGCGGGTAAAGAGAAAGTGGGAATCGAACAAGCGGAATCGCCTGAGTGAATACCTGCTTCTTCGATATGTTCCATAATGCCGCCAATGGTAACATTGCCCTGTTGATCGGCGATCGCATCCACATCAACTTCGATCGCGCCTTCGAGGAAATGATCGATTAATACAGGATGTTCTGGCTCAATGATGATCGCCCGACGCATATAATCTTCGAGTTCAGCATCGGAATAAACGACTTCCATGCCACGACCACCGAGAACGTAGCTAGGACGCACGACCACAGGATAGCCTACCCGTTGGGCGATTACCACTGCCTCTTCTTCAGAACGCGCTAAGCCGTTGTTTGGCTGCAAGATTCCCAATTGTTGACAGATTGCTTCAAAGCGTTCACGATCTTCAGCAATATCAATGGAATCGGGTGAAGTTCCCCAAATTTTGGTAGTGGAGTTATTCTCTTCGAGATATCGCAATAAAGGCACAGAAAGTTTGAGGGGAGTCTGTCCACCAAATTGAATAATCACACCTTCAGGCTGTTCCGCTTCGATGATGTTCAAGACATCTTCGCGAGTCAATGGCTCGAAATAGAGGCGATCGCTAGTGTCGTAATCAGTAGAAACGGTTTCAGGATTGGAGTTAACCATGATCGTCTCAAAACCAGCCGCCCGTAAAGCATAGCTGGCATGACAACAACAATAGTCAAATTCAATCCCCTGCCCAATGCGGTTTGGTCCACCACCAAGAATCATCACCTTGCGCTTAGTGGAAGGTAAAATCTCTGATTCTTCTTCGTAGGTGGAATAGTGATAGGGAGTGAGCGCTTCAAACTCAGCCGCGCAGGTATCAACGGTTTTGTAGGAGGGAATGATACCAAGGGATTTGCGATAGGTACGCACAGCATCTTCATTTGTGCCTGTGAGGTAAGCAATCTGGCGATCGCTAAAGCCCATACGTTTTGTTTCGAGCATCTCTTCCTTGAGAACGCTATCAAGCTTGCGACCTTTGAGCGAAAGTTCTACATCTGTAATTTCACGCATTTTTTGTAAGAACCAAGGATCAATATTGGTTAATTCAAAAATGGCTTGCACTGACAAACCTGACAAAAATCCATCACGAATCGAGAAAACGCGATCAGGGTTCGGTACGCGCAAACTGTATTTGATTTTATCGAGATCGGGTAAGGTTTCTTCGCGATCGCCACCAAAGCCAAAGCGACCAACTTCAAGCGATCGCAATGCCTTTTGGAATGACTCTTGAAAAGTCCGCCCGATCGCCATTGCTTCACCGACCGATTTCATCTGCGTGGTGAGAACTGGCTCAGATCCCGGAAATTTCTCGAAGGCAAAGCGAGGGATTTTCGTTACCACATAATCAATAGTCGGCTCAAAACTGGCAGGAGTTTTCTTGGTGATGTCGTTGGAAATTTCATCAAGGGTATAGCCCACAGCAAGTTTCGCGGCAAACTTAGCGATCGGGAAGCCTGTGGCTTTCGATGCTAAAGCCGAACTACGCGATACACGGGGATTCATTTCAATGACGACCACTTCGCCATTTTCGGGATTAATCGAGAACTGGATATTTGAGCCGCCTGTCTCTACGCCGATTTCACGAATAATCTTGATCGAATAATCACGCAAGCGCTGATATTCTTTGTCCGTGAGGGTTTGAGCAGGAGCCACCGTAATCGAGTCCCCCGTATGGATACCCATCGGATCAATATTTTCGATGCTGCAAATAATCACCACGTTATCGGCTAAGTCGCGCATCACCTCTAGCTCGTACTCCTTCCAGCCAATCAGCGATCGCTCGATCAGGATTTGCGATACAGGACTAGCCTCCAGACCAGAGGCACAAATTTCTTCAAATTCCTCTTGGTTGTAGGCGATGCCGCCACCAGTGCCGCCCATCGTAAAGGCTGGACGAATAATTAGGGGATAAGTACCAATTTCATGGGCGATCGCACGGGACTCTTCCATCGTTGTCCCCAAGCCTGATGGACACATGGCAACGCCGATCCGTTCCATCGCCTCTTTGAATAGCTTGCGATCCTCCGCCATCTCGATCGCTTCCAGTTTTGCGCCGATTAGCTCCACGCCATATTTCTCCAATACACCCATTTTTGCGAGGGACACCGCCGTATTCAGTGCTGTTTGTCCGCCCATCGTCGGCAGGATCGCATCAGGACGCTCTTTCTCGATAATCTGGGCAACCACTTCGGGCGTAATCGGCTCAATATAAGTGCGATCGGCAGTAGCGGGATCAGTCATGATCGTCGCAGGATTGGAGTTAACTAGGATCACATAGTAGCCCTCGTCCCGTAAAACTTTACAGGCTTGGGTTCCTGAGTAGTCAAATTCACAGGCTTGACCGATCACGATCGGACCAGCGCCAATCAGCAAAATCTTTTGGATGTCGTTACGGCGGGGCATATTATCTTGTATTTCGTAGGTAACTCGCACTACATTTTATAGCGTCATGGCGATCGTGCAATGTGTAGCGCATGATGCTAATTGTCTACCTATCGAAAAATTACAAAATTGGTGGATGAAGGTTAGCCAAAATTAGTAAACGTCTTAAAGATGGCACGATCGCCTCGTTTTTGTGGCGCAAACTGGGTAATTAAGCTCAGTGGATCGACTTTACGGATTTGGGCTAATTGAAAAATTGCTGATACTCTTTCTGCATCATCCTTTTCAATACGAGACACAAAATCTAACAGTTCTTGATATTCTGCTGCTGTCATATCGTCACCGCCCTCATTGAGTTGACGTAAGTAATCGAGCCTATCTTGATCTTCCCGCGAGATTTTTCGATGAATGACTTGTAATAATTTCTCTTCAGAATTATCTGATGGCAAGGGATTAGCTTGACTAGTCCGTTGATGTAAATTGTTAAGCAAATCAATCACTTCAGTTAGAGATTCTTCGGGAAGTTGCTCAACTAGCTGAATTGCTTTTTGTCGGTTTTCAGTTGATACTGTCATCCCATAGTCTCCTAGTTGGCTTTTGATAGGGAAAAATCTTGTAGATATAGAATTTGCGGTTATTAAGCTTAGGCTTGACAGAGACAATGCATTTGCATTACTTTAATGATACAAACTGTAGTCTTTTTTGCTACAAGTATACTTAATTTTTCGAGGTCGCTATGTTCACAATCTTAGCTCCCTACGCAGAATCAACTTTAACTGATCGCTATCAAACCACAGTTCCCGAACCAATTCGCAAAGCACTTGGCTTGAGTAAACGCGATAAAATTTGCTACACAATCCAACCTGACGGCAGTGTGTTAATTTCGCGGGTTGAGCAGAATGACCCGATAATTGCCAAATTCCTCAATTTTCTTGCCCAAGACATTGCTGAAAATCCCCAAAATATACAAGCAATTAGCTCTGATTTGTTAAGTCGAGTGCATTCCCTAGTTTCGGAAGTTGTGATTGATCTTGATGCACCACTTGCTGATGAGGATGAATAATTTTGTCCGTCACTGAGCCGTTAGTAATCAATGGATGGAACATATTTGCCCATTCGCTCTTTCTCGATCAATTAGAAGATCTGCTAACCCAAGTTGAAACTTTACGTCAGAAGTATCCGCAGGATTATCAAAAGAAAAATGCTGCCAAACGTTTAGCGGCGATCGCTAAATTAGCCTTTGAAGTAATTCCCCAAGATCCTACTCGCAGTGAATATCGACAGGGTTCTACTCTTGGAGATGCTTATAAACACTGGTTCAGAGCAAAGTTTTTTCAGCAATATCGATTGGTTTTTAGATATCACTTAGAGAGTAAAATTATTGTCTTTGTCTGGGTGAATGATGAAAATACCAAACGCGCCTATGAAAGCAGCACAGACGCATATCGAGTTTTCCAAAAGATGCTTGCAAGTGGTAATCCTCCAGATAATTGGAGTGAGCTATTAAGGGATGCAAAAGGTAAGGCTCATAGATTGGAGAAGGTAATCAAAGGCAAGTAGTTATGCGCTTTTGAGAGGTGTTAAGATGTAAATGGTTAGATATATCAGAGATGTGCAGCCATGTTAACCACAGAAACTTCTACTCAAAGCGATGTTAGGCGATCGCTAATCCAAGAAATCGAACAAACTTCAGATTATGTGCTAAGCGAAGTGTTGGATTTTCTTTTGTTTGTGAGGGCAAAACATTCTCAAGATGATTTGAATATAGATGCTGTTAGCTATGAAGCTGATGAGGATCTTGAGGATATCGCAGATGCTAAAGCGGCTCTAGCATCTATTGATTCTGAAGGTACTATCTCTTGGGAAAGTCTAAAGGCTGAAATTGGGCTATGACGTATCGCATTGAGTTTGTGAAGCAAGCTGCCAAACAGCTAAAATCTCTGTCCACTGAAGAGCAGCAAAGGATAAAAATAAAGATCGATGCTTTAGCTGATGTTCCACGTCCTGATGGTGTGGTCAAGCTGATAGGCGAAGATAGCCTCTAGCGCATTCGGGTTGGGAACTATCGCATCATCTACTCTATTCAGGATAGTCAACTACTGGTTTTGGTGCTTAAAATTGGTCACCGTAGAGATGTTTACCAGTAGCTAGTAGCAGCGATCTTTTAATATGTAGCGCATGATGCTAATTGGTTTGTGAAAGAATCAAAAAGATGAAGCAAATATTTTTCCTTGCTTACCAATCGCTTTGAGATATGGGGATCACACGTTAGAATCTGATTCACTGACAGTAAGGGATTCAGAAATTTGTACTGTCATGAGCATCAGCCTTGCTAAGGCTGAATTATTGTCATGCTAGCATCTTGCATCAATGAGGGGTAAGCCTTGCTTTTTATGGATATTTAAGTTTGTAAACTAGTCGGACGGCGATTAATATTAGGCTACTGTTAGAATAATTATGATTATTTAAACTAAATGTTTAAAGAACATGAAAGAAAAGAATTTGCTGTCTCGTATCTCTACAAGTCCTAGTGTTATGACTGGAAAGCCAGTTATCAAAGGGACAAGATTAACTGTTGAGTATATTTTAAATTTGCTTGCTCATGGTGCAACTGTTGGCGAGATTTTAGAAGAATATGAGGGACTAGTTGAAGCAGATATAAGAGCTTGTTTACTATTTGCCTCTCGCACCTTGGAGAGCGCTAGTTTTATGCCTCTAGCGGAGATTGCTTAGGTGAGATTTTTAGTTGATGAAAATACTGGTGTTGTGGTAGCGCGTTGGTTAAGAGAGCGGAATCATGAGGTTTTCTCAGTTTATGAAGAGGCGAGGGGTACTGATGATGACACTATTCTTCAAAAAGCTATTGATGAAAGTTGGATTTTAATCACTTGCGATAAGGATTTTGGTGAGAAAGTTTATTGGGAGAGAAAACTACATCGGGGTGTTGTTTTGCTGAGACTGGATGATGAGCGCAATGCTAACAAGATCAATGCTTTACAGCGATTATTAGATGCTTATATTGAGCAGTTACCAAATAATTTCGTGGTAGTTACAGAGCAACAGGTACGCTTTGCTAGAGCGTCGAGTTAAATTCCTAGCAAATCTTAGCCTCGTGCGCCTATGACGGGAAAAACTTGTTTTTTGCATTCTGCTAGTTGCATATTTGAGTGTGCAAACTAGTCGGACGAAGTAAGAGTAATTTAGTGTATACTGTTTAGCCTGAAAATCGCATTAATTTTGCGTTTGATTTGGGATGTATATTTTGCCATATGATGCTTTAGGCAATCAAGGGGTTGTCTACATGATGTTCATTTCTTAAGTCTTCCTTCTGTTTTTGCGATTTGGTTATGACAAATCCCTATATTTTTTTAAGTAAGTTATTTAGACTAAATCATAATCTTTAAATCTATTACTACCAACTATTCTGTTTTCCCTTTTCCTTGACAAGAGTAACAAGACCCAAGCTTGCCCTCGAAATCTTGCGATGTATTACTAACAATTATCTCCTTGTCATCACAATATAAGACTCTATAAACTAAACTTTGCCAATCCCTACATTGAGGATGAAAGTGATATTTTGTTGCTTTAAGGTTCCCTAGATATTTACCATCAAACCTTATTTCAGGAATTGTACTAGCAATTAAATTAAAAAATTGATAAGCGAGGTTTAGTCCTGAAGCTGAGAGTATTATCTTTTTAGATCTAATGTCTTCAAGGAAAGTGTTACGCTCGTCTTTTAAAATCTGAGCAGGATTTTTGCTAGCTTTCATCTCATTAGAAAGCTTTTTAGTTAGCTTTTGTAGCTCAACATAATCATTTTGATTTTTATTAAAAGACCATGAACGATCTTGAAGTTTAGAAAAATCTTTATATCTTTGTGGTTTATAAGGTTCTAGTTCCTGTTGAATCTCTCTTGTTTTGTTATCTAATTCTTGAAGAACTGATGCAATTTTTTCGAGTTTTTCTCCATTTAATCCTAGTATATCAATAACTTCCTTGCATACAAGTCCTTGATTTTCGAGACGGTAAAGTTTCTGAATACGCTCCAGAGAAGGATTAGTTAATATAATTTCCTTGTTTCTTAGCCTTCTTTGTAAACGATTTATATTCTTAGGAAGTTCCCCATTGATACAACTAAATATTAATGCAGATATTGCAGAGAAAGGAAATGCGTAGTCAGCCTTCCATCCCCAGAATGCCCATCGAAGAAGTGTTAAAGATAGAAAAGATAGTGCTTTAAAGTATGTAGTAACTTTCTGCCATCGTGTCAATGGCTCTAAATCTGTATCTTCTAAATCTGTATCTCCAAGATTAACGAAAGTAGTTATTAATCTCTTGACCTACAGCTTTGCCTCCACTGCTAATATTATTAACCATATTCACACCTTTTTCGGTGTTTTGACTGACATATTTTGATTGTTGAATATTCCAATCTTCCACTAGATTCTTCAACTTTTCTAAGAATTGAGCATCTTCGTTACATTTTTGGGCAATAGACTGTTCAACTTCTTTTAGTATTTCAGGATTATTTTGTAAACGATCTGGGAAAAGCTTTCTTCTAAGTTTATTCTCAAGAACAGAAACAAGTTGATCACCAATTTTTTTAAATGCACCATCCCCTACCTTGCTCGAAATCTGGAGTAAAATATCTAAAGCTAATGATGCAACTTGAGCGGAATTCATAGTTTAGGACTCCTAATGATTATCATAAAAGTGAATGGAATTGTGAATGAAGTATTAAATTAACTACAGTTTTATTTTACCAACGAGGACAAATACCCCGATGCTATGGGGCGTAAATACATTTTAGCTAAGTACAGGACAAAAATTTAATGGAGTTAAAGAAGGCTTCAAAATTGATGTGAAGGTCAAAGATGAAGTGACGGAGGGAATCAAAACCAAGGCGAAAAATGCTTTTAGGTAGACGACCATGCTTTTTAGGCTTGAGAGGGTTTAATTGAGCAAGCCAAAGCCCCGAAGAAAAAGCCCAACATAAAGCCAGAGTAAGCAAAGCAATAAGTTTAGAGAGGCGCTCCGAATCTTGAAGATGAGTGGACTCCAAACAAAAGCCACGGGATTTAAAACACCCGAACAAAGTTTCAATAGCCCAACGCTTGGCATAGTCAGAAATAGCAGTATCAGGGTCATGAGCGGTAGTGACAATTAACAACTCGCCATCCTTCAGACGCATAGCGGCTATACTAAGCCAATGGTTCCAAACTTTTCTGGGTTTGGACAACACTTTCAATTGACCAACTTGGAGATCTTGAAAACAAACATCAGCCCGTAGTTCTTTTTGCCCATCGTCAAGCAAGGTGTTTTTGCGAATACGGATTCTAAATGGGGTACATGGGTCACACAGCAAATAATCAAACCATTCTTCACCCACAAACTCTCGGTCTGCGGTCAAAAAGTCGATTTTGCGGTCTCCAAATATTTCTAGAAATCGATTCCACAATTCACAGCGTTCACGAGTGTTTGAATTACCTTTTTTATCCAGCATTATCCATACCAAGGGGAAGGCGACACCGTGATGCACTACCCCCAGTGTCAGCACGTTAAACACTGTCTTACCGAATTTCCAATCGGTGCGGTCTATGGAAATTATCCATGGTTCGGGTATTTGCATTACTTTTACAACCATGAGCGCGATGCTTTCATAGTCCACTTCAAAGTCTCGGAAAAACCTCTGTAATCTCTTATAGTGCGATTCGACTTTGGCTTTACCGCTAAATCCTGTGGCGATTTCCGCTAGATTTACTGTCTTTACTCGCATTAGTGCGATTAAGAATATAGACACAAAAGCTAGTCTTGCTGCATTCCAGTGCAGATGTTGCTGCAATTTTTCGCGGAATAGGTTAATCTCTTTCATAGGGGTTTTACGAATGATGTAGTTATCTTTTATAAAACCCCTTCCTCTCTACTTTTGCAACTTTTTGTCCTGTACTAAGACATTTTAGTAAAAAAGAATTTGATACCCTGTCAGATTGAGGCGGAGTTCTTCATTCCTTTCAATAATTTTAGCAAATCAAGACAAAAAATACAGAAAATCCTACGATTTATGATCACAAGAACAATAAAGACACTAAGCGTCTTTATTGTTCTTGTGTTTTAAGATGAAATTTATCTTAGTAATTTCCTGCCTTATTTGCAGTATCTTTAAGATTTGTATTAAAGAACATCGGAATGAACTTCTCGATAAAAGAAAAAGGATCTTTTTTCCAAGCTTTCTTAACTAGGTTGATCCAAAACTGGTTGAATATCTAATTTAATACGTCTATAGCGCCTTGCTAAATCTCGAACTTGACGCTTAAAAACATCTGTAAACTGAATCTTCAATTTGGGATCTTCACTAGACATCAATTCCATCCCAAAGTTCAGAAATATCGTGAACTCGACCTGCTTTAGCATCTTCTAAAGACTGACGAAGATCTTCTAAGATTTTTTCTTTGGGATCATCATAATCTTCTACTAATTCACCAACATCTGTTTGCACGTCTAGCTTTACTGGTGAATGTTTTGCTCTAATAAACAAAATTATTGTTTTTGCTTGGGTCAATGATGAGGGTAATAAACGCGCCTATGAAAGCAGCACAGATGCATATCGAGTTTTCCAAAAGATGCTCGAAAGTGGTAATCCTCCCGATAATTGGAATGAATTACTAAAGGATGCGAAAATTGAAACCAATCGATTATCGAAGATTACGCGATCGCTTAGTATGTAGCGCATGATGCTAATTGGTTTGTTGGTTACTAGGTAAAGCTAGATCTTCATATAGAAGTGCAAGTTTTGCTTATGACATAAAACCAGAAGATGAGTGGCGGCGCGAAGCGCCGCCACTCATCTTTTTGCTATATAAACCGATTTGGAGATAGTAAAGGAATTACGTTGTCGGGATTACCTTTTGCGTAGGCAGCAAACCTTTGAGATAGGGGTGGTACATACACTGTCGGACTTGTAAAACCTGAGAATAAATGCAGATTGGCATATTCCCTAACTGCACCGACGAGAGGTAAGCTGTCATTACTAAAGGCAACAAGGCAATGCCTCCATTTACCCTTCAGTTTGGCAACTTTAGGCAGGATTTTACTAACGTTTGCTCGAATAGCAGCTTCACTTTGAATAGGATCGATCGCTGCGTAGGGATCGGTTAACACGCGGCTAAGTTGTCCAAATCTAATCGAGCGATCGCCAAATTGAATTGCTCCAGCATCAACGGAAGGAGGCAATAGTTCCTGTCCTGCAATGTCCCAAATTTGGTCTTGATCAGAATTTGTCGTTGCCGCTTCTAGCTGATAACGCTTTGTATCCGCAGGCATTACCATTGCGCGTAGTTCTAGATCAACGGGTTCCGTATCGATCGCCTCCGCATGGGTATAGTAGATTCGGGCATTAATCCCTGATGCTTTGAGAAGAGCGCGAGACATGGCTCCTGCACAAACGACAACCTGAGCGCTATGGAAGTCACCCTGCTCAGTGGTTACACCTGTCACGCGATCGCCTGAAATCAATAACTTCTCAACTTTGGCATAAATAATTTTTCCGCCTAATCTTTCTAAAGCTTGGCTATGGGCTTTGGCAAAGGAATTGAGATTAATATGAGCATGGGGAAATAGTAATGCTCCGCCAATCCCCTGTGGATTGAGCAATGGTTCACGCTCATGAGACTCTGGGGGAGTTAAAAAAGTTGGGGCGATCGCGCAATTAACATACTGCGAGAGAATTGAGTGGGGATCGACATCAGGTTCTATCGTCAATAACAAATCAATTTCGCGAAACTCGGTATCTATCCCTAACTCATCCGACAAATGGCGTTGACGCGCAATTCCTTCTTGACAAAGTTGTTGCGTGAGCGTGGTTGTGCCAGACCAGTAGGAAATACCGCCATAGCCGAGGCTACTGCCACCCTCTAGCTTTTGATGTTGCTCAATTAGCAATACCGAAAAGCCTGCCTTTTGCAGTTCGTAACTTAGCGAGATGCCTGTGATGCCAGCACCAATGACAATCCAATCATGCATAGTTTTATAATTTCTGCTAAATACATGAGGATGGTCGTCGCTTCGCGACGACCATCCTCACCCAATAAATTCTAAGCAATCTCTTGAAGTTCTATCTCTTCTAAAAGATTATCACCAGCACCTTGATGCTGTGTCTTCACCCATTTTAGACGTTTAGGAAAGATACACATCCGTAGGGTGACACTGGCAATTACAGGAATCCAATGCAGCATATAGATCATTCCCGAAATGGTTTGCCCGATCGCTTGACTCCATAACACTTGATAGGAGCGTCTAATTCCCCAAGCCATTGTTAAAGAACTCAGGGCAAGGGCAAATCCCACAATCGGCGGTAACATTGGACTATGCCGCAAGGCGATCGCCGCGATCGTGTCGGGAATAAAGGCAACTGTTAGTAAATACTGGTTGATGTAAAACAAGGATGCATCGAAGGTTTTTGCGAAACCCATTTTGCCACTTAGCAATAGGTTCCAATAGTCGAGATAGCGCTGAAATCCTCCTTCTGCCCAGCGATTGCGCTGATGCCATAGTTGCTTAAAGGTTAAGACTCCTTCTTCTTGAACTGCGGGGAAATTTAAACAGGCAATATCCCATTCAGTTAAATGTAAACGGATGGTCAAGTCAAGATCGTCGGTAATCGTTTGCTCATTCCAGCCACCGCAATCATCGAGGGCAGTACGGCGGACAAATTGACCATTGCCGCGTAATTCGCCCACACCACCGACCCGCACTCGTAAATCTTGCAAACACAAATCGAGAGCCATTTCTGCCGATTGTCCTGCTGTCCACCAGTTATCGGTGGCATTAGCGATCGCCTTGCGTAATTGTACTGCCCCAATTTTGGACTGTTGGAATACTGGCACAAGCGATCGCAACACATCCTTAGGAACTTGAGCATCCGCATCAAACACGCCAATAATGTCGCCCTTAGTTAAAGCTAAAACTTGATTTAATGCGCCAGATTTACCACCCTGAGCCTCATCACCACGTCGTAAGGTTTTTAATTGAGGATACTTTTGTTTGAGCAGATTCAGCACATCGGAAGTGCGATCGCTACTATTGTCATCAACAATCCAGACTTCAAAGCGATCGCTAGGATAGTCAATTTGACAGAGATTTTTAACTAAATTGCCAATTACTGCCTCTTCATTTTTTGCCGAAGCTAGTAAAGAGAAAAATGGTAATTCTTGATTTGCATCAGTTAATTGCGATGATTCTGATATTGGGGCGATCGCAGGAAGAGGAGGTGCAAAAATCAACCGCAAAGCATGGATACCAAACAATCCGAGTAGTACCCAACGCCCCCAGGGAGCAAAATGCAAACCAATTGTCAATCCATAAACAATGATTAAAACAATGATCGTCTTGAGTCTACGGCGATCGCCTCCTGACTGAAGGCTGCTACGAAAGTCAGTCTCGTGCATTTGCGGTTTATATATTACGAAATATTTAGCTGATATAATCAGAATACCGCTTTTCATAGCTCCTTTCCATAGATCCTTTTAGCAATTCTCACCACCCATAACTTAATGTTCGGCTTCCTCAAACGTAAATTTCGCAAAAAAATCGCACGCATTGAAATTACAGGGGCGATCGGGTCAAGTACCAGAACTCGCGTTCTTGAAGCCCTTGAATTTGTTGAAGAACAAAAATTTCCTGCCCTCTTACTTCGGATCGATAGCCCTGGGGGAACCGTTGGCGACTCCCAAGAAATCTACGCCGCCCTCAAGCGAATCAGGGAGAAAGTCAAAGTTGTCGCTAGTTTTGGCAATATTTCCGCAAGTGGTGGCGTATATATCGGCGTTGGTGCAGATTACATCGTCTCTAACCCTGGCACAATTACAGGCAGCATCGGTGTAATTTTGCGCGGTAATAATATTGAGAAACTGCTCGACAAAATCGGTGTTTCCTTTAAAGTAATCAAATCTGGCACTTACAAAGATATTCTCTCCTTCGATCGCGAAATCACTGACGAAGAAAGAGTAATTCTCCAATCTTTGATCGACAGCAGCTATCACCAATTCGTGCAAACCGTTGCCGAAGGTCGCAAACTTAGCCCCGATGTGGTGCGATCGTTTGCCGATGGGCGAGTGTTTACGGGTGAACAAGCTCTTGAGCTTGGTCTAGTCGATCGCCTCGGCACAGAAGAAGATGCGCGAATCTGGGCTTCAGAGCTAGCAGGACTTGATCCTAAAAACACAAAAGTATTTACGATCAAGCCACCTAAAACCTTTGTTAGTAAATTTTTACCCAGTGGTTCAGAGAGTGCGATCGCCCGTTTCCAGTTTGAAGCAGAAACTAGTGGGATGCCTCTCTGGATGTGGCAATAGTTAATAGGACTTACGCCAACCTGTCACCTACAGGGCTTTGCGCTCAAACCCGAACCAAGAAATTTTTTAAAAGCGTTGCGAAGCAACGTTTTTAAAAAATTTCTTGTGGTTCTTTTGATCGAAACCTGCTGTAAATCACAGGTTGGGGTTGCTTCCTAGTTCATCTGCTAAGGTTTCACCAGCATGAATGGCAGGTCTTGTCATCAGTTTTTCCTTTAGCGATAATCTACAATTTTGACTTTGGCAGCGGCTTCAGTTGCCTTGTGACGAGCTTCGGTGACATCTTTTCCTTTGGCTAAAGCAACACCCATGCGGCGGTAAGGGCGAGAATCGGGTTTGCCAAATAAACGCAGATCGGTGTTAGGAATCGCAAGGGCTTCCGCTACACCTATAAAGGAAATATTTTCGCTGGTTTCGCTGGCAAGAATAACGGCACTGGCGGACGGACTGAGTAATTCAATCGTGGGAATCGGTAAACCTAAAATTGCGCGTAAATGGAGTTCAAATTCGTTGAGGTTTTGGGAGATGAGAGTCACCATGCCCGTGTCGTGGGGACGGGGGGACAGTTCCGAGAAAATTACTTCGTCTTTGGTGATAAAAAATTCTACGCCGAAAATACCTGCGCCGCCGAGTTTATCGGTGACTTTGCGAGCGATGTCCTGTGCATCCTTGACTTGGGCAGGAGTTAAGCCGACAGGTTGCCATGATTCTTGATAGTCGCCTCGTTCCTGACGATGCCCGATCGCCTCACAAAATAGAGTCTCTCCTTGCCATTGACGGATCGTTAATAGAGTAATTTCGACTTCAAAATTGATAAATTCCTCAATGATGATTTTGGCAGTATCCCCACGCCCGCCCGCGATCGCATAATTCCACGCTGTTTCCAGTTCATCAGCAGAATTAACAACAGATTGTCCCTTGCCAGAGGAAGACATCACGGGTTTAATCACATTTGGGAAACCAATTTCGGCAGCAACGGTTTTCAGTTCATCAAGGCTGGTGGCGTAGGCGTATTTGGCGGTGCGTAAGCCCAATTCATGGCTGGCTAAATCGCGAATGCGATCGCGGTTCATCGTAAAGTTGGTGGCGGAGGCAGTGGGAATGACGGTGTAACCCTGTGCTTCTAGTTCCAGCAGTTTCTCAGTACGGATTGCTTCCACTTCTGGCACGATTAGATCGGGTTGATATTTTTTGACTACCGCTTCGAGGGCATCACCATCCAACATCGAGATCACTTCTCGATGATCTGCTACTTGCATCGCAGGGGCATTGTCATAGCGATCCACTGCAATTACCGTATTACCGAGTCTTTGCGCGGCAATCACCACCTCCTTACCCAGTTCACCAGAACCAAGCAGCATGATTTTTTTCGGTAATGTGATCGCCATTGAATTCACCTAAATCTCTACAAAAATCTCTATAAAAGAAATGTTACAGCGCTTTGCACCCAAACCAAAAGAGAGTAGCGGCTCTACTCTCTTTTGGTTTGGGTAGACAATTGAGTGCTAGGATCACTCACATGAAAATTCTAGGAATTGACCCAGGGTTAGCAATTGTCGGATTTGGCTTGATTGAGGTTGAGAAACCTGCCTCCCCAAAACTATTGGAATTTGGCACTATCGTTACGCCGAAGCAAACACCAATTGGCGATCGCCTCAAGACTATTTATGAAGATATGCATACGCTGATGGAGCAGTTCCAACCGCAAGTGGTGGGCATGGAAAAGCTATTCTTTTATCGGATGGGAAACTTGGTCAATGTGGCTCAAGCTAGAGGGGTGATTGTCTTAGTTCTCAATCAACACAATATTGAACCGATTGAGTTCTCTCCACCACAAATTAAGCAAGCATTAACGGGACATGGTAATGCGGATAAAAGTGATGTGCAGGAAGCTGTAAAGAGAGAACTCAGTCTTGATGTAATTCCCCGTCCTGACGATGCGGCAGATGCGATCGCGGCGGCGCTTACTTGTTGGCTGATTGCCTGAATCTAGAATTAGCAATGCAAAGCATTGCTAATTCTAGATTTTGTCCTTTGCTTCGACAATAATGCGATTGCCTTGCAAAAGGTTATTAATTTGCTTGAGAACTTCAAAATCTTCTTCAGGTAGATTAAAAGCAGGTTTAAATTGAGAATCTTTTTCTAAAAAGCTAAAGGCTTGCCGAAACTCAATGGGGGTAGCAGCGATCGCATTATCAAAATGGCAAGGAATAATCCGCACAAAATTCCAACTGGCGACTTTATCTGCCCATGCGATCGCGGCTTGAGGATCACGGTTGAGAATCAGTGTTTGCAGAATTGGAGCGACAAAAATGCGACCGTTACCACGCAAAGTCTCAAAGGATTGATACCAGTCTGCGCGCCATTTAAAAGGGAATAACCCAAAAAAGGCTTTGCGCGATCGCTCTGGAGCTTTGAAAATATCGGCGATCGCCTGTATAAATGGAACTGTTTCCAATACCTGCGGACGGAAATAGAATAAAAATAATGAAGTGCGTTGCCAGCCCCGAATTCGATTCGTTGGAGTATCGATGATCGGTTCCGTAGCACTATCTCTAGCATGAAATAGCAAGGGATAGGGATCAATTTGCAAAATTTCGGGAGGCTGCTCAGGAATGGCAACAATGGTATCGGTGACTAAAAGAGTCTGCGATCGCTTATCCAGCATTGCTACTTCTGCAAATCTACCCAGACCAAGCTCAACGGAACCTAAAATCGCATAGTCAAACTGATCGGCAAAGGGAGTCTGGTTCACATCTTGGGGCAGAATATGGGTGCGTCCCCAAGGTAAGCCTAGCCAACTCAGAGGTAAATTAAATGGAAAGCTCCATTGGTGTGGCGAGATATAAACCTGAGCTTGAGGGAATTTCCGCGCAAAAGGTCCTACAAACACCTTATGCTCAATTCCTGACACCGTTGGTAAAATGATGTATTTAACTTCTCCATGCTCAGCGACAAGCTCATTGACTAGCCGAATACATTCAGGAGTTGGGGCAACAGGCGCATATACGAGCAGTCCCCCTACCGCCAGTTTCACCACTGTCATTCGGATCGGCACAACTACATAAAAAATTCCCTGAATCTGGTCAAATGTCCAAACTGAGTCTTTGACTACCTCTTGTCTTAATGTCTGTCTCTGACCATAGGGATAAAGTGGCACTACTTGCCAAAACTTCCATGACCTATCGTTTTTGCTATGGGTTTTACTATGGGTAGTTTGGGACATTTCTTGAGCAGTCATTAACCGCGATTTCAGTATTTATGTTCATCCGTAAATATCATAAGGCGATCGCTAGCAAAGTAAAAGCCAATCACGATTCCATCGCTTGTTATACCAAAACTAAAAATGGCGTAGCCATTTTTAGTTTTGGTATAACAAGCGATGGGTTTGGTTTTTAATTCACGAAAGTGTTGTTACACTTTCGTGAATTGGTATTACAGGGCTTGTTGTAACTTTTGGAGAACTTTTTGATATTTCTCTAAACGCTGAAAATCTTTGGCTGTGGGTTTCGCAATGCGACTGAGATCCATGTTATGCGTCACATCAGCAATCTTGACTTTTAGTGCGATCGCATTAGCCTTCACTCGCGCAATATAATCTTCATAAATCTCACCATCGAGCTTCGTAATTGCCGCGATCGCCTCCGTAATAAAATCAGGAAATCCTTGCTGCACGAGATCGGTAATCGTCAGATCAGAATCCTCGATCGCATCATGTAACACTGCGACAATCTTACTTTCCAGCGTATCCATCTGCGCCATTACCGTTAATGGATGGGCAATATAGGGCTTACCCGCTTTATCAAACTGCCCCTCATGAGCTTTGTGGGCGATCGCGATCGCCAAAGCCAGCAGTTTCTCATCAACGGTCTGACTAATGGTTTTTAAAGATGCTTCAAAGTTGGGCATAGTAACGTATACAGGTTAGAGCGATCGCCACCTCATCGGCACATTGTTGAAGTGCGGCAACATCATCCATGCTCACCGCATTTGCCTGTCGCCAGCGCAGAGACAAGATACCTAATACCTGCTCACGAAAAGTAATGGCGATCGCTAAATTTGTTTTGAATTGTTGATCTTGATCCGTTGGTGCAGGTGCTAGCGAAATTTGAGATTTCCCCGAAGCGATCGCCGTTTCCACTAAAGGATCTGTCGCCAAATCCCAGATACTTTCACCACATATTGCTTGAGTGTCAGTCAAAGCCCCATTTTCCACCAACTGTAAAATCACCCCATCGGCTCTAAAATTCTGCCAAAATGCACTTGCTAAAGGCAATATACATTCTGCTAGTTGATTGGATTTTTGAGCAATTTCGACAATTACTGACAACAAAACATTCTGAGCCTGCGATCGGCTTAACTCCTCAGAACGTTGCTTCAATAAATCATAAAGTTGGGTTGCCTCTGAGACAACTGACTTTAATTGATCAGGCTCCCAAGGCTTTGTAATATATTTATGGACTTGCCCTGAATTAATCGCATCAATTAAATCATTAATATCTGTATAGCCAGTCAACACGATCCGCATCGTATCAGGGAAATCGGACACTGTACGACTGAGAAACTCTGTCCCATTCATTTCAGGCATTCGCTGATCAGAGATAATTGCTGCCATCTCCCCCTCTTGGGCAAGAATTTCTAATGCCTTAAGACCACCATCTGCTCGAAATACAGTAAATTCACGACGAAATGTGCGATACAGCAGATCAAGGTTGTCTTGCTCATCATCAACTACCAAAAGCTTTGGTTTTTTCGTGAGATTGATTTTATTTGGCTCAGCCGTAGAAAACGAATAAGAAGTCATGAGCAAAATTTAGGTGAGGTTCGTATTATATTCAAAAAATATAAGGGACGCATTGCGTCCCTTATATTTTTTAATTGTTAAACAAGCTTTATTAGAAAAGCTGTGTTAATACTTAAGCATTAACAACTTGACGACGAACTTGGGTCAATTCTCCCTTAGCGTACTTAGCCGCAAACTCATCAAGACCAACTTGCTTAATCTTGCTAGCTTGACCAGCAGCTTCAAACTGAACATAGCGATCGGCACATACTTTTTGCATATACTTGATCGAAGGCTTCAAGAAGTGGCGAGGATCGAATTCCTTAGGATTCTTAGCCAAAGCTTCACGAACCGCAGCAGTAATCGCAAGGCGACAGTCGGTATCGATATTAACCTTACGCACACCAGACTTAATGCCCTTTTGAATTTCTTCAACAGGTACACCGTAGGTTTCAGGAATTGCACCACCATACTCATTGATCATCGCAAGTAAATCTTCAGGAACTGAAGAAGAACCATGCATGACAAGGTGAGTATTAGGCAAGAGACGGTGAATTTCTTCAATGCGGCTAATGGCAAGAATTTCGCCAGTAGGCTTGCGTGTAAACTTATAAGCACCGTGACTAGTACCGATCGCCACAGCCAAAGCATCGACTTGAGTCCGCTCAACGAAGTCAGCAGCTTCTTCAGGATCGGTCAAAAGTTGAGAATGGTCTAAAGCACCTTCAAAACCATGTCCATCTTCAGCTTCACCCTTACCAGTTTCGAGAGAACCTAAGCAACCAAGTTCACCTTCGACGCTAGCACCGATCGAATGGGCAACCTTAACTACTTCTGAGGTAACAGCAACGTTGTACTCATAGCTAGCAGGAGTCTTAGCATCAGCTTCTAAGGAACCATCCATCATCACACTGGTAAAGCCATGCTTAATTGCCGAATAGCAAGTTGAAGGGGCATTACCGTGATCTTGGTGCATCACGATGGGAAGATGAGGATAGGTTTCGGCAGCAGCCAAAATCAAGTGACGCAAGAAATTTTCACCAGCATAGGAGCGAGCACCACGAGATGCTTGCAGGATCACAGGGCTGTTGGTTTCGTCAGCAGCCTTCAAAATTGCTTGGATCTGCTCTAAGTTATTGACATTAAACGCAGGAATGCCGTAATTATTCTCAGCCGCATGATCGAGCAGCAGACGCATTGGTACTAAAGCCATATATAAAATCTCTCCTAGACAAAATCGAGCTTACGCGATTATTAACAATCTTAAATCATTTTGAAGAATAAAAACAAAGGAGCGCATCGCGCTCCTTTGTTTTTTTGTTTGCTTAGATATTCTTTTCGCTGAGTTCGCGAGTCATGTAGTCAAAAGGTGCGCCCAGCCAATCAGCGCTGTCACCCACCAAGTCAAAAACAAGCTGCTTCAGGATTTGAATCCCCTGTACGGTTGGCCCGATGGGTACGCCTAGAGAGCTATAGGTATCACGCAAGCCTTGCAGTACTCTTTCGTCTAAAACATCATTATTGCCAGCAACCAGAGCGTAGGAAGCATAGCGCAAGTAGTAGTCCAAATCACGTAGGCAAGCAGCAAAACGGCGAGTTGTATAAGCGTTACCACCTGGGCGAATGAGATCGGGAACTTCTTCAAACAACTGTGAACCAGCCTTTCGCACTAGTGAAGCCGCATTAGCAGTGATTAATGCCGAAGCACTTAAACGGGCAGTTCCTGTGGAAAAGTAGGATTTGAGTGTATCCAATGCATCCCGATCAAAATATTTTCCAGTAGCATCGTAAGAATTGATGAGGCTGCTGATTGTATCCTGTGGCATATAGTTGTTTCCGTTGACTTAGGTTTAATAAAGTAAATGTATCTGTAAACGTATTTGTAAAGTTTGTAAACTATATATAACTTAAACTTGGCAACTAGTCTTTTGGTCAACTAAGTACCTCGGCATAATTACAGCGCTTTGCGCTCAAACCCGAACTCGGAACTTTTTGAAAGTGTTGCTTTGCAACACTTTCAAAAAGTTCTAGTGGTTCATTGGATCGGAAGGTGCTGTAAAACCCATATCTAAAAATTGTGGCGCACGCGCAGCGTACATCACGGTTTTTAGGTTTTTATATTTAATTAGGCTTACTTAGTTACCAACAACTGCTACCAAAAAATTTTTACCAGAAATATTTTACTGTGATTTAAGCATCCCACCAAGTCTTGATCGAAGACTTGATTAAAAATGGGGGAATAATGTCGCTGCAAGGTAAGCTTAAATATTAAGCTTAGATTAAAGATATAGAGTCTACCTAAGCAATTTTTAAGTGATTTATAGGTAAATATCTGGAAACAAATCTAAAAATGAACTTAATTTTGGGTTAGGCGTATGAAGTGGTTTAGTAGTCTTTCGACGAAGATATCTTTAGAAGCGGCGGTGCAAGATATATCCCAGCAAGTTATTTCAGCGCTTGGTGATTGCTCGCTCGATTTAGGGTTTTTATTTATTTCTACCGCCTTTGCCAGTGATTACCCTCGTTTATTGCCCTTACTTGCGGATAAGCTGCCAATCAAAAAGTTAATTGGTTGTTCTGGTGGGGGCATAGTTGGTAATGGTCGCGAGTTTGAAGACAAGCCCGCGATCGCTTTGTTAGTAGGGCATTTACCAAATGCTGAAGCTAGAGTATTTCATTTAGATGATAGTGACTTACCTGATCTTGATAGCTCTCCCGATCGCTGGGAAAAATTAACCAATGTTGATCCATCGGTTGCCCCTAGTTTTGTGTTAGTTGCCGATCCATTTTCATTCCCAGTTAATGATCTAATTCAGGGGCTAGATTTTGCTTATCCCCATGCGGTGAAGGTTGGTGGTTTGTCCAGCAGTGGGGGGATGGGGGCAAATGCGTTATTTTGCTTCCATGAAGAAGGTAAATATAAGCTTTATCGTACGGGGCTACTCGGTGTGGCATTGTGGGGAGGCATAACAATTGATCCTGTAGTCGCTCAGGGGTGTCGTCCGATTGGCAAGATTATGCAGGTTTCTGAGTGTGAACGTAATTTAATCTTAGGTTTAGAGGGTAAGCCACCCCTGAGCCTGTTGCAAGATACGGTGGGTGACTTAAGTCAAAGCGATCGCGAACTTGCCCAGCACTCATTATTTATTGGGGTGGTGATGAATGAATTTAAGGTAAATCCATCACAGGGTGACTTTTTGATTCGGAATATCATTGGCGTTGATCCACGCTCTGGAGCGATCGCTGTGGGCGATCGGATGCGTCCAGGGCAAAGGATTCAACTACACTTGCGCGATCGTAAAGCTTCGGCTGAAGATTTGGAAGAGGCTTTGGTCAATTACAGTAATCAATTAAGTTTAGAAGCTCCCCATGTATCTCCTAGCGCCGCTTTAATGTTTTCCTGTATGGGTCGTGGTGAAAGGCTATACGAAAAGCCAAACTTTGATTCTGAGTTATTACAAAGACACGCTGGGCTAATTCCATTGAGTGGCTTTTTCTGTTCAGGAGAAATTGGTCCTGTGGGTGGAACTACGTTTTTGCATGGATACACATCAGTATTTGGGATTGTCAGACAGAAAACATCGCAAGAAAAATAAAAAAGAGGCGCTTAGCGCCTCTTTTTTATTTTTCTTGCGATTAGTAACAAATACTCAAGAAATAAGATGATCATGTTACGGTGTACAAAGTCGTAACAATGGATTAACTCATCTTTGAGAAATCTGTGAGGGAATAGATAAGGATTAATTGAATGCTCGATTTGCATTGTTTAAATGAGTTTTCGCGATCGCACTGCATCGCCATCTGTGCATTTCTCGTACCCGCTAACTTGATCGCCACTTCACAAACGATTTTGTTTACAATTTTAAAGCGATCGCCCGTCCAAATTTTTACAATTAGTGCTAGCGCGATTATTTACGCCTTACTGATGATTTTCCATGTAATTAGTTGGTACATCATCGGCGTAGTTATGGCTCCCACATTTATTTTGATGTTTTTGGGAATTACCTGTTTCGCAATTAATCTCACTGCAATTTGGCTAAAAGTTAATCAGATTGAGATTGATTATGTAGGAATTTTAGTTAAGTTCTTACAAAGGTTTGTCTATCTTAAAAAATTCTCTAATGTTGTCACTAATGCATTGCAATAGCGAGGAGATTAGGCGGCACGAAGAGATACCAAATCTTTTTATAGCAGCGAAGTAGGGGATTATTTCCCCGCCTTCGGCGGGGAAATAATCCCCTACTTCACTAGACTGGCAAAAGCTATAATTCAGATTAAGCATTTTGGCAAAAACAATGACCGTCCTCAACGCTAGTACCTTGACCTTAGATCAGGTTTATCATTACTTAAAATTTCAAGAGCTTTCCTATGGCTCTTTTAAATCTTTGTTGCAATTAGAGCCATTGTCGGAATTTGAAATTTCTGAACTGACTCAAATTCGGAATGACTTCAAAAATTATCTGACGGATGGAAAAGTTTTAGAGGGCATGGTCAAAGCCTTGTCGATTTTGCCATTACTAAGGCTAGCAGGATTTTATCGTGCGCCGATCAAGATGCGAATGGAACAGGAAATAGATCGAATTAATATTGAAGATGAAGATATTAGTATTACAGGGCGCTTAGATCTCATCTGTATTAACAAAGATCGTCCGCGAGCCAACGATATTGCTTTTTGGGTTTTAGCGATCGAATCAAAGAATACGAGTGTCAGTGCATCGGAAGGTTTACCGCAATTACTGACTTATGCCTATAAGAGTTTAGAAAATCAAAAAGCGGTATGGGGATTAACGACTAATGGTGTGTACTACGAGTTTGTATACATTCAACAAAGTGCTGAGCAAAACTCTTATTCCACTTATCAACCATTGCCATCACTACATTTAATGGAACCTGAATCTTCCGAAAAGCTATTACAGGTTTTAAAAGCAATTTGCAAAGTTCAGAACAGTCTTATTTAAAATAGAAATCACAAAGCCAGAATTGAGTTGCACCGCTTCGCGGCGCAACTCAATTCTGGCTTTGGGCAAGATTGGCAGCAGCTATAGTTATACGAATGGCAACATCAAAATGCCAAGTATTTTATCAACATTGCCAATGAAATATTCAGGTTGATCGATATAAGCAATATTATCTTCTAGGATCAGAAAGCGCCATAAACTGCCTGTAGTGACTGCGCCATAGATGCGATCGCATAGTTGCCCATGACGTTGATTAAAGATTTGGGCGGCAAACATCTCTGCTAGACATTGACCTAAACCACTGCGAATACTTTCATTTTTTGCTTCCGCGATCGCCATTACAGGAGCCGTAATATCTATCTGTTCCGATGATTTGCTCAAAATAAAATCACAAAAGCCTTGTAGCCCTAGTGAGGCATCCACATTAAACTCAGTTCCAGAGAACAAGCTAATTTCTGGTTGTAATTGCATTCTGATTTCGCCCAAGATTGGTGCAATCAAAAATTCTGATCTCACTTTCTCAGTATTAACTAAAGTCACAAAGGACTCAGCGCGTTTTAAGCTTTCCTGAAGATATGCAGAGGGAGCTACTGGGGAAATGTTATCAAATAGACTTTTGCCTTCTTTAACGGTTAACCCAAGTTCTTCCTTAACTCGCGCTAATGTGAAGTCACTATAAGCCATTACGAATCTTCTCCTGATACTAATTCAGGGAAGTGTGGTCACATTTCCCTGAATTAAAAAACAAACCCCGCAAGGTTTTTCAACTAAAAATGGCATAACCATTTTTAGTTTCCGCATTTAATTAGTTACTAATTGCAGGTTGTTTATTAAAGGCAAACTGATTAAGAATGCGATCGCAGATTTGACCACTGGATAGACCGAGGGAATTGAAAGACTGCTCTGGCGAAGCGTGTTCAACGAGAATATCGGGAACACCAATGCGGTAAACGGGAGCCAGCACATTTGCATCATTCAAAGCTTCCAGTACAGCACTACCAAAACCACCCATCAAGCAACCTTCTTCAAGAGTGACTACTTTCCCAATCTTTTGAGCAAGGGGCAGAATCAACTCAGTATCTAAAGGTTTGGCGAATCGGGCATTAACCACAGTGGCGCTAATTCCATGCTCATTCAGGAGTTCGGCAACTTGCAAGGAAGGATAGACCATTGAGCCATAGGCTAGAAGCAGTACATCCTTACCTTCGCGCAATACTTCCGCTTTACCAATTGGTAATGGCTCGATATCTTCATCTTGCAATGGTGCGCCCACACCGTTACCGCGAGGATAACGCATAGCGATCGGTCCATGATGGGTCAAGCCAGTAACGATCATGTTCTGCATTTCGGCTTCATCCTTAGGAGCCATTAGCACCATGTTGGGAATGCAGCGCAGATAGGCAATGTCATACATTCCTTGGTGGGTAGGACCATCAGCACCAACGATACCTGCGCGATCGAGACAGAGAAAAACAGGTAGGTCTTGGATGCAAATATCATGGATGATCTGGTCAAAACCACGTTGGAGGAAGGTGGAATAAATCGCGGCAACGGGGCGCATTCCTTCGCAAGCCATACCTGCGGCGACGGTGAGGGCGTGCTGCTCAGCAATACCGACATCGATAAATTGATTTGGTAATGCGGCTTGGAACTTATCTAAGCCTGTGCCTGTGGACATGGCGGCGGTAATGGCGACAATGCGCTTGTCATGCTCAGCAAGCTTGATCAGTGTATCTGCAAAAACTTTAGAATAGCTGGGAGGCTTTGGCTTACTACTGGAAGCCGAGGGTTTCGCTTTGCCTGTAGCGAGGTCAAAGGAGTTTTGGGCATGGTAGCCAACGCGATCGGCTTCCGCATAGCTATAGCCTTTACCTTTGGTAGTGCTGACATGAACCATGACGGGACCTGTGAGCGTATGCGCCATCTTGAAGGTGTCGATCAATTCCTTGAGGTTGTGACCATCAACAGGTCCAATGTAAGTAAAGCCAAGTTCTTCAAATACGGCTCCGACTTTGTTTTGTACCATTGTCACAATCTTGAGATTGTCCTTGATTCTTTCGATCTCAGGGCTGATCTGTTCACCAACAAAGGGAATATTGCGAATTTGTCCCTCTAGATTGTTAGTAATAAATTTCATCGGGGGACTGAGGCGCAGCTTATTTAGATACTTGGGAATTGCGCCCACGTTAGCGGAAATCGACATTTCATTGTCATTGAGGACAACTAATAAATTAGTTTTGGGAAGATGTCCTGCATGATTGATTGCTTCAAGCGCCATGCCGCCTGTCAACGAGCCATCACCGATAATCGCCACAGTTTTGTAGTTTTCGCCTTGCAAGTCACGGGCGATCGCCATGCCGAGGGCTGCGGAAATACTGGTGGAAGCATGACCAGCACCGAAATGGTCAAACTCGCTTTCGCGACGGTTGAGATAACCTGCGATGCCATCTTTTTGACGCAGGGTATGGAAGTTTTTGTAACGTCCAGTAATCAATTTGTGGGGATAAGCTTGGTGTCCTACGTCCCAAACTACCTTGTCGCGATCTAGATCGAGGGTTTGGTACAAAGCGAGGGTTAGCTCGACTACACCTAGCCCAGGTCCTAAATGTCCACCTGTGGCAGCGATCGTTTCTAAATGTTTTTGCCGAATTTCCTTGGCTATGGACTCCAATTGCGAGATCGTCAGACCATGCAATTGGTTGGGGTGGGTAACATCACTTAACCGCATATATACTTAATTTTCTTAAAATAACTATCTTTAGTTTAACTGAAGCGAACCCCACAAACGTTTATCGCGATCGCAGTTCTTAAAACCGATAACCAAAATCACCAATTAATAAGCACCCTATAATATTTTCATAGTCAGCCATGTTTCTTGTGGCGCGGCAAAGCCACGCTACAAGAAATTGGTTCTTTATATAACTTTGTCATTTCAGGAATTAGTACTAGAATCTCTTAAGCTTAAGTAAGCTTTAGATACTGTTCGTTAAAAATCAATGGATGGGGCAATGGACGAATTAAGCAATGTGCTAGCGTTAGCAACCGATGAGGAGCTATCCCAAATTGCGGATATCCTCTTTCGGCGCAAGTTCAATCCCCTTGATTATTTAGCGACTCCACCTATCAAAGAATTACAAAGCTGGGATCGCGATGAACTGATTGAGGCGATCGCCAAGCGATTTCGATTTCTAGCTGCTGATGGTTTGACGGTTTTACGACGTAAAACTGATCATGTCAGCTACCGTGAGGTTTTAGAACGTGTATGTCAGCATTTAAATATTAAATATTCTAAAAATCAGACCGTTGAAGATATTGAGTCTGAATTATTTCTGAATTTAATTAGCAACTCATGGAAAAAACTCTCGCCTCAAGAGCGCTCAAGTATTGATGATTCGCTACAAGCAGCTATTACGGAGTCAGATTTAAAAAAATCCTTGCCCCTTGATGCTCAGCGCAATCCGATGAGTTTACTCGTCAAGGGTGGTAGTGCGATCGCGGTGAGTACGGTGATTCGTTCGGCAGTGCTTACGGCGATCGCCCGTCAGATGGCATGGCACTTTGCATCCTATCAAGTGGGTTACGAAGTGTTGAAGGCTGGTGGAACCGCGATCGCAACGCGGCTCAATGCCTATGTTTCTACCTATCTTGCGAAACGGGGGATGGCGGCGGCGGCAACGCAGTATACGGCGGCGCGGACAGTATTTTCCGTGATTACACCTGCGCTCTGGGGATTGTTTTTTGCAGATCTCGGTTGGAGGGCGATCGCCACTAATTACGGGCGGATCATTCCTGCAATTTTCATTGTTGCTCAAATTAGGCTGTTGAGAATGTCTTGAACAAAAAGCAACTCGCGGAGCGAGTTGCTTTTTGTTTAGACTACAATGGGGAATATGTTACGGATTGTTAAGAGAAATCCTGTATGAAACTTTCATCTCCTCCAAGTAGCCTAAGCTCGAAAACTCCCTCTATCTCTGTATGGAATCGCATCGAAGAACCGATGTGGCAAGGTAGTGAAGCCGATATTCGTAAAGGTTTGCCTTTTAACCTATTGTCCCCAACTTGGCAAATGTTTTTGATGGGTGATGGCGCACCAACCCGCCATTTGCAGCTATTAACACAATCAGAAATATCAGTGGATGTGGTGGCGATGACTCCCATTGGCGATGATGATGACAACGCTCCATCGGATATTTCAGCGATCGCTGCGCCTCGGATTCGCCGTCAAATCTTTTTGCGATCGCAGCAAACGGGTGAAATCTTCTCCCATGCGACATCTTGGTGGTCAGAGGCAACGATGCAAAAATATCTTAAAGATCCATCTTTGCCCATTTGGGTCAGCCTTAATCAAAAATATACCGAGCTTTATCGGGATCTTAAGGGTATTTATAAAGGACGGAGTCCTAACCTCGCTGATGCCTTTGGTTATCCAGAGATCGATACCTATTGGGGCAGACATTATTTGCTATGGCATGGGGGCGAACCAATCACGATGATCTATGAAATTTATTCACCAGCGATCGGTAAATATCTAGGTTCTAGTAGTCTAGGACTTACGCATTGACAGAAATAGCGAGATATGAAGTCAAACTGAGACAGATTGTGTGAGATTTTCCAAGATAAATTGACGAATGACAGGTATAAATAAATCCCTCGATACCTGATACAAATTATCGATTAAGCCATCAATTCGCATCTTTTGTAACTTGGCAAAAGCACGGAGGGAGCAAAAGAAATGATTACGAATCGCTTGTGTATCCCTGACCTGAAAGCGCTCAATATTACAAACTTGCTTGATAACCCTGTGGAAACATTCAATTTGCCAATGTCTGTCATGGACTTGTTTGAACTCTATGCGAGTGAGTTGTTTGAGTGCTTCTAAATCTTGGAGGTGAAGGATGTAATATCGAGCTTCGTTTTTGAAGTCCTGACGAAACACCTTGACCCAGCCGAATTCTTTGAGATAGACCACTAACCCACTATCAGTAATCTCCAAGGTTTGTATCTGAACTTCTTTGCCTTGTTCTTGAGAAACTTTACGATTGTTGGCAACTCCAACTAGAAAACCTACCCCCTCGTTTCTGAGGAATTTCAGATTCTCAAGACTTGCATACCAACTATCACCCGTCACCCAATTCGGCTTCAGACCCCAGTCTCGGATTTGTCTCATCATCTCTAAAAAATAGTCGTTTTTAGTCTTGCCCTCCTGTTTATCATAAATCCGAAAGTTCACTGGATATGCGTTTCCTGCTATATCGGTGTAATACAAGGTAATCAGGTTGAGACCCTTAACGGTTCGTTTGTGTTTCCCTGACCAAAAGTATCCCAATAACTCTGTTCTTTTGAGGTCACGGTAAGGCTTATCCACGACACTATCATCAATACTCGCTGTTCCTCCTTCAAAAATAAGTTCCCCTTTCACCTCGTCAAACAAGTCTTGGGGTGTGTAATTTTCCCGCAATAAAAAACGGTTCACACTGTCGTGACTCAACTCTGACATGATCTCCGCTAGGCGCAGACAACTCACATACTTTGGTTCAGCCAGCAAATATAAAGTGTAGAGGTTGCAATTACACTTAGCTGTTGAGGGTTTTGACTGTTCTCTCACTCCAACACCATCAGATAAACGCTTGCTTTACAATCATCATATCTTTACTATTTTGTCAATGCGTAAGTCCTATAGTCTTTAAACTCAAATAAATGGAGGCGGCGCAAAGCGCCGCCTCCATTTATTTGGTTTTTGATTTTTCTCGCATTGGTATAAACCACGCTCCGCGTGGTTTATGTTTAAAGCTGTCACTGTTATAATCGCTCTCTGTTGTAGCGAGTCGGTGACTGCATTGATTGCCATTTATCCAGGTAGTTTCGATCCCATTACCTTTGGTCATCTCGATATTATTAAGCGCGGTAGTCATCTATTTGATCGGGTAATTGTCGCGGTTTTACGCAATCCGAACAAAACGCCTCTATTTACGATGGAGGAACGGATGCTTCAGATTCGAGAAGCAACACAGCATCTAGATAATGTCGATGTGGACACTTTCACAGGGCTAACCGTTACCTATGCTCATCTCAAGCAAGCACAGGTTTTAATCAGAGGTTTACGGGCAGTTTCTGACTTTGAGTTGGAATTGCAAATGGCACATACCAATAAAACTTTAGCGAATGATATCGAGACAGTTTTTCTATCTACTTCCAATGAATATAGTTTTTTAAGCAGTAGCGTGGTGCGGGAAATCGCTCGTTTTGGTGGCGAAATTGGACATCTGGTTACGCCCGAAGTAGCGATCGCCCTGAGACAAAAGTTCACTCAATAAATAGCTTTACTGCATACTCTGTTTTGGTTTTTTATTGGTAGTACCAACTAAAACCCAAGAAGCGAGTGGCGGCGCGGAGCGCCGCCACTCGCCTTCTAGTTTTGTGTCCTAAGCAAAACTTTCTTTGCTATAAGAGATAGGTTAAAGTAAAGGTGGGCGGCTTCATGTTGTGAATATCAATCTCAAGGAGCATTCCTATTATGAAAACAATAATTGCAGCGATCGCCGCGCTTGGGGCAATGAGTACATTTGTAGGATCGGCACTGGCTGATGTATCGATCAATATCCGATTTGGCTCGACTCCAACCTATAGAAATTATGATTCCTATCGCGACTCCTATCGCTCTAACCCCTATCGTCACGCTTATCCCAACTATCCTAATAATTACGGCTATAACCGTAATGTCAATTCCTCAGTTGTCGTACGTGAGGTATATCCATCATCTTCCTATGGTAATTCTTGGAATCGGGTGGTAGCACCTCGCCAAAATCCCTATTCCACAATTCGATCAACTGTTTATGATCCTTTTAATGTTTATAGAGGCGATCGCTACATTGTCGAAAAAAGGATTATTCGCGTCAGATAAATCCAAAAAAGAATTGCGGCGCTTCGCGCCGCAATTCTTTTTTGGATTTATTTAGGTTGCTTGAGATTTTCTTCACCTTTGATGATGGTCATGGACTCAATGCGATCGCTAGGTTGAATTTTTTCAACTAATTCCATCCCTTCAGTCACATAGCCAAAAACAGCATAGGAACCATCGAGAAAGTAAATGTCATCAAGAGCAAAATAAAACTGGCTTGATGCGGAGTTAGGAGACTGCGATCGCGCCATCGCGATCGCACCTTTATTGTGACGCAGTTTTGGCTTTTGAGTGGGCGGTAAAATTTCGCCATAGACAGGCTTCTTTTCGCCCTCGGGCAGAATTTCGAGAGGGATATAACGGGGTTGTGATGTTACGGGATCGACAAAGTTACCAGTGCCATTACCGAGTGGATCGCCACCTTGAGCGACAAAGGGAGTTGGCTCCTTTACCACACGATGAAAAGTTAAGCCGTTGTAAACACCACGTTTGACCAAGTCGGCAAAATTACCTGCGGTAAGCGGTGCATTATTGCCATCAAGCTCAATCTTCACCGTTCCCGATTTTAGTTTTAACTCAACTGTAGCAGTACCTTTAAGTTGCACAAACTTAGCTAGAGCCGCTTGTAGAGGATCTTGGGGGCTAGCGGGTTTAGTAGTTTCAGCACTCGGCTTCGGTGACTTACTGCTAGCTGTGGGTGATGCCGAGCTAGTCGGAGAGCCAGATGCAGTCGGTGATGCACTTGCAGAAACATTACTGCTATTGCTACAACTGGTGAGCAGCATAGTAACTGCCAAAAAACAACTAAAAATCCAACGCAACATTTTTAACCCTTAATAATTTCGATACTAATAGTAAGTATTCAAAGACAAAAAAGCCCTTCAGGGCTTTTTTGTCTTTGAATACTTATAATCCTTCTAATGGTACTGCTAAAAATTTCGCAATTTCCGCAGCCCGATCTTCGAGGGCAGTTAAGGAGATTGGTTGACCAACTTCAGATAGGGGTAGATCGCCTCTACCCTTAACACGCAAATAGAGCGATCGCTTGGGACTTAGACCATTACGAATTTCTACCCGCACTGCTTGGACATCAGCAATCTTGTAAGTAAATTCAATATTTTTATCTTGGCTACGACCACGCCGAAAAATTGTGACTTTGCCATTATTGAGATCGAACTCGTTGTAGCCACTGCCATAATCGGTCGCAATGACATAAAGCAGATACAGTTCTAGCAGAGTGCCAGCAACTCCATAAAAGGAAAGTGCTAAACCTTGAGGCACAAAATCTAGTTGCAAGGGTTCGGAAAAGGGCAGCAGGTTAACTTTCAAAAAGCTGGAGATACCTGCTAGCAAAAAGCCCAACGCACCTATGGCAACAATCACCGCAAAGCCGTAGTTACTAAAGCGCCGTGACCCGACAATGTCATATCGCAGAACATTGGATTGAGATTTTATAGTTACCATCGGTTGAAATAAGATTCAAAAATTATTTATCTAGAAGAACAGTATATAGCGGCTAGCAGCCTCTAGCATAGAGAAAGTAGAATGAAAACCAAACAGAGAGTTGCGGCGCATCGCGCCGCAACTCTCTGTTTGGTTTTTATAACAATACCTATAGGTTATGATGCAAGAGGTTTATTAAGAATAATTACCTAGAGTATCTTGAGAGTATCTTGCATATATTCAGGTCGCTCAAGGCTTAACCTCTGATCTGTTCCTTATTGTCACTTATCTCCCTAAATTAATCGTGAAAAAATCTCTCAACTATTCCTTAAAGCAAAGTCTACTAGCAGCGATCGCTGTTAGTTGCGTTGCCGTTGTGTCCGCTTGTCAACAAACACCTTCACCAACAGAGACTGCTACAAAAACAACCGCAGCACCCACCGCATCTGCATCTCCTTCCACATCTGCATCCCCTTCTGCCAAGCCTACTGAAACCGCTACAACTAAGGGCAGTAGTACCGCTAGCCTTGATAAAGTTGCAGGCGAATATAAAGTTGTTTTAGATCCTAAAGTTTTAGCTGACGCTGAGAAAGAAGGCGTTAAATCTGTGACAGGTAAATGGACAATTAAACCTGAAGGTACATTTGAAGCTACGCTCAAAGCTGTTTCCACCAAGGATGAAGTCCAAGAAATTAAGACTACTGGCAAGATTACAATCAAAGATGGCAAGGTGGTCTCTCAAGTTGAATCTGTTAACGGTGAAAAACCACCTCAAGCTCCCCCCGAACAACCCTATACATTGTCCGCCGATGGCAAAGAATTGCAAGCTGATGGTCAGCCTGTGAAATTGGTCAAACAATAACTAAATATTTGGTAGCGCGGCAAAGCCACGCTACCAAATATTAAATTACTAGTTGGGGTTTATGTATAACAGTTTGTACTCGTCACGCGATCGCGCTGATGATCGTAATAATGATCGCAGTGATCGCATTTACAACTTTGAAGAATTAGCATTTCCGACTGAAGGTGTCGAGTTTGTTAATGAACTCGATCAGCCTGCCAAGCGTCCATATATTGCCTTCAATATGGTTTCCAGTGTTGACGGTAAAGCCACAACCTACAAGGGCAAACTCACAGGATTAGGATCACGTCCCGATCGCCTTTTAATGAAGCGGTTGCGATCGCAATTTGATGCCGTTTTAGCAGGGGGAACAACGCTGCGTCAAGATGCTTTTATTCCTACCGTACCAACCGAATTATTAGAAGAGCGCCACAAAAATTTTCCGCAATCCCAGCCCCTCGGTATCGTCATCACCAATTCAGGTGACTTACCTAGCGATCATCGGTTTTGGGATGCTGGCAAAGATTTTCGAGTCGTATTACTTGGAGAAGATACTCCTGTTGCAGCATGGCTAGAAGAAAAAGCACAGATTTTTCGATTCCCAACTCAAGATCATCAAATTGATTTAAGACAAGTATTGCAAGTTCTATTTGAGAAGTTGAAAATTAAACGGCTTCTAGTTGAAGGTGGTCCCGCGTTAAACTATTCGCTGATTTCTCAAGGATTTGCCGATGAATTATTTCTCACTTTGTCACCGCATATCGTTGGAGGTTTGGATAACATGACGGTTATTAGCGGCTCAGGATATGGTTTTGGTGGTGGTGATTTACCTAAGCTCACCTTGCGATCGCTATACCATCATGAGTCCGAGTTGTTTTTGCGCTATCAATTTATTCCTTCCCAAACTTAGCCAACAAAAGCATGGGTAATTTATGAATTGCCCATGCTTTTGTTGACTAAGGAAAGTGCTACAACTATGCCTATTAATCCATCAGTTTACGATTTGGAATTTGCAGAATGCCGCTAAACAAAATGGCAAAAATGCAGTCCTCATCTCTGATCAATGTTATCCCCTCACCAATGTAGCGATCGCCCATTTTGATCAAGTGATACCTGTCAGCAAAGTGAATATCTCTCGATTTGGTGTGCCATTAAAGACATATCAAATTGCGATCGGGCGGAACTATAAATCCTAAATATCTTAGGTAATATAGCAAAAAAAGAGTTAGCTAGTACAAACCAAAACCCAAGAAACGAGTTGCGGCGCTTCGCGCCGCAATTCGTTTCTTGGGTTTTATTTCCTAAGCAAAACTTGCTTTGCTATAGCTACTGTAATTTTCAAGAATTATATTTTATTAGCATAAGTATATTCACTCAGTAGATAAAAATCTTGTTTGCCTAACTTGCTTGAAAAAGCCTATATGAAACAAGTCTTTTCCAAGATAATATAAGAAGAATAGACTAATGCAAAATTGATTTGTATTGCTACTTATAGTTACAAATTTTATGACTGAAAAAATCCCTAAAATTGCTTTTTTACTACACAATGTTGATAGCGGGGGGGTGGAGAGAGTAGTTGTCAATTTACTTAAAGGACTTGTTAAATATCCTATATCAATAGACTTAGTGGTTTTTGAGAAACAAGGTCATTTTCTAAATGAAGTCCCACCCGAAGTAAGAATTATTGAATTATCTGCTAATTCTAGGCTCAGACGTGTATTTCCTCTAGTAGGTTATCTCCGAAAAGAAAAACCATCTATTTTGATTTCTCAATTAGTACAGTTTAATGTTATTGCTATAATTGCTAAATTTTTAGCTTTTATTCCTTTACGCATTCTTTTAGTAGAACATATTGCATTTAATTCATTAGAAGTTGATTTTCAAGATAATATTGAAAACAAGATTAATTTGATAAATTTATTGAGGCGTTTTTTTTATCCTAAAGCTGATGTTGTTGCAGGGGTTTCTCAAGGATTAGCAACAGAGTTAGAGAAGCATTTAAAGATGAGATCTGGAACAGTTAAGGTGCTTTATAATCCCGTTATTGATAACAATATAGTTGCTAAGTCTCAAGCAAATATTGAGCATCCTTGGCTACAAACTGGTCAGCCCCCAGTCTTTTTAGCAGTTGGTAGACTAGCACCTCAAAAAGATTTTTTAACACTGATTAAAGCCTTTGCTATTTTTCGCCAAAAGCACATTGCTAGATTAATAATTTTAGGTGAAGGAGCAGAACGTCAGCGCTTGGAATCTGAAGTTTTTAATTTGCAATTAGAATCGGATGTATCTTTATTGGGATTTACTGATAATCCTTATGCTTATATGACTAAGGCTTCAGCTTTGGTTCTTTCTTCGCGTTTTGAAGCCTTGCCAACTGTTTTAATTGAGGCTTTAGCTTGTGGTTGTCAAGTGATTTCAACAAATTGTCCCCATGGACCTAATGAGATTTTAGGGGCTAATAAATATGGGTGGCTAGTCAATACTGGTGATATCCAAGAGTTAGCTGATGCAATGGAAAAGGCGCTTAGTAATCCCATTGACCGAAAGTTGCTGATACAGCGTGCTTATGATTTCACTGTAGAGAATGCAGTAGCAGAATATTTGAAAATGATGGATTTATAGCGCTTTGCGAAAGATGATGATGGTTCTATTACTATTTCGGGCGATCGCTTCGGGAATATTGCCATGCAAAATCTTTTGAAACACCCCTTCATGGCTAGCTCCGAGCATAATCACATCACTGCGCTGCTGATTTGCTAAATCAACGATCGCATCGGCAATTGATTTAGCACAAATCGCAATTGTACCAACAGAAAAACGGAGGGATTCATATAAAAAATCTGCATATTTATCTAACTGGTTAGTTTTATATTTCTGATCACTAGGAGAAAAAATCTGACAGAGATAGATTTCAGGATAGGGAGATAAAGTCATCAAGGCAGGAAGAAATCGCAGTGCATTTTCAGTATTTGGTCCCCCAGCAATAGGGATGAGCCAACGATCAAAGGAAATCTGAGGTTTTTTAAATTCTTGGTTAAATGGATTAGCTTTTTGTAAGCGATCGCTAAATTTGACCAGCATTACCGCACATTTTACTTGCTTTACCACTGTATCCACTGTGTCACCAAATATGCGCTCAGGAGATTTTGACTTACCATGCCATCCGATTAATAGCAAATCAATCTGGCGATCATTAGATACTTCTAAAATGGCTTGACCTGCATCATGGGCTACTCGTACCTGTGTATGCACAGAAACTTGTCGATTTCTGAGTGCATTTGTAACTTGCTCAAAGAGTTGCAAGCTCTGATTTAAATCAACAGATGTTTCTGATGGTGTAAGGTGTTGAGGAATCGTAATGATATGGAGACATTCTAATTCATAGTTTTGTTTGTCAGCGATCGCCAATGCCATCTCAGTTAAGTAAAGGGCGGTTTCAGGATTGCTGAGAGGCAAGAGCAGTCTTCCTTTACCTGTGGCAGTACCACGACTTTGATAAACAAGATAAGAAGGTTTGCTGATTTGAGAACTAACTCGGCGTAATCTTTTTGATTGAGCGCGTAAAATATCACTGCGAGTGATAATGCCGACAAGTTTATGGCGATCGACTACGGGTAAGCGAGAGAGTTTATAGTAAGAGAGCAAATAGAGAACTTGAGCAAGACTCTCTTCAGGGCTGACCGTAATTGGTTTCGGGGTCATGATTTGGTCAATGGAGATGTCTCCTGACAGATTACGCTCTTGGACCTTGACAATATCGGTTTGCGTGATAATTCCCACTAAACGATCATTGGTTACCACTGGAAACCCCCGATGATGAGATTTCACAAAGGTTTGCATCGCTTCATTGACAGTGATCTGGCTGGAAAGCGTCTCTACCTGTCGCTGCATCACATCCACAGAGCGCAGTCCATCCCATAATCCATCCGTCACTACTTCTGTTTGTAAATGAATTCCCTTTAGTTCCAATAAATGAGTGTACAAAGATCCAGGAGCATATTTCTCGGTGTAGAGATAGGCGACTACACTCGTAATCATCAAGGGCAGAATGATATTAAAATCTCGCGTAATTTCAAAAACGATGACAAAAGCCGTAATCGGAACTTTAGCAACTGCTCCAAAAAAGGCTCCCATTCCCGAAAGTGCATAGGTTGCGAGTGTCCCTACACCTAGCAGCGAATGTTCTAAATTGCCTACTAGTGAACCGAGTGCTGCTCCTAAGATTAGACTAGGCACAAATAATCCTCCCGAAGTCTCGGCACTACAGGCAATTAAGGTCAGGATAAATCGTACCGCAAAGGTTCCTGCCGTAATTTGCCAGTCAGACTGTCCCATTGCCAAGAATAGTTGTAAACCTGAGCTATCACGAAAATCACTGGGTAACATCGCGATCGCAATTCCCGACAAACAACCTGCGATCGCAATTCGCCATGCTAGACCGATTTTAAAGGTGTTTCGATTCCATTTGGTGACAGCGATAACACTATGATTAAAAAATGCTCCAAAATAACCTACGAGCAGACCTAGCAATAGTAAAAAAGGAATTTCTTGGGCTGTAAATTGGATTGTCGGAATAGTTGAATGGAGGGTTTGACCTCCCAAAATGAGAGAAACCACACCACCAATAAATGAAGCAATAATGGCAGTTCCTAAAGTCAAACTAGAGACATCATGCAGTAGTTCTTCGATGACAAATAACACTCCTGCGATCGGGGCATTAAATCCTGCGGCAAGTCCTGCGGCGGCTCCTGCGGCAATCAATTGACGCTGATATTCGGGCGAAGTCGGAATCCATTGGCTCACTTGTCCCGCGATCGCTGCCCCAATTTGGACTGTTGGTCCCTGACGACCGAGGGCAAGTCCAGACCCAAGTGCCAAGATCGTGCTAGCCAGCTTGACAACCGCCACCCGTAAATTAAGAGCAATGGGAACGTAACTCAGGGCTGCCTTGACTTGGGGAATACCACTGCCTGAAGCTTCAGTTGCAAACTGTTCAATGAGAAAACCTGATAAAAAGCCGCCAGTTAAACCAATCACAGGTAAGGCAAACCAAGCGGGCAAATCGTTAGAGATTTGAATCCGCCAACCACCAACCCAACCAATGCCATATTTTAGAATGACCCCAGCTAAGCCCGCTACTAAACCAATTAAACAAGCTTCTAAAATGGCTATCCGTTTTGGTTTTAGCCATTTTTGCAATGATGGTATCCCTAAACTCATTGAAATCACTGAGTCTGACTATAAAACTCATTACGAATAATCAAGCAGTTTAACCGAAAGTCGCCCTCATTCTAAAGACACTATAAAAGTTTGATAACGGCGCTTCGCGCCGCCATCAAACCCAAGAAGTGAGTTGTGGCGCGAAGCGCCACAACTCACTTCTTGGGTTTTGATTTATAAGTAGCTAGGCATAAGTAAACTTAAAACCAAGAAGCTTGTGCCGCCTGCGTAGCGGGCGGTACAAGCTCTGGTTTTGGTTTTTAACTATGCTGAGCTACTTATTATCTAACTTTTGCTTTGCTATAGGTAAGATGAGTAACGGTAAAATAGCAACGCTGACTAATCCTAACAATCAAGCACAATTTAATAATTCTCAATCTTTATAATTTTTATAAAACCTATGTCTCAACCTACGATTGAATCTGTTTTAAATGAAAAGCGCTTGTTTGAGCCATCGGCGGAGTTCTCACAAGCGGCTCACATTAAGAGTCTAGAAGAATATCAACAAATCTACGATCGCGCCGCCGCTGATCCTGCCGCATTTTGGGCAGACCTTGCCGATAAAGAACTAGATTGGTTTGAGAAATGGCATACCGTTCTCGATTGGCAACCACCATCGGTGAAATGGTTTGATGGTGGCAAAATTAATATTTCCTATAACTGCCTCGATCGCCACTTAACTACTTGGCGCAAAAATAAAGCGGCTCTGATTTGGGAAGGTGAAAATGGTGACTCGCGCACACTAACTTATGCTCAACTCCATCGTGAAGTTTGTCAATTTGCTAATGCGCTTAAACAACTAGGAGTCACCAAAGGCGATCGCGTTGGGATTTATATGCCGATGATTCCTGAAGCGGCGATCGCGATGCTTGCCTGTGCCAGAATCGGTGCGGTGCATGGTGTAGTTTTTGGTGGATTTAGTGCGGAAGCTTTGCGCGATCGCCTAGTTGATGCCGAAGCCAAATTGGTGATCACTGCGGATGGAGGCTGGCGCAAAGATGTGATTGTGCCTCTAAAGGAACAAGTAGATAAGGCGATCGCCAATGGAGCCGTACCGACCGTTACTGATGTATTAGTTGTCATGCGTACAGGTCAAAATATCCAGATGAGCGCAGGTCGCGATCATTGGTGGCATGACTTGCAACAAGGGGTTTCTGCCAAATGCGAAGCCGAACCAATGGAAAGCGAAGATATGCTCTTCGTTCTCTATACTTCAGGTAGCACAGGCAAACCGAAGGGAGTTGTGCATACCACCGCAGGCTATAACCTCTATAGCCATATCACTACTAAATGGATTTTTGATCTCAAGGATACCGATGTCTATTGGTGTACCGCCGATGTGGGCTGGATTACGGGACATAGTTACATTGTTTATGGTCCACTTTCTAATGGTGCAACCACATTAATGTATGAAGGAGCGCCGAGAGCTTCTAATCTTGGTTGTTTCTGGGATGTGATTGAGAAGTATCAAGTAACAGTTTTCTATACTGCACCGACCGCAATTCGTTCCTTTATCAAAATGGGAGAACATCATCCCAATACTCGTGATTTGACTTCACTCCGCCTATTGGGAACTGTTGGTGAGCCGATTAATCCTGAAGCATGGATGTGGTATCACCGTGTTATCGGTGGTAGCCGTTGCCCAATTGTCGATACATGGTGGCAAACAGAAACAGGCGGCATCATGATTACGGCTCTCCCAGGGGCAATTCCCACTAAACCAGGTTCAGCGACCCTGCCATTCCCTGGCATTCTTCCTGATATCGTCGATCTAGATGGGGAATCTGCTGAATCTAACGCAGGAGGCTATTTAGTAGTACGACATCCTTGGCCAGGGATGATGCGAACAGTTTACGGCGATCCCGAAAGATTTCGTAAAAGCTATTGGGAGCATATTCCACCAAAAGATGGAAAATATGTTTATTTTGCAGGAGATGGCGCTCGCAAAGATGAAGATGGCTATTACTGGGTCATGGGTCGCGTGGATGATGTGATCAACGTGGCTGGACACCGTTTAGGCACAATGGAAATCGAATCAGCGCTAGTTTCCCATCCTGCGGTGGCGGAAGCGGCAGTAGTCGGTAAGCCCGATGAAGTCAAGGGTGAAGATATCTTTGCCTTTGTGATTCTCGAAGGCGATCGCCAACCGAGTGAAGAGCTATCGAAAGAACTAAAAAAACACGTTGTTGCCGAAATTGGCGCGATCGCCCGTCCTAGTGAAATTCGCTTTGCGGAAGCTTTACCGAAAACTCGATCAGGTAAAATTATGCGCCGCCTATTGCGATCGCTTGCCTCTGGTCAAGAAATCACCAGCGACACTTCTACTTTAGAAGATCGTTCGATTCTTGATAAATTGCGCGAAGGTGCATAAATTTTAGCGTTGCATATAGCAAAGCAGGAGTTGGTTAGTACAAACCCAAAAAACTGTGGCGCACGCTACGTGTGCGCCACAGTTTTTTGCTCTGATAGCTACTTAAGCGATCGCCTAAAATAGCCTATTCATGCGCCATCCATAGGGAATCAGTAAGGCTCAAATACTCAAATATAGCCATAAAAGAAGAGTCAAGAGGACTACAGGCATAGACACCAAATCGTACTGATTGAGCGAGTATAGCTGTGGGCGCAAGTTTAGCAACAGTCGCATCCGTATCCCCAAGGGCAGATAGATGGAAAATTCGCATTTGCTTAAAGTCTGTTCCATTGAGTGAATGTTCAATCAAGAAATCAGCACCTCGGCGGCTCAGACGATACCAAATGGAACTAATTGTTGAAATATCTGTGGTTGCCCAATCGGAATAGCCTTGATTAGTGACGACACTGCCTAGACGTGACATATCAGTATTTTCGTACTCAATGGAAGCCTTAAACCAATTATCACGATCCATGTAAATTATGACACCAGTCTGATCAAATCTCGCTTGGTAATTAAAGGAAACTCTAGTGGTAAATGAAAAATTGCGATCGCTGGTTAGTAAAAGTGCAGGAGCATTATCATGCTGAAATCCATAATAAGTACGTTGCCAAAAGTCAGTATGAGGTTCAGTGGTAATTGTGATTGACTCATGACCGATGGTGAAGTGTTGCGGCTGATTAATCCATTGGGCGTTATCAAAATTAATATTCATCTCAATTCAATCTCATGGTATTTAGTAGATATGGTGATACGAAGCCTAAAATATCTAGAGTTAAATGTGCTACATCCTAGCCATATATTATGAACTAGCAATATGAGTGAACAATCAACATTAGAATCAATAAAAATTAAACTGCTAGTTGTCGAAGATGATCCGATGGTGCGGGTCGGGTTAAAACATTTGCTGGGAGCTAATACTCAGTTTGAAATAGTCGGTATTGCTGAAGACGGCTATGGTGGGATTGAATCCGCAGCGAGTCTGCTTCCAGATGTGGTGCTGATGGATGTGGGAATGCCTCACTTAGATGGGATTGCTGCAACCCAACAGATTAAGCAAGTGCTGCCCCAGATGAAGGTGATCATGCTGACATCGCATACAGAACGGACGGAAGTATTTGCGGCGTTGTCTAGTGGTGCGGATGGATACTGTGTCAAGGGTACGAGTGTGGAGCAGCTAATGAAAGCGATCTCTGTCGTACATGAGGGAGCGACATATTTGGATGCTCAGATTGCTCAGTTGGTGGTGGATCAGGTCAAGATTGCCACGCCTACATCAAAAAACACACCACAAATTCCACAGGGAACGCTCTCAGATCGAGAAATGGAAGTATTGCGTTTGATCGTTGAAGGTTACAGCAATCCAGAAATTGCCAAGGCTTTATATTTGAGTGAACATACGGTAAAGACCTATGTGCGCGGCATTATGAATAAGCTATTGGTCAACGATCGCGTGCAAGCGGCAGTATTAGCATTGCGATCGGGTTTAGTGGGCTAACTGCCGCCGATGCCATGTTAATCGCTACGAATATTAGCTAAAATATTAAAGTGCTACAATTGATTGGCGATCGCTCAAATTAACCAGCGCAAACAATTATTTTCTATAGAAATCTAAAACGATGACTATTCAACAAATTGAGTCGGCTATATTAGAACTTCCTCCTAACGAATTTCGTAAAGTTATTGATTGGCTGTTGGATTTAGATTATCAACGTTGGGATGAACAGTTAGAGAGTGATATTGAGTCGGGGAAGTTAGATTTTTTAGCACAGGAAGCGATTGAGGATTTTGAAAATGGATTTTGCAAGCAAATCTAATGCACTTCACAACCAGACGATTTTGGGGATATTACAAAGCTTTACCTGAAACTATTCAAGAGATTGCCGATCAAAGTTATGAGTTACTCAAAACTAATCCATCGCATCCATCTTTGCACTTAAAGAGAGTTGGGAAGTATTGGTCAGTAAGAATTAGTAAGGAATATCGGGCAGTGGGAATTGAGGTTGAGAAGGGAATTTCTTGGTTTTGGATTGGTACGCACGCTGAGTATGAACGTCTCATTGGGAAGTAATAATGTTTAGGCGATCGCCTGACTAAATCGCTGCAAACATTAGCTAAAAATAGCCAATTACTTATTGTGTATTGATTCCAGAAAAATATATTTGTCTAAAAATCAGTTTAATTTATTATTTTTGTTAAGCTGCTTGTTTTACTCAAAGTATCTAGTACTATGAAATTTATTCGATTTCACAAATTTTACGAAGTAAGAAAAGTTCACAACAAAAAAGTTGGCAATAATCAATATCCATTTATTGTTTTAGGAGTTTGAAATTTAAGATGCTACAAAAAGGACTTATTACATTAGTTGCTAATCCCCAAGTTATTGGCAAATTCTGCGAATATATAGGCTCTATGCCAAATGTAGAATCTCCTACTATGGGTGGTAAAGTTTTCTGGGACACAATTACTTCATATGAAGGTTGGCGATTACAAAAAAACAAGCTAACAGGTCATTGCAGATTACTTGATCCTCATGACATTAGGAAGGCTTGGGGATCTTTTTCTGCTATGAGTGATGCTTTTGAATGGTTGATTGGTATTGAACAAAAATCTTTCATTGAAGGTCAAACCGTTTATCTAGAAGCTTCAAACAATATAGATATTCCTAATCAAATTAGACAACTTGGCGAGCTAATGAAAGAAGGATTAATAACTCAGCAAGAATTTGAGCAAAAAAAAAGAGAGCTACTTAATAGATTTTAGATTTTCTCAAAAATAAAATTACCTTACCAAAGCAATTAATATAAACCACAACTAAAATTTACTTTTTTATGTTGAACAAATATACTTATATAATTATTTTTTTACTAATAATAGTTACGATCACTGTAATTTTTTACTTCCCTGAGCAGAACAAAGATTTAATTATCTTAATCAAAGAAGTGGTTAGTGTTATTACCCCAATCATTGGTTTTTTTCTTTTTTGGAGAGGTAGTGAGCAATATGAAAAAGAGCAAAAATGGAAAAGATCTGAATTCGCAGCTAGAGAAATCAAAGAGTTTAGATCAGACCTAGCAGTTCAAAAAGTAATGATGATGCTTGATTGGGATATTCGAGCTATACAACTTTCAAAAGGTATAAAATTCGAGTTAGATAATGACAATATAAATAGTGAATTATGTCTATCTCTGAGAGCAACTAGAGAAGGAGACTTTTCACCTCGTCAATCTTTGATTAGAGATTATTTTGATATCTTCTTTGACTATTTAGGGAGATTTGAAGCTTCTATTGAATCTGGGTTATTAGATAAAAGTGATTTTGAGCCTTATCTAAAATACTGGCTTAATATAATTGGCAATAAAAATAGTAATAAAAAACTGCCTGAATTTTATCAAACTACTTGGGAATATATTGAATATTTTGATTATAAAAATGTTCAAAGTTTTATGGCTAGATATAAATATGATATTAAGCCAAACTCTCTTACGAACAAAGACTGAAGCTAGTGTATCGCAAAATATAACTAAGATAAGAGTATGATCAAGATCAGTCTATACAATCGTTTAATTTCTCTGTTGCTAAATTCCATTACCAATCATCAAGCCAAGATACTATGAAAGCTCCACCAAAAAAAATCGCTAGAAACCCCATAAAAGATGAAGCACTTGTCAGCATAGAACTTCCATAGACAACAAGATAATAAATTACTGAAGCAATCCATATAAAAGGGACAGCCGACTTAATACAAGTTTTTGGATCTTCTATTATTAGAGGTATTACAATCCAGATAATAAACGCAAGTCCAAGAATTCCTATTGCAATCAAAGCTGGGATTACTATCCCAGTTAAAGCGGAAAATATTTCTAACATACGCTTGCAGAAGATTTTTAGCTCTCAAAATTGTTCTTGAACTTTTCTAAAGCCTCATCCTCAGATATTGGATAAGATAGAAGATGTGTCCAAACTCTCTCTCCCCTGATAAACCCTTCGACTTTTAGAACTTTCGCTTCATCATTAATTGAGAGTTCTAACTTTTTTAGATTCGATATGTTTACAACTTTCACAGATTTGATTGACATATGTATAAATGCCTAAAGCTGACCATTGTATATTGCTTTAGTGTAACTTAAAATTGTTTTAGTATAACTGCTGAAAACTTAATCTCAACTTTTTGATTGAGAACGTCAGCAATTTTCTTTAACATTGATAGCGATCGCCCATCACAATGAGCATCCTCAAGTAATGGGCGATCGCCGATTGTTTAGTACCAACGAGATGATTGGGTTTGACTAGAGGCGATCGCTGTACAATGTTAGCAGTATCCAAATGCTAATGATTTTTTGTAGGACGGCAAAAATGAATGTGTCCATCTCCATAGACTTTTCTCAACTTAAAACAGTAATTTCGCAATGCAACCTACAAGAAAAGCTCGAATTATTACAGTTGCTCGAAAAAGACACATTTTCAGTGAGATTCAATAAATTTTTAAGTTCAGTACAAACTGATGAGCTAAGTTTAGAAGATATTACTCAAGAAGTTGAAGCCGTAAGGCAAGCAAATTATCATGCAAGGTAATCCACTTCGCCTTGTTATCGACACGAATATTTGGATTAGCTTTCTCATTGGCAAATCACTTACAGGTCTGAGCCAAGCCATTATTAGCGATCGAGTAATCGTTCTATTTAGCGATGACCTATTTGGCGAATTAATTAAAGTTTTGAAACGTCCAAAATTTAAAAAATACTTTTCAGAAATCGCCATTGAAGATTTAGTGACACTTCTCTATGAAAAAGTTGAATTGATTGAAATTACTCATCATTTTGAAGATTGTCGAGACGCAAAAGATAATTTCCTCTTGGATTTAGCCGTATCAGGTCATGCAAATTACCTAGTCACAGGTGATGCAGATTTGTTGATATTAAACCCTTTTCAAGGTGTAGAAATTATTTCATACCAACATTTCCAGAATTTGATTTTAAAATAACTATTAGGAAGCAACAAAATGCACAAACCGCCAATTCAACAAAAATCTCAAAATCTACCTTCACAAAAAACCTCACAGGAACTTGAACCTGCGATAGAAAGTTTTCGGCGAGGTTGGGATGACGTAATGAATGGCAGAACTAAACTGATCGCAGCACTTGGGGATGGGATCGATCATGTAAAAATGCAGGTTACAGAGACTATACCAAACCCGTCTCAAGGCGCGATCGCTGAAAACTTAATCTCAACCTTTTGATTGAGAGCGTCAGCAATTTTCTGTAACATTGACAGCGATCACCGATCATAATCAGCATCCTCAAGTAATGGGCGATCGCCGATTGTTTAGTACCAACGCGATGATTGGGTTTTGTTTAGGTTTGACGAGAAGCGATCGCCATGTAGATTTAGAGATCGGCGATATAAAATATAACCACGATAAGAGGATGATCATCGCATTAGATGTCTAGAATAATCCCAAAATAAAGTTATGAAACAAAAAGAACTATTAAACCGAATCTCAATTAATCCTAATATCTGTTTTGGAAAACCCTGTATTCGTGGACATCGCATTTGGGTATCCCTAATTCTCGACTTTCTAGCCAGTGGCACTAGCATTCCTGAAATCCTAGAAGAATATCCCCAACTACAACCAGAAGACATTTATGCTTGCATTGCCTATGGAGCTGCCATGTCAAGCGATCGTTATATTGATATTCCCATCGAGCAATCAGCATGAAATTTAAACTAGACGAGAATATTGGTCAAAGAGGAATCAATCAACTAAAACAAGCAGGTTACGATGTTTCTACAGTACTTGAACAAGGACTAACATCAGCATCCGATCCAACTGTCATCAAAGTTTGCCAAGCAGAAGATCGCTGCCTTGTTACTCTAGATCTAGATTTTAGTAATCCTCTACAATACATTCCATCTGAATACAAAGGGATTGCTGTGTTAAGACTTCCTAATAGAGCCACAATAGATGATTTGACTGACGCTATTCAGACTCTAATCGGAGGATTAGAGCGTGAGAACATCACAGGAAATCTCTGGATAATTCAGCGTGGACGTATCCGTATTTATCAGCAACGCGATCAGTAAAAATAACGTGGACGAGATTGCTATGTAGATTTAGCGATCAGCGATATAAAATGTAACTACGATAAGAGGATGATCATCATGGCGATTTCACCACAAGCAGGTTTGAAAAACTTTAAAATTCTACACCAGAAGTAATGACTGACAACAAAAAGTACCGCATTCAATTAGAAGGACAATACAAAGCACTTGAAGAACATTTACAAAAACTGGCAAAAGAAAGAGAAAAGCCAATTGAAAATCAAGATTTAGGGTTAATTGCCCACTGGGAGAAAACCGTAGCAAACTGTCATAACCAAATCGCAAAACTAGAAAGGAGACTCAAAAGATGAACACAACTTATAAACAACCAATTGATCGCCTCAAGCGTCACATGGCAGAATACCAACCCCAACTAAAACGCGCCATTGCAGCCATTAACATTCTCGAAACAACGAGTCCAGACTCCGATGAGTTCTGTAATGCCCTAGCTGAACTTCACGTTTGCACTACTATCTTAGAGCCATACTCAGAGGGAATGCTAGAAGCGATCGAGCAGTTTACAGAAGATGATTCCATGATCGCCTACCATACATAATTATCCACCGATGCCATGCAAAACTAGCCCAGCGAGAAAGTGAGAGAAAATTGCATATTCCAATCCCCAGCGCCAGTAGAGATAGCCAAAGGCAACGCCTAACAGGGAATTTAGTAAAAGCGTGCGGATAATTACAATCGGGGTTAATGTCCAGATGGTTATGGCAACTGGTAAATGGGCGATCGCAAAGATTAAAGCCGCCGCCGCGATCGCGATCCAGAAAGCTAATTTTGTAGAATGATTTTTCGTTCTCAAACCACTTTTCCAAAGTATCCAAGTAATCAGCGTCATTAAAAATAATCGCAGGAGAATCTCTTCTGTAATTCCACCATAAAAAGCCGCCAACAATCGTTTCCAGAGATCGATATTTAAGGAAGCGGATGTAGATGTCTGTGGCATGAGAGGCTGGAATAATAAAGCGAGAATCACTAAAATTGCGCCGCCGAGTATGCCACTAACTAGAGATAGTCTTAGTCCTATTTTTGAGACTTTGGGTAATTTTGCACCATAGACAAAAGCACGGGCAAAGGGAGTATCTAGTCCAAGCGATCGCCCTAGACGTAAGCCAATCCAGCTTAAAAAGAACATCACAACTCCCGACTGAACCGCGCCAGCGATCGCCAAAATTGGCAAGGGAACGGGTGGAGTTGCCGATGTGGGCATGAGTGACAAGATATAGGGAAAACCTGCAAGGGTTCCGAATCCGCCTAAGACTGCCCAAAATAATGCGAGACGGATATTTTTGTGAGTAGATTGATGATTGGTGGAATGGATATTCATAGTAATTATTAAGAATTTCTAGCCTAATTTTGGACAATGGGAACTGTGAACCAAAAAGTCGAACCTTTTTCGGGGCTACTGATCACCCCAATTTCACCACCGTGGGCGGAGATAATCTGGCGACACATATATAGTCCTAATCCGAGACTGAGCGATCTCCTTTGGTCACGTCCACGGCTGTATAAATCAAAGAGGCGATCGCATTGTTCAGGAGGAATACCGATGCCGTTATCGCTGACGGTGCAGCGCATCCAAGTTGTTATTGCTGGGTTTTTGGATTTACTTAACAACTTTTTAGGTTGCCGTTTACTTTCAAAAGTTTCCGCATCTAAAGTGATTTGTAGACCTGTGCGATTGTATTTGAGCGCGTTAGAAATTAAGTTTTCATAGACGCGCCGAAACTGCAAAGGATCGATATTGATAGAAGGTAAATCATGGGGGATGATATTCTTTACAATAGTACGTTCTTGCTCAAAGAAAGGCTGAAAGTCCTTGAGAATACTTGCCACCAATTCATGTAAAAAAACAGTTTGTGGATGAATGGCGACTCCCTGTAACTCGGTGGCATGGGTTTCTAAAAGCGTATTCACTAACTCGACCTGACGCTCACCACTAGCAATCATTTGTTCTAGTAATTCCATTGGAATTGTTGCCATTGATTCAGAAGGTTTCAGAAAACTCTTGAGAGTCATCACTGCACCTAATACTGGATTGCGTAAATCATGGGATACCGCATGGATAAAAGCGCGTAACTGCTGCCTTAACTCCATTTCCCGCCGCCGCGATCGCTCAAACAGAAATGCTCCCGAATCAGCGATCGCACAAAGGACAATTGTATAAACTCCCGTCATCAAATAATTAGCTAATAGGTCAATATTGGGATCGCGTAAACCAATGAGAAAGGCAATCAAAACATATACTAAAGGCGTAATCTGGCAAAGCAAATGCAGTCGCCAATGTACTGGCACGATAAAGGCTTGTAGCGAATAATAGATTAGCCATAGTGAAGAATCGAGGCTGATTTTACCTTGCCATAATGAATTGATCTGAGTCGGTAAAATCACTAGGGCATTGAGGAGCAGAAAACACCTAGCAGGATTTTGATAAACCCAACGCGATCGGCAAATGACTAAGCCAAGGGAAAAACAAATAAGTTGAATCACCAAGCTTTCTAAATAAGATTGCGATCGCGCCGTGTTAAACATCAATTTGGGATCGCCCGTTGCGTTCAGGCTAGGGATCACAACTGTAAAGTTTAAAATTGTCACTAGAATTAAAACTGCCCAAATCGTCCAAGCAATCAGTTGAATGCGTTCAGCGAAAAACTGTTTTCGCCAAGCTAAAAATTCTGACGAAATATTACTCTCTGGAGAAACTAGGCGTTTGACGATACGGCTGAGCCTCATGGCTTTACCCTGTTTACTTGATTTTGAAAAATTCATCGGGGGATCTTAGATTCTTGCTTCTATTTATTCTCTGAGACTCCAGATTAATTTTTGAGCAGTCCATGCATGATCGAGAATTGCTAAGGCTGTATCTACAGAGTATTCACCAGTGGAAGTAATATGTAAAGCTCTACGCACGAAAGTATTGAGGCATATTTCAAGGTCAGAGTTTTGATTGTGACAGGGATGTTTGGCGATCGCCTGACTAAAAAGCGCAGGAGTTGCGATGCTCTGCATAAATTTGTCTCCAACTTAGATTTGCTATCCCACAGCATCACCTCATTCAAGGCTTTCGCAATACCCGCGATCGCGGGGTGTTTTTTATCGATTGATTCATCCAATCGGGGGAGTCGATCGGCTGAGACGAAACAGGGGATTCAGAGACTAAAGCGATCGCTTTAGTATGCAGTCATTCGCAAGTAACGACTAAATAACCGCCATGAATACCCCCATCCCTCAACCACTGGAATCAAGCGCTGATCATAATCAATCATCACGTTTCAATATCGTGGAATACCTCAGAAGATTAGGCGATCGCCTTGTCGAATATTTCAACTCTCAATCAGAAATCAAAATTTGGCAGCGTCAAGACCGCTTTGGTAATGACTATTGGGAAGTCTATGATCCTAATACTAATCGTTCTGCATCCTTTGGTTCTGAAGCAGAAGTAAGGATCTGGATTGAAGAACTATTCCATCAGCAACAATACAACTCTGTCTATCAAGCTTCTGATTACGACTATCACCGCTCTAATTCTTTTCGTTAATTTCTGTTCATTCACTACTTGCAAGCATTTAAAGATATTTCAGGAGGTTTAACAATGCTCACTTCATTTTTACTCAACGCTCTTCCAAAGACTGGTTTGCTAGGTATGGCGATCGCCTCTTCCCTATTACTTTTTGGTAATCAAGCCGAAGCAAGGCGCTGTGAAACTATTGCCCAAGGAGCAGGCGGCAATGTTCAGATCCGTGCCAATCCAAACTACAATTTTTTTAACTTTATCGTTGACTATCCCAATGGCACAAATTTAGATGTAATTAGACGAGATGGAAACTGGTTAGAAGTCTCTGCACCTACACGTAGGTTTGGCTCTAAGTATGCCACAGGATGGGTAGAAGAAAGCCAAACCCGTAGGCTCTGTAGAAGTTCTGATCGATATGGAGATCGATACGGCGATCGATATTCTCGCTATCCCCGTCGTTCTCAACCTATTTACCACTATTGATAATATCGCCGCGTGATTGAAGTTAAAGTGCTTTTGAGTCCAGAGGATAGCCGCCGCGTTACTGCTTTCACAAATTTACAAGTTCAAGGCAAGATTCAGATTTCGTCCAAAAATTAACACGATCAGGAATTCCATTGATGAATATTCACAATTTCGATCAAACTATTAGAACCGAAGAACCGCAAATTATTTTGCTGCAACAATCGCAAATCCCTATTGCTGCCAAAATGATGGCTGACACATTCTTGGGCGATCCCCTAACCTGCTATCACATACCCAATGAGCGCGATCGCCTAGAAATCCTCGAAAATAATTTGAGCAGAACGATACGTCATAACTTCCCTTTAGGACATATCTATTGTAGCTATCAAGAGTATGGCGATACTGCGGATTCGTTCGGTCAACCGCAAGTATCAGGAATTGCGAGTTGGTTGCCCCCTAACGCAAAGTCACTGTCATTTTTACAGTCACTTCCATTGATTTTGCAGATATTTCTAAAAAGTGGCTGGATCTGTACGAGCCGACTCCTCGCTGCATTTGCGAAAACGGAAGCCTATCGCCTGCGTGACTGTCCAACACCGCACTGGTATCTAGATAGTTTAGCCGTATCCCCCAGTAAGCAAGGCAAAGGAATTGGCAGCTTGCTATTACAACCCGTTCTACAACAAGCCGATCGCCAAGGTGAAATTTGCTATCTCTTTACTTCCACCGATCGCGCTGTAAAATTCTATCAACGACATGGATTTGTGGTGCGCGATGAATTGCGAGTTTCCAATGATGCACCGCCCCTATGGATGATGATGCGATCGCCACAGGCTTAATCTTAGAAGTGCGGAAAATGTCATACACCTTTTTGTTGGCGCAATTGTCCAATGTCGCCTCAGTTCCAGAGGATGCGATCGTCGCCTCTAACTCCGACTTCTGCATCTGTCCATGAGCGATCGCCACGATTGCTGTTATTAGGCTTTCTTCCCATGCTCATCGGCTCTATATCAGTCTGGATCATCAATTTAACACCTGCTCCATCGGCTTTGCCTCCCCAAGCAGTGGCAACTAATAAGGAAATTCAATATCTTTATAGTGTTACCCCTAAATTGACTATGGGAATAAAAGAGATAGCTATTAAGTTTTGAGAATATTCTTATAGAGCGAATTTGCACAATGTAAAACTATCATCGCGATCGCTAATGGTAGCATCAACACAGGAATAATCCCTAAGCCCGACCAACTGGCAATCCAACCCACCCCAGAGGGAATCATTGCTGCACCGACACTCGCAGCACTGGTTGCAAAGCTGACGGCGGCAGGAACTAGACTGGCGGGTAACTGTTTGGGAATTAGCCAGATGGTAGCAGGAAAGATCGGCGCAAGGGCAAATCCGATCATCGGCAGACTAATCCACTGCTCAGGTAGTTGCCACCAAGCTAACAGCCCGATCATCAGCAGAATGAGGGACATACTAATCGTTTTTATGGCTCCTAGCGATCGCAAGAAATATCCGAGTATAAACCGACCGATGGTTAAGCCTAACCAGTAAGCACTAATGCTATACCCTGCAACTAATGCAGGAATTTGGCGATCGCTAACTTGGACAATGTAAGCCCAGTTGCTAATTGATGCTTCTAAACCGACATAGATAAGCAGCATTAATCCTGTGAGCCAAACTAAGGGAGTTTGTAGCGATCGCCCTAGATTTTGCCAAGCGGGAGCATGGGATGCAGCTTGGCTTTTGGTCAGAGATGGATAGCGATAAATAATTGCTGCGAATACACTCACCATCAATAAACTGACGATTCCTGCCAATACTCCATAGACCTGTCGCCAGTTCATGTCGATCGCTAATAAAGTCGTCGCGATCGCCGCACCTGAGAGTGCGCCAATACCATAGAATCCATGGAGCAAGCCAATTAAATGGGTGCTGTGATCATCTTGTGCGATCGCGGTATTAATACCCGCATCAATCAGTCCAATTCCTAAGCCGAAAAGGGTTCCTGCCGCCACCATCAGCAACCAAGTGGGAGATAGAGCATAGATGCCTAGCGCCATTGTCAGCATACTGGCAGCAGAGAAAAGCATTTTTCCTAATCCCAGACGGCTATTAACTACACTACTGGTCAAGGCGGCAAGAATATAGCCACTAATCTGACTGACAAATAGAAGTGTGATTGTTGCTGGATTAAGATTGTATTCCCGTAAAATAGAAGGAAGTAATACTCCTAAACCCGCTTCGGCAATGCCAATGGCAATGAAGGCATAAAAGGAAATTGCTATGCCTATCCAAAGAGGTGGTGAGATTTTAGGAGAAATCATAGGGTATGTCTGCGATCATCTCGATCAAATTGAGTCAGTGCTACGGCAATTAATAACAATACAATTGCCACAATTCTCGCAGGACTAATCGGATGCGGTGTTACTCCAAACCAGCCCCATTGATCGATCAACAGAGAACCAGTCATCTGGCTACATACCACAGCTAGAGCCGTTGTCGTTAGTCCCAATTTGGGAATGATAATCGTATTTAAGGTCACATAGGCAGCACCAAGTAATCCGCTTAAAAATGCCCACCAAGGAACTTGAGGTAGTCGATCCAGATTTTGAGAACCAAAAACTCCCAATAGAATTAGGAGAGTCAGAGTCAGCGAACCCACTACAAAATTAATTGCTGCTGCTCCAATCGAAGATTGCAAAGTCTTTCGCAATCGCGTATTTGCGGCTGCACCGATCGCTAAAAAGCTACCGCCCGAACTCGCACCAATCAAAGCAATGAGCATATCCATAATATTTACCTAAATCATTTTTTTTGAAGATAGAAATAACAGCGCTTCGCGCTGTTATTTCTATCTATTAAGATTGTGCGAGAAAGAAGATAGCGACGATTAATAAACCGATCGCAAAGCGACGGTTGCGCGTGAGTCGATGTTTGGGCAAGTCTAACCAACCATAATGATCGACGATAATACCTGCGAGGGACTGTCCGCCGACCACCAATCCCAAGGTCAGAGTAGTACCTAAAACTGAAGTGAAGTAAGTACTCGAACAGATATACCAAGTCCCTAGCACACCACCGATCAGACTCCATTTTGGGGCTTTGGCGATCGCTGACCAATCAGGATGACCGAATTTTTGCGTCGCGATTAGTACCACTAAAACCAATGTGCCGACAATATAGGAAATATCCGCCGCTAAGGGAACAGAATTTAGAGATCGGGCTAATTGGGCATTACAACTAGCTTGAATGGGCAGAAGTACCCCACTCAAGAGTGCAAGTAGTAAATATAAATAGATTTGATATCGCGATGCGATCGACTGTATGTGTTTCAAAGGAAGAGATGTCATGGCAAAACAAGGGTGAATGAGGGATTGGGAATAGATAGAAGCCTTGTTCTAAAAACTGAGTGATGGATTAAGGATCGACTTGCGATCGCTAACAACTAAAAATAACTTTCGACATCATTTGTCTTTATATCAAGATAAATGATGTCAAGATAATTGTCAACTATCTCGACATCAAGATATAATTACGCCTATGGAACAAGACAAAATCGACTACATTTTTGAGCAATGGCGGCAGGAATCACCGCAATTAGACACTTCTCCACTGGGCATAGTTGGGCGAGTGCTAAGGATTGCCCGTCTGCTCGAAAAACATCGCGAAATGGTTCTGGCGGAATATGGGTTGAGTGTCTGGTCGTTTGATGTGGTCACAACACTACGGCGGCAGGGAAAGCCCTATCAACTCAAGCCGACAGATCTATATAGTTTGCTCATGCTCTCGTCAGGGGCAACGACTAACCGCATCGATCGCTTAGAACAGGATGGCATTGTCACGCGCCTGCGAGATCCTAGCGATCGCCGCAGTGTGATCGTACAATTGACCTCTAAAGGGGTTAAATTGGCTGATGTCGTAATTCCAAAATTATTGAAAAGTGAACATGATTTACTCAGTCAGTTTGCTAATGCTGATGAAAAAGAAACTTTCATAGCGATGCTGCGACGATTGCTAGTATGCCTTGACAACAATCTGGAATAGAAGAGTATGAATCAGACTGCTATCTTTCAACCGTTCATTGCGACCATGATTCTGACCATGGTGGTGTGGGTCTATATGTACGCTCGTCGCCTTTCGTTCATCTTCTCAAATGGACTCGATGCGAAACTGATGACACCCCCAGAGTTAGCACGAGTATCACCACTCCAAGTATCGAATCCATCTGACAACTTGAAGAATCTGTTTGAGCTACCCATAGTCTTTTATGCGATCTCCTTATATCTCTATGAGACAAGTCAGGTGGACTCAGGGTATGTGGTCGCGGCTTGGGGGTTCTTCCTGTTCCGAGCAATGCACAGCGCTGTACATTGCTCCTTTAACTTCATTCCCCTGAGATTTATCCTGTATGTGATTTCGGCGGGGGCGCTCTGGTTCATGGTTTTAAGAGCTACCATCGCCGCATTATTCCCTTACCATTCCTGATAGAGTTTTCTAGCGTGAGCCATAATTTCTTCGTTGGGTAAGCGAATCTTCGCAGTCTGGCGCGGATAGGAAGTGGCGATCGCATTTGAATCCTGTTCCACAATTGTCGCCACGGCACTCAAGATTGATTGATGCAAAAGCGGCTGATATATCTTTCTCTTGAATCTCACATAGACCAGCACAAAGGTTTTGGTCTGGGTCGCAGTTTCAGGATAAAGAACGTGTACTTGCAAAAGCTCACCCCAAGGAAACTCAGTTCTAAAGGTAGTTAGAGAAGGAAAAGCATACTCCAAGATCCCTGTGTAGGTTTTGGGAGCCAGTAGAATTGCGGGATTGCGGCGAATATCATCAAAGGTAACATCGGCGCGATCGAGTTCTTGGACAACCTTAGCCCAATAGCCATTCTGCTCAAACACAGGAATGCGATTTGCTTTAATACCAAATAACTCGCGATGAGTGCCATTCTGATGGTTGTAATCGTAGTTAATCAGCAGATTATGCAAAAACTCGCCTTGAATACTTGATTCTCCCGCAGCCCCTAGAAAAGTCATGCGATCGCTCAACTTTTCGATTAAGTCAGGCACAGGAATTTTGGCTTCCATATTTCCGTAAGTCCAAATACAGTCGCCTTTGACCTCTAGCTTTAAAGGAGTTGCGAGCGGCTGAGCCGATTCTTTCCCAGATTGATATAGCCGTCCCTGACCGTCAAATGCCAAGGCATGAAATGGACAGACAATTCGCTGTTCGCAAATCCAACCATTTGATAACGGAGCCTGCATATGAGGACAGACGTTATTAAGAGCAAATACTTCTCCCTGCTGATTTTGCCAGAGAACATAATCCTGACCATTCAGAGAAACTTTGTAGGGCTTGTCAATTCCCAACATTGAGCGATGGGCAATCAACCAAGGTGCGCCAAGCAAGATCGGTGACATAGGTTAAAATGTGATTAATTATTCATGTTTGATATTTAAAATACGACAGTTTTTTCATGTTTGTCAAGCATCTATTTCGAGGATATTTTTTTAGCAACCTATGACCGAATCACCGCAACTCAAAACACAACTCCGCCGCAAACCACAACAAAAACGCAGCCAGCAAAGGGTTGAGCAAATCTTAAAAGCCGCCGCAGAGGTATTTGATGATGTTGGCTACGAAGCCGCCACAACGCATATGATTGCCGCAAGATCGGGGACAGCGATCGGTTCCCTGTACCAGTTTTTTCCCGATAAGCTAGCTATATTTCATTCCCTAGAAGCGCGTCACATGGAGCGCGTCATGAAAATTAATGGGGCGCTTTTGCAATCTGCTGATCCGCAACGTCCCTTTTCTGAATTTATGGATCGGATGGTCGAGGCTCATGTTACTTATTTTCAAGACCCGATGCCCCGTGTCGTCTATCTTCAGTATTTTGTAGCACCCCAGATATTTTTACTTTTTAATGAAAACTTTAATCAACAGTTGATTCAGCAGTATGGCGCTCTTTTACAACGGTGGAATCCAGAACTGGCGACGGAAAAAAGTGAGCGGCTTGCGGAGACTGTGAACCATTGTTACAACGCTCTGCTACTGCAAGCCTTGAGAGGCGAAGAAAGCAAGCGACAAGCCCGCTATGAGGAACTTAAAGCGTTAGTGGTTGCCTACCTCACGCCTCATCTAGAATCAACAGGAGGAAAAGTAATGAAAGTAATGAAATGCCCGCACTGTCATTCATCCAATTTATCTAAAAATGGTCATCGGCACAACAAGCAACGCTATCTCTGCAAGGATTGTGGCAAACAGTTCTTAGAACGCGATCGCGAAGGTATAGCAACCCTATAGCCGTAGTCATTCTTTTTAACGTCAGTTCGACGAAAGCAAGAAATGGCGAAGCAATTTTTCGCCATTTGATTAGCCATTTGCGTCGCGCAAATGGCTATATCGAACTCACTTTGTGAATATTAACTTGCTAGTAAGTAAATCAAATGTCAAAATATTAAAAACTAAGATACTTAAAGCTTTACGCCACCGATCTTGGTTTCTAATTGTTAGTACTGGCTGAAATGATTATGCTCGGTAAAACCCTGACTGGGCGCTATAAGATCGTCAAACAACTTGGTGGCGGCGGCTTTAGCCAAACATTTATTGCCGAGGATCAGTATTTGCCTGATCGTCCTGCTTGTGTGATCAAGCAACTCAAGCCTGCATCATCGCAAGCGGATATTTTAAGACTCTCACGAGAATTATTTGATAAAGAGGCAAAGGTACTTTATCGATTGGGTAAGCACGACTGCATTCCCAGTTTATTAGCCCACTTTGAAGAAGACGAAGAGTTTTTTCTGGCACAAGAATTAATTACGGGCAATGTTTTGACCCAAGAAATCAAGAATGGTCATTGTTTAGGTGAACAGTACACAATTGACTTTCTGATTGATATTTTGCCAACCCTTGACTTCGTGCATCGTCAACAGGTAATCCATCGTGACATTAAGCCCAGTAACCTCATCCGTCGTGAAGTTGATCACAAAATTGTCCTAATTGATTTTGGGGCAGTCAAAGAGGTGAGTACACAGCCCATTAGCCAGCTAGGACATACTTCTAGTCTCGTGATTGGCTCTCCAGGATATATGCCCAATGAGCAGTATAGTGGCAAAACCTTGTTTGCTAGTGACATCTATGCGATCGGTATGATTGCGATGCAAGCATTAACGGGGCTATCGCCAAATCAGATTCCTGAAGATCCGATGACCAGTGAGTTTTGCTGGCGCGATCGCGCTAAAGTCACACCGACATTAGCAGATATAGTCGATAAAATGGTGCGCTTTGATTTCCGTCAACGTTATCAATCTGCCAATGAAGTATTAGAAGCACTACAACCTTTACTATTGCGATCGCAAGCCCAGACAATTTTTAGTGCCGTTACGCCATCTCTTCTTGAAGATTTAGTCCCTAATCTTGATACTGACACAACTTCTAAAAGTCCAATTGAAAGTCTCATCGAAGAGATCTCAGATGACTTTGAGATGAGTGAAGATCCTGTAAGAGCAAAGAAATTAGTGTGTTTAGTTTGTACGGGAATTTTGGAAAATGATCTGACTCGTTTAGACAACTTCAGTTTTATAGAATTGCTCCAAGACTTATATCAACAATATCCAACCATTGAAGATCTAAAAGCGAACTTAGTCAAATCAGTCAAAACCATTGCTATACCTAAACAGCGCCAATACTTAATTGTTGCCAAAACTGTCTTTAATATAGTTTCTAAACTTTATCAACAAGCACCAATCTCGGAAGTTGCAGAATCGGTTAATCCTTCACAATTCACCCCTATTCCTCAATTAGTTATCACTCCCCCACCGATTGCTTATCAAGTTAGTCATCTCGTAATTAATGCTGGTTCAGCACAACTTGTTGCACCGCTTGAACCCATAAAAGACAATTCGCTAACTAATTCGATTGAAGATAAAGCGATCAGTCAGGAATCCTCATCAGAAGAGCTTAGCTTTCCTGAAGAGGAGTTATCACTCATCAACCCCTATGCTGACGATGACTCAGATATTTACGCTTGGGTTGCCCATGACATTGATACAGATGCTCAACAAATGCGCCTCAAGAAGCTGTTGTTTTATACCTATCAAGATGTCTGGGAGAGCGATTTACGCCAGTTAAATAGTGTGAATTGGGCTGGTCTATTACAAGAATTAGTCTCTTTTATGCCGACTTTTGGACAATTACAGGCATTAGTGAATGAAGCAGTCCAAAGGGTTTCTAAACCGATGGAATATCTGGCAATTGGGAACTTATTGCTTAGTAAATTAGAACGCCTTTATCCAGATAGTTTGGAGGCGATCGCCTCACCTATTAAGCCGACTACTAATGAAAATCCCTTAGATACTCAGAGCCAAGTTACTCAAAGCCAAAATAAACTTCCCTTTGACCCCAAAATTGCTGAGGATCTGTTTGATTTGCGATTGGAACTAATGCGGTTTACCAATTCTATGAGAGCTAAGATTTTACTATTTTCGACGCTCTATTATCCGTTTAACCCCGATCGCGATAGTTGGCAAGACCTACGCAATCATGGACTAGATGGACTACTCCGACAGCTATTTTATGCCTATCCATCCTTAACTACAGCCGAGAATGCAATCTGGCAAGTAGCGCGATCGCTAAATGAGCCAACCGCCTACGATCAGTCAGCTAGTTATATTCTTCAAGTAGTTAAGACTTTATACGACCAACTTGAAATGCGATCGATGCAACATCCTGCGGCGGGTATGTCACGCAATTCCGAAGATACTGACTTCACCCAACCAAGTGCCATCTTCTATAGCAATGACGATGAAGATACTTGCCAATTTGCGTAAGATAATTGAGCTTAAACCTATACTAAAGCCTGTGGCGCACGCCACAGGCTTTAGTATAAAACCCAAGAAATGAGGTGCGGCGCTTTGCGCCGCACCTCATTTCTTGGGTTTTGATTTGTACTATCTAACTTTTGCTTTGCTATAGGATACTTAATTGAAATCAGCTAAGTTCAATGATATTATTCTAACTAACCTATCATCTTGCACGAAGGTACTGGCTATGAGTAATAGAACCTATGTCATGCGAAAATATGCCAATTCATCTACAGCAACTCAGCCCGTAACTCAGTCCGTGCAACCAAGATTTCAGTCACGCCCTTTTGCCCTTCAAGATCAATCTAATCAAACTTCTATACAGGAGAAATCAATATCTCCTGAAGCTAATCTTGAGGAAGTCAACAATTTTGATCAGAACCTAGACAACACTTCATTTTCATCTATTCTAGAAACTCCTAGTAAGCCTAAGCTCCAAGCTGCTCTACAAGCAAAATCTCTTCAAGCAAAGTTAGCAGTCGGCGCTCCAAATGACAAATATGAACAAGAAGCTGATGCTATGGCAGCAAAAGTAGTTCAGCAAATTAATTCACCTGTACAGGCGCAGTCTATCCAACGACAAGATGTCATGGAAGAAGATGAAGAAATACAAATGAAGGCTGATGATTCTCTTCTTCAAAGACAAGATCTGGAAGACGAAGAAATACAGATGAAGCCTTTGCTCCAGAGGCGATCAGATGGTGATTCAACAGAAGCATCTTCTGATGTTGAGAGTTCAATTAATAGTGCTAGAGGCTCTGGTCAAAAGCTTCCTAATCAATTGCGCCTCAAAATGGAAAATGCAATGAGTGCAGACTTTAGTGGCGTAAATATTCACACTGATGGAAAAGCAGATGTTCTAAATCGATCGCTGAATGCTCGAGCTTTTACGACAGGTCAAGATGTTTTCTTTAAAAAAGGTGAATATAATCCCAACAACGTTGAAGGTCAAAAGCTGATTGCTCATGAGTTTACCCACGTTGTCCAGCAAGGAGGGGCATCGCCATTACAATGTAAGCCAAACCAAGCATTAACTAAATATAAATCTCAGTCCAGTTTTCAATACAATAACGATCAGAATATTTCTCGTAAGATCGCTCGCTCTAATAAACTTAAGCCTCAAAAAAGTTGGGAAACCCAAATAGAATCGGCTGCCAACTCTTCAACTGATGCAAATTTGCAATTAAAGCCAAGAACCCTATCTGGTGACATTTTGGCTTTAGACGCAAGCTCTATTAAAGCAAATCTCCAAACGAAGCGCGATCGCCTTCAGCCCAAATCCTTAGAAACTCAACCAGAATTGCTCGTTAATCAGCAAGTTGGCAAATTGAATACAAGCGATCGGAATATTCAGACAAAACCACTTGTTTCAAAACAATCCGCCGATATTATCCAAAGGGATGGCTACTTTGGTGAAGGAGGTATAAATGAGCGAATTGCTTCAGATCCGTCTAACCCAGTAGCAAAAGGTGTTCTAGGCGTTGGAGAGGGGCTTTTAAACGCGGGTCTAGCTCCGATCAATCCACGATTTTGGGCAAAATGGATTGAAGACTATAAGACTATAGCTAAGCCTGAAGATAAAAACGCCAAGTTTGGTACAGGTCCTCTCGGTACATTTATGCAAGTCCTAGAAGGAATTGCCTTGACTTGCAAAAATTTAGGTATGATTGCAGGCTCGATCGCCTTAGTAACAGGGATTGCAGGTGCAATTTTGACGGCGGCGGCGGGTGCGGGTGCGGTGCTGTTGGCAATTGCCAGTGTTGCTGGAACCGTAGGACTAGCAATGTCTGCCGTTGTATTAGGACTCAAACTTGTCTTAATTGGTAGTAATGTCGTCCGATTAGCAAAATTTGATAACGCAACAGGTGATCCCGCAGAAAAAGCAAAGATTAAAGCAAAACTTTGGAAAGATGGTGGAGATGCTTTTGGTGCTTTGCTTGGGGTCATTTCGGGTGGACTAGCTCAAGGAAGTGGAGGTTTATCGGGTGACAAGATTGGCGATTTAGCTTCTACATTATCAGGACAACCATTTGCAACGACTGGGGATATTGGTGGTTCAGTTACTGGCTCTCTATCTGATGAAAATGAACAGCTATCAAGCACTAGACCAACGCCAACACCTACTACAACAACGCCTACAACTACAACTACAACTAGTACATCTACTCCATCCAGACCTAGTACATCTACTCCATCATCTACAACTACACCAACTTCGACATCTACCACTTCAACAACAATTCAACCGAAGAAAGATTCGACAACTGTGATCCAGACTAATCGTTCACGCTCAGGGGCAATATCGAGACCCTCAGGTTCAGGTTCTACCCCTGCTGAAGTTAGACAAGCTGCCTCTATGGTTGCCAATTTTGCAGGAGAAGCGCAGAATGCTAGCTCCACTGAAGTTACAGATCAAACAGATGCGCTAGCAGCAATGAACGAAACAGAATCTAAGGTGAACTCGGAGGTGCTAGGCAAAGTTGAAGCGGCTTCTCAGGGTACACAGACAGCAACCCAACAAGCTGCACAGGCTGAAGGAGAAGCAGACAAAGCTACAAAAGTAAAAGGGAAATCTAAAAAACTAGGAGAAGGGGAACTAGAACAAGCTGATCAGGATGTTCGCAAAGCTGAGCAGGAACTGGGGCTTCAGGCAGAAGAAGCTCCTAAGAAACCAAGTATATTTTCTCAAATCAAAAACTGGCTGAAATCCAAATTTTTAAATATTGCTAAGCGTGTTAAACAGGTAGTGGCTAGAGTGAAAGGTAAGCTGATGAATCTCATGCTAGAACTTACAGGTTCTAAACAGCCAGTCGAAAACTTTAAAGAGCAACTATTGGCGACCAAAGCACAAGTTCCGAATGCAATTGTTGCTGAGCAATCTGTTGGAATAGAAGCTGCAAATGCGGCTCAAATTGCGGCTGAAGTTGGATCTAAAGTCTAGTAGAAGCCGATGGTTTGGTCGTAAAAGTTAGGAGACATTAGCATGGCACAAATTATCAAATCAGGTTTCTATCAAGCGATCGCCTTAGGATTTATTGGCTTATTGATTGGTGTAGTGGCTGGCTGGATTGGATTGCTGGTTGGAGGTGGTAGCATTGAGGCGATCGCCTCTGTAGCCGCTAACGTTTATCTTTCACTTGTGGTTATTTTACCAGCCACATTGATAGTCTCAACTTGGCTAAATCTCAAATCAAAGTCACGATCCGTTTATCTAAATAGTTCCGATGCTTTAGTTTTGATGTTAGTAACTGGAGCGTTAGGCGCTTTATTTGCTACTTTTATCTTCTTCGTTCCTGCCACAAATATTCCAACGATATTTGGCGGTAAAAGTGCAACTGAACTCAGTCCAGCTTTGATCAAGCAAGTAATTTGGTCAAGGTTTACTATAGTCGCAGTGTCTACAATTGTTACGGCTGTAGGTACGGCAATATGGGGACACCTACAAGTAAAAGGAAAATCTATTGATGTCTGATTCTGTAACACAAAATATTCCTATCCTTGATTATGTTGTGGGAAATAATTTAACTTTTTTTGATCCCCATCAAGCTTCCCTAAGCTTGCAAGTATTAGATTTAAGCATGATTCAAACAGAAGGTGAAATATTAGAATGTAACCTAACGCTTCAAGCTGATCCAGAAATTTATCGAAGAATAGATACGGATGCCTTGTTCAATCTTAATCCTGAATTTAGGATTCCCATTTCTCACCAAACCTTAGTTCCCGATCAGAATGTTATTCTTCAAGTGAGTTTGCAGCCAGAGCTATTTTCACAATTAGCTACAAAAGTGACAGATCTAGAAGAACTTAGCAGTTTTTTCCAACATCTCAGTCAAAATAAACCAAGTAGTTCCTTTTTGTCTACAGAAAATTGGCTGGGCTTATCAGTAACACAGGGGCTAGAACCTGACATCTATGGCTATCGTACCATTTGGACATATATCAAGCCTTCGGACATGAGTGAAGAAGCACTTAGTAATGGGCGCATGACAGAAGTCATGAATCAGTTTGTCGAAGAGCAAATTAAGACAAATTTCTCGAAAATATCTTTAGGTGAAAATAGTGAAATCCAATCTGAAGTTATTGAATTTGTGAAACAATTGATTAATCAACAACTGCCACCACAAGCAAAACAGAACCTTCCAAAGTCAAAAAAACAGAAAAAATCCAAGAAGTCTAATAATCTATTCTCTAATGTACTATCGCAGGAGCTTAGTTCAGATTTTCAAGCAGAGATTACAGGTTTAATTAATCAGTTGGATGATATTAATGTATCTCTAGATGATGAGGCAGATACTCCATCACCGCAATTACTGGAAGCATTAGTAGATTTCTTTCAACGCGATAATTGGGATTTTGTGCAGACCGAAGGAGAACCAGTTCTTCGATCTATGTTTCAGGGCGAAAATGGTCAGTGGGCTTGTTATGCATGGAGTTTAGAAGAAAAGCAAAGGATAGCATTTTATTCTGTCTGTCCTGTGAATGTTCCTGAAAACCGTAGATATAGCCTTGCAGAATTGTTAACCCGTTGTAATTATTGTTTATTGATGGGTAACTTTGAGATGGATTTTTCGGATGGAGAAATTCGCTTTAAAACGAGTATTGATGTCAATGGCGATCGCATTACCTTTGCTTTGCTCAGACAATTGATTTATACCAATGTTTTGACGATGGATCAGTATCTCCCAGCGATTATGTCTGTGATTTATGGTAATGCGACTCCTGAACAAGCGATCGCCCAAATTGAGAGTGCCATCTAACGGAATCTACAAGTTTGTAGAATTGTGTATTAGCCTAGAATAGAGTAGCACTCCACATTTTTCCTATGCCCGTTAATCAGCCAATGTCTTTAGAGACTGATCTTGCACGTCCTACCATCAAAGCTCCTGAGCTACTTGCACCTGCGGGGACTTGGGAATGTGCAAAAGCAGCAGTGGAAAATGGGGCGGATGCCATTTATTTTGGCTTAGAAAAATTTAATGCGAGGATGCGGGCGCATAACTTTACGGAAGCGGATTTGCCAGAGTTGATGGCATTTCTGCACCATCGCGGCGTGAAGGGTTATGTGACCCTCAATACCTTGATTTTTACTTCGGAATTAGGCTCGGTGGAATCCTATTTGCGATCGATTATTGCGGCGGGAGTGGATGCAGCGATCGTGCAGGATGTGGGCTTATGTCGCTTAATTCGCCATTTGTCGCCCGATTTTCCCATTCATGGCTCAACCCAGATGACGGTAACTAGTGGCGCAGGTGTGGAGTTTGCCAAGTCTCTGGGCTGTGATTTGGTGGTTTTAGCGCGAGAATGCTCGATCACCGAAATTCGCAAAATCCAAAAGCATATCGGCGATCGCCAAATTTCGCTACCCCTAGAAGTATTTGTGCATGGGGCTTTGTGCGTCGCCTATTCGGGGCAATGTTTGACCAGTGAATCTTTGGGCGGGCGATCGGCAAATCGTGGTGAATGCGCCCAAGCCTGTCGGATGCCCTACGAAATGATTGTCGATGGTCAGCCAATGGATTTAGGCGATCGCCGTTATCTGCTTAGTCCGCAAGATTTAGCGGGGTTAGCGGTTTTGCCAGAATTGATTGAGGCGGGAGTGGTATCCCTGAAAATTGAGGGACGTTTGAAGCATCCTGAATATGTGGCAAGCGTGACGCAGGTGTATCGTCAAGCCATTGATCAGGTAGTGCAAGGCATAGAAAATCAAGTGAGTGCAGGCGATCGCTACCAGTTAGAAATGGCATTTTCGCGAGGCTTATACACAGGTTGGCTGGATGGCATCGATAATCAAGCCCTTGTCCATGCCCGATTTGGCAAAAAACGCGGTGTGTATTTGGGCGAAATTACCGAGATTCGTGATGGGCGCGATAAACAGGTGGTGCTATGCTTGCAATCTCCTCTCAAAGCGGGGGATGGTGTGGTTTTCGATGCGGGTAAACCTGCCGATCGCGAAGAAGGCGGACGTATCTATGCAGTGGAATTGCAGGGCGAAGATACGCTTGTCACCTTTGGGCGGCGCGATGTGGATTTGCGGCGGGTGCGCGTAGGCGATCGCCTCTGGAAAACCAATGATCCTGAACTCGATAAGCAATTGCGCCAAACCTACACCAGCGAAAAGATACTCTTTCAGCGTCCCATTGACCTCGAAATTCATGGCGAAGTTGGACAGGCTTTGACAGCGATCGCCCGCGATCGTCAAGGAAATATCGCTCAAGTGGATTCCGCAATGCCGTTAGAGGAAGCGAATAATAAACCTTTAACAACGGAACGTTTAACAGAACAGTTGGGAAGATTGGGAAATACGCCTTTCTGTTTGGGAACTCTGCACAATCATTTGCAAGGCGCAGCAATGCTTCCTGTGAGTGAATTAAATCGCATTCGCCGAGAACTGGTTGAGCAGTTAGATACTCTTCGCAGCAGTCCGAAGCGTTGGCAATTAAATTCTCATTCTTATACTGATTTACTGCCTAAGCCTGAATCTAGTCCTGAGATTGCGCCTCAAGCGATTGTTTTAGTACGAAATTTAGAACAATTAAAAGCAGTTCTAACTACCGATATTGCGACTATCTATTGCGAATTTGAAGATCCCACATCCTATAAATCTGCGGTGGAAATGGCGAGACAAGCTGCTCATGCTCCTGAAATTTGGGTTGCGCCACCACGCATTACCAAACCCAATGAGAACTATATTCTTAAGCAAGTGCGCTCTAGTAACGCCGATGGTTATCTGATTCGCAATTACGACCATTTACAATTTTTTGCAGAAGAAAGAATTATTGCTGATTTCTCATTTAATATCGCGAATCCTTTAACCGCCAATTATTTCAAGCAATCTTTTCCCCTAGAACGCCTCACCGCTTCCTACGATCTCAGCATCCATCAATTGGAATCCCTACTCAAAAAATGTCCTCCTCAATGGTTTGAAATTACCATCCATCAACATATGCCCATGTTCCATATGGAGCATTGCGTATTTTGCGCGTTTCTCTCTGAGGGAACTGATTACACTAATTGCGGTCGTCCCTGTGACAAGCATGAGGTGAAATTGCGCGATCGCACAGGAGCCGAACACGTCTTATTAGCTGACGCAGGTTGTCGCAATACGGTATTTAATGGCACTGCTCAAACAGGTGCAGAATTTGTACAACGCTTTCTAGAACTAGGTGTGCGACATTTCCGTTTAGAGTTTGTCAATGAGTCACCTTTGCAAGTATTAGAAACGATTAACCGTTATCAACAACTCTTAGCTGGCAAAATTTCTGGTTCTAAGCTTTGGAAGGAGTTAAAGTTGCAAAATCAACTCGGTGTAACTCGTGGATCTTTAGAAGAGTAAAAGCAATGGTTAATCCACAAAATACACTAGCTTTTTTCTACCCTTTGGCGCACTAACAAAGATGTTTCAGGTTTAGTAAATCCAAATTTTTGATAAAAAGGTATCATCTCTGGCAAGCAAAATAGTTGAATACACTCAAGCTGTGATATTTCAGGATGTGACACAATTTGCTCAATAAGTAATGAACCTAAGCCTTGATGACGATAATCTGCTGCCACAATTACGTCATAGATGATCGCTCTATAGGTGCGATCGCTAACAACACGCGCAAATGCTACAAGTTTCTGAGAATGAGATTCACAAATTCCGAATATGTAATCGGAGTTAATTAACATCTTATGAACATCATCTAGTGTTCTTCCTTTTGTCCACCATTCATGCTGATAAAGCTCATAAAGTTGTGTTGCTTGAGAATCAGTGAAAGTATCAATGTCTTTATACATAAAAGCAGTTCTATTCTTTAAAAGTCAAATTTTGCAAAGAAGCATTAGGTTGATAGAATCAACTTATAGAGTGCAACTTGAATAGATCCTTAAAAAAATCTTTTATTGTTATCTGTGCTTTCTCTAACTCTAGAAATTCATAACCACCAAATCTATATATCTCATAACCAGTAAGCTTTAAACGTCTATCCTCTGTAACCATCTCTGCATAAAGATAAGGACTAACTTGTTCATTTATAGAATAGTGCTGCTTACCATCTATTTCAATCACAACATTTTTACCATAAGGAAGTAACAATAAGAAATCCATTCTTTGTCTTGCCAATCTTTTTATTTCGTTTAGTTGTTTCCAAGTATAAGGATCGTAATGTAAGTAAACTTGTGGAATTAATGCTGGTAGCTTATCCCCTAAGTTCTCAAAGAAGTATTTATAGTATGTATAGAACAAAATTTTCTCTGGTTCGTTATTCTCAATAGATGCTAGCAATCTATTAAAAAGACTATGACGCTGTTTAGAACGAGTCTTAGCATTCAGATTTTCTCGGTCACACCACCAATTAACTAATTCTTCCCATGGCAGTCCTTTTTCACTAATTGGTCTATCATATACCAAACAATAATTCTCATTTTTGACAATCTTTATCTCATTAGTAGTTGCATTAGACAAAACAATTTCAGGTTTTGGACCATTCGCAGCAAAAATCAAGTTTTTAATTTCACCACTAATACTGCAACCTAAAGACTCAAGTCTTGAAATTATTTCTTGATACTCATCATAAATCTCTTGTTTTTTCTCCTTATCATGTTCTTCAAAAGACGATACAGAAAACTTCTTAAATACTCCTTTCAAGATTTGAGCTTGGGTTAATGGATTTGCAGTTTCAAGTATACGAATAAATTTTTCTCGTGTACTAGCTGGCTCATACTCAGTTACGTTAATATTGTCTAAATCACAATAATAAGGATAGAACTCAGTATGGGTTTTGTAAGAAAATCCATTTAAATATCCTTCGGATACACCTATGTAATCATTAACAAGTCTGTAAATTTCAGATCGTTTAAGCATTTTGGGTTTGGTAAATCGCCTTAGTTAATAGGCTTAATAATAAGTTGATTGCGAAAACAATTTAATCCTTGCCTGTATCCTATAAAGCATAGTTTCACATCCTAGCATTCAAAATTTGTCCAGCAGTTAAGTTCAAATTTGGAAATGTGGGCGAAGCGATCGCATCATTACCACGAAACAAATTAATTTCATACTCTCCGTCTAGCAAAGTGCAGATCGAAAGCGTAGGTTGCTTAGGCTTGCCAATGTGTCGAATCCCGCCTAAACCTAAATAATCGGCAATCCAATATTCAGGAATACCTAAAGCTGCGTAATCCTCAACCTTACGCGCATAATCATTTTGCCAATTACCACTCACAACTTCCGCGACAAACTTGATTGAACTACCCATTGTAATGATCGATTGTTCTCGCCAGAGCGGTTCTTTCGCAACTTCAGTCCGATCTACAACCATCACATCAGGACGAAAAGCCGTCATACTTGCATTAGATGGACGAAACAAGCCCCTTTGCAACACAAACCAAGGCAAACATAATTGATCAATCTGCACACAGATTTTTGCCGTGATCAAAGCTGCAACTTCCTCATGTTGCCCCGTTGGTTCCAAATTGAACACCTCTCCATCGATCAATTCATAGCGATTATCACCACCATAACGGGCAATAAACTCATCTAGGCTTACAGGTTGATGCTGTACTTGTGTGATCGCAAGGGTCATAGCTCATCTAGCCCCAATTACTCCTTTCAGCTTACCCAATTTTAACGCAGTTTTTATTTTGCCTATGGCAAAATAAAAACTGCCTAAAAAAGAAGCCTCGCATCGCGAGGCTTCTTTTTTAAACTGTAGTAGGAACTTTGATGTTTTCTTCCCATTTGCGAGGAGGACTAGCACGGCGGATATTTCGCCAGATTTGAGTTGCAGCTAAGGTTCCATCGGCTACAGCGATCGAAACTTGGTTTAAGCCTTTCTTCAAATCACCAAGGGCAAAAATGCGATCGTGGCTAGTCTTACACATATCATTGGTGACTAAGTTCTGACCATCCCATTCCAAACCTTCGATCCCTTTGAGGTATTGGTTAAAGTAAACCGAACCCATGCCCACCAAACCAGTGGTCGCTTCCACAATTGTGCCATCGGTAAGTTCCACGCCACTAAGATGATGATTCTCACCATGAAATTTAGCGATCGCCGTTTCATACAACGGATAACCATGTTCCGCTAACTTTTGTTTCATCGCATCACTGACTTCACACAAGCCGTGAGTCAAAACAGAAATATAAGGAGTGAACCAGTTCAAGACAAAGGCAGCACCAATTTGAGACTCTGAATTGACAATCAAAACTGCCTTCTGATCCCACATATCAAAACCATCGCAGATCATGCAGACATGAAGCGTATAGCCTGCATAATCATAGACATTCTGCATATCTTCCAATTGAGGCAAATTGTCGATGATTCCTGAAGCTGCGATTACATACTTGCTGCGAAATACTGGATAAATACTATTCTGCTTACCAACTTTCACCTTCACCGCAAAAGTTTCGCCTTCATCGACGACTTCTTCCACATAGCCACGTAAATGATCGGCTCCCCAATCTATAGCCGTCTTTGTACCATGATTCAAAATGTCGCGCCCTGGGGTGGTGGGGTCAAGTCCGACATAGTTACGCAAATCTTGCATCCAGAGCGATCGCCCTTTGCCTTTTTCGACAATCAAGCACTTCAGACCATAGCGAGCAAGATAGATTGCTGCCGATAGTCCACCCATACCACCGCCGACTACGATCGCATCGTAGACAGTCTCAAGGCGTTCATTTAGATTTTTGCTAGAGAGTTTCATAGCCACCCCATTTTAAATTTTGTTATTAAAAATAGAAAAGTGCGCTCAGCGCACTTTTCTATTTTAGAGATTAGCCTTCAAATGCTAAGCGAGGAGCAGATACACCAGCAGGTGCAGCACCCTTCAAGTAAGCCAACATAGTATCAGCGTCGGAAACTTCAAAAGGATCGGTTGCACAGTTATCAGCAAAACCAGGTTCTACGAAGATTTTTTCAATCTTGCTATCATTTACAAACATAGAATAGCGCCAAGAACGTAGACCAAAGCCAATATTGGACTTATCAACGAGCATACCCATCTTGCGGGTAAATTCGCCAGCACCATCGGGGAGCAAGAATACATTCTTAGCACCGACTTCTTTGCCCCACTTAAACATTACGAAAGCATCGTTAACAGATACACAAATAACTGCATCAACACCTAATGCCTTGAACTCCTCATAAAGTTCTTCATAGCGAGGTAAGTGGTTGGATGAGCAGGTAGGAGTGAATGCACCAGGTAGAGAGAAAACTACTACTTTCTTACCAGCAAAAAGATCTTGAGTGGTTTTATCTTCCCAACGATAGGGGTTAGGACCACCTACGGACTCATCACGTACACGGGTCTTAAATACAACGTTTGGTACGGTTTCGATAACTGCCATATTTTTTTCTGGAATTAATGCTTATCTGAACAAAATTAAGAATAGTTCTTATTTAGAAATTAGTCAATAACCAGATTAACTTAATTATTTGAAAAACCTTAATAAATTTGTAGTTCCTAGATAGAGATGATATATTGGCTATACAAATAGTCAAGCAAGCTATTTATAGCTGTCGCTAGTTTTTTTAGGACACAAAACCAGAAGACGAGCTGCGGTGCTTTGCGCCACTCCTCGCTTATTGGGTTGTGATTTGTCTTAATGCCGATAGGGACAGATGTACTTGGAAAATTTTTTTAAATCGCTCTAGTTTTCTAAATTTTTAAAATGGTATATCAAAGTAAGAGTTAGCTAGTACAAACCAAAACCCAAGAAGTGAGTTGCGGCGCGAAGCGCCGCAACTCATCTTCTGGTTTTATGTCCTAAGCAAAACTTTCTTTGCTATACAAGTCAGCAAAGACTTGATTAGAAAACTAGAGCGAGAATTAGGAGGAGGTTTATATGCAAAAGCAAGCAGATCGGGTTGTTCAAATCTTGAAATCTAAGGGGTTGCGGGTCACGCCACAGCGCTTTGCTGTCTATGCCAATTTGCTCGATCGCCAAGATCACCCCACTGCTGAGCAAATCTTGAGCGATCTCAACGAAAATGCACCCACTTCATCACAGGCGACCGTGTATCTCTCACTTCAAACTTTGCGTGATGCAGGGCTAGTGCGTGAAGTTTTACTAGAACAAGGGGTATGTCGCTATGATGCCAAGGTTGAGCCTCATCATCATTTCCGATGCAAATGTTGTGGGGAGATTGAGGATATTGCTTGGAACGCATTTGAGGGGCTAGGTTTCCAGCAAATTCGTTCAGGTTTAAAAGTTGATAACTACGAAGTAACAGTTAGTGGTTTGTGCGATCGCTGCAATCATCAAGAAGAGTAAATTGCCTATCTTTCTAATCATCAGGCTAATCATCAGGTGTTAAATCTCCCATAAATCCTTCAGAGCGCATATCATCGGGAGTGATTAATTGATCTTGATTAGGGCTATCAAGCTGAATTTCGTTGTCTGAGTCTTTACCAGCAGATAAATTATTAGAACGGGAATTGTCTGCGTACAAATCTGAAGGCGATCGCTTTGAGCGACGCGGACGACCGAGAGATTTTAAGCCTGCTTTGATACCAGCAAAGGCGCTTTTTGTAGCGATCGAGGCACTAGAAGCACTTTGTCGCACGCCTTTAATACCATCATTAACTTGTTTGACCGCCTCACCAGCACTTTTTGCACCTTGATTAAGTTCATCGCTTAACTCACTGAGTTCTAACCCCGTCATCCTAATTGCTTCTAAGGTTGCAGGTAGCTCTCGCGTCAAGGTATCGGCTAAACGAATGATACTATTTGCTGCCTTTGCTAATTCCTGAAAAGCGGGAATTGCAGTCAATAAAAGAATCGTCAAGCAAACGACCACTAACAAAAATGACAAACCCAACAAAAAGATCGCTTCTGACATAATTTCTGATAACTACATTACCGATTACACCGATTCACGAAAGTGCGATCGCACTTTTGTGAATTAAAAACCAAACCCCGTAAGGTTTTTCAAAACTAAATATGACGTAGCCATTTTTAGTTTTGGTATTATTCTTCATCTTCAATTGCGCTATCAACTACTTCTACTAATGAACTATTAGTAGAGTTATTGATGTTTAGTGCTAGTTCTTCCTGTAGCTTGCGGCTAGCTTCCTGTCCTGTAATGACTGCCTCCTGCAATTTTACTAAAGCTTCATCAATAGTGCGTTGAGCCTGTTCTGTGAAGCGATCGGCTTGATACTGCACATTAGTACCCAATTCCTCAGCAAATTTAGGCAAATCTTTAGCTGATCTTTTCAACACTTGACGAGTTTCTTTCCCTGATCGCGGTGCAAAGAGTATCCCGACAGCCGCACCGATCGCTGTACCGATAAACAATCCACCCAAAAATTTACCTGCGCCGTTTGACATTATGTTTACTCCCTGACGACTTTTTACTTAAAGAGTTTGGCGAACTCTTAGATGAATTTTGTGATGAACTCTTAGATGAACCTTTCCGAGATTTTTGCCAACGACTCCCTAAAAAGGATACACCACGCCCAACCACCGACAGTAGTTTGCGGACTTTCTCTAACTGAGCCTGCAATAATTGGTATTGCTGGCGAGTAGCACCTACACCCTCACGCGCCACTTCTAGACCAGGATTAGATGCCTGTAAACCATTTTCACAAGCCTCAGTCCAGCCATCCACAGTTTCGACTGTTGCTTGAAGAGCATTGCGGAGCATCCAGACTTGCCATGTTGCCCATAACAATCCTGCGCTGAGTATTAATTGTGTGGCGATCGCAATCCAAATCATGATTTTGAAGAGAAACTTGTAGAACCGTTGTTAAGACTTTTAAACTCTTAGGCTAGTTCTTAAGGCTGAGTATAGCAATTGCTAGTAAGATTTTCGAGTTTTAATTTTATTTGTAATTAAGTAAAAATTGACGCAATCCCAATTATGGTAAAGGCTCTATAGTCTTGTAAATTTGGGTTTATCTAAATTCAGGATGAGTAAATGACAGGATATGTCAGCAAAAGTCATGAATCTAAAAAAGGAACTCAAAATTTATTAAACACGTCTCACAATATATAAATAGGTTATATTGGCAATTGATTGAGATGCACACAACAAAGTTGTCTAACGGTTCAGTGACCCTTCTACACCCCCACCCCTATCTGATTGTTCATGCAGATGAGGGACAACAGATGATTCCGCTTATAAACGCAGATTTTTGGACTATTGGTAGAGGCTATGATAATTCAATTGTCTTAACAGATAAATGGGTATCTCGCTATCATGCCACCTTACAAATTGTTGGCGCTTCTAAGGGCGATGGTTTTGAGTCTTCCATGAAGGGAGATGGAAAACCTCGCAATTCTAACAATGAGTCTGGTAGTTTTTACTTAGTCGATTTTGGCAGTCGCAATGGTTCTTTCATGCGTGGTCAGAGAATCACTTTCCCCATTTTGTTAAAAAGTGGCGATCGCATGACCATTGGTAAGACGGATATAGATTTCTTCTCGCCCCACAAGCGCGAACCACATCGCACTCCCAGCGAGCATATGCGGCTATTTCAGCAGCCCACTGCGCCTGTATCTCGCACCACCCTTACTCCTTCTGAAGAGCGAGTATTTTGGCAAGTTGTTCAAGGCTTTACTAACAAAGAAATTGGCAAACGTTTACAAATCAGCCCTCGTACTGTGCAGACTCACCTCAGTAGCATTATGACCAAGCTCAATTTGGAAAATCGTTCGCAAATTGTGCGCTATGCCTTTGAGCAAAGTTATCGTCCTAGTGGTGACAGTGCTGCTGACAACACCGATGGTAGTAGTAATTAATTCCTGCGAAAGGCTGACGCTGAGCGTCAGCCTTTCGTGGTTTAAATGTTAAGAAAGCCCTTTCAGGTTACTTTTTTGATATTTTTTTGTGATTAGAATATAGAAGCTAGCGTCATTTTTTCTAAACCTTCTAAATCATGCTTGATCTCAAAGTAATTCTGCCGATTTTGACTATTGTGTTTACTGTTAGCTGTTTGTTTTTTGGTACTCGTAATGGTTTCTACGACACCGATAAATATCATGGCAATGGTTCAGCCCATTAGAAAAAATAAGACAGTGCTTAGCACTGTCTTATTTTTTGTTTATGCCAAAATTATGTTAGGCTAGACTGTCTAAAAGCTAACGCCTTCAGAAAAGTAGTGATCGCAAGTCGCTATATACAGTACTCAGAGACTACTGAGAAATGGAAACTGCCTAGCCAGTCGATCTGTCCAAACGTAAATCTACTACTTTGGATAAGTGGCGCAATCCCAGAGATGGAAATAACTAGGAATGCCCAATCGTGAGGTTGGGAACTCGCTCTATAACTCCTAAGTGCGTTTATTGTCGAGTTTAGTCACGTACACCTCAAAACACGTTTAAAGTTTTTATCATGGCACTTTTGCAAGAACGCAAGCTCGAAATTTTCTCCGAATATCAGAAGCACCCTACAGATACTGGTTCTTCTGATGTTCAAGTCGCATTGTTGACCGAGCGCGTCACCCAGTTGACCGCTCACCTAAAGCTACATCCTAAAGATTTCTCATCTCGCCGTAGTTTGCTCAAGATCATTGGTCAACGTAAGCGTTTACTAGCTTATGTTCGTAACCAAGACCGCGCTCATTACAAGCAACTGATTCAAAGTCTTGGTGTAAGAGGCTAAGCCAAAAAGCAAGGAGCAAAAGTGAGTAAACCCACCTCAGAACGTATTCCTTTCGAGCCAAATAATCGCAGTAAGAAGGCAAAAGAAGCTAAAAAAGCTCCTGCTCCTTCTGTTGCTGCGAATAATGTTAAAAAGAATAATTTTGATGCCAAGTCTAAACCTAAGGTTAATTCTTCGGGTATCCCAGATGAGGTAAATCGTCGGATTGTGCGGCGTGCAGCAATTTTCTGTGGTATCCCTACGGGTTTAGGCATCTCTACATTTTTTATTAGCTACATTCTCGTGAGCCAACATATAGTTGATTTACCAACTTCAGCAGTTGTCTTATTAAGTATGTTGTTTCTAGGAATTGGCGTTTTAGGGCTTAGTTACGGAGCGATCTCTGCATCTTGGGATGAAGGTCGGGTTGGCAGTTGGTGGGGCGGCGAAGAGTTTAAGAAAAACTTTGGGTATTTAACTGAAGCTTGGAAAGCGCAAAAACAACTTGTCAAGTCTGCTCAACAATCTAAAAAATAAAAAGAAACCCGCCTTTGGCGGGTTTCTTTTTTGTAGACTCTAAGGTAATCGCTATAGTCAATTACTGAGATTTATCTGAATGAGAGGGGTAAATCGCACTGACATGAACTTTTTGACGTTCTTTGTCTGTAGCAACCACAGCCCAATTAAGTGGTTTTCCATACTTAATCAATTCATCCTGAATCGCCTGATTTAGGGATGATACTGTGTAGTGATTTTGAAGATCGACTTCGATATTGATTAATTTTGTAGTCATAATAAATTACTCAAAAGCTAGGTGGATTACTGAAAATCGATGCAATTGCTGTTCATTTACCAAGAATGCAATGCTCGTAACTGGGGCGTTTTTTTCGACTGGTGGGCTTCCATCCGAGTTAGGACATCATCAAGAATAGTGATGGCTTCGGCAATAAAAGGTCCTTTATTTAACATCACACACTCAGCGCGTTCAGCCATAGCCGCATCCGTCATCTCTCCGCGTGAAGGCGCTCCATCTTTGACCAAGCTTTCTAACACTTGTGTAGCCCATATTACAGGCACATGAGCAGCTTCGCAAATCCAAAGAATTTCTTCTTGAATCTCCGTCAATCTTTGATATCCGATTTCAACGGCTAAGTCGCCTCTAGCGATCATCACACCAAATGATTGTTTACTCGCTGCATGGATGATTAATTCTGGAAGATTAGAAACCGCGATCGCCGTTTCAATCTTTGCCACGATCGCAGGACTAGGAGATCTGCCATCTAAGCGAAGACTTAACTCTTGTTGCAGTAAATCAATATCAGTGGGGTGCTGCACAAAAGAGTAACCAATCATATCTGCGTGAATGGCGACAAAATCCAAATCACTTAAATCCTTTGCCGTAAGCGGACTGAGCGATAAAATTGTTTTGGGAAAGTTCAAGCCTTTTTCGGGACGAAGTTTGACTCCTTTGGGGCTAGCATGGGTTACTTGAAGCAACAGTCCTAATTGCCCATCTGGTAATCGATATTGGGTATCAACCACACGAGTCCGAATCTTGCCATCATCAATATATACGGGTGCATCAACTACTAATAAATCGAGGATTTCGGGAACCGTACAGCAAATTTGGAATTGGTCTATAGGTGATGCGATCGCCTCAACCGTTTCTAATTTACTTGCAGATTTAGGTACACACCGCGAGAGCAAGATGCGATCCCCTCGAAATACCCGCTTTCGATCGGGTGGCTTAAGGACTTCTCCCGTACGGATCTTGGGTCCCGCTAAGTCCATCATCACTTTACAACCCACATTCCGCTCGTAATGGAGGCCTAAAAATATTTACAACGAGACAATGAGGGTTTCAGCGATTTTCTGGAAAATTAATGATAATGACTCCTATTAGTACGTCATTATTGACAATATTAAGATAGTGTTATTTTTCTGACGAAAGCCCAAAATACTTACTGTATAAGGATTTGTTTTCTAAATATTTTTTTCAGTAAAATAAGAGCGGAATGTGGGTTACAAGATGTTCCATTCTCCTGCGCTGCTCGACGAACATGAGCGATCATGGATTCCCAAATTTCTGGATTGTCATGGGCGCAGTTAATTCGCACAGAGTTTGCGCCACGTCGGATAATTTCGCGTACTAACTCATAGTCAGTTGCAGCTTCCGTGGGCAATGTAACCATAATTCTGACCCGCCGATGGGGACAAGCTGTCCCAAATAACTCCTTGGTATGCTGGAGAAGCAAACGATTGCCTTCAAAAAAGGATTCTAGTGGTTGGCGGTGAAAATTCTCCGTGGAGTAGTTGCCACACATTACTTCTAGCGCCGCAATCACAGCATCAAGATTGGGTAATACCCTTGCTTCAATCCTTCCCAAAGAGGACAAGCCCCAAGGCATTAATGCGGATTGCAGGTCGCGGAGGTCATACTGACGTAATGCAAGGTATTGAGCTAGATTCAGGGCGCTTGGAAGAAATTCAGCCCGATGAATGCCTGATTGCCATTTATTAAAGGTAATGGCTCCTTCGCTTTCAACTTTCTGACGTAGTGCTTGAAGAGTCGATAGCATGACATGGGGACTTGATAAAAACTGGGGATCGATACTAACTGGTGAAGTTTGGCTAATCATAAAAGATTCCTAAATCTATATATTCGCAGGATAGTTCCGAATGATTTAATGTCTCTGATGCGCTAGTTATGAATGTGCAGTATCTATCGGTGTTGAGAGTAGCGATCGCAATGATTGGCGAAACTCTAAGGAGAGGTAATTTTGCTGGATTGGCTGCCAAATTTGCCAAAATGTGATTTGCTCCTGCTCCATTGTCTGGTTTACAGTGGGTAATACCTTTGCCAAATCTGCATTCAGTGTCGATTCTAAAAACTGACGCAAGACTTCGCGATCGTGAAGTTGACCCAAAATTTCTTGGATCATCTTAAACTCCTCAATTCTCTCAAGGTATGAAGCCTCATAAAAGCCTGAAAAGAACTCCGCTTGATAGCGAATACCTTTCATTTCTTTACGAAGGTCATGGAGATCGTTAGCGAATTGCTCTAGTTGTTGATGCAACTCTTCAGAATTTTCAATGGCAATCACGGTGACTTTTTCTGACTGAATAGTTGTTCCTACCAGCCACCCTTGGTGGAGAAAAAGTTGACAGATTAATGGTAGTAGCAAGTCGGGCAAAACTTCTCGAACTGACAAATCGCCGATCATTGTATATCTGGGTCGATCTAGCCAAGATTGGATGCCCTGCTTTAAGTCGTAATAGCTTTTGCCATTCAGTGTCTTCTGTAAATCGAGAAAGCTGCGATCGCGTTTTTTCTGCAAACGTTTCAAAACTTTATCAAACTTAAGTATCTCTGTATTGTCCAACAAAGGCTGATAGCGGCTGATCAGTTCTTGTTGAAGTACATCTAAATCGCGGGTTTCTCCTAAACTTTTAGCGATCTTTCCGATGGATGAATTGCTTATAGCTTTTGGCAAGACGATCGCAGAGCCAAATACTTGAATAGCTGTTCTCAAACGGCGCATCCCAACTCGCATCTGATGCAAAGGTTCAGGATCTTTATCTTCAAAGATGGCTTTTTCTTGTTCGACAATCCTCTGAAAGTTTTGTTGAATGATTTGATAACTGTAATCACCCAGCTTAATCGATAAATCTAATGACTGGTGCTTCACACAAATTCACCTTGCATTATTAGTTCATTGAGATCTCAAATCAATGTTTGGATCTTCATCTCAACGCTCCCATTATCCCAATTTCTGGACTTTCTAATCCCTCCCTACACAGTTATAAATTTATGGAGATTGGCTGAACGGCAAGCTATAGCGGTAGCAAGCTATAGCGGTAGCCAGTTATGTTAAGACAAACCCAAAACCCAAAAGAGAGTTGCGGCGCTACGCGCCGCAACTCTCTTTTGGGTTTTATGTCTTAACTAAAATGGCTATAGCTATAAATATGATTAAGTTCAGCGTACATAAATTGTTTCAGCATAAATGTTTACACTCACAAAAAAGCGATCGCGACCTTGCATAGATCATTTTTATTTGAGAATCCTTTGTAAAATTGTGTCGTGATCTAAACCATCCGCAACAAGTGAATCAACGATTTGTAATCTTTCGGGTAAGCCGATGATATACAGATTGTTACTAGCACCTAAAGACTCACAGGTAGTCTGGACAGCCAATAGTTCACGACCTGTCAAACGACTGAAAAATGAAGTCAAAATTCCTGCTTCCAAATACCCTGTCGGTTGATTATTACCAGCTATTGCGCGGACATAAGGAGAATTATAGGTTTTGACAAAAACGAATCCTTGCGTTTGGTATTGCGGATCAAACTCAAACTTACCCCAGCCATGAGTTTGCCAACATTCCTTTAAACTTTGAATAAAGGTGATCATATCCATTTCGGCAAGGGACTGTGAATAATATTCCTCAAGAGATTCTGTAAAGCGCGTGTAAAAGTTTTTGCCCCACCATTTGCCGCAATTAAACAACACTAGTCTGGATGCTTGTCCTGTTTCCTTGGCTAATCCTGCATAAAGGGATGAGATTAAGGTTTCAGGAACTGCGATCAGGCGATCGCCTCGGCGGTTTTCTAACAGTCCTATTTGGAGATCCCCTTTTAGGTAGGAGTAGTAGTCAAAAAAGTTGGCAGGGATGCGATTTTCCTTGATGAGATCGGCAACGGAAATCATGATGGTGTCTCTAGTAGATGAGCGTGACTTGAGCAGCAGTAATCAAAGGTTGAATTAATGCAACTTGGGCGGGACTAAACTGTTGACGCACAACTTGGTTCAGCAATTTGTAGAGGGTGTCATTGAGACGACGCATATCCCGCATCGACATCATGCCTTCTAGCCAATTAAGCAATCTTTCCTTTAAAAAATTTTCATCATTTAATAGCATTGCCATTGAGCTATAGCGCAGAACCAAAATTAAACTTTTAATTCCAGTTTCTAAATCTTCGTCAGTTACGTTAGGCAATTCTGTCGGAACTTGATCGGCAACTGTTTGCAAAAGATCAATTTCGCGATCGCGAATTAGTTTATAGAGTTTGAGGCGATCGGGCAATGAACTGACATAGTTTTCCATCAGTCCCAACTCGTCCGTCGCCAGATAACGATCTTGGGCTTGGTTAATTAGCTCTTGAATCTTCGGAATCATAGGTCTGGTTTGCGTTAGAAGAAGTTAGAAATATCGTCAAGAAAGTCTTCAAGGGTTTCCTTGCTTGCATCATCTATAGAGGGAGAATTGGGCTTAGTCTCATGGGAGGTTACAGCAATTTCAGGAATTCCTGTCCAAGAAATAGCTCGAAAATATTCCCTTACCGACATCAGAAGACTTAACGTTGGCGGTTTGCCATTGTTACTATTTGGTTGATCGCTGGCAAATTGCGCGATCGCCCGATTTTCCCAATTTACACCCTGCCAAAAATTGCGTAATGTCTGCAAACGCCAATCTGGGCTACTCATTTCAGAAATTCTCCATTTCGCAACCGACCTTCAATGTCGCGAGTCGTTGCTCCTTCGTTGAACCAGAAAGAAGCAGCATCAATGCGATTTTTGCCACCGAGCAGAAATTTGCAGTAGTTTTCACCCATTGAATAACATTGGATTTCGATGCACTCTAGCTCTTTATTAACGAGATGCGTAAAAAATCCTGAAAACAAACCTGCATACAAATGGCATACGGGCTTACCAACATCACCAAGACTACGGGCTACTGCCGAGTCGTATACGCTGATAAACATAAACCCTTGCTTGCGATCGCTCATATCCACTTGCCAGCGTCCCCATCCCTGTGATGTAAAGGGCCACCACCAAGTCTCTAACAAGAAAGGTAAATTAGTCTGGCGAATACTGCGTCCAAAGTCTCGCTCAAACCATTTTGTAAAAAACAAAGCATCCTGTAGTCCCCATTCACAACCGACAGAATACATGACGGCTGCCGAAGCTTCACCGACTTCATCTTCTAAACCTTCTTGCAGCCCAATGATAAAGTCTTCGCTGGTCAGAATATTTCTAGCGCCATTCCAGTCTTCGATGATACCTTTTTCAAGATTAGGCAAGAAAAAATCTTGGAGGCTATAGTGATTATTCTTTCTCTTGGCTTTGGTTGCACTATTGGGATGATCTAAAGCAACAGTCATAAGTAAATACTCCTATCCAAAAAATTATTGAATTTAAAGCTAGTCTCAAGAATAAGCATCGGATAATAGACGTTTCACAAACTGGCTTTAATTCAGCTAGATGATCTGATTATTTTGACTCAAAGATATCGGCTCTTTTTGTATTTGCCAATTGTTCACCAACACTGAAATTAGTATTTTCTAGTTGACGCACAACTGATCGCGTAATTAGTTGTCCAACTTCTACTAAAGTCTGACCAGTAATCGGACTAAGTAGAGCTTTTTCACATCGTCGCCCAATCAGAGCTTCGATATCTTGAATCGATTGGACATACATACCTACAGGCAGTTCGACCACAATTCCTTCACCCATCACTTTGGCTTGACAAGCAAGTCGAGAGTTGGGTTTACAGGTTGTGATCACTTCTAATGTGCGCTGCTCTCGTTTACCCATAGGGCTTAGAGATGACATACCATCCTGAATATAAACGTGACAGGTCGCGCACATACCACGACCACCACATTCTTTTAAAATGCTTAGCTCATCTCCCATTAAGCCAGATAGTAATGCACCATTTGTTGCAATATCTGCTATTTGGGCAATAGGCTCAATTCTTACACGCTTAGCCATTGTTTAGCTCGCCTTTGCGATCGCTCCCCTTAATATTAAAGACCAGTTTAACCCATTTAATGTGTATATATAGACTAGTTCCCGCCAAATTGCTTAGAATTGTTAAGCATCGTAAAGCAACTCCAAAACTGTGGCACACGCTCCGCGTGCGCCATAGTTTTGGGGAGATAGTTAGAGAAGTAGCTGTTTTTGGCGAATATCAAGACAGTCTTGCTCTAGCATTTGATCAAAATTACGAATTACTTGTTTACAGCGTTTGATATAGGCGGTTACCCATGACTGAATCTGTTGGTGTTGTTCAGGGGTACAGGCGATCGCCTTTTGTTTGGGATGAGATATTTGCCCACTGCGATCGATTTCAAATTCTGCGAGCCAAGGTATGTCAGGACGACTAGATTTCCAATAGTTGGTAACTACGACTTTGCCCAAATACTGAGTTGTAAAAGTGCTTAGTTTGTTTAAGGCGACTAAAAGTTCATCTAACTTATACTCCTGTGTGTCAGTTTTCGCTGATACTGACTTAGAAGGAGTTGTAACCTGTGCAGACTTGTTGTCAGTAACAACTTTATTCGCAACAGTCGATGAGGCAGAGAAGATAGGAGCAGATGCTGGAGGTGCTTGAGGCTTAGTTACATTTGGTTGAGTTTGGATATTGGCAGTTCTGCTTGTATTGGTATTTGCATTGGTGTTTGCCGTTGTACTAGCAACTCTATTGATTTGAGTGTTAGTTGCACTTCTTTGGTCAGATGCTGGAACCTGAGACAACGGTACGGTTGTCTCTAGATCAGGATTAGAAATAGTTTCCCCCAAACTATTTGTAGCCAGTTTGTCTTGAATTGGGACTGCATCTGCTTTAGGTGGAGTATTGGCATTCCAATTGGAATTTGGCAAAGAATGCTGGGTTACTGATCCCAATAAGAGCTTAAAGTATGCGACTGTGTTGTATGTATCTGTTTCGATCAGATATTTGATTTTGGTGATGCCTCGCCGATAGTCAACTAGTTTCAGTCCGCTATCCGTCAGTACTAGCAGTACTAGACCATGCGTCAACTTGTAAATAAAGACAACATGACCAGCAAAATGAAACTCGAAGGACTCAAAGCCTTCTGGGACATTTTCAACAACTTGCAGGACTCCTTGACCTAATGCTTGTTTAGTCCTATCTAATACGGCATCTAGTCCGTAGAAATAGGGACGCATACGGCGGTTGGTGAGGGCTATTCCCACAACTCCCGCTAGATTCAAAAAATCTTGAATAACCTCCCGACTCATTTTTTCTCACGCTGCTTCTATGATCGACATACCGTTCACTCTAGACCAATTACGCATTCTCAAGGCGATCGCTGCTGAGGGTAGCTTTAAACGCGCCGCCGATAGCCTGTATGTGTCCCAACCAGCCGTTAGCTTGCAAGTTCAACATCTAGAACGACAGCTAGATGTGCCGTTGTTTGATCGTGGGGGGCGCAGAGCGCAGTTAACAGAGGCAGGACAGTTATTACTTTCCTATGGCGATCGCATTTTGAGCCTTTGTCAAGAAACTTGTCGCGCCATTGATGATTTGCAAAATCTTAATGGTGGGACTCTAATTATAGGTGCTAGTCAAACGACTGGAACCTATCTCATGCCTCAGATGATTGGATTATTTCGCAAGAAATATCCTGAAGTTTCCGTGCAACTCCATGTTCATTCTACAAGGCGAACGGCATGGAGTGTTGCGAATGGACAGGTAGACTTGGCAATTATTGGGGGCGAGATTCCTGCGGATTTGCTAGATTCTTTAGAGATTACACCTTATGCCGAAGATGAACTAGCGCTAATTCTACCAACTTCGCATCCACTTACTCAGGTTGGGGCATTACCAATCGAGGAGTTGTATAAGTTGCAATTTATTAACCTTGACTCGCAATCGACGATTCGTAAAGCAATTGATCGCGTTTTGCTCGATAGTGGAGTTGACCCACGTCAACTAGCGATCGCGATGGAGTTAAACTCAATTGAGGCAATCAAAAATGCGGTACAGGCAGGATTAGGGGCAGCATTTTTGTCGATAACGGCGATCGAGAAAGAGTTACAGATGGGTGCTTTGACACAAGTACGCATTGATGGCGTGGTAATTAAGCGAATGTTGTTACAAATCCGTAACCCCAACCGTTATCGCTCCAAAGCAACCGAAGCTTTTTGTAACGAGGTCTTGCCAATATTTCGAGATAAGACTTAGCAAAAAGGGCGCAAAGCGTCCTTTTTGCTAAGTAATGTAGCGATACAATAGTAGACCTGACCTAAGTTTTTACTTTTTACTTTTACCTTTTTACTTCTCACCATGAGCTACTTCCGCCCTGCTATTGATGCGATGACTGGTTACGTTCCGGGGGAACAGCCGAAGTCTGGCATTAAAGTTATTAAGTTAAATACTAACGAAAACCCCTATCCACCTTCACCTAAGGCGATCGCCACTTTACAAAATATTGATAGCGATTCCTTGCGGCGCTATCCCGATCCCTCTGCACGTGAATTTTGTCAAGCCATAAGTGATGTTCTTGATGTACCTGCGGATTGGATAATTGTCGGTAATGGCAGTGACGATGTTTTAAATATTTTGATCAGGGCTTGTGCGGAAGGTCGCGATCGCAAAGTGGTTTACCCGATGCCCACCTACGTGCTTTACCGCACTCTGGCAGCAATGCAACCATCGGAAACCGTAGAAGTACCATACAGTGAAAATTTTCAGCTACCCATTGATGAACTTGTGGCAGCAAATGGTGCTGTAACTTTTATTGCGTCACCCAATAGTCCATCGGGACATATCGTACCGCTTGATGATTTACGCCAGTTGGCGCGACAAGTATCAGGTATTGTGGCGATCGATGAAGCCTATACTGATTTTGCCGAATATTCGGCTTTGCCATTGGTACAAGAATTTGACAACGTGATTGTGTTGCGAACTTTATCTAAAGGCTATTCTCTTGCGGGTTTACGTTTAGGTTTTGGTGTGGCGAACCCTAGTTTACTTTCAGGATTATTTAAGGTTAAAGATAGTTATAACATTGATGCTGTGGCGATCGCTGTGGGTACGGCAGCCTTTCGAGATCAAGACTATAAAAACGCTAATGCTGAAAAAGTCAAAATTTCCCGCACCAAGCTTTCCCAAGATTTAAAAAATCTCGACTATACCGTACTAGAGTCACACGGTAATTTTGTGCTTGCCACTCCACCTAAAGGTAATGCTGAAGAGATTTATTTAAAACTTAAAGAATCTGGTATTTTAGTCCGCTATTTCAATCAATCAGGACTAGCTGATAAGCTACGCATTACTGTTGGTACTGATGAACAAAATCAATCTCTAATTAGTTTTTTATCTACTATTTAGCTTGTTTCGATATTTAACTGTTGTTGCACCCATTTTCTAAAATTACGAATTAATTGATTGTCATCAATTGAATCGGCTTGTTGCAAAAAAGTATCTAAAATCGCGCTAGAAATAATTGGGAAAGTGAGGCTGTATTCCTGCTCTAGATACTCGTCATTTTGCAAAATGTAAAATTTTATTCCTGTTTTATTGTATCTCCAAATTTCAGGCACACCCAACTGTTGATAGATATAAAATCTGCGATCGCTAGAGCTATAAAGATCAACTTCAACAACTAAATCAGGTGCTGGATCATTATATATATCAATCTTAAATCTACGAACTAGGTGAGCATTTTGAATATAAAAACAAGAGTCTGGCTCTACGCCTACTGCCAAGTCCTTACGATTAAATGTTGTAGAACCAAAGCTTTTAACGCTTAATCCTAATTCTTCGGTCAAGGTAACAATTAGTCTTTCTAAGATACGATTTATAGCTTCATGTAGTTCTAATGGCATCTTGATTTCTAAAACTTCATGATAGTAGGCTAAACGAGCAGTACGATGTTCGCCCATATCATTCAGCAACGCTTCATAGGTTTGCCAACTAACATTTGGCAATATCGCTGTATTACTAGCAACCAATGCAGCAATTTCTTTTGTAGAAGATATGGGACTAATAGTCATAGGACTACCCTTGCGATTAAAAAAATGGAGAATAGGAGGCTCGAACCCCTGACCTCTGCGGTGCGATCGCAGCACTCTACCAACTGAGCTAATTCCCCAACAGGATGCCTATATTAACATAAAACTAAAAGCTACATAAAGAGCTACTTTCCTATTCTTTGTTGGATACGAGCGATCGCAACTCATCATGCATTAAAAATCGAGTAATCTTTTGTTCATAGCCAGAGCCATCAGGAAATTCAACCATTAATACAGGATTTTTGATTTTTGCTGAAGGAATCTGGAGCATATATGTATAGTCACCGTTATAGAACTCGAAATAATTACCTTGATTTGGGTTATAAGTTTTTGCCATCAGCTTGACACCCTGAGTGCCATTTTTGTTGACACTGCGGTAATAGCGTGGCTGGGTAATATTTTTGAGATCAGAACAAATGTAAAGAGAGTAATCCTTAGTTTCTGCATAAGCGAGAATTCCCCCAGTACCATCACAGGTTTTATCATTCACTAGTTCATCGGTTAGACCAGCTTTTAAATTATCCGCAACAGCATTATTGGCATTTACCAGTGCTAGCGATATACCTAAGAAAGTGATCGCTAAAAATTTCTGACAAGATTTTTGGAAAATAGATTTAATCAGACGCATCTCAAAACCTCATACTTTGGCAATATGTAAGTACAGAGATGTTCGTTGCCCAAGTTCCACTGTAACAATGCTGAAAACTTTTGTAATCAGCAACTTTGCCTAAAAACTAAAGATGGCAGCGCTTTGTGTCGCCATCTTTAAAATAGAGAGAACTTGCTATAGTTAAGCCAAAGGACTTGATCAGCATTGACTATGACCACAGGCATTACTAATAACCAATCAACATTTCAAAAGATCGTTCGTCTCTTGCGTTGGCATAAACCCGCAGGCAGATTGATTTTGATGTTGCCTGCACTGTGGGCAACGGTAGCCGCCGCCAAATCACACCACCAGTTACCACCGCTTGATTTATTGGGTGTGGTCATCCTCGGCAGTTTGGCAACTAGCGCCGCAGGTTGTGTAATTAATGACCTCTGGGATCGCGATATTGATCCCCAAGTCGATCGCACTAAAAATCGTCCCTTAGCCGATCGCTCTCTATCTATTCAAGTGGGGATCGCTGTTTTATTAGTATCAGGACTATGTGCATTCTTACTATCGACCTATCTCAATCCTTTGAGCTTTGGACTATGTTTTGCTGCCGTACCTGTGATTGCTATCTATCCTGCTTGCAAACGCTTCTTTCCCGTGCCGCAACTAGTGCTGTCGATCGCGTGGGGGTTTGCGGTACTGATCCCTTGGAGTGCGGTTACTGGTGGACTTGATCGTTATGCTTGGGAGCTATGGACAGCCGTGATCGCATGGACAATGGGCTTTGACACAATTTATGCCATGAGCGATCGCGAAGATGATCTCAAAGTTGGCGTTAACTCTAGCGCCCTCTTTTTTGGAAGATATGTAACATTTGCAATCGCTATATTTTTGGCGATCGCTCTCGGATGTTTGATGTGGCTAGGGTGGGAACTCAAACTTGGTTACGCACACTACTTTGCTTGCTTGACGGCAGGAGTAATATGGATATGGCAATGTAATAGACTTAACCAAGCTGAAATTCCTAGCGAAACATATCAAAAAGCCTTTGGTCAAAATGTCTGGATCGGCTTTATTATCCTAGCGGGAATGCTACCATCGACTCTAGGACTTGGCTAAATCATTATTACCCTACTCCTGACGCATGATGGCTAGCTAGCCTTAGTCTGTTAGTATCTAAATTATAGATAGTTAGAAAAAATACATGAGCAATATTAAAGAGAAAATCCTAGAAGAAGTACAACAAGCCAGAGACACCTGCGAAACTAGCGGTACTGGCTCTAAGGAATGTGCGGCTGCATGGGATGCAGTTGAAGAATTACAAGCAGAATCGTCACACCAACAGCAAGCAAAGACCAAAAACTCTCTCGAAGTTTATTGCGATGATAATCCTGACGCTGCTGAATGTCGTCTCTATGAAGACTAATTTCTCAAAATTTTGACAGCAGATTAGTTACTAAGCAGTATTCTGCAAATATTAATGAGAAAGGGGATGCAAAGCGTCCCCTTTCTTTATTTTTAAGTTGATAGTGCAAAGTAATAAGTAGCTGGGCGCAATTAAATATAAAATCCCAAAACCTGTGACGCACGCTGCGAGTGCGCCACAGGCTTTGGATCTAGTTTTTTAATTATGTCCAGCTACTTATTACGCTAAAATTTGTCTCTAAATTCGTAAACTGGTGAAGTTATCAGTTACATTTTTCTGTAAGGAACTCACAGTAAAATAGAGAACTATTTTTTAGTGACGAGACTAAGCCGCGTCACTAAAAAATGGTTCTCTATTAACTCGCAGAACCCTAAGTATTAGTAAAGTTGCACAACACTCTGGAAATATGGCTATTTTCAATGAGAGAATTATTATTGATGCGGGACATCTATATAAGTTGCTAGAGAAATCTATAGCCAATCGGGAATAGGGTATGACACAACTAAGCGTTATGGACTTGGCAAAGCAAGGTGATCCTCAAGCGATCGCTGCTTTGATCAATCGATCGCTAGCATCCAAAGGCATTCACGCAAAGGCAGAGCTAGAAGCGGAATGTCTCAAAATCTCTTTACAAGCCGCTCAAGTGCCAAATCAAAAAGCGGTTGTGACAATTATTCATCGGGGCATAATTATTTTGCAACCTGAGAAGGTCAAATGTGTCAAAATTTTGACCTATCGCGCTGATAATAATTACTTAGCTTGGCAATATGAAATCAATCTAGTCAAAGATCTGCAACAGCCTCTAACCGCATCACCAGATCCTGAGTCTAATAGTTTGGAACCAAATCACAACATTAACCTTGTTAGCAATCCTAAGGGAGTTATCCTAGTTCAGAAGTTGTCTCAAATAAAGCAAAACCTGCAAGAATATCAAGACATTATTGTGCGCTTCACTGATGAGCAAGTCGGTACTGTCCGATGCTTAACCACACTCACAGAGTTGATTCAGGTCATTAGTAAGCCTAGCTTTTTATTTGCAGCAGTCGCCTCTAATCCTAACTTACGCAGCCTGCTTGACACGATCGCGGAATCTAGCAAGACGGATGAGCATGGCGACCAAGTGATTACTAATCTATCCATACTCCAGCCGGGGCAACAATGGCAAAAAGCTAAAATCCGTCTAGTTACGAAAATATTTTTAGAACCTGCTCAAGAAGAGGATGATCCAGAGATCAAACATCAAGGCATTACATTAGACTTAGCAGAAACCACTTCAGAATCTACTGCTTACGATGTTGCTGACACTAAACCTGCCACAATTTCAGACATCCCTCAAAATATTCCTGCTAAATCTGTAGATACAAATGTAGATACCAATATAGCCTCAGTCTCTCCCTCAACATCAGTTACGATCAGTTCTCTATTTGATAATACTTTTGATGATGCTCCTGCGTCTTCCGCGCCAATCCTGCAAATCACTAATGATATTGTCGAGAGAGCAGAATCGATTACCGCAAATTCACTATTTGATGATTTTCAAGCGGAACCCGCCCCAGTTCCAGTAGCCTCAATTCCAGAATTGCCAGTTCTAGAAACACCAGTTCCATTAGTGAATAGTGTAGTTGAAAGTTTAGAATCGATTACCGCAAATTCATTGTTTGATAATTTTCAAGAAGAAACTCCAGTTCAAATAGTGGATGATATCACTGCTAGTTCTGATTTTTCTGACTCATTATTTGATGAGTTTATGAATGAACATATTGAATCGGTAAGCAATTATAGCGAAAGTATCAATCAAGTAAATGATTTGCCAGTGAATTCGTCTGCTAGTCCCTTGAATGATACCGCTAGTACCAGTGATGACTTATTTGGAAGCTTTGCCAATGATTTGCCAGCACCCCCTTTGGAATCAGATGTTACAGAGATCGAAGAAAGTATTGATACGATTAAATCAAGAATTCCGAAGCAAAATCTGGATAAACTGTTGCAGTTAATCCAAGAGGAAGAGCAGAATCAAGTTGTATCATCTCCTAGTGTCAATCAGGATGTAAACCAATTGAATACTGATGTTGGAGTGATCACTATAGAGCGCATATTGGGAAATATGGATACGATTTCTATCAATACTTCAGAAAACAAATCTTCATCGAATTTGACCTTAGAAGACTTTTCCGAAGATTTGAATTCTGTTGGCTTCTAACAGCGAATGGCGGCGCTTTGCGCCGCCATTCGTATTCTGAATTGAATTAAGTGAATTAAACCTCTTGCTCATGCAACTGTTCACAAATTTCTACTAAGCGAAGGTTGGGTGGAAACTTTCCATCTGCTTTAATTTGTTTGACATATTCTGAAGGAATTCGCCATAGCAGCTTGCTATCTAGAGCCTTGATCACATCACCGCGATCAATTACTCCTGCCACTGATCCTACAGGCGATCGCACAATTAGATAACGCAACTGTTTTTGTTCAAGCAAATTGACAACCTTTGATATTTTGGTTTGCAAATCAACTGTATCAATCTCATCTAAGGGTTTGATCAGAGCTTGCAAAGATTTGGATTGCCACTCATGGCTATCAATATTGCGAATAGTTCCTGCTGAAATAATACCGCGATCGCGCCCATTAGATGAGGCGATATAAATGGGATTTGCATCCTTATCTTCCATTAGCAAAAATTTATCGGCAAAGTCACGTAAGGAGATATCGGCATCTACTAGACGAAAATCTCTGGTCATCGCTGATTCCGCATTAATATCGAGCAGAGCCTGTTGCAAGTTGTTGAGATAAAGATAGCCACCTGCACTACCAAATAGGAACCAACCGATCAAAATCAAAAAGAGACCGCTAAAACTTGTGAATAATATGATTGATCCAATAACTATCATCAAGATTCCAAAAAACTGCCCCGATCGCGCTGCCCATCGGATGCCAGTAAAGCGATCGCCTGTTAGTTTCCAAACTAATGCCTTGAGAACATGACCACCCTCAAAGGGTAAAGCAGGAATGAGGCTAAATACAGTAAATATAAGGTTGATTTGGGCAAAATTTAGGGAAATCATTGTCCAAATGGTGGGAATATTGCCAATACTTTCAGGTAAAGCGCCAATTGTTTTAGGATTATTTGCAAAGATGACATCGCCTGCAATTAGCCAAGCGACTGTAAACCCAATCACACTGAAAACTAAGTTCACTAATGGACCTGAGACCGCAATACTAAATACGGAAAAGGGATCTTTTGCTTCTTTTTCTGTATTTCCGCCACCAATAAACTGAATGTTAATCTCTTTGACTTCTACACCACGAGCCTTAGACATGACAGCATGGACAATTTTGTTAAAAGCGATCGACAAAAAGAAAAGAATTGCCGTAATTGCACCATAACCTATAGAAAAAGATGGCGATAGCTTGGTATAGGCAGCACTCAACCAAACGGCTAGCAAGCCGAGTACGAGAAACCATGATGAATCAATATATATGGGGATGTCTGAAATGCTGCCGATGCGGATACCGCCTCTCATGATATGTCTGTCCTAAAATTTTGTGTAATGATTGGCTTTACGGATGGGCGCTGAAAGCTACTTCTAACATTTTATAGCAATCACCAAAATGTTTAATATTTAGAACTTAAGTAGCTAGGCATAAACTTAAAACCTAGAAGCTTGTGCCGCCCGCGTAGTGGGCAGCACAAGCTCTGGTTTTGGGTTTCAACTCATGAATTGCCCTGACAATATGCTGGTTTCAATAACCCGTAAAGTTGCGTAGGGGTACAACTTTACGGGTTTGGGAATTATTGGATTTGAAGATAGGCGATCGCCTCAGCTTTAGTTGAAATTTCTCCATCTAGCTTTGACCATCTTAAACGCTGCAAGAGTTCACCCATTTGTTTACCTGTTGCATAGCCTAACTCTTTGAGATCTGCGCCCGTTAGGGGAGATTTGACCATTTGCCATTGGGTGAGATAGTTCCAGAGGATGTGCCGTTGTGGATGATCACATTTTGCCCCAGCTAAGATCAAAGTCTGAGTATCGAATTTTTGGAGATTTTGGGTTATTTCTGAGATTTTAAAGGAACTATTTACGAGATCAGCTACATTTGTTAATAAATCTGCTAACTTCACTTGACGTGCCTTTTGCTCAGGAGTTAAACCAAGATCGAGTTGTGTAGAAATTTCGTAAGGCAAATAGGAAAGTAATAGTTCCACACCTAATTGAATTGGTGCATAGTTTTTGTTTTCTAAGCGATTGAGTAACTTGACCCAATATTGCGATCGCCGCCATTGGCGAGTAAACGAATTATCCGCATCGTGAGGTAATGCTAAATCTGGATGAATACAGCGTAATACTCCTAATTCTTGCAATAAATCAAACATTTTGCCTGCTTTCGGCTCCGCTAGCGTATAAAGCAATTCTGACCGTAACCTAGCTCCTCCAATTGCATCATGGAGTCCACTGGAGGTGGTGGCAATAATTTCTGTATAGGTGTCAGGAGCGATCGCCAAATCTAGTCGTACGGCAAATCTGACAGCACGAAACAATCGACGGGGATCTTCAGCAAAACTACCCACTCGAATTGCTCGAACTTGTCTATTAGCTAAATCTGATAATCCATCAAAGCGATCGATTACCTCCCCTTTAATTCCCAATTGCGGATCAAGTTCTATTGCTAAGGCATTCACCGTAAAATCTCGCCGCCATAGATCATCTTCCAAGCTTGTCGCGATCACCTGTGGATTTGCTCCAGCATAAGCATAGGTTTCGCGCCGTGCCGTTGCCATATCGATCTCAAAATCTAGAAAGATTAATTCTGCCGTTTGAAAGTTTTCATGGATATGCAATTTTGTATTAGGAAAAAGCTGATGTAAGGCGATCGCTACTTTAATTCCCGCTTGCTCAGCACCATCAAAGACCAAATCTAAATCCTTTGGAAAATCAGACAATTTGTGATTGTTATGCATGATGGCATCACGAACAATTCCGCCCACCGCAAAAGCTCGTAAATTCAATTCATGGGCAATTTGCGCCGTTTTTAAAATAATTTCCCATTGTAAAGGACTAAAAAAGTGAATAAAGTTTTGCAAAATAACCTCTATAACAGTCAATCTTCACTTGATATAAAATTCTAAAACCTGTGGCGCATGCTGTGCGTGCGCCACAGGTTTTAAATCTGTCCTAGCTACTTAATTCAGGAATTGATGCTGATGTAAAATGAGAGACTTACACTATATATGTTCCTATGACTATTACGCCTCTAAGTTGGACAGAACTAGAATCCCTCACCAATTTCCAAATAGATACGATTAATGGTTCTACCAATGCCCAAGCAAGGTTACGCCTCTTTGGACATTCTGAAGCCGATGTGCGTGTGACTCTATATCGCGATCATCATGCATGGTGTCCATACTGTCAAAAAATTTGGCTATGGCTAGAGGAGAAGCAAGTTCCCTATCGCATTGAAAAAGTGACTATGTTTTGCTATGGCGAAAAAGAAGCGTGGTATAAGCGGAAAGTGCCTTCAGGAATGCTGCCAGCGATCGAGTTAGATGGACGCTTAATTACTGAAAGCGATGATATTTTGATTGCTTTAGAACAGGTTTTCGGTTCTCTCGGTCGCAGTATGACTGACTCGCAAGTACTCCCTATCAGGAGATTAGAGAGAACATTGTTTAGAGCATGGTGTGAATGGCTCTGTCGTTTTTTTAAATCTGAAGAACAAGAACAGAAATATCGTCAACAATTTGTAGAGGTGATGCAAAGAGTCGAGCAAGTCTTAGGTGATACTCCTAGCCCTTACTTTTTGGACGAGTTTGGCACAGCAGATGTGATTTTTACGCCCTACGTCGAGCGCATGAATGCCAGTCTCTACTATTACAAAGGCTATTCGCTGCGAGAAGAAAATCCCCGAATGTCGGACTGGTTTGCGGCAATGGAAAGTCGATCTACTTATCGCGGTACTCAGAGCGATTTTCATACCCATGCCCATGACTTACCGCCACAAATGGGAGGTTGCTGGGCAAATGTAGCACCACAGACCTTAATTAATCAGAAAAGAGTAGATCAAGGCTCTTGGTTTGGTCTGCCCGATGTGACTTATCCTGAGCCAGAGAATTCCCGTGAAGAAGCGCTGTACCGCGTAATTAAACATCACGCTAATATTATTCGCGTTAATCCTGCGGATGATCAATTATTTGACGAGGCTTTACGTTGCGCGTTAACCAATATGATTACGGATCAAGTTGCGACACCTCCATCTGACTCAGATATTGCTCTACGATATTTGCGCGATCGCATTAGTGTTCCACGCGATATGTCTATCTATGCCGCTAAGCGTCTGCGAGAAGCTCTCGAAAAAACGGCGGCATTAGTAGGCGATCGGCAAAGTACACCAATTCCTGTCAAACATCGGCGCGATCAAGACCCACTTAACTTCGCACAATAAAAAGAATGTCAGCACGAAGTGCTGACATTCTTTTTATTCAAACATTTGACGAGGTAGTACTCGCAAAGCTTCTTTTAATGTCGTTGTTCCTGACGAAATTTTCTCACGCACAGTATGGAAAAAAGACTCATAACCATGATTTGTTAAGTAATCAACTAGGTCTGATTGACTCCCCTCTTGCATGATTTTTCGGAGTTGGGGAGTCATATTCAATACTTCAAAGATGGCTTCACGTCCCAAATAGCCCGAACCAAAACAATGTTCGCAACCTTTACCCTGTCGCCAATCCTGATATTTGACATCCTGTACCGCTACTTTGAGAAAGTGCAGTTCTTCTTTTGTGGGTACATAGCATTCAGAACAGAAGGAACAGATTTTGCGTACTAGCCTTTGAGCAACTACACCTAGCAAAGAGTCCGCAATCAGACTAGGATGCAGTCCTAAATCCTTTAATCTCGCTACGGTACTCACAGCATCATTGGTATGCATAGTTGATAGAACTAAATGCCCTGTCAATGCTGCCCGAATTGTAATTTCTGCCGTCTCCAAATCACGGATTTCACCTACCATAATGATGTCAGGATCTTGGCGCAAAATCGACTTTAGCCCTGTCGCAAAGGTAAGTCCGCCTGTTTCTTGTACTTGTCCTTGCGTAATATTTGCCAAGTTATATTCAACGGGATCTTCCATTGTGATCACATTTACCTGATCCGTCGCTAATAATTGGAGAGTGGCGTATAAAGTACTAGTTTTGCCTGAACCTGTGGGTCCAGTCACAATAATTAATCCTTGCGGTTGAGTGAGCCAACTGCGATAAATATCTAGCGATCGCTGATTGAATCCAACATCTTCGAGTCTGGTGGATAGCATTTTGTTACGCGGCAACAACCTGATCACCACTTTCTCTCCACCAACGCAGGGAAAGGTGCTGACCCGCATATCTAAGTCGAGGTCAAGATTGTCGGCTGTGACGTAGTGCTGACTAATCCGACCATCCTGAGGACGACGACTTTCCCCGATGTCCATGTTGCTCATGACTTTAAGAGCCACAATGGTCTTGCGACTAACTTCGGTGGGTAAAATGCGTGTGGTTCTTAATAACCCATCAATGCGATAGCGAACTCGCAGTCCTACTTCTGTTGGTTCTAAATGAATATCACTAGCCCGATGTTGCAGCGCAACCGAAATTAAGGCATTAATGCGATGGGTTTGATCAAGGGCTTGGGATAAATATATTTCAGATATCTCATCTAGGTGGGCTTCTTCGTTAGTGCCTGTAAGAGGATTGATGATCGGTGGAGCAATATTGCTAGGTTCAGGAAGATTTTGTCTGAGAAACCAGAGTAGATAACTTTCGGAAGAGATCGTTATATGTTTGATGCCTGTTAATGTGCCATTACTTAATCGTTTTATTTCATCAGGATCAAGAGATCGCGGTGACCCTAGATAAAAATAGCCATGCCATAGCAGTAAAGGAATGACAGGTGGTAAAGATTTACGATCATCGAAATGGTGAAAAAAACGATAATTAACATCTTCATCTAGTAATTCAATCCGTAGCCCCCCACGTTTATCGACCAATAATTGCAGTGCTTCTTCCAGCGTGATTTCTTGATTACGGAGTTGCTTCCATACAGAAGAACTTACAGGTATTTCACTCATACTAGTTTTGAGACCAATTATGGCGATCGCCTTAGCTAAAAATTCTAAACAGCCCTGTGGCTATCTTAGCTTAACAATTTAACCCAAAGCTTTTGTGAATTGATATAACGTTGCTTCGCGCTGTAAATTGAAATGAATGCAATATTTAGGAGGCAAACATGGCTGATATCCAGCAGTTACAACGGCTTACTGATGGCGTAGAGGGTTGGAATCATTGGCGATCGCAGCACTCCGATGTACCGATTAATTTGCAAAATGCTTTGCTTGAGGTTGCCAATCTTCGTCATGCCAACTTGAGTCAGGCAAATCTCCAAGGTGCAGATCTGTATCACGCCAATTTGATTGAGGCAAATTTAGATTATGCCAATTTAGCAGAGGCTAGTTTGAATGGAGCGATCGCCACAGGTTCCCTTAACTATGCCGATCTCAGTGATGCGAATCTTTACAGTGCTATTTTTACCTTTGCAGAATTGCAAAATGTCAATTTGCAAAGAGCCAATGCGATCGCTGCAAATTTTAACAGTGCAAATCTTCAAGGTGCAAATTTACAGAATATCAATGCTAGCCACGCTATTTTTTGGCAAGCAAATCTCAGTAATGCGGATTTAAGTGAAGGAATTTTTTGGAGTGCAAAGTTATTTTGTGCTGATTTAAGGCGATCTCAATTGCAAGGTGCTGATTTAAGTGGTGCTGATTTAAGTGGTGCTAATTTAAGTGGTGCTAATTTAAGTGGTGCTGATTTACGCGATGTAAACTTAAGTCGAGCTAATCTAGACGGCGCAAATCTCACTAATATTCAATGGGGGAGAGGCGTACGCGGTCACTCTACTAATTGGCATAGTGCGATTAGTTTAACCTCGGCTCAAAATGTGCCTAAAGAACTTTTGTAATAGAAAACCAAAACCCAAAAGAGAGGTGCGGCGCTTCGCGCCGCACCTCTCTTTTGGGTTTTCTATTGATCAGCTACTCTGATTTGCCCTGAATGAATTCCATCAAAGACAGAACGAATCTGATAGACTTCTTGCTCATTCAATCCCGAATGCTCAAACAAAGTGCTAAAAATCGCTTTACTAAAACTTAAGTAATCTTTGCGACTAATTACTCCTGTCTGCATAATTTGATGGACAATCTCATCAAGACTAATTAATCTAGTCGGTATACCACGAGTAGTATCTTCTACAAGCTTAGAATCAGGACTCTGATTTCCCTTAGAACCAAGCGATGTATTAGAAGAACTCGTTGGCAAATTTGAGAAATTCATTCTATTTGGCAAACAGCGATTGATGGCAGCTTTTAACATTTCTGGGTCAAATGGCTTCGTTAAGTAGTCATCTGCGCCAATCTCCATGCATTTCATCACACTATCCATTTCCTCTAGTGCTGAAATCATAATTACAGGAATACTACGCAGTTGGGGATCTTTTTTGAGATATGTGAGAACTGCATATCCATCAACTTCAGGCATCATAATATCTAAGAGAATCAAGTCATAGAGGTGTGTCTGGATCATCGACATCGCCTCACGACCATTCACAGCGATCGATAAGTTAAAGTCTTTTCTCCGCAATCGCCGCATCAGCATATCGCGATTTATTTCGTTGTCATCAACAATTAATACCTGAAAGTTTTGAGTTCCCATTCTGCGCTTCCCGTTTTTTATAGTATAGTACCAGACCCAAAAAGATAGTTTAGAGTGGCGAGTTGCACCGCCACTCTAAACTATCTTTTTTATAACTGTCGCCAATAGGTTTATATAGCTAACGTCACTTGTATTAGGACAAATCGAAACCCCAGAAGATGAGTGGCGGCGCTTCGCGCCGCCACTCATCTTCTGGTTTTGTGTCCTAACAAGAATGGCGACAGCTATAAAAGAGAATTGCTGTACTTGTGTTACTACAACTCTCTTTTGTACTATGTAGGCATAATCCCTCAAGCCTATAGCGCATTGTGCGCTATAGGCTTGAGGGATTTGACCAGACTTTGACGCAATTTCTACTCTCTCGTTTAGCTTGATAGAGTGCTAGATCTGCTTCTTTAATTAATTGTTGCGAAGTTGAGACTTCTTCATTAGGTATAAATGTGGATATTCCTAAACTTGCGGTAACATAGGGACTGGCTTGTGAAGATATATGAATAATATTTAAGCTTTCGATCGCATGACGGATTTGTTCTGCACAAACAAGCGCTCCTGCGGAATCAGTATCTGGCAAAATCACCGCAAATTCTTCACCGCCATATCTTGCTAAGGTGTCTCTTGGTCGCTTAATTACTGTAGAAGCAGCGATCGCTATTTGACATAGACAATCATCACCTGCTAGATGTCCATAGGTATCATTATATTTTTTGAAATAGTCGATATCAAATAAGATAAGCGAGAGGCATTTCTTTTCTCTACGAACAGCATTCCATTCTCTTTCTAGAACTGTATCAAAATAACGACGATTCGCAATCCCTGTTAATCCATCTCGATGGGATAATCCCTCTAATTCATTTTTAATAACTTCTAATTCATGATATGCCACTGCTAGTTCTGCATAAGCCGCTTCTAGTTTTTGCTTATTGAGAACTTCGCGATCGTGTAACATTTTCTTCTCAAGACAAGCACTTACCCTTGCTTTGAGCAGAACGCGATCGTATGGCTTAATCAAATAATCTTCTGCCCCCTTTTCGATGCAGGTCAGCATCATTTCTTTTTCGTCTAATGCAGAAATAATAATTACAGGGATCAATCGCCATTCTTGACTTTCTTTGAGATGAGTTAGCACCTCTAAGCCATTCATCACTGGCATCATCATATCTAGCAGGATCAAATCAATGGGTTGAGTGGCAACAATCTCTAATGCTCTTTTGCCACTTTCTGCCAAATTGATATTTAGATATCCTAAATTCTTGAGATGACGATACATAATCTCCCGATTCATTTTGTCGTCATCAACAATCAATAAGTTAGATTCATTAGTTTCTGGCATATTTTTTTAACAAACTCTCGATTTTTCCGAGGAGGCGTGTAAATTCAATTGGCTTAGTATCATAATCGTCACATCCTGCCTCTATACCTCTTTCGTGATCGCCAACCATTGCATGGGCTGAGCAACCAATAATGGGAATATTACGTGTTGCCGTTATTTGTCTCAAGCGTTTAGTAGCTTCCCACCCATCAACAATTGGTAAACTCATATCCATAACGATCAAATCAGGTAATTCTAATTCGGCTTTTGTAATCCCTGATGCTCCATCAACCGCAACTATAACGTCAAATCCCCTACGCATTAATCTTCGCGACAACATATCACGATTCATTTCATTATCTTCAACCAGTAGAATTTTTGCCATATTTCTAAGTCAATTAATTATACATTATATTTGTTTTCTCAGTAGGAAGACTGAATTAAATGTACGATGCTTTAGTGTAACTTAACGTATCAATTGAGCAAAAATTATAGGTTAGGCGATCGCTAAACCATCTTACATTTAACGCCAATAACTCGATGTCAATATGGCGCTTTTCAAGCAAGCGAGGAAACAATCTTGCTAGACTGTGAAATGCTATAACTCGTCCGCGAGTTAGAGATGGGAGTCGTCATATTTGTTTTATACTAGCGATCGCCCTCTTTGGTATCAAGAAAGAGAAAAAGAAGAGAAATATATAATGAGCGCTATCAATTTAAAGAAAATCGATCAACTAATTGCAGAGGGGTATATCACTAAGCGACCTCATATTAGTGGGGAATTGTTTATCTATAATTACACTGCCAAAGCGCAGTACGATCGCGTTTGGACTCCTGAGACAATGCAATGCCGAGGTTTAATTTTGGATATGCATGGGGCAATCAAGGCGCGTCCTTTATCCAAATTTTTTAACCTGCAAGAACATCAAGAAGCTTTACCCGCAGAACCTTTTGATATTTATGAAAAGCTGGATGGCTCATTAGGGATTTTATACTGGTATCAAGATCAAGCTTATATTGCTTCTAGAGGTAGTTTTAACTCGGATCAAGCGATTAAAGCTAATCAAATCTTGAATTCACTTTATAGTGAAGCGATTCCCTTACTAGAGCGATCGCTAACCTATTTGTTTGAAATCATTTATCCATCTAATCGCATTGTGGTGAATTATGGTGATTATGAAGCTTTGGTATTGCTAGCGGTCATTGAAACAGAATCAGGGATAGAAAAGCCGATTGAATCATTTAGTCATTTAGGTTTCCCGATCGCCAAAAAGTATGATGGGTTGAAGGATTTACAGGCGATCACCAATCTTAATGAACAGAATCAAGAAGGTTTTGTAATTCGCTTTGCTAGTGGCTTACGACTTAAATTTAAGTTTGCTGATTATGTGAAGTTGCATCGTGTCCTCACGCAAGTGACGAGCAAAGTCATTTGGGAAATGCTGCGTGACAAAACTCCCTTTGAAGATATTTTAGAGCGCGTTCCCGATGAGTTTTACAATTGGGTTAAGGAAACTAAGGCTGCTCTCGTAGCTCAATATCAAGAGATTGAGAATCAAGCAAAAGCTGATTTTGAGAGGATTGTGGCGGTAGTAGATCGGCGCGATCGCAAAGAAATGGCGAAACATATTCTAACTTGCAAGAACCATACAATTCTCTTCTCTCTCTTAGATGGCAAAGACTATAGTGATTACATTTGGCGCACTATTAAGCCTGCCTATGAAAAGCCTTTTATGGATAATGACGATAACTAATTAAATTTTCCAAAACTTGCAAAGCGAGTTTTGGAAAATTATTCAATTTAGAGAACACAAAATCATGCTGACAGTTTATTTTACAATTGGACTTCCTGCTTCGGGCAAATCCACATGGGCAAAGAATAAGGTTGATAAAGCACCCAATAGCATTAAGCGCGTCAACAAAGACGAGCTTCGCGCTATGTTGGATAACTCTTATTTTTCCAAAGGGAATGAAAAGTTTGTCTTAAATATTCAAGACATGATCATTAAGGAAGCTCTGGAAAATGGAAAGCACGTTATCGTTGATAATACGCATCTTGCTCCCAAACATGAAGCGAGAATTAGGGAACTGATCAAAGGCTTGGCAGTATTAGAGATAGTAGATTTTCGTCATGTCAGCCTTGAGACTTGCATTGAGCGCGACTTAAAGCGTCCTAACTCTGTGGGCGAGAAAGTAATTCGGGATATGTATAACCAGTTTATTGCGCCACCGAGAGCGCCCAAACCTGCTTATAATCCAGATTTGCCTGATGCAGTTCTCTGCGATCTCGATGGCACGATCGCTTTGATTGGCGATCGCAGTCCCTATGATGCTGCTAAATGTGAGCAGGATTTAGTCAATGAGCCAGTGCGATCCATTTTGCAAACTTCAGGCAAGGCGATCGTGTTTGTGTCTGGCAGAGAGGATCAATTTAAGCCCCAAACCCTAGCATGGCTGGAAAAGCACAATATTTCCTTTGATGCTCTGTATATGCGAAAGTCTGGCGACTCGCGCAAAGATAGTATTGTCAAAAAGGAAATTTATGATCAATTTATTCTTGATAAGTACAATGTGGCTTTTGTTCTAGACGATCGCGATCAAGTAGTGAGAGTCTGGCGAGATCTTGGCTTGACTTGCTTGCAAGTTGATTATGGTGATTTTTAAACAGGAGAGGCGGCGCAAAGCGCCGCCTCTCCTGTTGTAGAATGTCTGAGTTCTGAAATATTGAGCTTGCTATGCTAAAAACTTTCGCTATTATTCGCCAAACCGTAATTGTGACGATTTGTTCTTTTACGCTGACTGCTGGCGAATTTGTACAAGCTCAATCAGACTCTAATCCAATTTTGAAGATTGGCATCGTGCAGCGTTTTGGCGAAAGACCACAGGATAAACTTACACTCAAGGCAACATCAGGTGGCAAACTAACCCTCTCATTTCCCTCCGCCGATGGCAAAAGTACACAGACTCTAACTAGCGATCACGTGGTGATTGAGATTGCTTCACAGCAATTATCACAGCCAATTCTCGAAGAGAAAATCGTGTTAAGTAATCATCGTAGTTTTGAGAATGCCGCCGCCAGTGCATTCCATTGGGCAGAGAAAGGCATTCCAACAGAAATTGCTCAACCGAGACGTTGGCAAGTTTGGGCAAAGCGGGATACTTATGACTCAATGTTATTGCGCTATTTGATGTTTTATACACTAAGGGCGCAAGGTAATGTCACCGTTCAGCTTGATCGCCGTATCCTTCCCCAAAAAGCGATCGCCTCATTGACAGTGGGAGACTTTAAATATAATCGCGATCGCCTTGATATTAGTAGCAGTACGGGGATCGTGGAGGTTAGCTATCAAAAAGAGAATAAGGCAGAAATCAGCAATCGCCCTTATGCAGGCACTTTAAGACTCCAACCCAATGCCCATCAAAGCTTTACTCTCGTTAATAATGTTCCTTTAGAAACCTATATACGGGGTGTCGTTCCCCATGAAATTGGTTATAACGCGCCCTACGCTGCGGTGCAAGCCCAAGCAATTTTAGCGCGTACCTATGTTTTAGCCAGTTTGCACCGCTTTAAAGCTGATGAGTATGAACTCTGTGCTGATACTCAATGCCAAGTATATCGAGGTTTAGAGAATACGACGGAAGTTGCTGATCGCGCTATATCGGACACTAGTGGCTTAGTCCTGACCTATAACAATCGGGTGATCGACGCGCTTTATTCTTCAACTACAGGGGGAATTACTGCGAACTACAATGATCTGTGGGATGGAACCCCACGCCCCTATTTACAATCGTTATTAGACCTCGCGAATCGTCCTGAAAATCAGCGATCGGCAGATATTTCCGATGATAAAAATTTAAAGGCATTTCTAGATCGTCAAGAAGGATTTAATGAAGTCGGTTGGCGAACATTACGCTGGCGTAAGAGTGGCACATTAGAGGAGTTACAAATATCTTTAAAGAAGTTTTTGCGCTTTTCAGGGGATAACGTTACTAACTTTAGTGCGATTAAACAATTGCGAGTAACCAAGCGATCGCCTTCAGGTCGAGTCTTAGAAATGGAAGCTATCACTGATACAGGCAAAATTATCGTCAGAAAAGATGAAATCATTGATGCTTTTGATCCACCTGATAGCACTTTCTTTAGATTAGAACCGATTTATAAAGATAAGGTGTTAACGGGCTATGACTTTATCGGTGGTGGTTTGGGGCATGGTGTGGGTATGAGCCAGACAGGTTCCTATAATCTGGCAAAGTTAGGATGGTCAAGCGATCGCATTCTCAACTTCTATTACACCAATACCCAATTACAAAAATTACGCCCCGAACATTACAAACCATAGATATTTTCATTCTACATACGGAAAACATCTATGGTTTGTAATGAGTGGCATTGTACATATTCCTAATTTTGGCGGCATGAAATGGGCTTTTCAGCCCTCATCGCTCATTAGCTGACCAATGCCTTACGCTTGGTGTGCCGTTTGAGCATAGCTCCACCCAATGCCGCAATGCTCAATCCAAGCACAAAACTAGGTGTAGGAACTGGTTTAGGAGTTATAGTGCCATTTAAGTTAACACGAGCAAATGAGTTGGGGTTAAAGAACAAACCCTGAACGTTCACAAACAGTTCATTGCCTTCAAATGTCACTCGATTAGGTGTTAGACCAAGATTAGTGCTTGGGTCGATCAAAACATCTGTAATTTGCAGAGCGGTAGGCACAGTGAACGAAAATACATAAGTATTCTGAAATGCAGTCGCAAATCTACCAAATCCCGCGTTATCAAAATCGATTGCAAGGTAATCTACGCCAGCATCAATCGAAACGTTTACAAGAGAGTTAGCAAATCCTGGAGGAACACCAGTACTAGGGTCAAACAAGCTATCAACATTTGGGAACTCTACAGTTGATTCGCTAACAACTGCAGATGCAGGGAATGAAGTCACAAATAGTTGAGTTGTTGGGTTTAATTGTGCTTGAGTGCGAAGTTTTAGTTCTGAATTAACTAGGGTAAAGCCTAAAGCTGCACTATTGCCGAAAGCAACCATGGCTAAAAAAGTAAAAATTGGAAGTACTTTAATCATGCCGTATCTCTATTTACAAAGGACTAAGTGTGAAGCAAACTACAATGTATTTATACAGAATTTTTCCGTATAAATATAATTATAAAGAATATAGGCTGAATGTCAAGTTTTCATTTAATCATCTTATACAAGATATTATACAAATTTTTTCTGTATAATATCTTGTATAAGATGATAATGTCATATATTATTTGGATTAGTTTCTTTATAATTTCACCGTGCAAACTGAGTCACTACCTCGGAAATTGCTAGATAGGGTACGCGATCATATAAGAGTTAATCATTAAGCTTACCGTGCTGAAAAATATCACTACATCTAGGTAAATAGGTGAAGTTAGTTAAAGAGGGCAACTGAGATCCTTATAGTTGAAAGATGATCAAAAACAAAATAGGAGTTGCACTACTTAGTAGCGCAACTCCTATTTTGTTGATTTAAATCAAAGATTTAGAAAGGGAAGGTGAGGGTATCTGGGAAAAAGCGATTAGCTTCAATTAAGATACCAGCAGTAATGGTCAGCCATACAGCAGCTACTACAGGAGCAGATGATAAAAAACCGTTCAATGGAGTTCTCCTTTTAGATAGTTTTGGAATATCTCTCCAGAGTTTTCTAAACGTTGTTAAAAAAAACTCTGGAGAAGTGGGTAAGCGATCGCTAGAAACTAGCGAGGCGAAACGGTAACTTCGTTTTCAGGAACTACGAGTTCACCAGAGCCAAACTCTTTAAGTGCAAGAAGAGGCCATGCAAAGCCAGTCAATGAAAACTTAACAGCAAGAGGAAGATCGATGAGGATTTCCTTTTGAGCAGCAGTTGCCACATCCTTGCGGATAGCGATCAAGTAGCTACGACCTACCCAGCCGATCCAACCAGCGATGTATAGGAACATCAAGGAAGGAATCGCGAATTCGCCCAAGCGATCCAAACGACCATCGGTGATCAAGTGAGGTAGACCATCGTCACCGCAGAGCAAGCCAGAGTCAGCATACTTAGCAAAGCGAGCTTTGGTTTGAGCGATTTTACCGTTGAGGTATGCCGCCGAGCCGCTACCAGCTTTGAAGTTAGCTAGACGTGCGTTGTAGCCATCAACTTCTGATGCCAAGCGATCTTGGAAAGCAGAGGAAGTAGCACAGGGAGTCAAAGCGTTAAATGAGAATTCTGCATAAGCAGCAGGGGTTGCAGCAAGGCTTACGCCAAACCACAAGCTAATAACTAGAATGAGAGCAAAAAGTCTTTTCATGGACTGACCTTAATTTACCTTTGTTAAGATAGGCAAAAATAACGATATTTTCGTTTGAGAACTTAGCCTCAGATCGTATATCAGCGATCGCGCCTTGGTAAAGCAATCTTCACATCCTGTAAAGTAAGTTATCAATTAAGATGATCTAACTGCCGCTTAGCGGCAGTTAGATCATCTTAATTTTGTTTAGAAATGCCAACTATTCTTGCGATCGAATCTAGCTGTGATGAAACTGCGGCGGCGGTGGTATGCGATCGCCAAATTCTTAGTAGCGTGGTTTCGTCGCAAATTCAAACCCATGCGCTCTATGGTGGGGTTGTGCCAGAGATTGCCGCGCGTCAACACGTAGAGACGATTAATCCTGCGATCGCCCAAGCCTATCGCGAATCTGGTAAAACATGGGCAGATATTGACGGGATTGCGGTGACGACGGCTCCGGGGTTAATTGGCTCATTAATGATCGGGGTGACAGCAGCAAAAACCTTGGCAATGCTGCATCAAAAGCCCTTAATTGCCGTGCATCACCTTGAGGGACATATTTGTTCAGCTTTGCTGGCTGATCCGACTTTGGAGCCACCATTTTTATGTTTATTAGTCTCAGGTGGACATAGCAGCATTATTTTGGTGAAGGACTACACCGACTATCAGGTGATGGGTAAAACTCGCGATGATGCGGCGGGTGAGGCTTTTGATAAAGTGGCGCGATTACTTGGTTTAGGCTATCCGGGAGGACCCGCAATTGATAAAATTGCTGGCTCTGGCAATCCCAAAGCTTACAAGTTACCACAGGGCAGAATTCCCGATTTTCCCTATGATTCTAGTTTTAGCGGCTTAAAAACGGCAGTGTTGCGCTTAACCCAAAAGCTAAGTCCCAATGGCGAAGCATTACCGATCGCCGATATTGCCGCCAGTTTTCAAGAAACTGTGGCGGCGGCTCTGGCTAACCGCACAATTAAATGCGCCGTTGAGCATAATTTATCGACCATTGTGGCGGTTGGTGGGGTGGCAGCTAATAGTGCTTTGCGATCGCGCTTGGTGACAATGGCTAAGGAAAATCATCTTCGCGCCATCTTTCCACCCTTGAGTCTATGTACAGATAACGCGGCGATGATTGGCTGTGCAGGAGCGATTCACCTTGCAAGGGGCGAAACTTCATCGATGAGTATTGCCACGCGATCGCGCCTTAATCTCGAAGATTGCCAAAGTTTATATGTATAAAAAAGCGCCGCGAAGCGGCGCTTTTTTATAGAACTGAGGGAATGACTAAATTTTTCATCGCTTCATGAATTTCTTCGGTGAGCTTACGGGTGGATTCTTTAGCGGATGCTCGACTAGATTGGTAGTCAGCTAGACGCTCTGAAACGGACAGAGGTTCAGCAACGGAAATTGTTAATTTGCGATCGCCAAAATTAGGAGTTTCTTTAAAAACCGAATCAGAATTACGCTCAGTGACGCGCTGTAATACGCTCCACATTAATTTCAGTACTTCAATATAACGACTAGGGCTAGGATGTTGACGCACATAGTCACTAGTGACACCGATAATACTTTCTGCGATTCGCATATGCCAATTGCTATAGCTTGCCTCTAGGGCGATCTGATCAGCAAAACCACGCTCTATTTCCGATAGATCTTCAATGGGCTTGTTGAGGTCATTGCGAAAAATTCGATCCCATCCTGCTTGCTCAAGGCGGCGACAACGATCAATCGGTGAACCCTTAGCTTTAATCCCAAAATTCATTTCTGAAACGCTCAAAATGCGATCGGCTAGCTCCTGCAAATTCGCTGCCAAATTATCAGGATTAGTATTGTCATTGTTAACCTTGACATAGCCAGCATAAAACGCTTTGTAATAGTCGCTAACCCACTGCACTAAGTAGCTACCCAAATCGTAAAGTCTTTGATAGCGCGTCTCAGATGTAATCGCAGGCTTACTAACACCACATTCTTTTTCAATCGTAGTGATCGTCTGATCGATTTTGCCCCAAGCCGTAGTTGCGTATTCGTACTGAATCCCCACAGGAATAATCAGCATTTCTTCGCTGCGCCCTTCTTTTTGCAGATCCTCAGCCGCCCAAAAACCAATCTGAGCAATCCCCGGTTCTAGCTCGGCAACGGTTTCGCTCTTGCCATTGGTTCCACCCTCAGGAGCCATCGACAGGGGTGAATCACCATTGGTAATTTGCTTACGCATCAGGGTAAGGGCAGGGCGATCGAGCTTACCGCGAAATATGGAAATCCCGCCCAATGCAGGAAATAGCCAATTAATATAATCCCCAGCCCATAGAGAAATACCGCGATCGTACACAAAGCCGCTATGGGGCTTAGTTGTGAGCTTAATGCCCATATCTCGCGCCTGTTCTGGTACGGCGTAGGCTAGCAAATACAACATAGCAAAGGGATCATCGGTAGTAGGATGACGGAAAGCCAGCATATACCGCGATTTACCATCCTGAAACTTTTTGGTGGCTTCGACAAGGCGATCGATATAACGGGTTTCAATCTGGGTGATGCCACATTGCCAGCGCAACCAAAAAGGCGTTAACAGCCGTATGATTTTCAATATAAATTGATTGGCTTTAGGCGGATAAACTTTGAGAGGTGGTTGAACGCGGGTCAGATCTACTGCCATGATTTCGGTTATTTAGTATAGAAACATCGGATGTCGAACTAAGACAGGCAAAGCGTGTCTTCAGCATTTTAATTTTTTCAAACCTAATCATAATCTCGCAAGCGTATAATTCGCTGACTCTCCATAAATATTCCTCCCTTCCCAGTCAAGAAGTAGTGGTGCGGGGCGCACGAAGTAGCTCGGCTAAAACCCAAAACCAGAGCTTGTGCCGCCCGCGTAGCGGGCGGCACAAGCTTCTAGGGTTTAAGTTTACTTATGACTAGCTACTTATCTATATAACTAAAATATTCAACCAAAAGAGATTATGCGAGTCTTGTAGAGTATGGTACAATCGCGCCCAATTTCGTTTTTTCTCTACACTTGGCAAGCACATGAGACTCCACACACACACACCTCTTTTTGCCCTCGGACTAGTATCTCTGTTGAGTATTAGCAATATCAGCTTTAGTGACCCTGCTCAGGCACAGTCTTTCCCTAATGATTCTTTACCAGTTGCACCATCAACATCTGCCCAATATCTGTTATATCTGCCCAATGTGGCAAATCTTAAACAGGCAAAGATATTAGCTCCTGATGCTTTTGTTAGTCGTTTGGATACGGGTGAGCAGGTGGTGCAGTTAGGACGCTACAATAACCTAAATTTGGCGCAACGCCGAGCTACTCAGTTTACCCAAGCAGGACTTGCGCCCCAAATTAAAACGGTACAGGGCAAGATTACCAATGTTGCTTCTGTTCCTGTAAGTTCTGTCCCACCTATTTCCAACAATCTTCCGATTTCGTCTGCACCAATTCCCTTGGATTCGATTCCGATTCCCAATTCACGGGTAAATGATCAGTTACCTGGTGTCCCTAGTTCCGAATTTCCTAATAGTAATGCGATCGAAATTGTGCGATCGCCTCAACCAATTCCTACACAGAGTCAACCAATCGTGACTCAAAGTATTGCTGCAATCCCTGCGTCTAATAATCCGAATGGCTCACAGTTAAGATATTTTGTGATTATTCCCACGAACTTAGTAGCTGAGTTGCAACGAGTGCAAGCGATCGCGCCAAATGCTCAATTACGTTCTTCCCATCGGGGCACTTATATTGAGGTGCAGGGCTACCCTGATCGGGGTAGTGCCGAGACTCTTAGCAGTACCATCCGTCGTCAAGGTTTTGATAGTCGAGTAATGTTTTTCTAGATTCAAAGCTTTAAATTGTTAAGGTGGAAAAATAGCGCTAGTTCGTTAGTCACCTTAACGAAAGTATTTTAGACTTTTGACTCGAAATCATTGAGATCGCCTTACTAATTTGTGATGACAAATTTAAGCGATCACTAATGATGCCGAAGGTGCGATCGCTTAATCACTACAAGCTCAAATAATCTGATACAGAAATAATTGCAGTTAGTCTTAATCAGCAAGGATTGATTCTAATATTTCAGGAGTTAGCCCATTTCGTGCGGCTTCGTCTGATATATCATCCATGATTTGCATGAGAGATATTTTTTTTAGCTCCTGTTGAACCAATAGAGTGAAGAGGGATTCAATTCTTTTACGTTGCTCTGGAGTTGTTTTATTGTATTCTCTAGCAATGTCTTCATCTACTTGAATAGCGATCGCTTTCATGTTTTTTATCCTCACTCATTTAATTTTAAGAATTCTTGTTTTGGGTGATTATATGGTCAAAAATTTTCTGACAGAGACTTTTAATTTTGGGATAGTTTTTTAATGACCATTTAGGATCTTGTATAAGTTTGACTGCATCATCACAGAATGTACCTTTTGCTTTGATTGTTCCAGATTTTTCAGCAAAAACTGGCTTCTCTAGTGGCTGTGGTAAAAGACTATCAAGATACTTTCCTAAAGCAATCTTAGGTTTTGAGTAATTTTTGTAATTGATGGAGTTTATATCTCCTTGATGATTCTCAAACTTATTGGCAACTATTTCTCTTAGTATTTCAACTGGTAGAAGGTTCTCAATTTCCTTTACTTCAAGAAGATAAAATCTATCGCCTAGCATATCTGTATAAACTGCCTTGCGATCGCCTTTTGTGGCTACATCACCGTCAGCGATAAGAAAAGCATGGGCGCAAACATAACTAGCTTTAATCTCTTTTGTTTCTTTTTCATCTGGATCGAAACTCCAATGGGTTAAATTTGCGCCTTGATATTCTACAAATGAGTAATGATAGTCTTCTTTTAGTTTAATTAACTCACTATATTTTTCAGGATTGCTATGCTCTAACTCATCAATGTATTTCTTCATGTAAGCTTTGAGATATAGGCGATCTGTTTTCCCTTCAACCCAAATTGTTGCATTGGTAATAAAGACAGATGAGTTTCTTACTCCTAAGTCAAGTAGTATTTGTCTATCGCGTGGTGAGGATGGGCGAATATGAAACTGTGGTTGAGTATCTTCGTGTTTAGAGAAATGGAATATTGAGGTATTGGCAAAGTCAATTGTCATATCTAAAAAATGATTAGAGTGTGAAGTGATGAAATATTGATGCTGATCATATTTTGACAACACTTCTAAAAATGATCTTTGCAATGATGGATGCATAAACATATCAGGTTCTTCTATAAAGAAAAGACACCTTTCTTTTTCTGTAAAAATATTAAATGTACAGATAATTAGATTTTGTAAGCCATCACCTAATTCGTAAATAGGATATTGAGGCTCATTACCAATTTTGATGTGGACTACCTTGGGGCTTTTCTCCTTCGGTATTAATGTAACTGATTTACTCTCAAAGAAACTAACTGACAAAAAATCTTCAAATTCTTTAACTAGTTGTCTCTCTTCTGGTTCACCAAGTAGTTTTTCTTTAAGGCTTTGATATAGCTCAAGTCCTGTAAATATTTGCATCTTTTCAGTAAGTGAATCACTATTTTTAAAATAGTCCCATTTTGTTCTATCTCCATAGAAGTTTTTATGTTGATCTTCAACATCTAGAGGACGCATTCCTCTGAGTACAGGAATATAGTAACGTTTCTCATCTCCTAACTTTGTATTAACATTAAGTGCGTCAAATTCATGCTTGTATTTTTCACCAATATTACAAATTTGATAGGTGTACACTTCAAATTGTTTATGTGTAGTCTTGTCAATATTAATAAGTGTTTGTAAAATATCTTCAGCAACTTTATATATTGGATTCTTACTATCAATAAAGTTGGGGTCTTGATCTCGTAATTTATTCTCTATATATTTAATAGAAATGCTTCCTACTTCCGTTAATGGTTGGGATGTATTAGTAAAAGCAAATTGAAATTCTGGATTGATTTTCATCAAAAAATCATGATAGCTTAGTGCATTGTAGTGATTCGTTTTGTACTTAAAATAATTTAGAGAAAATAAAGAACGAAGTAATCTACTCTTTCCACAATTATTTGAACCTATGAAAATATTTACTGGAGATAATGGTGATAGTGGTTTAGATTCATTAACGACATAATTTGAGAATGGTGCTTCTGAAGGAAAAAGTATTTCAGTATATCTAATTTTCTCTTGCATATTTTTTTAAGTACTAGGTTAATAACGCCTCAATTTTGCCGATAACTTCATCAATAATATTTACAGAAGCCTTCTCAATAAAATCTATCTTTCTCGCTTGCCAATCCAAACTCTTAATCTGATCAGCCAGAATCACTCCCTTAGTCTTGGTATTCGTGAGCAGAACCTCAAACTTCCATCCCTTAAATTTAGAAGTAATCGGACAAATCAGAGCCAAGCTTGACCTTTGGTTATAGGCGATCGGCGAAATCACAAAAGCAGGACGATGCCCAGATTGTTCATGCCCAGCCTGTGGATCGAAATCTAGCCAAACAATATCACCACGATCGGGAATGTATGGCTTTACCATGCTTCATTACCAACAGAAACACCTGTAGAAATTTCTGCATGGAGATGCTCAGAGGTCATGCCATCTAGTAATTCATCTAGAGTATATTTTTTACGTCGATGCGGTGTCAAAACAATCTTGCCATCAATAATATCAATACTGATTTCGCTTCCTGCTTGAATTTGCACCTGTTCGGCTATAGCTTGAGGAATGCGTATAGCTAAACTATTACCCCACTTCGCGATCGCCGCAGTCATAAAAATCACCATCAATGTATCTATATTGTATATACATTAACTTAACTCGCCGATCATTTCACCATAAGTAAGTAGCTACACATAACTCCGACCACGCCAGCTTTTGGGCTTGGTCAGTGCTGAAATCCAAATGCGAATTACGGCAAAGGGATCGGCGAGGGGGGATAGCCAAAACCAAAAGCCAACTTCGGTATAACTAGTGCGAATACCCAATACAAGTAGACAGCGAATGAATACTAAAAAGGCATTTAGCCAGAAAAGAGTATTTATGAATAGCGATGGTGCTGGTTGCCAAATTGCGAGGGTAGTTAGTAAGGGTATCGGTAAACCTTGAGTAGCAGTCAGTAATAGGCAATCCGCAAAGGTTTGGCTCGGTGTGGATGCATCCTTAAGATCAAGCGATCGCCCCCATTCGCGCCATGTTTCCTGCATGGAGGTATACATCCGCACTTGCATCAAAGCTGCACCATCGAGAAATCCAACTTTTGCACCCTTTTGCGCGGCGGCTCTGGCAAGGGTGACATCATCACAAAATGAAGACTTGGCAAGCTCATAGCCATTTAGTTCCACTAGTTTGGCGCGTTTTGATAGGAAACATTGACCATTTGCCATCACCCGATCTTCTGTAAATTGAGTGCGATCGCCTGTTGCGCCAAACCGAAAAATCAAGGTAATTAATAGCGCAGGTTGCAGCCATTGTTCACCAGCAGTTTTGAGGATAAATTTTGGTGACAGCGACACAATATCAAAGTTGTCGGCTGTAGCTTTTTGGACAAAACTTGCTACTAATCCTTTTTGGGGAAATGTATCAGCATCAATACCGAGAATCCATTCGCTGGTCGGATCACTGTTTAAAAATCCTGTGTGCAATGCCCAAGGGCGACCCACCCATCCTGTGGGCAGAGGATCATCGGTGACTAGCTTTAAGGGAATTGGAAAATCCTGTTGCAATTTCTGCACATATTCGGGTGTGCCATCCTGCGATCGGCTATCCACGACAATAATTTCTTTAGCAGCCTGATCGCGTAGTCCTTCTAAACAGGTTGGCAAGCGATCAATCTCGTTCAGAGTCGGAATTACGATGGAAACGTTCGGATTTTGTTTAGCTAATACTTCTGCTTCTGGAGCGAGTGGTAGTAGCGGCGGTGTGCGATCGCGAGCCGTGCTAAGGCGTTTTAGTAATACAAGTGTCGAGGGGACTTGTAGCAGCAAAAATGCTAAGGGAAAAACTATCAGAAAAAGCGGATTATTCAACTTCGATGGAGATGCTTACGTTCTAAATGCTGATCCTATCGTAATTTGTGCCACGCTTTGCGTGGCACAAATTATAGTTATTCTTCCAGCAAACTTCTCAACATCCATGCAGTTTTTTCATGGACCTGCATCCGTTGAGTTAACAGATCTGCGGTTGGTTCATCATTGGCTTTTTCGGCGATCGGAAAAATAGAACGCGCTGTGCGGACTACAGCTTCTTGCCCTTCGACCAATAACTTGATCATTTCTGTTGCTTTAGGAACTCCTTCCGTTTCAGGAATTGAAGTCAGCTTGGCATAGGCGGAATAGGTAGCAGGAGCAGGTACGCCAAGGGAGCGAATGCGCTCAGCAATCAGATCGACAGCTAGAGAAAGTTCAGTATATTGCCCTTCAAACATCAGGTGCAAGGTATTAAACATTGGTCCAGTAACATTCCAATGGAAGTTATGGGTTTTGAGGTAGAGGGTGTAAGTGTCGGCGAGTAAGCGTGAAAGTCCATCGGCGATCGCATTGCGATCGTCTTCAGAGATACCGATATTAATTGAACTAGATAGCTCTTTATCGGTTGATTTTTCTTTGTTTTTGCCCATGATGATTTATTTTAATTGCTTTGATAATATTCTAACTAATGATAGTGAGTGTAGTGTCTTTTCGGTTTGGAGTTACTTGTTTACAGGTTTGTGAGTGTGGCGATATTTTTGACTTACACCTCAATTCCCTAGCCTTTTTTAACTCCATTAAATTTTTGTCCTGTACTTATAGCAAAAAAAGAGTTAGCTAGTACAAACCAAAACCCAAGAAGCGAGTGGCGGCGCTTCGCGCCGCCACTCGCTTCTTGGGTTTTATATCCTAAGCAAAACTTGCTTTGCTATAGGACTTGTGTATACGCCGTAGCTCCTGTAGGACAAAAGAACGAAAAAACAATATGGGTTTTGTTGCCTTGCTCCTGCGGGAGAAGGGGAGCTAGGTGAGGGTTTTACTTAACATCAGTTAATCAACTTTTTGAAAGCATCTAAAGTCATCGTGTAAGGAGGATAGCGAAACTTGAGATCGAAACGGAAAGAATTTTTGAGGATACTCTTACGATGGGAGAACGTATCAAAGGTGGCTTTACCGTGATAGCTACCCATCCCACTAGCGCCGACTCCACCAAAGGGAAGTTCAGGATTTCCTAAGTGCATGATCATGTCATTGAAACAGCCGCCTCCATAGGATATTTCTTGGATAATACGCTCTTGATTTTGTTTGTTGCTAGAAAAGAGATAGAGTGCTAGAGGTTTTGGTTGAGCTTTGACAAAGGCGATCGCTTCCGTCAGTTGGTCATATTCTAAAATTGGCAAGATAGGACCAAATATTTCCTCTGCCATGACTTTTGAGTTGGGGGAGACATCATCAATGAGCGTGGGCGCAATAAAGCGATCGCTACGATCATGTTGACCACCAATTAAGATTTTGCCTTCCTTGAGTAAATTTGCGAGACGATCAAATTGGCGATCGTTGACGATCCGCCCAAAATCTGGACTTTGTTGGGGATTGTCACCAAAGAAGGTTTTGATATAGGCAACCAACTTCTCCATGAGGATAGGTTTGATGCTTTTCTGAACTAAGAGATAATCGGGAGCCACACAGGTTTGTCCAGCATTGTAAAACTTACCCCAGACAATCCTTTTGGCGGTAATATCCAAATCACATTCGGAGTCAACAATACAAGGACTTTTGCCCCCAAGTTCTAAGGTTACAGGGGTAAGATGTTTGGCAGCAGCTTCCATGACAATTTTGCCGATCGCCGTGCCACCAGTGAAGAAGATATGGTCAAACTTTTCGGCAAGTAAAGCTTGATTAGTTTCGATACCACCTTCAATTACAGTGATGAAACTAGGATCGAAGTTGTTGTTAATGATTTGGGCGATCGCCTTAGAAGTATGGGGAGTATGTTCTGATGGTTTGAGGATTGCACAATTGCCTGCGGCGATCGCCCCAAGTAGAGGTTGAATGGTCAGAGTAAAAGGATAATTCCAAGGTGCAACAATCAGCACTATGCCTAAAGGTTCAGTATAAATATAACTAGAACTAGGAAATGAGTTTATGGGCGTTCCCACTTTCTGCGGCTTCATCCAAGCTTTGAGATGTTTGAGAACATACTTAATTTCTGAAAGTGGTCCCAAAATCTCACTGCCATAGGCTTCGATCGCGGGTTTGCGTAAATCTGCATACAGAGCATCAATGATTAACTGATCATTTTCTTTAATCAAGGCTGACAGCTTCTGGAGTTGTGCCACTCGAAAATCATAATTTTTAGTCTTTCCTGTGGCAAAAAAAGCGCGTTGATTGGTGATTACAGATGAAATGTCAAGGCTGCTAGGAGAGATGGCGACCATAATTTGTAAATTGATAAGCTTCTTTGAGCTTGTTCATGCCAAGAGCAGGGGTAAAGCTTTGCTGCTTTGTTGCACTTTCTACTATAGCTAATTTGGTAATGTTATTGCTGTATAAACTGTCCAGCTATCTATCAACAGCAATAGCAACGTAAACACTAGTAAGATCAAATACATCCAAGGCTGAGCTAAGGGACGCACATCACTAGTATCAATACCTGTCCGCTCCTCAACCTGTTTTACTAATTGTGCAAAGCCCACTACCCGCATTGGCAACAAATAAGCCTGATCTGAATTTTTGCTCACAAAATAATACACAATGCCCCCTTGTCCCGTAATTCTTGGCTTCAGTGCTTTAATTTCTTGCCAAGTCAATGACCAACCTTTTCGCAAAAAACTGGGAAACCATTGAGGGTATACCAAGCTAATGCCTTGATCATCGAGAATGACGCGATCGCTAAGCGCACCATATAAAAATACAAATCCGATCGCTAAGCCCACACTTAACCATGACGCAGGTATCGCTGCATGAGTAAAATTACTCAGAAATGGTAAAGGTGCAGTCAGCGCAATATACAACAGCAGTAAGGTAATCCGAATTAGTGGGGAGATTTTAAAGATATTATTCATCTCAGATACGCTTGGTAGGTTCTTTCATCAACTACTAAATTTGAGGCTAGCCCCTCTATGAGGATTACACCAGATTACACATTAAACAAATAGATAATTTTCTAACTCAGGATATTTAGCAAATAAGCTGTCAACACTGGCAAGTTTTGCGCCATGTTCTAGGGCGGTGGCGATGATGAGGCGATCGAAGGGATCTTTGTGAATGAGGGATAGGTTTATGGCTCTGATTGTAATTGCGGGAGTTAGTGGAAATAACTCGATTCCTGATGGAAGTAGAGCTTCTTCAAGCCATTCTGATATTGAACATGGCAATTCTAGTCTTCCTTTTTGAGATGCAAGGGCAACTTCATAACAAGATATTGCAGACACGCCAACTTGAGGTGCAGTTTCGATCACTGTTTGCCAAGAATCAGGAATTTTCTGAAAATCTTGTGTCATCAGCCAAAACCAAATATGTGTATCTAGCACAATTATTTCAGACATTCCCAGTCCTCTTCATCGACAATGGGACTAACAATATCGCCTAATGTTCTACCTTTACCTGCGATCGCTTTTGACGGAGAGCGTCTTTTAATCGGGGTGACTGGTATTTTATTCTCTTCGGCAATTACGATAATGGCACGAGTTGTCTGGAAGCTTGGCTTTTCGCCTAGCCATGTAATGCGATCTCCTTCAATGGCAACTTCATAACTTTTGAGCATAACTGTTTTCTCCTTGATTGACGATATTTACGGTAAATTGCTTAGGGCAACCGCACACGTTTCTTAACAATTAACGAGATTTAGACAGCGACTATGTTTAAGGTACTCAGGATATCCTTAAGATAGTTGTTGTTCCAGCCAGCTTTAAGACGTTTTGTCTTGACACCGACCTTACTGTTTTTATCTCTTGACAACAAATTTAAACTGATATGACGTATAACAGCCAAGTTTTCGGCAATATAGCCTCGGCAGGATTGCGAAGCATCTTCACCAAAACCAACATCAAGAATCCAATGTAGTTGATTTTCAATACTCCAGTGATTTCTGACAGATTGGGAAAATCTGTGGACATCACTCTCAAGACTAAGCAGATAGTATCGCTGCTCAGTAGAAATAATTCCATTTATAATGCGCTCTGATTCAACCATACCAATACTTTTCAAACCTATCCATTTCTCTGCACCGATTAAGTATTCGGTATTACCCATTGTCCAATAGCGACGAGTTTCAATGCGCCCATGTCCTTTCTCAACCGTTTCATAGAACTGATGTTCAATATTTTTGAAGTTCTGTTCTCGTGCAGAGGTAAATAGTTCACGCACATCTTTATGGAGATTACCTTGATTGCCTTTCAGTGCTAACACATAATCTGCTCCCTCTTCGATGATTGTTTTCGCGATTTCGGTCTGACATCCCATTGCATCTATGCTCACCACACAACCTCGTATCGCTAACATTTTTAGCAATGATGGAATCGCTGTTATTTCATTGGATTTCTCGTCCACTTTTTGCTGTCCCAATACCAAATGTTGTGATGCTGACCACACACTCACCATATGAATCAGACTACGCGAATTTCCTGCTTCCTTTGCTCCTCTCAGGGTTTTGCCATCTATGTTTATCAATTCTCCGTCGGTGGATTCATGGACTGCTTCCATCCAGCTAATAAAGCTTTTTTGCAATGCTTCTGGCTTCAGTCTCGCAAATAATCTCTCGAATGTATCTACTGACGGTATGCCGTTTGCTAATTCCAAAAATGTCTTTAACCATTCTTCTTTCTCTTTGCCATATTCGGCGATTGCTACGAAGTTATCGGCTCCACAGATCACTGCACAAATCGTGATTATCAATATGTCGAGTAGCTTATGCAGGATACTGTGTGCTGCTCTGGGATCTTGCAAGTTCCCAAAGTGGGTTTCGATTAATCCGACGGGACTGACTGTTGCTAGCATTTTGGACTTATCTTTCTAAATATCCTCAATTCTCCCGTTTCTCCCTTTTTTCCTCGTTAAGAAATGTTCGCTAGTTTGTTAAGAAACGTGTGCGGTTGCCCTAGTAAATTGCTGATGGGTTTCACAATTTTGTCTATAGCTTCTAATAGTTTTTCTATTTCTCGCTCAGGATTTTTAAACCAGTCAGTAGACCAAATTCGGTAAAGTTTCCAGCCTAGTTTCTCAAGAACTTCTTGGCGGTATCGATCGCGATCGCGTGCTGCTTTGGATGAGTGATAGGTCGCGCCATCACACTCAATACCTAATAAATATGTTCCTGCTCGATTAGGATCGACGATCGCCAGATCAATAAAGTAGTTAGCGACTCCCACCTGTGCCACAACTTCAAAGCCCTTAGCTCGTATAGCCTTAGCAACAAATACTTCAAAGTCACTATCTGGCTCTCTACCTGTTAGTCTTGCCGTTTCCAGTTGTTGCGTCTGAATATATTCTAAATAATTTTGCAGAGCATGAACGCCACGATTAGAATCTTCGGTGGGGCGAATATCAGCCGCAGTCATGGAAGAAAAGACTTCAATGCGCTCTTTGGCACGGGTGAAGAGTACGTTTAGTCGTCTATGTCCGTTAGCGCTATTGATTGGACCAAATCTTTGAGCAACTTGTAGGTCGGAACGTTCGCGACCATACACTGTAGAGATGAAAATAACATCACGTTCATCACCTTGGACATTTTCCAAGTTTTTGATAAAAAATGATGAAAGGGTTGCTTCCCATTTAGCGATGTAATCAGCAACTTCAGGATGATTATTGACGAGTAAACTCATCTCATCTTGTAGTAAGTCTCTTTGTTTTTGGTTGAGTGTAACTACACCTAGAGATAGTTCTGGAGAATTTTTCATAAATTCTAAAATTGCTTCTGCGACTCTTCTCACTTCAATGGGGTTAACACCTGATTGATATAATCCGTCTGCAATGTGATGGTAATTAATGGCAAATTTGCGGTTAGGTGAGGGAAAAACAGTGAGGCTATTGTCGTAAAAATGTTTGTTGGAGAAAGCAATTAAACTCTCATGTCGTGAGCGATAGTGCCATTTGAGGCGGCGCACACTGAATAATTTCATTGCCATATCTAGAATTGACTCTTCTTGCAGAGTTTCTGAGTCAATGTCTTCAGATTCGTCAACTTGATCGGCAGACCTAAAGAAACTTGTGGGCGGTAATTGCTTAGGATCACCCACAACTATTAGCTGTTTACCTCTGGCTATTACACCTAATGCTTCTTCTGGGCGCATTTGTGATGCTTCATCAATAACGATAAGATCGAAACGAGTAGAATTTGCGGGGACAAACTGTGCCACACTTGCAGGAGACATCATCCAACATGGGTGAAGAGACTGTAAAGATTGTCCTGCATCTCGAAAGAGTCTTCGTAATGGAACAAACTTCTTTTGCTTATTAATCTCATTATTTATTAATGATCCTTCAGTCCAAGTGCTTTTTAATCCACTTCCATTACCTTTAGGAATTTGATTTTTAGCTAGTTTTATAGCCAATGTACTTTGATAAATCCCCAAAATCTCTCGATCTAAGTTTTGAAAATTTTGGCGTGCAGTTTGCTGAATTTGACCTTCAAAGTTTCTGAGTCTAGGATGTGTCCTGTAAATTTCATTTACAAGAGATCGATAAAAAATTGTCCTATAGAGTAGGTCAAGCTGTTCTGCTGAAATATTAATGTTTTGTAAGAAATTGACAAAATTCATTAAATCTAGGGACTCTAATTGCATTTTGATATTGCTGTAAGAAATCCACATTTGAAGATCAACTATCTTATTTAAAGATTGTAATTTTTCTCTAATTCGAGATACATAACAATCTTGAATATTGTTATTTCCAAACATTAGTAAACAATCAATTCTGCCAATATTCAAAACATCGTTACAGCAAGCCTCTTGTTTCTGAAGTAGAAAGCGATATTTCGGAAAAAGTTCCTGCATATCATTCACAAAATTTAGAACATTAGAGCTGAGACACATTGACTTTATATTTTCTGGCAGTCTGTTTTGTTGTAGTTCTTCTACCCAATTAAGCGAGCCTCGCAAAGCCTGAGGAGAAAACACTTCTGACTTTGGATATGCACCAAAAACACTCGTAAATAATGGTGAATCTAATTCCTCTTGCAATCGCTGATAATCGTTGAATTGATATAAAAGGTTATACAGTTCTTGAAAAGATAAATCAGAGTTTAGATTTAATTTCAACAAGTTTTGATAAACCTGTTCAGATTCTTTCTTTTTACCTTCCAAAATAGATAAAGCTTCAGGCAAAGTTTTATCTAATGAGATTGCACAAGCTCGGATTCTTTTGCAATCTTGAAGAAATGACCTAAATCTAAGATTCTGTCGATATATAACAGTAGTCTGTAAGGATTCTTTTGAAGAATTAACAAAAAAGTCTCTGACTTCATTGGCACAAGAAATTCCAGAGAGTAATTCTTCTAAATGGCTACCAAATTCATTTACTTGAATTGCAAGAACATAGTTTGTATCAAGTTCATGATAAAGTAGCCCACAAATATCAGCAATCTTATTTTCAGTTAGCAAATTATTATATGTTTCTAAACATTCAGCAACTGTAATTAAAGTATCTGCTACTTCAAGATCACTAAGATTTTTTTGCGAGGCTTTTACATTCTTCCATGATTTTTCCTCTTTTCTGAATTCATTAAGATTTTGTTGTGCAATATTTATACTTACCCAAAATTCTCTAGCTCTTATGAAATCTTCATCTGGTATTGTTTTACAAGCTTGAAGAAGCGACTTAAATTCAGGATTCTGTCGATAAGCAATAGCAGCCTGTAGCTCTGAAGTTGATGAATTGAGAATAAACTTTTTGATGGTTTCAGCACAAGATATTGACGAAATTGCCTCTTCTAATCGCATTCCAAATTCATTGACTTGATAACAAAGAGATAGATTTGTATCAATTTCACTATAAAGATTACCAATAATTTCGTTGAATTTTTCTCGCTTTAGAAATATATTCCATTGCTCCCAAAAATCGGCAACTTTATCAAGAATATCTGCAACTTCAATATCACTAAAATCTTGTAGTGACACTTCCACTTTTACCCAGAATTCTTTTGCTTTGTGCAAATCACTATCAAAAAAAGATAATATCCAGACAGACTTTTTCCTTAGCTTACTAGCACAAAATCTCACCCATTCAATATCTCGACATAGTTCTATACGAACAAGCTTTCTAAGCTCACTTGCTTGCTTCTGAAAAGATCCCGCTTGATCTATAATTGTGCAATTTGATGGGTTGCAAATTGCAGGGTTAAGATAGTAGAGGATGCTATCTGGAGTACGTTCCAAAAAGCTAAGAACATCATCTATATGAATAATACTTTCATGTATTAAATCTTGGTTAATTTCAATAAAATTTTGTACATCTTCTTGTGATGGGAGTATTTTTTGCAAGAAAGAAAAGTTTTTACTGTCTGTTTCCCATAGCTGTCCAAATTTCAAAGATAAAAGCCAAATGCTTCTATAGTTTTTCGCACATTGTCTTATCCAATCAATGTCTTGGCATAACTCTAAGTGAATATACCTTTTTAAATTAACTAGCTGTTTTTGAACAGAAACTGCTTTGTCTAACAAATTTCGATTCGAGGGATCACAAATCTTGGTATTGCGATAGCGCAAAACATTATCTGGTGTGTTTTCTATGAAACCAAAGATATTGTCTATAAGACTTAAGTCTGCAATAGTTAAGTCTTGAGTAATATTGAGAAGACGCTTTAGCTCCTGATAAGATGTTAAGGCTTGCCGACATATAAATAGATTTTGAATATCATTTTCCAGTAGCTGTTCTACTTGGCTTAGAATTGCTTGATCTGTAGACAGTTGACGTTTTTGACAAAACACGTTCAATGTCGAAATAAATTCTCTTACCTCCTCAACATCTACTTGAGTGCTATATTCATTCTTAAAGAAGCGATTTATGTCTTGACGTAACTGATCAGATTCTCCATATTTTGACAAAAATAATCGACAAAGTGGAATAGCAGAAGGATCACGACTCAGAGTCTTTAAAAGATCAGGTTCGATCTGATCAGGTAATTCTGGAATCATTGCTAATAAGTTATTAAGGCTCAGCAGATCGCTTAGTTTTGGGTCAATTGGTAGATTGAATACTTCTGCTTGCAATTGATATTGGTCTAATATTTCTCCAATGTAATCATTCCAATATTTGAAGGAATCCAATAATCTTTCTTGATCAATAGGACTGAGGTCTGAGGCATTAATACCTTTCCATATAGTTAGATCGATCCCATTTACTTCATTTTGCAACTTGCAGAATTGTATTAACAGATTAATATTTTTGTCTAGATCAGATCGAGATAGAGACTGTGGATTGTTTATACTAACAGCCAATAAATTCCTTGGGATGTTACTCTCTTCTACGGCTTTTTGTAAGCTTTTAGCTCTCCAGAGAATCTCTTGAATTGTATGAATTTTGTTTTCATCTCTCATTGTCCTAAATGGTTGATTGAGTAACTCTACATAGTTAGTGAGTTGTTGACGATTTTCTAAATACTCACGTTCTATAGCTTTAGGATTAGCAGGTTGTGTAACAGATTCTCTCATACACCTACCCTTAATGTCTTTCGTGTAGACATCAACTTTCGGCTTATTTGTTGAATGAATCTCCAGACAAAAATCTCTTAGTCCTACCGCATCAAGGCGATCGCGTACCACCTCCACTGCCGCCATTTTCTCCGCAACAAATAGTACCGTTTTCCCCTTAGCTAAAGCCGCCGCAATCAAATTTGTGATTGTTTGACTTTTTCCAGTTCCGGGAGGTCTCTCAATGACTAGATTTTTGCCATCCATCACATCAACAATTGCCGAAAACTGAGAAGCATCAGTTTCAGAAATAATCAAAGGAACTTTACAGCTAATTTCTGGCTTATCTACCTCATAATCGCTAGGTATTTTAAATGTGTCATGCGTCTCAGTATTACCGCCACCAAGCAAGCTAGAGACGATAGGATGACTTGCTAATCCATCATTAGCCCAATTTTCAGGATCGATATCTTTATAAAGTGCAAAATTTCCAAACGAAAATAAGCTCAAAGTCACAAATCGTCGCACTTGCCATTGCTTCAACCCTTCGATTAACTGTACAACCTCCCGAAAATAAGCATCAGGTGAACTAGCTTCTTGAAAGTCAGGTAACTCAATTCCAAAATCCCGTCTTAGCCTTTCCCGTAAACAAGGATTTACCTCAACCTCATCTTCATGGGCGCTAACAAAATAGCGATATTGTCCGTTTTTTGACTCACGCTCAATAATCACTGGATAAAGCAGCAAAGGTGAAATAAAGCGCACATCAGAAGACTCTGACTCAAACCATTCCAACATCCCAAATGCTAGATAAAGCGTATTTCGTCCCGTTTCTTGAATAGATGTACGCGCACCCGTTGATAGCCCTGATGCTTTGCGCTCAAACTCTTTCGGGAAAAGTAGAGTTTGTAAAATCAAATTACTACTTATGCCATCTATGACTGAAGACGGCAAATCATAAGCAGGATTGATCCTAAGTCCTTGCGCCTGTTGTTGAGGTGTTGGGCTAATCTTCGAGCCGATCAGTTGGGGCAAATTTAGCCTAGCTCTTACTTGATTTCGCAATAGTCTTTCAATTGCCTGTAAATTTTCTGGACTTTCATCATCATTTGCGATCGCATTTTGATAATGCTCATCAGTGCTACGCATTTCTATGAGCAATTGTTGAAACTGCTCACTATTCTCATCGGGCGGCGTACTATCTGGCTCAGGCAGAGTCTGTAAACCTAGCTTTCTCCCCTCGTTTAGACGTTTGTAAATCCGATCTGGTGCATCGTTCACAATCCGAATCTGTGTACGCGCCTTTTCTGAAAATTTAAAATTTAAGAGTTTATTCCTAGCCGACAGATCAAGCAGTTTATCCTGAAATTTTCTGATCGTTTGGAAAACAAGCTCTTGACTCATAACAACTTAGGATTACTGATTATTTTGTTTATTATATGCTAACTAGATTTAACCAGTAATGATGTTAAGTAGCCTTATTCAGCCTAAATTTAGCAATAATTATCACAAAAATATTATAGCTATAGCACTCCGAAATGATTTATCCCCAAAGTGATCGATAAGATCATAATCCATGAAAAATATTAGAAAATAAAGTCAGGGCTTAGAGCCTTATCTATTATTGCTATATGATTAACAATCAAGAACACTTACAGACATTACGGATGGTGTAAAACGTGGGTTGGCGTGTACGTGGCGTTCGTGGTGCAACCACAGTTGAAACAAATACATACGCAGCCTTAGAGAGGGCTGTGTTGGAGCTTATGGAGGAGATCGAAGCGCAAAATGACATCGATCCGCGTGAAATAGTTAGTGCCACTTTTTCAGTGACCACCGATATTGATGTGGTATTTCCTGCCAAAATTGCCCGATCGCGATCGCATTGGGAAAATGTACCACTTTTGGATGTGCAGCAAATGTATGTCAAGGGCAGTTTAGAGCGTTGCATTAGAGTATTAATTCATGTCAATACCCTCCTTGAGCAGCACCAAATTAAGCACGTTTACCTAAACGGAGCGCGAGATCTACGCCCTGATCTCGTTTACGCTCAAATTTAAGAAAATATTTGAGAAAATAGAGGGAGTGCTTAGCGCTCCCTCTATTTTCTAGATACAATCATTGCAAACGTAAGATAATAGCCCTATGGTCACAAGAATTTTTCTGTGTAACGAGCAGACAGAGCCAGAGATTCGCGATTTTATTCGTGAAGCGATCGCTGAGATCTCGGAGGGGGAGCAGTATATCGTTACGTGGAACTGCGGTAATATTCAAACCCTGAAGGTGGGCGATCGCGCTTATTTCAAGCGCATTGGTAGTACTAATCAGGGCTATTTTGCATCAGGTACAGTTGTTCCTGCTGATCGCGAATATCAACTCAAGCTGCGATCGGCACGTTATCGAGAACTGAGCGAAGCCTACGACATCGACTCACAGGCGAACAATTTTCGGATATGGGTGGCTTGGGATGCCTGTGTGAGCTTTGATGAGCCGCTACGGACAGATTATTTGCGCCAGTTACCACATTTTCAGGGAATGCCTCTCGAACCACAAACCGATGCAGGGGTATTTCGTGAAGAATATGTACGGATGCTCGATCGCGAGTGGGAGCGTCAAACTCAAAAGGCAATCAGGGCTGGTAAGGGCGTTAGTTTGATTGATGTCTATTACCGATGGGGTTTAGAGGACATTCAGCAAGGATTTCCACAGGATGCACTGGAATCCTTTCGTCAAGCGCTCAAACTTAATCCAAATTTCATTAAGGCATATTTGGGCTTAGGTGATGCCCATGTAAGTTTGCGGGAATATGCTAAGGCAGTGGGCGATTATGGCAAAGCAATTTCGATGCGTCCCGATAAAGCTCGTCTAGCCTACTACAAACGCGGCGAAATTAATTTTTTATTGAATCAGCTTCAGCAAGCCTTAGCAGATTTTCAGGCAGCGATCGCTATTGATCCAAACTATACTGACGCGCATTTATCGTTAGGTAACACTTTCTTTAAGCTCAAGAGTTATGAACAGGCGATCGCTTCCTATAGCCGCGTGCTAGAGCTAAGTCCTGATCGTGATATTGCTGCTTTTCGGCGTGGGCGATCGCATTATATTCTCAAGGAATATGCCGAAGCACTGCGCGACTTTAGCTATGCCATTGATTTACAGCCCAGTAATGTCGATGCCTACTACTATCGTGGCTTGACCTATTCTCAGCCCAGCATTGCCGATGAAACCCTTGCTGGGGATGATCTGCGTAAGGCGATCGTTCTCTATCAGACTCAAGGTAAACCCGACAAGGCAAAGAAAGCCAAGGAATTTCTGGAAACTCTAGCGATTGACTCTCTACCTAAGGCAAAACCCAGAAGTAGCTATGCGATCGCGCCTTCAGAAACGCCCGCCGCCGTTGAGCCAATCAATGAACCAATTAGTTCTAAGTTTGTTCTTGATGATACTGACGAAGAAACTAGCGCTCTCATTGTCGAGATTCCAACCCAGGAAGATCAAGCTATCGCTATGCCTGTTGCCGAATTTATGACTAGCGAAGAAGCGATCGCTGCATTTTCTGACTCTGAAGTAGAAGTATCCCATTCACCTGAAGCGATCGCTCAGATTGTGGAAGTTGAGAAGGTAGTCGAAAAGATTGTCGAAGTCGAGAAACTAGTTGAAGTCGAAAAAATTGTCGAAATCGAAAAGATTGTGGAGGTGGAAAAACTGGTTGAAGTCGAGAAGCTAGTTGAAGTCGAAAAGATTGTGGAGGTGGAAAAACTAGTCGATCGCGTGGTCGAAAGAGTCGTTGATCGGGTAGTTGAAAAACCTGTCCCTTTCTCCATTGAAGATCCTAGTACGGCGGAGAAACTAGCGATGATCTCGGTAATGGCGCAATATATGCGTGATGGCTGGTTTGTAAAGTCAGTTGATAAATCTCAAGTTGGCTATGATCTCGAATGTACCAAAGATGATCTGAGTGAAGCTGTCGTGATCAAGAGCTTCACCAAAGATCGTGAATCCTTTGCGATTTCAGCGATCGAGATTGAGAATGCTCGTAGCAATAAGGATTTTGTGCTTTGGGTAGTGAGTGGTGCTGCGGAAAATCCTGAATTACGTTGTATTCGTGGACGGGAGTTATTTGAGCAATTCGACCTCGACCCTCTTGCCTTTGCTGCCAAAGTCAGACAGCCGACAGTGCAATTAGAATTTGCCCCAGTTTCTCTAGAAATGCCTCTATTTGAATAATAAGCTAGTTTTCCCAAGGTGAAGCGCTTTGCGCCTCACCTTGGGGTTTAATATTTGGCAAAAGAGCGGCTAGGTGGTGCAGTGAATTGTGGGGGGCGATCGCTAGAATTATGCAGATTATTAGGGTTGTGAGTATTTGGACGGATAGGCGATCGGGCTAAGGCTTCGGGGTTAAACCGATAGCCAATATTGCGTACCGTTTGAATTAAGTTAGGTTGCTGTGGATCAACTTCTAGTTTTTTGCGTAACGATAAAACATGGGTATCCACTGTACGGGGATTATTAATTTCATCTGGCCAAGCGCGTTGAAGTAGCTCAGCACGACTTAGAGCTAATCCCTCCGATTGGGCAAGTACATAGAGCAAACTAAACTCCTGTGGTGTTAAATCGATCGCATTCCCCTTGAGGCGCACTTGCCTTTGTACCAGATCGATTTTGAGTGTACCGTAATCTAGGCAAGCAGGAGGCGCAGAGGTGCGTAACCTACGAGTTAAAGCCTCTACCCTTGCTAAAAACTCTTGCATCCCAAAAGGTTTAGTCAAATAATCATCTGCCCCTGCCTTTAAACCCTCCACAATATCGGCTTCACCAGTTCGTGCAGAAATTACAAAGATTAAAGAACTTCTCTGTTTGTGTAACCAATGACATAGCTCAATACCATCCCCATCAGGTAGATCGGTACTCAAGATCACTAAGCTCGGTTGCTGTTTTTGAAATACCAGCTTTGCTTGGTGACAACTAACTGCCTGAAATACCGAATAGCCAATCTGCTGTAAATGCCAACCCAAGAGAGAGGCAAGATTCGGATTCCCTTCTACAATTTCTATGCTAATCGGAATCAAAGAAATACTCTCCTGCCGAGTAAGGCTCATAGCTCTCGGATGATGATTCTGAATCATAACCTAGTGCAGATCGGTATTTTGTAGCTGTAATTACTCTCTATGCTAAGGAAAGCGCCATTTCCTATAGATTGTTTCCCCGCCTTCGGCGGGGAAACAATCCTTTGTACCTTGCTTGAAAAATACTATGGCGCACAATACTATCGATAGCTAAGTAGCTGGGCATAATTAAAAAAACAAATCCAAAACCTATGGCGCACGCGCAGCGTGCGCCATAGGTTTTGGGGTTTTATATTTAATTGCGCCCAGCTACTTAATCAATAAACTGAAAAATCAAGTGACTTACCGAAATCCTGTTCCTACGGTTGATATCATCATTGTCCTGCGCGATCGCCCCCATCAACCAATTGTGCTAATTGAGCGACTTAATCCGCCGCATGGATGGGCGATCGCTGGTGGGTTTGTGGACTATGGCGAACGTTTAGAGGACGCAGCCAGACGAGAAGCCTTAGAAGAAACGGGGCTAAAGGTGGAGTTAATTGATTTGCTCGGTATATATTCTGACCCTAGTCGCGATACTCGCTTACATACGATTAGTACTGTATATATTGGCGAGGCAGTAGGTGAACCGAAAGCTGATGATGATGCTAAGTCTGTCGGGATTTTTACGGCTTGGGAAATGCCAAATCAACTATGTTTCGATCATGCTCAAATCCTGCAAGATTATTGGCGCTACCGTCACTATGGTATTCGTCCCCGCATCTAAATAAAACCCAGAAGACGAGTGGCGGCGCTTTGCGCCGCCACTCGTCTTCTGGGTTTATGTCCTAACAAGACTGGCGATAGCTTAAAACCTCAATAGGCTGTAGTTTTCAAAAAATTTCAAAAAAGTTTGGTTTAGGTGTTGACAAAGTTTCACGTCGGTATGTATCTTAATAAAGGTCAAGAACACGCCCCCATCGTCTAGAGGCCTAGGACACCTCCCTTTCACGGAGGCGACGGGGATTCGAATTCCCCTGGGGGTATTCTTGAAAAACAAAAAAGCCTTCGCAATGCGAAGGCTTTTTTGTTTTTCTAATAAAGTGCGCTAAGCGCACTTTATTTTTAAAGTAGTTTTTCTAATCCATAAATCAGTGACTTGAGAGCAAGTACTTTGCGGACACAGAGTAAGACTCCTGCCATGTAGCAAGTGCGATCGCTAGCATTATGCTCAATTTTCAGAGTTTCACCCATTGCCCCAAAAATCACTTCTTGACGGGCGACTAGTCCGGGGACACGGACACTGTGAATGCGGATATTTTCGCCGTAGGTTGCACCCCTTGCGCCCGTGAGATGCTCTTTTTCATCGACAAGGGCAGGATTAAAGGATTGACCTAGTTCTGAAAGCATTTGCGCGGTTTTGATGGCAGTACCACTGGGCGCATCGGCTTTTTGATTATGGTGCAGTTCGATGATTTCGACGTGCTGGAAATATTTGGCGGCGGCGATCGCAGCTTGTTGCATGAGAATTACACCGACAGAAAAATTTGGGGCAATGATACAACCTGTACTTGCCTTGTCTGCAAAAATTGCCAGATCATCAATTTGTTTTTCGCTTAAGCCCGTTGTGCCAACGACAGGACGCACCCCATAGGCGATCGCCGAGCGGATATTGTCATAGATGATGCTGGGGTGGGTGACATCGACCATGACTGGTAGTTGCGACTCTTGAGCAGCTTGGGCAAGGACAACTTCGAGATTGTCAGTCACAGGTATTTCTAACTCGCCAATACCAATCACTTCGCCAATATCTTCGCCGATGTGCTTGCGACCGATCGCACCGACGAGGGTCATGTCTGGTGCTTGGGCGATCGCTTTGATAATTTCGCGCCCCATTTTACCTGTCGCCCCTGAGACGACAACGGGGATTTGGGCGATCGGGTTTTCATGATTATTGATCATAGTTAAGCTTGATGAGGTAATTTTGGCATTATAGCTATTGCCAGATCCAAAAAGAGAGACGACGCTTTGCGTCGTCTCTCTTTTTGGGCTACTTACCGACCATAAGGATTTTGGTTTTGTTGGTCTTGTCGGGCTTGTTGCTAATGTCACGCTTTTTCCAGCGATCTTGGAATGCTTCCATGTAGATATAAAAGACGGGCGTAATGTAAAGCGTCAACATTTGCGAAAAAACTAATCCTCCCACCACAGCCAAGCCCAAAGCACGGCGAGATTCTGCCCCTGCTCCCCAACCTAGGGCGATTGGTAAGGTTCCCATCAAGGCTGCCATCGTCGTCATCATGATCGGACGGAAGCGGACTAAACAAGCTTCATAAATGGCATCGTAGGGAGTGCTACCTTCTTTACGGGCAGCGATCGCAAAGTCCACCATCATAATCCCGTTCTTTTTAACGATACCAACTAAGAGAATAATTCCGACAAAGGCATAGACATTTAGTTCACTACGGAAAATGATCAGCGTCAGTAATGCGCCAAAACCTGCGGAGGGTAAGCTGGTGAGAATCGTAATTGGATGGATAAAGCTTTCGTAGAGAATCCCTAAAATAATGTAGATTACAAAAATGGCGGCGACTAATAACCAGCCTAAACCTTGGATAGAGTCTTGGAATGCTTGGGCTGTACCTTGGAATTTGCCTGTGGTAGAAGCGGGCAAAATTTCGCGGGCATATTGTTCGATGGTTCCCACCACATCACTGAGAGAAATACTGGGTTTAAGATTGAAGGAAATCGTCACCGCAGGCAGTTGTCCAGTATGGTTTACCGATAGAGCGCCCACGGTTTGTTTGAAAGTAGCTACGGTACTGAGAGGAACTAGTTGTCCATTACTCGATCGCACTGATAGTAAGTCAAGGGATTTTAAATCGGCTTGATACTCAGGACTTAAGCCCATGATTACAGAATATTGATTGTCAGCAGTATAAATTGTGGAAACTTGTCGAGTTCCATAGGCATAGGAAAGTGCTGACTCAATTTGATTTGCCGATAATCCTAGAGCCGCCGCGCGATCGCGATTGATATCGATACTGACTTGAGGATTTTTAATTTGTAAATCGCTGGTCACATCTTGCAAAGTATCAAGCGATCGCAGCTTTTTCTCTAGTTCTGGTGCGTATTGATAAAGCAGATCGAGGTTTGTATCAGATAGTGTGTACTGATATAGAGCTTTCGATTGTTGTGCGCCAATTCTGATCGTAGGGGGATTTTGTAAGAAGGCGCGAATACCTGCCACTTTTGCCATTTTGGGGCGTAGTTCTTGGACAATTTCATCTGCTCCGAGCGATCGCTTACTACGCTCTTTTAAACGCATAAATAATCGCCCTGTATTGCTTGCTGCATTGGGACCCCCTGCGCCGACAGTAGAGTTCACCGCCTCAATATTGGGATCTTTACTGGCAATCTCCGCTAGTTGGGCTTGATGTTTCGCCATCTCCTCAAAGGAAATACCTTGAATTGCTTCAGTAGATGCGACAATCTGCCCAATATCATCATTGGGAATAAAACCTTTCGGTACAACCATAAACAGAAAAATTGTGGCAACCAACACCGTTGCCGAAATTGCCATCGTCACACGGTGATATTTCAAAGATTGACGTAAACTCCATCCATAAAAGCGCTGGAAGAATCCGCCCTGAGTTTCGAGGCGTTCTAGCCCATGATGCTCTTGATGTCCATTACCACTACTAGAGTTGCTAGATTGCTGATGACTATGATGATCGCTATGACTGAGAAATCGACTGCACAGCATGGGGGTGAGACTGAGCGAGACAAATCCTGAAACGAGGATGGCGACGCTAATCGTGACTGCAAATTCCTGAAAGAGTCTGCCTAAAATACCACCCATAAAGAGAATGGGAATGAATACTGCTACCAATGAGATCGTCATTGATAGGACTGTAAACCCAATTTCCTGAGAGCCATCGATCGCCGCTTGAAAGCGGGACTTACCCATCTCTAAATGGCGGACAATGTTTTCAAGAACCACCACCGCATCATCGACGACAAAGCCAACGGACAGGGTGAGCGCCATCAAAGAGAGGTTGTCAAGGGAATATCCCAGCTTATACATGATCGCAAAAGTTGCCACAATCGAGATCGGTAGAGCGATACTAGGAATCACCGTCGCGGATAAATTTCTCAAAAAGAGAAAGATCACCATTACCACTAATCCAATTGATAGAAGCAAGCTAAACTGGACATCTTCAACGGAAGCTCGAACTGATTGGGAACGATCATAGAGAATTTCCATGTCAATCGCCGCAGGGATTTGCGATCGGAAAGTTGGTAAAAGCTTCTCTAAGGTATCGACGATCGCAACCGTATTTGTCCCCGGTTGGCGCTGTATTGCCAGAATAATCGCTCTTGTGCCGTTGTACCAACTAGCAAGGCGATCATTCTCGACGCTATCGAGGACTTGACCAATTTCATTTAAGCGAATCGGTGCGCCATTGCGATAGGCAACAATCAGAGGACGAAAAGCTGCCGCATTCTCTAAACTACCATTAGTATCAATGGTGAGTGTGCGATCCTGTCCATAGATTGTTCCTGTGGGTTGGTTAGAATTGCCTTGGGCGATCGCTGTCGCAACTTCATCAATACCAAGCCCTTTTGTTTGCAAAGATTGGGGATCGAGTTGGACACGAACTGCATATTTCTGAGAGCCAAAGACCTGCACCTGTGCCACGCCATCTACAGTCGAAAGCCTTTGAGCAAGAAAGTTTTCGGCATAGCGATCCACATCCGCAAGGGTCAATACTTCCGATTTCAGAGCAATGTATAAAATTGGCTGATCGGCGGGATTGACTTTACGATATTGTGGTGGACTGGGCATTGTGGACGGCAATTGTCTTGCTGCTTTGGCGATCGCCGCTTGGACATCTTGGGCGGCTCCATCAATCTGACGGTTGAGATTGAACTGCAAAGTCACCTGTGTACTACCAAGGGAACTGCTAGAAGTCATCGAGTCTAAACCTGCGATCGATGAGAACTGCTGCTCTAAAGGTGTTGCCACCGAAGCCGCCATCGTCTCAGGACTAGCCCCTGGCAAGGAAGCCGACACGCTAATCGTCGGGAAGTCTACGGTGGGCAGATCGCTCACGGGTAATAGCCGATAGCTAATAATGCCAAATAGAAGAATACCCAGCATGATCAAGGTGGTCATGACAGGGCGACGGATAAAGGGTTGAGTAATGTTCATTTTTGTGGCTCTTTCACTTCTACCTTGGCGTTGGGGGATAGATTAAACTGTCCGTCGATGACAACCTTCTCATTTACTTTCAAACCTTCAGCAATCGCCACTTCACTGCCTACTGTATTACTGACTTTAACGGGACGGATTTCGACAGTGCTATCGGGTTTAAGAACATAGACAAACTGTCCTTTTTGTCCTGTCTGGATGGCTTGAGAAGGAACTGCGATCGCATTAGTTTCTTCAGACAGTTGCATAACTACATCAACACGCTGACCGGGAGTGAGGCGATCGTCTTTATTGGAAAAAGTTGCCTTTAGTTGCACCGTTCCTGTGGTCGCATCTACCAAACTATCGATAAAAGTAAGCTCGCCTTCAATAGGCTTTTTATCGTTAGGAATTTTATCGTTTTTATCGTTGGCAATAAAAGCTTGAACCTTGAGCTTGCCTCGCTTTTGGTATTGCTTTACTTGCGCTAGCGACTTTTCGGGAATTGTGAAAGTGACGTAAATCGGTCGAATTTGACTAATCGTCACCAAGGGCGCAGCATCATCGGCTTTGATTAAATTGCCCTGATCGACTTTGAGACTACTAACTCTGCCATCAATCGGAGAATAAATTTCGGTATAGGAAAGCTGAACTCTAGCATTGTCAATTAATGCTTCACCTGCGGCTAGGTTAGCTTTAGCAGCCTCGATATCCGCTTTGGTCGATTCGGCTGCCGCAACTGTGGTATCGATCGCACTGCCCGAAGCATTCACGGTTGCTTGAGAGATATTGGCATTGGTCCGAAACTGGTCAGCCTGTGTGCGACTAATTGCGCCTTCAGCGTAGAGACTGTCATAGCTTTTGCGCTGTGAATCGGCAAACTGACGCTGAGCCTCGTCGCGATCGCGGTTTGCCTTGGCTTGAGCAATAGTCGCTTCTGACCTAACCTGATTGGCGATCGCCTGTTGTAGTTGGGCTTGGTTGCGTGCTTGATTGGCGATCGCCTGTTGCAATTGTGCTTCTAAAGGACGCGGATCGATGCGAAATAGCAAATCTCCCTGCTTGACATCCTGTCCGTCCTTAAACCCAACCTCGAGCAACTGTCCACCAATCCTCGACTTCACCGCCACCGTAGAATATGCTTCCACTACGCCCGTCCCTCGAATCTGCACAGGTAGATTTTTCTGGACTACAGGTGCAACTACTACAGGGACAGCAGGACGACGATCTTTGCCAGCAGACTCAGCTTGAGATGAACCACAAGCCGTAAGCAAGCTCGGAGTTGAGATCGAAATTGCTACTAATAAAAATGCTGATAGGAAAGAGTGCTTCATATTTACGTCTAACCAATTCTACTCAACCTAAACTGAGTTGATACCGTTGTACTGTATTCTAATTGTTAACTTATCTAACTATTAACAACACTAATATCTTAACAATATCCTAAAAGTCAAGATGAATTCATCACACAACTCAATTTCCTCTCAACTTTGTGCCACAGAAGTTATGGATGTTCTGCCCGCCGTGATGCAATGGATTCATAAGGATGTGCGTATGCAAAAAACAACTTGCCTGACGATTCCCCAATTACGCGCCCTCGCCTTTCTGCAAAATAATCCTAGTTCATCCCTTGTCGTCCTAGCCGAATATTTAGGTGTCACGAGTGCGTCAACTTCTACAATGGTTGAGCGCCTAGTGCAGAAAGAATTTGTCACCCGCAATGATCATCCCACCACAAGGCGACAGGTTGTGCTAAGTCTCACGGTTGCAGGCAAAGAACATCTACAACAAGTTCGGCAAATTACCTGCGATCGCCTTGCCCAGAAGTTAGATCATCTTTCCTCAGATCAGCTTACGATTTTAATGAAGGGACTCGAAGACCTCAGTCATATAGCAAAAAAAGAGTTAGCTAGTACAAACTAAAACCCAAGAAGAGAGTTGCGGCGCGGAGCGCCGCAACTCTCTTCTTGGGTTTTTTAAACTTTTTTGCTATATAACATAAATATTAGCTTTAAGATATCTATGAACTATCCAGATCCTAAAAATCCGCATCCAATGGCAGGATTTCCCCAAGTTTGCTTTATTCAAAACACAGTTACTAACCCAAATATCATCATCGGCGACTACACCTATTACGATGATCCTGAAGATTCAGAAAACTTTGAGCGCAATGTTCTCTATCACTTTGACTTTATCGGTGACAAGCTAATTATCGGTAAATTTTGCGCGATCGCTCGTGGCGTAAAGTTCATCATGAATGGCGCAAATCATAGTATGTCGGGTATCTCTACCTATCCATTTCAAATATTTTGGAACGAATGGAAACCGCAAAATCTGGAATTCCCCTACAAAGGCGATACTGTGATTGGGAACGATGTCTGGATTGGCTACGAAGCGGTGATTATGGCAGGAGTAAAGATTGGTGATGGCGCGATTATTGCCTCCAAATCTGTAGTTACTAAAGATGTGCCATCCTATGCGATCGTCGGGGGCAATCCTGCCACTTTGATTCGTAAAAGATTTGATGATCAGGCGATCGCGCAATTACTCGAAATCGCATGGTGGAATTGGGACATGGAGAAGATAACTAGAAATCTAGATCAGATTGTGAGCGCTGATATTGAAGCTTTGCAAACTTGCGTTTAAATTTAGAGTTCTTGCAATGTTACATAAAATACAAAAAGCTGATAGATAAGGAAATATTGATTATGATCAAAACAACGCCAAATTAAACGTCAAAGAGGCTCAAATGATTTCTACGAACAGCAAGATAGGCATCATCGGCGCAGGAACATCGGGGGCTTATCTTGCCAGTTTGCTTATTCAAGAAGGATTTCAGGTCAGCTTATTTGAGAAAGCCCCAGTAGTCCGTACCGATGGATGTGGCATTCTGATTGTCCAATCGGGAATGAAAGCACTGCATGAGGGCAACCCAAAAATCACTCAAAAAATTATTGAAGCTGGTAATCCTGTTAAATTATTTGAGTTCCGTAATCTTAAAGGTGGATTCGTCAATTCAGAAGCTGTTACCTATGCTGAAGACGAATTACCGGGAATGCTCGTTCACCGCAAAGCAATTTTAGAAGCAATTCTCGATACTTTATCCCCTGATCGGATTAAATTTAATGCTCAATTGTCTACAATTTCTCAAACTGAGAGTAGTGCGATCGCCCATTTTAAAGATGGCAGTCAATGGGAAGGAGATTTAATTATTGGTGCGGATGGGATTCTATCTAAGGTGCGTCAATCCGTCGTTCCGAATGTTGAGCTTAACTATCTTGGGGATCTCGTTTGGCGCGGAATTGTTGAGGATCGCAGCTTCTGTCCCGAAGGAAACTTTTTTGTTTATGTGCGTGGTCGCGGCATTTATGCGAATTTCTTTCATATTGACGATACTCATACCCATTGGGGTTTCTTTATTGAAACGGAACAAACGGATGCTGAGAAGGGAATACTCCAGCCGATTAATACAACTATTCCTGCTCAAGAATTAGCGAAACTTCCAGAAGATGCGCGAAAGGTAATTGAATCAACGCCTCCAGAAACTATGATTTGTCGTTATTCCTATGATATCGATCCCTTACCAAAGTTATATGATAGTCGAGTGCTTTTAATTGGTGATGCCGCTCATGCAAAGAGTTCTACTCGTGCTAGAGGCATGACTTCAGGATGGGAAGATGGCTTGTTGTTAACGCAATATCTAAAATCTAGCGCCAGTATTGACGAGGCGCTCGAAAAATACCAGACTGAGAGATTACCGATTGTCCATGAATATCAACGCACCAGTCGCGAAGTGAGTCGAAAAATTGGTCGTCGTTAACAAATAGAGAGAGTGCGCCCCGAAGGGGCGCACTCTCTCTAACCATAAATGCAAAGTTGTTTAGGAAAAAGATAAATTAGATGATTACAACCTCTGAAATTGCTCCAGATTTAGAACAAGTTCCTGAAATATTTACCCGTCATATTGGCACTTGGAAGGGCGAATATATTAAAACTGATAAGCAGGGACATTTTTCGCGGAGCTTTGTCGGCAGTTTTACGATCGCGATCGCAGGTAGTAAGTATCAACAGGTGAACAAGTATGAATACGCCGATGGTTCACGCCTTCAGCTTGATTTTGAAGGGCAATTTGAAGATCGGATTTTGAAAATGCGTTCAAGTAGTTATAGTGATTTTTCGGCGATCTCATGGGATGCAGGTCAGGATTTAGTTTGCTTTCGGGCAAATAAGACTCAAGATGGTGCGCTCATTACATTTATAGAAACAATGACTCTACTAAGCGAAAATCATCGCGTTCGCAGCACCCAAGCCTTTAAAGATGGAGTTTTTGATGGGATTTCCTTTATTGAGGAAATACGGATTGCTTAACTAGAACCAATAGCCATTTTGAAAAGTGTTGCTTTGCAACACTTTTCAAAATGGCTATTGGTTCAGCGATCAAAAATTGCTGGCATAATAGCGATATTGCGATCTATTGCCGAAACCTTGAATCAATCCTATTTTCAGTCCGAATATTTACTGTTTGACCCAACTACACCAGACCATGATGCAGTAAATATTGTCTTTGCTTTCCCAAATACCTACACTGTAGGAATCACCAGCCTAGGCTATCAAGGAGTTTGGGCAAACTTAGCCACGCGATCGCAAGTTAATGTCAGTCGTTGGTTTACCGATGCCCATGAAGATTTACCGCGCCAGATTGAGATCTTGGGCTTTTCATTTTCGTGGGAACTGGATTATGTCAATATTCTTGCCGCATTAAAAAAATTTGAGATTCCCATTGATACTTGCGATCGCACTGATGAGCATCCATTAGTATTTGGTGGAGGACCAGTTCTCACCGCTAATCCTGAGCCATTTGCCGCATGGTTTGATATTGTGCTACTTGGTGATGGCGAAGAATTAATTGGGAACTTCCTTAATGCTTATCAAGAAGTGCGTCATGCTAGCCGTGAAGTAAAATTGCACCATTTAGCAAAACTAGATGGAATTTATGTTCCCCAGTTCTATGCAGTTACCTACGAATCCGATGATGGCGCAATTACTGCAATTCAACCTATCGATTCTGCTATCCCTGCCATAATTCATAAGCAAACCTATAAAGGCAATACACTCTCAGCTTCCACAGTTGTGACCGAAAAAGCAGCATGGGAAAGCATTTTCATGGTGGAAGTGGTGCGGAGTTGTCCAGAGATGTGTCGCTTCTGTTTGGCGAGTTATCTCACGCTTCCCTTTCGGACTGCTAGTTTGGAGTCAAGTCTGATGCCTGCGATCGCTAAAGGACTCACTGTAACTAAGCGCTTAGGTTTGCTCGGTGCATCGATTACCCAACATCCTGAATTTGATACCTTACTGGATCATCTTGCTCAGCCGCAGTTTGATGATGTGCGCCTTAGTCTTGCCTCGGTGCGTACCAATACACTGACAGAGAAATTAGCAAGAATTCTCTCTACTCGTGATAGTCGTTCCGTGACCATTGCGATCGAAAGCGGTTCTGAACGTTTGCGCGAAATCATTAATAAGAAGTTGCATAATGATGAAATTAAGCAAGCGGCAATTAACGCTCAGGCTGGTGGTTTGAAATCTCTGAAGCTCTATGGGATGGCAGGTGTGCCGATGGAAAATGATGATGATATCGAGCAAACGATTGAGATGCTAATTTCCTTGCGTAAGATTGCGCCAAAATTAAAGATTACCTTTGGTTGCAGTACCTTTGTTCCGAAATCCCATACGCCTTGGCAGTGGCAGGGTGTCAGCACTACAGCCGAGAAGAAAATGCAGTACTTCCGTAAAAAGTTACTTCCTAAAGGAATTGATTTTCGTCCTGAGAGTTACAAAGATTCGCTGGTGCAAGCGCTCATTTCTCGTGGCGATCGCCGTTTGACTAAGTTATTGATTCTGGCTTGTAGCTATAGCGATGGGGATGTACCGAGTGATGGCTCTTACAAACGTGCCTTTAAGGAATTGCGGGGACAGTTGCCGACGCTTGCTTGGTATGTACATGATGATTGGGATGTGAATCAAGTTTTGCCTTGGCAGCATCTGCGGAGTGCTTTGCCTGTGGAGACGTTGATCAAGCATCGCGAATCTTCTTTTGCTAACTGATAAGTATTGCTGGGTCGCTAGTGTAGACTTGCGATCGCTTTGAGAATAAATGTAGTATGGAGCTAGAAAATTAAGAACTGGTAGTGAGATAGTTAGGAAAAAGATTCAGAAGGTGAGATCGTAACTAAAGCATCATAAAGTCATCAATATAACTAATGAATTTTCCTAAACTAGGAACAATGCCAGCAAGCTGCAAGTATAAAAATTCGTAATCTAAATTTGAAACTACTCTATTTACTTGGTTTCTTGCCTTGTTGTAAGGCTTACCTGCGAGTTGATAAATTTGACGTAAATCTTCAGTAGGATGGTTCCTACTCTCCATATCATCAGTCTTAGGGTTAAATCCTAAGTTTGATTGAATTAAAGATGGAGTCAGACTTGGGCTAACCTTTAAGAAATGATTCCACTCTGCCAAAAACCATGCTTCCACTTCCATTACGGCAAGTACTATATGAGAAGCTACATTGCCTTTTGGTAATACTGTGCGTAAACTTCGCTCTAAAATACCCTTGTCTGCAATCGGAATCGGATAAACATCTCTTAAGCCAATTATTTTACTGTAACCAGAGCTAACCAAACTAGCATACTGGTCACGTATGTCAGAAACAACACTATTGTCACTGCCAGAGTTACATATTAGAACGTAATATTTAGTTTGAGCAGTAACAGGATCGCTCATAGTCAATGCGGTGAATCTACTATTCTGTTTGCCTTTCATATCTTGTTCAGCAATAGCAATGTTGCTCTTACCTGCAATCTCTTCAAGTAATTTTCTGACAAAAATTTTTTCTGTTTGCCCCTCTACAAAAATCGCAAGTCTTTTCACTAATTTTCTATCTCCTCTTCACCAAACCCATCAAGATAAAACTGAGAAGAGAAAAAGTCAAAATTATTCAATCCCGTAAACTTGAAGTCGTCAAAAATTTGCTTTGAATTATAAATGTTATGGAGCTTTGCTAAGCCAGATTTGCGTTCAATTACTGACCAGTATTCAAGAGGAACACCATTCATAATAAAGCGATCATTAGTGGTCATTATTAATTGCACTAGACCAGATTCTGCTTTGCTAATCAGTACTTTAATCATAGCTGAAGCTCTCTCAAAATCTAGACCCTCGCCAATATCATCAATCAATATACAACTAGGCTTTTCAGCAAGAAGTGAATAGTTAATTTGAATTATTAGAGATAAGGCTCTAAAAAGACCTTGAGACATATAATTTTGCTGTGTTTTTTCAAACAAATCAACCTCCTGAATATATAAAGATTCAGGTTCTCCATCTAGGGGAGCTTCTGTAGAAATAGGTGATTTAGTACCAATGCCAGATATTTTATATCCTATTTGAGCCATGTCTAATTTTATCGCTTCAATAAACTTATCACCAAGTTCTTCTTTACCTAACACAAAAATTCCAACTACATGGTCAGAATCTTTTAAATCGATATTTTCTCTTATAGAATTAAGATTTCTAGTACTTATTATTATACTTCTTCTACCCAACTCTGTCCCAAACTGATAGTATCTTAGAGAGCTTGCCCAAGAATAAAGATATTCAAAGAAAGGATGTTGAATAGAGTCTCGACGTTTTAAAGCAGCCACCTCGAAAATAGGAGTTTGAAAATCAATTTTTTCACCTAATCTCTCAGCCCAAACTATACCTTCACCTGACGCATTACGATCTAAATAATTCTTGGAGCCAATGGTAAATTTTTCCTGTACAACCTGACCATTCTCAACTTTTAATATATAAGTTTTTTTGTTTTCATTGTCATGAGTATCAAAGATAAGCTTCCATTCTCTTGATTCTTTTGAAAGAAGAATACCCCTAGTACCATCTAATTCTCCAGATAGTAATGATGCTATGAGATTGATTGCTCTAAGGGTTTTTGTCTTACCTGATGCATTTTTACCAACAATCAAGTTGATATTTCCTAATCGAAATTCTTCTAGAAGCCACTTGTCAGGTAAACCGTCATTTTGACAGTAATACATTACATCTAGTTTCATAACGCATTATCTCGTTAAAATTTCTTCTTAAATATAGACTTAAAATATGTTGGTAAAGGTTAGGCAATATCTACTAAATCTTACCAAGCTAATATCTAGCGTCCACTGACTTACAGCCCATTCTATTTGGAAATACTTCATTAGAGTTTTTGATGGTTTGAAATAGAAAAACTGTGATTGGCTCATCATCTAAGCAAAACTTATCAATATCAGTAAAGACTATACTGTAAAAATATGACAACTTAGCTATAAAAAAGTAAAATACTATGTTAGCCCTAAGTTATCCACATATCGAAAAAAGCGACAACCAACCCGCCAGACTGCAACGCTTACCACGCATTCGAGTAGCGCAAATCGTCATGGATTACCTCGCCTATGGTTGGTCAGTCGAAGAAATATGTCGTCAGCACCTTTACCTAACACCCGCCGAAGCCCATGCAGCAATGGGTTATTACTTCGATCATCAAAAAGAGATTGACCAAGAAATCAAAGAAGAATGGGAGCAAGTTCAAGGAAGTACTAGCCAATCTGTGCGATCGCCCTTTTATATCAAGATGAAAGCTCAAGGAGTTCTCTAAAGTTCTCTTTACCCAAGACATTAATAGAACACGTTTTACAATTGGTTGAGACTCCCGTTGTAGGGAATCTAGGAGAGTTTGCACCAACTGCCAGCGATCGCTAATTGGCAATTGCAACAGAGAATAAAGCCATAAAAATTTATCTCAAGCGTAAAAATCAAAAATTCTTCCCTAAGCCCACTCCAAGGGAATCCAGCCTTAATTTCGCTTTTTATTTATAAACGTGTGCGATCGCCAAACCTTATTTTTGACAAAAGTGATTGACAAACACCACAACCTTTTGAGAAGATTGATGATTGTGAGATTTTATTGAGCAGCAATACTCTTGGCTAATGTAATTGTTATTGGGGCACAGTGGGGTGACGAAGGTAAAGGCAAAATCACCGATTTGCTGAGCCGCTCCGCAGATGTCGTTGTTCGCTATCAAGGCGGTAATAATGCAGGACATACGGTCGTCGTTGGCGATCGCACCTTTAAGCTACACCTGATTCCTTCGGGAATCCTGTATCCCAAAACGGAATGCATCATTGCCAGTGGCACAGTGATCGATCCGCAGGTGCTTCTTGAAGAAGTGGATCGACTCAAGGATTTGGGTATATCGACGGACAACCTGTTTATTGCCGAAACCGCCCATGTCACCATGCCTTACCATCGTGTACTAGATCGCGCCTCAGAGGATCAGCGAGCCGAACACAAAATTGGGACAACAGGACGTGGCATCGGACCGACCTACGCTGACAAATCCGAGCGTGTCGGTATAAGGATGATTGACTTAATGGACGAAAAGCGCCTAGCTAAAAAGCTACGTTGGGCGATCGAGCAGAAAAACATTGTTTTACAAAAGCTTTATAATTTAGAACCGCTCGATGCTGACGCGATCATCGCCGAATATCGTGGCTATGCCGATCGCCTACGTCCCCATGTAGTCGATGCTTCTCTCAAAATTGATGCTGCTATTCGTGAGCGTCGCAATATTTTGTTTGAAGGCGCACAGGGAACATTGCTAGATCTTGATCATGGCACATATCCCTATGTCACCTCATCGAACCCCGTTGCAGGTGGTGCTTGTATCGGCGCAGGTGTAGGACCAACCTGCATCGATCGCGTGATTGGTGTTGCCAAAGCATACACAACTCGCGTTGGTGAAGGACCTTTCCCCACCGAGTTGCATGATGACATTGGTAACCACATCGGCGAGATCGGTGCAGAATTTGGGACAACCACAGGACGCAAGCGCCGTTGTGGTTGGTTTGATGGCGTAATCGGTCGCTATGCCGTTCGCATTAACGGACTGGACTGCCTCGCTGTCACCAAACTTGACGTACTCGATGATCTCGACGAAATCAAAGTTTGTACCGCTTACGAACTCGATGGTCAAGTCGTCCGCGATTTCCCCAGCGATGCTCGTGCCTTTGCTAGAGCGATTCCCATCTACGAAACCCTCCCTGGTTGGAAACAATCAACTAGCGAGTGTAAAACCGTTGAAGAGTTACCCACAGCCGCCAAAGAATATCTCAAGTTCCTTGCTGACTTGACGGGAACTCCGATCGCGATCATCTCTCTAGGTGCAAGCCGAGGACAAACGATCATCGTGGAAGATCCAATTCATGGACCTAAGCGTGGTTTGTTGAAAAATTAGCTTCTAGCTATTAACACCCACATTAAACAATTACCTTGATTAATTAATAAAAATGGCACTACAAATAAACGCTTCTACTCGTCCTCCTGCGAATAATCGTACGCTCCGTCGTAATGGACAAATCCCTGCAACTGTATATGGACATAAAGGATCTGAGTCAATCTCAATCACTTTAGATGCAAAAGAAGCCACAACCTTGCTACGAGCAGCCACGATTAATAACACATTGATCGAAGTAAATGTAACTGATGGCGACTTTAAAGGCAAAACACTATTGCGTGAAGTTCAAAATCATCCTTTCAAAAATTCGATTTATCACCTTAGCTTTTTCGCGATCGAGGCTCAGTCGAAGATCGAAGTAGATATCCCTCTACACTTCGTAGGCGTACCCGTAGGCGTAAAAGTTGGCGGTGGTTCTGTTGACACGATCAAGAACTATGTGCGTGTAGCTTGCGCTCCTAGCGATATTCCTGAAAGCTTTGAAATTGACATTACCAATCTTGATATTGGTAAGGGTGTTCATGTTAGCGAGATTAACTATCCTGAAGGCGTGAAACCTGTAACCGAAACTACGGCTCTTGTTGTAACCATTCTCAAGAAATAAAAAAAGGGCGCTGAGCGCCCTTTTTTTATAGTTCCTGCGCGGAGCGCAGGAACTATTTTCTGTTTTTTGTGCTGATGCTATACCAAAATGATATGCCGATCGCGATCAACCTTGAGCCATCCTTCATCTTGTAAGAGCTTCATGGCTCTGGTGACCGTGACACGAGTACTACTAATGGCACTAGCCAGATGTTGGTGGGTAAGCCTTACAGTGAGACGAGTTCCTCCCTCGACAGCGATGCCAACTTCTTGCTTGAGCAATAGCAAGATTTGTCTTAGGCGTTCTTCAACCCGCTTGTTACTAACTAGAGCCAACAAAGACTCCGTTTGCTGAAGACGACGATTTAGATGTTGCAAAATACCTTGATAAAGCTGTGGTGATTGCTCTAGCTCTGAGATGGTAAATCGCATCAAGTCTACATCTGATAAAGCGATCGCTTGATATGGCTCTAGATTAGTCAAAGGTAAGCCAAAGGGCATTGCTTGTACGGCAAAACCAACCAAAACTTCATCACCTGATGGATGCAGCGTATTTAGTTGCACAACTCCCCGACAAACTACCCATACTTCATGAGGGTACATGGGAATAATTTGTCCACTTTTGTAAGTGTGCATGGTGCGTCCGCGATAAATTTCTTCGAGCGATCGCCGCCAGTCAGTTACAGAAGCTGGAGAATTAAGATCAAAACTTGAAAATGTATATGTCATAAAAGCGTGAGGTATACATTAATGATCCTATGTGTTTCTCGACACTATCAGGTTAAGCCCAGTTTATTAAATTGATAAATTCTTCTTAAATCTATATTTTTAGTAAATAAAAAAACTGGGCAAAGCCCAGTTTTTTTATTTACTATTTATTTAGCCAAATTGCGGAGCAGAGATCGCTGGTTTTCATTCATACTTTGCAAAACTTGCTTAGCATCACTGTTTTGCAACATTTGGAGCAGTTCTTCAATCTCTTCATTGAGCGATCGGGAAATTGGTTCCTTCACTGGAGATTGTTTTTGTACAGGCTGAGGTTTGACAGAATGCTCAGACTCATCATCAGGCATGACACAAGTACCTGTTTCGCAGTTCATTCCCAACTCCTGCCAATAGAGACTTGGAACAGATCTTCCCCTTTGCCCCACGTGTTCATGCTGCATCAAGTCACTTTGCAAATAGTTACGAGGCGATTCATGGAACTTAACATCACGGGCATAGGGAACCGTATGTAAACCAAAGGCTTTGCGGTACTCATCCGAATCAAAGATCCTATGGAAAAATGCAGAAACACCTTGTTTGGTCAATATGTCTGTATAGACTCCAATTTCTTCCTTATCATGGGGAGTCCGACCAAGGAGATGTTTAAAGCTAAACTCCATAAACTTCAGATTAGAAGTATCTCGATAAAAATCGTTGAGGTATAGCTCAGACATAACTAAAGCACCTAGAAAATGCCGTACATCAATCTTGCCACAGAGAAAATCTTGTTCTAACTGAAGAATTTCCTTGCGTTCAGAGGTATAGGGCTGACGTTCTAGTACCTGAGCATAGATTTGAGCAAGGGCATTTTGACGATCTACCGCCGAATGTACAGAATGACTGGCTGCTTCTTGATCATGGAGCATCTCTTCAGGCATCACGCAAGTACCTGTTTCACAATCCATTCCTAATTGTTGCCAATAGATCGTAGGAATAACTTTACCGCGCTGTCCAACGTGTTCATGTTGTAGAAGGTCAGTTTGGAGATAGTTGCGAGGTGAGTCATAGAACTTGATATCTCGCGCATGGGGAACAGTGAAACTACCAAAAGCTTTCCGATATTCTTCGGAGCTAAGAATTTCTTTAAAGAAGGCAGACACACCTTCCTTCATCAACAAATTCATGTATAGAGCAATTTCAGTACTATCTCGCAATGCTCTACCCAGAATATGCTTAAAACTCCATTCGACAAACTTGAGATTTGAACAGTCATGATAAAAACTATTGAGATACACAGGTGACATGACTAGCTCACCAATGAAGTGACGCACCCCAAGTTTGCCTTTGAGAAAATCTTTCTCAATCTTGGTGATTAATCTACGCTCAAACTCGTAGGGTTGACGCTCTAAAACCTGAAAATAAATCTGACGAAGAGCTTTTTGACGTTCTTCTTCTGTAGATTGGCGATCAACAGTAATAGGGCTGTAGGTATTCATGACATCTTCTCCAAAAACTCTCTTAAAAAATCCTGACCATTCATCAACCTGAGCTATTGATTACCAAGAGTCTCGGAGGTAAATCTCTATAGCTTGTCCAACCACTTTGCATAACGCTAAACTAGGCGTTGAGTAATGCAGAGATTGCCATGTCTGAATAAGGCTTGACTAATGCTGCACATTCAGGAGGCAACATTTCATCAATCACTGATTGCAATAGACGATAAGCAGTGGAACACTCTTTAGCAACTTGATAGGAATTGATGATATTTGCGAGCCAATCCATCAAGGTTTCACTGAAAAAGACTTCATCATCACGTAATACTGATAATGATGTGTAACGCATTACGTTAGACATATCATATTTACAGCGTTGCAATTGCTTTTGAACTAGTTCAGGATATTGCTGAGCCAAGAGCTTAAGTGTTCGGATCGTGATTTCGTCAGCGCGATCGCGCAAAAGATTATAAGTCTTGACGCGGACTGAAAAACTATTGGCAAAACGTTCCAAATTAAACAGATCACTATCAGTTAAATAGATATGGTCAACGTCCGCAAGTTTCTCATCTAAAGTGCGATTCACTGTTAGCATAGCTTTCTTTTTACCCCTTTAAACCAATTTAGTAAATATACTTAGCTCGGCGGATCTCTATCTGAAAATAATTTCTCAATTCCCCTAATAAATAAAGAATAGAATTGTATTTGCTAGTACATTCAACAATGAAACTAAAGTTAACTTAATAACATATTTCGACATACACCGCTTTGTGAGTCATTTAGATATAAAGCCCCTAATATAGAGCTTTTCAAGCAAGCGATGTACATAGATTTGTTTACCCACCTTCGGCGGATAAACAAAAAAATTTGGTTCTTTTTGACTGCGCGTCCCTGATAAGACAAGGCAATTTTAGGTTCGTAAATGAAGAAATAATGAAAAGAATACTAAAAAATAGTGGGACGGCGATCGCCTATCGCTCAATCTAAAAATAAAATAAAAATTTACGATCCCCTAGTTTTTTTGTGCGCGTTTATACCAATCAAGTGCAATCAATTCGGTATCTTTTTTATCTATTTGAGAGACATATCTTAAGTATGATGGTCGAAAATTGACAACAATCCCTAAAAATAATCATGAGCGGAAACGAGTCACGCCTTCAAGCTATCTATCAGATCACTAATCGCGAGCCACAACCCAAAAAAGCACCAAAGCGTTTGGAAGAGCTATGGGCTACCGATGTGTTTACTCTGAGCAAGATGCAAGAATGCTTGCCAAAATCTGTTTTTAAGTCCATTAAAAAAACAATTCAAACTGGTGAACCTCTTGATATCTCAGTAGCTGACGCGATCGCCCTCGCAATGAAAGATTGGGCGATTTCTAAAGGCGCACTATACTATGCCCACGTTTTTTATCCTTTAACCAACGCCACTGCCGAAAAGCATGATGGATTTATCTCCGTCCAGAGTGACGGTTCGGCAATCTCTGAATTTGCAGGTAAACTATTAGTCCAAGGCGAACCCGACGGCTCCTCGTTTCCTAATGGCGGTATTCGCTCAACCTTTGAAGCACGGGGCTATACAGCATGGGATGTCACTAGCCCTGCTTACATCATGGAAACCGACAATGGTTCCACCCTCTGTATTCCCACCGTTTTCGTATCTTGGACTGGTGAAGCGCTCGATAAGAAAACGCCCCTATTGCGTTCCAACGCAGCAATGAATAAAGCTGCTACTAGAGTCTTAAAAATCTTGGGCGAAAAAGATATTGCCCCTGTTAACTCTAGTTGTGGGGCTGAGCAAGAATACTTCTTGGTTGATGCCAACTTTGCCAATGCACGTCCTGACTTGTTGCTAGCAGGTCGTACCCTTTTTGGTAAACCATCGGCTAAGGGTCAACAATTTGACGACCATTACTTCGGCGCAATCCCAGAGCGTGTCCAAGTATTTATGCAAGATGTCGAAGAGCGTCTATATCGCCTCGGCATTCCTGCAAAGACTCGTCACAACGAAGTTGCTCCTGGTCAATTTGAAATTGCGCCTGTATTTGAAGCGGCTAACGTGGCAACTGATCACCAGCAAATGATCATGACCATGTTGCGTTTTACCGCCAAGAGACATGGATTTGTCTGTCTACTTCATGAAAAGCCCTTTGCAGGCATCAATGGATCTGGTAAGCACGTTAACTGGTCAGTTGGTAACGCCACTCAAGGCAACTTGCTCGATCCGGGTGATACTCCTCACTCGAATGCACAGTTCTTGGTATTCTGTGGTGCAGTTATTCGCGGTATTCACAAGTACGGACCTCTATTGCGCTCAGTTGTAGCGACTGCTGGTAACGATCACCGCTTAGGTGCTAACGAAGCTCCTCCTGCAATTATCTCTGTTTACTTGGGTTCGCAGCTTGAAGATGTATTTGAGCAACTTCGTCAAGGCGATCTGAAGAGTTCGACCAGCAAAGGTCAGATGCACATTGGTGTAGATACTTTGCCCATATTACCAACCGATCCTGGCGATCGTAACCGTACTTCACCTTTTGCATTCACAGGCAACCGTTTCGAGTTCCGCGCTGTCGGTTCTAATCAGTCTGTGTCTGGACCTTTAGTTGCCATGAACTCCATCTTGGCAGATTCACTCAACTGGGTCGGTGATCAGCTAGAAGCTGAACTCGCTAAGGGAGTTGATTTAAATACCGCCATTACCATTGTTCTTAAGCAAGTAATGGAATTACATGGCGCAATCATCTTCAATGGCAACGGCTACTCTGAAGAATGGCACAAGGAAGCAGTCGAAAAGCGCGGCTTGCGCAATCTCCGCACCACCGCCGATGCTTTACCTGTTCTGAAAGAGCCAGAGGTCGAAGAATTATTCAATAAGCTCAAGGTTCTCTCTCCTGTTGAGCTAGCCAGCCGCTTTGAGACCTATGCTGAGCAATATATTCTCTCGATTGAAGTTGAAGCGAAGTTGGTAATCAGCATTGTGAAAACTTTGATTTATCCTGCGGCAACCCGTTACCTAGCTGATCTGGCAAATACTGCTATTAGTCTCAAGGAAGTGGGTGTTGACTTTGACAAAGAAAATCTTGAAAAGGTAGCTTCTTTAACTAAGTCAGCGCTTGAGGGGGTTAGCAAGTTGAGCGATGCTCTAACTAAGCATGATTTTGCATCCCCTGAGGAACATATGCAGTTCCTTTCTAAAACTGTCCGTCCTTTGATGGATACAGTTCGTGCATCTGTGGATGCTTTGGAAGGTGAAGTGGCTGATGATCTATGGCCATTGCCTACCTATCAAGAAATGCTTTTCATTAAGTAGTTTCCAAATATAAAATGGCTATGCCATTTTGTATTTGGTTTAAAAAAGAGAGGGCAAGTGCAAAGCACTTGCCCTCTCTTTTTTATTTTTTGGCAGATTTTGTGGATTTGCTGATGGGAATCTCGACGGAGACTATTGGTTCATTTGCAGATTCTTCTGTATTGTCAACTTCAGGTGTATTGTCAATTTCAGGTGTAGGCTCATTGACAACTTCAACAGGGGATGGAGTAGAGGTTTTTAATTCTGAGTAGGGAGATTGGAGTGCTTCATCAAGGACTTGACGCGCATTTTCGGCTTGCGATCGCGCATCTAGAAACTTCATATTAAGCTGAGCGAAACTTTTGAGGGTTTTAAAACCTTCCTTAATACTATTAATTTGCTCCTCAGAGACCATCTCATCACTAAACAAAATATCAATCTGCGATCGCACTTGCATCGCATCGGAGCGCAATTCTTGCACTTTAATTTTCAGCGTGGCAAGGTTATTTAAGACTTGTACGGCTTGAGTAATAGGATCTTCGCGATCTTCAGACATGGAAAGTTCTCTCACTTCTATAAATTGGTCGGGACTAAAGCCATCGGCAAGATCAGTATCGAGTTTGCCTGAGTCCATTAATTCGATCAGTTCTACCATTGCCTTTTCGCGTGCTTTTGACGAATCTTTGCCAGCAACGGTCAGGACGACTTCAGGACTCTGGGCAAGGGTATAGCGCACCATAGTTTTTGACTTACAAGACTTTTCTAAATTATTTAAGTAGCGGGGCATAATTAAAAACTAGAGCCAAAACCTGTGGCGCACGCTGCGCGTGCGCCACAGGTTTTGGGGTTTTATATTTAATTTAGCCTAGCTACTTACTGTTTAATCATGATTTTACAGCGCTTTGCGCTCAAACCCGAACCAAGAAAAATTTTAAAAGCGTTGCTTTGCAACGCTTTTAAAATTTTTCTTGTAATTCTTTTGGTCGCGCCTAAAGTTATACCAATTCACGAAAGTGTTGTCACACTTTCGTGAATTAAAAACAAACCCAGCAAGGGTTTTCAAAACTAAAAATGGCTATGCCATTTTTAGTTTTGGTATTACGCCCTAAAGTTACGCTTTGTGTCTCATGCGATCGCGAAATTAAGTCAGCTAAGATTTGTAGTCTAGATAGAGTAAAACCCTATCTAAGCAACGCTAGAACATATTCGTGGATCGTCGTTTGTACCCATGGATTCTACCCTCTTAGATCAAATTCGCTACTTATGTCGCGATCGCGCCGCCTACGAACACCTCAAAGCGATTTTGGTGCAGCAGGAGCGTGTCCATCAACTTAACTGGGAAGCTCGGTACACCCAACTGATGTCATCACAGTCATCAGATCAGTCATCAGACACCCAAGCTTCAGATCTGTTTAGCAATATTATTGCTAGGGAAAAAGCCCTTGCTCAGCTTGCTGATGCCATTCAGCGATCGCCATCCTTAGAGCTAGTTTTGCAAGTTGCTGTCCAAGTTGCCCAGAAATTATTACAGGTAGATCGGGTGGCAATTTTTCGCTGTTATCCCGATGGCAGGGGGGAGTTTGTCACTGATGCGATCGCCGCAGGGGTGCAATCTATCGCCGATATGCCCGAAAGACAGCTTTCATTGGCACGTCACATGATCGAGTCCACAGATACCGAACATTTGACGCAAACAGTTGATAGCATTCGTAGTTCTAGCCTTTCTTCACATATCGTGACACTGCTCGAACAGATTGGAATTTCTTCTTATGCTGCGAATAAAATCTATGCAGGACAAGAGGTTTGGGGGACTCTAGTAGCTTTTCACGGGAGCGTCTATCATAGTTGGTCAGAAAGCGATCGCACTTCTCTATCATTAATTACCGCCCAAATTGGCATTGCGCTTTCTTTAACAAACTTACGCCAGCAATCTCAATCTCTAAGTGATGATTTACAAAATTTACGAACTGAGCTAGACAGTTTGCAGCAAACTGTTGTGAAAATGTCAGAAAGTGCTACTAATTCGACTGTTACAGATGTCACTATTATTGATGATGCGACAGTGATTACACCAATTGATCAGGTGGTGATTGCCGATGCAGAAAATGAAAACTTGATTAGCCAAAATTTCGAGATTCAAGATCTAGAACCTGATGCTTTAGAAGCTAGTCAGGTTGAGCAAGAACAAGATCATTTAGTGGAGCCAGATGATTTAGTTAATCAAGATGAACTTATCAGTCAAGACTTAGAGCCTGATGCTTTAGAAGCTAGTCAGGTTGAGCAAGATTTAGATGAAGAAGAGAGTACATTATCAGGATTAGTTAATCATTCAGAAGAAATTGCTGATCTGAAATATGATCCCATCTCGCAAAATGGATTACCACCATTATTTTTAGCTCCAGATTCTAATGCATCTTTATCTGAGTTGACGGATGAAGAGATAGAAATTGAAATGCAAGAGGTCGCTGTAGCTGAGGTTGATATCCCTAACAGCGACACATCTCAGCAAGAAGTAACTGGTATAGAAGTACCTGAAAATATTGTCCCTGATGTCGTCGAGGTAGAAGAATCTGATCCTGAAAATGTCGAAATACAATTAGATGAATCACAATTAGATCTAGTAGAAAATTTAGAAATAGTAGAAGCTGAGCAAGAGGCGATCGCCTTAGAAACTGCCGAAACACAGATTGCCGAAATACAGATTAATGATAGCTCTGAACAAGAATCAAATTTTCTGAAATTAGATGATTCCGAAGTAATTACTTCGGAATCATCTCAAGTACAAGATCCACAGCTAGAAGAATCTGAGGTGAAGTTACTTACTTTAGAGGCGATCGAATCGTCAGAGTCCGATCAAAACGTGCTTGTCTTAGAAGCAATAGAAGCGAGCAAATTAGCAGAATCTAGTCAAAATCTAATTGTCTTAGAAGCAATAGAATCGCTCGAATTGATAGAAGCTGATCAAAATATGATTGTCTTAGGAGTTGTTGAGCTAGACCTTGCTGACTTTGCTGAAAGTGAAATCTCTGCACAAGAATCAAATGATCTAGAGTCAGGTGAACCAGAAACATCTGAGCTAGAAAATCCTGAGACTGAAGTAGTTGCTTTAGATGTAGAACTAGGTGAACCGCAAGTAACTGAGTTAGAAAATGCTCCAACTCCAGAAATAAGTGGATCAGAAGTTGAGCAAATTGATGATTTACAGGTTGATGAATCTGTCACATCTGACGCATCTTTAGAAGAAGAGGAAGATCCTGCGCTTGAGCTACAGTTTATGGAAACAATTTTAGAGATCGCAGGTTACGAGAAGAATGCTCCTAAAGCAATCGAGTTTTTATTAAATGTGATTGACTCATATTTAGAAGATGCACCTCACCTCGTGCAAATGATTGATCGATCGCTTGCAAGTAATGATCACATCAAACTTTTACAATCATTAAATACATTGCGTACCAGTAGCGATTACATTGGTGCATTAACCCTTTCCTATCAATGCCGCCAACTAGAATCAGCAGTTAAGGCTAATTACGTGGTGTTGATTTATGCTTGCTTATCACGGGTAGCGATCGAGGTACAGAGAGCGACTGATGCATTACGCATAGAGCGATCGCGCTATAGTCAAAAGTTATGAAACCAATTAAAGTAGAAAGGCGCTTAGCGCCCTCTACTTTAATTGGTTTACCTATACATGATTGGCAAAGTAATTAGTGGGAGATATCAAATTATCCAAAGCCTTGGAGGTGGCGGATTTGGTCAAACCTTTTTGGCTGAAGATTTGCAGCTACCAGATCATCACAAATGCGTTGTTAAACGTCTAAAGCCTAATTCTAGCGATAAGTCTGTATTGGAAATTGCGAGTCGTTTATTTGAGACTGAGGCAAGGGTTCTCCATAAACTTGGCAGCCACGATCGCATTCCCCGTTTACTAGCGCATTTTGCTGAAGATCATGAATTTTATTTAGTGCAAGAACTAATTGAAGGCGATGAGCTTACTCACGAAATTACATCTATTGATCGAGCTACCGATGGCTATCCAATAGGAAGGATGAATCAGATACAGGCGATCGCTTTTTTGATTGATGTCCTAGAGATTCTGGTATTTGTGCATCAACAAGGGGCAATCCATCGAGACATTAAACCCTCTAACTTGATGCGGCGGCGTAGTGATGGCAAATTGGTACTCATCGATTTTGGGGCTGTAAAACAGGTAGAAACAGCACTGGCAATTGCCTCCAATGTAAAATCTACGGTTGCGATCGGTACTGATGGTTATATGCCTAATGAGCAAGCGATCGGTAAACCGCGCCCCTGTAGCGATCTCTATGCGGTGGGGGCGATCGCTATTCAAGGACTGACAGGAGTTGCACCTAACTTACTATCTGAAGATCTGGAGACAGGAGAAATCGCTTGGCGCAGTTCTCCAGACCATGCGGCTTTTAAATATCGCGCTCAAGTCAGCGATGAGTTTGCCAAGGTGATTGACAAATTAATCAAATACGACTTTCGCGATCGCTATCAGTCCGCCACAGCCGTATTGACAGATTTACAACATTTAGCAGCACCTGCACCAACTCTATTAGCGACAACCGTACAAACTGATTTTCCAGATTTAATAAGAAGATTATCTTTAAATGACAAGGAAAATGACAGGGGAAATATTCCTACAACGGTTTCACCCAGAGTTTCGCCCAGAGATTATTTGCAAGTTAGCCGTAAAAATCGCTTGATCATGATCTCAGGGGGCATCATATTGGCGATCGCGTCTATTAGTGGAGTTATGTTGCTGCGTCCATCCATTGGGATCAAAAATGATATGAGTATTATGTCTAGTTCACCCGGGGCGAAATATCTATTCCTCTCTGAACGACCGATTGCCGATCAAGATTTGGTAGATAGAAGTACTCTAGAACTAGATATTATGCGTAATGAAATATTTGCCCGTTATGGTGGTCGCTTCAAAGATTCTGAATTGCAGTCCTATTTCAATATCCAGCCTTGGTACAAACCACTATATGCTCCTGATAAGTTTCCTGAAGATTTGCTCACCCCAGTCGAAACACAGAATGTGAAATACATTCAGGAGTTTCAAGATCGATTAGCCAAAAAGCCTAATACTTCTCAAAATGCAAACAATCCTCAATGTAAGTCTACTAAACGTCTAGTCTCCGATCCCCAGCCACCAATTAATGTCCGTCAAGGTGCAGGTGTGGATTATGCGATCGTTGGCAAGATGGATAATGGCACACAAATTACGGTTCAGAGCGAACAGCAGGGTTGGTTAAAAATCTCTGAGCCGATCGCAGGTTGGGTAGCAGCAAATCGCACTAAACCAATTTGTTTTTAAAATCAAAACTAGATTTTTTGTGGCACGGCTTTGCCGCGCCACAAAAAACGGTAAAATTCATTGATCAATCCCCTTTATTTATTGATGCTGTGACAGAAATTTCTGATTGGAGCGATGTAGAAGCTCAACTCCAAGAAACTAGAGAAGTATTAGAAGAAATCGAACAACGTTTTCTACAGGTGCGGCGTGATTCGCTCAAGCAGCATGAACTGCAAACGCAACAGGAACAGGTCAGAGCGCAAATTCAAAATATTTCAGGCGATCGCCCCCATAGAAATAAAAACAGAAATAAAAACCAAAAAATTCGCCGCCAGCCTAATTCTCGCCATGATCAATCTAACCCCCATAAAGAGGAGCTACTCAAGCAATTACAAGCCCTAGATGACCAAATCGAACAAATTGAAGCTGATCTGGAAAGTCGTCTGCTCTCATGGAGTAGTTTTCGTGAACCATTTTGGCAGATCGTCCGTTTTGGCGGTATCGGTGTAGTTGTTGGCGTAATCTTAAAAAGTTGTACGGGTTAAATTTTGTGGCGCGGCGAAGCCGCACCACAAAATTTGGTTTTTTATAGAATTTTAGGGATTTGTCCTTTTTTGAGAATATCAATTACCGCCGTATGACGCTTCAAGTCATGTTGAACTTGTTCATAAATACTGCGATCGCCACCTTTTAGACAAATTACCCCATAGAGATGGACATTCCCCACTCTACCCTTGAGAGGATGTTCTCCAAGATCAACTACATCAATCTCATCTTGGACAATCTCATAAAGAGCGCCAGTAATCACAATGTCTGTGCCGAGTTCCTTCGTCATCCCTTCAACTCGACTCGCAACATTGACTGCATCACCAATTACTGCATACTCCAGACGGCGTGCAGAGCCAATATTCCCAACGGTGACTTCTCCATAGTTAATACCAATCCCATTAGAGAAAGGAATTTTATTCTCAGATTTCCAAAGATCGCGTAGTTCCATTAGTGCTGATCGCATATTTAGTGCTGCATGGATGGCATTCATCGCATCTACTTTCTCACCTCGCGAAACTGGTGAGCCAAACTCTGCCATAATCGCATCACCAATAAATTTATCAATTGTGCCTTGATATTCCAAAATCGCATCGACCATACTCCCAAGATAAATATTTAATTGTTGAATCAGTAGTTTGGCAGGAAGACGGCTAGATAAAGTCGTAAAGCCCCGAATATCCGAAAATAGCACTGCCGCTTTGATGGTTCGACCTTCTAATAAATCACGAAAACTGTCGGGCTGATTGACGATCTCTTCAACTATGGGGGCAGCAACATAGCGTTCTAGAGTGCGACGAAGTAAAATCTTATCAATTTGGTCAGCGATGGAACCTGTACTGAGGAGGGCAATTCCATTTAAGCTAACGGCGATCGCAGGAATTGCGACGGGCAGAATCGTACTGGTATAGATAAAGCTGACATAGCCAATGCCGATCCATGCGATCGCAATGCCCAAAGCCGTTAATATCTGCATACTCGGACGCTTGAACCGACAAAGCAGACCTCCTGAAATTCCGACTAATAAAAAGATAAAAATGGATTCCTGTAAAGGAGTTGCAAATAATTCGGCAATACTTTTTCCCTGCATGAGGGTGGCGATCGCATTGGCATGAATTTCAACTCCTGCCATTCTGCCCATTGCCGAGTTTTGGATATCCTGTTTGGATGCCGCAGTTGCACCAATCAAGACGATTTTATCTTTAAAAAATTTACCATCTTGAAGCGGCTCATTACGCCAATTTTCAGGATCGACCACATAATAAAAGGGAATCTGTTGTTGAGCATTGAGCCATGTCCCACTTCCCCCAAAAAAATAAATGCCATCACCTTTCGGTTTGGGATAATTTACTTTGGCGATATTGAGGATAGAAGTTGCAAAATCTGGAACTATCGGTAAGCCACTATCGGCGGGAGTTTTTACGCCTACACGATGAATATTTCCTGTTACTTCAGGTTGAAAATTAATCAGTCCTAAGGTATTTGGTTTGATGGGGAAAAGTGGTTCAGGAGAAGCAAGCTGTAAAATACGCGCTTCGCCAATTTGCGTAAATTCATAATTAGCGGCAAAGACTGCGCGATCGCCATATTTTGCGATCGCTGCTTGCAATTTTTGATCATCGGCAGCCCCATGATCCCCTAGTGTCACAAACAAAATATCAAAGGCGACGACTTTTGCACCCGCCTTAACCAGCTTTTCGAGGACTTGGGCATAGACGGCTCGTTTCCATGTAGTTGTGCGAAATGGTTCTAGGAAAGGACGAGTTTTGGGATCATAGAATTCGCCTTGGCGTAGGGATAAATCATCGATCGCCAAAATCACAATATCTTTTGGGGGTGTAATTGTGCCACGCCATTTAAAAAATGTGGATTGCGTTTGACGTTCGAGGGTTTGCACTTCATTAATTCTGAATCCTGTGGCGATCGCACTCAAAGCCGCGATCGCGCCCACCATTGCATAGCCAATAAACTTAGGATTTGATAAAGCTTTAAGTTTTTGCTTAAAGTCGGCTAGCATTATAATCTCTCCTCAAAAATGAATAATTTAGAGCTTGTGCCGCCCGCTTAGCGGGCGGCACAAGCTTTTGGGCTTTAACTTTACTTATGCTTAACTACTTAGCTTAAAATTAAGATATATAGCGGAATATGCCATATATCTTAATTTGAAACCTATAACTTTAGAACATTAAAACTACTAGGCAGTATGCCCCATCCTATTTATCTGACAAAATCCGATCTCAAGACTGCCCGCAGTTGTACGACTAAACTCTATTACAAAAAGTTGGGCTATCCTACTGTTGATCGAGTAGATGCATATACCAGAATATTAGCGGATGGGAATTTCATCATTAGTAAGATTGCCCACCTTCTCTACCCTGAAGGCATTTATATCTCTGCCAATCTCAACTCCGATGAAAGTATTGCCAATGCAGTTCAAGAGACATTTACCTATTTACAACAAGAGAATGTAATTCTGTTTGAGCCTGTTCTCTATTCTAACCATAAGCTCGCTCGTGCAGATATTCTGATCAAAGAAGGCGATCGCCTTGAGATTATTGAAATCAGAACTAAAGGCTTTGATAGTGCTATCCATGAGGACTTAGTTAAATATCGCAATCTCTCGATCTTTCGGAATAAACGTACTGGCAAAGTTGGCGGTGAATGGAGATATATTATCGAAGACGTTGCCTATCAAGTTGGAATTTTGCAAGAAATGCTCAGGGAACATTTACCCAGTCTTGATGCCAAGATTTCTCCCTATTTGCTTGTACCCGACAGAAATAAAACTACAGCCATTGACCATCTCGCCTCCTATTTCCAAATTCAGCGCTCATATACACAGCGCAATTCTTTCTCAAAGCTTAATGGTATTGCGATTAAGTTTACAGGTGATATTCAAGAAATCTATAATGATCAATTACTTACTAAAGTCAATATTGAAACAGAAGTGGCGGAACTAGTTGAGCCGACGATCGCCTCCGCCCAAACATATATTAAATATTTGATCGAGCGATCGCCTGAAATTTTTGCTCCCATTAGTAAAAGCTGTAAAGGCTGTGAATATCGAGCTAGCGATCGCGATCCTCGTGATGGATTTAAGGAATGTTGGGGCGATCTTGCCGAAGTCGAACACCATGTATTAGAACTCTATCAAATGGGAAGAATTGGTGGTCATGAAACGCCTTTAGTTAATGAACTCATTCAGCAAAAGAAAGTAAGTATGTTTCATGTGCCTTTAGAAGAACTTAATGATTATACCTACAGTCATCGTCAGTTGATTCAGATTGAATATACGCAAAAAAACAAAGAATGGATTTCTGAATATTTGCCCAAAATCGTTCAACAGGTTGAGTATCCCATTCATTTTATCGATTTTGAAACCTCACGGATGGCGATTCCCTATCGTGCGGGAATGCAGCCCTATGAGCAGGTTGCCTTCCAGTGGAGTTGTCACACCATCACTGAGCCAGATGCAACACCAATGCAAACTGAATGGTTAGATCTGGAGAATACTTTCCCCAATTTTCAATTTGCGGAATCCCTGATGGAATGCTTAGGCGATCGCGGGACAATTTTGACATGGGCAACCCATGAGAATAGTGTGTTGCGCGATATTTACTATCAAATGGAAACCTATAACTATCAAAATCCACAACTACAAACATGGTTGGCAAATACGGCTAAACTGGGCAATAAGGGCAAATCGCATTTAGTTGATATGAATGCACTTACTCTCAAACATTACTTCCATCCCCTCATGAAAGGACGGACTTCCCTAAAATGTGTGTTACCTGCGGTTTGGAAAACTAATCCCTATCTACATGAAATCCCTTATTTTAAGGAATATTATCGCGAAGTTGATGGAGAGATTCTCAGTCCCTACGATGTTTTATGCCAACTACAAATCGGCGATCGCATCCAAGTTGTCAATGAAGGTGCAGGAGCGATGCTAGCTTATCAAGACTTGATGTATGGTGAAAACCGCGATCATGGGATTGACAATCAAGCAGTGCGATCGCAATGGAAAGAACTGCTCTATCAATATTGCCGCCTTGATACGATGGCAATGGTCATCATCTGGACACATTGGCAAAATTTGTGTCGTAAAGCATGAAATGCGATCGCATAAAAAATCGCATAAATTGAGATTTATTTTTAGGCTATACTTAGGCTATACATTCTTTGCACAAATAATTACCAAAAGTTATGTTAGTCAAAGTCCAGAAATGGGGTAACAGTCAGGGAATTAGGCTTAGTAAAGATGTTTTAGCTGAGGCTAATATTTTGGTTGGCGACGCATTAGAGATTGTCACCACGAAAGAGCAGATTGTGATCAAGCCTATTCGCAAAATTCGTGGTAAGTATAGTCTGGAAGATCTAGTTTCCAAAATCCCTTCTAACTATAAGTCTCAAGAAGAAGATTGGGGATCGCCTATGGGTTTGGAAGTTTGGTAAATGGCTAGTTACATTCCCAAAAAGGGCGATTTGATTATCCTCACTTTTGATCCGCAGTCTGGACATGAGCAGAAGGGGAGACGACCTGCTTTAGTGGTGAGTAATACTCTGTTCAATCAGCATACAGGTTTAGCGATTGTCTGTCCGATTACAAATACGAAACGTGATTTTCCTTTTCATGTAGAAATTTCTAATAGTAAAAGGCTAACTGGCTATGTGATGGTGGAGCAGGTAAAGTCTATCGATTACAAGTCAAGAAAGGTGAAGTTGATAGAGGCTGCTGCGGATGAGCTTTTAGCTGAGGTTTTGAGTATTTTGGATGCTTGTATTTATTGAATATTGCCCCAAACCTAGAAGCTTGTGCCGCCCGCGTAGCGGGCGGCACAAGCTCTGGCTGGCTACTTAGATTAAATCGCCTAGCAAGCTTGATACTTCGCCTTGCATATTGGTGCGATTGTCGTCGTAGAGCATGAGAGTGTCGAGCTTCTTATGGCGTGATAGCTTTTGTACTTTGCGAACATTGCCATTGGTGGCATCGAGGGCGGCGGTGATTGCAGAGTGGCGGATGCGGTGAGGAGACATTTTTTTAGAAATTCCTGAGTCTCGCGCAAGTTGATCAACAATTTGGTAAATTGCTGTGCCAGTCAGTCTGTGACCGTGATTGACAGGATCGAGGGCATAGAATAACGGGCGATCGCAACTTTTTGTCTTGTTTTGAGATAGCCAGTCTTGAATTGCGTTAGCTGTTCCTAAACTAAGACTAATAAGACTCTTTTGAGAGCCGCGTCCCTTTCCTAAAATTTGCAGCGATCGCCCTTCATAGTCAAAATCACCAATATTCGCACTAACGACTTCATTACGACGCAGAGCGTTGTCCCAAAGTAGTCTCAAAATTGCAAAATCACGCTTTCCTTTTGGTGTGTCACGTTTAATGTATAACAGCATTGTGCGGATTCCATTGGGCTTAATCCCAGTCGTATCGCGATAGGTTTGGACAGTTTCCGTTTGGATATCATCGAGATTCCAATTGCATTTCCCTAATTTAGCGGCGAAATTAACCAATGACTTGAGGGCAGAGAGGCGGCGGTTAATTGTGGATTCTTTTAATCCTTGTGTAATCAGGTCTGATTTGTAGCGAAGAACGATCGCGATCGCCTCGAAACGATTTAATTGTAAAAATTGGGCAATCACTGTCTCTGTGGGCTTTTGTCCGTACGCCGCAAGAAAAAAGTAACGTAAATCTTTCTCATAAGCACGTCTAGTGTTAAGACTCCGTTTGTCGGCTAGAAGAGAAGTGAGAATGTCTGGATTAAATTCTGTCAGGGCGTAGGGAATCGCGCTTATTCGAGTCTCACTAGTATCTAAATGAGTCCCGTCTTGATTCTCATATTCTAAATTAGATACAGAGCTAAGTCTTAACTGAGTCTCTTTAGTCGCATCTATAGTCTTATTAAGTGTCTCAAAATCTTGGTTTAAGGCATTTTTTTCTTGACGAAATCGCAACTGTTCAGGTGCGATCGCCTCATTAATGCCCGCATTAGCTGCTACCCGTTTGACAATGCCATAGATCGCTGTTCCTGTCAGTCTATGCCCATACTTAGCGCGATCTAGCGATATAAATATAGGTGTTTGAGACTCTTCGTTTTCACTAGGAAGATGAATCAAATTAAGCCAGTCTTGTAATGCGGTGGCTGTGTCTAAACTGAGACTAATGATTTCCTTCTGATTGGCTTGTTCTTGTCGCTTATAGCGTTTGTAAATCTGTAGCGATCGCCCTTCAAAGTCAAAATCACTAATATTAGTCGCCGCTACCTGTTGCCGTTTTAGCGAATTCTCGCTCAATAATCGCAAAATTGCGTAATCGCGTTGACCTGCTAGTGTGTGGCGATCGCAAGCCGTAAGAATTCGCTCTAGGTTATCTACCATGTTGGATCATGCAAGTTGAATCATGACTTACTTACTAAGAACTTTGTAGGCGATCGCTCCTAAAACTACTAATCCAAAGAATGGCAACCAGTTATAGCGAATCCAATAAAGCAAGTTATTAAAAAAGTAGCTAGCTTCACGCGATACCCAAGCAGCAATCACAATTGCTCCCACAAACATCGCGAAATACATCAAAAATTTTGCCATTGTTATATCCCTAAAGAATTCTTTTAAAAAATGAGTCAGCCATAAAGGCAATACAGATTAATGTCCAAACACCATACTGTTCATGAATACCAAAGCTTAACCATTTAAGCGCTTGTGATATAGCAGGTGCGCTAGCAACGGAATTACTCGTAAAAAACATCATAATATAAAACACAAAGTGGGCAGTAAGAATCGCTAAGACCTTACTTATTAGTTTCTTGTTCATGTTTTATTTATGTAATTATTTGGACTATAACAAAAACATCATGTCTCAAACTACTCCATATCAGCCTGTCCTGTTGAGATTGCTGCATAGTGCGATCGCTATATTAGTCTTCGCAGCCTTAATTACAGGCTTTATGGTCTATGACCGATTTGATAAGCGATTTGGGACTCTTAACTTACCGATAGTTCCCAATACCCAAGGAATTCACGGCACGATCGCTTTAACATTCTTAATTCTCTTACCAATTTTTGCTATATATTGCTTCCACCTAGGTTCACGACGCTTAGTTCAGGCTCAATCACTTAGACAGCTTACAGAAGTGGGTAAACCCATTTGGTGGATATCTCTACAGCGTCTCACTAATACACTTATCCTTCTATCTGCTACCTTTGCGGTGATTACAGGTCGAATGATGCAAGAGGAATGGCTACCTAATGAAGAATTGAACCATGTTTGGTACATCGGACATTTGATTTCATGGTTATTAATGATTGTTTCTATAGCAATGCATCTACTGATGAGTGCTAAGGTAGGCGGATTGCCACTATTGCTATCTATCTACAATTGGAAAGTTCGCGCTGAAGATATGCCCAAGTCTTGGTTTAAAGGATTTCAACTCAAACCTTCTAGCACGGTTCTATTGATTTTTGAAATACTTGTTATCGTTGGTATTGCGATCGCCTTTGTTTTACCCGCATTTTCCCAAAAATAAAATAAAGTAGAGGAGGACGCAAAATGTCCTCTTCTACTTTTATGCAAAAACATGAGAAAAAAAGACTTCACTTTAAGGGACGATCATGGTTGGGAGTCGGAAAAAGGCTACAAAATATTTGTTGCCGATCGCGGCGCTGTGCGCTTTGATTTCCCGAAAGACTGGATCGTGAAATTTAAAGAAAAGTCCGTCAGCTTCCATGATTTTGAGCCAACCGATGATACAGGCGCATTAGAAATGTCCTTTAATCGCTTGCCCCCTAACGATTGGACGACATTTCCGCTCAAAAAAACTCTTCAGCAAATTCTGGATGACGACGATCGCGAAATTCTCTATAAAGGCAAAGTTACCAGTGCCAATCGTGATGGTATGAGGCTAGTTTGGGCAGATATTCGCTATATTGATGCTACCGAAAAAAGAGAGGCAACCTCGCGCATTTTAGTAGGCATTGGCGGCAATGTTCAGGTCTTGTTTACCTTTGACTATTGGACAGAAGGCGAGGAGCAAATGCGTGCAGTCTGGGAAGCCCTATTGCGATCGCTCCGTCTTGGTTTATTTATTCCTGACCCCACCAGAGGTCATGTTGTGAACCCAAACCTTAACTAGAGTCATTACTTTGCATAGTCTCTACCATGATGATTTTCTACTGATTACTTACCAGTTGAATGGTGTATTGTTAACTCACTAAAAATGATTTAGGATAAACGGCTCAAAGAGCTTCACCGAGCTTCACCTTTTAAAAACTGTATTTTGTGGGTATTGAAATCATGGGTCAAGTAATCGCGACGGTCAATATGAAAGGTGGAGTCGGCAAAACCACCTTAACTGTAAATATTGCCACCTGTTTAGCAAAAATCCATCGTAAAAAGGTCTTAGTCGTCGATTTAGATACCCAAATCAGCGCCACCCTCAGCATGATTTCCCCAGCCGAGTTTGCCAAGTGTCGTAAAGAAAATCGCACCCTTAGACATTTAGTTAGTCAGGCGATCGCCCGTTATGGTGTACAGGTCGAAGATCCTGAAGAAAAAGTCTACCAAATTAAAGATATTGTTATTCCCCATGTTTGCAAAGTACAAGGCTTAGATCTATTAGTTGGAGATATTGATCTATACGATGAATTTCTCGTTTCCGAAATGCTGTATAACCGATCGCTGCTATACGAAGAAAAGCAAACCTTTCAGCAAACTTGGAGCCGATTTGAGCAAACCTTAATTAAAGGCATTCTTGCCCCTGCAATTAAAAACTACGATTTCATCATTCTCGACTGCGCCCCCGGCTATAACCTGATTACACGTAGCAGCATTGTCGCCAGCGATTATTACCTGATGCCAGCGCGACCTGAGCCTCTATCGGTAGTTGGTATTCAGCTATTAGAAAGACGCATTGAAAGATTGCGTGAAGTCTATCGAGAAGATAACTCAATTAATATTCAACTTTTGGGTATTGTCTTCAGTATGTCAGCAGGTTTTACACTGAGCAGATATTATCAAAAGGTGATGGATCGAGTCGCGACGGACTTTGGCACAGCCAAGATTTTTAAAACCAAAATTCCCAATGATGTAAATATTGCCAAAGCCGTAGATAACTTCGTGCCTGTGTCTATTTCTAATCACAATTCAAGTGGAGCTAAAGCTTTTGCGGAAGTGAGTATAGAGCTTTTGAAGAAGTTAGAAGTATCTCTAGGTAAAAAAGAACAAACCTCAAGGTTGAGCTTAGTTGATTTAGAATGATATAAAAGTTATGACTAAAAATATTCATAAGGTTTTTATGCAAGGTGATTCAAATGACTATAGCGCTATCTATCCTGAAGCTCTTCCTTACTTAAAACTTGAGCATCTAAAAGGAAGACCTATTCCCGTTCATATGTTCCATGATGGTAAACAATGGCATTGTTGGTTTCCTTTAGAGAATGGGCTTTTGCAACCTATCCAGATACATGGTTGCATAGAATCTATTTATCTAGCAACACAGCCAGTTCTTAATAGTGATGCTTATTTTCTTTTTATTGACTTTATTTATAAACATATTGATCTCAAACAAATTAAATCGTTTACATCAGCACTTATATCAGATGTTTTTAACATTGGAGCAAGTTTGAAAAAGATGGATTTGATTCGTTCATTTGGGGATTTTGAGATTACACCTAGATTGGTTACTACGGAATTAGAGTATCTCCTTTTGACTTGCCGCAGTATATTTGACTTACTTCAAGAAATTGTCTCTAGAATATGGGACACTATCAATCTGATCGATAGCTCTACTAAAAAAAAAGAATTACCCAAGAGTTTTGCACGCATAGTTTTATTTAACAACGTAATTCAGTCTCCTGAAGATATTCAAAAGCGTTTTGGGATTAGCCCAAGACTTGCAGAATGGTATTCAAAATATGCTCCTTTCTTTTGTAAACTGAGAGATGTACGAGATTCAATTGTTCATCAACCTATTCAAGAGCCTTTAATTTATGTTGATAAGAAAGGTTTTTCTATTGGAGTAAATTCATCACCATTAACCTTTCGTGAACTCATGCAGTTTCCAGAAGAAATTTTAGAAAATGGTTCTATTGGTTCTTTAAATTATTTTGTTGCATACTTTGTTCGTGAGACTTTAGCCGCCTGTGAAGATTTTGCTGTGGCAATTTGTAAAGAAATACAATTCCCTCCAGATTTTGCACCAGATTATAACTTTTTTATGAGAAGCCCTAGTATGCCCTCTTTGTTAGGTATTGGAAGAATACTAACAGAAGATCCTTGGGCAGAATTCACACTGCATGAAAATTTTTAGATACATTAAAAATATATTAGATGATTTGGATGAGGAGTTTAACTTATGCTGATTCAGAAAATTGTCCAAGAACTACAAGATATACCAGAAGAGAAACTTGCCGAAATTTATGACCTAATTCATTACTTTCGACTAGGTTTAGGTAAACAGCCTTTACAGCCTCGTATCCCTGGGTTATTAACAGGAAAACTTGGTGATGCTTTCTTTGAAGAATTGCCCGAAGAGGAACTTCAAGAATGGGAATGAGTTATCTAATTGACACCCATATTTTACTGTGGTGGATCTTTAACGACCCAAAACTAAATAACGATTGTAGGGACATCATTAGAAATCCAGATAACATAATTATCGTTAGCAGCGTATCTGCTTGGGAAATTGCGACCAAATACCGCATTGGCAAACTACCTGAAGCTAAGCAAATTGTTGAGCAATATTCACAGATATTACGTCAAGCGAAATTTAGTGAACTAGAGATCGCCACAAATCACGCACTTAGAGCAGGAAGTCTACCGATTGCCCATCGAGATCCATTTGATCGGATGATTATGGCTCAGGCTGAAATCGAAAATTTACCCGTGATCACCTACGATGCAGCTTTCCGAACTGGACTAATTCAATTAATTCCTTAACTACAACAATATGTCAGAAAAATTAGCAGGCGATCGCCTTACAACTTCCACACAAAAGCCTCAATCTTGTCATCATTGTGAAGGTAAAGGCTACATTCAAATTCGCGACTGTTCTGGCGAGATTCAGAGAGAAGAAAACTGCTCGTTTTGCGGTGGTACTGGAAAACTAACTGGCGCAAAGGAACCAGACTTTTTGTAGCGCGGCTTCGCCGCGCTACAAAAATTCTAAATCTTAGTTAAAAACTTTAAAAATGCTTGTGTGCGTGGGGTTAGCAAAGTTTTACGATAGGCATCGGCGGCTTTCTTGATAGCATCGGCTTGAGTGGGGTAGGCATGAATGACACTAGAAAGAGTATTTAATCCCTGTTTAGAGGCGATCGCTAAAGTAATTTCGCTAATCATCTCACCAGCATGACGCGCCACGATTGTGGCTCCAAGAATGCGATCCGAGCCGCGTTGATGCAAGATTTTCACAAAGCCTTCCGTTTCGCCATCATAAATAGCGCGATCGACTGAACTAAAGGGAATCTTAATTTCATCGGTTTCTAAGCCTTGCGCTTTGGCTTCCTTGGCATATAAACCCACATGGGCAATTTCAGGATCGGTATAGGTCACCCAAGGCATGACCAAATCGCTGAGCTTACTTTTGCCTAAACCAAAGGGAGAAAAGAGCGTGTTTTTAATCACGATTCGCGCAGCAGCATCGGCGGCGTGGGTAAACTTCCAATTCATGCAGATGTCCCCTGCGGCGAAAATCTGGGGATTCGTAGTTTGGAGATAATCATTGACAAATACGCCTCGCCGTTTGTCATAGTCCACACCCGCAGCTTCTAGATTCAAGCCTTCAACATTGGGAGATCGCCCTGCACCGACGAGAATTTCATCGACTTCTATTTGGTGATTAATGCCATTTTGTTGATAATGGATGATTTTGCCAGTGCTAGTTTTTTCTACTTGGGCGATCGCACAGTCAAGTACTAAATTCACACCCTCACGGACAAATCCCTGCTGCATAATTTCTGACACATCAGCATCCTCGCGATCCATCAAACGTGGATTTTTATGCAGTAATGAGACTTGACATCCCAAACGCTGAAAGGCTTGCGCTAGTTCACAACCAATTGCACCGCCACCGATGACTGCTAATCTTTTGGGGCGATCGGTGAGAGAAAATACAGTTTCATTGGTTAAACATCCTGCTTCGGCAAGTCCTGCTATTTGTGGATCAGATGCCCTTGCGCCTGTGGCAATTGCCGCTTTTTTAAAGTTTAATTTGATGTTTGATTTGGTGCTATTAACAGCGATCGCTTTGTGATCAATAAAGCTTGCTGAGCCGAGAAATACATCGACACCAAGATTGCGAAATCGCTCAGCAGAATCATGGTGACTAATGCCAGCACGGATCTTTCGCATTCTTTCCATTACGGCAGCAAAATCGATATCAATATTTTGGGGTGGATTAATGCCAAATCTCGCAGCATCAAGGATATCGGCAACTACTCGCGATGAACGAATCACGCATTTGGAAGGAACGCAACCAACATTCAGACAATCACCGCCCATCAAGTTCTTCTCAATTAAGGCAACTTTCAGCCCTAATCCCAAACCTGCTGCCCCTGCCGCCACTACTAAGCCCGCCGTTCCCGCACCAATCACTACCAGATCGTACAGAGGGGCTGGCTGAGGATTTACCCAATCTAAGGGGTGGACATTCGCAATCAAAGCCCGATTGAATTCATCCACAGGTTGAATAAATTCTGCATAGCGATCGCTGGAATTTAGTTGAGATTGGCTCATAACTTGATATTGGTGAGGTGAGTATGCCTAATGGTTATATTGTAAGGCGCGGCAAAGTTGCCCCATACAATACTCAGTCTCGTTTGGTGTACCACCAAGCCCAAGCGATGAGGACTGCTTGCAATGGCAATCGTCCCCATCGTAATAGGTCTGAGTCGGGAATTCCATCCATTTGAATACGATTAACTGCCATATTGATATTGGCAGGAAATACGGCAATAAATAGGGCGATCAATCCCCATGCTGCGGCTTGACTTACTAGTGGAACTAACAAGCCAACTCCACCTAAAATTTCAAATACGCCACTAATGTAGACCAAAGCTAAAGGAGCAGGTAAAAAAGAAGGAACGATCTTGACAAAGGGATCGGGTGTTACCCAGTGAAGTGTACCTGCGGTGATCATGAATATCGCAAGCAAGACCCGTAAAACTGATTTAATTGTGATCATGTTAAAAGAGGGTTAATTGCTGTGGTGGTGGAATAAGCTGATCCCAAGGTAACACTGGCACTGGAACATTTGCTTTTTCTAACATTTCCTGAAAGTACTTTAAATTGTGGGGCGATCGCTCTTCGATCGGGCAGTGCATAAAGAAATAAACTTGAGTTCCCTGTGTGAGCCAATCCTGTAAATAATTTACCCATTCTTGCCAAAAGCGAATATTCAAATCGCGATCAGGGTGACTGATAAACCGCACGATACTAAAAGGGGCTGTCACTACAGGCTGTAAAGGCAAATTGGGTTTGCGGCGTTCCTGCTGCACTGGCATCGCCAACGCAGGATCAATGTCATCACCAAAGGGCAAGTCATAAATGGGGCGTGAATCTAGTAATACGCGACCAATCCCTAAACTTTGTAATAACTGATTGAGGCGATCGCTATAATTCGGCTTAAACCAATCAGCATGACGCACTTCTAGAGCGATTTGATAATCCTGAGTTGGTAATGCTTTCAGAAAATTTTCTAAATCCGTAAAATTTGCGGGGCTATAGCTGGGCGGTAACTGGATAAATGACACGCCTAAGCGATCGCTAAAACCCGATATCAAATCTAAAAACTGAAAAGCTTGCTCGATAGATGGCAACAACAAACCGTTATGGGTGAAATGTTTCGGAAACTTTGGACAAAACCTAAAATATGTGGGTGTCTCCTTTGCCCAGCGCTCGATTGTTTGGCGATCGGGGATTACATAAAAAGTCGAATTTACCTCTACCGTCAACAGGCGATCGCTGTAAAGCTGCAAAAATTCCGTTGAGCGACTGCCTTTCGGATAGAAATCACCTACCCAACCCTTAAACGCCCAAACCGCACAACCTAAATAAAATATGTTAGACATTATAAAAACTAATACAATTATGATTGTGCTATAAATGCAGCCTATGCTAACTTAAGTCCATGTTTTTTAGTGGATGAAATTTAGATATGCAGCAGTTAAATAAACTCATTGACGCTTCTATTGATGAACCAATCAATCCGAATCAAGACAAAAATACTTTACGTTATCGGATTGTCCACACTTTAGAGCTAGTCCAAGATGCGATCGCTATTTCTTTATGTATTGGACTATTCTGCGTCATGGTGTTGCAACTTAAGGAGATTTTCCTATCATTAATTACAACTTTACGATTTCACGAAATTAATGCCGATATTTTATTCATCCTCATTTTAGTGGAATTATTTCGCCTACTAATTATTTATCTTCAAGAGCAACGAGTATCCATAGGGGTTTCCGTAGAAGTAACGATTGTTTCGGTATTGCGAGAAGTGATTGTTAAAGGCTTATTAGAAGTGGAATGGAAACAGGTATTAGCAACCTGTGCTTTCTTGGTTGCCTTAGCATTACTCTTAATCGTCCGCGTTTGGCTGCCTCCTACCTTTGAAGGTATTGATCCTGAACAAAAAGCTTCAATACGCATCAAGGAACGCAAATAAAAAAGGGGTGCATAGCACCCCTTTTTTATTTGACCTGACTAAGTAACTGCTTAATGGTTTTGATTAATTCAGGTGGATGATATGGCTTAGTTAAATAAGCATCTGCCCCCTGCTTCATACCCCAGTACTTATCAAATTCCTCACTTTTGGTTGTACACATAATTACAGGTACATTCTTCGTAGAGGCATTATTTTTGATCCAACGACATAACTCATAGCCATTCATTTGTGGCATGACAACATCGGTGACGACAAGATCGGGAGTTAAAACTTTGAGTTTTTCTACCGCTTCCGCACCGTTATTGGCTTCTGTAACTTCTATGCCATTTTGCTTTAGATGTGCCGAGACCATCTCTAAAACCATCGGACTATCGTCCACTACGAGGACTTTTACCATAACTGCCTTCCTGATTTTCCAGTTGTGCGATCGACATTAGCTTTAAGTACTAAACTAATGCAATCATAAAATTTCCAAAACCCTAAAAATAAGATAAGGTAATGAATATTGCCTAATCAACATTAACTGTTTTTTGATTGCGTCTTACAGAATTGTTGATGTACATCTAGCTAATCAATGAGAAACATTGATGTTGTTGACAGTATATCAGAATGCATCTTGGTTAGAGTGCTATGGCAATGGTTACGGTTGAAGGTTTGAGCAAAATTTATCACATTGCGGTCAAGGATGCGGGGATAGTTGGCACTCTTAGACACTTTTGGCATCGTCAATATCGAGAAATTGCTGCCGTTAAAGATATTTCCTTTGCGATCGCCTCTGGAGAAATGGTCGGATTTTTAGGGCCAAATGGCGCAGGTAAAACCACAACTTTAAAAATGTTAACGGGATTGATTCATCCTTCATCGGGCAATGTCCAAGTCGCAGGACATATCCCCTTTCGCCGTGACACAGGGTTTCTGCAAAAAATCACTTTAGTCATGGGGCAGAAACAGCAATTAATCTGGGATTTACCAGCCCTCGACTCATTGCGAATGAATGCGGCGGTGTATGACATTCCTGACAAAATATTTAAGCATCGCCTCGGCGAATTAACAGAAATGCTATCCCTTGAGGGCAAACTATCGCAACCAATGCGAAAACTCTCCCTCGGTGAGCGCATGAAGGCAGAATTGCTAGCGGCATTGTTGCACCAGCCTCAAGTTTTATTTTTAGATGAGCCAACTTTAGGGCTAGATGTCAATGCTCAGGCAAGTGTACGGGAGTTTTTACGAGAATATAATGCTCGCTACCAAGCCACGATTTTGTTAACCAGTCATTACATGGCAGACATTACGGCTTTATGTAAGCGCGTGTTACTGATCCATCAAGGTGGATTAATTTATGATGGCAGTCTCGAAGGCTTGCATGATAATTTTGCTCCCTATCGAGAAGTGCGGGTGGAATTAGCTAAACCGATTACTAGTCGCGATGATTTACAAAAATATGGTCAAATTCTGAATATTGATAGTCAGGCTGTGTGTTTTTTAATTCCCCGCGAAAATTTGACTAAAGCAGTTTCGCAAATTCTTGCTGAGTTAGAAATTCTCGATTTATCCGTCAATGAACCTGCGATCGAAGAAGTAATTGGCAGTGTTTTCCGTGCAGGAAGCGTTAATCACTAAAAGAGAGGCGGCGCAAAGCGCCGCCTCTCTTTTTTATTTCGATAAATTAACCGTAAAGATGGTTCCCTGACCGACTTTGCTCTCAACATGAATTTTTCCCTGATGACTTTCGGCGATCGCCTTAGCGATCGCTAGTCCCAGCCCTGAACCACTTGTATACAAATTGCTATATTTCGCACTAGACTTACTATTTTTTTGTGGTTGATAGCGGTAGAAGCGTTCAAAAATTTGCGGTAATTCTACTTCAGGAATGCCGATGCCAGTATCTTTAACTTGAACTTGGATGTGATTGGAAGATGTAGTTTGGGCGATAATTTGGACTTTGCCACCTATGGGTGTATAGGCGATCGCATTGCTCACCAAATTAGTAAATAAGCGTCCTAAGCGATCTCGATCGCCTAACACAAGTAAGTTTTGTGCGGTGTTTTGGGCGGTGTTAGGTACAGGTACTTCTAGCGTAATTTGTTTTTGTTGCGCGATCGCCTGTTGTTCTTCTCCCACCTCATGCAATATTTGCAATAAGTTACAAGATTCACGCTTCTGATTAGTAATGCCCCCATCATGCCGCGCTAAAAACAATAAATCTTCAATCAATCTTCCTAAACGCCGCGTAATTCTTTCGATGGTTTCTAGTTGCGATCGCTGAAATTCAGGATCAGGATTGGGGTCAGCAAGGGCAACTTGGACATTGGTTTGAATGACTGCGATCGGGTTACGCAGTTCGTGGGAAGCATCGGCAGTAAACTGTTTTAAGCGTTGATAGGACTCGCGCACAGGTTCCATGGCAATTCCTGCCAACCACCAGCCACAGAGCAACACGACACCGACCATCAGCGTTGTCCCCACTGCCAGATCAAGAAATAATTGCTTAACAGGCTTAGTTACTTCAAACCAAGGATGACTAATTCGCAAATATCCTAGCAATTTGCCATTAATCACAATCGGTTCGGTCATCTGGCGTAATGGCTCGGCTTCAGACAAATGCACAGTCCGATAGACTGGTTGCAAAATGCCGCGTTCACGTTGTTGCAGAGACTCAGAATTTCCATTAGTTGTCCAGAGAATTTCTCCATTGGGGCTAAACCAATCAATATCAATATGATCAGCATCGATCGCTTGAGCATTTGCCGAAAAGTTATGACTAAAATCCGATTCTAAATCAATCAAATTAGAACGGATCAGCGATCGCTCGATCACCTCTGCCACGTGGTCAATGGTGTCATCAACGCGATCGATCAGCGTTGACTGCACGTACAAATAGAACCCTGTAGCAAATACAATTAATAATATTGCCGTAACGATCGCATACCATAGCGCCAAACGGCGGCGCATCGACTGAAAAACAGTATTTGCAGAAGTTGTCATAGGTTGTCCTAAACCTTGGGGGACAAGGGGATTCAGCCCCTTGTTAGGATTTAATATTCAAATTCTTCTAAAATGCTTAGGAGCCGATTTTGACAAGAACTAGGAATTAAATCACTGAGGGAAATCTCGCGCTTACCACCACCGATCGCAATCTTAGTTTCCATTAATACTTTGTTAACATCGGCTGAGGTAATTCCATCCAGCAATAATGGATAAAACTTCTCTGCTAAGGGACGATGTAAATGTGCATCATTCAAATATAAATGCCACTTAGCAATGTCGATATACACATCTTCGGCGATCGCGGCAGCTAGTTGTTCAATGCGTTCGGTAGTACTCATAAATTAAACCTCTATACCTTCAGGAAAATTGGCATCTAAAACTCAAAATCAATATCTTCAGGATTGCTCTAAACTTCTTGAGTTTGCTTTTCTTTAGAAAGAACCCAGATTCCATGACTAAGGATAGTTATGCCCCAGATTACTGCTACCCAGACCGACCATATCCATACCTTCTCCGTAATTGATTGAATAAACCACATACAGGTGCTACAAGCTGAATAGATGGCAAGGTGCAAATAAAAGTTTACTCGGCGTTCGAGATTTTGATATTCAGGATCGTTAGGATCTGGTGGTTTTGATAGCTTGGGCATAGAAAATCGAGAATTTTTGCAAGTTCAACTAAAGTTTATGCTAACGCAAAAACTGATATTTACGATATTTCGCTCCATAAGATGATGCTGAAGTCTAGATATAGTGATAGTTTTTATATGATAAGTATCTCGGCATAATTAAAGTCCTAATTTGTTGCAGCGCACGCTGCAACAAATTAAGACTTACGGGGATATTACAAGCAACTTAGGTAAATAAATGGATACTTGGGAAAGCTTTCGCATGGCAGGGAAAACCCTTGCAGCTAACCGTCTGCGTAGCACATTAACAATGCTGGGAATCATTATTGGTAATGCTTCCGTGATTTTGATGGTGGGTGTGGGGCAAGGCGCTCAAAAATATGCGGCACAACAGTTTCAGTCTCTAGGTACTGATGTAATTTTCGTGATTACGGGAACTGATAATGCCAGACGAAATGTGATCGCGCCACCCAATCGTTTAGTCCTAGCAGATGCTGAAGCGATCGCCACCCAAGTCCCTACAGTTCGGAGTGTTGCACCGCAGATTAATGGCTCAGAGCTAGCGATCGCGGGTAACAATACCAAACGCGCTACATTGATTGGGACAACTGATACTTATACAATCGTCCGTAATGCTGAAGTAAGTACAGGACGCTTTTTTAATGCAGAAGACCTGAAGCGCAATGCCAGAGTTGTCACTATCGGCGCAGCGATCGCTAAAGATTTATTTCCTCAAGGTAAAGCGATCGGACAGACCGTGAGAATACGTGGCACTAGCTATGAAGTAATTGGGATTATGTCCGAGAAAGGCGCTTTTTTGGGGACAAACCAAGATGACACAATTTTTCTGCCAATTACGACGATGACTAGCCAACTCACGGGTAAAACATCACCCTATGGGGTTGCTATTGCTGTAATCAACGTATCTGCGACTAGTAATGAAAATGTTAGCGCTGCCCAGTTCCAAATCTCTAACCTATTGCGATTACGTCACCGTACTGCTGATGTAAATGCTGATGATACGTTTACGGTGCGGACACAGCAGGATGCCTTAGAAATCGTGGGTAATATTACCAGCGCTTTAACGGTAATGCTAGCGGCGATCGCAGGAATATCTTTGTTAGTGGGCGGCATCGGCATTATGAACATCATGCTAGTTTCCGTCACCGAGCGCACGAGTGAAATCGGACTCCGCAAAGCGATCGGCGCATCACCTAGTGATATTCTCACCCAGTTCACGATTGAAGCGGTAATTTTGTCATTACTAGGTGGAGCGATCGGTACAGGCATTGGTGTTGGTGGAATTCTCCTGATCGCTGTAGTTTCCCCTTTACAAGCGGGAGTATCCATTGGGGCAATTTGCCTTGCTGTAGGTGTCTCAGGTGGTATCGGTCTATTTTTTGGCATCTTCCCCGCCCGACAAGCTGCCAGACTCGATCCAATTGTTGCTTTGAGAAGTATTTGAGATTGATCCCCCTTATCCCCTTAAAAAAGCTACCTTGTACACAAAAGTCTTAAAAACCCCCTTTAATTCCCCCTTGCAAAGGGGGAAGACTAGAAATTTCGTTCCCTCCCCTTTGCAAGGGGAGGGCTAGGGAGGGGTTATTGGTGAGATTTGAAAATCTGTCTTAATCGCTAAAAACAATCAACCATGCTAACCAACGATCTGATTACGCCGACTTCCCAAATATCTGACTCTAGACGTGAAATCGTTCGCCTAAAAAATGTTTGTAAATATTATGGGCAGGACGATACGCTAGTCAGGGCTTTAGAGAATGTTAGCTTTGTGATTAAGGAAGGAGAATATTGTGCGATTATGGGCGCTTCGGGTTCGGGCAAATCCACCTGTATGAATATCATTGGTTGTCTTGACAGCAGCACATCAGGACAATATTTCCTTGATGAAGAAGATGTTTCTCACATGGAGGAGCGCGATCTCGCTAAAGTTCGCAATATCAAAATTGGTTTTATCTTTCAGCAATATCACCTTTTACCACAACTTACGGCTGTAGAGAATGTGATGTTGCCTATGGCTTATGCCAATATCCGTCCTAAAGAACAAAAGGAACGGGCTGTGGCGGCGCTAGAGCGAGTAGCAATGGGGCATCGGTTAAATAATCGTCCTAATCAAATGTCTGGTGGTCAACAGCAGAGGGTGGCGATCGCAAGGGCGATCGTGAATAATCCTGTGATGCTATTGGCTGATGAACCGACAGGGGCGCTTGATTCTCATACTACTAGTGAAGTAATGGAACTATTTGGTGAGTTAAATACTAGTGGAATTACGGTGGTGATGGTCACGCATGAAGCTGATGTGGCAAGGAATACGCAACGGATTATTATGTTTCGCGATGGTCAAATTATCCATGAGCATTTATCACCAACTGATCTCAATCATGTGATTTAAGTGTAAGCGATCGCTTGTACTTGTCGAACGTTGGTAAATTCATGCTGTAGGTGCTGCAATAACCGTTCGTCTTTAGAATAGATGCGCCAAACAGAACTATCAATTAGTTCTAAAACGATTTCACAAGGTGCATCAATATCTATGTCTGGTTTGAGAGAGGGGATTTTGGATACTTCTTGACAACCAACGATGACGGTATTAATTACTTGATCAAATTTTTTGACTAATAGAACTAGCATCTGCCAACTTAAGATTAATCCTTGAGGTAGTTCTTTGATGTTCTCTTCTAAATCTAGGATGCCTCTTTCCCAAATCGTGCTGATGTCGCCGATCGCTTCGAGATCTAAAATTGACCAGACAAGTTGTTGTTTGTCCTGTGCAATCAGGTTTAATAGGTCAATCAGTTCAATGGTTGATGTGCCTTGGTTATCCTGATATTTGATTTCAATTACGTTAGACATTTTTATTTTCCTGAAAAGCTATAGTGGTTCGGCGGACTGTCGCTTTCCTGTAAGTTGATTATAGCGATGTTGATGTGGGTTGGTATGGTCAGCGCGGCGATGATTGGTAAAATCAATGTCCCTAATAATTGCGCCATCATAGCCAAATTCTCTGGCTTGGCGATATGTGTCTCCTGTACGCCGACTGGTGCGTGAACCAATTTGAGTATGTGGATAGGGAGCGTCGGGAATTGGTAACCCTGTTCGAGGATCGCGGGGTAAAGGTTGGTCAAACAATGGTTGAGATTAAGTTATGAATTTGCAAATTGTGACATAAATGTGGATATGTAGGGGCATAGCATTCCCGCAGAGATTTATGATTTTACAGATTCTCTCAATTTGGGAATGCTATGCCCTAAATCTCGCAACGCAGGGACAAGCGATCGGTGAAGGCGAAGAGGGTTTAGCATTTGCGGAGTGATGTCTCTGTGATGAGTTGAAAAATTGTGGCGCAAATGCTTAACCCCTACGGGAAAATGTGGTGATAATTTTTCCTTTTGCCTTTCTACTTTTTACTTGGCAACAGCATCGTTGATTCAATTTCTTCGCGGACTTGTTTGCTGACGTAGCTGCGGTTCATGCACTCGACAAGGAGGAGATTGGCTTCGTAATACCGTGCAAATACTTCAAACTGTTCATGGAAAAATTGCCAGTCAAAACCAAAACTTTGATTTAAGCTATCTACACATATTTGATGGAAACTTTGACTCCAATCTTCTCCATGACTTTCAAACCATTGAAAGAACTCTTGACCTTCTATTTTTACATTGATAAATCCATTTTCAATCATTTGTACTATTTGGAGAGATTCTTGAATTATTTTGCAATTCAGATCGAGAGTAAAGTTGTTGGATATATCACGACTGAAGTTACTATCAACTGCACAGGCAATACTAATTGTGTCAGATTTATCAAAAGCCTTGTTAACTATGAGTGCATGAGCCAGAGTTTTAGAATGCTCACTGTCAAGAGTTAGTAAAACTGAACTCTTAAGTATGCTCAAAGAAAAGGCTATGTAAGCAAAATAAGCTCTTAGAGCAACTTTTTTGTATTTTTTCGATGCTATATATGCTTTTTGGTCTAACCAGAGTAAAAATCGCTGCAATTCCTCATGTTCGTTAAATATTTTATCAATGCGATCCTTCATTAATTGCAAAAATTCATCCGATCGCCTCAACATTTCCGCAGTCAATATAAACACCTCCTTCCACTGAGGATCGGTAATATGCTGCATCAATCTTTCAAAATGTCTTTCTCTCTCAATTTCTCGCGCCGCAAAATATTCCTGAAAAGTTAAATGGGAAAAAGAATAAATATTCCTTGCCCTTTCCACTAACAACCCATGATGATGCTCGATCGCCTTTAGCACCACCTCACTATCCAGCCGCAACGCCTCAGGATCGGCGGATGCTTCAGGGAGATTACAGATATAGTCCTTAATCTGGCGTTGCAAATCCTCTTGCCGAAAGAAATATTCACCATTCACAAAGGTATTAAAGGCAATCTGTCCCAGCATATCCTCCTTGTTTTGTGGTGACAGATGCTTATAAATTATCTCCCGTTCAATATTGCGCTTCGCATCCCACTTTTTTATCAATACTTCCAAACCTTCCTTATAAAGCTCCGATCGCTTCTGCGGGAAGTCGTTACTCTCTCCAAACACCAAACATAACAGCGTCAGTAACAAAGGACTTTTCGCCAATTCCTTGACAGGTTCATTACCCTTCAATCTCTCTAACAATCGTTCCGCCTTTGACTCATCCCTTTCCCAAAACCAATTATTCACAAAGGTTTTAATCTGTCCATCATCAAAATCAGCAACCTCTACTTCCGTAAATTTCTCAAACTGATATTCTCGCGCCGCAATCCGACAGGTGATCGCAAACCGATTTTTTAGCCAATCCCTCGAAAATTGATCGATGTCCTGTTTAACACGGCGATCATCTTCCTTCTTCACCTCATCCAATCCATCCAACAGGATCAACGCTTTACCGTTATCTAGCAACTGTTTTGCTACATCCTGCGACACCTTTCGCTTGGCAAATTCCGTCAAAATATAATTCTCTAGCGATGGCTGTCCCCTCTCCTCCGCATAAGCCTTCAGCGTCACAAAAATCGGCACAAGCTCCCCATGAAATCGACCACCGAGGCAAGACATCGCCAAATATTTCATAAACGTGGTTTTCCCTGCCCCCGGTTTTCCCAACACCACCAGCTTTTGATGTTTCTCGAATGCCTTTAAACCAGTAATACGATGCTGAATTTTACCCATCATCCAGCGCTCAAAATTTTCCCTATTTCCAATAGGTAAAACCTCATCACAATCTATGCGATCCTTGCCAGAAATCTTTTCAAGAATATTCACATCGGTATAAATCCGATCCAGATCGACAGGTTGCGTCATATCCAACACCCGCATCGTCCCACAGCGATCGGTCACATCCGCCGCAATTTTTTGCTTCACCTCTTTGACTAGCAAATCAAGGTCGTCACTAACAACATCCTCACCCCGTATATCGCGCCAATCCAGTTCTAGGAATTTGCATAACTCCTCAAAATTATCTCTAGCGATCGCCTCTCCTCTAAGCAAAACCGTAATCACCGATCGCGAAATTCCCAAAGCCTTAGCAAAAGCCTCTTGCGTGAAACCGCCTTGCTTCATCGCCGATTTAATCTGCTTTATACCCGCCTCAGAAGCCCGTAGCGATCTTGACATTGCTAATCCTCAACCATCTAAAAACTATTTTGGCATTTTTTCAAAGTCACGCAAAATCTGGGTTCGGCTCCGCTCACCCAACGAAGCGATCGAGGATTGAGCCAATTGATCGAGGGCTGAGCGAAAAGCCCGTCAACGTAGCAACAAGCCCACGCAAGTCACGCAAAGTCGCTCAAGCAGCCATATTTCATAGTGTTGGCATAGTTTAATTCGGAACAAAAAATTATGTCAGTCCAAAAACAAGTCACCACTCAAGCGATCTCTAAAGTTGATAACGTAACTGATAACGCACCCGCAAACACCAAACAAACTGCGATCGCATCCACACCATCAACAACACCCGTTGACGCATCCAATACAATTCCTGCGATCGTCAGCAACCCAACAGTCAGCATAATTCTCGCCTTTGCAGTTTTGGTGCGCGTCATCATCAGCCCATCCTCAGACAAAAAGTAAAAGGTAAAAACCTTAGAGCAAGTACTCTCTGACTGCTTGCTCTAAAACTAATTCTTGCAAGACGACTTGTTTAAACTAAAGTCTTCTCAGGCTCGATCGCCGATAACTTAATCTCAATCCGTTGATTCAGAGCGCTAGCAACCTTTTGTAACATCGAAAGCGAATGACCATCATAATCAGCATCCTCAAGTCTAGCGATCGCCGATTGTTTTGTACCAATGCGATCGGCAAGTTGTTTCTGAGTTAACCCTCTTGAAATCCTTGCCTCATAAATAAGTTGAGCAACCACAGCATTAAGCGAAGCTTCTCTCACCATTTCCTCAAGTTCAGGATCATCCCCAGTCAAATTATCAATAATCTTCAACGCATCACTAGTCTTAGCCATTATCTACATCCTCTTGACTTGATAGAAAACAACTTGCGCTTCTGGCACACTTAATCACTAAGATAATTTTATTGCAGTATATCACAATATTGTTATATAAGATGGCGATCGCCCTACACTTTAGTGTTTCGTATTAAGATAGCGAAATGGTAGAGATTTACTAGTCTGACTTAATCAGATCTCTGCACCAAAGCAATCCACGAAAAGAGATAGAGAATCAAGTGTCTGGGAACATATCTATAAATTTGGCAGAAAACCTCGCAGCATCAATCCAACGCACTCGCACCGCCGCGATCGCCCTAGCCAAATTGCCAACTGCCACCAAAAATGCTGCCCTAGAAGCGATCGCGATCGCTTTAGAGCAAAATTCAGAGACAATTTTGGCAGCAAATCAAAAGGATTTGATCGCGGCTAATGCTGCTCAGTTGCCTAGCGCCTTGATTGCTCGTCTCAAGCTGGATACTAACAAAATCAAAAGCATGATCGCAGGGGTGCGCGATGTAATTCGCCTTGCTGACCCAATTGGCGATCGCCAAATTCATCGAGAACTAGACGCAGGTTTAGTATTAGAGCGTTTGTCTTGTCCTTTGGGGGTAATCGGTGTGATTTTTGAAGCACGTCCCGATGCGGTGACCCAAATTGCGGCACTAGGCATTAAGTCTGGAAATGGAGTCATTCTCAAAGGTGGAAGTGAAGCGGTCAACTCCTGTGAGGCGATCGCCGCAGTCATGCGTGATGCTCTAGAGAAGTTATATGCAGAAACTCAAGGCGTATCGCCTTATGTGGTGCAGTTATTAACCACCCGTGCAGAGACATTAGCAATTTTGAAAATGGATAGATTGATTGACCTGATTATTCCTAGAGGTTCCAATCAATTTGTGCGCTATATCCAAGACAATACCAATATTCCCGTTCTCGGTCATGCCGATGGCATTTGTCATTTGTATGTCGATGCGGCGGCAGATCTCAACAAAGCTGTAGCGATCGCCGTTGATAGCAAAACTCAATATCCCGCGGCTTGCAATGCGATCGAGACTTTACTAGTCCATAGTGCGATCGCCTCTCAATTCCTTCCTTTAGTTTTAGCTGCTTTCCAAGAACAAGGCGTTAAATTATTAGGATGCGATCGCACTCAAAAAATTATTGATGTGCAGCCTGCCACTGAATCAGACTGGTCAACAGAATATTCGGATTTAATTCTATCTATTAAAATCGTTGATACTTTAGAAGCAGCGATCGCCCATATCACTACTTACGGTTCCAAACATACGGAGGCGATCGTCACAGAAGATCAAGAAGTTGCCGATATTTTTACCAGTGATGTGGATGCGGCGGGTGTGTATCACAACTGCTCGACCCGATTTGCCGATGGTTTCCGTTATGGCTTTGGCGCAGAGGTGGGCATCAGTACAAATAAAATGCCTCCACGCGGACCAGTTGGTTTAGAAGGACTCGTTACCTACAAATATCGTCTAGTGGGTAATGGTCATATTGTGGCGGACTATGCAGGGGCAAATGCCAAGCCTTTTACCCATTGGGATTTACTCTAAATGTAACGATTCGCCCTGCATTTAGAGGTGATACGATTAGATTAACTTATTAGCTTAGGAGTACAAATTATGGGCGAGTCAAAGCGGCGTAAGCAGGTATTAGGAGATGAGTATGGTCAGTCTGAGCCGATCGCTTCTTGGATACCTTTTTTGACCAAAGACAAGGCTGCCAAATTTGTAGCAGTTTCTACCCAAGGTGCTTGGTATGGCATTGGGGCAATGGTAGTCATCTGGATCACGATTCGCTTTATTGGTCCCGCCTTTGGTTGGTGGCATCTGGCTGACTAATCTATGACCTGTCATTTATTAATTCCTGCGGCGGGTAGTGGTAGACGCATGGGAGCCGATCGCAATAAGTTGCTGCTACCCGTACTTGGTAAGCCAATTTTGCAATGGACTTTAGAAGCAGCGATCGCCTCTCAAGCAATTGCGTGGATTGGGGTAATTGCCCAACCCCACGACTATCCAGAATTTCAAAAAATTTTTAATACGCTTAAATCAACGAAACCAATTCGACTGATCCAAGGTGGAGATACTCGTCAAGCATCAGTATTTAATGGTTTAAACGCTCTACCGTCGGCAGGCGATCGCGTTCTCATTCACGATGGGGCAAGGTGTTTAGTAACATCAAAGTTATTTGACCGATGTGATCAAGCCTTACAAACAATGCAGGGTTTTATCGCCGCTATGCCTGTCACGGACACAATCAAAGTTGCCAATGGTCTAACGATTGTCGATACTCCCAATCGTGACCATCTTTGGGCAGCCCAAACTCCACAGGGTTTTCACACGGATTTACTCAAAAATGCTCACCGCACCGCCGTTGAGTTAGGTTGGGAAGTGACTGATGACGCAGCCCTATTTGAGAAGGTAGGATTGGCAGTACAAATTGTCGTGGGTGAAGAAACTAATCTCAAAGTGACAACTCGGCAAGACTTAGCGATCGCAGAATTTATCTTGAAACATCGCAATCCATAACCCCTCCCTAGCCCTCCCCTTTACAAGGGGAGGGAATTAAATTTCTAGGTTTCCCCCTTACAAAGGGGGAATTAAAGGGGGTTAAGACTTTTGTCCGAATCCATAAAAGCAGAGGGAGCGCTATGCGCTCCCTCTGCTTTTATGGATTCGGACACCTTAATTGCAAGAAGTCTGCTCGTATCCATCCCTTATAAGGACTTTGCCTCAATCTGGTTGTTAAATACCAGTCATCCCCTTGACTATCGGTGCGCCGCAATGGAGATACAATCCCGCTTTTGTCTTGGTCATCATTGACCACAATTACCAAATTACCTACAGATACAGTACCAATCACATTAAAAATAGTGCCTGCCCCTGATCGGATATTTACCTGTGAGCCAATATCTTCACCGATAATATCGGCAACACAGCTTTGATCAGTCACAGATTGGGCGATCGCCTTGGGAGCGAATTGGGGAGTGAAGGTAATTAGGGTGCTTGTCGCTGCAAGGATCAGAGAATAAATTTTTACGGATTTCATAGGTAGCATCCCAAACTGATTTTTGAGATGAAGATGAGGAGTATCAGTCACTGCTCATCTTGCAATCTTAAGATTTGAGACTTCTTAATACCACCAAGAGTTCCGAATCTTCCCGTTTGAAAACAGGCAAAAATTCAATATGCTTGTACCGAACGATGCCATGAATATCGATAATACAATAGGCACGTTTGCTCCCAAACAAACCCGCGACTCCATACTTTTTGCAAACCTCTTGGTTGCGATCGCTAAGTAACGGAAACTGCAAACCCAACTTTTTGGAAAACTCAATATGTTTCTCGATAGGGTCAGTGCTTATACCAAGAATTTCAGCACCAGCTTCGCGAAATTTTGTCCAATCATCGGCAAAACATTGCATTTCACTTGTACAAAGCGGCGAAAAGTCACCTGGATAGAAGGCAAGTACAACATTTGTTTTACCCTGATAGCGGCTGAGGGTAATATCACCGCGATCGCTAGGTAAAGTAAAATCTGGAGCTTTTTGACCGACTTCGACAGACATAGAGTTTCCTATATTACCTTTTGACTTGGGATTTAGACTGGACATAATATTTGTTTCACAGCCACTCATCATCTTATCAAGAATACTTACAATGGAACGATCTGTTAGACATCACACTAATCACACATTAACAATTGAGCTATCTAGTGAACTCTATGCAGCTTTACTAGAAAAAGTCCACCTAACTGGCAAAACAGAAACGGAGTTAGTAATTCAGGGCTTAACACAAATTTTAGGTGAAATAACTACACCACAGGAGGAACAAGATCGATTTGCGGATCTAGAATTGGCTTTAGAACAAAAGCTCAAGCTATATGTGGAAAGCTTAATCAAAGATCGAGTTTCATCCTCCGAATCAGTTGAGACTTTACCAACTAGTAATCTTGACTCAGATGTAAACATCTCCAAAGCTATGCCCATCCCCACAATTCGACCGTTGCAAGTAGGCGATCGCGTATTGATCCTAGAGCCTGATAGTCCTTACTACATGGCAAAGTTATTGGTTACTAAAACTAGTCTCATTCGGGCGACAGTAGACACCGATACGGGGGAACACACTTTTTTAAAAAGGGATTTACGCTTTGTAGAGAGTACATCCCCAAGATAAAGGTGGAGAAAAGCGCCGCCTTTATCTTTTAACTTTCTTTATTTTTTAACTTTTGGCGATCGCAAGACTTTAATCATTGCTAATCCTGTGATGGCTCCATAGATGGCTCCTTGTAAGGCACTAGCCAAGACCATTGAACCTGCTATATATCCGAGAAATAAACCGTATGTACTGAGGAGCAAGGCAATCACACTAGCAAATAGCCACAACCCTGCCGCCCGAAAATTTTTGAGTAATTGCCATTGGCATATCCCCACGATTAAGCCAATAGTACTAAAGTCAAGTATCAAAGTGACCAGTAAAGGTGTATTAGCATTAAATGCTGATTTTAATGATAGGAACGGAATCACATATATAGTCGTTAGTCCCAACAACCAACCAATTAAAGTTAAGGGTAGCCACCATCCCTCTTTAGCAAAGCGATCGCGCAAGACTAGTGATTGAGCAATGGAAATGCCTACTCCCTGTAATATTTCATTGAGAAACAAACGCGATCGCATTTCGTAGGGATCTTGCCAAATCAGCATTGGTAAAACTGCACTGCCCAACGTATTGGCAATTAGCCACAGCCACCAAAAGCTCCGTCCCACTTTTTTAGACATAAAAATTAGCAGCAGCTTATCGATGGTTTATCTTTTTTCATTTTCCCATATTAAACTCTAAAAGCTGTGGCGCACGCTGCGCGTGCGCCACAGCTTCATACTAAGCGGAGGATTGCTTCTCAGCCTTCGGCGGGGAAACAATCCTCTTAGACCGTGAAACGCTATAACATGACTAGCGACAAGAAAAATTTAGGTTAAACCATGACAGATACCGTAAATCAGTTAATAGGTAAGAAAGCGATCGTTACTGGGGCAAGTAGTGGTATTGGCAAAGAAGTCGCTTTGAGATTATTGCAAGCAGGGGCAGAGGTTAGTCTCGTCAGCCGTAACCCCGATCGCCTGCTCAGTGAGTTACCCGCCGAGAGTAAAGCCAAAGGTTATGCCATTGATTTAGGCGCGGTTACGGAAGTTTCGGCACAGATTCAAGCGATCGTTGCTGATATGGGCGGTGTGGATATTTTGATTAACAATGCAGGTTGTGCCTATATTGGTGAACTGATTGCGATGCCTCTAGAGGAGTGGCAAAAGCTATTTGACCTTAATGTCACTAGCGTCTTTCAAAGCTTACAAGCAGTATTGCCAACTATGCGATCGCAAAAAAGTGGCACGATTATTAACGTTGCCTCGATCGCAGGTAAGCAGGGTTTTCCTAACTGGGGCGCATATAGTGCTAGTAAATTTGCCATATTGGGCTTGACTCAAGCGATCGCTGCCGAAGAGCAATCTCATGGCATTAAGATCATGGCTATTTGTCCAGGTTCCGTAGATACACCACTATGGGACACGCTTGGCGATAAAGTCCCACCTAATTTTGATCGTTCGGCAATGCTTCGACCTACTACCGTCGCCGCATCGATTATGAACTTAGTCAATCTCCCAGCCGATGCAGTTATCAACGAATTAGTGCTAATGCCTAATGCAGGAACTTTTTAAGGAACCTCACTGTGACGCACGCACAGCGTGCGTCACGGCTAGATGAATAGCATGATCATAGAAATTTTGCTTGTTTCGGAAAAATTGATAAGTATTTAATTGATAAGTATTTATCTATAGTTATTTTAGTTTGCAACCTATCCACTGGAGATATAGCTGTAGTTAGCTATGTTAGGACAAAACCAAAACCCAAAAGAGAGGGGCGGCGCAAAGCGCCGCCCCTCTCTTTTGGGTTTTATGTCTTAACTTGCTTGGCTATGGCTATATAGCGCTTTTCAAGCAAGCGAAGTATAGAGATTATTTCTCCGCCGAAGGCGGAGAAATAATCCTGTAACTATCATTGAAGATTAAAATTTATCTAACTTATGGATGGAATTAACTGAACCTTAACCCCAAAGAGCTTAAGCCACCAAGGAATAGTCTAGAATTATGTAGGAATGTTAAATAATGATTGAAAAAGTTCAATCTATTGAGAGAAGCGATAACTTCCAGAGATCTGCGAATATGGGAGAATATATTAAATTTTATAGTTTGAATTCGTAGTCAAACACCTTTTTATGCTGGTGAATTTGGCATGAATCAAACAAAAAATTTTGATGTTTAATTACTGTTTTCTCAGCATTTATTCGGCTTCCTTCGTTTTAAGTTAATTCACTGGATATCTAGATAAGTATCACACCATGACGATCAGTATCTCTCGCCCTGTAAGTCCCACTTCTGAGAATGATGCCAAACCTGCAAAAGTCCTCGAATCTCTAACCACCAGAAAAGCTATTTCGCAAATTATTCGCGATCGCGTGATTGCGGCTGGCGATCCTTTTTTTGCCAACGATTCAATCGCCCATCACATTAGTGATATTGAACGTGAAGAATTAAAGAAAGAAATTGAATCCAAACTTCAAGGTGTTTTTGATTCTTTGATCATCGATACTGCTAACGATCACAACACCCACGAAACGGCTCGACGAGTAGCCAAGATGTATGTGGATGAAGTCTTTAAGGGACGCTATCACCCCATGCCCAAGGTCACAGACTTCCCTAATGCCAAGGAACTTGACGAAATCTATACGCTTGGTCCCATCACTGTTAGATCGGCTTGTTCTCATCACTTTGTGCCAATTGTGGGGCAAGCATGGATTGGAATTGTACCTAGCGATCGCGTTATTGGCATCTCTAAATTTAATCGGATTGTGGACTGGGTGATGAGCCGTCCCCATATTCAAGAAGAGGCGGCGATTATGGTCGCTGATACAATCGAAAATCTGATTAAACCTAAGGGTTTAGCCTTTGTGATCAAAGCTCAGCATATGTGCATGACTTGGCGCGGTGTTAAAGAACCTGATACCAAGATGGTCAATTCGATTGTGCGTGGCTCCTTCCGTCATGACCCCCACATGAAAAAAGAATTCTTTGATCTAATTCGCGCTCACGGATTTGGCGACTAATCTTGATTCTGGTGCTTATAGCGCTTTTCATTTTGCCTACGGCAAAATGAAAAGCGCAAATCCTTACTCTGATTGTTTTTTGTTTTGCAAAACGCTATAGCTTTTGGGTTGATGATTGTCCCTGCGGGACAATCATCAACCTATTTTGGATTGCTATAAATGATCGAGTAGACTAGAACTGCCTATATAGCTGTCATCCTTTGCATTAGCATAAATTAAAAATCAAGGAGCAAGTAGCGGCGCACAGCGCCGCCACTTGCTTCTGGGTTTTGATTTGTCTAAAAGCAATTGACGATCGCTATAACAGCAAACCTATCGAGCCTGATGATGGCAAAAAATAGCGATCGCTATTTTTGAAGGTTTTCATTTACTCCTAGCAAGAAATTTTATGGCTAAGTATATCTTTGTGACTGGCGGTGTTGTCTCCAGTATTGGGAAGGGAATCGTTGCCGCAAGTTTGGGACGATTACTTAAATCTAGGGATTATTCGATCGCAATTCTCAAGCTCGATCCTTATATCAATGTTGACCCTGGTACGATGAGTCCTTTTCAGCATGGAGAAGTTTTTGTCACCGAGGATGGTGCAGAAACTGACCTTGACTTGGGGCATTACGAGCGTTTTACCGATACATCGATGTCCAAGCTGAGTAATGTCACCACAGGCGCAATTTATCAAGGTGTGATCAATAAAGAACGGCGCGGTGATTATCAAGGTGGCACGGTGCAAGTCATCCCCCATATTACCAATGAAATCAAAGAACGCATTCATCGGGTTGCCAAAAATGGTAATCCCGATCTCGTGATTGTGGAAATTGGCGGTACGGTTGGTGATATTGAGTCGTTACCCTTTATCGAAGCAATCCGTCAGTTTCGGAAAGACGTGGGGCGACAAAATGTGGTCTATATGCACGTTACCCTCATGCCTTGGATTGCCTCCGCAGGGGAAATGAAAACCAAACCCACTCAGCACTCAGTTAAAGAATTGCAATCGGTGGGGATTCAACCCGATATTTTAGTGTGCCGTAGCGATCGCCCCTTACCTCAAAATATCAAAGACAAGGTTTCCGAATTTTGTAACGTGCTGCCCGAATGCGTAATGACAGGGCAAGACGTGAAGAGCATCTATGAAGTACCGCTAGCAATGGAACGAGAAGGCTTGGCAGAGCAAGTCTTGCGTTTACTAGGGATGCAACAACGGGAACCTGACCTCCGTAGTTGGCAGACCCTTGTTGAACGTCTCTATCGCTCTGAGCATCAAGTAGAAGTAGCGATTGTGGGTAAGTATGTAAGGTTAACCGATGCCTACCTATCCGTAATCGAAGCGCTCAAACATGGGGCGATCGCCGTTAATAGCAATGTAAATTTACGCTGGATTAACTCTGAAGATATCGAAGCCTACGGTGCTGATAAATTCCTTAAGGATGTTCATGCGATCGTTGTCCCCGGAGGCTTTGGTCATCGCGGTGTCGATGGTAAGGTGGCGGCAGTGAAATATGCCCGCGATCGCCAGATTCCATTTTTAGGCTTATGTTTAGGAATGCAATGTGCGGTGATCGACTGGGCGCGAAATATCGGACAACTCAGCGATGCTAATAGTGCCGAATTTAATCCCGAAACCCAAAATCCTGTCATTCATTTACTACCTGAACAGCAAGATGTGGTAAACCTCGGCGGTACAATGCGTCTAGGTCTATATGCCTGTCGTCTTGTCCCGAATACCTTGACTCATAAACTTTATAACGAGTCGGTGATCTACGAACGTCATCGTCACCGTTATGAGTTTAATAATGCTTATCGATCACTTTTCCTAGATTCTGGCTATGTGATTAGTGGTACTTCTCCTGATGGGCGATTGGTCGAGGCGATCGAGTTTTCTAATCATCCCTACTTCATTGCTACCCAATTTCATCCTGAGTTCCAATCTCGACCCAGCAGTCCCCATCCTCTGTTCCAAGGATTGATTAAAGCTGCTTTGGATTTGCAGAAAGAACGCTTTGCAAATAATGCTAATCATGGAGGTGAAGTGGCGATCGACACCAGCATTGCCCCAAGCATCACCCAAAACAATGAGCCACATTTAGAGTTTGCATCCGCAAATCCTGCGTAATACAGATTACAAACCGCCCTCATCCCCCAACCCCTTCTCCCAGAGAGGGAGAAGGGGGGTAAGAATTTTTCTTGTTCCCCTCTCTCTCTGGGAGAGGGGCTAGGGGTGAGGGTCTTAGCAACTTCTGCGTAAGTCCTATTGGCATAAAAAAAGAGTTGCAGCGCTGAGCGCTGCAACTCTTTTTTTTATGGCGTTGGTTTCGGGCTAGGAGAAGGTGATGGAGATGGCGTTGCTTCGGGTGATGGAGTGGGTGTTGCTTGCGGCTCTGGAGTTGCTTTAGGATCAGGAAGTTCAGGTATTTTAGAAATCACTTCTTCAGGATGACTAGGGGGAATCCCTTCAGTGACAATTAGTTCTTCGATCACCGTCTTCACAATCGGAGCTGCTACTGTCGAACCAAAAGCATCCGCGCCAACAGGCTCATCAATCACGGCTAGAATCACATAGCGTGGCTCTTTAGAGGGGAAAATGCCCACAAAACTAGTGATTTTGGCATTGGAATAACCACCAGTTGCTGATGCTTTTTGAGCAGTACCTGTTTTACCTCCCAGCCGATAACCAGGAATACGTGCAGGTAAACCCGTTCCTTTTTCGACCACATTTGTCATCATCTCCACGACCCTCTGGGCAGTAGCAGGGGAGATTAATTGTCGAGGTGTGGGTAACTTGGGCTGATAGTATTCCTCGCCTTCTTCATTGATTAAACCTTTAACAACGTGGGGAGTGAGCAATTTGCCGCCACTGGCAAGAATGCCATGCAGTTGCACCATCTGAATCGGTGTCAGCGAAAAGCCTTGACCAAACGAGGCGGTTGCAGGTTCGATCACATATTCGATAAATTGCTCTTGGGGTTTGAGAGCGCTAGGGGTTTCCGACGGTAGATCAATTCCCGAAATGTCTCCTAGTCCAAGGCGTTCGAGCCAACCATAATAGACTGATGGCTTCATGCGTTGGACAATATGCACCATACCGACGTTGCTCGATCGCTCAAGGATTTGACTAATGCTAAGGGAACCGACTGCACCTACTTGTTCGTAGTCAAAGTTAGCCACTGGCCAACCACCGATAGTTAAAGCTCCTTCATCATTAAATACAGTGTCAGGTTGAATCGCCCCTGCTTCGAGAGCGATCGCCACATTTAGGGGTTTAAAGGTAGAGCCGGGTTCATAGAGATCGGAAACTGCCCAATTTTTAAAAAGTTTGACATCGGTTTCGTAATAACGATTGGGATCGTAGGTTGGCTCAGTGACTAAGCTTAGCAATCCTCCATCCCTTACATCCATGACGATTACTGAGCCACGCTTTGCGCCAAATTTGACCATTTGCTGCTTGAGAATTTGTCTAGCCGTGCGCTGAATCCGTGAATCAATCGTCATTTGCATACTAGTGCGATCGCTACGGATCATCCCCGCAGGAATGCGCGTAGGAATTAACTTCCCAGAACCATCTTGAGTCACTGTGGGCGCTTGATCGGTGCGTTCTAGTAACTTCTCTTGGCTAAGCTCGATACCCGCTTGACCACGATGATCGACATTCACATAACCGAGCAACTCAGCCGCAAGGTCTTGCTGTGGATATAGCCGCCGCCGTTGCTGGATCAGATCTAACCCATCTAGACCCAAACTATAAACGCGATCGGCATTTTCTTCCGATAGCCAATACTCGACTTGGATGGAGGTGGTATCACGGGTGAGAATGGTCAGCAGTTTATCGACAGGTCGTCTGAGGATCGGCGATAGTTTCTCGGCGATTTCTTCAGGTGTTTTTTTATAGAGATGGGGATAGGCAAATAAGGTATAGACAGGACGATCTAGAGCTAAAACTGTACCTTTGCGATCGGTAATCGTGCGGCGAGGAATAAATGGACGCAGCGTAAACATTTGCTGTCGTCGCGCCTTCTCTAACAAGTCTGGTGAGGTGATTACCTGTAAATACACTAAGCGCACGACTAATCCAATCATTGCCATTGCCAAAATGATCCAAATCAAAACGGTGCGGCGTTTGAATAGATTAATGGTTGCAAGATCTCTAGGCAGAAAGGATGGGTTCATGAAAGTTCTTGACAAAGTTGGCGGAAGCGATCGCCGCGTTGCTCAAAATTAGCAAACTGGTCGAAGCTGGCACACGCAGGCGAGAATAGCACAGTTGGCAGGGGTTGGCTAGGGTGATTATGGGCGCGGCTATGGGCAATCTGGGCAGCTTGTTTGACGGCGCGTTCGAGGGTTTCCACGATTTCATAGTCTTTAAACCCGACATCTTTAAGCATTTCCGCAAATAATGGTGCAGCTTCACCAATTAATAATACGGCGATCGCCCTTTGATGAATTTGCTCTAGCCATGCCTTAGCATCGCCTTGTTTGGGTTGCCCTCCTGCGATTAAAACTACGGGTGGTTTGACCGCTCGTAAACCGACTTCCGCCGCGTCATAGTTGGTGGCTTTGCTGTCATTAATAAAGGGAATGCCTTCATAGAAGCAAATATGCTCAAGGCGATGGGGGACACCTTGAAATTCAGAAATTGCGTGATCAATATGTTCTGAGCTAATTCCTGCTAGTTTTGCTGCTGCCACAGCCATCAATAAATTTTGGCGATTATGACTGCCTAAAAGATGCCAATGGGAAATCGGGAAAACAGGCTCACTCTGAAACTTGACCCAACCATGATCAATATATGCACCATCGGCGATCGCCTCGACAATGTTTTCATCTAGCCCCGTCCAAATAGCCTTGGGCCACATCGCTGCACCAAAGTTGACTAAATACGGATCATTGCCATTGAGAATAATATGGTCGGAGCGATCAATCAAACTTGCCTTGATATTGCGGTATGCCTCAAGGGTATAGTGACGATTGAGATGATCTGGTGTAAAGGTTGTCCAGATACCGATTTGCGGCTTTACGGTTTTGGTTGATTCAATTTGATAGCTACTCAGTTCGGCAATGATCCAGTCAGGCTGAATTTGTTGCTGCAATACCTGTAAGGCAATTTCACAAGCGGGAAAGCCAATATTGCCACAGGCGATCGCTTTGAGTCCTGCTGCCTGAAAAATCGCTGCCGTCAGTGATGTGACTGTCGTTTTGCCGTTGGTTCCTGTGATACCCACCCAAGGAATATGCTTGAGATAGCGCCATGCTAATTCGATTTCGCCAACGGTATCTAAACCAAGCGATCTCGCCTGTTCGACTTCCTGCCGATCCCAAGGTACTCCGGGGCTAACTGCTACTAAGTCTACGGCTTGCCCCGCTTCGATTAACTTGGCAAAGTCTGGAAACCCGCCTAACTCGACCGCAATCCCTGCTGCTGCTAACTCCTGTTGACGTTGTTCGAGGCTAGGACTGGTATTGCTATCACTAATTGTCACCTGCCAACCATCTGCTTTCAACAATTTTGCGGCAGAAATTCCTGACTGTCCCAGTCCTAGTACATACGCTTGAGGCATTGCGATCGCTTGATATAGTTGATTAAAAAGTTAATAATCAAGGATACAGGAACTTGAGCCTGATTAGCGAATCTTGTCAACACTGACGCGATCGTCAAAGACAAAGCATTTACCTTCCCAAATACTCTCTTCGGGCGGAACTTCCTCGATATATTTGAGAATACCTCCCTTCAGGTGATATACCTCACTAAAACCTTGCGACAACATATAAGCACTAGCTTTTTCGCAACGAATGCCGCCCGTGCAGAACATTGCCACTTTTTGATGTTTCTCTGGATTTAGTTGTTCTTTGACATAATTGGGAAACTCACCAAAAGTCTCAATATTCGGGTTAACTGCACCTTTAAACGTCCCAAATTCCACTTCATAGGTATTGCGCGTATCGATAACGATGACATCAGGATCAGCAATTAAGGCGTTCCAGTCTTGAGGCGCAACATAAGTGCCAACCCGATGTCTAGGATCAATATCGGGGACTCCCAAGGTCACAATCTCTTTTTTAAGACGTACTTTCATGCGTTGGAAGGGAATTCCTTCACAATAGGATTCTTTATGTTCTAAGTTCTGAAGCCTTGGATCATTCCGTAAGTAGTCTAACAAAGCATCGATCGCCTCACGACTACCTGCGATCGTCGAGTTAATTCCTTCTTTAGCTAACAGAATTGTCCCCTTCAGTTGATGAGCATCACAAAATTCTTTGAGTGGAGCCTGTAGGGACTGATAATCGGGCAAGTCCGTAAAATGATAAAAAGCCGCCACAACACAGGGCTGACAATCAGTTTGGCTATCAGTTTGGCTGGCTTTGATCACTTGGGCTTGGAGACGATTTTGTTGCTTAATTCTGCTCATGTACTTATCGGCGATCGCATTTTTTATACATCACTTTTGATTCCAATATAACGCTTTGCGTGATGAGAGTACAATCCGTAGGATTGTACTCTCATGCATATTACTGGATATAATAATCTCTTGTTCCCTTAGCGTCGATCGCTTCACTCAGTCTTGTTAAGGCATGAACATAAGCCGCCGTCCGCATTGAAATTTGCTTTTGTTGAGAGATTTCCCAAATCCTCAGGGTTTCGGTAACCATGCTCTGCTTTAGGCGATCATTCACCTCTTCCAAAGTCCAATATAAGCCGCTACGGTTCTGCACCCATTCAAAGTAGCTGACAGTCACACCGCCTGCATTAACGAGAATATCAGGGAAAACCGTAATCCCACGTTTCTCTAAGATTTTGTCTGCGGCGGGAGTCACTGGACCATTGGCAATCTCAAAAATGTACTTAGCACGGATGTCATAGGCATTATGCTCAGTAATCTGATTTTCGAGCGCCGCAGGAATCAAGATATCGACATCAAGTTTGAGCAGTTCCTCATTCGTGATTTTTGTATGTTCGACAATGCTACATACCGAATCCTGACAGTACACGGCTTGAAAACTACGGGTTGATTGTTTGTGACTGATAATGCTTGGTACATCTAGCCCTTGTGGAGCGTAAATTCCCCCTTTAGAATCGCTAACCGCTACCACCTTGTAACCTTCTTTACTCAAAAGATCGGCGATCGCTGCGCCCACATTGCCAAAACCTTGCACTGCAACGGTGGTTTGTTCACGCTGCATTTTTAATAGGGGTAGCAATGTCTCGATCGCAAAGAAAGCCCCCAAGCCTGTCGCTGTTTCGCGTCCAATGCTACCGCCCATCGCCAAAGGTTTGCCAGTAATTGCCGCAGGACAAAGCCGACGCTGAATGTTGCTGTATTGATCGACCATCCAACCCATAATTGTCTGGTTAGTCTGCACATCGGGTGCAGGAATATCGACATCGGCTCCGATAAAATCGGCGATCGCATCGATATAACCACGACTGAGACGCTCTAGCTCAAACTTAGATAATTGCTTCGGATCAACTGCTACTCCTCCCTTCGCGCCCCCAAATGGTAAATTCACCGCCGCACATTTAAATGTCATCCAAAATGCTAAGGATTGAACTTCATCCATATTCACATTGGGATGAAAGCGAATCCCCCCTTTAGTTGGTCCCCGTAGATCGTTGTATCGAACTCGATAGCCTTGAAATACTTTGAGGCTGCCATTGTCCATGCGGACAGGAATCGAAACTTGTAAACTTGCTTTTGGTGATTTTAATCGTTCAATCGCATCTTCAGAAATATGCACATGGGCGATCGCATCAGCAAGCCGCTCGCTTGCCTGCTCAAATAAAGACTCTGACACCAATACCTCCAAGATTCTATGATTACCAATCTTAAAACAAAATAAGTCCTATAGTCGTGCTTCGCACGACTATATATCAAAACCCAAAAGAGAATGGCGGCGCTTCGCGCCGCCATTCTCTTTTGGGTTTTATGTCCTAAGCAAAACTTGCATTGCTATAGGACTTAGGCTTAATTAGGAGGAAGGTAACTCATTGGTGACATTGACTTTAAAAGCTTTGACTTCATTAGCTTTGGGTAGAGTCAGGGTGAGGATACCATTGCTATAGTCTGCTTTCACCTGTTCATTTTCGATCGCTACAGGTAAGGCAAACACACGGCGGAACTTGCCATAGCTGATCTCGCTCCAGTAGTAGCCTTTTTCAGAAGATTCTTCCTGACGTTCGAGGTGACGTTCACCAGCGATAGTTAGAGAATCCTTGGTTACTTGAATATCAAGATCTTTAGCATCGATAGCAGGAAGCGATAGTTTGAGAGTCAAATGATCGCCATCGTCACGTAGTTCGCTAGCGGGAACCCATCCGCCTTTTGGTGATTCTTGCTCAATATTTGCAAAATCACGGAATAAGCGATCGAACTGACGACGGACTTCTTCAATTTCTTGCAAAGGTTGGAAACGTACTAACATAAATATCACCTTGAACTATTTCTAAACAACGGTGAACTTTAATACCAATTCAAAAAATGGCAACGCCATTTTTTGAATCTCAAACCCTTATTGGGTTTGTTCTTTAATTCACTAAAATGTTGGCTCATTTCAGTGAATTGGTATAAGAAGTAGATTCAGAACTTAATTGATATTTTGTACTTCCCTTTTGGTTCACAGGTCTATTATGAAATAGGTGCAAAACTATGAGTAGAAGGAGAACCGAACTTTTTAAGTAGGGTTCACCTCACTGTTTTGATGGCATAACTTTGACGTTTGACATACGCAAAAATCAGGACGAGGAAAGTACAAGCACCCGCTAAATAGAGGGGATAGCCATAGGATTCTGGATAAGCTTGATTAACAATTAAGCCTCCAATTAAAGGACCTAAAGCCCCAGATATGCTCAAATAAGAAGAGTTAATTCCTAAGACTGTACCTTGCTCTTCAGGACTGGTATTCAGAGACAGTAGCGCACTGATCATTGGCTGTACCAACGAGTTGAGTAGAGAGAACAGGACGCAAACAGCAATGAAATAATAGACATCTTTCCAAATCGGCATCATCACAAAGGAAAGGCTACGCACAAATAGCCCTAAGAAGAGAATATTGACGAGATTAAGGCGTTTTGACATTTGGGCGATACCCACCGTCTGCATAATCACCGCTAGTACCCCAAATAGTAAAAACATCAAGGTAAGCCCACTACTGTTTTGATGGAGAACTTTCAAGAAATAAGGTTGGAACCCAAAAGTAAAGAGATTGAAGGTTGTACCTGTAAGCAGGTTGACCAGTAATAAAATCCCAATCTTGGGTAGGAACAAGCCTTTGATCAGGTTATCTAAACCTAGATCAAAGATATTTTGTGATTTTGGAGCTTTGGTTTTGAGGGTTTCGGGCAAGTAAAAAATCGTCAGGATTAAGGCGATCGCCGCAATTGTCCCCGATACAACAAAAGAAGCGCCAAAGGATGGTTCACCTAAAGCTGTCTTAGGGGCTACTTCCTGAGCCAGCAAGCTAATGGCAGGTCCCAAAATAAAACCTAGTCCAAAGGCGGCTCCATTAATACCAAAAGCTTTGGCACGGTTTTCGGGAGTGGTGACATCGGAAATTACGGCTTGGGCGACGGAGGCATTACCACCCGTAATGCCATCCAGAAATCTCGCCAAGAATAATATGGCAGCAGTAGCGGCAGTTCCTGCCATGATATTTGCTACGACTGTCCCCGCTAAACTGATAATTAAAAGTGGTTTGCGTCCAAACCGATCTGACAACTTGCCGATGATTGGGGTGGCAAAAAATTGCGAAATGGCATAAATTGCAAATAGTAAACTGGTCTGAAAATCATCTAAATGAAACTGTCTACCGTAGAGATATATAACAGGGATGAGAATCGTAAAACTCAGAGAATTAATAAAAGAAATGAGAGCAATAATCCAAAAGTTACGATTCATGCGGCGATCGCGTAGAGTCCTTATCTATACTACATCTCTACTATTGAAAATCACTTGTGACACGCAAACACAAAATCACGATATTTCTAGGGATATTACTAGGGATTGCTGTAGCGATCGCTAGCTATTTTCTCTATTGTCCTCACCCAAATGCGGGCTTATATCCACCTGCGAACAATGCAACAACTCGCACAATTTATTTTGTGCAGCATGATTGGCATTCGGGTTTAGCATGGGCGCAGCAAGACAAGGAAAATTTTGGTGCAGAAGATTGGCAAGATGCACCCTATGTGGAAGTAGGTTGGGGCGATCGCCAGTTTTATTTTGCAGGGGACAAATCTATTCCTTCGATGCTACGAGCAGTATTTATTCCATCGGATAGTGTGATGCACGTAGCCAGTTTTGCCGAACCTCCTGCTCAATTTTTTAAATTTCCCGTACTGCCGATTAAGCTATCGGAAGCAGGTTTTCAGAATCTATTTGCCTATGTGAAGAAAACTTTTGCTGTAGATAAACAAGGCGATCGCTTAGCGGCGATCAGCAAAGGTCAATATGGAGTGAGCAATTTCTATAGGGCAGTTCCCAGATATTTTTCGGCATTTAACTGCAATACATGGGCGGCTGAGGCTTTACGCAATGCTGGTATATCTGTTTGTCCTAATCGCGCCATTTTAGCTAAGAATCTGGGTGAACAAATCAAATCCTTGCAAAATCCACCAATACTACAGACAAATGTGAGCGGAAATAGAGCTATAGCCAAGCAAGTTAAGACATAAAACCCAAAAGAGAGTGGCGGCGCTTTGCGCCGCCACTCTCTTTTGGGTTACAGCTATATCAGAACTGGAGAATAACTTAGGAATCAGATTGCCTGTATGCACACAGGCGGACGGGTTAACAACCACTGCTATCATACAAAGGTAATTATCGATTTAAAAATTTTTTAAGTTAAACCCAGCTAAAAGTTATGGCAATATCTGATATCTCTGACGTTATTGAAGATAATAACGAAGATGATCATGAAGAATCAAGCGATCATAAAGAGTCTCCACAGGCAGATGGTGTGACAAATGATCCCCACAAAGAAAAAAAAGAAAAAAAGAACCAACTCAATAATTACGTGGCTATCACTGTAGTTTTATTTGTTACTTTTATGGGGTTGTGCCAAGTCAAAAGTGGCAATGTTGTCCAAGCTATGCAAAAAGCCCAAGCCGATCGCATTGATACATGGGCTTTTTACCAAGCACGAAATGTGCGGGCTGAAATCGCTAAATCCACCATTGCCCAGTTAAAGCTACAAGCTTTAGCAATTCCTGCACAGGCGCAATCCGCAAAACTGCGGGCTGACTACAACACAGAAATTGTGAAATATGAGGCGATCGCTACTAAGCAAGATGCAGAAAAGGAGAAATTGCAGCAACAAGCACAGGATGCTGAAAAACTCTACGAGCAACTGAATGTCCATGACGATCAGTTTGACTTATCAGAGGCAGCCTTTGCTCTGGCGATCGCGCTACTGGCAATGACATCTCTCACTCAAAAAGGTTGGCTCTATGGTGCGGCAATGGTTCCTGCTGCCTTTGGTTTGTTTATGGGACTCGCAGGTTTACTAAACTGGGATTATCACCCTGAGGCTTTAACAAAATTCCTGTCAAATGGTGCTATTCACCAAACCCATAAAATATCTTCAGTCGATCAACTCAATATCAAACCTCAATAAAAGAACCGATTTATTTGGTGGCGCGGCGAAGCCGCGTTACCAAATAAATTAAAAAGAACCGATTTGTTGTTTGGTGTGCCAAAGCCGCGCTACCAATTAATAAAAGAACCGATTTATTGTTTGGTGAGCCAAAGCCGCGCTACCAATAATAAAAGAACCGATTTGTTGTTTGGTGAGCCAAAGCCGCGTTACCAATGAACTAATTTGTTGTTGGTGTGGCTGCGCCACACCAACAACAAATTAAAATTAACTTACTTGACTAAACCTATGAAAAACTTTCTGCTCAATTTACTGCGCTATCCTAAATTTTTAGCCTTAATTACTGGTGGTGTTCTGTCTATTGTGATTGCACCAATTATTCCATTATTCAAAAAACCTGTAACCGCGATCGCGATGATTACCGCCCTAGTTAGTGGATTTATTGGTGTATCACTAGTATTAAGGGCTATGCTAGGACTAGACATTGCTTAATAGATTGCTCAGACTAGTCTCACAAATCTCATTTGCAACATATTGAACTAAGTAGATGAACGTAATTAATTACAAACCCAAAGCCGTAAAGTTGCTCTCCGCAGGGGAGCAACTTTACGGCTTTGGGAATTAATACTTGTCAATGTGTTGGATAGGTTAACCACTATGTTAGACATCATCATCATTTTATTACTTGGGATCGCGCCACCAATCCTATCGCTATGGATGCTACATCGATCTCAAGTAACTTATATGCGAATGAATAGTCAAATTAATGGTCAAGTTAATGGGGCAGTCATTCCACCAGCCCCAAGACTCAAGGCATTGCCACCAGCCGATATGACTTGTATTGATGGATATGGTTATGTGATTGGGAAAGTTAGTTGTAAGTACAATGCGCGATCACCTTACATTCGCTGTACCGTTAATCCTAGTGGTCCTTGTCAAGATTGTCGGCATTACGAAAATAGTTAAAGATAGGTGACGCAAAGCGCCACCTATCTTTAACATCAACAAAACCCAGTAAGGGTTTTCACAACTAAAAATGGCATAGCCATTTTTAGTTGTGGGATAAATTTAAATTTACGGTGTAAGTATAAAAATATGGCTACTACAAGACGAGTTGCTCGTGTCGCCGAATTAATTAAGCGAGAAGTCAGCAATATGTTGCTGAAAGATATTAAAGATGATCGCGTAGGCACGGGCATGGTTAGTGTCACCGATGCGGAATTATCAGGCGATCTCCAGCACGTAAAAATATTTGTCAGCATCTACGGTACTGAAGAAGCAAGACAACAAACAATGGAGGCTCTAGCCTCAGCAACAGGCTTCATTAAGCGAGAGGTAGGACAAAGACTATCTTTACGACGTGTTCCTGAAGTTGTCTTTTTGGAAGATCGCTCCTTTGAGCGAGGTGTCAAGGTACTCTCACTGATTAATCAACTCAGCCGAGAGCGTCAAGAAAAGGAGTCAACCCCAAGTGATTGAGTTGATTAAGGCGGGTGGGGTCGTCATGTACCCACTCATGGCTCTGTCGGTGTTTGCCTTAGCAGGAATCATGGAGCGGCTAATTTTTTGGTTTGGCATCCTCAAATTAGAACAGAAAACTGCCGAGAATATTTTAGCGATCGCTAAGCAAGACTTGCAAACGGCGGCTGTGGTAGCTGAGCAATCATTTAAGGCTCCTGTAGGAAGGTTTTTGTATGCACCCCTAGCCCTAGAAGATCCTGATCCTGAACTATTTCGGCTTGCTCTGGAAAGTAAGGCTGATGAAGAATTATCAGGAATGCTCAAGGGTGAAAAATTACTGGAAGCAGTGATTACGCTTGCACCTTTATTAGGTCTGCTAGGTACTGTCACAGGACTAATTATTTCCTTTGGCTCCCTTAAAATTGGTGATGTTGCCGCAAATACGCAATCGGGATCGCTAACTCAAGGTATTGGTGAGGCTCTCATTACAACCGCAACAGGTTTAATTATTGCGCTTTTCACCTCCGCCTTTCACCGTTGGTTTTTGGCACTCCAAGACCAGCAAAGCAAGCTATTTATGAAGTTTGGCAATCAGTTAGAGCTAATCTATCGCCAACATTGGAAACGGAGTCAATCTAGTTCATAAAAAAAGGTTCGCAATGCGAACCTTTTTTGCTTGAGAGTGGCGGTGCTTTGTGCCGCCACTCTATTAACCCCACCATAAATTATTAGGAGTAGCATTAGGCTATATTTTTAATAGTTTGCTGACTCACCACCTTCTAGAAAAATTCATGAAACCAATCGTCAGTCTCCTACATACCTCTAGCTATGAAACTGCATCATTGATGCGATCGCTAGAGGCTGTACTTGCACCCCTAGGAGGTATGTCTAGCATCGTCAAAGCAGGCGATCGCGTTCTCCTCAAGCCCAACTTGCTTACAGGCTCACGCCCTACCAAAGAATGCACCACTCGCCCCGAATTGGTGTATTGTGTCGCCAAGATGGTCATAGACGCAGGTGGCAAACCATTTTTAGGTGATAGTCCTGCTTTTGGTAGTGCCAAAGGGATTGCTAAAGCCAATGGCTTATTACCCCTTGCCGAAGAATTAGGAATCCCAATTATTGAGTTTCACGGTAGACGTTACGAAACTAATGGTGAAGGCGAACTCAACCACTTGCGCTTGAGTAAAGAAGCGATGGATGCAGATGTGGTAATTAATTTGCCGAAGGTAAAATCACATATGCAGTTAACCCTTACTCTGGGTGTCAAAAATTTGTTTGGCTGTGTCCCTGGCAAAATGAAAGCTTGGTGGCACATGGAGGCAGGTAAGGATGTCAAAAGATTCGCGCAAATGCTAATTGAGACTGCCAGAACAATTAATCCTGAATTGACAATCCTTGATGGTATTGTCGGACATGAAGGTAATGGTCCTAGTGCTGGTGAACCCAAAGATTTAGGAGTTTTAGCTGCTTCCTGTGATGTTTTTGCCCTCGATCGCGTTATGGTGGAGATCCTTGGAGTTAAGCCTCTCGATGTACCGACGGTTGCCGCCGCCATTCGCACAGGATTATGCAGCGATCTGGATGCCATTGATATTGTTGGCGATCCGATCGCCCAATTGCAAAGCAAGGATTGGAAACTACCTGAAACGATGATGGCGATCGACTTTGGAATGCCCAGAGTTTTAAAATCAACTTTTAAACATCTCTATATCAAGTTCATCAAAGAACCGCTCAGCAACTATGCCCGCATTTAACAGCCCATCGCTAATCTTAGTGGTTGAAGATGCACCTGATAACCAAGTTTTGGTGGAACAGGTGTTTCAAGATTCAGGCTATCGCGTCACTTGTATTCAAGATGGTCAAGCAGCTTTAGATTGGTTGGAAACTCATCAACCTGATCTGATTTTGCTAGATTTGTCTTTACCAGAGATCGATGGCTGGGAAGTCGCGAGGCAACTCAAGGCTAGCGATCGCACAGCCCAAATCCCAATTATTGCGGTTACTGCCCATGCAATGAAGGGCGACAAAGAAGCAGCGATCGCTTCGGGTTGTGATGATTATCTGACAAAGCCCTTGGATATAGATTTACTAGAATCCTGCGTCAAGCACTGGTTAGACAAGCAACAAAAGCAGAGTAACGTCTAGTGTCACTCTGCTTTTAGTCATCAGGAGTTCAGAACAAAGGCTTATAGTTATCTATAACTTAGACTAAGATTTATAAAGAGTTTTCAAACTTCATTTAATTTAATTTAATAAATTTATAAATTTCAATAAATTTCATTTAATGCTTCTCAAGCAAGGTAAAGAGGATTGTTTCCCTGCCGAAGCAAATTTTTTTCTAATTATTTTTTATCTCTATTAATTTAATTATCAATTTATAAAATCAAGGAAATTGTTTTATGTCTGGTCGCGTTGGAGTATTGCTGTTAAATTTAGGAGGTCCTGAAAAGTTAGAAGATGTCTATCTTTTCTTGTATAACTTATTCGCCGATCCAGAAATTATTCGTCTGCCGATTCCATTTTTGCAAAAGCCGATCGCCTCACTGATTGCAGCTAGTCGAGCGCCGATCAGTCAAGAAAACTACAGAATGATTGGTGGTGGCTCACCTTTGCGTCAGATTACAGAAGAACAGGGCGAAAATATTGAGAACGTATTGCAACGTCATGGTGTTGATGCCAAAGTCTATGTAGCCATGCGCTACTGGCATCCCTACACCGAGGAGGCGATCGCCCAAATTAAACAAGATGGTATTACACGCCTTGTCGTCTTACCTCTTTATCCGCAATACTCCATTAGTACCAGTGGTTCTAGTATCAAGGCTCTCGATGAAGCATGGGCAAATGATCCTGAACTCCAAGCGATCGAAAAAATCACAATCAAATCTTGGTATGAGCGGACTGGCTACATTCGCGCCATGAATGAACTGATCGATGCGAAATTACAAGCTTTTGCCAACCCTGAGAATGTACATATTTTCTTCAGCGCTCATGGTGTACCAGTCAAATATGTCACAAAATATGATGATCCCTATCAATCGGAAATGGAAAACTGTGTTGATGGAATTATGAAAGCATTACGTCGAGATTATCATCGCTATAACGCCCATACCCTTGCCTATCAAAGTCGGGTTGGTCCTGTTGAGTGGCTACAGCCCTATACAGAAGAAGCAATTAAGAATCTGGCTAAGCGTGGGGTGAATGACCTTTTGGTAGTTCCTATCAGCTTTGTGTCTGAACATATTGAGACTTTGCAGGAAATTGATATCGAATATCGGGAAGTTGCTGAAGAGGCGGGTATTCATAACTTTGATCGTGTGCCAGCTTTAAATAGTCATCCCGTATTCATCAATGATTTGGCTGAGTTAGTGATGGAATCGCTCGGCACAAAAATGGCAGCGATCGCTGCTTGAATTATCTCAAAAGAAAAAGCCGCGCAACGCGCGGCTTTTTCTTTAAATTCTTTAAAAACTTATAGCGCACGCTGCACGTGCGCTATAAGTTTTATATTAGGCTTTATTGAGACTCATGCCATTAGCTTCAGCATAGCGATTCATAAATCTCAAAAAGCGTTCCCATTCATTTTGTCCATTGATTTTATGAATTGCTTCAATTCCTGCTGATTTACCATTGATGAATTTCGCATTGACATTGCGAGTGATAATTTCACCTTCTTCATCAATCATATACATTCCTAAAATTTCGTTAGTGCTAGCAGTTGCACCAGTCATACAGTTAGGTGCATTAAAGAAAAACACAGCAACGCTGGTATCTCCATCTTTAGACCGCGTGATTTTTACATCTGAAGCTTCTTCATCAATACCGATCGCTAACTGTATTTTTGCTGTCATGTTTTAAACCTTGAATAAAAATTATTAAAATTTGTGATCCTAATAACATAACCCAAAATCAGTAACATCGAGAAACGCGATTTTTTGTAGTGCGGCAAAGCCGCACTACAAAAAACCAGAAGAGAGTGGCGGCGCTTCGCACCGCCACTCTCTTCTGGTTTTACTAGTCAAACACCACAGTTCGCAATCCCAAGCCTGAGCTAGCCGATTGTCCATAAACCAAGACCCGATTTTGTAAATGCTGCCTTACGGCTCTCGCCAGTACAACTCGCTCTAGATCTTTACCTTTACGGATTAAATCCGTAACCGAATCACGATGGGAAACTCGAATTACATCCTGCTCAATGATTGGTCCCTCATCAAGCTCATCGGTGACATAGTGAGCGGTCGCCCCAATAATCTTTACACCTCGTTTATAGGCTCTTTGATAGGGATTTGCTCCTGCAAAGGCTGGTAAAAATGAATGATGGATATTAATCACTTGCGAAAACTGGGTTAGAAAATCTGGGCTTAACACCTGCATATATTTTGCAAGAACTACTAAGTCAATCTTGTATTGCTTAAGTAGCTCCAATTGCTTCTTTTCCTGCTCTAACTTATTGTCAGGTGCGATCGCTATGTGATGATAATTAATCCCAAAATTATGGGCGACCTTTTCGAGATCGGGATGGTTACTAATCACAACGGGGATTACCGCCGCAAATTCCTGCGATCGCTGCCGCAAGATCAAATCATATAAACAGTGATCCTGCTTCGAGACAAAAATGGCAATCCGCCGTACATAATCGGAAAAATGGATGCTCCATCTTGCCTGAATTTCTGTTGCCAATTTTTCAAAAGTCGGCTTAATTTCTTCCCGTGCAAGTACAAAAGTATCTAATTCCCACTCCACCCGCATCAAAAATAGCCCAGCCGTACTATCAGCGTGTTGGTCAGCATGGAGAATATTCCCCCCATGAGAAAATACCCAGTCTGATATTTTTGCCACTAAGCCTTTTTGATCTGGGCAAGAAACAAGTAAAGTTGCAGTTGTCATAGTTATTAGTAATGGGATAGACGGCGCTTCCTAGTTTGCCGCATAATTTCATAAATGCGATTATAGACTGTTGGTTTACTAATCATAAAAGTTTCCGATAGTCTAAATTTACACTTTCTATAGAATTAGTGACCCAAATCACTTCCATTTCCTTAAAAATTTAGCTACTATGGTAGTGTCAAAATACTAAGACATTTGCACTGGAGAAACTTCAATGCTAGCGGCGGAATGTATCGATTCCAGAGCTACCGTGAATATAGAGGAAAAGCGACGGACTACTACACGTATAGCTATGCGTGTACCGAGAAGTTGCTACGGCGAGCCAATTATCTCTCGCCTTTCTTGTGAGCACGGATTAACCGTGACTATTATTGCTGCTCTTCTTGGTGAAAATCCAGAAGATGACGGCTGGTTCACCCTAGAACTTACTGGAACAACTCAACAAATTCAAAGTGGAATTATTTATTTAGAAGAGCTAGATTTAGAAATTTGGGATAAAACGGCGGTCGAAGACGAAAGCTGGTAAACACTAATTGAATATAAAACTTGCTTGGCAAGTTTTATATTTCGCCTCAATCAAATAGAAAGTTTTATTTACATCAACCCAAATCCGATTATTTTTAGAGTGGCGGCGCTTCGCGCCGCCACTCTAAAAATAATCGGCGGTGCGGAGCTAAGTCCCACACCGCCGATTATTAGACTATCAAGGAAGTCGATTACTTGTTAGGTTGGGGAGTCAAGCGCAAGTATGGTTTTACAGGATTAAAACCTTTAGGAAACTTAGTTTTCGCTTCCTCATTAGAAACAGAAGGTACAATTACGCAATCATCGCCATCTTTCCAGTTAGCGGGTGTAGCAACGCTGTAGTTGTCGGTCAATTGTAATGAATCAATTACGCGCAAGATTTCATCAAAGTTGCGTCCTGTGCTAGCAGGATAGGTCAGACTGAGGCGAAGTTTTTTGTTGGAGTCAATGATAAACACCGATCGCACAGTCAAAGTATTACCTGTCGCGGAGTTAGGGTGAATCATGTCATAAAGTTCGGAAACTTTTTTGTCTTCATCAGCCAAAATTGGATAGTTAAGGGTAGCGCCTTGAGTTTCTTCGATATCGCCAACCCAACCTTTGTGTGATTCAACGCCATCAACACTCAACGCGATCGCCTTAATATTGCGCTTATCAAATTCTGATTTGAGCTTAGCAACGGTTCCTAGCTCAGTGGTACAAACAGGGGTGAAGTCTTTGGGGTGAGAGAATAAAATTGCCCAGCTATCGCCGATCCACTCATGAAAGTTAATCACGCCTTCAGTGGAGTCTTGAGTAAAATCGGGTACGGTATCGCCTAAACGCAGTGTCATAGTTTTATTGTGGTGTTGGAATGCAATTTTCGCTTTTACACATCTAAGATACAAGATTACAGGAAAAATCACCAGCCCTATAGGGCGGTATTCCTATCGCTTTACTGTAGATTGTGTCATTATCTCCATATAGAAGCGGAAAAAGTTAACGATAATTAACGATTGGAACCAATTTTTTGTGGTGCGGCGAAGCCTCGCCACAAATCGAGAATTGCGGTCATGAGTTAGGCAGTATTGACATTATGCAATTTTTACAGCAGACTTAATATCTGCGAGTGCCATGCTAGCAGCATCTAACTCACAAGCTAATAGCTAAGTGCTAACAGCTACTAGTTGAAAACAACCAAATGCGGAACTGGCGGAATTGGTAGACGCGCATGTTTCAGGTACATGTGTTGAAAGACTTGGGGGTTCAAGTCCCCCGTTCCGCATTCACAAAGCATAGCGACATAATATTGGTCAGTCGCTGGTATATTGCTATAGAAAATTATTTCCCCGCCAAAGGCGGGGAAATAATTTTGTTTTATATGAGTTAAGAATTAAGCATCATGTTTCAACCCCAAGCTGCAATCATTGCTGATAGCACTAACTTAACAGGCGATCGCCTGACTACTTTTGTGCTGACCTACCACCGCATGATTCACTCAGAATTCATGACCCATCGAATGCTTAGCAAAAATAGCAGCAGCAGTCGTGCCATTCCCGTCGAGAAGATGATCAAACTCGTCGAGAGTCAAGAAGTCTATCCATTACATTGGGGTAAAAATCAAAAGGGAATGTCCGCCCAAACGGAAGTTACGGAAGCCGAGATGCAAGCCGCAATGGAAGTATGGAAAGAAGCCAAAAATGACGCTATTCGTCATGCCAAACAGTTAGTGCATATTGGCATTCACAAACAAGTTGTCAATCGTCTTTTGGAACCATTCTCTACGATTACCGTAATTTGTTCGGGAACTGAATATCAAAACTTTTTTGAACAGCGCTGTCATCCTGACGCACAGCCTGAAATCCAAGCTCTTGCTAATAAAATGAAAGCTGCCTATGATGCCAGTCAGCCGAAACAATTAGCCTCAGGGGAATGGCATTTGCCATTAATTAAACAAGAAGATATTGACGAAATTAGTGATATTAACGAATTGATTAAAGTGGCAGTAGGACGCTGTGCGAGAGTTAGTTATCTTAATCATGATGGTGTAAGGAGTCTCGCTGATGATGTGAAGCTGCACGATCGCCTATTAACTTCTAAACCTGCTCACCTGTCACCTTTTGAACACGTGGCAATGGCACTTCCTAATTCTGAAAAAAGAGCAAATTTCACTGGATTCCAAGCCTATCGATTTGATCTAGAACGGAATAAAGTTAGTAAATAAACGCCGAGATTTGCGATGTCCTGCGCCAAAACTGCTAAATCTACCGCAAAAGGATTTGCCAAATCGCCATCTCCGACTTTGTTAAGCGCTTGCCTGATTGTCAAAAATGAGGAGAAACGTTTACCGCAATGTTTAGAAAGTTTAAAGGCGATCTCCAATGAAATTATCGTTGTCGATACAGGCTCAAGCGATCGCACCGTTGACATTGCTAAGAAATATCAGGCGCGAGTATTTGATTTTGAGTGGTGTGATGATTTCTCACAGGCGCGGAACTATGCGATCGCACAGGCTAAAGGTAAATGGATCTTAGTCATTGATGCCGATGAGGTCTTAGAGCAAAGTGCGATCAACCCTTTACAAAAAGTGATGCAACGGCAGGATTGTCTAGCAGTGAATCTTTTGCGATCAGAAATAGCCACTAAGCAAGCTCCCTATTCCCTTGTATTACGGCTATTTCGTAATCATCCTGCGATTAAATTTGCAGGCATCTATCACGAATCTATTGATCAATCCATTACCGATTTACAAGCACAAGAACCTCATTGGCAAGTAGTTGATGTGGAAATTCCTGTTTTACGGCATTACGGTTATACAGATAGCGAAATTCAAATTAAGCATAAGTATGAGTTTGCAAAACAGTTGATGCATAAGCATTTAGAATCATTTCCTAATGATAGTTATATGCTCAACAAATTGGGTGCTTTGTATATTAGTAGTACGCAAGAGGGCGATCGCTCTTTGGGGATTGAGCTATTACAAAAAGGATTGGCATTAATTGATGATACCGATCAACAGAAATTAATACGCTGTGAGATTTATTATCACTTGGGGCTTGCCTATCAACAAAATGAGGATTGGGAATCAGCCAAGAATGCTTATGCACAGGTAATTGCCCTAGATGTCCCAAATCTAGTTAAACTTTCGGCTTATCTCAATTTAGGAAATATCTATCAAGAACTTCATCAACTAGAAGCGATCGCCTATTTTGAAAAGGTGACTCAAATTGCTCCAAATTTTGCTCAAGGATATTTTAATTACGGAATTGCGCTCAAAACATCAGGACATTTTACCGAGGCGATCGCTGCTTATCAAAAAGCAATTAGCCTAGAACCAAATTATGCTGATGCTCATCAAAATCTCGGTGTGGTAATGATGAAAGTCGGACATTTCCCCGAGGCGATCGCTGCTTTTACCAGAGCCATCCAACTCCATGAGCAGCAACATAACTATGAAACTGCGGCAATGTTGCGATCGGCATTAAAAGAATTTACGTAAATTCTTTTAATGCCGAAGCCAAACAAAAAACATACAGAGAGTGGCGGTGCAAAGCACCGCCACTCTCTGTATGAATGAAACAAACTTACTCATCAGGATACTAATAAGCTTAATAAGCTAGGACTCGAACCCAACAGGTGATGCTTACGAAATTAAAATTGATAAGCTTGTAGCATAGTATGTTTACGATAATGGATATTTACGCAAGCCAGTTAAATTCGTAAGCTTACGAATTTAACTGGCTTGCGTAAATCTAATCGACTGGGATACAACAGTATTATTTTCTTCTGAGATTGCATATCAAAAATCCACCTATAGCCAAGCAAGTTAAGATATAAAACCCAAAAGAGAGTGGCGGCGCGAAGCGCCGCCACTCTCTTTTGGGTTTTGGTTTTGTCCTAACATAACTGACTACAGCTATACCTGTTAGACTTAGACCATTCTGTGATTAAATATTGTCTTAATTTTTCTATGCTTTGCTCTTACAGATTTATTGCTGCTTAATTTTGTCCGTAGTATTGTTGTAGAGTTGCAGATATAAAGTAACTAGCCATAATCTGATGAAATCTATAACCGAGTAAATCTATGTCTATTCAAGTCTATGGCATCCCTAATTGTGGAACTTGTAAAAAAGTGATCGCGTGGTTAGACAATCAAGGCGTTGCATACGAATTTATCAACACTAAAGACTATCCACCTGCTAGAACTATGATCGCTGAATGGGTAAATACATTGGGGGAAAGAGCCATGCGAAATACATCAGGTCAATCCTATCGATCGCTTGGCACTGAAAAAGAAACATGGTCACATATCCAATGGATTGAAGCCTATGCCAAAGATTCGATGTTGCTAAAACGTCCTTTATTTGTCAAAGATGGTAAAGCGATCGCGATCGGCTTTAGAAACCCTGAAGAGATTAAACAAAAATTAGCCTAAATAGTTAAGACTGCATGGAAAATATGCTCTCATTCTATTTTCATTCTGAAGAGTGATAGCAATATCTAAGTTGCCTCAAGTATATTAACGCTGGGATAGTATTTGACTAAACCCCAATCAAGCCATCACACCAAATCTAGTTAGTTTAAAGTGGCGACACTTTGTGCCATCACTCTAAACTAATTAACTTCTGAAAATTATAACTTTAGGTAATCAATATGAGCCAAAGACTAAAGCGATGGGAATCTCCACGCAAAGAAGGGAGAAATGATAAAGGTAAAGGCGGCTCTGCTCGTCAACGCCAAAAGAAAAAACAATTGCAAATGCTTCGTAAAAAACTAAAAGAAGGGATTAACCCTCAAACAAAAAGAGATGGCGCTAGCGCCATCTCTTTTTGTTTGTAGTTCTTCAAATTTTAATGTGTAACTACAGGAATCTGTTGAGCAAGATCTGCATCACCGACTTCATGGAAATTAGTTTCACCAAAAATTGCCGTTTCAAACTTGTAATGCTTGAACTCCAGAATATTGCCTGAATGATCAGCCAAGAAAAAAGTTCGATGTTCTAAAGGTGTATCCACAAAGCGAACTTTCGGCTTTTGATAAAACTTCAGATGCTTATCATGGACTTTCTCTAATAGAGCCATCCAGTTACTTTCAGAATAGAAAACTAAGCCGAAATGTCGTGGATAAATCCCACGTTGAGAGTCGAGTGATTCGTGAACAACATGGGCTACCAACTGGTGACCGTACAAACTCATGATCAGCGAGTCATTTGACTCGCGTCCTGCCAGACAACCCAACCCATCAATATAAAAAGCTTTGGTGCTTGGAATATCTTTGACTGGAAATGCGAGATGAAAGAGGATCTTGGTCATGTTGCCGTATTTTCTAGCATAAGTTTGGTGCGCTTGAGCTTATCAGGAACTTCAATCGGATATTTTCCTGTAAAACAAGCCGTGCAAAAATGCGTGGTATCAATCTCTGTCGCCTTTAACATTGCATCGTGACTGAGATACGCCAGCGTATCCACCTCAATCTGCTTGGCGATCGCCTCAACAGAGTTATGCGAAGCAATCAAATGATCTTGCGAGTCCGTATCAATACCATAAAAACAAGGGTGAGTCACAGGTGGTGAAGAAATACGCATATGTACTTCAGTTGCACCAGCTTCACGCAATGCTCTTACTATTTTACGACTGGTAGTTCCCCTTACGATCGAATCATCGATCACAATTACACGTTTTCCTCGTAAAACATCCTTGAGTGTGTTCAGCTTCATCCGAATGCCAGACTCGCGCATCGCTTGGGTTGGTTGGATGAAAGTACGTCCCACATAGCGGTTTTTGATCAACCCTTCAGCGTAAGGAATTCCTGACTCACGGGAAAAGCCGATCGCCGCAGGAATGCCTGAATCAGGCACGCCAATCACAATATCAGCATCCACGAAACTTTCTTTAGCTAGTTCACGCCCGATCCGCATTCGATAGGTATAAAGGCTTTCATCATGCATGACACTATCGGGTCGTGCAAAATAAATCATCTCGAACACACAAAGTTTTGGCTTAGGCTCTTCCCATTGCAGAGATTGCATCCCATTTTCCATAGTAATAATTACTAGTTCTCCTGGTTGCACCTCGCGTACATATTCCGCACCAATGATGTCTAAACCACAAGTTTCCGAAGATAAAACATAGGAACCATCTGGGGTCTTGCCAATTACCAATGGTCTTACGCCATAGGCATCTCTCGCCCCTATAATCGCATTAGGTATCGCCATGATTAAACTAAAAGCACCATGACAACGTTGCAACGCAGTAACGATCGCCTCTTGCCAATCTTTGCCCTCTTCGACTGCCTCACTAACGGCAAAAGCAATTCCTTCCGAATCCGTAGTTGATTCGAGGGCATGACCTTGAGCAGAAAGTTCAGCCCGTAACTCAGTGGCATTCACCAAGTTACCGTTATGGGCTAATGAAAAATCTCCTAATCTGGTTTTCACCACAATCGGCTGAGCATTACAAACCTTACTCGAACCTGTAGTCGAATAACGGTTATGCCCGATCGCTAAAGCCCCCTTCATTTCCGATAAAATCTGCTCATTAAAGACTTGAGCAACTAAACCCATCGCTTTGTAGGTATGGGTTGTACCGTGATCATCATACACAGTAATCCCTGCGGACTCCTGTCCACGATGCTGTAAGGCATACAGTCCAAAATACACGAGCTTCGCAACATCCCCTTCTGCCGCTAATACTCCAAAAACACCACAAGCTTCTTGTGGTTTATCCATATCGGGATCGTTGTCCCTAGCGAGATCATGAAGATTGCTAGGATTTAAAAAATTGTCAGGCATCTCATCAGCAAAAACAGAATGGTCAGAATAGTCTGGCAACATAGCAGTTATACGCAATACATTAGGTTGGGTAGAAGAGAAAGCCCCATACTTAGATCGTACCAGTGTTAAGCAGTTCTTAACCATTAAACCTAAAACATAAATAGCGGCGCTTTGCGCTGCTATTTATGTTTTAGATTAACTTTGTTAAATCGTCGATTTCAAAATACTGATGAAATTTTGCTGTTACCTGTAATACGGACGATCGCCCCTCGGCTTGGCGCTTCTTTTTCACAAATCCCTGCTCGACTAAATCCTGTACGTGTTGATAGGCTCCAGCGCCACGTAATTCGATTAGCTCTGACTGCACAATATTTTTTTTGAGGGCGATCGCTGCCAAAGTTCGTAAAGCGCCTCTACCGATATCTACAGGAATCAGTTTATGTACTAAATCCTCAAATTCTGACCGCAAGCGCAAAGAAAAACCCACATCAGTTTCCACAATTTCTAAGGCACTATCGCGATGGGCATACTCAGAGATTAAGTCGATTAGCCCCATTTCCGCATCCTCAATTTCGCAACCCAAAGCCGCCGCGATCGCTGCCAAATTCATCGGTTGCCCTTTCAAATATAAAACTGCTTCCACTTTTTGCTTAAGGGAATTGGCGATCGGTAATTCAGGCTGTTCATACAAATCAATTGGTAAAGCCAATGGTTGTACTGGATCTTCAAGCTCCAAAGATTCTTCAGGCTCTAGCTCAATTGACTCTAAGGGTTGTTCAAAAGGCAATTCATTCGTCATGCTAAAATTTTAACCGAGTATAGGCGGCGTATAGTGCCACTTTTACGCTCTTTAAATAAAAAAAATTCACTAACTGAGAGACTATATGCCAAGCAGCATGATGTACTACGAAGACACTTACGTGGTGCTGCCTCCTGATATGCAAGAACAGTTTGTTAATCAGCCAGAATTAGAACAGATTTTGCATGATTTGCTTGTCGATATTCAAGACGCATTGCCCCGTGATTTACAAAATCTGAAAACCATTCCTGAACAAGTCCAGCGTTTAATTAAAACTGCCTGTGATCTAGATTGTGGCGATCGCGGTACATGGCAATGGTACGTTGTCCGCCTCGATAAATAAGTACTCAACATGAGAATTCTATGGCATATAGCAACTTCACTCTAAGACAAGTCGAAAAGGATTTTCATTTACAAATTGAAGAACAAATTGATCTGTTTGCCGATGTTGAAGCGATCGCCCCTAGTGACGAAATCAAAAAACTATTAGCCGAAAACATTCCCCTTGCTCTTGCGATTAACACTGAAAAAGCGCGATCAGAGTTTCTGATTGCGCCGATATTGCTGGAGCTAAGAAGGCGATCGCCAGTTCCGATCAGCCTATTTTCTGGCACAGAATTTAGCGTCAGTCCTGAACAAGGGTTAACAGGCTATTGCGATTATTTAATTAGTTTGTCCAAGCAACAACTGAGGATTAGCACCCCAGTTGTTGCTATTGTCGAAGCCAAAAATGAAGATATCAAATCAGGATTAGGGCAATGTATTGCTGAGATGGTGGCGGCTCAATTATTTAATGAGCTAGAAAATAATGATATTGATACCATTTACGGCATTGTTACCACTGGGGAAATCTGGAAGTTTTTGAAAATTATCGAGCAAACAGTAGCGATTGATTTAACTGATTACTACATCACTGACATTGGCAAGATTCTCGGCGTTCTTCTAGATTTCGTGACTACAAAAACAATTTAGGATCAACATGAAAGAATTTTCCAAGCGATTGTGCTTGTTTTTTGCTGATTTGACGCTTGCCATTGACCACTTCAGACACAACGCCACTTGAGCCAATCACATTAACTAGATCAGCTTGTTTTAAATTATTTGCTTCCATTAAATGTAAGAGAACATCAAGCGGTGAAGCATCATCCATTGGATAATGTTCATTTTCATATTTTTCAATCAATGTCAGCAGCAATTGCAAAATCCTCTCTTCTTCAGCAGTTGGCTGAGGAAGTGCTAACAATCTTTCCATGTTTTGCAATGCAATTTCATTTTCAGCATCATTAGTAATTACATGAGGCTGAATCTCGGCTAGCAAATCACCATAAGCTTTTCGATTAATAGTAAGGGTCATTTTTCCACCTACCTGAGTCATACTCAGCGTGAGTTAGAACATATTTGATATAGATAACATGATGCAGATTTTGCAACTTGATGCCAGCTATTTAAGGCAGTAGCTACATCGGCATGAGTTCTTCCAAATTCATCAAGGGTTTTCTTAGAATAAATTCGCATATTTTATTCCTAGTATTAATTTTCATATTCATGTGTATACCCTTCGTGTTTTACCTGATGACATTATCCTCTCGTTTTGAGAGGATAATGTCAAGCAAAAAGAAAAAGGGACGCTTTGCGTCCCTTTTTCTTTTTGCTTGACATTACTATTAGCTTCTTTACAACATAAATGTACGTGCATCATTAGTTACATCTGTATTCACGACATTATCTGATTCGAGATTACCGTCTACTAAGTTGATAATGCGATCGGCAACATCGAGGATGCGATTATCATGGGTGACCATCAAAATCGTAATATTTTCCTCCTTTGCCATTTTTTGCATCAACGTCACCACATCGCGCCCTGATTTTTTGTCCAACGCCGCCGTTGGCTCATCGGCGAGAATTAATTTGGGATGATTGACTAATGCACGGGCGATCGCTACCCGTTGTTTTTGTCCACCTGATAGAGCATGGGGTTTATAGTCCACTCTTTCTGCTAAACCAAGCTGTCCCAGAATCTCCGCCGCTCGACTTGCAGGAGCAAAATCATGGAAATCATGGGGATAGAGATCCGTTGACATCATTACATTTTGTCTAGCAGTCAACGAATGAAAAAGATTATGCGCTTGGAAAATAAAACCAATATTCTTCCGAATCTGCACTAGCTTTTTTGGATGTAAACCTCTAAGTTCTTGTCCCAAAACTCGCAAACTACCATCTTGAATCGTCCGTAAAGCCCCGATTAAAGTCAAAAGCGTAGTTTTCCCTGAACCTGATGGTCCTGTAAGGATTACAATTTGCCCAGGATAAATGTCTAAATTGATATCAAATAGAACCTGCTTAAATAAATCCCCTTCACCATAATGAAAATTTAAATCACGAATTCGTACCGATGGTTCACCCATAGAATTCAGGGCTTGGGATGCAGGGTCTGAGAAAGTATCGAGCATAGCTTAATAACCGATGGACAAGATAGGTGATTGACAAAATATAAAGATTTATTCAGATTATTTATGAAGCTCTCAGACTATATTAACTATGACAGGGGTATTTGCGCTGCTTTGTGATGTAGTAAAACTAAAATTTTTGCTAAAAATATTGATGGACAATGCTTTTTACAAAATTTAGTAGTTGAGCTGGCTAGCAATCTGCTGGATTACCTACATCCCAAAATCATGTTGATTATTATTCAAAAGGTTCTCAATTTATGGCATCACGAACCTTAGTCAAAAACTATCTCGCTCAATGGATGCAGATGGGCAAAACAGTTAGCATTGCTGCCCAAAGTAAGCCAGTTTATATTCATAAGATCCTCCAAGGTGAAAAATATTCGCCTTTATTTAATAAACTCTGGAATGAAATTAGTGAAGCCAAAGCTCAAGAAGCATATTTGACTGGTACAGATCAGACCATCAGTGATCTACTGAGCAATCAATGGGAAATAATTGCTTGCGCTCGTTGTAATCTACTTGTACCTACCATCGACGTGGGACCACGCGCACCCGTTTGCTGTCCCTGTGAAGATTTGCCCAATCATCCAAATCTGGACTTGGTTGTACCACATTTACCTGTGAACTTAGTTACTCATTTAGATGCTTTGTGCGATCGCCTCGATCAAAAGGCATCTACCCAAAAACAAGAAATTAAAGAGGCATCACCTGATGACTCCTATCCATCTGAAGAAGAGGATCAACAAACACTACACAACCTCAGAAACTCAGTACTAAAACTAGTCAAATCAATCCCCTCTGCCCATTTATAGCGTTTCACAGTCTAGTGAAGTACGGAATTGTTTCCCCGCCTTCGGCGGGGAAACAATTCCGTATTATTTATTTCGGCTTTTAAAAATTTATCAGGGTTTTTATTCAGCGCAAAGTGCTGTAATTTGCGTGACAAACATTATTATTGCTTGACAATTGGATCATAACCACTTTATGATGGTGTGCTTATGTCTTGAGTAAAACCTAGACATATACTCCGCCCACTAAAACTGCAGTCATTAGTGCATGAATAAGCCTACTCTTGTTACTCCTGCCTTCGTTCTACCAGATCTTGTAGAAATCCAGCGGGAGAGTTTTCGATGGTTCCTAGAAGAAGGACTTATTGAAGAGCTTGAGAGTTTCTCACCGATTACAGATTATACGGGCAAAATGGAACTCCATTTTATTGCCAAAGATTATAAACTCAAGCGTCCAAAATATAGTGTTGATGAGTCCAAACGTCGGGATGCCACCTATGCCGTACAGATGTACGTTCCCACGAGGCTTATTAATAAAGAAACAGGAGAAATAAAAGAGCAAGAAGTTTTTATTGGCGATCTGCCCCTGATGACAGATCGTGGAACCTTTATTATTAACGGCGCTGAGCGAGTCATCGTCAATCAGATCGTCCGTAGTCCTGGGGTTTATTACAAGCAAGAAATTGACAAGAATGGTCGCCGTACCTACAACGCCAGCCTAATTCCTAACCGAGGCGCATGGCTTAAGTTTGAGACAGATAAAAATGATCTTGTCTGGGTACGCATTGACAAAACCCGTAAACTTTCGGCACAGGTATTACTCAAAGCGATCGGCTTAAGTGATGCCGAGATTTTGGACGCGCTGACTCACCGTGAGTACTTCCAAAAGACCATTGACAAAGAAGGGCAGTTTGACGAAGACGAAGCCCTCAAAGAGCTTTATCGCAAGTTGCGCCCCGGTGAGCCACCAACAGAGTCTGGTGGTCGTGAACTGTTGCGATCGCGCTTCTTTGACCCCAAACGTTATGACCTCGGCAAAGTCGGACGTTACAAGCTCAACAAGAAATTGCGTTTGAATACTCCTGATAGCACCAGAGTATTAACTGAAAAAGATATTCTCACCGCCATTAACTACTTGATTAACCTCAAGTTCGATATTGGTGAAATTGACGACATTGACCACTTAGGTAATCGCCGCGTTCGTTCCGTCGGCGAGCTACTGCAAAACCAAGTTCGGGTCGGCTTAAACCGTCTCGAAAGAATCATTCGGGAACGGATGACTGTTTCTGATGTCGATGCCCTTACGCCTGCATCATTGGTCAACCCTAAACCTTTGGTAGCCGCGATCAAGGAATTCTTTGGTTCTAGCCAACTGTCTCAGTTCATGGATCAAACCAATCCTCTCGCTGAACTTACCCACAAGCGCCGTCTTAGCGCCCTTGGTCCTGGTGGTCTCACCCGTGAACGCGCAGGCTTTGCGGTGCGGGATATTCACCCTAGCCACTATGGTCGCATCTGCCCGATCGAAACGCCTGAAGGTCCTAACGCAGGTCTGATCGGTTCCTTGGCAACCCACGCCCGTGTTAACCAGTACGGCTTCATTGAGACTCCTTACTATGCCGTTGAAAATGGCAAGGTACTGAAGAATCAAGAGCCAGTCTATATGACAGCAGACGAGGAAGATGAATTCCGCGTTGCCCCTGGTGACGTAGCGACTAATGATGAAGGTTACATTTTTAACGAAATTGTGCCGATTCGCTATCGTCAAGAATGGGGTACAGCTTCCCCTGAAGAAATCGACTATGTAGCGGTTTCACCCGTACAGATTATCTCGGTGGCAACATCGCTGATTCCATTCCTTGAGCATGATGACGCTAACCGAGCCCTGATGGGATCGAATATGCAACGTCAAGCGGTTCCACTTTTGCGTCCTGAACGTCCCCTCGTTGGTACTGGTCTGGAAGCACAGGCTGCCCGTGACTCAGGGATGGTGATTGTTTCCCGTGTTACAGGTGAAGTCTCCTATGTCTCTGCCGATGAAATTCGCGTTAAAGCTGATGATACGGGACTAGAAAGCATCTACCGTCTGCAAAAATATCAGCGATCGAACCAAGATACCTGCTTAAATCAGCGTCCTCTAGTTTGGGTTGGCGATACGGTTGTGGCGGGTCAAGTGCTAGCCGATGGCTCGGCAACGGAAGGCGGTGAAATTGCCCTCGGTCAGAATATTCTGGTTGCCTATATGCCTTGGGAAGGCTACAACTACGAAGACGCAATTTTAATCAATGAGCGTCTAGTAATTGATGATGTTTATACTTCGATTCACGTTGAGAAGTATGAAATCGAAGCAAGACAAACCAAGCTAGGACCTGAAGAAATCACCCGCGAAATTCCAAACGTTGGTGAAGATTCGCTCCGTAACCTTGATGAACAGGGCATTATCCGCATTGGTGCTTGGGTCAGTTCTGGAGAAATTCTCGTTGGTAAGGTCACACCTAAGGGGGAATCCGATCAGCCTCCTGAAGAAAAACTTCTCAGAGCAATCTTTGGTGAGAAGGCGCGTGATGTAAGAGATAACTCTTTGCGCGTACCTAACGGCGAAAAGGGTCGTGTTGTCGATGTGCGCGTATTTACTCGCGAACAAGGCGATGAGTTACCCCCTGGGGCCAACATGGTCGTCCGTGTTTATGTCGCCCAAAAACGCAAGATCCAAGTTGGTGACAAGATGGCAGGTCGTCACGGTAATAAGGGAATTATTTCTCGAATTTTACCGAAGGAAGATATGCCGTTCTTGCCCGACGGTACTCCCCTTGACATTGTGTTGAACCCTCTGGGTGTACCTTCACGGATGAACGTTGGTCAAGTTTTTGAATGCTTGCTGGGCTGGGCTGGGGAGAACCTCAACTCACGCTTCAAAATCGTGCCATTCGATGAAATGTATGGTGAAGAAGCATCCCGTGAACTTGTTCATGGTCAGCTAGAAGAAGCAAAAAGACGTACTGGCAGAGATTGGATCTTCAATGAAGATTCTCCTGGTAAGTTAACTGTCTATGATGGACGTACTGGTGAGCCATTCGATCAACCTGTGACCGTTGGCAAGGCATATATGCTGAAACTAGTCCACCTTGTCGATGACAAGATCCATGCTCGTTCCACTGGTCCTTACTCACTAGTTACGCAGCAGCCTCTTGGTGGTAAAGCCCAACAGGGTGGTCAGCGTTTTGGAGAAATGGAAGTATGGGCGCTGGAAGCTTTCGGTGCTGCCTATATTCTTCAAGAATTGCTCACGGTTAAGTCTGATGATATGACAGGTCGTAACGAAGCTCTCAATGCGATCGTTAAGGGTCATGCAATTCCTCGTCCCGGAACACCTGAGTCATTTAAGGTACTGGTGCGCGAACTTCAGTCACTCTGTTTGGATGTGTCAGTTCACAAACTATCTGAAGATGGTAGCAACCAAGATACAGAGGTGGACTTGATGGTTGATACTGGCTCACGCCGTACCCCAAATCGTCCAACCTATGAGTCGGCTTATCGCAGTGACATCAATTTTGATGAGGATGACGATTAGTTTTTAGCCATTAGCTGTTAGCTGCTAGCTTTTTGGATATCCAAGCTAAAGGCTAATAGCTAACTGCTAATAGCCTCAAAATTAATTGAAGTTAATACTAACAACCAGCAGCTAAAGGCTAATAGCTAACCGCTAATAGCCCCAAAATTTATCAATAAAAGTAAGCGATTTACTTAAACAATTTACTAAGGACGTTGTAACGTATGGCGAAAGTGGAACAGCGATTTGACTATGTCAAGATTGGCTTGGCATCACCCGATCGCATTCGTAAGTGGGGCGAGAGAGTTTTACCAAATGGTAGTTTGGTGGGCGAAGTCACAAAACCTGAAACTATTAACTACCGCACATTGAAGCCCGAAATGGATGGCTTGTTCTGTGAACGGATTTTTGGTCCTGCGAAGGATTGGGAATGTCACTGCGGTAAATATAAGCGTGTGCGCCATCGTGGCATCGTTTGTGAACGTTGCGGCGTAGAAGTGACAGAATCAAGAGTTCGCCGTCACCGTATGGGCTTTATCAAGCTAGCTGCTTCAGTTACTCATGTTTGGTATCTCAAGGGTATTCCTAGCTATATGGCAACCCTACTTGATATGCCTTTGCGGGATGTCGAGCAAATTGTTTATTTCAACGCTTACGTTGTCCTTAACCCTGGGATTCAGTCTGAGGTTGATGGTGTAATTGTCTCGGTGAATAGCCGTGAAATTCGTATTCGTGGGATTGATGGGGTTGAGAGAGCTTACCATCTACATCCTAAACATATTTCGACGGTCATAGAAGGCAAAACTGTTGAGGCAGGTGAGTCGATCGCGAGTGCCTATAATCTTTCTTACAAGCAATTGCTATCTGAGGATCAATGGATTGATCTTGAAGATCAAATCTATGCAGAAGATCCTGTATTAGATGGTATTGAAGTTGGTATTGGTGCTGAAGCTATCAAGCAATTATTGCAAAATATCAACCTTGAAAAAGAAGCTGAGCGTCTACGCACTGATATTGAGAACTCCAAGGGACAAAAACGCGCCAAACTAATCAAACGTTTGCGTGTGGTTGATAACTTCGTGGCAACTGGTTCGCGACCAGATTGGATGGTTTTGGATGTAATTCCCGTAATTCCTCCAGATTTGCGTCCGATGGTACAGCTTGACGGTGGACGTTTTGCTACTAGTGATTTGAACGATCTTTATCGTCGGGTGATTAACCGTAATAACCGTCTTGCCCGTTTGCAAGAAATTCTTGCTCCTGAAATCATCGTCCGTAACGAAAAACGGATGTTGCAAGAAGCTGTTGATGCGCTCATCGATAACGGTCGTCGCGGACGGACTGTAGTTGGTGCAAACAATCGTCCCCTTAAGTCTCTTTCGGACATTATCGAAGGTAAGCAAGGTCGTTTCCGTCAAAACTTGCTTGGTAAACGGGTTGACTACTCTGGTCGTTCCGTCATTGTGGTGGGACCTAACCTCAAGATTCACCAATGTGGTCTGCCCAAGGAAATGGCGATCGAGCTATTCCAGCCCTTTGTAATTCATCGCCTGATTAAAACTGGTCTGGTGAATAACATCAAAGCTGCAAAGAAACTAATTCAGCGGAATGATCCAGCAATTTGGGATGTGCTTGAAGATGTGATTCGTGATCACCCCGTAATGCTTAACCGCGCTCCGACGCTTCACCGTTTGGGTATTCAAGCCTTTGAACCACTGCTAGTTAGTGGTCGTGCAATTCAACTGCATCCGCTTGTTTGTCCTGCCTTTAACGCTGACTTTGACGGTGACCAGATGGCGGTTCACGTGCCTCTATCGATTGAGGCACAGGCGGAAGCGCGTCTGTTGATGTTGGCTTCTAATAACATTCTTTCGCCTGCTACAGGTCGTCCAATTGTTACACCTAGCCAAGACATGGTTTTAGGATGTTACTATCTCACTACCGAAAATCCCTATCAACAAAGGGGTGAAGGGCGTTACTTTTCCAACTTTAATGATGTGGTCATGGCATACGAACAGAAGGAAATTGATATACATTCCAATGTCTGGGTACGCTTTGAAGGAATTATTGAAGGACAAGGTGAGGAAAAAGACGATGACGAACCTAAGATCACAGTTCTAGAGGATGGTACTAAGGTCAAGGAATTCCCATTCCGCCGTATTCGCGAAGATGCTGAAGGTGGCTTGATTTCGCAATATGTCAAAACTACTCCTGGACGTGTAATTTTCAATCAGGCAATTTACGCATCGCTGGCTAGCTAAATATTATGAAAAACATTGCAAAGCAATGTTTTTCATAATCATAAAATTTGGATTAATTACAAGATTATTTAATAGCTTAATACCATGGCAGATTTCACGATTAGCAACACGGATTCGCCTGAAGAGCAGAAGCCTCAACGCTTTATTAACCGCACCATTGACAAAGGACAGTTAAAAAAGCTCATTGCTTGGGCTTTTACCCATTATGGAACTACTAGCGCTGCTAATGTTGCTGACCAACTTAAGGCGTTAGGATTTCGCTATGCAACTCAGGCAGGCATTTCGATTAGTATTGACGATTTGCAAGTTCCTGCTAGTAAGAAGGCGTTGCTAGCGGCGGCGGAACAGGAGATCGAAGAGACCGAAAGTCGCTATACCAGAGGCGAAATTACGGAAGTAGAGCGTTTCCAGAAGGTAATTGACACTTGGAACGTGGCTAACGAGAACCTTAAAGATGAGGTGGTGAAAAACTTTAAGAGTAATAATCCTCTCAACTCCGTCTATATGATGGCCTTCTCTGGTGCGCGGGGTAACATCTCGCAGGTACGTCAGTTGGTGGGGATGCGGGGCTTGATGGCAGATCCTCAAGGGGAAATCATCGATTTACCAATTAAAACTAACTTCCGTGAAGGTCTGACGGTTACTGAATATATTATTTCGTCTTACGGTGCGCGTAAAGGTCTGGTAGATACGGCGTTGCGGACGGCTGACTCTGGATACCTCACCCGCCGTCTTGTTGACGTATCGCAGGATGTGATCGTTCGTGAAAATGATTGTGGAACCACTCGTGGCATTAGATTAAAGGCGATGCGTGATGGGGAGAAGACCCTGATCAAGTTGTCCGATCGCCTATTTGGTCGTGTGGCTGCTGAAGATATTGTCGATCCCCAGACTGGCGAAGTAATCGTCATGCGGAACCAAGAGATTTCCGAAGATCTATCTTTGGCAGTCCAAAAGGCTGGCGTTGAAGAAGTCTGTGTCCGTTCTGCCTTTACCTGCGAATCGACGCGATCAGTCTGTCAGATGTGCTATGGCTGGAGCTTGGCTCATGCGGAATTGGTAGATATCGGTGAAGCTGTTGGTATTATCGCCGCTCAGTCCATCGGTGAACCAGGAACACAGCTAACCATGCGTACCTTCCACACTGGTGGTGTATTTACGGGTGAAGTTGCCGAACAACAACGCGCTCCTTTTGATGGCACGGTCAAGTACAGCAAGAAGCTGAAGGTGCGTCCGATGCGTACTCGTCACGGTGAAGATGCATTTATTGTGGAATCTAATGGTGACTTTACCCTCGAAGGGGCTGAAGGTAAGCGTAGTTATGCGGTTACGCAAGGTTCTACTCTATTGGTGCGCGATGGCGAGAAAGTCACTAAGTCTCAGATGATGGCTGAGGTTTCAGCAACAGGTAAGACTTCGCGTAAAACTACGGAAAAGGCGACTAAAGCCCTAAATACAGGCTTAGCTGGTGAAGTATTGTTCTCGGATCTAGCGATCGAAGAGAAGAAAGACCGTCAAGGTAACACCAGCTATGTCGCTCGTGGTGAAAAAGGTCGAGTATGGGTCTTGGCTGGTGAAGTCTATGATTTGCCACCAGGGGCAGAACCCACTGTTAAAAATGAGGCTCAAGTTCAAGAAGGTGATGTCCTTGCCGAAACCCGTTTGATCACTGAGCATGGCGGTGTTGTCCGTCTGAGTGAAGAAGATAGTCGCCATAACCGTGAAGTAGAAATTATTACGGCTTCGGTAATTCTTGATCAGGCGATCGTTAAAGAAGAGAGCTATCAAGGGCGTGAGCATTATGTTCTGGAAACCCAAGGCGGTCAAAGCTTCTCTCTCAAAGCTTCCCCCGGTAGTAAGCTCACTAATAATCAGGTGGTTGCGGAACTGATTGATGATACTTATCACACTAAGAGTGGCGGTATCATTAAGTTTGCTGGTGTGGAAGTTGCCAAGCGCAGTAAGGGCAAACAGGGTTATGAAGTCGTCAAGGGCGGTACTTTGCTCTGGGTTCCTGAAGAAACCCATGAAGTAAACAAAGATGCTTCGCTGTTGATGGTGGAAGAAAATCAGTTCATTGAGGCTGGTACAGAAGTTGTTAAGGATATCTTCAGCCAAACCGCAGGGGTGGTCGAAGTATTCCAGAAAAATGACATTTTGCGCGAGATTGTGATCAAACCAGGTGATTTACACTTGGTGGATGATCCTCAAACCGCCATGCAAAAGAATGGTTCTTTGGCTTACCCTGGCACTGAAATCATGCCCGGTTTGACTTCGCCTGAATTGCGGTATGTGGAATATCTAGATTCAACGGAAGGACCAGCATTGCTTTTGCGTCCTGTGGAAGAGTACCAAGTCCCTGATGTACCAACAGTTCCTAGTCAAGAATCGGTTAACCAAGAAGGTCGTTCCATTGGGTTACGTGCTGTCCAACGCATTCCTTACAAGGATGGCGATCGCGTGAAGGCGATCGATAGCGTGGAGCTACTCAAAACTCAATTGCTATTAGAAGTTGACACCGATGCACCTCAATTGGCTGCCGACATTGAGTTTATTCCTAACGACAAAGATCCTGGTAGCTTGCGTTTGCAACTAGTAATTCTCGAATCTTTGGTAATCCGTCAAGATAACTCTGGCGATCCTGCTCATAGTAATTCCCGTACTCGTTTGCTGGTAAATGATGGCGATCGCATTGATCCTGGTGCAGTCGTGGCACGTACCGAAATTCTCTGTAAGCGTCCTGGGCAAATTCGCGGAATTCGCCAAGGCTCGGAAGTTGTCCGTCGTTTACTAATCGTGACTGAGGCAGATTGTATTACCACACCTTGCCCTAACCCCACAGTTCAAGTAGGTGATTTGTTGCGATCGGGTGATGAAATTGGTGAAGGCATAATTACGGAAGAGTCGGGACAAGTACTGAGAGTTGAAAATGGCTCGGTCGTATTTCGGATTGGTCGTCCTTATCTGGTATCTCCTGGAGCCTTGCTACAGATTCATGACGCAGACCTTGTACAACGGGGTGATAACATCGCGCTCCTTGTATTTGAACGTGCCAAAACAGGAGACATTATCCAAGGTCTACCTCGGATTGAAGAACTCCTTGAAGCCCGTAAACCCAAGGAAATGTGTGTACTAGCTCGTACTTCAGGTACTGCTCAAGTTACTTATGACTCTGATGACAACCCTGAAGTGAAAATTCTGGGAGAGAATGGAACCCTCGATGATGACTATTCTTTTAATGTGGGTCAGAGTGTAATTGTCTCCGATGGTCAGCGTGTTGCGGCTGGGGAGGCACTCACCGATGGTCCTGCGAATCCCCATGATATTCTCGATATTTACTATCAAGCCTATAAAGAATCGCTGGGTGTAAGACAAGCGGCTCTGCTTGGATTGCAGAAAGTACAAGAGTTCTTGATGAATGAAGTTCAGTCTGTATACCAATCTCAGGGTGTTGACATTTCTGATAAGCACATCGAAGTAATCGTCAAACAGATGACCTCGAAGGTACGAATTGAGGATGGTGGTGATACTACCCGTCTCCCTGGTGAGTTGGTAGAACTGCATCAAGTGGAACAAATCAACGAAGCGATGGAGATTACAGGCGGTGCACCTGCGGACTATACGCCTGTGTTGATGGGTATTACTAAAGCCAGTTTAAATACTGACAGCTTTATCTCGGCAGCTAGTTTCCAAGAGACAACTCGTGTGCTTACGGAAGCAGCGATCGAAGGTAAGTCTGACTGGTTACGCGGCTTGAAGGAGAATGTGATCATCGGTCGTTTGATTCCTGCGGGTACGGGCTTTAATGCTTACGATACGCCGATTGTGGAAGTTGATAATGGCTATGAGCCAGATCTCGGCTATGACGAAGAAGCCGATGATGTGATCATTGATGACAACACTGCTCGTAATTACCAAATCATTGAGCCTCGAATTGAACCAATTCGCGTCGTTGATAAACCTCGTAGTCGTCGCAGCTTTGATGATGAGCTAGTGGATGATGATGTGGAATTCGATGATGATGACGATGAAGAAGATGACGATGATTTTGATGATGAAGACTAATTAAAAAAGAGGAGCGCGATCGCGCTCCTCTTTTTTTGTAAGCTAGGACTACAATCTGTGTTTTTATGCAGGAGTCATCTGAGCGGTTATTGCGATCGCTCAAATAGCGCCACCCACAAACGACGGGAACCGATTTGAGAACTGTAAAACAATAAATCGATTAATAACTTCAAAGCTAAACGCTGAATTACATCAGGCTTAGCTTGTTCTTCTTCCTCCATCCGTTCTTGATAGAGAGTATTAAACCGATCAAGGTAATCACCCAAGATCGGTTCGCGATAGGGTAAACGTTTGCGGGCTGTGCATTTCTCTAACTGAGCCACAGCATTACGGATCGCGAATTGTTGTTGAGATGCCAAGGTACAACTAATCAAAGTCATCGCCCTCGCTTCATCCACATCCAATTTTTTGCGTCCCTTCCCTTTGCGTAATGGGCTAGCCTGACGTAACCGCCACAGCGTAATGCGATCGCTTAAAATCTCCTCTAAACCCAACTTTTCGGCAACTGCCAGCATTTCATCAGAGCCAAGTCCCGTGAGAGCCTCCAGTGCCAACAACACCAAATCCAAATGCGCCTTGATTGCCTGCAACTGAGGCAAATCTGGGCTATCAGATGAAGAAGGTGCAGGATGAGATGTCATGAGTCAGAATGGGATTTAATTTGCGGTAAGGGGGGCAGAGGTAAAGGGCGATGTTTGTTCTTGGATTTTTCTAGAGAGAGATCAATTGACTTCTCGATTATCGCTTTAGTTGCCTGTTCAACGATACTCATATCCCCCAATTTACCGTTAGACTTATCGCTAATATCAATAACCTCACCTCGCGAAGCACTTCTTGCCCTGCCTTGAGTTGCCCATGCTTGCATAAAGCTAATCTGCTCTCTCGCAGTGCTAGCCAAGGGATAGGTTTCCTTGATTGCACCTAAAATATCTTCCGTATTCACATCGCGTTGTTCATGGAAAGCACGATACATCCCTTCGATGATCGCCTGTTCTATTTCTGCACCACTAAATTCCTTAGAAATCGCTGCCATTTGATCGATATCAAAATTGCGTAATTCTGTTGGGCGAAACCGCTTGAGATGGAGCAAGAATATTTCTTTGCGTTCCTCATAAGTAGGTAAATTGATAAAGAACAATTCATCAAATCGACCTTTGCGTAATAGTTCAGGCGGCAGAGCATGAATATTATTTGCTGTCGCTACCACAAATACAGGGCTAGATTTCTCCTGCATCCATGTCAACAATGTTCCGAGTACACGCTGACTAGTTCCTGAATCGCCGACACTATTAGAAATACCTCCAAAGGCTTTATCAATTTCATCAATCCAGAGAATGCAAGGTGCAAGGGCTTCTGCTAGTTGAATTGTTTGACGGGTGCGGCTTTCGGACTGACCAACTAGGCTACCAAATAGACGACCTACATCCAATCGCAATAGCGGTAAGCGCCACAAATTCGCGATCGCCTTAGCACAAAGACTTTTGCCTGTGCCTTGAATGCCCAGCAACAAAACCCCGCGTGGATTTGGCAAGCCGAAAGCTCTGGCTTCATCCGAAAAAGCTTGCTGACGCTGCATTAGCCAAAGCTTGAAGTTATCTAAACCACCAATGCTGTCTAGAGTTTCATTAGGAGTAAAAAATTCTAGAAACTCCGTTTGCCGAATCCGCTTTTGTTTCTCAATCAGAACGCGATCAATATCTGACTCATTGAGAAAATGTTTCTGCACAATTGATTTAGAAAGCGTATGACAAATGCGATCGCGGGTCATGCCCATACAAGCTTTCACTAATTGCTCCAGACTATTCCCTTCCATTCGCAACTGATCAGGGGGAATCATCTGCTCGATGATGTGGCGAATTTCGATAGTTTCAGGCAATGGGAAATAGAGAACCGCTACCTGTTCTTCGAGTTCCGACGGCATCTCTAGTAAAGGACTTAATAAAATTAGAGTTTTGCGAGAATTGCGAAAACTGCGATAGAGATTGCGAAGTTGACGCACCAAAATTTCATCAAGACGTTGTGAGGCTAAACGCCGATGTAAATCACGAAATATATAAATAGTGGCGGTTTGGCGATCGCTATTTTCGACAATTTGCAGAGCTTGAAGCAGATTATTTTTGCCTTCTTGGTTATGCTCAAACCCACGTACCAGATCGTAATACATCATCTGACGTGGGGGACCGCATTCCTTGGCAACTTGGGCGATCGCTTTTTCAGCACGCTCTTCTTCCCATGTCACCACATAAATGATCGGACATTTGGAACGAATCAGGAGACTAAGTTCTTCTTGAAAATTCAGAGATTTCATTATTTAAGAATGTCTTGGATTTATCAAAACACGCAAAGCGCATTTTTCGTAACTTAGTTTAGAAGAAATCGTCATTGGCTGCTTGTCGATGTGGTGTGGGCAAAGATTTTAAATGGCTGAGAAATTGTAATAACTCATCATTAGTCAGTTGCTGACGGGATTTCTTATCAAAAGTCCGTACTAAATAATCACGCCCCTGTATCTTTGTCCAGCTTAATCGTTCCATCTCCACATCAATTTTAGAAATTGCATCAGATAGATCGACGGGTTCAGGAGCAATTTGTGGGGCTGAGGTTTTGATCGGTGCAGATGGACTCGGCGGTACGACAGCAGCTACATCAGTACTGGGGGCATAACTAAGATTAGTTTCAGAAGTATAATCATTTGTCCCATAGTCACTAGCATAGTCTAGGGCTGGCTCGGATTGAATTGTATGCGTGGTATGGGTGACTGGATGTGAATCGTTATTTCCAGATCCTAAAGTTCCCGATCCCAAATTTCCTACAACATTAAAATTTGCTGACGGTAAGGAGTTAACGGTAGCTGGTTCGCGAGAGACCTGCGTGAGCATTGGCGATCGCCCGCCATAGCCGCCGTAGTTATTATCAAAAGCATTGTCAAAGGAAATCCCCGCGATCGCTAAGGCTCTTTTGATCGCCCGATCTTCAGCTATTTCGAGATCACTATCGACAGCCGTAGCCGTACCCATGATCGCATCACCTTGAGAGACGATCGCTCTAAAGGCATGAAGACCATCAATTTTAGAGAGCATCTCGGTTTGGATGCGCCCTTGAGGATATTGAGAGCGAAACTGAGCAAACATAAATAAGTACAAAATCAATTTTTTATGGAAATAATCTTTGCAATTTGATAAAGAATCAATTTTTTGTGTCGCGGCTTCGCCGCGACACAAAAAATTGATTCTTTATTTTACGGCGAGTCCCTAAGTTTCAAAAAAGTACGCAAAGGGAGGAGTGTATCCTGGAATCTGATTTTCATCTACTTCATCAATCTGATCGGCATCGAGATATTCATTGGCATAACGCAAATAAACTTTTTCACTGACAAACAAATCAAATAGATCGGGATCAATGTGACCTCCTAATTTCATCTTGCCGAGAATCTGAAGGCATTCGGTCAAAGTTTTCCCCTTCTTATAAGGGCGATCTTTGGCACTTAGAGCTTCAAAAATATCCGCTATTCCCATCATCCTTGCAGGTAAAGACATCTGCTCGCGGGTGAGTCCTTTAGGATATCCCTTACCATCCATGCGCTCATGGTGACCACCAGCATATTCTGGTACACGGCGAAGATTGCGGGGATAGGGTAACTGCTCAAGCATTTCAATTGTGACCGAAATGTGATCATTAATGATTTTACGCTCTTCGGCAGTCAGGGTTCCTCTGGAAATATTTAGGTTGTAGGCTTCGTTCTCAGTCAAGAAATTGGTTTCTACGCCTTGGGGATCAATCCAACGATATTGAGCAATTTGCTGAAGTCTTTCTTTGTAATCATCCGACATGAATTCGCCACCAATATTACAAACACGGAGAAAACTTTGATCGCTAGAATATTGAGCAAGTTTTTGTTGTAAAGCGGCTTCTAGTTCAGGAATAATACTGAGATGACCAGATTCGATCGCTGCCATTTTTTGATTGAGAAAACTAATTTCTGCATCCCGTTTCAGTACTTCAAAACGAGTGTTTACTAAGTGAATCCGATCAAAAATTGTTTCAAGTTTGGTTGCTTTATCAATTACATGGACAGGGGTGGTTACCTTACCACAATCATGGAGAAGTCCTGCAATTTTCAGTTCATATCTTTCATCCTCATCTAACTCAAAGTCTTTAAAAATACCATAATTTGCTTTACAAGCAGCATCAGCAATCATCATCGTCAAAGTCGGTACGCGCCGACAGTGAGCGCCATTGTAAGGCGATTTTTTATCGATCGCTTCAGAAATTAAATTAATAAATGACTCGAATAGTTCGCGAAACTGACCAATTAATTTGTTATTAGTTAAGGCGATCGCCGCTTGGGATGCTAATGACTCAGCAATACGTTGAGCCGTCTTAGAAAATTCAATAATCCGATTATCGTAAGGGCTTTTGGCATTAATCAATTGCAAAACACCGATCAACTCATTTTCATGGTTGAGCATCGGCAAGGTCAAAAATGACTGCGAGCGATAGCCTGTCTTCGTATCAAAAGATCTGGTTCCCGAAAAGTCAAACCCTTCAGTAGTGTCAACCGTATAGGCATCAGGAATATTAATTGTTTTTTTGTACAAAGCCGCGTGAGCCGCTACCATCGTGTTATTAGGATTGCCAAGTTCATCGTATAAAGGCAAAGGATCAAAAGTAATTGGTTCCCCTAGCTTTTCCCCCATCATAATGCCGAGGGAGTCATTCATAATGATTTCAAACTGGAGATACTTTTTATCTTCTGTTGCCAGATACAGTGTCCCCCCATCAGCATTTAAAATTGTCTTTGCCCCACGTAAAATCATCTCCAGCAGCATTGGTGTATTTTTTTCTGCTGAGAGGGCTATACCGATCTCATTGAGTTTATCGATTAGTTCTAATGATTCTAGTTTGGTATCGCCAATTTCCATGATTTGCATCCCTATTTGTCAACAGTATCTTTAATTTGTGAAATGGAGGGAATCAATTTGTTAATGTTGCGGTGGTGACTTGGGGGAAATTGTTGTCTTCGGTAAAGTTGGTAAACCCATTTTTTTCCAGAACTGTTGAAATTGTTGGGGCTGCGCTAGCTGCCAGCCAAACAATAAAATCGTAACTAAAAATGCTGTGCTTAGACCAAATTTCACAAGACTTATCGTGATTTGTCTATAATTCAACCCATTTTTGGAACTAGATGGTTGCCGCGAAACTGAAGTATTTTGATCTAATTTGGCGTGGGAATTGGTCGGTTTTAACTCCATCGTAGGAGGTTGACCGACGGATTGCAGATCTGTTGACGATCGCTGAGTTGCTAAATATGTGATTATTTTTTGGACAATTGGCGGTAATTGGTCGCTGCGAGACCATTGACGGGCGATCGCTGAGGGAATTGCACAGAGATTTTTGTAGTCGAGTTTGGCAATGCGATCGCGTAATAATATTTCATCAGAAATTAAAACAATACATTTTTGGGGATAGGCATGGGCGACACCAATAGCACCTTGAGCAGTATTCAAAATTAATTTTGCCTTACGACTAAGGTTTTGGCTAGTCTTTGGCAATAGGTCTGGATGTTTGGCGGTTAAAGGTGTAATCTGCCAGCCTAGTTTCGGCAATAAATTTTGAAATTGTTTCGCAGTAGATTCATTGCCATCGACTTTACCATTAGCGACATTTTTGATTTCAAGGGCGACAACTTCTGGTACAAAACATTTACCTAAATTGGCGATCGCTTGCCAAGTATTTGCATCTGTGTCGAGGATGACGCTAGTTTCAATAAGTAATAAATAAGCAGAAACGGTCATATATGAAGACCTGAATATTGAGTGATATAAAGACTTTTAAATGAGTAATTTCTCACTTAAAAAGAAGAGGACTTATGTAAGGTGTCAAAATATAGTAAAAATCTATGAATTGTCTTTGGAAATCATGAATTTTTACTGTGGTAAAACAAGAGCTTTGAAGTGCTTTTGCGTAATTTCTACAAGTTATAAATTAGACTTAATTCTAAATTTCCCCTACGGTGATTATCGCATTTTTTAAGTTGTCGGCATTATTAGCATTATGACAAATCAAAATCCCAGAAGGGAATGGCAGGGCTTTTCATTACCACTCGCTTCTGCTATATAAACAAACCTTGATCAGAAAGGATTATTTGGTTATGCGAGAACCTTGCCAATTACCAAAATTATTGGTATTTTCCCCTACCCCATAGCTACCATAAAATTCTTTGCAGCCTTCAGCAAAGACTAAAATCCCTTTACCTTGCTGTTTTGGCTGTTGTTTAGGAGTTTCTTGCCAATTAAAGGTAACCACATTATTACTCAACTTACCTGTCAATTCACCGACAATTTTGCCACGCTCAAAATTCACATATTCATACTTTCCAGAAATTAAATTATCATTTTCCTCTTGCAACTTTACTTTCCCAAAAGGTGTTTGCCAATCACCGCTAATTTGAGCCTTACAAGCGAGTTCACTATCTGGAGTTGCATCGGGAGCAGTGAGATACTGTAAGCCTATGATTGAGACGATCACCACACCACTTACCCCTAACACAAAAAACAACCAAGGAGCCGCAACTTTCCACGGAAAGGTTTTTTTGAGATGATCAGGGTCTTCTTGCGGACTATCCTCTATTACTGGTGCAGATGGATCTTCATTTGCGGATGGCAATGGTTGCGATCGCTTGCTTTTACTAGACCAAAGTTTTTGCATAGGTAGGGCAAAGGTTGTACTGCCAATATCTAGTATGACATTGTTACACGCTGACAAAACTGATGCCTATAGATTCAGCGATAGTGCTGATACCAAAGATAAAAATGGCGTTGCCATTTTTATCTTTGGAGCCATAGCCAAGCAAAACCCCAAAGAGAGGGGCAGCGCAAAGCACCGTCACTCCTTATGATTATAATTGCTGTAAGTTTTAGGTAAAATCATGTCTCAACCTTCGGAAACTGATATTCAACAGATTTTCGATCGCATTGCCCCTGTTTATGATCGCTTTAATGATCTCCTGAGCTTAGGTCAGCACCGCATCTGGAAAAAGATGGCATTGCGTTGGTGTGAACCAAAACAGGGTGAACAATGGCTAGATCTCTGTTGTGGTTCTGGAGACATGACGGCTTTGTTAGCTAGACAAGTTGCACCAACGGGTCAAGTGATCGGGGTAGATTTTTCACAAGAGCTATTAGCGATCGCGGCTCAAAAAGCTCACAACTATTTACCGAGTATTCAAAAAACAATCCGATGGCAGCAGGGAAATGTGTTGAGCTTACCCTTTGCCGATGAGAAATTTGATGGAGCGACCTTAGCCTATGGATTGCGAAATGTGACAAATATTCCCCAATGCTTATCAGAATTACATCGGGTGTTAAAAAACAACGCAAAAGCCGCCATCTTAGACTTTCATCGTCCTAGCGATCGCCTGATGCAAGCTTTTCAAGATTTTTATCTAGATCGAGTAGTTGTTCCCTTAGCCGATCGCTTTAAGATGACTGAGGAATATGCCTATATTGCGCCGAGCCTAGCTCGATTTCCCATCGGTTCCGAGCAGGTAAAACTTGCCAAAGCCGCAGGATTTACGCAAGCAAAACATTACGCGATCGCTAATGGCATGATGGGCATATTAGTTTTAGAGAAGTAGGTGAAATTCAGATAAAAGTTAAAGATTTGTTTAGTTGGTTATTAAAATAGATCCTAGCTTTGCTACTTAGTGCTGAATTTATGATCGTAAAGGGTTTAGAACTACCAAGTTGGGAAAATATCAAACGTGAGTGGCGTGATGCCGATCTGTTGCTATTGGTGTTCCCAATTGTATTAATGATTATTGGTGGCATTGCCATCTATAGTTCAGACTTTAGTTCTAGGCGGACTGAATGGTGGCAACATTGGGTGACAGGAGCAGTGGGACTAACAGCGATGTTTATGATCGCCCGATCGCATTATGACCAGTTGCTGCGTTTGCATTGGGTTACCTATGCGATTACTAACTTATCTTTGATTTTGGTGCTGGCGATCGGTACAACTGCTTTAGGAGCAGAGCGCTGGATCACGATTGGTGGTTTTAATATTCAGCCTTCAGAATTTGCCAAGGTGGGGATCATTATTTCTCTGGCAGCGGTAATGCACGATCGCCCGATTCAGAGTCCGATTGATGCTCTGAAAGTATCATGGGTGACTTTGCCACCTTGGATTTTGATATTTTTGCAACCGAATTTGGGAACAGCGTTAGTATTTGCGGCGATCACGATTGGAATGCTCTATTGGGCAGGGGCAAGCTTGGGCTGGTTGTTGCTAATTTTTTCGCCCATTGTTTCGGCAGTCCTATTTTCACTGTATTTACCCGCATGGATTGTTTGGGTAATCCTGATGGGGGTAGCCGCTTGGGTATCTCTACCTTGGTTTCGGGTGGTCAGCACCGTGATTGCGGTGGTGGTCAATTTGGTATCAGGTCAAGCAGGAATTTTATTGTGGAATGTTCTCCATGATTATCAAAAAAAGCGACTATTGCTATTTATCGATCCTAACCAAGATCCCCTCGGTGCAGGCTATCACGTCATCCAGTCCAAAATTGCGATCGGGGCAGGAAAGCTATTTGGTCAGGGTTGGCTCAAGGGTACACAAACACAGCTAAATTTCATTCCTGAACAACACACGGATTTCATCTTTTCGGCGATCGGTGAAGAGTTCGGTTTTATTGGTTGTATGTGCGTATTGTTATTGTTTGTAGGCATTTGCTGGCGCTTGCTGGTGATTGCCGTGAATGCACGGGACAACTTCGGCTCACTTTTAGCGATCGGTGTATTTTCCTTTGTGCTATTTCAAACCTTTGTAAATATTGGCATGAATATTAACGTTGCGCCTGTGACTGGGATTCCGTTGCCTTGGCTGAGTTATGGAAGATCAGCCTTACTGGCGAACTTTATGGCGATCGGCTTAGTTGAGTCTGTTGCTGCCCATCGGCGGACGATTAAGTTTTAAAAAAATTAGAGGGCGTGCCTAAGCACGCCCTCTAATTTTTTTGCACGATCTGAACAAAGTTATCAATTCCCTGCTGTTAAGGTAAAACTAGGCGATTTTTTTAAGAGACAAATTTTATGACGACACAAATTCAAGATTATCGATCGCCTAAAGTCACTGTCATCGGTGCGGGCAATGTCGGTGGGATGTTGACTCAGCGCATTGCTAAGCAAAATTTAGCAGATGTAGTCTTGTGCGATATTGTCCAAGGCAAACCGCAAGGAATTGCCCTCGATCTGGCACAAGCTCATACGATCTCTAATCTTGATCGCCAAATAATTGGGACTAATGACTATAGCGATACTAAAGATTCTGATGTCATTGTGATCACCGCAGGTTTACCGCGCAAGGAGGGCATGAGTCGCAATGATTTGCTGAAGATTAATGCAGGCATTGTGAAAGATGTCGTACAACAGGCGATCGCCTTCTCTCCCAATGCAATTTTTCTCATAGTTACAAATCCGCTGGATGTAATGACCTATCTGGCTTGGAAAGAGAGTGGTTTACCACCTCAGAGGGTACTTGGCATGGCGGGAGTTCTAGACGCGGCAAGATTTCAAACTTTTATCTCGATGGAATTAGGCATATCCAGTGGCGATATTTATGCCACAGTTTTGGGTGGACATGGTGACTTGATGCTGCCCTTACCCCGCCTATCAACAGTGAATGGGGTTCCGCTTACAGAGTTATTGTCAGAGGAGGCGATCGCTAGATTAATCGAGAGAACTCGCAATGGTGGGGCAGAAATTGTGAAGTTACTGCACAATGGCAGCGCTTATTTTGCACCATCAGCCGCCGCCTATACAATGGTGGAAGCAATCATCAGCAATCGTCATCGTGTTTTCCCTGCGGCAGCTTATCTGACGGGTGAGTATGGCTTAAAGGATATATTTATGGGTGTGCCAGTGCAGTTAGGGCGACAAGGTGTAGAAAAAGTTGTAGAACTGAAGTTAACAGATGCCGAGATTGCGGCACTCCATACATCTGCTGCTTCTATTCAAGAAAATATCGATTTATTATTTTAGGACTTACACATTGTCAGAGTGCCATAAATATAAATCAACGAGAATACGTCATTTGAGGCTCTCCCCAAAGATCATGTAGTTAATAATTTTTTTAGAAAAAGGCTTTTATAGATTAGTCAAAAATTATTTTTTGACTAATCTATCCAATTGGATGATTTTTGTAAGAGACTTTTATTTTAATAATGTAGATTAAATAGATTGAATTTATGACAACTATAATAGAAACTTACTACAAGGGAAAATGGTTTCGCTCTCGTCTAGAAGCTAAATGGGCTGTATTCATGGATGAATTAGGCATTGTTTGGCAGTATGAACCAGAAGGTTTTAAAAATGAAAATGAAGATAGGACTTACGCATTGACAGAAATAGCGAGATATGAAGTCAAACTGAGACAGATTGTGTGAGATTTTCCAAGATAAATTGACGAATGACAGGTATAAATAAATCCCTCGATACCTGATACAAATTATCGATTAAGCCATCAATTCGCATCTTTTGTAACTTGGCAAAAGCACGGAGGGAGCAAAAGAAATGATTACGAATCGCTTGTGTATCCCTGACCTGAAAGCGCTCAATATTACAAACTTGCTTGATAACCCTGTGGAAACATTCAATTTGCCAATGTCTGTCATGGACTTGTTTGAACTCTATGCGAGTGAGTTGTTTGAGTGCTTCTAAATCTTGGAGGTGAAGGATGTAATATCGAGCTTCGTTTTTGAAGTCCTGACGAAACACCTTGACCCAGCCGAATTCTTTGAGATAGACCACTAACCCACTATCAGTAATCTCCAAGGTTTGTATCTGAACTTCTTTGCCTTGTTCTTGAGAAACTTTACGATTGTTGGCAACTCCAACTAGAAAACCTACCCCCTCGTTTCTGAGGAATTTCAGATTCTCAAGACTTGCATACCAACTATCACCCGTCACCCAATTCGGCTTCAGACCCCAGTCTCGGATTTGTCTCATCATCTCTAAAAAATAGTCGTTTTTAGTCTTGCCCTCCTGTTTATCATAAATCCGAAAGTTCACTGGATATGCGTTTCCTGCTATATCGGTGTAATACAAGGTAATCAGGTTGAGACCCTTAACGGTTCGTTTGTGTTTCCCTGACCAAAAGTATCCCAATAACTCTGTTCTTTTGAGGTCACGGTAAGGCTTATCCACGACACTATCATCAATACTCGCTGTTCCTCCTTCAAAAATAAGTTCCCCTTTCACCTCGTCAAACAAGTCTTGGGGTGTGTAATTTTCCCGCAATAAAAAACGGTTCACACTGTCGTGACTCAACTCTGACATGATCTCCGCTAGGCGCAGACAACTCACATACTTTGGTTCAGCCAGCAAATATAAAGTGTAGAGGTTGCAATTACACTTAGCTGTTGAGGGTTTTGACTGTTCTCTCACTCCAACACCATCAGATAAACGCTTGCTTTACAATCATCATATCTTTACTATTTTGTCAATGCGTAAGTCCTAGAAGAATGCTATTTACCTGACTTTTTTTTACCGATTTTAGATTGCTTTCTGGAAATTAAGCCGCTTAAACCAACTGATGCAGAGCGTGATAAGTGTTGGATTGCCGTTGAAGCCACTACAAAAGATTTATTTATTCTTTGGGGTGAACCACAAGACCCTTGGAAGGTAGATCAGGATAATATGAGTGGTTGTTATGGGCTATTTTATAATGATAAATATGGTAATAATGAATTTTGCTATATTGTTAGCGATGCTCGTTATTGGGCATATTGCTCTGAATGTAATACTTTAGGTCTTGTATTATTTGGTGCTACAGAGAAGTTACATTGTTGCGCTAAAAACCGAGGACATTCACTAGCACCTGTAGATATTGAAAGAATCGTAGTTGCGGCTGATAAGGCACGTAGCTACCGTTTTGGAAAAATAGCTTAATCGTTTATATATTTAGCGTGATCCCCGATCTTGTAGGGTTCATTCAACAATTCCAAATTAAAAATTTGACAGTTTTGAAATTCTTACAGAAACTGTAGTTTCCGATTATTAATAATTCGATTGATCGCTGAAATGGCGCAAAATAGTTCTTAATTTAGAATTGCTGGAATGCATTAATGAAAATAGTGGCAATTAAAACAAGAGAGATGCAGCGTAACTCTCTTGTTTTAATTTTAATGACTTTATTTGATAGATGTCACATTTAAAGTCAGGCGAACTGTACCTGTAGCGGTGGATGGTAATACAACATTTTGGAGCGATCGCTTCAGTAGTTCCACTAAAGTTTTATCCTTCACTGTCGAAGCAACATCATCAAAAATGAATCTAGTCAATCTACCATTTTGGATTGGCATCTCTAGAACGATAACACCATTCAAGCCAGCAGGAACTTGCAGCGATCGCAATTGTTGCTCGATCGCTTGTTGAGCAGTTGCCACGTCAATACCAGTCAGACCCGTAATGCTAACCACTTGAACTTGGGAAGTAGGAGCTTGTCGCGCTACCTTTGCTGATTCGCTAGCAGCATCATTCTTATCAACTCTCAGTCTAGTTTGTAGTTGATCCTTACCTGTGGGCTTGATGGGAATAATGACCTGTCCTTGTAGTTTACTTGTGGTACTAAAATTTTGAGTTTGAGATGGTGCGATCGAAGGAGATGGAGCATTGGCTGTGGTAGAGCGTGACGTGGGGGCGCTACCAAAAATGCCTTCATAGCTGACACCTTGAGGTAATTCAACAGGAACTTGGACGGTGACTTTGCCACCATCAGGACTGACGCGCACTTCATCACTTACCGCCACAAAAGCGGTATATTGCGATAGCAAGCGATAGTTGAGGGCAGTCTGGGTGACAGCATCCACCAAAGATTTGACTTCACCGCCAAACATCTGATTCATCAAGTCTTTGATGCGGGCGCGTCCCCACAGTTGAGCAATACCGAGATTACTATTACCATTCTCGAAATTTACGTCAAGGGTTTGTTCGTAGCGTTCACCACCTGCGGCGATACCTGTAATTTTGAGCTTGCCATTAGCGCGATCGCTTTTTTTGCCAAACAGAACTAGAGGCTGCTCCGCAAAGAGATCGGGAGCGTTGCTAGGATAGATTTCAGGAGCCGCACCGTCCCCTTCCCATTTTACTTGAATATTTGTGAGGACAGGATTATTAATCTGACGGAAGAATTTCTCCGCGACCGCTTGGGTGGGTTCATCTTGACGAACTACTCGCGATGTACCACGACCGACTTCGGCAAACCGTTCTAGCAAATAACGGTTAACGGAACTACCCACACCAAAGCTGTAGAGACGGTTTCCCTGTTTGAGGTTTTTCTGCACTGTGGCAATCACTTCATTGTCATTGCCAATGTAGCCATCGGTAATCAAGACCACGCTGCGAATTCTGCCATCACTGGCGGCAGGGAAATTTGTAACCGCATTGATTCCATTCATGAGTTCTGTACCACCATTGGCATCAACTTGATCGATGTAGTTCATCGCTTTCTGGCGATTGATCGCATTATTTTGCAATGGATAGCTGGAAAGCTGACGGGTAGTGCTGGAGAAATCAATAATCGTAAAGGTATCGTTAGGATTCAAGCCATTGATAAAGCGGCGCATCAGTTCCCGTGACTTCACAATCGGATCGCCAGATTGGGAACCTGACGTATCCATCAAGAAAACTACATCCTTAGGCACAATTTGATCGGCACGATAGGCGATCGCAGGGATCAGATAAGTAGCAAAGTGTGCGCCTTGATCGGTAGTTGTGGTCAGAATTGTGGGCGTAGTGCGATCGCCACTGACCTTATAACGGACAATCAGATCCTTATTGGGAATGTTATCGCCCTTAGCAAGTTGCAATTCTACAGTTTCGCCATTATTTTTCACGTCAAGGCGATGGGAAGTGGAATAGAGATTGCGAATGGGAACACCTGCGTCAATTTGTAAACTGACGCTAATATCATTGCCCGATCGCGTTTCTGGTTTGACAATCGGTGGATTAATGCGCGAAGCATCAGGTACTTGGTTCGTATTGCCCTTTGAGTCAATCGCGGCTCCTGGAATATAGCGCGGACCAACCACCATCGGGAAGACAAATTCATAATCACCCTGCTCAAATTTCAAGCTTTCGGTATAGCGAATCGTGACCTTGATTTGTTCCCCTGGTTTAATATTTGCCAAAGATTGCGTGAAGATATTATCCCGATCTTGCTCTAGGAGACCTGCGGTGCGTCCTTCTTGTCTGGCTCGTTCATAGATTTCCTTAGCTTCTTCACGTTTTTTGATATTCCCTTTAATCACCCGATCGCCGATCTTAATTTCCATATCATCGACAGCAGCTTGATCGGGCAATGGAAATACATAAATTGCTTCTAGCGGCTTGTCATAGGGATTCTGAAAAGTCTGGGTAACTTCTACTCGCGAAATATTGCCTGATATTTTGCCCTTGACATCGGTATTGGTGAGCGTGAAGGGTTGCTGTTTGCGATCGGGTGTTTGCACATACAGACCGCCGACAGGTCGCTCCCTGTCATTGGGGTTAGGAACACTGCTCAAACTGCGATCGCTAACTGGTTCAATAATTCCTGAAGTAATCATAGCTGTAGGAGTTTGTAGAGGTTTATTGATGGAATTAGACTGTGCTAAGGTGCGATGAGCAATGACACCTGCAAGGGCGATCGCTACAGGTATCGCAATATAAATAGGCTTGATCGATTTCATGGTAATTCGCTCCTCAATGCCTTCTGCATCCTTGAATCTACGCAGTTCGGCAAGCTGTTAATATTTCCTGATATTAAGTTTGTCACCCTTTACAAGGGTTAGTTAATCAGTTGCATTTTTGGTAACGACAAAATTTGTGACGCATTAACATTAAGTAGCTCAGCATAGTTAAAAACTAAAACCAGAGCTTGTGCCGCCCGCGTAGCGGGCGGCACAAGCTTCTAGGTTTTAAGTTTACTTATGCCTAGCTACTTAATCCTGTTGTGAAATCCAGATTTTTGGTAGGATTAACATTTGCTAGTACTGGCAATAAAAGTATTTAACTTGTTTTTTGCCAATGATCGCCAATTTCTCCAATCACAATCCAAACTTTAGATATGCCTGATTTCCAAGTTGATTCTACCAAGCTCTATGAAAACTTGACAGTGCTTTATCGCAAATTGTCAGAGATAGAGAAACTGATCATCCAAACCTTTGCGATCGCCTTTGACCCCGTTAATCGCACCACATTTTTGGATTGCCTGAATCATCTTGGAGCCAGAGATAAGGAGAATAAGCCCTTATCCAATGTGACGTTGAGTCCCTATATCAATAAACTCTTAAAACTCAATTTACTCAATCAGGAGCGTTCTCAAGGACCACAGTGTAATGCCCTCTTGATTGATATTGCAGCACGCGATGCAGTTCAGATTGGCACATTTGAGCAGATTGTCGCTGCGATCGAGGCGAAGCTTCCAGTCCCAGCCTATGGAAAGCCGAGTTCGCGTAGTTTCAGGAGCGAATCTCAGTTTGTACGGGAAGTCAGGATTGGCATTTACCGCAATGATTGGGATTTTGTGGCGAAGCAATTTGATGATTTTTATCGATACAGCTATTCGCAACAAAAAATTACTTTAGATATTATTCTATTTCAGGTCTGCAATAATCCCTTTGATCCCTTATGGTTTCAAAATTTAAAGCCCGAATTTTATGAAGTCGGTTTAGCCACGATTCTCAGCAATGGAATGCTGAAGTTAAAAAACACCGATCAGGCTTGGGAATTACTCAATCAAAACTTTCAGGCTCAAAGCGATCGCTGTACCGACTCGCTACTATTAGTCTTGATCGAGCAGAGTTTATTACGTGCCGACTTAGCCACTGCTGAGGCTGCTTATAATCGTCTGTCCGATAGCTATAAAGAAGCAGGAGATAGTTTTCTAGCTTGGTTATATTTTCTGAAGGGCGATCCTAAAGGCGCAATTACAAAGTTTCGTCTATCGCTTAAATCGATTAGAAAAGCCACGGGTAAGCGCCAAATCTATTTTAGTGGTGAAGCAGGTTTGTTTTTCATGCTAGCGCTGATTCAAGAGGGAACGGCGGAAAGTATGCGCGAAGCCGAAGGCTATGCAGCGCTGATGGTCAAACAAACTAATCATTGGCTACAGACGACCTATAGCCGACTGCAAAGGGTTTTAAAGTTTCAACTAGGCGATATTCCCCAAAAGGATCTGCTGAGTAATGAATATCTCCATGATCACACTCAAAACCATTGCCTCGAAGCATTTTTTAGTTCGCTTTGTCTCTATTGGGTCAATCCAGAGAAAGCCAGAATCGATTTGTCTAGAATTTTGCAACCCCTACTCAAGCAATCGGTGACGGCTGGATATCATTGGCTCTCGATGGAAACTGCGGAACTATTAGGTGAACTCTCTCCTAATTCGATCCATAAAAAACACGCTCAAAAGCTCCGTCAAGAGAATCATATTTCCACAATTGTGAATTTGATTCGTCCACAGGAAACTTGGGAACTCAGTCTCAATGCCTTGCTCAATCTCACCAAATCACCACAGGAAATCAGTAAAGCCACAAATAATTCTCCCCAACGCCTAATATGGCTGATTAGCTTTGTCAAGGGTGGTTATTCTGTGCAACCAAAGGAACAGAAGATTAATGCCAAAGGTGTTTGGAGTACGGGACGGAATATTGCTCTCAAACGTCTGAAAGAGAGTAGTCATGAGTTTCCCTATCTAACACCACAGGATATTATCGCCTGTTCCCATATCCAAGCCTATTCTTCCTATGGATACTATGGGCAGTCGCAATATGAGTTTGATGAAGAAACAATCTGTGCCTTAATTGGACATCCTCTTGTATTTTGGGAAGACTCGCCGACCACTCGTGTGGATATTGTCAAGGGTGAACCAGAGCTATTAGTGAAAGCAGGAAAAGGCGATCGCCTATTTTTAGAATTTTCGCCAGAGTTAAAGGATGGACAAAGTTTTGTGATCACCAAAGAAAGTCCGACGCGGCTCAAGGTGACGCAAGTCAGCGAGTCCCATCGGAAAATCACCGAAATTATTGGCAGAAAAAATCGTCTCGAAATTCCTGCGGCGGCGAAAGATAAAGTACTAGAAGCGATTCATTCGATCTCTTCGATTGTGACGGTACATTCTGACATCGGCGGTGGGGTCAGCGATGCTGAAGAAGTCCCATCGGACAGCAAGCCCCATGTCCATATTTTGCCATCAGGGGGCGGTCTCAAAATTGCCGTACTAGCACGACCCTTTGCTAATGCGGGTTCCTACTATCGTCCGGGAACAGGCGGAACAACGGTACTAGCAGAAATTGATGGCAAGCGTCTGCAAGCGACACGCAATCTCAAGGAAGAGAAAAAACTCGCTAATGAGGCGATCGCCGCCTGTCCAACCCTCAGTAATTTTGAAGAAACTGAAAGCGAATGGACAATTGATGATCCTGAATTTTGCTTAGAACTCTTACTAGAACTGCAAGCATTAGGCGATCGCATTGTCTTGGAATGGCCAGAAGGCGAGAAGATGAAAATCAGTCATCGCGCTGGATTTGGTGATTTCCGAATGTCAATTAATCAAAGTCGTGATTGGTTTGCGGCGGAAGGTGAGTTGAAACTAGGTGATGACAAAGTATTAGATATGCAGCGCCTATTGGAATTATTGGATAAAACCCCTAGCCGATTTATTCCCCTCGGTGATGGTCAATTCATCGCCTTAACCCAACAGTTCCGCAATCGCCTCGATGAGTTTCGCCGTCTATCCGAAAAACATGGCAAAGGAACCAGATTCCATCCCTTAGCTGCTTTAGCGCTCGAAGACTTTGTTGATGAAATTGATGATCTGAAAGTCGATAAACATTGGAAAGCCCATGTTAAGAAAATTAAGGAAATGCGGAACTTCGAGCCGCAGTTACCATCGACCTTACAAGCCGAATTACGCGACTATCAGATCGAAGGCTTCCAATGGTTAGCTAGATTAGCCCATTGGGGAGTGGGTGCTTGTCTTGCGGATGATATGGGCTTAGGTAAAACTTTGCAATCTTTAGCCCTGATTCTCACCCGCGCACCGCATGGATCTACTCTGATTGTTGCGCCCACTTCCGTCTGTATGAACTGGATCAGTGAAGCCGCCAAATTTGCGCCCACCCTTAACATAATTGTGTTTGGTACAGGCGATCGCCAAAAGGTTCTCGATAATCTCCAGCCCTTTGACATGGTGATTTGTAGTTATGGTTTGATGCAACAAGAGGAAGTTGGTGAAATGCTGGCTAAAGTAGAGTGGCAAACCGTTGTACTAGATGAAGCGCAAGCCATTAAGAACACGGCAACCAAGCGATCGCAAGCGGCGATGAATTTGCAGAGCAGTTTTAAACTGATCACCACTGGTACACCGATCGAGAACCATCTCGGCGAACTCTGGAATCTATTTAGATTTATTAATCCCGGATTGCTCGGTTCTCTTGATAACTTCAATACTAACTATGCCAATCCCATCGAGCGATCGCAAGACAGAGAAGCCCGTAATCAACTCAAAAAGTTAATTCAGCCCTTTATCCTCCGCCGCACTAAAAATCAAGTATTGCAAGAGTTGCCATCGCGTACCGAAGTGACGTTACAAGTAGAGCTTACTAAGGAAGAACTCGCCTTTTATGAAGCCCTCCGTCGTGAGGCGATCGCTAAACTTGCCGATACCAATGCCAACGCAGGACAAAAGCATTTGCAAGTTCTCGCCGAAATCATGAAATTGCGCCGCGCTTGCTGCAATACCAAGCTAGTGCGCCCCGATATTCCTCTCCCCAGTTCCAAACTGCAACTTTTTGGTGAAGTGGTCAATGAGTTACTTGATAACAAACACAAGGCGCTAGTCTTCAGTCAATTTGTCGATCATCTACATATCATTCGCGATTATCTCGATTCTCAAAAAATCAGCTATCAATACCTCGATGGTAGTACTCCCGCCAAAGACCGTAAAAAGCGCGTGGAGGCATTCCAAGCGGGTGAAGGTGATGTCTTCCTCATCAGTCTTAAAGCTGGTGGTACAGGGTTAAACCTCACGGCTGCTGATTATGTAATTCACATGGATCCTTGGTGGAATCCTGCGGTGGAAGATCAAGCAAGCGATCGCGCCCATCGCATTGGACAAAAGCGCCCTGTCACGATTTATCGCCTCGTCGCTAAGGGAACGATCGAAGAGAAAATCGTCGATCTGCACACTCATAAACGGGATCTTGCCGATAGCTTACTGGAAGGTACAGATATGAGTGGCAAGGTGACTACCGATGCATTGCTACAACTGATTAATGAGATTTAGTCACTTATTCCTATTGCTTTGCTATAAAACCTACAAGAAAAATTTTGAAAGTGTTGCTTTGCAACACTTTCAAAATTTTTCTTTGGTTTGGATTTGAGCGCAGAGCGACAGTATAAGAAGCAAATTTTGTGTGGCACGGCGAAGCCGTGCCACACAAAATCTAACTCGCAGAACCCTTTGTACGGTAAACCCTACCAGATTAGGTAGAGTCCCCCTGATGTGCTAATCGGGAAAAGTGGTTAATCTTGTATGAGATAAAAGATTAACAAAACTTAGGAGTTGGAAGCCTTATGGCTAAAGTAGTTGGAATCGACTTAGGTACGACAAACTCAGTCGTAGCCGTCATGGAAGGGGGCAAGCCAACGGTGATTGCAAACGCCGAAGGCTTCCGTACCACACCCTCGGTTGTGGCTTATGCCAAAAATGGCGATCGCTTAGTTGGACAAATTGCTAAGCGCCAAGCCGTGATGAACACTGACAACACTTTTTATTCAGTAAAGCGTTTTATCGGTCGTCGTTACGATGAAGTTAGTGGCGAGTCCAAGCAAGTCGCCTACAAAGTTTTAAAGGTTGGCGAAAATGTCAAAATTGACGCACCTGCTGTTAGTAAGCAATTTGCACCAGAAGAAATTTCTGCTCAAGTACTGCGTAAGTTAGTTGACGATGCTAGCAAATATTTAGGCGAAACCGTCACCCAAGCTGTTATCACCGTTCCTGCATATTTCAATGACTCCCAACGTCAAGCTACTAAGGACGCTGGCAAAATCGCAGGTGTGGAAGTTCTCCGCATCATCAACGAGCCTACTGCTGCGGCACTGGCTTACGGACTCGATAGCAAGACTAATGAAACCATTCTCGTATTTGACCTCGGTGGCGGTACGTTTGACGTATCGATTCTCGAAGTTGGCGATGGTGTATTTGAAGTAATGTCCACCAGTGGCGATACTCACCTCGGTGGTGACGACTTCGATAAGAAGATCGTAGACTTCCTTGCCAATCAGTTCCAATCGGCTGAAGGCATCGATCTTCGTAAAGATAAGCAAGCACTCCAACGTTTGACTGAAGCTGCTGAAAAGGCAAAGATTGAGCTTTCGAGCGTTAGCCAAACTGAAATCAACCTACCCTTCATCACCGCTACTCAAGATGGACCTAAGCACTTAGATACCACCTTGACCCGTGCCAAGTTTGAAGAACTCTGCTCTGATCTAATTGATCGCTGCCGCATTCCTGTCGAGCAAGCGATCCGTGATGCCAAGATCGACAAGTCGAAGATCGATGAAGTGGTTCTTGTTGGTGGTTCGACCCGTATTCCTGCGGTGCAAGAAGTTGTTAAAAAGATTCTTGGCAAAGACCCCAACCAAAGCGTTAACCCTGATGAAGTGGTAGCGATCGGTGCAGCCGTCCAAGCTGGTGTACTCGCTGGTGAAGTTAAGGATATTCTCTTGCTCGACGTTACGCCTCTATCCCTCGGTGTCGAAACCTTGGGCGGCGTAATGACCAAGATCATTCCTAGAAACACCACTGTTCCTACCAAGAAATCAGAAGTCTTCTCGACTGCGGTTGATGGACAAAGCAATGTGGAAATTCACGTTCTTCAAGGTGAGCGTGAAATGTCCAACGATAACAAGAGTCTGGGAACCTTCCGTCTTGATGGCATCCCTCCTGCTCCTCGTGGCGTACCTCAAATCGAAGTTATCTTCGACATCGACGCTAACGGTTTGCTATCAGTAACCGCGAAGGACAAGGGAACTGGCAAAGTCCAAACCATCTCGATCTCTGGTGCTTCCACCTTGCCTAAGGATGAAGTTGAGCGCATGGTTAATGAAGCTGAGCGTAATTCTACGGCTGATAAAGAAAAGCGCGATCGCATTGAAGCGAAGAATCAAGCTGACTCTCTCGCCTATCAAGCTGAGAAGCAAATCAAGGATCTTGGCGACAAGGTTCCTGAAGCTGACAAGACCAAGATTGAAGGATTGGTTAAGACTCTCCGTGAATCCATTGCTAAGGATGACCACGAAGCGATCGCTGCTCAAACTGAAGAATTGAAGCAAGCTTTGTATGCTCTTAGCTCTTCTGTCTATCAGCAAGGTGGTGCTGAGGCTCCTACAGGTGATACTCCTGAAGATGGAACTCGCGACGCAGCCAGTGGTGATGATGATGTCATCGATGCTGATTTCACTGAATCTAAGTAATAGTTTCTAACAAAAAGAGAGTTGCGGCGCACAGCGCCGCAACTCTCTTTTTGGTTTTAAGTCCATTTCAGTGAGTTTTCAGTGAGTTTATTGACATTAGCGATTGATGTAGGTGGTAGTAGTATTAAAGCGATCATCTTGCAAGATGATGGTGTATCTGTTTCAGCGCGATCGCTGATTAGTACGCCCCAACCCGCGACACCCGATGTGATTGTCGCAACATTAACTGATTTAATCTCTAGACAAGGCAATTACGATCGCATCGCTATTGGTTTTCCCAGTGTGGTCGAAAATGGAGTAACAAGGGGCGCGATTAACTTGCATCCTGATTGGGACGGCTTTCCTTTAGCAAAGGTATTGCAAGATAAATTAGGCAAACCTTTGCGAATTGCTAACGATGCTGATGTACAGGGTTGTGGGGCGATCTCAGGTAAGGGAGTGGAGTTAGTAGTTACCCTAGGAACTGGGTTTGGCTCATCGCTATTTCTTGATGGTAAGTTGTTGCCAAATTTAGAACTGGGTCAGCATATCTTTGTTGGCAATGAAACCTACGAAGATCGTTTAGGACAGTCGGCTCTGGATCAAATTGGTATGGAATTGTGGAATATTAGATTGCGAGAGGCGATCGCTTCACTTTATAAGTTATTTAATTACGACAAGCTCTATATCGGCGGTGGTAATGCTCGTTTGATTTCTGGAGACTTACCCGCAAATGTGACGATCGTCTCCAATGATTTAGGGTTAATTGGTGGGCTGGCACTATGGCGCTCTAGCAACTCATGAAATGGGGTTATGGCAAAGTGGCAAAACCATAGGTTTTATTCATTTTGGCACACCAGACAGCCACCGATTTAAAGCTTTTTAGTTTAGTGTTTTTAGGGATTTCATAACGTTGCTTGCCACTGGTACTTTTCAGCTTCTCAATCACAATATAATCGGCTTCATCAATGCCATAGTTGGGAGGAGCGGCAACACTAGCGAGATCAGGCGCTTTATGAAAAACAATCCTGAGATCGGGTCCGCTATCAGTTTTAAAACTCTCATCAAGTTCCAAAATATTTTTATCGCCCTCGGTTGAGAGTGTCGCCTGACCGCTAGTGGGATAAGCAACAGACACAAACTTGCCTAAGCGCGAATCTGTACTTGTTTTTTTATCTACAGTAGCGGCTGGTGTAACGGTTGCATTAGGTGCAATATTAGATTCAGGTGGTTTGGCTTCACAACTGATGAGCAAAGCTGCAATTAAGGGAATGGGGCTGAACTTTTTAATGCTTGTTTTAATTTTCATATTCAATATATATTTGAAACCTAAAACTAGAACTTGAGCCACCCGCTTTGTAAACGGCACAATCTCTAGTTTTAATTTATATCATGATTTACAAATCATTCTGAGATTGGAATTTTTTGGATCTAAATCAGTTTGAGTAAAGATGTAATCATTAAGTGAATTACATCCCAACTGCTTCAGACTTTCCAAATTAATATTCCAAAGGATGATCGTTTTGTCGTTACTTGCTGATGCTAAATAATTACCATCAGGGGAAAAAGCGACCGAGGCGATCGCATCATTATGACCTTTGAGTGTGAACAATTCATTGCCATCAATATTCCAAACCTTGATAATTCTATCGGCACTCGCGGTCGCCAATTGTTGACTATTGGGTGCAAAAGCAACAGTTGCGATCGCGTCACTATGTCCTTTGAGAGTTTGTAACTCTTTGCCATCGCTGCTCCAAATTTTGATAGTGCGATCGCTACTGGCGGAGGCAATATATTTGCCATCGGGGGAAAAGGCAATGCTAGTGACCTGATCAGTATGTTGTCCAAGGGTTTGTAATTTCTTAGTTTCGATATTCCAGAGCTTAACCGTTTTATCTCTACTCGCCAGAGCCAATTGCTTGCTGTCAGGTGAGAAAGCAATACTCAGAACTTCGCCAATACCTTCACTAATTGTCTGTAGTTCTTGACCTGCGGCATTCCATAGCTTGACCGTTTTATCTAGACTTGAGGAGGCTAAATACTTACCATCGGTGGAGAAAGCAACGCTATAAACTACGCTGCTATGCCCTGTGAGCGTTTGAAGTTCCTTCCCTTCACTATCCCAAATTTTGATCATATCGTCAGAACTGCCCGATGCGATCTTCTTGCCATCTGGTGAAAAAGCAATGGAAGTAACTACTTGGGCATGACCAGATAGAGTCTTTAATTCTTTCCCATTGCTCCAGATTTTGATAGTTTTATCTGCACTCGCTGAGACAATTTTTTGACTGTCAGGAGAGAAAGCGATGCTGCGGATACCCCTGCTATGACCTTCCAGAACTAGGCGTTGAGGCGCATCAAGATTCCAGATTTTGATAGTTTTATCTGCACTTGCAGATGCTAAATTTTTACCGTCATTGGCAAACGCAATACTTCGCACAATATCGCTATGTCCTTGCAGATTCTGGATTTCTTGACCTGCAATAGTCCAGATTTTAATAGTTCGATCATCACTTGCAGTTGCTAGGCTCTTGCCATCAGGTGAAAAAGCGACATCTGTAACCTTATTACGATGCCCTCTAAGGGTTTGCAGTTCTTTCCCGTCAATATTCCAGAGTTTCACCGTATTGTCTGCACTCGCTGATGCTAACTGTTTGCCATCGGGCGAAAAAATCACGCTGGCGATCGCACTGCTATGTCCTCTGAGGGTTTGTAATTCTTTGCCATTACTCCAGATTTTAACGGTCTGGTCAGCGCTAGCGGTTGCTAATAGCTTGCCATCGAGTGAAAAAACTACTTTGACGACATCACCGCTATGTCCTGTGAGGGTTTGCACTTTCGCGCCACTATCAGCAGAAATAATGGTGGCAGTATTGCCACTAGCGATCGCCAATTGCTTGCCATCGGTTGAGAAGACGACACTATTAATTCCCTCTGCAAAGTCTAGGGTTTTGACTTCTTTGCTCTCAATATTCCAAATCTTGACAGTGCGATCAATGCTGGATGAGGCTAAGAATTTACTATCTTTGGAAAAGGCGATGCTGGTTACAACGTCTTTATGTCCTGTGAAGGTATGTAATTTCTTACCACTGATATCCCAAAGCTTTACGGTGGTGTCATAGCTGCCTGACGCAATATATTTACCATCCGTAGAATAGGCGATCGCCGAAACATCTCGGCTGTGATCGATGAGGCGGTTCTTTTCTTTGATGTTATAGATGACTTCGCCTGTGGCTAAAGCCACCCGCATCTTCACATCAGAAGATGCGAGGGAATTATTGGGACTGCGTTGTAAGCGATCGCCTGTTTCCACTGCTTCCACCAAGGCTTCAAGCTGAAGGTTGTCGTAGAGTAATGAGGTCATCTTGTAACTGGCGGAAATAAAACCTTGATTGACATTGGCTCTGTTGGCTTCATCGGCATTTTTTTGAGCGATTACAGCCAATCCAGACACGATCGCCAAAAAGAATGTGAGAGCGCCAACAGTAATCTGGCGGCGGCGTTTGACCTGTGCCTCCTGTTGCTTACTCCATGCAAAACTAACATCGATAAATTCATTTTCTAAATAGCTCAAGCCACCTAATTTCTCAAAAGCTTTTGCTTCCCTAAGTGTATATAACTGCTCTAGTCGCGCCCCTTTCAGTAATTCTGTTTTTGCCTTTGCCTCATTACTTTCTTGCCTAATCCTTTGCCAACGATTAGTTTCATCAGCAAGATAATTTTTGAGAATAATTGTTTCCTTCTCTTCTTCCAACCAACGCTTTAGCTCATCCCAAGAACTCAAGAGAACTTCGTGGGCAATTTCCACCGTCGCATATTGTTTCTTGCCAGAAGTACCTTGAAAATCTAGTCCCTGCTCGTTTTGATATTCAGTACTGCTTACTAAGAGATTCTCTTTTACAAAAGTGGCGAGGAGCGTTTTCTCAAAATCTTTTCCTTCAAATTCGCTCTGATTGGCTCTACGGCTCACAGGACGACTACCGCCATCCGTATCGACAATATTGACTAATTTTAAAAATATTTGTTTGGTAAGCGATCGCTGGTCTGAAGATAAATTCCGATAAAGCTTGTCAACGCGAGTCTGTAAAGCACCTCTAACACCTTCCAATAGATTATAGGTGGAAATATTGAGAACCCGATTTTCGATTTCCGCACGACCATCGGCAGCTTGGGTTTTACATTCCGTTTCCCACAACAGATTAAGGCTGTATTGCAACAAAGGCAAATATCCCCTCTGTCCTTGCACATCCTGAATGATTTGTTCAACTAGCCCTGTTTCAAACACCACGCCATGTTTGGCTGCGGGCTGCTCGATCGCTTGCCGTAGTTCATCAGGGTGCATCTCCGTTACCAGATGAATATTATCCTTATCCAAAATCGTTCCTAAAGCAGGATAGAAGCTAAACTGCTCCAGAAAATCTGCCCGCATCCCTAAAATAATCCGTACCGAGCCATTGCCAGACTTCACGATTTTGACAATGCCATCAATAAAATTCTGCCTGATGCTCTCATCACCGCAGTTGGTGAATAATTCTTCAAACTGATCGATAAACCATAACCAGCGCTCATCCTTTTCCTTGAGGCGATCGATTACCTGTGTGATCGCATCAGCTTTTTTGGTCAAAACAACTTGAGCATCACTTTCACTAAACTGATAATCCTTCTCTTCACTCAATAAGCACCGATAAAGCGATTCAAAGGGATCTTGGCTAGGTGTGAAAATGAAATCTTTAATTGCCTGACTCGACAAAGACTGCTTGAGTTCAGGAATTACGCCTGCACGAATTACGGAAGACTTACCGCTTCCCGATGCGCCTGTGACAAGGGTTAAGCCACTGGCATTAATCGCTTCTAAGATCCTTCTAATTAATTTATCGCGTCCATAAAAGCGATCGCGATCGGCGGCATTAAAACGATTTAAACCTTTGTAGGGAGATGCTTTAATCAGTTGTTGCTGCGTCACCTTTTGGACGGAAATCTGAATGACTTGGGTTTCAATAACCGTATTTTGAGTGGGCGCAAAGGTAATAATATTGCTGCTGCCTTGAATATTAATATCCTGAAGGACATTTTCTTGGCTCTGAGAGACGTTATAAGTGTCTTTGCTTTCAGTCATTGATTTATTAAATAGAATAGATAAATTAAAAAAGCGCGGCGAAGCCGCGCTTTTTTAGATGAATGCTATGGAACTGGAAATCCGTATAGCTTGGCTACAAAAGAGGCGATTTTCACAGTGGGTTCTGCCAAAGTAATCACTCCTTCTAATCCTTTCTTGATCGTAGCAACCGTACTTTCTACAAAAGTGGGATTTGGTTCAGGTTTCTGCAATTCCTCTTCCAGTTTCTGGACTTCCAGTTTGACAGGTTCCTTTAGTAAAGGATTAATTTCTTGACTCTCAGCAATGCTTGCCTTGAGTTGGCTGAGGTCTTCTAGAACCTTTTTGACCTCTGGATTGACCACATAACTCTGATTAAAGTTAGACGCGACATTGACATTGCCGCCTTGATTCTGCACAGGCGCAAAGTTGAGCGCATTATTAGCACCACCGCTAAAATTAATCCCGCTCAAGGTGTTGCTTTGGCTTTGTCCAGAAGCAGTAGGTTTACTGTCACTTGCCTCTAGTAATTGGCTCACTTTTGCAAGTAAATCAGACTTATCAGCCGCAGACATCGAAGCCACGACTGGACGCAACATATTCAAAACCATTTCGACTTGGGACATAGCTGCTGACGAAAGTTACAAAAGTACTAAATACACGGGATTGTACAGCTATTATGAATCTAAGGGAATATAAATGTAAATTTACAGTGATTCACAAAATCTTGACTTCACTACACAAATTCAATCGCAATTAAGTAAGGGTGCGACAAACTCTTTCCATAGCACGTATGAACGGCGATATTCACCATCAAGAAGCGGCGAGACATTGGGAACATAAAACCAGTCGGGGGATTCCGCTTGGATTTGTGGGAACGGGGGAGAAGTCAGAAGTTTTAACTAGCGCTTCGGTGGTTTGCATAGTAGCTCTCTAGAGATACATTGGCTCGATTTTAACATGAATTTTTTGGTAACATAGCGAGGCAAGATTTGCTTAAGGAATAAAACCTGAAGATGGTTAGCGTATGAATGCAGTCGAAATTGAAGAAGCGGTTTCTCGGTTGGCGGAAGCACCTTTTGATGGATCGGAGTTTCCTTTTGCGTTTTTAGAGGCTTTTGGCAATAAGGCGACTACGCTCAAGCGGCTCAGGAGTGAGCAGGGTAGCTCGAATCAGTCTGATGTGGGTGGAGTGCTGCAACGGAATAATATTCATCTGAAGGTTTGCGCTGAGGGGGATGTATCGGCAACTTTGACGGCTTTGCGGGAGAGTTCAGCCACGACTAAGCACAAGGCAAAGTTTATTCTGGCGACGGATGGCGAGAGCTTTGAGGCAGAAAATCTGGTGGATGGGGAGACGATCGCCTGTGCATACCCAAAATTTGCGGATCATTTTGGCTTTTTCTTGCCGTTGGCAGGGATTACGACGGTTAAGCAAATTCGGGAAAATGCCTTTGATATTAAGGCGACGGGGCGGCTAAATCGGCTTTATGTGGAGTTGTTGAAGGATAATCCTGATTGGGATCAGGGCGATCGCCGTGAAGATTTTAATCATTTTATGGCGCGGTTGATTTTCTGTTTTTTTGCGGAAGATACGAATATTTTTAGTGGCGATGGGTTGTTTACACAGGCGATCGCGCAGATGAGTGATGGTGAAAATACCCATGAGATTTTGGCGGAGTTGTTTCGGGCGATGGCGACACCATTACAGGAGCGCGAGGCGTTAGGGATTCGCAATTGGGCAAATGTTTTTCCTTATGTGAATGGAGGGTTGTTTAGCTCTCATCCTGTGGATCGCCCTCACCCCCTAGCCCCCTCTCCCAAGAAGGGAGAGAGGGAACAAGAAAAATCTCTTACTCCCCTCTCCCCCTTTGGGCGAGGGGCTGGGGGTGAGGGTATTGATTCAGGCGAGTACTGGTCAATTCCTCCTGAACTTAAGCAAAAAATGACTGAGGTGGCTCGTCAATTTCGCAAAGAACCTACTCCCAGTGAAAATATTCTTTGGCAAGCTCTGCGCGGACGCAAGCTAGAAGGACGCAAATTCAGGCGACAACAGTCAATCGGAGCGTTCATTGTTGATTTTTTCTGTGGGGCAGAACGACTAATTGTTGAAGTTGATGGCGGTGTGCATGACTCACAGCAAGCAGCAGATCGTCAACGACAAGAGCTACTTGAATCCTTGGGCTTGAGGGTGGTTCGTGTATCTAGTGAATTAGTCGAGACAAATTTAGATCAAGCATTAACTCTTGTACGGCAGGGGTTTAACCCTCATCCCCTAACCCCTTCTCCCAAGGAGGGAGAAGGGGGACAAGAATCTCCTCTTACTCCCCTCTCCCCTACTGGGAGAGGGGCTGGGGGTGAGGGTCTTAAGTTTGTAAATCGCCCTCATCCCCTAGCCCCTTCTCCCAAGGAGGGAGAAGGGGGACAAGAAAAATCTCTTACTCCCCTCTCCCGTTCTGGGAGAGGGGCTGGGGGTGAGGGTATACCCCGTTTTAGTAAGATTGCGCGATCGTATTTGTTGCATATTGGCAATTTGGACTGGAAGCGGATTAATCCTGACATTTTTGGGTCGATGATTCAGGCGATCGCTGATGATGAGGAGCGCGGCACGTTGGGGATGCACTATACGAGTGTGCCGAATATCTTGAAGGTGCTGAATCCGTTGTTTTTGGATGATCTTCGCGCTCAGTTAGATGCGGCGGGAGACAATGGGCGGAAGTTGTTGAATTTGCGGCTACGGATGGCGAAGATTCGGGTGTTTGATCCTGCTTGTGGGTCGGGGAATTTTTTGGTGATTGCTTATAAGGAGATGCGATCGCTTGAGGCGGAAATCAATCGGCGGCGGGGTGAGGGCGATCGCAAGTCAGATATTCCGTTAACCAATTTTCGGGGGATTGAAATTCGGCATTTTGCGGTGGAGGTGGCGCGGTTGGCGTTGATTATTGCGGAGTATCAGTGTGATGTGTTGTATCGGGGGCAAATGTTGGCGCTGGCGGAGTTTTTGCCGTTAAAGAGTGATAATTGGATTACTTGTGGGAATGCGTTGCGGTTGGATTGGTTGAGTTTGTGTCCGCCAACGGGTAAGGGTGTAACTGTGCAGCGTGAGGATTTGGATTTGTGGCAAGAGACGCGGGATGAGGCTGAGATTGATTTTAAAAATGAGGGAGGAGAAACTTATATTTGTGGAAATCCGCCTTATTTGGGTTCTACTTGGCAATCGAAGGAACAGAAGGATGATTTAAAACAAATTTTTGATGGACGTACTAAGTTATGGAAGTCGCTAGATTATGTGGCGGGTTGGTTTATGAAGGCTGCTGATTATGGAACCCAAACCCAATCGGCGGCGGCGTTTGTTTCGACTAATTCTATTTGTCAGGGGCAACAAGTATCAATTCTCTGGTCACTAATTTTTGCAACTGGTCATGAAATTGCTTTTGCTCATACTTCTTTCAAATGGGCAAATCTAGCAACTCATAACGCTGGGGTGATAGTGGTGATGGTGGGAATTTCTCAGCAATGGGATAGGGCAAAATGTTTATTTTCTGTTGAAGATAAAGGACAAACAATAGCTAAGGAAGCGATAAATATTAATGCTTATTTGGTAAGTGGAGTAAATGTAATCGTTGAAAAATCAGCAAAGCCATTAAGTGATATCTCTGAAATGAGTTTTGGCAGTAAGCCTGTTGATGGTGGAAATCTACTTTTATCATCAGAAGAATTAAAAGGAATCAACCTTTCCATGAATCAAAAGTTACTTCTTGTTCGTTCTTTTCTGGGATCTGTCGAATTTATAAGAGGTTTACAGAGATTTTGTTTATGGATTTCTGACGAAGCTGCTACAAAAGCAAATGAGATTCCAGCAATTAATAAACGTATCGAAGCTGTTCGTATGATGCGCTTATCTAGTTCAAAGCTCGCAACTCGTGAAGGAGCAAAATATCCACATCGATTTGATGAAGTCCGTCAAACTGGAACTGAAACATTACTAATTGTACCAAGTGTTTCATCGGAGAGTCGTGAATATCTGCCTGTAGGCTATTGTCCAGCAGGAACTATTGTTAGCAATCTTGCTTTTGCTCTTTACGATGATCCACTTTGGAACATGGCACTGATCGCCTCACGATTACATTTAGTCTGGATCGCCACCGTCTGTGGAAGAATGGGAACCAGCTTTCGCTACTCCAACACCCTCGGCTGGAACACCTTCCCCGTCCCCACCCTCACCGAACAAAACAAAACCGACCTCACCCGTTGCGCCGAAGACATATTGTTAGCCAGAGAGCATTACTTTCCTGCCACCATTGCCGATATGTACGATCGCGACAGAATGGACAGCGAATTCCCATTAGTCAGACAAGCCCACGAGAGAAATGACGAAATAATTGAACGGATTTACATCGGGCGGCGGTTTAAAAATGACACCGAGCGATTAGAGAAGTTGTTTGAGATGTACAGCAAAATGACCAGTAAACAAGAGACAGGGAAACCTTCTAGCAAACGAAAACCCAAGTCATAAATATCGCCCTCACCCCCCAGCCCCCTCTCCCATTAAGGGAGAGGGGGAGCAAGACTAATTTCTTGTTCCCCTCTCCCCTTTTGGGAGAGGGGCTAGGGGTGAGGGTCTTGTAGATGATCGTGCGGATTATTACCCTTTCCGCAGTTGAGAATTAATCAGCGATCGCGCTAAATTCAGGGCAGAGCATTCCTGTATATAAAACCTAGTGATCCAAATAAATAGTTGCAGGAATGCTCTGCCCCTACCAAATTAATTATGTTTATACTATTTGAGATGTACTTGAGCGCGATCGCAAGCTATCAGCGACACAGAAAGATTAGAAAAATCACCAGACAGCCAGATTTACAAAAAATATACTAAACCTAAAATAAAAACACAATTTAAACAAGACCATGCAAAAAGACACGATCAACTCTCTAACCGACAACTTTGAAGCCCACGCTCAACAGACTGAAAATGGCATCGAATATTGGCTTGCCCGTGACCTCCAACATCTTTTAGGCTATACAAAATGGGATAACTTTTTAAATGTTGTTTCCAAAGCAAAAACGGCTTGCGAAGTTTCAGATCATGACGTGGCTGACCATTTTGCTAACGTCGGGAAAATGGTCGATCTTGGCTCTGGCAGTCAAAGAGAGGTCGATGACATCATGCTTACCCGCTATGCCTGTTACCTGATTGCCCAAAATGGCGATCCGCGCAAACAAGAAATTGCCTTTGCTCAGACATATTTTGCAGTTCAAACCAGAAAAGCCGAGTTAATTGAGCAACGCTTGCTAGAAGTTGAGCGAGTTTCTGCTAGAAAAAAACTTTCAGAAACCGAAAAAGAACTTTCGAGAGTCATTTACGAACAAACAGGTAGCGATCGCAATTTTGCCTCAATTCGCAGTAAAGGAGACACCGCCCTATTTGGAAAATCGACACAAGCCATGAAAGCTCAGTGGAAAGTACCTGATAGCAAACCTCTTGCAGACTTTGCACCCACAATTATCCTCAAAGCTAAAGATTTTGCTGCCGAAATTACGATCTTTAATGCACAGCAAAACCAAATGACGACAGAGCCAGAAATTTCTAGCGAACACATCACAAATAATCAAGCAGTTCGCAAGACATTACTAGAAAGGGGGATTCGTCCAGAATCTTTGCCCCCTGCTGAAGATGTCAAAAAAGTTGAGCGGCGGCTTGCCTCAGACGAGAAAAAATCTATTAAAAATCCCGATATTTTGGATAATTAATTAGTCAATATAAAACATCCCTACCCCATGAAGATCATGACAACTACTGAAAAGCTCTATCAACTTATCCAAACCCTTCCAGAAGACCAAATCAACCAAATTTTTTACTTCGCTGAGTCTCTCCACCAAAAACAGCACAATCCATCCCAAGTGATTCCCCTTGGTACACTCACTGGACTTCTTGGTATTGCCAAACGTGCTGACTCAACACCTAGCGATCAAGATCTGCAATCCGAATATACAGACTATCTCACCCAAAAATACCTGTAAGCCTGTCTATGAAAATTCTCATCGATACCAACGTTGTTCTCGATCTACTCCTAGAAAGAGAACCATTTGCCACAAGTGCGATTGCCCTCTTTGAACAAATTGAAAGAGGTAATTTGGCAGGGTATATTGCGGCAACCACCATCACCAATATTTTCTACATCATTCGTAAAACTGAAGGTCGTGAAGTTGCTATTGCCGCCATTAATCAACTCTTGATAGGACTCCAATTTTGTGCCGTCGATCACCAAACTGTTACAACGGCTCTTACTCTTGGACTGAAAGACTTTGAAGACAGTATTCAACTTGCCTGTGCTACTATTGCCCAGCTTGATGCGATCGTAATCCGCGATCGTAAAGACTTCATCGGTAGCAGCCTCCCTGTTTACTCCCCAACAGAAATCCTCAACCAGATCTAGTCAAAAATATCCATGAGTAAACCCAAAGCCATCCCCTCCGTCTCCGTCACCTACGCCCACAACGGCACATCCACCCAACCCAACGCCCTCGGTATGCGCCCCATGCAAGAACGCGCTTACCAAAAACGCGGCGAACAATATTTATTAATCAAATCTCCCCCCGCCTCTGGCAAAAGTCGCGCCCTGATGTTTATCGCCCTCGACAAACTCGAAAATCAGGGACTCAAACAGGCGATCGTCGTCGTTCCTGAAAAATCCATTGGTGCTAGTTTTCACAACGAGACACTTACTCAGTATGGCTTTTGGGCAGATTGGCAAGTAGAACCCAAATGGAACCTTTGCGATGCGGCTGGCAACGATGGCGGCAAAGTCGAATCGGTGCAGAAATTTCTCGATAGTGCAGTCAAGATTTTGATCTGTACCCATGCCACCTTCCGCTTTGCCGTTGATAAATTTGGCATTGAGGCATTTGATCAGCGCTTGATCGCCATTGATGAATTTCACCATGTTTCCGCAAATCCCAATAACAAACTAGGTGAATATGTCGGTCAACTGATGGCAAGGGACAAAACCCACATTGTCGCCATGACTGGCTCTTACTTTCGTGGTGATGCGATCGCCGTACTGCACCCCGAAGACGAAGCCAAATTTGAACCCGTTAAATACACCTATTACGAACAACTCAACGGCTACCAATATCTCAAGCAACTGGACATAGGCTATTACTTTTATGCGGGTAGCTATGCCGATGAAATTATGCAGGTTCTCAATCCCAAAGAGAAAACGATTCTGCATATTCCCAATGTCAACTCTCGCGAAAGCACTAAGGACAAAATTCGCGAAGTGGAACATATTATTGAAGAATTAGGAGAATGGCAAGGAGCCGATCCAGAGACAGGCTTTCAACTAGTCAAAACTGCCGATGGGACAATCTTAAAAATTGCGGATTTAGTCGATGATGATCCCGCTAAACGGGACAAAGTGACATCGGCGCTCAAAGATCCCACCCAAAAACATAACCGCGCTCATGTGGATATCATCATCGCCCTCGGCATGGCAAAGGAAGGCTTCGATTGGATTTGGTGCGAACACGCTCTCACCATTGGCTATCGCTCCAGCCTCACCGAAATTATCCAGATCATCGGACGCGCCACTCGTGACGCACCCAATAAATATCGCGCCCGTTTCACCAATCTCATCGCCGAACCCGATGCCAGTGAAGAAGCCGTCACCGAAGCCGTAAATGACACCTTGAAAGCGATCGCCGCCAGTCTATTAATGGAACAAGTTCTTGCGCCGCGCTTCGAGTTCAAACCCAAACGCCCTGACAATCAACCGACAGAAGGCTATGACTATGGTGCAGAGGGCTACGATCCCAATAAATGTAATGTGGGGATTAATCCAGAGACGGGTCAGATTCAATTAGAAATTAAGGGACTAGCAGAACCCAAAAGTAAAGAAGCAAAACGGATTTGTCGCGAAGATTTAACAGAACTGGTGACAGCCTTTGTCCAAGATAAACAGGCAATCGAGCGTGGTCTATTCGATGAGGAGTTGGTTCCCGAAGAATTAACCCAAGTCCGCATGGGCAAAATCGTCAAAGAGAAGTTTCCCATCCTCGAAGAACAGGATCAAGAAGCAGTGCGTCAACACGCGATCGCCGCTCTAAACGTCATTCAACAAGCCAAGAAATCCCTAAATGAGTTAGGTAACGGCTACACGCTTAATCCCAGTGCGATCGCTTTCCCTGAATCCACCGATTCTCTCGATCAATCAGAGCGTCAATTAGATCAACCAGATCAAGAGCCATCTCCAAACACAGCTTTGATTGACGGTGTGCGTCAGTTCGCCTTCTCCGTCACTGAACTAGATATTGATTTAATCGATCGCATCAATCCCTTCGGCGAAGCCTACGCCATCCTCGCCAAGTCGATGACCGAAGAACGACTCAAACAGATCGCTGAAGTAATTGCCGCCAAGCGCACGAGTCTGACTCCCGAAGAAGCCAAAGAACTTGCTGTACGAGCTTTCAAATTCAAAAAGGAAAGAGGAAGGCTACCATCGGCTAATTCACCCGATGCTTGGGAAAAGCGTATGGCTGAAGGTGCTGCCGCATTTGTTCGCTTTAAGGATGAAGGACGTTATGAGTAATAGTGATATAGATCTCGATGAACTAAGGTCAGAACTTGACGGCTTTGCTCAGTCTCCCCAAAATAATGGTCGGTCGGCTACAGAGGAACGCATTGTCGCAGGCTTTGAGGAAATCGAGCGATTTGTGGAAGAACAGGGCAGACTGCCCCAGCACAGGGAAGACTGCGATATCTTCGAGCGGATCTATGCCGTGAGGCTTGATCGCCTGCGGGAATCGGAAGAATGTCGTGCCATCCTGAAACCGCTAGACTCTCACGGTCTATTGGATGCTGATAAAGATGTCGAGCTAACTGCTGAAAAGATCTCAGATGAAGAGCTACTTGCTGCTCTTAAAGTTGAAACCGATTCAGCCCAAGATATTACCCGTCTTACCTATGTGCGATCGCGCCAAGAAATTAAAGCCGCCGAAGAAATCGCCCAACGTAATCCCTGCCAAGACTTCGAGCAGTTCAAGCCAATCTTTGATCAAGTGCAGCACCAGTTAAAAACAGGCGATCGGCAAACCATCAAATATCAAGACAATGCCACCATTAACCTCAACGATCTGTTTATCCTTGATGGGCAGAAAGTCATCGTTGCCGAAATGGGAGAATGGTTTACCAGTGATTATGGTCTGCCTAACTCTCGCTTACGAGTTGTTTATGACAATGGTACTGAGAGTGATTTATTATTGCGATCGCTGCAACGCGCTCTAAATAAAGACAAAACCAGTCGCCGCATCACCACTCCCGATCTGGGACCACTTTTTCTCAGTACTGAAGCCGCAGATGACTTGCCAACGGGTTACATTTATGTGCTGAGAAGCCAATGCGATCATCCCTTTATTATCGAAAATCGTTCTGTCATCCACAAGATCGGCGTGACATCTGGCGACGTGAAAAAGCGAATTGCTAACGCCAAAAAAGATCCCACCTACCTACTCGCCGATGTGGAAATTGTCGTCACCTTCAAATTAGCAAATATTAATCCCAAAAAACTTGAGGCTTTGCTGCACAAGTTTTTCGACAGCGCTCGATTGGAATTAGCTCTACCCGATCGCTTTGGCATACCAGTACAACCAAGGGAATGGTTTCTTGTTCCCCTAGAAATAATTGAAGCGGTGGTTGAAAAAATTAAAGAAGGAACGCTTAACCAATTTCAATACGATCCAGAAACAGTCAGTCTCACGCGATCGTAACCGCAACAATCTACTTAGCCCCAGCTAAATATACTACTGACATCTAAAACAAAATTTGGTAGTACTTCTTCCCCTGAAAGTGTTTTGGGATTTTCTAAAATTTCCACAGGTTGTCCTTGACGATAGATAGCTACACGCTTGTTTTTCGGATCGATTAACCATCCTAAAAGACAGCCATTATCCATATATTCCTCCATCTTTGCCTGTCCCTGTTTCCATGAATCACTAGGTGATAAAAGCTCAATCAGAAATTCAGGACAGATTGGCAAAAATCCGCGACGTTGCTCGGGAGTGAGCGATTCCCATTTGGCTAAAGGTATCCATGCAGCATCAGGAGAGCGATCGCCACCCTTGGGCAAACTGAAGCCTGTGGAAGAATCAAAGGTTTTGCCGATGGTTTTACTCATTGGTGAAGATCGATTCCATGACACTAGTTCGTAATTTAGTTCAGAATTAAAACTGCCAGTTTCACCACCCGTTGGGGACATAACGATCAATTCTCCTTTAGCTGTACGTTCAAGTTTCATTTCAGGATTTGCCGCACAGATTTTCACAAACTCTTCGCGAGTCAGGGTGATCACTGAACTGAGGTCGAGGGTTTGAAAATTCATGATTTTTGCTACTTCCATGAAATGTTTGAGAAAACGAAAATTTATGCTTATTCCGCCACAACTCGACTTACAGAGAGGGTGTCACACATTTTCTTGATTTGATTACAAACGCGCTCAAATTGGTTGCGATCGCTGATATCTATACTTAAATCAATAATGGCGGCTTTACCTTTTTTGGTCTGGACATTAGCGCGGCGCACATTTACCTTGTTGTCGGAGAGACGGGTCAAGATATCTCGCAAAACACCAACTCGATCAATGGTTTCCACCCGAATATCGATGGGATAGGTTTGGACATGATCGTTTTCTTTGTGTTGATTCCAAGCCACATGGAGCAGGCGATCGCTAGGAATACTCGCTAAATTACTGCAATCATTACGATGGATGGTGATGCCACGATTACTTCCTAACGCGACAACTCCCGTAATCGGTTCTCCTGGAAGAGGAGCGCAACAACCTGCGATCGAGTAAACCATTCCCTCTAGACCCAAAATTGGTGATTTAGAATTATGGTTGTGATTAGGTTCATGGCGGGCTTCATACTTCTGAGGATTGAAATAACGCTCACTATGCTGATGTTCTCGCAGCTTATTGACAACGGCGTTAACCGAAGTTTCGCCATAACCAATGCCTGCAATCAGATCCTCAACATTATGGTAATTACATTTCTCCGCCAGCTTCAGCATCTGATCAGACTTGAGCAATGCTTCTAAGCCACTTTTACCCAGTTCACGCTCTAGAGCGCTGCGACCGAGGGCGAGATTCTCATCACGGCGCGATCGCTTAAACCATTGCCGAATCCTTGCTTTTGCCGAATTGGTAGCAACAAAGTTAATCCAGTCAGTACTTGGATGAGCATTATTTTGAGTCAGGATCGTGACAATATCACCATGTTTCAGGGGACGCTGCAAAGGAACCATCACATTATTGACCAATGCTCCTGAGCAGTGATTGCCAACTTCAGTATGCACACGATAGGCAAAGTCTACAGGGGTTGCGCCGCGTGGTAAGCAGTACACATCTCCTTTAGGACTAAATACATAAACTTCACTATCAAATAAATCCTCTTTAACGCTATCAAGATATTCTTGAGGATCTTTCAGTTCACGCTGCCATTCCACCAACTGACGCAACCAAGTAAACTTTTGATCATCCCCCTTCAGTGGCTTACTAACGGAGTTACTCTCTTTATATTTCCAGTGAGCCGCAATCCCATAATCGGCAATGTGATGCATTTCCCATGTGCGAATTTGCACCTCCACAGGTTGACCCTTGGGACCAATTACCGCCGTATGTAAGGACTGATAGCGATTAGGTTTCGGTAAGCCGATGTAATCTTTAAAGCGTCCAGGGATCGGACAGAAATGATCATGAACAACTGCCAGAACTCGATAACATTCTTCTTTACTATTGACGATGACTCTAACGGCTTGAATATCGTAAATCTCGTTATACTGTTTCTTCTGGCGTTCCATCTTGCGATAAATGCCATACAAATGCTTTGGACGACCGCTAATATCAAAGTCTTCAATACCCATCGACTCTAGGCGATCGGCTAACACCCGCGTCACTTCCGTCAATTGTTCGTGGCGACTTTCATGGGTCTCAGCTACGAGAGACTCCATCATTTGATACTGCTCTGGTTCAATATATTTAAAAGCAATATCTTCCAGTTCCCATTTAATCTGCCCTAAACCCAAACGGTTTGCTAAAGGTGCAAAAATCTCTCTTGTTTCTCTGGAAATTAGAACTTGTTTCTCTGGTCGTAAATGTTGCAGCGTTCGCATATTGTGCAAGCGATCGGCAAGCTTGACGATAATCACGCGAATGTCCTGTGCCATCGCCAGAAACATCCGCCGAAAATTTTCGGCTTGGCTTTCAGTTTTACTCTCAAAACTCAGTTTCGATAACTTGGTGACCCCTTCCACCAGTTGACGCACTTCTTTCCCAAACATTTCTTCAATTTGATCGCAAGACACCTCCGTATCTTCGACAATATCGTGTAAAAATCCTGCGGCAATCATCGCATTACTGCCACCTAAATCTTTCAAAATTGCCGCCACCGCGATCGGATGTAGTATGTAAGGTTCCCCCGATGCTCGACATTGCCCATCATGCAATCGGTAGGCAAAATCTAAAGCCCGACAAACTACATCTTCGTCATCTAAATTTTCTCCCCTCTGTGACTTTTCCCAACTACTTCTTAACCAGTCAGGTATCCACGCATCTACTACTACATCACATTTTCGTGCTTGTTCATAATCTAGCGACTGACCTAGACGTTCTACTGGAGCTTCAGCTAATAATGTCATCGGAGTCATACGTTTAATTTCGCCTTAGCAAAGATAGTTATTAAGATTCTCATAACCTTATTTTAAACTTTATGTCAAATATGCAGTTTTGTCTCCAGCAATTCGCATTATGAAGAATTGGGAGGGAATTGTAGCTCAAGCCCTTGAAGCATGAAAGAGAGGAGATGATTCCAACTTTAAAGACAGTTATTATAGCAGTCGCCATTCTTGTTAGGACATAAAACTAGAAGGCGAGTTGCGCTGCAACTCGCCTTCTAGTTTTATGTCCTCATCCAACGTAAGTTCGATAATTATCACAAAAATTATTCAGGAACATAACTTTTATGATAAAAGTCAGAGGTGTAGGTTGAAAACGTAAACTAAACAGATATTTTGAGGTTGTGAGGTTTTAAATGCAGAGAATTAACTTGAGCCATTTTTTATTGTGTGGTGTGACAGTAGCGATCGCACTATCTGGGGCTAAATCAGTTAATGCTCAGTCAATGGATGTTCTTTTTGGTCAAGCTTACAATACGTGGCAAAGTTGGAGGGGCGATGCCCAGAAAGTTGAGGAGATTAGGGCTAGACCTAGTAAACTTTTGGGTGAAGGCTATGTTGACCGAGATGCCCTGAGACTAGAGGCAAGCCTTCTCTCAGCCACATCGATTGTGCAACAGCAAATAGAACTGCTCAATAATCCTGAGTATATTCTGTATCTATCGGGGCATTGGCGACTATTCCCAACTCCTCAAGGTCAAAAATCGGGCGAGTTTTGTAGTGCTTTCTTCTCAAGAAATGGGGTGATGCTCACTTTGTCAGGACCTGGTGGCGACTATAAAGGGGCGTTGCTCACATTTATGTCAGCAGATATTCCCAAGCCTGACAAGATGGAAGTGGTAAAAGTCACCCTTACTCAAGACGATGAACCTGCTGTAACAACGCAAGCATTCAATTACTCGCCTCCTAATATGCCATTTGGGGCGATTGTTTTTGCGGTTCCGACTATAGATGCGGCTTTGTCTAACATGAAAAATGTTCAGGTTTTTAAAGTGGAGATGGCTGGTAAATCCGTCGCGAAGATCAATTGGCATAGTGGTCTGGCAGCAAGTGGAGAAATGCGTAGGTGTTTGAATGGTCAACCCTATACGGTGACAACTATCGATATTATGCCGAAGAGCATGAAACGATGAATAGTGATGTTGCCAAGTGAGCTAGTCCTGCTGTCGCGGTCGTTTCTGTCAATTAATTAAGCCTAAAAAATCATTGGTTTGCTAAATCGCTCAATACGTTTGCACAAAGTCAAACGATGGGTGGTGCTATCCCAATGCACATTGTCAAAAATCTTGCGTAATATATAAAATCCCCTGCCGCATTCTAGATCATGACAAGGTGTAGGATCGTCTTTTGAACCACCAGAAGATTGCAGATCACTCCCTTGATCGGTGATCACCCACCAGTACATTTGCGAAACTATCGAGAATTTAACAGTGATTTGCTTACATGGATCGAGGGAATTACCATGTTTTACGGCATTAACTAACGCTTCTTGCAAACCCAATCGTATCTCTGGTTGCCACTCTGACGGCACTTCGTCTAGCAACAGGTCTAGGACTGGGGCAAGATAGAGAGTTGAAGTAAAACTAAGATTACTCCACTTACGTCCTACAGGACGAACAGGTGTCACAATCACGTCCTTTTAACTCCTCTGATTAACTGCTATAGCCTGCATTGCTGGGTGATAAAAAGTAAAACTACAAGTAAAACCATTTACCAAACACGCAATGGAATTAATTAAATTCACGATCGCCATACAATAGATTTATCTATAACTATTCTAGCGAAAAAATCTTTCCTAAAATCTTTCTTAAGCAGTATGACTTTTACGCAACGACAAATTTCACCTTTCAATCCGACTGAAAACACGCGCACGATGGGTAAAGGGATGCGTGCGGCGATTTTATTTTTGTTGGGCGTATTGGTATTAATTGGGATTTTAGGCGGAAGATTATTTTATTTACAACTGATCGAAGGCGATCGCAATCAACAACTTGCCGAAAATAATCGAATCAGACTAATTGCTAAGCCTCCTGAGAGAGGTCGGTTATTTGATCGTAAAGGTAATATTCTTGCCTCTAGCCGATTAGCCCATGTGGTTTACCTATGGCCGATCGCCCAACCAAAGGAAAAATGGGAGCCAATCATTAATCGTTTAGCTGGATTAATTGGTGTTTCCGCACAAACGATCACCGATAAACTAGAACAGGAAGGCTATAACTCCCCTAACTTAGTACGAGTATCAACAGCGATTAGTCCCAAACTAGTAACAATTCTCTCCGAGCATAGTCTGGAACTACCTGGAGTCAAGGTTGAGCCAGAAGCGGTGCGCTATTATCCCAATGGTGATGTTGCTGCTCATGTACTGGGCTATACAGGGGAGCTAACTGCTGAAGATTTACCCAAATTACGCGAGAAAGGCTATCGCCCTGGAGATGTGATTGGCAAGGCAGGGGTAGAATATGCCTTTGAAAATCAGCTTCGTGGAGAATGGGGGGGACAGCAGGTAGAAGTCGATGCTTTTGGTAAGGTGCTGCGAGTTTTAGGTCAAAAGCCCCCTAAAGCAGGCAATGCTGTCAAAATGACGATTGACCTAGATCTAGAAAAAGCTGTTGAAAAGATTTTAAGTGATCAGCAGGGCGGGATTATCGCGATGAATCCTAATAATGGCGAAATCCTTGCTATGGTTAGCCATCCTGCCTTTGATCCCAACCTTTTTTCGGGCAAGATTTCTGAGGCAACATGGAAACGCTTGCAAGAAAAAGACCATCCTTTTGTTAATCGGGTCTTACAGGTATATCCACCCGCTAGTACCTTTAAGGTTGTCACCATGACCGCAGGTTTAGAAACCAAAAAATTTGGCATTAATGATGTCCTTGCTACCTACCCCTATCTTGATGTGGGAGGTTTTCAATTTTGGGATCACAACAAAGCGGGATTTGGCACGATTGGATTTTCTGAGGCGATGGCATACAGCAGTAATACTTTCTTCGGGCAAGTAGGTATGCGTGTGGGCGAAAAGGATCTTGCTGCATGGTCACGCAAATATGGCTATGGTGAGTATTCGGGCATCGAAATTAAAGAGGAAGAAACTAAAGGTACGGTTCCTGATCCAGAATGGAAACAGAAAGTAGTTGGCGAGCCTTGGTATGTTGGGAATACCTTGAATATGTCGATTGGACAGGGTGATGTGCAAGCCAATCTTGTCCAAGTCTCAATGATGACTGCTGCTGTAGCTAATGGTGGCTTTAAAATTAAACCGCATTTGCTTCTAGAAGATAACGATGCAAGGGAATGGCGGCAGTCTCTGAATATATCTCCAGCCAACTTAGAGGCTGTACAGAAGGCTTTAAGATCTGTATTTGATTTTGGAACAGCAGCATCGTTAAATTCCGCAGAAACTGTCATGGCAGGTAAGTCTGGAACTGCCCAAGATCCGCCACGTCCAAACCATGCTTGGTTCACGGTTTATGCGCCCTACGAAAAGCCTGAAATTGTCGTTACGGTGTTTGCTGAAAATGCAGGTGGTGGTGGTGGTAGCGCGATCGCTGCACCATTAGCCGTCCAAACTGTAGAAGCTTATATGCAAATCAAGAAACAACCCAACTCCCCGAATAACCCCCCAATTCCTGCACCAGTTCAAAACTAAAAAAAGAGAGCGTGCAAAGCACGCTCTCTTTTTTTAAGGCAAGGGGCTTAAGCCCCTTGCTTAGTACACAAAAACCAAGAAGAGAGTTGCGGCGCGAAGCGCCGCAACTCTCTTCTTGGTTTTTAGGATGAAAAAGCCCAAGAAAATCTAGATCTTCTTCAACCAGCTAAACATAGCGCGTAGTTCTTTACCAACGGTCTCGATCTGATGCTCAGCTTCTTGACGACGCATGGCGGTAAATCCAGGCTTACCAGCTTGATTTTCGAGGACAAATTCACGGGCAAATTGTCCAGATTGGATCTCAGACAAGATCTTCTTCATTTCAGCTTTGGTCTCAGCATTAACCACACGAGGACCTCTGGTATAGTCGCCATACTCGGCGGTGTTGGAAATGCTGTAGCGCATATTTGCCATGCCGCCTTCAACCATCAAATCAACAATCAGCTTTACTTCGTGCATACACTCGAAATAGGCGAGTTCAGGTTGATATCCAGCTTCGACAAGGGTTTCAAAACCTGCTTTGACCAAGGCGCATAAACCGCCGCAAAGTACAGCTTGTTCGCCGAATAGATCGGTTTCGGTTTCTTCACGGAAGGTGGTTTCCAAAACACCGCCGCGTGTGCCACCGATACCTTTAGCATAGGCAAGAGCGCGATCGCGTGCTTGTCCAGTCGCATCTTGGTACACGGCGAACAATGCAGGCACACCTTGACCTTGAGTATAGGTGCGACGTACTAAATGTCCAGGTCCCTTAGGTGCAACCATAATCACATCAACATCGGCAGGAGGTACAACCTGTGCGAAGTGAATGTTAAAACCGTGAGCAAAGGCTAAAGTATCACCTGCTTTGAGATTTGGAGCAATTTCGGTAGTATAAATTGCTTTTTGAGTTTCATCAGGTAATAAAATCATAATCAGGTCAGCCGCCGCCGAAGCATCAGCTACAGTCTTCACTGTCAAGCCATCGGCTTCTGCTTTTTGCCATGAGGGACTGCCTTGATATAACCCCACGATGACATTCACGCCGCTATCCTTGAGGTTGAGGGCATGGGCGTGACCCTGAGAACCGTAGCCAATAATTGCGACCGTCTTACCCGCTAAAAATTCAAGATTTGCGTCCGTGTCGTAGTACATCCGAGCCATAGTGTGGTTATCTCCGAGACAAGTATTGAGTGAGTGTATAGATAAATCTAAAGCGAAAGTTGGTTTGGAAGGTTTATTGTCAATTGGCTTCAAACACTTTTTCTAGTCTAACAAAAATGCGTCCCTCTAAAGAAATAAATTTAGAAACTTAGGGACGCGCAGTAAAATAAAGAGCCAGATTTTTGTGGCATAGCGAAGCCGTACCCCAGAAAATCTGGCTCTTTATTAAATCGCAAAACCTTTATGCCAAATTTCAATGTATTGCTACTTGTGCCGACGGGCATTAATGCATCTATTGGTGGCTATGCGGGGGATGCCTTGCCAGTGGCGAGAGCGATCGCCTCAATGGCTGATCATGTAATTACCCATCCCAATGTTTTAAATGGCGCGAGTTTATACTGGTCGATGCCGAATGTTTTATATACAGAGGGTTATGCAATTGATCGCATGGCAAACGGTGATTGGGGATTGCGTCCTGTGCGCTCTAATCGCATTGGCGTAATTCTCGATCGCGGCATGGAACCAGATTTAGAACTGCGTCACCGTCAAGCGATCGCCGCAGCACAAGCGACATTGGGATTAAACATTACTGATGTTTTAGTTACCGATCACGATCTGGGCGTAGAACTGCGATCTGGTGAATCAGGGGCAACATGGGGAACGATCGCTAATCTCGATAGTTTACTGAGAGCCGCCGAGAAGTTAATTAAAGTTTCTCAAGTAGAAGCGATCGCGGTTGTCGCTAGATTTCCTGATGATCCTGATAGTGAAGCTTTGCAAAACTATCGTCAAGGTAAAGGCGTTGATGCTCTCGCAGGAGCCGAAGCCGTAATTAGTCATGCGATCGTCCGCGAATTTGCCATACCTTGCGCCCATGCTCCTGCTTTGCAACCGTTGCCCCTCGATCCGAGCGTGTCGCCCCGTGCGGCGGCGGAAGAATTAGGCTATACATTCTTGCCCTGTGTATTAGTTGGGTTAAGTCGCGCTCCAAAAATTATTGCCCATCGCAATTTACTTAAGCCCGAAGATATTACTGCTGATGATATCAATGCGATCGTTACACCTTATAGTGCTTGTGGTGGTGCAGGTTTGCTAGCGCTTAATCCACTGCCTCATGTGCAAACTATTTTTGTTAAGGAAAATCAAACTGCCCTGAATGTCACACCTGAAATGTTGGGTTTAAAGGGGATTCAAGTTGAAAATTATTGGGAAGCGATCGGGGTTTTAGTCGCTATCAAATCGGGAATTAATCCTCAAAATTTACGGGTATAAGTAATATTCTTATGAATTGGTATTACGGGCAATATTGCTAAGGCAAAATGAATTGTGAATCAATAATCTTTTACTGTTTATAAGTACAAAACTTATGAGAATATTATTTAGATAATATTTGCAACTTATAACAATCATGAAGTTTTGGAAGACTAGCATTTCAGCATTGTTTGCTTCAGTTACATTTGCCTCTGGGACTCTATTAGTAGCCCAGACATCTGTTGCCCAATCTAGTAGCACAACTGCTCCTTCAAGTCTGAAGACAACTATTGTCAACAGAGCAATTACTGAAAGCGAGGTTTTAGCAGCCCAAAAAGCTTGGGGAGACGCATTGGTAGCTATTTCCACGACATATGATAAAGAGGGGAAAAATGCTGCTAAAGCATTAGCTAGAAAGGTAATTGACGAAGCCTATGGTTACCAATTTGGACTTGTTCTTTTCAAGCCAACACTCACTACAGCTCCCCAGACATTCCGAACTACCAGTGCAAGCGCTTTGGCTTATTTTGTCGGGGATGATCCTGCATTTCCAAAAGATAAGGGTTTTGCTTTGAATGGTTGGCGAAAAGTAGAGAGTAAGAATATTGGAATCTTTATTTCTGGCGATACGGCTACTTCTATGGGTAAAGTGACCCTTACCGATAAAGATGGCAATGTGATCACCGTAGACAAGACTTGGCAGTTCTTTAAGGACGATACTGGTAAGCTACGCATTATTGTTCACCACTCCTCATTACCTTATTCAGGTAAATAATGCGTATATACCAAATCTAAAAATGGCTACGCTATTTTTAGATTTAAAAACCCTTACTGGGTTTGATTTTTAATTCACGAAAGTGTTGTTACACTTTCGTGAATTGGTATTAATCACGAAGTGAAAGATTTGCCTAAGCCGATCGCTGCCAGCTTTTTACGGAAAGTGATCGAGCTTTTATCTCCAGCAATATGTACCTCGTCAGCGAGACATATAGGTAAATCCTCTGGCCATTGCTCCTCAACGATCGCCTTGTCTTCATAAAATACCTGATCATTAAAATCGAGCGTGTCTTGTAGAGGCGCATCTTTATCAAAGTTTCGACAAATCGGTACAAACAATCGCGTTTTCCGTGCCGACATCGGCGAAGCGGCGTTGAGAACGTGCAGTTTGCCATGAGGGAAGAAAACAGTCAACTTGGCAGTAAATGGAACAAACAACTCAAATAGCCTTCTCCACAAAAAATCGGGTGGAGCTAAATGCTTCATACCATGAGCATAGTTACTAACAGTACTGATATAGTCGGCTCTGAATCCAGAGGTAGTTTGCTCAATGGTATAATCTGGAACTTCAGGATTATCCTGCTCTCCAAAAGATTTAGCATGAATAAAAGCAAAGTGACTGACATCTAAGAATCCTTCCACTTGCCGACCTGCTGCCGCATTCAAATCTACAGAATTGGGTAACACCTGAATATAATCTGGGTCTTCCCATTCAGCCAATTCAGGAAATGGAACTGCACCATTGTCTATCAATCTTGTCCAGACTAATCCATAGCGTTCCATCACTGGATAGGTTTTGAGCTTCAGTCTTGATGGAATTGTGGCTTCGGGCTGAGCGGGAATGTGAACACATTTAGCATCGCAGTCGTACTGCACTCCGTGGTAAGGACAAACGAGGCGATCGTTTTCAATCCAACCTAAACTCAGGGGTGCGCCACGATGCAAGCATAGATCTTTGGCAACGATAATCGTACCATCGGAAACTCGGTAAATCACCAATCTCTCGTCTAAGAGATGCGTGCCATAGGGCTTCTCGGCTGTGATTTCATGGGAGAATGCAACGGGATACCAGAAGGGTGCAAGCGCTTGCCAGTCAGTTGCGCTGAACGTACAATTGCGCGGCAAAGAGACTTCTTTGGTTGCTACCATAAATATCACTCTTGTGTCTAGTTCTATAAAATTGACGTTACAACGCACCAAAGTTTTATTCTGTATAACTTTGCACGAATCTAGTTTCTTTGTTATTCAGTTGAATTAACGCAAAAAATTTCTTCAGAATGTCGAAACAATGCCAATAAGCGATCGCCGCTTGCTTGTTGATAGGTTTATGAGTGTGGCGATCGCATTGTAAATGGGCGCGAGTAGATTTACCAACCAATTGGGGGCGATCGCTGGTTGCAAAATTAGGCATAATGGGACTAGCCAATAATTTCGCTAAATATAAAGTTTGATGATCGTCAATAAGCTCGAACCTAAGCAAGCGTTAAACAGGACTGACTTAAAAATCAAACCTGATGCTGAGAATATTCAGGGGTTTAAGGCTAATTTGGGGCGGATGCTTGAGCTTTGTGACAGCAAAAAGGATGAAGAATTTAATAAAAATTTGCTGATTGAGTTTCTCAAAAAGACCTATTACGGCGATCGCTATCTAAAACTAATAGCGCGGAAATGCCGAAAGTTGACAATCTCAATGCTAAGGCGTTGCAGCAGTTGGTTTTATATTTTTTGCGTGAAAAGGAGAAGCATGGAAATATTGGGGTTAAGCATTTGGTGGTGACCAATATTTATGAGTGGTTTATTTTTGATGCGAAGATATTTGAGGAGTTGTTTTTTAGCGATAAGGCTTTAGTTAAGAAGTTTAAGGATTTTGAAGATGGGCGGCTGAGTGGCAAGAAGACAGATTTCTTTTATAAACAAATTGCGGAACCTGCGATTGCCTCTGTCATCGACCCAGAATTTGAACTAACAGAACAAGAATATATAGCAATTAAAACAGAGTAAGAGGTAAAACAATGACACTCGCCGAACTACTACCCGCCGCCCGAAAACTCACTGTAACGGAAAAAGTTAAACTAATTCGGATTCTTGCAGAAGACCTAGATACACTCGAAGACATCCAGACAACAGAAACCTTAAAAGATCAAAACTCATCCAAAGCAGTTACAACAAAGAATAAAAAACAACGCCCATTTGGTTTATGTGTTGGAGAATTTGTCGTCCCTGAAGACTTTGATGCACCGCTACCAGAAGAAATGTTGTGTCAACTTGGGAAGCCATTGTTAAATATCAGCTAGGCAAATTACCATTACCAGAATCACCTGAAATATATTTCCCTAAACACTGCGATCGCCATCAAATTCTTAATCTTGACCTCGATCAAGCCAGTGTAACTCAACTAGCCAAACTCCCATCTTTACATCGTGATCCCTTTGACAGAATGCTTATTTGTCAAGCTATACAAAATAATATGGCGATCGCGACAGTAGACGAAGCAGTTCGAGCTTATCCAGTCAATTTGCTTAAACCATGACAAACTACTAAAAAAGGCGATCGCCATGCTGATACGAGCGAATTAGAAAAGGAGTGCGATCGTTTAGTCTATCAACTTTACGGATTGACAGAAGAAGAGATTAAAATAGTAGAAGGAGAGAGGTGACAAGGGAAAAGATAAGGTGTAGATTTTTGTAAAAATGTTTAGCTTTTATAAGGAATATAGATTATGAAAAAAAGTATACTAACTGATGTAATTACCATTGACAACGAAATCCAACATGGTAAACCCGTACTAAAAGGAACTCGTCTTCCGATCGCCATAATTATCGGCTCCCTCGCTGGTGGCATGACCTATGACGAAGTAATTCAAGAATATGCAGTTACCCACGAACAGATTCTTGCCTCACTTGCTTACTTTTCCGAGCTTTTAAACTATGAAACAGTCTATTCAATGGAGAAAGTAAGTTGAAATTACGTTTTCTAATCGATGAAGATTGTCCACTTATTTTAGAAACTTTACTCAACGACAAAGGGCATGATGCCATTCACATCAAAACATCTGGACTTAGCGGCACAAAAGATCCTGAAATATTTATATTCGCCCAAACAGAACAAAGAATAATCATTAGCCGCGATCTCGGATGGTCAAACATTAAAAACTATCCACCAAATACACATTGAGGTTTAATTATTTTAAGATTTCCCTTTGAAGCGATCGCTATAGAAATTCGGCAAGTATTAGAGCAATTTATTAGTCAAGTTAATTTGCCAGAGATAATTGGTGCAACTGTAATTGTCGATCAGAATAAATTTAGAATCAGAAAGAGGTAAACATTAATCCTAATGCTGATACGAGCGAACTAGAAAAGGTGATCGATAATTTAGTTTACAAACTCTATCAACTCACCTATTGACGAAGTAAAAGCGATCGACCCAGAATTTGAACTAACAGAACAAGAATACACAGTAATTAAAACAAAGTAAAACTTCTAACTAAGGAATAAAAACATGAAAGCACTTAAAGCAATGGCAACCATCAACGAACAAGGGCAAATAACCCTAGACAGTCCACTACTGAAAAACAAAAATAGTCGAGTAGAAATCATCGTACTGATTCCAGAATCACCAGAAGACTTCACTAAAGAAGAAATAATATCTGACTTTCGCCAAGCATGGCACGAAGCGATGACAGGTCAAACAATTCCACTATCTCAACTTTGGGAAGGGCTAGAAAATGACTAACCCAATCCAAATTGAAGCCTCACCAGCTTTTCAGAAAAATATACGCACTCTTGCCAAAAAATATCGAAACATTCGTCAAGACCTCCAACCAGTTATCAACCAACTAGAGCAAGGAGAATCAAATATCAGGGATTGGCTATCCTGTGTTTAAACTAAGAGTTAAAAATAGTGATATTAAGAAAGGAAAAAGTGGAGGTTATCGCCTAATTTATTATCTCAAAACATTAACAGGAATAGTTTTACTAACTATTTATCCTAAGTCTGAACAGTCAGACATTGAAGCTGACGAGATTAGGGATATCATCACAGAATATCAACAACAAAGTTAATTTAAACTGGATAATAAAAATTCTCACCCGCTAAAAAAGGCGATCGCCATGCTGATACGAGCGAACTAGAAAAAGAATGCGATCGCTTAGTTTACAAACTCTATCAACTCACCTCTGACGAAGTAAAAGTGATCGACCCAGAATTTGAACTAACAGAACAAGAATACACAGCCATTAAAATAGAATAAGAGGCAAAAACAATGAAAGCAATAGCAGGACTAGATCGCATAACCTTTGACCCAAAAATCATGGCAGGTCAAGCTTGCATTCGCGGAATGCGGATACCCGTATCCGTAGTCATCAACCTCATCGCCAACGGCTTATCAACAGCAGAAATCATCGAAGACTATCCCTATCTCGAACTAGAAGACATCCAGCAAGCGCTTAGATATGCCGCTTGGCTCACCCAAGAGCGAGTCATCTTTTGGCAAATCCCTCAAGCAGTATGAAATTCTTAGGCGATATGGGCATCTCTCCCCGCACAATTGCACTCTTGAGAGAACAAGGTTATGACGCAATCCACCTGATTGAAGAGAATCTAGAAAAGATGACAGATCCCAATATTTTAGAAAAAGCTCGCCAAGAAGAACGAATATTACTGACCGTAGATTTAGACTTTGCCCAGCTATTAGCAATTAGTGGTGAAAGCCTACCCAGCGTTATTTTATTTCGTTTAGGAAATGTAAGCCGAGAAGTAGGCACTGGTCAGTTAAATCGTGAGGGAGTGAAAGCCTCGTAGTGAAAGCAACTCCAGCATGGAAAGCGGTCGATGATATAGCCCGATCGCCATAACTGGAGTCTTATTCTTCCCTAAGCCCACATGAGGTCTCACCCAGTTGTGAACTAATCTTTGCACAGTGACTGCTCGTTGTAATCCTTCGGTATTCTTCGCATATAGGTTTTGTCTGCGACGATAAGCACTACATCTCCTTCTCAAAGCACTGTTGTTAGCTTCATTGTGATTGGCATGAATGTCACACTTGTCGCTAATAGCCGTATAGGGATGCTCAGGTTTGAGCCATTCGACCCGACGATTTCCCTGTGAACTTTTAATTTTGATCGCAACTTCTAAGCCATGTCGCCATACCTTGCGATGTCTATACTCACGACTTACTTCAGTGGATTTGAGGCGCACACTTGCCATTTGCCATAGTTGTTGGGCATAGCGTCTTTCGCCATCGGTAAACCATCGGATGTATTGACTTGCCTTTGCCCATTGCCATGCTGTTTTGGTTGCTTTAGTAAATAATTCAGTGGTTTTGAGTCCTACCCTTGCCTCAATCCAATAGCGACTCTTACGCTCAATGAATGTCACTGTCCATCCTTTTGACTTTGAGGGGGGGAAGGTTCTCGCCTACGCGAGTGTAAACCTCATCTCCCTCGACTGTTATATCTCCTCCTGCTGGGGCATCTGGACTCCATTGCTGTGACTGGGTTGCCAATTTTTGCTCCCATCTCATGATGCTGACATGGGATTTTTCGAGGACTCTGCCACTGGCTCTGATTCCCATCCCTTCACTCCTCATCTTTAGCGCTAAGGATACGACACTCGCTGGTGTTCTCAGCCTTGACATTGGCGTTCCTGTCCTTTCACTAAATCTCTTGCCGCATCCTTTACACAAATAGTTCTGGATAGCTTTGCCATCTTGGTGATGATGTTTGCCATTTTTGATGATCTTTTGGCTCTGGCAGTGGGGGCATTCCATAGCTTTCTCCTTTCCTCTGCCTCTATTTTCTCATACCACTAATTCAATGACCAGTGCCGAGAAGTAGTTAACCGTCATTTGTTAGCAATTTTAAATGACTATGCCACAGAACTTACAAACGGCGTGATTATGTCCGTAAGCGATGTTTCAATTCGATTGAGGTACTTACCGATTTAGCGATGAACATCAAAAAAGGCGATCACCATGCTGATACGAGCGAGTTAGAAAAGGAGTGCGATCGCTTAGTTTACAAACTCTATCAACGATCTTGATAATCTCAAGAAAAACAAACTAGCATCTGGCAGACTGCAAGACTTAGCAGACTTAGAAAACCTTCACTAGTTATGGGGATTGGATAGGCGATCGCTGGTTGATGTGTTTTTTACTGGCTATATGGACTGAATAGATGATTGCTGTTGATGGGGGATTGGATAGGACATCTATAAGTTTGATTTATTTTTTGGATTTTTTGAAATTTAACTTGGGCTTTTGATTAGTTTTGTGTAACAATTGTAGATCGCACTTTTAAGTAATCTCACAACTAACAAAAATGGCTAAAAACAAAGGTGTCCGTCTCGTTATTACGCTAGAGTGCACCGAATGTCGCACCAATGCCAATAAGCGATCGCCTGGTGTATCTCGTTATACGACCATGAAAAATCGCCGTAATACCACTGCAAGATTAGAACTCAAAAAGTTCTGCCCCCATTGCAACTCTCACACCGTTCACAAAGAAATCAAATAGTCCATTAACCCAATCACTAAAACCGCGTAATCCCAATCATGGCAATGAACTCCTCTTTTTATCGTAAGCGCCTCTCTCCGATCGCGCCTGCTGCCAAAATCGACTACAAAGATGTCGAATTACTGCGTAAATACATTACCGAGCGTGGAAAAATTTTACCCCGCCGTATTACAGGTTTAACCGCAAAGCAGCAACGGGCATTGACAACAGCGATTAAGCAAGCTCGTGTAGTTGCTTTGTTGCCATTCATCAACAAAGAAGGCTAGGAAAAAAGACGCAAAGCGTCTTTGATAAAAAATAGAGAGACGCTTTGCGTCTCTCTATTTTTTTATAGGCATTGCTCAATCACACTAATAACCGATCGCGACAGACTGTTAAAGTCATAGCCGCCTTCTAAACCAAATAAAATTTTGGGTGTTAGTTCTAAACATAATTTAGTCAAAGTCCCAAAATCTTCTGGTTTTAGCAAAATACTCGCTAAAGGATCATCAGCATTTGCGTCAAATCCTGCACTGACGATTAATAGATCAGGATTGAATTTTCTTAAAAATGGCATAATCTGATTCTCAAATACGGGTAAATATTCGGCAATTGTCGAATTTGCTCGCATCGGAATATTCAAAATATTGTCATGTGTGCCTGTCTCATCGGCGCGACCTGTCATCGGATAAAAGGGCGATTGATGCGTAGAGATGTAGGCAATATCATGGCGATCCCAGACTGCCTCCTGTGTGCCATTACCATGATGCACATCCCAATCAAGGATGGCGACACGATCTAGATTTAAGCGATCGCAAGCTGACATTGCCGCGATCGCCGCATTCCCAAAAATACAAAAGCCCATCCCTGAATGAGCGCGGGCATGATGTCCGGGGGGACGCGCTAGCACAAAGGCAGGACGACCAGAATTTAAGACAACATCCACACCATCGAGCCATGCACTGACTGCTAAAAGTGCCACATCGTAAGTTTGCCCAGAAGCGATCGTATCTCCGTCAATATAGCCGCCACCTTGATTAGTTAAGTTCCGCAGAGCCTCGATATACTCTTGCGTATGAAAGCGGCGTACTTCTTGCAAGATATCCAAGCCCGATCGCTGATGCGATTTGATGGAAGTTGGTTCTTGCCAGTTTAATTGTGGGGCGATCGCTGAGTTTTTTAAAGCATTAACGATCGCCGTTAGCCGACCTGCTTTCTCAGGATGATAAGTACCCGTATCATGTTCTAGAAAAGTATCAGAATAGATAATCGGAAATTTATGAATGGATAGTGATGTATTGGAAACAGTGTTGGAAAACATACGTGCTTTGGCTTATCTAGAAATTGGTGAATAGTTGTTGCCTCCATAGAGACTAGCGTTATACTTTTAAAATTAGGGGTTTATTGGAAATCTTTTTATAGCTCCATAGCAATTTTACTTAGGGTTTTCCCGTGGTCGATACCTCGCAGTCAACACAGCAATCAGATACGGAGATGCTAGCCGTACCCAAGGATCTTGCCGTATCAATCCAAGAAATCATCAGACTCTATAAATATCATGATCAACTTAATATTATTGATTCTTTAAAAGATCTGATTGCTCGTGCTAAAAATGTCACTGATAACTCATTGGGAAAACCTCCGACTTTAAACAACTATCCACGTGATTTGGACGCAGAAAACGAAGAAGAATTTCTTAAAAGTTGGGACGATATATTTAATGTTCAAGTTTATATTGATACTGAGATTTTTGGTGAATTAGATCCACGACCTCCCGCACTAGTAGAAGTGGATGCTAGCAATATTGATAGTGAAACGATCATTCAGCATCATGATGCCACTGAGGTATATGTCCAAGCATGGAAAGAACTGGCTCAGAGCATATCTTCTTTTCCCGATGATTTGTTTACACGACTGTGGACAACGGCAGAGATCGCTAAAATTTTGGAATGTTCGCCTAGTAGTTTACGTCGTGCGCGTAGGACTGGTAAATTACCAATTCAAGTCAAAAATCTGATCCTTGATTGCATCTCCCACGATGGCAAAAGGAGTCTCTGGTTTGTACGTCCAGCTTAGAGTAAGGATTTCAAAAGCTAAAAATGGCAACGCCATTTTTAGCTTTTGGATTACTTGAACGAGAGACCATCTAAGACAAACTGGCTAATGTTGTCTTCAGAGTTAAAGGATTAAGCGTTTCTAGATCTTGTTGCGGATGACTGAGTAGGCGCGATCGCATTTGGTCAGTCAAACCGACAACATAGGTAAAATCTGCCCCTGCAATACTTTCAAACTGTTCAAAATCTGCATCAGTGAGATTGGCTGTCCGCAAGTCTACCCCCGCCAAATTTGCACCATTCAAACGTGCATTCTGCAAGCAAGTGTCGATTAAGGAAGCTCTGCGTAAATCATTCGCTCAAAGATCCTGAAAGGGCGGCTGGCTATATTGCGGCTATTTTGGAGGAATCCGATCCTGAGCCTGAGTTGTTGGCTTCGGCGCTTGATGATGTGGCGATCGCGACGCGGATCATGTCGTTGCTGATGGCGCGTTGTTGTTGGCGGCGTTGGAGGTGGTTGAGGTCTTTGGGTTTGCGGATGGGGGTAAGAGCGATCGCTTGATCGAGGAGTTCGTCGATGGCGGCGATTTGTTGGATTTGTTTGTGGGTGTTCATAACTAAGTTAGATTCGATGTGCTTAACTTAGCGTTTGTATTTGTGGAAGTGAAGGACATTTGAGGGAAGATAATATCTGTCTTAATTGTCGTTATCTGTCCCTACTCAAGAATTTGTTCTATGGAGTCACAATCCCAGAAAATCCCCAAAATCTCGACCAGTAGAGATTATCAAGAATATTTAGTTAATTCGCTCAAAGAACCTGAAAGGGCGGCTGGCTATATTGCGGCAATTTTGGAGGAAGCTGATCCTGAGCCTGAGTTGTTGGCTTCGGCGCTTGATGATGTGGCGATCTCATTGGGTGGTGAAGGCGATCGGCAATGGGTGAGAGATTTTGGCGTAAGTGATAAAAGTCAAGCGGTGTATGATTTAGCGGCGTGGTTGGATAGTTTGGGGTTAAGACTGACGGTAACGGTTAAACCGAGTTAACTAAATTTCTTGTAAAATGTTTGCAGTATATTTTTCGGGTGATTCATATGGAAGCTATTGCTGAAAATCTCCATACTGTGCAGAAAATTGAGGCGATTTTACAAAGGTTGTCACCTGAGAGGTTACGGGTGGCGGCTGACTTTATGGCTTATCTTGATGAAAGAGAAAGCAATGATGCAACAGAGGAGTTGCTGAGCATTCCTAATTTTAAGGAAGATTTTCAAGAGGCTTTGCAAGATTTTGAAAATGGCGATGTAGTTTCTTTTAAGAGCATTCGCCGCCATGTATGAGGTATCAATGACTCGTAAGGCTCAAAAGTTTTACGAAAAAGCTAGTGATGAGTTAGCTGTTCAAATAGATGATTGTATTGATAACTTGAGTCAAAACCCTTACAAGGGTGCTGATATTAAAAAGCTAAAGGGCAATTATTTGGGATATTGGCGATATCGTATTGGCAATTACAGGGTTATTTATTATGTTGAGGAGGAGAAAAAGAATATTGCGATTTTTTTGATTGCTCATCGTAAAGAAGCTTATAGATAGCAAGAAGAGTTTGATGGTTATAAGTTGATTGCTTATTTGTCCTTAACTGTCGTTATTCGTCCTTCCATGTTTAAGTCACTTGTGACAAGCTTTGATTATTGATTTAGTTTGTTAATTTCTACGGCAACTATGGGACAACTACGCGATCGCAGCAGGTACTTTACATCTCAGGGTGTTGATCTAATTCGAGCAGCAATGCAACAGAAAGGTTGGATTGAAGAAGATTTAGCTAATGAAATTGATGCTACGAAAAAAAATCGAAAAGATGATTCAAGTATTTACGAGTCACTATGTAAATATTTAAGTTTTCAACGTCCTCCACAGAAGAAAAATATACTTCTTATCGCTAATTTACTAGGGTTAAATCCAAATGACTTAGTAGAAGAACCACTTTTTGAAAATAGTACTACTAATGCAAGAGAAGTGAGTGCTAATGAGATTGATTTGAGAAGTGCGAGTAAGAATTTGCTAGAAGATTGGAAGAAACTGACTACTGAGGCTTTAACTGCTGGGGATGGGATTCGCTTTGACTTTGATGATGTTTTTGTGCCTTTGGGTGTGGTGGAGCGTCAACAAAAAACTAAACGGAATGAAGATGATGGTGCGCCCGATCGCGGATCTGAGTTGTATGAAGAAAAGGTAACACCGATTACTCATGATGAGTTTTTTGAAGATGTGCTTTTGCGGGGTAATACCAAAATTAGCAATGGTAAGAGAATTGCGGTGATTGGGGAGGCGGGAGCAGGGAAAACTACGCAGTTACAAAAAATTGGTTCTTGGTTGCTGGAAGAAAGTGATGATATTCCAGTCTGGATTTCTTTGACGGATTTGGGAGCAAAAAGTCTAAAGGAATATCTATTAGAAAATTGGGTGCGTGAGGCATCGGGTGAGATTGAGGCTGCTCCGCAAGCATGGAAAGATTCGCTAGGAGATGCGATCAAGTCTGGAAAGGTTTGGTTATTGCTTGATGGTGTTGATGAGATGACGGTTAGCAATCCGCTTTCTTATCTGGCAAGTCAATTAAAAGAAAGCTGGCTCAAGAATGTACGAGTTGTTTTGACTTGTCGGGTGAATGTTTGGGATGGTGGCAAAAATGCGCTAACAGGTTTTGATGTCTATCGAAATTTAGATTTTGATTATCCTAATGATGTATACAAATTTATTGGTAAGTGGTTTGCTCACACTCCAGAGTTAGCTGGGAGTTTAACGCAAGCTTTGGAACAGTCTGGGAAAGAACGTATCCGCGATATGGTGAAAAATCCTTTGCGGTTGACTTTGCTTTGTTATAGTTGGCAGTTGAAGCAAGGGGAACTACCTGAAACTAAGGCAGGGCTTTATGAGTGGTTTGTAGAGGCATTTTATAAATGGAATAAGGGCAAAGCTCAGATTGAACTTTCTCGCAGTCAGGAAGAGCAGCTAAATCAAGCTTTGGGAGAATTAGCAAAACGGGCTATAGATGGCGAAAATTCGCGATTTCGTTTGACTAAGACTTTTATTGAGAATGTTTTCAGAGAGTTTGATATTGATTTATTCGATCTTGCGCTTAAACTCAATTGGTTAAATGAAATTGGTGTTGCCGCAGAAAATCCTCTAGAGACTGTTTATGCTTTTTATCATCCATCTTTTCAAGAGTATTTTGCTGCTTTGGCAATTGATGATCAGTCATACTTCTTGATTCATAACCCTAATCATATATCTCAAGGAAATTATCGTATATTCTATGGTAAGTGGACTGAAGTTTTTCTTTTCTGGTTAGGTAGAAACGAAGAACATTTACTGAACCAGAAGCAATCTTTGATACATAGTTTGATTAATTTTAAAGATGACTGTTATGGTTTATATGAGGAAAAAGCATTTGTACTCGTAGCGAAGGGGACATCAGAGTTCTATGATTTTGATGAAATAGTTGATTTTATTCAAAAGGTTGTCAATAAAGTATTTAGCTATTTTAACGGATCTGAGTGTGATTGGATTGAAAAATTGATTCCTTATTATCAATTAAAGAAAAAATCTAACATACTCTATCAGATGGATTCATATTTCGTATGGCTAGAACTAGAGGAATTACATAATGATTTAATGAAAAGATGTCAGAGGTTTTTGGATGACAATAAATTGGATTTAATCTCATATACAAGTTGGTCGCCTAATCTGAAAGATTATCTGAAGTGTCTTATGGTTCAAGAATTTATGATTCTTGAGATTGCTGGAAATATAGATCCTAAGCATCCAATCATAGTGGAAAGACTGATTTTCCAATTAGCATACGACTATATGCTAATTGGACATAATGTATCAACATATGATTTGCTAAATCTATACAAGAAAAATTGTTTAGAAAATCCATTAGCTATTAAAGCGCTAAAAAACAAGATATCCATTTATGAGGAGATTTTGAGCAGACATGAAAATGAATTAGATTTAGCTTTAAAAAACGAAGAAGAAAACACAAATGATCTTCCAAAAATCAAGAATCAAAAAATAGAGGCTATCAACAATATAAAATTATATATAAATGAGCTTGGACAGACATTAGCAATTATAGATGCTTCATATAAACATATAGATATCCAATTTGATAGAACACCTTGGAAACATACTTCAATATTTGATCTAGGCTTTAATGTAAACATTATTCAAAATCAGTCACTTGACAGCTTAACAACACAAGAACTTTTAGACTTAATTACTCCTGATAAATTTACTGTCGATATTTGCTATCAACTAAGAGAAAGAGGTATGAGTGATCTTGAGATCTTGGAAAAACTCATGAAATTGTTAGATGAAGTTTGGAAGATTTCCGATATAGATAAAGTAGATAGATATCGCATACTTTTTCTTCTGGAAGAATTTGCTAGTGATGAAAACTGGATAGAACTAACAAAATGTTTTGTGCGTGAATATTTATTAGGGATGTTAGATCCAGATTTTATTTACTGTAAGTCTGATATGAAAAGAATATATGAATATTTGCTCGCTACTACAGACAATATTAACTACGTTACGTTTAATGATATATGCCAAGCCTGTAGTAGCAATTTAGGTCTATTAAAATTAAGTTCAGCAGAAGATATTAGCTATCTTTATTCTCAATTTATTGATATAGATAAAGTTCAAGAACAAATTGATCGTCATGCTGACCATCCCGAAATACGCTGTTTAGTTGTCGATATCCGCCATCTCGAACAAGAAAGCGATCCTAATGTAATTGCGAAGAAATTAACCAACAAAATTTTTAATTCTATCGGTCGTAGGATTCCAGTAGTTCAAGATGTCGCTTGTTTAGAGCGTGAATTACTTAATCTAAAGTTTGAGCTTGGTTTTGAGAAATTAGCGATCGCCCTTTATGGCAAAAGTGCTAATGAGGCGATCAACCAACTTTGCCAAAGCCTAACAGAGTCAATCCAAATGCGCCCATTCACAGGAGAAAAAACCAGTGAACAACTCACAAATGAAGTAAAAACTTGGCTTAGAAGAATTGACTTAGAATACAACTAGGAGGACAAACCCATGAACACAGCCAAACTCAGAATGCAAGGCAACGAACAACTAGCCATATTGCCAGACGGTTTTCAACTAGTCGGCGAAGAAGTCTATATCAAAAAAGTCGGTAATGCGATCATCCTCATCCCCAAAAACAACCCTTGGCAAACCCTCTGGAATAGCCTCGATCTCTTCTCAGATGACTTTATGGAAACTAGAGAACAGCCTCCATTGCAAGAAAGAGAGGAGCTATTCTCATGAGATATATGCTCGATACCAATACTTGCATTTACATCATCAAACGCAAGCCCAAAGACGTTTTAGAAAAATTTCAAACCATCGCTCCTTTTGACATCGGCATCTCATCTATCACCGTAGCCGAACTAGAATATGGAGCCGCCAAAAGCCAATTTCCCGATCGCAATCGCGCCGCCCTTAACCAATTCCTAATCCCATTAGAAATTGTCCAGTTTGACGAACAAGCCGCAACCATTTACGGAAACATTCGCGCAACCCTAGAGCGATCAGGCAAAATCATCGGCGCAATGGATTTGCTCATAGCAGCTCACGCCCTGAGTTTAAACCTAACCCTAGTCACCAACAACACCAAAGAATTTAATCGAGTTCAAGCCCTAGCACTTGAAAACTGGGTGACATCGTAAATTCTTGTAGAACAAAAACCATGAAAGACTATCACATCAACATTTTCTACAGCGAAGACGACGAAGCCTATATTGCCGATATCCCTGACTTAAAATACTGCTCAGCGATCGGTGAAACTCCACAACAAGCACTCCATGAAGTAATTCTTGCCAAAACTGCATGGCTAGAAGCCGCTACAGCAGAAAACAAAACAATTCCAAAACCCCGTTATCGCCTCGTCATTTATCAAATTGTGGCTTAAAAACTATCACAGCGTAGGCATTTTAGCTTTATCAATCGAATGATATATAATCTATCAATTGATAGATTATATAGAGAAGCATTATGGATTACTTGCTACTTCAAGAAGCAACTGCAAACTTGAATAACTTAATTAATCAAGTCAGCGCAAACCATAAACCAGTCATGATTAAAGGCTCAGAAAATGACGTGGTTGTAATTTCCAAAGAAGACTGGGCAGCGATCGAAGAGACCATCTATCTTAACTCCATACATGGATATATCGACTCACTCCAAGAGGTCATGACCAGCCCCAGAAGTGAATGGGTAAATGCTCAAGAGCTAGGATTGTAACTATGAAAGATTATCACATCAACATTTTTTATAGCGAAGAAGACGAAGCCTATATTGCCGATATACCTGATTTAAAATATGTGAGTGCGATCGGTAGTGCCGCGCTCTGCGCGGCACTTTTTCGTAATGGGATATTAGACAGGAGTGGAAAAACGGATCTTGAGATAATCATCTTCCATTTTTGCGCCAGAAGTTTGGAGGACAGATAGCGCTTGAGGCAATACTAAATTACGGCGATGATTGCCAATGCGAATGTTTAGCTCATCACCAGTCTTCGTTAACTCAATCTTCTCTTTCGGCACACCGGGTAGATAGAGTTCTAGACGATACTGTTTATTCTCTTCCACTACCCGCATCGTATTTTCTTTGTAGTAAACCTGCGAAGGATCTTCATTGCCATAGAGAGTTTCTTTCAGACGCTCTAAAGCCTCAATTCCGCACATTTCCTCTGCATAGAGAGGAATTTGTTTGATGGGTAGAGGATGAAAATCACGGTGGATTTGTTCGCAATATTGCTTCTGATTATCTTTCCAAGCCTTAAAGAACGGATCTTGTACCTCTTCAGGAATAATCCGATTGGCAATTACCATGTCTGTGGCGACATTGTAGAGACTGAGATAGGAATGCGCTCTCAAGGACTCATTGATCACCATCTTTTCGGGATTGGTCACCAGTCTGACGGTAGTAGTGGTATTGTCTGTGAGAATTTTCTCAAGAGCTTCTAGTTCTTCATAAAACTCGTAGGGCGCGTCCATGACTTCTTTATTTGGCAAAGAGAATCCAGTCACACGCTTAAAAATAGGCTCAAATACAGGGTTTAAAACCTGTGCCATGCCTTGCAGTGGTTTATAAAATTTCCGCATATACCAACCTGCCACTTCAGGGAGAGAAAGTAGACGTAGAGCGGTTCCTGTTGGCGCTGAGTCAATCACTAGTACATCAAATTCTTTTTCGTCATAGTGACGTTTGACACGTACCAAGCCAAAAATCTCATCCATCCCCGGCAAAATTGCTAGCTCTTCCGCCTGTACACCCTCTAGTCCACGTGCTTGTAAAACTTCACTGATATAGCGTTTAACAGCACCCCAGTTCCCCTCTAGCTCTCGTAATGCGTCTAGTTCTGCACCCCAGAGATTGGGACGGACTTCTTTAGGATCATGACCTAACTCAACCATAAAGCTATCAGCAAGGGAGTGGGCAGGATCGGTACTTAAAACTAGAGTTTTATAACCCAATTCAGCACAGCGTAGTCCTGTGGCTGCTGCTACGGAAGTTTTACCAACTCCGCCTTTTCCTGTCATTAAAATGATACGCATGGTCGATATGACTCGTCTTGTTTAGTTGTTAGTAAATTTTTAATAAATAGGAGCTTTGCAAATCTTTACATTTACCTGTATTCTAACATTGATAATGCGATCGCCTGTAAGATTAGCCAAATACAAGCTTAAACTAGCCTCATCCAGTGATGTAAAGCTGTAAATCTATATGAGTCAGCAACTAAACCATGCCATTGACCTCGTACAACTCAACCAAATATCAGAGGGCGATATTGAGTTTGAGATTGAGGTTTTGCAGGTATATGTAGAGGATGTCTTGCAAAGAATCACGATAATTCGTGAGGCGATCGCCCTTAGCGATCGCCCCCAAATAATGGCTGAAGCGCATCATATTAAGGGATCAAGCAGTAATGTGGGCGCAATTCCCATCAAGGCTTTAGCAGTTCAACTCGAAGATTTGCATCCTGAGCAGCATTCAGACTCAATGTTAGAAATAACGGATGATATGCGGGAAAATCTGAAAGCAGTTGAGTTGTTTATTACCGAATTATTATCGAAAAAATAGCAGAAACCTGTGGCGCACGCTGCGCGTGCGCCACAGGTTTTAGGGTTTTCAATGACATAACAACCAAATTCTTGATAGGCATCAAGAATTTGAGACTAGTAGACTCTAAATAAGACTATAATTAAGAGCTAAATCTCTAGAAATTTGCTATGAGCCTACCATTTTCTGCATCTGATCTTAGTACTGATAAAACCTATGAGTTAATGGATGTAGAAGCTATCCAAAAGGCTTTGGGGCGATCGCGTGCTTCGGTATATCGGTATGCCAATACTGACCCTAATCAAGGTCAGCTAAATCTGCCCTACGATCCGCAAAGGCTAAATCCAGAACTGCGGCAAAGCGATCGCGAACCGTTGTTATTTCACCCTACGGAAGTTTCAAGATTTGCGCGGGATGTCTTGAAAATGAAGCAAGTGACAATTCAAGTACAAGAGCCAGTTCAAAATGAGACTAATCGGCTATTGCGAGAGATTTTGCAAGAATTAAAAACACTAAATCAAACGATCAGTAATCTCAGCAATCGAGCGTAGGGTGTGTTAGCGTCAGCGTAACGCACTCAATAACCGCAATACGTTACACAATCGCTAACACATTATTCAGCTACTCAATCACTGCCAATGATGGAATGATGCGTTACGCGATCGCTAACACATCCTACAGCTACAGCAAGTCTGTATTAGGGTTAGCTGAGATAGGTATATCCATTTAGGCAATGCTCGTATTTTTGGAGAAATAATCTTGCTTCATCAAGAGTGATTTGTTTCTCTTGGAGCGCACGCTCGGTTTCTTGCCGAATATTCTCTAGCATGGCATCACGATTGTACTGCACATATTCGAGAACTTCAGTCATCGAATCGCCTTTGATTACGTGTTCAACCTTATAGCCTGTGGGCGTTGCATGAATATGTACGGCATCAGTATCGCCAAAGAGATTATGCAAATCGCCAAGAATTTCTTGATAGGCTCCACCGAGGAAGAGGGCAAGAAAGTAAGGTTCTTCAGCGATAAACGGATGTAGTTCGAGAACAGACTTAACATCGCGCAAATCGATAAAGCGATCAATTTTGCCATCACTGTCACAGGTGAGATCAGCAATCGTGCCACGACAGACTGGTTCCTCATTAAGGCGATGAATCGGCATGATGGGGAAGAGTTGATCGATCGCCCAACTGTCGGGTGCAGATTGAAATACCGAGAAATTGCAATAGTAGGTCAGTGCCATTGCTCTCTCTAAGTCTTCGAGATCGTCAGGCACATAGTTTAGTTTGCGAGTCACCTTGAGAATGCGATCGCAACATTCCCAGAAAAGTCGCTCAACTCTGGCGCGTTGTTTCAGGGTGAGATAGCCAAAAGTGAATAAACTAATTGCCTCCTGATTGAACTGGACAGCATCATGATAAATCTCTTGATAGTTATTCTCATTGATGTTTTCCAAGGCTTCAAAAAGATTCCGCACAATTAAATGCTCATCTTCTTTTAATGGTTCAATGGGTTGGTTAGGAGTACCACTAATGCCCACTACATCAAAAATCAAGACCGATTGATGGGAAGCGATCGCCCGACCACTTTCACTAGTTAATGTAGGTACAGGGATTCCCTTTTCAGTACAAGCATCCTTAATCGCCGCAACGATATCGTAGGCATAGTTCTGCATACTGTAGTTTTTGGAAGCGTAGAAATTAGTTTTGGAACCATCGTAATCCACACCCAAACCACCACCAACATCAAGATGTCCCATCGGTGCGCCCATTGCTGTAAGCTGCACATAGATTTGTCCTGCCTCTCTTAAGGCATCTTTGATCGTGCTGATATTACTAATTTGAGAACCGATATGGAAATGCAACAATTTGAGTGAATCCAGCATATTTGCCGCTTCCAATTGTTCAACGGTTTCCAAGATTTCCCACATACTTAGCCCAAACTTAGCGCGATCGCCTGTGGAGTCTTCCCAATGTCCTAGACCTTTCGCACTGAGTTTAGCGCGAACACCAACCACAGGCGCAATTCCCAGCTTAGTCGCGGCACGGATGATCATCTCCACTTCTTCCAACTGCTCGATCACAATGATCGTATTTTGTCCCAACTTTCTTGCTAATAGGGCAGTCTCAATATACTCAGCATCTTTGTAACCGTTACAAATCAGCAGTGAACCGGGGGTGCGTAAGGTGGCAAGCGCAATCAATAATTCGGGTTTAGAACCTGCTTCCAGACCAAATTGGAAAGGTTTCCCATACTTGGCAATTTCTTCCACCAATTGCCTTTGCTGATTGACCTTGACAGGAAAAACGCCACGATAAACGCCATTATAGTTATAGCGGGCGATCGCCTTAGCAAAAGTTGAATTTAAACGCTCAATGCGATCGGCGAGAATATCCGAAAATCTGACTAAGATCGGCGATCGCAATCCCCTTTGCTTAAGATCATTTACCAATTCAAACAGGTCAATACAACCACCGCGATCGCCCTTAGGAGATACAGTTACATGACCAGCTTCATTAATACTGAAATAAGGTTCTCCCCAGCCATTGATGCGATAAAGTGTCTCACTGTCTTGAATAGTCCACTTTTTGGCATCGGCAACGACAGGTAATTGAATCTCTTGCAACATTATTTTATAAACCCTACAAACCTTAGATCTACATACTGGAACAGGCGGCGCTTTAGGCTGACCGTATCAACTTTAGCACTATCAACCAAATCTAGCCGCTAAGCCAGCCCACAGTCTAGATCTTTTTGAACAACACAAGGATATTTGTCCTGTACTAAGACACAAGTCTCAAAAACCCCCCTTTAATACCAAAACACAAAATGGCGTAGCCATTTCGTGTTTTTAAAAACCTTACTGGGTTTGGCTTTCAATTCACAAAAGTGTGACGACACTTTTGTGAATTGGTATAATTCACCCTTGCAAAGGGGCGGTCTAGGGAGGGGTTATAGATAAAAATTATCGAAATTATCGAACCTGTGAAAAAATTCGATATTCTTTAGTATTGAATTTAGAAATCTGGGAATCTAATTGATTATCGCTCTCTTTTACAGTTGTTGATGTATAGGAGTTCATGCGGACAATGTTGTAGCGAGTTTCACCAGCATAAACTGCCAACGCAATGTTGAGCATATCGATAAAGGCAATCACCGATTTACATTTTGATTCACTATATTGACTGTAGTACTTGATAATGGTGGCAACTCTGAGTTCTAAATGTGGACGAAAAGACTCATGCATTAATGAGAGCTTGAGTAGCAACACTACAAAGTTAAGAGGATTTGTATGGTGCAGCAAAATATTAAATAACTCTGTAGGCTGTCCATGATCATTGATCGTAACTTCACTGAGTACATACTTAGCAGATTTAAACATTAAAGGAGTACTAACAAGATCATGATGACGATTTGGCTCTAATTTTAATAAGCCATCATGCAGCTTAATTTGCACTGTCTCAGATATTTCTGAATCAGCGATCGCAAAATCAAGATACTCCAGAAACTTCATCTTGAAATCGCGATAGGATAGACTATGGATATTGTTAAGAAGATTAGTAGCTAACTCTTGGCAGTTGAGAATGCTTTTTTTGGTAAGCATTAATGTCACAAGATTCAGGATATTGTTGTTGAGACTAGTGGGATTCTTTTGTTGATTTGAGTGAGGAGATGGTGTACCTAGACGAGCAGTATACATAGCCAAATCAAACTTGAATTTCTCTTTCATCTTTTGAGATAACAGGTTTGCTGCTTGCCTCTGCTCCAGAGAACTAGTTGGATTTGTGTACTGATAAGCTAACAGGTAGGACGCAAAACGATTACTCCAATTCTGATCTTGATAGTTATGCTCATCGGTATGCAGAACAAACAGTTTTAATGCTTGAAAGTCTTCACTCTTGATAAATAGCTGCAACCAAGCTCTCAGGGTTCTAATTTTGATAGAGGTTGTCTTACGATAGATTGAAGGATGTTTGCAAATATCAATTAGAGATTGGATATGAATTCGATTATTAGTAACTGTCCAGTTATTGATCAGAATATAGCAGCAACGCCTTAGGGTATAAAAGAATTCTTTTTCATCATAGGAGGTCAAAATCTGGTCAAGTGCTTGAGTAATTTCCAGATTATGACTATCACTAAAATTAATAAATAAATGTTTGAAATCTTCGAGAACTTTTTCTGGTGATTTACGACGTACTATCTCTAAAAAGAACTCGTAAATTCTTTGCTGTGCTTGCTCAATACCTTGAGAGTAAATGCGATCTGCTGTCCAAAACATAACAATTTCCTTTTATTAAAGTATTAAATAGCAGTACCTAAAAAATACGAGTTCTTACTAAGAAATCTTAGTGAAGTACTGTATAGATATTATTCACGTTTTTAATTGTTTAGAAACCAATCTTGAGGACGGTTTAGTTATCAAAAAGATATATAGAGGTTATATAAATGTTATACATCAGCTATAGGACAATATTTATAGAATCTATAAAAAAGTGCTGTGCGGAGCGGGGTCACTAGTTAGTTAAGATGTATAGATAATACAAGCTTCGCAATGATGCAACTCCAGCGTATAAAGCGATCGCTGATAAAGTCAGATCACCATAGCTGAAGTCTTACTTATTTCCTAAAAGAGTGTAAAAATTATGTGTATTTCACTAAATATAGAATTACTAGAAGTACCTCGCCACATTTAAAAATCAGATTTAAAACCTGTGACCCACGCTACAGATTTTAGAATTTTATAGTAAGGCAAGAGTTAGCTAGTACACAGGGCGACAGGTATAAAACAAAAAACTAATTACAGTAAAGACTTGGGAGTTTTTATTTTGTCTAGGGCAAAATGAAAACCGCTATGTGTTAATTTTAAAGCGATCGCAAAAACATATCAATTCTGCAAGATTATGGCAATTTTTGGCGGTATTCTCATTGTGATTGGCATCATTTTCTTTTTTGTCCAACAGAACTACAGCACAAAGTTACAAAGTATCCGTTTAGCAACTTCCTCAACTGTATCGGATTTGCAAAGAATTGCGAGGGAAATCGCTGGTGAAATCGGCAGTGGGAATTTGCGGGAATATGTGAAAGTCCGTGGCATTATTCGTAGCGATCGCCCTTTGATTTCTGAATTGAAGCAACAACCCTGTGTCCATTACACGATGCGCGTTGTCAGGGAATACGAGGAGCAACAAACAACTACGGATAGCGAAGGCAAAACCCGCACCGAAACTCGGCGTAGTTCCGAAACGGTTTCTAGCAATAGCCAATCAATTCCCTTTACTTTGCAAGACAATTCGGGCGACCTTTTAGTGAATCCTGATGGCGGCAATATTGACACAGTACCAGTATTAGATGAGTTTCGCCAAGAGCATTCTGGCGGCTCATCGATATCGTTTGGGGGCTTTAGTTTAGCGATCGGCGCGGGTATGGGTGGTGGTAGACGTACGCTCGGTTATCGTTATACGGAGTCAATTTTGCCCTGCGATCGCGAGGTGTTGGTGATTGGCACGGCGGCAGATGATGGCGGTCAAGTCACACTTCGTAAACCGATGCAATCAGATAAGAAGTTTATTATTTCTCTCAAGAGTGAAGAGGAACTGGCGAAGTCTACGGCAAATGCAGTGAAAGGGTTTTTCTATGGAATGGTTGGTTGCTTGTCAGTAGGTTCCATATTATTGATTTTAGGATTAGTCTTGAAGAAGTAAGTAGATAGACCAAACCCAAACGCGTAAAGTTGCGCCCCTGTGGGGCGCAACTTTACGCGTTTGGGTAGTTTATACCAATTCACGAAAGTGTGACAACACTTTTGTGAATTAAAAACCAAACCTAGTAAGGGTTTTTAAAACTAAAAATGGCGTAGCCATTTTTAGTTTTGGTATTAACTGGGAAGTGCTTATCACTTTTTAAGAATCTCCTTTGCCATTTTCAAGAAATAATCAGAACTAGATGTAAGTTCATTATCTTTGTTATTGTTGACACCAGAGCCATACAAATCATTTGTCTTTTGAGCAATATCCAGATCCGATAGCACAACTGGCGTAATGTCTAGCGTATTAGGTGGTAGAACCTCAAATTGAGCAGGAGGTAAAGCTTTAGGTGTATACAGCAAATAGACAATGCGATCGCCTTTTTCCCATGACATAGCCGCCGATACGATTTGTAATTGACCTTTACGCTCAAACAGCAATGGGAGTAATATCCCTGAATTAAACATCGTATTAAAACGATTTAATTGTTCTTCTATTTCTGCCGCCGTGAGCAGAAACTCTCCAACTCTAACTTCGCGTTGCAGAATATATTGATTCCATGTTTTGATGGGAACTCTAGTACTAAAAGCCTGTTGAATTTCCGTTGGTTCATTGCGATCGCCCTCAGCATCTTTAATATAAACCGCAAAAACTTTGGGTGGATTGAACTCTTTGGCAGCGATTTGAGCAATCACAATATTCACATCGGTATTAATCGTCAAGGCAACAAAGGTTCCTACAGAATCTAATCCTGCCTCAGCTAAGGACTTGGCATCCAGCCCATTACTCACGAAAGCAGGAATATCGTATTCCGCCGCTTGCTTGCAAAGCTCGGCATTGGTATCGATGAGCGCCACGCGCTGACCATTGGCTTGAAAGAGTCGGGCGACAAGAATGCCAATGGGATTACTGCCCACAATCACCAAACCAGAGATATCACCTTGATTTAGACCTAACAACTTTGCCACTAATTTTGCAGAAAGTCCTTGCAAAAATACGGTCATGGCGATCGTCAAAAAAACTAGCGCTTTAATGGATTCACCACCATTAACACCACGTTCGGTTAACAAAATCGAAAAGAGAGAAGCCACCGATGCTGCCACAATGCCTCTAGGCGCACACCATGACAGGAAAGCCTTTTGTCGCCATGTAAAGCTACTATTCCATGTACTGACAATGACATTAATCGGTCGCACCACAAACATCAAAAAGAGAACGGTTTTGACCCCATCCCATCCCAGCGCAAAGATACTGGGAATAGAGAGATTTGCGGAGAGTAAGATAAATAGAACCGAAACGATCAGCGCTACTAATTGACTTTTAAACTTGAGGAGGGCGCGACTATTGGGGATTTCTGAAGCCCGTAGAATCAGTCCCATCATCACTACGGCGGTTAAACCTGATTCACTTTGGATTTCTTGAGCGATTCCGAATAGTGCTAATACTGCGGCTACAACTACGGCGCTTTTAGTATCTTCTGCCAGAAATGTGGCACGTTGCAAAAACTTGCCCAGTAACCATCCCGCGATCGCCCCTAGCACACCGCCGATACCTAACCTTAATCCCAAATCCGTGACAACTTCAAAGGCACTGGAAGTTGGCTTTAACGCGACATCGAGAATCACGACGGCTAATACAGAACCGATCGCATCGATGAGTACACCCTCTCCTTCGAGAATTGTGGCAAGGCGGCGATCAAGTCCGACTTCTTCAATGATCGGATTAACGACAGTGGGTCCTGTCACTACGACTAAAGCCGCATATAAAAAGGCGATCGTCCAAGGAAATTCACTAAACCAATAGGCAGCGATGCCCCCACCAATTAAAGTAATCAGCGTGCCAATGGTGATTAAATTGCGTAAACTCGCAGAAACCTTGCCTAGTTCTTTAAGTTGTAAATTTAGTCCTCCATCGAACAAAATTAGGGCAACAGAAATCGATACAATCGCTTCTAAACCGTCTCCTAATAGGCGTGGCTGGACTAGATTTAAACCATTTCCCCCTAAAGCCACCCCAAAAATCAGCAGAAAGACAATGCTCGGCACTCGAAAAAAATTCGCGACGACACGGGCAAAAATACCTGCGGCGATCGCAATGATTATGATTAAAGACAGAGACCCTTCCATAATGTAAATCTCAACAGATAGGGTTGGCGCAAAGCGCCAACCCTATCTAACATAAGGATACTGACAGCGTAACGTTAAATTGGGCTTCAAAGGGTTGCTTTTTATAATCAAGACTCCAAAGCTCTAAGGTACAGGGATCGTTAGCTTGTTTGGGCGTGAGTTGTAAGGAGCAGGCACGGGTGCGCGGATTGCAAACTACATGAATCGCGGCGATCGCCCCTATTTGCCGCCGATCTAGGGCTGTGGCTAGACGTAAAAATGTACTGGCTTGACGAATGAATGATTTTTGACGCTCACTGTCTAGACGTTGAAAATTGTCATGCTTTTTCTTGGGTTCACTCTTACGGTGATAGCGGGCAAGATTGGCGATCGCCTCAATTTCTGACTCGGTATAACCCAATAATTCACCATTGCGAATCAGATAGTAGGAATGCTTGTGGTGAGCATCATGACTGACATGATGTCCTGAATTATGTAAGATTGCCGCCGCCCAGAGCAAATGACGATCTTCCTCATCCCATTCATGAAAGATTCCCTTAGTCTGGTCAAACAGACTGAGAGCATGGTCAGCTACTTGGTTCGCATATTGGAGATTAATGCCATATTTATTCGCTAGCTTGAGAATGCTGCGATCGCGAATCGAGCTTTGATATTTCCAGCCATCCTCGATATAGCCATGACGGATCATCCAATCGACAACCAATCCTTCACGCAAAGCTCGCTGACAGAGGGTGATTTTCGGCACTCCCAAGAGCCGCATCGTTTCTAAGAGAACTAACGCCCCTGCTAAAATAATTTCGGCTCGCTTTTGCCGTACCATTGCCGTGCGTTCCTCCAAAGTTGCCCGACGTAAGCGCCAGACCAGATTTTCTAAATCTGCAAAAGGAATCTCATAACCTTGGAGAGGATTAGGAACAACACCTGTTTTTTCTTTAGCATGGAGAGTTGCCAGAGTCTCAATCGTACCTGATGTGCCGATCGCCTTTAAGGTCTTGCCTTCCAGTTTATCTTTAAGTAACAATCGCAAGTCATCGGTCGGACGCTCAATCGAACCCAAAATATAACCCAAGAGGCGATCGTATTCCGTTGGCGAAATGGGATCGCTCTTCACAAATAAATCTGTTAAACGGACTGCGCCAATCTTCGTACTACTGAGATACATCGGATCGCGACCATCCCCTAAAATAATTTCCGTCGAACCACCACCAATATCAACTAATAGATGTGGCTCATCTTTAAGATTCATCGCAGAAATTACGCCCAAATAAATGCGGCGGGCTTCCTCTTGACCAGAAATAACTTCAATATGTAAGCCTAATTCTTCAGAAATGCGCCGTATAAAATCATGACCATTAGGAGCCTCGCGAGTGGCACTCGTGGCAACTGCGATGATCTCCTCAACCTTAAAGGTACGACAAATCTCCTGACATCGTTTTAAAGCTTCCAGCGATCGCCGCATTGCGTCTTCAGTCAAATTCCCTGTTTGAGCGCAGCGTTCCCCTAGTCTCACGGTTGCCTTTTCGGACTCAATTACACTAAAACTAGGGATTGAAGTCTGGATCTGCACAATCACCATGTGAATGGAATTTGTACCAACATCGATCGCTGCTAAGGTTTTGACATCTGAAGTCATGGGCTGATTCCGCGAAATATCTTAAGTCATGGTAAATGAAAACCTGTCAAAATAGAAAGTGCAGTCAGTTAACCATGTCTATATAGCGTTTCACAGTCTAGTGAAGTACGGGATTGTTTCCCCGCCTTCGGCGGGGAAACAATCCTCTGTACCTCGCTTGCTTGAAAAGCGCTATATAAGTGAGTAGGCATAATTAAAATATAAAACCCAAACACCTGTGGCGATCGCGCAGCTTGTGTCATCGGTTTTAGAGTTGATCTACTAGACAAGTGTTAGGCAATCCTAGCTTATATATAAAAAGTATGGGAAATAAACCAGTTATTTTAGTCGTAGATGATGAACCAGCTAATTTTGATGTAATTGAAATTTTGCTATTTAAAGAAGGATATGTGCTTCATCATCAAAACAATGGGGCAAATGCGATCGCGTCTCTTGCCACAATTAACCCTGACCTGATTTTACTAGATGTAATGATGCCAGAAATGGACGGCATTGAGGTCTGTCAGCATCTCAAAAATAATCGTCAATGGCAACATATTCCGATTATTATCATTACTGCCCTCTCCGACAAAGAAGATTTAGCCCGTTGTCTCGATGCAGGAGCCGATGATTTTATTAGCAAACCGATTAATAGCACTGAACTCCGCGCCCGTGTGCGATCGATGTTGCGAATCAAGGCTCAATATGATCTCATTCAAAATACGATGACTTTGCGTGAAGAAATGATGCAAACCATTGTTCATGATCTTCGCAATCCTTTAATTGGGATCTTACTAGGCTGTGATTCTCTCAAGGGTTTAGAGATGCCTGAACGCGCTAAGAAGAGAATGAATCAGATTAAGTATACGATTGAGCAAATGCGTCTGCTGATTGATGATATTTTGACCATAGGTAGAATTGAAGCCAATAGACTGATCCTCAATTGTACAGCGATCAATATTACGGAAATGGCAAAATCGGTCATCTACGATTTGAAACCAATAGCCATTAATAAGCAAATTCAACTACTAGGAGAATTCCCCCCAGAGCCAGCCTATATTTATGGTGATATTCCTTTAATTCGCCGCGTATTAGACAACTTAGTGGACAACGCAATTAAGTTCTCTCCGCAGCAAAGTTCAATTATGATCAAAATAGAACGTTTACCCCAAAATCCTGATCGCCAAGATTTAATTCAAATTCAAGTAATTGATAGTGGAATGGGAGTCAGCCCAGAGCAGAAACAAGTAATTTTTGAAAAGTATGAAGTCGGTAATATTGTACTGGGAGTTTCCCAAATAGGCTTAGGGCTATCTTTTTGCAAAATGATCATTGAGGCTCATCAAGGCTCAATTTCTGTAACGAACAATCAACCGAAAGGCGCAATTTTTACAATTTTGCTAGACCATAACCGTAAAGGATAGTTTGTGGTTCGGCAAAGCCGCACCACAAAACCCCAGAAGTGAGTGGCGGCGCTTTGCGCCGCCACTCACTTCTGGGGTTTGTGTCTTAACAAGACTGGCGACAGATGTAAATTTAATCTGAGCTTAAGTAATCTAAGAATAATTAGTGGGTAATATATGAATAAAAGCAAACAAAAGTATGACACGCATATTAGTTATCGAAGATGAAGACTTAATTCGTGAGTCCTTAGAAGATCTGCTTTTGGTAGAAGGATTTGAGGTAATTACTGCCGAAAATGGTGAAAAAGGTGTCAATCTGGCAAGTCAAAAACAGCCCGATTTAATTCTTTGTGATGTGATGATGCCAATCCTGAACGGTTATGAAGTCCTTGAGCAGGTACGGAAAGATAAAGAGCTAAAGACTGTACCTTTTTTGTTTTTGACTTCGATGATGGATCGTCGGAGTAATCGTCGTGGCATGGCACTGGGTGCAGATGATTATTTAGAAAAGCCCTGCACAAGAGATGAATTACTCCAAGCGATCGCCGTGCGTCTAGGTAAACAAAAGGCGATCACTCAACACATGGAAGATAGGATGGAAGCCTTACGGAGTAGCATTACTCTATCGCTGCCCCATGAGTTACAGACTCCCCTCTCAGGCATTATGGGTCTGTCAGAACTGATGGTGATGCAAAGTGAAGAGATGCTGCCTACGGAAATTCATGAATATGCTCAAGGAATTCATCATTCTGCTCAGCGACTCCATCGACTCATCCAAAACTACTTGCTCTATGCCAAGTTATTGGTCATGCGATCGCAGGGTCAGTCCAGATTTACAGCTAGCTATCCGTGCAATAGTCAAATGCTGATTAGCAATATTGCCGATCGCAAAGCTAGAGAAGGCGATCGCCTAGAAGACTTAGAGTTAAGTCTCACAGAATTTGATCTCGATATTTCTTCAGAAGATTTAGTTAAAATTACGGAAGAGTTAATTGATAATGCTTTCAAATATTCCCCTAAAGGAAGCAAAGTTGTTGTCACGAGTAATGTAATGGAAAATCAATGGAGCTTTGTCATCCAAGATCATGGGCGTGGCATGAATCAACAGCAAATTAGTAGTATTGGCGCATTTATTCAATTTGAGCGCCAGTTTTACGAACAGCAAGGTATGGGTCTAGGCTTATCACTAGCCAAGACCTTAGTTGAGTTTTATGGAGGTCATATCGATATTCATAGCCAAGAAGATTTAGGGACTAAGATCTCGATTTTGATTCCATTCAATCGGGAATAACTAAACCCATTTGTTCGAGGGGAGCCGCAAAAACGTAGTAGATTACGGCTGCACCGATCAAAGTGATTGCCAGACTGAATAAGACAACCCAGCGATCGGGCGGATCAAATGTGTCTGCGTCAATGTCGTGGCGGACAGCAAAATAATGATGTGTGGAAAGCCATACAGTTAAAAGTCCAATCACCGCAAATGCTAATCCTAATCGCCAACCATTTCCGGGGGCAGGCAGCATCGGTGGACGTAAAATGCGAAGACGGACGACGATTACACCCACCCCTAATAGGGCGATCGCCATTCGCATCCATGACAAATAAGTTCTTTCATTTGCTAAATGATCGCGGACACGATTAGGGTTTTGCTTACCTAAAAGGGTTTTCTCATCAATATCTTTTTTTGGTTTGAACAATAGCTGCATCGTAGGACTTGGGGATCTTCTATATTTCTTGTTTAGCAAGCATTTCTTCTCAAGATTATATAGGAAAAATCTCCTGTGTAAAAAGATTAAAAATCCTTACCTACAGGAGATTAGAGGCTTATCTAAATGACGGTTATAAAGCGTGGAATGTAGAACCGAAAGGAAGTGCCGCGCATAGCGCGGCACTTCCTTTCTTACAGCAATTTCCGATCAAATGAACCCCAAGAATTTTTGTAAAAGTGTTGCTTCGCAACACTTTTACAAAAATTCTTGGTTCAGGTTTGAGCGCAAAGCAGTATAAAAATTATTAGTCTAATGGAGCTTGGGTTGGTTGCACTGCTGCCAAGGCTTCAGCAGTATCAGGAATTGACCAATTAACATCTCCAGACTTGAAGATATTCGCAGCAGGAATATTTAGTTCTAATGCTCCAGTTTCAGGGTTAGATTTGGCGACTAATTGAGTGCCAGTCACGATTTTGACGGCAACAGGTTGACCATCATTATTCAAGCCATTAGCTAGATAAATCCCTTGACAGTTCCAATCTTCATTCGTGGTTTTGCCAGCAGGTAGCACATAGAGGGCATTGTCAAAAGTAGACTGATCGAGTTTAGATTTTTTGCCGTAAACAATTAGAGGCGCATTGGTTAAATTACGACATTCCGCAAAGGACTCACCTGTTTCGATGATGTATTTCTCAAACTGAAGTTTGGCAATTTCAGTGGGATCGGTTGCCTTGGCTAGTTCTTCAGTAACTGAGATATAGTCAGGATTGCGAGTCACAGGTGGCTTATCGGCGAAAGATGGTTGGGCGATCGCTAAATTAAACAGCACCACTAAGGTAACGAGTAGAGTTTGAATGAGTTTCATGGTTTTTCTATTGGTAAAGTAAGTGGACATTTGATTAAATGCGATCTAGTTGAGGATCTTTAGTGTTTAGTTCAGAGATATTGCGACCAAGATTCAGCACAACTAATCCACCAATGACGAGACTAAGGACAGCTAAACCACGATTTTCTAAGGTATGACTATCAATCATGATCAAGATGCCTAAACCAATCAATACAAATGGCACAAGGTAGTTACCATAACGGTTGAGTGCATCAGCGATCGCAGGAACTTGGATTAATCGATAAGCCGTATAGCACCACACGCCCACCATCGAGAAGAAGACACTGAGGATGACGAGTAAGCTCTCCCACGTGGCACTGGCAAAGAGAGGAACATAAATCCCCACATTGTCACCGCCATTGGCAAAGGTGACCGCAGCCACACTATAGACTTGGGGAGAAAGTAAATTAGATAACCAAGAATTTGATGGTTCAGGTTGATTTTCTGCTTCTGTCTCCTCAGATTCAGGAATAAACAAGCGATTTAGCCCGATCGCAATTGGTAATATTCCTAACATCCCAATCCAATCTCTAGGCATGAGTAAGCCGCCAAAGTATCCAGAGAGGCTAGCCACTACCAGCGCCCCAAAGCCGAGGTACTGACCGAGAACAATATGCCGTTTCCGAAATGACGTGCTGACTTGGGAGAAAAAAAGTAACAGAATCAACACGTCATCCAGATTGGTGGCAGTAAAGGCGGTAAGTGCGGTGGGAATTGAGGTTAGTAGAGCATTCATAATTTATTTCTAATTAACGGAATCCTTCAGTTAAAAGAGGGGAATTCTCTTTAGGAAAATCTGTATTTGCGATGTCATCAATATAGAGATTACAACCGATAAAATCAAATGTTCTTTCTTTTTAAAACGATAACTTTAAGTAATTGATTGTGTGATTTGAGCAACAAGAATGACATCTAAATTTTGTAATTTTTATGATTAAGCGATCGCCACTAAATATAGTAACCACTTATTGAAAGCTTTATTCAGTAAAGTTTATAGCAAATACTTAATTTTGATTAGCAGCTAAATCATGACTGGTTTATTTGTGTATTAAAAAAGTATGTCTACATATTGTTGATCCGTAGAATTTATCCATAACCTTTGTTTATCATTTCAACAAAAAAGAACATTTGTTTCTATTGGAAGAGACAGATAGGATGAAATTAATACACAAAAGAAGTCAAAAAGGAAAGATTCAAGATGAGTTGGTTAGAAGGAACGATCGCCACAGGAATCGCAGTAGCAGTAGCAACCACCCTTGACGATAATATTTACCTCACATCATTTTTTGGAAAAGTAAGTCGTACTTTTCGTCCTCGTCATGTTGTCGCTGGGGAATTTCTAGGATTCACAATCTTAGTTGGCATCAGTATGATTGGCTTCTTCGTCGGTCTGGTGATTCCCGATATGTGGCTCGGTCTGCTTGGTTGCTTACCAATCATCATTGGCATCAATCAATTACTCGGCAAAGGCGATGATGGTGATCACGATATTGTTGAAGAAGTAGAGAAAGTACATACAGAAGTTGGTAGACCTCGCATCAAGCAATCATTATGGTCAACCCTGCGCGATCCCAAAACCCATCGAGTTACTGCCGTCCATGTCTCTAATGGTGGTAACAATATTGCCGTCTATGTGCCGTTGTTTGCTAGCAGCAGCTTACCTAGCCTTGGGGTAATTTTGACCATGTGCTACATGACTGTTGGTTTCTGGTGTTGCTGCTCCTATAGCTTGACCCGTTTTCCCGGAATTTCGGCTTTGGTCGCTCGCTATGGCAGTAAGATTTGTCCTTTAATCTTGATTTATTTAGGACTCTCTATTTTCGTTAAAGCTCAGTCTTACAAATTACTCTTGCCTGTCTAGATGTTTGGCTACGATTGTTGCAGTAAAATTTCGCCAAAGACTTTGGCGATCCTTGTTTGAAAACGCTTGTTATGTTTGAGTTTTAGAAATGTTCGTGCAATCTCAAGGGGCGCTATATCAAGGGGATTAGTGCGATCTCCATTCACCACTTTTACAGGACGTAATGTTCCTAATTGAAATTCTTTTTGTACCATGAGTTCCGAAATTGCCGCCGCCCTCAGACTACTTTCGATCGCTGATTTCACCATTTCGCCACTGCTCAGCACTAACATAATCTTCAACTGAGCAAGATCGATCCCCCAGTTTTGCAAAGCCTGTTCAAATACTTGCTGTGTCCCTGATCCAGATTCCCGCATCACCCACGCAGTTTCCGTTAATTCATCAACCGTAATTTGTTGGCGGTTATACCAAGGATGAGATTTCCCAACCACAATTAATAGGCGATCGCTACCAATTTCTTCTTTGTCCAAGATTTTTTGTAGCGAAGGTTTGACTTCTGCTTCCACTAAACCTATATCAAATAAACCCGCAACGGTTCCATCACAAATTTCTTCAGTATTCGCTAAAGTACATTTGATATTAATATTTGGATATCGCTCCTGAAATTGGCTGATTTTGGCAGGTAGCCAATAGTTACCAATCGTGAGACTTGTTCCTAGTTTTAATTCTCCCCGTTGCAAATCATTTAGCTCGCGCAAGCCTCTCTCCATCAACTTGACGCGATCGAGAATATCCTTCGCTTCTGCTTGTAACAAGATCCCCGCCTCCGTGATTTCGATATGGCGACCAATCCGATGAAAAAGTCTGACTCCATAACTCTCTTCCAAACTTTGAACGGCAGCGCTGACCGCAGGTTGCGTGATGTAGAGTTCTTCGGCGGCACGGGTGAAATGTAAATGTTCAGCAACTGCTAAAAAAATGCGTAATTGTTCGAGCGTCATGCGGTCTCTAAAAACATCAATAAGTCCAGAAAAATAATCTTACAGCACTCTCAAACACCGCAAATTGACCGTTATATAAGGGGTTTGTGCCTTGCAATCTCAAAGGTTGCTGAACTAGCGATAAAATGAATACGAACTCTACTTGTCTATTAGCTTGAGGTAAAAATATGGAATTGATCATCGGTACTGTGGGAATTGCGATCGCCGCTTTTACCGCCACTAATATCGATGATATTCTCATTCTCACGATTTTTTTTGCTCAAGTCGATGATAAATTTCGTCCACGTCATATTCTCATTGGTCAATATCTAGGCTTTGTCGCTTTGATTCTCGCCAGTTTACCGGGGTACTTTGGCGGCTTAATTATTGACCATAAATGGATTGGTTTATTAGGACTATTACCGATCGCGATCGGTATCAAACATCTATTCAAGCACCAAGAAGAAGTAACTGTGCAAACTTGCGCGATTCCTGAGCAGGGAAAATCACCTTTGATTGCGCCGCAGAGCTATCATGTGGCGGCGGTGACCTTTGCGAATGGGGGGGACAATATTGGCATTTATGTTCCTTTATTTGCCAGTAGCAATGCTATTTCTCTTTCGATCACGATCGCTACTTTTTTGATTCTGATCATGGTTTGGTGTTATGCCGCCAAAAGTATCAGCAGTCACCATGCGATCGCCAAATTTCTCTCACAATATAGTGATGCGATCGTGCCTTTTGTATTGATTGCTTTAGGAATTTACATTATTTACGAAAGCGAAACTTATCAGTTACTTCCTTTGTTTCATTAGGCATAGCACTTTTGCTGATGTCTACGATAAATTCAAAAACGCTATACTTACCTAAATTGGAGAATCTTGTATATGGAAACAAATCAAACTCTTAGCTTAATTCTTGGTGTGATCGCACTTGGAGCCGCTATCTGGGCAACCTCAGCAATTTTGGAACTACTAGCGAAGTTAGTCGGTAAATTTGCGATCGCGGCTATTTCACTGGTATTGGTGGCAATTTACTTAAAGGTTTATGTTGGGGTAGATATTTGGCAAAGCCTAACTGATTTTGGGCAATTGGTTATAACAGGATTTGGGCAATTAGTGCAAGCAGCTTCTTCTTTGTTTTCTCAAGTTAGCTCTATGGCTAATGAGTTGAAAGGATAATTATATTTCTAAATCACGATTCTTCAGAAATTTCAATATTTTTGCTGGCAAGTTGCTCAATAAAAAACTTTAAGCTAGGATTTTTAGGATAGAGCTTTAATAAAGCATCGTGATTGCGGTATCTCTCGGTGATTTCTTGATAATATCCATAGTCTTTTCTGAAACTTGGAACTGTTTTCTCTAAGACTTTATAACAATTCTCAGTTTGTGAACTTTGGTCATCAGAAGCCAATAGCGGAAATAACCAACATTCTATTGAATGCACAGCGATCGCAAAAATAATTCGATGTCCATACTGATTATAAAATTCTTCCCCCATTTTTTGTTTAAATTTATCTACTGTTTTATCAATCAATTGTTGCGGAGAAAGTGGTTGATTATCTTCGTAATGTGAAACGCCAAAACTTTCGGATACATCAGTATCGACATGAATAATAATATATTTGTTTGCTAGAAAAGCTCGTTTTAATTTTTCTGGTTTACAGCTTTTAAATACTTTGTCGTAATTGGATGACACTTGAAAGTTTATAGGACTAATCAGGTTAATATCAATTTTACTGTCATTAAAATATCCCATCAAAATACTATTAATAATAGGATAATCAGTTATCCCTTCTACAATTGCGCCAAATGTATACATATTAAAAATTTTTCGGTAGTCCGCCAATATAACCATTTATAAAAGCCTCTGACAAAGGCACAATTTCACCATCATCTAAAGGTTCCAGTGGAGCTATACGCTTAGCTTGGGTATGACCGTCCATATTTCGATAAATTGCAAAAAGACGTTGCTCATCATCGTTTAGATCTAGACCATCTAAGATAGCAGGATTATGAGTTGTGAATATAACTTGTTTATCATATTTTTTTGCAAGTTCTACTAATTCTTGGATTAGTCTTGTACATAGTTTAGGATTTAGTGCATTTTCAATGTTGTCAATTGCAAAGAATTTAGGTGTATCGTCACTGACAAACAAAGCAAAGTAAAACATCAAAAACAAAAATCCTTCATTAGAGCTTCTCTGATTGAAATAAGGTAATTCTTTATCTAAATATCTATCTTTAATTTTAATTACCCTTTCCAAATCAGAATTAGGTATTTTAAAATCATCAAACCAATCAATAAGCTCAAGTCTCTGCTTAATCTCATTGATTTTATCTGGATTATCATTTAAAACTTGTAAAAGCTTGAGTAATCCTTCTCCACTATTTCCTAGTGGTTGAATTTGTCCTTCTTGTTCAAAAGTTCGCAGCGAGGAGTATTCAGGTGTAAATATTAAAAAATCTCTTAGCTTTAAATTCTCTTGACTTACAATATTTAAAAAGTTTAAAGCCACATTTTTGAAACTATTTTTGAATGAATCAATTATTTCTTGTCTATTAGAAATATCTATGTTCATCTCTTTTAATTGAGCTTTGATTGTATCTTCAGCTATTTGTTTAATATTATTTTCAAATTCTGGACTAATATCAATTAAAAAACTTTCGGATTTAGGTGATTGTAGAAAGAGATTCACCGATTTTTGATTGACAACACGCCAACTGGAATAAGTTTGGTTATCATTCTGTATTTCAACATTTAGTGGAATATCATTGCTGATATTTAGATTTATCTTGATTGCTTTTGTAACATTCTCTTTATCAAAAGCCGATCGCATAAATTCTGGTTCAGTAACTCTAATCCCTCTAGGAGCTAAAAATTCGTTGTCTAACTTATTCCCTGCTGCCGCACCAGCTAAAGCGATCGCCTCTAAAATATTGCTCTTACCACAACCATTTTCACCAATAAACACATTAACCCGACCCAAACCTATCTTGAGACTTTGGATTGACTTGTAGTTCTCGATTTGAACTTCAGTAAACATGGGCTTATCGCAACGAGCATCACCTATAGCTTAGCATTCACCTTGCTCAAGAAACTAACACTAGCCGCCTAAAATATCACTAGTAGGACTTACACAAAATTTGCGTAAGCCATAACTAAGATAATTCTAAGCAGAATGGATTAATTTCCAGCTAACGGTGAGTAAAATTACAAAGATCAGATAGCGCAAAGCCTTTTGTGGTGCTAATTGACAAAGCTTGGAGCCTAAGAGAACTCCGGGGACAGAACCAATCCAAATGGGAATGACAATATGCCAATCGACAGTACCGAGACTGAGATGACCTAAGGATGTGAAGCCTAGTAAGATTGCGGCTTGGGTGATGTCAGTTCCTACCAATTTTCGCGAATCTAGCTTAAAGAAAGTCATCAACACTAGCGCAAATAGAGAACCAGAGGAAACGCTAGTTAAGCCCACCATACAGCCCAAAACAAAGCCGATCGCCACAGTCTTAATTTTGCCATTGGTGGTTTCTAGATCAAAGGTGGGAAATGTGGGGAGAGATAGATTAGGCGCAAAAGTAGATAGTCCTAATTGGAATAAACCTGCGATCGTCACAAATAAAATCATTGTGCCGATGGAAGGCAACAAAAATGAATCCAAGCTCCATCCATAGGACTGAATTAAATGGAGAATGATTACTCCTAACAATGCCCCTGGAACACTGCCAAAGGCTAGCCATTTCACTACCTTAAAATCCAGAGTTCCCTGTCGCCAATGGCTGACACTGGCGACAGCCTTCATCATCGTGGCGGCAACAATATCCGAACCAACCGCGATCGCCGCAGGGACATTAAACACAAAAATCAACATTGGTGTAATCAGAGAAGCACCACCAATTCCTGTCAAACCCACGACTGTACCGACGACAAAACTAAAGCCTGTGAGCAAAAAATAATTCATAGTTGAACCTCAATCGGTAAAATCGCGCTCAGGTCGAGGACATGAAAATAAACTAGCGCCACGATCGCAACTGTGTAAGCCGTCGAAGTCAGGACACCCGAAAAAATTTCTTGCTTGAAACTACGCTTCTTTACCGTATTTTGCAGGACATCCTTTGCCCCTATCTGCATTAACACGATACCAACCAGATTTGACAGCCAATAACCCGCGATCGCCGCAGGGAAAAACCACTCTGAATGCCAAAGACTAATCACATAGCCAAATCCATAGGCGATCGGCAAATTAATAATCAAGTCATTCCACCAGCACAGAGGCGACAGCAAATATCCCACTGCTAGGAAAATTCCACCCTTAATTTTTTGGGAAATGCTCTTAGAAAGAGGTTTTACAGGATTTAGATCTGATAATGGGGCGATCGCTAAACTTGGCTCGGTAGTTGTTTCAAGATTTTTTAAAGCTGGCATAAATCTACGGTATTATCATGTAATTACCGTATTTTATACTAGCTTTGTATATTTGCAGCAAATACTGCAAATAAAAATAAGAGTCAACCAAATGGCTGACTCTTTTTCTGTTTTTAGGATTAACGGCAGATGCTAAATAAGTAGCTAGGCATAAGTAAACTTAAAACCTAGAAGCTTGTGCCGCCCGCTACGCGGGCGGCACAAGCTCTGGTTTTGGGTTTTAACTATGCTGAGAGCTACTTACTATGTCAATGGACGTTCTGCACCAGTTTCTACAGGCAAATCAGATTGACTATATTCTGTCCAAGAACCTTCATATACTCTTACTTTGGGATAGCCCAGCAGATGCTTCAAGACAACATATTGCAACGAAGCTTCTCTTCCTGTGGTGCAAGTAATAATAATGTCCTGTGATTTATTGATTTTCTTATCAGCAAGAATCTTTTCGATTTCGCTTAAAGGCTTGAGTTTGTGAGGATTTTGGAGATCGGTAAAGGTCGGCCACGGGATATTCCGCGCACCAGGAATGTGACCATTGCGAACAAAGAGATCGACTTCACCAGCAAAGGCATTAGCAGGACGAGGATCAATAAACCTTACATTTGGCTTCCCAATTAAGTCCTTTACTTGAGATAGAGTGACACGAATATTTTTGTCATCTTTGACACTCAGCTTACCTGTCTTATATTTTGGGAAAGCTTTGGTAATGGGAGCCTTATCATCTTTATAACCATTGAAGCCCCCATCAAGGATCGATACTTCTCCTTTAAAGCCAATCCGTTCTAGAGCATAGGCAATCTGACTGGAACCAAGTACATTATTGCCTTCGGAGTAAACTAGCACTTTGCTTTTGTCAGTCACACCAGCTTTTGCTAGCAGATCTGCCAACTTATCAGAATCAAGTAGTTGAACTGGCAAGCCATCTTTAGGAACTCGCACTAAGTTATCAGCAAAGTTGACGGCATTAGGCAAGTGTTCTTTGAAATAGTCGAGAGGATTCCATCTGACATCTAAAATGCGGAGGTTGGGATCGCTGGCATTGGCACTGACCCAACTAGGTGGAACAAAGGTGATTTTAGTGGCTGAATTTTGAGCAGCGAGAGGAGAAAATGAGAAAAATGCGATCGCCACAATAGACATAACGGCGGCGGCAATAAAGGCGAGAGGTTTAAACCTAAATCTGAGCGACTTTGCTCTAGAGTTTTTGCGGATCATGGTCATGGTGTTTTTGGGGAATGAACAAAGCTTAGACAGCCTTAATCTACTATATTACTGTGTAGATACAGTAGTTTTTATTCTATCATCCCGAACTGCCCCTAAGTAGCTAGGCATAAGTAAACTTAAAACCTAGAAGCTTGTGCCGCCTGCGTAGCAGGCGGCGCAAGCTCTGGTTTTGAGTTTTAACTATGCTGAGCTACTTAAAATATTACAGTTTGATTTTTAGATTTTTTGTGGCATGGCAAAGCCATGCCACAAAAAATCTGGTTCTTTTGCAGAACCCTTATGAGAAAATATTCTTATCTGTTACCAGAGAAAAACGATGATTGCGATCGCCAACTATTTTTCTGCTGATGAATATTTGCAATGGGAAGAACAGCAAGAAGAAAAGCATGAGTATGTTAATGAACTAATTTATGCAATGGCTGGAGCTAGTGAAAGTCATATTGTGATCACTGATAATTTCACTACGATTCTTGTGCCTAAATTGCGAGGTAGTCAATGTAGATCTTTTTCTTCAGATATGAAGGTTGAGATAACTACAAAAAATATTTATTACTATCCCGATTTGCTAGTGACCTGTGATGAACGCGATCGCCTGAATAAAAAGCATAAAAACTATCCATGCCTGATTATTGAGGTGCTGTCGGAATCGACAGAAGCAAAAGATCGTGGTGTGAAATTCGCCCATTATCAAACTATTGAGTCTTTACAAGAATATGTATTAGTTAGTCAATGGGAACAACGAGTAGAAGTATTTCGCCGTCGCGATCGCAAATTCTGGCTATTACAAACCTATACGACAGGCGAAACCATTGAATTCCAAAGTATTAATATCGAGATTCCCATTGCCGCAATTTATGAAGGTGTTGATTTAGGGTAAACCTTTAGGGATATTGCTCTCAATCAAACGATTGACATCTAATACTCTTCTATTGCCTTCACCAACGACTAAAGGCAAATTGCCATTCCACTTATCGATCGCCTGTTTTTGTAATAACTCAGGAGATAAAGTTTCTCGCAAAATTCTTTGAGCTTCACCTTCACCCCGCGCTAGATTGACTTTCGCCTCTGCTTCTTTAATCGCTTTGAGGGCAATAAAATCGGCACGTTTCGCATCCTGCTCGGCGATTTGTTTCGCTTCCACCGCATCACTAAAACGTTGCGAAAAATGCACATGAACTAGAGAAATATCATCAACTGCAATGTGATAGCCCGATAATCGCGAAGTTAACAGCGTATCCACCTCATTTTTGACATTGCCACGTTTAGTAATGATTTCTTCGGCAGTATATTCCGCCATCACTGCTTTTAAAACCTCTTCCACCGCAGGATCAATAATCCGATCAATGATTGCCACTTGATCGCCAATTTCTTGAAAAATTACATTCGCTTGTGCAGGAATAATGTGCCAATTTAGCGCCACATCCGTAAATACTTCTTGCAAATCCTTAGATGAAGCTTCAGCCGAAATTTCTTGTTTCTGCACCCGTACACTCATCTTTTTCACGGTTTGGGCGATCGGGATAATCGGATGAATACCCTCATCCAGAATTTGCAACTGGACTTTACCAAATTGCATCAATACGCCGCGTTCCCCTGCATTCACCACCACAAAAAAGCAACAGACAAAAGCGGTGCATAAGATCAATGCCATTACAAGCTGAAACATGGCAAAGTCAGCATTTTGGCGATCGCTTTTGCGATTTATTTGGTTGCTAATTTGGCTATTTATTTGGTCATGAGGCGATCGCAAATCATTCACAGCTTTGATCTCAGGTACTTGCATTGGTGGGTTCATCAAGTTAATTAACTGTAGTTTACCGTATAATCTACGGTAATTACATAGACATATAGTACTTTTAATGTTAAGACTATTTTAAGTCACTTATTTTTGATGCTGTGAGGCACAATGAGCATTCTGGTTCAAGATATTTCTAAGAGATTTGGCGATTTTCAGGCAGTTGATCACGTTAGTCTAGAAGTGGAAAGCGACTCTCTTGTGGCACTGCTAGGTCCTTCTGGTTCAGGTAAATCGACACTATTACGCATCATGGCAGGTTTGGAAACGCCCGATCGCGGTCAGGTCTGGATCGAGAATGAAGATGCCACCTTTAGATCGGTGCAAGAACGTCAAATTGGCTTTGTATTTCAGCACTATGCCTTGTTTAAGCATTTGACCATTCGCCAAAATATTGCCTTTGGTTTAAACATTCGCAAAATTTCTAAATCGAAAGTAAAAGAAAAAGTTGAAGAACTGCTAGAACTGATTCAACTTAGAGGCTTAGGCGATCGCTATCCTTCGCAACTCTCAGGTGGTCAGCGTCAGAGAGTTGCCCTAGCGCGATCGCTAGCTGCTCAACCGAAAACTCTATTACTAGATGAACCATTTGGTGCTTTAGATGCCAAGGTTCGCAAAGAATTACGCACATGGCTCCGTGACCTTCATGATCAAGTTCATGTAACGACAATTTTTGTGACTCACGACCAAGAAGAAGCAATGGAAGTTGCCGATCGCGTGGTGATTATGAATCATGGTAAAGTCGAGCAGATTGGCACACCTGCGGAAATCTACGATCATCCTGCTTCCGAATTTGTGATGCGCTTTATCGGTGAAACCAATATCATTTCGAGTGCGCGTCGCCACTTCCCCCATCTCGAAATTGAAGACCATCATCAAGTATTCTTGCGTCCCCATGATTTAGTCATTCAATCAGAACCCGCTACCAGTTTTGCTCCTGCGACTGTCAGCTATGCCTATAACCTTGGTTGGGAAGGTCAAGCAGAACTAGTTCTCAAAGACGATCAAAGATTGATTGTCAAACTAGAGCGAGATCGCTTTGATCGTCTAGGTTTACATCCTAAAAAAGAGGTTTATATCAAGCCTCTAAAAACTAAAGTTTTTTCGTGATTGCTTGCTCAAAACGTAATATTTCCAATGATTTCTCGCCATAAATAGATTCGATGTGTTCTTCACAACAGGCGATCGCAAATTCATCTAGTTCTTCTGGCTCAATGCCAAACATATCGTAAAAAGTCTCTGTCTCTACGCGACAGAAGCGAGGACGTTGTTCGTAAATTAAACATTGGCGATTTAGGCGATCGAAGTTAATACACCAACCATCAACACCAACCATGCTCAAATACTGCTGTAATTCTGCGGGGGTGAGGTAATCTGCAAGATCAGGGCGATCGCTCGGATCGAGATTACAACAAGCCCCACATCCACTAATACATTGCCAAGTTGCCATTTATTTCTTAATAAATCAAATAATTAGAGTTGTGCGGCTTTGCCGCACAACTCTAATTATTCACTAGGAAGGTTGATGCGTACCAAGATCTGATTAGTGCATTGACCGCCTCTGGGCTTTCATCGTGAGGACAATGCCCAGATTGAATGTAATGTTCGGTGAGAGAAGCATAGAACTCTCGAAATTTCGCGCCCCTCGCACGGGCATTCATCCACGGATCACCTTCACCCCAAATTACTAATAAGGGACAGGTCATCGCTCCTAGTAATTCATCTACTTTTTTGCCTTGAGGGGTGCTAAAAACTGATGCAAAAACTTGGGCAGCCCCTTCATCGCAAGAAGGACGATAAATATCTTCAACTAATTGCTCAGTGACAGCAGATTGATCTAGATATACTTTTTTCAAAGTACTACGAATGCGTGATTTTTGACGCACAAAGGCAAACAGTAATTGGTTTGCCCCAGGTTGACGCAAAACTCCTTGAAGAGTCTTACTAATTGCTTTTTGGATGGGATTTACCTTTTTTGCGCCAAGAGGATTAGTATCGGTGAAGGGACCTGCACTATTGAGCAGGATAATCCCTGCCACTGATTGAGGATGCTCAGCCGCAACGCATAACGAGGCGTAACCACCGAGGGAGTTGCCAGCGATTATGGTCGGGCGTTGAATTTTTTCGCTAATAAAATCATGGAGTTGATTGCGCCACAGATCGCCGCTATATTGCCATGCGGGTTTTTGCGATCGCCCAAAGCCTAACAAATCGATCGCATATACTTCAAACTCTTGGCTGAGTTCCGCAATATTCTTGCGCCAATGATCGGTAGATGCACCAAAACCATGCACTAAAAGTAATGGGGGGCGTTGAGAATTATTCCCCGCTTTGACAAAATAAATTTTTTGATCGCGCCAAAGCCAATATTGTCCAGCGATCGCTTCTGTACTTGCTAAAACCATATATGTACTTATATCTATAATTGTTACATATCTTCACACATATCTTAACCTTACCGTAGGATTATGATGGCGATCCTAAAGCAGTAACTTATGAACCTTGGCAAGCGCAATCGTTTTTCCGCTAACAAAATTACCGTGCAATTACTACGTGAGGGAATAGTCGAGTCTATCCACTCTTGCCAAGCGGCGGTCGTTGATACGCGGGGAAGGATTCTCTCTGCCGCAGGAGATCCGCAAACAACTACTTTTGCCCGTTCTTGTCTCAAACCAATTCAAGCGTTACCCATCTCGATATCTGGCGCACAGCAGCGATTTAACCTTTCAGAAACTGACCTCGCCATTATCTGCGGTTCGCACCAAGGCACGATCGCCCAAGCAAGACAAGTTTTTAGCATTCTCTGGCGGTGTGACGTTGAGCCAAGTGCCTTGCAATGTCCAGTACCAGAGTGTCAAAAAAGTCCACTTCAGCACAATTGTTCTGGTAAACACGCAGGGATGATCGCCATCTGCAAACAGCAAGGATGGCAAATTTCTTCTTATATGGATCGCCATCACCCTGTCCAGAAACTGATTTTGAGTACAATGGCAGATCTCTTGCATATGCCTGCTGCTGAGTTTATCTGCGCCCATGATGATTGCGGTGTGCCAACGTATCTATTAGAAATTAGCCAACTAGCACGACTCTATGCGTTACTTTCTAACCATGATCAATTGCATCTAGAGAGAATCACTCGCGCTATGACTCGTCATCCTGAAATGGTTTCTGGAGATGGTCAGTTTGATACAGAACTAATGCGTCTCACTAATGGCGAAATTGTCAGTAAATCGGGTGCAGAAGGTGTGCAATGTATTGGGCGCATTGGTGAAGGTTTGGGGTTAGCAATCAAGGTGATGGATGGATCTAAAAGAGCCAAAATTGCGGCTTCTATCCATTTATTAAAACAATTAGGATGGATTAATCCTACCGTTGCTCAGACTTTAGAAGAGTCTTTTCTTTCTGTGGGCAAATATAGCCGATTAGAAGCAGTGGGTGAACTATCACTTGCGTAGAATCACAGGGATTTGTATTTGCTATACTTTCAGTAAGATTTGCCTAAACCATATATATGACTGTTACTTTCTCTAATACAGTTACAGATGCGGCTAATCATGGAGCGTTGTATGAGCAAGACTATGCTCTTTGGTTAGATCAAGCAGTTGATTTGTTGCGATCGCAAAATTTTGCAGGGATAGATATTGAGAATTTAGTTACAGAACTTGAAGGAATGGGTGGCAGTCAAAAACAAGCGATCGAAAGTAATTTAGAAGTTTTGCTGATGCATCTTCTCAAATATAAATATCAGCCTGCTAAGCGCTCTAATAGTTGGCGTTATACGATTATCGAACATCGCCTCAGATTGCACAAAGCCTTTAAATATAGTCCTAGCTTGAAGCGATATTTTTTGCAGGAGTTTGCTGAGTGCTATCTAAGTGCAAGGAAGTTAGCTAGTGCCGAAACAGGATTAGCGATCGCCACTTTCCCAATTGAGTCTCCCTTTACTCCTGAGCAAACGCTAGATGAGGATTTTTTGCCTGAAGGTTAGTTGTTTTTGTAATAGCGATCGCTAATCTCAGTGATTGGTATCGATTACTAATCATTGCATAAGATAAATTTCTACGTTTTGGCTGTTCCATGTGGCGATGCCAATTCCAAAAAAGTCTTTGTCTTCTGTCCAAATTGGACAATCAAAGTGCATGGCTAAGGCAACCACTTCCCAATCGTTAGGATCTCTTGCTTTAATGCGTCTTTGCGCTTCATCTTGCTTGTTTACGCAGAGCGTTAAATTCGGCAATGATGTCGTCTTCGCTAATGCCGTGAGCTTTTAATAATTCAGCCATTTTTTGAGAAGAACGGCGGAAAGCAAGGAGGTCTTCTTTGCTAGGTTTTTTGATCTTGATTAAAGAGGCTTTCATGGTGGGTTGATGTTTTTAGTAATGGTAAGGGGCAATTCATGAAGTGCCATTATGGTGAATTATAGCAAAATTTTCTATCTCTCATTCAATGGTAGTAAGCTATTCACAATTTTAACGGACTCCACACTTACTCGCGCGATCGCACTTAACGAGGTCAAGAATGTAGCGCGATCACAGTTAAAAAACTAGCGGCTTTAATGATAGAAATATTTTGAAATGGATGTAAATCTAAAAGATCGGCATCGTAAAAAGATACTAATTATTTTCATCAGTAAATTCTTCAAATATGGACTCAAGATCTCGTTTCCCAGATATCACTCGAATGATATCAATGCCATCGTTACGAGGATAGTAAAAGACGATGTAATCATCTATTGTGAAACCACGCAAATTGGCAGCAATCCAAGTGTAGTTTTTGCCCATGTTGGGGAAACTAGCAACGAGCTTACATTTTTGACGAATATTATCAAATAGATTACTCGCAGCTTTTGGATTGATCTGTCCAATAAATGTGCAGATATCGTCTAGATCTTTGATGGCTATTTTTGAGAAGGAGTAGCTAGACATAATGAATCTTTTTTATTTTTGACTCATCTGCTCTAGTTTGACCTGTAATTGTTGAAATACTAATTCACCATCAACGACATCGCCTTGTTTGATTTGCTCCATTCCTTCAGCAATTTTTTTTCTTAGTTCGCTCAACTTTTGTTGTTTGGCTTCATGTTCTTCTAGTAGTTGAAATGCAAAAGCTAGGAGAGAGTCAACACTCTGATACTTGCCATCTTGAAGTTTGGCGAGAATAAAATTTTCCTGTTCTGGCTTTAAAGCAATGTTCATTTTCCCAATCCTGCGAAAGTTGGAATCATTAGCTAGTATAGCGTAACTATAAGTTTGCTCTATATCATGGCGATTATATGCGTTCATTCAATGGTGGCAAGCTATTCACAATTTTAACGGACTCGACACTTACGCGGACGATCGCACTTAACGAGGTCGAGGATGTAGTGCGATCTTTATCACGGGTGAGGCGATCGCTTTCTATAAGGGATTTAACTTAAATAATCGGTAATAATTTCTAGGATCACTTGCTCAATATCTGGAATTTCAGAGGAAATGATTTTATCTTTGATATGTTTATGATCTAGGATCAACAGAAAAGTTAAAGGATAGAATCCATCCATCATTTACATATTTTTGAATAATGGAGATGATGTTAGATTGATAGTTGTTGAGTAACATATTCGATCGCTTGTAACTTTTGTAGAGAACTAGTTAGTCTCTTCTTGATTTTGGCTTCACCTGCCCAACTCACATATTCTTCGTCACCACCTTTGAGGTCTTCAGCAGTCCAATCACTGAGAAAAAGGTCGGAGGAGATTTGATATTTGGTTTCAAATTCTTTTAAAAATTTATTAGTTTTATCTAGCGATCGCTGTAAGTTTTTGATTTCTGCATCAATCGCGGCTCTGACTAGGTTTTGGACGATTTCGAGATCGGGTGCATCGGATTTGATTTCTAGTTGCAACATAATGGTTTACCTCAAATAAATTCTAGATTATGCAAGGTTGAGTTTACTTTTTCTGCAATGGGGGCAAGCTATTAATTATTTTAACTGACTCGATGCTGACACTCGCGATCGCACTTAACGAGGTCGAGGATGTAGCGCGATCGCAGTTAAAAAACTAGCGGCTTTAAGGATAGAAATATTTTGGAATGGATGTAAATCTAAAAGATCGGCATCGCCTGTAATGATGTAGTTAGCTTCACCGCAGACAGCTAACTCTAGGAACTTGTCATCTTTGGGATCTCGACAGGCTCGAATTTGCTGGTTGATTGTGACTCTTTCGACCTGCTGACTTAACTCACTTAAAAATGTAGTACGTCTTTCTAAGGTGATGTATTTTTGGAGTTTTGGGCGGCTGATGACGTTTTCTATTTCTGATTGAACTTCATCTGATATCAGGAGTATTGCTTGAGATGTGGCATAGTCGAAAACCTGCTGGGGCAAAGAATTTACAGACATTAAGCCACTGATCAAGATGTTGGTATCGATTACTAATCTTAGTTTAGTCATCCTTGAGGATTTCCTCTAAGATTTCGGGAGTAAGTCCATTTTGTTGTGCTTCTAAACGAATCTCTTGGACTACTTTTTGTAGTGGGGTTGGTGGGGAAATACATTGTAAAAAGATGCTGACAAGTGTTTGCAAGGCTTGACGATTTTCTGGGGTTATATTTTGATATGCCTCGGCGATGGGGGCTTCGACTTGAAGGGTGATCGGTTTAAGCATGGTGTGTCTGTTCTCCTGTAATGGTGGTAAGGTATTCACGATTTTAACCGACTCGCACTTAACGAGGTCGAGGATGTAGCGCGATCGCTTGATTGGTCGTTGGGATTGTTGGTAATTCCGCTATGTTTTATGTTTGTCGCGGGTGAGGCGATCGCGTTCCATAATTCATTCTAGGGAGGGTTTGCCGTTGCTCTTAAATGCGATCGCTGTTCTCAACGCATACACAAAGCAGAAACTATATTTTCTTTGACAAATTGACGATGATCACTGTTTGGAGCATAAGTTGTTTCAGTTTCACTTAAATTGATGACAACTGTTCCACCACAGCAGTGATTATCGTCTTGCCCTCTTGATGGAAGTTTGTTTAAGTGAGCAGGAATTGTTAATATCTCGGCAGAGCAAGTTTTAGCAAGCTGAGTACACATAATATGTACATCGGGAAGTATAGCAAGTAAAGATTGTACAATTTCTTGGCGAGGATAATGTGGTTCTTTATCCCTTCTACCAGTTGAGAAGATCACTAAATTTGGTTTTACTTGTTGGCACAATTTGATAGTAAATTCATGGTTTTCTGTGCTTTTACCTGTACCTGTATTACCTCCATGATGAGGGAAAACAAGAATGTCAGATTCAACTTCATATCTATTATTGAGTAAATTATCTAAACCTACCTGATCAATATCTCCTGCAAGAAGTGCTACTCCGCGAGATTTATAAACAAGCCGAATAACTGCTGACACAGAATTAGATGTTAAGTTTCTTCCTTGTAAATCTTGACCACCTGAATAGCCCATGATATCTATACTTGGAGAGAGAATTTCAATCCTAACTTCTCCAATATCTAGTTTACCCATCATTCCTGTATGTAGTAATTCATGAGTTGTACCATTCCGTTCCTTTGCCTCTCCAATGGCTCGACGTAAAGCTCTAAAAACCAGAGTTTCTTTCTTTGGGTCAGGATTGAGATGAACATATTTTACGGTTATTGATTCATCTGCAAGTAAATCGATAAATCCCTTGAAGTGATCTTGATCGGCATGAGAAATCATGATGCGATCAACTTGCGAAATCTTAAGATGCCGAAGGGTTTCAATCAACGTATCACCATGAGCGCAGTCAATGACAATAGTACCTTCGGTATCCTGAAGAATTGAGCAGTTACCATGAGCGACATCTAAAACTATTAATCTAGGCAAGTCCATCATTTTCATCTAACTCTGGTGCGACTTCAAATTTTGTAAAGTAAAGGTCATCTGCTTTTTCTGCTCCTGTATTAACGCAAGCAATTAACCAAGTATCTTCTTTTTGTTTAAGACGAGACTCTATATTAGAGGAAAACTCTTCTGATATTAGTGATAGTGGGAAGCTCACTGCATGGTAAGGATTCCAGCTTGGAACAAATGCCTCTACAAGACCATTATTAATGTTAACGATATGGATAAACGTTCTATGAGGTCGGCGTGTTGACGACATGATATTTTGAAACTCTTGAGAACAAGTTTCAAGTCCTTTTTTGATTTTATTACCAATAGTATTTATATCATATAAATCAATTAGCTCCTCTCGTTTCAAGACGATAGGAATTTTATCTCTATATTTACGAATAGAATCATTAATATCCTGATCAGTGTATTGAGTTATTAGGAGAAATGGAAATTTGTTTTTATAAAGTGAAGGCATTAATTCAGCCCCTGTAAATGAAGCTAACCCACTATCAGAAAGCCGATGATCGCAAATAACCGCCTGAGAATTTGCTTGGATATGTTCTACTAAAGAATTAATTTCAGTCCAAGAATTTTCAACTATAAAAGGTTCAAACCCGACTATTTCAAGAGTTTCAGCTAGCTCTTCCCTAGCACTCTGTGTGTCATCTACGATCGCGACTTTACGAATTTGCTGAATTTGCATATAAATTATCCTACTTTAAAGGTAACTGAACGATAAACTCTGCCCCACCTAGTTGACCATTGGCAACGGCACTAATTTGTCCTCCCAAATCTATAACTGAGTCTTTTGCTATTTTCAATCCTAACCCAGTACCCGATCTCGTGGTGGTTTTGCCAGCCAGCCAGATTTCATCTATTGTAAGCCCTTGAATACCCAAAGCATTATCCATAACTCTTAGCCAAATAAAGTCTTCATTTGATTCAGTTCGGATTACAATCTTGCGATTTTGAATAGGTGCATCTTTAGTATTAAAAGCATTAATTGCATTAGTAATTAGATTAATTAAAATTGCCTCTACGAGAGCCGTACTTCCTCGCAAATTAAGTTCAGCATTTACTCTATCTAACTCAATAGTAGTATTAGAACTTTCGAGAAAAGGATCAAACAAGCTGATTACATCATTTATCACTTGATGTATTTCAACTTTTCCTTGTGATCGCTTTTCTTTTTTTAATAGATAAATTGGATATTTAGCAAAGCCTTGAACCGAACCAGCTAGTTTTTGAATATTTGTAAAGGTTTTTGCAAAATACTTGAGATATATTTCGGTTTCTACATATTTCTGCATTTTTGCATTTAAAATACCAACTTGACCTTTTAAGGTGTTAATTTCTCTGCCAGATTCATGAGCAAAGATAGCAGCAGTAGTCCCTGCTGTTGCTAAGCTACGATATAGTTGTAGTTCAACATTTAAGACTTCCACCTCTTCTTCTCTGACCTTGTCATAATCTTCTACTGCTAATAGTGTTTTTTCTCTAGGTTTTGGTTCTGGAATATAAGTAGTAATAATATCTTCTATGTTTTTCTTAGCTTCAGCAATCTTAGGTTTTATTTGTCTTTTTACCTGTTCCTGTTTTACTTCTACTGTTTGCAAACGAAAATTTGCAATCCATTCAAGTGTATTCATTGCAAATTGTTGCAGATTAAGAAAAGTTTCATTTTCTAGAAATCCCAGACGATTTGTTTTTTGTAACAAGAGACTATTTGCATCTTCTGCAATAACCCTACCAATGACGGTGCTTGTTGAAGGGCGGACTTGAGGATTCCGAGATCTCGACAAATTGATTTTTAGCCAATCATCACCCTTATCTCCATAAGGAGCAACTCTCAATCCTCGATGATACAGATGTACACCACCAACTTCTGCCAACCATCTGCGGATTTGCCGAGAATTATCTTCACGATTTTTAGTGGAAAAGCTTTGTGGATTAAGTTGAAAAATCCACAGTTCAAAGTTAGCAGGTACAGAGTTTTGATAAGGACTATCCATAGATAAATTTGTTCCATCTGGTAATCCCTCATTTATATCTAATTGTTGTCGATATTTACTAATATCAGAATGTGAAGCTATAGCGACAGTAGAACCTTTCCAATCCACTAACTGAGCAGAAGCATATCCATTCTTGTCAAGAGATGCTTTAAGAAAGAATTCGGCATCTTCAAAAAATTGTTCATTGACTTGCTTTTCTAAGTCCGTAAATCCAGTTCCAATTAACTTAGGTCGAAACGATGTGTTAGTGTCAAAAGGATCGGCTAGTAGTAATAACTCTCTTGCAAGTCTATTAACCTCTCGCTTACCTATTTTTACGTTCAAATTACTAACTACAATTTTTGTTCCATGTCTACACTCTGTTGGCTTAGTTGTGGGAGAAAAAATTACTTTTTCCACAGAATCAACATTGTTAAAATCATCCCAGCACATACTAACGGAATATTCTATGTTTGATTCACTTTTTGGTCGTGTGGTGAGTTCTACATGAGTTCCTAGTCGTAATGCGGCAAGCCTCCCTAAACCTTTAGATCCTACTCTCAATCTATTAAGAGATGTGCGATCACTAGCCGCCTCTTTTTCAGATTTTCCAATAACTAACCAGCCACTTTGAAGAGTTTCAAGATCCATCCCCATACCGTTATCGGAGATCACAATACTGCCACCGATCTCCTCGGTATTTAGTAACTCGATCTCACACACTGTAGCATCTGCATCATAAGAGTTTTTGACTAGCTCCAAAATACCCTGATCAGGATTAGGAATTAGTTCTTCTCCTAGTCTGCTAAGGATACTTGGAGAAAATTTGAAATGCATACTAGATTACTACGATACATATTGATCCCAAACCCTAGTATAAATGAAATTTTGTGTTATGAAGCATGGAGTGAGTTTCGTTTAGCAAATCACCTGCAAACCCTCAATTGCTTACTACACAGAATGTATAGCGAATGACGCGAATAGCCTGATTTTGTGATTCCTAAACAGTGAGGTTGAATATTTTGTTTAGATAGCAACTCTAAAACAAGGCGATCGCGTTGCATTAACTTCCCGTTATTTCCCCAAGCAACAACAACCCGATCGGCTGACTTAATCGCCTTTTTTAAATAGCGAGCATTCGGGCTTCCAAAATGCATCTTTTTTCATGAATTTGTGCTACTAACCTCAATTAATGGACTCAAGACTCCATTTTGGATTTGACCATTAGTACTAAGTTCGCTGTGACAGAGATATAGACGCTCATCAGTGCGATCGAGCAAATCTCTGATTAACTTCTCTAAGCGTTGCATATCGGCTTTGCTTTGATCCTCAGTCGTCCATAGTTTTCCATGCCAACCTTTGAGAAAGAGTGGCGCACCAAATAGAGATGCGGCTCCACCCTGTAGCCAAAGGTCAGAACTAGCATCTAGCCAAAATTGCCAACGGTGGGAAAGTCTTGCCATGCGGTATTGGAAGATCGTAGCAAGGACAACGCTATCTTGGGGGAGATTGGGGGCATAAGGATTAGCAGTGACAGTGCCTTGTCGAATCAGTTGAATAAAATTTTCGAGAATAATGGGATCTTCTTGATCGAGGCGATAGCCAAGCTGCCAATAATATTGAGCAGTTTCGATTAATGATTGTAAGGTGGAAGTACTTTCATAGCTGAGTTTACGGGGTTTAAAAAAGGCTTGAATTGCCCGATCTATGAATAGAAGTGGTGTGTCTTTAGGTGATTGTTGTTCAATCCATTTTCGTAATTGAGCATAGGCTTGTGTTGCTTCATAACCGAGGCGATTCCATTGGTTATAGGTTTCTGATGCTAGTAGTTGTGGATGCTCTGGATGTGGTGCAAAGCAATAGTCAGCTAGCATTCCTGCCCGAACTGGATCGATCGCCTCGATCAGCACAACCAACATTTCGGCAATGTGATCGCGACTTACTAATTTACCAAGATTGGGATAGACCAATGTGATCAGAGTAAGCAGCGATCGCACTTGGGCAGAATAGGATAAGGGGCGTTGATCGTTAAGGGGATTAACATTGATTTCTTTTTTACGGAGAATTTCGGCGATCGCATATTTGGCGATGTTATCTAATCCGGGGGCAATAATGGCGATTTCGTTGGCTTTTATCTCACCTGAAGCGATCGCTGAGGCGATCGTTTCCGCAACATTACGGAACAGTTTGGCGCGAGAAACTGATTCAATCGCATAAACCTGTGGATAGGGTTCGATAAACTGTAAAATTGGTTCGCGGACAACTTCTAAAACTGATGCTCCAATTTCATCGCCTAACGTGTTTTGGGCATGGGGTAACTTGATTACTTCACATTCAGATTTAATTTCTTGCCAATATTCAGGATCACCACCTAGTCCTAGTCTTGCCGATCCATCAGGATTAAACGTAACCATTCCTTGAGCGCCATTTTGTAATAGAAACTTGCACAAATCACAAGTGATCGCTGGCATTTCATCGGCACGGTCAACGATCATATATTGAAATCGTTGCTTGAGTCTTCGTTGATATTGAAGATTTGGAAGTAAATGATGGGCAAATAAATCGGTAATAATGCCATAGGTCAGCAAGCCTCTTTCCCAGCAATAGTCCCGCCATTCTTGCAAAGCTTCCCCGATTTCTTGCCATTGCTCTAATACGGAACTTGTGGATAGAGAATTTTGTTCTCCATTATCAAGAGCAGATTCTAAGGGATTAGTTTCAATACCTGCATTGAGAATTGTCGGAATTTCGGTAATCTCTCGACCACTATAGGCGGCTAACAAAAATAAATCTAACAATCTGCGTACCAGCCTTTCCTGTCCAATTCCCGACCTTTGCAGAGTTCCCATTTCAAGGCGATCTTTCCAGACTTGATTGGTGAGTTCCTGCTCATTTTCAACTCTTAGAAGCAGAGGAAACTGAGCCTTTAAGTTAAGGTTTTTGACTAATAATGTCCAAAATAAACGCACTTCATCGCGAAAAAAGCTCAAGGGTGTAACCGCAGTGACAGGATAGCGCCCATGCGTGGTGACAATCAGGTGATCGCTCAGTTTGCGTCTTTGCTCAGAATCAACGGTTAAAACTAAAACCTTTTGGGAAGCTGCTTGAGGATTAGCTTTTTTGGCAAAGTCAGTTTCTGCCCAGTCACAAAACTGCTGAACCACTCGTTCAGTCTTGCCACTACGACTACCACCCTCAATCCACAAATTCGCCATAAAACCATTTAGAATAGAACTGTGCTAAGCACAGTTCTATTCTAAATGGTTTTATGTGGCGATCGCATCTAGCTCGAAGTTTACATCAGCACCGTAATCAACCCGAAGCAAGGTTTTTTCAATTAGCCACAATTGGTTTAGATCATCGTCCTCGCAATCGCACAGTTGTATTTAGAGGATTTTTAGAAAATAGCGATCGCTACCAAGATTGTCTCAAAATCGTTACGGATATTCGTAGTCAAAAAGCGGCTCAAATTGCAGCAAATCCTTGGGCGGAAATAAGTTGGTATTTTCCAAAAACGCGATCGCAATTTCGGATTTTAGGCAAACTCACGTTAATTGATCAGGAATGTCCAGATTTAGAGTTGCAATCTGCCCGAAAGTCTGCATGGCAAGCATTATCAGAACCTGCGTGGCTGCAATTTGCATGGGCGCATCCCAGAGAACCACGTATTGATTTTCCTGAAGTCGCTCCACCGAGTGCCGATCAACCTTTGCCTTATTTTTGCTTGCTATTGCTAGAACCTGTCGAAGTCGATCGCCTTGAACTGCGCGGTACACCTCAAAATCGCTGGATATATATACGGGACGAGCAAGGCAACTGGACAGAGCAGGAAGTTAATCCATAAGTAGTGGGGCATAATTAAAAAACAGAGCCAAAAGCTGTGGCGCACACTGCGCGTGCGCCACAGCTTTTGGGGTTTTATATTTAATTGCACCTAGCAACTTAGCTATTTCGTTACTAAATTTGTAACCACGAAAGATCTCAAGGCTAATTAGCGTAAATTAAAGGTAATCGAAATCTGAGGCTTCTTATATGTTTACCTCATCAAAGCTGCGAATCTTGGCAATTTGTTCTGTATTGGTTGGTGGTATTTTTATTGTTGGTTATGCTCGTGGGAATAACTCATCAGCGATTTCCAATCGTGTAAGTGATGAGAAGATCGAGAATAGAAACAACACAGGTAATCCAGAGACTCTAGCCTCTGTGCCTTCAATAACTTATACTTCTCAAAATTCGCCTGTATCGATCGCCATTAATCAAAATGGGAATATTCGCCGAGCCGATGCCAGAGGCTATATCAATGTCGGTATTCGCGAAACCTATAAAATTGAAATTAACTCGCCTAGCTATGCCAGTGCGGTTAGCGTCAAAATCGATGGTGTCTCGATTATTGATGGATTGATCTGCGATCGCTCTGTCACCTTAGAAAGACCATACGCGATCGCCAAACAATTTATCGTTTTAGAAGAAGGTAATCTTGGACTAGATCAAAATGGCGGAGTCAATAACCCTGATCTAGGTTTAATCGAAGTAAAGTTTATGCCAATCAAACGTAGAGATGCGATCGCGCTAAATACTTTACCTAAAACTCCAAATGCTCCTGCATCATCTCAGGCTAGAGAGGAAGATTCTAAATCGGCTGCTGGTGCAAGTCGGTCTAAGCCTGTTGGCACAGGCTTAAGCGGAAATTCTTCACAAGATTTTGTGGCTACCAATGAATGGGTAGAAGCCCCAGAGATTGCACCCACCTACACAAAGAAATATCGTCTCATTGGATTTCGTGGGTCAGATCCTGTCACGCTTCACAACATGAATCAGAACCGACCACCAGAGATTTCTGATTCAGCACCTCCTAGACTATGATGCTTTATGAATTTGCTGCCCAAAGAATAGAAACGTCTTGATATTGACTAAACATATTATCAGCCGTCACAATCGTCATATTTTCTAGTTGAGCCTGTGCAATCAACATTCTGTCGAATGGATCGCGATGATGTAAAGGCAAAGCCGCAGCTTGTAAGGCATGACTGACTGAAATATCGAGCGATCGCGCCCCCAATTGCACCATGCGACTTGATACATAGCTATCTACTGGTTCTGGTAATGGCAACTTGCCGATTGCCACTTTGATACCCATTTCCCAGACACTTGCCACTGAAAACCACACTTCATTAGCTTCATCGACTATGCAAGCGATCGCCTCCTCACTCAAACGCTCTGGCTGGGCAAACCACCACAACCAGCAATGAGTATCCATTAAAAGTTTCACCCTTCACACCCCTCAAATGCTGACAAAATCTCTTCTGGCAAAGGAGCGTTAAAGTCTTCAGGCACGATAAAGCGTCCCCGATCTATTCCTAAACTAGCTTTGCGATTAGCAGAAGTACAAAATGGAACTAGCTTAGCAACGGGAACACCTCGGTTAGAAATAACAATCTCTTCTCCAAGTTCTACCCTTGACAAAAGACGAGAAAGATTGGTTTTAGCCTGATGAATATTAACAGTTTCCATATAAATATACTAGACTAAGTTTATAGACTAAGTTTACTATAGGCACAATGCACAATCAATATTGTTATGGCAAAAATTGAACGACGACTACCTCACAATGTCAGTGGTGATTTTTATGTTGATAGCACCTGTATTGATTGTGATACCTGTCGATGGATGGCTCCAGAAATATTTCATCAAATCTCATCTCAATCCGTCGTTTATCATCAACCCATAAATGAAATCGAAAGACTGAAAGCCTTACAAGCGTTGCTATCATGCCCAACTGCTTCTATTGCCACAGTCGAAAAGCCCCATGATATCCAAGCGGCGCAGCAAAGTTTTCCTATTGAGATCGAGCAAAATGTATTCCATTGTGGCTATCACGCGGAATCATCCTATGGTGCGGCAAGTTATTTAATTGTGCATCCTGAAGGCAATATTTTGATCGATTCGCCACGTTTTAACACACCATTGGTAAAACAACTAGAAGCAATGGGAGGAATACGTTATTTGTACCTGACCCATCGTGATGATGTCGCTGACCATCAGAAATTTCACGACCATTTTGGATGCGATCGCATTTTGCATCAAGATGACATTGGTATTGGTACAAAAAATATTGAAATGCAATTAACTGGCACAGATCCCATTGCGATCGCCGACGATCTGCTAATTATTCCTGTGGCTGGACATACTAAGGGGCATACGGTTTTACTTTATAAGCAGAAATATTTGTTTTCAGGCGATCATCTGGCATGGTCTCATCGGCTCAATCGGTTGATTGCATTTGAGAATGCTTGTTGGTATTCGTGGGAAGAGCTAGGGCGATCAATGCAAAAATTAGCAACCTATTCGTTTGAATGGGTTTTACCTGGGCATGGTCGCCGCTATCACGCAGATCGTCAAATTATGGATCGTGCCATGAAAGAATGCTTAACGTCGTGGGAATAAGCAGTTAAGGTGTCACAAGACTCTCAGCGCTTTGCGCTAACTGCTATATTCCTGTCATTTACCGTAGCGAATAAAATGAAGTACTCGTTTGGGGAAGTTAATTAATCCTTTCCAAATCGCAATAATTAGATCTTCAATTTTAAGCACGATCGCATCAATCCAAAGAATTACAGTCATCACAGGATTGTAAGCATAGCCTAGAATAGTCGCATTTGCCTCAATCCATGCCTTGAGAGGGCGATCGCAATCTGGATCTGAGTTTTGCTGTTGATATGTTAATAAGTCTTCCTCAAAAACGAGACTCTCTTCTAGACGATCTTGAGAAATTTGCGAGGTCGTAGTTTCAAAATTCTGTAACTCCCCTGATGAATGGATTGCATTGGAATTTGATGACTGCGTGAAGGCAACTGACTCATATTCTAGGGGCAGAGGCCAGGACCATTATCATCACCAAATACATCTTCCATTGTCAGCCAAGCTTCTTCACTTGGAGAGATATCTGTGACTTCTTCTAGAGTTGGCTTCTTTAACTGTTGTCCAAAGAAATAGGCGATCGCTTGTTCAATCAGTTTTTGGAGCCGTTCCAATTGATCATCATTTTTGAGCGAATTAGAATTAGCATTTTGGGGATCCCCCGCAGAATTTTTTTGGATTTTAGTAGCAACTTCACCTGTCAGCGAATCTGTCTGATTGCCCTTTACATTATTTAGAGCATTATTTATATCTATATCTTGGACATCGCCATCAAGCGATCGCTTACCAATGAAATAGGCGATCGCTGCCGCAATGATTTCACGCAATCGATCTAGATTAACGGTTTTCGTCAAGGGAGCATTTTCCTTGATGGAACTCGTTGATCTTGGTTTTCGACTTAATTTGGGGCGACTAGGCAAAGTCTTGTCATCAGGAGATGCTGTTCCTGATAGTTCTGAAAGATCAGCATCATTAGGTAAACTCTCATCTTGAGTATGAGAGTTCTCAAATTGATGACTAGATTGATTGCCAACCTGATTACCAAAGAAATAGGAGATCGCGGCTTCGATTAATCTCCGTAGTTGCTCTAATCTATTATTTTTACCAAGAGAGATGCTTTCCGATAAACCATTACTTTCTTTAATAGAATTTTGCTCAACCTGTTGCTGCCAAATTTCTGCAAAAATCCGATTTGCAATCAGCTTTGTCTCTAATTCCGAAAGGGATGGATTTGTGATTTGAGTTGATGGTCGCTTAATGATGGCGGAAATACTTTGATCTAAATGAATCTTAGTGCGATCAAGCCAGTTCAAAAATTTGGCTAAGGGGCGTAAAAGTAATGGAATTTCTGGCTTAGGTAGATCACTAGTTTGCTCAGATGTTTTCTCAATTACCTGATCAATCGCTTGCTCAAATGCATTGTTTAGATTCTCAGCCTCCTGAGTAAACTCTGGCAAAAGCCCAGTTACGTCTGGCTGCGATCGCAATTGATTACTAATTTCTGTCTTGCTACCAGAAAGTATGGGGAAAACCCGTTTTGCGGTCGATGCAATCAAGTACACAGGATAGAGCATTGCCTTCGCAGCTTGATACGCAAGCAAACGTGGTAGCTCTTGGATCGGTAGTCCTGACAGTTGCCCAAATTTTTGATCGAGAAATCTCCTTGCACTGCGTCCTATTTGAGCAGGCAATGATTGATCAATCCAATTAAAAAGTCGGCTCTGAAATCGTGGCATAGGTGAAATCATAAAAAAGAAAAGCATGATCATGCTTTTCTTTTTTATGATTATAGGGCTTTGCGCTGTAATCTACCACCATAAACCGATTAGGGCGAGGTTAACTTCAGTGTAGCTATTGCCTTCCGTTGATTGTCCTTGGTGTTGACTAGCTAAACTTTCTCTGAGAGATTCTAGTTCGATATTATTCTGAGCGATCGCTTTATGCAGCTTATCCTTAATTGGTTTGAGAACTAACCGAATCTGCATCGCTCGAATCGAGTCAGGAGCGTGATCTTCCACAAGGACATGACTTTGTAATAAATTAATTGATTTCAGATTTTGTTGGGTAGCGATCGCCGTAATTTCTTTGCTGATCTCATCGACAAACTGACGATTCACATATTTCAACACCACAGGCTCTAGCAAAAACATCACCTCATCCTGTTCTGAAATTTTCTCGATCAGCGATCGCCAGCGCAATGACTCCAGAGCATCAATTAATTCCGAACCAGAGGCTTGTAAATTCATTTCCGAGCGCAAAGTGGAGAGGGATACAGGACGATGCTTGATCGCTAGCCAATACAACACATCTTTTTCTAATTTCGAGAGGCGTTCAAACTGTTGATAGAGCAGCGTGCGTAATACGTCACCTAGTGCCAGCGCCGTCTGCTTGAGGAATTCTGAAACATTGCCATTAAATAATTCTTGAATTGTCCCCGCCACAATCCGTAAAGCGGAAGGATTACCTCGATATTGCTGCACCAATGCATCTAATCCATTTTCAGAACCCGTAAATCCTCGCGCTCTCAGTAATTCAAAAGCCTCTTGACGTTGTAATCCATTGACCTTGTAATAGCGAATCGGTTGATCTTCCCCTTGATGCATCGAAATTTCTTTTGGTTGTTCGCGCCCAATCAAAATCAACGTACTTTGATGACGTTCAGAACCAACACGCTGCAATAGTTCGGCATGGGATTCGCAGCCTTGACGATAGGCTCCCACCAGTTCGCCATCTTGGAGCGTTGCCTCAAAGTCATCTAGCACGATCAAACAACGCTTTTGCCGCAAAACTTCTAAGAGATCGGAAACGGAAATACTACAGCCCGTTTGTTGAGAATTATTCAGAAATTGCAATAGATCGGCAATTAATTGAGCAGTTGGTTGCGCCCCCTTTAGCGATCGCCAAATAAAGCAATCAAACTGTGATTGGATCTTTTCCACTAGTTTCACCGCCAAAGCCGTCTTGCCAATGCCGCCCATACCACAAATGGCTAACAGATGACAGCGATCGCGCAAAATCCATTGCTCTAGTTTGGCAAGCTCCTCCGTTCGTCCATAAAAAGTCTGAATATTGGGAGCCTCACCCCAGTCTGCCAAATTTGCCCCGGCCTTAGCTGGGGAATTAGCCGTTGGATCATGCAAACTTTGACGCTGAGCCTTATAGCCCTTAGCCTCTAGCCATTCAGGTACTTTTTCCCACCGCAAAGTATTCAATGGCTGATCGGCGATCGCCTCTAGCGATCGATACAAGCTTTTATTGAGTTCTACCCGCAACGCCCCCGAAGTCCAAGCTAATTTAAAGGCAAGTTGCCCCGGACGATATCGACAGAGTAATCCCCGCAAGCAAGCCTTTTCAAAGGGCTTAATTTCCTTGCCACTAGCAGTTTGTAAATCTGCATACAGCCGATTTAAATCCCAATTTTGGGCAGCTTCGGGAAACAGCTCTTCTATGTGATCATTGTCAGACAGCATGACAGAATATGGTGGCGAGCGATCGCATAGGTGTGTATCGTGAATTATTTATCTGAATCGTAACAAAAAATCGGCGATCGCTAGAGATAATGCTTGAAGTGGCTGATAGTTTCAAGCTCAGACCCATATAAAATCATGTATACGTCAAACGTTTGTGTCTCTGCCTTCGGCAGAGACACAAACAATATTAAATTGAGTGCCGTTTAACTATGTTAAGTAAGTTGCAACAACTAGGAACCAATGCTGATGGTCGCTATGCTAGCGATGCTGAATTGCAATTTATGGATACCTATATCAACTCTTTTGACTCACGCATTGAGGCTTATCGCCGTATCAAAGAAGTGGAGAAAAAAATTGTAGATACGGTTTTGGTCAGATTACAAACATCCTATCCCAACTTGCTTTTCCCAAAAGGTGAAGATATGCAAGCTAAATGGAAACAAGATACCTTAAGGGTTCTCCGTCACTCAGCGATGACGGTTTTATTAGATGACCCAGAACTTTTACGGCAGCAGTTTTTATATTGGTTTCAGACAATCATGCAAGCCTTTGGCGCACAAGAAGCCTGTAATATTACTTATCTGGTGATGCAAGATGTTGTCAAAGAGCTTCTACCCAGAGATATTGCCGATTTGTTATGTCCCATCTTAGAAATAAATCGTAATCTGTTGGGATCGCAATCCAAAAATTCATAATTAACCTAAAAGAGATTAACGGTGCAAAGCGCCGTCAATCTCTTTTCACAGCAATGTATAGCAAAGCAAGACTGTAGGGGCTTAGCATTTGCGCCACAATTTTAAAACCATCACCGAAATCTTGATCCGCAAATGCTAAGCCCTCTGTGCTTTTATAGATAATTTGTCCCTGCGTTGCGAGATTGAGGGCAGAGCATTCCCAAAAGAAGATTATCCAAAAAATTAGAGATTGTTTTGCGGATGCTCTGCCCCTATAGTTCTATTCAATGAGTGCGAATAAACTACAAGAATTTTTTTAGAATGAGGTGTTAAGGATCAGCTTTCTTTTATATGTTTTTGCATTGTTATACAATTATTTTACGAAATCGTTTGAAGTCTAAATGTGAGGAGTTAGAGCTAACCTAGCTCGTTTGTTATGGGGCAAAATAACATCAGATCTTGGCAAGCGCGTTTTCGCTTCCTAGTTTTAACCTTTTTAGGATTGGCGATCGCGCTAATGATCAATTTCCCTTTTTGGGCGATCGCACAAACTCCTAACGTTAATACTGCCAGTAACGTAATTGATCAATCAACTAATGATCAAGCAGACAAGCAAGCACCTAACCAACCAATAATTAGACCAACCAATAACCGAGAATTGCGAGGAGTTTGGCTAACTAATGTTGATAGTGATGTTTTATTGTCACCCCAGAGCCTTCAAAAAGCGATTCAAAGGTTAAAGCGCTTAAAGTTTAATACGATTTATCCAACAGTTTGGAATGGTGGGTACACACTCTATCCGAGTAAAGTTGCGAAAAAGTCTTTTGGTGTAGAGATCGAGCCTATCCCTGAACTCAAAGATCGAGATATGCTAGCCGAAACCATTGAACGCGGTCATGAGCAAGGTTTTGCGGTGATTCCTTGGTTTGAATATGGCTTAATGACTGAGGAAGGTTCGCCTCTCATGCGCCAACATCCCGATTGGGTTACCCAACGTAAAGATGGCTCTCACCTCTTTTTTCATGGAGAAAATAATGAGCATCGCCTTGCTTGGCTAAACCCTGCCCGCCCCGAAGTTCAAAAATTACTAATCGATCTCATCGTTGAGGTTGTTACTAAATACAATGTCGATGGCATTCAACTTGATGATCATTTTGCCATGCCCGCCGAGCTTGGTTACGATGATTACACGATCGCCTTATATAAGAAAGATCATTTTGGAAGGCTGCCACCTGAAGATATTAATGATCCTGCATGGATGCAATGGCGTGCTAAGTACATCACCAGCTTAATGCGAAAAATCCACAAGTCAGTTAAAGCAATCAAGCCTAACTGTCTAATTTCGCTATCCCCTAACCCTAGAGAATTTGCCTATCGCAAACACTTACAGGATTGGTATAACTGGGTTTATATGGGACTTATCGATGAGTTGATTGTGCAGGTATATCGCGATGATATTAATAATTTCAAAGTAGAGTTAGAACGTCCAGAACTACAGGAAATCCGTAGAAGAATTCCTGTAGCGATTGGTATTTTGACAGGCTTAAGAGTCCAAAATGTCGATATGCGACAAATCAAAGGTCAGGTCAAGATTGGTCGTGAGCTTGTCTTTGATGGCTTCTCGTTCTTCTTTTATGAGACTTTAGGAAATCGTGATGCTTCCTTTGAGACTCTATTTTTTACCCATGCGCCCCGTCCTGATTTGAAAGACATTGCTTCTGTCGGTAACTAAAAGAGAAGTGCGCCGCAAAGCGGCGCACTTCTCTTTTAGTTAAACTGCTCTGCCCAATTGGAAATCCAATTTAGAGTTTTATGGACAAGTTCAGGAGTAGCCGCTTCACAATAGAGTCTTAATAATGGCTCAGTACCACTAAAGCGAATTAATAGCCAACTGCCATCGGCTAAACGAAACTTGAAGCCATCAGGGGATGTAGTATCAATGACTTTACGTCCTGCGATTTCGGTAAGCGAAAACTGCTGAAGCGTAGATACTAACTTCTCACGAGCCGCTAGACCTGAAAGCTTCTTATCGATGCGATCGTAATGAGAGAAGAAATTAGTTTGCTTTTGCAGATCGCTGTAAAGTACGCTCAAATCCTTACCTGATTGCGCGATCGCCTCCAACACATACAAAGCCGACAGTAATGCATCACGTTCAGGAATATGATTGCCATAGCCCACACCGCCCGACTCTTCACCACCTAAGAGACAAGGGACTCCCGACAGCATTCTCTCCGCAATATATTTGTAACCAACGGGAGTTTCATAAACTGGCAAATCAAATAGGGCGGCAACCTTGGGCATGAGATCGGAACCACTGATGGTTTTAATCAATTCGCCTTTAAAGCCGCGATGTTTGGCGAGATGTTCCAATAAGATGGGAATTAGAATTTGGGAACTCAGGAAATTACCTTCGCTATCAGTTGCAGCAATGCGATCGGCATCACCATCAAACACAAATCCCACTAAAGTTTTTTCGGGATACTCATGGTGATAGGTTTTGACTTGGCGAAAGAGTTCAGCAATATAGCGAGGTAGAGGTTCAGGTGCGCCACCACCAAAGAGAGGATCGGTATTGCTATTGATTTCAATCAAATTAGCTTCAGCATCGGCTGGCAATTCTAAAATTCTCGCTAAACCACCTGCGGCGGCTCCATGCATCACATCCGCAAATACAGTCAACTTTCCTGTAGCGATCGCCTCTTTGATCGCCTCGATATTCACCTTACCGCGCAAGGCTTGACTATAGCTTGCCCATGCATCAAAGGTTTCTATTTTGCCTTTCTGAGCGCTTTCATAGACAAAATCGCCACGTTCAAGAATTGCTTCAACCTTAGCAGTGATATCTGGCGATACTGATCCACCAAATGCACCTTTGATTTTTAAGCCTGAATAGTTAGCAGGGTTGTGACTAGCGGTAATTACCAACGCACCTAAAGCCTTGCGATCATAAGCTGCCCAACTAAAAGCAGGTGTCGGTGCAAAATCATCAGCAAGTAACACATCAAATCCGATCGCTGCCACAACTTCCGCAGTCTTTTTGGCAAAAGCATCCGACATAAATCGGCGATCGTACCCCACAATTATTGTGTTACTACCCGATGAACCAAAGGTTTCGCGCAGGATATGGGCAGCGATGGGAGCAACTGCGGCTAGGCGATCGAAGGTAAAGTCGTCAGCAATGATACCTCTCCAACCGTCAGTACCAAAGCGTATGGGGGGATGCAATGGGAATTTGCCGTGCATAAGCCTTTAAAAATTTTTTCTAGCTCAAGTTTAACGCGAAGCATACATAATGGAGCGATCTCTAGGATCGTCCTAAAGGATGGGCGGCGCGAATCGCCGCCCATCCTTTAAGATTACCGAATTATTAGCGAAAATACAAAAGCATGGAAAAGAGAGTAAGATTATAGCTTGCCAAATTGATGACTAAGCTGACGGCACTGTGCGACCTGTATGCAATCTGACTATTTAGAACGAATCCTCAAAGCTCGCGTGTATGATGTCGCGCAAGAAACACCATTAGAATTTGCTCCCAATTTATCGGCACGATTAAATAATCGACTATTGCTAAAAAGAGAAGATATGCAGTCGGTTTTCTCTTTTAAATTGCGCGGTGCTTATAACAAAATGGCGCAACTTCCACCCGATTTGCTGGCTAATGGAGTGATTGCTGCATCCGCAGGCAACCATGCTCAAGGGGTTGCTCTCAGCGCTCGTGAATTAGGCACAAAGGCGATTATCGTCATGCCCGTAACTACGCCACTGGTGAAAGTAAACGCTGTCAAAATGCGTGGGGGGGAAGTCGTTCTGCATGGTGATACCTATGATGATGCATATACCTACGCGCGTCAATTGGAAGCTGAAAAGAATTTAACCTTTATCCATCCCTTTGATGATCCCGATGTGATTGCAGGTCAGGGAACGATTGGGATGGAGATTTTGCGACAATGTCAGAAACCGATTCATGCGATTTTTGTAGCGATCGGTGGTGGTGGACTGATTTCGGGCGTGGCTGCCTATGTGAAGCGCTTGCGTCCTGAGATTAAAATTATTGGTGTAGAACCAGTGGATTCTGATGGAATGTCGCGATCGCTGCAAGCAGGACATCGGGTACGCCTCGATCAAGTAGGATTGTTTGCCGATGGTGTAGCCGTGCGCGAAGTTGGACAAGAAACATTCCGCCTTTGTCAGCAATATGTCGATGAAATTTTACTTGTTGATACGGATGATACCTGTGCAGCAATTAAGGATGTTTTTGAAGATACGCGCTCAATTTTAGAACCTGCTGGGGCTTTAGCGATCGCTGGTGCAAAAGCTTATGTCGAAAGGGAAGGTATCGAAGGTCAAACCCTTGTTGCGATCGCCTGTGGTGCAAATATGAACTTTGACCGTTTGCGCTTTGTGGCAGAACGGGCAGAACTCGGCGAACATCGTGAAGCCATTTTTGCAGTCACGATTCCTGAACAGGCAGGAAGCTTACGGAAGTTCTGTGAACTTTTGGGTAAGCGTAACCTCACTGAATTTAGCTATCGCATCGCTGATCAAGAAATTGCTCATATCTTTACTGGTATTCAAATTATCAATCGTGCAGATGCGGCAAACCTATCGAAGTCGTTTGCTGAAAATGGATTTATGGCGATCGAGTTAACTGATGATGAACTCACTAAACTGCATTTGCGTCACATGGTTGGTGGGCGATCGCCTCTTGCTGATCATGAGTTACTCTATCGCTTTGAGTTTCCTGAGCGTCCAGGAGCCTTAATGAAGTTTGTCGGTTCGATGAGTCCTAATTGGAATATTAGCTTATTCCATTATCGTAATAATGGCGCTGACTACGGCAGAATTGTCGTCGGTGTACAAGTTCCACCCACAGAGATGGAAGAGTGGCAAGCATTTCTGGAAACGCTCGGTTATCGTTATTGGGATGAAAGCCAAAATCCTGCCTATAAGCTATTTTTAGGTTGAGCTTTAGGATTGCAGAAATTGTTAAGTAGCTTAGATAAAAACCAAAAACCTGTGGCGCAGTATGCGCCACAGGTTTTTGGTTTTATATTTACGGCTCGACTAATTGACGAGCAATGTACCAAGTAAGTATTCCCGTAATCAGCGCGATCGCACTGAGGGAAAAAATTACTTCTTGTAAGCCAAAATACGATTCTGCAATTCCCGCTACGGATAGTGGCAGACTGAGGGCAATATTCACCGCATTATTTTGTAAACCAAAAACTTTACCACGCACATCTTCAGGAGTTTCTTCTTGAATCACGGTCTGCATCGGAATTACGCATAAACCTGCAAAAATGCCAGTACCCGCGATCGCAGTCAGTCCCAACCAAAAGCGATCGCTAAAAACTGCCAACATCACTAAAAACAAACACATCCCAACCGAGCCAATCAGAGCAAGGGTTTGACGACTAAAAATATGCCCAATTTTAGCAACAATCACCGCCCCGATCGCCATTCCTAAACTGGCTACTGCTAACAAAAAGCCAAACTGCTCCGATTTGATTTCGGGCATCACTTCCGCTAGACGGACTGCCAATACTGTGAGCGCCGCGATGATCGAAAAGGTACAAATTAATTGGATTAGCGCTGATAGGGAAGTCTTTTTGTGATTGAGATATTGCAAGCCCTCTTTGATGTCATTCCAGAGATGAAAACTATCACGATGTAAATCCTCTTTGGTTTCACCTGTTTTCAATAAAATTAAGATGATTCCTGCTAATAAATAACTACCACCTACTAAAATTTCCTGACCGAAATTATGCCAAAGATGATCAGCCAAAGCTAAAAGTGGCTCACCGAGAGCAAAGCCTAAAATCAACGCCGCCATAATCGTGGTCGTGTAGAGGGAATTGGCGGCTAATAGCTTAGGTTTTTCAACTACAAGGGTAATCGCGGACTGTTCGGCAGGGGTAAAGAACTGCGTAAAGGTAGAGACGAGAAAGGTGATACATAATAAGCCCCAAAATCCTGTCGGTGCGCCCCAAGGCAAGACACTGTTTTTGGTGACCCACAGTAGTAAGGGAATACTGAGAACCAAGACTCCGCGCAGGATATTGGAACTAACTAGAACTGTTTTTTTATTCCAACGATCAACATATACACCAGCGATCGACCCAAATAAAATCGCGGGAATTGTGAATGACACCATGACTGCGGAGACCCAACCGCTAATCGTTTCGCCCTCCTGCTGAAATTGTGTAGACACGATCGCAATCACGAGTACTAAAAAAATCTTGTCCGCAATCTGGGAAAAAACCTGCCCACTCCACAGTGATAAAAAGTTAGGATTGCGAAGAACAGATTTAGAATCGACTTCTACATTGATTTCTGAATCTGTAGTGACTACGGCATCACCGTTTTCTTTACCATTTTCTTTGTGGGCAGTAGCGTGATGATCGGAGTGTTCTGGCAGATTGGGGGTAGGTGGATCGAATAAATGGGTCATATATTAAAAAAACAGTTGTCAATCAAGGCAGATGACTGGATTGGTCTATCAAAATGATACTGTGCATAGGCTCGTAACAATCTTTCAACTGTTAGCCAATTAGTTACGGGTGCTTCTAAAATATTATCTGCTAAATCTGTTTGTGCGAGTTCTTGCATAGCAATAAGTTCAGGTGCATTGAGGTAGTGACTAATGCGGTTATGCATCGCTTCACTAGTGATTGTTTCAGCCTGATCAGGGCGATCGCCGTTCGGATTACCGTCACTGGCAAGATCGGTTATTTCGAGGTTAATCACCCCACCACCGACAATGCTAAATCCTGCTTTCCACTTTTGGTTTTCGCGATCGGCAATCACGGGACTTTGGCTCAGGCAACAGCTATGTACTTGAGGGGCAAAACCTGCGATCGCCAATAGGTGATAGATCCCATGATTTAAATGCGCTAACACGTTTTGATTTTCAGCTTCCTGAATGCGCTCCAGATGCTCGACTAACAACAAAAATAATTCCTCTTGGGGCTGAGCCGTTAATGCTTGCATCAGGGCAAGTTCGCATAGATATTGGGCAGCAGTAAGCTTAGCTAAAGTTTTCCCTAAACCGACAAAGGATTGTAACATTTCGGCATTTTTAACGCGCTCCATCGTCCGCCCCACTGAAATCTGCAAATCATTAACCACAAATAAGCCCGATCGCCCTGCCATTGCCGAGCGATGTTTTCTGGCTCCAGCGACAACGGCTCGGATCAAGCCATGCTCTTTAGTCAGGATCGTTAATAGGCGATCGCTTTCACCTAACGGCATCCCCTTAAGATTTATTCCTGTGGTGCGATATTCTTTAGGCAATTGGAGACTCTTAGCTAGATAATATGAACTAGAATAGCAATCTCTTGATCGGTCATCATCGACTGTTTTAAGTCAAATCAGACCATGCTTTAGCATTTTGACTGCTTTGTACAGACTTAATTTTACTGAATTTCCCAGACTTAATCATTTCTATTGCCACAATGAATAATGCCAATCGTGATTTGAGTTCAGTTTTAAGTCGGATTACTAATAAACTACAACAAGATCAAGTTGTTAGTGATACGCTGCACCAACTTAGAGATCAGCTTAATGTCGATCGCGTGGTTTTGTATTATTTCTACACACAATGGAAAGGACAAGTCACCTTTGAAGCAATTAGTGATCATAAATATTCGATTATTGGTTCAACAGGGGCTGATGATTGCTTCAATGTTGAATATGCATCGCTTTATTTAGCAGGACGCATCTATTCTACCGAAGATATCGAGACAGCACCGATTAATGCTTGTCATCGAGATTTTTTGAGAACATTGCAAGTACGCTCAAATTTAGTTGCTCCAGTGTTGACTAAGGGCAAATTATGGGGTTTGCTGGTTGCCCATCACTGTCAAGATTGTAAAGTCTGGCAAACGACTGATATTGAACTAATCAATCAATATTCGCATCATTTATCAGAAGCATCTTCTTCCATTATTAACTCATAGGAGAGTTGCGCTGCAAAGTAAGCGCAACTCTCTAAACTGATAAACCTATGCAGCTTCAGCTTAGATACATACTCCGCGTCACCAAGACATTATTTGTCACCTACTATGCCTATATGCTCGAATATCGGGCAGAGCTTTTTATTTGGTTATTGTCAAATTCTTTGCCATTTATTTTGATGGGAGCATGGCTCAAAGCGTCAGAAACTGCTAACTTCGGCTTTACAGCTTTAGAATTTATCCGTTACTTCTTAGCAGTATTTGTAGTCCGTCAGTTTAATATTGTGTGGGTGATTTGGGACTTTGAGAAGGAACTTGTTTCAGGACAACTTTCGCACCGTTTATTGCAACCCCTCGATCCCTTTTGGCATCATTTGATGAACCACATTGCGGAGCGAGTTGCGAGATTACCGATGTTGGTGGTGTTGATTGCGCTCTTTTTTGTTCTCTACCCCCAATCCTTCTGGATTCCCTCATTGTCTACAGGACTAATAGCGACATTACTCGTAGCGATCGCCTTTATGTTGCGCTTTTTGATTCAGTATGATTTTGGGCTGCTGTGCTTTTGGACAGAACGGGCTAGTGCGATCGAGCAGCTTTGGTTCCTATGCTACATATTCCTATCAGGCATCATTGCACCTTTAGAAGTATTTCCCCCCTTAGTAAGAGAGATTGTGATGTTTACACCATTTCCTTATATGGTGTACTTTCCTGCGGCGATCTTGGTGGGTAAAGCCGTGAATATTTGGCAAGGACTAGGCGTAATGACAGCATGGATGGGACTTGCCTTTGTGATCAATCGCTGGCTATGGCGTAAAGGCATCAAGCAATATTCGGGCATGGGCGCTTAGAATATTATCGAAGAGAGATGCGCCGCTTCGCGGCGCATCTCTCTTCGATAATATAAAATTGGCATACCTACAGGATGAAGAACTATGAAATGGGATGAAATGCGTGAGAGTGATAACGTAGAGGATGAACGTGATGGCTCGTCTAGTTCGTCTAGCCCATCTTCATCACCTCTGGGAATGCTAGGAGGCTTAGGAGGATTAGGGGCTGGCGGTGTAGCGATCGCCGTAGTTCTGGGGCTATTGTTCAAGGTGAATCCTGCTCAGCTTTTAGGTTTTCTCTCGAATACGCAGCAACCTGCACCCCAAGGCTTAGTCAAACAACCCGCTAAAGATCGTGACTCTGCCTTTGTCAAATCAGTTCTTGGCGATACAGAGGATACTTGGGCGAAAATCTTTAAAGAACAGCTAAAAACTAACTATCAAGCCCCAAAATTGGTCTTATTTGATGGCTCGGTAAAATCAGCCTGTGGCGCGGCTAGTACTTCGTCAGGTCCTTTTTATTGTCCTGCGGATAAGAAGGTGTATTTAGATATGGGATTTTTTAAATATCTTGAAGCTACAGCAGGTAATGATGCTGACTTTGCCAGAGCTTATGCGATCGCCCATGAGGTCGGACATCATATCCAAACTTTGCGCGGTACATCCAGTAAAGTCAGGCAGTTAAAAGCTAGTTCTAGCAAAGCTAAGGCTAATGAACTGTCGGTACGCCAAGAACTGCAAGCAGATTGTTTGGCAGGGATTTGGGGACATTTCACGGCTCAACGTGGTTTGATCAGTGATCAGGACATTACCAAGGCTCTTAACACTGCCACTCAAATTGGTGATGACTATTTACAAAAACAATCTAAGGGTGGTCATGTTACTCCAGAATCTTTCACGCATGGCACTTCCCAACAGAGGGTAACTTGGTTTAAGAAAGGTTTAGAAACTGGCAAGATCGATCAGTGTGATACCTTCACTACGAATCAACTCTAAAAAAAGATGCGAAAGATCCGAAAAAACTGATAGCTTCTTTTTTTATAAGTCCTGATCAGTCCATGATTTTGGATCTTCTAAAGGTTCTAAATGCGTAAAAACTTTGATATTGGGAAGAGAGGCGCTAATCTTCGACTCAATTTCTTCGCATAAATCATGACCTTCTTGCACAGTCCAAGCTCCAGGCACTAAAATATGAAAATATACAAATCTTCTTGTGCCTGCAATGCGGGTACGAATCGCGTGAAACTGGATTTTGTGGCGATCGTAAGGAGATAAAATTTCATCGATCATTTGTCTCTCTAGCAAAGGAATAGAAGCATCTAATAGTGCAGAACCACTTTCTTGGATTAGCTTAACTCCAGTCCAAACAATATTGGCAGCGACTAGTAAGGCAATTATAGGATCGAGAATTAACCAACCAGTTGCAGATACTAAGAGGATGCCTAAAATTACCCCTACGGAAGTCCAGACATCGGTGAGTAAGTGATGGGCATCGGCTCGTAAAGTAATTGAGTGCAGACGTTTTCCTGCTTTTAGTAATATCAGCGCCAGTCCTCCATTAATCGCTGATGCAGCTAACGACAAGACTAAGCCTAAACTAATTTGCTCCAATGGCTGAGGATTAAATAGTCGGGGAATTGCGGCGATCGCAATACTCACAGCCGCCACTAAAATTAATCCACCTTCAAATCCACTAGAAAAATATTCAGCTTTAGAATGCCCAAAGGTGTGTTCTTCGTCTGGAGGCTTAGCGGCATAAGTGATCGCCCATACTGCACCAAGCGCTGCGACTAGATTCACACCTGATTCCATCGCATCGGATAAAAAACCAACGGAATTAGTTAAAAAGTAAGCGCCTAATTTCAAGGCGATCGTTAATAGTGCGGCTCCAATTGAGAGAAATGCGTAGAAACGGGCGGATTTATTTTGCATATTGCAAAGCTATAAGGGTTATGCGATTTAACAAAGAATTCGATTTTTGGTAACGGGGTGTAGCCTCGCCACCAAAAATCGTTTTTTAGCAAAGTGAACGTTTGATCGAGTATAAGTGTCTAAAGCCATTAACCATTGACGCGACTCTTATGCAAACAGAGAAACAGCTAGAACCCAAGGAAGTGGATTTGCCCGAAGATCGGGAACCTGTTGATTTGGATCAACCTAAGAAAACGTTCATCGGGCGTTGGAGATGGCGGATTGCCATTGTCTTTATCTTGATGGCAGTTGGTGGTGGTGGCTACTATGCTTATACTCAACTAACTGCACCAGCTAATAATCAAGCCAGCCGTAAACGCGATCGCGTAATTGCGATCAGACGTACCGACTTACCAATTATTGTCACGGCTAATGGCACAATTCAACCTGAAAAATCCATTAACGTTAGCCCCAAAAGCTCTGGCAGACTCAAAAGCCTTTTAGTCAAAGAAGGACAGAATGTCACGACAGGGCAAATCCTTGCCTATATGGATGAGTCCAATACTTTAGGACAGATTACGCAGGCTGATGGTCAACTTGCCGCCGCCCAAGCAAGTTTAGATTTATTAAGAGCAGGTAATCGTTCTCAGGATATTGCCCAAGCTCGTGCCAATCTGACCAATGCCCAAGCCACGCTCGAACAATCAGAAATCGTATTTAAACAAAACCAACAGCTTTATAAAGAAGGGGCGATCGCCTCGCGGGATCTCGATGCTGCCAGAACCACGATGGAAGCCAATCGAGCTAGAGTCACACAGGCACAAGCAGCCTTATCCTTGCAACAGGAAGGCTCACGTCCTGAAGAAATCGATCGCGCACAGGCTCAGGTGGTGGCGGCGGCGGGTTCTCTGCAAAGTGTGCAATCACAATTAGAAGATACGATTATCCGTGCGCCCTTTGATGGCATCGTGGTCAGGAAATATGCTGATCCCGGAGCCTTTGTGACACCGACAACTTCAGGCAGTGCGGTGAGTTCTGCAACAGCATCTTCGATTCTCGCCCTTGCTAGCAATAATCAAGTTGTGGCAAACGTTGCGGAGGCAAATATTGCTCAGATTGCAGTCGGTCAAGAAGTCACGTTGCAAGTAGATGCTTATCCCAACAAAAAATTTACAGGTCGTGTCGTATCGATCTCACCACAGGCGATCGTTAATCAAAATGTCACCAGTTTTGAAGTCAAAGCAGAAATTACTTCAAAAGAAAAGCAAATGTTGCGGGCAGGGATGAATGCCAGTCTAGAGTTTAAAGCTGGTGCATTAAAGGATGTGCTAGTTGTACCCACTGTGGCGATCGTGCGTCAGCAGGGCGGTACAGGCGTGTATGTCAAGACTGATCAAAGCGCTACGCCGATATTTACCCAAATTGAAACAGGGATCACCGTTGATGATAAGACAGAAGTTAAATCTGGCTTAACAGGTGATGAGAAAATCTTTGTTTCTTTCCCTGAAGGTTCACGTCCACGCACTGAGCCTAGAGGGATTCCGGGGTTATCGCCTTCACCACAAAGACAACGTGGTTAGTCCAAGATAAATACTATGCAAAAGAACTATGCAAAAGAATTATGCAAAAAATCATCCCCAAGTCACAGCCTATAGCCCGATCGCCAGCCAAACCCTTAGCTAAGTCGCGGATTCAAGTAGCGAAAGTTCCTTTTTCCGAGATCCTGACAATGGCTTCGGAATCCTTATGGAATAATCGCCTACGAACGGCTCTAACGATGCTGGGCGTGGTGATTGGGATTGCGGCAGTAATTGCGATTACCTCCATTGGGCAAGGTATCCAAAAGTCAACCGAAAATCAGCTACAGGCACTTGGCACAAATTCGATTAATGTCTTGACAGGTTCTGCAAGGACGGGCGGCATTAATCAGGGTGGTGGCTCCGCTTCTACTTTGACGTTAGAAGATGCTCAGGCTGTGGCAAAAGCACCTGCGGTAAAATTAGTATCGGCATATTTGCAACGTAGTCGCCAAGTTTCTTATGGTGGTCAAAATACTTCGACAACAGTAATTGGTACGGATGTTAACTATTCGCCAATTCGCAATACCTTTCCAACGGAAGGAAGATATTTTGAACAAGAAGATATTGATGAAGCAAAATCAGTAGTGGTACTTGGCTCCAAAGTTCGGTCTGATTTATTTGGTCGGGCTAATGCGATCGGTGAACGGATTCGGATACAGGGTGAGCAGTATCAAGTCATCGGTGTCATGGAAACTAAGGGGGCTGCGGGTGGAGCCGATCAGGATGATCGCGTATATATCCCGTTAAAAAATATGTCAGCGCGACAGGTGGGTAATAATGCTTTGCAAGGTATTGCGGTCAATGGATTTTGGGTACAGGCTTTAGATGAAGCAGAAATTGAAGCGGCTCAGTTCCAATTAACCAATCTGTTGCGATTGCGCCATAAGATTTATCCGCCGCAGCCTGATGACTTTCGGATTGTCAATCAGACTGATATCGTTAATGCTTTTTCTAACATTGTTGGTCTGTTAACTTTGATGGTCGGGGCGATCGCTGCCATATCCTTAATCGTTGGTGGTATTGGTATCGCTAATATTATGCTGGTGTCAGTGGTGGAACGTACTCGCGAAATTGGGGTGCGTAAAGCATTAGGTGCAACGCGAGCGGCAATTCTCAATCAATTTCTCACGGAAGCGATTTTAGTGTCGGGACTGGGGGGGATTGTGGGGATTGGATTTGGAGTAGCGATCGCCTATACTTCGGCGACTATTTTTCAATTTCCCTTTTTGGTATCAATCTGGGCTGTGGGCGCAGGTTTTGGTTTATCAATGATTGTGGGATTAGTGGCGGGAGTAATTCCTGCGCGTAGCGCCGCCAAGTTAGATCCCATTCAAGCCCTTAGAAGTGACTAAATTCAATATAGCGCTTTTCAAGCAAGCGAGTTACAGAGGATTGTTTCCCCCGCCTTCGGCAGGGGAAACAATCCAATAGTAGCGTTGTGGCGCAAAGCGCCACAACGCTACTATTGGATTGATCTTTGACGTTTTGCTTCGTAAAGCAATAATGCTGCACAAATAGACACATTTAAAGATTCCACCCGATCGCTCTGAGGAATCGATATCGCTTCATCGGCTAGTTCAATTAATTCTGCCGATAGTCCGTTCCCTTCATTACCTAACAAAATCACCGTTGGTTGCGTAAAGTCATAATCCCAATAGGTTTTCTGAGCATTGGCTAAAGTCGCAATCACTTTCACACCTTGTGATTGTAATTTGCGAATATCATCAGCAATATTGGTAGAGGTTTGCATGGTGCATCGAAACCATTGCCCCGCGGTAGCACGAATAATTTTGGGATTGGTCAAATCCACACTATCACTGCTTACCAAAATGCCATCAATGCCTACCGCAACTGCCGATCGCACAATTGAACCGATATTTCCGGGATCTTGAATTGTTTCGAGGGCTAAGCCCAAAGTTGTGATTTTGGCTACTTCCTGCGATGGCAGGGGCGCTGCCGCAATTACGCCATCAGGGTTTTTAGTAGTGGCGATCGCTTGGAGAACTTCTTCAGATACTATTTCTAATCTTTCAATTTCATCCGTAGCGGCTTCAATTTGATCATATAAATCAGGATTAGCCGCAATCCATTTTTCGGTACAGCAAACAATGGAGAGTGGATAAGCCGTAGCGATCGCTTCAGTAAGCGCATGGGTTCCTTCCACTAAAAAGAGACCTTGCTCTTTGCGATCCTTGGCACTTTCACCAAGCGATCTTAGTTGCCTTACTAATGGATTTTTTGTGCTAGTGAGCAACTTTTAACTCCTATACTTTTGTCAGTTACTTTTATCAGTCAATCAGATCGCGAAGCGTTGAAATTAAGAATTTGCAAACAAATTAGACTTTCCCTAATTGAAATATTACAATATATATAGGTCTTACGCAAAAAATGAAATGTAGGAGCAATTCATGAATTTCTCCCTACGATAAAATGCGGGTTTTAAGTCATTTTTGTGTAAATCCTAAGATTAATGTAGGGTTTCACCTTCAGAGGGAGGATCGTATTATGTCTAAGAACTTTTGGAACTCTGTAGCGATCGCGGCTGCGGTTTTAATTCCGACAATCTCAATAGGGGCATTAGAAGCCGTCGCCCAAAGCTATGGAGCGATCGCACGCTCTTCTTCAACTCAAGAAAAAGGCTATTCTTGGAATTATCGTTCGCGTTCTGCGGCGGAAAACCGAGCTATAAGTGAATGTGAAAGTATGTCTGCCCCAGGCGACTGTGAGGTTATGGTCTGGGCTAGGGATGCCTGTATGTCGATCTCTGAAGGTAGTAATGGTGCAGCAGGAACGGCTTGGGCAACTAGTGAGTATCAAGCGGAAAGAACTGCTCGGCAAGTTTGCCGTGATTACGGTGGTAGAAACTGCTCAATCACCCGTACCATTTGCTTACCATACTAAGTAGAGGCTTATTTCTCCGCCTTCGGCGGAGAAATAAGCCTCTACAGACTGTCAAACGCTATATACTGGCAATCATTAAATTGATTTATTAGTTCCCTAACTCTTTGCTACTAATTGAGTCTCTATTTTTACAATGTTTGGCAGTCACGCTCGGAGCCTGTATTGGCAGCTTCCTGAACGTGGTGATTTATCGTGTTCCTGCGGGTTTATCGATCCTACATCCACCTTCGCGCTGTCCCCATTGTCTGCGCCAACTTGCACCACGCGATAATATTCCGATCATTGGCTGGTTTTTGATCAAAGGCAAATGCCGTTATTGTCATACACCTGTATCATGGCGATATCCTGCGATCGAAGCTCTCACTGCCTTTCTATTTTGGTGCGTGGCTGCCTATTTTGGAACTTCATTACCAATTCCAATTTTATGCTTTTATGCGGCATTTCTCAGTTGGCTCCTAGCATTATCAATGATTGATCTTGATACGATGACTTTGCCAAATTCTTTAACGCAATCAGGATTAGTTTTAGGATTAGTTTATCAAGCGAGTCTAGCTTTAATACCTAGCGGCGATCGCTTAGCCTTTCCTAGTCTTATTTTGTTTGGTATTGGTGGCGCTGTTCTCGGAATATGGCTTTTAGACATTATGAGAATTGCGGGAAGAATTTTTTTACACAAGGAAGCAATGGGAGGCGGCGATCCAAAACTTGCGGCGATGATGGGAATGTGGCTCGGTTGGCAAAATATTCTCCTCACAATTTTGATTGCTTCAGCGATCGGCACTATAGCTGGTGCGATCGCCATGCTGACTAAAAGTTTAGACAAACAGCAACCAATTCCCTTTGGACCTTTTTTAGCGATCGGTGGAGCCTTATCCCTATTCTTTGGAAATGCAATTATTTCAACCTATCTGGGATGGTATGGTTTAACTTAAAATAATTTAAAACAATAAAAAATCATGATTGCGAAATACTTTAATCCTTATACTGATTTCGGATTTAAAAAACTATTTGGTGAAGAAGGTAGTAAAGATTTACTCATCGATTTTCTCAATCAACTTCTACCGATACATCATCAAATTCAACAATTAACCTTTAAAAATCCAGAAAATCTTGCTGACACCATATTAGAGCGTAAAGCCATTTTTGATATTTACTGCGAAAGCAAGACTGGTGATAAGTTTATTGTGGAAATGCAGAAAGCAAAAATTAAATATTTCAAAGATCGAGCCTTGTTCTACTCCACATTTCCGATTAGAGAACAATCTGAAAAAGGCGATTGGAATTTTCATTTACTACCGATCTATTTTATTGCCATATTAGATTTCGAGTACGATGAGCATACAACACCTAAATTTAGGAGAGATGTATGTTTGAAAGATCAAGATGGGGATATTTTCTTTGATAAATTAAATTTTAAATTTTTACAAATGCCCTTATTCAACAAACAAGAAAATGAATTAGTAACGCATTTCGATAAATGGCTATACTTTTTGAAAAATCTAGAAAACTTTAATCACATACCCGCAATATTGAATGAACCAATCTTTAAGAAAGGCTTTGAAATCGCAGAAATATCGCACTTAAATGTGGAACAATACGAACAATATAAAAAGAGTTTAGTTCAGTATCTAGAAGTAAGAAATGTATTTGATACTGCCTTTGAGGAGGGGAAAAGATCTGGCATTGAGAAAGTTGCTAAAGCTTTGAAAGAACAAAATGTAGCTATAGAAATTATTGCTGAATCGACTGGTTTATCCTATGAGACTATTAAGAAAATTTAAATCAAAAACCTCGCTGAGCGAGGTTTTTGATTATTCTAATCCTTCATATCGCCATGCTACAGGATCGATCGCCTCACCATTCACATACAGCCCCCAATGTAAATGAGGACCTGTTACCGCACCCGTTGCCCCAACTGCACCAATTACTTGACCAGCTTTCACAAAATCACCTTCTTTGACATAGATTTTGCTGAGATGTAAAAAAATACTTGCCACACCTTGACCGTGATCAAGTCCAATCGTATTGCCATGCAAAAGAAAGCCCTGCGCGACAGTACCCACTAAACGAATATAGCCAGATGCTGGTGCAATCACAGGGGAACCAGTGCCTCCTGCATAGTCCACACCACGATGGTAATAGTCATCAGCAAACACGCCATTGTAATAGCGCTGCACCCCAAAACCTGTCGTAATTTCGCCCTCATTAGGTCTGAGAAATGCACCATTCCAGAACTTCTGGGACGTAACTAATTTTTTAAAAGCGGAAACCTTGTCCCACTCATAATCCGTCGGCTCCGATCCGCCCCCTGATTCATCAATCCAAATACTTTGTGTAGGAAATTGACGATCGCCTAATTGCATTGGCAAAGTTTGCTGCAAACCTTCCGCCGTCACCACTACTTGTTTTAGCCCAGCCTTATCAAGCGGTGTCGTAGGAATGAAGGCACGCCAACGATTAGGAGACATTGGAAAGGCGGCAAATTGCTTGCGATCAACCGATACCGTTGGTGGTATCTCTGTATTCTGATTAGTCGCAATCCAGACGGACACCGTATCACCAAGTTTCGGTGCATTGGGTCTGAGCATCGCTTGCAATGCATCTGCCTTAGATACGCTGAAAATTATTGAGGCGATCGCTGCTAGTAAACTCAAGCCAATTAGTAATGGCAATTTAAGGTAGCGTTTGAACATAGCATTTATTCCTGTGAGGCTTTAGCTTTATTTTACGGATTGGCGATCGCTATATTTGGATCTGCGGTTAATCAAAGTCATAATTATTTCTCGATCATAGATCGAATAGGTTTAGCGATGGTTATGCTAGAGCCTAGTCAAGCTAATGATGAGGAGAGGCAAGCTTTAGGTGCTTTGATTAATTCATTTTTTAAGGATAGATGGGCTAGTAAGAATCTGGTTGAGGTGATGCGAGAAATTGGCGATCGTGCTGAAAAGCGAGGTCTAACACCTGAAATATTAAATGAGCGAATGGGGTATATTTGAGATTATTCTCCAGAGTCCTAAGCATTACTTATTCATAACCATTGATGGAAAGTTTCTGTATGCGAGAGCAAATCCTATGAATTCTGATTTTGAGCCACCATCTTTCAAATGGGTTTGCTTGGCAACTTTTGGGGGAGTTGCTACGGCGATCGCCATAATTCTTGGAATGGAACAACTTTCGAGTAACCTAAAACAGTCTGGATCTAATGCACCTGCGATCGCCACAGCAAGCCAAAAACCTGCGATCGCCGCTAAGCCATTGTCAAAAACATTATCAAGTGAAGAAATTCAGGCGATCGCTAAGCTGGATCGTGAATCGGTGAAACTGTCGGGTCAAGCCGTACCTGTGGATCAGCAAAGTACTAGCAACCCGCCTTACATTGCTCCTCAAGTGGGGCAACTCACTGCTGAAGAGTTAGCCACTGCCAAGCAAGCATGGCGCTACTTTGAGAAGAATTGGAATGAAGATACAGGTTTGGTAAATTCTGCCGATGGCTTTGCGGCGGTGACCTTATGGGATCAAGCGGCGGCGATCGCGGCTTTGGTCAGTGCCAAGGAATTGGGTTTAGTCACTGAGGTGGACTTTGAGAAGAAGATGCGGAAGTCACTGCAAACTCTCGCCAAATTGCAACTATACAAAGGAGAACTACCGAATAAAGTCTATAACTCTAAAACGCTAATTCCTGTCAATTATGGAAAACTTGATCAGCGCGAAGAGATTGGTTGGTCAGCGATCGACATTGGCAGAATGGCGATTTGGCTGAAGATTATTTCGACAAAGTATCCTAATCTTACGGAAGATGCGAATAACGTCTGGAAAAGCTGGAAAGTGGAACGCCTCACTAAAGACGGACAAATGTATGGAACTAGTGTTAGTAAAGGGAAAGAATCCTACAATCAAGAAGGACGATTGGGCTATGAGAACTATGCGGCTTATGGGCTGAAGCTGTGGGGGCTGGATGTCGCTAAGGCGCTAGATGTGAAGTCTCAAGTTGCTTTTGTGGATCTCTATGGACAGGGAGTTCCCTACGACAAGCGGGACTTCCAAAACTCGGAGGCGAATAACTATGTATTGAGTGAGCCATTCATTCTCGATGGTATTGAAACAGGCTTTCAGTCTTTGCCTAAAGCCTATGCCGATCGCGTCTTAGCGGCACAGGAAGGACGGTATCAAGCCACAAAACAACTCACCGCCGTTACCGAAGACAACTTAGATCGCGCTCCCTATTTTGTGTACAGCACTTTATTTGTGAATGGGAACGCATGGGCAACGATTACGGATACTCGCGAACTGCGTAACGATTTACGCTTTCTCAGTGCTAAGGCGGCGATCGGTTGGTATGTGTTGTTTAACAACGATTACACTCAAAAATTGTTTGGTTTTGTGACAGCTAATCTCAAAGCAGATTTAGGATGGTATAACGGTTTTTATGAAACCTTGGGGGAACCAAATAAGTCACTGACTGCCAATAACAACGGCGTAATTTTAGAAAGTTTACTCTATAAAAAAGTAGGACAGCCATTAACTATATGGGCAGGAATTTCTCCTTAAGTAGCTATCCACGCTGGATCAGATTCATATCGGGGTTTATTGTTGGGGTAATGCTGGCAATTTTGTTGTCACAGGTGCAGATTGCAACCGCGATCGCCCAAAACTCTAAACAAAATGACAAAAGTTCGGGCGCAACCTGTGCGATTATGCCGACTTCCCTCACTAATGAAGAGAAGGACTATGCCAAAGCAGCATGGCAATATTTTGCGAAGAACTATCAACCAGCGACGGGGTTTGTGAATGCAACGGGGGGGTATCCATCGGCAACACTTTGGGATATCGGCAATTACTTAGTGGCGCTGAATACGGCGCGGTCGTTAGATCTAGTTCCACAAAAGGAATTTGACGATAAGTTGAACAAGTTTTTGACTTCTCTCGGTTCGCTCAAGCTGTTTGAAGACTCACTACCCAACAAGGTTTATAACACAGCAACTTTGGCGATGGTGGACTATGGCAACAACCCCAGCGCACGCGGGATCGGATGGTCAGCCCTAGACATTGGCAGAATCCTCGCGGCGTTTCATATCATTCGTACTTGCCATCCCCAATATAACGATTGGATGAAGGGTATTCTCGCTCGTTGGCAATTAACGCGATCGCTAAAGGACGATCAACTTTATGGCGCAACAGTTACGGGTGATGGCTCCACGATGCTTGTCCAAGAGGGAAGGCTCGGCTATGAGGAATATGCAGTACGCGGTTATGAATTGTGGGGATTTAAAGCTGACAAAGCTAAATCTTTTGATCCTTTTAAGTTTGTAGATATTTATGGGGTGCAGATACCTGTAGATACGCGAGATTACCAAACTACCAATGCTAATAACTATGTGGTGAGCGAGTCCTACATTCTCGATGGTATTGAGTTTGGTTGGGAATCAGAGTTAGCCGATTATGCTAATAGAGTTTTAGAAGTACAGAAACGCCGTTTTGAGCAGACTGGACAACTGACGGCGGTGACCGAAGATAACCTCGATGCGCCACCCTACTTTATTTACAATACAGTTTATTCAAACGGTGTCGATTTTGCGGCAATTACCGATGAAAATAAGCCGATCCCGCAATTTCGGAGCATCAGTACTAAGGCAGCCTTTGGTTGGCGCTATCTCTACCCGACCAATGATTATGCCAAAAAGATCTTTGATGCTGTTAAGGGACTACGCAGTGAAAAAGATGAAGGTTTTTATGCGGGGCTATACGAATCCTCCAAAATTCCGAATAAGTCTTTAACTGGCAATACCAATGGGCTGATTCTTGAAATTCTCTATTACAAAGCCAGAGGCAATCGTCCGATCATCGACCGTGCAGGTGTAGTCACTACGACAGCAGCTTCTAATACTTCTGCTCCTATAGCCTCAACTCCTACCACGAGTTCCTCTCCAACAGCAAATACTAATACGGCTCCAAGTTCTCAATCTAGTTCTACTTCCACTAAGCCAACTGCGATCGCTAAAGCAGTTGCTGTCCCACCACCGATCTCACCCGTCACTGAGGAATCTAGCCCTTGCCCAAAGCTCAATCAGCCATTATCGGTCAGCGATCGCCGTTATGCCCAAGCTGCATGGCAATATTTTCGGACTAATTCTCCAGCATCAGGCTTAACTAATGATCGCCGTGATTTCAAGGGGGTAACGCTGTGGGGATTGGGGGATTATTTGATCGCTCTACGCGCAGCCAAGGCTCTAGATATCATTACTTGGAGCGAATTCGATCAAAGGGTACGACAGTTGATTGGCACAGTGCGACAATTGCCCCTTGTCGGTGGCGAGTTACCGAGTCGCGCCTACGATCCTGCGTCATTGCAGCCTGTAGACTATGGTGGTAATTCTGCGATCAACGGAACGGGTTGGTCGGCTGCGGATATCGGTAGATTTTTATCGGCTTTATATAGTCTCAAATCCTGTCATCCTGAATATACTGATGCTGTCGATCGCACGCTCTTAGATTGGTCTTATTTGCGGGTAGTCCGCGATCGCATTCTCTTAAATGGCATTGTCACCAAGGACGGCTCAGGACGCAATCTATCACGGGTAACACCAGAGTCGCGTCTTGGTTATAGCGAATATGCCGCTAGAGCCTTTCAGTTATGGGGATTTGATGTCGATCGCTCCGTAGTCGGCAATCAATATGCTAAAGCAAATGTAGAAGGTTTTGAAATTCCCATACGGCGGATGGATGCTCCCAAATCTAGTGAACTCGAAGTTACTGTAAGCGAACCATTTTTAATGTATGGCTTAGACTTCGGACTCGATCCGCAAATGCGAGCTTTGACTGAGCCGATAATTAAAGCACAAGCAGAACGCTATCGTCGTACTAAGCTACTCACCGCCGCAAATACATCGGCAATTAATACGCCGCCCTATATTCTGCATAGCAGCATCGTTGGCAATGGACAGGGCTGGGCGAACCTTGATGATCAGGGGCAATCTGCAAAAGGCGATCGCATTGTTAGTACAGGTACAGCCTTTGCGATGTATGCGCTCTTTCCTAATGAGCCATACACCCGCGAACTTTGGCAAGCGGTCACTGACCTCTATAATCCCCAATTGGGATTTTATGAAGGTTTCTATGAAAATTCAGGTAATCGTGAAAACAATCAAACCGCTAGTACCAACAGCTTGATTTTGCAATCAATTCTCTATCGCGCCACGGATCAGCAGCCTTTGATTCGTCCCACATCTGCTAATTCTGCTTGGTGGCAAGCGATCGCTTCTGAAGACTTGAGCCGAGGTCTACCATCGAATAAAGCTCCAACTGCAAAATTTATTACGAATGGAGCCGATAGCTATTGGGTGTCAGCAAATTCTAATACGATAACTTCTGAAAAAACACCAAATCTCACTGCCGATATTCCTTTAATAATTGATAGAACTCAACCTACGAAACTCCGACCAGTTACGCCAGAATCTAAACAACCATTTAAGCTGCCTGTAGTTATACCTATAAAACCAATAGCTTCTCCAGAACCAAAACAGCCTCCGATCGCAATTAGTCCAAAACCTCAAGTACCCGTAGTTAATCCATCAACACCTCAACCTCAACCGATCGCGCCCATCTCTCAAATATCTCTATCAGAAACCGATGCGATCGCGGCAAAACTAGCATGGAAATATTTTGAGAATAATTTCAATCCGCAAACGGGAATGGTCAATGCAGTAGATCGCTATGCTTGGACAACCCTATGGGATCAAGGCAGCGCTTTACTTGGTTTACATTCTGCTCAACAGCTAGGGATCATTTCGCCTGAAGTTTTTCAACAAAGACTGACCGCATTACTTAACACTCTTGAGAAGTTGCCATTACCAAAACACGGCTTACCCAACAAGGCATATAGCACCACCAACGCCGCGATGTATCAGCTTGACAACACGCCCGATCCTGATGGCATCAGTGGCTGGTCAACCCTCGATACAGCGAGATTCTTGGGAGCAATGCACGTCATCCGTGTAAATCATCCCGCTTATCGCGATCGCATTAACAACATTGTCAATCGCTGGCAACTGACCAAACTCGTCAAAGATGGCTGGCTCTATGGTGGACATCCCGACTCTAGCGATCGCTTTCAATATCTCCAAGAGGGCAGACTCGGCTATGAACAATATGCCGCCCACTCTCTCAAACTATGGGGAATAGAAGCCGCAAATGCCCTCAACAATCCACCAATCCAGACCGTAAAAGTTGATGGCATTGATTTAGAAGTCGATCGTCGCGATCTTCAGAATTCTGGCGCAAGCAATCATCTGACTAATGATCCTTATGTTCTATGGGGCTTAGAAATCGGCTGGAATGACATGGGCAAGCGTCAAGCCGAAACGCTCTATCAATTACAAAAACAACGCTTTGAACGTACCCAAATTGTGACTTCGATTAATGAAGATTCGATTAACCGATCGCCTTACTTTCTCTATTACAGCGCCTATGTCAATGGACAACCTTGGCAAGCGATCGATAGTCGTGGCAAAGCCTATCCCGAACTAAAATTTGTGAGTACTAAAGCAGCCTTTGGTTGGAGCGTTCTCCAATCCGATGAGTATGCCTCGAAGTTACGCGACACTATGAACTCGGTTGCCGATCGAGATCGCGGCTATTTGTCAGGTAAATATGAGAACCCCAACTTAGGTGTAAACAATGTCATGGATGTAAACACAAACGGCATTGTTTTAGAAAGTTTATTGTATAAAGCCAGAGGCAATGTGCCGCTTTTAAGTAGCTCCAATGCTGTACAAGCTTTACCTGTGAAACTTGCAAATCAGCCATCTAATCCAATTGCTCAAAAGCCTGAGCCAGTATTGCCCAAAGACTCCATCAACCCTAGACCACCACTATTACTGGGACTCTACACCAGTGGCTATATCGGTGAACAAAGTACGATTGATCGCGAGTTGAAGCCAGTCGATCAATGGACAGGTAAAAAACACGCGATCGCTGGCATATTTATGGATATTCAAGATGAAAATCCTGACTACAATATTGGTCGTCGATTGGAACTCTTGCGTGAAAATGGCTACACCGCCTTTATTAATCTCAAGTCAACTCGCACTGCCGCCGAAATTGCTAGAGGCGATTTAGACAAGGATTTGCGAAGAGTTGCTAAAGCAGTTGCCGATTGGACAGGCAAAGGGGAAGGGCGCATGATGTTTATTGCACCCATGCAGGAAATGAATATTAACGCAGAAACCTACAGCCTCGATCCGATCAACTTCAAAATCGCATATCAAAGATTGCAGCAAATTTTTGCCGAATTTAGTATTCCTGCCAAATCAGTACTTTGGGTCTTTGCACCTAATGGCTTTAGTCCTGCTAGGGAACACGACTTTGAGAACTATTATCCTAAAGATGCTCAAGTTGATATCGTTGGCTTTAGTGGCTATAACTGGGGCTATTGTCCTAACCCAATCAATCAAAGAAAACTCTGGGATTCCCCCGAACTTGCCTATGCTCCCTATATTTCGAGAATGCAAAAACTTGCTCCGAACAAGCCCATCTTTATTACTCAAACGGCATCTAGTAGCTATGTTAGACCGCAAACTCAAGATCAGAATGCTAAAGATGAGTGGTTATCTAACACTTTTAAATATTTCGCCAATACTCAAGCAGTCCAAGCCGTTATCTATTTCAATATCCAAAAAGAATGTGATTGGGCTTTAAATATGCAAAATCCAAATGGAAAATATCAAGAGAGTATTGCTGATCCTAAATTTGGCTATGTAGAGCCTCGAAATATGCAGCAGTTGTTTAATGCACCGATCAAGTTTTAACTTTTTCCTGAATTCTTTTAACTTAGTCTTTAGCTCTTGTAGGTAGTTTATGGCTTCACCCACCGCGATTCTTGAGAATGCGCCCAGCTTTGTTATCAATATGCGATCGCGCCTCAAAAAGCGCACCCTTCTATTTCGCTATCTCGCCGAGATTAATTTGATCCTCGGTGCATGGTACTTAGTCTGGCGGATTACAGGTTCGATCAATCTTGATGCGCTATGGCTATCGATTCCTTTGCTACTGGCGGAAATTTATAGCTTTGTCGGGGGTGCGATGTTTACGATCGGACTGTGGCGACCCCTAGAACGGGAAGTGCGATCGCTAGACCAAATGCGTCCAGTTTTGCCTATTGCCGACTATCCGACAGTCGATGTATTTGTCACCTGCTATAACGAACCTGTGGAGATGGTGGAAGAGACAGTGCGGGCGGCTCTAGCGATCGACTATCCTGCTAATAAGCTGCGCGTCTATATTCTCGACGATGGCAACTCATTGGATATGCGCTCTATGTCACAGAGATTAGCCATAGAAGATTTGCGATCGCCTAAAATTCAAGCAGAAGCGGCACGCATTGAAAACGAACGGGCTGAATTAGAAACAAGATTAAAACAATTACAAGAACTGTTTCCCACCGCTAGAGAAGCTGATGATTTTCTCAGAAATGCTACGGAATCCCATCCTGCGGTGAGATTCTTAGAAACCCTGCGCGATGCCTTTGTAATTATTGGCGGTAAGTCAACAACTGGGATTAGCGTCAGCGATCGCCTTTTAGACGAACAAAAATGTCTAGAAAACGAGATTCGTCAACAGGAGGCAGAATCGAGCGATTTGATCCGTTGTCGCTATATTGCCCGAACCAAAATTGCGGGTAAGCCCCATCATGCCAAGGCTGGTAATATTAATCATGCCATCTTCTCAGGTGATACCAATGGTTCGTTTATTCTCACCCTCGATGCCGATCACATTCCTAAACCCCAATTTCTGAATCGCGTTCTGCCATACTTCTTCAGCTATAACCAATGGACAGGCAAGTATGAAGGTAATCGGATTGCCTTTGTGCAAACACCACAGGATTTTTATAATCTTCCTGAAGGCGATCCCTACGGACATTCTGCCCATCTCTTCTATGGTCCGATTCAACAGGGCAAAGATGGCTTAAACTCGGCTTTTTACACTGGTACGAATGCAGTACTAAGACGCGAAGCCTTACTTAATGTGGGCTTGCAATACTTCTCCGATGCTTTGGATAAGGATGCGACAAGGATTTTTGAGTTCGACTTAATTGGGGGAATGTCCAGTAGCAGCATTACGGAAGACATGAATACGGCGATGCGCTTGCATGGCGCTGGTTGGCAATCTGCCTATCACAATGAACTTTTAGCCGAAGGTCTTGCCCCCGATGATTTAGTTTCTACTCTCAAGCAACGCTTACGCTGGGCGCAGGGAACGATTCAGGTGCTAGTACAAGAAAATCCCTTAACTAAATCTGGCTTGAGTTTTTGGCAGCGTTTGCAATACTTCCAAACCATGTATAGCTATTTTTCTGGTTTTACCACCTTAATCTTTATTCTCTGTCCAATCATCTTTTTCTTCACAGGGATTATTCCCGTTAAAGCTTTTGGTACGGACTTTGCTATTCATTTCTTCCCCGCCTTTATTATTAATCGATTAACCTTCTTAGCGGCAACATGGGGTATCCCTGCGGGTGAACTGTGGCGATCAGAGCAATATGCGATCGCCTTATTCCCACTTTTCATTCAAGCAGTTTGGAGTGTATTTTCACGCACTCCCCTAAACTTCCAAGTGACCCCCAAGCAAAGACAGTCAGGCAAATATCTTAATTTAGTGATTCCCCAATTAACGATTGTGATCCTTACCATCGTCGGTATGGCATGGAGTCTAATTCGGTTTGCGATGGGAACTCTCCCCGATCCTTGGATTTATTTAATTAATAGTAGCTGGGCAATTTATAATATCTGTCTACTATCGGTCATCATTCGAGCGGCAGTATGGCAACCTAAGGAATCTAAAATCTAACAAAATGCAGTATAAAGTACTGGATCTCATCAATCATCAATTTCAAGGAAATCAATCATGACTAAATCATCAAAAGTATTAGCACCTGAAGGCTTGATCGATAGTGCAGGTGGCACACAACTCCGCCGTGAGATTAGTGATCTGCTTAACTTAGGCGTAGAGGCAATCTTGATTGATTTCAGCAATATTACTTTTATGGATAGTTCAGGACTGGGAGCGCTGGTTGCCACCCTGCAACAAGTCCGCAAACAAGAAGCACAGCTTTATCTTTGTTCTCTCAATGATCAGGTCAGCATCATTTTAGAATTAACTAAAATGGATAAAATTTTCGATATCTTACCTGACCGCGCTGCCTTCGATTTAGCTATTCAAGACTAGCTAAAATTAATTTGCAAGAGCGAAACATCATCTTCAAAATCAGCATCGGGGGTCTCCCTACGAATACATTGTCGTACCCAATTTGCACTAATCGCCGTATTAGTTGGAAGCTCATGGGTTAGCAAATCAATAAATTTTGGTAGTCCCCAAATTTTGTGCTCTGCTTGCATCACCTCAAAAATACCATCACTAAAAACATAAAGGCTACTATTGGGCGCGATCGCTAATTCCGCACTTGCATATTCAATATCAGGAAAAAACCCAATCGGCATACTCAGGCTCGGTAATTGCTGTAATTGCGAATTATCATTACCAACAGCTAACAAGGCTGGGGGATGTCCTGCATTGGCATAAACTAATTGACGTTGCGATCGCTGGTAGACCCCATACCACATCGTAAAATAACGCCCCCCTTGCTGACTCATCTGAAAAGAATGATTGAGTTCAGTCATCACAGCACTGGGATCGTAGAGTTTCTCTTTGCCAAAGGACTGCGATCGTAATAGATTCAAAATCGAAATCGACAGCAAAGCCGATCCCACACCATGCCCAGAGGTATCAATTAAATAAATCACTAAATGATCAGGATCAAGCCAATAGAAATCATAGCAATCGCCTCCTAATTGACTAGAAGGAATGAACTGAGTGAGAATATTTACATCTCCTTCTAAACTTACGGGCAGAAGTGATTTGACATATTCACTGGCTTCATTGAGTTCTGATTCTAATAACTGCTTTTGTAATTGCAAATCTTGATTGAGTTGGTATAACCTCAAACCTGCCCGCACACTAGCAATCAATTCAATTTTTTCAATCGGTTTTGAGAGAAAGTCATCGGCTCCACTATCGAGTGCCTTAACTTTATCTTCTACGGCACTCCGTGAAGTCAATAAGATAAAGAAAGTGGAAGAAAGACTAGATTCTTGCTTGATTTGAGAGCAGACCTCTAACCCATCAACATCAGGCATCAACCAATCACATATAACTAAAGCAGGATGATGTTTTTGAGCAAGTTCAATTCCTTCCTTACCATTTTTAGCAACGATTACTCCATAGCCCTGCTCTTGAAGGGTATTTTTTAGAACCATCCGCATGACGAGATCATCATCAATTACTAAAATTTGTAACATTTATCATTTCTTGGTTAAAATTTCATTCTTAACTGTCCAGAGATTGTTGCATTCTGATAACTCAGACCACCAGTAGATTTCTGGACATTACTGGACAAGTACCCTAAATCCATCTCAATATTAGGCAATACTTTGACTGTACATTTTGCTTGATAACTATTTGCAGGGGTAAAACTACTATTAAGTCGTTGCTCTCCTGCACTAATCGCTAATTTACAGTTTAAAAAATCAAATATATCGCCCTGCCAAGATAGTTCGCCAGTATATACCAGAAAATCTCTAGGCGAAAAGTAAATATTGGGCTGGGATTCGCGATCATAAAACCAAGTAAATAAATTTGCAGCGATCGCAAACTGACCAAATTTGCGCTCTAAACGACTAAAAGACAATTGATCGTTATTTCCATCGCTATAGTTACCCCAACGATATAACGAAAATAAACTAGTATCTGGATCAATTTGCCAATAAATATTCGGACCAAATCTACGAGTTTTAAGTTGACTCTCAATGGTATCTACATTTGCTTTATAGGGTTTCTGCTCTAAAACACCAAATAATGTCACCCCATCGAACACAGGCAGACTCGCATTAAGTTCAAAGTTTGCTGTCGTTGGCAAGCGATCGTAAACATCGATTCCCCCACGCACATTGAGATTAAGAGAACCCAGCTTTTTCTCGACACTAAACTGTAATGGAAAATTGTATATTGATTTTTTGCCTGCTAAGTCAAAAGAATTAAATCCTGTTTGAAAACCAATTATAGTTCCATCTTTAAAACGCCATTTCCAATCTGGTTCTATAATTTGGCTACGTTGTCCATTCCCATCATCATCATTTTGGAAGTTTGTAGTCATACTATCAAGAACTGCATAATCTATCATCGCAGATTCTTTTTTTGGCGCTATCGTCGGCTTCTCAATAGGTATAGGTTCAGGATCTGGTATTCGTAAACTAGGATTAAGTTTACTAGGCGAAGCTAAAATAATGCTTTGTTCTCTATTTAATAATTTTTCAAGATCTTGCAATGGTACAAATTGCGAATCATCTAGAACTGGAAAGTCATTTTTCTGTTCTCTTTGTTCTTGCAATACTTTTATCTTTTTATCTTGCGCTCTTGCCAAAGCTGCTGAGCTACTTATAGACAAATAAATTGTAGATAGCAGAGATAGAATCTTGAAAAATTTATACAATCGCATTATTGACAAGATGAATAATTAAACTAATTATGTCAGACTATCAAAAATTTCTTGGCAATCTAACATAATTTAGTTTTCCATCATATAGCGATCGCCATTTGCCTTCATTAGGAAAAATCAAAACCCAAGAAGACGAGTGACGGCGCTTCGCGCCGTCACTCGTCTTCTTGGGTTTACATAGCCACCAATTCTAAGAACAAATGTAAGGTCAACTCATGAATTGCCCCTACATCTTGCTTAACGAACGAAAGCAGGCATCACTTCGGCGGCGGTCATCAGACCATAAATACCGCGTTGATGGAATTGCTTGCCAGCTTTGAGATAGCCAAAGGCAGGACCACAAACATTCGCTGCCATGCTGGTTTCATCGCCGAGGGTGAAGGTGTGTGTCGAAATTTTGCCCTCAAAAGTGCGCCCTGTCAGCTTCATATTCGTGCTAAGAGGCTTCTTGGGATTGCGAGTATCGACGACACCACCAACAGTAACGCGATCGCGATCGCAAATACCTACACGTTCGAGCATGATGTCATCAGCGTGTTCCATATTTTCCAACGAGATTAAACCATTGGTCTTTTCCAGTAATGCTTCTACTTCTGCATCGGTCATCGCTTGCGCCATATCAACGGTATAACCTGACATATGCGCGATATCTTCACGGATAGTTGCTCGGTAAGCATTCCAGTTGGCAATACCGACTCCGAAAGTAATTTCCACCTTGTGAACTTCCGCAAAGCTCTGAGCCGCGATCGCTGCCGCCGCCGTCAACAAACCGGGAGTTGCGCCACAACCAGACATATAGGTAATCCCTGCGGCTTCTAGTTCTGGAGCAAGGGTAATCATCTGTTCAACGGCGCTAGTACGTTTGATCGCATCAACTAGCACACCTTTCCAACCTGAAGTGATGAATTGCTTAGCAACGCTTGCCATGAAAGTATTAGGCAAGTTAGGCAATGCTAAGAAATAACCATCAACATCTTTTGCCTTTGCGATCGCCTCAGCGATACTGTCTTGGGTAAGAATGCCTGATCCTTTGAGATAACCCAGTGAGCCTTTACTTTGGTAAGCGGCGATCGCTTCAGTCGCATTTAGCCCTTGTGGGTCATAGGCAAAGCCTTCTTTGTCCGCCGCTACAACTAGCTGCATTTCTTGCTTAGCACTAAGCAACTTCGCTGCCGCCTGCCCTAATCCACCAAATCCTAAAATTCCAACTTTTAATGTCATTAAGTTTAACTTCGTTTATCACTATAGGTATAGCTGTCGTTATTTGCATTAGAACAAATCAAAACCTAAGAAGCGAGTGGCGGCGCGTTGTGTCGCTACTCGTCTTCTGGGTTTAGGTTCTAACCAGACTGGCAACAGCTATAGTTTACAATTCTGATCTGATTCTTTAATTTGCCATATTTTCGGACTCAATGACACATATAGCTGGAGTCAGTTATGTTAGGACAAAACCAAACCCCAAAAGAGAGTTGCGGTGCTTCGCACCGCAACTCTCTTTTGGGGTTTATGTGTTAATAGGAAAAAGTGCAATACGGAATTGTTTCCCCGCCTTTGGCGGGGAAACAATCCTCCATACCTCGCTTCCTTGAAAAGCGCTATATTCACTGGGAAGGAAGTAGGATTTAGAGCTAAAATCAGTCAGGTTGATTTTAGGGTTTATCTTTAGGATATTTGGCGATGGCTCCTGTTCGGTTGTGTAGTGTTACTAAGAAATTTGGACAAAATACGGTTCTGCATGAAATTGATCTAGAGGTTGCCGATCGCGAATTTCTGGTTTTAGTAGGTCCTTCAGGATGTGGCAAAAGTACTTTGCTGCGGCTAATTGCGGGTTTAGAAGAAGTAACTGATGGTTCTATATATCTAGGCGATCGCCAAATTAATCATCTGCCGCCTAAGGTGCGCGATATTGCGATGGTATTTCAAAGTTATGCGCTGTATCCGCACATGACGGTTTACAACAATATTGCTTTTGGATTGAGGAGGCAGCGATCGCCAAATTCATCACCCCTAGCTTGGCTATCACCGACTAATCAAAAACAACGTAGCGAAATCGAACAAAGAGTGCAGCAAGTTGCGGACTCTCTGCAAATTTCCCATTTACTAAATCGTAAGCCGAAGGAATTATCGGGTGGGCAGAAGCAACGAGTTGCGCTCGGACGGGCGATCGCTCGTAATCCCCAAGTGTTTCTGATGGATGAGCCTTTATCGAATCTCGATGCTCAATTACGCAGTGATACGCGATCGCAAATTGTGCAGTTACAAAAGCAGTTGCAAGTAACTACGATCTATGTCACGCATGATCAAGTCGAAGCCATGACAATGGGCGATCGGATTGTAGTTTTAAATAAAGGTGATATTCAGCAAGTGGATACGCCTCTGAATATTTACCGTAAACCTGCAAATGTTTTTGTGGCAGGGTTTATGGGTTCACCACCGATGAATTTTTTGCCTGTGCAGATTGATCGTAATCGCGATTTATCGAGTGAAAATTTGCTCAAGGCGATCGCCCTTCATGATTTACCAATTAGTAGTATTGAGAGTAATTCCCCATTTATTTTAGGATTTCGCCCTGAAGATTTGCAGCCTGCGAATATCGATGAGGCGCATCTTGAAGGTACGGTAGAGCTAGTCGAAGCGCTGGGTTCAGAAACAATTGTGTTGTTAAAACTGCAAGATCAAGATTTGAGAGCGCGAGTTTCTGCTGATGTAGGTTTAGAGCATCATTGGCAAATTGGCGATCGCAGTTTTTGGAAGTTTGACCTCAAAAAACTCTATGGATTTGATGCTCAATCAGGCGTTACTTTGCATCATCCATATAACCCAAACCCGTAAAGTTGCGCCCCACAGGGGCGCAACTTTACGGGTTTGGGTTTCAGAAGACGAGTTGCAGCGCAACTCGTCTTCTGGTTTAGTTTTGGGATAATTCTTAAAAAGTCAGAAAATGTCAGAAAACTTCTAGAAAAAACAGCTTTTATATCGCTACAATGTGTGCACCTTTTGCAGAGGATGTAGGGATATGTATAGAAAGCGTCAGAAAATGTCAATTGCCCATCTGGGAGCAACCATCTTAGCTGTCTTTGTGGGGGCGATTGTTGTGCCAGTACCAGTACAGTCCCAACAAGTAACGGTCAATCCAAACAATCGGACGGTACGTGATGAAGCCGATCGCTTGCTGGATGTTGGCTACGACCAACTCAAGGATGGTAAACCTCGTGAAGCAATTAAGACGTGGCTCTATGCGATCGGCTATTACCGTCGAGTCAATGACCAAGCCTCAATTTCCTACACTTTGGCAAGGATAAGCGATGCTTATGAACTATTGGGGGCAAGCAATGCGGCTCAAGACACACTGCGGCAAAGAATCCGCTATGCCAATACCTTGCACGATAATGGGGCAAAGATTGAAAGCTCAAACAATTTAGTCAGTTTTGAGATTGCCCAAAACAAATTAGAATCCTCTGCAAAATTGAACAAAGACACTCTTGCTTTGTCCCTAGCAAATGATCAAGGACTCAACACCGCGATCGCCTTAAACAACAAAGGTTTGATTGCAGGACGCTATGGTGATCATTTAGAGGCGATCAAGCAACATTACGCCGCCATCAAACGATATCCCATCCGTGAAGCGATCGGTGAAGGCTATGTCCATATTAATAGTGGTGATAGTCGGATGGCTCTAGATGATTACAAAGCAGCAATCACAGACTATGGCATGGCGCTGACGATCGCCCGTCAATATCGCAATTACAAACTGATGGCAGTTGCTAGCGATCGCATTATTGCGGCTTATCTTGAAGTTCCTAATTTTTATCGCATCGAAGACTTATTGCAAAATCGTTCTAGTTTAGCTTTGGTGATGGGTGATCAGGAAACAGCGGCGATCGTGCAGCGATATTTGGGGGATTTGTACCTTTCTTTTGGAAATTTGCCAAAAGCACGCGCAGCTTACCAAGAATCCTATGATTTTGCTGCTATGCTAGAAGATAACTCTAGCTTGCCATTGCGAGAAGCTTATTATAAGCTGCGGGCATTAGAACAGATGTAAACATCAAAAAATTTCGCTAAGCAAGTTTTAATATAATAAAAAACAAAAATTTTTATTTATATTTTCTTTATCTCAATTTTTTTAATAAAAACCTTAGTAAAATTTTATACTGTTATGCCAGCGATCGTCATTCCACGTCGGTTAGATGTATCTGCGACCGATCATGCACTCCATGATCTAGCTACAAAAGCATCAGTATCTGCACCCACTCAACATATTCTGCCCAACGGCATTAAAATTATTGCCGAACAGGTTCCTGTCGATGCGGTCAATCTCAGTATTTGGGTTGACGTTGGCTCGGCGGTAGAGAGTGATGACATCAATGGTATGGCGCATTTCTTGGAACACATGGTTTTCAAGGGTAGCGATCGCCTTGGCTTAGGAGAATTTGAACAGGCGATCGAGTCGCATGGTGGTAATACCAATGCGGCTACCAGTCAGGACTATACGCATTTTTATATCAATGTTGCGCCTAAAGATTTTGCCAAACTTGCGCCTTTACAACTGGATATAGTTCTGAAGGCAAGCATTCCCGATGAAGAGTTTCAGCGCGAACGCCATGTAGTACTAGAGGAAATTCGCCGCAGTGAAGACAATCCCGATCGCCGCATTTATCGCCATATCTCGGAATTAGTCTATGAAACTCTGCCCTATCGTCGTGCGGTGCTGGGACCAGTCGATGTAATTGAGAATGTCACCTCCGAGCAAATGCGATCGTTTCATCGCAAATGGTACGCGCCGCAAAACATGACGATCTCTGTAGTTGGCAATCTACCCGTGAGCGAGATGATTAGCGTGATTGCTAATTACTTTGAAGGAGAGGCGATCGCTGATAAACCTCAGTCTAAGACTTTCACACCCGAAAAGCCGTTTACAGATATTGTGCGGCGTGAAGTAACCGATACCAGCCTTAAGCAAGCTAGATTGAGCATGACATGGCGCGTTGCTGGCTTGAACGAACTATCGGAAACCTATCCCTTAAGTATTCTTGCCAATATTCTCGGTAGTGGGCGCACTTCGCGGATGGTGCAGGACTTGCGCGAAAATCGGCGCATCGTCGATCGCATTTCTGTCAGTAATTCGGCGATGCGTTGGCAGGGTAATTTCCAAGTATTTGCCAAGTTGAATGTGGAGGATGTGGCGATCGTTGAGCAAGCAATTCGCGAGCATATTCTCAACTTGCACGAAACTCCTGTCACCGATGAGGAACTCGCCAAGATTCGTACCCAAGTTACCAATCGATTTATCTTCGGCAATGAATCACCGAAAGAACGCGCTGGTATTTATGGCTATTACGATCGCATTGTCGGTTCCCTAGAGCCAGCCTTAACTTATCCCGATTTAATTAAATCCATCACCAAAGAGGACATCCAAGCCGCCGTTCGCAAATACCTCAATCCTGATGCTTATGGTATTTTGATTGTAAAACCTTAAGTGTGAAATTGTGCGATCGCTATGCTTAAACACATCAGCATTAAAGGCTTTAAATCAATTAAAGAACTAGATTTAGATTTATCTCCCATCAACGTTTTAATTGGCGCGAATGGTTCAGGTAAATCTAATTTTATTTCTTTTTTTAAGTTATTGAATCGGATGATGCAATCTCAAGGTGAATTGCAACTTTTTGTTGCACAATCAGGAGGTGCAAATTCTTTGTTATTTGATGGAGCAGAAATTACTTCTCAAATTGAATCAAAACTTGAATTTGAAGTCAGTAAAGATAAATTTGACTATGCTTTTAAAAATGATAGATTTGACTATTCATTTAAACTTTCTCATGCCGCATTGGACACATTTGTATTTGCCGAAGAGAAATATCGTAGTTTTGATGCCATGCATCTTAATGTTTGGTCAGATTGGATGACATTACTATCAGGTCATAGAGAGTCAAAGCTGCTTGAATTTACAATGTTCACACCAAAAAAAATCTATAGGCTGATACAAGATTTTAACACTAGCCTGATACAAAATTTTAACACTTCACCTACTTCTAGATTCAAAATAAAGTGGAACGCTGATGACAATCAATGTCTTAAAGAAGATGCTGGAAATTTAGCGCCATTTCTTTTAAGACTTAGAGAAAATGAACCTCGTTATTACCAAAGAATCGTAGAAACCCTTAGACTAATTGCTCCATTTTTTGCTGATTTCGTGTTAAACCCTATGGGTAACACAGTGATTTTACAATGGCAGGAAATAGGTACTGATTTAGTCTTTAGTCCTCATCAAGCATCGGATGGAACATTAAGAGCAATGGCTTTAGTAACGCTTTTATTACAACCGCCCGACACCTTGCCTAATATTTTGATTTTAGATGAGCCAGAACTAGGATTACATCCCTATGCTATTGATATCATCGGCAGTCTAATTAATGGTGTTTCTAATCGTTGTCAAGTAATTTTAGCAACTCAATCACCATTATTAGTAGATTGTTTTGAACCAGAAGACGTAATCGTTGTTGAAAGAAATGACCGAGAATCTTCTTTTAAAAGATTAGTTGAAGCAGATCTAGAAGATTGGCTAGAAGAATATTCATTGTCTGAGCTATGGAATAAAAATGTAATTGGTGGGAGACCATAGCTGATGGTTATTCTAAATATTCTTGTAGAAGGACCAACAGAGGAAACATTTGTTAAAAACATTTTGCGTCCACATTTAAAACAGCTAAATATTAATATTAAATATAGTTTAGTACCAACAAATAGATCTAAGGGCATAGGAGGAGGAGTAGCTAACTATGCAAAAGTTAAAAATGAAATTAATCGTTTATTAAAAGAGAGAAATAGTCAACCAGTAATACTTACAACAATGTTTGATCTATATGCATTACCAAATGATTTTCCAGGATTTGAACAAGCCAATAAACCATTAGATCCTTATCTCAAAGTTAAATTATTAGAATCTGCTTTTGCAAAAGATATTAATCATTATCGATTTATACCCTATATTCAATTACATGAATTTGAAGCTTTAATATTTACTGATCTTGAAGAGTTGTATAAAGACTTCCCCCAATATGATGACTACAAAAAAGATATTGATCGCCTGTTATTAGAATGTAAAAGATATTCTTCTCCAGAATTAATTAACCAAGATGTAACTACGGCTCCTTCTAAAAGACTTGAAAAAGTCATTCCAAAGTATAAAAAACTAAAAACCAGCTTAGCGCCTCAAGTAGTTGAAAAGATTGGGTTAGCAAAGATAAGAGAAAAATGTCCACATTTTGATCAATGGATTACGCAGTTGGAAAACTTGCAAACCTGATCCAAACCGCAATATATGCCAAAATTAGAGGATATAAGAAAAATATTTTTATTTTATTGAGCCATGCAGCAGTTACTTTACATCGAGATCCCTACACCTCAGGTTGCAGCCGTGAAAACATGGCTCCAGTCTGAGTATCAACCACCCTTTGGGAAAAAATCCGTTGCTAAGCATGGCTTTATCCTCGATCGCCAAAATCGTTCAGGAGCGATCGCGCAATTATCAGTATTTATCTGGACATTACAACGCACGACTTACCTCAAAGTATTTCGATGGTCAGAGGAGGTTATGGATGGTGAGAAGGAATTTCTTGACCATTTGACCAAGGCGGCGCGACTTGCCTTTCCCTACGAGTTTAAACAACCACCTGCGATCGCCTCGAATCAATCGATTTTTGAAGCACTAGCCGAAGAGTATCCGCTTACGGTAAAGTTCTTTCAACGTATTCCTAATGGTGAATATGACCTAAATCGCGTCTATTGGTGGGAAAAGCGCTGGCGGGAAAGTGTTAAGAATCCTGAAACACCCAAGCAAGTAATTTTTGAGGATTCACAAGCTAATTCTGTAAAGCCAGATTTAATCTATGACATTGTGTATCTGGGCGGCGCATTGGGCGCGATCCATGCGGCTATGATGGCGAAGTTAGGCTATCGCGTTTGCTTAGTAGAGCGAATTCCCTTTGGGCGCATGAATCGGGAATGGAATATTTCTCGCGCAGAATTCCAGAATCTGATCGACTTTGGGCTATTCACCAAAGAAGAATTTGAAGCAATGATCACGGCGGAATATGTCGATGGCTTTAATAAGTTTTTTGATAGCAATAATCCACCGCATCTCAAGGCGAAGGTGCTGCATACGCCGACAGTTTTAAATATTGCGATCGATACTCATCGTTTGTTGGAAATTTGTAGTAAGAAATTGCATCAGTATGGTGCTGTAATTTGCGATCGCACCGAATTCCAAAAAGTCGTTATTGGTGAAAATGGCGCGACTATCTTTGCTAAAAATCTGGAAACAGATGCGGAGGTAATTCTTAATTCGCGATTGGTGATTGATGCGATGGGATCGGCTTCGGCGATCGCCCAACAACTGAATGCGGGACAAGCCTTTGATAGCGTCTGTCCGACGGTGGGTGCAGTTTTAGAGGGTATTGATAAGCACGTTTGGGATTCTCAATATGGCGATGTCCTGTTTAGTCATGGGGATATCTCACGGGGACGGCAACTAATTTGGGAATTGTTTCCCGCCGAAAAAGATGAGTTGACGGTTTATCTGTTCCATTATCATCAAGTGCATCCCGAAAATCCGGGATCATTGCTGGAAATGTATGAGGACTTCTTCACGATTTTGCCAGAATATCGCCGTTGTGATATGGAAAAGCTGACTTGGAAGAAGGCGACCTTTGGTTATATCACGGGACATTACAGCCTCAATGAGAATTCTAAAAAATGTGCCTTTGATCGAATTTTGGCGATCGGTGATGCTGCTTCTCTCCAATCTCCACTTGTATTTACAGGATTTGGATCTTTAGTTCGGAACTTACCACGCTTAGCGACCTTGCTCGATACTGCCCTCAAGCATGATCTTCTGAAAGCCGATGACCTTAGCCAAATTAATGCTTATCAAAGTAATATTGCCGTAACTTGGTTATTCTCAAAAGGAATGATGGTTCCGACGGGAATGCACTTGCCACCAGAGCGGGTTAACTCAATGCTGAATACGTTCTTTGGATTGCTAGCCGATGAGCCACAACCCGTTAGCGATCGCTTTATCAAAGATCGCCTCAATTGGTTGATGTTTAACCGTCTCGCTCTGATTGCTGCTTTTAAGAATCAGAAACTGATTCTCTGGATCTTAGAAATGGCAGGTATAGAGGATTTACTGAAATGGCTATCCAGTTACGGATCTTTTACCCGCAATTCTCTAGTTAATGCTCTTTTAGGAGCATGGCTGCCACAACTGTTGCGTAGTTGTCAATCATGGCTAGAACCTACCAATCCTCGTCTATGGTTGCGGCTGCTAAGTTGGAGCTATGCAATTAATTATTCTGTAGGTAAATTTAGCTCCCATAAATAGAGAGATGCGGCGCGAAGCGCCGCATCTCTCTATTTATGGACTTTGCCATCTGGAAGCGTAGCTCCTTGCAGAATTGCACCGACGAGATTGGCACTACTTAACTCCGCACGATTGAGAATCGCGTCAGTTAAATCTGCATTAGCAAGATTAGTACGGGCAAGATAAGCTTCAATCAGGTTGGTACGAATCATAATCGCACCTCTAAGATCGGCACGACTCAAATCAGCACGCGAGAACTTGGCATCCGTTAAATCAGCCCCCTGCATCTGGACTCGGCTTGCTTTCACATCAGCCATAATCGCACCTCGCAGTGAAACTCCATTCAGGTCTGTATCGATTAAAATAGCTCGCTCTAATTTGGCATTATTTAAAATCGCACCTGAGAGCGTGGCATTACTGAGATTAGCTTCACTAAGAAATATGCCTTGCATATTCGCTTTATTGAGCTTTGCCTCGCTAAGATTCGCGCCACTTAGTGTTGCTTCTTGCAGATTCGCACCTCTAAGATCGGCTTTGTACAGATCAGCCCCAGAGAGATTTGCGCCACGTAGGTCTGCCCCAGACAGATTTGCCCCAACAAGACTCGCCGTACTCCGTTTCTTTTTACCAGCATCAATTTCATGCTGATCGCCAACAGCTCTCTCCTGCCTAAGATTTGCACCTTTCATACAGGCTCCAATCAAGTTCGCACCACTCAAATTAGCGGTTCGCATATCTGCATCAATTAGATTTGCATCCATCAAATTGGCAAGACTGAGGTTTGCACCAAAGAGCGTTGTCCCTTGCAGACTCGCTCCATGCAGATCAGCATTAGAGAGATTGACATTACTCATACTTGCTTGGTTGAGGTTTGCACCACATAAATTTGCACCCACCATCAAAGCTCCGCGCATATTGGCACGAGTCAAGCAAGCAAAGGTAAAGACAGTACTGTTTAAATATGCTTTAGAAAAGTTGACATCGAGCCAATCGGTATGGCTGAGGTTTGCCCCACTAAGTTTGAGGCCATTGAGGTTGATGCCACTAAAGTCGCGATCGCCTTTAGCATAGCGGCGCAAAATATCTTGAGAAGTGAGTGCTGCATCCATATTTAGTAAAACCGATAAACATTTTTTTTAGGTTTTGGCGCACATCACGCTATAGAGTAAAAAGAAAATCGTTTTGCTATGCCTTTAGAAAATTCTATCGCGTATCCTGTTCTCTTCAAGCAGGTACGAATTCTCAATGTAGATTCCTCATTAAATATTGCTGAAAGTTTTACCGATGTATTAATTGATAGCGATCGCCAAACTCAGATTAATGTTGCTGCTAGCCAAATTCCTGAAAATATAAATATTGACGAGCGATCGGGACTGATTTTAGGAACTGGACTAGTTGATCTTCATAGCGTCAGTGGTGAGCCGGGGCATGAGTCACGGGAAACAATTACAGAGCTAATCCAAGCTGCGAAAAATGGTGGATTTAGTCATGTTGGCATCTTGCCCAATACTCAACCCGTGATCGATGATATTGCGGCTCTAGAGTTTTGGCGTAATGTTCAGCAAAAACATGGTGACATTCTCCAACCTTGGGGCGCAATTACGAAAGGTTTGGAGGGCAAACAACTGACTGATATGGCAGAACTTGCCGAATCTGTGATTGGCTTTACCGATGGCAAAGCGATCTCCAATCTCTTGTTAGTACGTCGAGCGATGGAATATATTAAACCGTTAGGCAAGCCGATCGCTCTGTTCCCCAAAATCCTGATCTTGCAGGTAGTGGTGTCATCCGTGAGGGCAAATGGTCATTGCAATATGGCATGACAGGCTATCCCGCCGCCGCCGAAACTGCATCTCTTGCCGCCCTGATCGAATTAGTCCGTCTCACCAAAGCCCCCACGCATTTTATAAGGATTTCCACTGCTCAAAGTGTGGAACTAATTGCTCAAGCAAAAAATGATGGATTACCTGTAAACGCTAGTACGACTTGGCTCCATCTCTGCCACTGCGATCGCGACTTAGAAACTTATGATCCCAACCTGCGCCTGAGTCCCCCCCTCGGCAGTGAAGGCGATCGCCTTGCCTTAGTTGCAGGAATTAAATCAGGGGCAATTGATAGTATCGCGATCGACCATACACCTTGTGCCTACGAAGAAAAAGTGGTTCCCTTTGAAGTTGCACCTGTCGGCGCGATCGGTCTAGAGTTTGCGCTTCCCGTACTTTGGCAGAATTTAGTGACTACAGGATTATTAACCGCTAGTGAACTGTGGCAGGCTGTAAGTGTTAATCCTGCCAAATGTCTAGGCATCGCTACACCCAAGCTAGCAACGTTATTTGACCCTAATTTGGAATGGTTAGTGAATGGTCAGGCGATCGCTTCGCAATCACGGAATAGTAACTATATCGGGCGATCGCTCGTCGGCAAGGTTCTATAGAGTCCTCCAAGTAAGAGCAATTGCTCTTACTTGGAGGAAAACTCAAAATGTAATTGTTAAGTAAAAAGCGTATTTTTATGAAATAAGTAAAAGTTCTTTTTTCCCTGTTCGCTATGCGAGCTTGCGATTACTTCTGAAGATTCTTAATCTTTTTTAAGACGCGGAACACTTCGACTAAATCTTGACTACCAGTAGGGAAAAATATGGAATACGATCTCGAAGCACTGTAGAGGGGCTTTGGCTGAGCGATCGCCTTCAGAAAAATAAATTCATCACCATTTGTGATCATTCCGAAGGATGGACTATCAGGTTGTGGGTTACACATCATATATGACAAAGCTTGTGGCATTGCTAACGAAGCCATAATCGTGCGTTTTGCCTCAATCACTAATATCCAGAAGCAATCTCGCACAATTAAGGTATCAATTCTACCGCGCAAAATTTCTTCATCACCTTCTATCGCAAATTCAACTGATTCTTCGGTACGCACCTCGTATTCAGGCTCATAAAATCCTACCAAATCTAAAAGTGGCGAGATCATGAGCTTATCAACAGCACCTTCGGCTAAAATGCCACGTCTTCTATGGGCTGCAAATCTTACCAATAGGCGATCAAGTGCAGCTTTTTCAATCTCTGTTAGTTCTGGTAAATTATCTTGCCACTCTCTAAAAAATGTCGGTGCGGTACATGGCAACAGTTGAAATTTTTCTTCAACATCCGCGATCGCTAAAATAGTTTTAGAAATAGGTAGGGTGACAGCCATAAGAGTATTTTCAGCTAATCAGTATTGCTATTCTACAAGTTGCCTAAAAAATTTGTATGAGTTTTTCTGTGATCGCACCCTAATAATCGCGTCTGACAGTTCTTTTTTAAGCATTCTTAATAGCGCTGTTCTTGTGATGACCTTTACTGTAGGCAATGAGGCTATTTGAAATAGCCCAAAACAAAAGCCCACCTTTCAGAGTGAGCTTTTGAGATAATCGTTTCGCTAAGAGGGGAGGTTTGAACCCGCGACCTCAAGGCATCTATGTCGTACTATTATACTATAAAATTTCTACAGAAATCAGTATTTTTTAAAGAAATTTAAGAGTCATTGTTGCAATGCTTTTCTCCCATGAACATCTGTCAAATATTCCTCATATAATTTCAGAACCACGTTTTGCCACCTATCTTCGATATTGCGGTAATGACAGGACAAAGGCTCTCAAGCTTTATCAATGGAATTTACAGTTATCTTCTGCTTTTATTATTCCACTGCATATTTTGGAGGTTAGTACCCGTAATGCAGTTGTTGAAGCGTTGGAAGATGTTCATACATCAACTTGGCCGTGGAATCAAGGTTTCATAATTAGCTTGCCTGACAAACCATCTGGCTATAGTCCTAGAAGAAACCTTATTGAAGTAGCGCGAAGACAAACCACAATGGGAAAAGTTGTTGCTGACCTGAATTTTGTGTTTTGGGAAAAAATGTTTACGTCTCGTCATGATTCACGGGTTTGGAATACTCACATAAAATCCTTGTTCCCGAATGCCCCTACTATAATGACTGTTAAACAGATAAGGTCTTGTATTCATGACGATATTCGTGAAATACGGGAATTAAGGAATAGAATCGCTCATCATGAGCCAATATTTTCGCGTAGTGTAAGGGATGACTACGATAGTATTCTTAAAATAATTTTTTGGCGAAACAAAGTAACATCTGAGTGGATGGATGGTTTTCAAACGGTAACAAAATTGATAGCAGAGAGACCAATCAGTTAGAGATCGCCACCTTACATCGCTTCTGACGGTTCTTGTTTTAACCATTCTTGATAATGATGTTCTTGTGACTGCTCTAGGCGGAACATATACTCATCAATTTGAGCTCGATCGCTCAAATAATAGGTAATTGTGGCATAGATTTTTTCTAGGTTTAAGCTTGGCAGGTTTTCTAAAATTTTTTCGGAACTATAGCAGCTTAAGATGCTTTAAGCCGATCGCTACTGTCTTCGCTTAATAGTTTCTCGATGTACGACTCCAAATGAACTAGTTTTACTACGCTTAATCGATGCAGTTTTTCTAGAATTTCCATCTCTTTTTGCCATTGTTCAACAGAGATAATTTGTGATTCTGCAACTTCGACTGTCACATTTGGGATATCAAACCCTTCAAGACTATATCCATCTTGCGCCAATTCAGTCATGGGATAATGTTCTACAACCGTAGCAACTAAACCACGTTTGAGGTTATACATGGGTATATCTTGCAGCAAGACAACTTCAGAGAATAAAGGAAATTTAGGTTTCATGTATTTACTTCGCGATCGCTTGAACATTTAGGAACTAAGGTAACAAACTTTGCTTGTTGATTTGTCAGCATCCAGATAGTAGTAATTTCAAGCTCTACTCCATTAACTCCTTTTAGGGTTGCGTCAATTCTATACTTACTTCCATAGATCGTTGTTTCTACAAACTTGGCAGGTTGTGTCAAAATTTGCGCTCTTAGGTCAATTTCTAACTGCTGCCAATTTTCTAATGTGTAACCAGCTTTCTGAAGAAATTGTGATTTGTCATCTTTGGGCAAAAGCACCAAGAGATATTTTGTCAATTTTTCTTCAGCGATCGCTGTATTTGTAGGCAGAAGCATAACTTGTTTCGCAAACTATTACTGATTATAGCTTTTGGCAATTAAACTGTGATAACGCCTAATGCGATCGATAAGTCAAAAATATATTTTCATGAAATGAGTAAAAGTTCTTTTTTACCTGTTTTCTATGCGATCGCACCCTAACGATCCCTTCTAACAGTTCTTTCTTAAACCATTCTTGACAATAGTTTTAGAAGACCTTCAGACTTTCTGTCTTTTAGAAATTTGGATGAGTAATCGCAGTGCTTCGTTAACTGAGTCACTTGTGGGGAAAGCTTGTGCAACATCAGGATCGAGCAAGACTACATTTGTTCCTGTTCTATAGCGTTCAACGTATTTGCCTCTAACGCCACCTTTCATCTTGCTAAAGTCATATTCAGGAAGCATTTCGTCATCTAATTCGTGATTATTCTCCATCTGCATAAAATCTCCGTTCATTTCGGGTTGCTTCTCGTGCGCTGATAATCCGAACTCGATCTGCTCGATCTGTGTGTGGGACTACTAGGATACGATTAGCGCTGGATAAACCAATGATAACGTAACGTTCTTCACCATGAGAGTGATCTTGATCGGGGTATGTTATAGATAAGGGATCGTAAAATACTGTGGATGCCTCTGTGAATGACACACTATGCTTTTTCAGGTTTAAATTTGCTTTATCTGGATTCCATTCAAATTGCATTTAACAAATTGTGAATTGCGTTAATTAATTGACAGGTAACTACAGCATAGATTCTCTTATTTTCAAGCTAGAAGCTTATTTCAAATATCAACTTTATTTTAGTTTCGTATCATTGCCTTTGACTTCAAAAATTTCTGTTGCTTTAAGTAATTCTCCTAGTTTTTTATAGCCATATTCCCTAACGTCAAAAGCTGGATCAAGCTTTAATAACTGTTGACCAACAGTTCCTAAATTAGCAAACCCATCATCACGTGCGACATATTCAAAAGCTTCCTTTAACAACTCATTTAGCCTATCTTTTTTTTCGTTTTTTTCAGACGATTCAATCTTTACCAATTTATCTTGGATAATATCGGAAGAAGTTTCTATATGTACATCCAGCAACTCGGTATATACAAATTGATCGCAAGCTGCTACAAAAGCTTTAGGAGTTTGCTTCTTGCCAAATCCATATACAACTACACCATCTTGCCTAATTCTATGAGCCAATCTTGTAAAATCACTATCACTCGAAATTATGCAAAATCCGTCTAGTTTATCGGTATAAAGCAAATCCATTGCATCAATAATTAGAGCGCTATCAGTTGAGTTTTTCCCTGTTGTATAACCAAACTGTTGTACTGGAACAATTGCGAAATCATTGAGTACTTTTTTCCAAGCATTCATTTGAGGACTAGTCCAATCACCATAAACTCTTTTAATGTATGCAGTTCCAAATTTAGTTATTTCTTTTAGTAAAACCTCAACAACAGATGCACTGGTATTATCAGCATCAATCAATACTGCTAATTTATCAGATCTGAACTGAACTTCTCCCCTCATAAAATAAATCTTTCTTACTAAAATTAATGACAAAAGATATTTTAATAAAAAAAGGGGCGCATTGCACCCCTTTTTTATTTTATGATTTAGTTTTTATTGTGCAGTTGTGGGTAAGACTGCTACTGATTTTGCATTCGGTGCTTTAGCTTGGAGAAACTTAGTTTCTTTTACAGCTTGATTGGAGAGGGAGAACAGAGGGTTAGAAGCAATACCTGCGATCGCTGTGAAGATCAGCGTAAAGACGATCGCTGCTTGGAGAGGCTTCATACCTACTTGAGTCCATGCGATCGCTGGATAATTCTTCACCGAAGCAGACATTTCTTGAGGTTCCTTAACTACCATCATCTTGACGACGCGGATGTAGTAATAGAGAGAAACCACACTCATGACTAGAGCTAGTAAGACCAAGCCGTAAGCTTGAGCTTGCCAACCTGCCCAGAAAATGTAGAGCTTACCAAAGAAGCCAGCGAGAGGGGGAATACCACCGAGCGAGAGGAGGCATACGCTCAAGGCAAGGGTCAGCAAAGGATCTTTTTGGTACAGACCACTGTATTCACTGATTTGGTCGGTTCCTGTGCGGGATGCAAACAGGATCATGCAGGCGAATGCGCCCATGTTCATGAACAGATACAGGATCAGGTAGAACACCATGCTGGCGTAACCCGCTTCGGAGTCGATCGCCATACCGAGCATTACAAAACCCGCTTGACCGATGGAGGAGTAAGCCAACATCCGCTTCATGCTGGTTTGCGCGATCGCCACCACATTGCCCAAGACCATACTCAAAACGGTCAATACGACAAACACGTAATGCCATTGTAGAGAAGCCAGAGGAAACGCGGTAATCAAAAATCTGAGCGCTAGACCAAAACCTGCCACCTTAGAGCCAATCGACAAAAAGGCAACTACAGGTGTTGGTGATCCTTCGTATACGTCAGGAGTCCATTGGTGAAAAGGTACTGCCGAGAGCTTGAAGGAAACCCCTGCAATCACAAATACCATCGAGATAATTAGGGCTGTGTTGCTAACGGTAATCTTTGAGGCGATCGCCGCTAGTGAAGTTTCGCCACCAGAGAGTCCGTAGAGCAAGGACATCCCGTAAAGGAAAATCGCCGAGCTTGCTGCACCGACTAATAAATATTTGAGCGCCGCTTCATTGGAGCGTGGATCGCGTTTGGTATAACCTGATAGCAAGTATGACGAAATACTCAGAGTTTCAAGGGAGACAAATACCATCACCATTTCATCGGAGCCAGTGAGGAACATCCCGCCGAGAGTAGCACTGAGCAAAATTACGAGATATTCGCCAACCACTACGCCCGACTGCTCTAAATAACGTACCGAAACGAGAATTGTAAATAGAGCCGATAGGGCAATAATGCCACGAAAAATAATGCTGAGTTTGTCACTATTAAAACTGCCTAAAAAAGCGATCGGATTTTCTAAGCCTGTCCATTGCCATACAAGGGCGGCAGTGGAGACGGCTAAACCAGCGATCGCGATATAGGGGAGGACATTGGCAGACTTGCGTCCCGATGCAATCAGATCGACGATCAATACAAGTACCAATGTCCCAATGACAATTAGTTCTGGCAAAATCGCGCCGCTATTGAGTAGAGCATTGAGACTTGCTGTATCCATACTTAATTCTTATATTGTTGCTATGGCAATTGTATAGCAAAAGTAGAGAGCGACACTCTGTCCCGCTCTCTACTTTTGTATAGCAATTTGCAATGATTTCAATAGTATGAAGCGTAGCTAAGCCTCATCTTTATGTTTGCTTTAGGTGGCGATCGCGTTGAGCCTTAGCAGAGACATTTACTGAAGTATTGGCAGAATTATTTATAAAGGGCTGTAAATTCCAACCAAATACCGTAAAGCTTTTGTGCTTGCGCTGCATCTGACGCAGGATCTTGACCACTTCCATCAAATCTTCGCGGTTGTCTGGAGGTTTCTTGGTGCGTAGCCTTGCAAAGGGCAAAAGCACACCAAATTGAGCAGCAGCATTACAAAACGAGTTAAGCATGGCTCTTTCGGGAGCATGGACTCCTATTGTTGCCTCACCCACCTGAATCAAACAGCCTTTATCACTGCCTGTCGCCTCACGGGTAACCCGATCAATCGTCAGTGAACAACGCATCGTGATGTAGTCCGACACCGCCACAGGATCGGAAAAACTCACCTTCCAATCGTGGCTCAAGGCATCAAGTCTTGAGCAGAGCATTAACCAAACTGTAAAAAACTCGGAATAATTTTGGCGATCGCCTTCGCTGTGAGTAGCAATACCAAACGAACGAGCCTTAGATGCTGACAACAACAAGATGGGATCGGAAGCATCAGAAAGATGAGTCATAGTGAAAACCAAAAAACTCTTTGAATAATGTACGTTATTCAAAGAGTTTTGTCATCCATCATTTATGACTAAAAATAGTCAAAATCTAGCGAAAAGTTGTTTACCCTACTTAAAACCACATTTCGCTCGTGATATAGCAAAAAAAGTTTTGCTTAGGACACAAAATCCAAGAAGAGAGTTGCGGCGCGGAGCGCCGCAACTCTCTTCTTGGATTTTAGTTAACTATTGCTTTGCTATATCAGCGTAGTTGCACAAAATAAATTATCCACCCCGTTAAAGTTACGCCCCGCAGGGGCGCAACTTTAACGGGGGTGAGTTTGGACTATGGCTCAACAAAAACTTAGGTGCGATCGTAATTTTCATGAAAAAGTCTTTATTGTATCAAATTTTTCATGAAAATCACAGCTAATGTCAGGGAACCATAAATATTTCCCTGTGCAAACATAAATTATCAGTTAATAAATACCCAACATCTCAAAGTTTATGCTTGGATAGGACAGGGGCATTACCCTCAGCCTTAGGGTCAGCAGAACGGCATTAAGACCAAGTAACTATTCAGGAATAATTCTATGCAAACAAATGTTGCTAATCAAACCAGCAATATTACGGTAGAAGACGATCGCACAGGTTTAAGTATCGAAACTCTCAAGAGAGCTTTCGCTGACAACCTGTTCTACATACAAGGCAAACTTGCGATCCTTGCAAACTTTACCGACTATTACATGGCGCTGTCGTACACCACACGCGATCGCCTATTGCAACGTTGGCTACAAACACTCAAGGTCTACCACGAAGAAGATATCAAAACCGTTTACTACCTTTCCGCCGAATTTTTGATGGGGCGACATTTAGGTAATAGCTTAATTAATTTGGACTTGTACGAAGCGATCGCGCAAGCTGTCAAAGAGTCAGGACTAGATCTCACCGAAATCCTCGAGCAAGAACCCGATCCCGGCTTAGGTAACGGCGGCTTAGGACGTTTAGCGGCTTGTTTCCTTGATTCCCTTGCAACTCTAGAAATTCCTGCGATGGGCTACGGTATTCGCTACGAATTTGGAATTTTCAACCAGTCGATTCAACATGGTTGGCAGGTGGAGATCCCCGACAAATGGCTACGTTGTGGCAATCCTTGGGAAGTGGTGCGCTATGAGTCCACTGTCCAAGTCAAATTTGGTGGACATACAGAAATTTATAACGATGATCGCGGTCGTCCCCATACCCGTTGGATTCCCAGCTTTACCGTTGAAGGTATTCCCCACGATACTCCAGTCCCTGGATATCAGACTAATACTGTTAACACCCTCCGTCTCTGGAAAGCAGAAGCAGGCGAAGACTTTAACTTCCAAGCCTTCAACTCTGGTGACTATGACGGCGCGGTAGCAACTAAGATCAAATCGGAAACCATTTCTAAGGTTCTCTATCCCAACGACAACACCCCTCAAGGTCGTCAATTGCGCCTAGAGCAGCAGTTCTTCTTTGTATCTTGCTCACTGCAAGACATCATTCGTCGCCATCTCAAAAAGTATGGTCGTTTAGACAACCTTGCTGATCATGCCGCTGTTCAGCTAAATGACACTCACCCTGCCATCAGCATTGCCGAAATGATGCGTTTGTTGGTAGATGATCATCATATGTTCTGGGATGAAGCATGGCGCATTACCCAAAGCACCTTTGCCTATACCAACCACACTCTCCTGCCTGAAGCACTAGAAAAATGGGGTGTGCCTCTATTTGAACTCCTATTGCCAAGGCATTTGGAAATCATTTACGAAATCAATCATCGCTTTTTACAAGACGTACAGACTTGGTATCCTGATGATGAAGATTTGCTATCACGTCTATCGATTATTGAAGAAAGTGGTGAGCGCAAAGTCCGCATGGCAAACCTCGCAACCATCGGTAGTCACGCTGTAAATGGCGTTGCTGCACTCCATAGCGAACTGCTCAAGCAGGATGTATTGAGTGATTTCTACAAGCTTTCTCCAGAGAAGTTTAATAACAAAACTAATGGAGTTACACCTCGCCGTTGGGTATTGCTGGCTAATCCTGCTTTGTCTGGCTTAATCACCGAAAAAATTGGTGACACTTGGCTCAAGCATCTAGATGAACTACGGAAGCTAGAAGCCTTTATTGATGACAAAGATTTTCGCGATCGCTGGAGGCAGATTAAAACCGCCAACAAGCAAAGACTTGCCGATTACATCCGTACTCACAATGGCGTGGATGTGGATGTCAACTCAATTTTTGATATTCAAGTCAAGCGTATCCATGAGTACAAGCGTCAACATCTTGATCTATTGCATATCATCGCGCTTTACCTTCGCATTAAGCAAAATCCCAACATTGACATTGTTCCCCGTACCTTTATCTTTGGCGGTAAGGCTGCCCCTGGGTATTTCACTGCGAAGTTAATTATCAAGGCGATTAATGCTGTTGCCGATGTGGTCAATCGTGATCCCGACGTACAGGGTCGGATTAAAGTCGTCTTTTTGGCTAACTTTAGTGCTTCTCTTGGTCAATTGATTTATCCTGCGGCTGACCTGTCGGAGCAAATCTCCACCGCAGGTAAGGAAGCTTCTGGTACTGGCAACATGAAATTCACGATGAATGGAGCCTTGACTATTGGTACTCTCGATGGAGCTAATATCGAAATTCGTGAAGAAGTTGGTGAAGATAATTTCTTTCTCTTTGGCTTGACTGCTGCCGAAGTTGAGAAGCTCAAGTCTGACGGCTACAATCCTTACTCCTATTACGAGAAGAATGAAGAACTTCGCAATGTTCTCGATCGCCTTGCTTTAGGATATTTCTCCCCTGGAGATAAGGACTTGTTTAAGCCTCTAGTGGATTCGCTACTGCATCATGATGAATATTTGCTATTGGCTGATTACCAAGCATACTCAGATGCTCAGACTCAAGTTAGTGAAGCATACAAAAATGTTGACACTTGGACAACTAAGAGTATTCTCAATGTGGCGCGTTCTGGCAAGTTCTCTTCCGATCGCACGATTAAGGAATACTGTGATGAGATCTGGCACGTTAAGCCTGTCAAGGTAGAGCTACAGCCCTATGATCCTGCTAAAGCTACGCTTAATGTTAACGCTTAATCGTTAAAACACAAATAATAAAGGCTCGCTAAGCGAGCCTTTATTATTTGGAGAAAAATTTCTATCAAGTTAATTATGAAAGTTGCCTTTTTTAATACCAAATCCTACGATCGCCAATCTTTTAATACGGCTAACGATCAACATCAGCATGAAGTAGTCTTTTTTGAATGTCACCTCAGCCATGAAACGGTTTCCCTTGCCGTAGGGTTTCCCGCAGTTTGTATATTTATCAATGACTATTTAGATGCCGAAATGTTAGAGACTTTGGCTAAAGGTGGTACGCAGTTAATTGCTTTGCGATCGGCAGGTTTCAACCATGTAGACTTAGCTGCCGCCGCCAAACTCGGCATGATGATCGTCCGCGTTCCTGCCTATTCACCCTACGCCGTTGCAGAACACGCCGTTGCCCTGATTCTATCGCTCAATCGCAACGTACATCGTGCCTATAACCGCGTTAGAGAAGGAAATTTTTCAATTGAAGGATTATTGGGTTTTGATCTGCATGGTGCGACGGTTGGGGTGATTGGAACAGGGCGCATTGGTGCAATTTTTGCTCAAATTATGCGGGGCTTTGGTTGCAAATTATTGGGCTATGATGTCTATCACAATCCTACTTGTTTAGATTTAGGAATGGAGTATGTATCAATTCCTGAAATCTTAGCTAATGCCGATATCATTTCCCTCCATTGTCCGCTTACACCCGATTCTCATCATTTAATTAATGCGGAAGCGATCGCCCAACTGAAAACAGGGGCGATGTTAATTAATACCAGTCGTGGTGGCTTGATTGATACACAGGCGGCGATCGATGGCTTGAAATCTGGTGCGATCGGCTATCTCGGTATTGATGTATACGAGCAGGAAGCGGATTTGTTTTTTGAGGATTTATCCAATGAAGTGATTCAGGATGATACTTTTCAACGTTTATTAACGTTCCCGAATGTGATTGTGACGGGACATCAAGCATTTTTTACCAGTCATGCTTTAGCGAATATCGCGGAAACTACGCTTGCCAATATTACAGATTTTGAGCAAAATCGTACTTGTGTTAATGAGGTCAAGATCGAAAAGGCGATCGCTTCCAAATAAACGGTAAGCGAATGTGCAAAGTGCATTCGCTTAGTTACTACTGAATACTGCGCGATCGCGTCCTTGATTTTTAGCCATATATAATCCTTTATCTGCGGCTTCTATGAGAACTCTAGAATTCATCTTCCGCTCAGGAATAATTGTAGAAATACCAATGCTAACTGAGACGTAATCTCCTACAAAGGAACCTTCGTGCAAGATCTGCAAATTAGTAATCGCTTGGCAAATTTGCTCCGCAATAAAAGTTGCACCATCCTGATTAGTATTGGGTAAAATTACTGCAAATTCCTCACCACCATAGCGACAAGCAAGATCCGCAGGACGACGAATACAAGACTCAATTGTCTTAGCTACCGATCGCAAACAATCATCTCCCGCCGAATGTCCATAGCGATCGTTGTAGCGCTTAAAACAATCAATATCACACAACAACAATGAAAGAGAACTCTGATCTCTTGCCAGACGTTGCCATTCAACGGCGAGCCTCTGATCAAAAGCACGGCGATTTGCAATCTGCGTTAAACCATCAATGGTTACTTCACGGGCAAGGGATAAATTCTTGTCGTACAACAAAGCTTCAATCGTGTCGCTATGGACAGTGGTTGTATCAAGAATAATCTCTAGATCAGCTTTTTCTCTCAATAATCGATCTAACAGCGATCGCAGGTATGATTCTGTCTTTTGGCAAGCTTCAATTTCAGATTGCAGACCATAATTTGTCTGTAATAGTTGTTCTTCTTGTAGAGTTTGTGCAGTTAACTGATCTTTTAAGCTGGTATTTTGAAGTTTCAAAGCTTTAATTTCCTGCTCTAAACTCTCAACTGTAGACAAGAAAAGTTGTTCTGTAGTAACTAATTTAGGGTTTTCAGTTTCCATACTTTTCTTAGATATTGGTTGAGGTTAAAGTGTTCAGCAAATCATCACTTTTACTCTCTAACTACGAAATAGCCGAGAATATTGAGTCTCATGATTAGCACAGGCTAAATTTGCCCCCCAGCCACACCATTCTAATTCATTATCTCTACGATGCAGTGCCACTTGAGAACTATGTAAAATATCTGAACTAAGACGAAAGATAATCTGCTGTCCAGTGGTTTGCCCAAAAGGAACTGCTCTCACGGCGGCACTAACTAGGTTTGACAACCAGCTATAGATATAGCCAACTATAGTATTTTCTTCATCAATTGCTAAGCTTGCTGCCACAACTCCAAAGGCGATCGCATAGTTACAACCCTGACCTGTAGAGTTATCTTTAGAAGTTGGCAAAATTTGGATAACATCTGATTTTGGTAAAGATAGATAACTGGGGACAAAAGGATCAGAATGATCAGGTAACTGACACCACAACTTGATTAGAGATTGTCCCATCTGCCAACTAGCAAGACGGACTTCTTCCGTTTCCCTTGTTGCTGATAGCCAATGATTCCAATACAGCAGATTATCGAGATTTCCAGATTTAGCTGTCCGATAAGCACGAAGCGCGATCGCTGCTTCATTAGAGATAAACCCAAATTGCATCTCGCGCCTGAGCCAATTACTTAAGTCTAATTCATTGCCAATCGTGCCTTGATTGCAGAGATATTCAATCCCTTCAGAATAGCTGTAAGCCCCAACAGGCAAGGCAGGACTCGTAATTTGTAACAGTCTCAATAACTGTAAAGGATCTTGATTAATGGTCATGGTGATGATAAGCACCAGTTTCAGGTTGAAAGGGCTGGATTTCTTCGATCACATTTAATCCCATTTTGCGAACCATATCTTCTAACACGGAATCAGGGGATAGACGCAAATAGTTTTCGGTAATTTCTAAAGAAATATGGCGATTACCTAAATGATAGGCAGCACGCAGAAAATCAAGGGCATGGTGGGTAGTAACGGTTAAGACTGGTTCAGGCTTAGCGACAACTTTGGCGATCGCCTGACCATGCTCATCGGCAAGAATATCTCCTTCTCTCAAGACAGTACCTCTCTGAAGTTGGAGATTGACTTCTTCTCCTTCCACAGTCATAAAGCGATGACGGCTACGGGTGCGATCTTCGGCAACTAGAGCTAGCGTCAGCAAAGATTCTAAATTAAATAGTTGTTTCGCTTGCGAAGATAATCGTTGTGTGAGAATGTGCATGGTTACTCATCTATACTATGGTAAATAGCGCTTTGCCCTTAAACAGTATAGATTAAAGATAAATCTCTATGTCACCATTTCGTGTCGGAGTTGCGGGACCTGTTGGTTCTGGAAAAACTGCCCTTGTCGATTCTCTCTGTAAATCTATGCGATCGCATTTCCAGATTGCCGTCGTCACCAATGATATTTACACTCAAGAAGATGCTCAGTTTCTCGTCCGTAGTCAAGCCTTAGAGCGCGATCGCATTGTCGGTGTTGAAACAGGCGGCTGTCCCCATACCGCGATTCGTGAAGATGCATCGATGAACTTAGCCGCGATCGAGCAACTAGAAATTCGCTTCACCGATTTAGATTTAATCTTTGTGGAAAGTGGTGGCGATAATCTTGCCTCAACCTTTAGTCCTGAACTGGTGGACTTAACTATCTATGTAATTGATGTTGCCGCAGGTGATAAAATTCCGCGCAAAGGTGGACCTGGGATTACCAAATCTGATTTGTTAGTAATTAATAAAATTGATCTGGCTCCTTACGTGGGCGCAGATCTTGGCGTAATGGAGCGTGATGCTCAAAAAATGCGTGGCGAAAAACCTTTTGTTTTTAGTAATCTCAAAACCCAAGAAGGTTTAAGCGTAATTACTGATTTTATTATTAAAAGAATGTAAAATTGCTGTTCTGTTTTAGGGATTTTGCGATCGCCTATAATACCAACTAGATAGCTAATTTTGAGGTAATTCCGATGCTCCAAATCGATCTCAAACATCTGCCCACCAGTGACGAATTACCCGATTCTGACGATACGCCTGTGGATAACGAAGACCAGAATTTTGTACCGAATTTACTGTTATTTTTGTTGGAATATATTTGGAAAAATCGTGATGATTGGTACTTTGGTGTGGATATGGGCATCTATCACACCACTGGCGTAAGTCCGAGAGTTCCTGTAATTCCTGATGGATTTTTGAGCTTGGGAGTGGAACGGCGTAAAAATGGCGGATCGCGTAGTAGCTATGTGATGTGGGAAGAAGATTATACACCGCCAATTTTGACCTTAGAGGTTGTATCCCATAGCTATGGCGATGAATACGAAAAGAAATTAGATATTTACCGCAAATTGGGTGTCAAATATTATGTGATTTACAATCCTAAGTTTTGGCGGCGCGATGGACATTTGCCCTTTGAGGTTTACAAATTAGTTGATGGTGATTATCAATTGCAGATTGGTGAGCCATTGTGGATGGCAGAAATCGGCTTAGGGATTGGACGCGCTGTACTACCTAGCGATCGCTTTGAGCGTGAGATATTATCTTGGTTTGATGAGAGAGGTCAGCGTTATCTCACAAGCGAAGAAAAAGCTGATATCGAAAAACAACGGGCTGATATTGCTCAAGAACAGGTGGAGTTATTATTGGCAAAGTTGCGATCGTTTGGTGTTGATGAATAACCGATGGAGATTGCTGCACCCATGAAGGCGGGTAAGTCAACAATCATTAATGCGATCGTGGGGCAAAATATTTTGCCAAGCTGTAATTCTAAAGATCACTAATACGGAATTACAATAAAAATAATTAATAAAAAGAAACATAGTTCTTATGGCAATTACTATAACTGAGATTGAGCATATGGGTTTTGAAGAAATTCCAAATGGAATGATAATTGAAGCTACGTTTAGCTTAGTTAAAGTCTATCAAGTTGAAGGAATTCTTATTAAAGAATCTGAATCTAAGGCTTTTGCAGACTTGTGTCATAAGAGTAACGAGTTTTCCTTTGGATTTGGAAATAGTCTAAATGAGATATATCAATATCTATTTAATGAAGATCTGGTTGAAGATGAGAATAGATGGTTGGAAGAGAATAAAGCAAAGCCCCCTTTTCTAATTCTTGATGTCAGTTTAAACAAGTTTTTTACTTGTAAATCAGGCTATTGGAAAAAAGATAAGGATAAGAATGTTACTTTAACTTGGAACTGTTTTTCAGAAGCCAAGGAATCTTTGATAATGAAAAGCTCGGTGATTACACCTCAAATAATCTCATCTCTATCAGTTCATTTGTCTTTGCTCCATCAACCCATTCGATTCAAATCAATACTTACTGATATTTGTGGAAAAACAAAATCAGGAGAAAATATTCGTGATGTCTTCATAGAAACGTCAATAACATTCTTTAGTTCCAAAATGATTAGTCTAGCCGAGATAAAAATGAAAATACAGGATTCATTAAATCTGTATAGTAGATTAGATCATAAAGTAAGCTCATTTCTGCATTTAGCTCTTAACGAAAATGATAGGCTTAAAAAATTTTTAAATTTTTTCTTTGTACTAGAAATTTATACACATCAGGCATTTAAAAAAATTGACTTTCGGAACTATGTTAATTGCGTAAACCAAATTCCAGATAGAGTTATGGTATTGGGGGAAAAGTTTTTTCTAGAACGTCAGGCAGAAAGTAAAACTCTTTCACAACGCTTTCATTGGTGTGCAATATTGATTTGGGATAATATTGATGACAATGATATTGAAATTTTTAAATCAATTAAAAAGGTTCGCGATAAAATTGCTCATGGAGAGGATATTCCTGAGAATTCATTACCTATAGATATGATAGAAAAACTCTGTCTAAAGATTCTTTATTGTCATTAATAGAGAGTGAGAGAATATCATTACATATTATTCGTTATAGCAGACAATTATGCGTAAATAAGGAAAAGAGATAATGCATTATAAAATACTTATACATTGGAATTCAGAAGATGAAGCCTACATTGCCGAAGTGCAATAACTAGCAGGATGTATGGCTGACGGCGCAACCTATTTTGAAGCCCTTAGCAATGTCCAGATCATCATAGATGAGTGGATTCAAACAGCGACAGAACTGGGAAGACCGATTCCCCGACCTCAAAGCAAATTGGTTGCCGCTTAAAAATTCAATTGTCAATCAAACTCTAAAACCATGACAAAACTAACCCTTGATTTAGAAACCTCAGCCGAAGTATTAGGTACAACACCAGATAATTTCTTGGCATGGCTGCAAAACGAACAACCTAGCAGCATCATCACCTTAAATAATCAGCCCCAAGTATCTATCTTCACCATTGCCCGTATCCTTGACACAACAGCCCAAGAGTTACTTAACTTACTATCAATTTCTAAAGATAAAGATTTACCAGAACCACAAGTCAACTCATCAACGCATGAAATAGATACAGAAATTCCTATTTGGGAGAGTTTTACAACCTTTGCTCAATCCATTCCGCCAGAAGTCCTAGATCGCTTACCCACCGATGGAGCCGTCAATCATGATCATTATTTGTACGGTTCGCCCAAGCAATCGATCAAGTCATAAACCATACCAGAGAAGTCTTTATTAAGGGACTAGATCTTTATGAAAATCGTCTTGACAAAGGCTATAGTCTCACCGACTGTATGTCAATGATCATCATGGATCGTCTCAAAATCAAAGAAATTTTGACCCACGATAAACACTTTACCCAAGAAGGTTTTTTGATCTTATTTCAAGGAGAGAGAAATGTCTAAACCTATAGACTATTCAGAAATTCTCAAGAAAGTAGTGAAGGACGCAACCATTCATCAACCAAGCATACAAGCAATCAAACTTTATCCAGTTTGTGATCTTGAGTCTGGTCAATTCGTTGTTCTTGCAACAGGATTTGACAAACAAAAATGGATGGATTTTGTACTATTTCATGCGCGGCTTATCGAAAAAGATAGCAGCGATCGCCAAGTCATCATTGAAGAAGACAACTTTGAGGAAGGATTAGTTAACGCACTCATTGAAGCTGGAATCAAAAAAGAAGATATCGTCACCAGTTAGCAATCTAATAGTTACTCTATAGGTTTACAAAAATGAGCAATAAAAAACTTGATAACTTTCAGTTTAATCATCAAGTCTTTAGCGTTACAAATCTAACCGAAGAAGATACAGAAGATAAAACCTATTGGCTTGATAAAATTCCTCGCGATCGCCTGATTGCCTTGGAATATTTTATAACAATAACTAGATAGCCAAGATACTTTTTTACAACCCATTACCAATGATGATGAAGGCTGACCAATAGAAAGGATGGGAAAAGTCCTTAGAGCGAATTGTGGCGATCTGAGCTTGGCGTAATGACTCTGCATTAGACCGATCGCCTGTTTTGACATTGCGATAAAACTCCTGCATCAATACCTTTGTTCCTTCATCACTCACTTGCCATAGCGAAGAAATTGCCGCTTTTGCACCAGCCCTTTGCACTTGATAGCCAAAGCCCAAAATTTCAATCCCATTGCCAAATTTACCAAGCCCAGTTTGGCAAGCACTGAGAACGATTAAATCAACATTGGACATGGGCAAATCCTTCATTTCATTGAGCAAAATGCGATCGCCATTACCAAAAATTAAAAAAGAATTTTCAGGCTTACCAATGTTAAATTCGGCATGGGTAGCCAAATGGACAATGTTATTGTTTCGCATTAAGGATTCAGTGGCTTGGCGGCTGAAATCATTGTTGAGTAGCTTAGTCGTATTCGGTAAAGCAGAGGCGATCGCCTGTACTTCCGTTAACGATGCAGGCAAGCCCACTTGACCAAATTTTTTACTATTGGGCTGTCCACCAAAGGCTCCCGCCACGATCCGTAAAGTTTTTGATGAATTATGGCTAAAATCGCTCAGACTATAGGCAACTAAGTTATTAATGCCATATTTCTCCACTAGCCACTGTTTACCATCATAGAGCGCTGTAAGCGGCACATAGCGCAACAGTCCATCGGGAGCATAGAGAATCGTATGAGTTTGCGCGAGATCGGCTTCGATGGGCTTAATCAGAAGATCGTAGAGCTTTGAGGCAGGTTCAAGAACATCAAGGGAACTAGCATCTCGAAGTCCTGCTTGAAAATCTTGAATTAACTGCAAAATTTGCGGTTCTGATATCTTAACGGAGCGACGGATTGGCAATTTATTAGGGATAAAGAGAATTAACTCTAGGCGATCGCTTAAAATCAGGGGATAAAGCAGAGCCTGACCCTGAGGCAGTTTTTGGAGATATGAGGGAACACGATTAAGTTCTGTTGGTGTAGTTTGTTGTAATTGTTGCGTAATTTTTTGATTGCTATCGATGAGCGGTTGCAGAGATTTAAAGGGTTGTGCGGCGATCGCTTGCGTTTGCAAGTTCTCTTCAGGGAAAATATACAGCCCTTGAGCCGTGCGATCGTTCCCTTTAACATTTTGTAAGTATTCTTGCAGTTCTTGCACCTTTAATAAATCTAGAACCTGCAATGCTTCCATCACCCGCCCCTGTTGCAATAGCAAATCTGCCAAGATCCGATAGTTGTAGGAAATCGTCTGTTGATAAGACCTTTGCTGCTCTAGGGCAAGTACTTTCAATTCTTTGCGAATGGACTCCGTGACATTTACCGATTGTTTTAAAAAGGCGATCGCTAGTTGCGGATATTGGCTTTTAATCAGCGTTCCCAAATTACCAAGCAATTTGCTTTCCTGATTGCGATTCCCCACTTCACGGGAATATGCCAAGGCTGCTTGGAAAGACACAAAAGCGCGATCGCTTTGATTCGATAGGGCATAGACTAAACCTAAATTGTAAAAGGAATTGGCAACACCTGAGCGATCGCCTATAGCCCGAAAAATCTCTAGTGCCTGTTGATAGGAAGTGATGGACTTCTCAGGTTGCTGGAGGTCGAGATATAAAGCGCCGATTTGGGAAAGCATGGCGGCTTCTGATGTACGGCTGCCTGATTGTCTAAAGAATTCCAGTAAATCTTGAGCAGTTTTCAACTGGATTTGAGGGTTAGCCGATGGGGAATTGGTATTAAATAGCGCAATTAGGGACTCCGCCATTTTTTGAAGTTGGGGCGAATTTTTGGCGAGTGCTGGTAATTGTTTCAGGATCTCCGTAACCTTGCTAGGTTCACCCAATTGCAGATAGACCCCAGCCAAATACATCGAAGCAACACCTTCTCCCTGCTTATCACCTACGGATTCATAAAGCGATCGCGCTTCTTGGAGACTATTTAAGGCTTTAGGATATTGACTCAGTGAGGTATACAGACTTCCTTCTCCTACAAGAATACTAGCGAGGGTTGATTTATCGCTCTGCTTAGGATTAGGAACCTTGGTTAAATCTAGATAAATCGCCTTAGCTTGAGTGTAAGTTTCTAGGGCTTCACGGGTTTTCCCTTGCTCAAGATACAATTCCGCAATATCTTTGAGATTGCGCCCTTCCTCGGCGCGATCGCCTAGTTCACGGTAGAGCTTTTGTCCTTGCTGATAGAATTCAATGGCTTTTGGATATTGATTAAGATTGCGATAGGAAGTGGCAACAACATTAAGCATTCCTGCTTCACGGGAGCGATCGCCTGATTGCTTGACCAATTCTAAAGCCTTGAGATTTAGCTCAATCGATTTAGCATATTCCAAAGCCATGCTGTAGATATTTGCTTCTAAATTTAAAGCAGTTGCCTCTCCCAAAGGACTTTTGATCGCTTGATAGGCTGCACCGCTTTGTCTTGCGAAAGCGATCGCCTGTTCCTTTTTTCCCAACAAGCTATAAATGGAACCTAAATAAAATAGAGTTTGGGCTTCAGAGGCGCGATTGCCAACTGCTTGACTTAGTTTAAGCCCCTCCTCAAAGTAGCCTACAGATTTAGGAAACTCAAACTTTTTTACATAGACAATGCCAATCTTGGCAAGGGTTTTGCCTTCACGATAGCGATCGCCTACTTCTTTCCGAATGGCTAAAGAATTTTCTAGCAGTTTTAAAGCATTATCAAACTGTTCCAAATTCAGATAGGCTCGTCCATATTGATAAGTCACTTCTCCTTCGGCTTTGCGATAGTTAGTCTTATCAGTGGCAGTTAATTGAACAGGTAGAGATTGCAAAATTTGAGTTGCATCTAATAAAGTGGAGATCGCCTGTTTTTCTTGCCTTAAGCTAACTTGGGCAGCACCAATCCCCGTTAGAGATTGTAGTTCTCGTAAGCGATCGCCCTGTTGTTTGGAGACAGCCAGAGCCTGTTGATATTCTTGTAAAGATTCTTTAAACTTTCCCTGATCAAATAGCTTTTCGGCTTGAATTAATTGCGCTTCTATCGAGTTATTTTTAAATTGTTTGGACTTAATCGAAATAAATAATTGCTCGTTTTCTAGTAAGTCAGAATTTACAGCCAAAGCTAAACCAAGAGTAGCTTCCCCTAAAATCAGTGCTAACCCGTAAATGAAAGTGCTAGATAGGCGATCGCGAATAGATTTCCTTTTCATAGTTAAAGAGTGATAATTCTGTTGTCAATAACTCATATAATAACGACTTGGCTGTAATTTGTGGAGCCAATAATTTCATAACGATACAAGCTTTTAAAAACTGTCCAAAGTAAGTAGCTGGGTGCAATTAAATATAAAACCCTAAAACCTGTGGCGCACGCTGTGCGTGCGCCACAGGTTTTGGATCTGTTTTTTTAATTATGCTCAGCTACTTATTGGCAATAGGAAGGCTAGAAATTATGTTCATAGCTATACAATGAATTGAAACAAGCTTGTCTATGTTGTAGTTATGGAAAAACAGTCTCCTTTAGTGTCTGAGCAGATTTCTCCAGAAGATTGGGAAAACACACCAACTAATGTCAAGCGTCTTGTGGAGTCACTCGTCGCCAATGTGCCTTTGTCGGTCAGTGAGAGCCGTCTGATCCAATTTTTAGATGCGACACCGATCGGGATTGCTGTCCATGACTCAACAGGTCAACTAATTTATATCAATAATATTGGGCGATCGCTACTTGGTAATAATCGCTACTCCGAAGCTGAACCCGATCGCCTTTCAGAATTTTTCCAAATATATCGCGCTGGGACTGAAGAACCTTATCCATTTGAAGACTTACCCAGTAGTCGCGCCTTCACAGGAGAAACTATTCGAGTTAGTGATTTAGAAATCCATCGTCCTGATCGTGTAGTTCCTTTAGAAGTGTCAGCTACACCTATTTTTGATCAACAAGGACAAGTTATTTATGCGATCGCGACTTTTCAGGATATTAGCGATCGCAAACAAGCCGCAGCCCTATTAGAAAAAAGTGAGCAGAGATTTCGGAGCTTATTTGAGTCAACCCCAAAAATCTCAGTTCAAGGTTATAACCGTCAACGTCAAGTAATCTACTGGAATGATGCCAGTGAATATCTTTATGGTTACAGCAAGGCTGAAGCGATCGGTCAGCAACTTGAGGATCTGATTATTCCTCCAGAGATGCGACAAGGGGTAATTGATGCGATTCAAAATTGGCTCATCAATGGGCAATCTATTCCAGCAGGTGAACTGAGACTAGTGCGTAAAGACGGGCTTAGAGTAGCAGTTTATTCTAGTCACGTAATGTTGAGTAACTCTGACGGAGAGCAGGAACTCTATTGCGTAGATATTGACCTGAGCGAACAAAAACAAACTGAAGAAAATCTGCGCCAAGCTATTGTCACCAATCAAGCCTTAATCGATGCAATTCCCGATCTCATTTTACGGGTGAGCCGTGATGGTTTCTATTTAGATGCAATTCCCTCCGATGAAATTGAGCTTGCAGTTTTACCTGCCCAAATGCTTGGTAAAAGTATATTAGATGTGCTTGAACCAGAAATCGCTCAAAAGCGGATGTACTATATTGAGCAAGCATTTCAAACTGGGGAAATTCAATTTCATGAATACCAAATTGTGATCGATGGTGACATACATTATGAAGAGGCAAGGACTGTAGTTAGTGGTAAAAATGAAGCCACAATTCTGATTCGTGATATCACGGCTCGGAAACAGGCGGAAATAGATTTACGCAAAAGCGAGGGGCGTTATCGGCTCTTAGCAGAAAATATTAACGATTTAGTCTGTTTACATTGTCTTGATAGTCAATATCTCTATGTCAGTCCCTCCTGCGAGACTTTGCTTGGTTACTATGACTATGAAATGATTGGGCAGTATCCCTATACATTTTTCCATCCCGATGATTGCGATCGCATTCGACAGGAATCCCATGAAGCAGCAATCAATGGCAATCCTATTCCTATTACCTATCGAATGCGGCAAAAATCTGGCAACTACATTTGGTTTGAGACCCTAACTAAACCGATTAGAGATGCCGAAGGGCAAATTATAAAACTGCAAACGACCTCCCGTGATGTTACCGAACGGGTTCAAGATCAGACCAAATTAAGATATACAGCACTACACGACACCTTAACAGGATTGCCCAACCGTCATCTCTTAATGGAAAGATTAGATTTGTCGATTCACCGAGCTAAACGTTTTGATAACTACCAGTTCGCCGTGTTATTTCTCGATTTAGATCGTTTTAAAGTGATTAATGACAGCTTAGGACATCTAGTGGGCGATCAACTGCTGCTGGCGATCGCGCAAAGGCTGCAAGCCACATTCCGTGAAATCGATCTGGTAGCGCGTTTAGGAGGTGACGAGTTTGTGATCTTGCTAGAAGAAATCAAAGATATTCAAGAAGCAATTCACGCCACCGAAAGAATTTTTATAGCGTTGCAAGTTCCGATCGCCATTGCCGAAAGAGAAGTGTATACCACCGCTAGCATTGGTGTAGTTTTTGGTACAAAAGACTATGAGGAAGCTTCACATTTACTCCGAGATGCGGACATTGCCATGTATCGAGCAAAAACAAGTGGCAAGGCAAAGTATGAAATATTTGATGTGCAAATGCACAGGCAAGCCCTTAGACGGATGCAACTAGAGAATGATTTGCGGCGAGCAATTAACTGTCAAGAATTTGTACTGTACTATCAACCGATTGTGGCGCTAGATACAGGATATCTGGTTGGATTTGAAGCCCTAGTCCGTTGGCAACATCCCCAGCATGGCTTAATATTTCCCAACGATTTTATCGCCATCATGGAGGAAATTGGACTCATTACCCGACTCACCTATTGGGCATTGAGATCTGCTTGTAAGCAATTAGTAAAATGGCAAAATGCCCTCCCTCATTGTTCTAATTTGAAAATGAGTGTAAATCTCTCAGTACAAGATCTCAGGCGATCGGATCTGGTGGAAGAGATCGACATGATTCTATCCGAAACCCATTTAGAGCCACAATATCTGACCTTAGAGATTACTGAAAGTATGCTGATTGAAGATATTGAATCAACAATTACGACGCTTACCAAATTAAAAAATAAGGGCATTCAAATTAGTATTGATGATTTTGGAACAGGCTATTCATCACTCAGTTATCTGCATCGCTTACCGATCAATAACCTGAAGGTTGATCGCTCATTTGTAAATGAAATCTATGACGGTACTAAGAACCATCAGATTGTCAAAACGATCGCTACTCTCAGCGAACAATTAGAACTAAATACGATCGCTGAAGGGATTGAAACTGCACAACAACTAGAAAGATTGCAAGAACTTGGCTATCAATTTGGTCAAGGTTATCTATTCTCAACGCCTCTTTTCCCAGATTCCGTAGAGGCACTTTTAAGAAATCTTAACTTGTCTTTATTTCTCCAAGATCCTCTCTAGCAAACTAGATCATTTAGAGAGGCGGTGCAAAGCACCACCTCTCTAAACACTGTGTCAGGGGATAAACCCCAAGAAGCGAGTGGCGGCGCTTTGCGCCGCCACTCGCTTCTTGGGGTTTGCAAATCTTGTTGCAAAGCCAACGTCGAAGAAAAGTATTCTGTGATACAACTCATCGAGATTAACTATATCAGGATTGTGGAAATGTAATTTTGATTGATTTGTGTGAGAGGAGTGAGGGTCAACCTCCATCCTAAGTTTCTCATGTCAAGGTTCTCAAATAGAATTCAAAAGTTTGGAGGCATTAAAGTTTAATGAGCAAGAAAATGAATCGTCGTAAGTTTATCGTCTATGGCTCTGCCGCCCTTGGAGTTAGTAGTTTAATCAAAGCTTGCGCTCCAGCTACTCCTACAGCTACTACCACTACAGCCGCAACCACAGCCGCAACTACTGCTGCCTCACCTACAGCGAAAGCGACAGCAGCAGCTAGTGGTGGCAAGATTAAAGTGGGTATCCTCCACTCTTTAAGTGGCACAATGGCAATCAGTGAGAAGAGCCTCGTAGATGCAACCCAGCTTGCGATCGAAGAAATCAATAAGAAAGGCGGTGTGCTTGGTAAACAAATCGAAGCGATCGTTGAAGATGGTAACTCTGACTGGCCAACCTTTGCCGAAAAAGCCAAGAAATTAATCGATCAAGACAAGGTAGTTGTCGTATTTGGTTGCTGGACTTCTGCTAGCCGCAAAGCTGTACTTCCAGTATTTGAAGCCAAAGATCATCTACTCTTCTATCCTGTGCAGTACGAAGGTCAAGAATGTTCTAAGAACATTTTCTACACTGGAGCCGCACCTAACCAACAAATTGAACCTTCTGTCGAATGGTTACTCAAGAACAAGGGTAAGGAGTTCTTCTTAGTTGGTTCTGACTATGTATTCCCTCGTACCGCAAATACGATCATCAAGGCGCAACTAGAAGCTTCAGGTGGTAAGGTCGTTGGCGAAGACTATCTCCCCCTCGGCAACTCTGAAGTTACACCGATTATCACTAAGATCAAGCAAGCACTTCCCAATGGTGGTGTAATCTACAACTCCTTGAATGGTGATAGTAACGTTGCTTTCTTCAAACAGATGCAAGGTGCTGGTCTCACTGCTGACAAATATCCTTCGATGTCCGTTAGTATCGCTGAAGAAGAAGTCAAGGCGATCGGTGCAGAATTCCTCAAGGGTCACTACGCTGCATGGAACTACTTCATGACTGTTGACAATCCTGTTAATAAGAAGTTTGTCGAAGCTTTCAAGGCTAAGTATGGCGCAGATCGTGTCACTAATGACCCGATGGAAGCAGGCTATATTGCTGTCAACATTTGGAAGCAAGCGGTTGAGAAGGCAGGTAAAGCAGAGGATCTCGAAGCTGTGAGAATGGCGGCTCTTGGTCAAACCTTTGATGCACCTGAAGGCAAGGTAACTATGGAAAATAGTCATCACTTGTCGAAGTTTGTCCGCATCGGTGAAGTAACTGGTGATGGTCAATTCAAGGTGGTTTACGAAACTAAGACCGCCGTTGAACCCTTGCCTTGGAACCAGTTTGTCGCAGAAACGAAGGGCTTTGCTTGCGATTACTCCGATAAGGCGAAGGGCGGCAAGTTCAAGAAAGCATAGACTTCTACAAACAAGGGGCTTAAGCTCCTTGTTAACTTAGTAAGTTGTTGGAATTAAACGTAGGATGGTTTAGCGATCGCGTAACCCATCGTTTCTACATAATGGATGCGTTACGTTGCACTAACGCATCCTACATCTAATCTTGAAATAGTTTGCTGTGTGGGCAATGTCTGCACAGCAAACTATTTTGATTCTGTTCGTTGTAACAATTAAGGATTTTCAAAATTAAAAATGGCGTTGCCATTTTTAATTTTGGTATTACTGAGTATCGAATAGATTTGCTCATATTTTTTATGTAGATAGAGTCATGAATGAGAACCTTCTCCGCCTGCTAGAGGGAGTATTTAATGGTATTAGTACGGGTTCTGTGTTGTTGTTGGCAGCATTGGGACTAGCGATCGTATTTGGTCTGATGGGCGTAATTAATATGGCTCATGGCGAATTAATGATGTTAGGAGCCTATACAACTTTTGTGGTGCAGAATGGCTTCAAAAAGTTGGGAGAACCTTGGCTAGATTTTTATGTTTTTGCGGCTCTGATTGCAGCTTTTCTGGTGACCGCAGGGATGGGATTTCTCTTGGAAAAGGGAGTGATTCGCTATCTTTATGGACGACCATTAGAGACTCTTCTGGCAACTTGGGGCGTGAGCTTGATTTTGCAGCAGTTTGTTCGCAGTGTGAATTGGGTGATTATTGCGGCGATCGTAGTTTTTAGCTTGTTATATTTTGTCGCCGTTTGGATTTTGCAAAAAAGACCAAATTGGGAATCGATTCGGTCTTGGGCGATCGCGATTCTGCTCCCCCTATCTCTGGCAATTTCAGGAGCAGTGGCAGTATTTCTCGCTCAGACTTACACAATGGCGGTGACCCAACCTTGGTTTGGCGCTCAGAATGTGGATGTGACGGCTCCCAAATGGCTGAGAGGTGGCATTGCGATCGGGAGTTTGCAATTACCCTATGTGCGTTTGTTTATTATCGTTTTGACGATCGCCTGTGTGATTGGCATTTATTTATTCCTCGAAAAATCACCTTGGGGTTTACGCATTCGCGCCGTTATGCAAAACCGCCAAATGAGTTCTTGTTTAGGGATTCCTACCAAAACCGTTGACGCTCTAACGTTCTCGCTCGGTTCAGGACTAGCAGGAATCGCTGGATGTGCAGTTAGTTTCCTTGGATCAGTAGGTCCCAATACTGGACAGAACTACATCGTCGATACCTTCATGGTGGTGGTCGTTGGCGGCGTAGGTAAATTAGTAGGCAGTATCGCGGCAGCAATGGCGATCGGGGTTACTAGTTATCTATTTGGCTCGCAGACCTTTGTAACTCTCTTTGGCGCACAAAGCCCTGTCGCAGGATTTTTTACCTTCTTCGGGACGACCAGCATGGCAAAAGTATTGCTGTTCCTGATGATTGTTGCTTTCTTGCAGTACAAACCCGCAGGAATGTTTCCTCAAAAAGGTCGTTCAGTGGAGTTGTAAGTGGAGTTGTAAATAGTGAGTATGGATAAATAAGCATGGAAGATATTTCTCAGGATATTTCTAAAGATAGTCCGACTCTATCTAAACCTAAATTAGATAAAAATAAGTGGCGATCGCTTGGTATCGAAATTGGCATTGCGATCGCGATCGCCCTATTACTAATTTTTGTGATCCCCGCAATTTTCACCGCCACAGGTCAAGCCTTTCGGATCACCATGTTAGGTCGGTTTCTGGCTTTAGCGATCGTGGCTTTAGGAATTGACTTGATCTGGGGCTATACAGGGCTTCTCAGCTTAGGACATGGCGTATTTTTTGGCTTGGGCGGCTATGCCCTTGCGATGCACTTAAAATTGCAATTCCCTGCCGATGCTACGGAAAAATTACCTTCCTTCATGCCTCTCTATGGCATTACCAAACTTCCTGCATTGTGGGAGCCGTTTTATTCCTTTGAATTTACATTATTAGCGATCGTGCTGATTCCTGCGATCGTTGGTGCAATCTTAGGATACTTAGTATTTAGAAATCGCATTCGTGGTGTTTATTTCTCAATTCTCACCCAAGCCACCACGATTATTTTCTTCAACTTCTTCAACGGTCAGCAGCAATATATCAACGGTACCAATGGACTTACTGACTTCAAAACCCTGTTTGGTTATGATGTTAACGCACCTGAAACCCAGCGAGTTTTCTATATTCTTACTGTTTTCTTCTTAGGCTTAGCCTATGCACTCTGTCGTTGGCTCACCAGTGGTAGATTTGGCAGATTATTAATTGCGCTCAGAGATGACGAAAACCGCGCCAGATTCTCTGGTTACGATCCCACAGGTTTTAAGGTTCTCGTATTCGCTATCTCCGCAGTTCTAGCTGGCATCGGCGGCGCACTCTTCACTCCCCAAACAGGGATCATTTCGCCAAAATCGATGGATATCGGATTGTCCATTGAAATGGTGATTTGGGTAGCGGTTGGTGGTCGTGGCACGCTGATAGGTGCATTGATCGGAGCCGTTTTAGTCAACTTCGCTAAGAGCTTATTAAGTGAACAGTTTCCCGAAATTTGGCTATTCTTTCAGGGTGCGATGTTCTTAATTGTGGTGATGGTACTGCCCGATGGATTAGTGGGTTGGTTCCGCACTAGTGGCGTATTGCTATTCCAACGAATTTTTAGACGTAGACAAACAGTCACATATCCCAGTCTTGAGTTAGATCCAGAGGTACAAAGTGAGCGGCAGAATCTTAGAGATTGAAGATGTCACAGTTAGCTTCGATGGGTTTAAGGCGATTAATAACTTAAACTTTGAGATGGAGCAGGGTGAATTACGAGTGATTATTGGTCCTAACGGTGCGGGTAAAACCACATTCTTAGACGTGATTACGGGCAAAACTAAACCCACTCAAGGACAAGTGCGATTTAAAGGTAGAAATACGCGATCGCTATCTGAGCATAAAATCGCCAGAATGGGTGTGGGACGGAAGTTCCAAACTCCTCGCATATATCTCAATCTCACGCCTAGAGAGAACCTAGAACTAGCCAGCAATCCCAATAAAAATGTCTTCTCTACGCTTTTTAAACCACCATCGGTAGTCGAAAAGCAGAAAGTGAATGAACTTCTCAATGTGATCGGGTTGATTGCGAAGTCAGAAATGAAAGCCGAATTTCTATCGCATGGCGAGAAGCAATGGTTAGAAATTGGGATGTTAATTGCTCAGTCTCCCGACCTATTGTTAGTGGATGAACCCGTTGCAGGATTGACTGATGAAGAAACCGAAAAAACTGGCGAACTATTGATGTCTTTAGCCGAATCCCATTCAATTATCGTGATCGAGCATGATATGGAATTTGTGCGCCAGATTGCTCGTAAGGTAACGGTTTTACATCAAGGCAGCGTCCTTTGCGAAGGTGACTTTGATGAAGTCAAGAATGATCCACGAGTAATTGAAGTTTATTTGGGTCATCAGGAGGAAGAATAATGCAAGAAACTATGGAAGAAACTTACGATCCGATTTTACAAATTAATAATCTCAATGTTTATTACGGTGAAAGTCATATTCTCCGCAATGTCGATATGGGTGTGGCTTCTGGCAAAATGGTTTGCCTGATTGGTCGTAATGGTGTTGGTAAGACGACTCTATTAAAAACAATTATGGGATTGTTGAAACCAAGACAGGGAGATGTTTCCTTTTTTGGGAAAGATATCACTCAACTTGCGCCCGATCGCCGCGCCAGAATGGGTGTGGGTTATGTGCCGCAAGGTCGTGAAGTAATGCCGCGTATGACCGTTAGGGAAAATCTTTTACTGGGTTTAGAATCTCGACCCGTTACGCCTGCGGTGCGCCAACATCTTTTAGATATGGTGTATGAGCTATTTCCAGTATTGAAATCAATGCTCAATCGGATGGGTGGCGACCTTAGCGGCGGTCAACAACAACAATTAGCGATCGCCCGTGCTTTGATGGGACAACCGCGATTATTAATTCTCGACGAACCAACGGAAGGAATTCAGCCATCGATTATTTTAGAAATTGAATCGGCGGTTAAACACATCATCGCAACTACAGGAATTTCGATCTTGTTAGTGGAACAGCATTTGCATTTCGTGCGCCAAGCTGATTGGTACTATGCCATGCAAAAAGGCGGTATTGTTGCTTCTGGCAAGACTTCGGAATTAAGTAATGAAGTCATCCAAAAATTCTTAGCCGTTTAGAAATTAGGGTACTAGACAGTTAAAGTGTGATTGCCGTATCTGCGCATCTTTTATTGCCATGAAATGGGCGGTTTATTACACATCCCCGATTAGCTGACCAATGCTTTAATATCAAAACACAAATTTATCTAACTTCATCTTTGTAGCTCATAAAACCCCAGAAGTGAGTGGCGGTGCTTTGCGCCGCCACTCACTTCTGGGGTTTTATCCTAAGCAAAACTTGCTTTGCTATAGATAAGCTTTGTCTACATTGGATGCGACATCAGACGCGATCGCATAATTACTAGAAATCAACTCCTCAATATCCTGCTTGACTGTGTTACAAATAGTATCAAGGGGTAAATCATTTTCATCATATCCGAAAGGATTTTCTATTTCAACACCGATTTCTTCAATTCCAAGCAAAGCGAAACTAACTAAACCCACAAATAAACCTGTCCACCATCCCAAATCTTTGACTAGTTGAAAAGGCAATAATATACAGTAAATTAACACCAGTTGTTTGAGGTGAATCACATACGCTACAGGCAAAGGTGTTCTTAAAATCCTCTCACATCCTCCTATTGAATCGATAATACTTTTTAAATTAGATTGCAGAATTGGTACGTGGTTGTAATGAAGATAATCATTACCTCTTTGATACTGTTGTTGGATATAGTTGGCAATCCACTTAGTAATTTGGAGTGGTTTATTCTTAATAGTCTTTAACTGTAGATATTGAGAGCTAGACTGAGAAATAGACATGAGTTCTTCTAATTCATTATTGTCAGACTCTGAGCGAAGATGAGCTTTAATTGCTACCAGTAAAATAGGGATTAGCCTCATCGCTGCTTGCTTTTTGACTAGATCTTCTGTTTCAACATCATTAATTATTACTCCAATTTGCCAAGCTAAGGTTCGCGAATCATTGACTAGATTACCCCATAATCTGCGACCTTCCCAAAAGCGATCATAGGCAGTATTAGTTCTAAAAACTAATAATAAACCTAAGACAATACTGGGGATGATACTTCCTAAAACAGGCTGTGCTACAGGAATTTGTAGATAGGATAGTAGAGAAACAAATAACCCAAATAGACCGAGGATGATTACGTGTTTATATACAGCTACGATCACCGATCCTTTTATCTGTAAGACAAATTTAAACCAACTTTTGTGTTTTGTTTTTCGGTGTTTTATTTTCGGCATATTGTAATTTTAAAAACTGCGTCTACTAACTATAGAACAAGGGGATAAATTCTCTTGTTCTATTTACAGAGTTTTGTGCTGACTTAAAACCCAGAGAGATTTTTGAAAGCGCGGCGAAGCCGCGCTTTCAAAAATCTCTCTGTACTACTTTAGGCTGTAAATATATAGCGCTTTTCAAGCAATCGAGCCATAGAGGATTGTTTCCCCGCCTTCGGCGGGGAAACAATCCCGTACTTCACTAGACTGCGAAACGCAATAGAAGTGTGTAACTTATTTACTTACACACTTCTATCGATTTAAGATGCTGATTGTCGATCGCTTGCTCTTGCCAATAAGACTCCAATTTGGATACCAATCATGCCTGCGATCGCACTGCCCACAAAATAAATTAATAGCGTGGTGATATCCCCTTTATCTAAGAATCCTCTTGATTCCAATCCGTATGTAGAAAAGGTAGTGTATGCGCCACAAAAACCCGTTGTCGTCATCAAACGTAGTTCAGGTGAAATGATGCGAAGATTCTCGGTGGCAAGGGTGAGAATATAGGCGATCAATAAACAGCCAGATACGTTAATGAAGAATGTACCGTAAAAGCCGAAATCCTTGCCAAAAATAGCCTTTGCCCCTTCAGTCACATAAAAACGGCTCAAGGCTCCAAAAATTGCACCGATCGCTACCGCTAACGGAAAACGTCCCTTTAAAAAATCCATTGTTACTTGACCTGAGAGTTGAGAATTATAAATTACAAATTACAAATTACGAATTACGAATTGAAGTTTGGCTTACTTGACAAAAAGTTTGGCGATCGCTACTCCTAAAATCACTGCACACAGACCAAGAATTGCACTTCCAGCCCAATAGAAAGCAGTTGCACCCGTTTGTTTGCTCCGACATAGCGTCAAAGTATCAAAGCCATAGGTAGAGAAGGTGGTGTAAGAACCTAGAAATCCAGTTCTAATTAATAAATCTAATTCGGTGGGATAGCCTGTGATTCCTTTAGAAATCGTGAAAAAGAAGCCCATTGCTAAGCAACCAGTGAGGTTAATTCCAAAGGTGGCATAGGGAAAATTAGTGCCAAATTTAGCCTTTGACCATTCTGTAATGTAAAAACGCGACAAGGCTCCGGGGACTGCACCTGATGCGATCGCCAGAGGAATAGTAATATCTGACATTAGTTAGTAAAAATAAGATTTTTAATATATTAAGTAGCTGAGCATAGTTAAAACCCAAAACCAGAAGGTTGTGCCGCCCACTATGCGGGCGGCACAACCTTCTGGCGTACACTGCGCGTGCGCCACAGGTTTGAAATCTGTTTTTTAATGTGCCGAGGTACTTAATGTTGATGTTAAAATGTGCCTTGATATTTTTAGGAAAACAATCTATGACGACTAGACGTACTGACAGTGCCTTTCCTGTAAGTTATAACCGTGATACTGATAGTTTGGTTGAAGGATTGACTAAACGTGAATACTTTGCAATTTTGCTCATGCAAGCCTATACAAGCGCAAATACAAAATTTGAAGATGATTACCAAAAAGCTCGTCTAGCCGTTGCCGAAGCTGATGCTTTGATCGATATTCTTGCCTACGAAGCTAATCCTAAAGCTTTGTAAAGAGTCGTAGAGAGTCCAAATTCTCCTGATTTTTGCCAATAAGCTCTGGTTGCCCCAAAATCTATATAAGAAGAAGTATTCATGTTGATTTCAGCTATTGACAAAATATTTACCAAAAAACTAACTATTCATCAGCTTGGTAACTCTGCATTACGGGAGACGGCTCAGCCGATCGCGAATGTGCGCGATCGCCAAATTCAGAAGTTAATTGATGAGATGCTAGTTACTCTCAAGCAAAGTAAGGGCGTAGGTTTAGCGGCTCCTCAAGTGGGGCGATCGCTTCAGTTAATCATCATTGCGTCTCACCCTAATGAACGTTATCCCAAAGCTCCTCAAATGGAACCAACCGCGATGATTAATCCCGAAATCATTTCCCATTCAGTGGAAACCGAAAAGGGATGGGAAGGTTGCCTCTCAGTGCCAATGATTCGCGGACTTGTGCCACGCTACCGAGAAATCGAAGTGGCATATCTAGATCGTCAAGGCGATCGCCAAATTACAAAGTTAACTGATTTTGTGGCGCGGATCTTTCAACATGAATACGATCATTTGCTAGGAAAAGTCTTCTTGGATCGTGTGGAAACCAATTTAGATCTAGTTACAGAATCTGAGTACCATAAATTAAACAATAAATAATTTAGAGGGGCAGCGCAAAGCGCTGCCCCTCTAAATTATCCAAAAATAGATTAAAAATTATGGCAGTAGTCAAAAATGTCTTAGGCGAAAATCTGGCGCTATGTTGTTCCTCGCCAGTGACAGGATTTTATCGGGATGGATTTTGTCAAACAGGAGCGCAAGATCTGGGTGTCCATGTTGTATGCGCCCAAGTCACGGATGAGTTTCTGGACTACACTAGAGCGCAAGGTAATGATTTAAGGACTCCTGCGCCAATGTTTAATTTCGTGGGCTTAAAATCGGGCGATCGCTGGTGTCTATGTGCATCACGATGGAAGGAAGCTTTGGATGCAGGAGTTGCCCCACCTGTGGATCTTGCTGCTACTCACGAAGCTGCTTTAAAGTATGTATCTCTGGATGAACTCAAAAATCACGCAATTTAAAAAAATATTTAGAGTGGCGGCGCTTTGCGCCGCCACTCTAAATCCTTGCATTGCGAGCTTTTTTTAATTGAGTTCTCGGCAAATTTGTTCCCAAGCCGCAACGGGATCAGGTGCAGCGTTAATCGGTCTACCAATTACTAAATAATTGGCACCTGCGGCGATCGCCTGTTGTGGAGTCATCACTCGACTCTGATCACCGAGGGCAGCACCTGCGGGACGTACCCCCGGAGTCACAAAACAGAAATCATCCCCCAACTGCGATCGCAAATTAGCAACTTCATGGGGCGAACAAACTGCTCCACTCAATCCACTTTCTTGAGCTAAGAATACTAATTTAGAGACATATTCAGAAACTGCGAGGGGGACTTGCAAATCTGATTTTAATTCTATAGCCGAAATGCTCGTTAAGAGCGACACTGCTAAAAGCTGGGTGGATGATCCCTGTACTTCAGCTTGTGCTGCTTGCATCATTGCCTTGCCTCCAGCAGCATGAATTGTGAGGAAATCAGCACCATATTTCGTGGCAACGCGAGTCGCGGAAGCAACGGTATTAGGGATATCGTGAAGCTTTAAATCCAGAAAAACCTTTTTATGACGAGCTTTTAACTCCTGCAAAACCGTACTACCATCAGCGATAAATAGCTCCAGACCTACTTTCCAGAAACCAACTTGGGGTAAGCGATCGCATAGATCTAAAGCTTCACTCGCTGAAGGGAAATCCAAAGCTACAATAAGTTGGTCTGCCAAATTTGTTTGGGGATCAGCCTCAGTATTAAGGTTTATTTTCATTGTTTTATCGCGAATTTGAACGATACTAGTCCCTAATCTTATTACGGTTCGGAGGATCTATGCGCGCAGTGTTGATGGCAGGCGGATCGGGAACGCGGCTACGTCCTCTTACCTGTGATTTGCCAAAACCGATGGTATCGGTGCTAAATCGTCCGATTACTGAGCATATTCTTAATTTATTGAAGCGTCACGGCATTCGTGAAGTAATTGCGACATTACATTACTTACCCGATGTCATTCGTGAACATTTCGGGGATGGTTCCGATTTTGGCGTAAATATGATGTACGTGGTTGAAGAAGATCAACCATTAGGGACAGCAGGCTGTGTCAAAAACGTCGAAAGCCTGTTAGACAGTACATTTATGGTCATTAGTGGCGATAGCATTACGGATTTTGACCTGACTGCGGCTATCAAATTCCATCGCGCTAAAAAATCTCAGGCGACTCTAATTTTAAGGAGAGTCAGCGATCCGATGGCTTTTGGGGTGGTGATTACCGATGAGGACGATCGCATTCAAAGATTTTTAGAAAAGCCATCCACGAGTGAAGTTTTTTCCGATACCGTTAACACAGGTATTTATATTCTGGAACCTGAAGTTTTAGATTTTCTGCCCGCTAACGAACCCAGTGATTTTTCTACCGATTTATTTCCACTCTTATTAGCCAAGGGCATACCGATGTATGGCTATATTGCCAATGGTTACTGGTGCGACATTGGCTCTCTAGAAGCATATCGACAAGCGCAGTATGACGCAATCAGGGGGCGCGTCCATCTGGACTTAGACTATGTGCAGCTACGCACAGGACTATGGATTGGCAAGCATACGGTGATTTCACCCACTGTCCAAATCGAGCCGCCTGTCTTGATTGGTAGTAATTGTTCGATTGGCGATCGCACCAAAATTTCCGCAGGTACAATTATTGGCGATCGCGTCACCATTGGTACTGACTGCGACCTGCAACGCCCGATTATTGGCAATAGTGCCATGATTAGCGAAGAATGTCATCTCTGGGCTTGCACGATCGCCCGCAATGCTCGCATTAGTCGTCGCGTTCATGTCATGGAAGGAGCCGTAGTTGGTTCCAACTCAGTTATTGGCGAAGAAGCTAGAGTTTTTCCAAATGTCCGCATTTGGCCCAGTAAGCACGTTGAAGCAGGGGCAACGCTCACCACTAACTTGATTTGGGGGGCAATGGCTTCCCGTAATTTGTTTGGGCAACATAGCGTATCGGGCTTAGCCAATGTCGATATCACGCCTGAGTTTGCCGTGAAATTAGGAGCCGCTTATGGTGCAACTCTCCGTCCCAACTCCCATGTGATGGTTTCGCGAGATCAGCGCACGATTTGTCGAATGCTGACGCGATCGCTAATTTCAGGATTAATGTCTGTCGGGATCAATGTCGAAAACCTTGAAGCTACAGCTATCCCGATCTCGCGATTTATTGCCCCTAGTCTTGGTGTGGTCGGTGGCATTCATGTACGTGTACACCCCGATCGCAATGACTGTGTGATGATTGAGTTTCTCGACTCCAATGGCATTAACATCAACAAGGCTACTGAGAAAAAAATTGAAGGGACATTCTTTAAAGAAGACTTTCGTCGCGCCCGCATTGAGGAAATTGGCGAAATTAGCTATCCCACCCGTGTACTCGATTATTACAATAGCGGCTTTGCCAAAAATATTGACGTAGAAGCAATAAGGTTTAGCGATTGCAAAAAAATTGTCATTGATTATGTCTACGCAGTCGCAGGGGCAGTCTTACCAAGAATTTTAGGCAAATTTAGTACTGATGTTGTCGTTCTCAATGCCAGTCTCAATGAGATTGCGCCAGCCCCTATCGATCGCGAAAAAATGTTGACCCAACTAACCGATGTGGTCAAAGCGGTCAGAGCCAATTTCGGCGTACAGGTGTATGCCAATGGCGAAAAATTTATCTTGATCGATGAATTAGGAAAGCCGATTCGTGATGAAGTGTTAACGGGACTGATGGTAGAAATGGTGCTGACTTCCCAAACAGGCGGAACCGTAGTTGTGCCTGTCTCAGCTTCAGGTATGGTCGAACTGATTGCCGAAAAACACGGTGGTAAAGTGATTCGCACAAAGGCAAATCCCACTGCTTTGATGGGGACTTGCCTGAGTCATGAGGGCGTAGTATTGGGCGGCTCTGCGGAAATGGGCTTTATTTTTCCGCAATTGCACCCTGGGTTTGATGCCATGTTTAGCATTGCCAAAATTATGGAATGGATCACCTTGCAAAAGCGATCGCTATCGCAGGTACGCACCCACCTACCCCGTTGTCATTTTCGCCGACAGATTGTGCGCTGTCCTTGGAGCATCAAAGGTACACTCATGCGCCACTTGGTTGAGTCCTATGGTAGTGAAAAGATGGAACTCATTGATGGCGTGAAGGTGTTTTATAGCGATCGCGATTGGTTTTTAGTTTTACCTGATGCTGGCGATCCCCTTGTGCATATATTTACCAATGGGTTTGACACGCCCGTGAGTAATGGTCAAGCATGGGCTGAGCATCATTTGCAAGAAGTTTCTAGTCACATTGATGGCTTCTGTAAGTTGCAAATTGCCCTATCTAAAGATTCCGTACTTTTAGACAATTAGAACAGAAGGGCGGCGCAAAGCACCGCCCTTCTGTTCTTGTGATGCTCTTGGTAGATTTTTTAAAAATATGTTGACAAAACCACACCTACCTTTGCTATAGTAATTACCGCGCAAACAAAGAGATTTGTAAAACGCACCCAAACAAATTGGGGTGTCGCCAAGTGGTAAGGCATCTGGTTTTGGTCCAGACATTCCGAGGTTCGAATCCTTGCACCCCAGTTAATAAAATAATAAAAAAGATCCTCTTTGCAAAAGAGGATCTTTTTTATTGCAAAACCAAAAAAGCTAGTTGCGGCGCATCGCGCCGCAACTAGCTCAATATCGTTTTAAGGTGATTAACCAGCAAAGTTATCTTTCTGACCGCGAATTTTAGCAAATACGCGATCGGGAATATCAATACCTGCCGATCTCTGAATCGCAGGCACATCCCAGCGCATAAATGGATTTGTCCGCTTTTCCAGACCAATCGTAGTAGGTACTGTCGCCTCGCCCCTTTGACGCATCGCACTAGCGGTGACCATCCGTTCCTGTAAGTCAGGGTTATCAGCTTCGACAGTCAACGCAAATTTGAGATTACCTAAAGTGTACTCATGGGCGCACCAAACACGGGTATCATCTGGCAATTGGCGCAATTGGTCGATCGAGTTGAGCATTTGCGCGGGCGTACCTTCAAACAATCTACCGCAGCCCCCTGCAAACAAAGTATCACCACAGAATAATTCACCACCTTGATCACCCATTGGATCAGAAACTGGCTCAAAATAATAGGCAATATGGGCGTAGGTGTGACCAGGAACAAAAAATACTTGAGCTTGCCGATCTCCAAAACTCACGCGATCGCCTCCTTTTAAAAATACTTGCTGATGGGGAATGCGATCGCGATCCTTTTCACCACCATAGACAACCGCATTGGGGAATTTCTTAATCAATGCCGAGTTACCACCAATATGATCGCTATGATGATGCGTATTAAAAATTGCAACTAAATCTGCACCTAATTCTTCTAATTTTGCTAAGACTGGCTCAGATACCGCAGGATCAACCACTGCCGCGATATTTTTGTCAGGATCATGGAGAACAAAAACGTAGTTATCACTTAAAACGGCTAGACGATAGATATGCATAAAATTTAGTCATTTGATTAATGTATAAACCTCACAAAAACCTTGCTTTGCAAGACTTGTGTAAGGTTAATGGGACTGAAGTAAGGCGATCGCGGCTTCTAAACGAGAAGGATAATTTTTTGCAAATTCCTCAAACCATAAACCTTCACCACCTAGCAGATCAAGTTGATTGAGCCATTCCGTCGCTTGTTTGGCGATCGCCTGTTGATCTTTGGCTTTTTGTTGCTCCGCTACCTGTTGTAAATCGTGATTAATTGCAGGTATTGACTGTTGGGGCATAACTTCAGAAGTGGTAAGCGGAGAACTTGGCGAACCACTCCGCAAATCATTTAACAACTGATCAAGAGAACTAGAAGCAGGACTAGACAATGCGATCGGTTGATTTGGTAAACTCGCGCTTACCTGCTCAGCATCATTCGGCTTAGCAGCATTGGGTTTAGCCTCATCAGGATCTTTGTATTTACCATGCAGATCCGTAAGAATGGACTCAAGAGATTCCATTGAATTTATCTATCTCATCTTCAATATTGACAACTCTATAAAAATAGCAATTACGCAACTCCAAGAACTAAAGTTCTTGGCTCAAAGCTAAAGTCGGCTAAAGCAGACTAAAGAGTTGCTATGATTAACCCGTTTCAACGGGTTTAAGCTGTTAGCCCGTAATTTATTACAGGGCTATTGAGTGATTCCTAAAGAGTCAAAACCTAATCATTAACTGCACTCAACAACACTTCTGAAAGCGTCATATCTTCCATGTCACCCAAAGTAATCGTGTCAACAATATCAAAATTTGCACCGATACTCTGTAACTTATCATCTAGAGCCTTGAGGAAATCAGTAGCATTGGCATCAGAACCAACTTGAATGAAGGAGATAGCAAGTTCCGCATCAGAACTTAACTTTCGCGTAGCTTCGATAATGACTTCAAACACAGAACGGCGATCGTCTGGCTCTCCATCCGTAATCACCAGAATTGTTTCCCCTGATTTAATTTGACCAGCTTTTTTACGTTGAAAGAAATTGTTAATCGCATCTTGCAAAACTGCGGTCAAATTCGTGCCACCCATCGGATCGTTTTCTTGGAAAATCTGCTCGACTTTGGTTGCCGAGACATTATCATAACGCTTGAATTTTCCTGAAAATAAATATACTGTAATCCCGTCTGCATCTAGCTGATCGCATTTACGAGCAAGGGCAAGCGTAGATTCCTTGACCGTTTCCCATCGACTTTTATTAGTGCCTCTGTCAGTGTTTGACATACTGCCACTTTTATCGATGATCAGGGTATAGTCGCGTTTGTCTAGCATATACAACTCTTAGCAAGTGAACTACTTTAAATTATATCTCAGTGGGCTAAAGCCATCCGAAATGAGTTGTGAGCCTCTCACAACTCTTAAAAGCTATAGATCGAAAAAATTTGGAGTCAGAAAAAATTTAATCCTGTTAGACTAGATAAGGCGCAAAATTTTCTAAATAGGCAAATTTACGCGCCACACTTATACTTTTGAAAGACTTTCGGATAATTACCACTATGTTTTGGGCGGATAAATTTGCAGCAGATGCAAGCGGCGATCGCATTATAGTTAACGACTCCAAAACCCCCTCTGGGCGCGTCCATGTCGGCTCTTTGCGCGGGGTTGTGATTCACGATGCGATCTATCGCGCCCTCAAACACGCAGGTAAACCCGTTACCTTTACCTACGGTGTTGATGACTATGACGCACTCGACACCGTACCCCATTATTTAGATCAAGCCAAATTTGCACCCTATCTAGGACAGCCTCTCTGCAATGTTCCTTCACCTGATGAGACAGTAGCCACTGATTACGCCAAATACTTCATGGGCGAATTTCTGGAAGTATTCGAGCATTTAGGTGTGCGTCCCGAAATTTATTACCTGCGCGATCTCTATCGTTCTGGCAAAATGAACTCATACATTGATTTGTTCTTAAATAACGCTCATCTCGTCCGCGAATCCTATAAAGAAATCAGCAAAGCCGATCGCCCCTCAAATTGGTATCCTTTCCAAACCATTTGCGAGAACTGCGGCAAAATCGCAACTACAGTTGTCACTGATTACCAAGATGGCAAAGTGTTCTACACCTGTCAACCCAATGCAATGGAATATGTCAAGGGTTGCGGTCATACAGGTTGGATGTCACCCTTTGATGGTAATGGTAAATTGCCTTGGAAAGTGGAATGGGTTGCTAAATGGGAAGTTGTTGGCGTGTCGATTGAACTCGCTGGTAAGGATCACTCTCAAAAAGGTGGTTCCCGTGATGTCGCTAATTCCATTTGCCGCAAAGTTTTGAAGAAGAATCCACCCACCCATGCACCTTACGAGTTTATCTTGGTAAATGGAACCAAGATGAGTTCTTCTAAAGGTGTTGGTTCTAGTGCGAAAGAAATTGCGGATCTGTTACCACCTGAATTACTACGCTTCTTGATGTTGCGGACACAGCCTCGTAGCGTGATTAATTTCATGCCTAACTATGAGACAGTGACACGCCTGTTCCGTGACTACGACACTTTGATTGATAAATATCAAGCAGATACGGTCAAAGATGAGAAGGCTCAAGAAGAATTAGTACCTCTCATTTATTCGCAATTGAATCTGGATGAGAAAGTGGAAGGTTATCAAGCTTTTGACTTCAGCACCTTGATTTCTTTATTACAAATCCCTCACCTCGATCTTGAAGCCGAAATTGTGGCTAGAAGTGCGAATCCACTCAGCGATCGCGACTGGGAAGTGGTACGCGATCGCATTCGTGTTGGTAAGAAATGGCTGCAAGACTATGCCGATGAAGAAGAAAAACTAGTTCTCTATCTCGACTCGATTCCTGAAAAAGCAAAAACCCTCACCGCCGAGCAAGTAACTTATCTGAAAGCATTAGCAACTAATCTCGCTGGTGATCTTAATTGGGAAGGTGAAGAACTGCAAACTCTATTGTTTAGTACTTCCAAGCAAGTGGAAATTTCTCAGAAGAATGCCTTTGCAGCAGTCTACTACACGTTCTTAAATAAAGAGCGTGGACCTAAGGCTGGTAGTTTGCTTTCCTATTTAGACAAAGATTTTGTGATTCAGCGTATTAAAGATGCGATCGCCTTAAATCTTGTAGTTAGCTAAGTAGCTAGGTATAGCCATAGCCAAGCACGTTAAGACATAAAACCCAAAAGAGAGTTGCGGCGCTTCGCGCCGCAACTCTCTTTTGGGTTTTGGTTTTGTCCTAACATAACTGACTACAGCTATATAAGTAAACTTAAAACCTAGAAACTTGTGCCGCCCGCGTAGCGGGCGGCACAAGCTCTGGTTTTGGGTTTTAACTATGCTGAGCTACTTAGTTGATCTTACCCAACTACTGGCTAGATTTACGAATAGGAATCTGAACTTCGCGGCGTTTTAATGGTGCAGGAGTATAAGGCGAATCGTAGAGAAATTCTCTTGGCTCTCCTGCAATTTCATATTCGGGATGATTGGCTAGCCAATTCTTTAACTTCTCAATATGTCCTTGATAGCTCTCATAACCATAAGCTCCCTGTATTCCTAAACTCACAACTAACATTGGTGCATGATCTTCTACTTGAATGTCTGGTGATATTTGCTGTGGACTGATGGCGTTATTGTTATACAAAAAAGAGACTTTTACTTTTCCCTGTTGCATTGGTTGATCAATTGTCGAAGCTGGATAACGAGCCTCCACAGGTGTAGTCATGGCAATATTATTGCTACTAATATGTTGAAATAGAGGATTGAAGGAATAGCGAGTTGCTTGACTAAAATCCCCCTCATAGGTGTATGTACCTGAACGATAGGCAGGATATTGCTTGACTTCGATGATGTCATGAGGTGTGGGAGATGGGAAGCCAATGGGTAAGGGAGCAGCCATACTAATTTTTAGCTAGTTTTTGGATTGAGCAATGAAGTAGATGCGATCGCTTAATTGCCTCAACAACTGAGCAATATCACCATCAGTAGATTGTAATTGCGCGACCTTTTCGCAGCTATACATCACTGTTGTATGATCTTTGCCCCCTACCGCTTCACCGATTTTGGGCAAACTGAGATTAGTATGCTGACGCATCAGATACATCACATATTGTCGGGCTTGGCTAATTTCTCTGCGGCGCGAATTGCCTAGTAAATCCGCCAGATCAATATTCAGTGTTTCCGTAACCACACTCAAAACCATCTCTGCCGATACTTCCACTGGTTCTTTGGGCGGATTGAGAACGGGCGCGACATTCTCTACTGTCATCGGTAATCCTGAAATAGAGATATAGGCAACGGTTCTGACTAATGCTCCTTCCAATTCCCGAATATTGGAAGTGTAACTGGCAGCAATGTAATGTAGTACATCAGTAGGAATTTTCAGATGATCATATTCGGCTTTCTTTTGCAAAATTGCCATGCGGGTTTCTAGATCAGGAACTTGGATATCGGCAATCAATCCCATTGAGAAACGCGAGCAAAGACGTTCTTGTAAACGGGGAATCTGAGCAGGTGGGCGATCGCTTGCTAGTACGATTTGTTTACCTGTTTCGTACAGCGTATTAAAAGTATGGAAAAACTCTTCTTGGGTATATTCCTTACCCTCGATAAACTGAATATCATCAACAATTAGCATATCGATTTCGCGATATAGCTCCCGAAATCTTTGCATACTGTCTTTGCGAATTGCCGAAATCAAATCATTGGTAAACTGCTCAGTGGAAACATAGGCAATGCGTGCCTTTGGCTCGATTTCCAGACGGTAATGGGCGATCGCTTGCATCAGATGCGTTTTACCTAAGCCCACACCACCGCATAAAAATAAAGGATTAAACTCGCGACCGGGTAGCTCTGATACTGCTAGTGCTGCCGCATGAGCCATGCGATTTGTCGAACCAACTACAAAGCGATTGAAATTGTACTTCGGATTGAGATTGCTAGGACGCGGTGCAGTGCCATTGGTTTCGGTATGGTTTTGAGTATTGCTGGTCGGGATTGCCGCCGCCATTGCTTGCACAGCCTCAGCCGCGATCGCTGTTTCTAACATCCCATCTTGACTAGCTTCATTGCTATCTAGCTCCAGATTTAACTCAGGTTGCCCACTGGTTACCTCAGCACTGGGAGCCGCCTCAATGTGGATTTCTACGGGATAGCCTAAAATTTCGGTAACGGCATCGGTAATATTCTGAACATAATATTTATGCAGCCAGTTTTTTGCAAAAACTGAGGGCGTGCGAATCGTCAAGCGGTCAGCCGTAAGCTCATCAGCCACAACGGTCTTGATCCATCCTTCGTATGTAGGGCGGCTAAGTTGGCTTTCAAGAAGTTCGAGGACTTGATTCCAGAGTGTTTCTAAGGAAATATCAACAGACATTGTTGGTTGTGATCAAGAGGGCTAAAGGCGAATTACGATCTTATCGCGTGGACTAAACTTTTGGAGAATTTGGCAAATTACTTAAAATGAACAATTCTAAAAATCGAATAGCTCTCACTATAGGTGATCCCACAGGAATCGGGACGGAAATCATTCTAAAGTCTCTTGCCGATCCCGCTATAGTTGCTTTAGATGCTGAGTTTACGGTGTTTGGCGATCACCGATATCTTATGGAAACTTATAGCTTATTAAAACAGCATAGCAACTTACCAATTGCCGATCCCCAAAAGTTAGAGATTGTGGATATTCCCACTAATAGCGAAATTATGTTAGGTACAGGCAATAAAGCCAGTGGAGCCGCTAGTTTTGCTTACCTAGATACCGCGATCGCTCAGACATTAGAGGGGAAATTTGCGGCGATCGTCACGAGTCCGATCGCCAAATCCTTGTGGCATCAAGCAGGACATCACTATGCAGGACAAACTGAATTGTTAGCTGAGCGTAGCCAAGTTGATGATTTTGGAATGTTATTTGTGGGCAAATCGCCCCATACGGATTGGGTGTTACGGGCTTTGCTAGCAACGGTGCATATCCCTTTAAGTGAAGTCACGAAGCAGCTAAATCCTGCATTAATCGAGCAGAAATTAGAATTATTGCGCCGATCTCTACTAGAGGATTTTGGGATTAGTAATCCACGAATTGCGATCGCAGGAATCAATCCCCATAGCGGTGAACAGGGTCAACTAGGACGCGAAGAACTTGATTGGTTACAACCATTAATCGATCGCTATCGCCAACAACATCCTTATGTGCAGCTTACCAATCCGATCCCGCCCGATACGATGTGGGTCAATCCTGCGAAGGCTTGGCGCGATCGCGATCGGGTAGGGCTTGGCTATGATGCCTATCTCGCCATGTACCACGATCAAGGGTTAATTCCCGTCAAGCTGTTAGCCTTTGATCGGGCTGTGAATACCACGATTGGACTACCTTTTGTCAGAACATCCCCCGATCATGGTACTGCCTTTGATATTGCAGGTAAGGGCATTGCTGATCCTGCCAGTATGATCGAGGCGATCGCCTTAGCCGTAGAACTCGCCAAAAGTACAACAAAATAAGGAAAAAAATAAACAAGGGGCTTAAGCCCCTTGCCATAAAAAAGCACTGCTTTTTTGAAATTATTCAGGAATAACTTGAACTTTGATAGTTGCCGTAACTTCAGCATGAAGCTTGATCGACACATCATAAGTACCTGTTTGATTAATTTCAGGAATCGTAATGTCGCGGTGATCGATTTCTAACATCGACTTTGCGGTAATCAATTGAGCAACTTCGCGATCGGTCACAGTACCGAAAATCGCATTACCTTCACCGACTTTTTTCTTAATAATAAAGCCGCCGATGGTCGAAAGCGCAGTCTTACGGCTTTCAGCTTCTTGACGAATCGCGATCAAGCGTTGACGCTCAACTTCTTTACGTCTTTCAACTTCTTTAACAACACCTGTGGTGGCGCGGATAGCCATACCTTGAGGTATGAGGAAATTTTGAGCATAACCAGGCGCAACGGATACTAAATCGCCAAGTTTACCTAATTTTGTAACATTTTTGGTCAGCATGACCTGCAAATTACTCTTTGCCATGTGCTTTTGACTCTTACTCGTTTAAAGATAATTGAGATCTATGAAAGTAGACTACCTAGCTCAACATAGTTACAACCCAAAATCAGAGCTTGTGCCGCCCGCGTAGCGGGCGGCACAAGCTTCTAGGTTTTAAGTTTACTTATGCTGAGCTACTAATCAGCAAACTTTCATTAATCATTATGAGAATTACTACTAACTATGGTCAAACAACGATGTTAGAACTAATATAGATACATTAGAAGTTACGGTTTTAACCAGACTTTCTAGTATAGCGAAAAAACTGGATTTGTAGACTCTACAAAAAATTTACGATGCAGCTTTGGCAGTTACTCAAAATCTCTGGGCGCTCTTTTGGAAAATACGCGCCTCTTCTGATCTTATTTCTGACAGCAATAACGCTGCCTAGTTGTACGATCAGTCAGCCTGCTAAACCCTTTAGCTCTGAGGCTTTACCAACAGAAGCGATCGCCGAAATTAGTGAAATTCGTAGCTATCCTGTACGAGTGAGATACTTGAATGCTGCATCCGCAAGACCTGCAACCGTCGGTGTGCCGCTCAAGGTTAATGAAAGTGTCAGTACTGAAGAATCTTCAACCGCTCAAATCTCCTTACGCAGTGGGGCAATCATCAGAATTGGGGGCAATTCGAGCTTAACCCTCAAACCTCAAAACCAAGTTGAGTTTACTTCTGGGCGTTTAGTCGCATGGGCAGCAAGCGATCGCAAAGCCCCAGCCTTAGTCCAAACTCCCTTTGGCGAAATTTCTAGTAATGATGGCACTGTATATCTCGAAATACCCGCCAAGGCTGCTGAAGAGCGGCGGGTAATTGCTCTAGATGGCACTGTTAACGTTTTGTTAAAAAGTACCTCAGAAGTGGTGACCATCGGTAAGGGCGAAGAAATTAGGATTAAAGCTGATGGTAAAGCTTCTGCACCAAAACGCATTGACAAAGAAACCATTGATAAACGTATCGCTAATAATTCTCTAATTTTTGGATTTAGCACGCAGTTGGCTAGCCTATCGCAAATCACCTCAGAGTTCGGGGTAACCTCAACGGTCAAGGAAGCAAGTACCATCCAGTTCCGTCGTTCGGACTTACCAGCTACTCCTAAAGAAAATAACAATTCTAAAGTAACTTACACTTCAGGCTCTGCCGATAGCGATCGCCGCGACAGACCTGTAGAACAACCTAGACGGGAAGAGCCAACTGCCGCGAAAGCACCAGAAACGACATCGCCAAATTCTACGAGGTCAAACGATCCTATTCCTGCTGCTACGACGGTTACACCTCAACGCGCCCCCACCCAAGTCGTTGAACCTGCACCTATAACTACTAATCCTGTAGCAACTCCCATCGAGCCACCGCCCCAACAACCTGCCCCCTTAGAGCCACCACCTCAGCCTGTCCAACCTGAGATACCTGTGCCGCCGCCCACTCAACCAGCACCTAAACCCTAAAGTCACCATATTTAACTCATGTTGTGCTAATATCTGACCCTTAAAAAGGGTTCATAAGCATCTGGATTATGGTGGTAAGGATGTTCACAACGAAAGTTAGATCAAATTCAATATCAAGCTCATTAGCTAAAATTTCCCTAAGTCTAGCGGTTAGTACCCTAGCCAGCTTGCCTGTGGTCAGCGCGATCGCTGCGGAAGTTTTGCCACAGTTCACAAATGCTCATAGTCTTATTGCCCGCACACCATCAACGAGTTTAGATGGTCGGATTAGCTGCACCTTAGTTGATAGTCAGGGTAGATTTTGGGTTGGGACTTGGCAAGGATTGATTCAACTGGATCGACGCACAGGATCGGCGATCGCCTCCATGTCATTACCAAATTCCACAATCACCGCATTATTAGAAGACAATCGTGGCTTTTTCTGGGTCGGTACAACTTCAGGCTTGTACCAGATCGACCCTGACTCAGGCAAAATCGAAAATATTGCGATCCAACTATCTTCCAGTCGAATTTTGAGTTTAGCGATCGATCGCGCAGGTTTTATTTGGGTAGGAACCGATCAAGGAATTACAAGGATCAGTCCTTTCAATTCCGAAACCTATGCGCGACTGCCTAATATTCCGGGGACAGCCGCTAATGTTATGCAAATTGATCTCGCTGGCAATCTTTGGGTCGGGACATTAAATGGCTTAATTAAAATTAATCCTGGGACAGCCAAAATTACTGCCCAGATTCCTTTTGTTTCAGGTCAAATTGTCCAAGCCCTTGCTGTTGAACCGTCAGGCAAAATCTGGGCAGGCACACCCCGCAACGTAATTGAAATTAATCCTAAAAACAATAAGGCGATCGCTCGGATTAATCCTGTAACAGGTCGCGACATTGTAGCTCTAGCAAGTAATAAAAATGGCGAACTATGGATTGGTATGAGAGACGGTTTGGTACTTGCTAATACTTACAATGGAGCAATTACATCATCCATCTATAACTTACCTAGTAGCTCAGTGATTAATTTGCTAGTTCATGATCAACAGGTGTGGATTGGAACTATGGAGGGTTTAGGCAAAATCAATGTCAAACTCAAAACATCAGAAATTCCCAACGCAACTGCTACAGTAGTTTATAAAATACAGAAGTAGATTACGAAGCTAAAGCATTTTGCAAGCAAGTAAGTTAAAGGCAACTATATAAGAAAAATCAAAAAAAATGGCATTGCCATTTTTTTTGATTAAAAAAACTTACTGGGTTGCTACAAAGTACGACATGGTTGTGGAGAAATAAACGCAAAATGGATGTTGTATTAACAAAATTATATGAAATCTTCACAGCCCAAATTTTAGATATTGGAGGAGCTAAGTTTTCGATCGCCTCGATCGCTATGTTGCTAGGACTGATTGTTCTGGCATTTTTTGTGTCAAAACTGGTAAGTGAAATCCTGCGGCGATCGCTTCTCACCCGATTTCGCATTAATTGGGGACTCCAAGAAGCTATTACTATATTTATCAAATATGTATTAATCACGATTAGCAGTGTAATTATTTTACAAACGGCTGGGATTAACCTCAGTTCCCTAGCTGTAATCGCAGGGGTAGTGGGAATTGGAATTGGCTTTGGTTTACAAAATATTGCCAGCAATTTTATTAGTGGGCTAGTCTTACTTTTTGAGCAAACCATCAAAATTGGTGACTACGTTGAGATTGGTGAACTTAAAGGCACAATTGAAAAAATTTCTATTCGCTCCACAATTATTCGGACTGAAGATGATTTATTTGTGATCGTGCCAAATCAACGCTTCATCGAAAATAACACCGTCAACTGGAGCTATTCAGGTCATACTTGCCGCATTCATATTCCTGTAAGTGTTGCCTATGACACTGATCTATTAGTCTTAACAGAAACTCTACTTACCGCAGCTCGCCACGAACCGCGTGTATTGTCCAATCCACCTCCAGAAGTTTGGTTTCAACAATTTGGTAAAGAATCTCTTGAGTTTGAGTTACTTGTTTGGATTACTGATCCTGATGCCAACGAACCTATCCGTAGTTCTCTCAACTTTAGAATTGCTTACGAATTTAGAGACAAAGGCATTCGTATCCCATTCCCCACTAGAGAAATCATAGTTCGTAATCCTGAAGGGTTGCAACAGGTTCTCTATCCACAAAGTCCAGAAGCTAATGCCCAATCACAAAATTTGAAAGCTAGTGAAATTCCCAAATTAGCGATCGCATCAACTACCCATGAAATCAATAGCAAAAATCTCCGCGATTTACTGAGAAAGATTTCTTATTTTGAACGATGTACCGAAGTGGAATTATTTGCCCTAATTGCTAGGGGATATCGCAAGCATTTTGATATTGGACAGATTATTTGCCAAGAAAATGAACCCAGTGAAGAGTTCTACATTATTTTATTTGGAGCTGTAGAAGTCTTTTCAGAAAAGAATAATCAGACGATCGCGACCTTAGGGGAAGGAGAATTTTTTGGTGAGATTTCCCTCTTAACGGGTACACCTCGCACAGCAAGTGTTAAAGCCTTAACGGCAGATACAGTTCTGTTTGTCGTTGAACGTCAACAGTTGCAAAAACTTTTAAATGAGCATAAAGCTTTAGGAGAACAGATTGCTCTGAAATTATCAGAGCGTCAGCAGGTTTTAATTAGTCTCGGATTGCTGAATGAGGAGGAATTACAGAGATCTCACTATGCGGCTTTGTCATGGGTACGCGATCGCCTCAATAATTTATTTGGGATTAGTTTAGGCAAAGTTTAGTCAGAGAGAGGTTTTGTGATTAGCGATCGCCACGACTGGCGAAATTCTGGAGATAGCAAAAAGTGATGAGGCTGTTAACCTTCATCACCAAGATATGCCTCAATTACTGCTCGATCGCTTTTGACAATTTCAGGCTGACCGATCGCAATTAGTTGACCAAAATCTAAAACGGCAATGCGATCGCATAGTCCCATCACTAAAGGAACATGATGCTCGATTAAAAGAATTGTCAGGGCAAAGCGATCGCGTAAACTGCGAATAAAGTCGCTTAATTGTCCTTTCTCGTTAGGATTCATTCCTGCGGCAGGTTCATCTAGTAGTAATAACTTGGGTTGGAGAGCAAGGGCGCGAGCAATCTCAAGGCGGCGTTGATCACCATAGGAGAAGTTTTTAGCTTTGACATCACGGCGATCGCTGAGTCCTACAAGTTCCAATAATTCCAAAGCGCGATCGTAGGTTTGCTTTTCTTCTTGATGGGTTGGTGGCAACCCTAAAACTCCATTCCAAATACCTGTAGTGGTGCTGAGATGTCTAGCGATCGCCACATTCTCTAATGCTGATAATTCACTAAATAGGCGAATATTCTGAAACGTTCGCGCAATGCCGAACTTCGCAATTTGATGTGGACGACGATTAGTAATTTCTGTTCCCTCATAGAGAACCTTACCACTACTAGGCGCAATTAATCCTGTAATCGTATTGAATAGAGTCGTCTTGCCAGCACCATTCGGTCCAATCACACCAAAGATTTCATTTTCCTGTACATCAAAAGACACCTCATTAACTGCCACTAATCCCCCAAAGCGACGAGTTACTTGTTGAATGGCTAGGGTTGTCTTACTGCGATCGTCCATAAGAAATTATTGATGCTTGATCTTGTTAATCTAGTTTATGGAAATCTCGATTTTCTTAAGTTATTGTAGCAATGAAAGTTTTGCTTAGAACACCAAAAAAGAGGCGGCGCTTTGCGCCGCCTCTTTTTTGGTGTTTAATGGAAGATTTCAATGGTGGTTCCGCGTTGTAAGAGCGGATAAATCTCATCCACATCTTTATTCTTGAGTGATACACAGCCCAAAGTCCAGTTAATTTTGCGATCAATTAGCCAGTCTTGACCTTTCTCGACCCCGTGAATCCCAATTTCGCCACCAATATCATCGCTAGCTTTCACTTCACCTCTAGCCTTCGCCTGTGAGAACTTGCGCCATGAATCCTGATTGGGATAGTCTAGCAAAATAAATTTTGACCATTCCGAATGGTAGTAAAGCTCTTTGACACGAAAAATACCTTCAGGAGTGCGCTTGTCACCTTGGCGTAGTTTGTCATCTCTCGGATTTGCGCCGAGAACGATCGCGTATGACTTAATTGGCTTTTTCTGATAGTAAACCGTGAGTTTATATTTTGATTTTTCAATAACTAAAGCGATCGCCTTTTTATCAAGTTGTTTGAGATTAATTAAACTCGCGATCGCCTTATTCTTATTCAGTAATTCATTAGCAGCTTCTGTCTGACAGTTAACGATGCAAGGTAGCTTACTAAAGGCAGGACTAGCGATCGCATAGATCCCCAGTAAGCTTGCAGTTAAAGCAAGATACCTAACAATTCGGAGCGATCGCCGATTATCTATATTGCCTTGTGACATATTGACTCCCTATCGCCGAGACAAAGGGCTTAAGCCCCTTGTTTAGATTTAGCAAATACATTTTGAGTTTTCCGCTTGCACCAGACTAAAAACTCTGGCGTAATGATGCCTTTGGGATAAAAGATTGTGCCAACTACAATCAGCACCCCAAAAATAATTAGGCGACCATCTTTCAGGAATTGTCCTAACCATAATGGGACTCCAGTATTGGCAAGTCCTCGCAAAGCTTCAGGTAAAGCGGTGAGAATAATGCCACCAACCACAGGTCCCAAAAAAGTGCGAGAACCACCAACCAAGACAAAAGCTAAGAAGATAATACTGGCATCAAAAGTTCCCTGACGAGTGTTCCATGTATTCAGGAAATGGGCGCTCACGGCTCCAACGATACCCGCCAAGATGGCAGCTAGGGTAAAGGCTAATACTTTGTAATAGGTGGGATTGATCCCCATCGAATCAGCAGCTAGTTCATCCTCACGAATGGCAATCAAAGCTCGTCCCACCCGAATTTTTTCGAGGCGATACATAAATGCCATGCTCAAGCCTAATAATGGCAAAGCAATCCATAAATATTCTAAAGTTGATGAAAAAGGCTGAGGAATTCCAAAAATACCAACTGCCCCGCCTGTAATCTCCAAATTCAAGGCAACTACGCGCAAAATCTCAACAAAGGCAATCGTGGCGATCGCTAGATAAATTCCCCTTAGGCGCAACACAGGAATCCCCAAAATCACTGCCAATAAACCTGACACTGCACCTGCCGCCAACATTTCTAGCAATACCCACCAAATTGGTACATTCCCAGTAGTGGTCGTTAAGATCTTAGTAGAAGCGATCGCCGCGATATATCCACCCAAGGCATAAAACCCCGGTGTCGCCAATGATAACTGCCCTGCCATCAATGGTAAATAGACAGAAATCCCTAGAATTGCACCAAAAATTGCCGATACAATTAGAAAGCCATAGGTATTAAAAAATTCAGCCATCGGTTAGATTTGCTATTTTTGAAGACAGGGATAATTAGCACTCCTCTTAAAAAATAACCTCCCATCGCACTAATTAGCTATCATTAATCAATAAGCAACAGTATCTTAAGAAAATATTAAGATTTTCTGTAAAAAAAAGCACAACTCAAGCAGCAATGATCCTGCGATCGCTGTTTAAAACATTCACCCTTAGCGTAGATCTTGAAATGCAAGATTTTTACGCAAACCTTAGCAACTACTACATCAAATCCTAGAGAGTACAAACAGTGGACATTCAAATTGGGCGCGGTAAAACTGCTCGCAGAGCCTATGGCATCGACGAAATTGCATTAGTACCAGGGGGCAGAACCCTCGATCCCAACGTTGCCGATACATTTTGGGAAGTTGGGGGCATTCGTCGTGAAATTCCGATCATCGCTAGCGCTATGGATGGCGTTGTCGATGTCGATGCAGCAGTAAGACTGTCTGAGTTAGGTGCATTAGGGGTAATCAACCTTGATGGTATCCAAACTCGCTACGACGATCCCCAACCCATCTTAGAAAAAATTGCATCCGTGGGAGTTACTGAATTTGTCTCACTTATGCAACAGCTTTACGCCGAACCCGTCAAGCCTGAACTGATTCAAAAACGTATCCGTGAAATCAAAGAGAAAGGTGGTATTGCTTGCGCTAGCAGCATTCCTGTCAATGCTTTTAAATATGGTTTAATCGCCGCCGAAGCAGGTTGTGATTTGTTTTTCTTACAATCCACTGTTGTCTCCACCACTCATATCGCTGCCGAAGGACTCGTTTCCCTCGATCTCGCTAAATTCTGCCAAGATATGCCCATCCCAGTGCTTATGGGCAACTGTGTCACCTACGATGTCACCTTAGAATTGCTCAGAGCAGGAGCCGCAGGTGTACTCGTTGGTATTGGTCCTGGAGCTGCCTGTACCTCCAGAGGTGTACTTGGTGTAGGTATTCCCCAAGCTACCGCCGTTGCCAACTGTGCCGCCGCCCGTGAAGACTTTTTCAAAGAAACTGGTAAATATGTGCCAATCATTGCCGATGGTGGCTTGATTACAGGGGGAGACATTTGTAAATCGATCGCCTGTGGTGCGGATGCCGTCATGATTGGCTCTCCCTTTGCCAGAGCCAAAGAAGCTCCTGGTCGTGGCTTCCACTGGGGCATGGCAACACCTAGCCCAGTATTGCCACGCGGTACTAGAATCAAGGTGGGGACAACAGGTTCCCTAGAGCAAATTTTGCGCGGGCCTGCGGGGCTTGATGATGGCACTCATAACCTCTTGGGCGCACTTAAAACCAGCATGGGAACTCTAGGTGCAGCTAATATCCGCGAGATGCAACAGGTAGAAGTAGTAATTGCGCCTTCGCTATTAACTGAAGGTAAGGTTTACCAAAAGGCTCAACAATTGGGTATGGGCAAATAATACCAAAGCACAAAATAGCTACGCTATTTTGTGCTTTTAAAATCAAAACCCAAGAAGTAAATGGCGGTGCTTCGCACCGCCATTTACTTCTTGGGTTTTGATTAGTAAGTAGCTAGGCACAATTAAATCCCACATTCCGCTCGTAATGGAGGCCTAAAAATATTTACAACGAGACAATGAGGGTTTCAGCGATTTTCTGGAAAATTAATGATAATGACTCCTATTAGTACGTCATTATTGACAATATTAAGATAGTGTTATTTTTCTGACGAAAGCCCAAAATACTTACTGTATAAGGATTTGTTTTCTAAATATTTTTTTCAGTAAAATAAGAGCGGAATGTGGGTTAAATATAAAACCCCAAAAGCTGTGGCGCACGCGCAGCGTGCGCCACAGCTTTTGGTTCTATTTGAGAATCACAAATAATCTACGCGACTATTTCTACTTTCTTATTTTTGGAAGAGCGCTTGATCAATTTACGAGAGAGCAAACCTCCTGCCAAGATGACTCCTGCCACTGCTGGAGGGACTGGGACTGGCTGGGGAACCGCACCACCAAGCGCTGAGAAATAGGCAGTGGAATCTAAAGATGCGTCTCTAGTGTCGGCAATGATAAAGGTCAATTTATTTCCTTTGCTCCCATTTCCTAAAACTTTAGAGAAAGTAAGTACAGGATTGTTATTTGGAGCTAATACACCATTCAATTCTGTGCCATCCAAAGGGGTCATACTCGAATTATTGATATTGACGGGCTGACCACCAGAAAATGCAATATTTTGTCCATTGACGAATAATCCAAACCCATCGACATATTGATTAACGTATTTAGGAAACTCCTCAGAGCCAAATACTGTATTGAAAAAGATCGTGTCAAAACCATTCTGCAAGTCGAAATCAATCTCAATTTGGGCAACATCAAAATGAGATAGGCTGCCTGTGATTGGTGAGAGAAGAGCCTGCTGAGTAGGAGTACCACCAATACCATAAACGGTAGTCTTTTCTGCCGATGTGTTAGCGCCAGTGTTGTAATCATTCACATTACCAGTACTGATGACTATGCCACTACCAATACCGTAAGTACCACTCAGGTTGGTGTAAGTTCCAAATTGTCCCAGTTGACCTGAAATAGAGATTGAATTAATGACAATACCACCATTGCCTGCTGTTATGGCATTCTTGAGAGCAGTAAGATCATTGGTTTGTGTGACTGAGATCGCTTGAGCAGCACTGCTTGCTAATGTGGAAAGGGCTATAGCAGCAGTAGCGATCGAAAATTTCGTGAGCGCTTTCATAGAATTAAATCTCTAAAAAAATGAACTTGAAATATGCGAAATATATATTAGTTTTTACCATGATTATCCTATAAAAAAATGTAAGAATTATTAAGTTAAGTATCTCGGCATAATTAAAACCCAGATCTAAAACCTGTGGCGCACGCGCAGCGTGCGCCACAGGTTTTAGGGTTTTATATTCAATTAAGCCTACTTACTTATAGATTTCGCTGTTTGTTTTAAGACAAACCCAAAAACAAGTGAGTTGCGGCGCGAAGCGCCGCAAATCACTTGTTTTTGGATTTATACAGCTTTAGATTGCTTAAATTTCCAAATAATGCCTGAAAGAGAATTGGTGAGGACATGGGCAACGATCGCTGATAAAAGATTACCTGTGTACATGGTGATAGCACCGAGCATCATGCCCACAGCGATCGCCCAAACTGTGTATGACAAATGTTTGGCATTTGCCATGTGTAGCGCCCCAAATACGACACTAGTAATAATTAGAGCAACTCCATTCATACCGAGTGCAGGTAATGCCACCCCACGAAAAAGCATTTCTTCACTTAATCCCGGTAATAAACCTAGCCAAATTAAATCAATTGGTTCTAGTGGCTTGAGTACCATTTCTAAATATTCTTGAGCCGCAATGCGATAACTTTCCCATATTTCATAAATTAAACTACTGAGCAAAGCTACTCCCACGCCAATACCCACACCGATCGCTCCATGTTCAGGTTGCCAATACAGCGACACCATTGGGATACCTGTTAAGTACACCCAACCCTTAGAAATTCCTAGAAAAATAATCGCGGTAACCGCCATAGCAATAAGAACTTGCGATCGCGATAATGTCTCATTTTTTTTGTCTTGATTTTGTTGAGGAGATTGGGAAAATAGAGACATGACAGGAACTTTATAGGTATTTTATTAATTTTAAGGATTGATTCGCAAATCGTGAGAAATTGTACATCATCGCTTAGATTAGGTTGCCGATCGCCGAAACTAGATGCTCAATGTCCTCAAGCGAAGTTAGATAATGCACCGAAGCTCTTAAGCAATCAGGTTCAGGCAGGGCGCGGATCAAGATTTGTTGTTCAATTTCCAATTGTCTCGCAATTAAGCCATGAGATTTTTGTGCGATCGCACTTTTAGCTATTTCTCGATTAATTTGAAAGGAAATTAATCCTGAATCTGGGGGCAGTTGACGTACACAATCAATGTGAGGTAAAGAATTTAGTCTTTGCCATAAAATCTGGCTCAATTTACAAATGCGTTCATAGCGTTGCTGTTGTGTACCCCAGCTATTGGCATGGGCGATCGCCATGCGTAAAGCCTCATAGAGAGTATAGGTTGAGCTAGCCACCTCAAACTTAGCACCATCTTGCTTCCATTGAGGAATCGGATTTTTACCAGTCAACCCGCGCCAACCCACAAACACAGGTTCAATTTGATCAAAGATTTCAGGACGGATATACAATGCTCCTAATCCGAGAGGCGCACACCACCATTTATGGGTAGTAAAAGCGTAGAAATCTGCGGCAATTTCTGAGAGGTTAAGGGGCAGAACACCCACCGATTGTGCAGCATCAACAGCAACTAATACATTCTGAGCATGGCAAGCTGTAGCGATCGCCTGTAATGGCAAAACCTGACCTGTATTCCAGCAAATATGACTGAGCATCACCATGCGGGTTCGTGGTTGCAAATGTTGTACTAACAGATCAACAACAGTTTCGTGATCATCACTATTGACATTGCGAGTGTTAAACAACGGGAAATAATCGATTTCTATACCAAAGCGTTTTTGGATTTGGACAGCACTAGCAATAATCCCAGGATGTTCGCAGTCCGACAGTAAGAGGCGATCGCCTTTTTGCCAATCCACCGCCCACATTGCAATATTGCAGCCGACAGTCGTGTTTTCGGTCAGCGTAATTGTATTCTGGCTCACTTGAAACTCTTGAGCGATCGCTAACTTGGTAGCGTCATACTCTGCCATCATCCAATCCCCTGAAGCATGGGAAAAAGGAGCCATCTCTTCAATATGATGAAAATTTCTCCTAATCGACTCTAGAGCTGCCCCACATAATACCCCTTGCCCACCATAGTTAAAGTAAGTACGATTTTTAACTCCTAAAGCAGGAAAATGCGATCGATGCTCCAACAAATCAAGTTCGCGATCGCGCTCTAAAGGATCAGATTCTAAACTCTTAGAAAGTGCTGCTGAAGAAATCAAAACCAACTCCTGCAAACAAATAACTCTTGCTCAGCTACAACTTATTCTATCGTGATACCAAAACTAAAAATGGCGTAGCCATTTTTAGTTTTGAGAACCCTTACTGGGTTTGGTTTTTAATTCACGAAAGTGTGGCAACACTTTCGTGAATTGGTATGACTTTCAGCTAGATGAAAATCCAAGAAGCGAGTGGTGGCGGTTCGCGCCACCACTCGCTTCTTGGTTGATAAAAATTTTAGCGCTAAAATATAAGTGTTGTCTTTCAGTCACAACTCCATGATTGCCACCATTACTGAGCGTCGTTATAGTCTCGATGAATATCGCGCGATCGCCGACATCTCTGAAGAAAAGTGTGAATATCATGATGGAGTAATCATTACAATGACTGGTGGAACCGTTAACCATAGCCGTATTGGTGGAAATATTTTCGCTTTTCTCAAATTTCTATTGAGAGACACGAATTTTGAGGCAATTAACAATGATTTACGACTATGGATTCCTGACTATCGTCGCGGTGTATATCCAGATGCGATGGTTTTTGATGGGGCGTTGCAGTTTAATGGCGATCACAAAGATGAAGTTTTAAACCCAGTTCTAATTGTAGAAGTGCTTTCACCGTCAACGGAAGAATATGATCGCACCGATAAGTTTCGGATGTATCGTTCCATTCCTAGTTTTTGTGAATATCTTCTAATTCGCCAAAACAAAGTTTTTGTAGAGCGCTATAGCAAACAAGGGGAAATTTGGACATATAGCGATTTTGATAGTTTAGATCAGTCGATTTTATTGGATTCTGTAAATATTGAACTAGCGATCGCTGAAATCTACCGTAACATTGAGTTTTGAAACAACAATTACGACATACAATGCAAATATAATTGCTCTAACTAAACGCTATGAACGCAATCAAATACAGAGCCATAGTCAAAAATGGCAGACTCGAAATGCCGCTAGTCAATCTTCCTGAAGGAACTATTGTCGAAGCAATCCTGTTAGTCGAACAAACAACACAAATAGAAACTGACGAAACAGCATACTTGCTCTCAACAGAAGCCAATCGCCGCAATTTATTGGAGGGATTAGAAGAATTAAAGCAACCAGAAAAATATGTTTACGTTGATATTGCTACATTATGAGAAAAGTTGCATTTTTAGCGCGTGGATTTGATGAATTTAACTACTGGGCAATACAGGACAAGAAGATTTATAACAAAATCGTCACTCTAATCAAAGATATTCACCGTGATCCTATTTCTGGTTTGGGCAAGCCTGAAGCATTAAAACACGAACTATCAGGCTTATGGTCGAGACGAATCACTGATGAACATCGCTTGGTATATTCGGTTACAGATGAAGAAATTGTTATTGTGTCTTGTAAATTTCATTACTAGATTAGTATTAGTTTAGTGAAATTTAAGGCGATTAAAATCATAATGACACCTTTAGAAATTAATCGCTTGAGCTATCAAGCATTGACTGATTCTCTTTGATTTGATGGCATGATCAGATTTTACGGCAATTTGAGCTAGGTTATGGCAACTACAGTAAGGATCGGTATCAATGGCTAGATTCAGTTCATAGTTGAAGATATTTTTAACCAAGTCCAAAATCAACGCGAAGATTCTGAGCAATCTATTAATCTATCGATAGTGGATGCAAGTTGATACAGTCAGAGAGTAACTCGACTTAGGTAGCTGAAATCTACCGCAACATTGAGTTTTGAGTATAAATAGGGCATTATCTTAGAGATCGCTCTTGCTGAAAAGAAAAAATGATGTCTGGCATTAAGCATTTGACAGCAACAAACATAGCCAAGAAACTGCGGTTTCTACCCTACGCTCTTGTGGGAATTGGAGTATTTGCATTAAATGCTAATCCTGATAGCCATCCTTACTTCCAAATTTACATAACTCTACTTGAAGCCAAACTAGGTATAGTCTTAGTATATTTATTGAGCAAGAAACTGGAAAAGAATAGTAAAAACAAGCATTTTGTAAAGTGATATTTAAACTAGTGTCCTTTAGGAGGATATAGTTTCTTTGACATTTTCAAAATTTGAAAACAAAAACGAGGTAAGTGGTGATGAAGAGTAGAACTACAGCAATTCTTTGGTGCTTTTTTTTAGGATCTTTTGGGGCGCATAAATTTTATCTGGGGCAAAGTGGATTGGGATTACTCTATTTATTATTCTTCTGGACTGGTATTCCATCCATAGCTGCATTTATCGAGTTCATCATGTTACTGGTGATGTCTGATAGTGAGTTTAATCGCAAGTTTAATGGTGGTGCATTTCAATCTACAGCTTCTGTCAGAGACTCTACAGCCGCACTCAGCGATCTTAAAAAACTTTATGATGAAGGTGTAATTACTGCTGAAGAATATGAAGAAAAGCGGAAGAAGTTACTGAAGAATATTTAGCTTTTAACTATTAAGCCATTAGTTTTTAGGGTTTAATAGTCAATAACCAGTCATAAATTTGATTACTATGTCTCAACCCTCATGGTTTGATCAAACACCCAATTGGGTTTGGTGGTCTTGTATTCCCGTATTAGGTGGTGGTGCGATCGCCTATGCTGGTGTCAAATCTGACTCGAAAACTTGGATTGGCATTGGTGCTGGATTTGTTGCTGTAGCGACCGTTTTCTCTTCAGTAACAATTCTGTCTAACTTTTTTACCCTTGTCTGGATTGCTCAAGTTGCTACAGCTTTTGCCATTAAACGCGATTACCTAGTCAAAACCTACCCCAAGCATTTAGCATTACCTGAAGATCCGAAACTATTTACGGCGATCGCTGCCCATCGTCCCAAAGTTGATATTAATGCCTGTTCTAAAAATGACTTGGTAAATGTTTTGGGCTTACCAATTGTCTATGCCAATGATATTGACTCCCTGCGCGATGAAGGTCATATTTTTACTAGCCTTGAAGAACTTCATGACATCCTCGAAATTCCTAATACTACTCTCAAAAAAATCGAGCCGATGGTGGTTTTTAGTTATGACTATCGCCAAGAAGCAGGTTACTCATGGAAACGGATTAACTCCATGAATGTCGATGATTTGATTGGCTTAGGAATAGAACCAAACGCCGCTAAAGCGATCGCTGAAGAACGTCAGCTTCGAGGTGAATTCAAATCAATTATGGATATCAAAAGACGCACTGGGATTCCTTTTAATGCCTATCGCCATCTTACCTAAAGCCTATTCAGCATCCATTTTATCAAGTTAATTTAGAGGGAGCTAGCATGGCAATTTTTAAAATGTCTCTCAAAGAAAGCTTAGCCAAACATAAGCTATGGTTGGATAGTCATGGAGAGAATGGTCAAAGATTTAGTGCGGCTGGCGCAAATTTTGAAAAGATCGATCTCAGTCAAGCTAATCTGAGTAAAGTCAACTTCAGTGGCGCAAACCTTAGCGAAGCAAATCTCAGTGGCGCAAATCTCAGCGAAGCTACATTATTTGGGGCGAAACTAAGTGGAGCCAATCTTAACGATGCAAATCTTAGCGTCGCCCTGCTTAGTGGTGCAGAACTTCAAGATGCAACTCTGCAAAGAGCAGTTTTAACTGAAGCAATTCTTTGTGAAGCTAATCTTACTGGTGCAGATCTTAGTCATGCGAATCTTTACAGAGCTAATCTGAGTCTCGGTATTCCTGAATTTGTCAAAGCAAAAAATATTCAATCTCTTTTGCTCAACAGTACAGTTCCTTCTGTAATTATCAATCAGACAAATCTCAAAGGAGCGAATCTCAGTGATACCAATCTCAGTGAAGCAAATCTTGATTTTGCCAACTTGTTTGAGGCAAATCTTGCTAGAGCGAACCTGAGTAAAGCTAAACTATTTGGCGTTAACTTAAGCAAAGCAAATTTAACTGGTGCAAATCTTGGTGGTGCAGATTTATTTCGAGTTAAAGCTTTAGATACCAACTTTAGTGCTGCAACCTTCACTGATGCTTGTATCCAAGACTGGCTAATTGATGCCGACACAAATTTTGATCAAGTAGTTTGTGATTCTATCTATTTAAATCATATTCTTAACGTCTTACCCGATTATATTCTCAGAAGGTATAAAGATCGCCGTCCCTTCAATCCCAAAGCAACATTTGCTGAGGGAGATTTTGTAAAATTGGTAAAAAAGGGAACTGCGGTTTCAGAATTAGAACAACGAGGCTCAGAAATTTTACAGGAGCAAATTCTCATTGAAGAACTTCGTTTAATCTTTGAACAGTTATCCGAGGAGTATTCTAACCGCTATATTGACGCTACTGAAAGCGATCGCCAAACTCTGTTTAAATTAGAACTTCGTTATCAGGCAAGAGAAAATTCAGCTTTTAGAGAGCGTCTATTGGAGGCGCTTAATCCCTCAAATCAGAGTGTAATTAATCTCTTAAAAGATAATCCTTTTGTGATTGTCCCCCTAGAGGATTTTCAAAGTTGGTTTGCCTAAGTTAAAGAGTGACGATGCTTTGCACTGCCACTCTTTAACATCAAACGCTAACTAAACCTGCGGACAGCCGTTTGAAGGCAAGACGTTCATTTTCAATGTCCACAAAAATTGTGTCGCCATCACTGAAGTCTCCACGTAAAATGCCCTTCGCGATTTGAGTTTCCAATTGACGCTGAATAATGCGTTTTAATGGACGCGCTCCGTATACAGGGTCATAGCCAACTTCCGCAATGAAGTCTAGGGCAGCATCCGCAAGTTTGAGCGTCATGCGGCGATCGCCTAGTCTCTTCTCTAAACGTTGAACTTGGAGCTTGACGATACGGCGTAACTCTTCGCGGCGTAAAGCATGGAAGATCACAATTTCATCAATACGATTGAGGAATTCGGGACGGAAACTAGAGCGCATCGACTCCATCACGCGATCGCGCATTTCTTCATACTTAGAATCATCGCCTGCAATATCGAGAATAAATTGTGAACCAACGTTACTGGTCATGATAATAATCGAATTCTTAAAGTCAACGGTGCGACCTTGAGAATCTGTCACACGTCCATCATCAAGGATTTGCAACATGATGTTAAACACATCGGGATGGGCTTTCTCGATTTCATCAAAGAGAATTACAGCATAAGGGCGACGACGCACAGCTTCCGTAAGTTGCCCACCTTCTTCATAACCGACATACCCAGGAGGTGCGCCGACTAGACGGGAAACGCTGTGTTTCTCCATATATTCGGACATATCGATGCGTACCATTGACTCTTCAGTGTCGAAGAGATAAGCGGCAAGGGCTTTAGCCAGTTCCGTTTTACCAACACCCGTTGGTCCTAAGAAAATGAAGCTGGCGATCGGGCGATTGGGATCAGCAAGTCCTGCGCGAGAACGTTGAATCGCATCGGCGATCGCTGTTACTGCCTCCTCTTGACCAACTACGCGATTATGCAGTACATCTTCGAGTTGTAACAGTTTTTCTTTCTCAGACTCAACTAACTTGCTGACAGGAATACCTGACCATTTAGAAATGATTTCGGCAATGTCTTCTTCAGTAACTTCTTGACGTAAGAGCGATCGCCCAGAGGTTTGTGCTTCCTTAAGATTGACCTCACCAACTTCTAATTGACGCTGTAAATCCGTCAGCTTGCCATACTTGAGTTCCGCAGCTTTATTGAGATCGTAATCGCGCTCATATTGCTGAATTTCCACATTGACGTGTTCAATCTCTTCCTTGAGCTTACGGATGTTATCAATGACTTGCTTTTCGGCTTCCCATTGAGCTTTGAGGGTGGTTTGCTCTTCTTTGAGATCACCTAATTCTTTATTCAGTTTTTCCAGACGATCTAGGGATTCGCGGTCAGTTTCCTTTTTCAGAGACAGACATTCCATCTCAAGCTGAATCACCTTACGATTGATTTCATCAAGGGCTTCAGGTTGGGAAGTAATTTCCATTTTCAGCTTGGCGGCAGACTCATCGACCAGATCGATCGCCTTGTCTGGTAAAAAGCGATCGCTAATATAGCGATTCGACAAAGTGGCGGCGGCTACTAGTGCGGTGTCGGAGATTTTTACACCATGATGTAACTCGTAGCGATCGCGCAAGCCACGTAGGATCGAGATTGTATCTTCGACATTCGGCTGATCGACATATACCTGTTGGAAACGACGCTCAAGGGCGGCATCTTTCTCGATATATTTACGATATTCATCCAAAGTCGTTGCACCGATACAGCGCAACTCACCCCGTGCCAACATGGGCTTCAGTAAGTTACCCGCATCCATTGCGCCCTGTGTCGCGCCCGCACCAACGACGGTGTGAATTTCATCGATAAATAGAATGAATTGACCGTTAGACTCGGTAACTTCCTTAAGAACTGCCTTTAGTCTTTCCTCAAATTCACCACGATACTTTGCACCCGCAATCAGTCCACCCATATCAAGGGCAATCAGCTTACGACCTTGCAGCGATTCAGGCACATCACCACTAAGAATGCGTTGAGCCAAACCTTCAGCGATCGCCGTTTTACCAACTCCTGGTTCACCAATTAAGACAGGATTATTTTTAGTACGGCGTGACAAAATCTGGATCGTGCGGCGAATTTCATCATCACGCCCAATCACAGGATCAAGCTTGCCCTCACGTGCCAGTTCGGTGAGATCGCGACCATATTTGGTCAACGCTTCATATTTATTTTCGGGATTTTGGTCAGTCACTTTTTGATTGCCTCGGACTTGCTGAATGATGTTACGGAGCTTAGCTTCATCAAGTCCCATTTCTTGATATAAGGTCTTCCCAAAGCGATCGTCTTTGCAGTAGGGCAGCAGAATATGCTCAATGGAGATAAACTCATCACCAAAACTTTTACGTTCCTTGTCGGCACGATCTAGTAATACATCTAAATTTTTGCCTAAGTAGACTGCACTATTAGAACTCGATACTTTGGGCTGTCGATTAATAAACTCATCGGTGCGATCGCGCAACCGTTGAATATTGATCCCCGCTTTGCTAAAAATACTTGCTGCTAGTCCTTCTTCCTCTAGCAAAGCTTTTAGCAAATGTTCTGGTTCGATTTGTTGTTGTTGGGCTGCTTTCACCACGTCGGGTGTTCTTGCGATCGCCGCCCATGCTTTTTCAGTAAATTGATTAGGATTAGTTGGTTGCATCGCGAGTTACCTCCTATGGTTTAAACATCTGTGAATATCTTAGAGTGTCTAGATTTTTAGCTGGATCGGTTCTACCTTGATAAAGAGTGCGTGTTTCCGTACCTAAGTAGCTAGGCATAATTAAAAAACCAGAGCAAAAACCTGTGGCGCACGCGCAGCGTGCGCCACAGGTTTTGGGGTTTTATATTTAATTGCGCCCAGCTACTTATGCAGCTTTTGGGAAACTTTGTTACGCAAATGATATGTATCGATATAAAAAGAGATAAATCTATATAAAAGTCAATATTAAAGAATCAGTAAATTTAATAAAAAAATCAATATTAGATAGGTGTCCAAATCAATAAATATGCTAGCTAATATCGTCAAAAACACGTTTTAGAATAGCTAAAAGAATAAGTACAAATACTCAAGCTTTAAAGTTAGAAAATTAACTGTAAAGAAAATATTAAGTGATCCCCAAAGTGACAAATTTTCGATCAAAATAGAGACATTCAAACGGAGCCAGCTTATATATAGGCTCTGAATTTAAATACAAACTTAATAAACAAATAACAAAATAAGTGGTTTCTTAAGGCAAATGGTAATTTTTACCTAGCTCCAAGAAGCCACTTATTTTTATAGGAATTCTTAATAATTTCGTTTTAATCGCGGCTAATTTTGTCAATTAGGGATAACCACACACAAAATCTAAGTATTTTTACTCAGAGATATGGGATTTAGAGCCATCAAGACTTTTGATGTAAGTATTTAAACTCAAGTAAAATTGCCGACTAGAATTATAAAGAAAATATTAAGCGATCCCAGTTTTTGATCAAGATCTTGCAAAATATAATCATTCAAACGGAATCGGCTCATTTAAAGATTCTGAACTTCAATACCAAATTTAAGAACAATTTATATAAATAAATGGTTCACTCTAGATAAGTAATTTTACTTAAATCGAGTGAGCCATTTATTTTTTTAAGCTTTTGGAATGTTGTTAAAAGTTCGATGTTGTTGAAAGTTAATCGATGTAAATACTGCGCGATTTTTCATTTAATTGTCTGATTTGACCATCTGGAATCACACGAATAACTATGTTGATTTGTAAAGAGACTTTAAAATAAGTTACAGCATTAAATTCTCTACTCGCGAGTTGGAAATTTGTGGAAAGGTTTGATATCCGCAGCATTATTGATGGTTATTCCCAAGGCTACTTTTTGATGTCCGAAGGCGATGGACAGCCGATTGAGTGGTATTACACCAATGCACGTACCTTGATTCCCCTCGATCAGCACTTTCGATACTTTCGATATCCCAAATCTTTGCAGCGTGTCATTAATCAAAATCGCTTTGAAGTGAAGATCGATAGTGCCTTTGAGCAGGTTGTATCGGGTTGTGCCGATCGCGAAACGACATGGATTTCCAAAGAAATGCGATCGCTATATTTTAATTTGCATCAAGCAGGTTGGGCGCATAGCTTTGAGACATGGCAAGGTGATCAATTAGCTGGTGGAATTTTAGGGCTTGCCATTCGGGGCGTTTTTATCGGCGAGTCAATGTTTTTTAAAATTCCTGAAGGTTCCAAAGTAGCGATGGTTAAGCTCGTAGATCATTTGCGATCGCGGGGATATGGTTTATTTGATGCTCAGCTAATGAACCCACACCTTGAGAGATTTGGGGCGTATGAAATTGATGATGATAGCTATCAAAAGATGTTGCAGCAATCTCTAACAAAAACTTGCAGTTTTAAACTCTAACCCAAGAAGCGAGTGGCGGCGTTTCACGTCGCCACTCGCTTCTTGGGTTTATGGCATAAGCAAAACCTACACTGCTATAGCATCTCGTAAATATCCAGATTGTAAATAAAAATAGTTTAGAGTGACGACGCTTTGCACCGCCACTCTAAACTATCTAAGTAGCTGGGCGCAATTAAATATAAAACCCCAAAACCTGTGGCGCACGCTGCGCGTGCGCCACAGGTTTTGGTTCTGGTTTTTAATTATGCCCAGCTACTTAAATCGGATTTGAGATTACTTGGTTTTCCCAATTTGACTGTTATAGCTATCGCTAGCCTAAAACCATTTGAGTGAGTTGCGGCGCTTTGCGCCGCAACTCACTCAAATAGGGGCAGCTATAAAGCACAGAATTTCTTTTTGCAATGTAAGAAATCTAAGGAGTAAACGAACATGGCATCACTTCACCAGCCGATCTGGGCGTTATCCTTTGAAGAAGTTTATGAATCTCTCAGTACTGCTGCCACTGGATTGTCTCAGGATGAAGCCATAGACAGATTAGAGAAGTTTGGCGCAAATGAATTACCTGAACCCGCCCATCGTCCATTATGGCTAAGATTTATTGATCAATTGACGCACTTTATGGCTTTGCTGCTGTGGGTCGCAGGGATTCTTGCCTTTATTTCGCGCACACCTGAACTAGGCTGGGCAGTCTGGACAGTCATCTGGATTAATGCCATTTTTAGCTTTTGGCAAGAATTTCAAGCAGAGAAAGCACTATCAGCTTTGAAAAAAGTTTTGCCGATGCAAGTGAAAGTTTATCGAGACGGAGAATTAAAGCAAATCCCTGCGCGAGAACTGGTGCGTGGTGATGTGATGCAATTAGAAGAAGGCGATCGCATTTCCGCAGATGCGCGATTAATCTCATCAGAAAGTTTATATCTGGATGTATCGGTAATGACAGGAGAATCATTGCCTGTAGCTAGAAATGCTTATCCTGTAAGGTTACGGGAGGCAGTCTCGGTGCGTGGTGGTAAGCCTATGCAACGTCAGGGAGAACAGCCTTTACAGGAAAAGGTAAATCCATCGGAAATTGCGAATCTAGTACTAGCAGGTTCAACCGTAGCCGCAGGCAGAGCCGTAGCCGTAGTTTATGCCACAGGCGCACAGACAGAATTTGGGCAAGTAGCGCATTTGACTACTGTGGTCAAGCGTGAACCGAGTACGCTAGAAATCCAAGTGGCGCGGATTGTGCGACTGATTACAGCGATCGCCCTTGGCATGGGTGCGACTGTATTTGCGCTCAGCTATTTGCTGATTGGCATGAATATTACTGAGAGCTTTATCTTTGCGATCGGGATTATTGTCGCCAATGTCCCTGAAGGTTTGTTGCCGACGGTGACCCTCGCTCTTGCCCTTGGTGTAAAGAGAATGGCAAGACGTAATGCTCTGGTGAGGAGACTGTCAGCCGTGGAAACGCTGAGCGCAACTACAGTAATTTGTACCGACAAAACTGGCACTTTGACCAAGAATGAAATGACGGTGCGTTATCTCTGGCTACCGACAGAACTCGAACCATCCCAGCATCCTGATTCTAATTCTCATGATGTCCTAAATAACAGGCTGATTGAAGTCACGGGGGCAGGTTACGATCCCACCAGTGGCAAGGTGAATATTCCCACAGATTCAGAAATTGCTTGGAAAGTGAAGGTTTTGCTAATCGGCTCAGCCCTTTGTTCTAATGCGCGATTAGTTCATCTGAATGCGCCGAGTCGTTGGCAAGAAATTGGCGACCCTACTGAGGCGGCTCTATTGGTAGCGGCGGGCAAGGCAGAACTAAATTTAGAAGAACTCCAAAAACAGTATCCACGCTTACGGGAACTTCCCTTTGACTCACGCCGCCTGATGATGACAGTAGTATTAAAGTGGCAAGATTCAGAACTATGGTCTAGTGAGTTTCCCAATCTGGCTTTTACCAAGGGCGCACCATTGGAAGTTCTCAAACATTGTCATTCGCTTTTGCGCGATGGTCAAGCTCAGGAATTGACCCATGAATATTGGGATGAAGTTGTCAAAACTAATGATGATTTGGCAAGGCAAGGATTTCGGGTGCTAGGACTGGCAGCACGTCAAGGCGGACAGGAATTAATCGATCTCAAGGCTCAGGATTTAGAACAAGATTTAATCTTTATCGGGTTAGTGGCGATGTTCGATCCACCCCGTGAAGAAGTACCCAAAGCGATCGCCCAATGTCATCAAGCAGGTATCAAAGTCACGATGGTTACAGGGGACTATGGACTAACTGCGGAAGCGATCGCCCGTCAAATTGGCTTGGTCAGCGAAAAAGTGCGCGTAGTCACAGGTGAAGGCATGGGACATCTCTCCGATGCCCAACTACGACAGGTAGTGAAATATCGCTATGGTTTAGTGTTTGCGAGAATGTCTCCTGAACATAAATTGCGATTAGTACAAGCCTACAAAGATATCGGCGAAATTGTCGCAGTTACAGGAGATGGCGTAAATGATGCTCCTGCCCTGCGTGCCGCTAATATTGGGATTGCGATGGGACAGAATGGAACGGATGTGGCAAGGGAAGCCGCAGATATTGTGTTGACGGATGATAACTTTGCGACAATTGTGGTAGCGATCGAGCAAGGACGGGCGATCTATCAGAATATTCGTAAGTTTATGACCTATATTCTCGCTTCCAACGTTCCCGAAATCGTGCCTTTTTTAGGAATGGTTGCCTTTAAAATTCCTCCCGCACTGACTATCTTACAAATTCTGGCTGTAGATCTGGGTACAGATATGGTTCCTGCTCTTGCGCTCGGTGCTGAAAATCCCGAAGTAGGAATTATGGATCGTCCGCCCCGTCCCAAAAAAGAATTTCTGCTCAATGTTCCCTTACTACTTCGTGCCTATCTATTTCTGGGAGTAATAGAGTCAGTTCTTTCAATGTTAGGGTTCTTTATAGTTTGGTGGAGTTATGGCTATTCTTTGGCAGACTTGCAACAAGTTACACCGATGATTCTCAACCATACAGCCGATCCTACTGTGACAGCCATCTATCGCCAAGCTACAACTATGACCCTAGCCGCGATCGTCGCTTGTCAAGTGGGCAATTTATTCGCCTGTCGGTCTTCTTGGAGTTCCATATTCCGTCAGTCCTTAGCAAATAATGGTTTGCTCTGGTTGGGAATTAGTGTGGAATGTGTTGCGCTCTTTGCATTCATCGATTTCCCTCCCTTCAGGCAAGTGTTTGGAACAGCTTCGCTAGCAGATTGGCATTGGTTAATTTTGTTAGCCTGTCCGCCTATTCTGATCGGCGCAGAAGAAATTCGCAAGTTATTTCTGCGTAATCGAAAATCACTCAATAATTAGCTAGACAAAGTTTTTTGCCATAGCCAAGCAAGTCAAGACATAAATAGCTGCGGCGCTTAGCGCCGCAGCTATTTATGTCTTGACTCTACAAATCAGAACTTTTACTAGTAGCAATGATATGGATATCTACATTTTTGAGAAGCCTGAGAATTCTTTGGGTAAGTGAGCCTTTAAAAAAAATCTGCCAGCGTGATTTTTGACTTTCCCCCATCACGATTTGGGTGATGCGATAGTTTTTTGAAGTATCAACGATCGCTTCTAAAGCATGGCTATTACGCACTCGGATAAATGTACCTTCAAATTCCTTGCAAAGCCTCTCGCAGGTTTCGATATGTAGACTTTCAGCTTTCGTCAAAAAGCGATCGGGATCATCGACAAACAGAACATAAAGCTGTGCGTGCATATAGTTGGCAATCCTTGCGCCTCTTCTCAGTAATTGCAGCGAATTGGGATAGGTGGAAACGCAGACTAAAACCCGTTCATGAATATTACAAATAAGACTTGAGGAAGAACCTGACTGTTCATGGGATTCGAGATCATCCTCGATGTTATCTGCAATTTCCCGCAGCGCAAGTTCTCGCAAAGCAATCAAATGGCGACGCTGAAAAAAGTTGTTTAAAGATTGATCAATCTTTTCTGGAGCATAGATTTTGCCATCCCGTAGACGTTCTTGTAGGGTTTCAGGTGTGACATCAACCACTACTACTTCATCGGCATCTTCTAAAACGCGATCGGGTATGCGCTCCCGCACAATCACACCCGTAATCTTTGCTACGGTGTCATTGAGGCTTTCGATATGTTGAATATTCACAGTGGAATAAACATCAATTCCTGCTTCTAGGAGAATTTCTACATCTTGATAGCGCTTTTCTCGTTCAGCATTGGGGACGTTAGTATGCGCTAATTCATCGACTAGAGCGAGTTGTGGTTGACGTTTGAGAATCGCCTCCGTATCCATTTCTGTAAGGATGACCGATTCCCAGTTAATCTGTTGACGGGGAACTAGTTCTAAGCCGATCGCTTTTTCGGCAGTTTCAGCACGATTATGAGTTTCGAGTAAACCAATCACAACATCAATGCCTTCAGCACGTAGTCGATGCCCTTCCTCCAGCATTCGATAGGTTTTGCCAACCCCCGGACTCATGCCAATAAAGATTTTATGCTTGCCTCGCCGATGGGTTTTAATCATAAAGCATCTAAAGCTAAATTTAACTTCAAGACATTTACGCCATCTTCGCCAAAGATACCGAGAAAACGGCGATCGCTATTTTGATCGATTAACTTTTCGAGTTGGCTAGGTTCAACTTTGCGGACTTGAGCAATTCTGGCAACTTGCGCTTTTGCGGATTCAGGGCTGATATGTGGGTCAAGGCTAGAACCAGAAGTATAGATCAGATCACCAGTTGCTGAGATTCCTGATTGTTGGAGTTTAGATATATCCGTTTTAACTCTCTTCAGCAAATCAGGATTGCTTGGCGCGAGGTTGCTTGCACCTGAAACACCCGTTTTGAGAATATTCGCTGTATCCGCTTTCGGATCGGCGGTGCTGTAGTTTGTGGTGCTGGGGCGGCTGTTGAAATAGCGATCGCTTGTAAATGGTTGTCCAATCAGAGCTGAGCCGACAACTTGCCCTTGAGCATTACGGATGAGGCTGCCATTGGCTTGATAAGAGAGAAATGGTAACTGCGCGATCGCTAACATTCCCAAGGGATAGATGACGGCAACGAGTACCCAAAGCACAAGAGTGGCACGAATAGCTTTAATAATTTCATTCATAGATTTAGAACTTCTCTGGTTGAAACATGACGACAAATAGATAGATGGAGAAGGCGAAGGTGACAATTGCTAAGAGTCCTAGCGCATAGGCTTGGAATTTGGTGAAGCTTTCAGCATTGGCGGCATAGACTGCGGGAGCCACAATTAGGTTAAGGCAGAGGGCAAAGAATAGATATTTGGGATATGTCTTTTTCATGGTTCAAGTGATGGGTAGTAAAACATCAATTAATTTAATGGCAATAAATGGAGCGATTACGCCGCCTAGCCCATACAGCAGAATATTACGCTGTAGTAGCTGATCGGCGGTGAGAGGACGGAATTTTACACCTTTGAGAGCAAGGGGAATTAGGGCAGGAATAATCAGAGCGTTGTAAATTAATGCCGAAAGAATTGCGGATTGGGGACTTTTTAAACCCATAATATTTAATGCACCAATACCTGATGTGGCAAAGATCGTCGGAATGATTGCAAAGTACTTAGCGATGTCATTGGCGATCGAGAAGGTGGTCAATGCGCCGCGAGTAATCAGCAATTGTTTACCGATCGCTACTAAGTCAATTAGCTTAGTCGGATCGCTATCCAAATCCACCATATTCGCAGCTTCCTTAGCGGCTTGTGTACCTGAGTTCATGGCAACACCAACATTTGCTTGAGCCAATGCAGGCGCATCATTTGTGCCATCGCCTGTCATGGCGACTAATTTACCCTGAGACTGTTCTCGACGAATAACTTCGATTTTGTCTTCGGGGGTTGCCTCAGCGATGAAGTCATCAACTCCTGCTTCTTCGGCAATTACGGAGGCAGTAATTTGGTTGTCACCCGTGAGCATGATTGTGCGTACACCCATCCGCCGTAGTTGATCGAATCTCTCTCGCAGTCCTGATTTGACAATATCCTTGAGATAAATTACCCCATAAAGATCGCCGCCCTGACAGATTCCCAAAGGAGTACCACCGAGCCTTGAGACTTTCTCGTATGCAGTTTCAAATTCTTCAGGTACTTCACCTGATCGCGATCGCACAAAACCACGAATCGCATCCACAGCACCTTTGCGAACTTCAATACTATCAGGTAAATCTGTGCCACTCATGCGAGTACGAGCCGAGAAATCAATACCTTTGGCTTGGGTTCGATCAAAATTAGCGATCGCCCCTAACTGTTCAGCTAGCTGGACAATTGATCGTCCTTCTGGAGTTTCATCAAAGATACTGGCTGCGAGGGCAACCGTGGCAACTTCTGCAAGAGAATGCCCATTGACAGGGATAAATTCATCGGCTAAGCGATTGCCGAGGGTAATTGTGCCTGTTTTGTCGAGAACGAGGGTATTAATATCACCGCAAGCTTCGACAGCACGACCTGATGTGGCAATCACATTAAACTGGGCGACGCGATCCATGCCTGCAATGCCGATCGCACTCAGCAATCCCCCAATCGTGGTGGGAATCAGAGCAACTAAGAGAGAGATTAAAATTGCAATGGTGGTGGGGGTATTCACATAGTTAGAGATCGGGGTCATCGTGGCGACCACAATTAGAAATACTTGAGTCAGCACCGTTAGCAGCACCGTTAAAGCAATCTCATTAGGCGTTTTTGTGCGTTCGGCTCCTTCTACAAGGGCAATCATGCGATCAATGAATCCCTGTCCGGGATCAGCCGAAATCTTGATCGTCAATTCATCGGAAACTACGCGAGTGCCACCTGTAACCGAGCTAGCAATATCTGTCCCTGGTTGTTTGAGAACGGGAGCCGATTCACCTGTGATCGCTGACTCATCGACTGATGCTAGTCCCGCAATCACCTCTCCATCCGCAGGAATCATTTCCCAGATCGCTACTTTGATTAAGTCGCCCCGCCGCAATTCTGTGGAGCTAGTTGGCTCAATCGAACCATCGGGTAACATTTTACGGGCGATCGTATCCGATCGCGTAGTGCGTAATGAGTCAGCCTGAGCTTTACCACGTCCCTCAGCGATCGCCTCCGCAAAGTTGGCGAATACTACCGTCAAAAAGAGAATTACGGTAATTGCTCCATTGAGAATCCGTTCTTGATTGGGATCACCTTGCACATTACCGAAGAGATTGGGATCGAGCGTAACTAGCAAGGTCACAATCGTACCGACCCAAACCATAAACATGACAGGATTTCGCACCGCAATCTTGGGATTTAGTTTACGGAAGGCATCACGAACAGCGCGTTGATAAAGTCCCGTCATTGACACTTTTGGCGTATGTCTACGGGAATCACGAGTACTGCCAAGTTCTCGTTTTTTAGAAGATGATGGAGTGTTATTCATAGAGTTTTAAAAATTACTGTTAATTCGTTCCAATCCCTTTTTAGCCACCTCTAGCAATCAGAAATGCTTCGGCAACAGGACCTAGGGCAAGTACGGGAAAGAAGGTTAATGCACCCATCACCAAAATTACGCCTGCGGTAACGCTAGTAAATAGAACAGTATCAGTGCGAAGTGTGCCTGTGGTCATGGCGACTGGCTGTTTACGAGACATTCCATCGGCTAATAACAGTAAAGCAATAATTGGCACATAACGACCTCCTAGTAAGCTAACGGAAGTACTGAGATTCCACCAAAGTGTGTTGTCGCCTAAACCTTCAAAGCCAGAGCCATTATTTGCTGCTGCCGAAGCATATTCATAAACCACCTGCGAAAGTCCATGAAATCCTGAATTGCTGATGCCTGCTAATTGATCTGGGAATGCTAAGGCGATCGCACTGGGAATAAGAATAAAAATGGGATGAATTAATAAGATTAAGAAACTAGTCAAAACCACTTCATTCTTCTCGATCTTGCGTCCCAGAAATTCAGGAGTGCGACCAACCATTAAGCCAGTGACAAATACCGCCAAAATCGAGTAGGCGAATAGGTAAGCAGTGCCTGTTCCCTGTCCACCCCAAATGATTTGGAGAAACATATTTGACAATGTAATAAAGCCACCACTGGGCATCAGGGAATCATGCATGGAGTTAATAGCTCCCGTCATCGTTCCCGTTGTCGTTACTGCAAATAAAGCCGATTGCGCCCAACCAAAGCGCACTTCTTTCCCTTCTAGATTTGGACTCTGTGAGCTAAGTAATGTATTGACAAGAGGGTTACCCTGATATTCCCCAATTCCTACCACGACAATAAAGGCAACATAAAGAATGAACACCATCCCAAATATCAGCCATGCTTGCTTGCGACTGTTCGCTATTTCTCCATAGGTAAAAATTAGAGCGGTTGGAATTGAAATCATCGTCAAAATCTGAATCAGATTCGTGAAGCCGTTAGGATTCTCAAAGGGATGAGCCGAATTGACTCCAAAAAAACCACCGCCATTTTCACCGAGTTGCTTGATTATCTCGAAATGTGCCACTGGTCCGATCGCGATCGCCTGACTGATATTTGGATCTTCTAAAGTCGGCACAATAACGGGTGCTGACAGAGTCTCAGGAACCCCTGCGGCGATAAATATAACAGCACCAATGATACTAATTGGTAAAAGAATGCGGGTAATAGCTTTGGTTAGATCCACATAGAAATTACCCAAAGATCTACCGCTTAAACCACGAATAAAAGCAATTCCTACTGCAAGTCCAGTCGCTGCGGAAGTAAACATCAAGAAAGCAATCCCAAATATCTGCGTGGAATAACTCAGAGCAGTTTCGCCAGAGTAATGCTGTTGATTAGTATTCGTGATAAACGAAATCGTTGTATGTAACGCTAAATCCCAACTAGGAGCGCTTAGATTCGTAACGTTAAAGGGCAATATCCCCTGAAACATTAGCAGCAAGAACATCAGGATTGCCATAGCAAGATTGCTCAGTAAAACAGCGCGAGCATACTGCCATCCTGTCATTTGGCTTGATTCTTGCCTTGCCGTATTAATTCCACTGAGGTTAAAAATTAAACTCTCCAATGGATTTAAAAATGAATCTAATATTGTCTTTTGTCCTAGAAACACCCGTGCGATGTAGCTGCCAAGGATCGGGGCGATCGCCACAATCAGCACCAGCGTAATTCCTATCTGTATCCATCCTTGTAGCATGGTGATTCTTCTCTTGCGATCGATGAAGTGTTGGGAATATGCTCCTAACCCTCAAATCATCGATCCATTTTTTCCCCTTGACAAGGTATATCTTTGCGTTTAGAAAGTTCTTCCTTACTAACATCTAGGTTCTACACCTAAGAAAATCGATCCGTTTAGACTGTGTTTAGAGTTTGTTTAGATGGAGATCGCTCATTTTAAGGAAGCAATATCACTTTTGTCAGCTAGATTCCATACGAAAATTTTCTGTTCATATATAATTGGCTAATATCTCAAATAGTTGCCTATAAATATTTGATCGCCTAAATCATAAAATTATGCAAAATACTATTACCTCAACTATGGAAGCGCAGGAACAATTAATTGCTGAAGCAACTGTGATTGACGATCGCTTGTTGGTGTTTAGTTGTAGCATGGAAAAATTTGAAGTTCCCTTTTCTTCATTACCAGCTTTAAAGCGTATTCCCACCAGCGAACGTAGCAACTTTGCGATCGCTGATGATGGTAGTTATCTTTATTGGGAAAGTGCAGATATTCATCTCGATCTTGATGCTTTCCGTTATGTAACCGATCCTAAATGGAAGCAAAAATTTGATGCTCTCAAGTCAACTCACGATCAAGTGTTTGGCAAGGCGATCGCGACTTTACGCAAAAAATATAAACTGCGTCAGTCAGATATTATCGGCTTATCAGAGCGCCAAGTCAGTCGCATTGAGAAGGGTGAGGGTAGCACTAAGGCGGATACGCTGAGGTTGTTTGCTAAGGCGCATGGAATGGAGTTTGACGATTATCTTGATGCAGTTGCCAATGCGATCGAACATATTCCCGAAGGATTTACTTTGATTTGAAATCTTAAAATGCAAAAAATATATATCCTACAAATCAGTTTTCTGCGGAGGAGTATTGGCGCTAAGTGGTCGTCGCTGGTTTATCACGATACCCCCACCCATTTTTTTTGTTTCTAAATCTTTACGTTGTTCTTCTCTCTGATATGTAATATGCTCTTTTGCATTTTTTGTTGTTCCATCATTCTCATAACTAATATTAATTGAAGTGATGTCATAACCAATCACTTCAAGTGCCTCTAATACTGCCAAAAATGAATGTTCATTTTTTTCATCCCTTAATGTTTCAAGCATTATTGGTAAAGCATCTTTGGCTTCTATTCCTATTTTTCCTAACGCCCATGCTGCGTATGCTCGAACACCAGCTTTCTCATCTCTAAGTCTTTTAATAAGAGAAGGAATTGCTTTCTTCGCTGACGAACCTATCTTACCTATTGCAATAGTTGCATACCAGCGAATTTCACCTTCTGGATCTTCTAGTAATTCAATTATTTTAGATGTTGCAGCTAAAGCATCTTTCCCAATTCCTTCTAATGCACAAATCGCATTTTTTCGTAGATCTACTCTTTGCTCTTCGAGTAGATCTACAAGAGGTAAAACTGCCTCTGAGCCAATTTTCACTAAAGTACTCAATGCACCTGAATTTATCTGATAATCTTGGGATTTGAGTAACTTAATAAGATGGGGAATGGCTATTTGTGCATCCTCACTTAATTCAGCTAGAGTGTTAATTGCTTGAAATTTGTAGTGATTAACAGGAGAAGATAGTAATGATGTTGAAAGACTAACGTTATTCTTGCGTTTTATATACTCTATATTTTCAAGCTCCCGAATAGCATCTTGGGCTGTCTGGAAACGGTCTAGTGGATTAGTTGCCAATAATTTTTCAATAATTTTATAGGTGTTATCTGAAATATTCGCCTTAACAATGTCTATCCATGAATCAGCATAAAGAATCTGTAGATCCTCTGGGGGTATTCCAGTTAGCAGTTGAACACAAGTAGCTCCCAGCGAATAGAGATCGCTAGAAAAAGAGGAATGACGATCTGGTGCTTGATAACCTCCAGTTCCATCTGGAAAGCTATAGTTTTTTTGAGTCGCAAGCTTGTTATTTTTGTCTTCAATAGTTGAATTTATTTGATTTTCATATAGTCTTTTAGAAATACCAAAATCAAGTAATACTAGCTTGCCACTTGGTTCTTTCCTCATAACGTTAGATGGCTTAATATCTTTATGAATAATACCTTGATTATGTACAAACTCTAATACAGGTAATATTTCAGCAAGCAGGTCTAAAACTTTTTGTTCGCTGAATTTACCATCCTGTCTCAGTTCGTCTTCAAGATTTTGACCATGAATTAATTCTTGCACCATACAATCTTTTTCGTGAATATAGGCAAGTAAATTGGGTGTCTGTGAGTAGTTTTCAAGTTTTAAAAGAATTCTTGCTTCTTCTTGAAATAGTTCTCTTATTTCCTGCTTGCCATCAAAATATTCATATATAAACTGTTTCACCACGCAGCGCTTATCAAATCTTAAGTAATCTTTAGCCAAAAAAATTTTACCAATTCCACCTACTTTTAATTCTTCTACAATTTCGTAGCGACTATTTAATAAGTTTCCAACTTCTAAGTTCATAAGTTTAAAATTGAATAGTGTAAATTTGATTGTAATTTTTATTTAGCAGATTTTTCACCCTGCAAGAATTAGCGCGATCACAAAGGGATAAATCTCAGTAAAAGTATTGTTTTGCGTAAAATGTGATCGCCTATCTTAAAAAACAATTACAGAAAATCTCGCTTAATCTCGCCCACATCGTTGATAGATACTACTTCTCCAATTGACAAAGATAAGACAAAATTATTGATTTTTTCCATCATCGGCAATAAATAATCAGGGCGAGTGCTACGAGTATCTAAAATCACGATTCTCAAGGCTTTATCAATCAAATTTTGCTGATACCGCAGATTTTTGTCAGCCGTAATAAAAATGTCGAAGGGATATTTCTCAGCCAAATCGAGAATTTCTTTATCCTTAAATCCTCGCCATCCCATATCATCAACATTGTAAACATCAAAACCGCTCCTTAAAAAAGGCTGTTTAAGCTTTTTACTCAGTAGATTTTCGTCCATTAATATCAACATCAAGCAGCACGTTCCTGAGCGATTAATAACTTAGCCGCATTTTCTAAAACCTTCATAGTTTGAGTCTTGAGATACGGAAAGTCATTAATAAACTCAGCTAATCCATCATCGCCTTCAAGATAGTCAAAAAGTGTTTTCAAAGGAACACGAGTTCCCTTAAAAACAGGGACTCCACTCATAATTTCAGGATCGCGATGGATAATTCCTTTTATTTCCAACAAATTATTTAGCGTCATCTTTTCACTGCATAACCTCACCTTTCATTATAAAACAAATTCTGAACTTCATACAGTACTTGGTCAATGCCTCAACTACCGCCTAGCCCTAAAATTAGAAGATCCAAAACGCATTCTATATCTAGCCATCCCAGAAACCATACAGGTGTTACTATGCTTCAAGAATCTGCGCGATCGCAAAGGGATTGATTTTAAAGTACAATTTTTGGATTTCGTTTGCCAGTTTTAGCCCATTCATTATCCTAATCTGAATCCATCCTTGTAGCATGGTGAAGATTCTTCCTTTAGAGTTTGTTTAGAAAGAATTACTCAAAGTTGATTACACTACCAGACATGAATACAAAGAAAAATACAAAGAAAATTTTATTTGTGAGCTATACCGCAGTTTTAGGTGGTGGCGAACTTTGTCTGCTCGATTTTGCCCATGCCTATCGCGATACGAGTCAAGTGGTATTACTAACTGATGGCATCTTAAAAAATCGACTAGAAGATCTAGGCGTAAAGGTCGAAGTTTTAGGAGCATCGCGATCGCTTGCTGATGTCAAAGTATCGAGTGGATTAGCATCGCTGAAATCTATTGGTGATCTCTGGCGACTGGGTAAACAAGTTGCAAACAAAAGCAAAGACTTCGATTTGATTCATGCCAATAATCAAAAGGGATTTGTGGTGTTGGCGATCGCCAGATTATTGGGTGGTGCGCCTGTAGTTTGGCATTTACACGATATCTTAACCTCCGATATTTTTAGCGCCACTAACCGCAAAATCGCCGTTACATTGGCTAATTGGTGTGCCACGCGAGTAATTGTGAATTCACAGGCTACAGGAGACGCATTTATTGCCGCAGGGGGGAATCACCGCTTATTACGCATGGTCTATAACGGATTTGATAGTGCCAAGTTTGATCAGATTAATGACAATCAAAAAACTTTGCGAGAAGAGTTAGGCATTCCCCGCGATCGCCCCTTGATAGGAATGTTTAGCCGTCTATCCTATTGGAAGGGTCAACATATTTTGTTAGAGGCAGCGAGTCAACTCCCTGATGTCCATGTATTACTAGTCGGTGATGCTCTATTCGGTGAAGCGGAATATACCGAGAAATTGAAAAATATTGCTGCCCAAGAAAGTCTCAAGGGGCGCGTACATTGGCTCGGCTTTCGTCAAGATATCCCTGCTTTAATGAAAGCCTGTGACGCGATCGCCCATTGTTCCACTGCTCCCGAACCCTTTGGGCGCGTCATTGTAGAGGCGCAATTATCCAAAAGACCTGCGATCGCTACTATTGGCGGCGGTACTAGTGAAATTATCGAACATCGAGTTACAGGTTTATTAGTTCCTCCCAACGATCCACAATTACTGGCGGCAGCGATGCAGCAGATTTTTAGCGATCGCGAAGCAACTCAAAAAATGGTGGAGACTGCCTATATCCAAGCCCAAACCAAGTTCTCAATTTCTTCTGTTTGTCAAGCGTTTGAAATGGCGATCGCAGGTATCTAGCAACCTGAAAACAAGGGGCTTAAGCCCCTTGCCTAGAATTTGACAGCTTTATATTTTATGAGCGATATATTAATGATATATTCATGACAAAGCATCAAATTTCTAAAAAAATCAAGGATTAACTTGCATGACTTTGCCAACTCTTTTTCCACAATGTCAAGATTTACAGTCACAAGTTGAAGCGATTTTACAACTTTTGCAACAGGAGCCAACCCTGCGATCGCAACAGGATGGCAGTATTGTCCAGTCTTCATTAAGAAAGGCGATCGCGCCGACCTTTGAGATTGTGTTTGCGGGGGCTTTTAGTGCGGGTAAATCGATGTTGATTAACGCGCTATTAGAACGGGAATTACTTTACAGCGCTGAGGGACACGCTACGGGGACAGAATGCAAAATTGCCTTTGCTAAAGCTGGTGAAGAGCGTGTGGTCTTGACCTTCCTGAATGAAGTGGAAGTGCGCGAACAGATTCAAGCCCTATCGCAATTAATCGGACAGGTCGCACCGACTAATATCAATCAAATCGATGCGCTGAAACAGTTGCAAACTCAAACTCTTGCGGTAATCGAGCAGGAGGGAGGCAAGAGCAAATCGAAACGTGCCAAAGATGCGGATGCGTTGAATCTCTTGATTGAAGGTTTTATCAATAATCGCGATCGCATTAGTTCGGTGGCTAATTCTACCTATTCGATGGAACAGTTTGGTTTTGACAATCTCAAGAAAGCGGCTGACTATGCCAGACGGGGAGCCAATAGTGCAGTTCTCAAACGAGTGGAATATTATTGCAATCATCCTCTGTTGCAAGATGGCAATGTGATCATTGACACCCCCGGAATTGATGCCCCTGTCAAAAAAGATGCCGCTTTAACCTTCCAGAAAATTGAAAATCCTGACACTTCCGCAGTTGTGTTTGTACTGAAAACCGCCTCATCTGGAGAACTGACTTCTGAGGAAACGGAACTCAGTGAGAAGATTCAAAGTAACGCAGGAATTCGCGATCGCGTATTTTATGTGTTCAATCGCATTGATGAGACTTGGATGAATAGTCAATTGCTCCAGCGTCTCAATCAAACGATTTCGAGCCAATTTCGCAATACTTCGAGAATCTATAAAACCAGTGGATTGTTGGGATTTTATGGCAGTCAAATTAGAAATACCAGTATTGGCGATCGCTTTGGTCTAGATTCTATCTTTGCGGAAAGCGTCAAATCTGTAGGTGGTGAAGAGGATACGCCGCAATTTGTGAATGAATTCAACAGCTATTGTCTTGTCTCTGGCAAGCTCAATCCTGACAAATTTGAGATTCCTCCCAACGTTTTGAAAACCAGCATTAAGAATGAAAAGTATGTGCGCTTACTTGACAAGTTGGGAACGGATGTAATCAATCAACTGATTAAGGATAGCGGCATTGAGGAGTTTCGCAACGCAATTACCAATTATCTCACCAATGAGAAGCGCCCCTTGCTATTTGCCGATCTTGCTGATGACTTGCAGCCCATTTGTATTGCCCTGCGTCAGTCCTATCTGGATTCGTGGCACAAGCTCGAAAGTCAACCCCGCGATATTGCTGCGATCAAGTTGCAGGAGTTACAGAAGCTCGGTCATGACCTCAAACAAATAGGTGATCGCCTCCGCGAACATATTGCTCAAGAGCTAAATGATGCGGTGGCAAGCAATAAGAATCAAGCATTGGAAGCTGACTATCGCAAGCTCAAAGAGAACATGGTGCGGCGTTTGGATGAGTTGATTGGCTATTTCTCGGTTGCCGATGTGCATCAACGCGCCCAAGCCAGTCACCGCCGCAATTCCGTTGTGCCTGTGATGGGGATTTTGGCGGAAGGTTTCTACTATTTAGCCAATGAGCTAGAAGATGTGTTGGTGGAGAATTCGCAAAGGATTGTGGAAAATTTCTTCCAGAATTTGATCGAGTCGATCAAGAAAACGGAATATTATCGGGAACTTTATCGCCTATTGGGTAACGATGGCGGCATTGAGGCGAGGCTAGAAAAGCTGGCAATCACAGCAACTGATGCCTTGGTCAATGAAGCCAGAACAGAATGCGATCGCTATGTGCGCGAACGTCCAGAGTTTTATGCAGAGGGGACAAACTCAATCTACCAATTGCGTCAAACCTTGCAGCAAGCCTGTCGTGGCTATGACTATCAGAGCATGATCGAGGCTGAGCCAGCAATTCGGCAGTTGTTAAAGCTTGATTTTGAGTTGAAGGTAAAGGACACGATTATTCGTACTTTCCGTCAATCAATTAATCAAACTTTGAGTACACATTTGCTAACAAGTGTAGAAAAACAATCGAATGCAATTTTGCAGCAATACGACAATGCTCGTGATTATTTGGCGCAAACTTTGGAGAAGGAGGCACAGGTAAAGCTCGACAAAAATCGTAGTTTACAAGTTGCTGTAGAGAAAAATATTGCTATTTACAATGAGGCAGTTTCTGGCATTAATCAATGTTTAGAAGTATTAGATTTATCACGCAAGAATCTACCAATCATCAGCGAGACTGATTTATTAATTCCCACAGTTATTACTGATGTAATTGATGCTGAATCTTTTATTGTGGATGAGGCGATCGATTCAGGAAATTAAAGTTAATTTCAAGTTAGGAGTTATTATGTTAAGCAGTAAATTATTGTTTGATATAATAATTCTTAATTTAGGAAGATAGATCTATGAGTTTCCAAAATGTTATTACTATTGAACCAGATAAGCGTGGCGGAAAGCCTTGTATTCGCCGAATGCGGATCACTGTCTATGATGTCTTGGGATGGTTAGCATCTGGAATGTCGCAGGATGAGATTATAGACGATTTCCCAGAATTGACAAAAGAAGATATTAGAGCTTGTTTAATATTTGCTGCTGATCGTGAGCATCGTTTAAGCGTATATATTTAATATAGATTATAATTTTTGTCAAATATACAATAACTGTAAGATACAATTATCAAAATGTAGAATTAAGTTTTTAATAATAAGTATATGCAAGAAGACTTTGAGCTTTTACAATCTGATGATGTTGTAGAAATTAATGAATCTGGAGACAAAGCCATTGAGGATTTAATAAATGCTATGGATATCTCCTACTTGTTTAAAGTGGGAAATTTGATAGAATCTTTATCTGATCCTAAACGCCTTTTAAAAGAAGGTATTTCTTGTCGGGTAATGACAACTCGCCAAAAAGGTTGGGTATCAGGAAAAGTGAAGTTAGGGTTGCATTTTATTGCCGATGAAACCCAAAGAGAGAATGAGGATAATCAGATTTTACACTCATCTAATAATAACTCTAACAGCTTACTAGATGAGATCCGCAATAATGTTGAGTAAGTAATATTGCTTCAACAAATGCTTTAGGAATTCTAAAATTATTTAAGTAGATAAAAAACATGACAGAAAAAAGTGAGATTGTTCAATCAGATGATGTTCTTTCTTTTGAAGAGGATCAAGACAAGAAAATTGTAGTTTTTATTGAAGATATAATAAACACATTAGAGATTTCCACTTTATTTCGATCAGATACTTTTATTAACGCTCTAATTGAGAAAATAAATTTTCTGGATGATGTTAAACCAATGATCAAAGAAGGTATTCCTTGCCAAATGATGACACCTCGGAGACAGGGTTGGATGAAGGGTAAAGTCAAATTAAGTTTAAAATTTATTCCTGATGAAGTAAGTAAAACTGAAAATCATCAAACTCTATTCTCTTCTGAAAGTCCATTGGATGAAATTCGTAACACTAGTATTTAATGTTTTATATAGAGTTAAATTTTATGAGTAACAAAATAGAGAATTTAAGTTTAGATGATGTTATTTCTTTTACTGAGGATGAAGAGTATAGCATTTGTCTTTCTGCTATTAAAAACAGATTTAGTATTTCTAAGACTTTTGAATTTAATGAATTCAAAAAAGGTATTCTGAGATTAATAAGTTTAACTGATGAGTTCTTAAAAAAATTTGAAGAGGGTATTCCATGTCGTGTGATGACAACCAATCAAAGGGGTTGGCGACTGGGAAAGATTAGACTAAAAATAGAATTGCAATTTATTCCTGATGAGTCATCTACAGAAGAAATTGTTGAAAATTTTGATAGTCCATTAGATGAAATTCGTAAGATTGCGGAATTATAATATTTTTAGTCAAGCTTGATTGAGAGCAAAACAATGGATCTATTAACTCCAACTAAAAAACGAGATTTGTATAATAGCGATTTTTTGGCTTGGGCAGAAGAAACCGTAGAACTTTTGCGATCGCAGCAATGGCAAGATATAGATTTAGAAAATCTAATAGAGGAAATAGCAGACTTGGGCAAAAGTCAACAACACTCCTTGCAAAGCTCATTGAGATTAATATTAATGCACTTGCTCAAATGGAAATATCAAAGCGATCGCCAAAGCCATAGCTGGAAAATCACCATCAATCGCGAACGGTTGAATATCGATGAATATTTAGAAGAAAGCCCCAGTTTGCGACGATTTCTTAGTGATCGCGAATGGATAAACAAAACCTATCAACGCGCTCTACGGGAGGCAATGGTAGAGACAAACTTAGCATTAGCAACTTTTCCAGTCGCTTGTCCTTTTAGTATTCTCGAAATACTAGATTTAGACTTTTATCCTCAACCTGACTAGCTCAATCTATGGCAGACAAAACACAACGTATTAACATCCCACCCGAAGTGAGAAAATATGTCTTCGATCGCAATAACTATCAATGTCAAAGTTGCCGCAAAATCGACCTTACCGCCAAAAGCCTAGTCATCGATCATATTCACCCCTTAGCCAAAGGCGGCAGCAACGACCTTAGCAACCTGCAAACCCTCTGCTTTACCTGCAATCAAATCAAAAGCGATAAAATCGATCCCCGTTTCCGCAGACTATACAGCGAGTAATACCAAAACTAAAAATGGCTACGCCATTTTTAGTTTTGAAAACCTTTACTGGGTTTGGTTTTTAATTCACAAAAGTGTTGGCACACTTTTGTGAATTGGTATAAGGATTACTCAGTCTTCTGTCTTTCGTGAAAGTTATCGAATATTAATAAAAAGCTTAATTAGCTTGTCTATGGGGGTAATTGAGGTTGTAAGGTTAATCAAAGTATTTTTTTAAGTAGTCGAGGCGTTAAATGCTAACAGACAGCGATCGCGTTCAGGTTCTCAGTGAAGCTCTGCCATATATGCAGCAATTTGCAGGGCGAACCATTGTCGTCAAATATGGCGGCGCAGCGATGAAAGAAGAAAACCTGCGACAGGACGTGATCCGTGATGTTGTTACGATGTCATTTATGGGATTGCGCCCTGTGCTAGTACATGGTGGTGGTCCCGAAATCAATACATGGCTGACTAAGCTCAATATCAAACCACAGTTCATCGATGGTTTGCGGGTCACCGATGCTGAGACGATGGAAGTCGTGGAAATGGTGTTAGTAGGGCGCGTCAATAAGCAAATCGTGGAAATGATTAACCTTGCGGGTGGTTCTGGTGTGGGACTATGTGGTAAAGATGGCAACTTGATCCGCGCTCGTCCACAGGGTAATGACGCGATCGGCTTTGTCGGTGAAGTCAGTGGCATTAATATTGGTCTGCTCTCCACCTTGCTCGAAGCAGGACATATCCCTGTCGTGTCCAGTGTGGCAACCGATGAAACTGGGCAATCCTACAACATCAATGCTGATACGGTCGCAGGTGAGCTTGCGGCGGCATTAGGAGCCGAAAAATTGATTTTGCTCACTGACATTGCAGGAATTCTGCATAATTACAAAGATCCTAGTACTCTCTATCGCAGTCTAACGATCAGCAAAGCTAGAGAACTGATGAATGAAAATGTAGTTAGTGGTGGGATGATTCCTAAAGTGCAGTGCTGTGTGCGATCGCTAGCTCAAGGTGTGAAAGCGGCACATATTGTCGATGGACGAGTACCGCATTCACTGTTACTAGAAATTTTCACGAATAGCGGCGTTGGCTCAATGATCGTTGCCTCAGAAACTGCACTTTAAATATAGGTAAAAAATATGGCTGAGGATCTTGACGAATCAGAAAACCAACAACCTCCAACGGATACATCACAAGCTCCCAATGGTTTCTCAAACTCTGACTCGTCAAGATCAAAATTATCGAAAAGAGCAAAGTTTTTCAACCTTCCGCGCTTTAAGCCCAGTTGGAAAGCACCAAAATTTAGCATTCCTAAGTTTCGTGTATCTCAGCTAAAAGACTCTGTAAAAAAGCAAAACCCTTTATGGCTATGGCTAGTAGTGATCGCTGTCAGCTATACCTGTATCGGCTATTTTTTATCAGTATTATTAACGATCCGATCGCACTATAATCTGGCGATCGCTGGCTTTGTGATTGCGGCACTATTGCCTACTCTTACCGCATTGGCTGACTATGAGCTAATGAAATGGAGCTATCTAGTCAGTGGTTTTTTGATTGTGGGGGGACTAGTATTTTTAATCAGGATTAAGTTCTATTTCATTGTTCTATCGATCATGGTGTGGCTTGGTATTACCGCGATCGCCTTGGTTGGTGAATCTTTGATTAAGCAAAAGCGTAAATCTCTTACAGCAATTATGATACTCACAATTCCTTGTGTGATTGGTTTAGGGATTGGTCATCAACTATGGAAGTTAGCCGCCACTATGTTGAGTTAATCCTAAAAATCAAACGTGAGGCTTCGCTTCACGTTTATTTTTAAGATCGAGGTTTTAGATTAAATTTATATTACTTTTTCCCTATCTCAAATTTATTAGTCAGACAATTGATATATAGCAACGCAAAACAACCAAGATAATGGTGACGCACCACGCCACCACTATCTTGCACCCATAACGCATTGAGAGAAATGATATGAAAAGATTTGAGTGGAGTGATTCTTTGAGTACAGGTGTCCCCATGATTGACACGCAACACAAGGAATTGATTGCGGCTACTAACGAAATTGGCGAGGCGATCGAAAAGGGGAATGGCGCAAATGCGATTAAAAAACTATTAGTATTTCTCAAGTTCTATGCTGAGTGGCATTTTGGCAATGAAGAAACCTGTGCAGCAAAACATAGCTGCCCAATGGCAGGTGTCAATCAAGAAGCGCATAAAAAATTTATTGAGACCTTTGGCAAACTGCACGACCAGTATCGTCAGAGTAATGCCAGCGAAGAAATTGCTAAAAAAATCTATGATGAGCTATGTGAATGGTTGGTAAGTCACATTTTACGAATCGACACCCAGATTGGTGCTTGTATCAAAGAAAGTTTGGCAAAACAATCATAAAAAAAGAGAGAGGCTTTGCCTCTCTCTTTTTTTGGGGAAACGATTATTCTTCGTCTTCGGTTTCTTGTGCCAATGGATAGACAAAACCATCGTTTTTGCCTGAGAGTATGGACTTACCTAACGAGATTGCTTTTTGAGCTTGCACTGCGGCTTTATGTTTCCATACGGCTTTGCGAATATCACGCTTAGATTTAGAAGTGCGTTTCTTGGGTACTGCCATGATGTTATCCCTGTACTAATATGAGAATTTCCTGACTTTTGATTAGAAAATTTTTGACAACCTTTCTATCATAAGCGAATTGATGATTGATGCGATCGCAGTTTTGATCTATTTTCTCAGTCCTAGCACCTGAGATTTTTAAAAAGCGTTACAAAGCAATGCTTTTTAAAAATCTCAGGCGGTTCTTTTGATCAAAAACTGCTGTAACATCAGACTTATAGCCGCCGCCATCTGTATTTGGAAACGAGTGGCGGCGCAAAGCGCCGCCACTCGTCTTCTGGTTATCAAAACTGGCGATCGCTATATTTACCTGCTGACTATTTGCAAAGCCATGCCTGAAGCCCAACTTTCCTTCGCAGAACATTACCACGAGCGCACTAAGTATGTGCCTGAGACTATTGCGAGTAAGAGTCAGAGCTTAGACTGGAGCGCCCAGCCCTCCCCATATAAGGACTATAAAATTGGCACGATCTATGACCTCAAGCCCTATCTGACTGAAGATATTCAATCCGATCGCGATGGGTTGTTGGCGAGTCGGTGGCGGCGGCTCTCACGGTTGCTATTTTGTAGTTATGGGTTGACGGCACGAGTACCAACGGTCACAGGTGAAGCGTTTTACTTGCGGTCTGCACCTTCCGCAGGGGGCTTATATCCTGCCGAGTTATATCTAATTTCCGCAGGTACACCACTTTTGTCCGCAGGAATTTATAACTATCAAGTCAAAACTCATAGCTTGATTCATTTTTGGCAAGATCAAAATGTTTGGGGAGGCTTACAAAAAGCTTGTTTCGGTCATCCTGCTCTACAAAATACCCGCATGGCGATCGCTATTACTTCCGTATTTTATCGATCCGCATGGCGCTATCAAGATCGGGCTTATCGCCGCATTTTTCTGGACACAGGGCATTTGCTCGGTAATATCGATTTAGCAAGTTCCATTGAGGATTATCAAGCTTCTCTGATCGGAGGCTTTGCCGATGAAGCGGTGAATGAACTGCTCTTTTTAGATAAACAAGTGGAAGGAGCGATCGCGATCGTGCCAATTCTCGATCTCCAAGATGAGGAGCGTATTGGCAGAGGACAAGAATCACGATTGCCCATGCATCGATCATCAAATATGGACACAAGAGGATTGATGACGGCTTTACCTTCGGTAACTACGACTAGCTATCCGAAACTTCCTGATGGTGAACTATTAGGATATTTGCATCAGTCTACACAAATTAGTGAAAAGCCAAATATGCCAAAGCTTTGGCAACAGATAGATAGCCAAGAGTCAGCCAATCCTGATCAAGTTCCCAATCAAGATATCGATAAATATAACTTCCCTTTCTGCACCAAAGTTAGTACTGTCACTGCAAGTATTCATTGGGGTGATGATCTAGAACTACTAGAAAATACGATCTTGCAACGGCGATCGACTCGTGAATATAGTGGCGCAAACCTAGAGTTAGCCGAACTTAAAGCAATTCTCGACTTTACCTATCAACCACAACACTATGCCGACCAAGGTATCGATGGACATCCTGAATACTTCGATCTCAGTTTGATTGAAACCTTTATCGCCGTTACAGGTGTAGAAGGGCTAGAGGAAGGTTGTTACTATTACGCTCCTAAATCGCAAGAGTTACGCCAAATCCGCTTTAAAAACTTTCGTGATGAACTCCATTATCTCTGTCTCGGTCAAGAACTAGGACGCGATGCAGGAGCAGTCATTTTCCATACTGCTGACCTCAAACGAGCCGTTGCTAAATATGGCGATCGCGTATATCGCTATTTGCACATGGATGCTGGTCATCTAGGGCAACGTCTCAATCTAGCAGCGATCGGTTTAGGTTTAGGCGTAAGTGGAATTGCAGGTTTCTTTGATGATCTAGTCAATGAGGTGCTTGGCATTCCTAGTGATGAAGCAGTTTTATATATAACTACATTAGGTAGACATCGTTAGTTCAGAAACACCGACACAAACATACATAACAGGTCTAAGATTTAAAACTGATTTCTACAATGAGAATCGCTGAAACTTGATTAGCGATCGCCTTAAAACCAAAAGTTAGCCTTATTATTGAAAATAAGTTTTAGCTTTAGATAGGCATACCAAAATATATGTTTAATGCAACCGAGCTTCTGATTAAGAATTTTGTTGAGCAACTAAAGCTAGGATATCGCCGCACCTATGGCGGTTATCTCCACGATTATGAAGACATTATTGGTTGGGCTGGCAACATGGCTCTGGAAAATATTGCCAATAGTGATGCGCTCTACCACAATGTTGAACATACGATCTTGGTAACTTTGGTTGGGCAGGAGATTTTACGGGGTAAGCATATTCGTGAAGGGCGAGTTTCTCCTGAAGATTGGTTGCATTTTATTATTTCCTTAGTTTGTCATGATATTGGCTATGTCAAAGGTGTATGCCTTCAGGATGGCAATGGTAAATATGCCACTGGGATTGGCGAAGCGATGGTGGAGTTACCCCCAGGGGCTTCGGATGCAGGACTAACTCCCTACCATGTCGATCGCGCCAAACTATTTGTCAATCAACGCTTTGCTAATCATTCTTTAATTAAGGCAGAGAAAATTTGCCGCAATATTGAACTCACCAGATTTCCTGTGCCTAAAACTGGCGACCATCAAGATACGATGCATTTTGCGGGCTTGGTGCGATCGGCAGATTTGATCGGGCAACTCAGCGATCCCCGTTATCTAAAAAAAATAGGGGCTTTATTTTATGAGTTTGAAGAAACTGGAGTAAATGCCGCACTCGGATATGCACATCCAGGAGATTTACGCCGCAACTATCCTAAGTTTTACTGGACAAGCGTATATCCCTTTGTCAAAGATGCTTTGTACTATTTATCACTTACTCAACAAGGGCAAGAGATTGTGGCTCATCTTTATTCCAATGTGTTTGTAGTGGAACATGAAAAACCAGAATATCAACCCTAAAAAAATGGTCACCCAAACATTATGATGACTGATGACCATGATCAGATGGTCTATAGTCGTAGCTATGGCAGTAACTATTTGCAGTAATATATAAGCTTATGCTTGTTAGCTGCTATCAAATTTCAAAAGCGCGATCGCACTTTTGAAAAGACAAAAACCTAGACTCAGAATAGGTTTTACAGTTTGGATAGGGCTAGACTAGATTCGGTAATTTATAAATTTTTTTAGCCAGAAGAAAGCGTGATTGATACTCGTCTCGATCTTTACCCTGCCTCTACAGTTCCCAATGGTTGGACTGGACTGATATGTCGCTATGCCGATTATTTGCCAGTTACCGACCAAACTCCGATTGTCACTTTGCATGAGGGCAATACGCCACTAATCCCTGCCCTTGCTCTTAGTGAAAAGCTAGGGCGTAATATCAAAGTCTTGCTCAAATATGACGGACTCAATCCCACAGGCAGCTTTAAAGATCGCGGCATGACGATGGCGATCTCTAAAGCTAAGGAAGCGGGATCTCATGCTGTAATTTGTGCAAGTACAGGTAACACCTCAGCAGCAGCAGCAGCCTATGCTAAACGTGGTGGCTTGAAAGCTTTTGTTTTAATTCCTGATGGCAAGATTGCCCTCGGTAAATTGAGCCAAGCCTTAATCTATGGTGCAGAGGTAATTGCGATCGATGGCAACTTCGACCAAGCGCTACAAATTGTGCGGGAAATGTCTGAGAAATTCCCGATCACCTTGGTTAATTCTGTCAATCCTTACCGTCTGGAAGGTCAAAAAACAGCCGCCTTTGAACTAGTTGAGGCGATCGGTGATGCTCCAGACTGGCTCTGCATTCCGATGGGCAATGCAGGTAATATCACCGCCTACTGGATGGGTTTCTCGCAATATTATGCGTTAGGTAAATCTAAAAAACTTCCTCGCATGATGGGTTTCCAAGCCGCAGGTTCGGCTCCACTAGTCACAGGTCAAATTTTCGAGAAACCTGAAACGATCGCGACTGCCATCAGAATCGGTAATCCTGCGAATTGGCAGAAAGCCCTCAAAGTCCGTGAAGAAAGCGGTGGTGAGTTTAATAGTGTCACTGATGTCGAAATTTTGGCAGCCTACAAATTCTTGGCAGGTGAAGAAGGCGTATTCTGTGAACCTGCCAGCGCTGCGTCGGTTGCTGGTTTACTCAAGGTTAGCGATCAAATTCCTTCAGGAGCAACGATTGTTTGTGTACTAACGGGCAACGGTATTAAAGATCCAGACACTGCGATCGCCTGTGCTGAGGCTAAGTTACATAAAGGTATCGCCCCAGACATTACTAGTGTTGCTAAGGTAATGGGCTTTTAAAAAAAAGCACCTCCCAATGGGAGGTGCTTTTTTTAGTTCATCGATTTTCTGGCTAAGCTAACTGCCTTAACAAAGCTATAGACACCTACAGGTAAGCTGATTAGCAAAATTGTCCAAGTAGTTGCAAAACCAAAGTCTGGTGCGCCATAGGATATTTCGTAAATGCAGCCAACAAAGGCGATCGCTGCAACGATGGAAATAAGCAAGATTAGTTGAGCTTTTATATAATCGGGTGACATAAATTAGAGCTTGAAGGCTGAATGTTTAGTATAGCGGTCGCCAGTCTTGTTAGGAAATAAACCCAGAAGACGAGTTGTGGCGCGAAGCGCCATATAGCCGAAGTACGAGTTTGTTTCCCCGCCGAAGGCGGGGAAACAAACTCGTACTTCACTAGACTGAAAAATGCCATAACTCGCTATTTAAAATTTATCGGCTCTGAGTCCTGACAGATGGTTTTAATCGCAATAGCTTACTCAAACTAGACCAACTCAATTCATGCATCAGTACATAGGAGCAGGGAATTAGGAATAAGGTCAGGACTGTGGCAAGGGCTAATCCAGAAAAAATGACAATTCCAAGGGGCTGTAAAAACTCACCACCATCGCCGCCGCCAAGGGCTAGCGGAAATGCGCCAACTACTGTGGTAATCGTAGTCATCAAGATCGGACGTAAACGGGTAGGTGCAGCTTGCAACATCGCTTGTATCCGACTACATTTCTGCTCCTCACGTAATTGATTCGCCAGTTCCACCAGCACGATCGCATTGTTAACCACAATCCCAATTAGCAGAATTACGCCGATTACTACCATCACATTGATCGAGCTATTGGTGACGTATAGCCCCACAATACCTCCAGCCAGTGCAAGGGGAATTGTCAGCATGATCACCAAAGGATCAAGCAATGAATTGTACTGCACCGCCATCACCACAAATACGAGGAATGAGGCAAGTACGCCTAATACTCCAAAGGCTCCAGAAAGGTTGTCATTAGCCGCTTTGGCAGAACTCGGTAATATGGTGACACCATCGGGCAGGTCAACTTCCGCGATCGCCTGTTCAGTTTGCTTGAGGGCATCACTCAGACTTGCGCCGCGCTCCACACTACCGAGCAGTAGATATACTTGGCGTTGATTAATCCGTTGAATTTCCCCGGGGGCGCGACCTTCGCTCAAGGTAGCCACATCAGCGAGGCGGACTGGGCGATTATTGCTGACAAATAGGGGGACTTGCTGCAATTGCGAAGAGTTTTTGCGTAACTCAGGATCAAGCTGCACGCGCACATCAACAAGGCGATCGCCCCGTTGTAACTGTGTGGGGACTGAACCTGTAATCGCAGTTTGCAGAGTGGAGCCGATCGCTTGCGTAGAAAGTCCTAGGGCTTGTAGACGTTCCCAATCAGGAATAATTTGGATTTCGGGCTGACGGGCATCAGTATCAGGGCGGAAGGTTGCGCCTTTGACTGACTTCTCTAAGGCACTAAGCACTTCTGTACCTGCTTGCGTCAATATATCTGGATTACTACCTTGCAAAACGACATCAATATCGGTTCTAGGTACAGGGGAATTGTTGACAATAATCCCGCGCACTTGTCCGGGGTTAACCCTCACTCTTACTCCTGCTAGATTTAGCTTAGCAATTTCTCGATTGACGCGACTCACAAAGCCCGTCAGGTCAGCATTTGGATTGAGTGTAACCGTACTACCACTACGCAAGGGATTAGAAGTAACGTTATTGCCAAAGGAGCCGCCGCCAATAGTAGCGAATGAGTAGGCTGTTTCAGGCTGCTTAATTAGAATTTCGTCAACTAGCGCCATCACCTTAATGTTCTCAGCAAGGGTCGTACCTGCGGGGAATTGAGCATTGACGTTGACATCACCTGTTTTGACTTGAGGGATGATTTCTTGAGGAAGTTGACGCGCCATCAGAAAGCCTCCCCCCCAAGGATCGCGAATAGAGCAACTATGACCAAAAGACGATATTGAACAATCCTTGCTAAAAATCCTGCATAGCCCAGAGTAGCTGCCGCAAAACGACGCTCAAATCCGACCATAAACCAAGATTCATTTAAACGGCTCGACCAAGGGATTGCCAATAGTCGCGAAGCCATCATTGGTACAACAGTTACCGCAATCACGATTGAAGCCGCTACGGCAAAGCTAATGGTAAGAATTAGTTGATTGAATAGCAGTGATAGAAATCCACCTAGCAATAAGAATGGAAAAATTACGACAAGGTTGGTGCTGGTAGAAGCAATTAGGGCTGATTCAATTTCGGCACTGCTATCCTGTGATTGATTGATAATGTCGTCAAAATCAGCTTCACCACCATTGCGCTTACGGATCTTCTCAATGCCGATTGTAATGTTCTCTAACATCACAATCGAGTTATCCACGACAATCCCGACACCGAGCGCTAGTCCACCTAAACTGAACAGGTTGAGAGAGAAACCAAAAATCCCCATACAGATGATCGCCGCAAGGGTTGCTAAGGGAATGGCAAGGGTGATAATTAAAGTCTGACGTAATGAGCCTAGAAATAAAAACACAGCGATCGCTGCCAAGCCCGAACCAATAATCCCTGACCAAGCCACGTTGGCAACCGAAGCCCTGATTAATCTTGACTCGTCAAGGGTGGCGGTTACCTCAGCATCGCTGGGAATCAAGCCATTTTCCTGAAGGTTGGCAATTTTTTCCTTGACGCGATCGACGACCTCAATCGTATTCGCGTCAGGCTGCTTAGTGATGAGCAACCGCACCGCTTCCTGTCCATTTAAAGTAGTGAAAACCCGTTGTTCTTCCGTGCTATCAATAATTTCCGCAAAGTCGCGCAAATAGACTTGCCTAGACTGGGTGGTAGCCGATGGATTGCTGACAACAAAGGATAAATTTTCCAGTTCTTTAGCGTCTTTAAACTTACCGATCGCCCGAGTCAGTGGCTCCACCGCACCATTGCGTAACCGCCCACCTGAAATATCAATATTGCGATCGCGCAATGCGTTCAAAACTTCATTAACGCTCACACCTGCTGATTGTAATCGTGGCAGATCGAGATTAACCTGAACTTCTTCCCTGACCCCACCAACTACGTCAACACCTGCGACCCCAGGCACGATCGCTAGCTCACGCCCCAACTCCTCATCCGCAAATAGTCGCAACTCTGGCAATGACAAAGAAGGCGATGTGAGCGCAAACTCATAGATTGGAAATTGGGATGGATCAAATTTAAAAATTCTTTCATTCTCGACGACATCAGGTAGCAGGCTCCGACCACGGTTGAAACTAGCCACAGTGTCATTAAGAGCCTGATCAACATCACTACCTGCTTCAAAGAACAAATCGACTCGCACCTGTCCTTCGCGAGTACGCGAAAAAAGCTGGTTAACACCTTCGGTAAGTGCTAAAGCTTCTTCTAGAGGTTTAGTGACTTCGGTAATGGCGACCTCTGGAGAAACCCCTGGCACATCAATCTGTACTCCGATACGGGGATAAACAATCGATGGCAGCAAATCCACTTGTAACCGTGTCACATAAAATGCGCCCATGACAAAGATAGCGATCGTTAGCATCAGCGTACCGATGTGGCGGCGAATGGCTGTGGCGCTAATACTAAATCCTGTCGGCTTCGGACTGGACGAGTTTTGGTTGCTCATAGTTACCTCTTAAAAATAATTAAAAAAAGTAAAGATGTAAGGCGCAAAGCACCTTACATCTTTATTTAGAAGATTCCGATAACACACTGAGCTTGACAGCATCACCATCCTGTAACTTGCCGCCACTCCTAACCACAATGCGATCGCCTTCCTTTAAACCAGAAAGAATCACAACTTTGCCATCACGGCGATCGCCAAGGGTGATTTTACGCGCTGACACTTTTGGTTCTTTCTGATCGCCCGTAATCACAAAAACTGTGCCAGTTTTGGGCTTCCCCCTGTCACTAGCATTAGCACTAGACTTAGTATCAGTTTTCGGCTTTGCTTGTTGATTTGTCTGGGTATTTGCATCTTTAGGTGCTTGAGTCGGTCGTCCTGCTACTTCTAGTGCAGTTTCGGCAATCACAATCTGGCGAGACTGACTACTTGAAAACTGCACTCTTGCTAGCTGACCACTCCCCAATTTGTTGTCACGGTTAGGGACTACCACTTCTACAGGAATGAGACGGGCTACGGGATCAGCTACTGGTGAAATCCGTCTCACTGTTCCTGTAAACTTTTGATTTGGGAATGTATCAAATCGCACATCAACCGATTGATTTAAACGAACTTTGCTAATTTCTAATTCTGAAATCAGCACAATTACTTTAACTTGACTAAAATCACCTAATTTTATAACGTCATTTCCTGCGAATAGAAGATTGCCCGTTTCACTCACACGCTCCAACACCACCCCACTAATCGGTGCAGTAATCGTAGTGTAGGATTGACGCTCCTGTTCCCTTAATCTAATCGCTTCTTGAGCTAAAACTCTCTGTGAACTTGCTCCCACCGTTTGTTGCTGAAGACTGACTTGCTGCTCAGCCGATCGCAATGATTGCTCGGCAGTTCGCGCACGAGTGATGGCAGTCTCCGCAGTTTGAGAAGATACAGCTCCATCTTTAGCCAATTGGGTGAAGCGATTCGCATCAGCTTGTGCTTGTTGATATTCTAGTCTGGCTCGTTCTACTTGAGAGCGAGCATTCCCCACTGCCGCACTCGCTTGTGAGACTTCCGCTTCCCTTGCCGCAACCTCTGCTTCTGCCTGTAGCACAGTTGCAGATAGAACTGCATCATCCAATTGGGCGATTGCTTGTCCTGCTTCGACGCGATCGCCAACATCTACATTCAAATCGAGCAAACGCCCTTCCAGTCGGGATTTTACCGACACTTCCCTTATTGGTGCAGTTGTGCCTGTGTACTCTGTCTCAGCTTGGAGAGAATCAAACTTGGCGATCGCCACATCTACGGCTGTAGCAGGTTTTTGGCTCTGCGTCTGGGCTTGAGTCGCATCCTTAGCTGCACCACAGCCAATGGTTCCAACTGATAAGCCTGTGATCGCCGCTAACATCCAAATAGCTTTCATAGGTGTGAGGGCAAATGTTGAGTTTTCTAAAGTCATTCTAAGCGATGTTACTTCATTTTGTGTGAGATTCCCACGATAAATCTTTTAGTTAATAAATGCTTGTCGTCGTCAATACCTAGTGACTTGCAGTAAAATAAAGAACCAATTCTTTGTGGCGCGGCTACGCCGCGCCACAAAGAATTGGTTCTTTATTTTTCAACTAATTTCACCTCAGTGATTCCTCCAAATGTTGTAGCAATTATCTTTTCTATTGGGATCAGTGCGATCGCCATAGGAATTTTGTGCTATCCATTTTTTGTGAAGTGGCAACGCGATCGCCTCATGGCTCAGCAATTTCCAAAGTCATGGTTAAGCATTATCGAAAGCAATCTTTCTATTTATAGTTCTCTTACTTCTGAACAACAAAAAGAATTGCAAGGCTATGTTCAAGTGTTTTTGAAGGAGAAACAATTTATTGGCTGTCTAGGATTGCAAATTACGGAAGAGATCAAAGTCACGATCGCCGCGATCGCTTGTTTGTTGTTATTTGGCGATCGCAAAACCTACTTTCCTAATTTACGATCAATTCTGGTTTATCCCACTGCTTATATTGTGAATGAGATGGTGATGAACAGCTATGTGGTGGAAGAACGGCGCGTTGCCAGACTAGGAGAATCATGGACAAGGGATCAATTAGTTCTCTCTTGGGAACAGGTACAGCAGGATATTCACAATTGGGAAGATGGACATAATGTAGTGCTGCATGAGTTCGCGCATCAGCTTGATCAAGAGGATGGACAAGCGGAAGGTGTGCCAATTTTAGCGAGAACACTAGATTATGAGGTATGGAAGCAGGTGATGTCGGCGGAATATTTGCAACTATGCGATCGCGTCGAAAATGGTAAAAAAACGGTAATGGATAGTTATGGAACAACAAACCCTGCGGAGTTTTTTGCGGTGGCAACAGAGACTTTTTTTGAGAAGCCCCATCAACTAAATCAGAAACATCAAGCTCTTTACGAACTCTTACAGAGATACTATCGCCTTGACCCGAGACATTTATAGTGGTTTTCATTTTGCCTACGGCAAAATGAAAACCACAAACCATTTAGGATTGCTATATGGATACCGAAAAAGCATAAAATTAGGACTTATTCAAAGTTATTAAAAGAATGCCAAAGAAAGTTTTTATTACGGGTGCGAGTGGTTGTGTTGGTCATTATTTAATCGAGGAGCTTTTAGCAAAGACTGATTACGATTTATATTTACTAGTACGCGATCGCCGCAAGTTGCAAGTAGATCTAAGCGATCGCCCCAACGTACATATTATCGAAGACTCGATGCAGAATATTGGTAATCACAAAGATTTACTTCGCACGATGGAATTTGTCGTCAGTACTGCCGCAGGTTGGGGAGGAGAAGAAGCCTTTGTGGTCAATCGCGATAAAACCATCGAATTATTCTCTTCCCTTGATCCCGCAATCTGCGAACGGGCGATCTACTTCTCTACTGCCAGCATTCTCGATTCTCATAATCAAATCATTCCTGAAGCAGGCACAGTCGGCACAGCATACATCGCTTCTAAACACGCTTGTCTAGAAACATTAGAGAATTCCATCATTCGCGATCGCCTAATTACTGTATTTCCCACCCTCGTTTTTGGTGGTGCGGTGGACAAGCCCTATTCCCATCTATCCAGAGGACTTAAGGATATTCTCAAATATATTCCCTACGCTAGATTTTTAAAAGCTGATGGAAGTTTCCATTTTGTCCATGCGATCGATATTGCTCAAATTGTGACCCATCTGCTTACTGCAACATCAGTTCCCCAATCTCCAGCCCGTTTAGTTTTAGGAATGCAGCGCCTCACCACTCAGGATTTGATTACACAGTTCTGTGAATTTTTGAACTTAAAAGTTGGTTGGCAGTTTGAACTGACTCCATTTTTAGTAAATATGATCATCAAATTATTTCGCATTGAAGTTGCTGCATGGGATCGCTTCTGTATTGCTCAGCGCCACTTTACCTATGATGTTGTCTCTCCTGAAACCTTTGGTCTAGTTTCCAAATATCCACGTCTCGCGAATTTACTTGCAGAAGTTAAATAAAATAGTTTAGGATGTCGGCTCACGCTGCCATCCGCAAAAAATGTGGCATACGCGCAGCTTATGCCACATTTTTTTTGGTTTGCACCCAACTACCACGCGATCGCCTGAAATTTCTCATCATTGACAATCTCAACAGTGTCACCCGATGGCTTAATCACATATAGCCCCTTCTGATAAGCATAGCGACCAACATTATCATCGACCTCTATTCCCGCAACAGCACCAAAAACACGATAGTTGTTATACTCTGGAAAAGCATTCTTGAGATTGCTGAGTCGTTCGCACATCTGATCAACATCATCTGTAGACAAACGCGACTTACATTCCACAGCGATCGCACTCATTCCATTTACACCAAATACATCTATCTCCATCGGTAGATTTTTGGACTCAGAACGCATTCTCAAAAAAGTACGAGTGACATTAATCCCCTTAGCCCGAAACAAGCGTACAACCGCAGGACGTACCAATTCTTCAACAAACCTTCCCCAGCGTGTAGTCAAGGCATTAACCGCACGATTCGTATTTTCTACAGTGCGCTCTAGTTTTTCCATGCGGCGATCGGCTTCGGCAGCGCGGCGATCAGCTTCTTGCTGAGAAATGCGAAAAAGCTCGTAAATATCTTCTACAGTTACAGGATTACTCATCGGTTTAGGTTTGGTTGACGCGAATATTAGCGATCGCTATTACTAGCATAGCAAAGTAGAATCACTTTCTAATTTGCTATATAATCAAGCTCAAGTTAGTATTTTTGATATGTCACCTAATCTCTTCTCAAACCTTAATCGTCGTAAGTTTATTGGACTTTCCACCCTGTTTCTGCTCGGAGCCTGTGGAGCGCAAACTACGCAATCTCCAGCTTCAGGCAAGAGCAAAATTGTCTTTTGGACAATGCAATTAAAACCGCAATTTGATAAATATATGACGGATTTAATTGTAGGATTTGTCAAAGAGAACCCAACCGCAGAAGTGGAATGGGTGGATATTCCTTGGGGAGAGATGGAAACTAAGATTTTGAGTTCTGTAGCTGCCAAAACTGCTCCTGATGTGGTGAATCTTAATCCTCAATTCGCGTCAAAACTTGCCGAAAAAAAAGCCCTAGTGGATATGGGTACTACTATCTCAGCAACTGATCAGGCTAGCTATTTCCCCAATATTTGGAAAGCCAATCAACTGGATAATACGACTTTTGGGCTACCTTGGTATGTTGCCACAGACATCACCATTTATAACCGATCGCTATTTGAAAAAGCAGGTCTAGATCCTGCCAAACCACCGAAAACTTTTGAAGAACTCACCAAGGTTTCCGAGCAGATTAAGGCGAAGACAGGTAAATATGCTTTCTTGCTAACGATGGATGGGGGACAAGTTCTCGAAGCAATGGTACAGATGGGGATGAAGTTGCTGGATGCTAATGGCAAAGCCGCTTTTAATGATGCTACGGGTAAAGCTGCCTTTGACTATTGGGTAAATCTATTTGAGAAGCAATTGATTCCCCGCGAAATCTTGACGGAAGGACATCGCAAGGCGATAGAACTTTACCAAGCAGGAGAATTAGCAATTTTATTGACTGGCCCTCAGTTTCTGAAAACAATTGCCCTCAATGCACCAGAGGTAGCGAAGGTCACTGATGTGGGCGCACAAATTACAGGCTCAACGGGCAAAAAGAGTGCAGCAGTGATGAATGTCTCTGTACCAACTATATCCACCAATCAAGCTCTCGCTGTCAAGTTTGCGCTCTATTTAACTAATGCCGATAATCAACTTACCTTTTCCAAGATTGAGAACTCATTGCCTTCAACAGTTAAGAGTGTAAGCGATCGCTATTTCACCGAAGCCGCTAAAAATGCACCACTTCTTGATCGCGCTAGAGTAATCAGTGCCTCGCAACTGTCTCAATCAGAAGTACTAATTCCTCCAGCCAAAGATATTGAGAAGCTGCGTAAGATTATTTATGAGGAGTTACAGCTTGCCATGCTCAAGGAGAAGCCTAGCAATAAGGCGATCGCCTCGGCAGCCGAACGGTGGAACTCTCTTTAAAAATTAATGAAGTTTGTACTCTATGCCACCTTCATTAATCTAGAAGCTTGTGCCGCCCGCGTAGCGGGCGGCACAAGCTCTGGTTTTGGGGTTTAACTATGCTGAGCTACTTAATATAGCAATGCTTGAGTGAGTTAAGGCAGATCAAAAGCCGAAAGATTGATAGCGGCGCGAAGCGCCGCTATCAATCTTTCGGCTTTTATGTCCTAAGCAAAACTTAACATTGCTACAGTATTGCTACAGGTTGGTTATTAATTTTCTTAGTAAATTTTGAGAATTTTCTAACAACTGCGCTAAATTAGCAGCAGTTCTGAAAGTGGGGTTTTACCCGTGAAAAAGCTAGTTAGTATTCAGGATATTTGTCAAAACTTTGGCAAGAACCTTTGGCAGCGATCGCTGGTTTCAGGTGCAGCGATCGCCATGCTGGGAACTGTTGCATTACCTGCGATCAGTGGTAATCAAACAGCGATCGCTCAGCAAATTTCTCAAAAAGATACTACTCAAATGCGATCGCCGTCTGTGCAAGTAATGCAAGCTGGCGATCTGAACTTGCCCTTATGGGTCTGGATAATTGGTGGTGTGGTAATTGTATTTATATTTTTGCCACAGGTAGGATGGATTTTAGGGCTGATCGTCATTGGTGAACGTGAAGTTGGCATCGTTGTTAAGAAATTCTCATTTCGCGGTGATTTACCCCCAGGACAACTGGTTGCCCTCAATGGTGAAGCAGGATACCAAGCCGACACCCTCGCCCCTGGTTGGTATTTTGGCTATTATCCTTGGCAATATGGGATTCGCAAAGAATCTGTCGTTGTCATTCCCCAAGGTGAAATTGGATTAATAATTGCCAATGATGGCAAATCGATTCCCCCCGATCGCATTCTGGGCAAAACCGTTCCCTGCGACAACTTTCAAAATGCGAGGCAGTTTCTCTTAGCTGGTGGTGAAAAAGGTAGACAGATCGGTATTTTAACCGCAGGAACCTATCGTATTAATACGGCTTTGTTCTCAATTGTGACTTCGGCAAATGCAGCTCAAAATGGGATGTCACCTGCGGAGTTAAAACTCTATTCAGTGGCGACAGAGAAAGTAGGCATTGTCACTACATTAGATGGAATTCCTATTGAATCAGGGGCGATCGCTGGAGCGATTATTCCTGAACATGATAATTTCCAAAATGCTCAATTATTTATTAATGGCGGCGGTCGTCGTGGTTTACAGGAGCAGGTCATTCTATCGGGTTCATGGAATATTAATCCTTGGTTTGCCCAAATTGAACAGGTGAAAATGACCGAGATTCCCATTGGCTATGTCGGCGTGGTAATCTCCTTTGTTGGTGGCGCACAAGATGATGTCAGTGGCGCTCTCTTTACGCACGGGCATTTGGTAAATGTAGGCGATAAAGGCGTATGGATTGAGCCGCTTTATCCCGGCAAACATCCATTAAATACACATATTATGAAAGTGGAATTAGTTCCCACGACAAATATTGTGCTGAACTTTAGCGATCGCACGGAAACTCACGGTTACGATTCTAAACTTAGAGCTTTAAATGTACGATCTATCGATGGATTTGCTTTCAATTTAGAAGTAGCCCAAATCATTCATGTAGGCTCGCTGGATGCCCCTAGAGTCATTTCGCGAGTGGGTTCGATGCAAAATCTCGTTGATCATGTTCTCCGTCCCACTGTTGGTAATTACTTCCGCAACTCTGCACAGGCTTATACAGTTCTAGATTTCTTGATCGCTCGTAGCGATCGCCAAGCCGAAGCTGCCGAATTTATTCGTAATGCCATGCACTCCTATGATGTCCAAGCAGTCGATACTTTGCTCGGTCAAATCGATCCACCTGAGAGTTTAATGCAAACCCTCACCGATCGCAAAATTGCTGAGGAACAACGTAAAACCTACGAAGTCCAACGCATCTCCCAAACTCAGCGTCAAGAACTAGTTCGCGAAACTTCTCTAGCCGATATCCAAAGAGAAGTCGTCACGGCAGAACAGGGTGTGCGGATTGCCGAATTACAAGCTAGTGCCAAAGTCAAAGAGGCAAGCGGTGAAGCAGAGGCAATTCGGGTTACGGGTGAAGCAAAAGCCGATGCCTATCGCGCTGGTGTCGATGCCCTCGGTGGTAACTCATACGTTGCGCTGCAATTAATGCAAACCATCGGCGATCGCAATGTACGGGTTGTCCCCGATGTGGCAGTCAATGGCGGCGGCGATCGCGGCGGTGGTTTACTAGACGGTGTATTAGGAATGTTGCTTTGGAATCAAAATAAAGAAGCAAAAGCTACAAAAGTCGATAGTCTTCCAAATTATCAAGAGAAATAATACCAAACCTCCAAATAGTAATGTCATTTGGAGGTTTTAAAATTTGTTATCCTAGCTACAGTGTCACCAGCGCACCAACCAAGATTTAATAGTAGTTAATTCATCAGTCAAGACTCACCGTAATGACCACAACGCCGATCGCTCCTAAAACTAACTCCACTCCTTCCACGCCCACCAATCGTCCTGATGCTTTAGGACGGTTTGGTATCTTTGGCGGCAAATATGTCCCTGAAACCCTCATGAGCGCTCTCACGGAGCTAGAATCTGCCTTTTACCATTACAAAAATGATCCAGATTTTAACAACGAGCTAGATGGCTATTTGCGGGACTATGTGGGCAGACCTAGCCCCCTCTACTTTGCGGAGCGATTGACACAGCATTATGGCACGGCTCAGATTTATCTCAAGCGTGAAGACCTCAATCATACAGGCGCTCACAAAATTAATAATGCCTTGGCTCAAGTCCTGCTGGCGATTCGCATGGGTAAAAAGCGCGTCATCGCTGAGACTGGTGCAGGACAGCATGGTGTTGCTACTGCCACCGTATGCGCTCGCTTTGGGCTAGATTGCGTAATCTACATGGGCGTACAGGACATGGAGCGTCAATCCCTCAATGTCTTCCGTATGAAGCTCATGGGTGCAGAAGTGCGTCCCGTTGAGTCAGGTACAGGTACGCTCAAGGATGCCACCTCTGAGGCAATTCGTGACTGGGTAACTAATGTAGTCGATACCCATTACATCCTTGGTTCCGTTGCTGGTCCCCATCCCTATCCCATGATTGTGCGCGATTTCCATGCCGTAATTGGCAAAGAAAGCCGTCGTCAGAGCCAAGAGAAATGGGGCGGATTACCTGATATTCTGCTGGCTTGTGTTGGTGGTGGCTCGAACGCGATGGGCTTATTCCATGAGTTTGTGGATGAACCGACCGTTCGTTTGATTGGGGTGGAAGCCGCAGGTAAAGGTACAAATACCGAATTCCACGCGGCTACCTTGACTCTGGGGCGCGTGGGTGTACTGCATGGTGCGATGAGCTATCTCTTGCAAGATGAACAAGGACAAGTACAAGAAGCACATTCCATTAGCGCTGGTTTAGACTACCCTGGGGTGGGACCCGAACATAGCTATCTCAAGGATCTCGGTCGTGCGGAATATTACAGCGTCACCGATCAAGAAGCGCTTGAAGCTTTCCAACGTTTATCTCGTTTAGAAGGAATTATTCCTGCTTTGGAAACATCCCATGCGATCGCCTATCTAGAAACCCTCTGTCCACAACTAACATCCGATCAGCGCATCATCATTAACTGCTCTGGGCGTGGTGATAAGGATGTGAATACTGTAATTCAATACCTGAATCTCTAATCTCCATAGAAGCCGCGCAAAGCGCGGCTTCTATGGCATTTTTGCCGAAAGCCAACGCTCAGCTTCGAGAGCCGCCATACATCCTGTCCCTGCCGCCGTAACTGCTTGGCGATATTCATGATCTTGGACATCACCACAGGCATAGACACCTTCGATATTTGTTACTGTCGATTTTCCCTTCGTGATGATGTAACCAGTCTGATCCAGTTCTATCTGTCCTGCAAATAAATCTGTATTCGGCGTATGCCCGATCGCATAAAATAATCCCCCCACCGATAAATCAACCTCTGTATTGGTCACTAGATCACGAATCTTTACTCCTTTAACAATTTCTTCACCATAAACATCAAGGGGAATTGAATGCCAATGTACAGTAATTTTGGGATGCTTTAAGAGTCGATCTTGCATCACTTTGCTGGCTCTGAGGCGATCGCCTCTTACTAATAAATGCACCTTCGAGCCATATTTAGTTAGGAAAATTGCTTCCTCAGCCGCCGTATCTCCACCTCCGACTACTGCTAATTCCACACCCCGAAAGATGGCAGCAGCACCGTCACATATTGCACAGGCGGAAATCCCCCGATTCCAATACTTCGATTCACTGGGCAAATTTAGTCTTTTTGCCGTCGCACCTGTGGCAATGATCACGCTATGGGCTTGGATTGTATGGGACTGCGATCGCACAGTAAAGGGGCGATCGCTAAAATCAACAGCAATCACATCTTCCATGACTAACTCTGCGCCACAATTAGTTGCTTGTTCTTTCATGTAGCTCATTAATTGGGGACCCATTACGCCAATAGGAAATCCGGGAAAGTTCTCCACTTCCGTTGTGGTCATTAATTGTCCCCCTGGAATACCACCCTTTTGGAAACCTTCAAATACTAAGGGATGGAGACTAGCGCGTCCAGCGTAAATTGCGGCAGTATAACCTGCAGGACCTGAGCCAATAATTACAATATTTCTAATAGCATTTCTACTAGCCTTTTTACTAGCAGAGTCGGCGATCTCATCTGACATGATTTTGTCCAAATATTAATTCTCATTTTAACAAAAGCCGACCTCAGCTATAGCTGAGGTCGGCTTTTGTTAAAATGAGATTAAAACCTGTGGCGCACGCGCAACGTGCGCCACAACCCTTATTTAAAAACTAGCGTAATCTGATTATCTTTGGGAGAAATATCGCTAAATGCTTCAAAATATTCCTTCGCTTCTAACGGAAAATTGGGAAACTCAAATTTAGCATCACCATCAGCAATATATGCCCAAAAATAGCGCAGTTCAGGAGTTAAGGTTTCAGCTATTTCGAGGGGTAAGTTCAGAGGTGGATGGGTCAGCAATCTTAAGACAAAGGGATGTGAGCGATCGCCCATCCATTCTCGCGAGAACTGTAATAAATCGTCTTGTTCAGGAATTGATTTGACTCGAAAAGACTCAATTTCTAAGCGATCTCCTGATGCGTCAGAAATGTAATTGAGAACGCGGTAGGGATGGGGATAACTAACCAGTGAGCCTGTAGTAATGTCATATAGATCATAGCGATCGCTATAGGCGATATCCTGCACGTGCAGATGCCCCGTGAAAATGAGCTTCACCTTTGCCTGATGTAAAATTTCGCACAATTGCTCAGCATTACCAAGCATATAGCGCTTTCCGAGGGCATTGCGTGACTGATCATGCATATGTTCCAACACATTATGATGAATCGTCACTAGATTTAATTCATAATCTTGATTGTCCAGAATCGATTGCAACCAAACTAACTGCTCTTCATCGATCCAGCCAATTTGCTGACCATCAGCATCAAATTGATTTGAGTTCAATCCAATTAAACGCACATGAGGTAATACTTCACACTCATAATAGAGTTTACAAGGTTCGCTAATTCCCGACTCAAAGCCAAACTTGGTATAGTGAGGTGTAAATTTATCGAAGAGTTCTAATTTAGGCACATCATGGTTTCCTGCGATCACATACACAGGATAGGGAAGTTGCGCTAGTCGTTTTGATAGCCATTGATGATTTTCGGTTTCGCCATGCTGTGTGAGATCCCCTGGTAAAAGCAGAAAGTCTAAATCTAGGGTAGCAAGTTGTGACAGCACTTCTTCAAATGCAGGGATGCTGTACTCAACTAGATGAAATCGCGCAGGATGTTGCCAAATTGTGTGGGGCAATGCAATGTGCAAATCGGAGGCGATCGCAAATTTAAACTTAAGTGCCACCTAGATCCAAACCATAAATAGTTACCCCTAAGATTATAGGGTATAGCTAGATATAGGTGATTGCGATGAGATGGTCATAGCCGATAATCACCTATTGCTTGAATTTGAAATTGGTTGATCTCAAAGCCAACTAATACCAAAACTAAAAATGGCTACGCCATTTTTAGTTTTAAAAACCCTTACTGGGTTTGGTTTTCAATTCACAAAAGTGTTGTCACATTTTCGTGAATTGGTATTAAGTAGCTGGGCATATATAAAAAAACAGATCCAAAACCTGTGGCGCACGCACAGCGTGCGCCACAGGTTTTGAGATTTTATATTTAATTGCGATCAGCTACTTAGTTAACAAATCGCTAAACACAGGTGTTATAATCGAAAGCCTGTGAAAAAATGACACCTTTTGAAAGTAAGTAAGTAACGGTTATGACAAAACGTACCCTACGCGGTAGTGTCCGCAAAAAGAAGCGCACCTCTGGATTTCGCGCCAGAATGGAATCTCCCACAGGTCGCCGCGTAATCAAAGCTCGCCGCAGCAGAGGCAGAGTTCGCTTAACAACCGTATAAGCTTAATCAGATTTAATTCACAAACCTATTCGTACTTAACTTGTACTTGTTAATTTTCTAGTGCTTCCCAATCAAAACCGTCTGCGACGGCGAGAGGACTTTGCAAAGGTATATGCCCATGGCGATCGCTATCGAGGCAAATACTTAAATCTGAGGATTGTTGTTGATAGTAATGCTGAATTCACCCAAATTGGTATCGTTGTTAGCAAAAAAGTAAGCAAGTTGGCGGTAAGCCGTAATCGATTTAAACGTCAACTTCGCGCAATTTTTCGTCAACTTCTGTCACAATTAAAAGGTGGATTGCAAATTGTTGTAACAGTTATTGCTTCCGAGAGCAAACCAAGTTATCAGCAACTTTGTGATGACATCAAGAATTTATTAGCAAAGGCGAAGGTTTTGCATGGCAGTTAATGAGGAAGTTTATTACGAAGGCGCACCTCACATCGGCGATCTAATTATTAGCTTGCTGATGAGTATTTTTGTGATCACAATTCCTTTTGGCATTGCCGCGATCGCAAGAGCGTTATGGGTACGCTATCGCATCACCAATCGACGCATTACCGTCACAGGTGGTTGGAGAGGTCAAACCCGCACAGACATCGTATATGCGGAAATTTCCAAAATCGTCACGGTTCCGCGTGGTTTAGGCAGTTGGGGTGACATGGTGCTGACCCTCAAAGATGGTTCTCGCCTTGAATTAAAGTCTCTGCCTAATTTTCGTGAAACATACGAATATATCGAATCAAAGCTGAGCCTGAAAGCACAAGACAGAAGCGGTGCGATCGGTAGCAAAGCCTAAAATATTTCAGGATCGCCCTAGAAGCTCAAATCTTGGGCGATCCTAATTTTAATAAGTGATCAATAATCATTTAGATGCAAACTCAACAGTAAAGTAGAAAATGGATTTCGGTGTAGGTTTTCTTTCCAACAACATAATGTTGCCTTTCCTAGATTTTTTCTACGGCATCGTGCCGAGCTATGGATTGGCAATTATTGCCTTGACGTTGGTTGTACGTTTTGCGTTGTTCCCCGTTAGTGCTAATCAGCTTCGCAGTATGCGTCGTATGAAGATCGCTAACCCCGTGATGCAACAAAGAATCAAGGAAGTACAAGAGCGTTACAAAAGCGATCCTGCCAAACAGCAAGAGGAGCTAGCCAAAGTAAACTCGGCAAACTTCAAAGAATTTGGTAATCCCCTATCGGGATGCCTACCTGCGGTCGTGCAATTACCAATTCTCTTTGCTTTGTTTGCAACTCTAAGGGGATCACCCTTTGCTGATATTAATTACTCTTTAAACTTCCAAATTGCTGCTCCTGCGGAAAATCAGGCGCAAATTATCCACCAACCTTTTACCTCGCCTAGCCAAAACGTTTACTTTGCCGATCGCGTGCATTATCCAGTTCTTGCCACTGCGGTAAACGGTACAAGCTTGGCGATTGGCGAACAATCAAAAATTGTTCTACAAACTGCTCAAGGTCAAGATTTCCAATCCCTAGCTACCGAATATCCTGATGCCGAACTAGCTCCTCATTGGAAAATTACCAAAGGACAAGAGTTTGCTGAAGTACTCGACGACGGTACTGTAGTCGCCAAACAAGCTGGTGATGTTACCGTTCAAGCAACCGTACCAGGTTTAGCCTCCAACAAAGGTTTCTTATTTATTAAGGCACTTGGTAAGACTGGTGTAACTAATGCTGATGGCAGCATTAACTGGGATATCGTGATCATGGTGCTTGGTTTTGGTGTGAGCCTTTATGCCAACCAAAATATCTCTGGTGGATCTACTCCTAAACCTAGTAACCCCAGTCCTGAGTCTTCACAGCAAGACACGATGAACAAGCTCACACCAATTATTTTCTCTGGGATGTTTTTATTCTTCCCCTTGCCATCAGGTGTGATGCTGTATATGTTGATTGCTAACATCTTCCAGACTTTGCAAGCCTTTATTGTCGCTAAGGAGCCTCTACCCGAAAATCTCCAAAAGCTAGTTACAGTCTCATCAGGTGTTACTGACTCTGGTAAAGCGAAAACAGAAACCAAGTCCATTACACCCAGTAAGTCCGAATCTAGCAAAATTCCCTTTGATGCTAAAGCGAAAAAGACAACTGTAGTAGACAATCAAGAAAAAGATGGTAAGTCGCCGACAAAATCGGCTTTACCTTTTGAACCAAATTCGTCAAAGAAGAAGAAAAAGAATTAATTTAAAGGGCGCGACGCGCCCTTTAAATTTAAATTAACTAAATTTAGTTTATGCAAGTAAGCAGGCTTATAGCATTTCACAGTCTAGCGAAGGCGGAGAAACAATCCCATACTTTACTAGACTGTGAAACGCTATAGCATCTAAGTTAAGAAGTATTTAAAACCAATCTTGAATGGGAAAGTATTGTTTATGGAAGATACTTCAGCAAGTGCAAACTGGCTTCAGGAGCTTTTAGGCTTGATGGGTTATGCAGCTTCGGTGAATACCACGCTTGGAGAATCATCTCCAGAACAAATTGCTGATAATTCTCAGAATTATTGGTTAGAAATTAGTACGAATGGGTTACAAGAACAACAAATTCAAAGACTGATTGGTCAAGATGGCGTAGTAATTGACTCACTTCAATATCTGGCGAATACGCTTCTGAATAACCACATTTCCTCAGATATTAATCCTTTGGAAACCGATCGCAAAAACTATAATTTTTATACTGTGGAGTTAAATGGCTATCGCTCCGAATATCTAGCCAATTTAAACTCCTTAGCCGAACAAGCGATGCAGCAAGTACGCGAAACTAAGACTGAAGTTGCCCTAAAACAGCTTTCATCAGCCGATCGCCGATACATTCATCAGTTTTTAGAAAGTTTCCCCGATATCGAAACCCAGAGTCAGGGAAGAGAACCAAATCGTCACTTGATTGTTAAATTGGTGCAGAGCTAATGGAAAAGTTATATATCCCCCAAATTGCTAGAGCCGTGGAAGCAACGGAATCTTTTGAGTTTAAAGAATTTATTGAGGGGCTAGAAACGCTTACACCTGTGCAAGGTTTTATATCTGTGCATCATGTTGGCTCCTTTCTAGAAGTTAGCGCCAAAGCTTCGACGATTATTACTTTGACTTGCGATCGCACTTTGGTGCAGTTTAACTATCGATTGGCGATCGATACCTCGGAAATGATCTGTCTAGCCGAGCCATTACCAGAAAGCGAATATCCCAAAGAAAGAGAAATAGAAACAGGAGATTTAGTCGAGTCCTTGTCTCCTAATGGCTATTTTGATCCTGCGGCATGGTTGTACGAGCAGTTACTGTTAGCGATTCCCTATCCCAAGATCGCCCCAGATGCACCTGCCCTTGACTTGACCGATACAAGTATAAATTTGGAATCTCCTTTAGATAAACGCTGGGCAGCTCTCACTTCCATACAGTTATCAGATAATCAAAACTAAGATTCTGGATTGGGATCAATATTGGTATTACTGGGTGGCAGACTATGATAAGCAAAGGTTCCACGTATGCCATTAATAAAGGCTATAACAATAAAAACAGTAACGAAAATACCATTGGTTGCTAGTTTAGGATTACTAACTCGAATCAAAACTTGTTCAGCAATATATATCACCAACCCTGCTACGGCTGCTACTCGTGACATTTTGTAGATCCCCCAAGCGATCGCCACAAAAATTCCCACATCCCAAAATGCCCAAGCATCAAGTTTAGGCAAATTGTCAGAGGGTAATGCAGGATTTTGAGAAATAACTATCACAGTTAGAACTGATGTGATCAGAGCAACTATGACCGCAGCCCAAGTGCCTTGTCTGGCAACTTGTTTTGCTTTTTCTTTATTGGTGATTGAGGGAAATAACCATTCTGTTTGTGAAGAATTAGCCATAATATTTTTCTAGAATAATTACTTTTATATAGCGCTTTTCAAGCAAGCGAGTTACAAAGGATTGTTTCTCCGCCAAAGGCGGGGAAACAATCCCGTATTTCACAAGATTGGCGATCGCTATATTAAAAATACTAGAATATTTTGTCAGTCAACCTGAATTATTTATTAAAAAGCCTCGCATTGCGAGGCTTTTTTGATTAACTAGCACAAGTAAATAATTTACCTAGTTGTTCTTTTTCGATGGGATTTTCGATGTTTTGAGCAATTTCTTTGGCTTGATCGCGCTGACCGATCGCCCAATAGGTGCTGCTAATGTCCGAGTAGGCTCTGGAGCGAATATTAGGATCGGGAGCAGTTTTGGCGATCGCCATGCTTTCTTGGAGGATTGCTGGTACTTTTTCGGTTAATCCAAATTCACCATAGTTACTAGCAATAATATTGAGTGCAAAAAGACGATCAACTGGCTGAGGTAAATTCTGAGCGATCTCTAAAGCTTTTTCCCAAGCTTTATGAGCGAGTTCAGGCGATTTAATCGTTTGGTATTGACGACCGACTTCGACTAGCAAAGTAAAGACATCAATTGAAGGCGCAACTGTACTTAGCCCTTGCAAGCTCTGATCAAATAGTTTGATGGCTTCATCGTTTTTTTTGTCCTTGACATAGGCGATTGCGACATTGGCAATCCCTACACTTTTATCAACGGATTTATTGTCAAGGTTGCCAATTACTTCGAGTGCCTTGTCATATTGCTTGGACACTAAATATTGATTAGCAACTAAAAATAGCGATCGCGTCTTTAAGATTTCTGCATTAGCACTCGCTGTTTGTTCAACAATCTTGGGATCTGTCTTAGGATCTGTTACTGCTTTTTCTTCCTTAGCAGCATTCTTGTTTAGCAACTTCGCCTTGCCAGTCTTGGCAGTGGAATTAGCTTTTTGGTCAGCGTCTTTTGCAGAGGCGATCGCTCCATCCCGAATGGCATCAAACTCTTGAAAAGCCGATGACAGCGAAGCTACCGATTTGGAATGGTTACCCGCCTGTGCATAACTACCTGTAATCTCAACTCTAGCTCTAGCTCTAGCATTAGGTTCGTCAATCATCGGCAATAAGTCGGTTGCTGCTGAAATCGCAGTTTCAGAATTGAAGTCATCACCGATTTCAGTATAGACATTGGCGATCGCTGCAAAAGCCCGCGATCGGACATAGGGATTGATAATTTCAGGCGTAGATTTTGTGGCATCAGCAAGTAAGTTTTGAGCCTTATCTTTTTTACCAGCCTCACTATAGGCTTGAGCAATTTTGATATTTGCAAAAACTCTGTCTACAGGATCGGGGAGATCTTGGACAATTGTGAGGGCATTATCGAGAGCATCTACAGCTAACTTAGACTGCGAAGCCTTGGTAAAGCGACCAGCCGTATCTAACAGTGCAAAAGCTTTGAGGGATGGAGTCTCAATCAGATTGGCAGCACTCAAACTTTTTTCGAGAACTTTCTTTGCTTGATCAGGACGCTGTAAGTCGAAGTATTTACTTGCGATTTCGCCATAGGCAGCAAACTTAGATTCAGGAGATTTATCTGCATCTGCCAGTGACACGAAACACTGAAGTGGTACACCCTGAAATTGGGGATCGTTACTCTTCTTGTAACTAGCTGCCCATACTGTACCCGTTGTTGTCAGATTAACTAGGACAGCCAAACAGCCAGCTAGAAGTCGAATCCATATTTTTCGCATAGTTAATTCTACTTTTGCTTAGATTATTGAGTGAATGTCCTTTGGATTCTACCCAATTGATTAGCGATCGCACCTAAATTACAGAGATTCTACTCATTCATAGAATTACAGCCTATATTAAAGAAATTTTTGAAAGCGCGGCTTCGCCGCGCTTTCAAAAATTTCTTTGGGTTTCCAATCAGCACAAAGCGCTGGAGTCTGTCCAAAGACGGAAAACGTAAAGAAAGATTGCGAAAACTTAAGCTATCTGTTACATTTCTAAATGTAAAGCAATTAACAAGGTAAATCGATTATGTCTGACGAAAACCGTAACGTATGGAATTGGGGTTTCACTTCTGGCGCTGAAAACTGGAATGGTCGCCTAGCAATGATCGGCTTTGTATCAGCATTAGCAATCGAATTAATTAGTGGTCAAGGCGTACTACACTTCTGGGGCATCCTATAAATCTTTTAAATAAAAGCACGGCGCTTCGCGCCGTGCTTTTATTATTTAGGAAATAAAAAAACCTTGCTTAAGCAAGGTTTTTTTATTTTTGAGATTTTACTCAGCAGCAGCTACTTCTTCTACAGGTGCTTCAGCATCAGGAATAGCCTCTTCACTTTCTTCAACAGCTTCTGGCTCAAGCTTAACTGTTAGGTAACGAATCACATCATCACCGAGGCGGAATGATTTTTCTAAGCTTTCGATGGTTTTAGGAGTTGCAGTGTAATTTACTTGGATGTAAATCCCTTCACGATGTCCTTTAATGTCGTAGGCTAGTCTGCGTCTACCACGATGTTGAATTGTGATATCTTCAGACTCTTGTTGTACTAAAAAGTCTTGATATTTGGCGATCGCTGCATCCGCTTCCTGATCGGGCAGATCGGGACGCAGAATATACATGGTTTCGTACAAACGCTTAACTGTCATTTAATTTCTTCCTTACGGGCAGTAGTTGGCTTCTATTAAATTGATTTAGAAGCAAGGATCTACTATCATATCGCGTCAAGGCGATCAATAAATAGCTTTTTAGAAAATTTAGCTACAGCCATTGGTGCTGTAAGGGACGCGCCCCCCCAAGAAGTGAGTTGCGGCGCTTTGCACCGCAACTCACTTCTTGGGGGGGGTCTTAACAAAACTGGCGAGAGCTAAGGAGCTGGGTATAATTAAAAACCAGATCAAAAACCTGTGGCGCACGCGCAGCGTGCGCCACAGGTTTTTGTGTTTTATATTTAATTGCGCTCAGCTACTTGTATAAACACATCTAATTTTCTGAATTTTATATAGTAATTGTATAATTAAATAATAAGCAAATAAGCAGCTCGTAAGATCTGCTTAGCCTAGTTGCAATAGAGACGAAACAAAAATATGACAGTGAAGACTAGTACGATCGCTGATGTCTTGATTGTAGAAGATGAACTGGTAACAGCAAATGCCCTCTCAGATGTTCTATCAGATCTGGGCTATAGGGTTATCGAAATAGTTGATAGTAGTGATGGTGCGATCGCCTCTATATATCGCCACCTTCCAGACATCATCTTGATGGATATTAAATTACGCGGCTTAGATAGTGGCATCACTGCCACAACTGAGATTCACAAAATAGCGTCAATTCCTGTAATTTATCTCACTGCTTTTAGCGATCCTGAGACTTTAGAACAGGCGATCGCTACTTCTCCCTATGGATATCTCACAAAACCACTGAGATATGCTGAAGTGAATATGGCAATCATGGTGGCTCTCAAAAAGCATCAAGAAGAAAAAATATTGCAAGAAGCCTTAGAAAAAGAAAAAGAATTGCATATTTTAAAATCTCGACTACTGGCTATGGCATCCCATGAATTTTCAACGCCAATGTCAGTAATTAGACTGTTGATTTGGAAATTACAAAACTTTGAAGATCAACTTACTAAAGAAAGTAGAGCTAAAAATCTTGCTTCGATACAATCGGCTATTAAAGATATTAATTGGTTACTGGAAGAGGTTAAGTTTATTGCTTGTTCCGAGTCTGGCAAATTCCCATTTCATCCTGAAAATATAGATGCAAAGGCTTATTGTCAGCAACTCGCAGAAAGTTTTCAATCAGAAGAAAGTTCCTGTAAATGTCGTATCAATTTTGATAGTCATGGCAAATCCAAAAAATTAAAACTTGACAAAAAGTTGCTCTGGCATATATTTATGAATTTAGTTTCTAATGCCATCAAATACTCCTATGAAGGTGGGACTATTGATGTAGACTTAACTTGTGATTCACAGCAATTAATTCTTAATATTAGAGATCATGGTATTGGCATCCCTAACGAATACTTAAACAATCTATTTTTGCCATTTTTAAGAGCTGAGAATGTCGGCAATGTTAAAGGGCTGGGTATGGGTTTATATATAGTCAAGCAAGCTGTAGAAGCCCATCATGGCAAGATCACAGTCCAAAGTGAAGTGAATATGGGGACACAGTTTACAGTTATTTTGCCTTCAGCAGATAGTTTATAAGTGTCTCGGTATAAAGCCTTAAAGTCTATAGCGCACGCTAAGCGTGCGCTATAGACTTTAAGGCTTTTGCAAAAGATTAATAGCACCGCTTCGCATCGCTATTAATCTTTTGGATTTTCATGTCCTAAGCAAAATTTACATTGTTCTAGAACCAAGGAAAATCGCAAATTAAAAACTGTAATTTTTCAATAGATTCTATTTTTATGTCTATAGGAGTAATTCTTTTGACCTATTTTTGACCTTGGTTTTATGTTAACTATTTCTTGGATTTAGAATCAATAAGAGCTTGGAAGATAGACAGGGAAAGAATTGTCATCTTCAATTACTCTATTCACAATTCTATCGAAAGAGATTGAGAATGTATTTAATAATACTTTACATATTTTGAAAACAGATGTAAGGTCTTATCCATGTTAAAAGTCTGTATCAATTTTCCTTTATTACTGCATAGACCATGTTTCCTAAAGGAGGTAACGGCATGACAGAACTAGGAATGAGCGGGAAAGATTAATCATCGATTGCTAGACCGTTGTTAGAGCTATGACTAAACAAAACTTTTAAAATCAACGCATATACGAGTTTAGTCATCAGTTGCTGATCAACAAATTATTTACTGTCTCACAGAATTTACTTTGCGTAATACTGGTTCACGAAAGTGTGAAAACACTTTTGTAAACTGAAACTTAAAACCAATAGGGGTTTTCAAAACTAAAAGTGGAAATGCCGTTTTTGGTTTTGGTGTAAGTTTTAGTACGCGGCATAGGCTACAAAACTTACGTTCATCGCAAATAGTAAAAACAGTGAGACCTCACTATTGGAGGTTTTATGAATGTTCGTGGAAAAACGGCTCTAATTACTGGAGCCTCGCGGGGTATTGGTCGGGCGATCGCTTTAGAGCTAGCACAACAGGGTGTAAGGTGCTTGATTTTAGTAGCACGCGATCTTGAGCGTTTAAATTCTGTTGCTTCAGAAGTGGAAGCTTTAGGAATAGAAGCGGTGAGTTTACCTCTAGATTTATCGCAAACTATTGAGGTGAATATTGCGATCGCTCAAGTATGGCGAGATTTTGGTCCCATTGACATCTTGATTAACTGTGCAGGTGTGGCGCATCAATCCTCATTTTTGCGATCGCGCTTTCAGGATGTGCAATCCGAAATCGAAGTCAATCTGCTTGGTATGTATGCGATCACTAGGATGGTAGCGCGGCGCATGGCAGTTCAGCGACAAGGCAGAATTGTCAATGTCTCCAGTCTTATGGGTAAAGTTGCCGCGCCGACGATGGCAACCTATTCGGCTACTAAATTTGCGATCGTGGGCTTCACTCAAGCTTTGCGTGGTGAGTTAGCTGCCTACAACATCAAGGTATCAGCATTACTTCCATCCCTCACTGATACTGACATGGCACAAGATCTAGAGTGGTTTCGCTGGGTGGCTCTGATGACTCCTAAGCAAGTTGCCAAAGCCTTGATTGCAGGACTAGATCGCGAAGCCCCTGAAATTCTTGTCGGTTGGCAAAGTCATCTCGCCGTATGGTGTCATCGTCTCTTTCCATTCCTAATGGAAAAGATTTTACTAATCGCTGCTCCTAAAGTTAGCTAGCTATCGCCAGCCAGTCAAGAAATAGCTGTGCGCGGCGAAGCCGCGCACAGCTATTTCTTGGTTTTATATGCTTATTTCTTTGGTGGGAAAGGAGTAAACTTAAAAGTCCAAAAGGAAGTTGCGGCGCAAAGTGCCGCAACTTCCTTTTGCATTTTTAAGAATCGCATCACAGAATTGGGTTTTCAAACTCCTAAAAATTCCATATAATATCCATACCTAAAGAGGGATTGCGTGACTTATGGCTGTAGATTACAAGAAATTTTTTAAAGCGACTGATCCAAGTAAAACTCTGCTTGCGGATAGTGCTGAAGACAAAAAGTACTATATTGACTTTTCGACTGTACGTGGTGGCAAAGTAGTCGAAGATTTAAAAGATAATATTTCGCTGTTTTCTGACGGGCAACCAACTTGTCAGCTATTTACTGGACATATTGGTTGTGGCAAATCTACAGAAATATTGCAACTCAAACAACAACTTGAGGCTGAAGGCTTTCATGTCGTGTACTTTGAGTCTAGTCAAGACATGGAAATGGGTGATGTGGATCTCAGTGATATTTTATTGGCGATCGCGCGGCGCGTAGTAGAAAGCTTGGAAGCAGTAAAGGTCAAAACCGAAGCCAAAGGATTTCGCGCCATGCTCAACGGGGCAGTTAAAATCTTACAAACCGAGATCGAACTCTCTGCCGAAGCCGATGTCCCTGGCGTTGGCAAAATCGAAGCTAGTACCAGTGGCGAATTTTCTCTCTCCCTAGGAATTGGCAAACTGTCTGCCAAAACTAAAGACAGTCCTGATATGCGGAGCAAGTTACGCGGCTATATGGAGCCAAAAACCAATGGCTTGCTCGATTTAATTAATCAAGAAATTTTGCTGCCTGGAATCGCTGATCTCAAAAAAATCGGCAAAGAAGGCATTGTGGTAATTGTGGATAACCTCGATCGCGTCGATGACTCACCCAAACCTTGGGGCAGACCACAGACTGAATATTTATTTGTCGATCGCGCTGAGCAACTGCGTAAATTACAATGTCACGTAGTGTATACGATGCCCCTCGCCCTGAGATTTTCTAGGGATTACGGCACACTCACGGCTCGGTTTATGACTGACCCAATTGTTTTGCCAATGGTTCCTGTAGTGCAACGTGATGGCTCAACCCATGAAGAAGGAATTGCACTTTTACGTCAAATGATTTTGTCGCGAGTCATGCCCGATAGCACTCCTATTGAGCGTTTGGGTGCTATTAATGAAGTCTTTGACAGTGTTAATACACTAGATCGCCTCTGTTTTGCTAGCGGTGGTCATGTTCGCAACATTATGCGACTTTTAAATGATGCGCTCCGTAAACAGCGCGGTCTACCAATTACCATCGAAGTCTTAGAAGATACTATTCGCAAACGTCGTAATGAATTAGTTCTCTCCATTGATGACGATGAATGGAGGCTATTGCGACAGGTGAATACTACAAAGAAGGTGGTGGGTGATACTGGCTATCAAACTTTAATTAGAAGTATGTATGTCTATGAATATCAAGATGATGACGGTTCTTGGTTTGAAGTAAATCCTGTACTGGTTACTGCTCAAGAGTTTGCTACAACTTAGATCCTTTAAGGCTCCATGCTTCAGGATTGAAATATTTAAAGAGATCAAACATCTATGTCTGAGAATCCTCGCATCAATTATTCACGAGACGAAGATACAACTAGTTACAATATTTCCATTGAAGTGGAACAGGCGCTTCAGCAACTGACATCACAACTAGATATCTACCAAAGCGAGCTAGTCAATTCTTTTAACATTTCTCCTGAACTGGAAGATGCACTGCAAGAACTGTCTTTGCTACTAGATATCTACGATGGCACTTTTACCCTCTTGTTGGCTCGTTGTAATTATGCGAATCTCCGCGATCGCGCGATCGCTAGGCTGACTGAAATTTCAGAAACGAAAATCCGCCAAGTGCGCTTAGATTCTAAAACTACGTCAATTTATCATGCTATCCAATTATCGACTCCCGCCATAAGAGAAGGGAACTTACCTGCGGTGATGGTGACTGGCTTAGAGAATGCCGAAAATGTTGACGCTTTAATCAAGGGATTAAATCAAATTCGCGAAGAATTTCGCAAAAATTGTCTCTTCCCAATCGTTTTATGGATTAATGATGATCTTTTAAAACGCTTAATTAGGATTGCGCCTGACTTTGAAAGTTGGACAACCACGATTGAATTTGCGATCGCTAGTGATGATTTAATTGAATCACTGACATTAGGAACTGAATCTCTATTTCATCTTGCACTCAGCGCCAACCTGATCGATCCCCGCCATACCCTAGGACGCATTGCCCATCTAGGAGGCATTTATTTTTCAGAACTAAATGTCGCATTGCGCGATCTTCGCTATCAAGGTCGGGAGATCGCGCCATCTTTGCAAGCGAGTTTAGATTTTATTCGCGGTATGAATGCGAGAGACTTTCATCAATCTCTATCGTATCTGAAATCAAGTTATCGGTATTGGCAGTCAGTCCAAAATGAAGAGCGACAAGGTTTGCTACTCTATCAAATTGGACGGCGGCGTTTTCACCTCACCAAACAAGAAAAACATTCCCATGAAGAAAACTGGCACGCAGTGGAGAAGCTATTCATCCATAGCTTAGCTTGCTTTAAAAGGGCTAATCGCCCTGATTTGATGACCCATTGCTACTTGCAGTTGCAACGGACTTTACATCACCTACAAGCTTGGTCAGAACTCCGAGAACTCTCGCAACAGGCGTTAACAATCCATCAAGATCATGGTAATGATGGTGACATTGCGGCTGATTATGGATTTCTCGCGGAGGTTGCCCTTGAAGAAGGTGAATGGGAAACTGCCAAAGTCCATGCTAAACAGGCGATCGCTTTGCTAGCTGATGCACCGACAACCGTACATTGGCTATACGGTCTATATTTGTGCTATTTAGCAGAAGCGCAAATCAAAATAGGCAATCAAGACGAAGCACTAGAGAACTTGATCGAAGCGAAAAAACGCGATCATTGTGGACATCCACGAATGTATATTCGGCTTTTAAATACACTGCGTGATTTATATTTCGATCGCGGACAATATTTAGAAGCATTTCAGACGAAACAAGAGAGACTCGCGATCGAGCAACGTTATGGCTATCGCGCTTTTCTGGGGGCAGGACAGTTGCAATCTTGTTTAGAAGAGCATTCTAGTTTTAGTGAGAAAGAAAAGTTTATCATCTCACCAGAAATCCATGCTTCAGGAAGAAAGCAAGATCTAGATGAATTAACTAAACGCATTGGTGAGCCTCGTTACAAGCTGATTGTGCTGCATGGCAATTCGGGGGTCGGTAAAAGTTCCTTCATAAATGCAGGATTAGTACCAGCTTTACAGCAATCTTCTTTTAGTGGGCGTGATGTAATTCCTATCTCTATTCGCGTCTATACAAATTGGGAACAAGATCTGCTTCAACTTTTGATCAATGGATTGCAAGCACTACGTCTCAACGCATCTCCTCTCAACGATTTCAACTACTGTGATGAACTAAATAAGGACATTCTGCTCGATCGCCTAGTTGAGCAATTGCGCTGGAATGAATCCCATAACCTGCGGACAGTTTTAATCTTTGACCAATTTGAAGAATTTTTCTTTGTTTATCAACATGATCTGAGCAAGCGTCTAAGATTCTTTGAATTTCTGGGTAGTTTACTTAGTGATTTTCAAAACTTGTCATCGATCAAAGTTGTCTTATCTTTACGTGAAGATTATATTCATTACCTATTAGAAGGCAATCAAGTTAAAGGGATGAGTGCGATCGATAATGACATTCTCAGTAAAAATGTTCTTTATCAATTGGGTAATTTCTCTAAGGTTGCCGCACATTCAACTATTGAGACATTGACAGAAAGAGCGCAATTTTATTTAGAACCGCAATTAATCGATATTTTAGTAGAAGATTTAAAAAATGAGCAAGATGAAGTACGCCCAATCGAGTTGCAGATTGTCGGAGCGCAATTACAACACGATCGCATCAGCACGATCCAGCAATATAAAAAATTAGGTGACAATCCCAAGGAAACCCTTGTCCAAAGATATTTAGATAATGTAGTTGGTGATTGTGGCAAAGAGAATTATCGCTTGACCAACTTGATCCTATACTTGTTGACTGATGAAAAGGGAACTAGACCACTCAAAACCTATGCAGATCTAGAGCGCGGTCTCCATCATCTCGATAATGAAGTCCGTAAACAAAGTGAACTAGGCACAAAATTTGATGTAGAGATTGATCCAATTCAAAGTCTGGAAAGTGATACGGAAATTGAAAGCAACCAAATAGAACTCGTCCTCAAAATCTTGATTGGTTCAGGACTAGTAGTATTAATTCCTGAAAATGCTAACGATCGCTGTCAGTTAGTGCATGACTATCTAGCCGTAGTAATTCGCAAATCTCAAGCACCAGAAATCCAAAAGCTGCAAAAAGAACTCGAAAAAACTCAAGGAGAACTACGTCAAACTGTCCGTCAATTAGAAAGTTTATTCAAAAACTCACAGGCGATCGCGGATAGCCTCTATCTCAACGGTCTAATCGATAAGAACCTCATCGATCTAGATGAGCTAGTTAAAGCAATGGACGTAGCCCAAGATTGGCTACCCGAAATCGAATTTATCTCTAGTGAAAATTGCCTCCAGTTAGCCAGCACAATTTATCGAGCGATCTACGAGATCAAAGAAAAATATCGTATCCAAGCGCACCTAGAAGGTGTATGGAGTGCTGAATTCAGTCCTGATGGTTCGACAATTATCACAGGTGGATTAGACAATCTTATTAAACTTTGGCAACGTGACGGCTCCGAAATAGTACAGTTCGTTGGACATACTGCACCTATTCGGAGTGCATCGTTTAGCCCCGATGGACAGACAATCCTCTCTAGCAGTAGCGATAAGACGATCTCAATCTGGAATCTGAGTGGCGATCGCCTCCATACCTTTTTAGGTCATACTGGTGCTGTTTGGACGGCAAGATTTAGTCCCAATGGCGAAATAATTGCTTCAGGCAGTGCCGATCAGACCATTAAACTCTGGCCTCGTGATGGCACAGAAATGCTGACCATCAGTGGACATCGTGGCGATGTGCGGGCTGTCCTATTTAGTCCTGATGGTGAATGGATTATTTCAGGTGGTGCTGACAAAACTATTAAAATTTGGGATCTTGATGGCAATCTCCTCAAAGATATCAAGGGACATACCGCCGATATTCGGAGTATCAGCATTAGCCCTAATGGGAAATTAATCGCGTCAGGTAGTGGTGATAATATTCTCAAGCTTTGGCAAATTGAGAAATTGATTGCAGATTCTGAATCTCAGTCCTCAGAATTGGCTATTTCTGAATTGGCTATTTCTGAAAGTGCAATCAAAATCGAAGAAATATTCTCCATTCAAGCTCACTCCAGTGCAATTCGCAGTATCAGTTTTAGTCCCGATGGCAATACATTAGCATCAGGTAGTGCCGATAAAAATATCAAGCTCTGGAACTTGAATGGCAAAGAACTCCAAATCTTTAAGGGACATAGTGATCCCGTTCGTTCTGTCAGCTTTAGCCCTGATGGTAAAACTCTACTCTCCGCAAGTCTCGATTGCACGGTGCGCCAGTGGCAGATTGACCATAGATCACAGCAAACCTTAGAGGGGCATAGCGCGGCGGTGCGTACCGTTGCCTTTAGTCCCGATGGTCAAATCCTTGCTTCAGGCAGTATTGATGATCAAATCAAAATCTGGGATCTCCGAGGTAATGAACTGCAAGCGATCATAGGTGAACAAGACATTCTTAGTGTCAGCTTTAGTCCAGATGGTCATCATCTATTAGTCGGTAGTGGCGATAGTGCAATTTCCTTATGGTCAATCAAGGAAAATTCTCATCAACTGATACGGACTTTTACAGGACATAGCACCGCAGTTTGGGCAGTAGCTTTCAGCCCCGATGGACAGAAATTTATCTCTGGTAGCAGTGATAAATCGATTAGACTCTGGCACATTGATGGTACAGAATTAGCGACCCTGAAAGGACATAAATCAACGGTTTGGGCGGTGCATTTTAGTCCTGATGGTCAAAGATTTGTCTCTGGTAGTGGTGATGATAGCATCAAGCTATGGAGTATTGATGGTACAGAACTTCAAACCCTACGCGGTCATCGTGGCGCAGTTTGGAGTACGTGCTTTAGTCCTGATGGGCAGTATATTTTGTCGGGTAGTGGTGATGGCACACTCAAGTTATGGAACCTTGAGGGACATATATTGCAGACCTTTAGAGGTCATGATGGAGGTGTATGGACAGGCATTTTTAGCCCTGATGGACGCAGTATTATTTCAGGAAGTAGTGATAACACCATCAAGCTCTGGAGTATTGATGGCAAGGAATTACAAACCCTTTTATGCCCAGATAGCACACCGATCGCCCTTTGCTTCCGACCTGATGGTCGTGGATTTGCATCTGGACATAGTAGTAACTCTATTGGTCTATGGGATCTCAATCTCTCTAATCTAGTTGCTCAAGGAAATAAATGGCTGCATGATTATTTACAAAGTAATCTCAAGGTAAGCCCAGTAACATAAATGATTTTGTGGCGCGGCGAAGCCGCGCCACAAAATCATTCAGCATCTAATTTCTTGATGTATGTTCCTAGTTCGCTAAAAGTTCCTGCATAGGTAATTGTGGGAGCGCTATAGCCTTTTAAATCTACAGAATATTGCTTGAGGGGCAGTAAAACCGCAGCATAGGGAGTGTGACTATAGGTAGCAGAACCGATCGCTACATCTAGTCCTAGCGGCTTAGTCGATGACTCTAATCTAAATGCAGCATTAACCGTATCGCCGAGCGCCGTGTAGTCTGGATGCTCACTCGTTCCCATTTGACCAACCATTGCATAGCCTGTATTGATGCCTGCACCAACACGCAATTGAAATGGTAATTCAAATTGTTGATTGAGTTCATTGCTCATTGTGTATAGCTCATACAGGGCGCGATAGACTTTGAGCATATCTTGGGTGGCGACAGTATCAGAACCTTTGCCAGCCTCATGAATCCACACCGTCATCACCGCATCGCCAATATATTTGTCTACCCAACTGCCATAGCGATCGATAATCTCTCCAGCACGGCGGAACCATGTCCCGATCGCCTCAGAGAGAAGATGTTCATCCATTTGTTGAGTCAGTTTGGTAAAGTCGCGGATATCAACTACTAACACCGTGATCAATTGCCGTTTATGCAACATTGCTGTTGCCGCCGCATCAGTATTTTCTTCATTGGGAGATGTGTTGATATCGGGAGCAGTGGAAACTTCGGGACAGTAAAACTCTAGGTTAGTTTCACCGAGGGTAATGCGATCGCCATTTTTTAAACTGACAGGAATGGTTACTCGCCGTCCATTGACAAATGACCCATTGCGACTACCCAAATCGATCAGAAAGTAATTATTCTCTCCCACAAGCTGAAACATAGCGTGGTTACGTGATGCACATTTATCAGACAGGGGAATGTCATTTTCTGAGCCGCGTCCTAATGTCCAAGAATACGCATTCACAAGAGGAATCTGCACTGCATCTTTAGATCCATGAAGTACGATGTGTGGCTTTTCATCCCAAGTTGTGACAGGTTGACTCACAAGGCTATTAACCCCCAATTATGAATTGTGCAGTAAATTGATTAGTATTTTGCGTCTCTTGTAGTTCCTACTTTTGCTAATATACCGTTTTTTGATGGCGGTGAGTTATAGCCAAAAGCTGTAATATAGCAAAGTAAGAGTTAGCTAGTACAAACCAAAACCCAAGAAATGAGTGGCGGCGCGAAGCGCCGCCACTCATTTCTTGGGTTTTATGTCTTAAGCAAAACTTGCTTTGCTATATCTGCAAAGTAGTTGATACTAAGCAACCTCTACTTTTTATAATTGATGCTGCGGGGTGATGTAAATTAAGCCGTTATCTCATAAATTAATATAAATAAAGCTTAATATTTTACACTGTCAGCTTTGTCAGGCTTAATTTCGATGCAAACTACTATTTCCCCAAAACAAGACAAAAACAAGCTCAAGAGTATTGGGCAGAAGCCTTGGTTGATTGTGGTTTTGCTCGTTGTTCTTCTAGGTGGTGGATTTACCATCTTTAGAGTTGTGACTAGCTCTAATCAAGGTTCAGAATTAGTTAATGATAAAACTACATTAGTTGAATCCAAGTCTTTACCGATCAAAATCAAGTCTAGTGGTTCGGTTGTACCAATTGAGACCGTTAACCTTAGCCCCAAACAAGCAGGAAAGTTGGTTGAGCTATTAGTTGAGCAAGGAACACGAGTCAATAAGGGACAGGTGATTGCCAGAATGGACAATGCGAACCTGATCCCCCAACTTTATCAAGCACAAGCGGCGGCGGCGGCTAGTGAAGCTAATTTAGCTAGACTCCGCAATGGTAACCGTCCTGAAGATATTGCGGCGGCTCAAGCGAGGATTGAGTCGGCACGAGGTCGATTAGAAGCAGCCCGATCGCGTTTAGCTTTAACTAATGTAAGAACATCACGCTTTCGTAATTTACAAACTGAGGGAGCAATTTCTCGCGATCGCCTAGATGAAGTTTTAACCGATGATCGCAGTACTCAAGCAGATTTACTCACTGCTGAAGCAAATCTGGCGGAGGCAACCCGTCAATTTGAGCAGTCCCGTAATGGTAGCCGTCCTGAAGATATTGCCCAAGCAGAAGCTCAGCTTGCCCAAGCGATCGCAGGGATCAGGATTATCGAAGTCCAAATCGAAGATACAATTATTCGCGCTCCCTTTGCGGGAATTATCACTCAGAAATATGCCAATGCGGGAGCCTTTGTCACACCAACAACGACAGCTTCAGCTACCAATTCATCAACATCGACTTCGATTGTGGCGATCGCCAATGGTTTAGAGATCATCGCTAAAGTTCCTGAAGTAGATATTTCCCAAATTAAGATTGGGCAAGAAGTAGAAATTATTGCCGATGCTTTCCCCTCTGAAGTCTTTAAAGGCAAGGTTAGACTAATTGCACCTGAAGCAATTATTGAGCAGAATGTGACATCGTTTCAGGTGCGGGTAGCTTTAGAAACTGGCAAAGATAAATTGCAGTCGGGCATGAATACTGACTTGCGATTTATTGGTCAAAGAATTGATAATGCTCTTGTTGTGCCAACAGTGGCGATCGTCACGCAAGAAGGTAAAACAGGTTTATTGATCGCTGATGAAAAAGGCAAGCCTCAGTTCCGTCCTGTGACGATTGGTACAACTGTGGAAAACCAAACTCAAATTTTAAGCGGTGCAAAAGTCGGCGATCGCATCTTTGTGAAACTACCAGACGCAAAAGTAAAACCATAAATTAGATTATTCTGCATCGATACCATCCCACATTTGTGAAAGAGGAATCCGCTGTCCTGCCTTTGCTTGCTGAAATGCTCTCTTTAGACTAGCTTTAATTTCCTCAATTGGTGTGTCATCGGGATCATCTGCAAGCTCTTGTACAGATTCAGGAAATAACACAATCACACGCACTGGACTTGGCATATCAACGGCAAGGGGATGATCGAGTAATAAATGCCCTTGTTTGTCAATAGTTCCTGTGACTTCTACTGCTCTCATTTCTTTACCTTTAATTTCACATTCTGCTCAATTATTTTATCAAAAACAAAAAAGAGTCGCGAAGCGACTCTTTTTTGCTAAGCGGCAACTGCTTGTTTGAGTGGTTGCCAAGTAATTTTGCGATCGCTACCAGTCTCGATCACAATTTTGACACGCGGATCGCGATCGGGGATTTGGCTGAGAGTCTCTAGCTCTTCCTTTGATAAATATTTACCTTCGATCAGCCATACAACTAGACCCTTAGACTTTGGAGGTAAAGCATTAAGTCGAAATTGGATGGCAGGAGGAATAAAATAGGTGCGAATCTCGGTTTTGCCGAGGTGTGAGGGACGCACACCATGAACACCTGTGAGGTAACTATTCACATCACCAAGACCCCGCGCAGTAATAAAGAGAATTTCATAGCCTGCATTTTTAAGGCGTAGTTGGTAGCGACCTTCAGAACCACCTTCAGGCGGAACTTGCATCGCTAAAGCACCTGCTTTTTCAAGGTCTTTGACAATTTTATCGGTGGCAATCAATGGCATGGTGACATCCTATGCTGAACGCTAAATATAAAGCTAACAGTATTTTATACATAATTGAGAGACACATCCTACGGGGATAGCTCTAAATTCAAACCCAGAAGAGAATTGCGGCGCTTAGCGCCGCAATTCTCTTCTGGGTTTGAGCTACATCAATCAACAACTTGGACATCAATATCAATTGTGCCAGGTGGTGTAATCCGCACAAATTTCTTTTGTTGTTCTTGTAAAGGTTCGCCACAGTTAGGACATTGAAATTGGGTAGCTTTAGAGGCTGTAAAAGTTGTATCGCATATAGGGCAATCAGCAGTGACGATGCTGCGCTTTAACCACCATTGAAAACCGAAAAAACCGATGATAGGGACAAAAGTAATCAGACCAATCAAGATAAAAAAGGAGTTAACTAGCCAACCCAGACCAATCGTACTAAATGTCCAAAAAATGAGTAAAGTTGTCAGCCAGAAACGCACACCTGACCAGCGATCGCCATCCCCTCCAGATCCGTTGGGCAGATTACCAAATGTATAGTACCTCATGATTTTTGTCCCTATAGTTATATTCTTGTTGGCTTGTAGCGATCGTAACACTCTTGTCTAATCTTGCTTTCTGTCTTTGGGTATGGATAACCGCAAACCGAAATTATCACTTAGTAGCTCAGCATAGTTAAAACCCAAAATCTAGAAGCTTGTGCCGATCGCTACGAGATCGGCACAAGCTTCTAGATTTTAAGTACAGGGAAGTGCTACGCTCCCTCTTTGTTATAAGTAGCTGGGCGCAATTAAATATAAAACCCTAAAACCTATGGCGCACGCTGCGCGTGCGCCATAGGTTTTGGTTCTGGTTTTTAATTATGCCCAGCTACTTATGAACTAAATTTTGAAGTGTTAAGCTATATCTAAATTCAGTGCAATTTTGCACAGGATCTCGCTTTTATCTATGGACAAGTCAGCTAAGCCCAAACATTCTCAGTCCTCAAGAGGAGAACGCATTGCTGATCTTGTCACAGCAACCGTTGGCTCATGGCGATTTATCCTCATTCAAAGCTTTTTGCTAGGTTTATGGATTGTCTTAAATATCATTAGCTGGATTAAACATTGGGATGAATATCCTTTCATTCTTCTCAATCTTGCCCTAAGTTTCCAAGCTGCCTATGCCACTCCATTCATTTTGATGAGCCAAAATCGTCAGTCTGAGATTGATCGCGGTAAAGCGAAGCAAGATCTAGATGTGGATACAAGAGCTGAGCAAGAAATTGAATCTCTACATCAAAAAATTGATAGTTTAAGGGATAGAGAAATTGCGGAACTTCGACAGATGCTCAGTATGCAGAATGAGACCATTCAACGTTTAGAAGAAATGCTAGGGTGCGAAATTGCCGCTAATAATCCTATGCCTGCCACCGAGGCACTGGTCAGTTAAATCGTGAGGGAGTGAAAGCCTCGTAGTGAAAGCAACTCCAGCATGGAAAGCGGTCGATGATATAGCCCGATCGCCATAACTGGAGTCTTATTCTTCCCTAAGCCCACATGAGGTCTCACCCAGTTGTGAACTAATCTTTGCACAGTGACTGCTCGTTGTAATCCTTCGGTATTCTTCGCATATAGGTTTTGTCTGCGACGATAAGCACTACATCTCCTTCTCAAAGCACTGTTGTTAGCTTCATTGTGATTGGCATGAATGTCACACTTGTCGCTAATAGCCGTATAGGGATGCTCAGGTTTGAGCCATTCGACCCGACGATTTCCCTGTGAACTTTTAATTTTGATCGCAACTTCTAAGCCATGTCGCCATACCTTGCGATGTCTATACTCACGACTTACTTCAGTGGATTTGAGGCGCACACTTGCCATTTGCCATAGTTGTTGGGCATAGCGTCTTTCGCCATCGGTAAACCATCGGATGTATTGACTTGCCTTTGCCCATTGCCATGCTGTTTTGGTTGCTTTAGTAAATAATTCAGTGGTTTTGAGTCCTACCCTTGCCTCAATCCAATAGCGACTCTTACGCTCAATGAATGTCACTGTCCATCCTTTTGACTTTGAGGGGGGGAAGGTTCTCGCCTACGCGAGTGTAAACCTCATCTCCCTCGACTGTTATATCTCCTCCTGCTGGGGCATCTGGACTCCATTGCTGTGACTGGGTTGCCAATTTTTGCTCCCATCTCATGATGCTGACATGGGATTTTTCGAGGACTCTGCCACTGGCTCTGATTCCCATCCCTTCACTCCTCATCTTTAGCGCTAAGGATACGACACTTGCTGGTGTTCTCAGCCTTGACATTGGCGTTCCTGTCCTTTCACTAAATCTCTTGCCGCATCCTTTACACAAATAGTTCTGGATAGCTTTGCCATCTTGGTGGTGATGTTTGCCATTTTTGATGATCTTTTGGCTCTGGCAGTGGGGGCATTCCATAGCTTTCTCCTTTCCTCTGCCTCTATTTTCTCATACCACTAATTCAATGACCAGTGCCCTTTGCCTATTTGGATATTGCTGAATATCACGTTTTCGTCCCATTAAATGCACGCAATATCTTTTAAAATTCGATTATTTTATAACTTATTCATAGTTGCTGCTATGTTAAACATCTATTTTGCTATAAATTATAGGCTGTAGATATTCTAGCGTTTTACTCACGGCTTAGTGATCAATGAATTTTGAAGCTGACTTAAATCTCACCCTCCGCGCTCGTTATCCCTTGATTTATATACCTTCAGCCGAAGAGGAACGGGTCGAAGCCGTGATTAGCAACGTGGCAAAATCCCTTGGACGTAGCGTGTTTATCTGGGATTTTGTGGATGGTTATCAGTCCAATCCCACTGATGCGGGTGCTGGTAAACGTAATCCACTCCAAGCTTTAGAATTTGTGGATAAAATTCCCAAAGGTGCAGTGTTTGTATTGCGAGATTTCGATCGCTTTCTCGATGATGTAGCGATCGCCCGTAAGCTAAAAAACTTAGCCCGCAAGCTCAAAAGTGAAGCTCAGAATATTATTGTACTTGCCTCACAGCTTAATATTCCCGATAGCCTCAGTGAATTTTTCTCGATTCTAGAATTTCCACTTCCAAATCCCAGTGAATTAAAAATAGAAATTGAACAAATCGCTAGTTCTCCAAATTCAGTTAATGATCTGCAATTAAACAAACAGGCGATCGATGATTTAGTGCGGGCTGGACAAGGCTTATCTCTAGAACGCATTAGACGGGTATTAGCCAAAGCGATCGCCGAAAATGGTCGCCTCCGTCCTGAAGACGTGGAATTAATCCTTGAAGAAAAGCGTCAAAGTATTCGCCAAACTCAAATTTTAGAATTCTATCCATCAACTACAGAAATTAGTGATATTGGTGGCTTGGATAATCTCAAAGAATGGTTATTAAGACGCGGTGGAGCCTTTAGCGATCGCGCCCGTAAGTATGGCTTACCCCATCCCAGAGGCTTACTATTAGCAGGAATTCAAGGTACAGGCAAATCTCTTACGGCTAAAGCAATTTCGCACCATTGGCATTTGCCCCTATTGCGTCTCGATGTTGGTCGCCTGTTTGCAGGACTAGTCGGTGAGAGTGAATCCCGCACCCGTCAAATGATTCAGCTAGCTGAAGCGCTCTCTCCCTGCGTATTATGGATTGATGAAATTGATAAGGCTTTCTCAGGGTTAGAAGGTCGTGGCGATTCAGGAACGACAAATCGCGTATTTGGTACATTCCTCACATGGATGGCAGAAAAGACTTCGCCTGTATTTGTGGTGGCGACTGCAAATAATATTCGGACTTTACCTCCCGAACTATTGCGAAAAGGTAGATTCGATGAGGTGTTTTTTGTGGGTTTGCCCAACCAAGAAGAGCGATCGCAGATTTTCTCTGTACATTTAAACAAGTACCGCCCCCACAATAATCGCGCCTACGACATCGATCGCCTTGCCTACGAAACTCCAGATTTTTCAGGAGCCGAAATCGAACAGGGCATCATCGAAGCGATGCACATTGGCTTCAGTCAAAATCGGGACTTCACCACCGATGACATCCTCGAAGCGGCTAGCCAAATTGTGCCATTGGCGCAAACTGCTCAACAGGAAATTCAAGTTCTGCAAGAATGGGCAACTTCAGGCAAAGCCAGATTAGCTTCTCGACAAAATGTGTTTCGAGGCTAAAAAGAAAGGGAGCGCTTTACGCTCCCTTTCTTTTTTAGCCCAATTCATGAAAGTTTAACAAACTTCACTACTGCTTGATTAAACTTGGTGCAGCTTGAGCTTGTAAGCTTGCCAAACGCTTGTTATCGCGTTTATCTGCCAATACGGGTACAGCGTCACGCAATACCCCAGCAAGTTTAGTCGTAGTTGTGTCGTAAATTTGGGTAACGATTTTGGGATAGAAGCCAATACCGATGATTGGGATCAAGAGACAAGCGATGATGAAGACTTCGCGAGGTTCAGCATCCACAAGATCTTGATGAGACGTAAGTTCAGTATTTTCTTTGCCGTAGAAAATTTCCCGCAGCATCGAGAGCAAATATACAGGCGTTAAAATTACACCTACAGCCATTAACAAAATCGCAATGACTTTGAATGTGCCGCTATAGGCATCGCTAGTCGCAAAGCCCACAAAAATCATCACTTCCGCAACAAATCCACTCATCCCCGGTAAAGCGAGGGAGGCGAGGGAGCAGGTCGTAAACATGGCAAATATCTTTGGCATTTGCTGACCGACTCCGCCCATCTCATCAAGGATCAGCGTATGGGTGCGATCGTAGGTTGCACCCACTAGGAAGAACAAGCTTGCGCCAATCAGTCCGTGCGAGATCATTTGCAACATTGCGCCGCTAGTACCAAGATCGGTAAATGAAGCTAAACCAATCAGCACAAAGCCCATGTGAGAAATTGACGAATAGGCGATTTTGCGTTTAAGACTGCGCTGGGCAAAGGAAGTGAGCGCCGCATAAATAATATTCACGATCCCCAAAATCACCAAGATTGGGGCAAAGTAAGCATGAGCTTCAGGCAACATTCCTGCATTCATCCGCATCAGGGCATAACCACCCATTTTTAACAGAATTCCTGCCAGTAACATATGCACAGGTGCTGTCGCTTCACCGTGAGCGTCAGGTAGCCATGTATGTAATGGGAAAATCGGCAACTTGACACCGTAGGAAATCAAGAATGCACCGTAGGCTAATAGCTGGAAGGTGAGGGGATAGTTTTTATTGGCAAGAACAGTCATGTCAAAGGAGACTGTATCGCCATAGAAAGCCATTGCTAGCCCTGCGACAAGGATAAACAGGGAACCGATCGCTGTATACAAAATAAACTTAGTGGCAGCGTAAAGACGCTTGTACCCGCCCCAGATTGATAGCAATAGGTAAACGGGAATTAGCTCTAATTCCCATGTTAGGAAAAATAGCAGCATATCCTGTACGGCAAACACAGCAATTTGTGCGCCATACATCGATAGCAATAAAAAATAAAATAAACGTGGTTTAAGTGTGACTGGCCAGGCTGCCAAGGTTGCTAATGTGGTGATAAATCCAGTCAGCAAGACCAAGGGCATCGAGAGTCCATCTACGCCCACTGACCAATTTAGCCCTAAGTCGGGAACCCATGAGTATTTCTCGACGAGTTGCAAACCAGGGTTGCTGTAGTCATACTTCGTACAAAAAGCGTAGGCGATCGCCGCAAAGTCAATCAGTCCTACCACCAAAGCAAACCAACGAATGGTTTTGCCGTCCCCTTTGTCTGGCACAAAGGCAACTACAAGGGACATAAGTATGGGAAAGGCGATGATAAACGTGAGCCAAGGGAAGTTTTCGAGACTTAACATATGCAAAAGTAACCGTTGTAATTACCCACCCATTTCTAGACAGTCATTGTACCTATGCCCAATTGCAGACCCTCAAGTTATTTATAGTTAATTAAACCTACGCGATCGCCTAAAATTTCAAATACAAGACTGGGATCATGACAGCATAAGGCATCAAGCCAATTCGATTGACTTGGAATCCTTTTGAGAATTTGTTAAGATAATTTAACAAATAGAGATAATTATTTACATATTCTCGATTTGCGTAACGTGAGGCTAGGGTTTTCCACTTTTCTGCTAATCTCGAAAGTGAATAAATTATTTTTTTACATAGAGAGATTTTAGGCATGAAAGCACTTATACGCTTTTCTGTTTTATTAGTGGCGATCGCGTCAATTTGGACAACTGGCTTTTTAGGTTCTTTTGGCAGTAACGCTGCATTTGCCGAAGACTTAGCTCCCACCAATTTTTATACGCAAGATAATAGCAAGATTGATTTAAATAACGCTAATATCAACGCTTTTCGGCAAGTACGTGGTTTATATCCCACATTGGGACGGATTATCATCGAAAATGCACCTTACAAATCCTTTAACGATGTTTTAAACATTGACGGATTGACTGAAGCTCAAAAAGAACTGCTTAAAGCAAATGCTGATAAATTCTCCCTCAAAAAACCTGATGAATCTCTAGGACGTGAGCGTATCAACAACGCTAACTACAGATTGTAATTAGTCTGTGATTAAAAGTGGGGCTTCTCCCTGCGATTAATCTATAGAATTATGGCGATCTCTAAATATCGCTACCCATAAAGAAAGGAGGCATTTGAGCCTCCTTTCTTTATGGGCTTTTACAGCTATATGGCGTTTCGCGATCTACGCGATCTAATTGTTTCCCAGCCGAAGACTGGGAAACAATCCTCTGCATCTCACTGGCTTGAAAAGCGCTATAGCCATCGCCCAAGAAATGATTGGCGGCGCTAAGCGCCGCCAATCATTTCTTGGGCTTGCAAATCCAACAACCATCTGAAGTTATATTTTTTGTGATTTATTTATCAATTGATTTATTTTTATAGACTTATATTGCTAAAATGTTACACATCACAACATAAAAATAAATTCAATAAAAATTTAGAAAAAGGTATAAATACATGGCTCTTTTTGGCTTATTTGGCAAAAAAGATAAAAATGAAGACTCAGACAAGCAAGGTTCTGAGTTTTTCCTCGATCAAGATTCTGCTAAGACCTTTGGTGATATTGACTATATGCGAACCCCCAAAGCGGTCAAAAAAACATTCCCCACTGTTAACGGCAAAAAAGGCGCTGAAATTGTGGAAGTCGTGTCTGCAACCGAGAAAACAGAAGGTACAGAAATTGAAACCACTAGCAGCAGTTCATCTGCATCAATTTCTCCATCTACATTTGAACCAAAGAGACTTAATAATCGTGTAGATTCGAGCATGGATATCTTCTTGAATATGGCGAAAGATATTAAAAAGAGATAAACATCTTCGATTTGTAAATACGATTTGTAAATAAATTCCAAACCTGTAAAGTTTCGCCCCGCAGGGGCGAAACTTTACAGGTTTGGGTAATTTATAAGCGACACATTGTGTCGCTTATTTTTTTGTGATTTCGGAAAACCGTCTAGCCCAGATTAAGTGCTAATAACCCATACACCGTAAACTATCCTAGTAAGCTGATAATAAACTCAATCGTAGTTTTAGAGAGCCAGACTGGCTCTCTAAAACTACGATTGAGTTTGTTGTAGATTGAGGCATTGCGCGAGGGTATTAGTATGGTGTTTAACTGGTTTCGGCGAAAGTTTGATGATGAAAAAGATGAAAAGGATCAACCTGTAGAGTCAGCCCCAACTGAATCAGTACCTGAAGCTGCACCCATTGACGACAATAGCCCGATCGCCTCACCCGCCTCTCAAGATTTACTCAATTGGGCAAAGGCAGCCTATGCCAATGTGCAGCAACAGGCAGAAATTACTGAGGATAAAGCCTCTGAAGTTGCTGAGCCAGAAGTTGCTGAGCCAGAGGTCACTAAGCCAGAAATTACTGAAGCTGAAATCACTCAACCTGAAATTATTGATTCAGAAATTGATCCTGAAAGTCCTGATCCTGAATCCAAGCTTGAGGAACCAGAAATTATTGCAGCGACAGTAAAAACCCCTGAAACAGTTGCTGTGAATGCAGTTGAGACATATGTAGAAGGATTACTAGACGAAATAGAAAGATCACTAGAAGAAATACCACCAGCAACAACGATCGCTGAAACAAGCATCGAAACTACAGCAGAACCAGAAACTGCGGCTGTACCTTTTTGGATGCAGTCAGAAAGCGATCGCCTTGCCCGCATTGCTGCCCTCGAAGCTACGGCGATCGTTGAACCAGAGCCAGAAGTTAAAGTTCCACCTAGACGCAAAGCCACGATCAAGTTTGATGATGATTTTATCTGGTCAGCTGAAGTCCTCGCATCTCAAGGTCGTCGCCCTGAAGAAATTTCTGTCGAAGAAATCACATGGTTAAATCGTCTGCGTCAAGGCTTAGATAAAACTCGTTTATCACTGGTTAATCAGCTAAAGGCGATCGTTGGGCAAGGTCCGCTTAGTGCTGACTCCGTTGATGATATTGAGGCATTGCTTTTACAGGCAGATGTCGGGGTCAAGGCAACTGATCAAATTATTGCTAAATTGCAAGACAAACTCCGCAAAGAAGTTTTGCCACCAGAAGAGGCGATCGCCTATCTCAAACAAATTCTACGGGAGATGCTCGATGTATCAGCCCAGAAGGGGGGTGAGCCAATCCCAATGCTGATCCCTGAAAAAAATCAACTGAATATTTGGTTGATTACAGGTGTAAATGGTGCAGGTAAAACCACGACCATTGGCAAGCTATCCCACCTGAGTGTCAAATCTGGTTATAAAACTCTCATTGCTGCTGCCGATACTTTCCGTGCGGCTGCGGTTGAACAAGTCAAGAGTTGGGGACAGCGATCGAATGTGGACGTAATTTGTAACCCCGCCCAAAACGCTGATCCCGCCGCCGTCGTTTTTGATGCGATCTCTGCTGCTCAAGCTAGAGGTACAGAGCTATTACTGGTAGATACTGCTGGCAGATTGCAAAACAAGAAGAATCTGATGGAAGAACTCAGCAAAATTCGCCGCATTGTCGATAAAAAATCTGCCGATGCCAAGATCGAATCTCTGCTAGTTCTAGACTCCACCCTCGGTCAAAATGGACTAAAGCAAGCAGAAGTCTTTGCCCAATCCGCAGGCATTACGGGTGTAATTCTCACAAAACTTGATGGTACGGCTAAAGGTGGTGTGGCGATCGCGGTAGTCCAACAATTAGGATTACCGATCAGATTTATCGGTGCTGGTGAAGGCATTGAAGACTTGCGCCCATTTTCGAGCTACGAATTTGTCGAGGCTTTATTAAGCAATTAAGTACGCAATTAATTGAGCTAAAACTACAACCTGAGGCGAGCGCCTCAGGTTGTAGTTTTAGTTGATTAAACTTGAGAGATGCAAAGCGCCTCTCAATTAAAAAAATTAGTCGTATTTTTTGTCCAACTAAGGCTAAACTGTTTGACTAAATTAGCTTTCACAAAATAGCTTTCCTATAAACCACCTAGCGTTGCAGCATTGGTATGTCTCTATCATTGCCACCTAGAAACAGATCATTATCACCACAGCCAGACATAGACAATGCGTCTGTAATGGTGATGAAAGATCTCAAAGACCTGCTCAAACGGATGAGTCAGGATCAAAATAAAATCCATGAGCTGCTTAGCTTCTTGGGTTACGCTCTCCGCAGCTTTAGTAACCTCAACCAATTTTTAGAATTAATCCCCCTGATTGCCAGTCGCGTAACTGACTCCGATGGTGGTGCGCTAATTTTGTTTAAAGCCAGTGGACAGATGCGCCTAGAGTCGTTGCATTGTCCTGAGCGTAATCAAGGTGGCATGAAAGCGCAACAGGTACGCACGGCGATCGAACGAGCGATCCAACAGGTTTTAACAGGTAGCCCCACCGCCCTTGATGAAATGGTTAGTCGCTATTTGGGTGCAGATGTGCATTTGTACGGCACTTCGGTTTTAGTCAAAAATGCAGTGCGTGGTCGTCTATATATATTTAGTCGTAAACCTGATTATATTTGGACAGATAACAAGCGTACTTTGATGCGGTTAGTTGCCGATCAAACATCGGTAGGTTTAGAAAATCACGAACTCACCAGTGAACTGATCAAAAAAGAGCGTCAAGATCGCGAGATGGAGATTGGTGCTGAAATTCAACGCCAACTCTTACCGCGCAATTGTCCGAAAATCGAAGGTATTGAAATCTCAGCACGATGTTCGACAGCGAGCCGTGTGGGTGGCGATTATTATGATTTTATTCCCATGCAAAAGGGCGATCGCTGGAGTTTTGTAGTCGGCGATGTCATGGGTAAGGGGGTTCCCGCAGGTTTAATCATGACAATGACACGGGGGATGTTACGAGCAGAGGTGTTAAACAATCATTCCCCTAGCAAAATCTTGGAACATCTCAACGAAGTGATGTATGAGGATCTGGAAAAATCCCATCGCTTCGTAACGATGTTTTATTCAGAATACGATCCCACTACGCAGATTCTTTCGTTTAGTAATGCTGCTCATACTCCTGCATTGCATTGGCGCGCAAAAACTCGTAGCATTCATGCCCTTGACACGATGGGAGCGTTAATCGGTCTAGAGGCTGGCTCTAAGTATGAGGAACGCAAGACGCATTTACATTCTGGTGATGTCGTCATTTATTACACCGATGGCTTTACCGAAGCAGCGAGTCCTGAAGGCGATCGCTTTGACGAAGAAAATCTCCGCAAGGCGTTAGACTGGGCTTGTCAGCATTGCTTCCCGCTATCCGAAGATGTAACGCGCCCACAAATGATTCTTGACTATATTTTCCAAGAAGTGCAAAACTTTATTGGAGAAGGGCATACTCATACCGATGACATGACCCTAGTGGTTTTGCATATCAAAGACAAAACTCTAGTAAATTAAAATTCATCTTGTAATCTTATTCTGAAATATTATGCTTGACTTAGCCCAACATTTAGTAACTAGCGTTGATTCATCGTTTCACCTTTCAGCGATCGATCTTGCTAATAGTTTTCACTTCAATATTGCTGATAGCCATTCACACATAAATATGGATTTACTTGCTCAACAATTTAAGCAAGATGTTGTCGGAGACATGAGTAGAGGTTGGAATAAATTTGTAAGCTCTGGTCAAATTTGGGCACTCATAATTGGTGTCGTAGTCGGCTACTTGTTTAGAAGTATTACTAACTCATAAAAACCATAAAAAGAAACCGTCCTGTATTAGGACGGTTTCTTTTTATTAAATGGCGGGGGACGGATTTGAACCATCGACCTTCGGGTTATGAGCCCGACGAGCTACCAGGCTGCTCTACCCCGCGTTGCTTCGCTTAGCTAATATAACATGGTTTGATTTAATTGCAAGCATTTTCTCAAAAAATTTTAAAAGTGGCTCTGTGATGCACAGAGCCACTTTTAAAATTTTTTGAGTTTCACCCCTCCGCAACGCCGTCTTACCTCAGTTGTTTGACCCGGTAAAACCAGGTGGAGCCGAAGCGCTGCGCCTAACTTAAAGTTCCCAGATGCAAGTCTGGTATACTGCGGCGAAGACTGCGAAGACTCCTAAAAAACAATTATCGATCAAGAACATTATCGGTAGTCACGCACGCCACAGAGGAGCTTAGTAAAAGTATACATTATCCCAACTCAAAAGAGGGCAATGCCCTCTTTTGTATCTAAGCGATCGCCAGTCTTGTTAGGACAAATTAAAACCCCAAAGATTGATAGCGGCGCTATTAATCTTTGGGGCTAAGCAAAACTTACATTGTTAATAAGAAACCAGATTTTTTGTGGTGCGGCTTCGTCGCGCCACAAAAAATCTGGTTTCTTATTATGTGAGGATCTGAAGTTTAGGCAAAAATGCCACAAGCTTTTTGATAGTAATGTTGACGATCTTCTAGACCGTTATAGCCGCCATTCACTCTTAAAGTTACTTGTTTAACAGTTGCACCACCATCACATAGTGCATTCATATCATTGTTGTCCCACCAAAAACCTGCACTGGTAAAGGGGTATTTACTGGCAACATAGGCAACTCCATCCATTACTTTTGGATCAGCGATCGCATTGCTAAAAGCCTGATAATTTGCGCGTCCCGTAAGCTGAATCACTCCTGCCCCTTTATACTTTGGTCCATCACCTGCCTTCACATTACCAAGATCGTCTCGACCTTCATAGTCTGAGCCATCAGCAAGTTCTTGGGTATAGAGTAAGCCACCTGACTCATGGGCAATTTGACTAAGGAAATGGCGCAATCTGGGGGCAGTAGTAATCTTGTAGCGCGTCAGGCAGGCATTTAAATCTTGAAGCTGCACATCACTAATGGGGTTGCCAAAGAGAGCTTCAGCTTGTTGCTTGCTGACAATTTGGGCGATCGCAGGGACTAGTCCATCCCAATGGGGAGGAAAAGCAAAATATGTACCACTATTAGCTGCCAATGTTACTTTTATATGTCCATTTTCGGCTGGTTCAAAGCGATCGAATCCATAGGTTTTACCTACTGGAACATCAATGGTTTCATTAGGTTTTGTAAGTTGTGATGAATCAACTGGACGAATTTTTAATTTTGTGGCAACCTTAGCCTTCATTGTTCCCATGTCATTACTCGTCAATCACTATTTGTATAATTATCAACTTCTCGTGTGGTTTTGTATAGCACTAGCTAACCCAAAAGAGAGTGGCGGCGCGAAGCGCCGCCACTCTCTTTTGGGTTAAATTTAAAATCCACGTACATCTTGAGGTAAAAATGTGCGATCGCTTGGCAACATTGCCACAGGTTCCGTAAGCGTAAACTCACCCTTCTCAATCCAATCCTTCAGAGTTTTAGCTGCTTCTTCAGACAAATGTAAACTCGCTAAAGGCGCAGTCCGCACCGTTGAACCTGCGATCGCAATTTTGCCAGACTTCAGTTGAGCATAAGACACCGAACCAAAAATCGGACGCACTCTGCGCGGAATTGAGAAATCAATAACGGGCGCAACTAGGTCTTCATCCATTACGGCGGCTCTTGCTACCACCTCTTCATTAATTACTGGTAATGGAACCGCCACACCCATCATCAAAGATGCACCATAGTTGCGGAAATAGCAGCCACGCACCCATTCAGGAGTCATTTGCTTCGCATCACCAATCAAAGCCAATGTTGCCGCAGGTCCAATGGGAGTACGATTCTCTAAACGCTTTTGCAATGGGAAATGCTGGGTTCCTTCCCAAGCGACATACCCAATGCCGCCACCCATAAAAATTCTTGTACCGATGCCAATCAGTTGCAAATCGGGATCATTCCATAGTGGTGAAATTGCCCCAGGGTTAGAATACACAGCATTCCCTAATCGTGGCTGAAGAGGTCCTAAATAAGTGTAGAGAGTTTCTTCGCCTCCATTAACGCCGACAATAAAATTTTGATAGAGATTACGAGGATTAAAGAGATAGAACTGATTAATCGATTCTTTAGTAATTGTGGTTTCAAAATTAGCACGAGGATAACAATCATTGGGATGTCCGATCGCTTTAAAGCTTACTGTTTTGCCCGCGATCAAATCGGCGATCGCATGACCACCACCACGATATGATGGGGCTTCATCAGTAGGATCAGCTTCTTGAGTTGCGCCTAAATAAATATCAACGGCTCCAAATCCTGCATAGGCGGGAACACCATCTATCCAACAAGTCCGAATCTTAATCGGCGGATCGGTATGTCCTAAATTCAGAATTGCCCCCGATGATTCCATCGGCTCGAATGTACCTGTAACGATCACATCTACCTGCTTAGCCGCTTGAGTTACACCAATATCTGCGACAAGGGCTTTGAGTTCGGTAGCCGTGAGGACTTTAGCTTTGCCAGCTTTGATTTTGGCATTAATATCGGCGATCATTTGGGACATAGAACTTTGCTAATTTGGGAGTGATCTAGAATATAGCGCTTTGCGCTCTCATAAACAGCGAAAGGGGTTACTTAGGTAACCCCTTTCGCTGTTTATGACTTTTTATAACTTTGGTAATGACCAACCGTTGTTTGACAATGTACCTGCATGAATTCTATCTAATGCTCGTTTACCACCCCAGCGATCGACAATCTTGTCGTCATATTCATCAGCAATTTCCATTACTGCCTTGACTGATGCTTCCAACTCTTTGATATCACAAGTCGAACCAACTATTGAATGCTCAAACAGAATTTCACTATCTGGAGATATCCCAAAGGCTCCAAAGACCATCTTGGCATTTTCTTCAAGTAAGTAGCGCATCAGGTCAGGTTTTAACTCTGCACCAACCACAACATACGATCGCGTGTTGATAATTGCATCATTTTGATCCCAAGGGAAAATCAGTACTTCTACTAAGGCTGAGCCGACAAATACGCCTAATCCTGGCACATCTTGGCGAGCGCAGGGATATTTGCCAAATATCTCTTGCATCCACGTTACTACTTTTTCATAACAGGCTTCTTGAGCAGTAGTTTGAAATTTCAAGTTATTTGCCTCCATAGGTTTAGAAAACTTGGTGATTTTGGCAATCAATAGTAGTAATTAGATTGATCAGACTATACCCATACACAGCCACATTTTTATAGAATTTTTTAAATATTTTTTGAGAATTTGTTTGCATAGCTAATGTCTAATACCAAATCCGATTTATAGCGCTTTTCAAGCCGAGGTACAGAGGATTAGCTTCGATAGGGAAAAAATCCCAATTTAGGGTGGCGGCGCTTACGCCGCCACCCTAAATCATCTAAATTTGCGGTCACTTAGCGGCAATTAAACTAGCGAAAACAAGTAACGACCCAATAACGCCTTGTACTATGATGGGTAAATCTTAAGAGATACCAAAAATTTGCCTTACACTTCTTGCGTTTAGGAGGAAACATAGTTGGCTAGTCGCTTCTTATTTACATCTGAATCGGTTACGGAAGGTCACCCTGATAAAATTTGTGATCAAATTTCCGATACGATTCTCGATACCTTGTTGGCTCAAGATCCGCGATCGCGTGTCGCAGCCGAGGTTGTAGTTAACACGGGTCTAGTCTTGATCACAGGGGAAATCACAACTAAAGCGCATGTCAACTACGTCGATATTGCTCGTAAAAAAATTGCGGAAATTGGTTATACCGATGCGGATAATGGCTTTTCAGCAAATAGCTGTGCAGTGATGGTCGCCCTTGATGAGCAGTCCCCAGACATTGCTCAAGGCGTGAATGTAGCACTTGAAGCCCGCACTGGTGCAGAAGAAGATGCAGCCCTCGAAGCAGTTGGCGCTGGTGACCAAGGGATTATGTTTGGGTTTGCTTGTGACGAAACCCCTGAGTTTATGCCCATGCCGATCGCGATCGCCCATCGCTTAGCACGTCAGTTATCAGTCGTTCGTAAAAATGGCACTTTAGCTTATTTGCGTCCCGATGGTAAAACTCAAGTCACCGTGGTTTATGAAGGTGACAAGCCTGTGGCGATCGATACGATCCTAATTTCTACGCAGCATGATGCGGCGATCGATGGCATTAGCGATGAAGCCAAAGTCCAAGAACGGATCAAAGCTGATCTCTGGACACATGTAGTTTTGCCTAGTTTTGCTGATACATCGATCAAGCCCAATGATCAAACTCGCTACCTAGTTAACCCCACAGGTAAATTTGTAATTGGTGGACCACAAGGCGACTCTGGTCTAACAGGACGCAAAATTATCGTTGATACCTACGGCGGCTATGCACGTCATGGTGGCGGTGCTTTCTCAGGTAAAGATCCCACAAAAGTTGATCGCAGTGCCGCTTATGCAGCTCGTCATGCTGCTAAAAATATTGTGGCTGCTGGGCTTGCCAGTAAGTGCGAGTTACAAATCAGCTATGCGATCGGTGTGGCGCGTCCTACCAGTATGCACATCGAGACATTCGGCACTGGCAAGGTTGATGAAGAAACTTTATTACGCTTAGTCAAGGACAATTTTGATTTACGCCCTGCGGCAATTATCAAGAATTTTGATTTGCAAAATTTACCAAGCTCTAGAGGTGGTCGTTTTTATCAAGATGTTGCAGCCTATGGTCATTTAGGTCGCAACGATCTCGATCTTCCTTGGGAACGTCTAGATAAAGTGGAAATTCTGAAAAAGGACGCTTAATTTAACAAAGAAGAAAGGCTCGCTTAGCGAGCCTTTCTTCTTTATGCGATGGTATTGTTATGTTTGCGGTTTATATGCATCAAACATGGAATATCAGAGACTGGGTACAAGCGATCTATTAGTATCCGAACTTTGTTTAGGCACGATGACCTATGGGCAACAGAACACGATCGCTGAAGCCCATGAGCAACTGGACTATGCGATCGCGCAGGGCATTAATTTCATTGATACGGCGGAAATGTATCCAGTACCTCCCAATTCTGAGACACAGGGTCGAACTGAGCAATATATTGGCGAATGGTTAGCACAACCGCAGATTAGGCAAAAACGCGATCAATTAATTATTGCTACAAAAATCATAGGTACGGGACGCAATTACAAATGGTTAAGAGATGATGCGATCGCTGCCCTCAGTCGTCAGAATATTTTGCAAGCGGTGGATGACAGCCTGAAACGCCTACAAACTGACTATATCGATCTCTATCAAATCCACTGGCCCGATCGCAATGTGCCGATGTTTGGACAAGTTGCCTTCGAGCCTCAAAATGAACGCGAAATGGTTGATATTGCAGAACAGTTAGCCACCTTTGCGGAATTAATTCAAGTAGGCAAAATTCGCTATTTGGGAGTCAGTAATGAAACGCCTTGGGGCATTTGTGAATTTAGTCATACAGCCAAACAGCTAGGTTTACCGAAGATTGTCTCGATTCAAAATGCCTATAACTTACTCAATCGTACCTTTGATAGTGGCTTAGCAGAAGCTTGCTATCGTGAACAGGTGGGGCTACTAGCCTACAGTCCCCTTGCCTTTGGGCATCTGTCGGGAAAATATGTCCAAGGTTCACCATCAAATACCAGAATTACGCTATTTCCCAGCTTTGGGCAACGCTATAAAAAAGTGAATGTACAGGCGGCAACGGCTGAATATGTGGCGATCGCCCAAAAATATAATTTATCTCCGACCCAATTGGCGCTAGCATTTGTGCGAAGTCGTTGGTTTGTGGCTAGTACCATTATTGGCGCAACTACGATGGAACAACTCAAGGAAAATATCGACAGTGCTAATATTCAGTTAAGTGCTGAGATTTTGGCAGAAATTGACCAAATTCATGCCCGCTATTTCAATCCTGCGCCTTAATGCCACCATGAAAATGACCTCCCGTAAAACGCTAATTCCCTTGCTTGCTGCTGTTAGCTGCCAGTTTCTCATTGCTGATAGCGCTCCTTCTGCTCCCATACCTGATAGCGGCAATGTCATTCAACTAAATGGACAACCCTGGTCAGGACGTTGGATCAGGAAAGTAGAACAAGGGCAGCAAAGTTTTTATGTGCAGGAAGACTGGCTGACGGGCGGTTTAGGTGTGCAGATGCTGGATTCAGAAAAATCCGATCGCCAACGAGTACGCTGGTTCTCTAGCCCTATCTTTTCGCGAGTTGCCTTTGATAGTACAGGCAGGTTTCGCTATCTCGATCTCGCGCCCTTTGCTGAGCAATGGCGGACGGAAATAGTTGGTAATTCTCTAAATATCTATACCCCTGACACGAAAATACAGGCGGTGCGGCGTAGTAAACAGGCTTGGGGCGATCGCCTTGTGATCGACCTCAATCGGCGTACACCTTGGCGGGTTAGTCATCAGGACAATACGATTACAGTCACAGTATCGGCGGAAGTTACGACCGATGTACCTACTAACAAAAATGAGACTGCTGGAAATCTAGTCAAGTCAGTAACGGTGCAACCACAGGGTAAGTTAACCCAAATCCAGATTCAAACGAATGCATCGATTAATCCTGCGATCGAGATGCTGAGTAGTCCCACGCCGCGCATGGTCATTGATCTGCGGCGTGACTATGTACCACCGAGTCTAACGGTGCAATGGGCAGAAGGATTACGCAGAATTGAAAAAATTATCGAAATTCCTAACAAGCCAAAAACTGATAAAGATCCCAAAACAATTAAGTTTTCAGTGACGGCTTTAGAAGTTGATCTTAAGCAACCAAACTTAAAATTGCGTCCTATTTGGAGTAATCCTGATGGCTCAACCAATGGCATTTTGGGCTTAAGTCCTGTGCCACAAATGGTCGATAAGGCACAAGCGGTAGGTGCGATTAATGGTGGATTCTTTAATCGCACCAGACAGTTACCTGTGGGCGCAATTCGCGAAGGAAATCGTTGGATCGCAGGAACAGCTTTAGTGAGAGGGGCGATCGCATGGAATGAGAAGGGTGCAACCTTAATTGATCGCCTTAACTTTACCGAAGAAATCAGTACACCCAATCAACCCAAAATTGTCCTGACTAATCTCAATAGTGCCTATGTGCAGAGGGGAATCGCCCGCTACACGCCCAACTGGGGCAGTAACTACATTCCTCTAACCGAAAACGAACTTCTAATTGTGGTACGTGGCGATCGCGTAATTGCTCAGTATCAAGGTGGTGCTGTTGGGGTAGGACAGGTAGCAATTCCTAGTGATGGCTATGTGTTAGTGGCAAGACAATCTCCTGAAGCTGCTAAACAATTACCTGTCGGCATGACTGTGCGCGGTCGTCAATCTTACATTCCCGATAAATTTGCAGGTTTTCCTAATTTAATTGGTGCAGGACCTCTCCTACTGAAGAATGGAACTTTGTCTTTAGATGGCAAACTCGAAAACTTCCAAGCAGGTTTCGATACGCAAGCAGCTAATCGTAGTGCGATCGCCACAACTAGAGAGAAAGGTAAACTGCTGCTAGCCACTGTGCAAGCGGCTCCTGAAGGTGTTGCTCCCAATCTTTTGCAAACTGCGGAAGTTCTCAAAAAGCTAGGTGCTGTAGATGCCCTAAATCTCGATGGTGGTAGCTCTTCCACTTTATTTCTGGGTGGGAATATTCTCAATCGTTCTATTACCGAAATTGCACCTGTGCATAATGCGATCGCTATTTTCATCACGCCACCTGCTAGTCAACCTCAGTTTTGATTTTGCCTAATTACATTTTGCCTAATTACATCATGCAAGCAGCTAATCCCAACTCACAAATATCCTCCGCCGATGAACGTCTGCGACGTTGGCGATTGATTTTAGGTGGTGGTGCAGCCGATGGCATTGGTGGTGGTTTGGGCGATCGCGATTTAGCAATGGATAGAGCCTTAGCCGCATTGTATGGCAATGATGAGTATGGCAATGATGGAAATCCCGATGGTTCTCAAGAGCGAAAGGCAGGATTAGGAAGTTCATCTCCCAAAGTGGCAAGATGGCTGGGAGATATTCGTACTTTCTTCCCTACTTCGGTTGTACGGATTATGCAACAGGATGCTTTGGAGAGATTGAACTTACAGCGAATGTTACTAGAACCAGAAATGCTGGAAGCGATCGAGCCAGATGTGCATCTCGTATCAAACTTGCTATCTCTCAGTGGGGTGATGCCTGCGAAAACTAAGGAAACCGCAAGACTAGTAGTGCGGCGCGTCGTTGAGGAACTTCAGCGCAAACTAGAAAATCCTACTAGACAAGCGATCTTAGGCAGTTTAAATCGCGCCACTCGCAATCGCCGACCTCGCCATAGTGAAATCGATTGGCATCGCACCATTCGCGCTAATCTCAAAAATTATCAACCCGAATATCGCACGATCATTCCTGAAACGCGAATTGGCTATGGACGCAAGCGCTCTTCTCTCCGCGATATCATTCTCTGTGTTGATCAAAGCGGATCGATGGCGACATCAGTAGTTTATGCAGGAATTTTTAGCGCGGTACTAGCCTCTTTGCCTGCGGTCAAGACAAGTATGGTGGTATTTGATACTGCGGTTGTCGATTTAACGGAATTGCTACAAGATCCTGTGGAAGTTCTCTTTGGTACGCAGTTGGGCGGCGGCACAGATATCAATCAAGCGATCGCCTATTGTCAAGGCTTAATCAGACAACCACAGGAAACAATTTTGGTCTTAATTAGTGATTTGTATGAAGGCGGCAATAATCAGGAAATGCTAAAACGGATTGCGGCATTGGTGGCTTCAGGGGTGCAATTTATCACGCTCTTAGCTTTAAATGATGATGGCGCTCCTTCTTATGACCATAACAACACAACTGCGATCGCTAGTTTTGGCGTGCCTTCTTTTGCCTGTACTCCCGATTTATTTCCTGACTTGATGGCAGCAGCAATTAATCGTCAAGATATTAGCCAATGGGTAGCATCAAGAAGATCCTAAGCGAGTAGCGCCGCTATTCGCTTAGGATCTTGACCTACGGTATGCAGTAGAATAAGCCATAGATTTTTATTCATTTGCGGCTATGAGTCAAACTGATAACCTTGAAGAACGCTTTCGTGAATTAGAACGCGAAGTAATGGGTAATAAGCAACAGGCGACCAACCAACCTCAAAATCCTGACAAACGGGCTGAGCCAGAGTTTGTCGCTATTAGTCAAAGTGTTGATGCGGCTAAAACTGGTCTAGGCAGTCTGATTGCTTGGGTAAATAGCCTGACTGGTGCTACTAAAATTGCGGCGATCGTCGTGATTGGCTTAGTTGCATTTACAATTCTGAATTTTGTGTTTAAACTGGTGACGGCGGCGATCTCTATCGGCATTCTGGCGCTAGTCGGATTTATCTTATATAAAGTATTCTTTGAGCCTACTCCTAAATAGCATAGAAAGAAATACTCTCTATTGTCACACTCAAGCTTCTATCAGGGTTAAACCTATGACTATCTCTCGTGCATCCCGTAGACCAATTCAGCCTAAGTTGCGCTCTATGCCTTTGCGGAAGACACCTTCGGCAATCTACATTCAGATGCACCAACTCGCCAATGAGAAAGAGCGCTTGCAGGAAGAGCTAGTGCGAGTATGCGATCGCCAGCAACAAATAATCGATCGCCTTGCAGAATTAGATCGTAACCTTGCCCAACTGGATCTCGATGTTGACAATAGCGCGGTGAGTGCAGAGATGTCTGAAGCTCAGTTTGTGAATAAAATTAAGGCTAAGCCCACTGAGCGCATCCAAAAAATTCATGGCGTAACTTACGAGAGCATGACGATTGAGTATTAAAAAAATAAAGGCGGCGCTTAGCGCCGCCTTTATTTTTTAATGTTGGAGTTTGCTTTGCTATGTTAGGACTTACGCAGAATTTTCTAAGACCCTCACCCCTAGCCCCTCTCCCAAAAAGGGAGATGGGAACAAGAAAAATCTCTTACTCCCCTTCTCCCAGAAAGGGAGAAGGGGTTGGGGGATGAGGGCAATTTGGATTTTGCGTAAGTCCTATATGTTAATAATTTCTAAGTTGAAAGGCTTGAGCCAGATAACTATATTCTTCTTCTATATTTCTCAAAAGACTGCCAATCTGTTCTATATGCTCATAAGGCACTTGCTGGGATGCTAAGCAAGTCCTACATAAAGATTGGAGACTTTGACAGAACCGCAGCAGTTTCGTAGCGCCAAAAGTGCCACTTCCCCCTTTAAGAGCATGATTTTCTGATTCAATCTTGATAATGTCTCTCTCTTTGAATGCTTCTTTCATCGTATTGATCGCCTGTTGTGAATGCTCTAAATAGACAAGAATTAATTCATCTAAGTTTTGGGAACCGATGGAATCTTCTAAATTTGCTAAAGTTGACAGGTCAAGTACAGGCTCAGCGTCATTTACAGTAATTATAGGAGGAGCATGATATTCTACAGGGCGCTGTTGTGGCACTTTTTGCAATGCGGCAATTAAGTTTTCGACTTGTAACGGCTTGGTGAGATAGTCATTCATCCCTGCAAGTAAAGCAGACTCGCGAGATTCCACAAAAGCATTTGCCGATAAACCGATAATCCAAGGATGCCGATTGGTTAACTGACGAATACCCTTAGTTGCGGTTACCCCATCCATGATTGGCATTTGGATATCCATAAAAATGACATCATAGGTATTACGCTCCAAAGACGCGATCGCTTTTTGACCATTCTCGACTGACTCGGCATGACAACCTAGATTTTCTAGCATTAATAATAGAACCTGCTGATTCACAGGATTATCTTCCGCAACTAAAACGCGAAATGGATAAGACTGGGAAAAGATTTTATTGAATTTTTGAGGACTTGGATAATGGGAACGGGCAATGGGAGCTTTCAGGGTAAAAACATTGACTAAGGATTGGTAAATCTTTGAGGCAGAGATCGGTTTGGTAATATAATCTGCAAAACGAACGGTCAGAGAATCACCAATTTCTTTAACCGAGGTTAAGAGAACTAATTTGAGATCTGGAAAAACCTCTTGAATACTTTGAGCAAGTTCTAAAGCATTAATTTGTAAACTATCTACCATCTGGACATCAATTAAAACTACATCAAAGGTAGATTCACTTAAGAGTTGCAGAGCTTCTGTCGGCGAATAGGCACATTGGGGAATCAGTTTCCATGCTTGAGCGTATATAGAGATTACTTCTTGAATTGTGGAATTAGAATTAATGATTAAGATTCTCTTGCCTTTTAACTCTGGAGCAATTGGCATTGGCTCGGTCGGTATCGACTCAGCCACGATTTTAAAACTAAAGGTTGATCCTTTACCGACAGTACTATTCACCCATATCTCTCCTCCCATCAGTTCGCAAAGCTGTTTACAAATCGCTAAACCTAAGCCCGTACCGCCATATTGGCGAGCGATCGAGCTATCAGCTTGACTAAAAGCTTTAAACAGTCGGGAGATCGCCTCAGGTGCAATGCCGACTCCTGTATCACGAACATCCACTAGTAATTCGTAAGTATTAGTCTCCTGCTTGATTAATCGAGCATCTACGGTAATCGCAATTTCACCAGCTTCTGTGAATTTAATCGCATTACTGACTAAGTTGACTAAGATCTGACGCAAGCGATTATAGTCTCCAAGAAATTGCTGCGGCACATCGGAATTAATCAATGCCGATAGTTCTAGAGATTTTTCGGCTGTGCGCGATGTCATCAGATCCAAAACTTCCTCGATACATTGCTCTAGCTTAAAGGGACGTACTTCCAGTTCAAACTGCCCTGACTCAATGCGCGAAAAGTCCAGAATATTATTAATCACCGATAGCAATACCTGTCCGCCATTGCGAATTGTGGACACATATTGTTGCTGTTGTGGAGATAGTGGTGTATTTTCGAGAATCTCGGTCATGCCAATGACGGCATTCATGGGGGTGCGGAGTTCGTGGCTCATGACCGCGAGAAATTCACTTTTGGCTTTGTTGGCAGATTCCGCCACCTGAGCCGCCGCTAGTTTCGCTTCAGTTTGCTTACGTTCAGTGACATCTTCCACGCCTACCACAAATTGAATTGGTTTGTCATTCTCATCCCTGACTAACCCAAATCGACTGATCACATCGATCGCATGACCTTTTTTATGAGTGTACTGTTTTTCGACTTTAATGCTAGTTACTTCATTTGCTAGTAAGCGATATAGAGCCGTTAAAGTTGTCTCCATAGAGTTGGGATGGGTGAGTTCGTTCACAGTCATCTTCAACAACTCTGCTTCGGTATAGCCAAATATTTTGCAGAAGCCTCTATTTACAGTCAAAAATTCACTTTGCAAATTAAAGGTGGCAATGCCAACTGGCACATTGGCGATCGTTAAATTAAGTAGGTTTTTATTTTGATCTAGTTTTGCCTCAGTCAGTTTGCGATCGCTAATATCAAAGGCAGAACCGCGTAAAAGCCTAGTTTCACCATCAACGGCTAAGCCAATTCGAGCCGTATCGCGCACCCAAATCACCGTGCCATCATATTTAATCATCCGATATTCGCAACAGAAAGGGGCTTCCGTTGCGATAGTCTGTCGAACATCTTGATAAACGTGATCGCGATCGTCAGGATGGATATAATCAGCCCAAGTATTCAAAAACCCTGCATTCCATTCTGAAGCTGGTACACCCAAAAGCTCTTGCATCTGGGGACTGATATACGCTAGTTCGGCATTATTATTGATTGGCAAGACATAGGAAACACTGGGTATTTGCTCGACTAAAGACCGATATTGATGAGTCCAACGATATAAAATTGTATAGGCTTGATCTGCTTCTTGTAATTGAGTCAATAGGCTATCCCGAAGCTGAATTTTTTGCAAACTCATCTCGATCTGCATCGCAATTTGTTGGAGCATTAGCACATCATCTTGATCCCATCGACTTTGAGCAGTTCCATTCTCTAGTCCTGTACATTGATGTACTGTTAAAAATCCCCAGAGTAGATTTGTCGCATTGCCCTCTGATATTACAATTGGCACTAATAGATAAGCTTTGCCAGTAAAGATCTCTGCTAAATCAACCTCCCATCTATTTGTTCCTGTTGTATAGCGATCAATAATTAGATCCGTTATGCTCTGACTCAAGCGATATTCATCAAGCAAAATATTTTTAATATCAACTCGTGAACAAGCGTCATAATATGGGGCGATCGCCTCTGCAACAATCTTTCCCCTAAATTTATTTCTCTTGCTAGTCTTGTTAGTACCTATAGACTGCTCTAATTGATAGATAGAAACATGAGCAGCATGAAGTAAATTGAGAATCTTTTTCGTAATTTCTAGCAAACTATCTACTACATTTTCAGATTGGCACAAAATTTGCACAACTTCCGAACAAAGTAGCAGTCTTGATCTTGATTTTTCCATTGCTAAACTCAAATGGATATGCTCGACATCAATTGCTGTAGCTTGTTTTGAAAGCACATTGTCAACATTTGATTTAGCGGACAAGTTGCTCATAGTTACAGCTTTTCATAGTTTGCAAAATTGATGATGGTATCTAGAGATAGATATTTTCGTCAATTTGACTACTTCCCCTATTTACCCATAAGCAGGAAATCTGCTCAAGCTATTTCTTTATCAGTATAGCCAATATGCGTAACTTTAATTTTATCGCTACCGCCATAGTACTAAATTTGATTTAGATACTCCCCTTTTAGTGGCGTGCGACAAAGCCCCAAAACACTGATTAGTTCAGATTTGATATAATACTAAACTCAGACTTACGCCCGAAAAAACAAAATGTAGGGGCAACTCATGAATTAATCCTACGATGAAATGCGGGTTTCCAAGCATTTTTCATAAGCTCCATAAATTTTAAGTAAATACAAGCAGATAATTGGCTAACCCTTTTCTTTGCTAGGTTTATCGATTTGCTACACTTGCATTAGTAATCAACCAGCGAGAGTCCCCATGAGTAATCAACTGCTACTGACCAAAGAGCTATCTAATTTACAATATTCACTGATCGGCGATCGCTTTGACGAAACATGGGAAGCACCTCTATCGATTTTGCTAGGACTAGGAAGAGCCGCAGGTGCAGATTTTGTAGAGTTTTTCTTAGAGCGCACCAACTACATTAGCTGTCTAGCAGAAGATGAGGCAATCACGAGCATCTCCCCAAGGTTATCAACAGGAGCAGGGATTCGCGCTTTTAAAGGTAAGGCAGATTGCTATGTCAGTACCAATGACTTGACTTTTCTAGGATTAAAATCTGCCCTCGAACGCGCTCTTTCGATTTTAGGATTAACGCTTCCTTCCCAAAACTCGATTATTCCATCGATTCATCTGGAACTATTCCGTGACTATGCCACCAAAAAGAATAAAGAATCATGGATTGCTCAATGCAGCCCAATGAGGGAAATGGGAGATATTCTACTCGGAGCCAATCAACTGCTGGCTAAAAAAGGTACGCATATCCAATCAAGGCGATCGATGTACTTCCGTGACTGGCAGGAAATTTTAGTTGCAGCGAGTGATGGGACATTTGCCAGAGATATTCGCCTCACCCAATCCATTGGCTCTAATTTGCTCTGTGCGGATGGGGTAAATCGCTCCTCCATTGGTAAGCGCGTTGGTGGAACCAGCGATCCTAGCTATCTCCGCAATTGGAACTATGAACCCGTTGTTGATGAAATCGTGGAAGCCGCAGGGAAAATGCTTTATGCCGATTATGTCGAATCTGGCTCCTATCCGATCATCATGGCAAATCAATTTGGCGGCGTGATCTTCCATGAAGCCTGTGGTCATTTGCTGGAAACTACGGGCATCGAAGCGAAAACTACTCCCTTTGCTGACAAAAAAGGTCAGAAGATCGCTCATGAAAATCTCACAGCATGGGATGAAGGTCGCTCTGAGGAAGCTTTTGGGACAATCGATATGGATGATGAAGGAATGCCCACTCAACGCACTCTGTTAATTGAGAATGGCATTCTGAAAAACTTTATTAGCGATCGCGCAGGGGAGTTACGCACAGGACATCCCCGCACAGGTAGCGGTCGCCGCCAGAGCTATGCCTATCCCGCCGCGAGTCGGATGCGAAATACTTACATCGGGGCGGGTGACTTTTCTTTAGATGATCTATTTGCCTCTGTCGATAAAGGTATCTATTGCAAAAAAATGGGCGGCGGCAGCGTGCTACCGACTGGTCAATTTAACTTTGCGGTGGATGAAGCCTATTTAATCGAAAATGGCAAAATCACCAAACCACTCAAGGGCGCAACTCTAATCGGTGATGCTAAAGAAATCATGCAAGAAATCTCGATGAGTTCACGAGATCTCGAACTTGCCGCAGGTTTTTGTGGATCTGTCAGTGGCAGTATCTATGTCACCGTTGGTCAACCCCATATCAAAGTCGATGCGATTACCGTTGGTGGTCGTTAAACACAAAACCCAAGAAGCGAGTGGCGGCGCAAAGCGCCGCCACTCGTCTTCTGGTTTTGTGTCCCCACAATACTGTTAACAGCGTAGCCTGCGGGAGAATGGGCTAGGAGTGAGGGCTTAATGAAGTTCTGTGTAAATGCTAAGCTTTGTTTTTTCGTTTTTTTAGCAGCGATCGCTATATTATGAAAAGCATTTATATTGGTGAAACTTTCTAGCAAGGTGATCAAGTCGTGCAAGCTAATGTGATCGATGTTTCTCAAGCCACAGTACTTGTGGTTGTAGATGATCCAAATATTCGTCGTGAGCTAGCATCAGCCTTGAAAGATCATGGCTATAAAGTCAAGACGGCTGACAACGGCAGCGATGCTTTGCTATCTGTGCAATCCCAACATCCTGACCTCGTTTTATTAGATATATCCGTCCAAAGGCTCAGCAGCTATGAAGTCTGTCGCATCCTCAAAGCCGATACAGTCACCGAAGATCTGCCCATTATTTTTATCAGCACAAAGGATGACCTCCAAGAAAAGTTACAGTCTTTTGATAGTGGTGCTTCTGATTACATTACGATCCAATTAAGCCAACTAGGGGAAGCCCTCCAACTTGGAGAAATATTTGCAAGGCTGCATTTACATTTGGCATTGCGACATTTGCAATTAAACCTTGCTCAAAAAAATCACGAACTTTCACAGGCAATCTTTGATCGAGTCGGCGTATTGAGGGATCTCCAACGCACAAACCTACTACTCCATGCTCAAAAAGAAGCAGCGATCGATGGAATTTTTGCCGTAGATGAGCAAGGACGGATCGCCAGTTTCAATCGGCGCTTCTGTGAAATGTGGAATATACCCCATGATTTATTTGCTAGCGATGGTAAGAAGCCTGAATTTTATAATGGATCGCCCCTAGGCACATTTCTGATTAAATCCGATCTTCCTGACGTTTTAATTAATCTGTTAGAAAATACTTATGATGAGCCTGATGTGGTGAGACGTGGGGAAATTGTTTATCGCGATCGCGTATTTGACTACTACACCAGTCCTGTGAATTCTGAGCAAAATAAATTTTTTGGATTGATATGGTGTTTCCGTGATATCACTGCCAAAAAGCAAGCGGATCAGCGCCAGATGCAACTGATGGAGGATTTGCGAAAAGCGAAAGAAGAAGCGGAAGAAGCAGTACGCACCAAGGCAGCTTTTTTAGCGATGATGAGTCATGAGATTCGCACGCCGATCAATGGGGTGATCGGGATGACGCAGCTTTTAGCAGGGACGGATGTTAGTCCTGAGCAGGAAAAGTATGTACGCACAATTCAAGTCAGTGGGGAAATGCTGCTTTCAGTGGTAAATGATATTTTGGATTTCTCAAAAATTGAGTCGGGTAAATTGGAATTAGAAAATGCACCGTTAGATGTTCGCGCCTTAGTACGGGATATTTACGATGTGCAGTTAGCTAAAGCTAAGGAGAAGAACTTAAAATTTGAAGTCAGTATGCAGTCGAATGTGCCGCCATTTATTATCAGTGATGTGACACGGTTAAGACAAATTTTATTGAATCTAGTTTCTAATGCTCTCAAATTCACAGATATAGGTTCAGTACGCATTGGGGTACGTTTAGCTTCTGAAAAAGCTCCCATTGCCGATCATCCATTTCAACTACTATTTTCGGTTAGTGATACAGGGATTGGGATCTCGGATGAGCAGATGCAGCGACTGTTCCAACCATTTTCGCAAGCAACAGCTTCTACTTCCCGCAAGTATGGTGGTACGGGGTTAGGTCTAGTCATCTGTAAGAAATTAGTGGAAATTATGGGTGGCAACATTCAAGTGGAAAGTAAAGCCGAGCAAGGTTCTACTTTTTCATTCACGGTGACTACCCAAATTGCCAAGCATCAGCCAAATTACACTTTGCAAGAGGCGATCGCCAAGAGATCTGAGGTGGTCGGTCGGCTAGGCGATCGCGTACCATTAAAAATCTTGATTGCCGAAGATAATTTGATTAACCAAGAATTAGCGATGGCGATGCTGATTAAAATGGGATATCAGCCTGATGTGGTAGACAACGGCTTAGCGGTGTTAGAAGCATTACAGGTAGAGCATTATGATCTGTTATTACTAGATGTCCAAATGCCCGAAATGGATGGACTAGAAACTGCCACTTATTTGGTCAATCATTGGCATGAGCTACAAACAGGTTATGAACGTCCGACAATTATTGCGATGACTGCTAGTGCCATGCAAGGCGATCGCGAGATGTGTTTACGGGCTGGCATGGATGATTACATCAGTAAGCCGATCATGATGGATTCACTGCAACGTACCATCGAGAAATGGGCGGTAGGTGTTCATGTGGAGGAAGCTAATTCTCACAACATTGTTGAGCAATTAATTCCTTCAGTTATTGATCAAACTGCGATTAAAAACCTTGAACAAATTAATCCCAAACTAATTGGACGCATGATTAGGTTATTTACTGCTGAAGAAGCACCGATGCTATTAAAAAACCTCCAACAGGCGATCACCGATAATGATCTCCCACAGGTGAGTTACAATGCTCACACCTTAAAGGGAAGTAGCAATATTTTAGGTGCGAAAGCATTAGGTACGCTCTGTTTTGAAGCCGAACTCAAAGGTAAACGTGGAGACAATACAGGTTTACTTGAGCTATTTATCGAAATTGAGCATCAATATCAAGTCGCTTGCCAAGAACTTGCTAAGTTAGAATAAATGGTTTGCAGCAAAGCTGCAAACCATTTATTCTAACTTGGCTTTTTATGCTCTCTATCAGAAATCTTTGCTATCACCCTCCTGCCACACCTGAAGCCATTCTCACAGATATATCCTTTGAGTTAGAAGATCACCAATTGGGGTTAATGGTAGGTCCCAGTGGCTCTGGCAAAAGTACATTACTAGAAATTTTGGCAGGATTTGTAGAGTGGTCTAGTGGCAGCATTTACTGGAAATCTCAAGAACTACTGCCAGATCATTTACAACAGATCTGTGGATTAGTATTTCAATTTCCTGAACGGCATTTTTGCGGTAGCACAATTTTAGAAGAATTAAGGTTAGGGCATATTGATCTTGATGGCGATCGCATTCAGGGAGCGCTCAGTTCAGTGGGTTTAAGCCATCTCAATCCTAATACTTCACCTCAGTCGTTAAGCGGCGGACAACAGAGGCGTTTAGCCCTTGCCGTGCAGTTAATTCGTCAACCTAGTTTATTACTGCTTGATGAGCCAACCGCAGGCTTAGACTGGTCAATGCGGAAACAAATTCTGGGTATTTTGCAAGAGCTCAAGAAAAATTGGACAATTCTGGTGGTTACTCATGATCCTGAAGAGCTTGACTCCATGGCAGATCAAACATGGGCGATCGCCCATGGCAAGATAGCATAGAATCCAAAGATGGGCAGCGCTTTGCGCCGCCCATCTTTGGGAAAATATTATTTACGGGTTTCCATGATGGCTGATAATGCTGATAGTAATGATAGTTTAATCGTCAAACCCAAAAAATCTGGACTAGCTCCATTGATTCTGACACTGGTGGAGTTATTGCGTCAGTTAATGGAAGCGCAGGTAATTCGGCGTATGGATGCCGAGAAGTTAACGGAGTCAGAAATCGAGAGAGCCGCCGATAGTTTGCAAGCTCTAGAAAAACAGATTTTTAATCTCTGTGAAGTTTTAGACATCGATCCTGAAGATCTCAATCTTGATCTCGGTGAATTTGGGAAGCTTCTACCTAGACGCGGAGCCTACTATCCCGATCAGTCATCGAGTGAGTCCTCAATTTTAGAACTTCTCGATCGCTTAATTAGCACAGGCATTGTTTTAGAAGGTGATGTACAGATAGGTTTAGCTGATATTAATTTAATCGATCTCAAGTTGAAGTTATTACTGACTTCAGGCGATCAGTCATCTTAAAATAGCTACCCAAAAAGTGAGTCGCGGCGCGACTCACTTTTTGGGAGTTGAGACTGTGAGGACTTACGCAAAATTTGCAAAACGGTATAATATAACTATTATTTATCAAAATACACCTGTGTCATTCTTTCGTCAGTACATTGCACCAATCATCATTTTTGCAATTTTCCTGTTTACCCTAGTACTAGTTAGCTCCCGTGCTTTTTTACCTGACGACATGGTTGCCCCTGCGCCCATCGGTGCGATGTTATCCCATAGCTTTATTTCATAGCTTCACAGCACCATGACTGAACTTACTTGGCAACGACGACATATCATCTCGTTGTCTGACTTTACAACCAATGACTATGAAACGGTCTTGCAGACAGCCGTTAGCTTCTTAGAAGTTCTCTCACGGCGTAACAAAAAAGTACCAACCTTGCAGAGCAAAGTTGTTGCTAATTTGTTTTTTGAATCTTCAACACGTACTCGCAATAGTTTTGAGCTTGCCGCCAAGCGTCTCTCGGCCGATACTTTAAATTTTGCCCCCGGAACTTCTTCACTCTCCAAAGGCGAGACAATCCTCGATACAGCGCGGACTTTTTTGGCGATGGGAACGGACATTATGGTGATCCGCCATCAGTCGGCAGGTGTGCCATTGGCGATCGCTAAAGATATGGATGCCCTCAGTGGCAAAGTGGCGATTCTCAATGCTGGTGATGGTAAACATGAACATCCCTCTCAAGCCTTGCTGGATCTGCTCACCATCTGTATGTATCTGAAGCCCAATGCTCCTACCGCCAAAGACCTGAAGGGTAAAAAAGTGGCGATCGTGGGTGATATTTTGCATTCACGGGTAGCGCGATCGAATCTGTGGAGTTTGCTGACCAATGGCGCAGAAGTGCATCTGGCTGCACCACCGACTTTATTACCGCCAGAATTTGCTGAATATGGCGCAAAAATCCATTATGCTCTCGAACCTGCCCTTGAGGATGCTGATTTTGTGATGACTCTGCGTTTACAAATGGAACGGATGGGACAATTCCTAATTCCTAGTTTACGGGAATATCATGCACGTTATGGCATCACTCGCGATCGCTTATCTAAATGTGCGCCCAATGTTCAGGTTTTACATCCTGGTCCTGTTAATCGCGGTGTGGAAATTAGCTCTGACTTGATGGATGATCCACGCCTAAGTTTGATCGATAAACAGGTAACCAATGGTGTGGCAATTCGGATGAGTCTGTTGTACTTACTGGGTACGGCGATTTAAAACATCAATAATCGCGGCTCCGCCGTGATTATTGATTGGAAGATTTTTTGCTGGTCAGCCAATAGGTTTGCATTTTCCCCTTGCCTTTGACCTCGATCGCCCCACGTTCTACTAAATCAAACTTATGTTTGAGAATTTCATAGGTTGCTGATGTAACTTGGATTTTGCCGACTTCGCTATGGGACTCCATACGGCTAGCCACGTTGACTGTATCTCCCCAAAGATCATAAATAAACTTTTGCGTACCAATTACCCCCGCAATCACGGCTCCCGTATGAATACCGATGCGAAGTTGTAATTTCCGACCCGTTGAGTTGCGAAGTTCGGCAACTTTATCAATCATATCTAACGCCATACAAGCGATCGCCTCGGCATGATTTTTAGTAGGAATGGGAATACCACCCGCGACCATGTAGGCATCACCAATGGTTTTGATTTTCTCTAATCCGTAAGTTTCACAGAGAGTATCAAAGTTAGAGAAAATTAGATTGAGAAGATCTACTAAATCTTGGGGAGAGAGTTCTGACGACATTTTCGTAAAACTGACAATATCGGCAAACAAGACTGTAACGGATTCATAGCTATCGGCGATGACCCCATGAGATTGTTTGAGACGATCGGCGATCGCTTTCGGCAGAATATTTAATAACAATCTCTCTGATTTTTCTTGTTCGGCATAGAGTGCTTCTTCCGCCAGTTTCCGTTCCGTAATATCATCAAGTACTCCTAAAATACCAATAGTCTTCCCCTCAGCATCAATGATCGGTAACTTACTCATATCTAACCAAATAGAATGTCCCTGCCGATCTGGATTCAGTTTGCGCTGAATGATATGCATTTCAGGAACATTTGATTCCATAACTAGCTGATCATGCTTACGGAAGCTCTCAGCTAATTGGGGATTATTGATTAGGTCGTAATCAGTTTTGCCCACCACACTTTCGGGATGATCAATCTGGGCGTACATTGCCCAGTTTTTATTACAGCCTCGAAAAACTAGATTTACATCTTTCCAGAAAATTTGTTGGGGAATACTATCAATGATCAGGCGTAAATAAGTCTTCTGTTCTTCAAGAGCTTTTTCGGCTTGGACACGCGCTGTAATATCCTGAAAACTCCAGACCCGCCCGATAATCTGATCACCCAATTTTTGCGGACGGGAATAGCGCTCTAACACCCTGCCATCATTGAGTTCAAGTATGTCATAACTTTCTTGTTCAGGATGCTGATAGAAATCACGCGATCGCTCCATAAACTTTTGAGGATCAATCATCTGTTCTGCGAGAAATTCCAATCTCAAGGCATAATCGGGTAGGGATAGCACTTCTTGAGAGAGAGAGAACATATCGACAAACTGCTGGTTATAGCTGGTGATATGCCCAATGCGATCCACTGCCAAAATGCCATCAGCGATCGACTCAAAGGTAGCTCTTTGTAAACTTAAAAATTCTTCGAGAGTAGACTGGATGCGCTTTCGTTCGGTAATATCAACACCAATTGAGAGGATTTCTACTAAATTCTGTTCTTCATCAAAGATAGGACGATTTGACCAAGATATCCATACCTGCTCACCATCACTACGAGTATTGCGACTTTCTTGGAACATACGTGGCTCTGATGACTCAACACTAGTTTTCCAAATGGGCAAACTAGTACTATCATCACCCTCTTTAAAGATAGTCCCGTTAATATTCTTGCCAATGATTTCTGATTCATCGACAAATCCAAAGAAATCTAAACCATATTCATTAATAAATTTAACTGTGCCGACAATATCCCTTCGCAAAATAATACAATTAGCGACTTCTACAAGAGTACGATATTTAGTCTCACTAGATTTGAGATCTTCAGTTCTCTGTTCAACTCGTATTTCCAATTCTTCCTTACTTTGAGCAAGTTCCATAAAGGAGACTTGCAATTGTTGCGCCATTTGATTAAATGAATCCGCTAAGATCGATAGCTCTTTTACATTGGCAGTTTCAATCGGTTGATAGTGGTGACCACTAGCCATGTCAGCAGAAGCAGATAATGTCGCTAGTATATGGGAAGCTTCAATTAATCTCTCGACAGGTTTAGCAATCCATTTTGATGTATAAAAACCTGTTAAACTTGCGAGAATTAGCGCTAGAGAGCATAAAACAATCGTATTGCGGGTATTGATATTAATGCGATCGCGAAAATCTTGCTCAGATATTGTCACAATCATCAGCCAGTCTAGCCCTTGCGGAGTGCGTAATCTCGTAATCTGGATATACTGAGTTGATCCTTCCCAATCCAGTTGAATTTGTTGCTGATTGGGAATATCGGCAAAGTTTGGATAACGCTGTTGAAGCTGCTGAAATGCTAAGCGAAGTAGAGGGTTTGTACTATTAAGGGCATGAATCCTTTCTGGTTGTTTATTTTGCTGTTTGCCTGTAGAGATATATGGAGCTTCTGAAGTTGATGTCGCTACTATTTCTCCTGATTGCTCCAGAATGAATGCTTGTCCAGTTTTGGATATCTTTAGGCGTTTGAGAAAGTCTCCAATTTGAGAAAGGGTGACATCGATCGCTAATACTCCACGCAAATTTCCTGATTCGCTATAGATGGGCAGGGAAGCCGTAATTCCCAAAATCGGACGTGCCACAAATACATAAATCGGACTCCATACCGTTTGACCTGCTTTGATTGACTTCTGATACCAAGGGCGATCGCGGGGATCGTAAATATCTGCCTGAATCTGGTTGATGATTTTGCCCTTATCATCCAGCCGATAGACTAACTTTTTCAGGGATGAATTAGGCACTTTGCCTAGTGATGTTTCTGGTAATAGCGATCGATGTAACGCTAAAGTATCGTTTTCTCGGCGCTCAACCCCAATAAACTGCCCACGAGGGTTGGCTGCATAGAAAAAATATAAATTTTGAGATTGGCGCATCTGCTGCCAAAACAATTTATCTAAAGTGTCTAAGTTCTCAAAAGATAGATTTCCTGCTCTGGCTGTTGCACCTTGAACTTGCAAAACTTCTAAAGGTACATCGAAATAACTGCGTACATGAGTTTCGATCGTATTAGTTACTTCCTGCCCAATTTGAGGAGCTAACTCTTGAGTTGCCTCACGTCCATTCTGCACTGACAGCCACCCTGTAATCCCCACTGCGGCAATTACCTGTGTCACAAAAGGAACAATCAGCAATATCTTTAGGGAAAGCTGACGGCGATCGCGCTGAGATTTATTGTCGATATGGACAGGAGCAGTCATACAAAAGCTGCGTAAAAAATGCTAGATACTGCTCATGATAAAGTGATCCTCACCTAAAAGTACGAGTCTGCGACTATTTGCTCAGCTAGACTAACAAGACTGGCGACAGCTATAGCTAGGAACATTTCTTGAAAACATCCTACCTAAGACATAAATTTATTAGTACAATCCAATGTAGCCCCCGTAACCTTTCGATTACGTTGAAGCTCACATAATCCTTTAGATATCACACCTTTGCAGTCCATGATGAATAGCAACGCAACACCCGTAAAACAAGGTTTATACGATCCCCAATTTGAACACGATGCTTGTGGGGTCGGCTTTATCGTCCATAAATCAGGAAAAAAATCCCATGCGATCGTCGAGCAGGGGCTGACGATTTTGGAGAACTTGGAACATCGCGGCGCGTGCGGTTGCGAAACGAATACGGGTGACGGTGCTGGGATTTTGATGCAGATCCCCCATAAGTTTTTGCTAAAAGCTGCCGCCGCCGCAAATATTTCCCTGCCAGAGGTCGGTCAATATGGCGTGGGCATGGTCTACGCTTCGCCAGATCCGCAAGCCCGCCAAAATGGTAGAAAGGCTTTTGAAAAGCTGGTGGAGTCTGAAGGTTTAAAAGTTTTAGGTTGGCGTGATGTCCCCACCGATAACTCGTCATTGGGGGCTACGGCTCAATCCAGTGAGCCATTCATGCAGCAGGTGTTTATTGCGCGATCGCCCGATCTTGCTGATGACCTAGCCTTTGATCGCAAATTGTATGTAATTCGCAAACTAGCTCACACGGCGATCCGTACTTCAAATATTGATGCTTACTGGTATCCAGCCAGTCTCTCCTGTCGCACCATCGTCTATAAGGGGATGTTGATGACGGCTCAAGTCGGACAGTATTACGCCCACGATCTGCACGACCCAGACATGGAGAGCGCTCTGGCTCTGGTTCACTCCCGCTTTAGTACGAATACTTTCCCCAGTTGGGAGCGATCGCACCCTTACCGCTACATTGCCCACAATGGCGAAATTAACACTTTGCGCGGCAATACTAACTGGATGATCGCTCGTCAGGCGATGTTTGAGTCCGATTTGTTTGGTGATGATATCTCGAAAATTAAGCCAGTCATTAACATCGAAGGCAGTGACTCGACGATTTTTGATAATGCTTTGGAATTGTTGGTGCTGGCTGGGCGATCGCTACCTCACGCGATGATGATGATGATTCCTGAGCCTTGGACAGCCCATGAGTCGATGAGTGATGAAAAGAAAGCCTTTTATGAATATCACTCTTGTTTGATGGAACCTTGGGATGGTCCCGCCTCGATCGCCTTTACCGATGGCACAATGATCGGCGCTGTGTTGGATCGCAACGGTTTGCGTCCTTCTCGCTACTATGTCACTAAGGATGATTTGGTTATCTTCGCGTCGGAAGCAGGTGTATTAGACATCGCTCCTGAAATGATTGAATCGAAAGGTCGCTTGCAACCAGGGCGGATGTTCCTTGTGAATATGCAAGAGGGGCGGATTGTTGCTGATGAAGAAATCAAGCATCAAATCGCGACTGAGCAGCCTTACCGTGAATGGATTAATCAGCACATGGTGGATATCGCCAGTTTGAAGGATGCAGAAGTTACTGCCGAAGTGGAATCTCCTGCACTCACTCAGCGTCAAATGGCTTTTGGATATTCCTTTGAAGATTTGCGTTTGCTATTAACACCAATGGCGCGTGATGGTGTAGAAGCGATCGGCGCAATGGGAGCAGATACGCCTTTAGCAGTTCTTTCCAATCGCCCGAAACTTCTCTATGATTATTTCCAACAGCTATTTGCACAGGTAACCAATCCACCGATTGACTCTATTCGCGAAGAAATTATTACTTCTGCGGAGACAACCATTGGTGCAGAACGGAATTTACTCAAGCCTGAACCAGAAAGCTGTCACTTGATCGAGCTAAAGACTCCTATTCTCAGCGATGCCGAACTTGCGAAGTTGAAGCATATTAATGAAGGTGGTTTTAAATCGGTTACTCTTTCTACTTTGTTTGATCCAAAAGCAGGAGTAACTGGATTAGAAGCAGTGATTTCGCAAATTTGTGAAAAAGCGGATCAAGCGATCGCTGATGGTGTGAATATTTTGATTTTAAGCGATCGGGGCGTGAATCCTGACAATGCTCCTATCCCTGCATTGCTAGCGGTATCAGGCTTACATCACCATCTCATTCGTACAGGAACCCGTACCAGAGTCGGCTTAGTCCTCGAATCTGGCGAACCTAGAGAAGTGCATCATTTTGCATTGTTGATTGGCTATGGTTGCGGCGCAATCAATCCTTACCTTGCCTTTGAAACGATCAAAGACATGATCGATCAACGTCTCTTAGTGAATGTTGAGTTCAAAACTGCTTGCAAGAACTTCATCAAGTCGGCAACAAAGGGTGTAACTAAGGTTGCTTCTAAAATCGGTATTTCCACAATCCAAAGCTATCGTGGCGCTCAGATTTTTGAAGCGGTTGGATTGAATCATGATGTGATCAAGAAATACTTCACTTGGACAGCCTCACGCATTGAAGGCGCAGATTTGGAAGTAATCGCCAAAGAAGCGATCGCCCGTCATACCCATGCATTCCCCGATCGCCCTGCCAGTGGCAATACCCTCGATGTCGGTGGTGATTATCAATGGCGCAAGGATGGCGAAGCGCACTTGTTCAGCCCTGAAGCTATTCACGCTTTGCAAAAGGCGGTACGCGATGGTAACTATGAACTGTTCAAGAAATATTCTGCCCTCGTCAATGAACAGAATCAGCAGCATTTCACTCTGCGCGGCTTACTCGATTTCAAATCGCGCGAATCTATTTCCATTGATGAAGTAGAACCGATTGAATCAATTTTGAGCCGATTCAAAACGGGTGCGATGAGCTACGGTTCGATTTCTAAGGAAGCCCATGAAGCTCTAGCGATCGCCATGAATCGCATCGGTGGCAAGTCCAACACAGGCGAAGGCGGTGAAGATCCCGATCGCTACACATGGACAAACGAGTTTGGCGATTCCAAAAATAGCGCTATTAAACAAGTAGCCTCTGGACGTTTCGGCGTAACTAGCCTCTATCTCTCTCAAGCCAAAGAGATTCAAATCAAAATGGCTCAAGGCGCAAAACCAGGGGAAGGCGGTCAACTCCCTGGCAAGAAAGTCTATCCTTGGATTGCCAAAGTTCGCCACTCCACCACAGGTGTCGGATTGATTTCACCACCGCCTCACCATGACATCTACTCCATCGAAGACCTCGCTGAGTTGATCCATGATTTAAAAAATGCCAACCGCGCCGCCCGTATCAGCGTCAAGTTAGTATCGGAAGTGGGCGTAGGCACGATCGCCGCAGGGGTTTCTAAAGCCCATGCTGATGTGGTTCTCATCTCTGGCTTCGATGGCGGTACTGGTGCATCGCCCCAAACCTCAATCAAACACGCTGGCTTACCTTGGGAACTCGGACTCGCGGAAACCCACCAAACCCTCGTTCTCAACAACCTCCGCAGCCGCATCGTTGTGGAAACCGATGGACAAATGAAAACAGGTCGTGATGTCGTCATCGCCGCGCTACTGGGAGCAGAAGAGTTCGGCTTTGCCACCGCGCCCCTCGTTACTCTTGGTTGTATCATGATGCGCGTCTGCCATCTCAACACCTGCCCCGTCGGTGTCGCCACCCAAGATCCGCAACTGCGCGAGAAGTTCACAGGCGATCCCGCCCACACCGTCAACTTCATGACCTTCATCGCGATGGAAGTCCGCGAATTGATGGCAAAACTCGGTTTCCGCACCCTTGATGAAATGGTCGGTCGTACTGAAGTCCTAGAAGCGAAGCAAGCCGTCGAGCATTGGAAACTCAAGGGTTTAGACTTCTCGAAGATTCTCTATCAACCCGAAGTTGGCGAAGATGTCGGTCGCTATTGCCAAATTCCACAGGATCACGGTTTAGATAAGTCCCTTGATATGACTGTGTTGTTGGATTTGTGCCAAGCTGCGATCGTTGATGGCGAACCAATCCATGAGATCGTTCCCATCCGTAATATCAATCGCGCCGTCGGCACGATCCTCGGCAACGAAATCACCAAGCGCCATTGGGAAGGATTGCCCGACGATACCGTGCATCTGCATTTCCAAGGTACTGCTGGTCAAAGCTTTGGCGCATTCGTTCCCTCTGGTGTAACGATGGAACTCGAAGGCGATACCAACGACTACCTCGGCAAAGGACTAAGCGGCGGCAAAATCATTCTCTATCCAGATAAAGCTTCTACCTTTGTTGCGGAAGAGAACGTGATCGCAGGTAACGTCGCACTCTACGGCGCAACCAGTGGTGAAGTCTACATTCGCGGTATCGCTGGCGAACGCTTTGCAGTCCGCAACTCTGGCGTAAATGCCGTAGTCGAAGGCATCGGCGATCATGGTTGCGAATATATGACTGGCGGTAAGGTCGTGGTCTTGGGCTTAACAGGACGGAACTTCGCGGCTGGCATGAGTGGCGGTATTGCCTACATTCTCGATGATTCAGGCGATTTCGCAACCCGTTGCAATACTTCAATGGTCGGCTTAGAAAAGCTCGAAGATCCCGAAGAAATCAAGGATCTGAAGCAGTTGATTCAACAGCATGTTGACTATACGGAAAGTGCGATCGGTGAACGAGTTCTCGCTGATTGGAATGCGATCGCTCCTAAATTCGTGAAGGTAATGCCCAAGGATTACAAGCGGGTATTGCAAGCGATTAAGGAAGCATTGGAAGATGGTTTGAGTGGTGATGATGCGCTCAATGCTGCTTTTGAAGCCAATTCCCGCGATGTTGCCCGTATCGGTGGCAGCTAGATAACAAGAGGCAAGGGGCTTAAGCCCCTTGTTATTTATCTGTATTCCAGAATAATTTGATAGTTGGTTATAATACGTTTATGAAGTGTGAGTGGGATAATGCAAAAGCGATCGCTAATCTGAGAAAGCATGGTGTTAGCTTTGAGGAAGCTCAAACAGTATTTGATAATCCTCTAGCAGTAATCTTTGATGATGAGGCACATTCTTTTGATGAGTTAAGAGAGATCATTATTGGTCACTCGCAACGCAATAGATTATTGATTATTTCTTTTACGGAACGCTCCACTAATATTCGGATTATTAGCGCCCGTATAGCCACTAGAACAGAGCGTGAAAAGTATGAACAGCAATAGTTTTGGAAATCAATTAAATACTGATGATGATCTTTTACCTGAATATAACTTTGATTATCAGAAGGCTAAACCCAATCGTTTTGCTAATCGTAGTGAAGCTAAAAGCCTAAATATTGTGGTTTTAGATGAAGATGTGGCAAGAGTTTTCACTACGCCTGAAGCCGTTAACAAAGTGCTAAGAGCCTTAATCGAGTCTATGCCTCAATCATCAGTTGGCTAAAACTATGCAACATAAGTATCGCGTTAATATTGTTTGGTCAGATGAAGATAAATGTTATCTAGTAGAGTTACCTGAGTTTTCTAATGCCTTGCAGCGATACTTTACGCATGGAGATACTTATGCAGAGGCGATCGCTAATGCAGAGGAGGTATTAGAACTTTTAATCGAAGACTACGAAGCAACGGATAAACCTTTACCCTCACCTCAAGTATTGCAGCTAGCTTAGCCAATTTATATGAAAGCTGAAGAGTTAGATAAAAAGTTTGATGAAGATGAAGATGTTTTAGATTTATTCGATCTTACGACTCTCAAGCATCCTGATATGGAAGATACTTTACTGCGTAATCCTCATGTTGGCGAAATCTTGCAATATGAGTTTTTAGAAGAGTTAGATATTAGTGTAAATAGCTTGGCTGAGAGTTTGCGGTTGCCATATTTGAGTATGCAGCAAATTATTCAAGGTAAGGCTCCGACGACTGCGGATGTTGATTTGCGGTTATGTCGCTATTTTGGCTTGTCGGATGGTTATTTTTTGCGGTTGCATTATGCCTATGAGTTAATGGAAGCAAAAAGAAGTTTAGGTGATATATTGCTTCAAATAATTCCAATAGCAATATTACATTAGAGCTTTATTGAGAAAGTTTCCATGCCTCAAAATCACGAACTCGCAAATCAAATATCTTCTCAAATCCTTCGGGATCAAAATATTGAGTAATCATCTCATTGTTTTTGAAAAAATATGAGATTAGATTACTCCAAACCTCTAATTTTATATCACCATCAATGCGCCAGAGTTTAACTTTGGTATGACTCTTTAATTCCTTTGGCATAAATGAATTTTTTCTGTCTTGATAACTATCTTTGAGATATACTTTCACTGCTCCATCTAAATGCCGAAATAATTTTGTTTTAATGTCACGCTCACTATGCACATATCGATTAAAGTAGTAATGATCAAATATATAGCTATCTCCTGATATTTCCTCAATCTCAAAAGTTTTAATACCATCACGATAACTCCAAAAGAATTCAGTACGATCAAGGTCACAAGTCATTCCAAATAATGATTTCTTATTTCGCTCTACAACAGTCAATCCGATATAGTTTGGATCATCTAATTTATTTTTGTCAAACGGTAATCCACGCCATCCATCCATTTCTCCAATCTGAGTATAAAACTCTTTCGTCATAATTCTTCGGTGATCAATGGCTATTCTGAACTGATTTTCATGTTTTGTGCGGTGATAATAACTTATAAATCTATCGAGAAAATCAAAGTTAGGATTGGATGTGTATCCTCGCCTAAGAAGTTGATGGTAGTGAAGAATGTGTCCTTTATATTCAACTCCACCATCAAAGAGAATAAAATTAGAATCTATATGAAGTAATCCATCTTTATCAAACTTATTTTTTAGCTCTGGATAAATTTTTATTATTTCACTCTGAGATAAATCTTGCTCAATTACTCCCTTAAAACTAAAGTAACTAAGCTCAACTTCAAATGCAACAATGCAAAAAGCTAACCTTCGTCGATGTTCCTCTGTTACTACTTGCAATTTACCACCAAATAGATCAAACGTTATTCTGTAACCCGTGGGCATATGATCAATAAGCCCTTCAATTTCACTTTCACTACATGCAGATAAATACTCATAGGCATCATTCACTAAATCAGCTAAACACTCACTGATTGGGTGCTGTCGAGCATTAGGCATATACTGTGAAAAATACATGGGAAAAATGTTGTAGTGCCTAGCTTTCTTGATCAATACTTCAAGTTTTTTAGAATCGAGTGGAAGTCTATGTAAACTCATCGCTTATACAACCTTAAAAGAAAGCTTCTGATATAAATGATAGTGGACAAATAGCGGCAATAGTGAGTATTTGTTAAATATAAAATATATGAGACTTTAACCAAACTGATCTAAATTACTATGAAAAAATATTGTACCTACTCAGGCTGGGCGAAATATCTCTATGGTGAAAGTGTTGATAATTTAGGCGATCGCTATTTGATTGAGATTGGGGCGATCGCTGTTTGGTGTTGTTGGTTTGTTGAGGGGCGATCGCTTGTGTGGTGAGAGTATGAATATTTTAGGCGATCGCTTTGTGATTGAGATTAGGGGCGATCGCTTTTTGGTGTTGTTGGTTTGTTGAGGGGGCGATCGCTTGAGTGGTGGAAGTGTTGATATTTGAGGCGATCGCTTTTTGGTTGAGATTAGGGGCGATCTCTGTTTGATGTTGTTGGTTGGTTGGGGGCGATCGCTTGTGGGTAAAAATGTGGATATTTTGGGCGATCGCTATTTGATTGTGATTTGGGGCGATCGCTGTTTGATGTTGTTGGTATATTGAGGGGCGATCGCTGCTTGATGTTGTTGGTTTGTTGAGGGGCGATCGCTTGTTGGTGAAAGTGAGGATATTTTAGGCGATCGCTTTTTGATTGAGATTAGGGGCGATCGCTTATTTAGCGAAGGCATGGATGTTTTAGGCGATCGCTTATAATTGTCACTAGCAAGAGAATGGAGTTAAACAAATGATGACTCAAACAATGGTAAAGCCCTCTTCGTGGATATCCACAGGAATTATTACCGCAAAAGTGCGCGATCGCTATTTATTTAAATTCTCTGAGCCATTACAAGAGCGCCTAGATAATTTGAATGAGCGTCTTAAAGGAATCGGACTAAATGACCAAGAAAAAGCAGAATTAGCAGGGATTTTGGAATTAGATCAAATTTTTACCTTGCTTAATGCCAAAATTATTAGCGAAGCCTAGATTTTATATGGCAATTCCTACAGCAGTAAGACTCCAAATAAGACAAAGAGCTAGTTTTTTATGTGAATATTGTCATTCTTCAGAAGAAATTAGCCCTGCAAGGTTTGAGATAGATCACATTCAACCAAGATCTATTGGAGGTTCAGACAATATAGATAACTTAGCCCTAGCTTGTCAGCGCTGCAACTCACATCATTACAACTTCACACAAGGAAAAGATCCAGCAACATTAAACGCAGTAAATCTATTTCATCCTCGCCAGCAAGTATGGAATGAGCATTTTATTTGGAGTGAAGATGGCTGTAGAATTATTGGTATTACGGAAGTGGGAAGAGCAACTGTAAATCGGCTAGATTTGAATGATGAAGTTCGCAGTGAAACAGAAATTGTGAGAGCCAGACAAGCATGGGTGAAAGTTGGTTGGCATCCTCCATCAACTGATTCAAGGAAATCTTTCTAGTTTTTGCCACAAATTAATAAGGCGATTGCTGTTTGATGTTGTTGGTTTGTTGAGAGGCGATTGCTTGTGTGGTGCAAGTGTGGATATTTTAGGCGATCGCATAACTCAAGTTTAGGCTTGATGATCTGTCATGTATTTTTGTAGAACATTATTGATTAGAGTTTGATAACCTCGTGGAACTTGTTGTTTATACCAAGCTAAAACATTCGGATCAAGTCTCAACGTAACAGGAACCTTGACAGGTGGAATGTTAACCGTTGCATCTTCCCAAAAGTCAGCATTTGTCGCAGGAGCGTCCGTATAGTCAATATCAGAATCCTTCATCCGACCAAGGATTTTCAATTGTTCTTCTCTCGATATAGCCATAATAAATTCTCCTTTCCTCTTTATTTGCAAGCCTTACAGAAATGAGACGTATTCTTTGTCCTCGCAGAGTGTAGACAGCAAGGAGAACAAAACCTTCCAAACCTCCAAGAGCAATAAAATGAGATTCGCCATAATCTTTGCGATTGTCAGGTTTTGAAATCCAAATACCTGAAAAAATTTCCTTAGCAAACTCAAAATCAATTCCATGCTTTGCGATATTGGCGTTGTTCTTTTTGTTGTCCCATTCAAAGTCCATGTCTCTAATGTAACCAAGTGAAATACATGATGTCAATACATTAAATACATCACTTTGTGATTTAGGTTATAAGCGATCGCTGTTTGATGTTGTTGGTTGGTTGGGGGCGATCGCTTGTTCGTGAAAGTGTGGATATTTTAGGCGATCGCTTTATTATTGAGATTAGGGGCGATCGCCCTGCGACTCTACGATCTAAATGCGTAAGCTGCCATACTGAAAACACCATAGGTATAGCTGCTGTGGATTTGGACTCCCTTAGACTCTAATCCCCAAATCTGGCGCACCATGAGATAGAAAGATTGTGGGGAAGCTGTCCATGATTTTGTTAGACGGATATTCCCATTGAATCAGAAAGTGGGCGCTGTAACGCCTAAGCGGTCAGTGTCTGGCAGTTCAATCGCCCGATAATCGACAATCACGATTATTGAGCTTGCCGTCAGACATAATCGTGCGGCAAAAGATGCTCTTTTGAGAGTTAACATCCTTCAATAAAGCTGCATTAAACTTTGCTCCTCTCAAATCTGCACCTCGAAAATCCACATTCTCTAAGTCCGCATTAGTAAAGTTTGCCCAGCGTAGATTAGCATCTTGAAAATTGGCATCTCTTAAGTAAGCCCCGATTAAATTTGCCCCGATTAAATTTGCCTTCCGCAAGTCTGCTGCCCGCATTTTTGCCAAGCTCAGATTTGCACCATTGAGTTTTGCTTCAACTAGATTGGCATTACTTAACTCGCATTCATAACAGGCTCTAGTTTCTAATAATTGACTAACTGGATTAGCGATCGCAGTTTGCACGAGTGAGAAATATAGAGGTAAGGCGATCGCGCTAGAGACAAGGCAATAATGTATTTTCATAGGGGTGATTCATGGTTAATGAGAATTACTGAAATCTTGGCGATACTTACACCATTTTTGACAAGATGTGATAGCCTATTGGCACTTTCGTGCTGTCAAAAACTAGCATAGCCCGATCTCCATTCCCTGACCATCCCTCACCGATCAGCCCCCAGATCGCACCCCCAGATCACCACTATGTACATTAAAAACGTAGAACTCACCAGATTTAAGTCCTTCGGCTCGACCGTATCGATCCCGCTTTTGCAGGGGTTTACGGTAGTTTCAGGACCTAATGGATCGGGCAAATCGAATATTTTGGATGCGTTGCTATTTGCGCTGGGGTTGGCAGGCTCGAAGGGGATGCGGGCGGATCGCTTGCCAGATTTGGTTAACCAAGCCCATAGCAAAAAAGGGCGGATGGTCGAGGCGAGTGTGATCGTCACCTTTGCGCTAGAAGCGGAAGAGATGGCGGCGCTGCAAAGTGAAGGTGTGGACATTCCCAGATCTGAGGGGCAGACCGAGGGCGAATGGACAGTAATGCGGAAGTTGCGGGTGACGAGTCAGGGGACTTATACTTCTACTTACTATATCAATGGAACTCCTTGCAATTTAAGCGAACTGCATGAACAGTTAGCCAAGTTCCGTATTTATCCTGAAGGCTATAATGTTGTGCTGCAAGGGGATGTCACGGGCATTATCTCCATGAATTCGCGGGAGCGGCGCGAGATTATTGATGAACTGGCGGGTGTCGGTGAGTTTGATCGCAAAATTTCCACAGCCAAGGACAAGCTTGATGATGTGAAGGCGCAGGAAGAACGTTTTAGGATTGTTGAGCAGGAATTGATTGCGAATAAAGAGAAGCTAAAGGGCGATCGCGTTAAGGCGGAAAAATATAAGGCGCTGCGGTTAGAATATGAACGCATGGAGGCATCGGAGGCGGTGCTGCAACAGCGTGAAATTACTTATCAGCAATCATTGCGTAATGTTGAATTAATTAACAATCGCGAACAATGTGAAGGTATTGAGAAATCCTTAGTGGAACTCTCCCAAGTAATTGAAACAGGGACAGTTCAGCTTAATGAACTTAGCGATCGCGTGCATACTCTCGGTGAAGAAGAGTATCTCTCGGTATCGAGCAATCTATCAGCGCAACAGGCAGAATTGCGCGGTTTGCAACGGCAGCAGCAATCGCTAACTAGTTCCTATCAAAATAATCAAAATCACATTGTCAGCACGCAAGAAGAAATTGATCGCCTCCTACGGGAATCGGAACAGTTAGAATCGCAAAAGCAATTTAAAGAAGAAGCGGTGGTCACGGCGGAAAAAGCTCGCGATCAACAGTCGTCAATTGTTTCGCAATATCGCAAGGAAGTCCAAGCGATCGCCTCGGCATCTTCGGAATGGGTGCGCCAGCAAACTCAACTTAGACAAGATGTTGATACGGCTCAAGCAGAACTCGATCCACAAAAACAAGAACAAACTCGGATTAAGGAAGTCCTCAATCAGCGATCGCTACAATTAGAATCCCAAGAGAAGGAACTTAAAGAGATTGTGGCGGGCGAAGGACGTTATGCGGTAGATATGCTCTCTAATCAGTCCTTAGAGGATGCTCTGCGCTTACAGGAAGCTGAGGTCAATGGTGCAGAATCCTTAGTACAAACCCTTGCCAAAAATCTGGCGGAAGCACAATTAGAAGTGCAACTGCAAAATGAAACAATCGATCGCCTTAATCAAGAGCAACGGGTAAAATCTCGTCAATTAGATAAACTGGAAGCTCAGGTACAGGCAAGCCGCGAAGTTCAAGGTACTAGGGCTTCACAGGTAATCATCGAAGCGGATATGTTGGGGGTTTATGGACTGGTTGCCCAATTGGGATTAGTGGAACCACGCTATCAATTGGCGCTAGAAATTTGTGCGGGTGGCAGATTAGGAAATCTGGTCGTTGAGAGCGATGAAGTGGCTGCGGAGGCGATCGCCTTACTCAAAAAGGAACGGGCAGGACGCGCCACTTTTTTGCCATTAAATAAATTGCAGCCTGCCAAATTCCCTTCCCGTGTGGAAGCACAAAAACTAGGAGCGATTGACTACGCTTTTAATCTCGTCACCTACGAAGACCGCTATCAAGATGTCTTCTCCTTTGTATTTGGAAATACGCTGGTATTTGAGAATCTCAATCAAGCACGATTCCACATCGGCAAATATCGGATGGTGACGCTGGAAGGTGAGATTCTGGAAACTTCAGGGGCAATGACGGGTGGTAGTGCGCCATTGCACTCCAGTCTCCATTTTGGTAATGCCAAGCCTGCGGAGTCTTCGGAAACGAAGCAATTGCGCGATCGCCTGTTGGAAATTGACCAAATGTTAGCGCGGCTGAATCAACGTCTGCGCGGCGCATTGACGGGTATCGCCAAGTACGAAGAGCAGTTGCAATCGGCGCGAACCACTCACCGTGAAGCCCAACTCAAACGCGATCGCATTTACGAACAAATCGAACGCAATAGCCGCGATCGCACACGTCTGCAAGACCAAATTCAAAAAACTCGCGCCGCCATTGAGATCGGACAAGCTCAACTCAATACCCTTGATGGCAATATTGCCGAACTCGAAGCTAAACTTTTAGTCAAGCGTGCCGAACTCACGGAACTGGAGAAATCGGGAACCCATACCCGTTGGTTACAGGCGCAAGAAGCTTTGCAAGGTCAAGACGCTCTCTTAAATACTGCTGAAATCGAACTGCGAACTGCTAAGCAACAATTAGGTGAATTAGAGAATCAGCATAAACTTGCCCTCGAAAAGATGGCGCAGCGTCAAACTCGTCTGCAAGAACTTCGCAGTACCCAAGCCGAACTAATCAATAGTACTTCGCAAATTCAGCATCAAATCAAGCAAACAGAACAGGCGATCACCTCTTACCAAAGTCGTCTTGATGCCCTAGAGCAAACTATCGGTGCTGCTAAACAAGAACGCGATGCGGCAGAGCGATCGCTCCGCGCTCAACAGCAGCAATATCAACAACAGGAATGGCAGTTACAAAAAAATCGTGAACGCCAAGTTGAACTCGAACAACAAATTGCTCAATTTACAGAACAACTTAATCAAATCGAACTTCCCGATATCGTTCCTGAAGTGCCTGAGACGATGACCCTCGAACAGTTGCAACTAGAGCAACGTCGCCTTCTCAAGCGCATCCAGTCGATGGAACCTGTGAATATGATGGCGATCGCGGAATACGAAGCAACATCGGAACGTCTCGATGAACTGAGTAGCCGCTTAGAAACCCTCAACCAAGAGCGTACTGAACTCTTAATCAGGATTGAGAATTTCACGACCTTACGTCAACGTGCCTTTATGCAAGCCTTTGATGCGGTTAATGGACATTTCAAAGAAATATTTTCTGAGCTTTCCGATGGTGATGGCTACCTGCAATTAGAAAATCCGAATGCGCCCCTAAGTGGTGGCTTAACCCTAGTCGCACACCCCAAGGGTAAACAAGTTCAGAACCTCTCCTCCATGTCTGGCGGCGAAAAATCCTTGACCGCTCTCAGCTTTATCTTTGCTTTGCAGCGCTATCGTCCTTCGCCCTTCTACGCCTTCGATGAAGTCGATATGTTCCTTGATGGCTCCAATGTCGAGCGTCTATCGAAGATGGTACGCAAGCAAGCCAATCTCGCCCAATTCATCGTGGTCAGCCTTCGCCGCCCGATGATCGAAGCCTCCGAGCGCACTATCGGCGTAACTCAAGCCCGTGGAGAACATACGCAAGTATTAGGCTTAGAACTGCGATCATCGAGTTAATTGACAGTCAGCAACCAAATTTTCTATGGCGTGGCAAAGCCACGCCATAGAAAATTTGCATTCTATAAAAAAGTTCCTGCGGCATACATCCCTGAAGGAACTTCCTTTTTAATCAGAGAGTTTGCACCAATTAAAGTTTGCGAAGGAATACGTGCATCTTTACCAATAGAAGCATTATCACCGATAAAGCAAGGCGCTTCTAAAACTGCACCTTCCGCAACATTGGCAGTTTTAGCAACCCACACCCCTGTACTTTTCTGCTCAGAGCGATCGCCAAAATCAAAGGGAACCTTTCCTTCCAACACATCTACCTGTGCTTGGAAATACTTCTCAGGAGTTCCCATGTCCATCCAATAGCCATCCCAAACAAAGCCCATCATTTTTAAGCCACGCTCCAGCACATTCGGAAAGACTTTTCGTTCAAAGCTCAAAGGTTCACCCGTAGGATAGATGTCAAAAATCTTTGGCTCTAAAATATAGGTTCCTGCATTAATTGTATTAATACCTTGAGCTAAAAATTCTACTGCCTGTTCAGCATTAGGTTTCTCGCGAAATGCTTGAACTTGGCTTTGAGCATTAATCTCCACCAAGCCAAATGGCGTAATGTCTTCAACTCTCGTTAAAGTCAAAGTTGCATCGGCTTGATTGTCCTTATGAAACTTTATCAGTGCCGTCAAGTCTAAATTAGTGAGAATGTCAGCATTGAACACAATCAATGATTCGCCTGTAAAATATGGCTCTGCAAGCTTAATTGCTCCTGCGGTGTCTAGAGGCGTTGATTCCTCGACATAGCGAATTTTTACGCCAAAGCGATCGCCGTCACCAAAATAATCAATCACTTGTTGCGAGTGATACTGCACATTTAACAAAATGTCGTTCACACTAGCTTCACGACAGCGATTAATCATCCATTCTAAAAATGGGCGATCAACCAAAGGTAGCATCGGCTTAGGACATCCATAGGTCAAGGGTCTGAGGCGTGTTCCTTTCCCACCAGCAATAATTACAGCTTGCATAGAGTTGATGACTTGCGGTATATGTTATTTGTTGAGCATTATAGAAGCATGGAGTAGTGTGTGCCTAATAGACCGATTACAGCATCGAAAATTCGGTCAGCCGACTACTCCCATCGCGCTGATTTGCCTACCACTACACTAGAAACTATGCAAGTCGATGTAGCAAAGCCAGTTCTGCCCAAGAAAGCTCCGCAGATCCCCTTTGCAAAAATTGGTTTTACATTATCCCTATTAGTCTCCATTGGTGCAGGTGCTTTTTTAGGACGTATTATGCCGATTAATGCCCTCGATTGGGGCGGCTTAATGACGGGTCGTAAGCCTGAAGAAGTCTTGATTGAAGGTTTAGGTCGCAAATTAGAGCGTCCCTATCAAATTTTAGTCATGGGTGTGGATCGTGTACTTGATGCACCTCTTGGCTCTCCCGAATCTTTCAATGGTCGTAGTGATGGGATGTTGCTAGTGCGTCTAGATCCAAGCGATCGCTCAATAAAGATGCTATCAATTCCTCGCGATACGCAAGTTCCCATCCCTAACTACGGGGTCACGAAAATCAATTCTGCTAATGTCTATGGTGGTGCTGCCCTTGCCCAAGAAGTTGTTGCTGAGAAATTGAATGGTGTTGAGATCGATCGCTATGTACGAGTCGATACTTCTGGTTTAGCGGCTTTAGTTGATGCCCTTGGCGGCGTTGAGGTCAATGTCCCTAAGCGGATGAAGTATGTTGACAAAACTCAAAAGCTAAATATTGATCTCTATGCAGGGTTACAAACCCTCAATGGTCAGCAAGCTGAAGGTTTTGCCAGATTTCGCCATGATGAAGAGGGGGATATTGGGCGCATTCAACGTCAGCAGATCATTTTAAAAGCAGTCAAAGCCAAAATTGCTAATCCTATGGTGGTACTGCATCTTCCTGATTTGATTAATGTCATGCAAAAACACGTGGACTCTAACCTCAGTTTTGACGAAATGATGTCGATCGCTACTTTTGCCATGACTTTAAAACCCGAACAAATTCAATCCTCTAGCCTCAAAGGAAGACCAAGCGATCCAAATGAGTTTCGCTTTAGTTATTGGATTGCTAGTCCCAATGATGTCGATCAGGCGATCATCGGCAAATTTAAAACCAAATAAAGAAGCAATTTTTTGTAACGTGGCTTCGCCACGTTACAAAAAATTGCTTCTTTAGATTACCTAAAAAATTTTCATAAAAAAGCAGCACTAAGTGCTGCTTTTTTATTAGACGGGCCAGGAGGGATTCGAACCCCCGACACCGTGGTCCGTAGCCACGTGCTCTAGTCCACTGAGCTACAAGCCCTTAACTCGCGAATCTAATAATAACATAGTGTGCAATCTTGGCAAGTAAAAAAATAAATTTTGTTTTCATCGATTACCGAGAAAGCCATGCGATCGCCTCTTTAATCCACAGTTCCACATCTTGAGTCTTAGCCAGAATCGGTAAACTGGCGATCGCATTGAGGGCATTGCTAATTTCAGCAGGCGTATAGCCTAGGGCTAACAAAGTCATTTCTAACTCTTCTTGTACTCCCGCACTCACCACGCTACCAGACGAGCTTGAGCCAACCTGAGCTAAGCGCCAATCGGCTAATTTAGTTTTTAATTCTAAAGCTAGCCTTTCCGCCGTTTTCGTACCGACCCCTGGAGTAAGGCTTAATACTCGCGTGTTTCCTGCCACGATCGCTTTGACTAAATCTTGAATACCTAAGCTATTGAGCAGTGCCAAGCCCACCTGTGTACCAATCCCTGAAACGCTGATTAATTGGCGAAACAATTCGCGCTCGGCAAGCGTGGCAAATCCAAACAAAACCATCTGCTCTTCACGAGTGATCAAATGCGTAAATATTTGCGTTTCTTCACCGATGGGCGGTAATTTACTAGCAGTGCTAGCTGTAACTTGAATATCATAGCCAACACCCTGTACATCAAGGGTGAGCCAGTAGGTAGGTGTATTTTTTCGAGAACTGTCGGCGGCTTTGCAATCGGCGATCGCACCACGGAGATAACCAATCATCGGCGCGGTAACGGTGGAAACTGCGGAAGTTGGACAGCAGCCAGAGAGGTAACCGCTTTGCGAGAACTAGCGATCGCTAACTGATTAGCTTGGTCTGTTTCTTTGTCTGTATCGCTATTATTGCCATTGTTACTACCATACAAAGCTTGCATAAACTTAGGCGTAGCAACAGTAGCAACCATGGTTGAGTTAGTCACGGCTGAAGCTGAAGACAGTAACGGATCTTTGACATTGCTAGAAGCTGCAAGATTTTCTGCACTCTCGGCGATCGCTATAGGCTTAGTCTGGACTTCAGCTCGCCAATTAACTTTATCTTCGGCAAAGGAGTTCACACTTTGTAAGGTCGGTAAATTAGGGGCGATCGGTGAACCTTGAAATGCTTTGTGAGGTCTAACAATCAGAGGTGAGATTGGTTGATTTTTAGTAGGCATCGACAGATGTGGTGGTTCCTCAATCTCCACAATGGGTTTAGGCTGATGTGACTCAATCACCAAAGGCTCTGGTTCAGAATTATCTATAGAATCAATAGGCTGAGGTGCAGGAACGATTTTGACAACATTCTGTAATATTGAGTCTGTATTTGCCTCGACTGGTGTAATCTTTTCATCGGCAAGTTTGGCGATCGACCAAGACTCTAATGCTGACAGCGCCATATCCTGTGGGGCAGGGGTGGAGGTATCAAGACAACGTTCGAGGGCAGCCTTTAGCTGTGAGGTGTGATGCTGTTGACGCTTGAGGCGATCGCGCAACTCATCACTATTAGCATGGACATCTTGCAACTCACGCTCTAGTTGATCAATCCGCGATTGCAGGGTTTGAGTCAAAGTTTCCTGACGTTGGATGACTAGCTGCGATAGTTGCAATTGCTCCTGAGCTTGCTGCAATAAAACCTGAGCTTGCTGACTACGCTCATTGCAAAACTGTAGCTCTTGCTCTAAGACTTGTCTGGGCAAAGCATTAAGTGGAGTCGTCATCTCTCCAACTACGTTTGCAGATACACTCTGAAACTGAGATTGCGGTTCTGGGATCGATGGATTAGTGCTCTTTTGTGATGATGAATCGCCAAATCCTGCCTGACTCATGACTTACCCTTCACACCGAGAATTTTACCTAGTGTCAAATCTTATCTCAAAAATTTGTTTTTTGTATCATTAATTTTCATTAATTGAGAAAACTTCATGACAATTCTGACTCTAGGCAGACAAATTCCGACATCTTCAAAACCGAAAGCGAGTGGCGGCGCAAAGTGCCGCCACTCGCTTTCGGTTTAATCTTAAGAGCGCATTGCGCTGCTTTGCGACGTTCTCTCATAACATATCCCCATAGGTAGAGCTTTAAACTACCTATCTCGCTAACTAACAACTCCAGTTTGAGAGGTGTCCGTGAAGATTAGTAAAGCAATAATTGCCTATAAGTCGGGTAGTCAAATTGGTAAGGTCTGGGCAGAGCGATGTAGCTGTGAACTAGAAGCAATGGGAGTCAAGGTATTAATTGGACCAACGGGCGCAAATGATAACCCATATCCTGTTTTTCTAGAATCTATGCATCAAGAAATTGATTTAGCGGTAGTACTAGGTGGTGATGGGGCAACCTTGGGGGCAGCTAGATATTTAGCAAAGCTGGGAGTCCCGATTTTAGCGATTAATGTGGGTGGACATTTAGGATTCTTGACTCATTCGATCGAGGAATGTGGCAATACTGTCGAAATTTGGGAGCGCTTGTTATCCGATCGCTTTGCGATCGAGCGACGGATGATGTTGGAGTCAAAAGTGATCAATGTTGATGAGGGGCTAGGTAGTCGCTTAGGACAACCATCGGGTCCCTTTTTATGTCTCAATGAAATGTGTGTCAAACCTGCATCCCCCGATCGCATGGTGACCGCATCCTTAGAGTTAGAAATTGATGGCGAAGTGGTCGATCAATATCATGGTGATGGGTTGATTGTCGCGACACCCACTGGCTCTACATCCTATACGGTGGCAGCGAATGGACCAATTGTGCATTCGGGAATGCACGCGATCGCCATTACCCCAATTTGTCCTTTGAGCTTATCGAGTCGGGCGATCGTGATTCCACCCAAGTTAACGGTGAGCATTTGGCCGCTTGCTACTGATGACTTCAGTTTAAAGTTATGGACAGATGGTGTGATTGCCACCTCAATTTTTCCGGGGCAGAGAGTGGATATCCGTATGTCAGAGCATCAAGCACAATTCATAGTTTTACGAGAAGAATATTCTTACTATCAAGCATTGCGACAAAAGCTGTTATGGACAGGAGCTAGAGTGCGTTATTCCAATCACTATCGCACTTCTGATTAAAAACCCAAAAAGCCTCGCTTTGCGAGGCTTTTTGGGTTTTGCAAGGCTATAAAATTAGTCGCGAAAGGCGATTCTGCCAGTTTTAGGTAAACTAAAGGCAAGAAAGGAAAAAAGGTACAAAGTATAAACAATTCCCCCGACCGCACCTGCAAAGGCTAAGTTCTCAACAGGTACACCATTATGAAATATATGACTAAAACTTAAAGGTGGCTCAAACCAAATTTTATAAATATCGCTAAGCTGTTCAGTCTTAATAAATGCGCCATTAGCAAATAACAATCGGAAGCCAATACTCAAAACAGAATACACACTCACCGCCCAACGCCATCCCAAGTAAATAGGCTGTAGGCTGGTACGAGAAGCCTCAATATCTTCGTTTAAGTCTTGCCAGAACCAAAGTGCTAACACAATTAAAATCTCGGCAATAATGCCCGATATAAAAGATATGCCTAAGCTACCGATCGCCAAATAAATAGTAATCAACATCAGACTGGCTACGCGCCAATAGAGAATCAGCGATCGCTTAATTGCTTCACTCTTAGTCCGAAAAGCCCAAACTAAAAGTACAAAAGGGATAAATACTAGAAATAGCAGAGCTAATCGATAGTCTAGCCATACAAGTTGACGAATAAGGGTTACATCCATAAAAGCAAAAATTTCTGACTAGGTCTTTTAGTTTATGCTATTATACTTACTTGCAATAAATAACCACAAATAAACATCTATTGCATTGAATAGATACATTGATAGAAATATCAACAAAAATAGCGAGACTTAAACTTGTAAGTTCAAATCTCGCTACAAATGGGCTTAACGAAACATCTATGTTGCTATTTGTAGCTTCTCAAAGAAGCATGATTTTTGCATCAGCTAAATAGCCGATCTCATCTTTATAAAGAGAATAACGGCGCAAAGCGCCGTTATTCTCTTTATGGCTATTTATGGCTATATCTCGAAATTGCTACAGCGCTTTGCGCTCAAACCCAAACCAAGAAAAATTTTAAAAGCGTTGCTTCGCAACGCTTTTAAAATTTTTCTTGGTTCTTTTGATCGGAAACTGCGGTAAGTTCTTGGGCGATCGCCTCCAGATATCCATCAATAAACTCTGACCAACCAATCACGACTACTTGATTATGAGTTAACTTCTCAGGATCAATATCATCAAAACCAAAGCCAATTTCTCGACCTGTGAGATCACAACATACTAACCCTGCCGCTTTAGCGATCGCTAAAGGACCAACGGTATCCCAGAGCTTAACGCGGCGATTGAGATAGATATAGGCACTAGCTCGACCTTGAACTACTTCCATTACCTTTAAGCCAAAACTACCAAGACTATAAAACTCGACATTGGGAACGGCGGCGCGAATAGCATCCCCATAAGCGATGTCATCTTTTTTACTGACAATCACGCGATCGCGGCTAGTCCCAATTGGTGGTACAGGATGTAGAACTTCAGGGACATTGCCATTAGTAACCGTGAATAGACCATTAATGGCAGTACCGCCAAAATAAAGGCGATCGCTCTTTGGTGCATAGATCCAACCACATACAGGTTGAAATGCTTCTAAGATGCCCACCATCACGGAATAGAACTCACGACCATGAATGAAGTCATCAGTACCATCAATCGGATCGATAAACCAGTACTTTTGCTTAAGTTCTGAATATTGCTTCCATAATTCCTGCGATCGCGGATTTTCCTCACTAATCACCACATCATTGGGAAACCACGCTTGAAACTGTTGACTCAGTAAAAGATCAAGTTCGCGATCAACATTGGTTACATAATCATCAAAGCCTTTTTCATCAACTTGAAAACCTGCCTTTCTCAGATGAATCGCCTTTTGACCAATCTCACGAATAAACTGATAAATTTCTGTTTGTAATGCGGGATTCATATCGGTTCTATGGTTGAGGGCGAGAAAATACGCGAAAATAAAGCGATCGCCAAAATTCTTTAACAGGATAGGCAATGAAGGTAATTGGATTAATGGTAACAATAATATCGCGAAAACCCAATTGGGCTAAAGTAGCGATCGCCCAAGCCACAAACTTTCCAGACATCACACCATAGGGATTGAGATCGCTTTTAAAAGGTCCCAAAATCAATTTGCGAATTGTGCAAGCACCATCAAGGCGGCGCAATGTCACCAAATCCCCGATCGCCCGTTTGGATAGCTCATACAATGGACTCAGCGCCGCATTAACTTCGGCTTCGGAAGTATTTACCCAAATTTCTTTCTTGGCTTTATCTTGAGATTGCGCGACTATTTCCAGAAATAAATCAATCCAACGGAAAACCGAAAAAGTATTCACTTCATAGGATTGATAAATAGATGCCGAATCCCTTGCGCCTAATACATTAATGCCATGATTGAGAATGAGAATATCAACTTTGTGTAAGCGATCGCGTAGGTCTGCTTCATGACCGATTTGCCATGTTAGGACTTCCACTTTTTGGTTGTTAATATCAAAGGTTGCATTAGGCGAGGTCGTTAGAGCAATGATCTGCGCCCCTCGGTTGCTAAGCTCAGCTACTAACGCTCTACCCATCGTGCCTGAAGCACCTGTTATCGCAATACTTTTGCCTTGAAGTGACAATGTCGTACCCAAAAACTGTTTTACAAATGTAAACCTACTACAAAAATATACCTGTCGTCATTCCCGTTATCCCAATTCACGAAAGTGTTGTCACACTTTCGTGAATTAAAACCCAAACTCCGTAAGGGTTTTCAAAACTAAAAATGGCTATGCCATTTTTAGTTTTGGTATTATGCTGAAAATAGAGTGGCAGCGCTTCGCGCCGCCACTCTATAACTACACTTTGTGTTGTAAAAAACCTACGAGGCTTTGTAAAAATGAATTACTAATCTCAGTTCTCGCCGAAGAACTCATCACTGCCCCACTAGTATCCCCCTCAATTTCTTGGGAGTTATTATCATTATTTATTGCCATACCCACATCAATATCAGGTACTTCTTCTACTAGCCCAACGACAATCAAGCGAAATGCAATTTGCTGAAGTTTAGGTAAAGGAACTTGTAATTTCTCCGCTATTTTTTTAAGGTTTAGGGAACCATCAGCAAGTCCACGTACTTGCGTCTCACTGGCATCTAAACGTAAATGTGGCTCATCACTACCAAGCCTAAATAATGTCGAACTGGTGTCAGGCAACTTACTTTGTAAAACTGTCCAATCCTTGAGACTGCGTAACCCCATTAACGTTGTTTCTGTTGCAGGCAAACTCAACCCTGTCATTTCCGCTTTGGGTAAATCACTTTTGGCATCAAAGCGAAATTGTCCTGTCTCAACTTGAAACAGAGAACAGACCTGTCTTAGCACCTGTACGCTAAATAATAATTTCAGTTGATCGGGTTGTAATATTCCCAATGCTTTGAGATTTAGCCCCAAAGGGATATTTTCTTGAATTAACTGCTCTACTTGAGAACGATTTGCTTCTGTAATCCAGCCCCTTTGTTCGATCAATCTCGTTAAACCCCGATTGTCGAGGCGATCGCCCGCAGCTACTACCCGTCCACTATGCAACCAGATATGACGTAAAAATGGCTTGCCTGTCCGCAAGTCTTGAGGATCTCTAATCGTTAATATTCCAGTTTTTTGTCCCTGATCTAAAAACTGGAATATCTCTGGGAGAGAGAACTCGGATAAAGAGCCTGTAATTGCCATAACTGTAAACCAGAGAGTTAATGCCCAAATCTATAGCTGAGAATAGCTGTAATTCCTAACAAGATCAATTAAAAACAATAATGATCGATGCTCACAATCACGCAACGGATTGATTTGCAATATAGTACTGCACTAGAGCCACAATCGCCTGAATGACAGTATCTCGTTCTTCTGCATTTAAAACCACTACGGGTGGTTGATCCTTTTGTTCGACAAATCCTAGTGCTAGTTTAATATTCTCACTTGACCAAGCACCTTCGCAATCCATGTGCGTAATCCCAATGATGTAAGGAATTTGGACGCGCCGATTCATATAACTGAGAATGCGACGGGCATAACGAAACTCATGGGGACGATGTGCCGCTACTAATAAAATAAATGCATGGGCTTTACGGATCAAAATATCCCACATAAAGTCAAAACGCTGCTGTCCGGGGGTTCCATAAATGTGTAAAGCCATATCTGGACCAAAGGTTAATCTACCAAAGTCCATTGCTACCGTAGTTTTGTGTTTTATTTCTGCTGTTTCGTCTGTAGCACGGCGATCGGTATCGACAACATCAATTTCGCTCACAGTCCGAATGAAAGTTGATTTCCCCGCACCAACAGTACCAGCCACAACCAACCTCATGATTTCCATAAATCTCTTTTGTCCCTTCCCTTTGTCACCCTAAAATCTGAACTGTTGTCACGGTTTTGATTTTGCCGTAAGCAAACTTAAAACCGTGACTGGGGATGAATACTCAAACAACTTAGGCAAGTGCTGCTTTAAGTTCGCTTGTGACACGCTTAATTTCTAACATCAATAAACCTTGTTTTGCTGCCTTGCTTGCCAAAACTAGTAAAACAGCCTCTTCCCCGCAACTAGTCAGGATGCCATAGCCCTTATCACCTTCTACATACAGGCGATCGATGCCACCTCTAGCTAGCTCATTACCAATGCGTTCACCTAATGAGAGCATTGCTGCCGACATTGCTGATACACGTTCTTCATCCATGCCACTTGGCAAAGTTGAGGCTAGAGGTAGCCCATCGGGAGACACAAGTGCTGCGCCCTGTACATCACTAGTACTAGTGACCAAATTTTGTAAAATACTTTCCAACTTCGCAACGTTAATGCTCATTTCTTTTTCCTTGTTTTGAATTATTGTAAATTGTCTGTAAATACGGTGGAGTTTGAGGAAGAGGAAATTAATTATCCAATAACTTCAAACTCAATGACATCATGGGAACCACCACGCAAAACGGACTCCGTTTGCTTACCCCGTAAACGTTCCCCTGTAACTTGTTCGATCACTCCTTGGATTGCGCCTAGGGTGAAGGTCAGTTTGCGAGGAGAACCTTCAGGTTCACCAGCCGAACAAATTGTTTCTCGACAGTAAACTCTCACTAATGCACCGTCTTGTTCAATTTTGTCTACAATGCAAAGTCTCGTTCCATCTTTACCCAATGCCTTTTGGAGCAGGGGAACTAGGTGTTCATGGTCAGTACCCACACCTTTTAATCCAAGCTGTTCTGCAAGTTGTTTACCACGAGCGCGACCTGCGGCGATCAGCGTGATCATTGCCGCCTTTTCACCCAGTGCCTCTTCAGCCCCAGTAACTATGGCTTTGAAACAAACAATACTGCTAAATTCGCCAAGTTCTGCACGCATATATAGCCTCCAAAATTTTCAAGAATTAATCTTTTTCTATTTCATGCTTGCCGCACCTGTAGAAATCATGCGTTTGAATAGTGCCTCAGTCCATCCCGTCTCGCGTAAAACCGCTTGAGAAGAGACCTCGACATAGGCTTGCTCAATAAATGCAAGATCAATCATACAAATGCGTCCTAAAGCATCTCTTAGATCTTCAGCCAGTCCTGCTGACTTGAGTTGTTTCCCCACTTCATTGACGACAGTTGCCATTGCTGGAACGACGTGCTGTGGTCCAATACCAATCTGGACATGGACTAAGCCAATACGCCAACGACGTGCGGCATAAGCGCTCCCCCAGTCATCCATACCCGTAAACATTTCGCCAAACCATTCGACGAAAGTTTCATTTAAACGGTGCATTCTTCCTTCTTTGGCAGTTAAAATAGCGTTCATTTCTGGATCACGCGCAAGGTAGGCGTAAAACACTTCTGCCATTTGCCTAGCGATCGAATTCCCCCACGCTGCATTGGCTTTTAGCAAAGCTTTATCTGCGGCGGTGAAAGATATCCGTGTTTCCATGGTGGTCATGAAGACCTGAGGATCGAGAGCCATAAATACTCCTTAAGTGGATTTTTCTGGAAAACAAAATAACTCTTTACAGATTTTCTATCACCCCAAGATAGTTTCTCTTAATCTAAAAATGTATTTTTTAAATTAACGGCTGTAGATTTGTGAGTTGAACAATTACCTAATTAAGTTGTGTTTTTAAATAGCGCAAATTTATTTATTTCAACACATCTCTAATTATAGATGTGTTGGGGAATATCAAGTACAAAATAATAAGTTCTTAAAGAAAATATAAGACTCTACAACAATCAATATATCAGCAATTTGCAAGTATTTTTACTCAAAACAAGTCTGCTTGTTTGAGTAACCCTATAGATATATAGAGTTTCACAAGTGTCGTAATTGCTATAGATCAATTAAAATAAATATATTAACAATATGTTTGTTGAGCTTTACAATTTATCTACAGAAACTTGCACAATGTAACCAATTCTCATAAGCCTAAAAATGTAATAATATCTATTAAACTTTGTAACATTTGTTATCAAATTTAGTTAAATATTTTTTGTGATTTTTTTGCTGGATCTAGATCCAAATGTGCAGCATAGAGTATTTATGTCCTGCTTTTACTCAAGGAGATCTAAGTTTTGTGTTGGAAGCGATAAAAAGTGTCTCTTTGATAGAAAAATTTGGATTTTATTTGATTGCAATTTAATATATAGCTGTTGCCATTTGCATTAGGACGAATCAAAACCCAAGAAGCGAGTTACGGCACAAAACGCCGCAACTGATCTTCTGGATTTGTGTCCTAACTAGACTAGCGACAACTAAGTATCTGGGCGCAATTTAAAGATAAAACCCAGAAACCTGTGGCGCACGCTGCGCGTGCGTCACAGGTTTCTACTCTGGTTTTTAATTATGCCTAGCTACTTATAGGAGATAGAAATGAGACTATTTCGGTGGATTTATGTTGACAATGAACATCAAGCAAGAACAAACTATTCGTGAGGTTGTCAAAAGATTTAAGACGGCATTGTCTGGGTTTACGGAGAGTGCAAAAGGGAGGGAATGTGAGGTAGATGAAGTTTATTTTAGCCATGCTGTTTCTAAGGCTGCAACTCAATATGCTCGCAATTATGTAAAGTCTTACGCTTTCATACAGATATTTGGCAGTCAAAGTCTGACCACACTATTGTCGATCTATATTTCTCAGAGACTGAAACAGGCACATACTTCTGTTCGTAGTTTTGAGTCTGTTGATGAACTAGAAGAAGCTTTTTCTCGTGATCTTCAGAGAAGTAGTTATAGTAAGGGGAATAATCTTTTAGGATTAAACATTGCGAACGAAGAAGCTTATCTGACAATTTTAGGAGAACCTGCTGTAGGGAAGACGACTTTTCTGAAATACATTGGAATGGAAGCTTTGTATTATCCAGAATCTCGATATAAACATGATGTTTTGCCTGTTTTTTTGCATTTATGGAAGTTTTGTCACAATGACGATACTTTGTTGCAGGCGATCGCTGAAGAGTTAGAAAAATGTGGTTTTCCTGAGTCGCAAGAGCTAGCTATATGGATGTTAGAGAAAGGGAAACTGCTGATTTTGATTGATGGATTGAATGAATCACCATTATCGCAAAAATATCTATCCAATCATTTAAGAGATTTTGTCAAAGCCTATCCTAAAAATCGTTATATTGTCTCTAGCCGTTTAGCTTCTTACCAAAGTAGTTTGGGGCAGTTTTTGGAATTAGAACTTCAGACTTGGGATGATCTTCATGTTCAGGAATACATCCATAAGTGGTTCACGATCGCATCTGAGTCAAGGACTACTCAAGAAGCAAATACTAGTAATGCCGAGTCTGCTCGGTCGGAACAAGATGTGGCATCGGAAGAAGCGCAACGATGCTGGAAAATATTACAATTAAATAGTGTGGCAAGAGATTTAGCTAATTCACCTTTATGCCTATCATTTTTGTGCTTACTATGCGATCGCCGCTATAGTTTACCGAGTAATGTGAGTAGTCTATACCAAAAAGCAATCAATTTAGTATTAGAAGAACAAGTGTTAAAATGTCAATTACTAAATGATCAAGCTAACAATATTATTAGTACCGATATATTAGATATCTTACTATCGGAAATTGCTTATAAAAGTTTTGAAATACGACAGTCACTTTTACCATTTCAAGACTTAACTGAGTATTTACAACAAATAATCTCTAATTACATGGGTGTTATCGACGGGGTCGAAGTTGATTTTATCTTAAAAGTTTTACGGCAGATTGGTATTTGTAAGATTAACACTTCTAGAAATTCTACAAGTTTTCTATTTAGTCACATTACTTTTCAAGAATATTTTGCGGCTCGTTATATTTATAATCACCATAAGATTAAATTAATCGTTCCTCAGTATTTGAGCGATCGCCGTTGGCAGAACATTTTTCTATTACTAGCAGGTATGGCAGTTGGTGATTCTGAAGAGCTTCTATTAGCAATTGAGTTACAGACTTCTAACTACATCAATACTAATAAGTTACGCGATATTTTAGATTGGATAGAACTAATAAATCTAAATTCTAAAGGTGAATTAAAATCTGTGGCTAAACGCATTGCGGCGATCTTTCTAGCACGTCCTCGTTTCTTGCCAGAACTTGCTCCTGCTCTAATTTTGACAAGGATTCTAGGACTTGCACAGGATTTGTATAAGACTTTTGATTTATCTTTAAATTTTGATAAGATTTTTGCCGCCGATCTTTCCCTGAGCCTTGCCCATGCTCTTGATTTTGATAGTGCGACAGAACTGAACTTAGCAATCCAACTTTGTAGCGAATTGGAACAATCTCTTGCCAAAATTGATTTTGACAAAAAAAATATTAATTTCATGGCTTTAAGCACGAGGTTAGAGTCCCTAGCTTCTCAGTCACCAAGCTATGATCAATCCTTTGAAGTACGAGAAACTTTTCGCAATCAAATCAGCCGTACATGGCTACAAACACTATATCTACCGATGGAATTAAATCAAATTTCACATCAGGAAGTAGAAGCGTTAGAGAACTATCTCTATGCCAATTTATTAATGGTGCAATGTAAAAATCGGGCGATCGCCGTTTCTCGCAAAACTTGGGAACAGATAGAATCGCGAATGCTCCGTATTATAGGTTCGTGAGGGATGTAGGGGCAATGTCCCTACATCCCGTTCTCACAAAATGGCTGCGCCATTTTGTGCTTTGTTACAAGTTTTAATTGACAATTCGCAGTTTATTAACCTTCAATGTAAATTTACCGCCACTACTACCACCAAAAGATGAAACTCGTACCGTATAACTTCCTGATTGGCGCACTTTAAAAAAGATTAAAGAATTCGTACTATCACTCACTGCATCATCATTTTCGGCAATCACATCACCCTTGCTATCTAACAAACTCAAAACGGTGTCAAAATTTCCAGAGGTCACAGTAATTTCTAAACGTTCATCTTTTTGAGCTTCAAGGATGTAGTCACGGGCAAATCCTTTCTGACCTGTGGGAATATCTTTATCAGTGAGCATATCGTTAACATCAACACCACTAGATATCGCTGCGGGCTTATATACGGAACTACGAGCTTGGGCGATCGCATCAGGTGCAAAACCGAGACAAATAGCGATTACACCCAATCCAGAGATAATTCTCACAGGCAAACATAGATAGATTTGATCAGGGGGAAAATGTAGATATTTCACGAAACTTCTTTTAATTCGGAGAAAGTCAATTGTAGCTGAGTAGATTCTACTGTGGAATTAGTGGTGCTAGGAAATGGTAATTCTTTGATCGATGGCACTTTCAGGGTAGGCACGATTTGGATTTTGCCATAAAATTCTTCTTGAAATAATTCCACCTTAGACTGGGATGACATCAGTAATAAGCCCCAAAATACCCCCACCCGATCATTAAATACTTCTGCTAAATCACTGATCTCAATCTCTTCATCAGGATGGAGCAGAAAATAACGCTCAATTTCTTCGACCATCTCCGAGAGATTTTCTTTGTGGGCAAGTTGGGCGATCGCCTTCATCGCTGCCTTACGTGCCACTTTACTTTGACTTGGACGTTTAGCAGGCTTACTAGTTTTACGATCTACGATTTCAGCGATCGCTTCGATCTGAGCAATTAACTCTTCGAGGGTGATGCGTCGGGCTTTGGGGGGTAATGCCACAGGCAAACGACGTAAGCGTTGATCAAAATCTGTCGGCAAGCGCAAAGATGCCGCGATCGCATCTGACTCTAATTCCAGATCATCAACCGTTTCTTCAGTCTGATCATAGGCGCTTTGACTATCAGATAAGGAATTTGCCTTGAGTAAGACCAACATCGCCGCATAGAGCATCGCCTGACCCGAATCGTACAAATCACGGCGATCGCTCACAATCAACCTCGACAAGAAACGATCCACAACATCGATCACCTGCACATCCCAAGGATCAATCTCACCTCGTTCTGTAAGGTCGATCAATAGGGCAATAGCATCTTTAGTAACTGATTCGGCGATCGATAGGGTCATGGAGCTTGCAAGAAGCGAATGTTTAAAAATATCACTAATTGGAGAGATTTATAACCAGAAACTAGAATAAAGGGCGCTTAGCGCCCTTTATTCTAGTTTCTGGTTTTATCTTCATCAATCTCGACATCGATCGCTGATGCAGAAACTAAGCGTTTGCGCTCTTCAATCTCTACACTTAAATTTTGGACAGTTTCTTTCAAATTCTGGATCTGGACATTCTGGTTACGCAATTCAATCGTTTTTTGCAAGCCCGACCAGACACTAAAGATCCAAGCTAAAACTGCACCTAAGCCCATTGCTAAAATTAGTTCAACTGAAATCGGGGCTGAGACCTTTAATTGTGGAATTATCTGGATCGGTGCTGAGGCAGTATTCTCTAGGGCAAACAGTACTAAAGCAAGAACAACGCTAAAAATAACAACAAAATTAAGCTGGCGCACGGTGATTAAACCTTGTTTCTATACAATTCTTAGCTATGGTTTATCAAACAATGCCCATAATGTCCATAGAAACGTCCATAGAGAAGGGGACGCAATCCGCCCCCCAATCCTTATGCAGAAGCTTTAGCAGAGGTTTTGCGTACACCTGATATTTTAGAATTATTTCGCTTAATTTCTTCTTCTGTCAGAGGCACAATATCAATGTGATTAAATAATGTGGTGACGAAGGTAAATAGCAAAAATGGTAAAGATGTGACCACAATTAACCCAACTGCACCAAAGGAATAAACGGGCTTACTCATTAGTGAGAGTGCTGAGGCAAGGGCTACAAAAATCACGCCTAGCCAAACAATCACCTGACCCAAAATATCGCTAAGGGTGAGGGTGCAAACAAAGCGGTACTTACCAATGTCGTTCATCATATTTCACCAATTAGGATAGTTTTTATAGATCTATTAAGTAGCTAATAAGTAAACTTAAAACCTAGAAGCTTGTGCCGCCAGCTACGCGGGCGGCACAAGCTCTGGTTTTGGGTTTTAACTATGAGCTACTTAGATAGATAATTCAATGTGTTAGTTCACAGTATACGAATCGTCTTTAAAATTTGGGGTTACGTTTTATTGAGAACTGATGTTAAATCAAATGATGTTTCGGAGCAAAATTTATGTGGGATGGAATATGTGGGATGAAATAGAGATCGCCATTTCTCAGGCAACGGGTGCAAAATTTACGAGCGATCGCCGCCAAGATCAGTCGGGTGGTTGCATTAATCAGACCTGTAAAATATCCGATGGCAAGCGTGACTTTTTTGTGAAAACGAATACCGCGCCTCAGTTAGATATGTTTGTGGCAGAGGCGATCGCCCTCAATCAAATGTATGCAACCCAAACCATTCGTGTGCCGCAGCCAATTTGTTGGGGGATCGCTGGTGATGCCGCGTATTTAGTCATGGAAAATCTTGATTTAGGGGGTCGTCAAGACTGGGAAGCGATGGGTCGCCATCTGGCATTGTTACATCAAGTAACTAGCGATCGCGGCTTTGGTTGGCAGCGTGACAATACGATCGGCGCAACTCCACAGATTAATAATTGGACAAATAATTGGATTGATTTCTGGCGAGAATATCGGCTCGCTTTTCAAATCCGTTTAGCTAAAAGCAAAGGTTGGCGTTGCGCTATCCCTGAAGAGAGAATCTATGAAGCCTTACCCAAGTTCTTTCGCGATTACCAACCACAATCCGCAATGGTACATGGGGATCTCTGGGGTGGTAATGCTGCTTTTATCAATGGTGAACCTGTGATTTTTGATCCTGCCTTATACTTTGGCGATCGCGAAGTTGATCTCGCCATGACCGAATTATTTGGTGGTTTCCCATCCCAGTTCTATCGTGCTTACAATGCCGCTTATCCAATTGATGCAGGCTATCAACAGCGCAAAACTCTCTACAATCTCTATCACATTCTCAATCACTTCAATCTCTTTGGTGGTGGTTACGGTTCCCAAGCTAATCGGATGATTGAGTCGCTGTTTGTGTAGATAGATCTTCACTCTCAATTACAGGCGATCGCAAACATAGGTAAATCAATGCACCAATTAAAGGAATCAGCGCAATAAATGTAAAAAAGCGATCATCGGTCATGCCACGTCTTTCCATATCGTCACTGAGCAACCACGGAAACATCAGCGATAACATACAAAAGTCTAAACTCATTACATGGATAAATCGGCTAGTTTGCCATTGCTGAAGGAAGTCTGCCCAGTTACCATTGGCAAACCCATAGACCAAAAAGTAAATTGCGATCGCCGCAATTCCAATCCCTATCCATCGTGAATCTAATACTTTAATCAGCCAATTCTTTTTGCCTGTAAATAGAGGATTTGGCTCACGCAAGGCAAAGTAAGGAAGTAATGCAAAGGCTCCAACAAAAAATGAAAGTGTCGCAAATGGCCAAGCAGGTACTTTCTGTCCGCGCCCATCACTGGCTAATATGCAAGCATAAACTAATGGAAACACGCCCATCAAGTTAAAGAGTGCCACAATATAAGCATTGGTGCTTTGCCAATCACCAGCAATTAGTTTTTGGATGAGTGCCATTGTTTCAGGACGATCGGGCGGGGCGAAAATGAAGGCATAGACCGCAAATAAAATCCAAATCAACCAAAATCCAATTTTATTAGGCATAAATCAAATAATTCTCTACTCATCCTATTAAAACCTAAGATGAATGAGCGATCGCCAAATCATACCAAAACTAAAAATGGCTACGCCATTTTTAGTTTGAAAAACTCTTACTGAGTTGGGCGTTTAAATCCACAGAAATATTGTCACACTTTTGTGAATTGGTATTACAAATCGTCATCATTAAAAAACAGATTTAAAACCTGTAGCGCACGCTGCGCGTGCGCTACAGGTTTTAGAGTTTTATGTTTAACTAAGCAGCTATAATTGCGATGGGCGTTACGATGAAATAATTAAGGCAATTTATTATTTGTCTGGCAGGACATAGGAAAGTTGGAGCATGGGAAATTTTGGCATTTGGCTAGCTAAGCTTGGGCAAAGTTGTCTCCTCATTGGACAAATCATCACCCATATTTTGATCTACCGACGCTTTCACTGGCGCAATACAGTTGAGCAAATGTCAATGGTTGGTACTGAGTCATTGCTCATAACCTTGATTACCGCATCCTTTGTCGGTGCAGTATTTACCATTCAAGTTGCAAGGGAATTTATTAACTTTGGCGCACAACAGGCGATTGGGGGGATTTTAGCGATCGCCTTAGCTCGTGAGTTAATTCCTGTCCTAACAGCCGTGATCATTGCGGGACGAGTTGGTTCCGCCTTTGCTGCGGAAATTGGCACAATGCAAGTAACTGAGCAAATCGATGCCCTCTATATGCTGCGGACAAATCCTGTAGATTATCTCGCTACTCCTCGCGCGATCGCCTGTTTATTAATGTTGCCAATCTTGACAATCTTAGGATTTTTAACAGGTATGGCTGGTGGCTTATTTCTATCAGATGCCATGTATAGCATCTCCCCCAATATGTTTCTTACCTCTGTCCAAGACTTACTCAAACCTTGGGATTTAATTGCTGCCTTAATCAAATCCAGCATCTTTGGCGTTTTAATTGCAGCGATCGGTACGACATGGGGCTTAACCACCACGGGTGGCGCAAAAGGCGTAGGAGAATCAACAACTACCGCCGTTGTCACTGCTTTACTAGCTATTTTTATCAGTAATTTCTTTCTTTCATGGGCTTTCTTCCAAGGCATTGGCTCATCACTAACTTCACAATAAGTGGTGCATGGCAAAGCCATACACCACTTATTGTGTTTCACAGCCTAGTGAAATACGGGATTGTTTACCCGCCAAAGGCGGGTAAACAATCCTCTGTAACTCGCTTACTTGAAAACCGCTATATTTACGGGGAAGGTAGTACATACATTTTTACAAATAACTAACCTATGGCTATATATCGTTTAATCTATGTCAGTCAGGCTGTTGCAGGGCTAGAATACCCCGACTTCGTGGATATCATGACCAAGTCGGAACGTAACAATAAACAAGTTGGCATAACGGGCATATTGAGTTTTGGCGATTCGATGTTTTTGCAGGTGCTAGAAGGCAGTCGGCGAGTAGTTAGCCAAACTTACAATCGAATTCTATTAGATAAACGTCATGTCAATGCTGAACTAATTGATTTCTCAGAAATTGAACAGCGCAATTTTGGGGCTTGGTCGATGAAAGTAGTCCAGATTGGGAACCAAGCTGAAGTGCGCGATATTATATTGAAATATTCAAGCTCACAAACATTTTCGCCGATCTCCATGACTGGCAAACAGAGTCTTAATTTTTTGCTTGAGCTAACAGATCTCTATCAAAAAAGCTCAACCCTCAATACTTCCGCCTAGAAATTATAGAAGTAGCTGGGCGCAAATATAAAACCCAAAAACCTGTGGCGCACGCTGCGCGTGCGCCACAGGTTTTTGGGCTGGTTTTCTCCAGCTACTAATTTTAATAAAGTTTATAGGTATTACTCAGACTGGCAGCATAATCCTTTGAACCATTAGCAATAATCCCAAATATTACAATTGGAGAATTGCTCAATAATTCTAAAGCCTGAGTCAAAGTTGAAGACTTAGTTTTATCCAGTCCAACCACCATAATCATGCCATCTGTTTCAGAAGCAATTATTTTGGCATCGACTATACCTATCAAAGGAGGAGTATCATAAATTACCAAATCGTAAGTTTCTTGGAACAGTTGCATTAAACTTTGCATTTTTTGTGAAGACAGCAGACGAGTTGGATCAGGAGGCACTTGACCAGCAGTGAGGATTGATAAAGTTGGCTCAATTTGCGATCGCTGGATCACTTTATCCACACTTAGATCAGAAGTAATTAGATTGCTCATCCCCAATGCATTACTAATTTGTAATTGAGTATGGATCTTTGGACGACGTAGATCCCCATCAACTAAAAGTACCCGTTTCCCTAATGCAGCAGCAGCTTGGGCTAGATTCACAGAAACAGTAGATTTGCCTTCGCTAGGCATAGAAGAGCTAATCACTATAGAACGAATCTCGTCATCAGGACTAAGCAAACGAATATTGGTATAGAGAGATCTAAAAGACTCTAAAAACAGAGACCCTGTTGTATAGTATGATTTTGGAGAAGACATCTCTTTTTCTATCTTTTTTTGCGATCGCTCTATTAGAGACTTTAAGTTTATTATTGGGGAAAACTTTCCAGCAGTATTTGGCTCTTCTTCCGCCAACAAAGTTGCATTAAATGGAACTGTTTCCATAATGCTATAAGGATTAGAATTATCATCAAAGGTTAAAGATGAACTAAATGGAATTACACCAAGAAGAGGTAACTTTGATACCTCTTCAGCTTCTTCTGGGGTACGCAAAAGATTACTTAACTTATCCAACAACAAAGCCACACCAACCCCTGTTAACAATCCCAATACTCCTCCCAATAAACCATTACGCTTAACATCAGCAGAGGACGGAACAGGATTATTGACAGGAGTCAGGATTTGCCAAGGAGTTTTACGCTGTCCCGCATCAATGCGTAAGGCTTCTCGTTTTGCTAAAAACTGATTGAGGTTATCATTAGTGATTTTAATCTCTTGCTGAATATCCGTATACTGACGAGATATCACAGATAGCTGTTTCACTTGCTGGTTTAAGTTTTCCTCCGCCTGTGCTAAGATATCACGCCGAGCTTCTAACTCTCGAATCTGACTGGAAATTAGTTCTTTGGTTCTTTCTTCTTCTTGAACTAACAAAGGTATTAAGTTTGCCCTTTGATCTCGCAAAGATTGAATGCGATCCGTATTCTCTTGAAATATACTCAATTCCTTCGCAATCTGACTTTCTATAGTTTGAACCTGAGCTAGCAGGGCTTGATATCGAGCATTGGCTTGTAATGGAGCCGAAGCATTAATATCACTATTAGACTTATCTAACTGCTGATTTAAATCAAGAAAAAGCGCACGAGCTTCATCTAGCTTGACCTGATTCTCTAATCTCTGTTGGCTAATAGTACTAGTTTGGGCTGCTAGTTGTCTGCTACTTGACTCTGGATCAATGAGGTTATACTCCTGACGAAAACTTTGTAATTGATCCTGAAGCTTTCCTGCCCTTTTCTGTACCTCTGGTAGCTGAGCCTCAACAAAATCAATCCCTTGCTGTACATCCGCAAGACGCTCTTCTAAACTGTAGTCCAGATATGCCTTAGAAACTAAGTCTAGAATTGCTTTGACTTTTGCGGAGTCTTTATCTTCATAGCCAACACTTAGAATCTGAGCATCTGGGAGAGCTGTGACCACTAAAGTACCTGCGAGGCTGTCATAACTAACATCTGGATACTTGACTTTTAATTGATTAACAATTGGCGTAAGTATTCTAGGACTTTTTAAAAGTTTTAGTGTCGTAGGTTCAACTTTACCTTTTTCTTTTACTTCTTCAGTTCTATTGGCAGTGACAGCAGAAATCACCCTTGTTTCTTCAGTGATTGGCTTGGCCAAAATCTCAAAACCAGCTTGGTAAGTCGGTTTACTAGTTGCAGCTTTGTATACAGCTAGGGCAGTGACTATGGTAGTCACTCCAATAATTACAGGTAAGCGCCGCTTTAGTGATTGTAATATCGACCCAAACTTTAGTCCTCCTTCTTCATCGACAGGAGATGGATTTGCTAAGTTATTTCCTAAGACACGCTTAATTGAACTCTTTTGGGGCAATATTTGAGGATACTGTTCGCTTTGCATCTTTTATTTCCGTGCATATACTGATTGAGTGATCTTGCTAAGCCTAATTTTTTAACGATTATAGGCTAATCCCTACTCTGTATTGCAAATGCTTAAAGCCTATTAAGCTAGTCTAATTCATAGCTAAACAGGCTTTGAGTTAGACAATGTAATGAGAAAACCTCTAATTTATTAGATTTTTATGTATTGAGATAACCTTAATTTATGGTAACCAGATTAGTAAGTCAAGATATACATACCTTAAGAGCTATTTCAATAGCTGTTTGTCCTTAGAGTAAAGCTGCTTCAGTGCTAGATATATAAAAACTGGAATAGTCGTAAAGTAACGTTTCCAAAGACGTTTAGGCTCTTGTACAAGTCGAAATAGCCACTCAAAACCAATGTTTTGGATAAACTTAGGCGTTGGCTTTAGTACACCACCATAAACAGCAAACACAGCTCCTACTCCCACCATGACCGCCTGCACTTTGTCTTTATACAATGACATCCATAGTTCTTGTTTTGGGCAACCCAAAGCAACAAATACTATCCCTGCCCCACTGTCGTTAATCTTCTGCACAATATTCATATCTGCGGCAGTACCAAGTGGAGCAAAAGGAGGAGATTCGACTCCAGCCACCTTCAACATAGGATATTCTTCCTGCAATCTCTGACAAATCTGATCAAGTACTTCAGGCTTTGATCCCAAGAGAAATATGCTTATTTTGGTAGTTACTGCTTGTGCACAAACAGCCCGAAAAATATCCATGCCTGCCACCCTCTGCGATCGCTTTGCTCCTAGCAATTTCAGCATCCAAACTAATGGCATACCATCTGGTGTAACTAGATCAGCCCTGTGCAACACATCAGCAAAGTGAGAATTTTGCCACGCTTCAATCAACATATGGACATTAGATACACACACCACCTTACTTTGGTAGTTTTTTGCCCAAGATATCATTAAATCTATTTGCTCATCGAAGGATAAAGTGCAGACTGGAGTGCCAATCAAGTTTTGAGTAGGCATTTCAAAATTATCCATATAACTTCTATCGCTCAAATGAAAATTCTAAAAATTAAATAACAAGTTGCTCTTCTAGCTGAGGAGTGTAGAAAGAGAGTGTTTGCATCTAGAAAGACAATGACCAATAGATAGAATCCTATACTTCTTAGGTATATTTTTTACTTTGGAAACTACTTAAACCTATGGAAATCACTTAAATAGATAAATATATAAACCTAAAGTGTTGCTAAGAAAGATAGCTTGCAATCTAAGAAATAGTTACTGATTATCATTACATAAAACTTCAAACGATTTATAAGACACAACTATTGTGGTGAGTGCAAAGCATCTAAAACTAATCGAGTTTTTAAATGTTTATATTTCCAGACGATTATAATTCTTATGGTTTTGCAATGTCAATAGATTGAGAAATCATAATCATTATGAATGATTTCTCAAATGGCTAAGCATGAAAAAATATTTTTAATAATATGCTTAATTTTACTAACTTACTAGCCACTAGCCTAAAAATTCCCAAAATTAAAATCTGGAGATTGTAGAAATAGTGATAGAGCAAAGTCTTGACTTAGTTAATTTGATATTTAGGACACAAGAAAAGTTTTTTCCGAAACACAGCTTTTTGATATAGGTGGGGCATCTTTAATTTTAAATTACACAGAGCTAGGTTGTTTGATTTGTACCACCATTATGCAAGAATAATGATAATCCTAAAAGTTTAGATAACTTTGTTATAACTTTTACCCTTGTTTGCTAACTTATATATGATGTATACAGCTATTGATGTAGCTTATAAAATTATAGGTTGCTAAAATTACAACTAAATATCTTATTCGTTTAGGCAAGGGCTTTGATGGTCTTTACAGATCTCAGTCCTGTCAACATAATCTTCCCATTTTTGTTTTTTACTTTAGTGGTAGTAGGAGGTTAAATTGCAGAAGAGGTGTGACCGAAATCGAAAAAGATCAAAACGAAGGGCTATCTATTGCCCAATACATGGATGTTATCTTGATAGTGTCAGTCAGAAATATCCATTGTTTGCCGATCGCCCCGAACAATTGCAGCAAAGAGGGATACCTCGGCAGAATGCTTTAAGATTAGTGGCAAATCGAGCAGCCGTTCCCTTAGAGGGAGAATGGGTAGAAGCCTTTTGGTGTGATCAATGTCAGAAGAGTAATTGGTATCATATCCATAAAAATGAGGATCGGACTTTTCGAGTTTTGAATGCTCCTCGTGACCTTTGGCAATATACAACTGGAGCAATCAACCCTGATGGAAATCCTTCAGTTAGTGAGTTTACTCGCAAAAATGCACGCACAATTGACTATAGTGGCATTAGAGATTTTCACTTTGTAGTATGAGTTACAGCGCTTTGCGCTAAAACAAAACACAGATCAAATTTTAAAAATTTAAATTTTAAAACTTACGCATCCCTTAAAGCCTAAATAGAAGGTGAAAAATCCATGAATACCGCTTTTTGGCATGGCAAACGAGTATTACTGACAGGACATACTGGTTTTAAAGGTAGTTGGCTGTCCTTGTGGCTGCAATCTATTGGAGTTAATTTATTAGGTTATGCTTTACAGCCTCCAACAGATCCTAGTTTATTTGAAGTTGCGCGTGTAGCAGAAAGAATGGAATCTGTAATTGGAGATATTTGCGATCGCGAATATCTCCAAAAAGTCATTGCTGATTTTAAGCCAGAAATAGTCATTCACATGGCGGCTCAATCGGTGGTACGTTCTTCCTATATTGATCCTGTATCTAATTACAGTACTAACGTCATGGGTACTGTCAATCTATTGGAAGCAATTCGTCAGGTTGGCGGTGTGCGCGTAGTCGTGAATGTGACTACGGACAAATGTTATGAGAATCGAGAATGGGTCTGGGGCTATCGCGAAAATGACCCTTTAGGTGGTTATGATCCCTACAGTAGCAGTAAAGCTTGTTCTGAATTAGTAACAGCTTCCTATCGCAACTCCTTTTTCCATCCTAGTGAATATGCTGATCATAGTGTGGCGATCGCTACTGCACGGGCAGGCAACGTCATCGGTGGTGGTGATTGGACACCTGATGGCTTAGTTGCCGATATTACTAAGTCAATCCTCAATAAACAGCCTGTCTTGATTCGCAATCCCTACGCGACTCGCCCTTGGCAACACGTACTAGATGCGCTCAATGGTTATCTAACCCTCGCAGAGCGTCTTTACGAAAATGGTTCCGCCTTTGCTGATGCTTGGAATTTTGGACCTTATGAATCATCGATCAAACCAGTAGGTTGGTTAGTCGAACAGCTAATTTCTCTATGGGGAGAAGGTGCTTCGTGGGAACAGGATAAAGCACATCAGCCCCATGAAGCGAACTCTCTGAGTTTAGATTGTTCAAAAGCTCGGCTGAAACTAGGATGGGAACCAAGCTTGTCTCTAGAAGATTCCTTAAAGCAAATTATCCTATGGAATAAGTCCTATCAAGCAGGTGAGGATATGCAAGCGGTTACTAAAGCTGATATTGATAACTTCATGTCGCTTAGTTGATTTTTCAATGAAGACGAGTTGCGGCGCTTTGCGCCGCAACTCGTCTTCTGGTTTTGCGTCCTAACAAGACTAGCGACAGCTATATAGTAATTTTTTAGTAATTTTTTTGTGAGGTAACTAATGAGTCAACAAGCTGAGACTGCGATCGTAGTTGATCGAGAAATCACTAAAACACCTAAATGTCAGTTTTGTGGATCTGGATTGAAGCATACCTTAGTTGATCTGGGAATGTCTCCATTGTGTGAGAGTTTTTTAAGCTCAGAACAACTTAATCAGATGGAAGCTTTTTATCCATTACACGTTCGAGTTTGCGAAAATTGTTTTTTAGCTCAATTGGAGGCTTATGTTAGTCCAGAGCATATATTTACGGAATATGCCTATTTCTCTTCCTATGCAGATACTTGGCTGAAACAATGCAAAGCATATACTGATCAGGTAGTTGAGCGATTCCATCTCAATGAAAATAGTCAGGTGATTGAGCTTGCTAGCAATGATGGCTATCTGCTGCAATACTTTGTTGAAAAAAATATTCCTGTGCTTGGGGTTGAACCTGCGGCTAACATCGCCAAGGTCGCGATCGCTAAAGGTGTTCCCACTTTAAATGAATTCTTTGGACAAGAATGTGCGCGTAAACTAGTTGAGCAGGGCAAGCAAGCCGATTTGATTGCCGCGAATAATGTGCTTGCTCATGTACCAGATTTGAACGATTTTGTAGCAGGGATCAAGATTTTGCTTAAGCCCCAAGGTGTTGCTACTGGCGAAATTCAACATCTAGTAAAGTTGATGGCATCCAATCAATTTGACACAATTTATCATGAGCATTTCTGCTATCACACCTTCACAACCCTTGAAAAGATTTTTGCAGCGCATGGTTTAACAATGTTTGATGTGGAGGAGTTACCAACTCATGGTGGCTCTTTGCGAGTTTATGCTCGTCATGTCGATGACCTATCAAAACCAATTAGCGATCGCGCAGTGGAATTGAGAGAGCGTGAAAAATTAGCTGGCTTTGCTTCCATTGAACGCTATACCAACTTTGATGAACAAGTCCGAGAAACCAAGAGAAAATTACTCGACTTTTTAATCAAAGCTAAGCGTGAAGGAAAAACTGTCGTCGGTTATGGCGCACCCGGTAAAGGTAACACATTACTCAATTACTGCGGCATTCGTACAGATTTTCTGGACTATACAGTAGATCGCAATCCCTACAAGCATGGCAAGTTTTTACCAGGAACGCATATTCCCATTTATGCACCTAGCAAGATTCAAGAAACCAAGCCAGACTATGTACTAATTTTGCCTTGGAACTTTAAAGACGAAATCATCGAACAAATGAGTATGATTCGTGACTGGGGTGGTCAATTTGTTGTACCAATCCCTGAAATCCAAATTTACTCCTAAAATATAGATGCTATTCACACAAACTGATCTAGAAGGTGCTTACATTGTTGAGCCAGAAAAACTGAAGGATGATCGCGGATATTTTGCACGTACTTGGTGTCAGAAAGAGTTTCAAGCTCGAAACCTTGATTCCAACTTAGTGCAATGTAGTATTTCTTTTAATAAAAAAAAAGGAACACTACGAGGAATGCATTTACAACTCCCTCCATCATCAGAGACAAAACTTGTACGTTGCACGAGAGGGTCAATCTATGACGTTATTATAGATCTCCGTTTAGATTCTACAACCTATTTACAGTGGATAGCTATTACCCTTACTGCTGAAAATAGTAAAGCTCTATACATTCCAAAAGGTTTTGCTCATGGCTTTCAAACATTGGAAGATAACACCGAAATCTTTTATCAGATGTCCGATTTCTACAGCCCGAATTGTGCTATTGGATTTCGCTGGAATGATCCAATATTTAAGATTCAATGGTTAGAAGAAATTAGTGTTATATCTGAGCGTGATCAGCAATACAAAGACTATATTCCAGCAATGATTACTCAGTAACAGAAAAAAGAATTGCAGGAAAAGTTGAAAAATTTTTCCTGCGATAAAACAAGTTTTTTAAGGTGTTTTTGTGTAAGTCTTAAATTTGAGAAAGTAGTAACATCTTTCAAGCAAATGAGGTATAGAGGATTGTTTCCCCGCCTTTGGCGGGGAAACAATCCCGTACTTTACTAAGCTGTGAAATGCTAGATCAGAAATAGTAGAAATTGAAATTATCTAAAGTAGTAAATATGCTTAACAACTCGGAAATCCAAATAAATACACAACAAATTGGCTTAAAAATGTATGATCTCATTGAAGAGCTATATCCAATTTGTCGCAGTATAACTGGTGACGGAGTTCGTCAATCACTACATATACTACAAAAGCACATTCCGTTGGAAATCCATGAAGTGCCTACAGGAACGAAAGTATTTGATTGGGAAGTTCCCAAGGAGTGGAATGTTAAAGATGCTTATGTAAAAGATAAATATGGACAGAAAGTTATTGATTTTCAGAAATCAAACCTTCATGTAGTGAACTACAGTATCCCAACTCATCAAACGATGTCTTTGGCAGATTTAAGTAAACATTTGTTTACACTTCCAGAACATCCTCATTGGATTCCCTACCGAACTTCTTACTATCATGAGACTTGGGGCTTTTGCCTCAGTCATAACGATCTTCAAAATCTTGAAGAGGGAGAATACGAAGTCTATATTGATTCTTCGCTTCAAGATGGCTATCTAACCTATGGAGAATATTACCTGTCTGGAGAAACTGATGAAGAGGTTATATTTTCATGTCATGTTTGCCACCCATCTTTATGTAATGACAATCTTTCAGGTATGGCTTTAGCAACATTTCTAGCTCAATATATTAGCTCTTTGACAAGGCGATATTCTTATCGCTTTCTCTTTATACCTGGAACAATTGGCTCAATTACTTGGCTTAGTTTAAATGAGAGTAAAACTCATCAAATAAAGCATGGATTAGTGATATCAGGAGTTGGGGACAGTGGCAGTATGACCTATAAACAAAGTCGCCAAGGTAATGCAGAAATTGATCAAGTTGTTACCCATGTCTTACATCATTTAAACACACACTACACTATTGAAGAGTTTTCTCCCTATGGATATGATGAAAGGCAGTACTGTTCACCTGGCTTTAACCTTCCAATCGGCAGACTAGGGAGAACCCCTTTTGGTCGTTATCCTGAATACCATACGTCAGCTGATAACTTAGAGTTTGTTAAACCTACTTGCCTAGAAGAATCTTGGACGGCTTATCTCAATATTGTGGAAATTTTAGAAAACAATAAAACATACCTAAACATAAATCCGAAATGTGAACCTCAGTTAGGTAAACGCGGACTTTATGGAAGCTTAGGTGGTGTACAAGATAAAAAAGTTCATGAAATGGCACTACTATGGGTACTTAATTTTTCTGATGGCAATCATACCTTATTAGACATATCTATAAGATCTAAAATCAAATTTCAATTGATAGCGAAAGCTGCGATCGCTTTATTGCAAACTGGATTATTGCAAGAATGTAACAAAAAGATTGCTAATGGTAAATAGTTATTAATAGTTGAAAATTAATTTAAATTTTAATGCAAATTAATGCAAAATTATAGAACAATATTTCGGACATTTTCTGCGATTAATAGGTAGGTAGTCATAATTTCTGTAAACCTTTGTTTTTTTAAGCTTCATAATTTCCTCATTTTTTAGTGCAATACTTCGGAAAGTTTCAAAACCTTGTATCAATGCTCCCATATAGGGCTAGTATTTTGGTCTTTATTTAAATTACCGTTAGCTTTTGAGCCAACAGCTAATTAAATCAAAATACTGCCCTACAAGCCTTATAGCCTCGTTAAAAAAATGTCCGAATTACTGATAGAAGATTAACTAACCAACTAAACAAGTGTAATCATGAAAGTTGTATTATTCTGTGGTGGTCTTGGTACTAGGTTAAAAGAATATTCTGAAACCATTCCAAAGCCAATGGTCGAGATTGGCTATCGTCCTATTATTTGGCATTTAATGCGCTACTATGCTCATTTTGGACATAAAGAATTTATTCTATGCCTTGGTTACCGAGGAGATTATATTAAAAAATATTTCCTGAACTATAACGAGTGTATGTCAAACAACTTCACCATATCTAAAGGTGGCAAGAATGTTGAGCTACATACTAGTGATATTGAAGATTGGGAAATTACGTTTGTTGATACTGGACTAAATTCCAATCTTGGACAACGTTTAGTAGCTGTTAAGGATTTCTTGACAGGAGAAGATACATTCTTGGCAAACTATTCAGATGGTCTTACTGACCTCAATCTTGATTTGTATCTTGACAACTTTCGCAAGCATGATAAAGTTGCTAGCTTTTTAGCTGTAGAGCCATCTCAATCTTTTCATGTTGTTTCATGGAATAAAGATGAACTCGTAGAGAGCATTAAACCTGTTGGCAATTCTGGGATGTGGATTAACGGTGGTTTTTTTGCTTTCAAGCAGTCTATTTTTGATTACATTCACGACGGAGAGGAACTAGTAATTGAGCCATTCCAACGACTGATCCAAAAGAATGAACTAGTCGCATACAAAAATCAAGGATTTTGGGCTTGTATGGATACTTTTAAAGAAAAGACCATGTTCGATCAAATGTATGCTACTGGTAATACCTCTTGGGCTGTTTGGGATAAGCGCTATACAAAAAACAATGGGAACTCCAAACCTCATGCTGCCTAATACTACCAATATTATTACTTCCAAAGCTTGATTTTTTTAAGAGGTCGGCAATGCCAAAGGTTAGTGTTGTTGTTGTTAACTATAACTACTCTCAGTATCTAGATGAACGCATTCAAAGTTTCCTAGACCAAACCTATCAAGACTTTGAATTGCTCATTATTGAGAATGGCTCGACGGATAACAGTGTTGATGTAATTCAGCGATACACAAAAGATCCTAGAGTTTCTGTGAAATATTGTGCTGAAAACGATTCCCCCTTGAAACGTTGGAACGAAGGCTTAGACTGTACACAGGGTGAATATGTGATGGTCGCTGCTTCTGATGACAGTTGTGATCCTCGACTCTTGGAGAGGCTTGTTGAAAAACTGGATAATCACCCTTCTGTAGGCTTTGCCTATTCTCAATCTTGGGAAATTGATGAGCAGGGTAAGCGCCTGTATCTATCCAAAGATCTGATGGATCATCTCCACCCAGGTCTTTGGGATAATGATTTTGTTGCAAGTGGTCGAGAAATGTGTAAGCATATGCTTTTTCTCAACATAATTAGATTCTCAGGGATGGCAAGGCGATCTGTTTTTGTCAACGCTGGCAAGTTTGACACACAATTGCCTTATGAAGCAGATTGGTTGCTCTGGTCAAAAATCTTTCTCACTTCAGATCTCGCTTATGTTGCTGAGCCTTTAACTTTTGGTAGAACACATGCAAATTCACTCGGCAAAGTAGTAAAGAATGCATTAGTCCTTGAAGGAAGACTGGTAGTCATTCACTATTTGCTATCTAATATTGAACCACCTAAAAATTTCTGGGAGACAGTATATATCCCAATCATAGAGTATTGGACAAGACTTATGTTGTCAGGACAAGTTCCTATTAACACAAGTATAAGAATTTATGGTTTGTTGAGGGCGATCAATCCCCATGTAAATTATCGGCTGATTGAGAACCTTTATAGGGTTTTCATGAAAAAACTTGCCTTACTCTCTAAGATCTTCTCTAAAAATCAAGAGGTTTCTACTTTAAAGTAGAATTTAAAAGTAAGAGTTTTATGCAACATTCTATCTAAAAGATTTGATTCTTTATCTTTAAAAAACCGCAAAATTAAACAAAATTGTCGCAATACTCCACAATCTGGTGACATATACAATGAAAATCCATGTCTTTTCAATGGCTCATAACGAATCTCATTTAGTTCCCTATTTTATTCGTCACTATCGGAACTGCTTCCCCAGTTGTAATATCACAATTTTCGATAATGAGTCCACGGATGACACGGCATCCATTTCTAAAAATCTTGGTTGTGAAGTCATTCCCATTTTTTCAAATGGTTATGTTGATCAACTCCTTTCAGATATGAAGAATGAGAAGTGGAAAAGTAGTCAAGCCGACTGGGTAATTGTCTGCGATGTAGATGAATTCTTGCAGATTGACCAAGCGGAACTAGAAAGTCTAAATGATTCTGGAGTAACGATTTTACGGACTCAAGGTTTTGATATGGTTGGCAGCAATGGCAATCCTGATAAGATTACAGACAAGTATCCAAATGACTGGTTTAGCAAGTCTATATGCTTTAAGCGAACCAAAATTGAAAATATTAATTACACTCCAGGAGCGCATCACTGCAATCCGACTGGGAATGTTCAGTGGAGTCCATCAGCTTATGCATTGTTTCATTACAAGTATCTTTCGCCAAGCTTAACCCTCGAAAGAATTAAGCTGCGGTGCGATCGTACAAGTGATGATAATCGAAAGAAAGGAATTGCTTATGAGTATTTTGAATTTAGTGAAATTAAGGTGCGCAAGGAATTTGCCCACGCACGACGGAAAGCCATGTGGTGGAGACTGCTCAGTAAAATTATCCCAAAAGGCAAATATATTTTGGGGCATAAATTGATATCGAAAATACCGTAAAGAGACTCGATGTGCGACTGAGACAACTAACAGCCCAAAGTGTTAGAAAGTAGGAACGCTACTATGGAAAATCTGGTAAAATTCGATTTCTTTCAAAAACTTCACTTTTTAGCTATGAGAATCTGAGTTGCTCCCCTTAACTAGCTGCCACCTGTTTGCGGAATCTCTATGATTAATCTGTTAAATAATAATCATCAAAATCCAATTCACAAAGTCCTTTGTCTAGGTGCCCACAGTGATGATATTGAAATTGGTTGTGGTGGGACAATTCTCAAACTGATTGAAACTTATCCAGATATCAGTATTTACTGGGTCGTTTTTGGTGCAACCGATAAGCGTCAGGAAGAGGCTTTGACCAGTGCCCATGCTTTTTTAAAAGACGTGGAACACAAAACCATCGTAATTAAGGGGTTTCGCGATCGCTTTTTTCCTTATATTGGTATGGAGATCAAAGAATTTTTTGATCAGTTAAGTAAGGATGTATCCCCAGACTTAGTTCTAACTCATTATCACAAAGACTTACACCAAGATCACCGATTGATTTCTGATTTAACTTGGAATGCTTTTCGGAATCACCTGATCCTAGAATATGAAATTCCAAAATATGACGGAGATCTAGGTAATCCTAACTTTTTTGTGCATTTAGACAAAGTGATGTGTCAGCAAAAAATCACTCATTTGATGCAATATTTTGCAACTCAAGCCAATAAACAATGGTTTACCGAAGAAACTTTTATATCACTCTTGAGGTTGCGTGGTGTTCAATCAAACGCACCAAATAGCTACGCAGAAGCTTTTTACTTGCGAAAAGCAGTTCTATTTTAATCTTCAGGAACAATATAGTGCTTTTCAGTCTAGTGAAGTACAAGATTGTTTCCCCGCCTTCGGCGGGGAAACAATCCTATGTACCTCGCTTGCTTGAAAAGCACTATAATAGCTATTCGGTGAGTAATAATTACTACAAATCCTAATCACATGAAATTACTAGGTTTTAATTAGCTGTGGTAAGTGCAAAGACGAATTTGAGGTTTATCTCAAATTTCTTACCTAATACTTTCATTTAGTCCTTTGATTAAGGGTAAACACTAGATTTTTCTTGTACAATAGTCTTTATTTGTCTTCAAAAACCCAGTCTTTGCTAAAGAAATCTATCATTAGGGATATGTTGTTTAATGGATTACTTATCAAAATTTCTGTTTGTTATATCTGCTAAAAAAACCAAACTTTTACTGATTGTAACTCTTTTTATAACTATCTCTCTGTTAGATGCTGTAGGAATTGGACTAATTGGTCCATTTATTGGTTTAGCGGTAAAGCCAGAAACAATCCAAGGTAATGTCTGGCTATCTAATCTTTATGGATATCTAAAGTTAAGTAGTATCAACCAATTTATTGCTTTATTAGGTTTGGCTGTTGTTATACTTTTTTATTTTAAGTCATTCCTCTATTATCAAATACAAAACTATGTCTTAAAGTTCTGCTATTCTCAACAGGTATTACTACGTTTAAGAATGTTATGTACCTATTTATCACTTCCCTATACATTTTACTTAAAGACGAATTCTGCTCATGTCATCCAAAATATTAGTGGTGAATCAGCGAATTTTACCTACTCGATCGCGATTCCACTTCTCAACTCGATCGCTAACTTATTTGTTCTAGTTGTGCTTTTGTTATTAATGGCAAAAACAGATTTATTGGCAACAGTAAGTATATTCGGGTTATTGCTAATTGTAGTTGTTCCATTTCATTATTTTAGACATAAAGTTGCGAGTTGGGGAAAAGCAGGTGTAGAGGCAAATACAGAAACAATTCGAGTGGTTAATCATGCGATCGGGGGATTGAAAACTACAAAATTAATTGGCTGCGAAAGTTTTTTTGAAAATCAGCTACTTGCTCAGTCTAATAAATATGCAAGAGCAGCTAGTCTATTTCATTCTTTTCAGCAACTACCGCGCATTGTGATCGAAACATTGTTAATCACATTTGTAGTTGGTTTTGTATCGCTATCATTAATTATTGTCGAACGCTCTGATAGTCTGGTTTCTGTTTTAGGTATTTTCGCGATCGCCTCAGTACGAATTATTCCATCGGCTAGTCAATTGTTAACTTGCATGGGAGTACTGCGAAACAATAAACCAACTCTTGATCGCCTTTACTTAGATTTGAAGGAATTAGAAACTCCAGAGTCCCTAAAATATTTAGGTATGTCTGGTAATAAAGCAGATGCCGCAAACAATAATCAAGTTCATCCTTTTACAGACAAACTGGTGATTGATAAGCTTAATTATTCTTACCCAGGGGCAGCTAGACAAGCTTTAGCAGATGTTTCTTTGACAATTCGTAAGGGAGAATCGATCGCTTTAATTGGCAAGTCGGGCGCAGGTAAGACCACTCTTAGTGATGTGTTTTTGGGCTTATTGATACCTCAGTCTGGAGATATTCAAGTTGATGGTTTATCTGTGTACAGCGATCTCCGCGCTTGGCAAAATTTGATTGGCTATATTCCCCAGTCAATTTTCTTGATGGATGACACTATCGAAAGAAATATTGCCTTTGGCTTGCCCGATGATCAAATTGATAAGCAAAAGCTAGATAAAGCAATTAAAACTGCCCAGCTTTCAGAGTTAATCGAACAGTTACCTGAAGGTGTACATACCTTTGTCGGTGAAAATGGGGTAAGACTATCGGGAGGTCAACGTCAGAGAATTGGGATTGCTCGTGCGCTTTACTATGAGCGCGAAATCCTAGTATTAGATGAGGCGACCTCTGCCTTAGACAATGAAACTGAAAGTTTAATTGGTGAAGCATTAAGAGAATTGGGACGCACCAAAACGATGATCGTCATTGCCCACCGCTTAACAACAGTTGAGCATTGCGATCGCATTTATGAAATGAGTAATGGTCAAATTGTCAGATCTGGTAGTTATCAGGAAATTGTGATAGAAGGACAAAAGCACGATTATCAAGATGATTAATATAAAGACTAAGTAAGAGTGGCGGCGCGAAGTACCGCCACTCTTACTTAGTCTTTAATTAAGGTTATTTTTACATTAGCAATTGTTAATGCAAAAATATCTTTGCTGACCTGAAATTGTAAAACTTGTACTACTAAACACCACTAATGATTATTGATGCAAGATCTCTGCCTCCTGATGAAAATCTAGAAACCCATGTTTGTATTATTGGTGCTGGACCAGCAGGACTTACGATCGCTCGTGAGTTTGCTAATCAAAATTTTCAAGTTGCTTTACTAGAAAGTGGTGGGTTTGAATTTGATCCAGAGATTCAAACCCTCAGTGAAGGAACTGCTATTGGTGATCCTTATTCCGTAATTAGTAATACAAGGCTGCGTCAGGTTGGGGGAACTTCCCATACTTGGGAAGGACAGAATGGTTATAAGGAATATGGATTTCGCTGTCTTCCCTTAGATGAGATTGATTTTGAAAAGAGAGATTGGTTGCCTTATAGTGGCTGGCCTTTTAATAGGTCTCACCTTGATCCTTTTTACGAACGAGCGCATCAGGTTTGTCAAATTGGACCATATTCTTATAAGCCAGAGGATTGGGAAGATCGTCGGGCGGTGCAGTTACCTTTTAAAAGCGATCGCATTGGCACATCGATGAGTCAATATGGGTTGCGCTATCCATTTACAGAGGAATATCCACAGCAAATTAAGCAGACTCCTAACATCACAACGATCATTTATGCCACCGTCGTTGAAATTGTGACCGATGACAGTAATCAAACCGTCACCCGTTTACGGATTGCTGCATCAAAAGATAAACAAGTTTGGTTAAGTGCCAAGATATTTATTTTGGCAACGGGTGGATTTGAAAATGCCCGCTTATTGTTGGCATCAAATAAGCAGCAAACATCGGGCTTAGGAAACCAAAATGATGTTGTCGGTCGATATTTTATGGATCGTCCCATCCTAAGCTGTTCACTGATCCCCTATAACCATAAACTGTTAGAGCAAACAGCCCTTTACGACATCTACCGCACCAAAGGCGTTCCTGTGATGGCAAGAGTACGTCTATCCGAAGATTTGATGCGGCGTGAGCATATCCTCAATAATGGCGCTCAGCTATTTCCCAGACCCCAAGAGCGTCAGAGAGAGGCAACCTTAGCGTTGCGATCGGTTCTATCGGCAATACGCGATCGCCAATCATTGTCAGACATCACCAAAAATTTGGTCACAGCTTTAAGTGGTACTGATTATCTTGTGGCAGCAGGATTCTGGGCAGCGATCCGCAAAATTCCCAGTTTCCGTCGTGGGGATTGGTCTTATTTGCCCTACGAAAAACTGAGGTTCTCAAAGTTTGAGATTTTCTATCAAATTGAACAAGCGCCTGATCCTAATAACCGAGTCACCTTGGGGACAGAGCGAGATTTGTTAGGACAAAACAAGGTGGAGGTGCATTGGAAATTGAATCCAATTGACATTCAAAATGCAGTGCGAGTACAAGAAATTTGGGCTGAGGAGTTTGACAAGGCGGGACTAGGTAAATTGCAGTTTGCCAAGAAGCGAGAAGATTGGAAATTTGAAAACTTAGCCATGCATCACCATATTGGTTCTACGCGCATCAATAACGATCCCAAGCAAGGAGTCGTAGATGCTAACTGCAAAGTACATGGCATCTCTAATTTATTTGTAGCAGGCAGTTCTGTCTTCCCAACCGCAGGATATTCTAACCCCACACTCACGATTCTTGCTCTATCTCTGAGACTGGCAGACCATGTTAAAACTTTGATCTAGGCATCATCAGGTACTTGACTATAGCCATGTATAGAGATGCTAATTTGAAGCATAAGGGAAGTGCAGGAAAATAAGGATTTTTTGTGGTGCTTCCTTATATGCTTTTGTAAACTTACTTTCAGGCAAAATATGAAAATTGGGATTGTGGGAGCTAGTGGCTTTGTTGGTAATCGAGCCGCCGAGATATTTCATGCTCAAGGTCATGAAATATGCCCAATTGTAAGATCTGCAACTAGTGCCGATCGCCTAACCTTAAAAAACTCAAACTATCAGATTGCCAGTGCCTTTGATCAATCCCAATTAGCAGATGCCTTTAGAGGTTGCGATGTTGTAATTCACTCCGTCTTGGGTAGCCCCGGATTAATACGCGGTAGTGTAGAACCTGCCTATAAAGCGGCTCAGAAAGCAGGCGTGAAGCGTATTGTCTACTTAAGTTCGATGATTGTCCACCGTTCTGCGCCTGCGATCGGTACTACCGAAGCTAGTCCTCTAGTCGAAAAACAGCAATTCGCCGCCCATTCCGCAAAAATTGATGCTGAACGCAAGCTCCTGAAACTACGGAAAAGTGGCTCTGTTGAGGTAGTGATTTTTCGCCCTGGGGTGGTCTTTGGTCCGCGATCGCGTTGGGTGTCAGATTTGGCAAGTCAGCTTTCTCAAGGCACAGCCTACTTTATCAATGAGGGTAAAGGCGTTTGTAATAGTGTCTATATTGACAATCTCATTCATGGCATCCAACTAGGGCTGACCACGCCAGAGGCAGATGGGGAAGCATTTTTTGTAGGCGATCGCGAAGAGATCACATGGTTTGATTTTTATCGTCCTTTTGCGGAAGCCTTTGGCGTTGATCCCACCCAGATTCCCACCCTGCCAATTCCTGAGTTTCCGCGTAGCCGCAAACAGGAGTTAATCAGTGCAATTACTAACTCTCAATTTGTCCAGAAACTTCTCGCCTCAGTGCCTGAAGACCTCAAAGATAACCTCAAAAATGTAATTCCCAAACGAAAGAAAACACAACCTGTAGTAGAAGTCGAAGCAGTCCAGAAAATCGCGCCAAAACCACAAGCCGTTGTTAATGAAATGATGGCAGAATTGCAGCAATCTCAATATAAGCTTCCTTTTACCAAAGCCGAGAAAATCTTAGGCTATGCCCCAGTTGTTACCTTTGATGAAGGCTGTCGTCTTTCCATAGAGTGGTTATCGCAATTAAAACAGTTTGAGCCGTTACTGAAAAAGTAGAGAGTTTAAATTAATCCAGAGGGAAATTAAAAATCTCTACTTTTTTCTATTTTTTAAGATTAACCTCATTTTTTAATATTTGCCAATGTCCAATAGGACAACCTCTCAAGTAAAAAAGGAAATATTATGACTCTCAAAGTAGCAATTGCAGGGGCGGGACATATCGCTCATGTTCATGCTCAAGCTGTCAAAAATCAAGGTGGGGAAGTAGTTGCAGTAATTGAAAAATTTTTAGATAAAGCCACTGACTTCACTCAAAAATTTTCGATCCCCTATCAATATGTAACCATCGAAGAAGCCCTTGCTGAAGCCAAATTTGATGCTTTAGTGATCGGTACTCCTAATTTCTTACACGCCCCACAGGCGATCGCTGCCCTCAATGCCAAAATTCCCGTAATGGTAGAGAAACCAATGGCGCTTAATGCCATTGAAAGTGCTGAAGTAATCGAGGCAAGCCTGCGATCGCAAACTGTTTTAGTCGTCGCCCATTGTTGGCGGTTTGATGAAGAGGTTTTATGGTTGCGATCGCAGGCTGAACAGCTTGGTCAAATTGTTCGCACTAAGGGCTATGGCGTGCATACTCATTGGGGACCTGAAGGCTGGTTTACTGATCAGCAATTGGCGGGAGGTGGGGCGATCGCTGATGTTGGTATTCATGCGATCGATACAACTAGATTCTTGATTGGCGATCCGCAGCCTGTAAGCGTATTTGCCAAAATCGGCACATATTATAAAGATTGTGATCAAAATTTCGATGTCGATGATACAGGTGTAATTATCATTAACTGGGATAATGGCACAACCTCCTACATTGAATCAGGCTGGTGTCAACCCTATGTTGATAGCCCCCTTGCAGGGACACAGCTTTATGGTAAAAAGGGTTTTGGACAGATATTTCCTACGCGATTGCTACTACCAAATAGCAAAAAAGCAAAAAGTTCAGATCACTCCCTCTTTAATCGTGTACTATCTAAATTCAAGAAACAAGAAGAAATCGTGGAGGTAAAATCAAATTTTAAATTTCCGCGCAAGGCTCATTTCCCCCAATCTATGTACGATCGCCAGATGGCGCATTTTTTTGACTGTATTAAAACTAAACACACACCTATCTCTAGCGGTATTGAAGGAGCAATCAATATGCAGATTGTAGATGCAGCCTACTCAAGTGCGAAAACAGGGCAAGTAGTAGAAATTACAGGAATTAGCCGATGATTGATCATAATCTTGAAAAAATCGCTGGACAAAATAAAGTGGGACAGTTTAATCATTTTTTTCTAACCAAGTTTAATGTTAGAAGTTTTCCAGAACTCAGACCAGGATGTGAACCCGCATGGCTTGAAAGGAGATTTAATCTATTTGATCAATACTGTTTTCCATCCGTCTCGAAGCAGTCTAATCAAAATTTCAAATGGCTAGTTTTTTTTGATGTCGATACCCCAGAGCCTTTCAAGCAAAAAATTGCCGACTATGCTAAGGCATGGGAAAACTTTGTTCCTGTCTATTTAGATTGTCCCCTGCCATACGGCGCATTTCCTGATGAGGTCAGAACTGTTGTCCGTGAATATATTCCCAGTGATTGTGAATACCTGATTACAACTTGGCTGGATAATGACGATGCGATTCACAAAGACTATGTGCAGTGTATCCAAGAACACTTTGAGCCGAAAGATGGAGAGACATTAAACTTTTTCTTTGGCTACCAGCTAGCTGAAGGGAAGCTCTACTTTGATTTTGAGCTTGCCAATCATTTCATCAGCTTGATCGAAAAATACAATCCTGAATCCTTTAATACCTGTCTATGCAGACCTCACAAAGAACTCTATGAGGTATGTAAATCTGCGAAAAAGATTTTCTGTAAGCCTCTGTGGATTGAAGTCGTGCATGGCTCCAACTATATGAATGTCTATCGTCGGGGCTTTCGCATCCCAGTAGGAAATATTTTGGATGATTATTCCCTTAAAGCTGAGGAGCCTAAGGATCAAGAAAAAACTGTTCCATTTCTGCTAGAACAGGCAAAAATTTCCGTTTTCTTTCCCTACTATTTTCTCAGAAAGGTGTTTTTGCGAATCAAGCATAAACAACTAGATGAGTTAGCGATGAGTAGTTTTAAATTTAAAAAATACTAATTTTAGATAGGCGGTACAATACACCGCCTATTCTCGTAAAAACCAATATTAACTAGCAAAAATTATATCTATGAAAGTTCTCATTACTGGTGGTGCAGGGTTTATTGGCAAGTGGTTGATTGAAAAAATCCCCACTGAATTTGAAGTAATTGTGCTTGACTCTCTCGATCCACAGGTACATACCAAATCGCAGGATTTCGCGCCAGAGTTAAAAGCTCGCGCTCAATGTATTAGAGCCGATATTCAGGATATTGCTAATTACAAAGAGATTATCGAAGGTACGGATGTTGTTGTGCATTTAGTAGCCCAAACTGGCACGGGGCAGTCAATGTACGAGATTAGTCGCTATGTACAGGACAATGCCAACGGTACAGCAAAATTATTAGAGCTAATTTCCTCTCTCCAGCATAAGCCTCGCCGTGTGGTTCTATCTTCCAGTCGTGCTGTCTATGGTGATGGCGCTTACACCGATGGGAAGTCAGTTCTCTATCCTAAGGGCAGAAATCTAGAGAACCTCCAAAGCGGTATTTGGGAAGTATGTAGCCCTGAGGGTGAAATTTTAAATCCCTTGCCCATGCGCGAAACCTATCTTACTAAGCCTACTTCTGTGTATGGTTTAACTAAGCTTTGGCAAGAGCAGCTATTAGAAGTTTACTGCGAGAGTCAGGCGATCGACTTGGTGACATTACGGTTCCAGAATGTGTATGGACCTAAACAAGAGCTAGGCAATCCCTATACTGGCATTATTGGTATTTTCACCAATGCCATTTCTCAAGGAACGCCATTGGAGCTTTTTGAAGATGGCTTAGTGACGAGAGATTTTGTGTTTGTCGGCGATATTGCTGATGCTGTGGTTAAATCTATGACCGCTGACCAGACTTTGAATACGACAATCAATGTTGGCAGTGGACTAGCTGTAACTCTGATTGATGTTGTCGAAACGATCGCCCAGCTTCTCAATAAAAAAGCTGACTATAAAATCTCAGGACGTTTCCGCATCGGTGATATTCGTCATGCTGTTGCCGACATGAGTCACTACGAAACACAGTTAGGCAAATGGGAACCAACTTCCCTTAAGGATGGACTCTCGCAGTATCTCGATTGGTATCTGCATCAAGAGCCACTTAAACCAGAGGTGTTACAGGAATCTTTGAAGGAGATGGAACGTAAGGGATTATTGCAGACTAAAAAAACTAGCTAAGCAATAACGCTTTACTAAACCCTAATAAATATGAAAGTTTTACATCTGAGTACCTCTGATATTGACAATGGAGGCGCAAGGGCTGCTTATCGATTGAGTCAAGGATTGCAGTCCATAGGATGCTCTTCGCAAATGCTAGTACGCGCTAAATTTAGTAGCGATCGCACTGTCACGGCTGACAAATCACTCTTGACTAAATTAGGTCCCCCAATGTCGGGACTACTACTGCGGCTTTATCCAAAACACAAATACGACACTTTCTCTCCTCAATGGTTTCCTGATGTCCTTGCCTCAAGGGTTGCTCAGATCAAGCCAGATATCATTAATTTACATTGGGTTTGTAATGGCTATCTGCAAATTGAGACATTGCCTAAATTTAGAAAGCCCCTAGTTTGGACTCTCCATGATATGTGGCCCTTTACGGGTGGCTGCGTCTATACCCAAGAATGCGAAAAATACAAAGTATCTTGTGGTAGCTGTCCCCAACTGGGTAGCGATCGCCCTAATGATCTCTCTAACTGGGTTTTGCAAAGAAAAATAAAGGCTTGGCAAAATCTCAACCTAACTATTGTGGCAACTTCTTCATGGATGGCAGATTGTGCTAAATCTAGCTCAATTTTCCAAAATACCAGAGTAGAAACAATTCCTTTAGGGCTAGACACCGAGACATATAAACCAATTGATAAATCCATAGCCCGTCAGTTGCTAAATCTGCCACAGGATAAGCAGCTAATTCTGTTTGGAGCAGTTAATCCCACTTCTGATCCCAGAAAAGGATTTCACCTATTGCAGCCTGCGCTTCAGCAAATTGCTCAACATGGTTGGGGCGATCGCGTAGAGCTAGTTGTTTTTGGCGCATCTAAACCAGAGAAAGAAATCGATTTGGGATTTAAAACCCATTATTTGGGATATTTCAAAGATGATCTTTCTCTATCACTAGTTTATTCAGCCGCCGATGTGACGATTGTGCCATCCATTCAAGAAGCCTTTGGGCAAACTGCTTCTGAGTCTATGGCTTGTGGTACGCCTGTGGTTGCATTTAGTAATACTGGAGTGAGAGATATTGTCGATCATCAGCAAAATGGCTATCTAGTAACTCCCTTTGAAATTACCGATCTGGCTCAAGGGATTATTTGGGTACTCGAAGACAAAGATCGTCATCAAAAATTGCAGGCTCATGCCAGAGCCAAAAGTTTACGAGAGTTTGCCAATGAGGTGCAGGCTAATCGATACTTATCTTTATACGAAGACATCGCAGGTTTAAATAGTTAATCTTTAAATTTATAGAATTATTTCTTCAAAAACTATGGCGATCGAAAAAGAAGAGCAAAATCTGGAGGTTGATGATAACCCAATTATCAGTCAACCCCAAAAATCAACTAAACCATCGAGTTTCAAAGTATTTTCTGCTCATTTAAAAGCACTGCGACCGAAACAGTGGACTAAGAACCTAGTTGTATTTGCAGCTCCACTTTTTGCCTTTGAAATCACAACCAGATCTTTATTTGGCGGCTTACTAGCTTTTGCCCTTTTCTGTGCTACTTCCAGTAGCTTTTATTTGATTAATGACATTCTTGATGTGAAGTCCGATCGCCAACATCCAGTCAAGTCAAAACGTCCGATCGCTTCTGGAGTAGTTGCCGTTCCTACAGCGATCGCGATGGCAATCATCCTTTTGGGATCAACCTTGACGATTAGTTGGTGGCGCGACTCAGGATTAGGATTAGCAATCCTCAGTTATGCCATTCTCCAAGTTTTATATAATCTCCGCCTCAAACGTACTGTCATTTTAGATGTCGTTGCCATTGCGATCGGCTTCATTCTTAGAGCCTGTGCTGGTGCGGCGGCGACGGGGATCGTTCTATCTTCATGGTTTATACTTTGTACCGCCATGCTTGCGCTATTTTTAGGCATTGAGAAGCGTAAAGCGGAACTGAGACTATCAGAGCTAAGAGGCAAAAAATCCCGCGCCGTCCTCCATCGCTACTCGCTATCTTTGTTAAATCGCATGGAAAACGTAGCAACTAACGGGACGATCATTACCTATGCGCTTTGGAGTTCTGGTCCAATTGTGCGCGGTGCTTCCACATCTTGGATGCTAGTCACATTACCTTTTGTCATGTATGGAGTTTTTCGTTATCAATTGTTGAGTGATCCCCAAGAGATTGCCCGTCGCAGTGCTGATACTGAGGTAGGCGGGCAAACTGAGCGTCCAGAAGAAGTATTGTTAAACGATCAACCAATCTTATTAACCGTACTGACTTGGGTTGCCACAACGTTTGGTATTTTAATTTTAAAAAAATATGGGTTTATTACTTAAATTAAGATTTACGCAAAACAAATGTAGTGGCAATTCATGAATTGCCACTACATTTGTTTTGCGACATTATTTGCACAATTTTGATTAAACATTAACCAAATATAAATAATCAAAAGGTTAACAAATGACTTCTTTGCCTAGCAAAGCTGATACTTTAGCTTCTATTGATCTTGATCGTCTAACATCTGCGGGAATTCAAGGAGTAATCCTCGATCTCGATAACACCATTGTTTCTGAAGACGATCGCTACCTATCTCCCCATGCCGAAGATTGGATTGCACAAGCAAAGGATTTAGGAATTAAATTTTTCTTTTTGTCGAATGGTAAAAGGCGTTATCGTGTGGAATATTGGTCTCACCACTTAGACATACCTGCCATTAGTCCAGCGAAAAAACCATTTCCGAGTTCATTTCGTAAGGCAATGCAACAAATGCAACTAACATCCAAACAAGTTGTTGTAATTGGTGATAGTCGGCATACGGATGTTTTTGGTGCTTGGATATCAGGTTGTCGGAGTATTCAAGTTGCCTCTTTACCACATCCGCCGCGATGGTGGGAAAAGTTATTAGGGAAATATGTCCAGATACCCTATCCTAAAAAACTTGAACTTTGGGATTTCAAAGATTCAATTCACAATAAAAAATAGACTGTAATAGACTGTACCTTTTTAGTAAATTATGCAAAGTTTTCTGATTTCATCAATACTGATCTTAATTACCGTAGGACTGAATACTATAGCCCAAGCACTTCTTAAGTTAGGTTCTGGTCAAAATCCATTGAATTTCTATTTATTGGGAGGGTTAGTTGCTTATGGTTTAAGTACAGTATTTTACATTGTAGTTCTAGGTAAATTTAATCTCTCGGTAGCGTATCCAGTCATCATTGGGTTAACGGTTTTAGCAACGACAATGACAGGAGCTTTTTTATTAGGAGAAAAAGTAGCAACAGTTCAGTGGTTTGGAATTGGACTAATGTTAAGTGGTATTTCAGCGATCGCCTTGGGGAAAATGTCCTAATTAATATTAAACATTATTGAGAATAGTAAAGAATTTTTAAATCAAAGATTTTTCACAACATGAATATATATTATTCAGGTATAATATATATTCATGTAAAATGTATTTATAAATATTTTAATTCATTAAGTAAAAATATTTTAAACCAGAATACCGAATTTCTAATTTAAATTTCTTGGTTTTATAGGAGGTAATTTTAATTTTGGACATAATATCTAGCACTTTGAGAGAATATGTATCATCCAATGATGCAGTAAACTTTTCCTCAAGTATTCCAGAATGTGAAATTCCTAATCCTAGTCCTTATCTGTTAGCAAACAGTTATTACTTTGGACATCCTGAATGGGCAAAAACATATTTTGAAGCCTGTCATCGGAGTGATGCATTTAAGGACAGATGGATTGCTGCTACAGAAGGCGGATGGGACGACAAAATAGTCGTTGACATTGGCTGTGGTCCTGGCAATCTATATTCAGTACTAGGTGGTCAGCCCAAAGTTTTAATTGGCGTTGATGTCAGTCGAGGAGCTTTGGAAATGGCTAAGGAAATTGGCTATACTCCTCTTCTAGCTGATGCACAAAATTTGCCATTAGTTTCTGGCTTTGCAGATATTGTTGCGGTCAATGCTACGCTTCATCACTGCGATGATATGTCTAAAGCCCTAGAAGAAGCTGCCCGTATTGTCCGACCTGGAGGACTGCTGATCATTGATCATGATCCACAGCTTACAGCTTGGAACTATAGAGGCGTAGCTATGCTTTTCTATAAAGTTCGACTGTTGATTTACCAACTGTTTATAACCAAGCTCCATACTCCTAAAGAAGAACGCCTTAGTGCTTTAGCTACTGAAACACACCATAAACCGGGAGATGGTGTTACGCCTGCGCTGTTTCTCAAAATTTTGGAGTCAATGGATTTTAAAGTCAAACTTTATCCACACAATCATACGGTTGGTGCTGAGGTTCTAAATGGGAGACTTGGCAAACCACCTCATTGGAGGTATCGACTAGGACAGCTATTGTCAGGCATAAACCCCTACTCCCCTGAAGCTGGTCTGTCGCTAATGTGTATTGCGCGTCGTAATTAAATAAATAGCAAGGACTTACGCAAAACACTTTGAAAACAGCATTTTATCGTAGGAGCGATTCATGAACTGCCCCTACGATAAAATGCGTAATACCAAAAATAAAAATAGCTGCGCCATTTTTATTTTTAAAAAACCTTGCTAAATTTAGTTTTTAATTCACGAAAATGTTGTCGCACTTTCGTGAATTGGTACCACATGGATATTCAGTTTATATATAAAAATTGATCAGCAATAGATTGTGAATAGAAAAAAATCTATAGGTGTTTATTTTACTTATTTCATATCATTACTAGTAGCAATTATATTACCGCTTATAATTTGGCAACTGAAATTACCAATTGTTGAGTCTACATACGACGGAACTGCACCTAACACAATTGAAAGTCAGCCTTTTGAGCTATTTGGATTCTTTACTACTATCCTTCTTGTAACCAAAGCATACTTAAAGATCTGCCAAAATCCGAAAAGAAACTTAGTAACATTAGTTCCTATCATCTTACCAGTATTAGTTTTCTTAGAACTCTTGTTTATCCAAGTTGAAAGTTTTCACGTAAAAAGCAGTGATTTCATGTGTTATGAAAATGCTGCTAGAGCAATTCTTAATGGATTAAATCCTTATGCTGGCGATCCCAATTGTTATTTGTATCCACCACTATTAGCTCAAGCTCTTTTTTGGACACATCAAATCACAGCTTATAATCCCTTATTTGCTTTTGCCGATGATATTAAATCTTGGACAGTTGTATCATATTTTTATCAGTGCGCTCAGTTTTTGCAAATCATCTTAGCTTACTATCTAACGTTGTTTCTCGCTCAACACCTAAAAATCAAAGCCCTTCCAGCATCATTAATTATTTCAGCACTTTTTGTGTTTAATTACCCTCTTGCAAGAACTTTGACATTTGATCAAGTGAATTTGTGGATTCTTAACTCATTTTTATTAGGTATTCTTTTAATTAATCGCACCCCTTTTATTGCTGGGCTAGCAGTGGCTTTAGGTGGTCATATCAAACTATATACTTTGATACTATTACTTCCTTGGTTATCTACAAAAAAATGGAAGGCTATTTTAGGCGTATCTGTCGGATTTATAACTATTTTTATAATTCAAACAAATTTTTTGCATGATTTGACGTTATGGGATCAGTTTTTATTGTATTTTAGAAATCCTGAAAAGCCAAGTAATTATAGAAACAATTCAATATGGAGTCTAATTTTTAATCTTGCTAAAATACCAAATAAATTATTTCAAGTAGATATTTTTTTTAGTATTGTACCTATAGTGGTTGCCTTATTAAACATCTTAATTTTTGTCTGGTTTATATTTAGATTTATTCAGCGCGAAAAGATTTATTCCAAGATCATCAAAAACATTAATGAGAGTGAAAAGCTTTGGTTGGATAATATTTTTAGGTTTTATGGACATTCAATTGACGCGATCGCTCTGAGTCTTTTACTTTCACCTTCTGTATGGGAGCATCACTATGTGCTTGCTATACCAATTGCTTTATGGTCGCTTGTAACACGTAAATCTGAGCATTCTTCGTTAGTATATTTAGGAGTATTTCTAATTATTTGTATGCCTACTTATGAAATTTTTCCCTTTAGCTTCCATCGGCTATTTGGGTTGCTAACTCTTGTATATTTAACTGCCCCACATCTTATCCAAGATTATTTTATTTTAAAATCCAGTCATAAGTATAATAATTTACCAGTTTAAAATTCTAGTCAATACATATATAGTAACTAGATATACAATGCGTTGTAATGAATTAAAATACAAATAGATTTTTGAAAGCGCCGTGAAGCGGCGCTTTCAAAAATCTATTTGTACTACTTAAAGCCTCAATAGACTGGATAGTAATACTCAACCTATATTTTTATTTCTTAGAAAATGCAAGATTCAGTTATCATGAAAGCCTCATTAACTTCGCTTGATAATAATCCCACTTCCTCAAAAGCACAAACATTTGAAGGATTTGATTTCTTACGGTCAATCTTTGCGATCGCTATAGTTGCATATAAAACCAAGATTTTTAATATTCCAGAAATACTAGTAGAAAATAGTTGGACTTACGCTTTAAGCCAGTACATATTAAGCGGAATGTTTGGCGCTCTTGCTGTACCAGTCTTTTTCCAGATTTCTCTTTTTCTCTTCTACTACAAAAGCACAAATTCAGGAATTAATTATTTTATTCGCAATCGCCTGCCAAAACTTTTATCTCTTTACCTGTTTTGGGTTACAGCGATTACTGCTTTTGATATTTTATTTATAGGGAAATTTGAATCGATAAAGCAATCTATCTCATCAGTAAAGTCTTTCCTAGAATTTATAGTTAGTGGTAATAGCACACCGTATTTCTTCTTTTTCTCGTTAATCTTCTTAACTACGCTTGCAGCAATTTTTAATTCCTTACTTAGCAAACAAGAAGCTAGTTCGACAAGATCGAAAATTAGTTATCTTTTACTATTTATTTCATCTGCTCTTCTATTTTTAGCTTCAGCTATTGAGGCGATCGCTAATTATACAAATTTTCAAAGCCCTTATTTCAAAGTTATCACCAATATTATTCATTGGGACTATCATCCTCTCAACTTCTTACCTTATATTTTTGCATCTGCAATTACTGTACAAGAATATCAAGATGGAAAGTTAAATGAACTTACTCAATGGCTAAAAACTAAACTAGTTGCTTTATTTACTTTGGGATTAACATTTTTTCTTTTAGAATGGATTTTAACCAGTAATCGCATTTTAATCCAAGTAGATCAAGCACCTCTAGATCATTACATGAGACTTTCTTTACTTTTTGCTTCTTGGTTGCTTTTGTATCTTGGTATTTTATCAAAGTATCAAGTACCTAGACTGATTAAGTTTATCTCAAGATATTCTCTGGGGATCTATGGATTTCACGTTTTCTTTATATTTAAAGGAGCTTTTAGATTTGACCATCTTTTTGTTGAAGCGCCATTATTAGGTATTATTATTAATTTTTTACTAATCTTATGTTGCTCAATTGGATTATCCTTGGTTTTTAGAAGGATTAAATGGTTAAAGCAATTTGTCTGAAATTTAGCTTAATCATCTATTTAAATAATATTCATATATATTCAATGATTTTATGAAACCTAAATTGATTTTCAAATGGATGATTTGGCGATATCAGAAATCTAAATTCGGCTCACTTGGCAAGTCTTCAGATGTCAGCATATTAGCTGACATAAGGGGTAATAAAAAGAGGATTTTTATTGGCAAAAATGTCAATATTGGTAAATATGCAGCGTTAGAAGCTGATCCCGCTAATCACGACAAATCAAAGATTATTATTGGTGATAATACTTTAATTAGTTCATTTGCACTTCTCCGTACCTATGGTGGGACAATTCAAATAGGTCATTCATCTTTTGTGAATTCATTCACAATTCTCTATGGACATGGTGATTTAATTATTGGTAATGGTTGCTTAATTGGACCACAGGTTACGATTGTGCCTGTTAATTATGGATTACAAGATCGCAATATTCCCTTTAGACAACAAACTCCTAGCCTGAAAGGAATTGTTATTGAAGATGATGTCTGGATTGGGGCAGGAGCAACAATTTTAGATGGCTGCACGATTGGTACAGGTTCAGTAATTGGGGCTGGAGCAGTTGTCACTAAAAACGTAGAGCCTTATTCCATTGTTGGTGGTATCCCTGCTAAAAAGATTAGGATGCGAGAGTAGATTAGGTGAAAATGAATAGACTAAAAGCAATTAATTTTAACTTTGCTTCACCATTGGCTAAGTATATTCGCCAGTATCGAGTTGATATTTTGATAGCAGTGGGTTTAGCGATCGCGATCGCCATTGCTACCTATATTGGTACTTATCAGCTTCCTGCACCTATTTTCACGGATTTGTATGCTCAAGATGTCTGGTTTGGCGGGGATATCCCCACTGTTTTTGGTAATATCACCAGCCTCAATAGCGATTTTGGACGCAATAATAAACACCCTCTATTTCCTCTCATCGTTTTTCCCTTAGTCTTTCTTACTGGTAAGCTTTTCCACCTTGATCCTCTTGCCGCAGCTAGACTCGTAGCAGTTGGTATCTCTACACTTTGGATTGGTTCGCTTTACGCCTTATTTAGAATCATGGGTTGCTATCGACTAGATTCAGCTTTATTGAGTCTAGTGGGGGCTGTGAGTGCAGCTTCAATTTTTTGGCTGATTATTCCTGAGTCATTTCCCCTCGCCTCTCTGACCTTCATTTTAGGCTTGGCTTTTGTGACGTTGGCTCAATTTCGTCCCTTTACGGGTGCTTGGTATATTGCCATTAATGTCATCACTGTGAGTATTACCATCACTAATTCGATGGTGGGCATTTTGGCTACGTTGGTAAATAATCGCTGGAAAAAAGCAATCCAGATTTTTGTCGGTTCTTTACTATTGGCGACAGGATTATGGATTTTGCAACGGATTGTATTTACCAATTCTGGGTTTCCTTTTCAGCCAGGGACTTTTATTGGTGAAAAGAAGTTTATTGCGGCGGCAAGTGGTGGCACTCTCTCCTTCCTGAGTGCTTTCTTCTATCAGACAATGGTCATGCCCGCCACTCAGTTTGTGGATTTTCCAATTCGCCCTGACTGGGTAAAAATTGAAGCTAGTCTCCTAGCTCCAGCATCAGGTAGTGTGTGGGGAATCGCTGCTATTGTCAGTTGGACTGCCTTATTGGGCTTGGGCTTGTGGGCATTTGTGACAATCAAGCAGCATAACAAGTTACGGATTGTACTCGGACTGACTCTATTAGCTCAGATTGGAATGCATAGCATCTATGGTGCTGATGAGACATTTATCTATTCTCTGCATTTCATCCCTCTATTACTGACTGTAGTTGCTTTTAGTTTTTTAACCCGTTTACGGATAATTAGTCTCATTCTTGCAGTAATTCTGATTGTCAGTGCGGGGATCAATAATCGGACTCAGTTCACAGCGATCGCTGCTAATCTCTGGAACTATGGTACACCCCAACAGCAAGTGGAAGCCCAAATAAAGCTACGTCCTGCCGATTTTGGATTGCGTAATACGGGTCATGTCGTATTAGCCAATCCTACAAGCTCTACCACCAATAAATCTTTTCATGATATCGGTGGTAGTTTTAGTCCACAGGCAGGTAGTTTTGGGGTTTCGATTTGGGTGGTCGATCGCCAAGGCAATATCAAAACGACAAGCGATCGCATTCCTCTGAATGAAATTCAGCAACAATTTACCGATTTTTCTCCTCAGAAAGCGCCGAAAATACTCACGAAAACTAAGTACTACGAAGCCTCTTGGTCATTGCCCAAAGCAGGAAATTGGCAACTAAATCTCAAATCTTTAACTAGTGGTGACGATCGCCTAGTTGTCGCAATTCGCAGTGTTGGTCCCGCAGGCGCAGCCATTCCCTCCCTCGATTGGAATGGAAATCGTTTGTTGATTAGCGATCGCTGGTCAATTAAAGATCTTCCCAAACAGGCAAAGGTCTATTTAGGCAGTGAAAGTACATCAGGATGGAGTCGTGAGCAATCCGACCGTTCGCAATGGAAAGATCCGCATGGATGGAGCTATGCTCGCATTGAGCTTAACCCTAGTGATCAGGCAAATCTTCTCATCGAAGATAGTCAGGCGATCGCTGATATAGAGACACCATCGACTACACTCACATCAAATCTAGTCCTAGATTTACCAGATCCACAATTTGTAGACAGCTTAAAAGCCCAAATCGCACACCTCACGATGGGAATCGCTGGCAATCGCACCTACCCTAGCGATCCCGTTAGCTATCCTCTATCGCGCTTCCGTGATGGCGCTTACCAACTGGTAGCTTTAGCTCGTGCAGGACAACTGGATTTAGCTAGGCAACTATCCCCCTATTTTGCTGAAAATGATTTCATTAACAGCACCCTTCCTGAAGCCGATATTCCTGCCCTAGGTATCTGGGCGCTCAAAGAAGTCGCGATCGCCCTCAATCAGCCCGACTACGATCGCTGGTTATGGTCACATATTCAGCGCAAAGCCAAATTGATCGGTGATATGTTAGCGACCAATCGTCCGGGGTATCCGATCCTAAATGCTGCTAAGTCACCTTTCAGTGAGAACTCTGAATTAATAAGGGTTGATCTTTCTTCAGGAAAAATGGAAAATACTCCAAATACCATTAATCTTGATCCCTCGGCTAATGTAATTAGTTATCGCGCTTTGCTTGATGCGGCTACTTTAGCCGATCGCCTCAAGCAACCAGAGTCTGCGAAGCTATGGCGATCGCAAGCCGAAAATTTAAAAGCAGTTTGGCAAAAAGATAATCCTATATCTACGCAAGCCAATCAACAGCCAAAGTCAAAAATCAAACTACCTGAATTTTCTGCCTTTACCGATGGACTCTGGCCCAGTGGTATTGCTGAAGGCGATCGCGTTGCCCTCACTCAAGTTTTCCAAAAACGTTGGGCAGGTTTAAAAGATAAGTCTGGAGCCTTTACCCCAGCATCTCCATCCATCCAAGCAAATATTGCTGAGGCTCATCAATGGGTGCTGCTCGATCAGCCAGAGTGGGTATGGCAAGCACTCAAATGGACTTGGCAAAATCAAGCATCTTCTGGTCTATATACTTGGTCAGGCGATCGCAATGAGCTAAGTGATAACGCATTACCCAATAGCTTTTCCCAATGGCAAAGGCTGCGAGGACGAGTTAGCGCCACCCAACTCACTCCCCATTATTGGACATCTGCGGAGATGCTCCTGCTTCAGCTAGATATGTTGACTTGCGTTGATCGTTCCACCACTCCATCCACTTTAATTATTGGTGCAGGAATTCCTAAGGATTGGTTGAGCAAATCAATCAGTGTCAAAGGTCAATTGATTGAAGGCAACCTTATTGACTGGGCTTGGGATGGCAAGCAAATGAATGTCCAAATCAAAGGTGAACCTCTAAAAGTCAAATTAAGCTCAGTATTTCCTAACGGAACATCTCTAAAATCAGAAGTTCTACCTAAAGAAGTTCCATTAAAAGAAATTTTGCAAACCCAACAGCTACTCCCTTCCCAGTGATTGAAAAGCGGTGCGCGGCAAAGCCGCGCACCGCTTTTCAAAAAAGGACTTTGCTCTATTTGAGTGTAAATTCTAAACAAACAAACTATCTTTAAATTCCCCTTGAGATACAATGACAAATACCAATCCTCGCGTAGCTTTTTTTATTGGTTCTTTTGGTGGTGGTGGAATTGAACGTATTACCGCCCGTCTTGCCCATAGCTTTGTCAAACTTGGTGTTGATATTGACTTAATCCTAAATCGAGAAGAGACAACGCATTTATGGAGAATGCCTACAGAAACTCGGATTATTAATCTCAAAGCTCCCAATTTGTATATGAGTTTACCAGGACTAGTTCGCTACATCAAACAAGAACGTCCTAATGCTTTGCTAGCAGCCGATCATTATCTTAATGAAATTGCATTATTATCTAAACGTATTGCTGGAGTTCCATTGCAACTGGTGGTTGCTGAACATAATCAACTTTCTAAAACTGCACGAAATGCCACTAAACTGAAAGGGAAATTGGCTCCGCTCTTCGCACGGTTTTTATATCCTTGGGCTGATGGGATCGTCGCTGTTTCTGAAGGAGTTGCTCAAGATCTTGCCCGTACAGCTTCTCTACCATTGGAAAGCATTCAGACAATTTATAATCCCGTCATTAACGATGAGATGCTAACGAGTGCCAAAGAACCTTTAGAGCATCCTTGGTTTAACTTGTCAGATATACCTGTAATCTTAGGAGTAGGTAAACTAGAAGCCCAAAAAGATTTTCCAAACTTAATTCGTGCTTTTGCGAAAGTACGCCAAGTTAGACCTGCACGTCTTGTAATTTTAGGTTGGGGACCCGATCGCCCTGAACTAGAAGCACTAATCCAAGAATTGGGTCTCCAAGAGGATGTAGATTTACCAGGGTATACCCAAAATCCATATTCCTACATGGCGCGATCGGCAGTATTTGCCCTCTCATCAGCTTGGGAAGGTTTACCCACCGTCTTGATTGAAGCAATGGCACTAGGAACCCCTGTTGTATCTACCGACTGCGAAAGTGGACCATCGGAAATTTTAGCAGAAGGTAAATATGGCTACTTAACTCCAGTGGAAGATAGTGAAGCCCTTGCAAACTCAATTTTACAAGTTTTAGCTGGTAATCCCAAACCAGTTGATTCATATTGGCTTGATCAATTTGGCTTAGAGACAGCTACTTCCAAATATATTAATATTCTTGGTATTAATAAAATTATTTAGTCACTAACCCTTGATATTAATGAATATTAAAGTATTATGTAAATTAATATGAGTTAGTAATTTATACTTCAATAAATTATAAATCTAAAAATAAATATATTGCACTAAAATTAAAATTACTTACAATTAAGATTGCTTTTACAAAAACATATTGGAGGTTAGATATGCCCCTTAACAAGTTTCCCGTAAGTGAGAAAAATGAGATCAAGGAATACTATGATTCCTATGGTTATGTAATAGTCGAAAATTTGTTGAACCATTCTAAAATCCAATATCTTCTTGATTCTTACGAGATAATCAAGCATTCCAACTCTTTTGTTTTTTTTAGTCAGGATACTCACATTCCTACAAGACCAAAGCTGACTCAAGAGGGATTTATAGAGAACTCAATATTAAATCCTGCAAGCTTGAAACTTTGGAAGCAATTTTCACAATCTGTGGAAGAATGCCTAGTTGATGAAAACATTACTGCGGTCCTTAATGTACTGTCAGAAGCATCTAGTTATGTAATGATGCAAAATATGTTTTTTGACAAATCAACAGGGACTGTCGAACATCAAGATCACTACTATCTAGACTCAGAACCACCTGGAAAAATGGTTGCCGCTTGGTATTCATTGGAAGACATCCATGAAGATGCAGGCTGCTTTTTTGTTCTTCCTGGTAGTCACAAGGGTAGAGTGATTGAACGGAAAAGTGCTTCAAATTTTTCCGACCATGACACCTTTGTAAAACAGATCAACAATTTAATTAATGAGGGTAATTACGAATATCGCAGTTTTCCACTCAAAAAGGGTGATGTACTTTTCTGGCATCCCTACACTATTCATGGAGCTTACAACAATCGTGATCCACGATTCAGTCGCAAATCTCTAACTGCTCACTATTATCCTAGTGAATTGACTCCCCTTTATGCAGGCAAGGTTCCCACACATAGAAGAACATCAAATTCAAATATCACGATTCTAGGTAGCCAAAAGGAATGCTATATATCTAATGCAATGCACTATGTAAGATATGTAGCAAATTATATTAGAGGTAAAGGTCCTGATTACGATATGAGAAGGGATAGCTATAAAGCATAGAGACATTTTTGCCGCATTTCCTCTTTTAGGTAAAGTATGAAAATAGCTATTTTGTTTTGGTTTTATAAAGAAGTAGATATTTGTAAAAACCGTCTAAATCTGTTGCGACAGAATAATCCTAACATCCCTATTTATGGTGTATATGGTGGTAATTTATCTACAGTAAATGACTATAAACTTCAGTTAGATAAACTCTTGGACGATTTTTACGCTTTTCCTGAGGAGAAAGATTCTCAATGGAAGTGGCTTCAAGGTGATTTGATGCTAACGCATTGGTATCGAGAGAGAGGTCAATATTTATCTTGGGATACCGTGGTAATCGTACAGTGGGATATGCTAGTTTTTGGCAATATTGAACAGCTTTTTTCAATGCTGAAGCAAGATCAAATATTGCTATCTGGGCTAAGACCAATCAAAGAAGTTGAGAATGATTGGTTATGGGTTACTCCTAAAGTTCCTGAACACAGGGAGCAGTATCTTAAATTTTTGGAATATGTAAATAAGACCTATAACTATCAGCAAGAGCCGATGGGTTGTATTTTTATTGTCGTATGTTTACCAAAGATATTTTTAGAAGCTTACTCTCAGATAGAGCAACCAGAACTTGGATTTATTGAGTACCGAATCCCTATGTATGCTCAAATATTTAACATCCCATTCTGCACTAATCATCCTTTCCAAGCTTGGTGGGTAGATGGCGATCCAGTTTTTCAGGCTACTAATGCTTTACAGAGAGCGATTAACTTAGTGAAAATCAGGCTCAATCCTAATCCATTAAATCCAACCCGCAATGATATTTCTTTAGTTCCCATATTTAGACATCTTAATACCAAAAAAGGGGCTAGAATTTTTCATCCTTATCAATACTTATTTCCATTAAAAAAACAACAATGGATAGCAGCATTATTTAGGGAACTGAAAAGAGATTTAGATTGGTTGGCTCAAAAGATATTTCATTAGATAATTACACCCTAATTTTATAGGACTTACGCATTGACAGAAATAGCGAGATATGAAGTCAAACTGAGACAGATTGTGTGAGATTTTCCAAGATAAATTGACGAATGACAGGTATAAATAAATCCCTCGATACCTGATACAAATTATCGATTAAGCCATCAATTCGCATCTTTTGTAACTTGGCAAAAGCACGGAGGGAGCAAAAGAAATGATTACGAATCGCTTGTGTATCCCTGACCTGAAAGCGCTCAATATTACAAACTTGCTTGATAACCCTGTGGAAACATTCAATTTGCCAATGTCTGTCATGGACTTGTTTGAACTCTATGCGAGTGAGTTGTTTGAGTGCTTCTAAATCTTGGAGGTGAAGGATGTAATATCGAGCTTCGTTTTTGAAGTCCTGACGAAACACCTTGACCCAGCCGAATTCTTTGAGATAGACCACTAACCCACTATCAGTAATCTCCAAGGTTTGTATCTGAACTTCTTTGCCTTGTTCTTGAGAAACTTTACGATTGTTGGCAACTCCAACTAGAAAACCTACCCCCTCGTTTCTGAGGAATTTCAGATTCTCAAGACTTGCATACCAACTATCACCCGTCACCCAATTCGGCTTCAGACCCCAGTCTCGGATTTGTCTCATCATCTCTAAAAAATAGTCGTTTTTAGTCTTGCCCTCCTGTTTATCATAAATCCGAAAGTTCACTGGATATGCGTTTCCTGCTATATCGGTGTAATATAGCTATAGCCAGCTAGGTTAGGACATAAAATAGAAAGAAACCGAGACATCTGAGCAACAACAATGCCAAAACCATATAGTTACGATTTGCGTCAAAAGGTAATGCAAGCAATCGAAATGGATGGACTGAAGAAAAATGAAGCCAGTCAATTGTTCGGGATTAGTCGAAACACAATCAACTTGTGGTTTGAGAGACGGGAAGAAACAGGAGATATAACCGTGAAGGCAAGAGCATCGTCTAGTCAGAAGCCCAAAATTAGCGACTGGGAAAAGTTTCGAGAATTTGTCAAAGAGCATGAGGATAAGACCCAAGCAGAGATGGCAGAATTATGGGGAAATATCAGTCAAAGGTCTATATCACGAGCGTTAAAACAGATAGGATTTACCCGTAAAAAAAAACTTATGGTTATCGGGAACGAGATGAAGAAAAACGTAATGAGTTTCGCACAGCCTTAGGCGATCCAAAAGCATCCCACTTAGTTTACGTTGATGAATCAGGTATGGATGAACGTGATAATTATGGATATGGATGGTCTGCAAAAGGTGAGCGAATTCATGGACTCAAAGCAGGTCGTCGCCAAGGACGTATTAATATGATTGCGGGATATCGAGATGGACAACTAATTGCCCCCTTTACAATTAAAGGCTGTTGCAACCGCAACGTATTTGAAATCTGGTTAGAATCTTGCTTGATTCCAACGCTCAAGGCTGGGCAATGGGTAATTATCGATAATGCTACTTTTCATCATGGTGGACGCATTCAGGATTTGATAGTAGCAGCAGGATGTAAGGTCGTCTATCTACCTCCATATTCTCCAGACCTTAATCGCATTGAGAAATGTTGGGCTTGGCTGAAATCTCGCATCCGCAAACTCCTACGTGATTCAGCTAATCTTCATGATGCTATTGACTCCGTTCTTGCCCTTGCTGCGTCCTAACTTGACTGGCTATAGCTATACAAGGTAATCAGGTTGAGACCCTTAACGGTTCGTTTGTGTTTCCCTGACCAAAAGTATCCCAATAACTCTGTTCTTTTGAGGTCACGGTAAGGCTTATCCACGACACTATCATCAATACTCGCTGTTCCTCCTTCAAAAATAAGTTCCCCTTTCACCTCGTCAAACAAGTCTTGGGGTGTGTAATTTTCCCGCAATAAAAAACGGTTCACACTGTCGTGACTCAACTCTGACATGATCTCCGCTAGGCGCAGACAACTCACATACTTTGGTTCAGCCAGCAAATATAAAGTGTAGAGGTTGCAATTACACTTAGCTGTTGAGGGTTTTGACTGTTCTCTCACTCCAACACCATCAGATAAACGCTTGCTTTACAATCATCATATCTTTACTATTTTGTCAATGCGTAAGTCCTATTTTACTGGATATTTTTAAATTCTTCCTACGGTCAACATTTCTTGTAATTTTTAGTGTATATTATTAAATAATACGATAAACCTTAGATCAATGTCTCATATATTGATTTAAAACGATATTTTGTTAGTGTCTTTACTTTTTCGCTGCCCGAAAATTGGCTTTCTGGAACCGTTGCCTACGATGGCACTCTAAAATTATGTTTAGCCAGTGGCGGAAAATTCTTGACGCTAACCAGATTAGGAAAATAGAAGTTCCCATAGTAAACAGTTTTGACTATGAATCTCTTACTGAAAGGTGTTTACGGAACTGATATGTTAACCAAATAGAGATCTTATTAGTACCTGAGGTCCAGATAATGAGAAGAGCAGATATCAGTTTATTCCTAGATAACTTTGATGAAGGAGGTGTTCAACGAGGCGTAATTAACTTAGCAAGAGGATTGATTGAGCTAAATCTTGAGGTGGATATTGTCCTTTCTAAGAATACGGGTCCCTTTCTAAAACACTTGCCAGAAGGAGTAAAAGTTGTTGATTTAGGGAACCCAAGATTACGTAACAGTATTTCAACCCTAGCAAAATACTTGCAACAGGAAAAGCCCCAGGCTCTCATTGCAAGCTTTCATTACAACACTGAGATCGCTATTTTGGCTAAATTGTATTCACAAGTCCACACCAAAGTTGTAGTTAGGGAACACGGGGCTTTATTAGCGTTACCAAGAGTGCAGCCTTCGCTCAAGCATTTGGCTTATTTCTTGGGTCTCACCCCATCAAATCCAAAGACTTTAGTGCGTTTTCTGTATCCCTTTGCCGATAAAGTGGTAGGTGTTTCTAAAGGTGTATCTCAGGATTTAGAAGTGCTTATTGGAAATAGTTCCGCCAAGTTACATACAATCTACAATCCGATTATCACGCCTGAATTAATAACTAAGGCAAAGGAACCAGTTGAACATCCTTGGCTTCAGCAAAAACAGATACCTGTCATCTTGGCAGTGGGCAGATTAGAGGCGCAGAAAGACTTTCCAATGCTGATTCAAGCCTTTGCCCGAGTACGCAAACTCAAACCTGCTCGACTGATGATTCTTGGCACGGGTTCCCAGCAACTCGAATTGGAAACACTTGTTAGGCAGTTAAATTTGGAGGAAGATGTCGCACTACCCGGATTTGTAGACAACCCTTACGCCTACATGTCCAAAGCAGCAGTGTTTGTACTGTCATCTGTTTGGGAAGGATTGGGCAACGTGCTAATTGAAGCAATGGCGACTGGTGTCCCAGTGATTTCTACAAATTGCAAGAGTGGTCCAGAGGAAATTCTTGACTACGGTAAGTATGGAGATTTGGTGCCAGTAGGTGATACACAAGCGCTGGCAGAAGGAATCTTAAGAGTGTTGTCAGGAGAAATTAAATCTGTTGATTCTAAGTGGTTGGAGCAATTTACGATTAAATCTATTACAAGTCGATACTTAGAGATTTTGGCGTTGTGAACTATAGCAAAGAAAGGGATAGTTACAACAAATGGCAAAAAGATTAGCTGACGGCATCCCATGAACTTTCACATTGACCAATAATCTTATCAACATGATTTTCCAATTTTGTCCAGAATTTCTCAATTTTATTTAAGTTAGAAAATAGGGTGGTAGAAATATCACCTCATATCCAGCCTAATAGACTAATTGCCTAATTCTTTCCTGTGGTTAGTGTGTTTTTTTAAGTCTTACAGCAAAAGTATTGCAAAATTGCATTTTGCAAGTGGCAAGAAGTTCGTTACACTAACATATTTTAATCTTGACCAACACTAATCCCTTCGCTCAAATTCTACATAACTCAGTCAAAATGCAAAATTCAAATAATCTTCGTGTAGCATGGCTATTGCCAGTAGCGTGGTTCTATTGGCAACCTGCTTTGAGTGAATTTACCCAGCTATTCCCAAAAACAACTGTATTTACAGGTTTATTCCCAGGGTTTGCCAAAGGGATAGAAGGAAAGCTTCAAGTTGAAGTCGTTGGCAAATTTCGAGTAATTGAGATCAATAAGGATGAGTCGAGCTATGGAGATAACTTCACTTATCTATCTCCAAGAATCATTAATCACTTATTTAGTCTTAAGCCTCAAGTGATTTTTGCTAGTTCTTTTGGCGTATGGACAATTTTGGCTTTACTATTTAAGCCTCTATTTTGGTGGCGGGTGATCATTGCTTATGAAGGGAGTTCGCCAGGAGTAGATTATCGAAATTCAGCATTAAGGCTGTTGATTCGGAGGCTAATGGTATGGATGGCTGATGCTTATGTTACTAACAGTCATGCTGGTAGCGATTATTTAATCGAGATACTAAAGGCAAAGAAAGATCGAGTGTTTGTGCAACCATACGAGATTCCCGATGAGCGCACATTGCCAAGTAGTTCTGAAGTTCAAGAAGCCTCAATTGCACAACAACGCCCAGTATTTTTATTTGTGGGTCATGTGATCCCCCGCAAAGGGTTACCTCTGTTATTACAGGCTTGTGCGATATTGCAGTCTAGAGGCTATGAGGGCTACACTTTACAGGTGGTAGGTGATGGTTTACAGCAGCAAGAATTGGAGATTTTCTGTAAAGAACATCATTTAAGCGATCGCGTTCAGTGGTTAGGGAGAATCCCCTTTGATCAGATTAGAACTTATTTTGATCATGCTGATGTGTTTGTCTTCCCAACTTTAGAAGATACTTGGGGAGTGGTTACATTAGAGGCGATGCTGCTGGGTAAGCCCATCCTTTGCTCTAAAGGTGCAGGGACTTCGGAACTAGTTGTTGATGATGAAAATGGCTATGTGTTTACCCCAGATGATCCCAAAAAGCTGGCTGACCTCATGCAAAAGTTTTTGGATGAGCCAAGCTTAATTTCTGCTATGGGCGATCGCTCGAAGCAGATTATGGCTCAGTACACGCCAACGGCGGCGGCTGAGTGCTTGGCAAAGATTACTGAACTCGTACTCAACTCGTGATGTTAAAATAAACCGAAAAAGCAAAATGAGTACACCAAAAGTTGCAATATTGACTCATGACATTAGTGGAGGCACATTTACCAATCTCTGTACTGCACTAATCCGAGGATGGCAGAAGCTAGGAATAGATTGTCATTTGGTTATTCTTGATGCTAGTGAGGAGGAAATATCTAGATTCCCAGATATTCCAATTGTATCTCTGAATGTAAAGAGAACAGCTTTTTCCCTATTTCCCACTATCAATTACTTAAAGAAATACCAGCCTGATGTGCTTTTACCGATGCCTTGGTATTTTAATATCGTGGCAGTCTGGGCTAAATATTTGTCAGGGACTAAAACTAAGGTAATTCTTGGAGAACATAATATTATTAGTCTAGAAGCGAGTGTTGAACATTGGGACAAACTTCGTCTGCGATTTTTACCAATTCTGATGCGGTATACCTATCCCTTTGGTGATGGGTTGGTGGGAGTGTCTAAAGATACGATTACTGATTTAGTGGAGACTCTCAAGATTGCAGCTAAAATTCCTATGCAGGTAATTTTGAATCCGATTAATGCGCCTCGTGTAGAGGAACTTGGGAAAGAGCCAATTACACATCCTTGGTTCCAAAACTCAGATATTCCCGTAATTGTCACAGCAGCGCGATTAGCTAAGCAGAAGCAACTGGATGGTTTAATCCATGCCTTTGCTCAGGTGGTGAAAGTAACTCCAGCTAGACTTTTGATTTTAGGAGAAGGTCCTTTAAGAACTGAGCTAGAAGATCTATGTAAGAATTTAGGTGTGGAAGACTCAGTATGGATGCCGGGATATGATGCTAATCCCTATCGCTATATGGCAAATTGTGATTTGTTTGTATTAGCTTCAGCTTGGGAAGGCTGCCCGATCGCTTTGGAAGAGGCAATGGGTTGCGGAGCCGCCGTGCTTGTCACCGATGCCCCTGGGGGTATGAAAGACATTGTGGATTATGGTAAGTATGGTGCAGTTGTGCCGACGGGTAATCCTGATGCCTTGGCTCAAGGAATGTTAAAAATATTGACACAACCAGACTTAAAGCAGCATTATCGAGAACAAGCAAAACAGCGATCGCAGGATTTTGATTATTTGAAGATTAGCCAACAGTACTTAGATTTCTGTCAATCGATTTTAGCTACTCCTTCTAACAAAAAGGAGGTAGGGTAACCATGAAAATCCTGATGTCTGCCTATGCTTGTGAACCGGGACGTGGTACAGAATTGGGGGTTGGCTGGAATACTGCCCGTGAAGTGGCAAGATATCATGAAGTTTGGGTGTTAACCAGACCCGATGATGGACGTGAGGCGATCGAAGCCGAGCTAGCACGCAATCCAGTTCCCAATCTCCATTTTATTTATTTTACGCTTCCAGTGTGGGGTGATGGCTGGAAAATGGGACAGGGAGCCTTTCAAGTTCATTACTATCTCTGGCAAATTCAAGCCTATTTTATTGCTCGCAAATTGCACCGTGAGATTGGGTTTGATCTGGTGCATCATGTCACCTTCGTCAAATATTCCACTCCCAGTTTTCTGTCCTTATTACCGATTCCATTTATTTTAGGCCCAGTTGGTGGGGGCGAATCGGCTCCTAAAGCCTTTAGCCAAAACTTTAGTAGACGCGGCAAAATTTATGAATTTTTACGAAGTTTGTCGCGTTGGGTGGGTGAACGTGATCCATTTACAAGGATGACGGTTCGACGGAGTATCCTTAATTGGGCAACAACAGCCGAGACTGCTGAACGCATGGTTCAGATGGGAGCTAAAAATGTAGAAGTCCTATCACAAGTTGGGCTGCTACCCGAAGAAGTGACTTATTTAGAACAGTTTCCCTTAGCAGATGCTGCACCTTTGCGATTTATTAGTGTTGGTAGATTTCTGCACTGGAAAGGATTTCACTTAGGGTTACGAGCTTTTGCGGAGGCAAATTTACCAAAAGAAGCCGAATATTGGCTGATTGGCAATGGCGCAGAACAAGAGCGTCTACAGCAACTAGCCGCCGAGCTTGGTATTGCCAACCAAGTTAAGTTTTTATCCGAGATGCCCCGTGATGAGTTATTACAAAAGCTGGGAACTTGTCTGGCTTTAGTGCATCCTAGTTTGCATGAATCAGGCGGTTTTGTTTGCTTGGAAGCTATGGCCTTAGGGCGACCAGTGATTTGTCTAGATCTAGGTGGTCCGTCGGTGCAGGTAACTCAGGAAACAGGATTTAAGATTCCTGCTATCGATCCTCAGCAAGCAGTGACAGGATTAGCGCAGGCTATGAAAAGCCTAGCCGATGATCCTCAACTGCGATCGCGCATGGGGCTATCAGGTCGTCAAAGAGTAAATCAACTATTTAACTGGGAAACCAAAGGCAAGTTCCTTGTTAATATTTATGAGAAAGTTCTAGCACAAACAGGAGAAATTGATGCGGGTTCTAACAGTCCATAACTACTATCAGCAACCTGGTGGTGAAGAGCAAATCTTTGCTACTGAAAGTGCTTTGCTAGAAGCTCATGGACATGAGGTGTTTCGCTATACCCTCAACAATGATGAGATTGCAACTACCAATCCGTTAATTTTGGCTAAAAAAACTTTATGGAATGGACAGGTTTATCGAGATTTACGATCGCTGATTCGCAAAACCAAGCCTCAAGTTGCTCACTTCCATAACACCTTCCCGTTAATTTCCCCATCGGCATACTATGCTGCCAAGGATGAAGGGGTCGCAGTAGTCCAAACCCTGCACAATTACCGTTTGCTATGCCCCAATGCGCTCTTTTTCCGAGAAGGGCGCGTTTGCGAAGATTGCTTGGGCAAAGTACCAATACCAGCCATCATCCATAGTTGTTATCGTGGTAGTCGTAGTGCTAGTGCGATGACCGCAGCGACTACTACCTTCCATTCCCTAATCGGTACTTGGACTAAAGCGGTAGATGTATTTATTGTCTATAGCCAATTCTCTGTAGACAAGTTCGTCCAAGGTGGCATACCTAGGGAAAAGATCGCCTTCAAAACGAACTTTCTCCATCCTGCTCCGCAAGTCGATCAAGGCGAAGGTGGCTATGGGTTATTTGTCGGGCGTTTATCCGTCGAAAAAGGCTTGGGGATCATGCTAGATGCATGGCGGAAACTAGATAAAAAAATCCCTCTAAAAATATTAGGTGATGGTCCTATGTCTGGACTTGTCACAGAAGCCGCTAAGGAAATGCCCGAAATTGAATGGCTAGGACGCAGACCCTTCGAGGAAGTGTATGACATCGTTGGCAAGGCGGCTTTTCTCATATTTCCCTCTGAGTGGTATGAGACTTTTGGACGAGTAGCGATCGAGGCTTTTGCAAAGGGTACACCAGTGGTTGCCTCAAATATTGGCGCGATCGCCGAACTGATTGAGCATGGATATAATGGTTTACTTTTTCGTCCTAGTGACTCTAATGATCTTGCCGACAAAATTAAGTGGTTGCTAGATCATCCTCAGGAATTAAAGCAAATGCGATCGGCCGCAAGGTCAGAATTTGATCGTAAATATACAGCTAATGACAATTGCAAGAGACTCCTAGAGATTTACGAGACTGCTATTAATCCTTAAGTTGGGAGAAATAAACTTAAATCGCAATATAATCTCACAAATGTTAGGATTGCCATATAGAAACGATTATTGTTATAGTATGCTATCTGTATTTTCATCTATAAAATTGGCTATGCCAATTTTAGTTTTGCAAACCCTTACGGGCTTGGGTATTTAATTCATAAAAGTGTTGTCACACTTTTGTGAATGGGCATAAAAAAGATATTTTCATTATTGCTAAACGCATTAAGTTGGGCTAAAGGCAATAACTTAATCACCTAAGTTATTTTTACGAAACATCTTAGTAAAAAATAAGTAACTAGTGGTACGTATGAAAAGTTTATACCAACTGCGCTATCTAAGCTCCGACAACCTATATCCACTTTATTATTTAGCTAATCGCGTGATTAATAAAGTACTAAGTCTTCCATCTGATATAGCTTGTCAATTTCATAGTATCAATTGGTTTGAGCAGTCAATTCTTTTACCTCGATATCAAAATCTGCTCCGTCAACACCAAGAGCATTTACCCAAGCTTGACGCTAATGAACAGAATATAGTTGATCAACTTGAGCAACATGGCGTTTGCATTACATCGCTAGAGGCGCTTGCTATCCCTGATAGCAAAAAGCTTTTAGAAGCAGCCCAGCCTATTACCGATGAGCTTGCCCAACAGTCGCGATCGCCTAGTCACGCTGGTAAACATACATTGATGGCAAATGCCGATCAATTGCTAGCCCATCCAGAAATCATTCGCTGGGGTCTTTCAGAGAAACTCATCAAGATTGTGGAGTCCTATTTGGGCTTACCCGTAGGCTATGGTGCGCTATCGTTTTACTATAGTGTTGCCGATGGTAGAGATGCTGGACCACGTATATGGCATCGTGACAAAGAAGACTGGAAGATGGTCAAGATTGCCGTCTACTTGAATGATGTTGATGAATTCGGAGGTCCTTTTCAGTGCGTTAAGTCAGATGTCAATAAATTTCTGATTGAGACTCTTCCACAATATAAAGGATTAACCAACTCGGAATTAGAGCAATTACTCAAAACTAACAATCCTGCGGATTACCTAACTTCTTGTGTTGGTAAAACTGGGACAGTCGTTTTTACGGATACATCTAAGTTTTACCATCGTGGTAAACCACCATCAAAAAGCGATCGCTCAGCGATTTTCTTTCATTATTTTAGCTATCGTCCTAAAAATCCCTTTTACTGCGATCGCTCTCCTTTGTCTAGTCAACAAATTAGAGAATTCGATCAGCAACTTCCATCTCATCTTCAAGGTTACTTAACTTGGAGAGATCAGTATCATAGTTTAGGTCGATATATTCCCAAAAATTATATGCGAGTTGATAATTGGTAAGTAGCTGGGCGCAATTAAATATAAAACCCCAAAACCTGTGGCGCACGCTGCGCGTGCGCCACAGGTTTTGGATTTGTTTTTTTAATTATGCCCAACTACTTAAGTAGATTGTAAGATTTACCCACTCTCACAAGATGTTAAAGTTCCTAAAAAAACTTACAGCAGACTTTGATCAAGTAAAGCACTGTAGGATTGCTATCTGTAAGATTCTCAGAACACCAGAGAAATTTTTAAAAGTGCGGCGAAGCCGCACTTTTAAAAATTTCTCTGTACTACTTTAAGCCAAACAGACTGTATACCTAAAGTTGGATTAGTAAATGAGAACAGCGTTAGAATCAAAACCCAGAGCAAAAGGGTATATTACAAACTCAAATTTGACATTATTTGGGCTAGGCACTGCTCTGTTCCCAAGAGTTTTTACCGCCTTGAAGATCCCCTCACCAATCAATTTTTTGCATTTTGCAGCAATTCCTTATGCTTGTTGGTCAGTGTTAGTTAAATCTCGTAGTAAAGATCACCAACAAATTGCTCTTTCAAAAAATATTTTACTAAGTCTATTTCTATTTTTAATCGTTGTATTTGCTAGCGCTTTACTCAATGATGCAGGAGTAATTAATACAGTTCTTGATTATTTATTACTAGCAGAGCCTTTTATTCTAATCTTAACGATTGTTAGCATACCGATGAATACAGAAAGCTATCAACGCTTTCGTAAATGGATTTTACAAGCTGCCATGATTAATATGGTGTTTGCCTATATCCAAAAGTATGTCTTTCGGATGGATAAACTAATTGGGCTTGAAGATAATGTCAAAGGAATTTTTATCGGTCAAGGTGCTGGTCATGTTCTCGGCGGTTCCGTGGCAATGACTTTTGCAGTTTATTACTTTGTTAGTGCCAAGGATAAACCACTTTGGTTTCGGATTGCGATCGCTTTCTGTTGTTTTAATCACATTCTTATTTCAGACACAAAACAAGTATTACTATCATTTATAGTTGGCTATGTAATTCTTTATCTTGTCAATGTCAAAGATATTAGAAAAACATTAATGTACTTGATTATCGGGGCTTTATGTGGGGCTGTATTTTTATGGGCAATCTATAATATTGAAGCTCTTCAACCCTATACAGTTTGGATTAGACCAGAGATTTATGGTGCAGATGGTGAAGCAACTCGCTTAAAGTTTGCTACCTTTCGCTTGGTTCCACAGCATTTTCACTCTCCACTCAACTGGTTATTGGGGTTAGGACCTGGGCATACAGTTGGTCGATTGGGTGGATGGATGCTAGAAACTTACTGGAGTTTATTAGCTCCACTAGGAGCAACTATGCATCCTGTCAGCAAGGAGATTTGGCAAGCCGTAGCTGCAAGTTGGTTAGGTGATCAATCCAGTCTATTTTCGCCTCTGTTTGGTTGGGCAGGAATCTGGGGGGACTTAGGATATTTGGGATTAGGGGCTTATTTTTATATGGCTTTTGTGGTCTGGAAATATGTTTGTGTAACAGATCTTTCCAAGTATCTTATGTTAACTGTATTTGTGTTTGGTTTAGTTTTCTCGCAGCTTGAGGAACCTGGTTATACTCTATTTGTAGCTAGTATGATTGGACTAAATTGGCAAGAGGTTAAAGTTGCATCTCAAATTAAAACCTAAGAGAGAGTTGCACGGCTTCGCCGTGCAACTCTCTCTTAGGTTTTGACTGTGGCAATGCCAGAAACTAGACTGTTGCAGCTACAGGGACTGCATCGATCGCTTCAGGGCTATTTTGTTCTGAAGGTGGCACGACTTGCCAGAACTGAGGTAAATAGCTCGACCAATTATCGAGAATTTCCTTTGCTCTCGAACTACCAGTATTCTCATAGCTAGATTGAATTAATTCTTTAAGTTGATTTTCACCTGCGGCAGTGCTGACCCGTTGGACTTTGAGAGTTTCTTGACTGAGACGCTCTGAGAACTTGCGATCGATATCGAGGAAGTAAGCGATGCCGCCTGTCATACCTGCACCGATGTTGCGACCTGTGGTTCCAAGGACAACGATGACACCGCCTGTCATGTATTCGCAGCAATGATCACCTGTGCCTTCGACAACTGCTTTTGCGCCAGAGTTACGGACACCGAAGCGTTCACCAGCGCGTCCATGCACGAATAGATAGCCACCCGTTGCGCCATAGAGACAGGTATTACCCACAATGGAGTTATCGGCGGGATTGAAGGTGACGTTGGCACTGGGTTTAATGCTGATTGTGCCACCATTCATGCCCTTGCCAATGTAGTCGTTGGCTTCACCAATGAGGGAGAGATTTAAGCCGTTGATGTTGAATGCACCAAAGCTCTGACCTGCCGCACCGACAAATTCCAGATTGAGATGGCTCGCAAGTCCAGAGTTACCGTATTGCTTGGCGATCGCCCCTGATACACGGGTAGGTACGGAGCGATCAGTATTGACAATTTTGTAAGTCTTACGCAGATCAGTTTGATTGGCGATCGCCTTCTGAACTTCGACATCTGCCAAAATCTGATCATCAAGAACTGCACCATTGCTATGGGAAGTTGGTGAATGCTCTAACCAAGTGCGATCGCTTTTGGTGTCAGGAAGTTTAATCAAGCAATCAAGATTTACTTGATTGAGGTCGAGTTTGGCAAGCTTGAGGTCTTGACGTTGGGCTAATAAATCAGAGCGTCCAATGATCTCTTTAAGAGACTTGTAACCGAGCTTGGCTAGGATTTGACGGACTTCTTCAGCAACGAAGTAGAGGAAGTTGACAACGTGTTCGGGCGTACCAGGAAAGCGCTTGCGGAACTGTTCTAATTGAGAAGTCACACCCACAGGACACTTATTCGTGTGGCAGACGCGAGCCATGATGCAGCCTTCGGCAATCATGGCGGCGGTTCCAAAGCCGTACTCTTCACCGCCAAGTAGGGCGGCGATCGCCACATCCCAACCAGTTTTGAAGCCGCCATCGACCCGTAATAGGACGCGATCGCGTAGTTTGTTAATCATTAGCGATGTATGCACTTCCGCTAAACCAAGTTCCCAAGGTGAGCCAGCGTGCTTGATCGAACTCAAAGGCGATGCGCCAGTGCCGCCATCATAACCAGAGATTTGGATGATGTCCGCGTTGGCTTTGGCAACACCCGCCGCGATCGTACCGATGCCAATTTCTGAAACGAGTTTGACGGAGACTTTGGCAGTGGGATTGATTTGGTGTAAATCATAAATCAACTGGGCGAGGTCTTCGATGGAATAGATATCATGGTGCGGCGGTGGCGAAATCAGCGATACTCCCGGTTTAGAGTTACGCAACATGGCAATATAGCTGCTGACCTTAGGTCCTGGTAACTGTCCACCTTCTCCCGGTTTTGCGCCTTGAGCAACTTTAATTTCCAGTTGATTGGAGCTAACTAAATAGGAAGGCGTAACCCCAAAACGTCCCGATGCAATTTGTTTGATTGCTGAGTTCGCTGTGTCGCCATTCTTCAAGCCTTTGAGATGGGGGAAGCTTGCCGAAATTCCATTGTCATCCACATCATTGATCGGTAAATAGCGAATCGGATCTTCGCCACCTTCACCACAGTTAGATTTACCGCCAACACGATTCATGGCGATCGCCAGAACTTCATGGGCTTCACGACTCAAGGCTCCGAGGGACATCGCTCCCGTACAGAAACGACTCAGAATTTCGGAAACTGGTTCGACTTCATCAATGGAAATGCTGGGGCGATCGCTCTTAAATTCGAGAAGGTCACGTAATGCGGTGGGAGTACGGTTTTGCAATTGGGTGCGATAGACTTCATAATGGTCGTAGCCTTCACCAGCAACAGCTTTGTGCAAGGCTTTCGCCATTTCGGGGCTGTTCATGTGGTATTCCCCTGTGGGGCGATACTGCACAAAGCCATAGTTCTCTAGCTTTTTAACTTGTAATTCAGGGAAAGCTTGAGAATGGAAGCTCAATAGTTCAGAAGCAATGTCTGCAAAATTAACACCACCAACGCGGGAAACAGTTCCCTTAAAGGAAGTCTCAATAACTTCTGCACCAATACCGATCGCTTCAAAAATCTGTGCGCCGTTATAGCTAGATAGTAGAGAAATCCCCATCTTCGAGAGAATCTTTAATAGTCCACCTTCAACAGCTTGACGATAGCTATCTTGAACTTGGGTAATAGAGAGATTTTTGATCTTCCCACTCTGCATCTGGGTTTGGGTCTTCGCTTTACCCCACCATTGACGGGTAGTTTCTAATGCCATGTAAGGACAGATGGCACTAGCGCCATAACCAATCAAGCAAGCGAAATGATGGGTACTCCAACATTGAGCCGTATCTACAATGATCGAAGCTTTCATGCGAATTCCTTCTGCACAGAGTCGATGATGAACTGCACCTACGGCTAAAAGAGGTGGGATATAAGCATTCTCAGCGTTGAGATGGCGATCGCTCAAAATCACTAATTTTGCACCGCCACGCACCGCAGTAACTGCCGCATCACTGATTTTTGCGATCGCCGCTTGCAAGCCATTTGCCCCTGCATTCACAGGGAACAGCATTTCTAAGGTAGTAGACTCAAAACCGAGCTTCTGTAATGCAGTTAGCTCTTCTTCATTGATTACAGGACTACTAATCTTAATTTGATTTGCTGCTTCAGGAGTAGGCAGCAATAAATTCGCTCTCTCACCCAAATACATCGCCAAAGACATCACCGTTCCTTCGCGCAGAGGATCGATCGGTGGATTGGTCACCTGTGCAAAGCGTTGCTTGAAGTAGTCATAGAGCAGATGGGGACGCTGCGATAGAAATGCTAAAGGCGCGTCATCACCCATACAGAAGACTGGCTCTTTACCATCTTGAGCCATTGCCTCAATCACCATTTCCACATCTTCGAGGGTATAGCCGAAAGCAGTTTGGTGGGTAAGCACGGTTTGTTCATCGAGGATTGTGGCTTCCGCAAAAGGCTTTACTTCCAAATTCTTGCGATATTTTTTAATCCATTCCCCGTATGGATGGGCGGTTGCCACCCGTTGCTTGATGTCCCAGTTGTGTAAAATCTCATGGGTCTGCAAATCAACGGCGATCGTTTGTCCAGGACCAAGACGACCTTTTTCGACAATATCAGCTTCAGGAATATCGACGGTTCCTGCTTCGGAACTGACGATCACCAAGCCATCGTTAGTAATCACATAACGAGCAGGGCGTAAACCATTGCGATCGAGCGCTGCACCGACAATTTTGCCATCGCTAAAGGCAAGCAGCGCTGGGCCATCCCATGCCTCTTGCAAGCCACTGTAATATTCGTAGAAATCAATAATTTCGGGGCGATCGCTTAAATCTGGTTGATTTTCATAAGCCTCTGGCACAAGGATCATAATTGCTTCGAGAGGGCTATGTCCTGTCTCAATTAGCAACTCAAAAACGTGATCTAAAGTTGCTGAATCGCTCTCATTTGCCTTTAGCACAGGCAACAAATCCTTAATGCGATCGCCTTTGGCATCAATCCAATTGGGGTGAGAGAGATCGCCCTGTCTGGCGAGAAACCAATTGGTATTCCCCTGCAAAGTATTAATTTCACCATTGTGACCGAGGAAGCGCATCGGCTGAGCAAGCGGCCATTTCGGGAGAGTATTAGTACTGAAGCGACGGTGATAAATTGCGTAAGCCGAGATGTAATCAGGATTTTTTAAATCATCATAAAAGGCATCGAGAACCGCCGATCGCACCATGCCTTTATAAATAATCGTGGTATTCGATAGCGAGGCAATATAAAAGTTACTGCCGCCATTAGGAAACATCTTTTCGATTTCTAGCTTAATCCGACGGCGGGTAATATAAATAGCCCGTTCAATCTGATCAATATTTTGATGATCCGCATCGGCAATAAAAGCCGCTTGTTCAATTTGCGGCTGGTTTTCGCGAGCCTGAATTCCTAACACCTCTGGATTTACAGGTACAACTCGCCATTTTAAAAGCTTCAACCCCTCTTCTGCGGCAATTCTGGCGGTGATGTCCCGACATTTCGCGACGAGATCGCTGTCCTGTGGCAAGAAAAACATTCCGATCGCCGTATGCTCTGGATCAATTTCAGGAATTTCCTTTTGCAATAGCGCCCAAGGAATTGCCGTCAATAAACCAGCGCCATCTCCTGAGTCTTGGTCAGCACTACATCCGCCACGATGCTCAACACAAGTCAACGCCTTAAGAGCATTGCTAATAATTTTATGACTAGCACGACCTTCCTTATCGGCAATAAATCCCACCCCACAGGCATCACGCTCTTCGACTAGCCAAGAGGGTCCCTCGATCAGATTAGCAGTTCCAGATTGATTAGACTGACTTGTATTCACGCGACTCACTTCCATCGAATTATTGCTATCAAAAAAGTATGTTGAAATTATGGGATTTTTGAGTTTATCGATAAAGCACTCAATGCTTCACAACTTGCCCCTACACATTGTTAATTCTAGATTAAGCTTTTTCGTGACAGTTGTATTGTGTGAGCGCCTATTTTATGTAGTTAATGTAGCGATCGCCAAGCAATGGCTACAGCTATTCGTTTTCTAAGTGGGGCATTCTTGGGGCATTACTGATTATAGGCGACAGAAATTGTAATTTTGTTCATTCTAATATCTTTTCTCAGGAGCCAAAAAAGGCGATCGCTAAATAGCTAAGTAGATGGACTAAAAAATTAAATATAAAACCCAAAAAACTGTGGCGCACGCGCAGCGTGCGCCACAGTTTTTGCTCTAGTTTTTAATTATGTCCAGATACTTAGTTAGATCAAGCTAATTAGCCGCAAGTGATAATGTTTATACTAGTGTTTAAACGTTTGGCTTATAAAATATTGTCATGACTGAAGTAACTCTTGATATCAAAACATGGGGTAATAACTTAGGAGTCCGACTTCCCGCCCCGATTGCCCGTGCTGCCCATCTCCACGCAAATCAAAGAGTGAAGCTGTCCGTTATTGATGGTGTAGTTGTGATCACGCCCATAATTAATGCACCATTAAGCCTAGAAGAACGCCTAGCCAAATTTGATCCAGTCCGACATGGTGGCGAAGTTATGGCAACATCGCAAAGACTCGGCGCAGAACAATGGTAAAAAGCTTATGGATACCTGATCGCCAAGATGTTATCTGGATCGATTGCAATCCACAAGTCGGACAAGAAATGAAAGATATTCATCCTTTTTTAGTGCTGTCGCCGCGTATTTTTAATGACAGAACGGCGCTTGTAATTGGATTACCGATGACAACTGCCGCATATAATGCCGACAACCCTTTTGCAGTCTCAGTGGGCAAAGCTTCAGGACGTAAAGCTGATAAAACCAGTTATGTTCTCTGTCATCAGCCCAAATCCTTTGATTGGCGATTACGTGGTGCAAAACCACATCCCTTAGGAAAATTGAATAATGATTTGTTTGCTCAAGCGTGCGATCGCCTCAATCAAATTATTCAGCTTTAATTATTATGTATATATTTTCAACAAACTAAACAATGGCTTACTGGCTACTCAAAAGTGAACCCCATGTCTATGCTTACGCTGATCTAGAACGCGATCGCCACACGATTTGGGATGGTGTGAATAACAACTTAGCCCTGAAGCATATCCGCACAATGCAACCCAAGGATTTAGCGTTGATCTATCACACAGGCGATGAGCGTCGAGCTATGGGTATTGCGGAAGTAATTACTTTGCCATATCTTGACCCAAAGTTAGATGATCCTAAACGCGCCGTCGTTGATGTAAAAGCCGTGCGATCGCTACCTCAGCCTGTGAATCTGGCTCAAATCAAACAAGATCCAGACTTTGAAGGCTTTGACCTAATTCGCATTAGTCGCTTGTCCGTTGTGCCTGTATCAGAGGCGCATTGGCAAAAAATTTTACAGCTTGCCAATATCTAAAAGAGATTTGAAGCGCAAAGCGCTTCAAATCTCTTTTGGGTAATTTAGATCGCTTTGCACTATAGGATATTGGCTAGAAGTTATTAAGCATTTTTAGGACAATATGAATTATTTGGTTAGTGTTTGGAGCGATCGCATGAAGGCAGAAGAAGTCTATACGCGACTAGAATCAGCAAAATTTCCGATGGAGGCGATCTCCATTTTAGGTAAGGGTTATAAAAGTGCCGAAGAATTTGGCTTTATCGATCCGATTGTGCAAGGGCGCAAGCAAGCTTACTTGATGTCCTATTGGCTCGTTCCCTTTGGCTTCTTTGCAGGAATTGGCTTTAGCCTCGTCACGGATTTACATACCTTTGCTTGGGCTGGCAGCATCGGCAATCACTTTATTGGTGGTTTGCTAGGTGCATTTGGCGGCGCAATGGGTAGCCTATTTGTTGGTGGTGGTATTGGTGTGGCAACCAGTGGTGACTCAGTTCCACTCCGCAATCGTCTTAATGAAGGTAAATATTTAATCGTCGTCCAAGGAACCGATCAACAGGTGGTTCGCGCTAATCAAATCATGCGTCCTCTACGTCCTGAAAATATTCAAGGTTATGTCGCTCCCTAAGTTTTTAGAAAAATTACAAGGTCAATCCCTAAATAACCATTGTATAGCGGTAGCCAGTTATGTTAGGACAAAACCAAAACCCAAAAGAGAGTTGCGGCGCGTAGCGCCGCAACTCTCTTTTGGGTTTTATGTCTTAACTAAAATGGCTATAGCTATAAATAAGCAAAAATATGAAATCACGTCAATTCTTCAGTTACATTTGGCGCGTTAACGCTGTAATTATTTTGATTGCTGGACTTCTATCTACTGCTGGATTGGCTTTGGGAGCTTGGTCTACATTTCGACAAGTCACGCGCACACAGGAAGTCAGGAATATCGTCAATGTAAAAGATGATGCAGTCAAAAGCAAGACAGTAATTGGAAATTTTGAGCAGATTTCGGGAACAGATATCATCAAGGCTCCTCTTTCTCTGCTCCAAGAGTATGACTATAGAGCCAGCTCTAAGGAGTCTAATTCTGTTCAAAATTACATTTTTTATAATCCAAATCAAAAGGTGTCTTATTGGCTGAGACCAAAAAATGAAGGCTTAATCTTATCAATGACGGCTTTACCCAATCTAAATGAGCGTAATCTGACCGAAAAGCCTCTACCCACCATTGCTTATCTCTATCTAGTTGTGGACAAAGATACCAATAATGATCAACGAATTAATGATGCTGATCAAAAAAGTATCGCCATCTCTGATGCGTCAGGGTTGCGATTTAAAGTATTGATCGATCAAGTTGATCAATTTAACGGTGTTTCTGCGATTAAGAACAACCGCTTAGACATATTGTATCAATCTTCAAAAAATCTCAAAGCTACGGAAGTTGATCTGCGATCGCAAGAAATTGTAACTACTAGTGAATTTAATAATCAACCATAGAATAAGTCAGTTTTAAAACCTGTGGCGTACGCCACAGGTTTTAAAACTGGCTTTTAATAATACTGAGGTACTTAATGAAAGTGATGAATATTTTGAAGGCGATCGCCGATTACGCTAAAAAACAAAAGTATCTAACAAAATCTTTAAGGCGATCGCTGTATATCTTGCTCGTATTTAGTATTACTTTTGTAATTGCGATCGCTACACCGCAAGTCTTACAAAGCATCGCCCAAGAAAGTCGCTTCTCCCTTCGGATTCTGCACACCAATGATCATCATGCTCATTTAGAACCTGTGAAATCTGGCGATCGCTTGCTGGGTGGGATTGCCCGCCGCCGTACCTTGGTTGACCAAATTCGGGCTGAGAGCAGAACTAATCAGGAACCCTTATTGCTATTGGATGCAGGGGATATCTTTCAGGGAACCCTCTATTTCAATCAATATCTCGGACAAGCGGATCTTGATTTTTATAATGCTCTTGCCTACGATGCAGGTACGATTGGCAATCATGAGTTTGATCGCGGTCAACAGGTGCTTGCTGATTTCTTAGACAAAGCGAAGTTTCCACTTATTTCCGCTAACTTGGATATCGCACCGACATCGCCACTTTACGGCAAAATTCGTCCTTGGCAGATTCTCGATGTCAAAGGCGAAAAGATTGGCATCTTTGGTTTGACAACTCCAGACACCGCAATTTTATCCAGCGTTGGTGAAGGAGTAAAGTTTACTGACCCGATCGCGGCGGCAAGAACATCGGTTCGAGATCTCAAGCAGCAAGGCATTAATAAAATTATTGCCCTGACTCACATTGGCTTTGAGAATGATGTGACATTGGCGCAACAGGTTCCTGATATCGATATCATCGTTGGCGCTCATAGCCATACCCCTGTTGGCAATATTCCCAATGCCAATTATCCCTATCCATTAGTGGAAAAGAATGGTACAAAGGAACCTGTTTTAGTAGTTACAGATTGGGAATGGGGTAAATATTTAGGGGACTTATCGGTGAGCTTTGATCGTGGTGGCAAGTTGATTACTTGGGCAGGAAAACCCCATACCATTGATGCAAGTATTACTCCCAATCGAGAATTTGAGACAAAGCTCAAGGCATACTCTGCACCAATTGAGGCATTACGTCAGAAAATTATTGGTAAATCCTTAACTCCTCTTGATGGCGATCGCATTAAATTACGAACTAGCGAAACCAGTATAGGAAATTTGATTGCGGATGGAATTCTGGCAAAGACCAAAGGCGATCGCGTTCAGGCTGTGATCATTAATGCTGGTGGGATTCGCAATGGTTTGCCTATGGGTGATATTACGATGGGCAATGTCCTCGAAGTACTTCCATTTGGTAACACCATTACCAGAGTCGAGTTAACTGGTAAACAACTAAAAGCAGCTTTAGAACATGGTGTCAGTGCTGCTGAACAAGAAGAAGGAAGATTTCCACAAGTGGCAGGAATCCGCTTTGTATGGGATCTAAAATTACCAGTAGGGAAGCGCGTCACCAAAGTAGAAGTTAAAGACGAATCAGGTAACTTCCAATTATTGAATCCCCAAACGATGTATCGAGTAGCCACGAATAATTTTCTCGCTTCTGGTGGTGATGGCTATAGTGCTTTTGCTGAAGGAAAAAACTTGCTGGAGACGGGTTATTTATTGTCTGATGCGATCGCTGAATATATCAGTACCAGTTCTCCGTTACAGGTAAAAATCGAGAATCGAATTGTGCGCCAAGACAATTAAAAAGTAAGGGCAACTCATGTTGCCCTTACTTTATCCATAGCCGCCGCCACCCGGAGTTTCAATCACAAAGGTATCGCCAGCTTCCATTTGGACTGTGGCGGTACTTGGTAATTCAGCGATCGCGCCATCATTTCTGATTACATAATTACGTCCCACCATCCCCAATGCGCCACCATTCAATCCGAAAGGTGGAATTACTCGACTACTGGATAAAATGGCGGCGGTCATTGGTTCCAGAAACTTAATCCGACGGATCACCCCATTTCCGCCTTTGTGTTTGCCATCACCACCGCTATTCGCCCGAATTGCAAAGTCTTCTAAAAGTACAGGAAATCGCCATTCTAGAATCTCAGGATCGGTCAGTCGCGAATTAGTCATCTGCGTTTGAATGGCACTAGTGCCGTCAAAGTCAATACCCGCACCTGATCCACCACAAATCGTTTCGTAATATTGATAGCGATCGCTACCAAAGGTGAAATTATTCATCGTGCCTTGGGATGCTGCCATAACTCCTAGCGCACCATACAAAGCATTGGCGATCGCCTGTGATGTCTCCACATTGCCCGCCACTACCGCCGCAGGATAAGTAGGATTGAGCAGCGAACTGTCAGGCACAATGATTTCTAACGGTACGAGACAACCAGCATTTAAAGGAATCTCATCATCAACGAGCGTGCGAAAAACGTACAATACGACTGCTTTACAGACTGCGAGGGGAGCATTAAAGTTATTCGTGAGTTGGGCGGAAGTTCCTGTAAAGTCAATTTTAGCGGTGCGATCGCTCGGATTTAAACTTACCGATACGGCAATCTGGCTGCCATTATCAATAGGATAGATAAATTTGCGCTCAGTTTCCTGATTCCAAGTTTGGGATAGCTGAGCGATCGCTTTCCGAATCGCTAATTCAGCATTATCGCGCACATAGCCCATATAGGCTTGCACGGTGGTTACTCCGTAATGGGCTACCATCCGTTGCAATTCCTTTGCACCACATTCATTTGCGGCAATTTGGGCTTGTAAGTCTGCCATATTTTGAGCAGGATTACGGGCTGGATATGGACTGGAAGTAAGTAAAACAAGGGTTTCAGATTCACAGAATTTGCCGTTTTTGACAAGCTGAAAATTATTAAAGAGAATCCCTTCTTCTTCAATGCTAGTGCTGTGAGAAGGCATTGAGCCGGGGGTAATCCCGCCAATATCGGCATGATGTCCGCGTGAGGCAACATAAAAAGTTGGCTGATTACTTGTCTCAATAAAAACAGGCGTAATCACCGTGATATCAGGTAAATGCGTCCCGCCATTGTAGGGATTATTGGTCGCGAAAACATCTCCTACATGGATGTCATTGCCGCGATCGCCTATTAAAGCTTTCACACTTTCACCCATCGAGCCAAGATGCACAGGAATATGTGGTGCATTAGCAACTAGTTCCCCTGCGTGATCGAAGATTGCACAGGAAAAATCTAAACGCTCACGAATATTCACGCTAGCACTAGTATTTTGCAGCGTAAATCCCATCTGCTCAGCGATAGATTGAAAGAGATTATTAAATATTTCCAATTTAATCGGATCAGGACGAGATCCCCCTAAATCCCCCTTAATAAGGGGGATTTGAAGAACCTCTTCTCCCCCCTTATTAAGGGGGGCTGGGGGGAATCTCCGCAAGATCAAAGAATTATCCTCCATCAATTCTGCTTCCCAATTAGGCTCGATCGCATTAGTTCCCGTCGCATCAATAATCAACGCCGCCCCCTGAATGCGATCGCCTACCCGCAAATCTTCCCGCCGAAATACAGGAGTCTCACGCCATTCGTTAGACATATAGACATTGAGTGTTTGTTTAGCTGTTAGCAGCTTTTGGCTATTAGCTGTTAGCTGTTGGCTCCTTTCTTTTTTCTTTGAAACAATTGTTTCTATGGCGATCGCTTCCACGATCAGGACTTTATCGGCAAAAATAAAGCCATATCTTTCCTTATGTAAAGTTTCAAAACTGGTTTGCAAAAACTCTAAGATTGACTGTGAATGGAAGCTTAAGGGATTGGGAAGCGTCACGGTGAGGGCAGAATCAGTGCCAACATAGCGCAATCGCAAACTGGTTTCGATCTGTAATTCACCATCAGCATTTCCTTGCAAAATCTCAGTCTGACCATCTTCGCTTAGTAATTTGGCAATCGTTTCTAACTCTTCTAGTAATTCTAAATTGAGTTCTGACTCAACCGAGCGATCGCGAATTGTGCGAATATCTGCTAAACCAATCCCATAGGCAGATAGTACTCCTGCGTAGGGATGAATAAAAATTTGGGTCATCCCTAAGACATCAGCGATCGCACAGGCGTGTTGCCCACCCGCACCACCAAAGCAACACAGCACATATTCTGATACATCATAGCCACGCTGTACCGATATCTTTTTGATTGCCATCGCCATTTTTTCAACGGCAATTTCTAGAAAGCCTTGAGCGACTACTTCAGGTAAAACTGGCTGTCCTGTGGCTTGGCTAATGGTTTGAGCTAATTCCGTAAATTTCTGAACTACTATTTCGCGATCAAGGGGCAGATTTCCATCCTTTCCAAATACTTTAGGGAAGAAATCAGGCTGCAACTTCCCTAACATCACATTGCAATCTGTTACGGCTAGCTCTCCACCATTGCGATAGCAAGCAGGACCGGGAAAAGCTCCCGCCGATTCAGGTCCCACGCGATATCTAGCGCCATCAAAAAATAGTAACGAACCACCACCCGCCGCTACCGTATGGATTGCCATCATCGGTGTACTCAGCCTCACCCCTGCGACTTCTGTGGATAGCGATCGCTCATAGCTGCCAGCATAATGGGCAACATCGGTTGAAGTGCCTCCCATATCGAAGCTAATGATTTTCTCAAAACCTGCTTGCAAACTAGTTTGCACAGCCCCGACAATACCCCCTGCGGGACCTGAGAGAATACTATTTTTGCCTTGAAAAGATTTTGCTTCCGTCAGTCCACCATTAGATTGCATGAACATTAATTTAGGAGAAGTATCACTGAGTGATACTTCTCCTAGTTCCGTACTAACGCGATCTACATAACGTTTGAGAATTGGGGATAGATAGGCATCAACAACAGTAGTATCACCACGACTAATAAATTTAATTAAGGAACTAATTTCGTGGGATACGGAAACCTGTGTAAAGCCAATTTGCTTGGCAATCTTGGCTAAACGCTGCTCATGGTGTGGATAGCGATAACTATGCATTAAGGCGATCGCGCAAGCCCTAATTCCCAGATTATAGGCTTTTTGTAATTCTCTGACAGCCAATTTCTCATTTAAGGGAATAAGAACTTCTCCATGAGCGCTATATCTCTCTTCTACTTCAATTACTTGTTCATAGAGCATTTCGGGCAGAACAATATGACGCGCAAAAATATTGGGACGATGCTGATAGCCAATTCTTAAAGCATCTCGAAAGCCCTTGGTAATCACCAGAACGGTGCGATCGCCTTTGCGTTCTAAAAGAGCATTGGTTGCCACTGTTGTTCCCATTTTAATGGCGGCTATTTGCTCAATGGGAATTGCTTCACTTTGAGAAATACCTAAAATATCGCGGATGCCTTGGATTGGTGCATCGGTATAGCGATCAGGATTATCAGAAAGTAATTTATGCAAGACGATCTCCCCCTTGGGATCTTGCGCGACAATATCGGTAAATGTACCACCGCGATCAATCCAGAACTGCCATTTTTTAATGTTTATATTTTGTATATTATTATTAGCGCTCATGAGCTAGGTTCCTCAAATTTAGTACGGGGTAGCGCCGCCACGATCGCATCTAGCACTTTAGTGACAGGTACTACTTCCATTCCATAATTTTGCATCACTTGCATACTGGGAATTATCGCCCGTTTAAAGCCTAATTTCGCGGCTTCTTTTAATCGCAAATCCAACTGGGGAACAGGGCGCACCTGTCCACCTAAACCCACTTCACCAATTAGCACTGTACGCGGATCGACTGTGCGATCGCGAAAACTCGCCGCCACCGCGATCGCCACCCCCAGATCCACCGCAGGTTCCGCCACATTTAAGCCCCCTGCCGAGGCAACATAAGCATCAAGCTTGGATAGGGGAATGCCAATCCGTTTTTCGAGAACGGCGAGAATTTGCAGAAAGCGATTGGTTTCGATGCCTGTGGTAGTACGGCGGGGTGAAGAATAACTGGTGGGACTGACGAGGGCTTGCAACTCTACGACAATCGGGCGCGTTCCTTCACAGGCAACGATTGTGGCGGTTCCAGGGACAGATTCATCACGATTACCGAGAAATAATTCGGAAGGGTTAGAAACTTCGCGCAAGCCGCGATCAATCATTTCAAATACACCGATTTCCTGCGTTGCTCCAAAGCGATTTTTGACCGATCGCAAGAGCCGATGGGTGGCAAAGCGATCGCCTTCAAAATACAAAACCGTATCGACCATGTGTTCTAACACCTTTGGTCCAGCGATCGCCCCTTCCTTAGTCACATGACCAACAATAAATAGCGAGATATGCTCGCGCTTGGCGACACGCATCAGCGCCGCCGTACATTCTCTCACTTGCGAGACGGAACCAGGGGCAGCATTTAAGTTGGAGAAATAGAGCGCTTGAATACTATCAATGACAGCAACTTTCGGGCGGAGTGACTGTAATTCTCGCAGTACTGTTTCCAGATCGGTTTCTGCCAATAAATATAAATCATCAGAATTCTCTTCTAAGATGCCTAACCGTTGCGATCGCAGTTTTACCTGTTGCGCGGACTCCTCGGCACAAACATAGAGAGTCGGATAGCGCGTCATCAATTTTTGCGCCATGCCCAGCAAGAGCGTACTTTTCCCAATCCCTGGTTCACCACCGATCAGTACTAACGATCCTGCAACGATCCCACCACCTAACACCCGATCCAGTTCTTCATAACCAGAGGGCGATCGCGCCTGTTGATTGTCGGTAATTTGCGAAAGGGTTAAGGATTCTCGCGCTTTCGCTTTGCCCGAAGATTTGGCTGTACCAAGATGGGAAAATGTGGCGATCGCGTTGGTACTATTTGCAGGAACACTAGCAATAATTTCTTCTTGTAAGGTTCCCCAACTAGAGCAGTCAGGGCATTTTCCATACATTTGCGGAAAGTCTGCCCCACAGTTATTACAAACATATCGAGTTTTCGCTTTCGCCATCTGGATCAAATTGCTAAGTAGACCAAAACCTGTACAGGAATTATTCGCGCTCTCAATGATCAACCTGTAGGGGCATAGCATTCCCAAAGAAACCCATAAATTTTTAGATTATTTTACTTTGGGAATGCTATGCCCCAATCTCGCAACGCAGGGACAATTTATCGATGAGTGAAAAGGGTAGAGCATTTGCGTTTTGAGATGAGGTGCGGAAAGTATGAAACATTGGCGAAAATGCTCTACCCCTACAGGTTTGTGGTTGTAAATCATCAAGAGTGCGAGTAGATGATGACCATAACATCTTTAGAATACAAAGATGTTATGGTTTAGCCTTAGTGCGCGATGAACTTTTTGCAGCACTTGTTGCCGTTGTATCTGAACTCAACGAAGAAGACCGCTCAAGTTTTGGCGGCTCAGATTCAAGGATATTAACTCGCTCATACTTTTCTTCCACGTGTTCTTCAGCAGCTTCACGTAGCTCAGGCACAAACTCTGACCCCTTGAGTCTCATACCTAACTCAAATAGCAATTCCGCTAAATCATCCTTGGAGAGCTTGTCTTCACGCAAAATCGAGAAATGCCGATCTAGTTCTTCTAAAACTAGCGATCGCAGTTCACGGTTATCATTTTGCAGACTATCTCTAGTTTGAGCAAGTTCATCGCGCAAAGCAATTCTTTGCGCTTCCACAGTCTCATCTAGGGTTTCGATACTATTAGTAAACTTACGATTAATGCGATCAAACTGTTGACGCAGGTCAGCAGCTTCTTCTTGGGCTGAGGTACTAATCGTTTTTAGACGCTTGTCGATGGACTCAACGGCGGTGCGTAACTCATTAGCTAAAGTTAACTTTAAGTCGTTAAGGCGATCGCGGACATCTTGCTGAATTCCCGAAATATCAGCTTCTGCTTTGTCTAAGCGGCTATTGTACTCGCGCAAATGTGCGCCGAAAATGATATCGCGAATTTGATCGATATTGCCTAAACGTTCGCGAATTTCATCTCTGGTGATTTCACCCATTGGATTACCTCATAGGAATGATACAGGTATAAAGTTTGCGCCAAAGTTTCACTTTTAGGGCTTGGCATTTGGCATATTCTGGCGATCGCCAACCAAAATAACCATAGCAAAGTCTTGTCAATTTTGTTGTATAGCGATCGCTAACTACGAAATGAAAAGAGAGAGGCAGCGCTTCGCGCTGCCTCTCTCTTTTCATTTTTAGTTTTGGTATTAAGCGTTAATTGGGTAATATAAACACAGCAATGCTAATTAGCATAGTCACCATTGACAAAATATGTCTGCGATCGCCCAATTACCACCCAGAAAGCTACGCTGGCAAAGAAATAAAAACTCTTCACTTGCCCGTCAACGTGAAGTATTTTTGGCTGCTTTCACATTTCTGTTTTTTATCTGGTGGGATCGATTTTGGCAAAACAACACATCCCAGACCCGCAGCAAGAGAGCCGAATGGCTAGTCCGCAATATGCTGGAACTGGGACCCACCTTCATTAAAATTGGTCAATCGCTCTCTACTCGTGTTGATCTTTTACCGCCCGAATACATTAGTTCACTAGCTCAACTCCAAGACAAAGTACCAGCCTTTAGTGCCAAAGAAGCTCGACAAATTATTGAACTTGAACTTGGCAAATCGCTGTATAACATCTATCGAGATTTTGATGAAATTCCACTGGCGGCGGCGAGCCTCGGACAAGTACATTGGGCAACTTTGTACACAGGTGAAGATGTCGTCGTTAAGGTGCAACGTCCTGGGTTAAAAAGACTATTTGATCTAGATTTACTAGCAGTTGGTAAACTTTTAAGAGTCTTTCATCGCTATTTCTCTTGGACACGCAAATATAATTTAGAAGGAATTTATAACGAGTTTTTTACCATTCTCTATCAAGAAATTGATTATGTAATCGAAGGGAATAATGCCGATCGCTTTCGCAAAAATTTTGAAGGCTATCCTCGCATTGTTGTTCCAAAAATCTACTGGGAATATTCCACTTCGATGGTTTTGACCTTGGAATATGTACCAGGAATTAAAATCGACGATCGCCAAGCCCTTGAAGCTTGCGGATTAAATCCTAGGGAAATTAATCAATTAGGCATCTGTTGCTATCTCAAACAGCTTCTTCAGGATGGCTTCTTCCATGCCGATCCTCACCCCGGCAATTTGGCAGTTAGCCCTAGTGGTAGCCTCATTTTTTATGATTACGGCATGATGGCGGAAGTGAAAACGATGGCAAAGGATCAGATGGTCAAAACCTTCTTTGCGGTACTGCGTAAAGATACTAATGAAGTTGTTGATACTTTGATGAGCATGGGTTTTATTGAACCGATCGCCGATATGAGTCCTGTCAAACGGATGTTAAAGTTTGTCTTAGATCGCTTTACCGAAAGACCTGTCAATATCTATGAGTTTGAGCAGATTAAGTCAGAGGTCGTTGCCATCTTTGAGAAACAGCCATTCCGTTTACCACCCCAGATGACCTATCTTCTCAAATCCCTTACCACTCTTGATGGCATTGCCAGAATTCTCGACCCAGAATACAACTTCACTACGGCTGCTCAGCCCTTTGTGAAAAGCATTGTGCTAACAAAAGGGCGTGGTAATACTTTAGGAGCCTTAGCCCAACAAGCAAAAGATTTTCTGGTCTATCAACTCAATAAGCCTAGTCGGATGGAACTTCTGCTCGATCGCATTGAAGAGAGGATTGAACGCGGTGAGTTAATGATTCAGGTTAAGTCTACTGAAAGCGATCGCACGCTTAAACGCATTAACATTGCCGTAAAAGCGCTGATCTATGCTTGTTTAACAGGATTCTTTGTCTTAGCTGGAGCAATTCTTTTAGTGGGTATTAATGGTACTTATACGAGTTGGGCGATCGCTGCCTTTGTCGGTGCGGGTTTCTGTGGCTTTTCTTTGCTGCGCTCCCTTATCCAACTATCAATTCGCGAGAAAATTGATAACATCGCTGAGCAGTAGAGGAGTTAAGATCTCATCTTTAGTTTGTTTGATGTTTTGGCTGGGCGATCGCCTAGTTGCTCAGGATAGAAAGAGACTGAATATAGTTAAGTAGCTTGGTATAGTTATAAACCAAACCCAGATTGCCGTACCGCCTGCTACGCGGGCGGCACGGCAATTTGGGTTTTAAGTTTACTTATGCTTAACTACTTAATGACAAAGCGATCTCGCTGATTTTTTATGGCATACTTAAATAACCACCACGTCGAGCCGTAACTTAATTATGCAAGTTAAAGATCTCACCATTGAAGAACTAAAAGCTGTAATTCGCGAAACCGTTATCGAATCATTAGAAGATCTTTTGCCAGATCCTGATGCCGAAAAAATGGTCAAGTCACAATTTCAACAAGAGCTATTAGAAACTCGCAAGCAAAGACAGGAAGGAAGTAAAAATATGTCATCAGCAGAAGTAAAAGAAAGACTGGGATTAACGGTCAAATGACCTATTTTGTTGAATATAGTCCAAGCTCATTTGCAGACTTAGAGAAACTAACTCAAACAGTGCAAGCTCACATTACCAAAAAAATTGATTGGTTAATTGATAAATTTGACGAAATCATACCCCAAGCCTTAACGGCTAACTTGTCAGGTTTCTATAAATTAAGAGTTGGCGATTATCGAGTAATTTATGAATTTGACCGAGAAGAAAAGATAATTTTTATTAATCGAATTAGGCATAGAAGAGAAGTTTATGATTGATTTGACTAAAAACGATTAAGCGATCGCATATAAATCTTCAGACTCAATGGCGATTGGATAGCTCAAATCTAAATCAGGAGGATTTTTGGCTAATTGCGAAATTGTCATCCCCGTTAAAGGATGCATCCAATCGGCGGCAATCTCGGCTAGGGGTAACAGTACAAAGGCGCGATCGCTCATGCGCGGATGGGGCAGAACTAATTCGGGCGTATCCATGAGGCGATCACCATAAAGCAATAAATCTAGATCGAGCGTTCTGGCGCCCCAACGTTCGCGGCGTTCGCGTCCAAAAAACTGCTCTGTATAAAATAGCGCTTGTAATAGCTGCAAGGGATTCAGGATTGTTTTTAAAACTGCACAACCATTAATGTAGTCAGGCTGTGGTGCAGAATTTGGCAAGGTAATCGCCTTAGTCCGATACCAACGCGACACCCGCACCACCTCAATCTCTGGATGGTTTGCGAGTTGCGCGATCGCGGCTCTGACAATTTTTTGGGAGTCCCCGATTTCATTGCTTAAGTTACTACCGAGGGCGATCGCACAAAGCTCAGTCATGAAGTTTTATCTAATTAACAACAAAGATGTTGCTATACAACGCCTTTGTTGAATTATACAGAAAAGAACCAGATTTTTAGTGGCGCGGCTTTGCCGCGCCACTAAAAATCTGGTTCTTTAGCCAACTGCTACTTGAAAAGGCGCGACTCGCCAGAGTTGTTCTAATTTAGCTGCTGGCATCGTCAAATAGAGGATATCTCCTGCACTGAGAGAAGCTTCTAGCAAGCTCCATCCATGAATAGTTTGACAGGCGGTTTCAATATAAAGAGGCACAAAATCCGCAGTCATCGAGGCTTCACAGACAGGTTTTCCACAAAATGGATGATTAGGCGTAATCATGGTGGCGATCGCTACCCAGAGACTATCAGCGACGATACCATTGCCAAGAATGCGCCCACCGAGAGCCGAAGAAGCAAAGGCTGGAGCCGCAATTTCAGGAGGACTGAGAACTGCTTCAAAATCAAATACTTCCTGTGCCATGCTTGCATAGTAAGGATCGTCATAACGCACGACTACCCGACAACGGGGCGCGATTCCCTTGGCATTCAGGGCAATTTCGAGATTGGCTGTATCGTTACTGGTGACAGCGAGTAAACTTTCGGCTTTATCAAGATTTGCCGCTTTGAGTGTGGTAGGCAAACTCGCATCACCATGAATGACAGGAATATTTTGCGATCGCACCGTATCTAAAAAACGATTATTTAAGTCACGTTCAATGACAAGAACTTCGTAACCATAGCTGACTAGTTGCAGTGCAGTCTGGACACCAACACTTCCCAAACCACAAATCACAATATGATTGCGTTGTGGCACTCGCGCTGCATCCCAGAAGTTTCTTAGCCGCGAGCCGAGAATAAAATCATTTAAAATCGCGTAGAAAATGCCGATTACCGCAGTTCCAATCAACATCATGATAATTGTAAAAACCTTGATGCTGTCAGGTGAAGATTCGACTACGCCTTCATTCCCCCCCGCCCCTGTAATCATTCCCACGGAGAAATAGAGCGCATCTACTAAGGAAACTTTCATCTGAAAGCTGGTATAGACCACAGTTGCCGAAAAAATCGTTAAGAGTAACGTGATCGCGGTAAATAACACCGCTTTGCCATGCTCATGAAAGTGGCGAAAGCTCATCAATAGCTTGGATATTTTTTGTAAGATCGGGCGTGATGCCGTTCTCACACTGGGCTGTGTACCTAGTAATAGGCGATCGCCGATTTGCAATGTCCGACCACTTAGTACCGCACTCACCAGATCAACTTTGCTCTCGTCGTAGGGTAGGTAATAGATCAACATCCTCGTGCGATCTTCCCAAAAGTCCGATAGGGGTTTTCCAAACCAAGGATGGCGCTCATCAATGTATTCTTCGTGAATTGGCCAAGTCTGATTAAAGAGTCTCAACTGCCCGATCGCTTGGCTACCCATCGCACTAAAAGCAAATACAGGCGCAGCCAGAGCCGCCACACTCATAGTCAGATGATTGGGTAAAGTTAAATCTAGGCGTATTCCCAAACTAGAATTAAACAAACGATTAATAATTCTCACACTCGGATTAAGAACCCGTGCTTGCATTAAAATTGTGAGATTGCGAGTCTCATCAGCCCCTGCCAAAATCAAGGTTTGAGCATCGCGAATTCCAGCAGCTAATAGAGTTTCTGCCGCCGCCAAATCGCCAATAATAATTTCCGCATCAGCTTGATGGATCGGGCGATCGTGAATACCCACCACAAGACAGCCTTGCTGTTTGAGCAGACTTAAAATTTTGTAACCCGTTCGATCTAAACCACAGATAATAATGCGGGGTTTCATTGCTTATTTGGGCGAAAGCGATCGCTACTCATAGACTATTGCAACTATTGTGAGCTATAGATGACATTGCGACTGTAGCTGATAACACGAATATCGCAATGCTTGAGTGAGTTGGGACTAATCAAAACCCAAATAAATAGCGCCTCTACCATTTATTTGGGTTTTACGTCTTCATCAAATTTGGTTGGTAATCCTGAGAATTGTTTCAGCAACTGTCTTTGCAGGTAAGCTCTTGTACTCAAGCTCTGAGAAGTAAAGACACAGCAATGACTATCATAAAACAATGTTTTTCTAAGGGGAATTACTTATCTCGACATAATTTTATATTTGGATGAAATTGCTAGCAATATACTTGATTTTTATATAGATTTCCTAAGAAATTATAGGCTTAAAGTATTTGAACTAGATGATTTAACAGAATAATACTTGACTATTGATTTCTTTCAATAATTAGAAATTGATGGTAGTGATCTATAAAAATAAATAGCTTATAGATTTAGCTAAAAAATTTGACGAATAGTACATTTATCTTAGATACTAAAATACAATTATTAGATACAAAACTGTTAGAAACCTATGGCAAAAATCAAACAACCTGTCCAACTCTCTGGTGAAGCATTATTACAGAAAGTCAAAGAACTAGAGCATCTGTCGAAAGAAGAAAAAGCTAAAGCTTGTGGATACGCAACCATTACCAAAAACAATCAAGCTCGTGTTAACTTGATGAAGTTTTACAATGCTTTGATGGAAGCTGATGGGGTTGAGCTTGAAGCAAAAGGTAGTGGCAAAGGCGGACGCAGTGCGAGTTATCGCGTTAGTGTCCAAAAAAATGGCAACCTACTAATTGGCTCTGCTTACACACAACTGATGGGTCTACAGGCTGGTGATGAATTAGAAATTCGCCTCGGACGCAAACATATTCATCTGCGTCAAGTTGGTGCAGACGACGACGAATAAACAATAAAAAACAAGCTTGCTAAGCAAGCTTGTTTTTTATTGTTTAAAATGAAATTTTACCGCCTTCTACTTGAAAAATTCGGGCAGAGTTTAACCATTGAGCATCAAACGAGCCAAGATGGGTTGTCGTAATAATTGTTTGGACGCGATCGCCGATCGCATTTAACAGATGATCCTGTCTTTGTAAATCAAGTTCAGCGAGTACATCATCTAATAACAACAATGGTGGTTCTCCAATTACTGATTCTAGCAATTCTAACTCGGCAAGTTTTAGGGCTAATACTAACGTACGTTGTTGCCCTTGAGAGCCATACTCCCTTGCAGGAGTAGCATTAATCGTGAGAGAGACTTCATCACGATGGGGGCCGACTAAACTTGTACCCTGATGTTGTTCAATAATTGTTTTCTGTAAAATTGCCTCAAAAAAAGCTTGCTGAATATTTTCAACTGTGTCAGTTGGTGTAAAAGCAAACTTCGGAACATAAGTAATTTCTAAATGTTCACTACCACCACTAATTGCTTGATGCCAATGCCTTGCGATCGGGGTTAATCGTTCTAATAAACGCGATCGCCTTCTAATTAATCTTGTCCCTGCTGTCACTAATTGAGCATCCCAGAGTGCCATTTGTTGAGGCTCGTACTGGATTTGTCCTTGCTTAATTGATTTGAGTAGAGCGTTCCGTTGTCGCAAAACTTGGTTGTATTGCTGCAATAGATTGATATAAATCGGCTCTAATTGAATTAACACTGTATCCAACCAATTGCGGCGACTTTCAGGACTACCGCGCACCAAATCTAAATCTAAACTAGAAAACATGACCGCATTCAGATTTCCCAAAAAATCTAAATGTCTAGCCTGATTCACGCCATTTACAGTTAAAGTGCGCTTACCACTAGAGCGCATTCGCATTCCTAATTCCACAGGATAGCTTTCAGGCGATCGCGATCGCTGGCAGATAGCGGTAATTTCACCAATCGCCTCACCATTTCGCACTAAGTCACGATCTTTACTAACTCGATGCGATCGCAGCGTTGCCAACAATAAAACGGCTTCCAGCAAGTTAGATTTACCTTGAGCGTTGTTACCAACGATTACCGTTTTGGGTGCAGTAAAGTTAACTTCCTGATCGATATAGTTGCGGAACTGCTTGATGTGGAGGGATTTGAGATACATTCACACAAAAAAGGCTATGGGGGCTAAGGCGACATTCTAGGATAAAGCTTTTTGTGAGTATCTCAATATATACTTTGGCAGGATAATGTCATAAATTAATGCGATTCTTGAGGTCAGCAACAGAGTCTAACCAAGCTTTATAGTCTTCACTTTCTTGCCATAATTCTTTTAATTCAGAATTTTCGGCAAGAATACGCTCAATTACTATATAAGCTTTCTGTGCCAAAGAGGTTGATGGCTGAATTTTATTGGTTTCAACCCAATCGTCAACTCTCTCGGAATAAGCACTACGGTTACCCCAATTACCTTGTAAGCGAGCAATAACTTCTATCGCTGCGATCGCCTCAGCCGCTTCAGAGGATTCAACACCTTCTTCACCAGCATTAATCACTGCATTTAGAGCATCTTCAACTGGCGAAAGGTCATTAACTTTTTCAAGTGCATAGCTCCAGTCACAAGCATCATCATTTCCAAAGGAATCAACAGCCCAAGTTCCCATAATTATCAACTCATCGTTTGTAAAAAGATCAAGCAGTTTTCTAAAGCTTGCTGAAAGTCAGAGAGAGAGAGGTCTAAAATTTGTTCAATTTCTGTAAACTCATTCCAGATAGTCACTCCTTGCGATGTGATTTTGAGACCATAAGCATTACCGACACCCTCTAGTTGAGATCTATCGCCTGATTCAATCTCTTTAATAGTTTCTAAAAGGTCTTGACATATCTCAGCGACACCTTGAACTTCTGTCTCCAAGTATTGACCTAGCAATCGATACTGCCCATCAGTGTCAGCCTTAAAATAACCTTCATTGTCTTCATAAAATTTGATGTTAATCATCGGCGATAAATTGGATAAGCAGTGGTAATTGTATTGGTGGCTTTATTATAATAACCCTGAATTTTTAGTCCACTTGGTGAAGTACCTTGCCAAGGCTCTTGATTTTTATTTGCCGAGGCAAAAGCACCTTGAATTTCTGTCAAAACTTGAGCCTGTGACCAGCGATCGGGGAAAAAAGTAGAACTAGACAATTTGCTCACCCATTGACCATTAGCAGGATTACGGATTTCGACACGACCGATATACACACCTTGAGTATTGGGTAAGCCAGTAAGTTTACTCAATCTCGCATTATTGGCATCCTTTCCATTAGGTCGATGATGATAACCGACTGCTAGCCCCTTTCTATTGATTTCCCCTTGAAAGATGTGAGTTTGATTAATTGTAAGTCGCTTAGGGACAGGAGCTTTTGCAAGAAGGGTATGGCTAAAGGTCTGAACAATTGGTGTAGAGGTCTGAAGCTGAGGATGGGCAGACTGTGGATTGAGAAAAACCGCGCTAAGTACTACACCTAGTGAAGTGAACCCAATTCCCAATCTAGAAATAATTGCATTTGCCATAGTTTTAGGTGAAGCAGTTTTGAAAGAGCCAAAAAAGAGCAGAAAAAGTTGAGATAATCTATGTCGCAATCTAGTTAAGATTTTTTGTGGCTTAGCCGCGAAGATCCTAATTATTATACAAATAAGGGATATTTTAAACTGTGGCGATCGCAAACCAATATGGCTATTACACCGAAGATTATCGGGAATTTGTGATTACAGATCCGCGCACCCCGCGCCCTTGGTTTAACTATATGTGGAATAGCCAGTACGCTGGGCTAATTTCCCATACAGGTGGCGGCTTTAGCTTCTTGGAATCGCCACGCGATAACCGCATCAGTCGAATGCGCTATAACTGCCTCCCTTGGGATCGTCCAGGGCGCTATGTGATGGTCAAAGATACGGCAACGGGGAAATATTGGTCATTGAGTTGGGCTCCCACGATTGATTTAAACTATGATTTCTATGAATGTCGGCATGGTCAAGGCTACACGAAAATTACGACTGAAATCAATGGCATTCGTGGCGAAGTTACTTACTTTGTCCCGACCGATACTAATGCTGAGATTTGGCGCGTGAAGTTAACGGAACTCTCAGGACAGACGCGAGATTTAGAAGTTTATTCTTTCTTGGAATTGTTGATGGGGAATGCGTTAAATGACCAGATCAATCAACCGAATGACAAACATTTCACGGATATTCATTTTGATCAAGATTTGCAAGCCTTGGTAGCCACCCGCCGCTATTGGGTGCTGAATAAGGGTGTTTCTGTGAAGCAGCCGAATATTGATTGGAAGTATCAAATTTATTTCTCGCAGAGTTTACCGATCGCTGGTTTCGATAGCAGTCTCGATACTTTCATTGGTAGATGGCGATCGGAAGCGAATCCTGTGGCAGTGGAGACGGGGGTGATGCGAAATACAGAGATTACGGCAGGTGATCCTGTGGTAGCTTTGCAATCGAAGATTAGTCTAGAGGCGAATAGTTCTGTTGATTTTGCGGTGGTTTTAGAAATTGCGCCGAAAAATGAAAAGCCTTCTCTTACTCCCCTCTCCCTCAATGGGAGAGGGGCTGGGGGTGAGGGTCTTGATCGCCAATTCCTTCAACTCAAACAAAAATGGGATCAGCATTTGTCCTGTGTGCAGGTGCAAACACCAGATGCAGCTTTCAATGCCATGATCAATGTCTGGAATCAGTATCAGGCGGCTGTCACCTTCGATATGGCGCGAAATTCGGGCTATTATCACGGTGGTTTGTTGTTTGGGACGGGGATGCGCGATCGCTTCCAAGATATTCTCGGCGTGGTGATGGTCGATCCTGTGCGAGTGCGAGAGCGATTGATTAAGGCGCTCAACTTCCAATTTAAGGATGGTTCGACTTTACATAATTATTTTGTGCTGACCAATACAGGTGAGCGTACTAACCATTCTGATACACCGCTTTGGATTCCCTTTGGCATTGTCGAATATCTCAAAGAAACTGGTGATTTCTCGATTTTAGAAGAGGTGGTTCCTTACCATGACGAGACTGAAGGCACAGTCTATGAGCATTTGGTGAGGGCGCTGGATTTTGCGATCGCCAATACAGGTGAGCGCGGAATGCCTCGTATCTTTACAGGAGATTGGAATGACACGCTTGACCATGTTGGCTCACAGGGCAAGGGCGAAACTACTTGGGGAGCTTTCTTCTTGGGTTATGTGTTGAATAAATCATTACCTGTCTGTGAACATCAAGGCGATCGCAAAGCTCTCGATAGATTCCAAAAATTCTATGAGCATCTACGTCAAGTAACTAATGATATCTGTTGGGATGGTAACTGGTATTTACGCGCCTTCCGTGACAATGGCGAACCGATTGGCGTATCTTCAGCAAGTCAGGGCAAAATCTTTTTGAACGCGCAATCATGGGCGGTGATTTCGGAACTTGCGCCAAAAGAACGCGCTGATAAGGCAATGGCAAGCAGTCGCGAATATCTAGCGACACCTTTTGGAATGCAGATTGTCGCGCCATCATTCACCGAGATTGACGATACGGTTGGTTTGATTAGTCGTTGCGTTCCCGGAAAGAAAGAAAATGGTGCAGTATTTAATCATGCTTCTTCTTGGTTTGTACTTGCCTCCATTCTCAATGGTGACACAGAATTTGCATGGGAAATCTATCGCCGCATGATGCCGATTAATTCGTCACAGGCAACTGATAATAAGTGCGATCGCTTTGAAACCGAACCCTATGTCTATCCTGAGTACGTCACCAGTCCTGATCATGAAACTCAAGGACAAGCTAGCCATTCATGGTTGACGGGTACGGCGGTGTGGATGCTACGCATTGGTATCGATTATATTTTAGGATTCCAACCCACCTTTGAGGGAATGATTATCGATCCAAAAATCCCTGCGGAATGGTCTGGCTTTACGGCTCAGCGTAAGTTTCGCGGTAAGGTTCTTTCTCTAACCGTAACTAATCATAGCGATGTCAATCAGATGCTAGTTAATGGTGAGGTTGTAGAAGGGAAGTTGATCGATCTGGCTAAATATGAAGCTGAAGAGATTGCGATCGCGGTAAGTCTGTAAAAGAAAGCTACCGCGCTTGGCGCGGTAGCTTTCTTTTATGGCTTAGCTTCAGAACTATCACTAGTAGTTGCTGCGGCTTCCTTTTGACTGCGTTTTTTGCGCTCAGCTTCTACCATATCGGCAATCATTTGACGCGCTTGATCTAGCTTGTCAAGATTAGAGCGATATAGGTCAATATCTTTTAACAGGCGATCGCTACCAAATTTGAGGTTGTCGCCCACTAACTTGATTACTTCTTCCCGCTTAGCATTATCAGCGATCGCATCAGACTCGCTAATTTCTAGTAAGGCGTATAGTCCGACACCTAACAGACGACTATATTTAAAATTTTCTTTGTTAGCGATCGTCTGTAGTTGACCAGACAGAGGTTCGAGGCTAATTCCAGAATCTAAGGTAGTCAATAGAGGCTTAATCTGACTCGGTGCATTTTTAGCAAGATCACTTAAAGTAGTTGCATCTTGGCGAATCCGATCAGAGTCAAACTGAAGCGCTGAACATAGAGCATGAAAAATCGCAAAGCGATCGGTTTCAGGCTTATAACCAACTGTAAAGCGATCAAAAGTTGTCACAAACCCTAAGGCAAAAATTGAGTCATAAACAAATGTTTGATTGACTTTTAATAAATGTACTTCCACCAAAAGCTCATCGACAACCCGTCGATAGACTTGGTTAACTGGCTTCGGGAAGGCTAAATAAAAATCTTTTTTAGTATCAGAAACAGTACGAACGGTATTCACAGTCAACAAAACCTAACGGCAAGATAGTGCAATTTATCATCGCACAGTTAGCCATAGCATCGGTCTATCCATGTAGATAAATTTAGGCAAGTAACCGCACGCGGTTACTTGCTTTTTCTGTCCTGCCAAGCATTGCCAATACCCTGCACCACACCGCGACCAATTAAACCAATGCCACGTCCAATCACATTGGTTAGCACGTATACAAACCCACTACCAATAAAGGTGATCGCCGATCGCAGTCGAGGGGCGATCGCATCCTGTAGTTCTAGGGCGAGAGTGACTGCAAGCTGCACCCCTTCTAGTTGCTGTAGCTCCTGACTGCGGGGTGAGTAAATACTAATTTTTTTAATGCCAAAGTCAGCAAAAGTCCATAAAACCTGACGACTTTCAAAAATTAATTGGGGGTCAGTAATATATTTTTCTAGACGATATTTCCAAGATAAATCATTACGAAATCGCTCGATTTCGCGAGTAGCCAGTAAATTATAGCGATAGAATTTTTGTTTAATTTCTTCAATATTGGCAAAATTATTTAAAAGAGGCTGAATTACCCCATTGGCAATTTGAATAATTAGATTGTCTAAAATTAATTCCACGCGCTGCATAGCTTCAGGTGTTCCCACAGCAGCTTTTGAATTATCAATTACTAACTCTGTTTCAAACAATAGATGTGACAAGAAATTATCAATTTGAGGAATCTTGTCTAAAAATTCAGTCTGAACAATTTCTGCGTCTTTGAGTAAAGTATCAACGATATTAATCTCATATTCGTTATTGTTTATATTGTTAATTACATAATATTTCCCAAAAAAACTAATTACAGTTTCCTGCCAAATATCTTTTAAAATCTCAGGGATTTTCTCTTCTAACTGCGATGGTTGAATTTGGGAAAAGCGCAATTCAGTTAAACTTTGTTCTATTTGTCGCAAAGCAATATAAAAAAGCTCACGTTTTTTCTCGTCTTTTAAAATATCAATTTCTAAAGGCGTTTTGCTCAAATTAGATAAATTTGCTTGCAGCTTGGCAACTGTCCGATCCCATAGACTAGCTTGCACCGCTAAGATATTTGCCTGTTGATGGGAATTACTATCAGCGCGATCGCTTATTTCGACATCAGGACTAGCGATTTCCTCGGCGATATTGGGGACAGAACTTTCTGGCGAAATAGCCTGTACGCGCTTTGTCGTTCCCCAAAGTTGATCGATCAGCCAACGCGCTGCTTGTAACTCACGAGCCTGACCCTCTAACACCATTTTGGCTAGGCGATCGCTAATTTGATTATTGGGATGCCTTAAACTTGCCTTGACCTCATTGAGTGTTTTGTCAATGCGTTTCAGTCCCGACACATAAAAGTTTTGCCTCACGATCGCCACAACACTTACAGGCTGATCGACTAAAGACTTATTTTGCTTTGCTTGTAGTCTGTAGCGATCGCTTAGATACTGATCCAACTGCTGATCTATATAGCGATTTCCTGATGCAACTTGACGAATCGCTGTGATTAACTCTTCAGGATTAGCCCCCTTAAAACAAAAACCTTCCACCCCACTACGCAAGGTAGTTGCGACTAATTCGAGATTCTGGGGAGAACTTAACAACAGAATTGGTAACTTAGGATATTGAGATTTTAACTGTTCTAATAACTGCTCTGAACTCGTAAATCCTAACTGGAAATCGAGAATTACCAGATCAATTTCACGGCGATCGCTGCCTAAAAAAACTAAAGCATCTTCCGCCGTATCTGCCTCAAAAACTATTTCCAAATCCAAAAATTGTGCTAACCACGATCGCATTCCCATCCGAAAAATGCGATCGCTATCAATCAAAAGTAACCTATATAGCTTGTCACTCATTTGGGATCTGTTCTCTGCCAAGTAGAAGATTAGCGCGAAACGCTGCAATCCCCTTTTGTTTTAACATTACTAGCAATTATGATAAATGTTTAAAATCTATTGAAGCCTAATCCTCTTAGGGCTTACGCAATAGCCCGTAATTTATTACAGGGCTATTGCGTAAGCCCGTTGAAACGGGTTGACCATAGTGACTCTTTAGTCTGCTTTAGCTGACTTTAGCTTTAAGCCAAGAACTTTAGTTCTTGGTTGCGTTGCGTAAGTCCTAGAGCTTATGGCTAACTCACCCAAAAATTAGTCATTTTCCAATTATGCAGAATACTCGTCTCAGTACTATTGTGAATGTCAGTGTTGGACGGTTATCGAGATGGTCGAGTAACCCTTGGCGGCGAACGTCTTTGATCTTGATTAGCGTATTGTTGGGATTTTTTTTCGCATCAGTGCTTTCTACGGTTTCAGGGGCAAAATCTGAGCAAGATGTCGTGATTGCCGCAATTACTGTGTTCGTGGTTGAACTAATTAATCGTTTTGTCTATAGTCCCAGACGAGCCACTCTTGCGGATGGTAGGTTAGCCCCCAGAGCATTGACTATCGAAATGTTAAATTTTTTCAAGCTAGGCATAACCTACGGACTATTTCTAGAAGCGTTTAAACTTGGTTCTTAGAAAATAAAGCTCGCTTAAGTAAGTAGTTGGAATTAAACGTAGGATGGGTTAGCGATCGCGTAACCCATCATTGAGACACAATTGATGCGTTACGTTGCACTAACGCATCCTACATTTAATTAAGCTTTCCCACTGAGCGAGCTTTCTTGATTTAGTTACGTCGATGCGTGACTTGATCAGCATGGTTAGAAATACTGTCAGGCATGGAATCACCTGTCAAAATGATATTGACTTTAGGCGATCGCGTTTCTAGCACCTCTAGCAATTCTGCCTCTGTAATCAGCGATCGCTCTACTAGCAAATTCACTTCATCTAGTACAACTAAACTAGCATTGGCTGATTTAATCGTAGTCTTGGCATAGTTCCAGATTTCTAGTACTGCCGCTTTTTCCACATCAGTTAGCTCAATCTCATTTTTGGAGAGATCACGCTGAGCATCACAACGTAACCATTCTAGGTTTTCAACCAAACGTCTGGGATTTTGTAAACCTTGATTGATCCCTGTTTGAAAAAGCTGCACTAGTAATACTTTTGTGCCTTGACCAGCAACGCGCATGGCTTGAGCGATAATATCAGCGTGAAGATTACGATGGGGCGCGATGAAAACCTGAATATTACCTTGGATTGGGGTCACGCGAGTTAAAGATTTTGAAGGGTTAATATCTAAAGATTTTGGCTGAGAATGCGTGGTCTGGATTTGATTAGTCCCTGTCTGATGCGCTTTGGTCTGAGCCGTCTTAATTTGAGCCACCATAAACAAATCTAGTGTTTAAATTTCCACTAAACATCATAGCAGACACTAGATATGGAAACAAAAAAGGAGCGCAAAGCGCTCCTTTTTTGTTTCTTTAATGATGAACCGCACGAAGTGCGGTTCATCATTAAAGAAACTTTATGTTCCTTCTGTCCAAGAGTTGAGGTAATGCACTTGCTCAGGGGTGAGGGTATCAATGATGATGCCCATAGCTTGCAACTTCAAACGGGCAATCTCTTGATCGATGTCCTTAGGAATTGGCACAACACCAGCAGGCAATTTGCCTTTGTTCTTAACAAGAAATTCACAGGCAAGAGCTTGGTTAGCAAAGCTCATGTCCATTACGCTAGCAGGGTGTCCTTCGGCAGCAGCAAGGTTAACGAGGCGACCTTCACCGATAACGATGACAGACTTACCAGACTTAAGCTTGTACTCTTGAGTGAAGTTACGCACAAAGCTTGCAGATTCGCTGAGATCATTGAGAGCAACGAGGTCAATTTCTAAGTCAAAGTGACCAGAGTTAGCCACGATCGCGCCATCTTTCATGTTTTCAAAATGTTCGCGACGGATAACGTGCTTGTTACCAGTAACGGTGATGAAAATATCGCCAACTTTGGCAGCTTCAGACATAGGTAGTACACGGAAGCCATCCATGGCTGCTTCGATCGCCGCAACGGGATTGATTTCAGTAACAACGACGTTTGCACCTAAGCCCTTAGCACGCAAAGCAACGCCCTTGCCGCACCAGCCATAGCCAGCCACAACGATGACTTTACCAGCTAACAAAATATTGGTAGCGCGGATGATGCCGTCGAGGGTGGATTGACCAGTACCGTAGCGATTGTCGAAGAAGTGCTTGGTTTCTGCGTCATTAACGGCGATCGCAGGGAAGGTCAGCTTGCCATCTTTAAACATGGCATTGAGACGCACTAAACCTGTGGTGGTTTCTTCGGTAGTACCGATGATTTCAGGAATTTGGTCAGCGTGGTGCAGTACCAAAGTTGTGGTTACGTCGCTACCGTCATCAACAATGATATGGGGACGGTGAGCCAGTGCGAGTTCAACGTGACGATGATATGTGGCGTTATCTTCACCCTTGATCGCAAATACTGAAATCCCGTGATCGTAAACCAAGGAAGCAGCAACGTCATCTTGAGTAGATAGAGGATTGCTAGCAATCAAAACTGCATCGGCTCCCGCAGCTTTGAGGGCGATCGCGAGGTTAGCGGTTTCAGTGGTGACGTGACAGCAAGCAGCAATGCGAATACCTGTAAGGGGCTTTTCGGCAGCAAAGCGATCGCGAATTTGACGTAATACGGGCATTTCGCGGCTAGCCCATTCGATGCGTTGTTTGCCTAGAGGTGCAAGAGTAATGTCCTTAATCTCGTGCTTAACGGTCACGGTCTCAGGCGCAATGGTAGTGGTCATGTATAGGTTGAAATTTTTACAAAATTTAACCTTATTATATGCTAAGCATCCTAAATTATTTATTACACTCAAAAAGCCAAGCCAAGAAAATCTTAAAAGCGTTGCTTTGCAACGCTTTTAAGATTTTCTTGGCTTTTTAAAGAGAGTTGAGATAACTTAAGATTTTACGAAGTTGAAAGCTCTTGATCAACTTCAAGATTTCTCCACTAAACATTTGTAATCTGGGATCAGACTGTTCTAATTGTTTGACACGTTCTTGTAAAGCTTGGATATCGCCTACTTTGGTGAGTTCCAATAGTTCTAATACAATGTGGCGATCGGGTATGAGAGTAGCCTCTGGATTACCCTCTGCATTAGTGACTGTTGCAGATAGATGAGAGGCGATCGCCGTAGGAACAGCATCATGATATTTATGCTCTAAGTCTAAATTAATTGGTGTTGCACTTACATAGGTAGGTAAATCAATCTCTAGCCAGAAATTACTCCCTTTACCTAAAGTGCTTTCTACATTTAGCTCTCCTCCCATGATCGCCACCAGCTTTTTGCTAATCGCTAAACCCAAGCCTGTACCTGATTGCCGATCTACAGGATTGCCAACCTGTTCAAAGGATTCAAATATTTTAGATAGGTTCTCTGATGCAATACCAATACCACTGTCAGTAATATCAAAGCGAATTTTGTTATGGCTTAGGCTTTGTATAACTAAAGACACCGTACCTTTTTTCGTAAACTTAATGGCATTACCCATGAGGTTAAATATTACTTGGCGCAACCTTTTCGCATCACCATAAACAAATTTGGGAATCTTTCCGCTTGGCTGATAGAGGATTTCTACTGCTTGATTGTTAGCTTGAATCTTTAAGGAATCGATGAGATCAGTAAGAAGTCCATCTAAATAGAACGGTTCATAATCAATTTCTAATTTACCAGCTTCAATTTTGGAAAGATCAAGAATGTCATTAATCAGTGATAGCAGATGGTTACCACTACTTTGGATGACATCTAATCCCTTTTGATGATTAATGGGATCATCACTCATCTGGAGAACCTGAGCATAACCAAGAATTGAATTGAGAGGAGTTCTCAGTTCATGACTCATATTGGTGAGAAACTGACTTTTAGCTTTGTTAGCACTATCTGCGGCTTCTTTCGCGATCGCAAGTTCAATAGTGCGCTCTTGGACGATTTTCTCTAAGTTCTGATTAAAATCTTGAAGTTGAGTATTTAATATAGACAACTGCTGGCGGCTTTCAGAAAGACTTAGTAGCGAGCTATAGGCTCTCAAACTCGAAATTAGTGTTGTAAAAAGTTTTTGTTCAGTCAGTTCTGTTTTTGACTTGTAGTCATTGATGTCATAGTTCAGAATCACCGAAGATTCAGGAAATTCTGCTGGTTGTCCTGTACGCAGAATAATGCGTACCAATTGATTTTGCAGAACTTCCCGAATATATTTGATGGCTTGTAATCCTGAGTTATTAGTCTCCATGATTACATCTTGAAAAATCACCGCGATATCAGGATGCTGCTCGATGATTTTGAGTCCTTCAGCACCAGAGGAAGCGTACATTATCTCTAATTTTTTGTTTGCAAACTTAAATCCATCTAGAGCCAGCTTCGTAACTTTATGAACAGAGCGATCATCATCACAAATTAAGACTTTCCATGTTGATCTGTTGTGTAAGGAGCTAAATTCATGAATGGCTAAAGATGCATCGTTTCGACTTTCTACAATAGAGTATCTGTCTGCATCTTCATCTACAAGAGATAACTCTTCATCTTCCTCTAAGAAAATTAGTTCATCAGGATCTGTAGACATTTTGCTTTTTATGACTAAATTTGGATTATAGCAAGAGAGAGTTGTGGTTTTGTCTTAACATCACTGGCTATAGCTTTTTGAGGGGGATATTGGCTAGAGGTTCGAGGTTGGAGGACTTAAGTAAGTTCAGCCAATTAGTCTTTAGATCCGCACTATTGGGGTGGGTGCGCCGCAAATTGGCAAGGTCAGCGATCGCCTCATGCCAAATTCCAAACTTGGCGTATATATATACTTTTTCGATCGCAGTTGCCTGTTCCAATTGCTTGAGCAGAGTTGGCTCTGGTTTGATGCGCCGAATGATACCCTCAGCAAACAGATCTTCAGGATCGCCAGTCTTGCATACTACAGAAATTAGCCATTTATAGTCTTTGCCAACTTCTAGAGGTATTTGGTCAAATTGAACATTCACAATACTAGGAGTACTTGTGAGTTCTAATCTTTTGCGGGCAATGCCTTTACCTTGTGGATTCTCAAGGGTAAATTCGACAGCGATCGCGTTAGTTTTGGGAATATAGGCAAAAAATTGCGGATGAGATGAGATGGTAAGACCGAATTTGTTAGGAGGGAGTAACGCAGTAAGCTGTTGCTCTAAAGAATGTTTCAACTTGACATCTTTTCGCTGAAGATCTCGATCTTTTAAGCATTGTCCATCACCACCCCGTCTGCCGCCGCCAATAGTTATGGGGGGAGAGGGGTTACTTACAGGCGGCTCAAAGGTTTGAGCGTTAGCACCGACTACAAAAACAGAAGATGTGCTTATTTGCGAGAGTGTAGCGATCGCCAAAATCGCATAGTTTGGATACAACAATTTGTGAAGCATAGCCTTATTTCCTAGAAGGAGTGACTGATGATGAATATGTTACTCGTTTTTTGATATATCTGTAGTTAGCTATGTTAGGACAAAACCAAAACCCAAAAGAGAGGTGCGGCGCTTTGCGCCGCACCTCTCTTTTGGGTTTTATGTCTTAACTTGCTTGGCTATGGCTATAGTTATAGCCAATTGCCGACTAGTACGAATGGCGACCAGTAAAAGGGATGAGTAAATTGTGGGTTTTTTAAAAGACTAATCTGTGCCTTGCGTAAAGCATCAGCTTTGGTAGTGCCGACAATTGCTAATTCTTGATAAAAATTTGCCATAAATGTCGCGGTGGCACTATCTTCGACTGACCATAAACTGGCGATCGTACTCCGCGCTCCCGATCGCACTGCCATTCCTGCTAGCCCTAACGCGGCACGATTATCTCCTTTGGCAGTTTTACAAGCGCTGAGAACTAATAACTCAATGGGAGTTCGCCGATCTTGATCCCTAGTTTGCAGTAATTCTCCTAACTGTTTGACTCCAAGACGGTTATTCCAAGTCAAAATAAAGGTTTTTTCAGCGTCAGAACTAAATTCTCCATGAGTAGCTAGATGAACTACTCTAAAGGGAATTTTACTAATTTGTTTTTGGATGGATTCGCTAATAAACGTTTCATTGAGTAATGGGGTTTGAGTGTTTACCACCGCCGCAATTTGCTGAATTTCTCTCTCGACATTGGGTAATGCGTTAAAGTCTTGGGTTTCTTTGCTCAAGCCACCAACAAATACTTCTAGTTGCTGACGTTGGAGCGGACGGGGATCGAGAAGTTGTAACCCTGGTGTGATTGCCAGATTATATTTCTCCATCAAGTATTGTTTCCCATCATAGAGAACTGACATAGGCAAATTTCGTAAAGAACCATCCAGTACAAATGCCAAAGTTTTAATTTTATTTGCGGCTAGGGCAGCCTCTATCTCTTTGTCAATAAGGAGATTGTAGACTTTCTCTGAAGTTAATTGAATATCTGTCTCAAGGGATGTGCGCCGTAGCGATCGCCTCAGTTCGCTCAACAGATTTTCTAGTTTATCTTGAGAAATTGGGGTGCTATGGTGCAGAAGGGAACGATCTGGAAGTGAAATAATCACTTCTAAACTTTCTGGTAAAACGATGGGGTAAATTACGGCTGCTTGCGGATCGACTTGATCAACTTGAGTAGTGCGTCCTATCAGGCAAGCCTCTTTAAAGAAGTTATCTAATTCGGCTAGTTGCAGAGATTCGATTACCTTACGCGCAGCAATCAGATTTTTTTGACTAACTTGTGTACCATTCTCAGTGCTGAGGAGTAAGGCTACAAGCTGACGATAGACTGGCTCGACACTATCACGAAAGGAAAACTGAATATCAGCATTGCTAGAGACAAGATCACCACGAATTGAAGTTAGGGTATTGACAGCTTCGCTATAGGCGGCGATCGCTTGGGAAGGTTTGCCTTGAGAGTTAAGAACTCTTCCCAATTGCCACTGCCAGCGATAGGCAATATCCGAAGCATTATATTTCTGGGCAAGGATCAGTGCTTTTTCGGTTAGTTCTTGTGCTTCGGGAAGTTGTTGTGATTGGGCGTAGAGTTCTCCCAGATAGCCGATCGCGTAGGATTCAGATCTAGCATCGCCCATCTCTTTTGCTTGTTGGGCAGCATTAGCAAGTAATTGGGAGGCGACTTGGCGATCGCTAAGATCTGGATTTAACTTCATCAAGCTTTGGGCAAAATTTACTTTTGCATAGACCGTAGCGCGGCTAGGGGGCAGCTTTTGCAGTTGGGCTTGGATCGTTGGTAATAGAATCTTTGCTGACTCCATCTGGTTTAACTCAATCTCCAGTCGCAATTGATTTAGTTGGGCTTTTACTTTGGGAATCGGCTGAGTCGCGATTTGGGCAACCTGTTGATAATAGGCGATCGCCTCAGAACGCTTTTGTTTGCGATAGGCAATATTTCCTTCACTAGCGGATTGTTGTTGACTAGAGGCAATGTTTCCTAAACTGAGGAGAATCTCGGCAATTGTGTTTGTATCCTTGAGTTGTTTGGCGATCGCTAGGCTTTCTTGCAAAATAGTTGTTGCTTCGGTGAAATCTCCATTGAGGCGGAGAGTATCGCCAAGATTGATCAAACTAGAAATTTTCAGGGAAGAGTTAGGAAGTGCTTTGAGTTCCAATTGCACTTGTTTAAGGATGTCTTTGGCTTTGGGATATAGACCGAGCGATCGCATTGCCTGACTTTGATTAATCTTGCTGCGAATAACTCCGTCTTGATCACCGACCTGTTCATAAATTCCTGTTGCCTTTTGCCAAGTCGTTAATGCGTCTTGAGCTTTACCCTGTGCGATGTGAATGCTGCCCTGAATATTGAGCGCTTGCGCTAATAATTTAGGCTGTTGGGAATTAGCTTGTAAAATTTCTAAACTGCGTAAGATTAACTGCTCTGCTTCTAGCCAATGACCGTGTTGGTGGTGGGCTAAGGCAAGATTTTGAGATACAACGGCTTGATTGAGGCGATCGCCTTGTTGTGCGTAAATGTTAGCGGCTTGTTGCCAGTTGGCGATCGCCTGAGCATATTGTCCTGCTTGATAATATTGTTTCCCTGTCTGTACGAGAGTTACAGGATTATTGGATAGGGATTGAGTAATATCCGTTGCATTGGTTATGCCCTTTACCGAATTATTAGCAATACTAGGCTGAGCATTCCATCCTAACAACAGGGTAAGAATAGCCACACAAGTTCCCATTCCGATATAGCGTAGGAATTTACTACTTTTGGGTTTTAGATTGAAGAGAGAATCCCAAGAGAGCATGAATTTTTCCTATGGTTTTTGTTTTTTGTGATTCTATTCAGACAACCAGATATGTTCTAAATTCAGCACAAATCCTACTAGCACATCCTCTCCAGACAAACTTGCGGGAGCTTCGAGAATTTCAACGGACTTCCCCAAACGATAAATAGCCACACGCTTGCTTTCAGGATCAATCAGCCAACCCAGACGACAACCATTATCTTGATATTCTTGCATTTTCGCTAAGCCTTTTATCCATGAGTCATTGGGCGATAATAACTCGATCGCAAAGTCAGGACATAAGGGTAAAAACTTCTTGCGTTGTTCAGGTGTCAGCGCATTCCATTTAGCGATCGGTATCCATGCCGCATCAGGAGAGCGATCGCTACCTTTAGGTAAAGCAAATCCAGTTGATGAGTCGAAGGTTTTTCCTGTAGCGCTTTGACGGTTCCAAAGCCCTAAATCAAGATTGATTTCAGAATTCCAAGCACCTGTTTCGCCACCAGTGGGGGACATAATTACGAGTTCTCCATTAGGGTTTCGTTCTAGTTTGAGTTCTGGATTTGCCGCACATAATTCATAAAACTGCTCTCTGGTCAGTTTTACAATCGGATCGAGGTTGACTGTATAAGCGGTCATAGATTTCACTCCGAGAAGCAATGTTAGTATTTTATACCAGATAATACCGTGGCGGCGCGAAGCGCCGCCACGGTATTATCTAACACAGGAAAGCTGAGGTATCGCGGGACTGAGAGGATTAGAATCTGACATTAATCGGAGTTTGCCGTCTCTATCTCTAGCGATCGCATTTGCTTCCACAATAACTTTTGGAGATTCCTTAATTACCTCCTGCTTCTGTTCTATTACTGAGACTTGATTAGCGCTACTTGGTACAAGTTCTGCTAATTCCACTAAAGGCTGAGTACTGGAAAGCTCATCACTCGGACTTTTGGGTAAACCACCTCTACCTGAAACTGTAAAGCTATTATCACGACCCGACAATTTACCACCAACGCCACAGCTTTGACTAATCTGCTTCGATGGATCGGTAAGATTGACAGGTAAATTGGTTAATCCTCGACTAGGATCGAGCGATGGAGTAGTCACAATTACATTTCCTTGTAAACCAAATTGAGAACTAGCGGTAATGTCGCTAAAAGGTGTCAGTTGAGAACGGAACTCTAAACCGTAAATGCCATTAGTCCTAATATTTATGTTACCGCCATTGCCCGTAAACGCATTCGCAAAGATATCGCTATTCTCTCCCTTCACACCAATGATAAAACCCGCATTAACATTGATGTTGCCACCGTTGCCACCTGCGTTTGCTGTCCCTGCGGTGGTGCTAATCTGGCTACCATAACGCATCATTAATATTGAGGGAATGGTCAAGTTGATATTTCCTCCATTTGTACTAGCAGTTGAGGCAGTAATAGAAGATCCATTAATCAGCGAGAGATAATTGGCAAATATGCTAATATTGCCGCCAACGCCAGATCCGAGACTACCAACAGCGATCGCTGCGCCATCTTGAAGAGTGACATATTGCGGATCGATCGTAATATTACCGCCATCGCCTGTAGAACCTTGGGTGGTATTGGCAAATAAGCCAGTACCCGCAGTAAAAAGAATCGAATTTCCTGCGTTGAGATCAATATTGCCAGCTTTTCCCTCACTACTGGTTTGAGCAGTAATTTGACTATTCTGTTTGAAGGTAATAGCCTGTCCCGCAACAACATTGATATTCCCCGCATTGCCTTTGCTACTGGTATTACTGAGGACTTGACTATTATTTTGGAAAGTAATCAAGTTGGGACTAGTGATCAAAATATTGCCAGCAGAATCAGTTCCTTGAGTCGTACTTAAAATCAGCGTATTGTCAAACGTAAGATTCCCTAAGCCTGTAATTACCACATCTCCCGATCGCCCATTTTGTCCAGCACCAAAAATCGTGGTGATGAAAGTATTTGGGTCGTTAATATCGTAGTCACGTTTAGGAAAGTTGACGGTCTTACTGGTAATAATTTGTAGATTGGAGATTGTTAAGTCCCCTAATCCATTGATATTTACAGTTCCTGCTTGCCCAAAAGCCGATGATGTAAACAGAGCAAGATTATTAATTTGATTTTTGGCGACGAGGTTAATTTCACCACCATTTCCACTTTGGGAACCTAACTTAGAAATTGAGAATGACAATATGTAGCTAGTTAAGTCACTGATAATATTGCCATTGGGCGCAGATATAGATACCATTCCGCCATTCTGAGAGCTAGCAGCAGGAGCAAATGAGTAAGCTGATAATGTGGAGTTGTTCAGCTTAATATTCCCAGATCCAGAATATAGAGAAATTGCGCCGCCATTGCGCGAATTAGCCGATTGAGCAAAGGAGTACGAATACAATGTCAAATCATTTAGCGTAATATCTCCAGAACCAGTCGCTAAAGAGATTGCGCCGCCATTGCCAGCAGAATCTAATGTTGAAGATGAATAGGAAGCAGTGGAGGAATTTAACGGTGCATTAGTTAGGGAAATATTGCCAGAGTTGGAAGCTAACGAAAATGCTCCTCCATTTCCAGAGGATTTAGAGCCTGAATAAGTTCCAGTATCTAAATAAGTGCCAGTATCGCCAAAGAAGCTCTGGACATCTTTAATGGTGATATTGCCAGAATAAGTAGCAAAAGAAACTGCTCCCCCATTACCCGAATAACCTGATGCTAATGAAACTGAGGGTGATTTCCAGATTGGACGAGTGACTGTAATATTGCCAGAGTGAGAGGTAAGAGAAACATCTCCTGCATTCGCTGAGTTGCCATCGTAAGCGAAGGAGGACGATTCAAAATACATATTATCTAATAGAATATTACCTAAATAGGAAGAGAATGATATCTTGCCGCCATTACTTGTATTTCCAATGAGAGTGAAAGAATCAGTATACAAGTCAGAACTCATCCGAATATTACCAGCGTAAGAAGAAATAGCAACGGAGCCACCATTACCTGCATTACCCGTGTTTGGTTCTGCATACGCAATCAAGTTGGAATTTATGACAATATCGCCACGTCCATAGATGCGAATATCACCAGCATTAGCTCCGACTACACTCGTACCCGTATTAATTTCTTGAGTAGAGATTTTGCCTTGCAAGGTATTAGGCATGAACTGGTTGGTCAATAACACTAATCCGCTAGGCTGGTTTACGCGAATAGTTCCATTTACGGTAATATCGGCTCTAGTAGGAGGATTGACATAGGTTGGGGTAGAAGCGATCGCCCCTGAGACGATGGGACTAGAGGGTAACCCACCTAACTGTGACCAGTCTACTCCTGTTCGCACATCCAAAGTTGCTTGACTATTTCCATTAATCGTGATCGGAATTTGGATCGGTACAATATTCTGAACTGAGCCATCACCATTTTTAATTGCTTGATAGTCTGTCAAATAAAATGTTGCCAAATCTGCATAGCTTTTCGTCGCATTAAATAGCGCTGTATTACTGGGATTGATTGTAGTATTTACTGCTCCTGTAGCGTTGATTGTGACATTACCGAGGGTAACGCTGCCTCCTGCTAAAATATGCAGCGATGCGCCTGTATAGTTGCCTAAAGCCACATTCCCACCAGCTAAAATCACGGGATCGTTAGGGCTGATCAGATTTCCGAGGGTTCCATCCACGTTCTCAAATTTTAAGTTTCCATTCGCATAGAAATGGGCATCACCGATAATCGGATTAGGCGATCGCAAAGTTAAATCTCGCCCTGCTTGTAATTGCCCTTGTAAGTCTAGTTGGTCAGCATTGAGAATTAAATCTTGTCCAGTGGAGAGATTGCCGCGATTGGCGATCGTTGCTCCTGTATTACTCGTACCATATTGCAACCCTAGCGTAATATCTGTTGTCAGTAAAGGCGGTGTTTGGGGATTGGTGGCACTAAATTCGCTACCGTCAGCGAACTTAAGACTATTGGCTGTACTGCCCACAAAAGTTCCGCCAATATCCAACTTGGCACTTGCTCCAAATGTAATCCCATGAGGATTGAGCAGAAATAAATTAGCATTTCCATTTGTTTTAATCATGCCCTCAATATTCGAGACAGAGTTTCCTGTCACTCGCGTTAAAATATTCTGCACATTGGAAGCATTATTGAAATAGGCAGTATTATCTATGGGAACTGAGAAATCTTGAAAACTATGATAGAGATTAACGCCCCTCGCCGTACCACCATTAATTGTATGTATTAATCCACTTGTAGTTACTGTAGAGTTTACTGGCAGAGTTTGATCGGTCACAATCTGAGCCATAGTAGGAAATACTGCCGTAAAATAGCTAATTGCGATCGCGCCAGAAATACATACATAGCGAAGAGTAAGTTGCATAACTTCAATTCCTCATTAAAAATCAGAGCTAAAACCTGTGGCGCACGCTGCGCGTGCGCCACAGGTTTTTGGGTTTTATATTTAATGCGCCCAGCTACTTAGCTTTATAATAGACCTGTTAAGAAATAAGAGATAGTATTGAGAAGGAGAAAGTTATGGAATGCTGTTTTATGAGAATACTAACTAAGGCTCAGTAATTTGTTGGCGCGATCGCACTAACAGTCCATGCTTCGGTGCAAAAATCATCGCCACTAAAAATAATAGAGTTTGCAGAACCACAATACAACCACCCGTTGAACCGTCAATGTGATAACTAATATAGGTTCCCATCACACTGGAAAACATTCCCGAAGCCATCGCAATTAGCACCATCTGGTCAAAGCGATCGCTTAATAAATAGGCAGTTGCCCCTGGAGTAATCAACATCGCCACAACTAGAATAATTCCCACCGTCTGAAGTCCTGCCACAGCCGTCAGGGAGAGTAAAGAGAGCAAGACATAATAGAGAAATGTCGTATTCAATCCAATTGATCGCGCATGGGTAGCATCAAAACAAAACAGAATTAAATCTTTGCGTAATAGAACCAGTGTTACTAAGGTAATAACGCTAATAATCACAGTTTGGACAATATCACTATCTGCGATTCCCAGCACATTACCAAACAGAATATGTCCTAAATCGACCGTACTTTTAACTTTGGAAACTAGCACAATTCCGAAAGCAAATAATCCTGTAAATACCAATCCAATTACCGTATCTTCTTTAATGCGAGTGTTGGCTTTGATAAATCCGATCGCGATTACCGAACCCACTCCAAAGACAAACGCCCCGATCGCAAAAGGAATATTCATCACGTAGGCTAGTACCACCCCCGGTAATACCGCATGGGACACGGCATCGCCCATTAACGCCCATCCTTTCAAAATCATGAAGCAAGACAGCGCTGAGCAGACCAATCCCACCAAAGCACTAATCAAAATTGCTTTCACCATAAACCCATACTGCAAGGGGGCAGTAAACCAATTTAATAATTCCATTACTGATTCTCCTGTTTGCCTTTAATTAGATGGCTTTTTGAACGTGATAAATCGATTACAGAACCGCCAAAGGTACGCGAAAGATTCTCTTCGGTAAATACTTCAGAAGTCTCCCCATAGGCGAGAATCGTGCGATTGATTAAGACCACTTGATCACAAAAAGTGGTGATGGAATCAAGATCATGGGTAGAAATTAGAATCGTATAACCTGCATCCCGAAGTTCCATCAGCAGATTAATCATCAGCTTCTCCGTCTTAACATCCACCCCTGCAAATGGCTCATCGAGGAGCAACACTTTACCCTGCTGTGCTAAAGCCCGCGCAAAAAATGTCCGTTTCTTTTGACCACCCGATAGCTCTCCAATTTGGCGATCGCGCATTTCCCACATTTCCACACGCTCTAAACTCTCACGCACGATCTGCTGATCAAGCGATCGCGCCATCCGTAAAAAGTTCATATAGCCATAGCGTCCCATCATCACCACATCATGCACACTCACAGGGAAGTTCCAATCGACTTCCTCCGATTGAGGAACATAGGCAACAAGATTGTTTTTCTGCACAAGGCGAATCGGTAAGCCATTAATCAAGACTCTGCCACTGATAGGTTTCACAAATCCCATCACCGATTTAAAGAGGGTAGATTTACCTGCACCATTCATCCCGACTAAGCCGCAAATCGTTCCCGAATGCAGTTGCAGTGAAGCACGATGTAAAGCAACTTTGCCATGATAGGCAACGGTCACATTCTCAATGTCAATACTAAGTGTCATAAATTTTCTCCGTTCATCTTGGATTTTGGGATGTTCTGTGTGAAGTACCGAACCTATAACTTATTTACTTTGCAAGCCTTTAATTAAAGTATTGACGTTATATTCCAGTAGTTTGAGATAGGTCGGGGTGAGTCCATTGGGAGGAGATAGAGAATCCACATAAAACACGCCTCCATACTTTGCTCCAGTTTCTTTGACTACCTGTTGCATCGGTTTGTCACTGACGGTGCTTTCACAAAACACAGATGGAATTTGATTAGCCTTCACTGCTTCAATTACTTTCTGCACTTGTTTAGGAGTGGCTTGCTGCTCGGCATTGACTGACCAGATATAAACTTCCTTCAAGCCATAATCACGGGCAATATAAGAAAATGCGCCTTCACAACTGACGATGTAGCGTTTGTCAGGGGGAATTACAGCGATCGCCTGTTTGAGTTTGGCATCGAGGGCTTGAATTTGTTGGCTATAGTTTTGAGCATTAGCGTTATAGGCTGCGGCATTCACAGGATCGATTTTAGTGAGCGCTTTGCGAATATTTTCCACATATATCAATGCATTTTGAGGTGACATCCATGCATGGGGATTGGGCTTACCTTGATAGGTATCTTCGGTAATGTTAACGGGCTGTACTCCTTCACTGATAGTCAGTCGCGCCACTTTCGGTAAACTATTGTAAAAACGCTCCGCCCACCGTTCTAAGTTCAATCCATTATCTAAAATCAGATCGACTTCCTGACCTCTCGCTAAATCACTAGGTGTCGGTTCATAACCATGAATCTCTGCCCCCACCTTTGTGATGGACTCCACGATCGCCTTATCCCCCGCCACATTTTGCGCCATGTCTGCCAGCACCGTAAACGTGGTCAGGATTACTTTCTTACCTTGCTTATTTTTGCGAGTAGAGGCATCAATCGGTCTAGCACTTTCGCTTTGACTTGGTGTGGTCTGCAAGTTACAAGCATTTATACTCACTGCTAATAACAGGCTAGAGAAACTAACCAGATATTGTTTTGAGTGAATAAAAAACTGCTTAAAACTAGATTGATAATTCATGATTACTTTTCATAATCGTTTCATTTTTTAAAATATACCATATAAAAAGAAAAATGAAACGATTATGAAAGGCTTAAAAACCAAAAAAATAAAGGTGTGGCGCTTTGCGCCACACCTTTATTTTTTTGGTTTTACCATTTTTTGTAAGGAAGGAATTTACCGTTTAGAGTCACCTTGACCCGATCGCCTTTAGGATCTTCTACTTTGTCGATGTCAAGGGTGAAGTCAATGGCACTCATAATGCCATCACCAAATTTTTCATGAATGATTTCCTTAATCGGATAACCATAGACTTGAATGATTTCATAGAATCGGTAAATAAGTGGATCAGTCGGCACAATCGGTCCTAAACCCTTGCTAGGATAAGCACTCAAGGCAGCGATGATATCTTCCCCCAAACCAAGCACATCAGCCACTTTTTTCGCTTCTTCAGGGCTAGTGCTATTCTGACCATAAAAAAGAGAAGCAATCCAGACCTCATCATGTCCTAAGAGACTTTCGAGATCTGCAAAGCTTAAACCTTTGGCTTTTTTGGCAGCTAGTAAAGTTTGAGTAAAAGCAGGAAATTCAACTGTCATATTATTTTTAGCTCATTAGTTTTGAATTTATAGATGGTAAAAGCCTTGCCATTAGACGAGTAGTGGCGCTTCGCGCCGCAACTCGTCTAATGGCGACAAATATAGCTATCGCATCCCTATTAAAACTTTGCGTAAATGTTTAAGTGCAGGTGTCACTATTGCTACAAAATATGACTCTCGCAAGCGTCTCTCATAAATGCTGCCATGCACATAGGCGATCGCCCCCGCATGGAGCATCAATGACTGTGAAGCTCTTAGAGATAGCTCAGAAGCCGCCGCCCTTGCCTCAATGACTTCTCTTATCACCTCTGTACTAAATAGTTCGCGTCCATGCCCGATCGCTTCCGCTAATCGGTAGGACTTTAGGCGCAGTGATTCTAATTCGCTTTCCATTTCATCGGGGCGATCGTCAAGATATTGATTAACATGATGCTTAGTTTTATCAATCCTTCGCATCAGATCAATACAATTCTGGGTTAATCCTAAACCCATCCCCACTTGCATGAGGATAAATCCGGGTTTGATATATTCGACATAGCGATCGCAAGGTGCAGCTAAAATCCAATCATGACTAATAAAAGCATTACGGAATAGACACCTAAAGGTATTCGTACCTTCGAGCGCAATAAAATGCACATCTTGTTTTAGCTCTAGTCCTGTCATCCCACCTTGGGCGATCGCCATTAAATAGTCGTCAGTTCCTTGTATTTGGGCAGATATTCCAAATAGATGCTTGTCGCCAAGATTAGATACCCAAGGCAATGTGCCATTGAGAATATAACCACCTTCACAGGGCGTAGCGATAATCTTGATTTTCTCGATCCCTGCAAAGTGTTTCATCGGGTTGGACAAACCAGTTCCCGCTAGCAATTTCCCCACAGCGACTTGAGGCAGAATTTGCTCTCGCAGAAAAGGATTATCGGTATTTTGTAAATACCAAGAACAGGCATTGTGACACCAAGCCATAAACCCAGTACTTAAGCAAGTCTCGGACACCATTTCGATCGCTTTCAATGCAGGCAATACACCACGCCCCGTACCACCAGACTCAACCGAAACACCCTGACCATACGCGCCGAGGCTGCCAATATATTGCAAAAATTCTTCAGGATAAACACCTTGCTGGTCAATTTTGATGACATTAGGCGCTAATTTTTGGGCGATCGCCACTTTCAAGCTCTGCATTAATGCTTCATCAGTGAGCAGTTTTTCTGGAGATTGATTGAGTCTGGTGTCACTAACTTGCATCACTTCTTTTCCTATCGGATTCCTATTGTATACAGATTTTTCAAAGTGTTGCGGAGCAACACTTTGAAAAAAATTATTGGTTCTGGTTTTAGCGCCAAGCGTCCTAAATATAGCAAAGCAATAGTTGGTTAGTACAAACTAAAACCCAAGGAGAGTTGCGGCGCAGAGCGCCGCAACTCTCCTTCTGGTTTTGTGTCCTAAGCAAAACTTTTTTTGCTATATTTTACGCTAGCGAAACTTCCATATCTACAGGATTACGGAAAGTATTAGCCACAGGCGACCAATAATTTGAATGCTCCAGCAGATCTTCTAGTTCTTCTTTGGTGGCATCAGCCTCGATATCAACCTTCACTCTAACGGCACTAATTCCCAAGCGCTTCTTAGATAAATCGCCAATGCCCCAAACCCCTGTAATGTTGATATCACCTTCAAGGTGTAACTCTAGCTTGGAAAGGGTAATGCCTCGCATAATTGCATTAGCATGAATACCAACTGACAAACAAGAACCAAGAGCCGCTAACAAAGCTTCTGAAGGATTAGGTGCGGTGTCTTGCCCCAATAATGTGGGTGGCTCATCAATAACGTGTTCAGGTAAGTTACGGACATAGTTCAAGTTCCGAAATTGTCCTTCACAGACTGTTTTTACCTTTAATGTCCCAATTACATTAGGATTTGCCTGTGCCTTAGCGGCAAGTGCCTCTAAACCATCTTTGCTGACAGGACGTAGTGGGGTTGTCACCGAAACAGAAGTAGTTTGTGTCATGGCTTTATCGTATTTACAGGTTTATCAACAAATTTTTTCATAATTGGGGCTATACAAAGTACATTACCCAATTATTTAAATTATATCAATTCAAACAGAATATTCTATACAATTGAATATTAAAAAAAACCAGTAAAGTGGCGGCGCGAAGCGCCGCCACTTTACTGGTTTTTTGTCATAGCTATGTCCTAATAGCCCAGACTTTCGTTAGATTTATTTTTAGGTAATTCGGATACAGTGGCAGGAACATCACGCTTAGGTCGCAGGGGAGCCGCTTGCAAAAAAATTGATTGCTCAGGACGTTCACGCACTAGTTCCCCAGGCTTTTTTTGGATTGACTGCATCATTTCGTTGTCAAAAGAACCTGTGGCATTAGTCAGTTGGCGTTCTTGACGCTTGAGTTGTTCGAGCTTTTTATATTGCTGGTTCCACTGTTCTTGGGCATATACAGTCCAGCCGTAAATTGCAAAAACCGAGACAGTAAGCAAGACCGTAGCGACAATTGACAACTTTTGTGTGGTCATCAAAACTCGTAACCACAGAGGCAAAGCAAAAGAGTTAGTACGCGGTAACCGCTTCACATTGCGATTAGTGACTGATGGGCGACTTGCTTGCAGACGTTTATTCTTACGATCCAGAGGTTGAGGGGATCTCTGTGGTTCAGGCATTCTCGCTCTGCTAGCTGTCATTTTTTTAACTCTTCTTTCACTCAAGATTCACCACTGCTACTTGTAGCACTTTCTAAAGAGAAATTACCAAGTAGTTTTGAACATTTTTGAATTTAAAAATTTTCGACTCTAGAATTATAGTGGTCATTGATTTTTTGGCAACAAGAATTTAACTTTAATTTGATCCCCTTCTTTTAAACCAATTTCTTGGGTTAATCCTGCTCTCACTTCAATGACATTATCGGCGATCACACCACCTTCAGGATAGACAGGACAGGGATCGCTTTTGCAAGTAGTGGCATTACGGGCGATCGCCCTGACTTCACCATCAAGCAAGAAAATGATATCAAGAGGTGAAGGGGTATTTTTCATCCAAAAGGCGACGGGACGCGCAGGTGTAAAGGGAAATAACATTCCGCGATCATCGGCTAAGGGAGGACGAAACATTAAACCCTTGGCTTGCTCCTGCGGAGTATTGGCAACCTCTAGCTGGATCTCACGACCTGAAATTGTTGCCGTAGCGGTAATGGACAAGTATTGTGCCAGTTCTGAAACTGGTTTGGGTTTGGTTTGGATGGTAGGGGGCGATGTGGGCGTAGGAGATGGCTTGGTATCAGAGATCGCAGGCGCATTAGTACAACCCATTAGGCAGAGACTCAGCCCTAAAGTGAATACTTTTACAGAAAGTCTTTGGATTGAACTAGGAACAGGTGTGTCACAATTTCTAGAAGTATCGCCAGTCATATTGCCAGTCATCCTATGTCTTTTCCTCTACATATCGCATTCATCTGGCACCAACATCAACCTCTTTACAAAAGCGCGATCGCTGGCAAATATCATTTGCCTTGGGTCAGGTTGCATGGCGTAAAAGATTATTTAGATTTGGCGTTGATGTTGTCAAGATACCCCAAACTCCATCAAACGATTAATCTTGTGCCTTCATTGATTTTGCAATTGCAAGATTATGTAGAAGGTAAAGCATTTGATCCCTACTTAGCACTGACTTTAACACCTGTCGATACGTTAACGCGATCGCAAAAGCATTTTATTGTCGAACATTTTTTTGATGCCAATCACCAGACGATGATTGAGCCATATCCTCGCTATGCTGACTTATTAGCACAAAGGCAAGCCTATGGCATCGAGTGGTGTGTGAATCATTGGCAAGCGCCCGACTTTAGCGATTTATTGGCATGGCATAACTTGGCATGGATTGATCCCCTATTTAGGGAAACCGATCCCGAACTTGCCGAATGGTACGATCGCGGCAAAGATTTTACCCTCGCCGATCGCCAAAGAATCTATAGCAAACAGCGTGAGATTATTTCTCGAATTCTGCCCCAACATCGGCAAATGCAAAAAAATGGGCAACTGGAAATTACCACAACGCCTTATATGCATCCGATCATGCCGCTCTTGGCAGATACGCAAGCAGGACGCATTGCCGTACCGCAAATGTATTTGCCTAATCAACGCTTTCGCTATGAGCCAGACATCACCCTGCATTTAGAAAAGGCGAAAGAGGTCTATCGTCAGCATTTTAGTTGTGATCCCAAAGGTTTATGGCCCTCAGAACAGTCTGTGAGTCCTGCCATTTTGCCCCATGTTTCTAAACAGGGATTTTCGTGGTTATGCTCCGATGAAGGGGTATTAGGCTGGAGTCTGGGGCATTATTTCCGCCGTGATGAGCGGGGATCGATCAATGCACCGCACCTACTCTATCAACCCTATCGCCTTGAAACTGTGCATGGTGATTTAGCAATTATTTTCCGTGATCGCCTGCTTTCAGATTTGATTGGCTTTAGTTATGGCGCACTCTTACCCCAAGCTGCTAGTGATGATTTGTGCGATCGGCTGATGACAATTCAAAAACAGCAAAATGAATATTTAGCCGAACACCCTGAAGGTCAGCCTTGGCTAGTCACCATTGCCCTCGATGGTGAAAATTGTTGGGAGTTTTATCCTCAAGATGGCAACCCATTTTTACAAACGCTTTACGCGAATTTATCTAATAATCAAAACCTAAAATTAGTTACGCCCTCAGAATATTTAGCCAAATTCCCACCCATTGACAAAATCCCGCCCCACCAATTACATAGTGGGTCGTGGATTGACTCTAGCTTCACGACATGGATCGGCGATCCTGTCAAAAATCGGGCATGGGAATTACTCGCTGAAGCAAGACAAATTTTAGCAATGCACTCAGAAGCCACGCCCGAAAACAACCCTGAAGCATGGGAAAGTCTGATGGCTGCTGAAGGCTCCGATTGGTTTTGGTGGTTTGGGGAGGGACATAGCTCTAATGACGATGCCATGTTCGATCGCCTATTTCGAGAGCATTTACAGGTGATTTATCGCGCCCTCAATGAGCCAGTCCCCCATGCCTTGCTTTACCCCCTCGAACCCCACGATGTGTCCACTAGCGATCGCCCCACTAGCATGATCGCGCCGTTAATTAATGGCAGATTTGAAAATGATGATTGGCAAGGTGCGGGCAAAATCGAAATTAGTGGGGCGCGAGGAACTATGCATCAAACTGCACCCGTCAAGCGTCTATGGTATGGTTATGATCATTTTTATTGCTACTTGCGCTTAGAATTTAGTAATCTAGAAAATATCGCCCAAAGTAAATTACATTTGTTGTGGTTCTATCCGAGTCGGATTCACCCCAACAGCCCTGTAAAACTTCTTGATATGCCTGATGTATCGCCGCTAAATTATTTATTTCGCCATCACCTAGCGATCGATTTTGCTGATAAGTCAGTTCAGCTTCAAGAATCTACAGAAAAATTTCAGTGGGAAACCATCGCAACTCATACGAAAATAGGTTTTGAGCAATGCTTAGAAATGGCTATACCTTGGAGCGATTTGGCGGTCAAACCCCAGTCTGTGGCGAGATTAGTGATCCTGCTCAGCCAAAAAGAGCATTTTCAGATGTCTCTACCTGAGTATACGATTATTCCTATTGAAGTACCTTAGTGTTGCGTTATTAAAGAGATAACTGTGGAAAAGCTAGAAAAAACCAGCATTGAGTCGATTGTCGAACAGGCTTTGCAAGACGGCTACCTCACTCCCGCGATGGAATCCGAAGTGGGGCGAATTTGTGATAGCGCCTTTGAGCTATCCGTTGAAGAGTACATGGCTCTTGATCGCCTCATGGGGGCTTTGCTTACAGGGGAAGTAGTTGCTGTCCCCCGCAAGCAATTTATCAATGTCATGGAAGAGTTGGTATTAAGTGAAGCTGTAGCAAGGGTCGCTGAGATCGAAGCTAATAGCAATAAAGTTTTAGATTTGGGGGATATTGCGGCTTACGCGCTTAATCGTTTGCCACCGTTATATGCCACTACTGAGCAGGGTGCAAATTATCAAAGGGAAAGAGCGCTTGCGGATCTCCAACACTTAATTGCTCAGCAAGTCAAAGAAGCGATCGATCGCAATATTGATCGACCTGAGTTCTTCCCCGATCGCGCTGCTTTTGGATCAGTTAACAAAGATTCGGTACTTTCCCAGCTTAGCAACCTCCTCCAAGCCTATGCTCCTGACTTTGAAGAAAAGGCTTAGGTATTGTTTAGGGTTTGTTTAGCTGACTGCTCGGCAAACAAAAATGACAATGGATAGCTAGGATTAGCGGCAAAACCCAAAATGCCGCGATCGCGATGTTCATAAATTAATTCCCCTTGAGCATCAAAGAGGAAAGTACCACCACGCTGTGTCATGTAGGATGCATCTGGGACATAGGCATTCCAATTTCCTAAAACTTCTGCCATATTTCGCAGTCGTAGAGTCGCAAGTTCAAAGGGGCGCTGAAAGCCACTGCCGCCAGCCCATTTAAAGAAAGAACCTTTTAATGGTGGTAATGGTGCTGCTTTGATGATTTCGTCATCGGCAATCAGTTGGGGGGCATCGCGATCGCCACGATAGCCTCGAAATACTTCTTTTAATGTGCCTTGGCTAGCAACCCCTGCACACATCAGCATCAAATTGACCCAAGCACTCTGTCCTGATGATAGCAAGGGGAACTTAGTCGTTAGTCCAGAATAGAGATCTAATTGGCGATGGAGTTCGCCTGTCGGATCTACAAATAACCAATTTTGATCAAAGCCTGTAAATTTGCAAAAGTATTGACCTGATCGGCGATCGCCAATACCAATTGCTCTTACGGCAATTCCTTCCAATTGAATCCGTTCAATTTCTCTTTGAACCCACCAAATATATTCGAGACTATCAAAATCGCCTAATTGGGATAGGACTAAAATTAATTTGCGTTGATTGGACTCACAGCCATCAAAGATTGAGGCGATCGCGCCATCGCTCACCCGTTGGCGTTGAGTTTGACTCAGGATTTTGTAAGTATTTTGTTGCATAAACTATATTAATAACAAGTTGCAGCGCTTCGCGCCACAACTCGCTTCTTGGGTATCGCTATAAAAAATTATTTGTCAATTCCTGTGCCATCGGTAAGAGTTGAGGATGACTCACTACCAAAGTTGGGAAACTGCGACTACTATAATCCTTACCCATTTCTAAGGGAAAGATATTTTGAGAATCCTCTAGGGGAACCCAGACCGCACCGATCGCTCTGAGAATTACCCACACAGCCGCAATGTCCCAGATTTTGGGAGTTGCCTCCACTGCGCCAATGGTCGAGCCGATCGCCACTGTCAAAATGTTATAACTAGCAACACCTAACATTCGCAGTTTAAAAGGAAACTTTGATCGACCCATTTTTTCGAGACTGCGAGAACAAGCACTAAAAAAGTAATTGCCGAGGGCATGAGCATCGGGTGCTGTTTCCGCTAAATGGAGAGGATTTCCATTCAAAAATGCTGCGGAACCTTGATTGTCTGACCAACCGTAAATATTTTGGCGTAGAGGTGGAATTGCTACATAGCCAAATACAGGCGTGCCATGATGCAAGAGTCCCAAAGAAATGCCCCAAATCGGAATCCCCCTAGCAAAATTAGTCGTACCATCTAAAGGATCGACGACCCAAGCCCATTCGCGATCGGGCAAAATTTGAGTGGACTCCTCAGTTAAAACTCCATATTCAGGAAATTCTGTTTCTAAGGCGGATTTGATATAGGCATCTGCCCATTGGTCGCTTTTGGTCACAAGGCTACCGTCATCCTTCGCGATCGCCACTCGTGCCTGTTCAAAATCAGCAAGTAGGCGATCTCCCACTTGTTTAGTTAGCTCTTGGATAAAGGGAAGAATTGTTTGCCAGTTGTGCATAGTGTCTTAGGGCAATCTTCGTACCCCTCTAATTGTGCGGTAAAATGCAATCATATTAGGATGTATGAGGATTTTGTAGACCGATGAACTTGAGCTTAAATCTGAGTCTAAGTTTAGGTCGCGTTTGGGCGATCGCCACCAATGTATTTCGCGAAACTGTCCGCGAACAGGTGCTGTATTTATCTTTGCTATATACCCTGATCGTCGTGTCGGCAATGCTGATGTTGCCAGAGTTTTCCTATGACTCCTCGGCAAAGATGATCGTGGATGTAGGTATTGCAGCGATCGAGATTGTCAGTCTGATCGTGGCGGTGTTAGTTGGCACAAATCTGATCAATAAGGAAATTGATAAACGCACCATTTTTATTCTCATTGCTAAGCCCATGCATCGGACTGAGTTTGTACTAGGAAAGCATTTGGGGCTAACGGCAGTGGTCGGCGCACTAGTGTCGATTATGACCGCAATTTTCGTGATTTTGATGGCAGTTAAGAAAATTCCGATTCCACTTCCTGCAATTCTCACCGCTAACTTTTTTATCTTTTGGCAAATCATGCTGCTAGGGGCGATCGCGATTTTCTTTGGCTCTTTTACAGGTTCACTGATTGCCTCTTTGCTGACCCTTGCCGCCTATTTAATCGGTAACTTTAGCCGTGATTTACTGCTATTAGGAGAGATTTCTAAAAATCCTAGCTTTCAAGCAGTAACCCGCACTTTTTACATGATTCTGCCTGATTTGTCGCGAGCTAATCTTAAAAATGAGGCAGTTTATAATATTTTGCCAAGCTTGCCCGATATGTTTAACAATGGCATTTACATTTTGAGCTATGCCTTGTTGACTTTGGCGATCGCCATTTTTATCTTTGCCCGTCGCCAGTTCTAATAGAAGAAATAATCGCGAAGCGATTATTTCTTCTTGTATTAATTAACGAGAATTTCTACTGGATCAACTATGCGCTACCGTCGTTTTGGCAAAACTGAAATGCTCCTGTCAGTGTTTTCCTTGGGAGCGATGCGCTATATGGCATCGGCGGAGAATGCTGAAAAAACGATCGCCAGAGCCTTAGAAGTTGGCATTAACCACATTGAGACGGCTCAAGGCTACGGCAAGAGCGAAGAATTCATCGGTCAAGCCATGCGAAATGGGTTAAGTAAACAACGCGATCGCTTTTACTTGACTACTAAAATCGCCCCTACTAAAGACGCAGACTCGATGCGCCGCCAGATTGAGCAGTCCCTCAAAAAGATGAACGTGGACTATATCGATAACTTCGATATTCATGGGATTAATCTTTATGAACATCTTGAACTAGTCACAAATCCCAATGGCTGTATGAAAGCAGTGAGAGAAGCGATCGATCAAAAAATGATTGGTCATGTTGGCTTCTCCACCCACGCGCCCCTTAACGTTATTCTCGACACGATCAAGACGGATTTATTTGAGTCAGTTAACCTGCATTACTACTACTTCAATCAGCGCAACGCCCCAGCCGTGCAGCTTGCCCACGAAAAAGACATGGGTGTATTTATCATCTCGCCATCGGATAAAGGCGGAATGCTATACAACCCCTCCGAAGAATTAGCAGGTGTGAGCTATCCCTTCACGGCTTTGTATATATGCGATCGCTTCTTGCTCAGTGATCCCCGTGTGCATACCCTCAGCCTCGGTGCAGCCAATCCCGATGAGGTCGATTCCCATCAAGACGCATGGGATCATGACGAGCCGATGTCAGAACTAGAATTAGCGGTTCTCGACTGTATGAATCGCCGCTATAGCATTTTAGAAGGCGATCGCTGTTCTCAGTGCTATGAATGTTTGCCTTGTCCTGAAGATATTAATATTCCTGAAGTATTACGATTGCGGAATTTAGCGATCGGCTTTGATATGGTGGAATTTGGCAAATATCGCTACAAAATGTTTGAAAATGCAGGGCATTGGTTTCCCGGACGTAAAGCGATTCGTTGTACAGACTGTGGGGATTGTTTGCCAAGATGTCCAGAGAACCTAGATATTCCCCAGCTTTTACGTGACGCTCATGATCGCCTACAGGGAGAAGAAGGTAAACGTCTATGGGAATAAAGTATAGATTTTCGCCTATTGATTTTTTGGTATTCTAGATCTCTATTCTTGCCTAACCTCATCAGAAAGGCTAGGGCGCTAAGCACCTAAGCCTTATCTAAGCAAATCACATAAAAATCTAAAATAAACCTATGGCTTCCAGCTATTCCTTCGATATTGTTAGCGATTTTGATCATCAAGAACTGGTCAATGCGATCGATCAAACTCGCCGTGAAATTGTCAGTCGCTATGACTTAAAAAGCACTAAAACAGAAGTTGAACTTGAAAAAGAACTCATAACCATCAACACTAATAGTGACATGACACTCACATCGGTGGTTGATGTGATGCAATCTAAAGCAATTAAACGTGGTTTATCTCTAAAAATCTTTGACTATGGCGAAATTGAATCCGCTAGCGGCAATCGTGTAGTGCAGAAAATTAAGTTGAAGAAAGGGATTGAGCAAGATCAAGCTAAAAAACTTTCTAAAACTATCCGTGATGCTTTCCCAAAAGCTCAAGCTTCTATTCAAGGCGATGCATTACGAGTTACTTCTAAATCAAAAGATGAACTCCAAGAAATCATTCAACTTGTCAAATCAGAAGACTTTCCCCTCGCACTCCAATTCACTAACTATCGTTAAAAAAGAAGTCCCGCGCAAAGCGCGGGACTTCTTTTTATCAAACCAAAAAGGGAGCAAAGCTCTCTTTTTGGTTTGATAAAAAGAGAGTGGCGGCGCAAAGCGCCGCCACTCTCTTTTGGGCTTTAAGATAAATGGCGACATTTAAGAAGCTTTTGACATTTGGTCAAGAATTCGTTGGACAATCTCCCAACCTGTCCAAGTTTGCCATGCAAAAATACCAACCAACACAGTATTAACGGCAATATGAGTACTTCTTGCCCAGTCTTTGCCCTGCTGGAGTAAGGGTGCTAACGCCGCCGATAAAGCTGCTAAAAAGGCTAAACCCAAACCTGCAATTAAATGTGCGCCCACAAACAGTTTGCCATTGTTGATATAGGTCACAGCCATACCACCGACAGCACCGCCTACCATCAACAACAAAAATATTGACCCCAGATTATGATGTAAAAGGTTATAACGTTTGGCGATCAGAGCTTTTTTCTCTTCTCCCTCAGTGCTACGAATCCTGCGATATTGCCAGCCGATATAACCTGCATATATTGCTAAAAATAGAGTGAGGAGCATTAGCAGTGGGTGAATAAAAGTCACTACAGTTTTTAATGGTTCTGGCATTGCGATCGTCATTAGCATGGTAATTTCTCTATTTAAAAGTTAGGGCGCAAAGATTTTGTAGTAAATCTTATCTAATCTTTAATAATTTTAATACAATCTCAAACCTTAAAGCGGTGCTTTGGTTATCAATTCTGATATTGGTTCCCACTCACGAAATGTTGCAGCTTGCCCCCAGAGTTTGCCTTCCTTATCCACTACATTCCAAATAATTGCGTGATTGATATAAAAGCGATCGCCTGTACTTGCAATCCGAATCCCGCGATAATTATTGATATAGCCTTGAGATTTTGCCTGTGCTAATAGTTGTTCTCTTTCGCTACGTTCGACAGGTTCCGCCGTAAATCGCGATGGTGTTGATGTAAAAGTTTGCCAATCCATTTTCCATAGATCTAACGCTTTTTGATTACCATAATTGAGAATTGGATCAGCTTGAGTGCCATGAGAAACAATCACAAAATCGGCATGGAATAGTGAGTTAGCAACTTCTATTGGTGATTGGCGATCGGTGATTGGGAGTAGCGGATGTTTTGTCCAATGCTGAAAGCTGTAAAGTAATAACTGTGAGTGTTTTACTAGTTCTTCTTCTAGCCAAAATGGTGATTTGTTTAGATTCATAATTTATTTGCTACAAATACGGAAATAAAAAAGCCGCGCATTGCGCGGCTTTTTTATGGAAAGAATTTACAATGCGGCTTCTTTCTGGAGCTTGTCGCGATCGCTGATCTTTGTACTAGGTGTCTGAAGTGCGAAGTAGAGCTTATTCAAGGCACTGAGATAGGCTCTTGCCGAGGCAACAATTACATCGGTATTTGCCGAATGCCCAGAGAGCGTACCTGCATCAGGGTGCTTGAGGCGAATCGTGACTTCACCGAGAGCATCAATACCTGCGGTGACGGATTGCACCGAGTACTCAATCAACTGATTGGGAACATTCACAATTCGATTGATCGCTTTGTAAACGGCATCTACGGGACCAGTACCCACAGAGGCATCGGTGATTTCCTGACCATCGGGCATCACAACTGTAACCGTTGCGGTGGGAATGGCGCGATCGCCACAGCTTACTTGGACATGATCGAGCTTAAAGGCTTCGGGCGCATGACGGATTTCGTCATTGACGATCGCTTCTAAGTCGCGATCGCTAATTTCGCGCTTCTTATCGGCAAGTTCCTTAAAACGCACAAAGGCAGCATTAAGTTCCTGTTCCGAGAGTTCAAATCCAAGTTCTTTTAATCGCGAACTCAAGGCATTACGTCCTGAGAGCTTGCCAAGCACGATCAAGTTATCTGTCAAGCCGATGGATTGAGCATCCATGATTTCGTAGGTGAGGCGATTTTTTAATACACCGTCCTGATGGATACCTGACTCATGGGCAAAGGCATTCGCACCAACGATCGCCTTATTGGGCTGTACCAACATTCCTGTGAGATTGGACACAAGGCGCGAAGTCTTGTAAATCTGCTTGGTGTCGATATTGCAAAGCGGTGTAGTCGATTCCGCAGGACGACCGAGGAAGGTGTTGAAATAGGAACGACGGACGTGCAATGCCATCACCAATTCTTCGAGGGCGGCATTCCCAGCCCGTTCACCGATACCATTGATCGTGCATTCCATTTGCCTTGCGCCATTCTTTGCCGCTTCAAGGAAGTTAGCAACGGCTAAACCAAGATCGTTATGACCATGTACGGAAATAATCGCTTGGTCAATATTGCGAACATTGTCTTTGATGCCTTTAATCAAGGTTCCGAATTCCGATGGAGTCAAGTAGCCAACGGTGTCGGGAATATTTACAGTACTAGCACCTGCGGCGATCGCTGCTTCTAATACTTGATAGAGAAACTCAGGATCGGAGCGTCCTGCATCTTCTGGTGAAAACTCAACATCAGCAACTTTGGATTTAGCATAGGCAACCATTTCTGGCACGATCGCCAAAACCTCAGCACGAGTTTTGCGAAGTTTGTATTCCAAATGAATATCGGAAGTTGCCAAAAAGGTATGAATCCGACCCTTTGCCGCAGGTTTCACGGCTTCGGCTGCTGCATCAATATCGCCTTTAGTGGCACGGGCTAAGCCGCAGATCGTGGGACCAGTTTCTGTGCCAACGAGTTTCGCAATTTCTTGAACTGCATAAAAATCGCCTTTGCTCGCAAAAGGGAAACCCGCCTCGATGATATCTACACCAAGTCGAGCCAGTTGCTGGGCGATTAGCAGTTTTTGCTCCACGTTAAGGGTTGCGCCGGGTGACTGTTCACCATCGCGCAGTGTGGTATCAAAAAAGATAATGCGATCCTGAGCAACATTTGACTCTTGGGGTGTTGATGTAGACATATGGCTTTAATTCATGAATGGTTGATAGATAAACTTAACAGTTGTTTTAAGCGAATATAGCGATGTAATACTCACTATTTGCTGGTGATCATAATCTTAGCCTTTTTATCAGAAATTAGTAAGTCTAAGAAACCTAGATTATTCAATGTTTAGCTAATCTTGGATATCCTCCTTTCAGGCAAAATATCGATTTTATACTCATTTTTTAGGAAAAAGTGATATATAAAGCCTTGTATCACTTGTTACACTTTGTTGCTGATTTACTGACATAGCGATCGCAAGATCGACAATAGAGCCACTCCATAAGTGAGTTGTTGGAATTAAACGTAGGATGGGTTAGCGATCGCGTAACCCATCAGTAATAGCCAATACTGCCAATAAATGCGTTACGTTGCACTAACGCATCCTACATTTAATTAATCTGCGCGAGCCAGAGAGTACTATTTTTATGAAAAAAATATTTGTGCTTGATACGAATGTGCTGTTGCATGACCCCAATGCCTTGATGCAATTTGAGGACAATGATGTGGTTTTGCCGATCACCGTAATTGAAGAACTCGATCGCTTTAAAAAGCAGCCAGAAATGACGGGGCGCAATGCAAGGCAAGTATCCCGCAATTTAGATGCGATCGGACAACAGGGACATCTGATTGATGGCATTCCCCTTGCAAAGGGCGGTAGTTTGCGAGTGGCGCTTTGTAAGCGGGAGACTTTGCGGGAATTACCTGCGGAACTAGAGCGAGATACGGGGGATAATGCGATTTTGGCGGTTGCTCTCGAATTGCAGCGTCAATGTCAATGTCGGGTCGTGCTAGTCAGTAAAGATACAAATATTCGGATTAAGGCAAATGCTCTGGGCTTAGAGTCCGCCGACTATGAAACCGATAAGGTAGATATTGATGATTTGTACTCAGGGCATCGTGAAATTTTGGTAGATCCTGAAGTGATCAATCAGTTTTACAAAGAAGGGGCAATCGCTGTTAAGCAGGAATTTTTCCCGAATCAAGCGGTAACTCTAGTGGACAGCACCAATCCCTCCCATACGGCTTTGGGGATTTTTGACAGCGTTGCTAAACAAATTTTGGCTTTATCGAAGGCAACTTCAGGAGAAGTATCCAGAATTAAAGCCAGAAATCGCGAACAGAGATTTGCTTTGGATTTGTTGCTAAGGGAATCAATTTCCCTTGTCACCTTAGTGGGGCAAGCAGGTACGGGCAAGACGCTCTTAGCGATCGCCGCAGGATTGACTCAAATTGCCGATACGCATATTTACAACCGTTTATTAATTTCCCGTCCCGTGATTCCGATGGGTAAGGATATTGGCTTTTTGCCGGGGGATGTCAAGGAAAAGCTCACCCCTTGGATGCAACCTTTGTATGACAATTTTGATTTGATTTTCGGCACACAAGATCCATCGGGTAAAGCGGCTCATTGGCGCAGAGGACATGAGGAATTGATTCAACGGGGGCTATTGCAAATCGAGCCATTGACCTATATTCGTGGACGCACGATTCCCAAGCAGTTTTTTATTGTTGATGAGGCACAAAACTTGACTCCCCATGAGGTGAAAACAATTCTTACTCGTGCAGGAGAAGACACCAAAATTATCCTCACTGGTGATGTTAATCAGATTGACAATCCCTATATTGACGCAGCTAGCAATGGTCTGACCTATGTGATCGAGCGCTTTAAGGATGATCCGATCGCAGGGCATATTACCCTGATGAAAGGAGAGCGTTCTAAACTAGCAGAAAGGGCGGTAGCTTTGCTGTAAAAAGCTGAGTATGCTAGCCTATGGCAACTGTACGAGATTGGCGATACCGCGCATGGAATCTTTGCCTGAATCTTCAAAACCTTTTGATCAGCCTTTGAACGATGATTTGATCAAAGGCGATCTTGTTAAAGGTGATCTAGTCAAAAGCGATCTTATGAACTTAGATCGCAAATTGTCGGATCGCAAATTGTCGCTTGCCAATCAAAATTCTGAGCAAGTTACCAAAGCGCAGGTCAATCCAGTCTCGCCAAAATTACAACCACATCTAAATCCTAACGATCACTTTACTTGGGCAGATCTCGGTATAGTTCTGTCTATTCCCTTAGTTGGTAGCTTGATTACTCTAGGGCTAATCTATTTACATAATCCCTTGTCAATTAGCTGGCTCGCCTCCTCAGAATCTCCTACTTTCTATTCAAATTCATTATGGAATCTCCCGAAAAGCATTCCTCAAATTCAATCAGAACTGGCTCGAAGTCAACTAAAACTTGGTCAAAACTATAATCTCAAAACAGGGGAAATCATCTATACGGTTCTGGAAAAGGAAACTCAAAATATTCGCGAAATTCGGCTTTATCAAACAATTCGCGATCGTGGCGAAGAAAAGTTGCTACTAATGACGACAACCACGATCGCAGGGATTGATGAATATTTTGTGCGATCGCCAAAGTTTAAATATGCTCCTGAAGGCATTCCCGAACGGATCCGTCCAGACCGCAATCGCCTACCACTCAAAAAGTTTGCCCTATTAGACGATGCCCCCAACCCCAACTATATTTGGTTCACCACTTCAGGAACTGTGGATGGTATTGCCTATGGACAAATTTATTATTTTGTCACCGACAAGCGATCGCAACTAGTAGAACTCAATGCTTGGACTAGTACGACAGCCGAGCTTCCGATCTGGCGCAACGCCCTCGCTAGTAATTCTAGTTCTAAACAATTGGTGATTAATCAAACGCAGTCCTTTGAGCCGATGTATTTAGTCTATCAACTGGAAGAAGTGATGACTAACTCTGGTAACAAGGCACAGTTGCGACAGGTGAATTTGAATGAAGCAAAAAATCAGCCAAAATCCTATCAAGATGCTCTGGTCATGGCAAGTGTGGGATTGTGGTCTCCTGCTTTAGGCAAATTTAATTTGATGGTTGAGAATCTGAAATCTCAAGGCAAAACTCTATCGCCATTTCTCCAAGAACAATATGACTTGATTGCTTTACACGCCAAAATCACTGCTGATCGAGCAAATTCTCCCAATTCTAATCTTGGGGAAAAAGCCTTAATTAATATTATTGACGGACGCTGGACAGAAGCTCTAGCGATCGCTAACGATCCTGCCTATAAAGGTGACAGAATTGCCGAAATGTTGTCAAAATATCATCCCAATATTTGGCAGCGAGTTACGACCATGCTGACCTTTACAGATGCGAAGGAAATCAAGCTGTGGGGCGGCTTAGTAGTTTTACATCGCAATGGCTTGCGCCGTGCTGAGCATTGGCTGCGATCGCAAAAAGTCGATCCTAAGGATTCTGATCAATTGCTACAACGCCTTGACCTTGCGCCACTCTCCCTTAATCCTCAACAATTATTAGGAACAGTTGCCTATATTGGTAAAGGTAATCCCAGTGCTGAATGGTTTTTACCACCACCAAAACTGGAAGCAAATCAAGCATGGTATGAAGTCAGTATTGATTTGATTAAAGACGGTAATCAGTGGCGCAGTGATCCTTTCCGAGAACTTAGCGATCGCTCTTCAATTCTCTTATGGCGAGTTTTAGGATTTTCGGTGAATAGCAACCTCGGCGTAATTTTGTATGATAACTATGGCAAGTCACAGGCAGTAACCCTAACAGCACAATCTCTGTGGGTTAGTGACGATGGTAGTTTAAAGATTCTTGCATCAGGTGAGGCTAGCCTTGCGCCCTTACTTCGCAAAAGTATCATCCCTCCACTTGTCACAAGTAGCGGTACTTTCAATCCTCCCAATGGAACTCCCATCGATTGGCGATCGCTCTCTCCTAAAACCATAGAAAGAATCATTCGCTCGATGTATAGTGAGTTGCAGCGCAATGGTCAAGTTTCGCTCAGTCTTGAAGATTTTAGTTTATTAGTACAAGATCAATGGACACTCTCAGAAGTGAATCTTGATGGAGTTGGTAAGTCAGAATATTTATTACTAATAGAGCGAGAACAGGTTGATTTAGGCGATCGGCATTATCCTTTAGCGATCGCTTTTGCAAATGATGGTTCACTGATATTCAGTGATATGAATGGTAGCAGGGTATGGATAGATGTATTGCCAAGCAATCCTGAAGGTCAAATTCTGACTCTCCGCAATGGACGCTATGAAATATGGAACTTTCGTTAATGATTTAAGGTATACTCCATTTCCAGTAAATAATTAGGCGTGCGCGGCTTCGCCGCGCACGCCTATAGGTGCTAATTTGATCGTAAGTTTTGATCGTAAATATTTATGGTTGCTACAACACAACTAATTAACCAGTTAGAAGAGAAAGTCATTTTAGTAGATATAAGCGATCGCCAAATTGGGATCGCCGAAAAGTTGCAAGCTCATCGCGACGGACTATTGCATCGTGCCTTTTCCATCTTTGTGCTGAACTCACAGGGACAACTTCTATTACAAAAACGCGCTAAGCATAAATATCATTCAGGAGGACTATGGACAAATACTTGCTGTAGTCATCCTCGCCATGAAGAGCCAACTTTACTCGCCGCCCATCGCCGCTTACAAGAAGAAATGGGCTTTGATTGTGAATTGCGGGAATTGTTTAGTTTTATCTATCAGGCAGAGTTAGATAATGACTTGACTGAGTATGAATTTGATCATGTGTTTGTAGGCTATAGCGATCGCGCACCAGTTCTCAATGCTGAAGAAGCAGAAGACTGGAAATGGATTGATTTACAAGATTTACAAGCGGATATTCGCGAATATCCAGAATCTTATACCTATTGGTTACGCGATTGCTGCGATCGCTTCATTGCTGCACTATAGAGCTTTTCCAGCAAACAATCCCGTACTTCACTAGACGGTGAAGCGCTATAGTAAGTATCTAGGCATAAGTAAACTTAAAACCTAGAAGCTTGTGCCGCCCGCGTAACGGGCGGCACAAGCTCTGATTTTGGGTTTTAACTATGCTGAGCTACTTATCAATATAAGCAACCTAGTATCAAAACACAAATGGATACTTATTCCGAAGAACAAGTTGATCAGATTCTCCGCTATGCCCTAGCAAAGAGAACCAATGGTCAAAATCTCACTAAGCAGCAAGTATATGAAATTGCTTCTGATATGGGTGTCAGTGAAGCAGATTTCTTAACCGCAGTCCAAGAATGGCAATCGACGCAGGCTGTGCGTAAGGAGCTATTAGAGTTTGATAAATATAAAAAGAAATCTTTCCAATCAAATGTATTGAAATATGCGATCGTTAATTCTTTTTTGGTAGCTCTAAATCTAGTGACTTCTGGCAAAATTGGCTGGGCAGTTTATCCACTACTGTTTTGGGGATTAGGCGTAGCCCTAGATGCATGGGTAACTTATCAAACAGAAAGTGATGAATACGAAAAGCAATTTCACAAATGGTTGCGTAAACAAAAGCGCGATCAACTTACTGCTCAAATTACAGGCAAATTAACTACCAGTCTCGAAGAGTGGTTAAAGTAATTTATAGCAATATGAATTTATAGCTAAGTAACTTGTCACAACTTAAAATATGTGGCGCACGGTGCGCCACATATTTTAAGTTGTGATCTAGACTTAATTACTAGGACTCAAGATAGAGTCATAGCATCGCAACTCTATCTTGAGGTTAATTTTGTCCTAATGGGAACAAAATTACATACGATATGTTCTACACTGAAAATTATTTTTAGTTATTTTTTTGAGAATTATCTGGACTAAGGACACTTAACGATAAGTATATCTACTTGTTTTCTATGAGAATGAAATAAATATTGTTTGAATAAATTCTTGGCTGGCAATATATAGCAAAGTAAGTTTTGCTTAGGACATGAAACCAAAAGATGAGTTGCGGCGCTTCGCGCCGCAACTCGCTTCTTGGATTTTGGTTTGTACTAGCTAACTCTTTTTTTGCTATATGGGATGAAATTAATCAATTTATAGTCTAGATTACGGAATTTGGTTAAGTAGCTGAGCGCAATTAAATTTAAAACCCAAAAACCTGTAGCGTACGCTGCTCGTGCGCCACAGGTTTTAGCTCTGATTTTAATTATGTTCAGCTACTTATATAAAACTTTGGGCGAACTTCACAGATTCATAATTGCGAGAGTCTGACTACAAATTTACGTTGTCAGATTATAGTGTTTTACAATCTAGTGGAGAAAAGGATTATTTCCCCGTCTTTGGCGGAGAAATAATCCTCTGTAACTTGCTTGCTTAAAAAGTGCTACATCAAGAAATTGAGATAATCGTCATTTTATTATTTAAGTAAATTCATGCTAAAACTTAGGATTTTCAATACAAAGATTCCTCTAGAACTAAAGCCTATTCAGCTATCTACAGAAACTAGTAAAAAGAACGATTTCTTGATTGGTCGAGCGCCCCACTGCGATGTCATTCTAGATAATGCCACTGTCAGTCGAGAACATGGAAAGATTTCCTTTGAAGGAAATCAATATCACTTTATTGATTTAGGTAGCACTAACGGTTCACAAATTAATAACATTGAGCGTAAAGCATTTCTAGATTGTCAGATCTCCGTGAACGATATTATTCAACTAGGTGATTTTACGATCTTGATCGAGGAAATTGTCTTTGAGTCAGAGTTAGCAAAATCTTTGGAAGGGGCAGAATTTCCTACCGAACCATCAGTTTTGCAGTTAAATATGTCCATCAATAGTTCTGCAAAAACAGTACAAACATCTGGCGATCGCCGTGCAGCAAATGTAGAAATACAAGCAGAACCTAGCCAATATATGCCACTTGCGAGCCTTGATATTAGCCAGATTCCTCACTGGAGCATCGGCAAACTCACTTTACAATGTGTCCAAATCATTGAAGAAAACGCCGATATTAAGACCCTTTGTTTTGTTACTAATCCTCCCCATCTATTTATTTATAAAGCAGGACAGTTTATTACATTAGAACTAGAAATTGATGGCATAGAAGTACTGTACTCTTATTCGATTGCATCTTCTCCTTCCCGACCACACTCTCTAGAAATTACGGTCAAGCGGGTTCTTTCTAGTCAGCCTGAAGACTCAACTATGCCTGCGGGTTTAGTGTCTAATTGGTTATATTACAATCTCAATATTGGCAGTCAGATTCAAGCTAGTGGAATATTTGGTAAGTTTACTTGTTTTGAATATCCTTCGCAGAAATTATTGTTTCTCTCGTCTGGCAGTGGCATCATGCCGATGATGTCGATGTCACGCTGGCTCTATGATACGCATTCAGATTGTGATGTCGTATTTTTTCATTGTGTACGCAGTCCAGAAGATATTATCTATCGCCAAGAACTAGAAATGATGGCAGCGCGATCGCCTAAGTTTCAACTATCTATAACCGTCACTCGTCCCACACCAAATCAAGTATGGATGGGACTACGCGGTAGATTAACACCCGCAATGTTGGAAATGATTGCTCCTGATTGGAGCGATCGCACGGTGTTTGTCTATGGTTCTGAAGGCTTTATGCAAAGTACAAAGTCTTTGTTAGAAGGAATCGGCTTTCCAAAGCAGCAATATCATGAAGAGAGATTTAGCGGTTCGACAAAAATCAACAAGATCACCTAAATCTAACTTTCGGAAGTGTCATCAAGATCAACAACTTGTCCATTAAAAAATTCTGCCATATTTCTGATCACCATATCCTCTTCTGACATACCCACATAACCTTTAGGCTGGGTTGGTTTTACTGGTGCAGGTGAAACGTTTGCCGATGGTGAATTTGTTGATGGTGAATTCGTTGATGAATTGGGAGGAGATGTGACAGGTTGAGGATTAGGAAATGGAGGGCTAGCGATCGCCGTGGGAGGCGTAATCGGTGGAGGAGAGATCGCAGGACTAATAGGCAGAGGAGACGTAACTTGTACTGGCTCAGCTTGCGGTGGTGATACAAAGGTAAACATTACCTTCATAGGGCGCTGCAATAGATTCGCAAATACTTGCTCTAGTTCGGGGCGCTTCTGCACCACAATATTTTTAGTGGTTTCATCTCGTTTTCCCGCCAACCCAATCTTGATGCTACTATAATCCATCGTCAGAATATGCGCTTGGATCTGTATAAATACGGACTTTGTGGGTGTGGGCAACATTGAGAGAACATTTTGCCACAACTGATCGAAGTCATAACCAACGGCAGCTATATTCTCTAAATCATCACTTCCAGAATAAATTGGTGTTTCTGGAACTGAATGATTTGGGAGAGCGTTATTTGGAATTGGCGTTACTGGTGTTGGAGAAACTGGTGGAGATTCTATCTTGGGTGGTGATGGAATTGGCGCAATAGGATTATTGCCAAGAGCTTGGGGGGTAATTTGGGGAGTTGGTGGAGTATTTGCAGGAACATTGCGAGGCGGAATGAATGGTTGATTTGGTGATGGATGAGGAGATTGTGATTGCGCGATCGCCCCTTGTGCTGAAGGTAATAACCCCATCAAGGTAACTTCTAACCATAAACGCGGCTGCGTGGAATTACGAATTTGTAACTCGGCTGCTCGCAAATGCTGCTGACCCAACAAAATATTCGGAACTGGTAAAGTCTGAGATAGTTGGATCAATCGCTCCCAACCAGAACTAGTCATTGCAACCAAATCACTGCGATCGCTTGCGGTTTTAGCAATCAACAAATCACGATAGACATTCGCCAAGTTCTGCAACACGATTAAAGGTTCGCGCCCCCGATCCATAATCCGCCGCACATAATCTATTAGTTGTGTAGAATGGTCTGCGGCGATCGCCTCAATTAGCGATAACAAGTCCTGTTCTGGAACCGAACCCACCAAATCCCACACTGCCTCAACCGTAATCTCTCCATCTAATAGACTTAGCTGGTCAAGCAGAGATTCAGCATCCCGTAGTCCACCCTGCGCGATTTGAGCGACTAAGGTGAGTGCTTCTAGATGAATATTAATATTCTCATTAGCAGCAATCTTTCCTAAATGCTTCACCATTGAGTCAAGCGGAATGCGCCGAAAGTCAAATCGCTGACACCGTGAAATAATTGTCGGTAATACGCGCTGTGGGTCAGTGGTTGCGAGAATAAAAGTTACGCGATCGGGCGGCTCTTCAAGGGTTTTTAGCAAGGCATTAAATGCTGCTGTACTTAACATATGACATTCGTCAATAATATAAACCTTAAAACGAGCTTTTACAGGTGCAAATTGGGCGCGTTCGATGAGTTCTCGAATGTTATCCACACCTGTATTACTTGCCGCATCGATTTCGGTAATATCGAGGGCATTACCATTGGCAATGCTATGGCATAGCTCACATTTGCCGCAGGGGTGAGGAGTTGGACTATCTGAGCTTAGGCAATTCAGTGACTTTGCCATGATCCGCGCACTTGATGTTTTGCCCGTCCCCCTAGCACCAGTAAATAAGTATGCGGGTGCGATCCGCTTAGTGTTGAGCGCGTTAGATAGCGTATGGGCGATCGCCTCTTGCCCAACTAGATCAGCAAAAATTTGCGGACGATATTTATGATGTAGTGGCTCATAGCCCATAGAAACACATTGATGCTAAAGCGCTGCTGGTCAAATATATCATTCCCCAGTATAGCGATTACTCTAGATGCGTAGGTATTGTGTTTTTGCTTCTTACCTAGAAATATCCATTGACATTTGATCATTATCAATATGTGCAACGCCTAAAGGCGATCGCCTTTTTAATTATTCAGAGATATCACCGAAGCGATCACGATACTTTTGTAATAACGCATCAGCCTCAAGTCTCGCCTGACGCTCTAGGTTCGCACGTTCTTGAGTAGTGAGATATCTCTTACCAGAGCGATCGTACCAATAAACCCATTCGCGTTGCCAACCATCATAAATACCCTGCTCACAACCAATTCCCAAACTAATCTCAGGAATCCATACCATCCTTCCACCTTCCGCTAAAAGCACCACCGTAGGCAAAAGTTGATATTTTCCATCGACTAACTTGTATACTTCTAGAGATTGATGATCCTTATACAATCGGCGACCAGACGTGGAATTGTACACCACATAATAGAGAATTCCTATCTCTGCATACTTGGCTAACTTTGTGTCGTATTCACCATTATATTTTTTAGAAACAACTTCTAAAGCCAGAATTGGCATTACTTTTTCCTGCCAAACCACATAGCTCAAGCGTCCACCTTCACCAGTTTGTTTCGGTACACCCAAAGCAAGAAACCCATCGGGAACGATCACCTTAGACTTGGCTGGCTCCTCAATATTTGGCTCGTAATACACTCCCATATCCACACCCCAAAACCAATCAGAGCGATCGCTCCAAATCTCTCGCAATAGGTTCAATAGAAGATTGGGAATGTCATTTTGGAGTTCATTATCCACAGGCGTTTCATCGGAATCGGGTAGGTCTTCCGCCGTTGGCAAACGGTATTGAGAAGGTACAGTAACCATAGTTTTTTGGTACTTTACGTTGTTACTATTCTGACATGGTTTTTGGGGCTTTACCGTAGCGATCGCATAATGTCCAAAATCAAACAAGATCAGATTTCATCAGGGTGTGTCACGCTCCGCTATCGCATAATTAAAATTAAATAAGGTGCGTTAAATATCATTAACGCACCTTACAGGATCAGCGATCGCACTACATTAGTTAACGAACAGTGACCGAGTCGAACTTACAGAGATTATGACGACCTGTACTTGTTGTTCTATCTGTAAAAATGATCTTTACATCATAGATACAGGGGCTTTCAGCAGTCTGATTTGGGAAAGTGATGCGTGTATAGTCTCCACTTTCCAAAACGTTAGAACCAAGAATATCTCGTCCCCACCTGTCGGATCGAGCGGCTGCAACATAGAGGTTACGGATTGTTTTGCTGGACTCGTTATAAAGTGTGAAGTTGAGATGGTCGGCATGGGCTAGTTGAACATTAAATCCATTAATCATTGAGAAAATAGCTGTAGATGCAGCAAACTTTAAAGAAGCCTTACCAATAGTCATAAATTTTCTCTCACTCGTGTCACGCGCAACATTTTTAATTTCAAGATGCGAACTAAGAAATATCACATTTTGCTTTGACAGTTTCTCACTCTTAGCACCAAACATATAGACACTTTTCTCCTTGAATCTGGTATTCGGATGAATCTTCTCTGACAGCATCAACGTACAACTAGAAATCAACAAGCTCACCAACAAATTTAGTCAGCTAAACGGCTAAATTTAGCCAAAACAGACAGCCTCCACATCAAGAATAGCATCATAAGTTTTCGATCAAAAGAACCACAATAAATTTTAAAAAGCGTTGCTTTGCAACGCTTTTTAAAATTTATTGTTTTTGGTTTGAGAGCAAAGCGATGTAAGATGCATTTTTAGGATAGTTAAATTGAAAGTTTCGGTTTAATCAACTAAATCGGTGTATTTAGGTATGTTTTTTCAATAATATCCATCCAAAATAAAAAGATACAAAAAGATATTTTTATTTACATATATAATAATTTTTTAAAGATGCCACCAGCAAAAACATCACACCCAACTTAAAAACTTGCCATGTCTCTAAGTACTCAAAATGAAAGCGCACCCCATCATGTTGTTATTATTGGCGGTGGCTTTGGGGGACTATATGCCGCCCAAAAGCTAGGCAAATCAAAGGTTCCCCTTAAAGTCACCCTCATTGACAAACGTAACTTTCACCTCTTCCAGCCCCTACTTTACCAAGTCGCCACAGGCAGCCTCTCACCCGCCGATATCGCCTCACCATTGCGGGCAGTCCTCGCCGAAAACAAAAATACCAGCGTCGTTATGGGCGAAGTGCTAGATATCGATCCCCAAGCGCAGGTAGTTAAATTAAAAAATCACTTAGACATAAGCTATGACTCGCTGATCGTGGCAACAGGAGTCAGTCACCATTACTTTGGTAACGATCAATGGTCAGAGCAAGCCCCTGGATTAAAAACCATTGAAGATGCGATTAATATGCGTCGTCGCATCCTGAGCGCCTTTGAGGCAGCCGAAAAGACCCATGATCCCAAGTTTAAAGAAGCTCTGATGAACTTCGTGGTCATCGGTGGAGGACCAACAGGCGTAGAACTTGCGGGAACCTTAGCCGAGCTTGCCCATCGCACCCTCAGTGATGAATTTACGAATATTAACACTAAGAAAGCGCGAATAATCTTGATTGAAGGAACCGATCGCGTATTGCCTCCCTACCATGCCGATCTCTCTGAAGCAGCGAAGCAATCCCTTCTGAAGTTAGGAGTGGAAGTCAAAACTAGTGCGATGGTGACGAATATTGAAGATCATGTCGTTACCTTTAAATGTGGTGAGCAAGTTGAACAGATTCAAGCGCAAACAATTCTCTGGGCGGCAGGTGTAAAGGCTTCGCCGATGGGTAAAGTATTAGGCGATCGCCTGAATGCCGAGCTAGATCGAGTTGGTCGGGTGATTGTCCAGCCTGATCTGTCGATCGCCAATTATCCCAATGTCTATGTCATTGGTGACTTAGCGAACTATTCCCACCAAGGCGATCGCCCACTTCCGGGGGTTGCACCTGTGGCGATGCAGCAGGGTGAATATGTCGCGCATCATATTGAGGCGAAGGTGCAGGAAAAGGAACCTGCAAAATTTAGGTATTGGGATTTTGGAAGTCTTGCCGTAATTGGTCGTCATGAAGCGGTTGTGGACTTCAAGTTCTTACGTCTGAAAGGTTGGCTAGCATGGTTTATTTGGACATTTGTCCATGTTTATTATCTGATTGAATTTGATAATAAATTGTTGGTCATGATTCAATGGGGATGGAACTATTTCACCCATCGTCGTGGCGCGAGAATTATTACTGGTAGATACTTACAGGTATTAGAAGAAATGGAAGGAATTCGTGCGGGTGGGCTTTCGCTAGAATCAAGGGAAGTAGTCGAAGTTGCCTAATCAAAAAGGAGTCGCTAAGCGACTCCTTTTTTTAGAGGATTCCTGCGATCGCAGTTTGTACGGAATAGCCTAAATGCTTCCATGCTGCTGCTGTAGCCACCCGACCGCGTGGGGTGCGATTGATATAGCCAATCTGTAATAGATAAGGTTCATACACTTCTTCAATGGTGTGAGCATCCTCACCCGTCGCCGCCGCAAGAGTATCTAAACCTGCGGGACCACCGTTGAAGTTCTCAATTAAAACCGTAAGCAATTTGCGATCAATCCAATCGAGTCCTTTCGGATCAACATTAAATAATTCGAGAGCAGATTCTGCGATCGCCCCTGTAATTTGTTCACCTTTCGCCTTCACTTCGGCATAGTCACGCACTCGTTTTAATAGACGATTGGCAATCCGAGGCGTACCCCTTGATCTGGCAGCGATCGCCACAGCCCCATCGTCATGAATTGGTGTATCGAGAATCTTGGCACTCCGCGACACAATCTGGGTCAATTCATCCTGCTCATAAAATCGAAAATGCTGTACAAAACCAAAGCGATCGCGCAATGGCGAAGATAACGCGCCAATTCTTGTCGTCGCACCAATCAGCGTAAATTTATTTAACTGCACACTGCGAATCCTTGCGCCTTGTCCCTTCCCAATCGTAATATCCAGTCGATAATCTTCCATCGCAGGATAGAGAATCTCTTCTGTTACACTCGGTAAACGATGGATTTCATCGATAAAGAGAATATCTCCCTGTTGCAACGAAACTAGCAAACCTGCCACATCACGGGGACGCTCAAGGGCAGGAGCCGAAGTAATCTTGCATTGCACACCCATTTCCTGAGCAATAATCAAAGCTAGAGAAGTCTTCCCTAATCCGGGAGGACCATATAACAATAAATGGTCAAGAGCCGATGAGCGGGATTTTGCTGCTGAGATCGCAATATGAAGTAGTTCTTTTAAATCCTTTTGTCCAATATAGTCAGCAAGATTTTTGGGGCGAATATTAACGTCAGGTGTCGCAGGATTAGCCTCATTTTTGGCAAGTTGATCCTCTAACTTCTCCTCTGGTGTAGCTTCTGCTTGCAACAAGTCTAACGCCTGTTGCATTTCTGGCGATACTTCTTTTTTCGATGCAGCTTTAGGCGATCGGCGCGTTGATTTTTTGCTAGTAACTTGTTCAGAAGCCGATGCAGAATTTTGAGCAGTTTGCTGATTCTGATCGCCTTCAGGATTTGGACTTGGTTTAGAGGAGATGATTGCCATATGCTTTTGGTTGCTCAAACTTGTAAATATCTTCAATCAATTGCACCCAACCATCAACTAGAGAATCCAGAATCTTTTCCCCTTTTTCTCTAGTTGCCGCTTTAGCATCCCCCAACACTCCACTTCGAGTCAAATCACGCATCACCCATGCAAAGGGATTCGCAGATTCCATACTGAGTAGACTATTCTCAGGCAATCCATAGGGATATTCAGTTACGGCTTTATCCATTTGTACCTGTTCAGGCAAAAGCGCCAACATCAAACTAGTTTCGGCATCGCCGCCATGAATTCCAAATTCTAACTCTTTGGCGGTTAATAAATCTTTGGTGGCATTGGGAACGTGCCAAGTAAAAAGCGGAAAGATCTCGAAATCGCGATATTTCGAGTGGAGATCCCGAGCCACTATTTCCAAAATTTGCGGCTGTCCACCGTGGGAATTCATCAAGGCTAACTTGCGAAATCCTGCCCGATGCACACTTTCAGCAATGTCAGTTAACACCGCCAGCATTGTCTGTGTACTCAACGTAATCGTTCCTCCAAAACCAATATGCTCATTCGATTTGCCGTAATACAGAGGCGGCAAAGCATAGGCAGGAATCGCAGGATCTAATTTTGCTAAAGCCCTTGCCAACACCCCAATACTAATCGCCGCATCAACAATTAATGGTAAATGTGCGCCATGCTGCTCGATCGCCCCCATCGGCTGAATAATCACCACGTTTTGTTTATCTGGCATAGAGGCGATCGCTGGTGACGTAAGGTAAGCAAAATATCGATGAGCAGGAAAATAATTCATGGACAAATATATTTATTTTGCAATATTATGTTACTTCATCGTAGGCGATCGCCAAGATCCTTTGTTTTGTTGATGATTTTCATGCGATCGCTATTAGTGATCAAGTTTAGAAAGAAGATCTTGAAATATCTGGCATTGTTTCTGAAGCCACTCAATTGAAAAACCTTGTTTCCGCAATATGCTCAAATAAGCTATCGTGTAGGGCTTCTTCCCTTCAAAAACACCGATTAATTCTTCATAGTGTTCGATAATTTCTTGATAAGCTTGCTTTTTCAAATAGGTTGGATCAGAAAGTTTTGTGTGGGCATTCTGAAATTCTATGATCATCGCATTAGAGTTTCTTCGTATATTTTTTCTTCCATCAACTAATTGTTCACGTTCGTTAAGTTTGAAAATCTGGATACACATTGCACCCCGAAAACTTTCATTCACAGCATACATAATCCCAGTGTTTATATCAACAGATAGATGATGCTCTGGATTATCCTTTTCTAATTCGCTGATTGGATTAATCAGTAGGGGACTTTCGTTTGATTCTTCGCTAGGAATTTGAGCGTGTCGTCCAACAACTGGGAAGACCGTGCTTTTCGGCTGATTACATATTGCACAAGAAGGAAGTAGATTTCGCCAATCGTAAGCTAGCCAGTAATACCCAAGGTGTGGTTTTCCTGTATCAATTCCGTTCTCATCCTTGAGATTAATCACTCTACCATTCTCATCTTTAATTCCTGCTTTGGGGCGAAAGTGTTCGACTTGAATATATTGAGTGTCAGCAATTGGGGTTTCACAATAGGCACAACGCCCATAAAATGGTGCATCTCTACTAACAAAATAGCTCTTTTTAATACTATCTCTCTTGTATAGATTCTCGTTAACTATTGGTCTTTCTCCTTTAGCAACTGAATCTATTGCCTTTTTGGTTTCTTCTTGACAATCACGAATCCATTTCTTCCAGATGTCACTATCTGGCTCCTGAACAAAGATTTTCCTCACCTCTAAGCCCCCTGATTAGAAAGCTGTTGTAGGTGTTTGGCGATTTCTAGCTCCAGCAATTCAGGCGTAATATCGCTTGCCGTTTTCTCAATAGCAGATTCCACTTCTCTCCTGACTAATCTTTCTGTAGCATTTTCACCATCTTGAAGACTGTCTTGCAGCTTTTCGCGTAATTCCTGTAATTCGTCTTCTTCTTTTGCTGTTAGTTGAGTATGACCAAGTAGTTCAGAGTAGCGATCAATGTCAGTCAAACTGCCTTGATTACGACTGGTAAATAAGCCGAAAGCCTCTGAAGTCAGTACCTGATCGGCACGTTTACCATATAGTTCTTCTTTGTTGATTAGCTTAGCTTGAACACCGTTTTCAGGGCTACGGTCTAGCTTCACCAGAAGACCGCTCTCGATATCAGCAACTCCTGAAGCTGCTAGAGGTGTATGCGTGGAAGCAATAATTTGAGTGTTAGGAAACATCTCATGCAAACGCTGCACAAAGTAACGTTGCCAAAGAGGATGTAAATGTTGTTCTACTTCATCTATGAGCAGAATGCCGCCGATATTACCGCTTTCTGTAAGTCGATTAGCATGAACAGCCCACCCAATAAAATCCAGCAGCCATTGGCTAGTGCTTCGATAGCCATCACTGAGCGCGGCAAGGGGCTGTCTACCCCAAGGACCATCGACTTCGATACCGCGATCGCTGTAATGAAACTGATATTCGGCATGGTCATCAAGCATCAGTACTTTGAGTAATTGTTGTTCGATCTGCTTGCGGACTTCATCGCTGCGCCGCCGCAAAACTACTTCTGGATCTTGAAAAGAGACTTGAGAAGTAAACAATGATTGCACAGCATCAAGGCTGCGGTAGCCTTCATGATTTGTGTAAGTTTGGGTAGTACGATTTGCCCCGTAACCACATACAAAAATATCTGACCACAGAAAATCAATTTCTGGCTCAATTTTTTGGGTAAGAGTTTCACTTTTTTCCGATTGCTTGGTAATCGTAGTTGTAATCGTATAAGTATTTGTTTGGTTATCTCCGTCTAGATTTTGCAAAGATCGATTATCTGGACTTTGTTGACGAGCGATCGCTATTAACTCGTCAAGCTTTTCTTCTGTGTTTGCACGCCCAATCATCTCAACAATCTGTTCGGAAAGGCTAGGATATGGTGAGGGTTGACCTAATTCTTCTGGTAAAGCATTTTTGAGGGCTTTAAGTTTAGAGATAGTTGGAAAAGCGCTTAGTAATGCTCGACGTAGTTGTTGCGATCGCAAAAGGGGGATTTGTGAGGCATCTTTGTTACACAACACGATCTTGATAGAGCCTTCATCTGCACCATCTCGTACTAAATCTCCACGCAGAGATGACATTAAAGCAGCAGCATCACTTTGATCGCATAGTCCAAGAGCAATACTTCTAAGTAAAGTCGTTTTTCCTGCGGCATTTTCACCCAAAATCATGAACCAATCAGAAAGTTTATCAGCTTCAGTAAAATCTATTTTCAAATTCTCAAAGCATCGAATATTTTTAAGTTCAATTTCTACAATCACCAAGTTTCGCCAAGAATAATCTAGTTGTTTGGATTCTGAAATTTCCGTTGATAATTTTTTTACTTCACGGAGCGCATTTTTGAATTTATCAATTTGTAAAATAATAGGATTTGGGAACAACCAGTCTCTTTTTTTATAACGGTATTGCGATATTACCCCCGCATACACAGCTAAAGCTGCTGAATCATTTTGCAAAGCCTTTGTATAGAAAGAGTTAGCGATGTCATAATACAATTCAGAAGGAATATAACGTTCAAAATCATTCTGAAAGTGTTCAATTGAATAATTAGCATCTATCTCGTTAACGGTCTTATTACCTCTGCCAATTGCAGATATATATGAGAGTTGCAATAACATGAATAGGTTTCTTAAATGACCTCCACTAGAAATAATTAGTTTGTATATAATTTTATCTGAATCAAATAAAACATTTATATCAACTCGCCGATTCAACAAATTTGTAATTTTTTGAACTGTCCAGTTATTTATCTGTGGCTGTAGTTCAGATTCTCTAAATTTATAAATGTTTAACAGTGGAATAAGGAAAACATTTTGATGCGTTTCCTCCAAATAATTCAGACTAAATATTGGAACAGTGTAGATTACATTACACCTAATCTCAAAAAGATTTTCTATTTGATTTTGAAAAAGAATCTTAGCTGTATCCGAATCACATTTATCAATATCATCGAATATAATTAAAAGTCCTTTACAGCTATTGTTCTGTTTTTTAAGTGCTTTATTAAAATCATTTAAAAGCACTTCAAATATATCCCTAAACTCATCTTTATAATGAGCAAATGCTTCTCTATACGTTGTAATTTTTTCATGGTTCAACATCTCTGAAGTCGATGAATAATTCAATCCATCAATTATTTCTGATCTATTTATTTTAAGTAATATTCCATTCAAAAGTGACGCAAAACCTGTTAGCAACTCTAATCTTCTACTATCCTCTTTTTCTGCAATATATCTTAACGAAGAAATTTCATCTTCAAGTTTTTGTCCATTAGAATATCCTGTAGCACAACGAATAATTCTAGTGATAACATCTTCAAATTGTTTGATAATGTTTATCTCAATTTTAATTTCATACTTATCTATATGTTGATTAACATAAAATACAGCGAGTAAATAAATATCAATGCAGTCGATATTGTGAATATCTAATATATTGAGAGTTTCAATGTAAATCACATGATAATCTTCACCCCAATTCTTTACAAGCAAATTTAATTCTGTTGTCTTGCCACAACCACGATGCCCAGCTAGAAAAAAAGTCTTATGTTCTCCCAATTCCTGCACAAATAGAGAAGCCCCGATCGCTTTTACTGCATCAAAATCATTCTCATCCAATAAAGGCTCATAATATTTTTCAAAATCATCTCCATTTAAAGGCTTTGGCTCACACACACGGTAAGCCTCGCGCAAATCAGTTGCAGGTTGTGATGGAGAGGATGACATGGCTTTACTAGCTTTTATTTTTGAAATATTAAAATGGAACTGTAATTGGCGAGTGTATTGACCGTATCCCAATTTTGTCAGATTTTTACAATACTTTTAGTTTAGCGGTGAATAGCGAGATCGGCATTAGCACAATCACCTTTTATATCCTTATATTTAAAGACAAGAATAAAGCTATATTTTACCTACTTTCAGATAAACTAATAACTGAAAGTAACTAAAAGTGTTATGACGACTGTTTCTGAGAATACAAAAAGCATCCAAAACGGCACACAACCCGCCCAAGCTGAACCAATTATCGATGGCAACGAAAATCTTGGTGTAATCGTCAGACGCAAAACCCGACCTGTACAAGTGGGCAATATCACCATCGGTGGCGGCGCACCTGTAGTAGTACAGTCGATGATTAATGAAGATACCCTCGATATTGATGGCTCCGTAGCAGGAATTCGCCGCTTGCATGAAATTGGCTGCGAAATTGTGCGCGTCACTGTCCCTAGCATGGCTCACGCCGCCGCACTCTCAGAAATTCGTCAAAAGCTCAAACGTACTTATCTTGATGTGCCTCTGGTTGCCGATGTCCACCACAACGGTATGAAAATTGCCCTCGAAGTCGCCAAGCATATTCACAAAGTCCGCATTAATCCCGGCTTATATGTATTCGAGAAACCCAAAGCAAATCGCACCGAATACACCCAATCAGAATTTGACGAAATCGCCGAAAAAGTCCGTGATACCCTTAAGCCTTTAGTTTTGAGCCTTAAAGAACAAGGTAAAGCTATGCGGATCGGCGTAAATCATGGCTCACTTGCCGAGCGGATGTTATTTACCTACGGTGACACTCCTCAGGGCATGGTCGAATCTGCGATCGAGTTTATTCGGATTTGTGAAGATCTAGACTTTAGAAATATCGTCATTTCCATGAAGGCATCCCGTGTTCCTGTGATGATCGCCGCCTATCAACTGATGGTCAAGCGCATGGATCAGCTTGGCATGGACTATCCCTTACATTTAGGCGTAACCGAAGCAGGTGATGGTGAATATGGTCGGATCAAGTCCACCGCAGGTATTGCCACCTTATTATCTCAAGGCATTGGTGACACCATCCGCGTCTCTCTCACCGAAGCCCCCGAAAAAGAAATCCCTGTTTGCTATAGCATTTTGCAGTCCCTCGGACTCCGCAAAACGATGGTCGAATATGTCGCTTGTCCATCCTGCGGTCGTACTTTATTCAACCTAGAAGAAGTCCTACATAAAGTCCGTGAAGCTACTAGCCATTTGGTTGGTCTAGACATTGCCGTAATGGGTTGCATCGTTAATGGACCTGGGGAAATGGCAGATGCAGACTATGGCTATGTTGGCAAAACCCCTGGAATCATCTCGCTCTATCGTGGCAAAGAAGAAATCAAGCGCGTACCTGAAGCTGAAGGTGTAGAGCAGTTGATTGCGCTGATCAAATCCGACGATCGCTGGGTTGATCCATAGTACTAACATAATTAATATTTTTGAGTGAGACTATAAGCTACATATAGAGCATGGCTTATAGTCTCGCTTTTAGGATTAATGAGTATGACTTTAACACTCAAAGACTTACCTGCCCCACCAAAGGGGAAAACAGGCTGGCCTTGGACAGAGCAATCAGAACCATTAACTAACAAGCCAACTGATAACTTTGCATATCCCCTCATTAGTATTGTTACACCTAGTTACAATCAAGGCGAATTTATAGAAGAGACAATTCGCTCAGTTCTGTTACAAGGCTATCCTAATCTTGAGTACATCATTATTGATGGAGGAAGTACTGATAACTCAGTTGACATCATTAAAAAATATGAGCTATTTCTTGCTTATTGGATTAGTGAGAAAGATGAAGGTCAATCAGACGCTATTAATAAAGGTTTGAGACAAAGTAATGGTTCTATTATTGGATGGCTTAACAGTGACGACTTATACATAAAAAATACGTTAAAAAAGATTTTTTATGCACTACATAATCATCCTAGTTACATACTAGTGCATGGGAATAGAATTCTCATTGATCAAGCCAGTAATGTTACTGGGTGGTCTCCTCAGCCAAAATTCAATCCAATGCAAACTGGTTATACGATCGCTTCGGAAACCGTATTTTGGCGAAGAAATGCAATGGAAGTAGTGGGTCTTCTTAAAAAGGAACTAAAATTTGCTATGGATTTAGAATTTTTTTTAAGGCTGTACTTACATGGAAACTTTCTTAAGTTAAATGATTATCTTGGCTGTTTTCGGTGTTATAGCTACAATAAAAGTTCTACGATCTCTGAAATTGGGAGAATAGAGGCTAAAAGAGAATGGCTAAACCTATTGGGCTACGACATACCTACAATAAAGCAGAAAAGTAAATATCGAAAATTAATACCAGAACTTATCAAAAATCCATTATTAATTGCCATACCATATATTTCTTATAAATTAAGAAAGTTATTGAAGAGAGTGCCACAGTCTTGAGGCAAGAGTAATTCATGAATTACTCTTGCCTCATTCAACTACTTCAGGATTATGACGATCGCTACTAACAGATCATGTTAATCTAGCTATTTAGATTTGATTTAACGGATCAATATGACTGGATTTGTGGGGCTACACGTTCATACTGAATACAGCTTACTCGATGGGGCGAGCCAGATTCCTGATCTAGTCGGTCGTGCCGTTGAGCTAGGGATGCCTGCGATCGCCTTGACCGATCATGGGGTGATGTACGGGGCGATCGAGCTAATCAAAACCTGCAAATCTAAGGGTATTAAGCCAATTATTGGCAATGAAATGTATGTCTTGAATGGGGATATCACCAAGCAATATAAGAGAGAAGAAAAAAAAAGAAAATATCACCAATGTGTTCTCGCTAAAGATACACAGGGATATCGAAATTTAGTTAAATTAACCACAATTTCTCATCTGCAAGGCTTTCAAGGCAAAGGTATTTTTGCGCGTCCTTGCATTAATAAAGATTACCTACTGCAATATAAAGAAGGTTTGATGGTAACGTCAGGCTGCCTTGCGGGAGAAGTGCCACAGGCAATTTTGAATGGCGATCACGAAGAAGCGCGGCGGGTTGCTAATTGGTATAAAGAACATTTTGGCGATGATTATTATTTAGAAATTCAAGATCATGGCTATCAAGAAGATCGGATTGTGAATGTTGAGATTTTTAAAATTGCACGTGAATTAGACATTAGAGTAATAGCTACTAATGACTCTCACTTCACTTCTTGCTCTGATGTAGAAGCCCATGATGCGTTGCTCTGTATCCAAACGGGAAAGCTAATTTCCGATGAAAAAAGACTCCGTTATAGCGGTATGGAATATCTCAAATCTTATGCTGAGATGAAGCAGCTATTTCGTGATCACTTGGAAGATGACATGATTGAAGAGGCATTAGCAAACACCCTCCATGCTGCCAATAAAGTCAAACCCTACGACCTGATGCGCGATCCCCGTGCGGCAGACTATCCCATTCCTGAAGGTCATACCGCCGATACTTATTTTGAAGAAGTGACATGGCAAGGACTTCTGCAAAGATTTAATGTCAAAACCCATGCTGAGATTCCCCAGAACTATCAAGAACGTCTGCGCTTTGAATTGGGAATTATTATGCAGATGGGCTTTGCGACTTACTTCCTAGTGGTATGGGATTACATCAAATACGCTAGAGACAAACATATTCCCGTTGGTCCTGGACGTGGTAGCGCGGCGGGTTCACTAGTTGCGTACTCTCTGGGTATTACCAATATTGACCCAATTCATCACGGACTTCTTTTTGAAAGATTTCTCAATCCTGAACGGAAGTCAATGCCTGATATTGATACCGATTTCTGCATCGATCATCGTGGCGAATTGATTGATTATGTCACCCAGCGCTATGGACAGGAGCGAGTCGCACAGATTGTTACATTCAACCGTCTGACTTCCAAAGCAGTTCTCAAAGATGTGGGGCGGGTGCTAGATGTCTCCTACAGTGAAGCCGACAAAATGGCGAAGATGATTCCTGTTTCGCGTGGTAAACCCGCTAAGTTAAAGGTGATGATTTCTGAGGAGTCGCCAGCACCAGAATTTCGCGATCGCTACAAACAAGATGCTAGAGTCTTTGAATGGCTAGACATGGCAATGCGGATCGAAGGCGTAAACAAAAGCTCTGGAGTTCATGCGGCGGGTGTAGTGATTTCGCCATTTCCCCTTGATGAGGTTGTGCCATTGCAACGCAGTAATGAAGGTCAGGTGGTCACGCAATACACAATGGAAGATTTGGAATCTCTAGGTCTTTTAAAAATGGACTTCTTGGGATTGCGGAACCTAACCACGATTGAGCATACGAGTGAATTAATTCGTGGCAACCAAGATCCGAATTTTCATATTGATGCGATCGCCCCTGATATGTCCACTGAGGCAAATCAAAAAACCTATAAGCTGTTAGAAAAAGGCGATCTTGAAGGTGTCTTCCAATTAGAATCTTCAGGCATGAAGCAGATCGTTAAGGATCTGAAGCCTTCCAATATTGAAGATATTTCTTCGATTCTTGCTCTGTATCGTCCAGGACCTTTGGATGCAGGACTAATTCCTAAGTTCATTAATCGTAAGCATGGTCGAGAGGCGATCGAATATCAGCACCACACTTTAGAACCAATTTTAAACAATACCTATGGTGTTTTGTGTCTTGCTAAGGGAACTTTAATTGATAGACCAGATGGCACAAGTACAGTGATCGAGAACATTCGCAAAGGTGATGTAATTCTCTCATCCGATGGCAAGCGGGTATGGTCAGCAAAAGTTGCGAAACAATGGCAAAGTGGGATTAAATCAATTGTTAAAATTACACTCTCGACTAGCACTGAAATTTTCTGCACTCCAGAGCATCGTTTTCTCACACCACAGGGAGATCAGTTTGCCTATGAATTAAAGCCCTTGGGCAATATCAAAAATGCTCATGTCAATGGCTCAATCATCTATGAAACTTGGCAAATTTCTAAAAGTAATAAATCGCTTAATCCAAATGAAGCCTATCTATTAGGTTTGTTAGTCGGCGATGGACATTTAACTTCTAGTTCTCCCAATATTTCTTGCTATATTGAGGAGACAGCAATTTGGATTGCGAATCTCATCGTTAAAACATGGGGAGGTGAGCCAAGGCATTATTTTCATACCCGTTGCTGGTACGCCTATGCAAAGTTCAATACGCAACCACAGCCAACACCATTAACTATCTTCATGGATAAAATCTATGGCGGTAGAAACTGGAAAGTTAACTCCAAAGATAAGCATTTACCTGTTGATATAGTTGACTATCAAGAAAGCGATCGCATTGATGTTTTGCGAGGTCTATGGGATAGCGATGGTTCCTATACTCAAAATCCTTATTTTCGCAGTATTTCCAATCAACTAATTAAACAAGTAGGACAATTGCTAAGTAGTCTAAAAATTTCCTACTCATTGCATTCAACCCATGTAATGATTACGGATATTGCTCGTTTTTATCAGCTAATTGGTGAGCCAAGATTACCAAATAAACTGACGGGAGAGAAGAAGAATAACTTTGTTCCTGTTCCATCTTTAAGAATGCAGGAAGAGTTAGAAGAGGCGATCGCTACGACAGATCGAGAAAGTCGTAAAACCGCAAAGCGTTCTCTGCAATCAGGAGTAATGGCTAAGCCAGTGCGATCGCAATATGCGACAAAGATTATAGGTTGGGCTGAAGCATATCAAAAAATTTATACAGAGACATATCTACAGGATGCTCGTCCCGTATTTGTAGTATCCGTTGAAGATTGGGGTGAATCTGAATGTTTTGATATTGAAATGACAGATCAAAGTTCTCCCTATTTTCTTGCTAATGGAGTCGTTACTCATAACTGCTACCAAGAGCAAATCATGAAAATGGCTCAGGATCTAGCAGGGTATTCCCTTGGTGCGGCGGACTTGTTGCGGCGAGCGATGGGTAAAAAGAAACCTGAAGAAATGGAAAAGCAACGTTCTATCTTCCTTGATGGCTGTGCTAAGAATGGGATTAGAAAAGAGATTTCTAATGATCTCTTCGATCAAATGGTAATTTTTGCGGAGTATTGTCTTAGCTACGATACTTTAGTGCGAACTGTGGAATATGGATTGATGCCGATCGGTAAAATCGTAGAACATCAAATCGAATGTCAGGTTTACAGTGTTGACGAGAATGGCTTTGTCTATACTCAACCGATCGCCCAATGGCACGATCGCGGTCAGCAAGAAGTCTTTGAATATGAATTAGAAAATGGCGATCGCATTAAAGCCACCAAAGATCATAAGTTCATGACTACTGACGGTGAAATGTTGGCGATCGATGAGATCTTTGAGCGTGGGTTAGATTTGGCGATCACCAACTAAATTACCCAATTTGGCTAAAGAGTGGAAAGCGTTCTGGATTGCGAATTGATTCAACAGATATATCAATGTCTAAATCTGACCAGTAAAGATGGTTTGGTGATGGAAGTTCTACATTACAGATTTTGGAGATACTTGCCTCTCGAAACCAAGGAAATTCAGTAAATGGTAGAAAAAGTTCTTCTTCATTGTATAAAAGTATCCAAAGACCATGGGGAGATATGTTGGTTACTTCAACTTGGGAAATGTCTGTTCCAAGCAATACGGATTTCTTGTTCATTATCTTTTACAAGTTTAAGTGCTGCATTGATTTCACGTTGAGAGATCCCTGTATGTTGGGCAAGTTCAAGCGTTGGTTCTAGCCAAAATTTAGCTTCACCATGTTGAGATTGAACATGGACGTGCATTCTCGATTCTTCTCTGGAGAAAAAATAAAAACGGTAGCCATCCTTATGAAAAACAGTTGGACTCATTGACTCAAGGGTTGATGTCTCTCACTATCATGCTCTCGATTTTAATTTTAACTTATAGGGCGATCGCATTAAAGCCACCAAAGATCATAAGTTTATGACTACTGACGGTGAAATGTTGGCGATCGCCTGCTTGCTTAAACATTAGGCAATACAAGCTTTTTAGAACCGACATCTTGCTTTCTATGATTGAGGATATCTGCCAAAAGACTGGGTTTAACCGCCCATAATGAATATTCTTCCCAAGTCATGCCTAAAAATTCATGCAACTCAAGATCGATATCTGAATTACTATCATGCCATTCGTCAATATAATCATCAATCTCATCTAAAGACGCATCACCATTAATACATTTTTCAATAAACGAGCTATTCATATATTTTCTCAGTTTTGCTTGCTAATCCTACGACCCTTCACCGCAGGCTTAATCAAATCACCTGTAATTGGACATACAACTCCAAGATGCCTACCACGTTTGTTAAAAACCTCCAATTCACCATGTAAAGAATCCCAAGTGTAATATCGGTCTTCTTGAGAATCGTAATATACCTTTCTCTGTCCTTCCACTCCCACAACTTTACATCTATCTAAAATCGATGGATTGGGGATTGGTTTACCAGCCATTGTTGATATTTTACGGTTTAAATGCTTGAATATGTGATTGTAACATGAGATCGTTAACGTCAAGCTATGGAAGCAATGGCACGATCGCGGCAATCAAGAAGTCTTTGAATATGAGTTAGAAAATGGCGATCACATTAAAGCCACCAAAGATCATAAGTTTATGACTACTGACGGTGAAATGTTGGCGATCGATGAGATCTTTAAGCGTGGGTTAGATCTGGCTATGCTTTGATAAGGAATAGACTTAAAATTTTCAAACAAATTTACTTACATAAATTAATGCAAACCTTTTAACTGCCGCACAAGATGGATGATTTCTGGCAAAATTAGTTGCTCAATCGCTAATTTCACAGCATTACTGGAACCAGGGAGCGAAAACACTAACTTACCTTGATAAATTCCTGCCTCAGAGCGTGACGCGATCGCCCTTGAGCCAACCTCTTGCCAACTCAAATAACGAAACATCTCACCAAATCCAGGTAAAGTCTTTTCAAGCAAAGCCGCGATCGCATCATAAGTCGTGTCTCGTGGCGCAATCCCCGTCCCACCATTAAGAATTATCGCGTCAAGCTCAGCGATCGCTGCTAACTTTTGCATTTGTTCGCGAATCTCGTCAGGTTCATCTTTGACTAGGGTGTAGTATTCCAGCAGATGACCAGCATTAATCATTGACTGCTTGATAAAGTTGCCACTTTTATCGGTTTCAGGTGTACGGGTATCACTGACGGTAATCACCGCAAAATGTACTTGATAAGATGGTGGATCGGGGCAAGGATTTTGAGAAGATTTCATAGTTTTTTGTTTAGTATAACCCTCTTATTCCCTTTCCACTACAAGACAAAATTAGCATTTTTGACGGTTAGTGCCATTTTCAGATAGATTCTTGTTTAGACTCTCGTCTGAATTAGTCCATTCTGAAACAAGGTACTACAAATCATGGCTTTGATGAGTTTGGCGACTAATACCCGCGCTTTTATAAATGGGTGTTTTCGCAATTTGTTTCGAGCTAATGTCCTGTTGCCGATCGCAGGCTTTGCAGGAGTCATAGCCCTATGGTGGGCGATCGCCTTATTTCGTCAAGAAATGATGCCCACACCGCCAGAAGCCTTGATCAAAAACTTAGATTTTATTTTACATCCGTTTTATCGTCGGGGAGCTGGTGATATTGGGATTGGTTGGCTACTATTAGCCAGCTTGCGCCGAGTTTGCATTGGTTTCTTGCTAGGAGCCGTAGTAGCGATTCCCGTCGGTGTTTGGATTGGGTTATCCCGTAATGCTTGGTTGGCAATTAATCCCATTATTCAGGTTTTTAAGCCAGTTTCTCCTCTCGTTTGGTTGCCGATCGCCCTTGCTATTTTTAATGCTGCTGAACCTTCTGCAATTTTTGTGATCTTTATTACTTCCCTCTGGTCTACGATCATTAACACTGCTGAAGGAGTAAGTAACGTTCCTAAAGACTATTTGGAAGTTGCTCAAGTTTTAGAAATGCCCCGTTGGAAGCAGTTAATTAAGGTAGTTCTGCCAGCGAGTTTGCCCTATATCTTTACAGGTTTACGCATTAGTCTAGGGATTGCATGGTTAGTAATTGTGGCGGTGGAAATGCTCACAGGTGGTATTGGCATTGGCTTTTTCGTTTGGGATGAATGGAACCGATTGAATGTGAGTTCTGTATTTTTGGCGGTCTTTGTGATTGGTGTGACAGGGCTGATTTTGGACTATGCCCTCGCCAAATTGCAAGCACTCATGACTCGTCGCCCTGTACAATAACTTCGGAGATTCCCATGTCTACAACAAGGAGAGCATTCCTTCAGGGAATGACCGCTACTGCCTCAGCGATCGCCTTTTCTGCTTGTTCCCAAGAGCAAGGACGAAATCCCACTGGACTATCAGAAACAGCGCTGGCTGTGGAACCTATAATTAATCCCGCCAGTTTGGAAAAACCAAACTTAACTGTTGGCTTTGTACCTGTTAACGATTGCGCTCCCTTTGCGATCGCTTGGGAAAAAGGATTCTTTCGGAAGTATGGATTGAACGTTACGCTCAGTCGAGAGGCGAGTTGGGCAAATTCCCGTGACGGGATTATTTTTGGACGCTTAGATGCTTCTCCCGTTGTATCTGGTGCTGTCACCAATGCCCGTATTGGCGCAGAAGGCGCACGTCAGTTTCCCCTTTGTGCTGCCATGACGATTCACCGTCATGGTAATGCCATTACCTTCAATCGTAAATTATGGGAAGCTGGTATCCGTCCCTTATCTACCTATAGCGGCGATTTAGATCGGTTTGGGAAAGATTTGCAGCGATATTGGCAAACTGCACCCCTAGATGAGCGAGTGTGGGCAACGGTTTTGAGTTCTTCCATTTATGAATATTTTATTCGCTATCTACTCGCGGCGGCTGACATCAATCCATTTACCGAATTGCGTTCTATAATTACACCACCACCTCAGATGGTGAGCAATATACGGATGGATGCGATTCAAGCCTATATGGTTGCCGAACCTTGGAATACGCGAGCGATCGCTGGTAACGAGGGAGTTGGATTCACCTTTGCTCAAGGGCGAGAAATTTGGAATGGTCATCCCGATCGCCTGTTAGCCGTACGTGAATCCTTCATTCAAGAATATCCCAAAACCTACCGATCGCTAGTAAAAGCAATGATCGAAGCCTGTCAATATTGCAGTGAACCTGCTAATCGTGAAGAAGTCGCTAAAATCATCTCCCAACGTTCCTTTACGGGAGCAAATGTTAAATATACGCGACCCGCAATTGTAGGGAATTACAACTACGGAGGATTTGATAATCAACCACGCATCACGAACAGCTTAGAAACAACCATTTTCTTTGAAATGCCTACTTCTGTTTCTGACATTGCCAACGATCATTCTACTTTCCTCTGGCAATCACAGAGCCTCTGGCTGATGACCCAAGCCGCCCGTTGGGGACAAATTCCTGAATTTCCCAAGAATGCCGAAGCGATCGCTCGTCAATCATGGCGCACTGACTTATATCGAGAAATTGCTGCTGAAATGAGCATTGCTTGTCCTGCGGATGACTATAAACTAGAACCTGCCTCAGCCTTTATCGATCGTAAATCCTTTGATCCTAGCAATCCCATCGGCTATCTCAACAGCTTTGCAATTCGAGCCAATGCTCCCCAATCCTTTTTCCTTGCCTAAGTTCAATTTATCCTAGAAACGAAAAGAACTGTATGACTACTCCCCAAACCAACCTCACATCGAACAACCATCCCCCTGACAAAACCTTTTTAGTGGTCGAAAATATTGTCAAGTCATTTCGCAAACCTGATGGTAGTCAATTTGTGGTACTAGATGGCATTAACCTTGCGATCGCTGAACAGGAATATGTCTCTGTAATTGGTCATTCAGGTTGCGGTAAATCAACCCTAGTTAGGATTGTGGCAGGTTTAGAGAAACCGACATCAGGCTTAGTCACTTTAGAAGGTAAAGTCATTCGTAAACCAGGAGCAGAGAGGATGATGGTCTTTCAAGGCTATTCGCTTCTCCCTTGGTTGACAGTGAGAGAAAACATTCGCATGGCGGTAGATGAAGTATTTAAAACCGCAAGTCGTGCCGAGAAAATTGCGATCGTGAACGAGCATATTGAAATGGTTAATCTCACTGCTGCCGCCGATAAATATCCCCAAGAACTTTCAGGTGGCATGAAGCAGAGAGTTGGGGTCGCGCGTGCCTTAGCAACCCGTCCCAAAATGCTATTGCTAGATGAACCATTTGGGGCGCTAGATGCCTTAACCAGACCGAAGTTACAACAGCAAGTTTTAGATATTTGGGAGAATCATCGGCAGGCGGTAATGATGATTACCCATGATGTCGATGAGGCGATCTTTATGTCCGATCGCGTGGTGATGATGACCAATGGACCAAAAGCAACGATCGGACAGGTGCTAGATATTCCGTTACCACGTCCTCGCGATCGCCACGAATTGCGGGAGTCTAAAGAATACTATGAGTTACGCAATCAAGCTTTAGACTTTCTAGAACGATATCAATAGGTCATTATTATAAAGTGCTAATTTTGATTTTCTTTTTCTTCAAGAACGGGTAGCAAGTAAATAAACCCACTAAAAAACCAGAAATATACTAGCATCGTTGGATTAGTTACTAACTGTCCAGTAATATTAATTGCTTGGAATAGAAAGATAGCTAATGCTAGTTCCTTACAAAATGGATTTCTAAGTTTCATAAATACTGAGAATAGTGATATCAATAGAACTATTCTCAGTCCATACCAGAGAATAAATCCCAACACACCTATTTCCAGAACTACACGCCCAGTTTCACCTTCGTGAGGAGGTAGTTCTTCACCATCGGTCAGAACTAATAGCTTTCTGAGACTAGCTATTGATGGTTGGGTTGCGCCTGTACCATAACCGTCAGTTCTTCCTCCAGAATAGTTAAAAACTTGAGTGAAAGAGTCAACTATGCGATCGCTTACTGAGTCATTAGCTGACTCGACACGAGTATTAAAAGATTGTAATGCTGGCTGAAAATAGATTATGGCTAATAAAACTGCCATAAGTGTGGGTAAAAATAGGCGTGTAACAAACTTGAAAGTAGCTTTTTGACTAGTGAAAAATAGAAAAATAAGATAACCAACCGTAAATATAATTTCGTAAATAACAATAGTACGCGCCCCAGTCATTAGAGAATTTACAGCCACCAGAGCTAACTCTAATCCATAAATTATTTGCCATTTAGTTGTGCGCTCTTGAGAGATCAAAACGATTAGTAACGAAAAACAAACCGACAAATAAACAGTAATTCCTGCTAAATAAGAAAAAGTACCTGTGATTCTCACAAACTCACCAACCGTGGCAACACCTGAAGCGTCATCAGTGGAATATAAATTCAATGGACTATTCTGAGGGCTAAAATACTGAATGATGCCTAAAATACAAACTGGGATTAAGAGCAGGAGGTATTTGCGTAAAAAATTGCGTAAATCTGTCTCTGAGTCAAATAAGTATAGAATTACCCAAACTAGAGGAATATATAGCAAGTAAGCTCTGATACCAATTAATCCCACAATTGGCGAGCCTAGACTAGGATTAAAAGCTTGCAAGCAACATACAATCGCAATTACTACTGTTAATTCTTTAATAAATGGATATCGATCAATCATTGGTCGAGGTTGACTCGCAAACCCGATGTAACTGCCGATCAGGATGAGATCTTTGAAGAAATAAATTAAATCTCTTGCCTGAGGGAAAACCCAACGACGCAGAGCACCTTCGATAATTACAAGAACTAAAATTGATTTAATGGAGAGTTTCCAATTTTTCGATGCTCCAAAGATAATTATCAAGGCTAGGATGACTACGCCTAATATGTTCATGGGATTTAACCAGTTTTAAAAATTATTTACCAGATTTAATAGCTATTTCCATGACTTCTAAATAGGCTTTAGCGATCGCTGATTTTTGATGACGTAACAAATGCTCTAAACTGTTAGCCCTGTAGATACTTAACTGCTCTGGATGTTGCAGAAGATTAAGCAAAATTTGCGTAAGTGCTTGCACATCACCATTAGGAAAAGTTATACCACAAGAACCAATCGCATCCTTGAGTCCACCGCGTTCTGACCCAACGACCACACAACCACAAGCGATCCCTTCTAGTGCTACGATTCCAAATGGCTCATCCCACAAAGATGGGATAACCATAATTTGATGAGAATTTAGGAACCTAGCTAATTCATGGTCAATTTTGACACCAGCAAAAGTAACTTGTCTATGGAGTGAGTAATCTATTACCTGTTGGCGTAATTGAGATTCGGCTTCGCCACTGCCAATAATGGTCAAATTAGGTGTTAGTCCCATGCGTTTGATTTGAGCTAATGCGCTAAGTAATAAACTAACTCCTTTATCGGAAACTAAGCGCCCTAAAAATACCAGTTCCTTATCACGTCTAATTTCTGGCATCTCATAAAATATATCTTCTCTATAGGAGTTAGGAATAACGGTAGATGGCGATGACAATGCCTTCGCAACACTATGACTCACAGAAATATTAACGACAAAACGAGATGCAAATTTCTTGAGATAGTCTTGCCAACCTATACTTCCATCATTACGGCAATACCAAGTTTGATGCGTGATAACTAGACATCGAGGTACAAGCAAAAGTGACCACAGCCCTTTTAAGCTTACACATCCTTGCAAATACACTTCACACCAATAAGTAAGTCTTAGTAGTTCTCTCTTGCTAGGGTTCCGAATCACTTCAAAGGGAAACTGTCTAGCCTCTGTTGCTGGAGTTTGGCATACTAATTTAACTTCATGTCCCTGATGTATAAACTCACTGGCTAATGTAGAAATAATAGTTTCTAGTCCACCTATATTTGGATAAAACGAAGGTGAATATACAAGTATTCTCATAGTTGAATATTAGTAAGTAGCTCAGCATAGTTAAAACCCAAAACCAGAACTTGTGCCGCCCGCTACGCGGGCGGCACAAGTTTCTAGGTTTTAAGTTTACTTATGCCTAGCTACTTACAATACAGCGCTTTGCGCTGACTTGAAACCTAGAGAAATATTTGAAAGCGCGGCTTCGCCGCGCTTTCAAATATTTCTCTGTACTACTTTTTTTGTGGCGAAGCCACACCACAAAAAATTGGTTCCTTAGTAAATCTTAGAACCCTTATAGTTTAGAAATGAAAAAAATCACGTTGATTCATCCTACGGGGAATCCCAATGCACGCAATGCAGCGTTAGCCATATCCGAAGCAAATATGCTGAATGCTGTGGTAACTACCCTTGCTTATAGTCCTAGCCGCTTCAATAACTATTTAGGGCGTTCCATCAGACAGATTCTACCAAAATTAATTTCTCAATTAGAAACGGAGTTGGAAAGAAGAACATGGATTGCACCTATAGGTTCCCAAATATATGAATATCCTTGGCAAGAAATACTAAGAATATTGCTAAATAGGACGGGGATTGCTAAAAAGCTAGGCATAGATAAAGCTCTCGTTGATTGGATGGTTGCTGCCTTCGATCGCCATGTTGCTGAACATCATTTAAAGAGTCATTTAGAGAATATCAGTGCAATCTATGCCTACGAAGATAGTGCGGCTGATACATTTGTAGCGGCAAAGCAACGGGATATAGTTTGTTTTTATGATTTACCGATCGCTTTTCATGTGACTAGTCGTAAGATTCAAGCTGAAGAAGCGGAACTCTTTCCTGAATTAGCCACAACAATGTCAGCGATCACAGAACCAGCATGGAAAATCGATCGCAAAAATCGTGAAGTGGAACTTGCCGATCATATTTTTGTCGCTTCCACCTTTACGCAGCGATCACTATTAGATATTGGTATTCCTAAGGCTAAAATTTCAGTTATTGCATACGGTGCGCCCATTGAATATTTTCAGCCCAGTCCTAAACAGGATCATCTATTTAGAGCTATGTTTGCGGGACAAGTGGGAACTCGTAAAGGTGTACATTACTTACTGCAAGCATGGCAAGAACTTAATTTACCTAACTCAGAGTTATTGCTAGTGGGGAGCAATCAATTTCCTAGCAGTTGGTTAAGTAGATATAGCGATCGCCTTCGTTTAACAGGTTCAATCCCGCATAGTACACTCAACAATTATTACAGTAGCGCCAACGTATTCGTTTTCCCCTCTTTGGTTGAGGGTTTTGGACTTGTCTTACTAGAAGCAATGGCTTGTGGCATCCCAATTATTACGACACCGAATACAGCAGGTGCTGACATCATTACCGATGGACTTGAGGGATTTATTGTCCCTATCCGTGATGTCGAAGCACTTAAAACCAAACTCGAATGGTGTTATTGTCACCCTCAAGAACTAGCCGAAATGGGGAAATCTGCTCGCAAAAAAGCAGAGCAATTAACATGGGCAAATTATCGTCAACAGTTAGCAACGATAATTCAGAAAAAACTTACATGAATTACGACATTTGCACTTACAGCAATTGCCGATCAAACGAACCACAAGAAATTTTTTGAAAGTGTTGCAAAGCAACACTTTCAAAAAATTTCTTGGTTTGGGTTTAAGCGCAAAGCGCTGTAAGATAGAGCTGCTTTGCGACGAACTCTATCTTGCGTTTAAAAAAATAGCGTTATCGATCCAAAAATGGATTCTCGGATCGTTTCAACAGATCCCAGATTACTTGCATTAAAATCAATAAATTAAATCATCTGTTCTTAGCAAAATCATCCAAGAATACATTTATATGCTGGAGCAGTAGTAGTGAAAAGCAATAATCAAAAGTGGAACAACTTTGGTTTGTCCGCCCTAGTAGGACTTGTTGTTATTACATTAGGAACAAGTTCCGTCGATAGTCAGCCAACCCCACAAGGCAAATGGAGCTATAGTAAGCTACTCGAAGAAGTTAGAAAGAAACCCGCAGGTGTCTCCAGAATCACTCTTAGCCCTGATCGTACTTTTGCGGTAGTTACTATCTCTGGTGGCAGCGAAGACAATAAAAAAGTTCGCGTAAATCTACCAAACGACCCTAATTTTCTCAGAGTTGTTAGCGATAATAAAATTGAAATTGATGTTGCCCCTCCTCGCACTGATAGCACATTAGTCCAGACATTAAGAGGTTTGATTTTGCTATTAGTCAGCCCGTTTTTCTGATTTTAAAACGAATCGTTGTTACAATTGCAAAATTTTTTTGTTCTGATGTGAATGCGAAGCGATGTAATGTTGCGTGGCGATCGCTATATTATCGATCCAAAGACGGATTCTGAGGTCGTTTCGACAGATACCAGTCTACTTACGTTAAGATTAGTTAATTAAATCATTCGTTCTTGGCAAAATCATCTAAGAACATCTCTATTGATGGAGCAGTAGTAGTGAAAAGCAATAATAAAAACGACAATAATAATAAAAAGTGGAAAAATTTTGGTTTATACGCACTGCTTGGCATTGTCGTCATTACCTTAGGGACAACCCTGCTCGATAGTCAGCCAGCCGCCCAAAGTGAATGGCGTTACAGTAAGCTGATCGAAGAAGTCAGAAAACAACCCGCAGGTGTATCTAGGGTTACTCTAAGTCCTGATCGTACCTATGCCGAAGTAACTGTGCCTGGGGGACCCGAAGGTAAACGCAAAGTTCGTGTTAATCTCCCCAACGATCCTGAATTTATTAAAACCCTTAGAGAAAATAAAGTTGAGTTAGATGTTGCTCCTCGTCGCACCGATGGTGCGTTGATGCAAACCTTGAGCAGCTTAATTTTGCCAATTTTGCTTTTAGTCGGTTTGTTTTTCCTACTACGTCGCGCCCAAGCAGGTCCTGGCAACCAAGCAATGAATTTTGGTAAGTCTCGCGCCCGCGTGCAGATGGAGCCTCAAACCCAAGTCACCTTCACCGATGTGGCAGGTATTGAGCAAGCCAAGTTTGAACTTACCGAAGTAGTAGACTTTCTCAAAAATCCCGATCGCTTTACGGCAGTTGGCGCAAAAATTCCTAAAGGCGTATTGCTAGTTGGTCCTCCCGGAACAGGTAAAACTCTCCTAGCCCGTGCGGTTGCGGGTGAAGCTGGCGTACCTTTCTTCAGTATTTCTGGTTCTGAGTTCGTCGAAATGTTCGTTGGTGTTGGTGCATCCCGTGTGCGCGACCTGTTCGAGCAAGCTAAAGCTAATGCCCCTTGCATCGTCTTCATCGATGAAATTGATGCCGTCGGTCGTCAACGTGGTGCTGGTCTAGGCGGTGGTAACGATGAGCGTGAACAAACCCTGAACCAATTGCTCACCGAAATGGATGGGTTTGAAGGTAACACTGGCATCATCATTGTTGCCGCAACTAACCGTCCTGACGTTCTTGATGCTGCATTACTCCGTCCCGGTCGTTTCGATCGCCAAGTTGTCGTTGATCGCCCCGACTTCGCAGGTCGTCTGGAAATTCTCGGAGTCCACGCACGCGGTAAGACTCTATCAAAGGATGTTGATCTCGAAAAGATTGCCCGTCGTACTCCCGGATTCACAGGTGCAGATCTTTCTAACCTGTTGAATGAAGCCGCGATTCTGGCTGCCCGTCGCAACTTGACCGAAATCTCAATGGATGAAATCAATGATGCTGTCGATCGCGTCTTGGTTGGTCCCGAAAAGAAAGATCGCGTCATGAGCGAAAAGCGTAAAGAATTAGTTGCCTATCACGAAGCAGGTCATGCTCTTGTTGGTGCTTTGATGCCCGACTATGATGCCATTCAAAAGGTAACAATCATTCCTCGCGGTCGTGCTGGTGGTTTGACTTGGTTCTTACCCACTGAAGAAAGAATGCAAAGCCGCGCTTACTTGCAAAACCAAATGGCAGTAGCCCTCGGTGGTCGGATCGCTGAAGAAATCGTCTTTGGTGAAGAAGAAGTTACCACTGGTGCATCCAGCGACTTGCAGCAAGTTGCCTCAGTTGCGCGTCAAATGGTGATGCGTTTCGGTATGAGTGAGAAGCTAGGACCTGTTGCTCTTGGTCGTTCCAATGGCAATATGTTCCTCGGTCGTGACATCGCGGCTGAGCGTGACTTCTCTGAAGAAACCGCAGCAACTATTGATGAAGAAGTTGGCATTTTGGTAGCTGATGCTTACCGTCGCGCCAAACAACTTCTCATTGATAACCGTCATGTTCTCGATAAGATTGCCCATGATTTGATTGAGCGTGAGACTGTTGATGCCGAAGAGCTTCAACAAATTCTAGAAACTAACGATTTAAAATTGGCTGCTGCGCTTTAAGTTTAAGATTCGCTTCAAATTCTCACAAAATGCAGAATAGATAAAAAATGCAGGCGATACTTTGTACCGATCACCTGCATTTTTTATCTATATAGAGATAGTTATCTCTTGACGATAAAACTTATGAAATAAATCGAGCATTAACGTCTTGCTAATTTACAGTTTCTCTAAAATTCTTAACCTTGCTTTCTAAGTTCAAACTTACTAGGAGGACAATTGATAGCCGTTGTAGTTCCTGTAATAATGGTTTCGCCAGCACTAGTTACGTTATCACTTTCAAATGTGACCACTATGCCGCTGTTACCCGTAAGAGATAAATTGGCTGTACCTGAACTTGTCACCGATCCTTGTATGTTAGTATTATTACCGTAAACATTCACAAACCCTCCAGCATATAAACCACCTCCGCGACTTGAAGACAAAGGTATAGAGTTAAAACCTACTAAATTACACTTGTCCTTGTCAGTCCTATACAGTGGGATTTTCAAAGTCCACTTATTTTCTACACTTATATCAACAATTTTTGAGACTGTTGGCGTTGGTGATGGAGTCGAAGTAGGAGAAGCCTGATTAGTTTCAGATAGTGCTGAAGGGACAGCATTTTGGGAAGAATTTACTAAAGTCAAATTGTTGTCTCCAGCTTTAGCCGTTGCCTGAGAACCCTGAATATTAAATACAGGATTATTTTGATTTTTAATTACGGAATAGAGGGTGTAAGCTCCTCCTCCCAAGGCAGCTACCCCAAACAAGGCAATAAAGCCTTTCGTGAAATTACTACCTTTGTCATTATTTTGGTTTTGATTTTGATTGCGGCTCATCTTGCTTTCCTTACTTAAAAATATATGAAGCAAACGACAAATCTATTACTTTAACTTTGACTATATCTACAATGAGAACATTATGGATTATGGGAAGTAACAGAATAATTAGGATAATATCTGATATTTCTTTAACCTAATTATTTCTTATAAATACTTAAAATGTCACTATATATAGCAATACTAAATGAGTTGTGAGAAAAATTCATAGGTGAAAGATACAGAAAAATCAAAGATCTGTCGATGAGTAATAAACTCAAAAAAGAACTTAACCGTGAGACTGTTTAAAAGTTTTGGGCGTATTCAGAATCAGTTATTAATCATATTTTATTCATGTTTTTGTATTTTTTCTGTGTCATCATATGGCTGAAATTGGTGTATTTAGACCTATGGTGTAGACAAAATCATATTTAGGTAATAAGTCATGGTGATCTTAGATCGAGTAGTTCCTTTTGGAAGATCAAAAGCAGAATATGAATTGATGTTTGCGTTGTCAGAAAGCGATCGCCATAAATCCATAATTGGCATTGGTGATGGACCAGCAAGTTTTAATGCCGAAATGACAGCTTCAGGTTATTCAGTTACATCAATTGATCCCATTTATCAATTTACTGGTGCAGAAATTAAAAGTCGCTTTGATGCTTGTGTTGATGAAATTATCGAACAGGTTTGCAATACACCGAATAACTGGGTATGGAACTATCACAAGTCTCCTGAAGATTTACGCGCCAATCGAGAACAGGCGATCGCCTTATTTCTTGAAGATTACGATCGCGGCAAGTTAGAGGGCAGGTATCTGAATGATGAATTACCAAAGCTCAATTTTCAAGATAAGCAATTTCACCTTGCTCTATGTTCGCATTTTCTATTTCTTTATTCTGACCATCTCAGCTTTGAATTCCATTTAGAATCAGTGCGTGAACTTTGTCGTATTGCCGAAGAGGTGCGAATATTTCCTTTATTAACTTTGGCACAAGCGCGATCGCCATATCTTGATGAAATATGCAATATTTTAGCCAACGAAGGAATTACCTCGGATATTATCTCCGTGAACTATGAATTACAAAAAGGTGGTAACCAAGTAATTATCTTTCGCTAATATAGCCAAGCAAGTTAAGACACAAAACCCAAAAGCTAGTTGCGGCGCGGAGCGCCGCAACTAGCTTTTGGGTTTTGCTATAGATAGCAAATTGTAATCAACCTAGCTGTACTTTTGCCGCGATCGCCTTAGCAATCTCTCTTAACGCTTTAGCAGACGCAGACTCAGGATGACCTAACACGATTGGTACGCCGCGATCTCCACCTTCACGCAAACTGATTTCTAGAGGCACACAACCGAGTAAATCCACACCAAGCTCGTCAGAGGCTTTTTTACCGCCACCAGAACCAAAAATGTCGTACTGCTTATCAGGCATATCGGGTGGGATGAAATAGCTCATATTTTCGACAATACCTAAAACGGGAATACCCATGTTTTGAAACATCTTCAATCCCTTACGCGAATCTAATAGTGATACGGTTTGCGGTGTGGTGACAATTACGGCTCCTGCCAATGGTACGGACTGAGTGAGGGTTAACTGTGCATCACCAGTTCCGGGAGGCATATCCACAATTAAATAATCTAGTTCGCCCCAGTTAGCTTGATAGAGAAACTGACGGATCACCCCATTGAGCATCGGTCCTCGCCAGACCACAGGCTGATCCTTCGCAATCAAAAATGCCATTGAGATCATTTTTACGCCATAGTTAAAGGCTGGCTCAACTACATCAGCGCCATTTTCGGCTTTGACCACCTTGACTTGGGCTGCTTCCATACCCAACATCACAGGTACGTTTGGTCCATAAATGTCTGCATCGAGAATGCCTACTTTTGCACCCATATCAGCAAGGGCTACGGCAACATTGACGGCAACTGATGTCTTGCCCACGCCACCTTTACCACTAGAAATAGCGAGAACATATTTCACACCTTCGATACCCTGCAAGGCATTGGTTGGTGGTGCTGGTGTGGCAACAACAGGACTATCAGCAATTACCTTCACCCATACATCACTGACATCAGCGATCGCCTTAATCGCAGTTTTACATTCTTGAATTAACGGATCACGCTTAGGACTATTCGGATCATTTAGTAATAAAGTAAAGCTGACTACCCCATTAGACTTAATGGCAATATCACGCACCATATTTAATTCGATAATACTTTTTTGGCAATCGGGATCGACAATTGGCTCTAAGGCATTCTGGATCGCTTGTAAATCAATTAACTCAGCCATAAATTTAGAAATTTCAAAAATCAAAAAAATTGTTCGTAGCGATCGCCTATAGCATTTTTCAAGCAGCCGAAGTAAGGGATTGTTTCCCCGCCAAAGGCAGGGAAACAATCCCTTACTTCACTTCTGGTTTGGTCTTAGCATGGAGCGATCGCTATAATATTGCTAAGAAACCATTAAAACCTAAATAAGAGCCAAATTTATCGATAACGATTTATGCTTATGGGGAACCGTTAAATAAACCTATGAATAATGAAGTAAAAGTTGTCCAGCCATTAGGGAGACTAGATGTTACTACTGCTGCTGATTTCCGCCGACAGGTTAGCGACATTGCATCCATAGCCAACCCTCCTAAGTATTTAGTAGTCGATCTTCAGGAGATCTCGTTTATGGATAGTTCTGGGCTGGGAGCGCTTGTTTCGGCGTTAAAGTCAATTCGTAACAGTAAGGGTGATATGGTCATCTGTGGAGCTAATGAGCAAGTACAAATGCTATTTGAACTAACGAGCATGACTAAAATTTTTAAAATTTATGCAACAGTTGATGAATTTAATGCAACCTTAAATTAAGTGCCTCGGCATATTAGAAGAGAGGGGGCGCAATGCGCCCCCTCTCTTTAGTTCAGGTGAAATTCTACTTCTAGTAACGATAAGTCATCTTCAAATGGTTTGTTATTCGCAGCTTCTTTAACACAAGTTAAAATATAGTCGATGCGGGATTGGCGATCGCTAGGAATCCGAATAAAGGTATCGATTAAAGAATTAAAGCCCCAAATACTATCGTCCTCTTGTGAAATTTCATAGACTCCATCACTAAATAGATATAAGCGGCTATCAGTATCAATTTCACAAACCTGTTCCTGATAAGTAACGTCAGGCATCATGCCAATCGGCAGCCCCGCAGTTTTCAATAGCTTAATTTTAGGAATTTCTTCATTAGAAATTAAGACCGCAGGAGGATGACCACCACTGGCATATACAAGCTGATGCGTCCGTTTGTCATATACGCCATACCAAATCGTGAAGTACATTTCATTATGGACAGTCATCTGAAAAGTATTATTCAGATCCGTTAATACTTCACTGGGGTGATAAAAATTTGTAATATCTTGGGATGTTTGGCTATGTCTTAAGCTGCGTGTACGCATCAGGTTTAACACAGAAACTGATAGCAATGCCGACCCAACCCCATGCCCTGATACATCTAACAAGTACAGGGCAAGGCGATCGCCATCTAGCCAAAAATAATCAAAGCTATCGCCACCAAGTTGCGTTGATGGCAAAAAACTAGACTGAATCGAGATGTTGCCAGTCAGAGGTGCTGGTAACAGCGATCGCACATATTCAGAAGCTTGAGATAGCTCCTGCTCAATTAATCGCTTTTGTCTTTGGATTTCTTCGGTTGCGTGATAAAGACGCAGCCCCGCCCGAACCCTTGCCCGTAACTCATTAATGCGGGGAGGTTTACTTAAAAAGTCATCAGCACCCATCTCCAAGCCACGCACCAAGTCTACCTCTTGATCTCGTGCTGTTAGCAAAATCAGATAGATATTTGCTAATTCCACATTGCTTTTGATTTGACGGCATACCTCTAAACCATCAATGATCGGCATCATCCAATCACAAATAATTAAGGATGGATGTAACTCTCTGGCTTTGGCTAATCCTTCCTCTCCATCCTTTGCTACGACTACATCATAGTTTTGACTCTTGAGAAATCTCTGAAGAGTCATTCTAATAGTAGGGTCGTCATCAATGATGAGAATTTGAGACATTATATTTAAAGACGCAAATTTAAAGATGCAAAATCTATCAGTTGCTATTCATCGATGGTGAAAGATTTGGCAACTCTAGCAAACAAATCTTTGACTTTTTCCCAACGTCTCTCAGGGCTAGAAATGCTTAAGGTGTAGAGATTACCGCGATTTGTGGATACGGTTACGAGATCGTGGCGTGGTTCACCTTGCTGACGCTGAACTGCATATTCAAAAATGTAATAGTTGCGATCGCCTGATTCTTTCTGCTCAGCTTTAATTAACTGTGCTTGACGACCCGAACCTTCTGGAGCAACCACCCGATTCTGCACACGCAAACCGATTGCTTCAGGATCACCGATTTCTTCAAGCGTTTTCACTGTTTCTAGCTTGCTAATGGCAACAGAAACATTCTCAGACGGCTCAATAATGTCATGGAACAAAATATCGATCGCTGAGTTGCCTTTAGTTTCTGTCCAACCATTAGGATATAAAAATCGGTAGCCGTCCTTACTATCGGCAAAGGGGACTAAGCCACTTGTGGGAGTGCTAGCGCAACTGGTCAAAAACAGGGCAAATACCACAAGCAAAGTAGAGACAGCACGTTTAAGCATAATTCGGATTGTTAAATGAAATAAATAACAGAAATTTTAATAAAATTTTATCAAAAAAGAGTTGAATAAACCTATCGGCAATTACTTTGGATGATAGGTCAAGTCCATATCTAGAATACATTAACGCACAGCTTTCTATCGTAAAGCTGCCTAATATCAGCAATTGGTATGAGCCAAATCAAATCAAGAGTTTTGGATACAGTGTATCCAAAACTCTTTTAAACCGATATTTTTAATAATTGTAAAGTATTACATCAAAAGATTACGCTTCGTATCCAACCATCAAGGGTAATAACCCTAGTATGATAAGTTCTATATCGAAAGTCGTAGAAAAGACTTGATTTTAATCAAAAAACTCTCCATCATTTTTAAAAGATTAAATTTAGTTTACATTCACATACATTTATGAGAGGTAACGCGGTGACTAGCAACAAATCTTTAGAGCTTCAGCAAGGTGATCTCAGCGAATACGTCGCACACTTGCAATTACACATGGCATTGCAAGCCCGTAACCTCGTCCCGAATTTGAGTAGCGATCGCACTCAAGATAGCCGTAGCAGAATGCTATCGAGTACTCAAGCGGATTTCGAGAGACTAGCTTCTCGCCTGTAGTAAAAAAAAGAGGCGCTAAGCGCCTCTTTTTTTTTACTACAGGCAAGGGGCTTAAGCCCCTTGTTTATACAGCTTTTCAAGCAAGCGAGGTACATAGGTTTGTTTCTCCGCCAAAGACGGGGAAACAAACCCGTGCTTCACTACATAGATTTTTGGCACAATAGAAAAGTAAGATCAAAGGAAGTCAGCTTTGCTGACTTCCTTTGATTCAGTAGAAATCTATTTTGAGGTGTCATGCAAGCTGAGACGTTAGAACTGTTGGAATGGAATCGTTTATGTCAGCATTTATCAACATTTACAACGACGAAGCTGGGGGCGATCGCGGCGGTGCATTTGCCGATACCCGATCGCTACGATGAAACATTAGAATTACTCACCCAAACTAAAGAGGTGTATTCCCTTGAGGAGCGCAATGCAGGGGTATCTTTAGATGGGATTCAAAATATTACGGAGGCGGTGCTGCGGGCTGAGAAACAGGGGATTTTGTCAGCAGGTGAACTATGGGCGATCGCTACGACTTTGGCAGGGGCGCGAAATTTACGCCGTCAGTTAGATAATGCCGATTACTGCCCAAATTTACAGATTTTGGCGAGTGAATTGCGAACCTATCCCGATGTCGAGCAGGAAATTTATCGCTGCATTGATGAAGGGGGCAATGTTTTAGATCGGGCTTCGGTGCGGTTAGGAGAAATTCGTGATGAGTTAACCTCAGTGCGCGATCAAATTCTTACCAAGCTGCAAAATATCATGCAGCGCAATTCTAGCTCCTTGCAAGAACAGATCATTACCCAACGCAACGATCGCTATGTTTTGTCAGTCAAGTCACCCCAACGCGATCGCATTCCGGGGGTAATTCACGATACTTCCAGCACAGGCATGACTCTATTTGTCGAGCCGAATTCCATCGTGCAGTCCAATAATCGGTTGCGGCAACTCCTCAAAATGGAGCAAGCTCAAATCGAGATTATTTTGGCGGATCTGAGTGCGAAGGTGACTGCGATCGCCGAAGATTTGCAAAAGTTACTGATTATCGTCACCAAGATTGATCTAGCTGTGGCAAGGGCAAGGTATGCCTATTGGTTAGGGGCAAATCCACCGCATTTTATGGAAAATGAAGCGATCGTGCTGCGACAATTGCGACATCCTTTACTAGTTTGGCAGCAACGCAACGAAGAGGGGCGCGAGGTTGTACCCGTAGATGTGTTGGTGTCACCACAGATTTCCGTAGTCGTAATTACAGGTCCTAATACTGGTGGTAAAACGGCAACCTTAAAAACCTTTGGGCTAGCGGCGCTAATGGCAAAGGCAGGAATGTATATTCCTGCGAGGGAGCCTGTGGAATTACCTTGGTTTGATCTCGTCCTTGCGGATATTGGTGATGAACAATCACTGCAACAGAATCTCTCAACTTTTTCAGGACATATTCGCCGCATTGGTAGAATTTTGGACTCAATTTCAAATCAATCGCTAGTACTGCTCGATGAAGTGGGCGCAGGTACTGACCCCTCAGAAGGTAGTGCGATCGCTACAGCACTATTGGAACATCTTGGCGAACATACGCGCCTCAGTATTGCCACAACTCACTTTGGTGAACTCAAAGCCCTAAAATATCAAAATCCCAAATTTGAAAATGCTTCCGTAGAATTTGATGATGCGTCTCTTGCACCCACCTATCATTTGCTGTGGGGCATTCCCGGACGGTCGAACGCTCTGGCGATCGCAGGTCGGTTAGGTTTACCACAGGATATTCTGGATGCAGCACAAGTGCGGGTGGGAATGGGTTCGGCGGAAATGAACGATGTAATTGCAGAGCTAGAAGCCCAGCGTCGAGAACAAACTCAAAAAACGCAGTCCGCCGCCCATCTACTCGCTGAGACCGAGCGCTTGCATCGTGAGATTTTGGATCGGGCTGCAAAAATGCGATCGCAGGAAAAAGAACTCCGTGAACGTCAAGAAAAAGAGGTTAATGCGGCGATCTCCCAAGCCCAGAAAGAAGTCGGTCGGGTAATCCGTAAATTGCAAAAAGGTGAACAAAGTGGCGAACAACTGACGGCTGATGTCCAACGCACTGAACAGAGGATCGGAGAATTAACTAAGCGACATCTGCCTGTGATTGCTGAAGAGAAAATCGAGGTACAGGTGAAAGTAGGCGATCGCGTCAGAATTCCCAAATTTGGCAAAATTGCTCAAGTACTCACCGCCCCAAATAGTTCTGGTGAATTTTCTGTGCGTCTGGGGACAATGAAGCTATCCATTAATCTCACGGACATCGAACTAATTTAATTCATTTCTATCAATGGATTCGATAGTGGGATGGGTGTCGAGAAATTTTTAGGTTAGCGATTCTGTAGCATTTATAATATAACAACTACAAGCACCTTGTATCTTGAGAGGCAAAATCTGATGAAATTAACGACAGAAGAGGCTGAGCTATTCTTTGATTTAACGTGGTCATTACAGTTTTTTGTCAACAGAGAATTAAAAATTTTCACAAAGATTAAAACCCGTGAAGAGTATGCTGCATTACCACAAAATGACAAGCTGGTCTTAAGAGAAAAGATCTACGAACAGCCAGAACTAATAGATAGATATATTGTTAGTAATCCAGATCGATTTAATGATGATTATCTATCCATAGTAAAACAATGGAAAAATTTTATAAAGGGTGATTTCTATATACAGAGATATCTGAAAAATCATGCGATATTTATTGGTGGTGATAACGTCTATGGTGTTTTAGGATTGCATGATGCTTTTGATAATTTATTCCCCGCCAATTACTTGCCAATATATCTAAAAACGGTATTGCTGCCATTTCAAGGGAGGATCGTTTACGACGGACTAATGCAGGTTTATAGAGTTACTTTTGGTGGAGGTATTAGGCGATCTTTGTCAGAAACTTATATGCAGGCAAAACAAAATAATAAAATTATTACGACCTTAGAAAGGGTAAAAAAGATCGAGAGCAAGGCTTTTGTAGAAGTAGCGCGAGAAAATATCTGGACTGATGAGATTGAACAGCTTAAATCATTGTCGAAAAAGCTAAAGGGTGGGGATGGGCAACCAGCAATTAACAGTCCAGTATTTAGTTTAGTTAAGGCTAGTATAGCTTTGGCAGATAAAGCATTGCTTGATGCATCAGATATAGATGCTCTAACGAAAGAACTCCAAAAAGTTGAAAGAGCAGTCAGGAAAGTTGAGAACACATTAGATCGGATGCTTTAAAAGTCATGGTGATTTGTCATCAACTGAATTATCATAAGCAGTAGGCTTGAATAACTATTTTTTTGGTTTTATAGTGCGATGCCCTTAATTACAATCCGTGAAGAGCAACAGGTGGATGATGGCTTTCTTGCCACTTTGCGGATTGATGGGCCTGATTATCCAAATATCAAGATTAGCGATCCCTTTTTGATTTAGTGGAAAGAGTTTTAATCTGAATAGTTTTAATCTGAATAGTTTTTACCTAGCAGTTTCAATAGTTTGCTATGATTCGCGTATATAGACTAGGTATGAGCTTAAGCCTAAAGACCCATGACCAACCCTACTTACGAGTTAGCCGCAAATCTTACAGATGCCTATGAAATCTGTGATGTAGAGCCACTTCAGGGCAAGGGCTTAGAGCGATTTTATTTGCCATTGCTAGAAGCGAGAAATAGTGAGGCAATCACTCAGGTTGGGCAAATTTTGCAGCAGCAGAAACCTGAGTCATTTTCTACGATTTTGTTTACAGGGCATCGTGGCTGTGGCAAAAGTACAGAGCTGAGGCGCATTGAGGATAAGTGTCGGGATCAATATTTGACTGTCTTTTTGAATGTGGAAGACGAAACTGATATTAATGATTTGGATTACATTGATATCTATTTAATGGTGATTGGTCAGGTAGAACAGGCTTTGAGAGATCTCAAAATTAAAATTACCTTTGATCAGCAATTACTCAAGAGTGTGGAGGATTGGTTCAAAGTGGTTACGACAGAAGACGAGCGATCAGTCGCCTTGTCCCTAGATGTCGAAGCATCAGCTAGTTTGGGTAGTGAGGCTTCGTTCTTTGCCAAGCTTTTATTCAAGTTAAAAGGTGTTTTCAAGAATTCTTCGTCTCAGAAAACAACGATTAGGGAAACCTTGAAAAAAGAATTTACCCGCATGAAGGGTGACATCAATTTATTGTTGGGGGATGGGCTGAAAAAATTACGGAAAAAGTTTCCCAATTACAAAGGCTTTTTGGTGATTGTTGATAATCTCGATCGCTGTCCGCTTGCAGTCTCTGACAAGTTGTTTTTTGACTATGCAGCGCAGCTTACATCATTACACTGTTCGATAATTTACACAGTTCCGATATCAGCACTCTATTCATCGCGTGGTTTGAGTAATTCCTTTGACGATCCGCATATTGTGCCGATGGTGAATATCTATGAACTCGATCGCGCTAAATATCCCTTAGAGTTCAACCAAAAAAGTTTAGATGCGGTGGCAAAAATCATTGAAAAACGGGTGGATGTGGATGTGATTTTTGGTTCGCGTGATGAGCTAATGGAATTAGTAAAGGCGAGTGGTGGGCATATTCGGCAATTGATGCAGTTGATGCAGAGAGCTTGTTTAACGGCGAGTGGTCGCGAACATGACAAGATCTTGGCTGAGGATGTGGAATATGCGATTAAGCAACTGCAATTTAGTTTGGAGCGATCGCTTTCTAATAAAAAATATTTTACTGAGTTAGCTTATATCGCCTTAAACAAAGATTTCTCTGATGAAGAAGATGTTAAAGTCCAGATGCTTTATAGTACGGCGGTTTTAGAATATAACGGTAGCGATCGCTGGAATTATCCCAATCCTTTACTTATGCGTAGCAATGCCTTCACCAAAGCCATCAGTGTCCTCCCAAAACTCTAACGATGATCGCGCTCAGATAGTTGCCTTGCTAGAGCAAAATCAGGAAGTGTTTCAGATTTTGCTTGCCTTTGTGCAGATGTCTAAAGGTTTTAAGGTAGCGTTTGCAGAGATCAATTTTCCACCTGATATTGACATTTTGATTGCAGCGTTGCAGGAGCATCCCAAATGTCAATCTATTCAGTTTGTAGTATTACGTTTTGACGATCCAGAGTTGCGGTTTCTGTTGGAAGCAATTAAGCAAGAGTTAGCTAAGATCGAGATTCAAACTGATAAAAAATTAGTTGTGATTTTGCATGGTTTGGAAAAGGCGATCACCTATAGTGGTGACAATCCGCCAATTTTAACCAATCTCAATTATGCCCGTGATTCTTTCCCTGTTGCGATTCCTCATCCTGTCCTATTTGCGCTACCTGACTATGCGGTAACCAGAATCGCGCAGTTTGCACCCGACTTTTGGGCATGGACATCGGCAACTTTTCGATTTCAAACTCCCCCCGAAACCCGCGATCGCTTAACTGCTGAAGTCTCTAATTTTTCTCACAATCCCAATCGCTATTTTGCGAAACCCGAACAAGGGGAACGAATTGATTTATTAGAGAGGTTATTGCAAGAATATTCTGAAGATACGGAAGCCAGTAGTCGCACAAGGTTAGAATTGCTAAATCAATTGGGTAAAGCACATCAATCCATTCGCGAGTTTGATAAGGCAAAGTTCTATTTTCAACAGGCGATCGAGCTTAGTCGTGAAATTGGGGATAAACGTGAAGAAGCTTCATCTTTATTTGATTTAGGTAGTGTTTGTCATGATACTAGGGAATTTGAACTTGCAAAGCAATTTCTTAATCAATCATTATTGATTTGCAAGCAAACTGGTAATAAACAGGGACAAGCTAAAGTCTATAACCAGTTAGGTATTGTTACACAAGCATTACGTGAATACGATGAAGCAATTGATAACTTTGAACAGTCATTTATGATTAAAGATGAACTTGAGGATTTCTATTCTCAAGCAAGTACTTATAACCAATTAGGAAGATTAGCTCAAGAAGTCAGAGATTACAGTTTAGCAAGAGAAAATTTCCACAAAGCTCTCTTAATCTATATTCAATTTGGTGATCTCTTTTCACAAGCTAATGTCCATAATAATTTAGGTTTAGTGGCACAAATGTTGAAGCAATATGATGAAGCAAAAAAAGAATGTGAGAGATCACTAGCTATTTATATACAATTAGGAGATGGCTATTCTCAAGCTAGGACGTATCATAATTTGGGAGTAATTGCATATTCATTAAGGGAATATGAGCAAGCTAGAAAAAATTATCAAAAGGCTCTCTCTATCAATATCGAATTTAATGATTGTTATTCTCAAGCTAAAACTTGCTATCAGTTAGGAATGTTGGCGGAAGAATTACGAGAATATGCGGAAGCACGACAGAACTATCAACGATCTCTAGATATTTTTGTCGAAGTTGATGATTGTTATTCCCAAGCTTGTACATACCAAGCTTTAGGTGCAGTTTCTGCAAAAAACGAAAAGTTTTTAGAAGCAAAAAATAATTTCTTACAGGCTCTTAATATGTGGCTTGAATTTAATGATGAATATAGCGTGCAAACTTTTTCTATTCCTAGTTTCTCTCGTTTGTATCAGACTACCCAAGATGAGAGTTTATTAGAAGAGGTATCTCAGATTTTAGGAGTAACTGTTGAAGAAGTACGAAAACGCTTTGAATCAATCTAGTATTTGAGGGCTTGCGAGAATATGGAGAAGCGCGGCAAAACTATCAACAGGCGATTTTATCAAGGCAAAATTAAAAAGGAAAAAGGAAAAAATGGATGATGATATTTATCGCGATTTAGCTGAAGTATAATAAATTCAAGTGTTTAGCTGCCCTAAAACATGACACCAAAAACCTTTCCAGAATCTAAAATTAACCTCGTCAAGCGAGCTTATCAAGGCAAAATTAAAAAGGGAAAAATGGATGATGATATTTATCGCGATTTAGCTGAAGTATAATAAATTCAAGTGTTTAGCAGCCCAAAGACATGACCACCATACCCGAAACGACCTTTACTAAAATCTTAGAAGCAGCCGATCTCCTTCAATTAGAAGACCAAGAAGACTTGATTCGGATTTTGCAAAATCGACTACGCGACAGACACAGAGCCGAACTAATTCAAGACGTACAAGAAGCTCAACAAGAATTTGCACTAGGTGAATGCAAACCCGTAACACCATCACAACTCATGGAGGAACTTCTCGCGTGAAGTATGTGCTATTGCGCTCCAACGCCTTTGTCCGTGCGGCTCGAAAAACCCTAAAAAAACAACCAGAATTAGCCTCAAATATTCAAAACACCTTAGAGCTACTATCCACCGATCCATTTCACCCTCGTTTAAGAACTCATAAACTAAAAGGAGGATTTCTAGAATCATGGTCATGTAGTGGCGGATATGATTTGAGAATTATTTTTAAGTTTGTAGAACATGAAGAATCACAGGCAATTCTTCTAGAGACAATTGGCACACATGACGAAGTTTACTAATTGGAGCAAAGCAAATCGCAAACAATAACCAAACCAAAACTACATAGCAATTAAAACAGGATAAAAACATGGAAAAAGTCATTAATAAAATCTCTCTCAAACAGCAAACTAACGACTTTCAATACTGGCAACAACAAACACCTCAAAAACGCCTAGAAGCACTCGAACAAATTCGCCAAGAATATCACCAATACAAATACAATGCTCAACCAAGATTTCAAAGAGTTTATACAATTATTAAACGACAACCAAGTTAAATACCTCGTTATTGGTGGTTATGCTGTTGCAGTTCATGGACATCCACGCTATACCAAAGACATCGACATTTGGATTGAAATAAGCGAAGAAAATGCTCAAAAACTAGTAACGGCATTAACTCAATTTGGATTTGAAAGTTTAGGATTAACATCTGATGACTTTCAAACTCCTAATCAAATCATTCAGCTTGGCTACCCCCCTAACCGAATTGATTTAATCACAAATCCTGATGGCATTGATTTTCAAGCCTGCTATGATTCCAAAATTGAAGTAATCCTTAATGATGTACCTGTTAAATTTATCAATCTTGACAATCTCAAAAAAAATAAATTAGCCTCTGGGCGACTTCAAGACCTAGCCGATTTAGAAAAGCTTCAAGATGAGTAAGGATCTGTAACTACAGTTTGGCTGCAAAGAGCGATCAATCAAAAGTTTCAATTTATTACCCTGAAGCCATACAAGGAGAAAAAATCATGAATCTCAAACTATATCAACAAGTTTATCTGAATCGCGATCTGCCAGAATACCAGCTAAAAAAAGGCGATATCGCCACACTAATCGACTTTGTACCGCATCCTCACAATCAAGAAAAAGGCTGTATTTTGGAAGTATTCAACGCATTGGGTGAGTCCATTCATATTGTGGCTATTCCTAAGTCTTGGGTTATTCCATTACAATCCAACCAAATCTTTAGCGTTCTTACTCTCGCCCTAGCAAGTTAGTTAATTTGAAAAAAGTGCATAAAAAATATGACCTTCACCTTAGACCCGTCTACCAATCCTGTCATCCTGCCAGACCATACACAACTTCCTGACTCCGACGGTACATTTGTGAAAAACTTTCAAGAACATCCACAAAGTATTTTGCTGACCGACTCTATTGAGCCACATTTACAAAAACATCATCCTGACGGGCAGTATGCGATCGGGCAAGATTCGGGAATCTATTGGCGCATTACCGAACCACCCGAAAAAGGTGCAGAAGCTCCTGACTGGTTTTATGTGCCAAATGTACCTCCCAATCTCGATGGAAAACCCCGCCGTTCCTATGTGCTTTGGCAAGAATTTATTGCACCTCTGATTGTTTTAGAATTTGTCTCTGGTAGCGGTAAAGAAGAACGCGATCGCACACCTTGGGTAGGCAAATTCTTCATCTATGAGCAAGTGATTCGCCCTGCTTTCTACGGTATTTACGAAGTAGAAAAATCGAGCATTGAGTTATATCGCCATGTAGCCAATAAATTTGAATTAGTCTCGGCTAATGAGCGCGGACATTATCCCATTGACGGACTTGGCGTAGAGCTTGGCATTTGGCAAGGAATTTATCAAAACCTAGATTTACCTTGGCTGCGTTGGTGGGACGCATCTGGTAATCTCCTGCTTACAGGCTGGGAAAGCTCCGAGCAAGAACGACTACTTGCCCAGCAGGAACGCCAGAAAGTTGAAACTTTGATGGCACAACTTCGTGCGGCGGGAATAGAACCACAGTTATAGCTACGATTCTAATGATGAGCGATCGCGCTTTAGCTTACACATTTTAAAATTATGACTACTCAACTAACTGCAACTGAAATCCAAAACGTTAGCCAACTTTTGCAAGACTATGCCCCTGCTCAAAAGACCTTAACCCTGCTTAATGAAACCAATGGCGATCTTGAAAAAAGCTTTGAGGAGCTATGGACAGAACAACATGGACAACAGGACTTCAGCAAAACCAAACTTTGGCAATCCACAGTCACAGTCTTCCGTCAAGAACTTTGCAGTAAAGAAGGCTTCCAAAATCAGGTCAAAGAATATAACAAAAATCCTACTAGCGCTCCATTACTCACAGGATTAATTGTTTCCGTCGTTCACTCAGTTGGGTTTCCCATTGATCCTGCGATCGCAACCGTCGTCGTTCTCTATATTCTCAAAGTAGGTATCAACATCTTTTGCGATTACATCAATCCAGAAGCAACCAAAAAGTAAAGTCTCTAGAAATAGTCTGTTTTGCGATCACTCCCCCCAAACCAGCACAGACCACCAGTTGAGAATAATTGCCCAATAATTGCAAGAATATGGAGAACCAATTTAGACTCAACGAACTATCTCGACATTAACCTATGCCCCAATTTTTCCAGTTTGAAGCCGATTTTGTAGACACCCTGCGCTGTATCCCCATGCAAGTACGTTACAAACTTGACACCTGTGGCATCAAACTTAAGCTTCAACATTGGCATAGTTTCTCAACGATACAACGTCAAACTTTGATCGATTTGCCTTGTACCACCATCGATGAAATTCAAAATTATCGTGAAAATCTGCGATCGCTGGTTTATCAATATTTTCAAACCTATCCTAATGATTTACCCATTGAAGAAAATCCAGCATGGTTAGACCCCACAGCTATACCAATTAGTGTTTTGCATCATGCCCAAGAACTAAAAGTGGCGATCGCCCTATCTCAATGGCAAAATCTCACCCCGTTGCAACGTTTTGCATTAATTAAGCTCAGCACATCCAATCACGAAAACAATAATTTTTTACCCGCCTTACAAGAATTTGGCTTGTTATAGCTCCCAATCGCTTCTATAACTCCATAAAAAAGGGAGTGCTAAGCACTCCCTTTTTAGACTATGAAAGTTGACTCAGACGATAGCCAACACCATGAATTGTTTCAATCAAATTGTGAGGAGCGCCAGCACCCTTCAACTTGTTACGCAGACTCTTAATGGTTGCGTTAATCGTATCTTCTCTAGGTGGATCAGTCAGAGACCAAACGTGTTCGACAATGGTGATCCGCTTTAATACTTGACGACCATGATGAAGCAGCAACTCTAAAATGTTGTACTCCTTGGGTGTCAAATGCACGGATTGACCTGTATAGGAAACCTCGTGCATACCAGGATCGAGTTGCAATTCCCCCCATCGCAAAACAGTGGGTTCGGCAATCTGAGCGCGGCGCGACAAGGCACGAATCCGAGCCATCAACTCAGGTGGATCAATGGGCTTAACAATATAGTCGTCAGCACCAGCATCCAGACCCTGAACTTTGTCCGAACTCATATCAAGAGCCGTAACCATCAAAATTGGGACATTGTTACCATGAGCGCGTAAGCGACGACATAGGTTAATGCCATCTAACTTAGGCAACATGACATCTAGCAAGATAAGGTTATAGTCATCAGCTTGAGATTTCTCCCAGCCTTCTTCCCCATCCCTTGCAATATCTACAACACAGTGCTGACCTGTTAACACTTCTGCTAACGTATCAGCTAAATTGGCATCATCTTCTACAAGTAGAATTCTCATTGGATCGAACAATTCTTAGTTATTTAAGCTTCGATAGGTGGCGGTTTATATGTTAACGATTACCTTTACAGGTTCATAAAGAATATGAACTTTATAAATCTCGTTAACACGATTCACCCTTATCTATACGTATCATATACGAAACGTCGAATGCTTTTTCATAAATGCAAAAATTTTAAGTATTATTGCGACACAAATATTTTTAATCGCTATTATATCATAATTAAATCTTTAAAATATCATTTAGGGCGCTCCTAGATGGTTTATGAAAGTAACTGCACTCTCATAAATCATCTAAGATTCAGATCCAAAAATAGAAGGACGGCGCGAAGCGCCGTCCTTCTATTTTGGTTTTGTCTTTTGCAACTTTATATGCGATTTGCGTGACGCTTGGATCATTGCTAAGTTAAATTGAGTTTGGAAAGAGTCACAAAACCTAAAAAAAATCTTCGTTAAAAAATGACTGCGAATTTATCTACTTTTAAGACAACAGCATCTCAAGAAATTTTTGCTAAAGCCAAAGAACTAATGCCTGGTGGGGTCAGTTCCCCAGTGCGTGCTTTTAAGTCTGTTGGCGGTGAGCCGATCGTCTTCGATCGCGTTAATGGTGCTTATGCATGGGACATCGATGGTAACAAATATATTGACTACGTTGGTTCATGGGGACCCGCGATCGTTGGACATTCGCACCCCGAAGTCATTGAAGCCTTGCATAAAGCCTTAGAAAAAGGCACAAGCTTTGGTGCGCCCTGCGTTCTCGAAAATACCCTTGCCGAAATGGTGATCGAAGCCGTACCTAGTGTCGAAATGGTGCGCTTTGTTAACTCTGGTACAGAAGCTTGTATGTCCGTACTGCGCCTAATGCGAGCCTTTACAGGTCGTGACAAAATCATCAAATTTGAAGGATGCTATCACGGTCACGCAGATATGTTCTTGGTCAAGGCGGGTTCAGGTGTCGCGACCCTCGGCTTACCCGACTCCCCTGGAGTTCCTAAGTCCACCACTGCGAATACGCTTACGGCTCCCTATAACGACCTCGAAGCAGTAAAACAGTTGTTTGCCGAAAACCCCGATCAAATCTCTGGTGTCATTATCGAGCCAGTAGTTGGTAATGCGGGTTGTATCGTGCCTAAAGATGGCTTCTTGCAAGGCTTGAAAGATCTCTGTCATGCTAATGGTGCTTTGTTAGTATTTGATGAAGTGATGACAGGCTTCCGTCTTTCCTACGGTGGCGCACAGGCTCGGTTTGGCATTACTCCCGACTTGACCACTATGGGTAAAGTCATCGGTGGCGGTTTGCCTGTTGGTGCTTATGGTGGACGCAAAGATATTATGTCCCTAGTTGCTCCTGCGGGTCCCATGTATCAGGCAGGAACATTGTCGGGCAATCCTTTGGCGATGACCGCAGGGATTAAGACGATGGAAATCCTTAAGCGTGCTGGTTCCTATGAATATTTAGAGCAGATCACCAAGAAGTTGGCAGAAGGGATGTTAGCGATCGCCCATGAAACTGGACACACTGCTACGGGTAATATCGTGGGAGCTATGTTTGGTATGTTTTTCACTGATAAACAGGTTTATAGCTATGACGATGCGAAAACTAGCGATACTGCTAAGTTTGCTAAATTCCATCGGGCAATGCTAGAGCATGGTATTTACCTTGCCCCTTCGCAGTTTGAAGCTGGCTTCACTTCATTGGCGCATACCGATGCTGATATTGAGGCAACCTTAGCAGCAACCCGTGCTGTATTGTCGCAAATCCCTGCCTAGAAACCAGAAGATGGGTTGCGGCGCTTCGCGCCGCAACCCATCTTCTGGTTTTATGCCCTAAGCCCACTCTTTGATGAGATAGGCTAGCTCATCTCATCAAAAAAAGTTCATCTAGTTACAGATCTCACAAAAATTCATCTACAATGTTGTCTAGTATTTCTAGGCTGATTAGCTGACAAGATCTGCTTGAGATGTATTTTTCTAGAATTAAGCATTGAACTCTTTCCTACACAAACCCGATGCTGACAGACAACTCAACTGCTAGTACTAAATCTAATAACGGCCACAACAACGGCTCTCCTGCGTCTTTACCACGAGCCGATTACTACATGAACTTACACAAAGAGCTAGACCATCTCGAAGAAATGGTGCTAGAAAGTGGACCTCGTGTCATGGGGCATACCGTCATTGATGAAGAAAAACTATGCCAGCAAATTGATCGCGTAAGATTGTCAGTACCTGAGTCGATCGCTAAGGCAGAAGAGATCCTGCTCTACAAACAGGATTTGATTGCCGAAGCGCAGCAATATGCCGAAGATTTAATCAAATCTGCTGAGTTACGCGCTAGTCATATGCTAGAAGAATCTCTGATTATCCGCCAAGCTGAGCAAGAGGCAAATCAAATCCGCCGTGAACTCCAAGAAGAATGTGAGCAAGTGCGATCGCAGACTCTTAATGAAGTCAACCAAATGCGCCGTCAAGCCCAAAAAGATCTCGATTTGTTACATCAGCGCGTGACGGGAGAAGTCCAAGATATGCAACGGGGTGCGGATGAATATAGCGATCGCGTCTTAGGTAATCTTGAGTCCCAGCTAATCGATATGATTAAAATTGTCCAGAATGGTCGCAAAGAGTTACGTCTCTAATTATATATGTAGCATTTCACAGTCTAATGAAGTACGAGATTGTTTTCCCACCAAAGTTGGGGAAACAATCTCGTACTTCATTGATGATGAGATTAGGAGGCGATCGCGCCAAAATTTAATGCCGAGCAGTTACAATTGAATCTGAATGGTTCGATCGCAGTAAATGTCAAACATCACCTCAACCCTAGAGCAAGTAAAACAAAAAGTAGTTGTCGGTTTATCAGGCGGAGTAGATAGCTCCGTTGCTGCCGCCCTATTGCACCGTGCAGGATATGATGTCACGGGCTTGACACTATGGTTAATGCGCGGCAAAGGACAATGCTGCTCTGAAGGAATGGTTGATGCTGCACGCCTCTGCGAAGAATTAGGCATCCATCACGAAATAGTCGATAGCCGCGATGTTTTTGAGCAAAATATCATTAACTATCTCGTTACTGGCTATGCCGCAGGAGCAACACCTTTACCCTGTTCTCGTTGCAACAACGCCGTGAAGTTCACGCCAATGATGAAATATGCCCACGAAAAGTTGGGGATCAATAAAATTGCGACGGGACACTATGCCAAGCTAAGTTTTAATTCCGAATCGGGACGCTATGAATTGCGCCGCGCCGTTGATGACACCAAGGATCAGTCCTATTTTCTGTACGAAGTTGGACAAGAGGAATTAAGCTGCTGCATTTTTCCCTTAGGCGATACGACCAAAGTTGAAACTCGTAAAATCGCCGCCGAATTTGGCTTAGCCACTGCCGAAAAGCCCGAAAGCATGGACTTGTGCCTTGTGGAAGCTAATGGCTCGATGAAGGCATTTCTGGATAAATATCTCACGCCTGTTCAAGGCAAAATTGTCGATACTAATGGCAATGTCTTGGGCGAGCATGATGGCACATATCACTACACCATCGGTCAGCGCAAAGGTTTGGGCGTAGCGGCAGCAAATCCCCTCTATGTGGTTGCTCTCGATCCGATTAAAAATGAAGTGATTGTTGGCGATCGCTCAGAAGCCCATGACAAGGAATGCAACATCAATCAAGTAAATTGGGTATCGATCGCTCCTACTGATATCCCTTTTCAAGCTGAAGTCCAAGTGCGCTATCGGACGGCTCCTGCCTTAGCAACCGTAATTCCTCTAACAGGCGATCGCGCCAGAATTGTCTTTGATGAACCACAATTTAGTATTACCCCCGGACAAGCCGCCGTATTTTATCGTGGTGATTTATTACTCGGTGGTGGATTAATTGAATCCAAGACATAAAAAAAGGAGGCTTCGCCTCCTTTTTTTATCTTTTTTTATCTTTAAGCAGTTGGCACAACCTGCTTTCGTAAAGAAGTTAAGCGCCGCTTGGCAGTCTCATTTTTTTCATCCAATATCAACACCTGCTCATACATCTCGATCGCCTGAGGCAATAGCTTTTTCTTCTCATAGGCATGACCAAGATTATTGATCGCAGTTACATAGCCCTCTTGTAAGGCGATCGCCTCTTTATAATTTTTGATGGCGAGATCGTATTGATCTTGAGAGAAATAGGAAAATCCGAGTGCATTATAAACTTCGGGAACATTGTCGCCACCTTCCTTCAATGCCTTATTAAATAGGGTGATCGCCTGAGAGTAGAGTTTTTTGCGTAAATAAACACTACCAAGCTGGTAATAGTCTTCAGGTGTACCTTTTTCTTTTTGTAGCTTAGGTTGTAGTTCCGAAATCACATTTTCTAAACTACGGGCTTTCAAAATCTGGCGGATAACTAACCAGCTAACCCCAGCTAGTAGGACAACTAATGCCCCAAGATATGCGATCGCTAATGTACTATCCATAATTTATATATCAACTTTATTAACAAACTTTGTCTATCATTGCACTCTAGCAATTTCTTGAGACGCTTTAAAAAGTAATTTTTAACAAAACCCTGAAATATTTAGGACTTAAGCAAAATAACCAAGAACTCAAGTTCTTGGCTGAAAGCTTAAACCCGTTGCAACGGGTTTAAGCTTTCAGCCCGCAATTTATTGCAGGGCTGCTGCTTTGATGGGCTGTGCTGTACAGCTATGGCATTTAAGCATTATCAATACCAATGGGAAAGTTCTCATCAAAAATTTGTTCAATGGAGTAAGGACATTCTTTCGGTAAATCCTTGGGCTTAAGACGGGTTTCTTTTTCTGCCAAAACTAAAGCTAACTCGAAGCCATCGGCGATCGCTTCCGATAGATAGGATTTTAGGCTAGGGTTTTTGCGGATTAGTTTTTTTATTTGGATTCTTTGCTCTTTGATTGTCAGTCGCCAACTTTTACCGCGCAATCTCGGTTGCAAATCCCACTTAATCAAATGTCCTAACAAAATTGCTAAACGATTTTCCAACTCAGATCTTTTTTGGCTACCCAAAGATTCAATTTCTTCCGCTAAATTTTCTATATCTAAATCATTAAATTTGCCTAAGCGTAAACGCTCTACCTGCTCAACTGTCCAACGATAAAAATCTGAATCATATAGTAGTGTTGATGTCATCAAAATCACCTCGTTTATCCAACGCTAAATCAGTATTGTAAATTTGCTCAACTATTTTGTAAATTTGGAAGAGGAATGTCATCGCCGCATTCCCAAGCGGTTTCTAGCCAAGCGTGTTTGGCTTCTTGAATATTGGCAACTGCTTCTTCGAGGGTGTCACCTTGAGAAAGACATCCTACTAAATCGACAATCATCACGGTGTAGCCGCCATCAGGTTCAGGGTAAAGGGTGATGGGGTAGTTGAGGTTGAGGTATTCTTCTAGGGTTTTAGGTTTGGTCTGAGTTTTCATATTCCTACATTAGGGGTTATAAATGGGCTGGGAACCCAGATATTGATGCAAGATGCTTGAGAGAAGCAAAGGCATCGATACGCCTGAAGTATTGGCTAATTGCTCTAAAGATGCGATATCGCTACTGGGTAGTTCAATTGTGATTTTTTGGATTGATGCGATGTAGTTACGCGCATGGTGTTGATACTGATCGATCTCTTGCTGTAGATTTTTTACAGATTTCCATTCACCGCGTTCTACGGACTCTAAAATATCTTGTTCGTAATCATCAAGTTGGATGTGCATAGTATTATTCTCCTAATTATTGTTTTACCAAAACTTTAGGATTGAGTGAGGGAACTACTGATTGGGTAATCATGTATTCGATCGCTTGGGGATTGTCGATGCGTTTGGATGCTTGCAAGATTTCGATGCCAACGACATGACCATTTATGTCAAGGTCTAAGATAATACCTGCGGTTTCTTCTTCGCTTTCTTCAATATCTACATCTTTGAGCGTAATCCGAATAATATCTACTTCAGGATCATATTTGATTTTCATGGTCTACTCCAATATCTTTGAATTTGGCTAGTACGATAAACTGTGACGGCAACGGCAGGATCAACGGTGATATTTACAAAAACTCGTAGTAAGTAAAGTTTAGCTGTACCAAAATCGAGTTGAGATTGATAAATTGTGATTTCTTCATCTTGTTGGATTGTTTGTTGTGGATTTTTTAGGACAGTCTCTACAAACGAAATAGGAATTTTACGTTTCTGTACCTCTTCTAAAGCATGATTTGAAAGTCTAAAATTCATTTTTCTTCTGTTTTTTACCTTTTTACTTGATCAATCCTGTGCGAACGTCGCGATAGGCATTGAGGGCGTTGAGTTTGACGGGATCAGCAACTATGGGGAATGTGGTGAGTATATATTGAAACCCACATTCCGCTCGTAATGGAAGGGTAAAATAATTAACTAAAGGTAAGGCACAAGAGCAAAAAGAGGAGGCAGGTATTAATACAGAGATGAAAGTAACGAACCTAGACCATCTAGGAATCGTGGCAGGAATCATAGATGAGATGGGAATCGTAGAAGAAATCAACACGATAATCGGGAGAAGCTCAAGGGAAAAAGTAAGCGCAGGAGTAATTGTCAAAGCCATGCTCCTGAATGGATTAGGATTTGTATCAGCACCCCTGTATATGTTTGGTAAATTCTTTGAAGGAAAACCAACCGAGCACTTATTGGGGGAAGGGATAACAGCCGAACAAATCAATGATGACCGCATCGGTAAAGTACTGGATGACTTACATGAAGCAGGACTGAGTGAGACATTTTTAGGAATCAGCCTGAAAGCAGTAGCGAAATACGATGTCAAGGTAGAAACAGGACATATAGACTCAACCTCATTTCACGTAGATGGGGAATATGGCAGAGAGGAAGAAGGGAGTATCGAAATCACACACGGATATTCACGCGACCATCGCCCCGACCTGAAGCAATTTATGATGAACCTGATCTGTGTAGGAGATGGAGACATTCCCGTAATGATGGAAGTGGTAAGTGGAAATCAAGCCGACAAAGCAAGATTTGCAGGACTATTACAAGAATTCAAAACCCAGTGGACATTTGAGGGAATATGCGTAGGCGATGCAGCGCTATACAGTGAAGAAAATCTGGTAGCAATGACAGGACTAAAATGGCTAACCCGAGTGCCATTAAGCATCAAAACTGCAAGTGACTTAGTGTCAAGCACAACTGACCTACAAGAAAGTAAATTTAAGGGATACAGGACAGCCGAAACTGTGAGTGAGTATGGTGGTGTAAGACAGAGATGGATTTTAGTTGATAGCCAAGCAAGACGTAAATCAGACATCAAAAAGTTAGACAAAAAGCTTGAGCAAGTCCAGCAAAAATGTCATCAAGATTTACACACTTTGGCGGGACAAGATTTTGCCTGTGCTGCTGACGCGATCGCTGCTGCTGAAAAATTATCAACCAAGATGAAATGGCATCAACTCGACCATATTCAGGCAGTAGAAAAACCACATTATGCGAAACGGGGTAAGCCACAACCTGATGCTATACCCACCAGCATTAGTTATCGGATTACTGCAACGGTGATTCCTATAGACTCAGAAATCTTGGCTCAGCAACAGCGTTGTGGCAGGTTTATTTTAGCCACGAATATTCTTCCCACATTCCGCTCTTATTTTACTGAAAAAAATATTTAGAAAACAAATCCTTATACAGTAAGTATTTTGGGCTTTCGTCAGAAAAATACCACTATCTTAATATTGTCAATAATGACGTACTAATAGGAGTTATTATCATTAATTTTTCAGAAAATCGCTGAAACCCTCATTGTCTCGTTGTAAATATTTTTAGGCTTCCATTACGAGCGGAATGTGGGTTCTTGATTCCTTACAATTCACGGCTGATGATGCTTTACGGGAATACAAGGCTCAGCAGAGCACTGAGCGTGGTTTTCGTTTCCTCAAAGATCCTTTGTTTTTTACTTCGAGTGTTTTTCTCAAGTCTGCTAAACGCATTGAGGCTTTGGGCATGATTATGGCACTGTGCTTGCTCGTTTATAATTTAGCCCAACGTCAACTCAGACTTGCCTTAGCCATCGCTCAAGATACTATTCCTAATCAATTGGGTAAACCCACTAATTCGCCAACTTTGCGTTGGATTTTTCAATGTTTTATGGCGGTTCATTTAGTTTCTTTTCAGGGACTCACTCAAGTTGTTAATTTGTCTCCTCTTCGGATTCACATTTTGAATTTCTTTTCTCCCTCCTGCCAACGCTACTATTTGCTCCCTGCTCCTGTTTCGTAATTGTTTTTTTTCTTCCATTACGAGCGGAATGTGGGTTGAAATTCTTCTTCGGTGAGTCCGTAAATGTGGGCGATGATGCCATCAAGTTCGGCTCTGAGTTTACCGCGTTCTATTTCATCAGTCACGCCAAAAATCTCTCCACTTTTTCCTTTTCCCTTTTCCTTTTTTACTTCTTCTAGCAGTTGGTCAAATTCGGGTGTGGTGCAGATGAGTTTGGCGGCGCGGGTAACTATCGCATCAAACCATTTGTCGCCTTTTTGGAGGCGTGGGACTGGGAGTTGATAGATGTAGAAAATATTGATATTAGCTGATACTTGTTGCCATAGTGAGTAGTCTACACAAAAGCTATTAAGCAAAGCACTTATAACTAACAACTGGTTATTATCTTTAGGGGATGAAGAAAGATTGAGTGAGTTGCCAGCAAATGAGTTAGGTGGAATTGTTGATGTAATTAATGTTCGTTCATTCGTACTACTAGCGATCGCTCTATAAGCTAATCGATAACCTTGATAATTCAACTTTTGTCCTTTTTCAGTTTCATTTTTACCTAATAAAGATTTTCTTGCTTCTTTCTCATCAACCCAATAACGGGGTTCTGCAAATTGATGAGTAAAATGATGAATCATCTTCCCTTCATAAAGAGGTAATCGCCCAGTAATTTTTTCGGGCTTAAACAAATAACTGTCATCAGTCATGTGAAATTCGCGCCCCAATGTCAAATTCCAAGAGTCTTCTATTGATTTCCCTAGTAGTGGAAATTTAGCCATTTTTGCAGCGATCTCAATTTCAATTGAATTTTTGAACTCAGTAATTGAAAGAGAATCTGGTGAAAGCTTACGAATAAGAGGAACATTTAAGCGAATATCGTCAGGCGTAGGGAAATTGGTTAACTCAGCGACATCATGGCGCATAAAGCGCGTAGGGAAAGACTCGGTTTTACTGCCTTTCTCGAAAGTGAGAATGATAAATTTAAACCGACTATCCACACCTTCAAAAATTGCCTTGCGATTCTCAAAACAAAATAAACCTGTAATTTCGGTTTCACTAAACAACATCTCGCGTAACTGCTTCGTCCCCAAATCGGTATAAATACCACTAGGAATCACGATCCCACATTCACCACCCTTTCGCAGCAAATGATAACAACGCTCTAGAAATAGCTTATAGAGATTAATGTCTGTCGATTTAGCTTTTTTTCCGTCAATGATGGAAACTTGATTTTTGTAATTCTCGCTAGTCCGAAAATACAAATTTATATGCGGAAATTGATTTTGATATTTATTCCAAGCCGCCGCCACATCAGCAGATTCTAAGAGCTTCTTTTGTTCCTTCTCAAAGGTTTTAATATCCATTTTATTCTTAGTCACCAACTCGCTATGGTGAGCAAAAAACTCCTTAGCCTGTGGCTTAAAAATCTCCCAAGGCGGATTAGCAATAATCGCATCAAACCCGCCGCGTTCAAACACCTTATCGAAATGATAACCCCAATGAAATGGCTCCAAAACATTAATATCATCAATATTCAGAACCCGCTTTTTCGGCTTACCCGTTAACTGTGCCTCCTCAAACTTGATTTTTAGCTTACTACTAAACTCATTCAGCAATAAATCATTCAATTTAACCTGCGACTCAGTATTTAACTTTTCGATCTGATTTCGCAATTCTGCAACGCTTGATTCCTGCGACCTATGATCAGGATTTCGTTGTGAATCTGACTGAAAAGAGTGCTTCTTATACAAAGCAATATCACGATTTTTCTCATCTAAAATCTGGTTGTATCGATCATTAGTCCACTGATTTTCTAAAGTCCCCTGACTCCCTTGTGCGAACGCATCTGTATCAACCCTGATCAATCCAATTAATGAATTTCCAGCCATGATATTAAAATCAATATTCGGCAAAGGCTCCAACTCATCAACCTTTTTAGCAGAAGCCACTAGAGCCAGAAATAACCGCAACTTCGCGATTTCTGTCGCCTCTTGCATGATATCCACACCATAGAGATTATCCGTAATAATCCGCTTCTTGATGTAGTAATCGAGCGAAGGATGAGAATTCGCCTCATCGAGCCACTTTTGGATATTTGGATGATCCTCAAACCGCCGTGACTGACTAACCACCGTTGCATAAACCCCGATCAAAGTCTTCATCGCCGCCACTAGAAACGCCCCTGACCCACAAGCAGGATCGAGCAAAGTTAAATTTGGGAGGATTTGGTTGAGTAGGCGATCGCATAGATCAGCATCTAATCTCAGCAATAATTCATTAAGATTACTGTCACACTCACCCGCAACCTTATCCAAAATCAACTTATTAATCGTGCGATCGCAGAGATATTCCGTAATTTCAGGACGAGTATAGTAAGCCCCAAACTCCTTTTGGTTAATATACTTCTCAAAAATGTAACCCAACACATCAGGATTAATCTCATCATCCTTCCCTTCAGGCGTATCATCGAGATTCCACGAGTAGCGCGAAAACAAACCTAAAACCTGCTCAAAAGCGCGATCGCCAATTTGAATATCAGGATATTGCTTCTCTAACCCATGCGGTAAAAATAAACCACCATTCAAATAGCGAATCTTGCCAATCTTCTTTTTAATAGCACCATCGCGATCGCCCTCTGGCTTACCAAAACCTTCAAAAAACAACGGCTGTAAAAACTCACGATAAAAACAGTCTGTCCCCTCTTGTTTACTAGCTTTCAGCTTATTTTGTAAATACAACTCATCGCCATTATCTAGAAAATATTTGCGCTGCAAAAAGTACACAAACATCAAACGATTCAACAAAATAGACGCATACCAACGGCGATCGCCCTCAAACTCAATCCCCTTAATTAACTCCAAGAAATCCCCATGTAAAGTTTGAAACTCATTAAAAAATTTCTTGGTGACGCGATCGATATCAAAGCTATCCTTGAGTCGCCGCGCCGCACTCACAACTGACACGTTACCCGTTTCCCAATCCTTGAGATCAACAACCAACGCCCCCAACTTACTCAAAAACAAATCGCCAGACTGTCCCCGCACATATAAATGATCGCGACGATATTGCTTAGTCCCCTCCCGCTTCACCCAATACCAAAGACTCTGATTGCGCCCCCGATCTAAAAAAATCACCAAATTCTCTAGCGCCACCTTGCAAATCTCCTTATAGATATTCGCTCTCACCTTCCCATCAGGAATCTCGCCATCCTCAGATGTAACCTCTAAAACCAATACCCCCGCCAACTCCGCCACACCCTGACGATAAAAAGTCTTGCCATCACACTTAAATGCGATCGCCCCACCACTAGGCGGATTCGACCAGCCCAACTCCTCAATAAACAAACTCAAAAAATCAAAATCCTGTAAATATTGACGCGACTTTTTGAGATTAATAGCCATGATTACCCCAGTTTTTATTTTAATTTTAGCAAGTTAAATACATCCTGCACCGATAGCCGCCAATCCTCAAAAATTTCTAACATTGGCAAAATGTCCATACCATGATGGCTATTAAACCCATTCGCTGTAAAAGTTAGAATTACATCTTCCATAGAATCCACCAGCCAAGCCAACTTAGTCCCATGCAAAATTGCTAACTTGATTTTATCAATCAACAAAGTCACCGACTGTTCAGGCGAAAGAACCTCTATCAACCAATCAGGCGCAACCTTAATCAGATCATTAGAAATTTCGTCATTCTCATCAACCAAAATGCGATCGCTTGCAAAAACCGAAATATCAGGAACGATCATCCCATCACTCATCACAAAATCTAATTCTAGAAAAGCACTAGCCAAGCGATCGCCCTTTCCTTTTTGATTGATTAAACTCGTTAACCCTCCTTGCAAAACACTGTGATGCATATTGGGCATTGGTTTCTGAGAAATTCTGCCATTGAAATACTCACTCGCAGGTTTTGTCTCTGGTAAAGCCAGAAACTCATCAAACGTCAACACATGGCGATCGTAAGGCAATGGGAAATCGAGCATCCCCAAAGGGAAATCTTCATCAAGAACCTGTGTAACGGAATAAGGGCAATCTTTTGGTAAATCAACCGACTCAAACATATTGTCCATCATCGCCACATTCAAAGCAGACTCATAACTCTCCTGAAACAACTCATCAACCTGCTCGTTCAGGCTAGGACTATCCTGTAACAAGCGTTTAATCTCACGCCGTTTACTCGTAATATTGAACTGCCAAATTTTATTACGCCATTGAGAAGCATATTCCCACTTTAATAGATTCCCAATCAACTCTGCAAAATGACGCTCCAATGATCGCGCCTCTTCTCTACCCAAAGAACCAATCTCATCTGCCAAATTCACCAAATCTAAATCGTCAAACCGTCCCAACTCCAAAAGCTGAGCCTGTTCAATCGACCACCGATAAAAATCCGTCTCATACAACCCATTACTCATATTTTTTCCTTTTTCCTTTCTACTTTTTACTTGCGTTAAAACTCCACATCAATATCATCAGGAAAACTCAAATCTAGCAACTGCTCAAAACTATAAGGACATTCACTAGGTAATAACTTTTTACTAATCGCAGTCTCACCCAAAACCAATGCTAAGCCTAACCGAAAACCTTTGGGCAAAGCCTTATCCAAATAAGATTTCAAACTAGGATTATCGAATAACAAATCCCGAATTTCTTCCCGTTGTAATTGAATCGTCACCTGCCAACTACGCGATCGCTTTTCTGGCTGATATTGCCACTTCAACAAATGTCCAATCAACACACCCAAGCGATTTGATAACTCCTGCTGCTTCTGCTTACCCAAAGATTCAATCTCTTCAACTAAATTCACCAAGTCCAAACCATCTAACTTACCGATCGCTAAAAGTTGCGACTGCTCAATCGTCCACCGATAAAAATCCGTCTCATATAAACTGGCACTCATAAATTTTACCTTTGTTATTGATAGAGCTTAGGTGAGCGGCGCTCGCTTAATATTGAAAAATTCCCATCGAACAAATTATTTGTGGCTCCTGCTCATGCTCCTCTTCAGAAATTATACAAAGAAGATTATCAGTGCGAAGCGCCAAAACCAAACTGGCTAACTGCTCATCCTCAAGCCCATCTTTAAACCTGCGGCTGAGAATATCGATCGCAGATTGTCGCAGTGGATAGCGATAAATCTCATCGATCGCCTTTGATAAATCATGGGGAACCAGTAAAGGATTGCGATCGCGTTCATGTTCTAAATAGCGCCTCAATCGTTCATAGGTGCGATATCTTGCGCCCTTAGTACTGCCTAGCCCCCCTGTACTTTTCTCTTCCTTAACTAGCATGATCGCCCCTTGCGTCACCAATTCATGATGGTTCTCATTACGTGGTATGGCAGGAGTATTCGGCTCACAGGCAGCTAATTTGAGAATCGCTAATTGTGACTGGGTAACACTCTGACCATGGCGATCGATATATGCCAAAGCGTCATTTCCCTGCGCCGTGCGGACATAGAGCAGCACCCCTTCAGGCTTAGTAGCTTCAGGCGTATGCGATCGCGTTGAGTAGGAGACATTATCTAATGATTCCACTATCTTCTTTAATTCTGGATTGCGATCTGTCGCATTTTTCCAAATCTGAAAAGCCTCAGAAGTCAGGTCTACTTCATTATCCTCATCATCATCAATAATTCCCGCCTTCTCATTATAGAGATCCCGCACAATTTGATCGGCATCTCCCTCAAAAAAAGCCTCATCCGTACCGACAACTTCCGCATTTTGATCCAAGCGCTGACGTAAGCGACCTCTCAAATTAATCAACTTCTCGACCCCATCCGCAGGTAAAAAGGAATAACAGAGAATCTCTTCTGACTCCTGACCAATGCGATCGATCCGCCCTGCCCGTTGGATTAAGCGAATAATCGCCCAAGGCAGATCGTAATTAATGATAATGTCGCAATCTTGCAAGTTCTGTCCTTCACTAAGTACATCCGTGGCAATCAATACCCGTAATTCCTGATCTTCAGTAACTTTGTGACGTTTACGATTGCTTTTAGGACTAAATTGATAGGCGAGTTCAGTCGGGTTAGTCGTGTTACCTGTGACCACTGCTAACTTATCAAGCCCAAGCTTCGGTAACTGCTCACCTAAATATTTAGCTGTGTCCGCAAACTGCGTAAAAATCAATACCTTGCGATCGCCATGTTCTATTTTCAGCAAATTGACGAGGGTTGCTAATTTACAATCTTGCTCAGGTTTCCATTCAGGACATAGATTGAAAACCTTAGTTAAGGCTTGAGCATCTGCCAACAAAGTCGTTTTTAGCTCTGGTTTAAACAAACTCGCTCGAATCCATTTAAACCGCTTTTTATATTTGCTCTCATAGAGCTTATAGACCGTAGCAGCACGGTCAAGATAATCTCGCTCAAGATGACTTTCAGATTTGCGCGACTCCTCTTCCACATCACTACTAGAGCCATCCTCCACCTCAATCTCAAACTCCGTCGATACTAACGAATCGGAATCTTCGTCACCATTGCGCGTATCTAATAGTTCCGCATCCTGTGTACCAATGGGAATATCTAATCCATTGTTAATGGCATGAAGATAAACATAGTTGCGTAAAATATGGCGATCGAGGGACTGTAAAAATGCAAATCCACTACTTTCCAATCGCTTAAATAAATTAGTACGACAAAATCCCATCAACCGCCGACCTGCGCGAGACAAACCATCAAGGATCTGCTGTTCCCTATCTGTAGGCGTTTTCATCGGCTTCTCCATCTCAAAGATGCCTAACCCATAGCGCGGTAAATTTAGCTCATTGATCACATCCACCACGCGATCGGAATAAAGCAAAGCATATGGATCGATGCCCTTAATCGCAAACTTCGCAGTCTTCGGAATTCGTTTTGGAAAATACGACACCTTCCCATCAGGAAACTCTAGATATTTGCGTCCTTCGGTATCACTCTTAGCATAGTTATTCTTGATAAAACTCCTTGTCCGCCGAATCATAAATAGCTTCATCAAATCCCGCCAATCATCGGCATACTCACTCAAATTAAACGCTTTAAGCGATCGCTCTTCACCTTGAAGGCGATTCCTAAACTCAGTCTCCCCAAGTTCTTGGATATATCGCTCAGGACGGATTCCTAAATTACGATCCTCTTCGATAAATAATTGAAACTGTGAAGATAAATCCAGATAACTCTTGTTGTATGGTGTTGCTGTCAGCAAAATACACTTACTCTCATTGATTTCAATATATTCCCGAATCGCTCGATAACGCCGCCCTTGACGATTTCGCAAGTTATGGCTTTCATCAATCAGCACCACCCGATAGCGCCGTAAATCTTTCAAATCTTCCAACACGCGACTAATTGGCATAACCTTCGCAATTAAGCGATATTCGGCTACATAGTCTTCCCACATCGGCACAAGATTCTTAGGGCAGATAATCAAAGTTTCTAAAAATAAGTCATCCTGTAAAACCCTTGCTAAAGCCGTGCCAACAATGGTTTTGCCCAATCCCACCACATCGGCAATCATCACCCCGCCCCGTTTATTGACATGGTGTGCCGCAATTTTCACCGCCGCCGCTTGAAAGTCAAACAAGCGAAACTCTTTTGGTAATCGATATTCCGATATCCCCGCTCTTGCCTCCTGTGACAGGTGATAGACCATTTTTAGATAAATATGATAGGGCGGTATCAAGGTTTCCCTAGCCCAACTTTGATCAATAATTGCCGCTAATTCTTGCGAAATATCCACACAGAATTTATCTGTCCATTTATCCTCAAACCAAGTTTCTAAAGTCTCCGTAGCCACGCGATCGTTAACATCGATATTCAATTCACCCTGTTTTGATAGTCCAGATATCGTGAGATTACTACTGCCTAAATAAGCCATACGTGGTGTTTTTTCAGACAGATAAATTAGATAAAGCTTGGCATGGAGGGTATGACGTGCAAATAATTTCACCGTTACTTTCCCCGCTTTTATTTGAGCGCTCAATCTCCGTAACGCTGCTTCATCTTGGTTGTTTGGTGCGCCAAAACTTAACTGCGATCGGAATTCTTCGACATACTTGCGTTTGATGCGATTAACTTCTGCCAAATCAACCTTATTTTCAGCATTGCTCAGACTCAGTAATGTATGTAGTTCATCTTTGGGTAATTTCTGCATTCCCACCAATAGCCGACACCGTGCATCATCTGTCCCTGTAAACTGTTCGATCTTGTCCTCAAGCGATCGCCATCCCCTCAAATTGACATAGCCCACACAAAAATCAGCCCGAACTGCGCCATCAAGGGTATGGCGTAACTCTGGCAGCAGAGGGCTCTGCATATTGTCAAAGATTATTGGCATTTATCTATTCTAATGAACACAAGTGGACTCGAACCACCGACCCCCACGATGTCAACGTGGTGCTCTAACCAACTGAGCTATGCGTTCTGACGGATTAATAATATAACATAGTGGGGGTAAATTCAACAGAGATATCTCAAGATCTATGAAATTAATTTTGTATAGTAAGCAAGGCTGTTGTCTATGCGAAGGTTTGCTCACAAAATTACAACAGGTTAAAAATGTGGATTTTGAGTTAGAAATCAGGGATATTACTAGCAATAATGACTGGTTCGATCGCTATCAATATGAAATCCCTGTTCTGTGTTTACTCAACGATCGCCAACAGGAACAAGAACTGCCCAGATTTCCACCACGATCGCCTGTTGAAAAACTTGAAGCCTTACTTCAACGCTACAGATAAACGCTATAAATGAGTGCGTTGCACCCATGAACTTGTCAAAACTTGTTTAGTGGTAGTGAGGGCATAGATATCAATTATCCCAGGGTATCTAGATGCACCGCGTGTTTTTAAGCTGGACATACCCAGCGCAATTTTGACATTGCCATTATCGCCAACTTTGGCACAACGACTGAAACGACTATGGGCATTGACAAAAATCGTACTGCTATTGATCCGACTGACAAAGCGATCGCGTTCCGATAGAGAATCCGTTAGCAAGACATCAGCATGACCGCTACTATACTGATTAATCCAAGTAATTGCCTCTTCTGTATCATTGACAATTTTGATGGCGATCGTTTCATCTAAATAAGCCTGACCCCAAATATCTTCAAGTTCGATCGATTGATCAATGAGCGCTTGACTTGGTTTATCAGTTTCATCACTATGGGATTCTTCTAAAAACTTACGATAACTCGCCGTTGTCTCAGCACAGCCCCTCACCACCAAACCTTGTTTTTTTAAAGCCTTGATCCAATCTCCTAAACCGCGATCAATCCATGACTGATGGACAACTACTTTTTCGATCGCATTAACAGCATCAGGATCACCCTTACGACTGTTAAGAATAATTTCTTTGGCAAAGTTCAAATCACCAGAAGCCGATAAATATAAATAACAATTACCCATTGAGATCGGCAAAGCCGAGACTGTCGCCTGTTTGCTGACCTGCTGCACAAAGCTAGGACGACCATAAGGGATCACCAAGCGTAAATATTTTTCTTGGACAATTAACTCTTTGAGGGCTACCCCTGTTGGTACACAAGTCATGCAAGCCTCAGGAAAATTTCTTGCAATAAGGATCTCTTTAGCAACTGATGCGATCGCTTCTTGCGTATATGTGCCTTCACTTCCCCCCTTCAAAATAATCGTATTGCCCACCTTGAGACACATACCCGCCGCAATTAAGCCTAACTGCGGAAAGCCCTCAGATACAAAAGCCACTACACCTAAAGGAACGCGCTGATAACCATTAATACCCACATGGAGCGTCAGTGGATCAGGCAGATTAGCGATCTGGGTGAGACATTCGATCGCATAGTTAAGGCGTTCGGGAGTAAGTTTGAGCCACTCTAGTACCAATTCAGGTACAGCCATATCGCGACTTGCTTCTAGATCGAGCGTATTTGCTTCTAGGATTGCATTTTTATGTTTTTTAACAGATTCAGCAATCTCTAGCAGCAAACTATCACGTTCTCTACTGGAGATTTGGATCAGTTGCAGTGCCGCTGCATGGGATTTATAAATGAAGCCTGTAAGGTCTTCTGGTGACATATATGTATGAGTAATTAATAAAAGATTTGAGAAAGTTATTTTCTCAAGAGTTTTTTAAATATCGCGACGAAGCATCACGAGCAATCGCCATATTAACAAACCTAAAAGGGTAAACAACAAAATGGCGATGGGAATGCCTAAAGTTGATTTGATATTTAATGCCCATAGAGTGATTAATGAGAAGAATAATAGGGCAGAGATATACAGTAAAGCCGTTTCTACCAAAGTATATTGCCTATATACACGAATGATTTGCCATTTGCCAATCCATTGCCATGTATGGCGTTGTGAGTCAATCCCTCCCAATTGCAGCAGACTATAACCATCGCTTTCTAGCTGAAACATCAAAGAACAGCGATCGCAACCAAAAGCATCAGTCAAGGTGATCGGCTTGAGCTTTCCACGTTTGCGAGGGCAAGGGCAGGGATAAATTTGTGCTGGGTCGATTTTTTGTGGTTTATGAATATGCACTAGATAGATCTACTCAACAAAGGTGCTAAAAGTAGGCTCAGAGCGAAAAATAGATCAAATGACTAACTAAAGATTGTATCGCAATCAAACTGTGAAGGTAAACTCTCAAAATTTTATGCTGCAATTTACCAAGATTGTTGTATTATTCTATTCGGTGCAAAAAACACCTTATCCAAGCGGATGTGGCGGAATTGGTAGACGCGCTAGATTTAGGTTCTAGTATCTTTGATGTGAGAGTTCGAGTCTCTCCATCCGCATTAAATAACAAAAAGGTTCGATGCGAAGCATCGAACCTTTTTGTTTAATTATCAAGGATTTTGAATTTTGGTATAAAAGCGTTAAACTAGGAATGCTAATTTTCTTGCAGATCTATGGCAAAACGCTACACAATTGATTCATCACAAGTTACTCGTCGTGTCGAAGAACTGATCAATGCTTCTTCTAATCGTTACCGCATTACTGTGCAAGTTGCTAATCGGGCAAAGCTTAGACGCTATGAAGATGATGACTATGACGATCGCATGATGAAGCCGATTTTACGCGCAATTATGGAAATGTCAGACGAAATCTCTCAACCTGAAATCCTGAGCGACTGAAAGCCATAGAATTAGCGGCATGATCATAAGCCGCTAATTCTGCTGAATATTATGCTTAATTTTGTACCGCAAAACGCATCTAAGCAGTTATTCTGTGGTGAAGGCTGGCGCATTGGTTGGCGCTCAGATGTGGATGTATATAGGGGATTAGTGGGGACAGATAGTTGGGCGATCGAGCTAACTGTGAGAGAATTTAAAGATTTTTGTAAGTTAGTAGCCCAACTTGCCGAGACAATGCAAATAATGGCAACTGAGTTATCTGATGGCGAGAAGATTTCTTGTACTCTGGAAACTGAAGATATCAGTCTTGAAGCCAATGGTTATCCCCATCAATTTACTTTGCACTTGCAGTTGTTAACAGGACGTTGTGCAGAAGGGTTTTGGGAAGCTGAGGCTGTACCTTTTTTACTAGGCGCGATCGCTAATTTTGCGGCGAACGATGACGAAATATTTTCCCGATCGCAGGTGTAACTAAAATTGCAAGGGCAATCGCGCTACCAATGGCAATGTAAGGATTGAGAGATACCAAGCGTGAGGTGGGCGAAGTCTCGGATACGCTCAAAACTTCATCAAAGACCATCGGAATTTGCAAAAGTTTATCGGCTGATGGCGGCGAAATCCAGCTTAAAGAAGCGGCGATCGCAGGAAACATGATGGAACTAAAAAAACAAATACTCAAAAATCTCGCCCAAGATTTTAAATTCCATAGTCCAATTGCTAGGACAAGCGGCACTACGCTAAAACCTAAAAAAGCAATTCCTGAGACTACTTGTAAGTTAACCGAATCACTATTGACTAAGGGTGTATTCCCTTCTAATAATCGATAAAAATAGAAATTAAGGATGCGATCAATAATCAGCACTAGACTCATACCAATCATGGTCGTAGTGAGAATCGTAATTGAGATTGGACGTTGAGAAGTTTTAGATTTCATAAGCTCTGTACTCTGTTATTTTCTGGTTCCCCTCTCCTACGGGAGAGGGGCTAGGGGGTGAGGGCTTTTTACGGCTGACTGAGATAGCGTGGTAAATGGCGAAATAGCTTGCTAGATTGCAACATTCGCAAGATGTAATAACTCGAAGTTGGCAAAAAGATAATCATTGACCAACCAAATTGATCGGGAACTTCAACTTGAAAGAAGGAAGGGAACAGTAACATGAATATAAATGATACGCCAACAGAAACCACACCTAGAATAGTGGCTGTGGGATTTTTGGCAAAGGTGCGTACTTTCCAGATCGAGATCTCGGTGATACTCCAAAAGACAAAAAGACAGAAGATTGTGCCAATGAAAGTACTAACACATTGGGCTTGACCTCTGGCGATATCTTGAAACGTCTCAGAACTGACCATCGTTGAGCTATAGGGAGCTTGCAGTAGCGCCCAACCACTGACATAGTAAGACAAGACATAGCCTGTAGTCATGGCGATCGCTCCGAAGATCCCTGCAATGCAACTGAACCCTAAGACATCACGCAGGAAATTCTCTAGGCGGATCGGTTTTAGCCATCCGAAGGCAATCCAAATCGTCGGAAAGCCCACTACTGCCATCGTTAAAATTGTCATGTGTCGTGGCTCAATCGGAAAGGGAAGCTGCACAAATCCTGCAAAGGAAATTGTGAGAATCACCATGATATTTTTGGTGAGATAGAGCAATGCTGAGGAGAGAATTTTTTGCTTGATATCATCCCCTGCAGTGAAGGCTTGGGGCAATGCTGAGAGATTGTTATCTAGTAATACGATATCGGCGACATCCTTACTAATTTGTGCGCCGTCATTCATGGCGATCGCCAATTGTGCTTCCTTAAAGGCAGGGACATCATTCACCCCATCGCCGACCATGCCCACATAGCCGCCCTTTTTCACCATTGCCGAAATGAGGCGGCGCTTCATGTCAGGGGTAATCCGACCAAAGACGGCTCCAGAGGCGGCGGCACGGCTAAAGGTATGAGCATCCATTGCTTCCAAATCTTTTTGGGTGAATACAGCATCATCGGGAACGGCGATCCCTGCTTGTCGGGCGATCGAAGCAACTGTTTCGACGCTATCGCCTGAAATTACTTTCAGACGAATATTCTTATTTTGTAATTCAGAAATTGTCTCGATCACATCAGGGCGCAGACTATCTTCTAGTAACACCAAGCCGCGATCGCGCCGATTATTAGGTAAATTAGGATTTTTCTCAGAACTATCAATACTGTCTTCACTGGTGACAACGGCGATCGCCCTTAGTCCTTGCCGTCCATATTGTTTAGCTTGTTCCTGCATTTCAGGACTAGTGAGCAAAATTTCGGGCGCACCGACCATGATCGTTGTGCCGATATCAATGGCGATCGATCCCCATTTGCGACTAGAACTAAAGGGAACTTCACTGACAGATTGAGCTTGCGATCGAGGTTTATCAGTATAAGTAGCCATCGCCTTTGCGCTGCTATTTTGACTGCCCATTAGGTTTGTATAGAGGGCAATTAGCTCGCGCAACGAGTCTTCATCGGTATCGCCTAAAGGCACGATTTCCTTGACTACTAGTTTATTTTGGGTAAGGGTTCCTGTTTTATCAGTGCAGAGAATCCGCACGCTATTCATGGAGTCAACGGCATTGATTTTTTGAATTAATGTCCGCTTTTTACTAATTGCCACTGCGCCGATCGCAAAGGCAACACTGATGGAAAGCACTAAACCTGCTGGCACAAAACTATTAATAATTACGGAAGCATAGCGAATTGTATCCACCATTGTCCGTCCTGAGTTGAGGCTAGAGGCAATATGCAAAAAGCCTGCCACAATCAGCACCAGCACAAAAATTTCTACGAGAATATCAATCTTCTTTTGTAACGGCGTAAAGACTCGTTTGTAAACCCGTGATGACTGTGATAGCTTCACCGCATAGCTTTCATTGCCAATTTTATCGGCGCTAAATACACAACTCCCTGCCAAGCAAAAAGACCCCGACAACACAATATCGCCAATCTGCTTAGCCACAGGATCGGATTCGCCTGTGAGTAAGGATTCATCCATTTCTACGTTTTGAGAAATCAAGACTGCACCATCAACAGGAGCGCGATCGCCTGGATTTAGCTCGATCAAGTCATCGCGCACCACCTCACCGACAGGAATCTCCTGTGATTTGCCATCGCGTCGGACTTTGACCTTCTGCACTGATAGTAAAGCTAATTTATCTAAGGTTAGCTTTGCCTGAATTTCCTGTGCTACACCCACCAGAATATTCATAAATACCGAAAATCCCGAAAAGATCGCATCGGTAAACTGTCCAAGCGCCATAAGCAGGACTAACACAAAACCAAAGGTAATGTTAAATAAGGTAAAAACGTTTTCTTGAAAAATGTCCTTATAAGTACGACTTGACCGCAGCACAATGACATTGATATCACCACGCCGATGTCTATCTGTGACTTCAGCTTCGCTAAGTCCTAGCTCAGGATTAATTTCGGTATGGGTTTCGGGATCTACCGAAGCGATCGCTGGTAAGTCTGGATTTGCTGGTGTAGGTTGAGACATAGACACACAGGTATCGTTTTAGTACTGAAGTATAGAACTTCTGGGATGATAGATGTAGATCATTTTGTGAAGATTATTTTTTGACAAAGCAAAAAATAATCTTCATAAGTAGCTCAGCATAGTTAAAATCCAAAACCAAAGCTTGTGCTGCCCGCTACGCGGACGGCACAAGCTTCTAGAGTTTAAGTTTATACTTATGCCTAGCTACTTAAAGCAATAGGTTAATGAAATTAAAATTAGATTTTAGATTTATGATTACGTTACAAGTAAATGGTGATAATCGCACCTGTGAGCCAGATCTGACTATGGTCGAATTGCTGAAATATTTAGGACTCAATCCTCGCTTAGTGGCTGTGGAGTATAATGGCGAAATTTTACATCGTCAGTTATGGGAACAAACGATTATTCAAAATAGCGATCGCCTAGAAATTGTCACGATTGTGGGCGGTGGTTAAATAATCTGGAATTGAAGCAACATCGCAACTTTTTGGGAAGTAGTTTATGTCTGATAGATCAGAGAAAAATAGTAAAGCTCAGAATAACTCTCTCAATGATGTTGAGAAGTTGTTGCTTCTGCTCTCTGATCTAAAAATCATGGATTCTGAAAAGCCTGAAAATCCACAGAACCAAGAACAGATAGTCACTTTAAATACTCTAGATATTAATTCTAAAAATAACTCTAGAAACAACAAGCTAGAAACGAGTTCGCTCTCCCTAGAGGTTAGATCAGCATCAGATGTAGAGGTTCCAAACCTAAAGCGATCGCCACCAGTTTATCCTTTTCCTAGCCTCTTAGATGAGCTACCCTTTTTAAGGGATCTTCCATCTATCCAAGCAAATAATCAAGCAAATAGTCTAGAAAAGGAAAGCATTATCAACCTTGAGCAAGAAAATTCTAGTTCTTCGGATAATGCAGAATACTTGTCATTTAACAAAAAAGATGAGGAATTAGAAACTATTAATCTTATACATACATTGCTTTTAGGTGATGAAAGATCTCTAGATTCTCCTCAACTAGATCTGACAGAAAAATCTTTTGAGCGTTCATCTGAAGAGATTTTGGCATCATCGGAAGACGATCAAGCCCTTCATATATTGCAAGATATTTTAGTTAGTCCAGAATTAGAAGAGCTACGCAGTTTTAAAATATCGGTCGAACAAAAGTTAGGCATCGTCGAGCAGCAAGTCAATAGTCCAGACTTACAGAATAAGATTGAGGGTTTAGAGAGCTTAATTCAAAATGCATCGCTTGGGCTGAGCAGTCTTGGTTCACAACTGACAAAAATTGGTAATGATCAAGATAGCATTCCAATAGAGATTGAGAATGTTAGGGAACGTGTTGCTCAATTAGAGAAAAAGTTATACCAACCTCAAGAGTTAGTCCAGCTTTTGTTGCCAATTATCGCGGAGATTCTCAATCTTAAAGCTAATCAATCTAGAGAGGAGATGTGTCAGGCAATTATGCCAATTATTGCAGAGGTAATTTTTGAGCGATCGCAACTAGATCGGGTGTCGATGAGCCGAGCGATCGCTGATATTTTGCCTAATGCTCTCAGTGAACAAATTCGCAATAGTCCCGATGAGATTGCGAAGGCGATCGCGCCAGAAATGGGAGCCGCTATTCGTGAACAAATTCGCCTTGACCGTGATGCGATCGTTGATGCCCTAGCCCCAGAGATGGGTTCAGCGATTAAACGTCAAATTGTCCTCGAACGGGAATCGATGGTGGACGCACTCTATCCTGTGATTGGCAATACGATCGCCAAATATTTTGCAGAAGCAATTCGCTCTATTAACCAAAAAGTCGAACAAACCTTTAGTGTCGAAGGCGTACAGCGTAAATTTCGCGCCAAGATGCAAGGCGTGTCTGAAGCTGAATTAATTCTCAAAGAATCAGTACCATTTAAGATAAAAGCAATATTTTTAATTCATAATTTATCTGGCTTAGTGATGATCGATCTGCAACAGAGCGATCTCAATTCTGAAGCTGAGCCAATCGATTCGGATATGTTGGCGGGGATGTTAACTGCGATTCGCAGCTTTGCTAGTGAATGTATGTCGCGGTCAGAAAGTAATACAGAACTGGATGCCATTAACTATAGCGGCTCCAAGATTTTGCTAGAGGTGGCAGGATATTGTTATTTAGCCGTAATCATTGATGGGGAACCTGCGCCTATATTTGTTGCCAAAATTCGTGATGTATTTGGTCGCATTATTCAAGTCTATGGCGATCGCCTCAAGGAATTTGATGGTGATCCTGAAACAATTCCGTCTGAGGCAGAAATCGAACTGCAAACTCTCATGGAGGTCGATCAGTCTAAGTCGGCAAAAAAATCAGGAAAAACTTTACTTTGGATCGGCTTAGCGACATTTGCTTTGATTTTTATTCCCATTGGCTTTTATCAATATCAATTTCAGCGCGATCGCCAACTTGAAGCCAAAGTCTTAGAAGCTTTTGCCAGTACACCTGAACTAGCAGTCTATCGTTTAAATGTTGCCGCCAATGGCGATCGCCTCAAGTTAACAGGTAAATTACCCAATCAAGATTTACGCGATCGCGCCTTACAAGTGGCGATCGCGACTACCAAGTCGGAAAAGTCAGAAATCACCACCGACAAAATTAATAACAACATCTATGCTGTGAATGTTCCCCCTGAACCAATCTTGGTTGCTAATGAGGTTCAACGTCTCACCAAAGCCCTTAACTATACTCAAGGCGTAAGAATCAGTAGTCAGTTCCAAAATGGGCAAATCACGATTACAGGTCAAATCGAGCAGCCCAGCATGATCCCCAAGATTACACAGACATTTACTAAAATCTCTGGAGTTACTTCAGTTAGTAACGCTGCTGCTATTGTTATTCCCAAATTATCTACGCGGATTTACTTTTCATTGGGGGTGACAGTGCTGCAACCTATAGAACTAGAAAAACTAGTGGAAGTCAAAGCTTTTCTAGATATGTATCCAGACTATAACCTCAAAATTTTGGCAAAGAGTGATAACTTAGGTGATCTGGCAACGAACTTTCAACTAGGCATGAAACGTTCGCAATCAGTGCGTGATGCCCTATTGCAAAGAGGGGTAAATGCTAAACGCTTACATATTTCTGGGATAATAGATTCATCTATTCAGCAAGCCCCTAACCAAGCAGCAAGGTGGGTAGAGTTTCAGCCTACGCTAAAGTAATACCAATTCACGAAAGTGTGACAACATTTTTGTGAATTAAAAATTTGTGAATTAAAAAACAAACCCAGTAAGGGTTTTTAAACTAAAAATGGCTACGCCATTTTTAGTTTTGGTGTAAAAGTCTGTATCTAATTATCTGTATCTAATTAAATGTCTGCTCCTTCTAAAGTAATTTCTCAAAAAATATGTCTTATCGGCGATTTTGGTGTTGGCAAAACTAGTCTGATTCGTCAATTTGTTGATCGCCAATTTAGTGATAAATACCTGTCTACAGTTGGTGTAAAAATCTCTCGTAAACTAGTATCCATTGATGCTTCTGTAGATAGTTCTCGACTCGATGATGGAGAATTGAAACAATTACAGTTAGTGATTTGGGATATCGAAGGTAGTACCCGTTTTAAAGGGATTGCACCTAGTTACTTGCAAGGGGCAAAGGGAGCGCTCATAGTTGCAGATGTAACGAGAAAATCAAGTATACAAAACCTTAAAGATCATGTTCAACTTTTTCAAACAGTAAATCCTCAATCTAACTTAATAATTGCTCTGAATAAAGTTGATTTAATCGGAGTTCAAGAAAGAGAAGGTTTCCTTCAACCGATAGTGCATGAATTTGCTGCTCTCAATACCCTAGTAAGGGAAACATCTGCCAAAACAGGAGAAGGAGTTGACCAAATATTCCAAACACTAGCACGTAAAATGCTAATGCTAAAATAATTCCATTATTAACAACCCTCAACCGCAAATACCATCATTTTTGTCAATAAAAATATCGCACAAGAATCATAAAACCTATACTTTTTAGTATCGTTAGTAGCTATGAAACAGTCAAAACTTCTCAAAAAACTTCTTACGAATTCAGAGAGATCATTCATTGTGATTGATCGAGAGTTTGTGATCATTGATACTTCCTATGGTGCTGCAAGATTTTCTGAATGTCCTTATGAGCCACTTTTCAATAAAGATATTCGCCAAGTATTTCCAGAGACAGTTGGATTAGAAGAAGTTTTTAATAATATTTGGCTTAACCAACTTACTAGTTTTGAAATTAAAGGTATTTGTCGTTCCAATAATTCAAAATCACCTATTTACTTTAATCTTTATATTATTGCTACTAATGAATTAGAAGAATCTGATGGCAATATTATTATTTGTATTGAAGATGCAACTGAAATAATGACTATGTCGCAGGATTTAATGCAAAGAGCTAATGAATCTGAGCTACTTGCAAATGAATTAGCAAAGTCAAAAAAATATATTGATAAAGTTGTTTTGGCAATGGCAGATGCCTTGATTGTAACTGATCGACTAGGCATAATTAAAACGATAAATCCTGCAACTATACATCTGTTTGGTTATACTCAAGATGAGTTAATTAATAATTCAATTTCTTTGCTATTTCATGATTCGGAGCAGCTTGATTTAATCCATCAAAAATATCTAGATTTTGCGGCTCATGATACTCACAAATTAGAAGGCGATCGCTATCTTGAAAATATCGAAATACTTTGTTTATCTAAGGCAAAAGAAGAAATTCTAATATCTTTTTCTTGCTCACCCATATCTAATCATCGACTTGAACATGATCCAGCATCTGCCCATGATTTTGTTTATGTTGGTCGTGATATTACTGAGCTTAGACGCAAAGAACAGGAGTTGTTAGCAGCTAGACAATTTGCTGAACATTCTGCAAAAGCTAAGAGTATCTTCTTAGCAAATATGAGTCATGAAATTCGTACGCCTATGAATGGTGTCTTAGGCATGACAGATTTACTCTTAGGCACACCTCTAGATGCGCGTCAGCAAGACTTTGTCGAAAATATTCGTCTGAGTGGCAATCTATTGCTCAGTTTAATTAATCGTATTCTCGATTTATCAAAATTAGATGCAGGAGAACTAAAACTAGAGAACTTACCTTTCAATTTAGAGAATTTTATTGAAGAAACTCTAGAACTATTTGCATTGCAAGCTCACAAAAAAGGACTAGAGCTTAATGCATCCTTTGCCGAGAATTTGCCAACCTTATTAACTATCGATACAGTGAGGTTACGGCAAATTATGATGAACTTAATTGGCAATGCAATTAAGTTTACAGAACATGGGGAAGTCTTAGTTAAAATTGCACGCGATCGCGATTTTGAACAGACCTTAGCTACATCAGTAAGTGATTTAGCTAATCACCATTTGCCTCAAATTTATCTTCGCTTTTCTGTGATTGATACAGGTATGGGGATTGATGCTGGAGATCAAGATAAATTATTTAAGCCATTTTCGCAGGTTGACACCTCAACAACTCGTCTTTTTGGTGGTACTGGATTGGGACTAGCGATCAGTCGTCAGTTAGTAGAACTGATGCAAGGAGAAATTGGTGTCTTAAGTCCTGTTGACAGTGGAAGAGGTACGCATTTCTGGTTTAGGATTCCTTTCACAGTTCCACCTCAGCCTGAATCTCAGTCTTTAGGTGATAAAGCTCAGGGTTTAGCTAAGAGACGTATTTTAGTAATTGATGGACATCAGCATTCCCGCGATGTAATTCGTTATCATCTTGCTAAATTTGGGGCGACTTTATATGAAGCCAATAATCTTAAAGAAGCGATCGCCTGTCTAGATTCGGTCAGACCACTTGATGCGGTTTTAATTGATTGGAACTCTATCGGTTCTAATGGAGTTGAAGTAGCGCACCAACTTCATGCGAAACCAGAATTGGTCAATTTACCACTGATAGCGATATTAACTACCAATTGCCAAGGTGAAATTCAATCCATTATCAACCAAGGATTTTGTGGATACGTTCGCAAACCTTTAAAACGCAAGAGACTACTAACAGCAATATATGCTGCTCTTAATATAGAGTTACCTTTGGACAGTTTTCCAACTAATAGTCCAATTGTCCAAAATGCTAGAGAGACAAATAGCAACGAGGATCTGAGCAATTTGAAAATCTTATTAGCAGAAGATAATATAGTTAATCAGAAAGTAATGATGTCCTATTTATCGCAACTAGGCTGTAAGGCAGACTTAGCCGAAAATGGAGAACGGGTATTGCAGTCAATTAAGACTAAAAATTATGACATTATTTTAATGGACTGCCAGATGCCTCTTTTGGATGGATATGCAACAACTCAAGCCATTCGCCAGCTAGAAGCCAATCATCAATCATCTCAATCTAAACATCTGGTAATTATTGCGATGACTGCTAATGCGTTTACGGAAGATCGCGATCGCTGTTTGGCGGTAGGGATGGATGATTACGTGAGTAAGCCCATTCGCAGAGAAAAACTCAGAGAAACTCTACAATACTGGCACACCAAGTCCACCCATGCATAGAGTGGGGGCGTTTCGTCGCTATAAAGAAATGATATAAGGCACTTTGCGATCTCTCTCATTAAAAGTAATTGTTTTCTGAATCTGGCGATCGCCACTTTTAATAGTTACTCGATAAGTACCAAAGAAAGCTCTTGTGGAATAGATACCCACTTGATTACCCTCATGACCAGTGCTGCCCTTTGTATTGGTTCTCCAGTCCTCTAGAATCAGTTTTCGATAGGCTTGGGCGGCGAGGAGTGGCTTAAATTGGCGATCGTATAGGGCAGTTTTTGGCTCCCATGCTGCACCTTCCCAAAATCCCCATAGTGTAATCCCTTTGACAGCAGGATGAGCAAAGGCAACCCGATATAGATCAGTGAGAACTTGGGCTTTGCGAGACTCAGTATCCGCAAGAACGCTAACTTCTGTGATTTTGATCGGTAATCCTAGCTTCGCCATCTGATCAATGCTTGATTGTATTTGGGCGATCGCAATGTTTTCGCGAATATGTGCCTGTATGCCTATGCCTCCCACCTTCACGCCTCGCCCTAAGAGGGTGCGAACTTGTTTGCTATAAGCATCAACCAATTTGCCGTTGAGGATGTCATATTCATTGAGATAAAGATGAGCTTGAGGATCAGCTTTGGCACATTGGGCAAACATCTCATCAACGATGCGATCGCCTAGCCGACCACGAAAAAAGTTGCCATGCAGCATTTCATTGAGAACATCGTATTCAGTGATGCGCCCTCGATAGCGAGTACAAATATCGGTTGCTCGTTGAAGGACGGCTTGACGTAAATCATCTTTGCTGAGTTGCTTGAGCCATGATTGCTGCCATTGCTCAACTTCCCAAAATAGATTATGTCCACGCATTGGTAGAGGATAATGGTGATCGCTCCAGTCCAAAATGCGATCGGCATCACTATAGGTTACTTGTCCACGATTTGACTCTGTGGAATACCATTTGAGGGCATCTTCATGAACACTGCTATTAGCAAGTTCTTGCGCTATTTTTAAATATTGCCTTTGAGAAGCTCGATCTGCGTCATCACGAAACATCTCTGTACGCAAAGAAACCCCAAACTGGAAAGCGTTAGCAATCTGCTCGACCAAAACCTCGGCATTTGCGATAGGATTTTGCTTGTCATCAATTACCTTGATCTGTAAGTCTCCCATGCGAATTTTGCGAATCCTTGCCTCAAGTTGATTAACTGTCGGTTCAATTAACTGAGCTTGAGGTACAGCAAACATTTGCAAAATTGGCGACTGAAATAGCCCAATGCAGAGGGCGATCGCCAATATCCACACAAACCAACGAGACTTACTCAAGAATGTCATGGCATATCACAAAGAGAATTTAGCGTGATGAAGTGCCTCGCGTAGCGAGGCACTTCATATAGCGTTTTTCAGTCTAGTGAAGTACGGGATTGTTTCCCCGCCGAAGGCGGGGAAACAATCCTATGTACCTCGCTTGCTTGAAAAGCGCTATATACCAAAGCAAAAAATGGCAACGCCATTTTTTGCTTTGGTGTTAATTAGTATGCACATTCAATAGAGGTTTGCTCTTAAAAATTGCTGCCAAAACTTCTAAGCTGGCATCTAAACCATTGGGCTTCTTCCGTTCTTTCCACCATTCTAATGAGCAATATAGCAAAACAATCAATTTACGATGTTGCTCAAGGTTGATATCTTGAAATTGTAGGGATGCATTCGCAAATCTATCTCTACTCGCAGAACGAATCACCGTACATTTAACCGTAAACCCATGCTCCACAAACTCTAATATCCCTTCTTGAGTACCATGCAGATTGACAAGCTCATTATTTTTATTCAAGGTTAGACTTGCGCCACCTTCAGACAGGTCATTGGTATAGCCCCAGTACACCCGATCTTTAACAGTTAATTTACAAAAAGTACATAATGGAAAGCGATCGACATCACGGCGTACAGGTTGATCGATCGCCGAAAGTACGGCTACCGCCATCACAATAAAGTTGTAGATCAACCAAAAGAGCAGAAACTCTTTACCCATATACTCATGTTGATTGATTTCCCAAATATTGAGGAAATATCCCCCATAGTGCATGATTACTCCAATCACAGTTAAGGACATCATGATCAACAAAGGATATGTATGACAGAAATTGTAATTTTTGCGATCCGCTTTCACACCTTTACGTGTAGCCGTCGATGCTTTTGCAAAGGGATTTCTTAAAATTAAAGATAAACGACCCATTGCAGGAAAACAAAATGCAGTTTCATACACTTCATTCCAAATTGCGGACAAGCGATCGCCTGTTGACCAGCCAAATACAAATAAGAAGGCGATCGCAAATGGGGCTGCGTAATACAGATATTCAGACACAGATGCAATTAAAGGGGCTGTACCAAAGAACAAGCTCAACAGAGGCATAGCCAGAGAGATAAAGCGAACAACAGGATTAAAGCAAAAGAAAATTAAAGAAACATGAAAGCTTTTTTGAATCCAGTTTAATTTAGTCCATATATGCAAATCTTTACGGAAATAAACCTGCATATTTCCCTGTAACCAACGCAACCGTTGATCGAGAAAATCAGCAAACATCCGCGTAGATTCACCCATACTCAATAGTTCATTCAGATAGGCGATGCACCCACCATTGGTAAGCAACTTAATCGAAGTTTGATAGTCTTCAACACAGCAACCAGTGTAATAGCCGCCGATCGCCTCAAGACTGCTTCGACGCACTACATAGGACGTGCCACAACAGATCACACAGTTGCCATTATCGCGACCGGGTTGAACATGACCAAAAAAATGTTCCATATCATTGGGCATCTTGTCAGATAGTCCCAGATTTCGAGCATGATAGTCAGGGTTATAGAAAAATTGAGGGGTCTGTACTAGGTCATATTTAGGATTCTGAAAGAAGCCAACGGTTCGCATCAAAAAGTTGGTAAAAGGGACAAAATCCGCATCCATGATCGTAATCAGTTCACCATCGGTCTGGGGCAAGGCATTGTTGAGATTCCCCGCCTTCGCATGATTATTATTAGGACGAGTAATATATTTACAGCCAAGTTCTTCCGCCATTTTCTGAATATGAGGACGGCGCGTATCATCGAGAATATAGATAGTCTTATTCGGATAATTCATTGCTTGACAGCCAATCGCTGTACGTCGAACAATAAAATCTGGCTCTTTATAGGTGGGAATAAATACATCCACTGAAGGTAAATATTCGCCTTCGATTACTGCTTGTTCATAGCGATCGGCTTCTCTCTTACGTCTAGATTCCGTTGTCCAAGTTGTCTGAAAAAGATACAAAACATAACTACCGATCCAGACAAGTTCATTGATCAGTAAAATCACACTTACGATCACACTCAACCAGTGCGCCGTATTCAGTGTAACTGTGGCTCGCCATACCAAATAACGAATTGCCAAAATACTAATTACTGTATGAGCAATGAGCCGAGTAAAGTTATTTGCAGGTATATGAATTAATGCTAAACAAAAGGCAGCGATCGCGATCGCTGGTATCAGGATATCGTCGAAGGATAGGGGCAGACTCAAAAACTCAGGCAAAGGTCGGAATACTAGGGGATTAACTATTTGAAAAGGCAATAAAGTTGGACGATTTAAAGCTATAAAAGTACAAGCTATAAAAGTTGCAATACTAACAATAAAAAGTCCCCATACCCATGGAGAAATAAATTGTTGATTAATTGAATTTTGTTTGGTTCCTAACTGTAATATCGATGAGGGAAAGCCAATCTTTTTTTGTTTTAACTTTGATGGCTGTAATGTTAGTTTCATATATTTAAAGTGATTATGTAATAGATTGAAATTGCAATTTATCGCAGATGATCTATAACCAGACCCGTATTGAATTACTTTAAAGTTTCTCTGAAACGCTCATTTTTGCTACCCTCTCAAACATATACAGGCATCAAAAACTATAAACTGTTATATTAAAATGCTCTTCAAAGGTCTAAGCTCAAATTTATAGATTCCTAATCCCAAGCAGTTTCATTATCTTTGACATCAATTAGTCTGGCAATCGCTTAAAGTTATATAAAAGTTATAAAGATTGCTATATATATCGACTTCAGTATTGACAAGGTTATTCAAAAGTTACATAAGTAACTTGCCTCCTAAAACCTGTGGCGCACGAGCAGCTTGCGCCACAGGTTTTAGATCTGTTTTCTTAATTATGCCCAGCTAATTACAAAGCAATTTTTAAAAGTACTGCGAAGCGGCAATTTTAAAAATTGCTTTGGGGTTTAATTCAGCGCCAAATGAAAATAATTATTTGTTTAGCGTCACTTTGCCTGTATAGCCAACATAGCAAAAGACTTTAGGAGCGCCTAAATCAGAATTTTTATCAAGGTCAACTCTTACCTGTGTTGTGCGTGGTAAATTTTGGGGAATTGTAATGGCAACATCTTCCCCAGCGTTAAAGCGTCCTAAACCAGAGCGAATCAGACTGACAGTACCGTTTAAAACCAGATTTCTCGAACCATATAACTCTATTTTGGCAGGCATACCAATCTGAATTGCCTCAACCGACTGTTCTTCGACATATACATCTACCCAACGTCTAGAACAATCGAGCATCTGTCCTACAGACTGCTCTTGACGAACCAGTTGTCCTTTACGAGCATCCAGTTTCCAAATTACTCCAGATACAGGGGCTTTGACGATCGCGTTACGGCGACGCTCAACATCGGCTTTAGCTTCAATAAGTTCACCTTGAGCATCAGCAATGCTTTGACGCAAGGCAGCGATCGTGCGTTGTTGATTATCGATTTGTAACTGAACTTCTTCTAATCGAACACGGGGATCATAGTTACTACGAGTACGCTCAAGAGTTAGCCCTATGGAAGCTGCTTCTCGATTAGCAAGTATACTTTGCCTACGGGCTTCAAGACTCTCAACTTCAGATTTACGCGCCTGAAGCTCAGCCTTAGCGAGGTCAAGAACAGCTTGAGAATAAGCTCCTTCCTTATTAAGGAAAACTGCACGATCATAATTAACTTGAGCAAGTTGAGAACGGGCGATCGCACCTCTCAGATCTGACTCAAATTGATCAATGCGATCGTCGTACTCCGTCACCTCAAGGCGCTTTTGATTTTGGCTATCTGATTGCAATAACTCCGTTAAACTCAGTAATTGATTAAGTTGTCCTTCGGCGCTAGCAAGTTGGGATTGCTGACTACTCAGACGACTCATAGTTTGCTTGACTTGAAGATTGCTAACTTGGTCATTTTCAACAGACAACAAAATACTATCTTTTTCAATAATGCTACCTGTATCTGCATTTAAAGATTTGATAATACCTTCTTGTGGTGTTTTGATATCAATGACGACACCATTAACGACTGCATCTAAACTTGCAACAGAAGTAAATTTTGATTGTAGTAAACGAATTGCCCAAGCAATCAATCCGACACTGACGATAACAATCACAATATTTGCAACAAGAGAGCGATTGGAGCCTTGCATCTTTGATTCTTCGTTCTTTGCCACTTTTAATCTAACCGTTGTCTAAAGTTTTTACAATCAATCGAAGATACAAAAAATACCATGCTAATGCTTAAGGGTTTGACGATTTAATAAAGAATCAGTTTTTTATGGTGCGGCGAAGCCGCACCATAAAAAACTGGTTTTCAAATTCCTATGAATTTTGCTAAAAGTCTCACTTGATGAGACTTTTGTGACAAAATTTATAAGCACAAGTCAAAAAAGTTTTCGTTTAGATAGCCATCATGCTCAAAGCTGGGATTGTCGGACTACCCAATGTGGGGAAGTCTACTTTATTTAATGCTCTAGTTGCCAATGCCAAAGCGGAAGCAGCAAACTTTCCCTTTTGTACGATCGAACCCAACGTTGGCTCGGTGTCCGTCCCTGACGATCGCCTGAATACGCTCGCTGAAATCGGTAAGTCTGCCCAAATTATCCCGACCAGAGTCGAATTTGTCGATATAGCGGGACTAGTCAGAGGCGCAAGTAAGGGTGAAGGGCTAGGAAATCAATTTTTAGGAAATATTCGAGTATGTGATGCGATCGTTCATGTCGTGCGTTGTTTTGAAAATGACGACATCATTCACGTTGAAGCCTCCATCGATCCTGCCCGTGATATTGAAATTATTACCCTAGAACTCGCTCTATCTGACTTATCGCAAGTCGATCGCCGCATTGAGCGTACTCGTAAAGCTGCCCGCGCCGATGCTGATGCCAAAGTTGAATTAGCTGCCCTTGAAAAAGTGCGTGAGACTCTTGATGCTGGTAAACCTGCCCGTCTAGCCAATCTCACTGATGAAGAGAAAGAAGCGATTTCTGTCTTGCAGTTACTTACCCTGAAGCCCACAATTTATGCAGCTAATGTCTCTGAAGATGATCTAGCCACAGGCAATGCTTTTGTTGATAAAGTTAAGGCGATCGCGGATGCTGAGAATGCCGAAGTAACCATTGTCTCGGCACAAGTTGAAGCTGAGCTTCTAGAACTTCCAGATGATGAGCGTCAGGATTTTTTGGAATCACTTGGAGTTAAAGAAGGCGGTTTAAAGTCCTTAATTCGGGCAACCTATCATCTTTTAGGACTTCGTACCTACTTCACCGTCGGTCCAAAAGAAGCCCGTGCATGGACAATTCATGCTGGCATGAAAGCCCCCCAAGCCGCAGGTGTGATTCACTCTGATTTCGAGAAAGCCTTTATTCGTGCTGAAACTGTTGCCTTTAAAGATCTGGTGGAATGTGGCGCAATGAGTGCTGCCCGTGCTAAAGGATTGCTCCGCAGTGAAGGTAAAGAATATGTGGTGCAGGAAGGCGATGTGATTTTATTCCTGACTAGTGCTTAATACCAAAATTAAAAATGGCGTAGCCATTTTTAATTTTGGAAAATCTTTACTGGATTTAGTTTTCGCGTCTATTGGGAAAAGAAGTATTCCGAAACAAAAAGACCTAGCCATTGGCTAGGTCTTTTTGTTTCGGAATACTTTGGATCTTTAGGTCACAGTCAACTGCTGGAAGGATCTCAGGTTTACTAGTAAATTAGGCTAGCGAACTAGAGATAATAGACTAAATCACCTTACAGAACAGCCCCAGCACACAGCTCGGAAACCTGAAGACCCATACGTTTACCGTTACTACTATCTGATTGCATGGGCATCACCTCCTGTTGTCTAAATGTTTATTATCAAGTGTGATTCGGCTTGACACCGAAGGTTTATTCAACCTGAAATGTAATATAGCTGACAAATCAGAATTTGACAATACAAACATAAATTAATTTTTTGGAGAGATTCAGGGACGCGCAGTAAAATCAAGGGCAATTGCTCTGATTCCCCATAGATCTAATGATTCGATTATCTCTGTATATATTCTTATGGATTACATCAATGGCGATCGCTATTTTTGCAACTCAAAATACCTATCTAGTTAATATTAGATTTTTGAGTTTGGAATCCATTAAGTTACCGCTAGGACTATTATTAGTTTTTTGTGGAGGTTTAGGAGCCATATTTGTGACTTTCTGGCAAACTTCCATAAGTCTTGATTTACCAACTGTTCCGAATTTTTCTGGCTTTTCTCCTAGAAATTCTTTCTCAAAGTCATCATCGGCAACCAAAACATCAAAAGAAGTAAAAAAAACAGTGCAGAAGGATACTTCTAGAACTAATAAAAACATTAAAAAAGATGATTTTGATGACGATTGGGATGAAGAGTGGGACTAGAATGTATTCTCTAATACATTTGCCTTTATCCTAGTTTGTTAGTTTTCAATAGATAGCTTCTAACTAATATGAGTAAGTCCTGCGATCGCGCAGCAGTCGTATTTTATTTACTCGATATTAAGTATCAGTCATATTTCTTTAATGGTGTGAAGGAATGAAAAAAGTCAGTAATTTCTCAATTCTATTGGGGCTAAGTGTCCTTGCTACAGCTACAGGTGCAAATGCCGAAACTGTAAGTCAATCACAAGTCCAATCTCAAGCTTCAGTTCCAACTTCCGTACCAACTTTACAGTCTTCAATGCCTGTAACCGAAGTGAAGTTGAGTGAATCAGAAACAATTCGGACAATTAATACTGAACTATTACGGTCTAAAAATAACGTCGCGCAAAATGTCACTTCTGTCTCACAATTGAGTGACGTAAAGCCTACCGATTGGGCATTTACCGCCTTGCAATCTCTAGTAGAGCGATATGGATGTATTGCAGGTTATCCTGATCGCACATTTCGCGGCAAGCAAGCAACCAGCCGTTATGAGTTCGCCGCAGGTTTAAATGCTTGCTTAGACAAGATCAACGAAATCATTTCCGCAGGTCTAGCTGATAAGGTCAGCAAAGAAGATCTCGCTACTCTCCAAAAGCTGCAAGAAGAATTTGCTGCGGAACTAGCGACTTTGCGCGGTCGGGTTGATGCTCTAGATGCTAAGGTTGCTAAACTAGAAGCTCAACAATTCTCCACAACTACTAAGCTCAGTGGTTTGGCATTCTTTAATGTCACAGGTGCAACCAGTGGAACTGTTGCAAGGGAAGGATTACCATCACCTGCGACGAGACCCAATGTGACCATGAGTGGTCTAGTTTGGTTGACTTTAAATACTTCTTTCACTGGCAAAGATTCATTAGTGACTCAGCTAGCCGTTGGTAACGGTAGCTCGCCTGCGAATGAATACTTATCCAATGGATTCTTCAACTCAACTGGTACTCCTTTTACTGATCAAACGGCGGGTGCAGCAGCCAATACTTTTGTATTACGTGAGTTGTCCTATCAGTTCCCAGTATTTGAAAAAGCTAGTTTTGTTGTTGGTCCTCGCCTTAACTTCTACAAGTACTTTGATGGCAACCGTTTCCTCTATCCTTGGAACACCACTTTTAACTCCATCAATAGCTCTTTGCTAACCACAGCTAAGCGTGGTGCTGGTGCGATTTTCATGACTCCATTGGGTGACTACTTTGATTTCAAGGTTGGTTACTTGTCTGAAAGCCTTGAGTTTTCTAGCCCCAATGCTGCTTCCAACCCAAACAAAGGTCTATTTGGTGGCTCTAGTGCTATCACTGCCGAACTTGGATTTAAACCCAGCGACTCATTTAAGTTGAGACTGATTTATAGTCGTGCCAACGTTGAGAATCCTGGTGGTGGTGGTACTACTATCGGTGGTGCAGGCTTCTTACCTGGTACATTTACTGGTAACAATGGACAATCTGACAATTTTGTTGCGAACTTTGATTGGCTAGTTACCAAAGGATTTGGTGTGTTTGGTCGTTATGGCTACGGTACAACCAACGTCAAAACTGGTAGTGTCTCTTTGGGGAACGCTATTATTAACACATTCCAATTTGGCTTAGCATTCCCTGATTTATTCAAGGATGGCGCTCAAGCAATGATTTCCTTTGGAATGCCATTTAAGTACACTGGAACTCTTCCTGTAGCTGGTAATGGCAATGGTGGCACTCAGTACGATCTTGAACTGTCTTACATCTATCCTGTCACTAAGAACATTTCTATAGTTCCCTCTGCTTATTTCATCTTTAATCCTAATAACTTCAGTAGTAACCCAACTATCTTTGTTGGTAACCTGCAAGCAGTGTTTAGTTTCTAAGTCAAACCCCAAAAGATAGGTGCAACGTTGCACCTATCTTTTGGGGTTTTTAGATAACTGTCGCTAGTCTTGTTAGGACACAACCCCAGAAGAGGAATAGCGGCGCTATTCCTCTTCTGGTATTTATACAAATGGCGATCGCTATAGCATTTCACACTCTAGTGAAGTACGGGATTGTTTCCCCACCTTTGGCGGGGAAACAATCTTCTGTACCTTGCTTGCTTTGCTGTATATCTCAAGTAGTTAGTGATACATTTGTTACAAATGATATTTGATAACTTCATGAGCATTGTAGATTTCTATGTAGTATTTCTTTCTTAACTCTCAGAACATTCAATCTTGAAAAGGTGTGAAGGCATGAGTCCAATCTATATTCCCCGTCGCAAGTTTATTCGAGGCGCGATCGCTACAGCAGCTTTTGGAGCAACTTCTCAACTTTGGGTAGGTTGCACTGAGCAAGCACCTACAAATACTGCTACTACAGGATCTCCGAATACATCAGGATCGCCGACGGCAGCATTGTCAACTATTGGGTTTATCTATGTAGGACCTAAGGATGATTTTGGCTACAGTCAAGCTCACTATGAAGGTGAACAAGCGATCGCCAAATTGCCTAATGTCAAGACCATAAGTGAAGCTAGTGTTGCTGAAACTGCGACAGTGCAGGAAACGATGCTAAGCATGATTAATCAAGATAAAGTTTCTGCACTATTTCCGACATCCTTTGGTTATTTTGATCCCCATATTCTCAAAGTTGCGGCAGATAATCCCAAGGTACAATTCTTCCATTGTGGCGGTATGTATACAGAAGGTAAACATCCTAAAAACATTGGCAGCTATTATGGCTACATTGATGAAGCAGAATATATTGCAGGAGTGGTTGCGGGTCTGACGACCAAATTGGGCAAATTAGGATTTGTGGCTGCAAAACCAATTCCACAGGTAGTTCGCAACATTAATAGCTACACTCTTGGCGCTCGTAGTGTCAATCCTAAGGCAACAGTGCAAGTTATTTTTACGGGTGATTGGTCGGTTCCTGTGAAGGAAGCAGAAGCTGCTAATAGCATGGTTGACCAAGGCGTAGATGTATTAACCTGTCACGTAGATAGCCCCAAGGTGGTGATGGAAACTGCGGAGAAACGTAAGATCTTCTGTACTGGTTATCATGCCAATCAGTCGAAGCTTGCTCCTAATGGTTATCTAACAGGTGCAGAATGGGATTGGACTAGCGTATATACTCAATACGTGGAATGGTTCAAGGCTGGTAAGTCGGTTACTGATGGAGGTATTCCACACCTATTACGTGGTGGACTAAAAGAAAAGTTCTGTAAAATCTCTCCCTTTGGCAGTGCGGTGAGTGCAGCAACGAAGAAGGAAGCAGAGAAGGTGATGGCGAAGTTCATGGATGGCAGCATGGTGATCTATGCTGGTGAGATGAAAGACAATACTGGCAAGGTTGTGATTGCCAAGGGTAAAGAATACAAGCAAACGGATATTGATCTGGAAAAGATGGATTGGTTTGTAGAAGGAGTTATTGGTAGCGTTAAGAGCTAAATCCAATCATGTAGAGAAGAACCGCAATGCGGTTCTTCTCTACATGATTGAATATCAACTATTACAAAATAGCCATAAGTATATGAATTTACGCGATCGCTGGCGTTCGACCTCTGAGAATATTCTCATTCCGATTGGAGCAGTCATTGCTTCGTTAGTTGTCTTCGGGATTTTTTGTGCTATGCAGGGCAAGAATCCACTGGCAATTTATGGAACGATCTATCAATCTGCTTTTGGGAACAGTTTCTCTTGGCAAGGTACTTTAATTCGGTCGGCTCCTCTGATGCTGACATCGCTCTGTACCGCTTTACCTGCGATGTTGGGCTTGACGATCATTGGTAATGAAGGTGCGCTGATTGTTGGTGGGTTAGGGGCGATTGCGATGGGTTTAGCCCTAGCCTCATTACCGTCACTAATGGTGCAGATTGGGATGGCAATCGCAGGGATTATTGCTGGTGGACTTTGGATTATGTTTGTGGGCGCGATTAAGTATTATCGAGGTGTCAACGAAACCATTAGTAGCTTATTGATGAACTACATTGCGATCGCTGTCCTCAATACCTTAGTTGAAGGTCCGATGCGCGATCCTTCCAGTTTAAATAAACCTTCCAGTTTCCCTTTAGCAGCCGTAAATATGCTGCAAAGTATTCCTAATTCGCGAGTGCATTATGGATTGATTTATGGATTAGTCGCCTGTGCGATCGCCTATTTTCTAATTCATCGCACTACGTTTGGCTTTGCGGTTCGCACCATTGGCGGTAACATCCGTGCTGCCAAAATTGCAGGTTTACCCGTTGGCAAACTAACATTAATCGTTTCCTTCTTAGGTGGTTCCTGTGCAGGTTTAGCGGGCATGGTGGAAGTTGCCGCGATTCATGGAAGTGCAAATGCCTCACTCAATGCTGATTATGGATATAGCGGTATTCTGGTTGCCTTTATCGCTCGCCAAAATCCCCTTGTAGCAGTGCTAGTTGCGGTATTAATGGGAGGTATTCTCTCAAGTGGTAGCGCCCTCCAGCGATCGTTTGGATTGCCCGATGCCACAGTTCTACTTTTCCAAGGCATTGTTTTCCTCGCAATTCTGTTTAGCGAATCTCTGTATGGACGTTTAGACTTCTTTAAAGATCGCGAACCTGAAGTAAAAATTGATGCTTCTGCAAGTGCGGTTTAGGGACTTACAAGAAAATAAAGAGCCGATTTTTTGTGGCGCGGCTACGCCGCGCCACAAAAAATCGGGTTATTTATTGGTTTAGATAATTTGTATTTGGCTGGAAATGTAAAACTATGGCAGACGATACACTTGGTTGGATGAGCGTCCCTCTAGCAATTCTTGCGGGGACATTTCGTGGTAGCGCTCCATTTCTGTTTGTGAGCTTGGGTGAATGTCTTACCGAAAAAGCAGGAAAGATTAACCTCGGTTTGGAGGGAACCTTGCTTACAGGTGCGATGACCGCCTATGCAGTTTCCTATTTAACCAAATCGCCTTGGTTAGGTGTTTTTGCCGCAGGGATGGCTGGTGTGGGACTGGGACTGATTCATGCTTGGTTATCACAACGGCCGAGGGTGAGTGATGTTGCTGTTGGCATTGCGATGATTATTTTTGGTAGTGGAATTGCTTTTTTCTTTGGCAAGGCATTTATTCAACCTAAAGCAATTCCCTTACCTGTGTTTGAGTTAGGTAATTGGAGCAGCTATCCACAGGTGCAGGATGCCCTGAAAATCAGTCCTTTATTGCTAATTGGCATTGCTATCGCGCCTTTGATGCAGTGGTTCTTTAGCTCAACCCGTTGGGGACTGTATGTGCGGGCTGTGGGTGATAGTCCTAGTGCCGCTAGAGCAATGGGAATTTCGGTGGTGGGGGTGCGTACCTGTGCGATCGTGGCGGGTAGTTTTTTAGCAGGAGTTGGTGGCGCGAGTTTATCACTCTATTACCCTGGGCTATGGTCAGAGCGCATCTCTAGCGGACAGGGTTTAATGGCGGTTGCCCTAGTTATTTTTGCGCGATGGCAACCGATTCATTGTCTATGGGCTGCGTTGCTATTTGGTGGCGCACAGGCGATCGGTCCTTCTTTACAGGCAGTGGGCATTAGTTCTTATCGTTACCTATTTAATGCTGCTCCCTATATCATGACTCTAATTATTACCATCATCACCTGTTCACCGCGTAGAACCTTAACTGGTTCACCAGGGGCATTGGGAACCAACGAATAAAAAAGCGGCGCTTCGCGCCGCTTTTTTATTCGTGTTCAAATCGCTATAGGATAGAGTATCTATTCTGATATGTAGATGCTTTATAGACTATGGGAAATCAACGACCGATCGCGGTGGATTTATTTGCGGGTGTGGGTGGTATGACTTTGGGCTTTGAGCAAGCGGGATTTGATGTACTTGCTTCAGTGGAGATCGACCCAATCCATTGTGCTACCCATGAATATAATTTTCCAATGTGGTCAGCAATTTGTGCCAGTGTCACGAATATATCAGGGGCTGAAATTCGTGAAAAATCAGAAATAGGCGATCGCGAAGTGGATGTGGTCTTCGGTGGTCCACCCTGTCAAGGTTTTTCATTGATGGGGAAACGCGCCTTTGATGATCCACGCAATCAGTTAGTGTCACATTTCATGCGTTTGGTTAAAGAATTAAATGCTAAGTATTTTGTGATGGAAAATGTCAAAGGTTTGACGTTAGGCAATCATCGCCAGTTTCTAGATGAAGTCATCGAGAATTTTCAAGAGAGTGGCTATCACATTCTCAGTCCTTACCAAGTTCTTGATGCTTCCCATTTCGGTGTACCTCAACATCGCGAAAGGTTATTTCTAATTGGTTGCCGCCAAGATTTAAAGCTTCCCAAATACCCATCACCAATTACCAAACCTGCCAAAGCCAAACGGATTCCTAAAGAGCTTGTTGATTTGCCAGATAGTCCGACCGTAAAAGAGGCGATCGCCGATTTGCCTGATGTGACTAAATATAAGGAATTAAGCGATCGCGATTGGTGTGTAGCAACCTATCGAAAGCCGAAAAGTCTCTACAGCGAGTATTTACGCAATTTAAAGCCCGATCCCCATAACCTCGCCTATCCACGCAAATATGATGCTAAGTTATTGACTTCAAGCATTGGTACTGTGCATAGCGAAACTTCGATCACTCGTTTTCGAGCTACCCCCAATGGAGAAGTCGAGAAAATTAGTAGGTTTCTAAAACTTGATCCTGATGGTATTTGCAATACTCTCAGGGCTGGGACTCCCAGCAATCGTGGTGCATTTACCGCCCCTCGCCCAATTCATCCCGAACAACCGCGTTGTATCACCGTTCGTGAAGCTGCAAGATTACATTCCTATCCTGATTGGTTTCGCTTTCACAGCACGAAATGGCATGGATTTCGGCAAATTGGCAACTCAGTACCGCCATTGTTAGCCAGATCTGTTGCTCATCAATTGCGTGAGGTTTTAGGCGTAGAACTCAGTCCACCATCTCAAAAAATTATTCTCAAAAATCCTGATGTATTACAAATTAAAATGGTAGCTGCTGCCAAAAAATTTGGCGTTGATTCTCATGTCATCGAATCTCGAATTAAAAGAAGTCTTTTGGTTAATCCCACCACAGAGCAACAGCTTTATTGATAGCAAGCGATCGCTTTAATAGCTCAAACCCATAATCCTCATCATTGAAATCAACATCTTTAATCAATGCTTGGATATTTTCGGCAACATCCTTATCAAAGTCTTCCATAACGGCGATCGCATCTGCAAAGCAACCAAAATGTTGATCGATGGTATCTGGACAAAACTCATAGACCTCGATCGCTAGTTCGGTTAAATCTTCAGGAAGCTCATTAAAAGTTACGGTCACAGTATCAAATTCAATATCGCTGAGTTCGATGCCATACTGAGCATCCCAATACTGAAACTGCTTAATGAGGTCTTCAGTACTCAGATCGTAATTATCGCCATTTGTGCCAACATCCCTTAACTGTTGATATTTATCCATAGGTTTATCCAATTTAAAGGTAATATAGGCGGCGCTTCGCGCTGCCTATATTAAGTCCTGAGCCAGCGTGTAGTTCCATCTTTTTGATCTACTAGAGTAATCCCTAACGCTTTCAGTTCGTCACGAATGCGATCGCCCTCTTGATAATTTTTAGCCTTCTTCGCCTCAATCCTTTGTTGAATTAAAGACTCAATCTGAGCTTCACTAATATTCTCTACAACTGCTTGGCGATCGCTAATATCTGCGACAAATCCTAAAATACTAGTCATGTAACTAAGGGCTTGCCATTCTTGAAATAGAACTTCAGAGCTTGCCGCAGTTTGACCTGAATAGCATAGAGAATTGCGTTCTGCACGTAATTTTTTAGCCAGTTCAAATATATGGGACATCGCTACGGAAGTATTAAAGTCATCATCCATCGCTTCTTCAAAATTTGCTACTGCCTTAGCAACTTCCTGCCGAGATGGAACTTCCAGATTTTGCCAACCAAGTTCTGCTCCAAAATCCGCGGCAAACAGCATACTATCGCGAATCGTTTCCCAACCTTTTGTAGCAGCATTAATCGCTTCTTCGGTAAAGTCAATCGGTTGGCGATATTGAGCTTGCAAAATAAAGAGACGGATTGCCATTGGGTCGAAATAGCCAAACAAATCACGAATAGTCTTAAAGTTATTCAGAGATTTGGACATTTTCTCGCCATCGATATTCACAAATCCATTGTGCATCCAATATTTAGCGAGGTTTTTGCCGTAACCTGCCTCTGATTGCGCGATTTCATTCTCATGGTGAGGGAATTGCAGATCTGCACCTCCAGCATGAATATCAATGGTGTTACCTAAACGCGATCGCACCATTGCCGAGCATTCAATATGCCACCCCGGTCTTCCTTTTCCCCAAGGCGATTCCCAAAAAGGTTCATTAGGTTTAGCCGACTTCCAGAGGGCAAAGTCAAAGGGATAGCGTTTCTGTTCTTCCTGCTCATCAACACGACCGCTTGCCCCTGCCTGCATATCTTCGAGCTTCCGTCCTGAAAGCTTGCCATAACTAGGGAACTTCTGCACTGCATAATAGACATCACCACCCGCAGCATAGGCATAGTCCTGATCTATTAATTTTTGAATGAGTTCAATAATTTCGGGAATTGTCTCTGTAGCACGGGGGTAATCATCAGCTTTAGAAATATTTAACCTTGCCATATCCTCATCGTAGGCAGCGATGTATTGATTGGCGATCGCCTGCATTGTCGTTTTTCTTTCCAATGCTCGTTTTAGAATCTTGTCATCAATATCCGTAATATTCTGAACAAACTTGACCTGATACTTTGTCGCGAGATATCGCCGAATCATATCCCAAACTACATAAGCTCTAGCATGACCCAAATGGCAATAGTCATAGACCGTCACACCACAAACATACATTTTCACAGTTCCCGCTTCGAGGGGAATAAACTCTTCTTTGCGACGTGTGAGTGTGTTGTAAATGCGAAGGGTCATGAATTTGGCTGGTTTTTAACTATCTAAAGCAGATGCGCGAGGTAATTATACAGCAAAGCTATAGCAAAGAAAGTTTTGCCCCCAGAAATGAGTGGCGGCGCGAAGCGCCGCCACTCATTTCTGGGGTAGTGCAATAAAGAACCAATTTTTTGTGGCTCAAGCAATCTTCTCACCAAGGTGTCTTATTGTTCTTAATAAACTGGTGGATGGCTTCCCTTGGTGTGATCTTCTCACTTCCAATATCAAAATTGACATTACCATGATCCAAATAATCAGAAGCAATTTGCACATACCGATCATAGAACTCTGGATTGTCAATTTGGTACAACTCCTTATCCTTTGACTGTTTAGTATCGTCTATCGATAAGTCAAGCCGTAAAACTCGCTTTGCATTCTCTCCATCATTTCCTCGAATTAGTTGCCAAGCAACATTATCGGTCACGTCATTGGGAGCAGGAATAAATAGGTCACCTAGACGCATTGCCCACTGTGCTAAGCCCCAGCTTTTAACTTCCTTATAGGAAAAGGGTTTATTAGGTTTACCTGTACCAATCGAAAGAACTGAAACATCACTTAATTCTAGGGGCTTACGATCATTCCATTCTACATTTTTGGACGGGAGAAACATTGCATGAGAGATCGCCAGTAAAGAGGGATTATTAGCAGCAACTCCTCCATCGATATAGGTGCGTTCCTGATGGGAAGAATCAACTTTTGTATCGAATTGGTAAGGGGGAAAGAAAGTTGGTGCAGAGGCAGAGCAGACGCAGAATTTCCAAACCTCACTATTGTCATACCACATTGGCTTTTGACTAGGGTTATTGCTAACAAACCAGTCTATTCTGCGTTTGATCGTGTTATAGGCAGGAATTAGGAGAGTTGGTTTTTCAATGTCATTAATTGTAACTGGAGAGCCTTGCTTATAATTTTGACTGAGAATTGCTGACTTGGTTGGTTGTAACTGTTCCTTGAGGACAGTTGCAAGTCCTTCATCTTGCCAAGGCCAGCTAGATTCATGAGGATAAAGAAATGCTGGGAAAAAGCCTCTCGTAAGAGTGGTGAATTTCCGTATATTTCTAATACGCGATGGAAATATTCTTGCTCCACAATTTTTGTATAGATTTAGGAGTTGATCAATATCCATTCCTAAAGCAATGCCTGTAGCCAAAATTGAGCCAGTAGAAGTCCCTGCCACCAAATCAAAATAATCATTTAGTCCATGTTCAGATCCTAGTTCTTGCTGGATAGTGTTCTGAACTTCTTTAAGGATCACTGCCGATAATACACCTCGAAATCCGCCACCATCCAAAGCCAAAATCTTGTAAGTCATTGATATTCTCTACTCTTCAATTTATAGAAATCTTGCGTCTAAGATAACAATGTCTGAATTCAACTAGATGTTTTGAGTAATCACGATAATTTAGCACGGGTCGGATGCTGTGTTTGATTATGCCCGAACTCTCAATAATTTTTAACCTTTGCGATCGCCCAAATCTTCCCGTGATGATCTGATCTGAACGGTGGACATATTTGAGTTTGGTAAATGAGATCTCCATGTTGAGCGAACTTTTCTTTGCTACAGCGAGATTGACGAACTGCCATAATTGCGAATTTTCCTCGATTGCCAAATAATACCAATTCACGAAAATGTGACAACACTTTTGTGAATTGAAAACTAAACCCAGTAAGGGTTTTTAAAACTAAAAATGGCGTAGCCATTTTTAGTTTTGGTATAACTGATCAGAAATTGCTCCAAATAGATTGCTTTTATTGAAACAAAAATAAGGTGCGTTACATTTTATTGACGCATTTTACGAGATTGGAGATCGCTTTAATTTATGCAGCTTGCAAAACTGGAATCGTTTGAAATTTCTGGCGCTTGGGCAAGGGTTCACCTTTTTCTATGGCAGACTCCACTAGTAGTTCAATCACTTCTTGAGCATTTTGAATTGCTTCTAAGTAAGTATTCCCGTGCGTGCAAGGTTGCATCACATCTGTAAATTCGGGTAAAAAGACAACAAAGCAGTTATCTTCATCAGACCATTGAATGAGAATTGTGTATTGCATAGTTGTTATTCCTCTGTATCTAGTTTTTTGAGTTCTTCTAGGGCTTCATTAATCTGCTTTTCTAAGTAGGTTTTGGCATCGCTCCCATCTTTACCTGAAATAACAATCTTTTTTGATAATTTGGGATGTGACCATTTGGAATGACTTCCTTTTGCAGATTCACTGGTATATCCTGCTCTCAGCAACATACTCTTTAATTCTCGAATCTTTTTTGGCATAAATGTTTGTTTGTAAGCCGTAATAATTATTTCCTATTAAACAAAACTAAATGCTATTTGCTTTTTGTAATTTTGCTTAAGCGAGCGCTTTTGTTCAAATCAAAGTAGGATATGTTGCATTTTGTGAAAGTATTTTACGAGATAGGCGATCTTTCTATATTAGCTTTTCGTCAATGTAACGAAGTAATGTGCGAACTACATTAATGAAGAGCAAAGCTTCATTTCGCTCCAGAACATTTTCGTTAGGATGAGCCATGCTTGCATGATTTCTTATTGGATTGAGTGAATCTAAAATACCCGCAAATGATTGAAGGAGACGATCAATGTCTTGCGTGCGGTCAGTACTTTGCAGTTTTGGATGTTGCTGACGCAGTAACTTGAATAGCTTAACTATGCTGTCATCTTTACTATATACAATATTTTCTCGAATACATATTGCACGCAGATAACCATGAAGAGCAGTGTGTATTCGATCGACTCCACTAACTGCTCCTCTGGATAAAATTAGAACTTCCACATCAGCAATTGCTCGTTCTATTACTTCATTGCTAATTTTCAGTTCAAGCGGCTTTTCGTTAATCTGATGGGGATACAAAATATCAGTATTGGTAGGACGTATAAATGTTTCACCGTCCAGTGTATATTCCCACAGAGATGATGATGAGTACTGAACAATATTTATTCCAGAACAAGCAAAGCATTTCAAAATTTGCCACTTATGATAAACATCATCTCCACCATATTCTTCATCTCCTTCTTCATCTCCGACAAAGTATGAATCTTCTCCCTCACAAATAATCCTCATGAGAGATTTGATAGCACAATGTCCACACTGAATTTTGTTAGAAGTAAGACTGTACTTCTCTTGGGATTCTGTCAACGTTGTTTGCTCCTTGCTTGATGATGAAATTTTACAATTAGGTATTATTTATCAGATTTAATTTCACCTAACCGATCGCCAAAAGGGAAAAACCTAACAGTCGCTTTGCCGATGACATTCTCTTTTGGCAAAAATCCCCAAATATGCGAATCATTGCTGTGATTGCGATTGTCGCCCATCATCCAGTAATAACCTTTGGGAACAACCACTTCACGCATTGTATATTTAGGAACTTCCGCAATATATAGCTCATTGAGTGGTTCATCATTGCGATAGACTTTTCCATTTTTGACCGCAATGCGATCGCCTTCTATCCCAATTAAACGCTTAATGTAAGCCTTACTCGTATCCTCAATCGCAGGTGATTTAGGTGGATAGAAAATCAGGATATCGCCGCGTTGAGGTTCTTGCCAATATTGGGAGATTTTATCAACGAGAATGCGATCGCCTACTTGTAATGTTGGTTCCATTGAGCCAGAGGGAATGAAGCGTGGCTCGACTATAAAAGTTCTGAGAAAGAAAGCGATCACCAAAGCCACAGCAAAAATACGAATAGTTTCACCATGTTGTTGCCACCAAGGTTTGACGGATACTTGCGGATCGAGCTTACTTTCTGTAGACATATATAAATTTTTATGAGAGGACAAATTTACTCCACCTCTCCCATCAAGAGAGGTGGCTGGAGTGAGAGTCTAATATTTTGGAATGTTTAAATTACCAGCACGATTGTCAAAGGGCCAATAGCGAAACATTGCCCGTCCGACTAAATTTTCTTCAGGCATAAATCCCCATGCATGGGAATCTAAACTGTTATTGCGATTATCTCCCATAACCCAATAATTGCCACTTGGTATCGTAAAGAATAGAGCATCTCTACCCGACTGCACATTGTTGGGGCGGAAGCAATTGGGGCAAAGAGCATCATCTTGGGTTGGCAAAGTGTAGTTTGGCGGCGCGGCAATGTATGGCTCATTTAGAGGTGCATCATTCACAAACACCTTGCCATCATGAATACTAATGCGATCGCCTGGTAAACCAATCACCCGCTTGATATAGACCTTCGTGGCATCGGGGACTACGCCTGGAACATTTGGCGGATTGAATACTACAATTTCGCCGCGTTCGGGCTTCCGCCAACGAAAGGAGAGCTTATCGATAATTAGGCGATCGTTAATTAATAAGGTTGGCTCCATTGAGCTAGAAGGAATATAGCGTGGCTCCGCAATAAATATCCGCACACCAACTGCTAATAGGATGGCAACTGTAACGGTCGGCAAATTATCAGCCAAAAAAGTTTTAACCGAACTCTCTGGTACGGGTGGAGCTTGTTTGGGATCAGATGGAGGATTGCTAGGATGATCGCTTGAATTATCAGATGACATAGAAATGCTCGCGGTATATGTACCTATCTTAAAGCTTGTTTTTAAGAATAGTGCGGCGACGCTTTGCGCCGCACTATTCTAACTCTTGAGCGCACTCGGCACTTCGATCGCGCGATCGCCAGATAAATTAAATTCTTGATGAATAACTTTGAGCGCCTGTTCGGCTTGGTTATCATGCACCACACAGCTAACTTTAATCTCGGAGGTGGCGATCATCTCAATATTAATGCCTGACCTTGCCAGAGCGCTGAACATTCTGGCGGCAATACCTGACTGGTAAATCATGTTCGAGCCAACAATGCTGACTTTACTAATGTCGCGATCGCAGGAAACTTCGCCATAACCTAACACAGGTGCAAATTGCTTCAAAGCGGTTTCAGCTTTCGCAAGATCGGCACTAGCAACGGTGAAGGCAATTTCGTTCACATCCCGATCCGACTGTGACTGAACGATCATGTCTAAGCAAATATTTTGTTCGACAAGCTGCTCAAGGATTTTTGCCGCCATCCCTGGGCAATCGGGTACTTGCTGAACGGCAATTCTGGCACGATTACGATCTAGCGCCACTCCCCGCACAGGTGAGGTGTTTTGCGAATCGTCTTGTTCACTAGTTTTTGAAGATTGCAATGGCACATTAAAAACTTTTTGAATAGCAGCGATCGCTGCTTCACCATCGGATGCGGCAATGACACAACTAATCTTAATCTCGGAAGTAGAGATCATCTGAATATTGATCCCCGCCTCGGCTAATGTCATAAACATCTGGGCGGCTACCCCCGGTCTACCAACCATACCCACACCAATAATGCTAATTTTGGCAACGTTAGCATCGACCGTTACCAAGCTTGCCCCAAGCTCAAGGCTACGGGTCACAACTTCCGCAAGTTGCAATTGTGCCTTCGGGATCGTGAAGGCAATGTCATTAACTCCTTCAGTGGCTTGTACGGCTTGGATAATTAAGTCAACATTGATCCCCTGTTCCGCAAGAGGGGTAAATAACTGAGATGCGATCCCAGGGCGATCGGGAATTTGCAAAAGTGCAACCTTGACTTGATCGTAGTCAATGGCAACTGTCTCTACAAACCGATTAACTTCTAGAGATTTGAGATTGCCAGTACCGATACGTGGTGAAGTAATGACTGTACCTGCATCGTCGAGCCAACTAGAGCGTACACACATTTTTACGCCAAAATTGCGGGCAATCTCGACTGAGCGCGGATGCAAGACCTTAGCCCCCAAACTAGCAAGCTCTAGCATTTCATCGCAGGTAATCGCTTCTAGCAACTGCGCCTTCGGAACAATGCGGGGATCGGTCGTGAGAACACCGGGGACATCGGTATAAATTTCACAAATATCCGCTTCGATCGCCGCCGCGATCGCCACTGCCGAAGTATCCGAACCGCCACGCCCTAAAGTTGTAATTTCTGTACTAGGCAATCCTGTGGTTTCGTCAATTGCTACACCCTGAAATCCTGCAACCACTACAACTTTGCCAAGATTCAGAGCAGCTTTGATCCGATCAGGTTCTACATATAAAATTCTGGCGCGAGTATGGGTTGGCTCAGTGACTACGGGGACTTGAACACCATTCATCGCGATCGCAGGTTGCCCCACTGCTTGTAATGCCATACTTAGCAATGCGATCGTTACCTGTTCCCCTGTAGCCAAGAGCAGATCAATCTCGCGCTCTTTCGCAGCTATTTCTGCAAGGGTCTGGACATCGTTTGTTGAAACAGATTCCGCAAGAGCAACTAGACCATCAGTGGTTTTGCCCATTGCCGAAACCACGACTACAACTTGATTACCCGCATCAACTGTGCGCTTAATGCGATCGCGTACCGCTTTAATGCGATCGGCATCGGCTACAGAGGAACCACCATATTTTTGAACTATTAACGCCATTCGTTGGAAAGGTTTGTAAACCTGAAAAAATTTATGCTTACTTACAGCCTATTTATATAGCGCTTTTCAGTCTAGTGAAGTACGGGTTTGTTTCCCCGCCGAAGGCGGGGAAACAAACCTATGTAACTCGCTTGCTTGAAAAGCGCTATAGCTGTTGCCATTGGTATATCAAGACCCCAGAAGACGAGTTGCGGCGCTTCGCGCCGCAACTCGTCTTCTGGGTTATGTCCTAACAAGACTGGCGACAGCTATATAATACATTTTGGACTGCGATCGCCCCAAACCTTTAAAAGTTTTCTGTGATACATTGCGATCCTATTAATATCGAAGTATTGTTAAGATAATCGGTAGATTTACTCTGATGGTATGATTGCCAAGTGACGAGTGAACGTGTACTTAACAAGGAACTATCTTTTTATGCAAACGGGGTCTGTTTCTCCACTGGTTCTGATTATTTTAGACGGCTGGGGACATAGGGAAGAAACCGAGGGCAATGCGATCACCGCAGCAAATACTCCCGTCATGGATAGTCTGTGGAGTATTTACCCTAAAACCCTCCTCCAAGCTTCAGGTAAAGATGTTGGCTTACCCAAAGGACAAATGGGCAACTCAGAGGTTGGGCATTTGAATATTGGTGCAGGTCGTGTCGTCCCCCAAGAATTAGTTAGAATTTCTGACGCTGTAGATGATGGCTCATTGCTATCAAATCCTGCACTGGTTAAAGTTTGTGAACAGGTCAGGGCTAATCAAAGCAAATTGCATTTGCTTGGTCTCTGCTCTGATGGTGGTGTGCATTCACATATTGATCATTTGTTGGGATTACTTGATTTAGCAAAATCTCAAGGTGTTAGTGATGTTTGTATTCACGTAATTACTGATGGTCGTGATACATTGCCCAACTCTGGGATCAACTTTATTAAGCTACTACAAGCTCACATTAACAAAATTGGCGTTGGTAAAATTGTGACGATCAGTGGTCGTTACTTTGCGATGGATCGAGACAAGCGCTGGGATCGGGTACAAAAAGCCTATGAAATCCTGACCAATGACCAAATTACTACTGAGCTACCTTCGGCGGTAGATGTGCTGGAATCGTCTTATAAAGAGCAAATTACCGATGAGTTTTTGCCTCCTACAAGGATTGCTCAAGGCGCGATCGCATCTGGTGATGGTGTAATCTGCTTTAACTTCCGCCCTGATCGCTCCCGCGAGATCACCCAAGCCCTTGTTGCCGAAAACTTTACAGGTTTTGAGCGCGATCGCATTGAGCCACTTGCCTATGCGACTTTTACGCAATACGACAGTTCATTGCCTGTACCTGTGGCTTTCCTGCCCCAAAACCTAACTAATTTGCTAGGACCAGTTGTGGCAAGTCATGGGCTGAAACAGTTACGCCTAGCGGAAACTGAAAAGTACGCTCATGTTACCTATTTCTTTGATGGTGGTCTGGAAGAAGCCAGCGAAGGTGACGATCGCATCTTGGTAAATAGTCCGCGTGTATCTACTTACGATCAAGAACCTGCCATGTCTGCGGCTGAAGTGACACGCATTGCTTCAGAGGCGATCGCTAAGGGTATTTATTCATTGATCGTGATTAATTATGCAAACCCAGACATGGTAGGACATACAGGCAACTTTGAAGCCACGATCAATGCTTTAGAACACGTTGATCGATGTTTGGGCAAATTATTGTCTAGTATCGCTAATGCAGGTGGTACAGCTTTAATTACGGCTGATCATGGCAATGCGGAATATATGTGGGATGAGCATGGCAACCCTTGGACTGCCCACTCTAGCAATCCTGTACCATTTATTTTGGTGGAGGGTGAAGGTCGTAAGATCTATGGACATGGTGCGAATGTTAAGCTCAAACCCACAGGTGGTCGTCTCGCTGATATTGCACCCACAATTTTGGAAATCCTGAATGTCCCTCAACCCGCAGAGATGACAGGGGTTTCATTGCTTGAGCCAGCAACTTACGAAATCCAAATCCCCAAAACTCCAGTCAAAATTGGTAAATAGCGGTTCTGCGCTACAAAAAGGAAGAGGTGTCGCAAGGCGACACCTCTTCCTTTTTTGAGTATATATACTTGCGATCCTCGCAAAACGATTGCAGATCCTTATAGTCCTGTAAACCTTTGCAACTTTTTAGCTAGTCTTCTAGTTTTACTAAATATAGTAGAGAGAATTAATTTATTGATCGTGTTGCGATCGCCCAAATCTTGATGTCACACAGGGCTTTGCCCTCTAAGCAATTCAGGGCATAGCCTTTTTAACAAACTAGGGATTTAGCCCCATAGGAGAGCAAAACATGGCTTTAGAGCCTTGCACAGAAGTTCCTGCCCCCATAAATACACAAAAGACCAACACTGATCTGGCTGTACTCAAAGAACGAGGACAGAGAGAGGTGTTTTGTGGCTTGACGGGAATCGTCTGGCTACATCGCAAAATGCAGGATGCTTTTTTCTTAGTTGTCGGTTCACGCACCTGCGCCCATTTGATTCAATCGGCGGCAGGCGTAATGATTTTTGCGGAACCAAGATTTGGTACTGCCATTCTTGGTGAACGCGATCTGGCAGGTTTGGCAGATGCCAATGAAGAACTTGATCGCGTTGTTGATCAATTACTAGAGCGCCGCCCCGATATTGGCACTCTTTTTTTGGTGGGATCATGCCCCTCTGAGGTAATCAAGCTTGATCTTGCTAAAGCATCGGAACGTCTCAATCAGCGATTCTTTCCCAAAGTTAGAATTCTTAATTATTCAGGTAGTGGCATTGAAACCACCTTCACACAAGGCGAAGATGCTTGTTTAGGATCAATGGTTCCTGTACTGCCTCGCAGTGAAGATGAGCCGAACCTAATGGTGGTTGGTAGTCTTGCCGATGTGGTGGAAGATCAGTTCCAAAGACTATTTGACAAGCTCGGCATTCCTGTGAGCTTCTTCCCGCCACGTCGTGCTGCCAAATTACCACCGATTGGCAAAGGGACAAAATTACTATTAGCTCAGCCTTTCTTGAGCGATACCGTGCGATCGCTAATGGCAAGGGGCGCAACGCTCTTACCATCGCCCTATCCCTTCGGCATTGAAGGTACAACGGCATGGTTAAAGACTGCCGCCGATGCTTGGAATGTGGATAAGGACAAATTTGAAGAGGCGATCGCCCCTCAAGTGAATCGAGCCACCATTGCCCTAGAGCGTTATCGTCAAGCCCTCACAGGTCGCAAAGCATTTTTATTCCCAGACTCGCAATTAGAAATCCCCTTAGCGCGTTTCTTATCCAGAGAATGTGGCATGGAACTGGTTGAAGTTGGTACTCCCTATATCGATCGCCTATTGATGGATAGTGAAATTAATCTGTTGCCCGTGGGAACAGCACTATCGGAAGGTCAGGATGTGGAAAAGCAACTCGATCGCTGTCGTGAGGCAAGACCCGATATTACTGTCTGTGGTTTGGGTTTAGCCAATCCTCTCGAAGCTGAAGGTATGGCAACCAAATGGTCAATTGAATTAGTGTTCTCACCAATTCACGGTTACGACCAAGCCGCCGACTTAGCAGAGTTGTTTGCGCGTCCCCTTGAGAGAAGAAGAAGATTAACCGTATAAGTAGAGCGCTTCGCGCTCTACTTATACATATTTTTTATTGATATAAACTATGGAACTAACCCTCTGGACTTATGAAGGTCCTCCCCATGTCGGGGCTATGCGAATCGCTACAGGAATGGAAGGAGTGCATTATGTACTCCATGCACCGCAGGGCGATACCTATGCTGACTTACTATTTACGATGATCGAAAGACGCGATCGCCGTCCGCCTGTAACTTACACCACTTTCCAAGCGCGTGATCTCGGTGGTGACACTGCGGAAATGGTGAAAACTTCGGTTAGAGATGCTTACGAAAGATTTAAGCCACAAGTCATGCTAGTGGGCGAAAGCTGCACAGCCGAACTAATTCAGGATCAACCAGGGTCACTTGCCAAAGGCATGGGCTTACCGATCCCCATCGTCAGTTTGGAATTACCCGCCTATTCCAAAAAAGAAAATTGGGGCGCGAGCGAAACTCTCTATCATTTAGTTCGCACTTTGCTACTGCCTGTTGTACCGCCGCCGAATACGCCTCGTCCTCAGCGTGATCCTCAAATTCGCCCGAAAGCAAACATCATTGGTCCAACGGCGTTAGGTTTCCGTTGTCGTGATGATATTCGCGAAGTCATTAAGTTACTCGCGGAAATAGGCGTGGATGTGAACGTAGTTGCACCAATGGGCGCGACACCTGCTGACTTAATGCGAATTCCTGATGCAGACTTTAATATTTGTCTTTATCCTGAAATTGCGCTCACCACTTGCACTTGGCTAACTCGCAGTTTTGCTCAACCCGTTGTGAAAACCGTGCCAATCGGTGTTGGTGCAACCCGTGACTTTATTGCTGAAATTGGTAAGGTTGCGGACATTGACGTTAGTGAAGCATTAGCGCGATCGCAATCCGACACATTAGGAAACTGGGATGCTGCTCGCGTCTCATCTTCCGCCGAAGCCAATGCTTCCCGTTTGCCTTGGTACTCGAGATCGGTTGACTCCACCTACCTCACAGGTAAGCGCGTATTCATCTTCGGTGATGCCACCCATGCCCTCGCCGCCGCCAGAATTGCTACGGAAGAATTAGGCTTTACCCTCGTTGGTATTGGAACCTATAGCCGTGAATTTGCGAGAGAAGTGCGCGAAGTTGCGAAAAAGCATGGACTCGAAGCTGTGATTAGTGATGACTATTTAGCTGTAGAAGCAAAGGTGGCTGAAGCTGCTCCAGAACTAGTGCTTGGCACTCAGATGGAGCGACATATTGCCAAACGCTTGGGTATCCCTTGCGCGGTAATTTCTGCACCAATCCACGTTCAAGATGTGCCTGCTCGTTACTCACCACAAATGGGTTGGGAAGGTGCGAATGTGATTTTTGATAGCTGGGTACATCCTTTGATGATGGGTCTGGAGGAGCATTTGATTGGAATGTTCAAGGAAGACTTTGAGTTTGCGGAAGGACATATGAGCCATTTGCATACAGCACCATCTCAAGAATTGCGAGTACCTGAATCACCTACTGCGAGAGGAACTGATCATGCGATCGCCTCTACTAATTCTGTTGGTAATGCTAATCAAACCGTTCTCACACCCTTAGCGCAAGAGGTTGAAGGTGTAACTTGGAGTGCCGATGGTGAAGCGGAGTTGAAGAAGATTCCCTTCTTTGTACGCGGCAAAATCAAACGCAATACTGAGAAATTTGCTAGCGATCGCGGTATTACTTCGATCACCGTAGATACTCTCTACGAAGCAAAAGCAGCGATCGGGAAGTAATTTCCCTCACCCCCCACCCCCTCTCCCAATGAGAGGGGGAGTAAGAGTTTAATATTTTCTTTCTAGTTCCCCTCTCCTGCGGGAGAGAGGCTAGGGGTGAGGGTCTTAAAATTCAAATTATTTATATAAGGAGTTTATTTTGGCAGTTTTAACAGCGCATCCACCATCAATTACTAAATGTGAAGATGGAGAAGGTAGTGTTCAGGTACATCAAGACCCCGGCATGGTCATTGAAGGGGCTTTGGTAATCGCCGTCTATGGTAAAGGCGGTATCGGTAAATCCACCACCTCTTCCAATCTATCAGCAGCATTCTCTCATCTTGGCAAGCGCGTATTACAAATCGGTTGCGATCCTAAGCATGACAGCACCTTCACTCTCACTAAGAGAATGGTTCCCACCGTCATCGACATTCTCGAAACCGTTGACTTCCATTCGGAAGAGTTGAAAACCGATGACTTCATGTTTGAAGGTTACAACGGCGTGATGTGTATTGAGGCTGGTGGTCCTCCCGCAGGTACTGGTTGTGGCGGCTATGTCACAGGTCAAACCGTCAAGCTTCTTAAAGAACACCATTTACTCGAAGATACCGATGTCGTAATTTTTGATGTATTGGGTGACGTGGTTTGTGGTGGTTTTGCGGCTCCCTTGCAACACGCGCATTACTGCTTGATCGTGACTGCCAATGATTTTGATTCTATTTTTGCAATGAATCGGATCGTTGCCGCGATTCAATCGAAAGCAAAGAACTATCGCGTGCGTCTCGGTGGCATCATTGCTAACCGTAGCGAAGGCACTGATCAGATCGATAAGTTCAATGATCGCGTTGGTCTAAAAACTTTGGCGCATTTCCGCACCGTTGATGCCATTCGTCGCAGTCGTTTGAAAAAATGTACAGTATTTGAAATGGAACCTGATCCTGAAGTTGTCGAAGTGCAGCAGGAATATCTGAAGCTGGCTAAAGGGATGCTAGAAAATGCTGAGCCTTTATATGCTCAACCCCTCAAGGATCGCGAAATTTTTGACCTACTAGGTTTTGATTAATCATCAAAAAGCCCTCGCTCAGCGAGGGCTTTTTGATGACAGTTCATCTTCTGTTAGTTCAGCTATTTTCATTAACGACTTTAAAGTTCCAATCTTTAAATCCTGATTTTTGTGAACAGGAACAGAGTCTATTTTTTTACTTTCGTTAGCTACCTCTAACCAACCTTGTATGGCATCTTGTAGATTACTGAGCAATTCATCCATGCTATCGCCTTCAGTGATACAACCAGCAAGTGCAGGAACTTCAGCCCAATAACCACCTTCTTCAGCAGGATAAATAATTGCTTTAATTTTCATTATGTATATGTAAATTCCAGTCTATGTATCCAGATTGTAATAATTTTCTGATATCTATGTTTAGAATGTACAAGCTATTTTAATTATAACCGATTTTTTCTACTTTACAATTTTGAAAAAATCAGGTAAATTAAATATTAGGGGGCAGTTAGGTAGCCACTTAAAACCTAATTGAGCGTTCTGCTAATCATAATATTTGTAAATGCCATAATGTCTAAAATCGACTTTACACGCCTTAAATGGACTAAAAATGTTAACCATCCAGAGGTATGGGTATATCGGCATAATGAAATTAGCTATCCTTATCTAGTGCCAGAATTTAAGCTGCACTGGAAAAAGGAACATGGTGCTGGAAAACTCCAAGAAGGCGATCTCATCCTGCTGCGCCAACGCACAAAAGTAACGCACTTGGTTAAGGTTTTGGATGATCAAATTCACGGTGATCCAAACGCCTCTGGCTTCGCACTTACTCGCCGCGTTCAAGTGTTATGGATTGCTCCAGAATCGTTGCATACGCCAGATGCTCACATTTGGGATAATGCACCCAGTCAGGATGATGTTTTTGGCTTTGATGTTAAGTTACAAAGTGGTAGAGCTATAGAGCTTGATCATATTGGGGATTTAAATGAAGAGTTTAAAGATCAAGGTGGGCTAGCTGCATTTCAGAAGCGTGTGGCTGAGAAGTTGGGTTTGAAGATAGATGGTTGAAGTTTGAGAAAAGATCAAAAAGCCCTTGCTGAGCGAGGGCTTTTTGATCTTTAAAATCGATTTTCGTATTCGATAGAAATACCTGTTTTACCGTCAGAGCCATAGTTGCCACGTAGAAGCACATTGGGATCGACACGGTAGCGAATGGAGAAATTAGTCGGTTGGGTGGAGTCATTAATAATCCTTTGCAGAGCGATCGAGAAGCTATTACTGATATCGATCGCTGCTTCCGCCGACAGACCTAATGTTCCTGTTCCGCTATTAGTGGTATTTGTAGTAACAGGACTGAGATTAAACTCTGCTAAGTTGAGAGCATCACCGATCGCATCTTGGAGAAAGTTGAGAACTGTACCACCCGCAAAGCTGGCTAGCGCTGCCGCAGGATCAGATCCACCCTGTTGCTGCAATACGCCACCGCCAATGAGTGCAACAATTTCTGCTTGACTGCGGGGAGGACTGCTAGAGAGGCGAATATCTGGTGCAAGGGCTGTACCCGTGACACTGGCTTGAACTCGCAGGGTACGTTGTGCGCCTAAATTGCTGACAGGCACTTCATTAGGTCTAAATAGATCATTGGGACGATTGGAACTAATAGGTACACGAGTAATTTCAGCAACGGCTCCCGCGACTCGGACATTGAGATTAGGATTGAGTCCCTGATTAGGTTTGAACTCGACAAAATTCTCATAGGCGCGATCGAGGCGGAATCTTGCAGAAATCGCGTTAAACTGTCCGCGTGAAATGATGATCTTGCCTTCTGGTTCTGGCTTTTGGAGGGTTCCATTCACAATCAAGGTTCCTTCACCCAAGAAGTTAAATATGGGAAAGCGAGTTACTTGCATATTTTGCAGTTTGACGGCAAGGCGATCAAAGGCAACATCCGCTAGGTTCTCATCTTGGCTAGCATTATTGGTATTAGGATCAGCATCATTACCGATTACAAATCTTCCATCTCCTAACAATACTTCGCCCGTCAGAATGGGAGTTAATAGCGCACCTCTAACGATGACGCGAGTATTAAAGTTCTCGGAACTAATATCACGAATATTCAATTTGAGCTTATCAGCATTAATTTGTAACGCTTTTGGATAATCAGGACTATCAGGAGGGATGAGATTAACATTACTAATTGGCAAAATTCCTGTGAGTGCGAGTTTGCCTTCACTAAAGTTACTAGTGATATTGCTAATTAGGCGATCGCTCGTAAAGTCAATATTGCCTTGAACTTCTGTAAAGTCACCGGGTAAACCTGCAATTTTAACTTTGGCATTATCCACTACTAACTTACCTGCAATTTTAGGATCTCTAAAAGTACCATTGGCACGGAGATTGATATCGCCTTTCCCGTTGACCCAACGCACAGGCTGGTTAAAGATATTGATGAAAGCAATTCCTTCATCTTTAACATCCAGTTTTACGTCAAAAAAGCCCAACACATTCACATTGCCCGATGCCACAACTGAATCTTTACCCGCAATTTTCATGTTTGAATTGAAGTTAATATTTAACTTTTCATAGTTAAACTTCAAGGCAATAAACTCGATCGCTTCGCGATTAACAGAACCCTTAGTCAAGTTGAGATTGCCGACTACTTTGGTATCTAGTAAGCTTGTGCCAGTAATGGAGAGATTGCCATTCACTTTACCCGTTAAATCAAAGGGAACGGCACTAAAGAATGGCAAGGGGCGCAAAGATTCAATCGGGAAATCTTTAAGTTCAATTTCACCACTCTGTTCACGGACACGTTGCAAGATATTAGAAGCAGGTTCTAGTCTTAGACGTGCTTTGGTGATGCGTCCATAGCTTTTATCCGATTGGAAATTTGCTTTGGCGATCGCAAAGACTCCATTAAAATAACGTCCTTGTAGTTGAATGTCATCAACGGCAAATTTGCCATATTCAAATTTTTTGCCCACGAGATCAAACCCTAAGCGAATACCTCGACGTTTATTCAGCCCAAAGGTGATTTTGCCTTTAACATCGCCTCGGAAATTGGTTAGTGGCGGTAAATTGAAATTACGCTCTGAATTAACTATCTCCTGCTGTTCTTGGCGCAGTTCAATTTGAGTAAGATACTGTAATTGTTTGTACAGAGGTTCTCCTAGTAACCTAATTGCTTCTAGAGGTTTTAGCTCTGACGCTCTATTTTTGCTAAACGTAAATCCTTGAGTCACATCGACAACATTGATCCATTGGAGAGTAGCAAATAAGTCCTGCATTCGTCCCTGTGCGATCTCCACTGCCCCTGCGATCGGATCGTCAATAGCAGGATTGTAGGTGAGACGGAACTTATACTCATTATTAATTTCGCCTTGACGGATGCTCAAGCTGCCATCGCGAACATCAAAAATACCATCGCTGTAGGTAACCTTGGCAACGGCGCGATCGGCAATGATCCGCCCAAAACGGGGACTAGTAACCGTGACTTCGCCACTTGCGCTGGGATTGTCGGTAAAGTCCACGACTAGCTTACTAGACAGACGACCACTAACATCATTTTGTCCCGCGAGAGAAGCTGCTAATGCTAAGGGAATATTATTGATCGCTACTTGCAGACGGCTCGGATTATTATCAATGCGATTACCTGTTGCGGTCGCTTCACCCAAGCTCAGATTAAAATCAATGGGGCGAAAAGCATTGTCTAACCTTGCGGCAATGCGATCGCGTCCACTACCTTGCAAATCAACATTTAAGCCTTGATTGCCATCAAAATTTAGTTTACCGTCAAATTGTTTGTCAAAGGCGAGTTTATCGACTCGTAATCCTACAAGAGTCAGATTTCCTGTCGCTTGAGGGACTTTAGCAATTCCATTTAGCGCACCGTTAAAAGCCAGTTTGTCCAGTTCGATTTGATTGATTTTTAACCCTGCTACCCGCAAGCTCCCGACTAATTGCGGATCAGCTAAGTCTCCATTAATCGAACCATCAAAATCTAGTGAACCCCTCGATGGAACTATGATGCCTTTCTTGGCTAAACTGGAACCGAGGGAAGCGACATTGACATTATCTAGCTGTAAGGCTCCTGCAATTTGGAGCTTGTCGATCGCCCCTGATAGATTGCCTCTAAAATTCAAAATCCCCGATGCTTGGGGGGAGATGGCGCTAGAGAGGGAAGCTAACCGATTGATATTCACGTTCCGCGAAATTAGATCGAGATTAATGCTTGCAATGCCTGTGGGTAATTGATTTGGAGCATCATTGGGAAAGGCAAGATCGACTTTTCCATTCGCAGTTAAATAACTTCCCACTTGCAACGAAGGGATCAGCAGATTTTTACCATCCCAAATTAGATTGGCGGCGATCGCGTCAGGAATTTCGGTTAATCCTTGCGGTAAGCGGATATTGCCATCACCCGTGATATCAGCGAGGTTAAAACCTCCGCGATCGCTACGAAGATTAATCAATCCTTCGAGAATTCCTTTTTGATTTGGTAGGAAAGCGGACAGGGGAATGCCATTACTATTTAGTTGCGACTTCCATGCACCACTGACAATATTGTAAGTACCTGCGAGTCCAATTTCGCCAATGGGAAATCGCACCTTAGCATTGCGAATTGTGGCTAAACCATCGGCAAGAAAGACTTCTCCTCTTGACGGATAGGTAGCATTGGGAGCCTCAATCTGCGCCAGCATCTGAGGATTAGCGACGCTGCCAGTAATTTGCAAGGAACTGGTAACCTGTCCAACAGTGATCGGTAATTTGGTATTGTAGAGTTTTGCAAAATCTTCGGCGATCGCGACGAGACTAGAGTTAAACAGAATTTCCGCAGGTTTATCTTTTTGAGGTAAGCGAATTTGTCCTTCACCTGTGAGGGTTGCGCCTGTGGAAGCGGCTTGTACTTTTTTGATAAGTAATGTATTCAGATCCTTGAGTTCCACTGTCGCCAGAAAGCGATCGACGGTAATCCGATCAAAGCTCACAGCTTTAGGCGTAGTGATATTCAAGCTCAGGGATGGCTTTTGCATTGTTCCCGTCAGTTTGCCGCCGATTTTAATCTCACCCGCGATCGCCACAGGTGTCTTCACCCCAAAGCTTTCAATCCCTTTGGCTAAATCTAGAGCCGCCGTTCCGAAATTGAGATTGAATCCTTTTTGTTGATTAAATGTGCCATCAACAGTTCCCTTCAGCAAGCCGTATTCAGCAGACCACTCTGTTAAAGTGGCATTTGTACCATCAAAGTTAAGTTGTCCTGCAATTTTGGTAATCGGGTTGGCTAATTGTGGCAATTTCACAGCACCGTCACTAAGTGTGGCGGTTATAGAAATTTTATTTGCCCCCAACAAAGAATCACTAGCAATGGAATCAGTAGGGGTTACTTTGTCTGCGCTTACAGTAATGCTTGCCTCGGCATCAAGTTTACCCTGTTGAATTTCCAAAGGCGAATTAAGGGCAAAGCCTTGGACTGCGGCAATTTGCAAATCTTGAGACTGGACATCAATTTTGCCCTGTCCTCTCGTCAAATCCCAATCGATCACAAAGGACATATTCCCTTTGTTACCATCCTTATCGGCAATGGCAGTCTCAATCGCCTTTTTTAATTGTTCAGGATTGGGAGGCACAGCGATCGCCGCTAGATTGGGCAGAGTCACGCGACCTTTGCCATTCATTTTTAGGCTTTGATTATTGAGATCGGCGATTTGCCAATTGCTATCGATCTGTACTTGACTAAGGGAAACTAACTCACCTTTAGCGATCGTCTGGATCGTGATCTGTGCGTCAGTAAAAGTAATTGTCCGCAGATCGACAAAGCCATCTTTGGTTTGCGGTTCGGGCGGAGTAATTTTGGGTAATTGCAGTAAACCTGTAACGTCCTGCTTTAGAAATATTTGCGGCTGCTCAACGATCGCATCTAAACCAATTTGGCGACGGGTGAGATAGCTCCAAGGATCGACCTTAACTTCGATTGCCTCTACTGCTAAGAAATTTGCCTCCTTATCGGTTGGCGGTATGATCGACTTACTAAACCTAATACTCGAAAAGCCAACGCGCTCGACTTTACCTAACTGCAAGGGGCGCTTAAGGGATTTACTTAACTCGGTTTGCAATAGCGGCGACAACTGCTCATTGAGAAAATAACGCCCATACCAAAAAGCGCCTAAGCTCGTTGCTGTCAGTGCGATCGCTAGTCCCACACCGATACGCCCTAGATTTTTCGCCAATGTAGAGTTATTCGGTCTCTGCGGCGGTAATTGAGCCTGTCCCACAATTTTTCACTCCATTGATGCCCACACGACACTATTTTTACATATCTACGCAAGTTTCAGATTTTTAAGTCTTTGCTAAGCAAAGACTTAAAAAATTTTATTTGGTTTCCTTTGTAGGGAATACAGCCTGTGGAAGCTTAAAGTAGTACAGAGAAATTTTTGAAAGTGTGGTTTAGTCAACTTTCAAAAATTTCTCTGGGTTTCCAGTCAGCCCAAATCACTGTATATAGCCATAGCCAAGCAAGTTAAGACATAAAACCCAAAAGAGAGTTGCGGCGCGAAGCGCCGCAACTCTCTTTTGGGTTTTGGTTTTGTCCTAACATAACTGACTACAGCTATAGAAGACTCTTTCTCTTAAAAAATATTTAGGACTTAAGCAAAAGAAATCATCGTATAGCTGTCGCCAGCTATACGCGCAATTCATGAATTGCATTTACGATAAAAGGAAGATTTTAAGGCATTTTGCTATAAGTCCTATTTGGCATAATCCTCTTCTAAGGAGATCGGTTAGAATGTATTACAAAACTACACATTTGCAGGAGTTTCATGGATACCATCGACTTAGAAAAGCTTGTGCAAAGAGGCTACTACGTCACATTAGGTGCAACATCATCGTTAATTGAGGTAATCCAAGACCCCATCAAACGCGAAGAGAACCTAAGAATGTTAGGACGGAGTTTTGATGAAATTACCCAAACGCTTGCGGAAAAAGGCGTGACGACAGAAGCAGAGGCTCGGAGCTATGTAGATAGCTTTATCGCGCAACAGGTAAGCGGCAAGTCTACTGATGATGAAAAATCAGCAGGTTTAACTACAGTAACGACTACTGCTAAAACCGTTGACGATAATGTTTCAGAAAAATCTGATCAAAAGGTCAAAGCTAGTATGCGCGATGAGATTGAAGAACTCACGCAGCAGTTGGCAAGTCTACGTTCTGAACTAGAACAATTACGCTCAAACTAAGCAAAAAGAGACGCAAAGCGTCTCTTTTTGCTTAGCAATGCGCTAAACCGATCGCTTGTTGGATATTATCCAAACCATGAGCATCAAGCTTAGCCACTAAACCTTGCAAGATTTGCTTGATCATCATCGGTCCTTCATAAATTAAGCCCGTGTAAACTTGGACGATCGCTGCACCAGCCGAAATCTTTTGCCAAGCATCCTCTGCTGTAAAAATACCGCCCACACCAATAATCGGTAAGCTGCCCTGCGTAGTTCGCCAAATCAGGTTAATCACTGCCAACGAGCGATCGCGCACAGGTTGACCACTGATGCCGCCAGCCTCCTCAGCAACGGGTTTACCTGTGATTGATAGATGCGTAGTTATGAGATTTTGGCGAGAGATCGTCGTATTTGTGGCGATGATTCCTGCAACACCATAAGCCTGACTTGCCTTGACGACTTCGATAATGTCAGCATCATTGAGATCAGGAGCAATTTTTACCAGAATTGGTTTATTGCTGGTATTAATCGGTTGTAGCTCTGCCAAAATCCCACATAGTTGCTCAGTCGCTTGCAAATCGCGTAAGTTTGGCGTATTCGGTGAACTGACATTTACTACAAAATAATCGCCAAACTCGTAGAGCGATCGCAAACTTTCGGCATAGTCAAATTTAGCATCAGCAAGTTCCGTAACTTTAGACTTACCGAGATTAATACCGAGAGGAATCCTGAGCTTATGATTGGCTAAATAATTTTGCAGATCAATGGCAGTGGCGGCGGCTCCTCGATTGTTAAAGCCCATGCGATTTAAGACGGCGCGATCGCTTGGTAAGCGAAATAGTCTTGGTTGTGGGTTGCCTGACTGTCCCTTTGCGGTAATTGTCCCCACTTCCGCAAAGCCAAAGCCAAAGTTTTCCCATGCGCCGATCGCCTCGGCATTTTTATCAAAACCTGCCGCTAAGCCCACAGGATTCTCAAACTTTAGATTCCATAGGGTTTGTGATAGCCGCGAATCGCTATAGTAGAAGGTGGACTTAGCGATCGCTTGGAGTATGGATGAGTTACTAACTTGACGACAAGAGGCGATCGCTAAATGATGCGCTGCTTCAGGATCGAGGGAAAATAGTAGGGGACGCACCCCATATTGATAGGCAAGGTTTAGCATAGATTATAGGTTTCGTAGCAAGTATGTCCTAAAAAGTACGGCATACTATAGCGGTTTTCATTTTGCCTACGGCAAAATGAAAACTCAAAACTGTTACTGGAATTGATTTTTTGTTTTCAAATGAGTATGTACTCATTTGAAAACCGCTATAGAGTTCACAATTAAGTTTCGCAATCGAGAGTATATTTTCCTATGGTATGGCAACTACTGACAGCACCTCTTGACGGTTTGCTCTGGATTGCAGAACAAATCGAAGAACGGGCAACTACAGAATTAGAAAAAACGGAAAATCTCCAAAAACGGCTGACAACTTTACAACTACGCTTCGATTTAGGTGATATTAGTGAAGAAGATTTTGTCGTCCAAGAACAAGAGATTTTAGAAGCAATGGAAGTTGAAATGGATGAGCAAGAGCAGTAGAGAATGCCTTACATTTTTTATTGCTTTACTAAATTTATCTACTTGAAAACTAATGGAAGTCAGTGAATTAATTAATAGTTACTATGCAGGTCGCCGTAATTTTACAGGAATGAATCTTAGCAAAGCTGATATGAATGGAATTGATTTAAGTCATGCTGATCTGAGTGGAGCGAACCTCAGTGAATCTAGCCTCTATGGTGCTAATTTGAGCTATGCCAAGCTTAACGGTGCAGATCTGAACTGCGCTAAGCTCTATCGTGCTACTCTCATCGGTACAAATTTTAGTGGGGCAGATTTAGGAGACGCGGATCTGAGTGAAGCAAATCTCAGTGATGCCAAGCTTTATGGCGCAAATTTGTATAAAGCTATTTTAAATAAGGCAAAACTACCTAGAGCTAAACTCAATGGTGCAAATATGGGGAAAACTAAATTAAATCGTGCTGACCTTAGTGAAGCAGTGCTAAGAGATGCGGGACTATTTGGAGCAAGTCTAAATGAAGGAATTTTGCAAAGAGCCGACCTCAGCCGTACTAGTCTCAATGGTGCAAGTCTGAATAGAGCAATGCTATCGGAAGTAGATCTAACTTTTGCGAGTTTGTATGGTGCTAGTCTCTGTGATGCCGATCTGAGTGAAGCCGATTTGACTAGTGCTAATCTCCAAGGCTCAGATCTAACACGAGTCAATTTTTATAAAGCGAACTTAAGCAAATCAAAACTTGCAGATGCTGTCACCGATGGAATGATGACGCAAGAAGCAAATTTAACAGGTATTATCTGGTCTTAAGTAAAGTTATGGGTGCTTCCGCACCCATAACTTTACTTACTTATTGCCGTAGGCTTGCCATGCCAGTCTGACTAGTGAGTTAAATATTGTGGCTGCCGCGATCGCATTGCCCTTACGTCCATCCACACGGATATTGGGAATTAGCGAATCATTTAACCGTGACTTGATCACATCAGTATCAATGAAACCAGCAGGCGTACCAATCACTAGCGCAGGTTTCACATCCTCGGTCTCAATCAAATCAACCAAAGTTGCTAAAGCAGTCTGAGACTCACCAATTACAAATATTGCTTCAGGATAGCGTTTTGCCAAAGTCTCAATTCCCCATGCGGCTTGAGTTTTACCCTTTTGCGGACGGGTGATTGCTTCAACACCACAATAAATTGGATTGGCAAAAGTATCACAGATTTTAGGAAAGATCGCCGCTTGCACGGTAGGTACATCAACAATAATCGTGGCGCGAGTGGCAAGGGCGGCGGCTCCTGCTTGCAAAGACTGCTCCGAAAACCTTACAAGATTTTTATATTCAAAATCGGCAGTTGCATAAATTACTTGGCGCACAATTTCATATTCAGATGGTGAAAACGAATGTTCACCAATTTCTTGATCGATTATTGCTAAGCTTTGTGCATCTGTAATATGCCATTCCATACTCTAAGTTCTCATGTAGCAATCAGCTTGACCGTACCATATTATAGCTGTCGCCAGTCTTGTTATAGCGCTAATCTGGCACTAAAATACTCTGTCTTACGCAGTTGCGTCCCTCAGCTTTAGCTTGGTATAGGGCGCGATCGGCAGATTTCATGAGATTGATAACTTGAGAATCTTGAGTGGGAAAAAGGGTAGCAACCCCACAGCTAATCGTTACATAATTAGAAACTTTAGAATATTCATGGGGCAGTTTTAGCGATCGCACAATTTCGGTAGCGCGAAGCGCCACATTTATCCCTCCTTGAGCATCGGTGTGCGGCAAAACGATCGCAAATTCTTCCCCACCATAGCGAGCAACTAAATCCGCAGGACGATTTGTAGTTTTACTGATTGCTTGAGCAACTTCTTGTAAACAATGATCACCTTCTTGATGACCATAATTATCGTTATAGTTTTTAAAAAAGTCGATATCACACAAAACTAAGGAGATGGGAATTTGCTCTCGAATAGCTCGTCTCCACTCTTGTTCGAGATGTTCATCTAGACAGCGACGATTGGCTACTTGAGTCAAGCCATCGATCGCCACTAAGCGCTGCAACTCCTTGACAACGACTGCTAATCTTTGGTTAGCAGCTTCGATTTGGTGACGTAAATTTGCTTGGTCTAGTAAGCGGCGTACACGCTGTCTCAAGACTGCCCAATGGATTGGCTTAGTTACATAATCAGAAGCACCGACTTCATAGGCACGATCAACAGACTCGCGATCTTCAAGGGCAGTAATGATTAAAACGGGGGTGTGATCACCATTCGGCAGCTTCTGAAGTCTATCGCAACATTCAAATCCATCCAGAATTGGCATCATCGCATCCAGCAAAATCATATCTGGCTGATATTCTTGATATAGCTTGAGTGCCTCCATCCCATTAGCCGCCTCAACCACACGATAATTTTCGCGCTCCAAATAACGCACCAAAATCTTTCGCATAAATAAATCATCATCGACAATTAAAATCAGAGCAGGTTCAGATGATGATGCGTCTAAAGTATTTATTTCGTGATGCAGATACTTATTGTGATCGCTAATATCGTCGATTGTCATTACATAGTTAGGACAGTACTGGTTAATGCTGGGGCAGTAACAGTAATTAGTTTACCCCAAAGAGTTTAGTGATATTTCTCTTGCTCTAATGCAGATTGAACATGGGTATATTCATCGGTAATTTTACTAATTTTGTTATCTAAATCCTCATATTTTTGGTTGCGTAGATTTGTCTCTAGTTCACGGCATAAGGCTGATAGATCTTCCGCCCCAATGACACTACTGCTAGATTTCAAAGTATGGGCTGTCCGCAGCATAACTTCAAAATCTTGTTCTACAAAGCTAGTATATAGCTCTTGGAGGAGTGATTGCGTATTATCTAAATAACTATCAATTAGCTCAACCAAAAACTCTGGATCTTTACCACCAATATCATTAGCCACTTCATGGAGAATTTCCATATTCACTGAAGAGACTAAACTTGAAGATTTATTTAGTGTCAGTGACGGGCATTCTGCCAATACACGTACAAGCTCAGAATTACGAATCGGCTTGCTGAGATAGTCATCCATACCTGCTGCAAGACAAATTTCGCGATCGCCTTGCATTGCATTCGCCGTCATCGCCACAATCCTCGGCTTGATCTTAAGCGTACCATTTTGCTGATTGAGACTGATCTGCTTAGTTGCTTCTAGACCATCCATTTCAGGCATTTGCATATCCATAAAAATCAGGTCATAGGTCTGATGCGAAAGTGCTGCTAACACCTCTAATCCATTAGCCACAACATCAGCACGATAGCCCATCCGTTCGAGAATATGGATCGCCACTTTTTGATTGACCACATTATCTTCGGCTAACAAAATCCTCAATGGGTGATTTCTTGCCATGAGTGGGTCAAAGTGAAAACTTGGCTGATTTAGCTTTCTGGGAATTTGGGTTACCTGCGTTCGAGCATCTCTGACGGGATCACCTACATAATCTAGAGATTGAGGAATCGTTTGGGGGCTTTTTGATGAAATCGTCTGTAGATCAGCAATACGAATAACTGGAGGCTGCTCCCAATTAGTTACAGGGACAGTAATTGTGAAATAAAAAGTGGAACCTTGATGGACATCACTTTCAACCCACATTGTGCCACCCATAAGTTCACATAGACGTTTACTAATGGCAAGTCCTAACCCAGTACCACCATATTGCCTTGTCGTAGAGGCATCGACTTGACTAAATGGTTGAAATAATCGATGTAAGCGATCGCTAGGGATACCAATGCCCGTATCTTTAACCTCAAATTGTAAAGTTCTTAATAAATTGGTTTCTTCGTGATGATCGCGCAGATCACAACGAGCATAATGTGATACTAGCTGCTGTGTAATGGAAATGTTCACAGAACCACGACTAGTAAATTTAATTGCATTACCAATTAAATTAGCTAAGACCTGACGCAAGCGGGTCATATCACCAATGATGATTAATTCCACATCGGGATGAATAAAATAACCCAGTTCAATTTCTTTTTCGATCGCCTTTGCCGATAGTAACTCGATTGTACCTTCTAAGCAAGTTCGCAGATCAAAAGTTTGTTCTTCTAACTCCAGATGCCCTGATTCAATTTTAGAAAAGTCTAAAATATCATTAATAATTGTTAGTAATGTCGTACCAGCATTTCTAGCAATCTCGACAAATTCACGCTGCTCTTTCGTTAAATTAGTATCTAGTAAAACTCCAGTCATCCCAATTACGGCATTCATGGGGGTACGAATTTCATGACTCATCGTTGCTAAGAAGTCACTTTTAGAACGATTGGCAGCTTCAGCAATATTACGGGCTTCTTCTAATTCAGCATTTTGTTTAGTAAGCTGCTCACGTTGACGAGTTTCTTGAATGAGTAAATGGGCTTGTGATAAGGCAATACTGACTTGATTAGCAACTGATTCAATTAACTCTTTTTCTTCAAGTGTCCATTCATGAAAGCTATTACAATGATGTAACAAAATAATGCCGTTAGTCACACCATGCGATGAAGTGCGAATTGCAAGTAGCGATCGCAGTTGCATTCGATAAAATAAATCACCAAAATCATCTAAATCAGGTTCAGTATAAACATTGGTAATCGCAACCACACTATCTTGACTAGAAATTTTGTGACCAAATGCACTGTTTAATAAAGGTAATTCAATGTCTTTAACCGAAAAAATTCTTTCAGCTAATTGCTCTGACATTAGAGACGCTTTAGGCTGTAAATTTAAGTCTTCCTGTGAATATTCTAATTTATAGATAAGACAACGACTTGCATGGAAAGCGATTTGAATTTGATGGGCAGCAGTTTGAAAAATGCTTTCAACATCAAGACTTTGACGAATTTCGTCAGTAATGCGATTCAGTAAAACTGTAAGCCGCATTTGCCTTTTTAAATCTTTTTCTGCTTCTTTGCGGGCAGTGATGTCTGTTTGAATACCGATAAAATGGGTTACGTTACCCCGCTCATCTAATATTGGCGAAATATTTAATTCATTCCAAAATAAAGAACCATCTTTGCGATAGTTTCTAATAACAACAGTACAAGGCTCACACTTAATAATTGCGGTTCGGATGATTTCTTTTTCAGCTTGAAAAACATCACCTCCTTGCAAAAAACGACAATTCTTACCTAGTACTTCACTAGATGAATAACCTGTAATTTTTTCAAAGGCAGAATTTGCATAGACAATTGGGTTGTTCATCAGGCGATTGTCAGTAATAACAATGCCGTTGTGGCTGGCGGCGATCGCCCGTTCTTGTAGGCGGAGAGTTGCTTCAAATTTTTTGCGATCGCTAATATCAAAACGAATCGCTAAATATTGTGTGGGTTTATTTCTTTCATCTAACAAAGGAATAATCGTGCTGTCAGTCCAATAAAAGGAACCATCTTTAGCCCTATTCCGAATTTCGCCCCGCCAGACTTTACCAGTAGCAACTGTGTCCCACAAATCGGCAAAAAATTCATTAGAATGATAGCCTGAATTAATAAAGCGATGGTTTTTTCCTAATAATTCTTCTTCACTATAGCCAGAAATCTCGCAAAACTTACTATTTGCGTAGGTAACTGCCCCATCTAAGTCTGTGACTGCCACGATTGCCGCTTGATCAAGAGCAAATTTCTGAAATGCTAACTCTCGTAAGGTTTTATATAGTTTTTCTTCAGCTTGTTTTCGTTCTGAAATATCATTAGCAACTCCCAAAAATCCAGAGATGTTATGATTTTCATCGTGTAATGCAGATATGGACAAATTTACAGAAAATCGCGAACCATCTTTGCGGATATATGTCCATTGAGTTTCTTCTATTTGACCTAATTTTGCTTTGGCGATAAATACCTCAAAACCGACAGGGATAGGTTGATTTAACTCCTCGGTTAAAGCGATCGCCCGTTGTTGAACTTCTAGAGGATCATGAAACCGTTCAGGAGTACATTTCCCGATCATTTCTGATGCTGAGTACCCTAGCCATCGTTCAGCCGTTGCATTAAATGCACAAATCACCCCATCAATTGTGGTGGCAATAATAGAATAATTAGCACTGTCTAAAATTGCTTGATGCAGTCGTAAAGACTCTTTAATACCATTATTCGATTTTTTCTTTGTCACTTTATTTGTAGGGTTTTTACGCTTGTCTGGGTAAGTTGGTAAATCACTATTAGTAAACATAAGCATAATTTCAGAACACCCAAGTGCGAAGTTAATTCAACAATAGATAATAAATTGACATACCTCAATGGATTGAAAGCCACTGATGGCTCCTAACTAGGACTGTGCAAATTGATGAGGTATGCTAGTTAGATGCAATTCAGAGATTGCACCTATATTGATCATCTATTGCCTTGAACTGCCTTGAACTAAAAAGTGTCTTATTCCCCTACATAATGCAAAGTTAGTCTTTTATTTTAATATAAACTTTGTTTCTTTATGTCCTAATTCTATTCTATATCTTAGACAACAAAGCTTAGTAAAACATTACGAAAACTTGCTTGAATATTATTTTGGGGACTTAGGCAAAATAATAAAATGTCGAGGCAACTCATGAATTGCTTCAACGATGAGATGCGGGTTTGCAGTCATTTTTGCGTAAGTCCTCAATTCATTCCATTGGTGGATTGTTTTTAAATAGTTTATATTTCTCTTAATTATAAAAAAATCGCATGAGTTTATCTGACACGATCGCGGCTATCGCTACTGCTATTTCTCCTCAACAAGGAAGTGTGGGTATTGTGAGATTATCAGGCGATCGCGCTGTGGCGATCGCCCAGCAAATTTTCAGCGCGGGAGGGAAACAAACTTGGGAAAGTCATCGTATTCTCTACGGCTATATTCGCAATCCATTAACTAATACAATTATCGATGAAAGTTTACTTCTATTAATGAAAGCACCACGTTCCTTCACTCGTGAAGATGTGGTGGAATTTCACTGTCATGGTGGAATTATGGCAGTGCAACAGGTGCTAAACCTTTGTTTAGAGCATGGCGCAAGACTTGCGGAAGCAGGAGAATTTAGTTTACGGGCTTTTCTCAATGGCAGAATCGACCTCACCCAAGCAGAAAGTATTAACGATCTCGTGGGGGCAAAGTCTGCTCAGGCAGCCCAATCGGCGATCGCTTCTCTCCGAGGCAAACTTGCCCATTCCTTAAAATATTTGCGTGGTAAATGCCTCAATGTCTTAACGGAAATTGAAGCAAGAATTGATTTTGAAGATGATTTGCCTCCTCTTGATGTCGAATGGGTCAAGGCAGAGATCATGACTGTCTCTCAAGAATCGCAACAGATTTTAGCAACTGCTGATCGCGGTGAACTATTACGAACAGGTCTTAAAGTAGCAATTGTCGGTCGTCCTAATGTCGGTAAATCCAGTCTTTTGAATGCATGGAGTCGCAGCGATCGGGCGATCGTGACTGACTTACCAGGGACAACTCGCGATGTGGTTGATTCGCAATTGGTAGTCGGTGGCATTCCTATTCAAGTTCTCGATACAGCGGGGATTAGGGAAACAGAAGATGTAGTAGAAAAAATCGGGGTTGAGCGATCGCGCCTAGCCGCCCAGTCCGCTGATTTAGTCTTAATGGTCATTGATGCCAGTGTTGGCTGGATTGAAAAAGATACTGAAATCTACGAAATTATTCGCGATCGCCCTGTGATTTTGGTGATGAATAAGATTGATCTTGCCCTCACCCCCAGCCCCTCTGCCATAGTGAGAGGAGAATACACTCTTACTCCCCCTCTCCCTTCATGGGAGAGGGGGCTGGGGGGTGAGGGCATTCCCATTGTCAAAACGGCGGCGGCTCAACAACAGGGAATTGAAGATTTGGAAGCGGCAATTCTAAAATGTATCCAACAAGAGGCGATCGCTGCTGCTAATCTGGAAGTTGCGATTAATCAACGCCAAAAAGCTTGTTTGTTGAGAGTTGTCCAATCCTTAGATAATGTCCAAATAGCGATCGCCGATCATTTGCCCCTTGATTTCTGGACGATTGATTTGCGGTCAGCAATCAGTGCGATCGGCGAGATTACTGGCGAAGAAGTTACAGAATCAGTTTTAGATCAGATTTTTAGTAGATTTTGTATTGGCAAATAGGTGTAAGACCCTCACCCCTAGCCCCTCTCCCGCAGGAGAGGGGGACAAGAAAACTTTTATAAATTTATTTTTCTCCCCTTCTCCCGCTCTGGGAGAAGGGGCTGGGGGATGAGGGCAGATCTTTGCTCTGCGTAAGGTGAGTTATCAATTTTGCAACTTCCTTTCTAACTTCTGACTAAGTTGCGACATCGAAAAACAGAATGTCCAATAAATTAAAGCGACAAAGAGATAGACTTCGGCATATCGACCGATAAATTCTGGCTGGGATAGTACCGTTCTCGCCACACCCATTAAATCTATTAAACCCACGATCGCTACTAGCGAAGTATCTTTAAACAAACCAATAAATTGACCGACGATTGCAGGAATTGAGGCTTTGAGAGCTTGGGGTAAGACGATTAAAGTAATTGTCAAGGGGATATTTAACCCTAATGCTCTCGCAGCTTCCGCTTGTCCTTTAGGAATTGATTGCAAACCACCACGCACATTTTCGGCAAGGTAAGCCGCACTAAATAGAACAAAAGCGGCGATCGCTCTTAATACTCGATCAATTTCTAAGCCTGAGGGTAAAAATAAGGGCAACATCACCTGTGCCATAAACAGAATGCCGATGAGGGGTAATCCGCGCACGAGTTCAATATAAAAGATGCAGAATAACCTGATCAGGGGTAATGTGCTTTGTCTTCCTAAAGCTAGTAATACGCCCAATGGAAAAGAAAAAGTAATGCCTGAGATTGCAATAATTAAAGTTAAAACCAATCCATTCCAAACATTCACATCGACAGGAACTAGTCCCCAATTGCCGCCCACCAACCATAGAGAAGTCGGTAAAGATAATAACCAAGCGATCGCCAAAATTAGAGAACTTTGATTAAACCGCTTGGATTGCTGACCAATCAGAAAACCGATGGCGATCGCGCCACTAATGGCTAAAGTCAAAATTTTGAATGCCAAATCAACGGGTAGCAAAATCGCAAGGGCTATGGATAAAGAACCAATCGCGATCGCTACGTTACGGCTAAATCTGCCCCATAGTCCCCATGAGATGCCTGAAAGTAAACCTGCGATCGCTAAAACAATCCACAACCGCCAAAACTCAGTTACAGGGTACAGCCCCACCAAAAGCAACCGTAAATTGCTACTTACAACTGTCCATTGGGCTTTGGTTGTTGCCCAAATCCATAGTCCTCCAGCAACTTGATAGATGAACCATACACAAAAAACGGTGAGGAGACTATTAAACCAACTGCTAAATAAGTTTTTTCTTGCCCATTGATAAGGGTTTAGCGATGCTAATGGCGGCATTGGGAATAAGTTTTGCGTCATCGAGAAGCATCTCTAAAAAAGTTAACGATATTATAGCTATACCCCAAGAAGTGAGTGGCGGCGCATCGCGCCGCCACTCACTTCTTGGGATAAAAAAAGAGAGGTGCAACGCACCTCTCTTTTTTCTATTTGGAATGTTCCGATGCGGGATCGCCGTTGTAGGGCTGTGCGCCCGTAGCAGGAAAATCGTCTTTACTCGGTGTGAAAATTTTGGCGATCGCATCGCTTAAATATTCCACCATATTAATGAATTTTTGTGTTAAGCCGTTCATAACTATCACCTTTAGAGGAATATCTAGAGAACTTTGTTTAGGATCTTTTTCCTATCTGTGTATATGGTAATACTTAAATTGTTAGGGATCACTGATTTTAAGATGCCGTAACAATTGTTTGGATTTCGATACACCCCATAATTATCTCGGCACAATCTAAAACCTGTAACGCACTCTGCGCGTGCGCCACAGGTTTTATGGTTTGATATTTCCTATATGACAAGACCGTTCATGCCGCGTCTACCCTATAGATGTCAACCTAAATTGAGTAGGACGCTACCAAATATTAAAATTTGTTATTGTTATGGGACAGTTTTGAGGGAAAATGTACCTGATTGAGTACAAAATTTTTCTAAGCAATTGTAACTATGGTCGCTGCACCCTCGAAACCTCAAACCCTTGAGACACTCTGCATTAACTCCATCCGCTTTTTATCGATCGATGCGGTCGAAAAAGCAAAATCTGGTCACCCCGGTCTGCCGATGGGCGCAGCACCAATGGCTTTTGTGCTGTTCGATCAGTTTTTAAAGTTTAATCCTAAAAATCCTAAGTGGGTCGATCGCGATCGCTTTGTCCTCTCCGCAGGACATGGCTGTATGTTGCAATACTCCTTGCTGCACTTGACTGGCTATGACAGCGTCAGCATCGAAGACATCAAAAATTTCCGTCAGTTGGGTAGCCCCACCCCCGGACACCCTGAAAACTTTGAAACCGCAGGTGTCGAAGTCACCACAGGTCCTCTCGGTCAAGGTGTTGGTAATGCTGTTGGTTTGGCGATCGCTGAGGCACACTTAGCAGCTCGCTTCAACAAACCTGGTCACAACATCGTTGATCACTATACCTACGTCATCCTTGGTGATGGTTGCAACATGGAAGGCATTGCTTCCGAAGCGGCTTCCTTAGGTGGTCACCTCAAGCTTGGCAAGCTGATCATGCTCTACGACAGCAACAGCATCTCCATCGATGGCAGCACCGACCTCGCATTTACTGAAGATGTCGGCAAGCGCTACGAAGCTTACGGTTGGCACGTTGTTAAGGTTGCTGACGGTAATGAAGACCTTGATGCGATCGCTAAGGCGCTTGCCGAAGCTAAATCTGTCACCGACAAGCCCAGCTTGCTAGTTGTCACCACCACCATCGGTTATGGCTCTCCTAAGAAAGCTGGTACTGCTGGCGTTCACGGTGCGGCTCTCGGTGGCGATGAAGTTGCTGCAACCCGCGCTAACCTCGGTTGGACTTATGAGCCTTTTGATGTACCTGCCGATGCGCTTACCCGTTTCCGTCAAGCGATCGATAAGGGCGCTAAGGCTGAAGCAGAATGGAATGAGCGCTTTGCTGCTTACGAAAAGGCATATCCTGCGGAAGCTGCTGAATTCAAGCGGATCATGGCTGGTGAACTTCCTGAAGGTTGGGAAAAGGCTCTTGAACCCGTTGCTCAAAAGGAAACATCAACCCGTCTTCTTTCTGAAGCTTGCTTGAATGCATTGTCTCCAGTACTTCCCGAATTCTTGGGTGGTTCTGCTGACTTGGCTCACTCCAACATGACCTACGTTAAAGGGCTAGCTGATTTCCAATACGGTTCTTACGAAGGTCGTAACTTCCGCTTTGGTGTACGTGAGCATGGTATGGGCGCAATCATGAATGGTATGGCGCTTCACGGCGGCACAATTCCCTATGGTGCAACCTTCCTCGTATTCGCTGACTATATGCGTGGCGCAATGCGTCTCTCGGCATTAGCAGAAATCGGTGCATTGTACATCCTCACCCACGACTCCGTAATGCTCGGTGAAGATGGACCTACGCACCAACCCGTAGAAACCATTGCATCTTTGCGTGTAATTCCTAACTCCTTGACCATCCGTCCTGCCGATGCTAACGAAACTGTAGCGGCTTACCAAGTGGCGATCGCCAACCGTAAGCGTCCTAGCTTCCTCGCATTCACTCGTCAGAATGTGAAGAACCTTGCTGGTACTTCCATCGAAGGCGCTAAGAAGGGTGCTTATACCGTTGTTGATGCTCCTAATCCTGAGTTAATTATTATTGCTACAGGTTCCGAACTTGATCTAGCTGTTAAGGCTGCGGCAATTCTCGCGGGCGAAGGTAAGGCTGTGCGTGTAGTCTCTATGCCTTGTCAAGAACTCTTCAATGAGCAATCTGATGAGTATAAAGAATCTGTACTTCCTACATCCGTTAAGAAGCGCGTCAGTGTTGAAGCTGGCAGCACCTTTGGCTGGCACAAGTATGTCGGTTCTGAAGGCGCAGTGATCGGTATGGATACCTTCGGTGCTTCGGCTCCAGGTCCTGTAGTTTATGAGAAGTTTGGCTTCACCGTTGACAACGTTGTGGCAACCTCTCGCAAGGTTCTCGGTTAGATTTGCGAATCTCCACTAGAGGCAATCTATAGCTGTCATCAGTCTTTTTGGGACACAAAAACTAGAAGCGAGTGGCGACCCAAAGCGCCGCCACTCGCTTCTAGTTTTTTGATTTGTCCTGATGTAAATGGCAACAGCTATATAAACTCTACAAAAGCAAAGCTGCACTCATGAGAGTACAGCTTTTTTCTTCAAACCCAAAAGAGAGTGGCGGCGCTTCGCACCGCCACTCTCTTTTGGGTTTTGGTTTTGTCCTAACATAAATGACTACAGCTATAAAGCACAAAATGGCATAGTCATTTTGTGCTTTGGTATAATCATTAAGCTTTTTTGGCAGAATTATCATCTCTATGCCTCGTATTAAACTTGAACCTCTAGGAATCACGATCAACGTCTCTGCCAAAAATGCATTGTGGCGATCGCTTAAACACGCCAAAGTAGAATTAGCGGCAACCTGTGGGGGACAAGGAACTTGCGGGACTTGCGCTTTAAGGGTTTTTGATGGTGCAAATAGCCTTAGTCCTATGCAGTCCTTAGAACAAGTAACCCTCAAGAATACGCGCCGCGATTTATCTCTTTATCGTCTGACCTGTCAAGCTTCAGTGGTAGCCGATGGAGTTGTATTTTATTTAGATAATAAAACCGACAAAAAACTAGTTCAAATTTTTTCCAGACTAAAAAATCGACTTGCCCCACGCAATATCTACCATCCTTTAACAGGAGAGTTACTAGTTCAAGAGGGGAACTTGATTACTCAAGAGATTTTAGAAAGGTTACTTAGCGATTCCTGAGCAAAAAGTAAAAATGTTATAGATTGCTTTTTTTATTGGCTAATGATTGGGGCTAGTGTTAAAAATTACATATTTTTTTTAATTTTTAGGTAGTTATCTTTTGAGAGGTTATAAACTGATTAACAAAATTCTTATTACCTCTACCTGTAGCATTTTCATGGCTTATATAAATTAACCAAGTTTTGTCCTGCCTTTGCAGAACGAAGCAATTCTGTTAATCACAGACTTGAAAATATATATGTTTCAGATTAGGGGGATTTCTAAGTAGGCTATTCTAATTTTTTTAAATCATTTTTTAAATCATTTTATTAATATCAATCTGAATTTAAGCTTGAAATAGCATAAAAATTTTAATAAAAACAACATAATAAATCGCGCGATGCAAACATTAACAATGAATAATTCGGATTCTTTTTTTGAAGAATTAATGGATCACCAGCATCCAGCAAAGCGGCTTATACATTTAGCTCTAGCTGAGTCAAAACCAAATATATCGCAAGTCATTCTTGAAGAAATTAAGAAAGATAATCGTTGGGTTCCTGATCTCTGCTCCAATTATCAACAGTTAGTTCAGGCTGTCACTAGGCAATCTCCTGATCTGATTTTATTAGGCAAATTAGAAGATTTAAATTGGTTAGAGGTTTGTCGTCGTTGTCTCAAACAATGGCAGAATTTACCAATTATTCTGTTGGTCGATCAAATTGAGGTTAGTGATTTTTTTCGAGAATGGGCAATTGACAGAGGCGTGCATGATGTGGTGAGTATTCATCCTCATAATGTGCATTTATTTCGGAAAGCATTAATTCGTAATGCCCTGAAAAGTAGTATTCAAAATTCTATTCAGAATCAATCTCTCATCTCTGACGCGGTTACCGACATTGATACCTTGACATGGGAGGCGACTCTTGTTGCCCTAAATCGGTTGACTAAATATAGTTCTGGCTATTTGGGACCTTTGGCGATCGCTAACTATTGGAAAAAAACCCACTCAAGTCTAGTAACCCTGCATCCATCTTTGGAATATTGGAAAATTGACTATCAAGGTCAAATTAGTTGTCCTTTTCTCACTGAGCAGATTGCACCATTAACTCCTGAACAATTGCAGGATGTGCAAACTTGGGTCAGAGCTTTCTTAAAGGAATGTGAGCGGGTTATTATTGACTTCTCACAGATATTAAAAGCTAAGCCTCTATCTGCTGATGTTGCCAAGCTAATTTCCACTGTTTAATGAGATATAAGTGAAACAAATAAAACTACAACCATTAAATCAAGAGGTGGAGGTCTTAACTGATAGCACTTTACTCAGTGTTTTGCTGGAACAGGAGATGAATGTACTCCAAGCCTGTGGCGGTCAGGGCAGGTGTGCAACTTGCCATATATATGTCCAAGAGGGGAAAGATGCTCTAAGTCCTAAAAATGACCAAGAGATATTAACTTTAAGTTTTATCACTACATCTAAAGAGAATTCACGTTTGGCTTGTCAAGCGCGAGTTATTCGAGATGGCGTTGTAATTGAAGTTCCTCAAGGTATGTATATAGGTTCGCTAGGAGAGTTAAAAGTCTTAATCGGCAAACGCGCTCAACAAAATCTCATCCATCCATTGACTGGTGATGTTTTAGTTGAAGAAGGTAAACTAATTTTGCGATCGGCTTTAGAAAAAATGGCTGAAATTGATTCCACCTTTACTACTGACTTAAGTCAAATGTTATTATCCCCAGAATAATCTAGGGTTTGAGATCGGTAATCTAATTGACTGTTTTTCTGAGATTTATGGAAATTCCCATTTATTCACATTGAAGGAACTCAAATGACAAAAACACCCTTTTATCCTAATGAAGAAGCAATTCTTCCATTAACTTCTTTATCGCAAGTATGCCATTATAGCCGCCATACTTTTTTTCAATTTGATCAGTCTAAAGGGCAAATTAAAGACTGGAATCAACATCAATATGTGTTAGCTAGTGACGATTTTATTGTGTCGTTACTGAAGGGGCTAGAACATGAAGTGGGGGAGGCTTCTGGTTGGTTGATGTATTTGATTGGTAAGGATTGGGGGATTGAGGATGCCAAAGATTTTAAAGTATGGTTTGAGAGAGACTATCGTTTAAGCATCAACAAATCTAGTCTGAAGTTTGCACTAGAAACTTGGTGGTGGCCTTTAACAGCACAGGGTTGGGGTAAATGGAATGTCGATCTTAGTTCTATTCGCGAAGGTTTTATTTTCATCGATCTTTTTGACTCGGCAGTGGCGAAGTCGATGGGTAATATTGGTAAGCCAGTGTGTTTTCTGTACGCAGGGCTACTAGCAGGGTTCTTTTCAGTAATGCTCAATCGTGGTTTGAGTAGTACGGAAATTCAATGCTATTCAATGGGTAATAACTTTTGTCGATTTTTGATTGGTTCGGAGACGCGCATCAAAGCGGCTGAGTTTTGGTTAAACTCTGGGGCTACTGCTCAAGAGATTGAAAAAAGGTTGTTAGATCAAGACATTGCCAATGGCTCTGAGTCAGCTAGTTCAATCGATTTAGGAGGGATTTGAGGTGAGAAGACGCAACAAACCGCGTAAGTATCGTTTGCCCAATTGGCTGCAATGGCTAAAAAGGCTATGGCGATCGCTTGTCAAAGCCTTGAGAGTATTTTTTATTGAGGATTTAGAGAAAGATAAACCTTCGCGATCGCCGCGATCGCCCATTGAGGAGCAATCAAATCTGAATGGTGCGCTACCAAATTCAATTCCTCGTCCATCACCTTTTTTGTTGGGTTTAGATGATATTCCTAACTTAGAATCTTTAACCACACAAGAGTTAATTGAGCAAATTGAATGGAATGTTGAGAGTCAGGAAATTGTAACTGCGAAGGAGGAGGATCTCAATTTGCTTGAGGATTTACTAGTTAATTTTCCTGATTCGTAGAAACTCTTGAATTTTTCTGACAAAAGTGGAAGAGTCAATATAATAATTTCACTAAACTAATTAAATTTTTTTAAATCTTTAAAATTATGCTTACTCTCTTAGAAACTGTGTTAGATCGCGCCGATGGCTCGTATATCACACCAGAAGATTTACAAACTTTGGATCGGACAATCAATTCTTGGCAACAGCGTCGCCAAACCTATGATTTAGTCCAAGCTAAGGAAAATGCCATCCTTGCTCAGGTAATGCAACAGATTAAAACTACGGCTCCTGATGTGGCAGCCAAGGTAACTCACGATGGTGGCAACAAATGCAATCGGGATATGGCTCTAGTATTGCGTTACTGCGCTACCGCCATGCTATTGCAAGATGAAGAACTGCTCAAAGATCGGTTGCTGTATTGGATGCAAAACATTATGTTGGCTTTGAAAAATCAACGGGTTAATGATTTTGTCTATCGCTCTTTACAAAAATCTGTGCAAGCCAATCTTCCTAAGGAGAATGCAGATTTGTTACTGCCTTATGTTGCGATCGCCCACCAATGGTTAAGCCAATGATTCCTAATTCAATTGCTGGAAATTACTTTTCCCCCCGTTTTTACGTTAAGTCCGATCCTGCAACGGGTTTGCTTTCTACTCGACAAGGCGATCGCCTAGTTGCTGTACCAGATTTTTTATTGCGAAGTATCCATCGATCGCTTCAGTCTGAGGCAGGACAGGCGGGAACTCTAGCGCTCTATACCTTTGGCTTTGGTTGGGGTGGTTCTTTCTACGATCATATTCGTGGCGAGATTGAGTCTTATCAAGGCAAAACAATTATGGCAACTAATGCAGTGGAATTTTTGGCAACGATGCGCCAACTCTGGACTGTGCATGGCATGGGAGTTTTGACCCTTGATTTTAGTCATCGCCAACATGGGCTAATTGTCGTGACTACCCAAAATTCGGTTTTGACCACAGGTAGCGAAATTGGCTTGCAATCAGGTAATTTGCCTTGGCATCAGTTGCAAGCGGGTTTTATTGCTGCATGGTTTTCGCGTTGGGCTGGCAAGGAGATTCGTGCCTGTGCTACGGATTGGTCATCTCAGCCTGAGCTTGATGCCGTTGCTCCTGTAGATAGTTCTAGTCCAGAGAATTACACGCGCTTTGTTGTGGGAGTAACCAGTAAAGTGCAACAAGTAGAGACTTGGGTGAAACAGGGACTCCGAACTAAAGAAGTCTTAAAAAAACTCACAGTTACCCCATAGATGATTGCGGCGCAATGCGCCGCTTTTTCATTAACAATCTGGAAATCCTCAAATTATTAATAATTTGACTATGCTTTGTACTTTTTGCTCTCAATATAATCATCAATATTTTGCAGAAGATGTGTTAGATATCTAACTATCTTCTGTTTATCATCAACTAAGTATCTGTAAACTCTGTCACTGCTATCAATATCACTAATTGATCTATTCCAAATAATTTCATTCGATGCGTCACTAAATGATACATTCCCGTGAGCTAAATCACATCGAATCTTAACCACAAAATCAAGAATCCAATCCATTTCTCTAGCTGAAACACCTAAATTTCCAATAAAACCATACATATTTATCAATTCATTGATAGTTTTAGCATCAAGATTTCCAGATATTGGAATATTGCTTTCATCTAGTGAGACTGTTTCATCATCAAGAATAGATTCAATTATTGTCTGAAGATTTGTTGCAATAGTATCCTTCTTAATATTTGGACTTATGAAACTTTTACTACGATCATTTGACAGCCATAACTTTTTGATTTTTGGACTCAAATCTTTGTAAGTTAGATTGTCAAGAATAATTTCATCATGGATAGCAATTATCCCATTTCTAATAGAAGATTCAATCAGATTATACAAGAGTAAATAACAATGAGATCTCAGGATTTTTTGAAGATCGCTATCAACTATATACTCACCTGAAGGAAAGGTTATCGAGTTTGTAGAAAAAGCCCCAAGTTGCTCAATTCTATCAACCAAGTCAAAATACTTATCAACTTCAACTACTCGCCTATCGAAATCTCTTATAAATTCTCTCATAAACTATAATTAAGAAGCTTCGCCTTAACATAATCAATTCTTCTTAACATATTTTCGGGCTTGTGTGTCTGATACCGATCAATAGGAATATTAAAAGAAATTGTCTGATTATTCTTTTCTAGAGGTTTCCATAAGTCTTTAATTTCTAAGTTTTGCTTACTCTTAAGAGCTAGATGTGAACCAACTGATATAGCCTCAAAATAGTTGCGACTAGTCGCTTCCGAATCGTGCCGCTTTCTAAATCCGCTTGGAAAATTCTTACCTACAAATTCTAACATTTCTCCAAAATCAAATAGCTTTTGATTTCTCTCTGTCTCTGTAAAAGTACCTTTCTTACTTAAAACATACTCGTCAAGAAATCTTGCCACACCTGTTCTATCAAGATCTGTTATGTCGTCAGGAAGGCAAAACTTTGGATAGGTTTCGGAAAAGGCAAAAAATCTTAGAATAAGCTCCGCTTCTTCATATCTATTTTGGAAATATTTATAAATTGGACAAAGCTTAATAAATGTTTGGTTGTTTGAACATTCAAAAATAAAGTCAATAAAATCACCTCTATATACTCCCTTCCTAGTCTCCATAGGAGCTAAGTCAAGACTGCTAGTGTTAATACGATCAAACATATCGTTTCGTACACTTTCATTAGCCCTATCTGAAAGAACAACCATTCTGATGGGAATATTTTTAAACTTTCTTTGACGAGATGGAGCAAAATCTTCAAATTTGAAGCCATTCAGAGAATTTAATGTCCTCAAATTAGCTAATTGCAACTGGTTAGTGATAAAAGCGGCAAGAGTTCTAACTCTTTGGGAACCATCAACGATTTCTAGCCTACCAGTTTCTTTAATTTCAGCTACGAAAAGCAGGGGGATGGGTAGACCAAGCACAATAGATTCAATTAATCTAGATTGACGCTTAATATCCCATACGAATTCCCTCTGGTATTCAGGCACATAAATATCGCTTAGATCATCATCATTTTTCTCTAAGTATTTATTGACTATGTATTCTATTGTAAATTCTCTAGTATCGTAAGCAATTTCTTGCCTTCTATCTTCGATTTGTTCTTCTGCTGTAGCGATTCTATCTCTTGAAAATGTACTAACCATAATATTTTACTTTGGTTTATTAGTCAGACGTATTGGAGAAAAGACTTTTTGACTATCTTAAATATATATTAACCGAAATTATTTGATTTCACTGTTTGTTTTAGAACAGACTTTAGATTTTAATCATTGTAGCTGTTAGTCTAAGAGAGCTTTTGTGAGCTAAAGGATAAAATCAGAAGTTTCACTAAACTTAGTGTTTAGTGAAACTTCTGATTTTTTGGTGGTATATATTGATCGCAGATTGCCTCAAGACAATGATATTGATCTAGTGAGATAATATCGACTACTGACAACTTGGCTTTACTTAATGAACCAGACAAGGTTTGATGCTTTGATTATCGGCAGCGGTGCTGCTGGACTGTATACTGCACTTCGACTCACAGACTTAGCACCAAACTGGCGAATTGGTTTAGTGACTAAAGATAACTTGTCAACTTCAGCTAGTGACTGGGCGCAGGGTGGGATTGCGGCGGTTGTTGATAAAGATGATGCACCTCAGTTTCATGGTAAAGATACATTGATCGCGGGTGTGGGCTTGTGCGATATCGAAGCAGTCGATGTACTTGTTAATGCTGCACCTCGACAAATTCAAAACCTGATTGCTTTGGGTGTGGACTTCGATCGCGCTGAAGACGGGAGCTTAGCACTAACTTTAGAAGCTGCTCACTCCAAGAGAAGGGTATTACATTCGGCGGACACAACAGGGCGAGCGCTGGTATCTAAGCTTGCGGCGGCGGTACTCCAAAATCCGAGTATTCAAGTTTTGAGTCAAACCCTAATTTTAGATCTGTTCATAGCTCAGGGGCGTTGTAACGGAGTTTTTTATCTAGAAGAAAATCAGGAAATTGGCTGCTTGATTTCGCCAGTCGTTGTCTTGGCGACAGGCGGTGGCGCTCAGGTATTTTCACAAAATACCAATCCACCCTCAAGTACAGGTGATGGTGTCGCGATCGCATGGCGCTCAGGAGCAATCATCCGTGATATGGAATTTGTGCAGTTCCATCCGACGGCTCTCGCTTTACCCAATGCTCCCAGATTTCTGATCAGCGAGGCAGTACGTGGAGAAGGCGCACATTTAATCGATCATCAAGGCGATCGCTTTGCCTTTAATTACCATCCCAAAGGTGAGCTAGCACCTCGCGATGTCGTCAGCCGTGCCATATTTAACCATCTCAAAAAAACCAAAGAACCCACCGTATTTCTAGATTTACAGCCGATTTCCAGAGAGAGGATCGCCCATCGATTTCCGAATATCATTAAAATCTGTCAACAGTGGCAAATTGATATTTTCTTTACGCCGATCCCCGTAACTCCCGCCGCCCACTATTGCATGGGAGGAATTGTCGTTGATTCTCATGGGGCTACTTCCATTGAGGGACTATATGCAGTCGGTGAGACTGCTAGTACGGGTGTACATGGTGCTAATCGTCTGGCTAGTAACTCTCTTTTAGAATGCTTTGTGTTTGGAGAAAGATTAGCAGAACAGGTTTGTTCTCAACAGACTCAGATTTTTAAGACTCCAAAAGCGATCGCACCTAAGATCCAAAATCATGGTAATTCAGCAACTATCCAAAATATTAAATCTGGAATTCAAAATCTCAGTTGGCAAGCGGTGGGGATTTGTCGAGTTCAGGCTGATTTAGAAATTGCCTTGTCACAAATTAGTACATGGCAAGCGGAGCTAACTCAACTTGCCGAACCTTCACGTCTATGGATCGAAACTCGGAATCTAGCTGACTATGCCTATTTATTAGTGCGATCGGCTCTATTTCGTACTGAAAGTCGGGGCGCTCATTATCGTGCAGATTTTCCTGACATTGATCCTAGTTGGCAACTACACACCATTATCGAAGGTCAAGATATCAGGCGATCGCAGCTTAGTTCTGATCAAAATCCCTAGAGAACTGTGGCGCTTTGCGCCACAGTTCTCTTTATGTAAAATCTAAAGAAGAGAAGTAAACATCATGGTTGCCGTCTTATTTGATCTTGATGGAACTCTAACCGATCCTAAGATTGGAATTACCACTTGTATCCAACACGCACTTGTTCAACTTGGCAAACAACCACCCAGTAACGATGACTTGCTATGGTGCATTGGTCCTCCTTTGACCAATAGTTTTGCAAAACTTTTAGAAACGGATGATCAAGTTCTGATCGATCAAGCAATTGTTTTTTATCGCGATCGCTTTTCGACAGTTGGCTTATTTGAAAACTTCTTATACCCTGAAATTCCCGCAGTCCTTGAATTAATCAGGGTTAAAGGCGATCTCATCTATGTGGCAACCTCAAAGCCCCATCTTTATGCCAAACAGATTATCAAACATTTTGGTTTGTTGTCCTTCTTTGATGGCATTTATGGCAGTGAATTAGACGGTACACGCAGCATTAAAGCGGAACTCATTCGTCATATTTTGCTGAGTGAAAATCTTGATAATTCGCAAACCGTGATGATTGGAGATCGCTACCATGATGTCATTGGTGCAAAACAAAACCAAATCTTCGCGATCGGTGTTACCTATGGCTATGGCTCGGAAGAAGAGTTAAGAAGTTATGGTGCTGATGTGCTTGCTCATTCTCCTAACGACATCCTCAGCTTAATTCCCTAAAACCTATGGCGCACGCTGCGCGTGCGCCATAGGTTTTAGCTTTGAGATAACTCTAAATTAAGTGGCAAGGTGATGATAAACTTTGTCCCTATACCAACTTCACTTTTGCAAAGAATGCTTCCCTTAAGATTCTGAGTTACAAGGTTATAGATAATATATAAACCTAAACCACTACCACCTCTATCTCTGGCTGTTGTAAAGAAAGGATCAAAAATTCTAGGTAAACTCTCTTCGGGAATCCCTTTGCCATCATCAGTATAGATGATGATTACTTTGTCATCTTGCTGAGTCAGTTCAAACTGGAGCTTCCCAATCTTATCTAATCCATGATAGGCATGAGTTAGGGAATTCATTACTAGATTGGTGACAATTTGCGAAAATGCACCTGCATAACTCCGCATCGCGATCGCCTGATCACCTCGGACAATGACTTGGTGAGGCGTATGTTTGATTTGTGGGTCTAAACTCACCAAAATCCTTTCGATATAATCTTTGACTTGAAAGCTACGCTGTTCTAGGTTAGATTGATCGACAGCAACTTGCTTAAAGTTTTGGATCAGTTCGGCGGCACGTTGTAAGTTCTCTAAGAGAATTTCGCTACTACTTTTAGCTTTGTCTAAATATGCTTGTAAGCTAGATTTTTTGAGTTCGCCGCGATGGAAAGCTTCGTTAAATTTAACGGTAGCATTTTCTAGAATGGAAGCTGCCATGAGACTATTGCCAACAGGTGTATTCACTTCATGGGCAATACCCGCAACCATACTACCGAGGGCGGCATACTTCTCTGATTCGATAAGTTGTTTTTGAGTAGTTATGAGAGCATCTAAGGTATGAGCCAATTCCATATTTTTGTTTTGGATAACTAGTTCTGCTTGTTTGCGATCGCTAATATTGCGGATCATAAACAGCACTTCATTCACTCCACTAACGACAATACGAACTTCTTCATATTGATAATTACTGTCAACCCATATTTTCTGTTCATAAATTTGGAGCTTTCCTGTGCTTAGAGCTTGGCGAATATGAAAAAGATGGCGATCACTGATTTCAATCGGTAGGATTTGGGAAAGATGCTTGCCAATATTCTCCAAGTCAGGAAAAGCTACCTTGATATTACTCTCATAGTTAATCTGACCTAGATAAATGCCATCACCACTAACATTGAACATCAAGTCAGGAATAACCGAAAGCAAGGCGCGTCTACGAGCTTCGTTAGCACTGAGGGCTGTATAGCCTGTTATCGCGATCGCTGAACCAAACAGAGCAACCAATGACGGTACGACAGGAATCCACCAACCCAGCAAGAATACGCCATAGCTGGTGGTAAATAGACCGATGCCTAAACCTGCGATCGATAGAGTGAGCCAAGGGATACGGAAAGTAAACTTGGATTGAGTGATTGGTCTGATGTGGCGACGATTCCAACATAACCAGCCACTGATAATCGCCCAAAGTGAAATCCATAGGCACTCCACAGTTTTTGACCAGACTTGCAAGACTGGTCGATCATCAATGGCATTGGCAATCAATTGACTAGCAATATTCGCATGAAGTTTTACGCCACTTGTAACTGGCAAAGAACTTCCCAAGACATTGCTGTTGTAGGGAGTGATAAAGTAATCAGTATTACTTTCAGCAGTAATTCCAATTAAAACGATGCGATCGCGAAAGATATCCCGTGAAATCTCTCCTTTTAATATTTGAGTTATAGAGACAGAACGAAAGCTATCCTGAAAATTGCGAAAATTCGCTAATGTTTGATATCCCCCCAAGCTTTGATGGACATAGCCGCCATCATTTTCTGCTATCGGCGAGAAGATTGCTTTCCCTAACTTATATTTCTGAAGTTGCGGATCAATAACTTCAACACTAATATTTTCTTTTTTGAGATACTGGAGCGCTAGGGCAGCACTCAAACTGACAACGGTTTTACCTTGCTGGTCTTTAAGCGATAGCAGCACACGGCGAATCTTACCATCGCGATCAGGGAGAAGATCATTAGCAGCGACTTGATTGAGTTTTTCAAGGATTGGGGATGCGGCAACACCACTACCTTCTCGATTAACAACCACTTTCCGAATGCCGATGAGGTTTGGGGTCGATTCAAATAGTTTGACTAATTCTTGATATTCAGAACCATAGGTTTGAGGTACTGGTAAATCGCGGTAGATATCTAGACCAATCACTCTAGGTTGCTGTTGCTTGATGGCGTTGAGGAGTTTGGTGAGGGTGCTATCGTTAATGGGATAACCAAAATTTTGGATGTCAGCTTCATCGATCCCAACAATCACGATCCTTTCGTCTATGGGTTCTCTCGGTCGCCACTGAAAGAATAAGTCATATATCGATAGTTCTAGGGGTTGCAATAGCCCCAAAAAGCGTATTCCTAGCAAAATCCCCGTTGTTATAGGAATAATGACAAAGAAATCTTTGCATTTCCAAATTCTTTTTTTGAGATTGATCCACATAGATAAATATTAAGGCTCAATAGTTGTTTCGGGGAGATCAGACAAGATAAACGGCTCAATGCTTTTAATGACGGGTGTTTCAGAGATCGAACCCTCCGAGGCTAAAACTATTGCACATCAAGCATTTAAGCTAAAGCACCTCCCCGAAACACCTATTAAGCCAATTGTTAATGCGATCGCCTAGAACTCACGACTCACAGTAATGGTGATCGCCAAGATCTTGGAAGTACGCCTTACGTCAAACCCATCAACACACTTGTATTTGAAGATATTCCCAAATTTTCTGGGTTTACAGACATCAAAAATCTCAAAAAGTTACAGGGCTATGAAAATGCTTATAAGTAGGAGATTACTAAATTGGTGTGATCTTTCAAGATGGAACCATTACCTTTTGTCGAGATAATGCACCGCAAAGAAATTTATCGCTACTTTCCACCCAAGAGTTAAATTGCTACTAGACTCCATATCCGTACAAAAACTACGAATTAAAAGAGATCGTCTAGACTTCACGTCTCACAATAATTGCGATCGCCTTAAGGATATAGATCGACTAGAACTTACAACTTAATGCTGCTAGAAATTGTATGGTGAAATTAGTACATGGAAAAGATTACTAGAAATCTTGCTCAGATTGTGATTAGTTTCTTCTTGCTGAGTTTTGGGTAGGCTGATGCATTTGTTACAAAAAAATGATAATCTTAATAAAAAGTTAAGTTTTGTTGCTACCCTAAATCTATGCTTCGTCTTGAACACGTACAGAAAATCTATCCTACTGGCGAAGTCCTAAAAGACGTTAACTGGGAAGTCAAAACAGGCGATCGCATTGGTTTAGTCGGCGTAAATGGCGCAGGGAAATCAACACAGCTAAAAATTATTGCAGGGGAAATCGAACCAACTTCTGGGCAGGTGGTTCGTCCAACCAGTCTCAAAATCGCTTATCTGAGCCAAGAATTTGACATCGAGGAGACACGTACTGTCAAACAAGAAATGTGGCAAGCATTTCAAGAAGTCCGTGAAATCCAAAAGGAATTAGCGATCGTCCATCATCATCTAGAAAATTTAAAGGATGGCGAGGACTATGAACCAATTCTCAAAAAAATGGATCGACTCCAGCGCCAGTTTGAAGACCACAATGGCTATGAACTAGAAAGCCGCATCGATAAGCTATTGCCAGAACTAGGATTTAAGGCTGATGATGGAGATCGCTTTGTCAGCGAATATAGCGGCGGTTGGCAGATGCGGATGGGCTTAGGCAAAATTTTACTGCAATCGCCCGACCTGTTACTACTGGACGAACCGACTAACCACTTAGATTTGGAAACCATCGAATGGTTAGAAAAATATCTGCGATCGCTTAGCACGCCGATGGTGATCGTTTCCCATGACCGCGAATTTCTAGATCGCCTCTGTACCTCGATTGTAGAAACTGAGCGCGGCGTATCTACCACTTACTTAGGTAACTATTCCTCCTATCTGGCTCAAAAGGCTGAAGCCAAAGCTGCACAGGGAGCCGCCTTTGAACGTCAGCAGAAGTATATTGAAAAGCAACAGGTCTTCGTCGATCGCTTCCGAGCTAGTGCTACCCGCAGTACCCAAGCCAAGAGCCGCGAAAAGCAACTGGACAAAATTGATCGCATCGAAGCCCCTGATAGTGATGTCAGAACCTTAAAATTTCATTTCCCACCTGCTTCTCGCAGTGGGCGCGTCACTGTCGAGATCAAAGACCTTACCCATGCTTATGGGGATCAAATCCTATTTTTAGGCGCAAAGCTAGAAATCGAAAGAGGCGATCGGGTTGCTTTTTTAGGACCAAACGGCGCGGGCAAATCCACACTATTAAAAATGGTGGTTGGCAAAGAACCCTACAACGAAGGCGAAATTACCCTTGGTCATAACGTGCTAGTGGGTTACTTTGAGCAAAACCAAGCCGAAGCTCTTGATTTACACAAAGACGTATTTCATACGATCCACGATGATTTCCCGAAGATGACCCACGAAGAAGTACGTGGTGTTCTCGGTAAATTTTTATTTAGTGGTGACACTGTATTTAAACTAGTACGGGATCTCAGTGGTGGCGAAAAAGCAAGACTTGCCCTTGCCAAAATGTTGCTTACGCCTGTTAACTTCCTCATCCTTGATGAGCCGACTAACCACCTCGATATTCCCGCTAAAGAAATGCTAGAGGCAGCTTTACGCGAATATGAGGGTACAGTAGCTGTCATTTCCCACGATCGCTATTTCATCTCTCAAGTTGCCAACAAAATTGTCGAAATCCGTGATGGCGATCTATGTGTATATGCTGGTGACTATGCCTACTACCAAGAGAAGCGAGAAGAAGAAACAAGGGAAGCCAAGTACAAAGCTGAATTAGCCGCCAAAGATGCCAAAGATGCCATAAAAAGAGAAAAAGAAAAAGCAAAACAAGCTGAAAAACGTCAAGAAAAGCAACAACAAAAGGTGAAAGCAAAGTAATATGCAATCATCTAGGTAGAAGCGATGAAAATGTTAGATTTTATCTGATCGTGGTTTTCAAGTTTTCGATGATATGGCTGTCGTCAGTCTTGTTAGGACACAAAACTAAGAGTGAGTGGCGGCGCTTCGCGCCGCCACTCACTTTTGGGATTTTAATGCAAGTGACTACAGCTATACAATCTAAAAAACTCACTATGAAAGAAAGAGACGCATTCGTTCTTTTCGATACAAACCTATTGTTTTTATGCTGAATCATCTTGCTAAGACACGCAATTTGATAGAACGTTATGCCCAAGGAGAAAGAAACTTTGAGGGGCTAGATTTGAAGGGAGTAGATTTAAGTAAAGCTGATCTCAGTAATATGATTTTACGCAACGCAAATCTAGCTTTTGCCAATCTATGGGAAGCAAATCTCTGTAACACTGATCTATCGGGTGCGAATTTATCTGATGCTGATCTATGTGGAGCCTGTTTAATAGATGCAAATCTCAGCAATGCCAACATTACGCGCACAAACTTTAGCTATGCAGGGCTAAGCGGAGCAAAATTTACTAACGTAAGCTTAAACAGTGCCAACTTACGGATTGCCATTCTCAATTGTACAAATTTGCATGGTATGGATTTCCAAAATGCCAATCTCCAGAAATCTTATTTGCTCGAAGCAAATCTTTCTAATGCTGATTTAAGTAATGCGAATTTACATCATGCTTTTTTGTTTCGGGCAAATTTGAGTCGAGCAAACTTACAAAATGCTGACCTCAGCGAAGCTGATCTCTGTGAGTCTAGTTTACATGGAGTCAATTTAAAAGGCGCAAATCTTAGCGAAGTAGATTTACGGGAGGCTGACTTAGATCGTGTGGATTTTAGTGAAGTTAATCTACGGTTGGCAAATTTAAGTGGACTCAATTTGAGCAATGTTAATTTCATTAATAGTAATTTAAGTAAAGCAATTTTGAGAGGTACGATTCTATGTGGAGCTTGCTTTAATGGTGCAAATTTATGGAATATTGATTTGACGGGTGCAGATTTGACGGGTGCAGATTTGACGGGTGCAGATTTACGGGGAGCAAATTTTGATAGTGCTAATTTAAAAAAAGCATTGTTGGATGTGGGCTGGATTAATGAAGCCAAAATATGCCAAACAATTTTGCCTGATGGTAATATTTCTAATCGAAATTGTCGAGCTTAATTTGTTTTATAGCGTTTCACATTCTTTTGAAAGTGCCACTTCGCGGCACTTTCAAAATTTATCTTTACTACTTAAAGCCTCAATAGGTTGTATATATTAGGAGAAATGAAAGATCTGTTTATTTTTAAGAATGAAAAATTGTTGCGAATGGCACTAACCCATCGCTCCTACGTCCATGAAAATCCTAACTTAGGAGAAGATAATGAGCGTTTGGAATTTTTGGGCGATGCCATTTTAAATTTCTTAAGTGGTTCCTATCTCTATCGTCAACATACAGATCTTGGTGAAGATGAACTTACCCGTCGTCGTGCTGCTTTGGTTGATGAGAAACAGTTAGCAAATTTTGCGATCGCCTTAGAACTAGATCACCAAATATTGTTAGGTAAAGGGGCTTTACGTGATGGTGGGAATAAAAGCGATAACCTATTGAGTTGTGTATTTGAAGCAATGATTGGTGCTTTATATCTAGATCGTAATTGTGATGTGGAGGCAGTGCGCCCTGCGGTGGAGGCATTATTTGATTCAGTACCGCCTGAGTTAGTGAATACTCGCGCCGATCTTGATGCTAAAAATCGCTTGCAGGAATGGGTGCAGTCTTATATTGGTCATATTTTGCCAAGATATGTCACCGAAAAAGTGGGAGGAACTGATCACACGCCCGAATTTGCGTCTAAAGTATATGTTGGCGATCGCCTATATGGTCAAAGTCTGCGAAATTTTTCTAGTAAAAAGGAAGCAGAACGTGCCGCCGCACTAGACGCATTAGCACAAATAGAAAGAATGTTATGAGCTATCATTGCCACTAAGTAGCTGGGTAAAACCTGTAGTGCACGCACAGCGTGCGCCACAGGTTTTACCCAGCTACACAAAACCCAAGAAGCTAGTGGCGGCGCTTCGCGCAGCCACTAGCTTCTTGAGTTTCGTGTCCTAACAAGACTGGCGACAGCTATAAGGAAAATTTATGACAGAAGATTGGTTAGTAATTGGCAAAATTGTTTCACCGCAAGGACTAAAAGGTGAAGTTAGAGTTTTATCCTATTCGGATTTCCCTGAGCGATTTGAGAATGCGGGTAAGCGTTGGATTGCGGCATCAGAAAAAGCGGAACCGCAGGAAATAATGATGTTATCTGGACGTGAAGTCGCAGGCAAAAAGAATCTCTTTGTAGTCCGCCTAGAAGGTGTTAATGATTGCGATCGCGCAGAATCCTTGCGTAATTATGTACTGATGATCCCAACCAGCGATCGCCCTTATCTAGAACCTAATGAGTACATGATTGCTGATTTAGTAGGTTGTAATGTCTATCATCAACCGACAGGCAATCTCTTGGGTGAAGTAATTAGCATCATCGCCGCAGGAAATGACTTGCTAGAAGTTCGCAATTCCCAAAATGAAGAAATCGAGTTAATTCCCTTTGTCGAAGCGATCGTTCCTTTTGTGGATATCAAGCAAAAAAGAATTGAAGTTACCCCTCCCAAGGGACTGATCGATAAATGGCTAGAGGTGACATTGGACAGTTAAAGAGTGATGGGTGTGGCAATGACCATCCTATGCCGAGAAACAAGCCCCACATACGTCACGCTTGAGCTTGCCAGTTGCCCAAAATCCTTTGCTATTGTCCACATTTATAGCAGGGTATAATTGTTTCCTATCTCAATACAGCGATCGCAAATAATCATGATTCCAGAATCGGGTGAAGGTTTTAAATCGGGCTTTGTGGCATTAGTTGGACGACCCAATGTAGGGAAGTCAACATTGCTCAATGCTCTTATTGGTCAGAAAATTGCGATTACTTCGCCCGTTGCCCAAACTACGCGCAATCGTTTACGGGGGATCTTGACATTGCCAGAAGCCCAAATCGTTCTTGTAGACACCCCAGGAATTCACAAGCCGCATCATTTACTTGGTCAAACGATTGTCAAAAATGCGATCGGTGCGATTTCTTCGGTTGATTTGACCGTTTTGCTGGTTGATGGCAGCGATCGCATGGGAACAGGCGATCGCTTTGTTGCCGAAACAATTTTGCAAAGCAAAGTTCCGACAATTTTAGGCATTAATAAAATCGATATCCTTAGTGATGATTCGGGCGATACCTTTACTGGTTATGAAAGTTTTGCCGAAGAACATGGTTGGCAGGTTGCCAAGTTTTCATCGGTCACAGGTGAAGGATTAGAGGCTTTGCAGACAATGATGTGCGATCGCTTACCCCCTGGTCCATATTACTATCCGCCCGATCTAGTTACCGATCAACCTGAGCGATTCATCATGGGCGAGCTAATTCGTGAACAGATTCTCTTACTTACCCGTGAAGAAATTCCGCATTCTGTAGCAATCAGTATTGATCAAGTAGACGAACAGCCTAAAATCACAAGGGTAATGGCAACAATTCATGTGGAACGAGATTCCCAAAAGGGGATTTTGATTGGAAAGAAAGGGCAAATGCTCAAGGAGATTGGCACTCAGGCAAGACTACAAATGCAGAAGATGATTATGGGTTCTGTCCATTTGGAAATGTTTGTTAAAGTCCAACCCAAATGGCGATCGTCAAGGTTCCAATTATCAGATCTTGGTTATCGTGTGGAATAAAAAATATAGCAAAAAAAGTTTTGCTTAGTTTGCTTAGAACATAAAACCAGAAAGAGAGTTGCGGCGCTCCGCGCCGCAACTCTCTTTCTGGTTTTAGCGTTGTTCAGGATGACAAATTAGAGGATTACCGCTATCACAAGTGTCATTAATTGCCGAAATCAACTCTTGCAAACGCCCAAAACCATGCTGATTAAAGTGCATTCTTAAACGCGGTAAATTAATAATATGTGGCTCATTGGATTCCTTGGGTAAAGCCTGACTAAGCTCAATCTTACCCTTGACCAAAATATCACTGAAGTTATCATTGAGGCGATCAAGATGCTCATCGGTAATAGCAAAGTTTAAGCGAATTACAAACAAGTCGCCAACCCATCGACAAGAATGGTAAACACTATAAAACGAAGAAATATATTGACAAGCTTCATCAATATCGTCAGTAATTTTGTAAAGACTGCGATCCTCTTTGACAATTAGTCCCCTCTCAATCAATTGCTGCTGGACAAAAGTATCCCATTGCTTCCAATAATCACCACCCTTTTTATCCATTAACACCATTGGGCGCGGCGTTGTTCTTCCTGTTTGACAGAGAGTTAAACATTCAAAAAATTCATCCTGTGTACCAAATCCCCCTGGAAATAAAGCGATCGCATCACTTTCTTTCACAAAATACAATTTGCGCGTAAAGAAATAGCGAAACTTGACTAAGCGTGAATCTTCAGGCACAAAGCCATTACTAGCTTGTTCAAACGGCAAACTGATATTTAAACCAAAGGAATTTTTTTCTGCCCCCTCGTTGCCTGCCGCCATGATGCCCCCACCAGCGCCAGTAATCACCATAAACCCCCGCTTGGTAATTTGCTCTGCAAATTCAAAGGCTTGACGATATTCGGGCGCATCCGCATGGGTACGGGCTGATCCAAAAATACTCACCTTGCGATTAAAGCGATAGGGATAGAACATGGCGATCGCTTTTTGCATATCCTGCAAAGAACCCGATAGAATTTTCCAGTCAAGACGCTCAGCCTTGGTCTGACTAAGTTGGGCGATCGCTTTTAAAGCACTATAAATAAACTCTCCATGCTCGGTCGATTCAAGATTATCAACCAGCTTATGCAAATCATCAGCAAGAGATTTAATGTCTGAAGGTGAAGGAATTATAGCCATAAATAATTATTTTAATAGATGAGCATATCTCATGCTCCCATAACGCTATACAGTAATCGCCAAATTAATAAACATAGGGGTGCGGTGCAAAGCGCCGTGCCTCTCTCTTGGGTTTATTGCGATCGCAACCCATTTCATAAGATACTGACTGAGTAATAAAAATTAACAAAGAATTAATACGTAGCTATGGCAAACATTATGTTTGTGAATGAAGGTAAGGAAGCGATCGCGATGGATGGCGCTAACCTCCGCATCAAAGCTCTCGAAAACAACATCGACATCTATAAATTTGTTGCGAAACTCACTAACTGTAATGGTTATGGACAATGTGCTACCTGTGTCGTAGAAATTGTCGAAGGTTTAGACAATCTTTCACCAAAAACAGAATTTGAGCTAAAAAAACTCAAGAACAAACCTGATAATTACCGTCTAGCCTGTCAAACTCTGGTAAATGGAAATATCAGTGTAAAGACGAAGCCGTAGTTTTTTGAGTTCAAGGCTCGGCAAAGCCGAGCTTTGAATTGCGCTTTAAATTGAGATATGTGCGGTAAAACGTACTCCTTTTTATATACCCGAACTAACGATTAAGTGCTACGTTAGTTAAACTAGAATAATTGTCTATGAATCCTTTAGGCGACAGAGAAACCCCCTATGGCGCGTGATTATTACGAAATCCTTGGAGTTGAGCGCAATACTGACAAAGAGGAAATCAAACGAGCATATCGACGTTTAGCTCGAAAATATCACCCCGATGTCAACAAAGAAGCGGGGGCAGATGAGCGTTTTAAAGAAATTAACCGTGCTTACGAAGTTCTCTCAGAACCAGAATCTCGTGCGCGTTACGATCGCTTTGGTGAAGCTGGTGTATCGGGTGGCGGTGGCGCACCTGATATGGGTGATATGGGCGGATTTGCCGATATCTTTGAAAGCTTCTTTAGTGGCTTTTCTAACACGGGGCAACAGCAAGCACGTCGTCGTAGTGGTCCCACACGCGGCGAAGATTTACGTTTCGATCTCAAACTAGAATTTCGCGAAGCCGTTTTTGGCGGCGAAAAGCAGATCAAAATTTCCCATTTAGAAACCTGTGGCACTTGTAGCGGCTCAGGGGCAAAAGCTGGCACTAGACCGCGTACTTGCGGTACTTGCAGTGGTACTGGTCAGGTGCGTCGAGCGACTCGTACACCCTTTGGTAGTTTTACTCAAGTTTCCACCTGTCCCACCTGTAACGGTACTGGTCAAACCATTGAGGACAAGTGCGAAAGCTGTAACGGTTTAGGGCTAAATCAAGTTACCAAAAAGCTCAAGATCACCATTCCCGCAGGTGTCGATAGCGGTACAAGATTGCGTGTCTCTAACGAGGGTGACGCAGGACAGCGTGGTGGTCCATCAGGTGATCTCTATGTCTATCTCTTTGTCCAAGCTGACAATGAGTTTGAGCGCGAAGGCATCAACATCTTATCGGAGATTAAAATTAGCTATCTCCAAGCAATTCTCGGTGACAAGATCGCTATTAATACCGTTGATGGTAAAAAGCCTCTCACGATTCCCGCAGGTACACAACCTGATACGGTGTTGACTTTAGAATCATTGGGTGTGCCGAAACTGGGCAATCCTGTGGCTCGCGGCGATCATTTAATCAGAGTTAAGATTGATATTCCTACCAAGATTGGTAATGAAGAGCGCGAAGTCCTTGAAAAATTGAAGGAAAAGCAATTTGGTAATGCTGCTAAAGGTGGTATCGGTGATATTTTAGGCGGCATATTTGGCAACCAAAAATAAGCCTTAATCATTTAAAAAGCCTTGCAAAGCAAGGCTTTTTAAAATTTATAATATTCTTTTCTGAAAATACTACCAAGATATATGTGCATTCAAGCTATCCAATCAGTCGATTTACGCGGTGTTCCCTGTCCACTTAGTTTTGTACGTGCCAAACTTCATTTAGAGAAGTTAGAAACTGGTCAATTGCTAGAAGTTTTACTTGATGGTGGTGAACCGATTGAGCAGGTTCCCAATAGCCTTACCTCTGATGGGCATAAGGTGAAAGGGATTGAGCAACGCGATCGCTTTTTTGCTCTGACAGTCCAAAAAGCATGATGTACATCGTCCTATGTTGGCTTTAACAGGTACAGTTTTGGCTGTACAAGCCAACTTTTATCGGGTCAGGCTGGATCGGGCTTTTCGTCTAGAATTGCTGGATGAGTTGGGGCAGCATACTAGCCAAGTAATTGATGAACTGCTCTGCACCAGACGCGCCAGACTCAAAAAAATCGGTCAACAAATTTGTGTAGGCGATCGCGTCACTATCGAAGAACCAGATTGGCATGGCAAACGTGGTGCGATTTCTGAAGTAGCTCCGCGTCATAATCTACTGGATCGCCCGACCGTTGCCAATGTCGATCGTATTTTATTAGTTTTTGCCCTAGCTGAGCCAACCCTCGATCCGCATCAACTGAGCCGCTTTTTAGTTAAAGCAGAAAGCACTCAAGTTGAGGTTTTGCTATGTCTGAATAAGCGCGATTTAGTTAGTGATCAAATATGGACGGCATGGTGCGATCGCCTGAAGTCTTGGGGATATCCACCAATTGCGATTAGTACCTATACCCAAGAAGGCATTGATGAATTAGCGCAACATTTGCAAACTGGCGTAACTGTGGTTGCTGGTCAGTCTGGAGTGGGCAAATCTAGTCTGATTAATCTCTTAATTCCCAATTTACAAGTGCGTGTCGGTGAAGTCTCGCAACGGTTAGGACATGGTAAGCACACCACCCGTCATGTGGAACTATTTGCTTTACCTGCGGGCGGCTATCTTGCGGATACCCCCGGATTTATGCAGCCAAACCTAACCGTCATGCCGCAGGAATTAGCCGATTATTTTCCTGAAGCTAGGCAAAGATTAACCACAGGTGATCTTTGTCATTTTCATAATTGTTTACATCGTCGTGACGAGCCAAATTGCTTAGTACGTGGCGATTGGGAACGTTACGAGCATTATCTTGCCTATCTTGAAGAAGCGATCGCCTATCAGCAAAAGCTTAAAAGTACAGCCAACGCCGATGTTTCAGTCAAAATTAAAGATGCTAGTGATGGCAAGCAACAAGAGCCAAGATTACTTAAAAAGCGTTATCGCCGTGAGTCCCGTCGCAGTGAGCATCAAAATTTGGATCTGGATTTAGATTCAGATTTTGAACTATAGCGATCGGCTGTTAATGTCGCGATTTATTCGCATCCCCAGTGATTTTATTGCAGCAAGACCTTAGGTACTGTCTGATAAAAGCCCAGAGTTATGAAAGGATTACTTGAGTCATTACTTAGCCACTTTCATAATTCTGGGCTTTTGGAAAATCTTGAATTTCTTGAACTTTAGAGCTTAACCTCAATGTCCACACCTGCTGCTAGATCTAGCTTCATGAGTGCATCGATAGTTTTGGCTGATGGCTGATAGATGTCGATGATGCGACTATGAGTGCGGGTTTCAAAATGTTCGCGAGAGTCTTTATCTACGTGGGGCGATCTGAGAACGCAATAGATACGACGACGGGTTGGCAGAGGAATAGGACCAACAGCCGCAGCGTTTGTACGATTAGCAGTTTCGACGATTTTTTCGCAAGATGAATCTAGCAGGCGATGATCGAAAGCTTTTAGACGAATCCGAATCTTTTGTTGTTGAGGTGCCACAGTTCTTAGGAATTTATTCGGGTAAAATTTTCAGCGTTTCTTATATTAGCACCCTAATAACCATTAATCAAACAATTTAGGTGACTGAGCGCAATTAAATATAAAACCAAAGCCCTGTAGTGCAAGTGCAGCGTTCGCTACAGGGCTTTGGTCTCGTTTTTAATTATGCCCAACTACTTATTTAAATGAAAAACCGATTTTTTGTAGTGTGGCAAAGCCGTGCTACAAAAAATCGGTTCTGCGATTACGATCCTGTTACAATTGCTAGATAGATACATCTACAACAATCTAGAAATATGTCGTTTCTCCTTTCTAGTCCAATACTTGCTGCTATTGTTTATGCGGCGATCGCAGGTACATACTTGCTGGTGATCCCCTTGATCGTGTTGTTTTATTTCAAGGCGCGTTGGTACAAAACAGGCTCGGTGGAAAGAGTGTTTCTCTGCTTTCTAGCCTTTTTCTTCTTCCCCGGACTATTGCTACTCTCACCTTTCTTTAACTTTCGACCTGAAGCCCGCCAAATTTAGAGATCAAATTTAGAGATCAAAACTATGCGCCGCATTGATGCCATAGCAATTGTGTTTGCTTTTTTTGTATTTGGTGGAGTTGCCTTTTGGCTATTTCGTACCTCTGGTCTCGATGCCACTAATGCGGGTGTTTGGAGCCAAGTGGTTTTAGTGGGTGTGTTACTGGCTTGGGTTTCCACCTATTTATTTCGTGCCGTTACCCAAACCATGACCTACAATCAGCAGCTAGATGATTATAAAAAAGCGGTTCTGACCAAAAAGTTAGCAGAAATGTCGCCTGAAGAGCGCGAAAGTTTACTTGCAGAAGTAGAGGCGGAAAAGAAGTTAGCTCAAAATACTGCGACAAATGCTGTCAAAGATGAATGAATCAGCGATCGCCTTACTATTCTCTATTTCATCCTAAACCACTCGCAAGGCGGGTTAATTCCTTTGGCTTTCCTAGAGACTTAGGCGATCGCTTTCAAGTAATTCATAAGTGGCTAGGATTTGCTAACGATGCGGAACCATCAAATCCCATTGCCGAAGCGCAATTTTTGCATGATATTTTCGTTGATATTTTGGGATATCAATCTCCCTTTGAGGTCAATAGTGGGGCATGGGAACTAGAGCTACATCCCCATCCCGCTCTTGGCTTTTTTACGGACACTGCAACTAATGTAATTGTCGAAATTAGGGTAAATACTGCCGAGGCAGGGGCGATCATTAAGCCAGAGGCAGAGCATGAGACAACTGAATGGCTCATCGTGCTAGATTATCGCGAAATTTGTCTTTATCATCGCAATGTATCTAGTTTATTTTGCCAAAGATTTGCTTGGGAATCGTTGGTAGATCTAGATCAACTCAAAGCTTTTTATTTTCTATTGTCACGGCGAACGCTTCTACAGGGAATTGCTAATAGTGAGGAGCGATCGCGTACCACGCAGTTATTAGAAGAGTCCCATCAACTAGAGTCAGAGATTCTCAAAAACTTCTATAGTCACTATTCTAAAATTCGCAGTCAGCTAATTAAGGATTTTCGCTATCGGCTCCAACTGCTAGCACATCCTACTCAAGCGGAGCAAACTCATCTCGACATTAAACTAGAAGAGGCGATCGCCACAGCAATTTATCAAGCGCAAAAGCTGCTCAACCGCATCTTGTTTGTTGCCTATTGCGAAGATCGGCATCTGCTTCCTGAACACTTAATCAAAGATGCCTACGAATTTGTAAATCCCTATATCGAGCAGCATATTTGGGAAAATTACAAAGCCATATTTCGTTGGGTACAACAAGGTAATTCCAATTATCACAGTCCCATTAATGCCTATCCATGCAGTTTATTTGCCAGCGATCGCCTCTTAGATAGTGCCTTATTTGTCGGTGATGAGTTGTGCCGTCAAATTAAAGAAATTGCGCGTTTTGATTTTAATGAAGATGTCACGCGCCATATCCTCATGGCTTTGTTTGACGACTCTATTAAAGAATTATCTCACTATCGCAAAGACCTCGCCAGTCTCAGCAAGCGCCGTACTCCGAAGTTACCATGCAAGACGATTTTACAAAGTGAGTCAGTAATTCGGACTTTGCAACAACATTTATCATTTACAAATAATGATGAGCAAGGCAATCAAGATCCTTTGACCTATTGCCAAAATTATCAAGAGCGATTACTCAAAATTAAAATTGTGCATTCTAAATGTGGTGCAGGGGTATTTCTGGCAACGGCTTTAGAGTTTTTGATTTCTGAACATGAACGCATCCATCATTTACTTAATAAGTTTTCTCCCAGTGCGGAAGCGATCGCCCCTCAAACACCAACGGAAGTAATTACACATATTTTGCAGCATAACCTCTTTGGCTGTGATGTCACTGAAGAAGCTGTCGAAATAACTCGCTTATCACTATGTCTGCGATCGCTCGAAATTAATCCCTTATTACCAAACTTCGAGGGTAATATCCAACTTGGTGAACTAGTTAATTGTGATTTTGGCGAAGAATTTAGAGCCGCAAGCGATCGGGGCGAGGTAGTAATTCTAAAATAAACAAGAGAGGGCGCTTTGCGCCCTCTCTTGTTTTAATTCTCGTAATTCCGTCTAGCTTTATTTGCCTCAGATCGTAATGCATCAAGCCGCTTTTCGATTAATGTCCGCGATCGCCCCTTTGATGCATCGTTAAGCATAATTTTCAATGCACTGCCCAAACTTTTATAAGCCGCAGGCAAAGGATAACCATTTCGCACTGCCAAACGAATCGCTCCTTGGTCAGCCTCAATTAAGTTACGAATATCTTTTTTGCTAGTCCCTTTGCGCCATAGCTGAAAACCAGCCACACCGCAAATACCGAGCGCTAGTACAAACAACAAACCATTTTGTACCCACAGTTCACCAACTGCACCACCAAGACCGATCGCCAAAGCTGCGACTTCCCACCCATCCTTGGGGACAGCATCGTTTTGGATGCGGGCGACCTCATGCCAATAGAGGAGATTGCGCTGATCTTCGGCAAGCCTTTCCCAGCGCACCATATCGACTAAAATCACTACCTCGTCGCCACCCGCCTCTTCACAGGCGATCAGTGGCGGACGGACACCATCGGCATTAAGAACCTTGACCCATGCTTGCAATTCTGGAGGCAGTAGATCTTGCAGACGGCGGATCTCAGTTCTAGCAAAGGTATTTCGGAGAGAAGAAGTAGGAGATGGCATGAATCTTCGTCAAAGTTCAGAATTTCGGAGGATTTATTGCTAAAGCTAGATAGTTGCTCAAGCTAGTTAGTTAAGTAGTATAAGTCTTAACTATTTACTTTTGGTTTAGCTCGGTACAACTAGCAAACTATTTTAAGATTATATGCCTTCTTAAGTACATTAGTAATCTCCATAAAATTCAGAAACCAGATAAAAAAGCTCATAAAAGCTCGTGAGTAATGTATATAGTGCTTTTCAAGCAAGCGAGGTATATAAGTTTGTTTCTCAACTCCTTTTCTAATTTACTCGTATCAGCATGGCGATCGCTAGTAGACTTCATTGTGAGTAGCAATATCAAGTAAAACTATTACTTCTGTCTGCTCTTGAGAAATTTCTATTGTAAATAGAATTCTACAGTCATAGCCACAGGAACAGGCTTTTAATCCTGAGAGTTTTCCTTGTAGTGAATGAGTACTCAACTGAGTTGCAAAAACGTCTTCTTTCATCAATTGTAATATAGCTATAGCCATTTTAGTTAAGACATAAAACCCAAAAGAGAGTTGCGGCGCGTAGCGCCGCAACTCTCTTTTGGGTTTTGGGTTTGTCCTAACATAACTGGCTACCGCTATATTTGAATCAATTTTGGTTCAAGCTGAGAATTGCGTTTGATAAATTTCCGAAATGATCGTTTGAATTTTGGCGTTAAAACTAGCTCTCTCATGAGTCTTCTACCAAAGTTGCTTGTAATTCAGAAATGATTTCCTCTATGGGTTGAGGTTTTAGCTCTCCACGATGAAAGGCAGCGATCGCTTCTTTGGCATCTTGAGCGATTTCCTCGCGACGGGCTTCGATCATTTGATTTTTAACAATTTCTAAAAGCATTTCTCTTTGTTCAATTGAAAGTTGATTAACTGTCGAAATTGCTTCTTCTAATGTAACCATTTTAGATCTCCTAATAAGTCTGATCGTCTTGCATTATAGCCAAATCTCAATAATTTTGTTCTAATTCACATTACTCACATATTTCCCTTGTCACCTCTCTCCTTCTACTATTTTAATTTCTTCTTCTGTCAACTCATAAAGTTGATAAACTAAAGCATCGATCTCCTTTTCTAATTTACTCGTATCAGCATGGCGATCGCCCTTTTTAGCAGTGAGGATTTTATCAACAATTGAGGTGATTAGTTTTGCTTGTTTTGAATTTGCTTTTGGAATGGGGATTTGTCCAAAGTATTTCCAGATTAATTGATAACCGTTTTGAATAGCGGTGCAATATTTTGAAATTAGCCACCAACCCATATTTGAGTTAAGAATAGCTAGAAGAACTTTGTCATCCTTTGAAATAATCCACATAGAATCATTACAGTAAAGACCTTGATCGTCATAGATAAAACATGGCTTTACTTGAAACTTTTGATACATTATTTTAGGTTTTTCAAATTCTTGATAATAATCACACGCTCTTAGTTCCCACCAATAATCACCTTTATCTGTTCTTTTTTCTGCTTTGTCCTTGAATGGAATTAAATAATCACAAATGACTGGATATTCACTAAATAACCATGCCCAAGCCTCTTGATTTTTTCTGTGTGAATTAGTAAATCCCTTCTCAAATTTTATTAAATATTTTTCTGCTTCAGGTATTGCATAAGGTTTTATATTACGCCCTAAAACAAATGGACGAATTATTTCTGAACTTTTGTTGTCTCTACTAATTAGTCCGTTTTGAGTTTCATCACTAATTACAAATGCTTCTGTTAACCCTGTCTTTATTCCATAATGAGCTTCACCACCAATATATTCAGTCAATGCAAAAAATTTGCTTTTTATTCTTGAAAGTAAATCTTGATCGTTACTAGAAGAAATCATCCAAGTTTCATCACTTAACGATTCGGCTGTGATTTTATTAGAGATACTTTCTAGATATTCTACAAATCCATCACTGTAATTAAGTGTTTTCACTACAGCAGAAATAAAATTATTACTGCTCTTTTGTTTTGAAGCATTGATAATACAAGGATAAGTAGTTGCTTCTTCAAATACTTGCAAATCACCAAAATCAATAATTGATTGTAATTGAGTTTCTAAGAAGTAATTTCTTAACGCTTTTCCATAACCTGCTTGCATCCACTTGTTAGGCATGATGTAGCAAAATTGACCTTTATCCTTTAAGACTTGAAAGCCTTTTTCAACAAAAAATACATACAAATCAGCCGTTCCCGAATAAGTTGTAAAATTAGCCTGTAAATGTGGTTTCTGTTCCTTAATTTCTTCTTGTCGAATATATGGCGGATTTCCAATCACAACATCAAACCCAACAAAATCACCATCATCATTCAAAACTTCAGGAAACTCAAACCGCCATTCCAGAGCATTCTCATATAGCCGACCGCTTTCAATATCCTCAATCTCCGCACTTAACTTATCAATCTCATTATTTAACTTATTAACCCTCTTCTCCCTCGCCTTAACCTCCAACCTAGTCTCCTCCAATAACAACATCTGATTTTCCACACCATAAAGCTCTGCCTGCAACTGCCGTAACTTCACCTTCTTAGGATCACCAGCCAACAAACTCGAACTAAAACCAGCCTTAATCTTCGCAATCAAACCCTCCATCTCGCGCTTTTGCGCCTTACTCTCCGCACTGCGATAAGACTGCACCGCATTCCGATACTGCTCAATACTAAACTTCTGCTTCTGCAAAACCTGCTTCACATCCACATCCAACCCAAACCGACTAATCAAAGAATTCCCACACTTGATATTAATGTCGATATTTGGCAAAGTTTCGAGATTGCCATCAACCCGATAATAAGCATTCTTCAAAAGCTCAATCCACAACCGCAAACGGCAAATCGTCACCGAATTGGGATTAATATCCACCCCAAACAAACAACCCTCAATAATCGACTGCTTCTCATGAAACAGCGTTTCCTGAACTCTTTGACTTTCCTTGTTTTTAGGATTATAGGCAAACAACTTACCATCCAAAGTCACCTTCAACTTATCATTCACCACCTCAATCTCATACTGACTCAACACCTCACCATGCCGATCGCCCAAAATCCCCAGATAATGCTTAATCGCGATCATCTCATTCAAAGCCGACACCAAAAAATGCCCCGAACCCACCGCAGGATCGCAAATCTTGAGACTATTCATAATTCCATTAGCCTCATTTCTGCGAACTACTCTATCTGACTCCTTAATATAACGACCCAAATCCTCACAGAGATCCTGAATATTCTCACAACTCCAACCCTTCTCCTCATTAAACTTCTGCACTACTGCACACCGTATCGTCTCCCGACACATATACATCGTAATGAAACTCGGCGTATAAAAAGACCCATCCTTATAGCCATTAATCTTCTCAAAGATCAACCCCAACACCGAAGCATTAATTAACTTCTCGCGATCTTCCTGCCCACTCTCCAACTCATCACTACTAAAATCATAGGCTTCCAAAAACTCAAACAAATAAGCCAACGCATTCAACTCACCCGATCGCCTTTTGCCATTACTATCTTTGAGCACCGTCGCCCAAAAAATTGGCAGACTCCGATCCTTGAGATTACTAATTACAATCGTCTCCTGCTCCGTCTCCGTTGGCTCAAATAGCGAACTATTCAAATAAGGCACATTCGCAAAAGTGGCTTTAATCTTTGCCTTGCGCTTGTCCTGCTCCCTTGTCAACACATCAAAAAATAAACTATCAAGATCATCATAATTTTGAACTTTTCCTAAATTCAGAAAAGAAAAATCGCGATCGCCTTGATGATACTTAATTAACTGCGCCTCCAATAGCTTTAGAAACAAGATGCGATTAATCCAATTAATCGACAACCTTAGCGCCACATTGAAAAGCTGCTCCTCGTAACTATCCCCAAACTCTTCAGGCTTCTTTAATTGCGAAATCTTATCCAAACTATCTAAACGAGTGATCGCATTCTCAATCAAAGAACCATCATGGCGATCGCCTTCTTTTACCCTCCCAATTAGCTTCTTGCCACCCTCCTTAGTTTCCGCAAGCCCAATGATATACAACAACTCATTATAAAAAGGCTTATTTAAACTATTGCTATCATTCGCTAAAGGCAACTTGAGTAAATGCTCTGGCGAAAGAATCTTGGAAAGATCAATCAAATCTAACTTATTGACGATCATGAAACTTTATGTCGAGTGAAATTATCAGCTAATCCCATTATGCTTAGCTTCGCAACCAGCGATCAATCTAAGTAATAAGTAGCTAGGCATAAGCAAACCCAAAACCAGAGCTTGCACCGCCTGCGTAGCAGGCGGCACAAGCTTCTAGGTTTTAAGTTTACTTATGCCTAGCTACTTAGAGATCAAAACCATCTAGCTCTGACTGCATGATTATAATAAAAGCTGTATTTCGTGGAGATCTCGGTGAAGCGTAATTTTATGCTCTCTTTTTTGAGTCGTGGCTTAGCTACAGCGATCGCGGTAGTGATGCTCGGTAATTTGCCACTCTTGTCGCAATCATTTTTACCGCAATCATTTTTACAGTCGAGCGCCCAAGCCCTAGCTGCTCAACCTGAACTAATTGCCAAAACTTCTACGCGATCGCCTGCTTCAGCCAATGATTCACTGACAGGCGATGTTGTTAAAACAGTTTTGGATAATGGTCTAACGGTATTAACAAAGGAAGTAAATACGGCTCCTGTAGTCAGCGTCCAAATTTGGTATCGCGTTGGATCACAAAATGAAAAGCGTGGGATTACAGGGATTTCCCACCAACTCGAACATTTAATGTTTAAAGGAACAACGGATCGCCCGATCCAGTTTGGGCGACTACTTAGTGCCTTGGGCAGTAACTCCAATGCTTTTACTAGCTATGACATGACCGCCTACTTTGCCACAGCAGCTAGTGACAAGCTAGATGCATTGCTCACACTAGAAGCCGATCGCATGGTGAATACGGTCGCAGGTGAAAAGGAACTCAAGAGTGAGCGCACTGTAGTTTTATCAGAGCTTGATGGTGGTAATAATAGTCCGGGGACAAGGCTTTATCGTCAGCTTATGTTAGCCGCCTATCCCGATAGCTCCTACGGTTGGCCTGTGATTGGCTATCGTCCAGATGTGGAGAACTATACGGTTGAGGATATCCAAAACTATTACCGTACTTTTTATCGTCCTGACAATGCCACGCTGGTAATTGTGGGTAACTTTGAGACGCAAGCGACACTCAAGAAAGTAAAAGAGATCTTCGGCGCAATTAAGGCTCCTCCTAAGCCCAAAGATTTAATTACCCCTGAAGCACAGCAGAAAAAACCTAAACCACCAGAACCACAATCAACAAAGGAACCAATTCGCCTCAAAGAACCTGGCAGTGTGCCATTTTTACAAGCGGTTTATCCAAATCTCCCTAACATCGATGGTGCAGATGTCGCCGCGATCGATGTATTAGATAGTGTCCTTACATCGGGACGTAGTTCACGCTTTTATCAAGCTTTAGTACAGACAGGCTTAGCCAGCAGTGTTAGTGGTGGATCATCCAACCAAATTGGGACGGGTTGGTATTTTGTAAGCGCCACACCAACCGCAGGTAAACCCCTAGAGGAACTCGATCGCCTAATTCTTGCGGAAATTGAGAAGTTGCAAACTCAGCCAATTACTTCTGAGGAATTAGAACGCGCCAAAACCAGTATGCGAGCGAGTTATATTCTCGGTAATCGGGATATTAGTTCACAGGCAAGTCAAATTGGCTATAACCAAGCGATCGCTAAGGATTATCGCTATAGCGATCGCTACTTAAGTGCTGTGGAAAAAGTGACGATCGCCGATGTGCAGCGTGTCGCTAAGCAATATCTACAAAGCGATCGCCGCGTGGTCGGATATTTTGAACCATCAGTAATTACGGCAGGAGCAGGAACAACACCTAGTAATGCCCATTCTTCGGAAGCTTTTCAGCCTAGTTCGCCTGTTGATCCTTCGGAAGTTGCCAAGTATTTGCCAGAGAGTGCCTTGATGGCGAAGTCAGAAACTCCTGCTGCGGTAAAACCCGACAAATTCACCCTATCCAATGGTTTAAAGGTGCTGCTATTACGCGATCGCAGTACACCCACTATCACTCTCGTTGGTGAAATCAACGCAGGTGCAGGTTTTGATTCTGTTGAAAAGGCTGGTTTAGCAGGGATTACTGCCCAAAATATCACCAATGGCACAACCACTAAAGATGCGCTCACCCTTGCATCTCGATTAGAAAATCTAGGTGCGAGATTAGGGTTCTCCGCAGGACGAGAAAGTGTTGGAGTATCGGGAATTGCGATGGCAAAGGATTTACCAGTCGTCATCGATCAATTAGCTGATCTTCTCCAAAATGCGACATTTCCAGCTAAGGAGTTTGACCTAAACCTTCAGCGCAATTTATTGTCCTTAAAATCGGAATTGGATAGCCCTAGCTCTCTAGCCCGTCGGATCTTCCAATCCACGCTTTATCCTCAAGGACATCCCTTTAATGCGTTGAGAACTGAAGAATCGCTCAAATCCTTAAAGCGTGAAGATTTAGACAAGTTCTATAAAACCTATTACCGTCCTGACAGTACGATTTTGACAATCACAGGTGATTTCGATCCTGCAAAGGTGCGAAGTCTACTAGAAGAGAATCTCGGTAATTGGAAAGCCACTGGTCAAGCGCCCAAGTTCCAATTCCCCAAAATCGCCAATTTTGCTGCCACTAATGAGAAACAAGTCGCTCTGGCGGGTAAGACTCAAGCCATCACTCTATTAGGACATCCTAGTATTTCCCGTGCTGATGCGCGGTATTATCCTGCGATTTTGCTTAATCAAGTCCTCGGTGGTGATACCTTAGCTAGTCGTTTGGGTACAGAAATTCGCGATCGCCTTGGTTTGACCTACGGCATTTATAGCTATTTCCAAGCAGGTAAGCCACCTCAAGGCGCATTTATCATCCAAATGCAAACCAGTGGTAAGGATACCCAAAAGGCGATCGCTGCTACTATCGGTTTACTAAAGGATGTGCGCGACAAGGGCATTACTCAAGCAGAATTTGATGTGGCGAAAAAGAGCTTGATTAATAACTTCGCAACGGAGTTTGCTGATCCTGATAATATTGCTGGTTCGCTGCTGAGTGATGAGAGCTATGGCTTGCCAGTGGGTGATTTTTATAAGTTCCCACAGCGGATTCAGGCGGTCACTCTAGAACAGGTAAATGGCGCGGCAAAGGAGCTATTACAACCTGACAATCTCTTGATTGTCTCAGTAGTTCCGAAAGCTGAGAAATAAACATAAAGGCTTCGCGGTAAAATAGGAACCAGATTTTTGATGATATGGCTTCGCCACACCATCAAAAATCTGGTTCTATATTTTTATAATTGGTTACTGACGTGGACGCGATCGCCATTAGCTCTTTAGCGCTCAATATTGTGTTGGGACTCTTCATCCTCCTGTATATATTTCGGATCGTGATGACATGGTATCCCCAGATTCCCCTCAAGCAATTTCCCTATAGCCTGATTACATTTCCGACTGAGCCTTTACTGTTTGTACTGCGGAAATTAATTCCACCCATCGGCGGTATAGATATTTCTCCTGTGATCGGTGTGGGCATTTTCAGCCTTTTGCGGGAAATGTTACTTGGTCAGCAAGGTATTTTGACGATGATGCAATAAATAAATGTTTAACACCTTTGGTGTTAAACATTTATCTGGGAAAAGTTGCTATAATTAAAAATTGTGATTATTCCAAGAGATTAGATCTTGATAGAACGCTATACATTACCCGAAATGGGTCGGTTATGGACGGATCGCCATAAATACCAAACTTGGTTGCAAGTTGAGATCGCCGTTTGTGAGGCACAGGCAGAATTAGGATATATTCCTGCCGATGCTGTCGAAGAAATTAAGGCGAAGGCTAACTTTGATGCCGATCGCGTCAATGAAATTGAGTTAACGGTCAAGCACGACATGATCGCGTTTTTGACCAACGTAAATGAATATGTAGGTGATGCAGGGCGCTACATCCACCTCGGTTTGACTAGTTCCGATGTGCTAGATACGGCTCTAGCAGTGCAATTAGTCGATAGTTTAGAAATCATCCAAGCCCAGTTAGAAGAAGCCATCCAAGCGATTCGCTACCAAGCCCAACAACATCGCTACACGATTATGTCGGGTCGGACGCATGGTATTCATGCAGAGCCAATTACCTTTGGATTTAAGCTGGCTGGCTGGTTAGCGGAAATGTTGCGTCATCGCGATCGCCTTTTGAACTTAAATAAAACGATCGCTGTTGGTAAAATTTCGGGTGCTGTTGGTACTTATGCCAATGTTGACCCACGCATTGAAGCGATCGCCTGTCAAAAATTGGGACTACAGCCCGACTGTGCATCGACGCAGGTAATTTCTCGCGATCGCCATGCCGAGTTTTCGCAAGTACTAGCCCTGATCGGCGCATCGATCGAACGCTTTGCGGTCGAAATCCGTAACTTGCAGCGCACTGATGTCCTCGAAGTGGAAGAACATTTCACCAAGGGACAAAAAGGCTCCTCCGCAATGCCTCACAAGCGCAATCCGATCCGTTCCGAGCGTTTAACGGGTATGGCGCGTTTGTTGCGTGGCTATGCGACCACTGCTCTGGAAAATGTGGCGCTATGGCATGAACGCGATATTTCCCATAGTGCGGCGGAACGGGTATTGCTCCCTGATAGCTGCATCCTCACCCACTTCATGCTCCGAGAAATCACGGACTTGACCAAGAATCTCTTGGTGCATACCCACAACATGGAGCGCAATCTCTACTGTTATGGTGGTGTGGTCTTCAGTCAGCAGGTGTTACTGGGATTGGTTACTAAGGGCTTGAGCCGTGAAGATAGCTATGCGATCGTTCAGAAAGCTGCTCACCTTGCATGGAATAAAACTGACGGTGATTTCCGTAAGTTGATCAGCGAAGATGAAACTGTGCAGAAAACTTTTTCTGAAGAAGAGTTAGCTGCTTGCTTCGATCCGAATAAACATCTTAAGAATCTCGATCAGATTTATCAAAGATTGGGAATTTAAAAAAGGCGGCGCGATGCGCCGCCTTTTTTATTACTCCACTGCAAAGGTAATCGCGACTACTGCGCGGATATCTTTGTCGATGGTGGTGGTGCTGTATGCGCCACTGTTGCTGACTTCGGTGGAATATCTGGCGGTAATTTGAAAGACATCGGTTTCGGCTTTGCGGATTGTGCCGAGGCGACTACCTGAGACATTGACGATCGCTTCACCTCTTGCCTTAGCATCCTTTGTTGCTTCAGAAATCATATCGACTCGCAATTTGCCAAGTTCGGTATAGAGATATTCCGCAGGTTCGGAGATAAAGGGCAGACCATCATTAATCAAGTCGGTACTCGATCTCGCGATTTCGGTGATTTTATCGACATCTTTGGAACGGATTTCAAAACGCTGGACTAGACGATAGGCGATGGTGCGACCTGTTTGCACGCCATTACTATTAGTTTCGGGAATGGGTTGCGTATCGATCGCACTTAGAGAGATGGCATCCTCAGGAATATTTTTGCTCTTAAAGTAGGTTTGTACCTTGTCGGAATGGCGTTTGAGTTCTTGATAGGCAAGGGGTAATGTAGCTTGTTGGCTAGAAACAGAACTTCGCCAAATTACAAAGTCTGAACGAATTGGACGAGTTGAGGAACCAATTACAGTCAGGTTGTCATTTGACCTGAGCGATCGCAGGGCATTTCCTGCAAGATAGGCACTACCGACAAGAGCGATCGAGAGGGCAAGCATTCCACTAAATAGTTGCGGAAATTGAGGAGTAGGTTTAGGAATTGGGGCGTTAGATTCTGGCAGCATGGCTTTTGTGGGGAATCATGGCTACTCTAGTTGACTTAAATAGCTTGCATTAGTTACAGATTGAAATAAATCGCAATCTTAAACCTGTGTAATACAAAAAAATGGCTACGCCATTTTTTTGTATTACACAGGTTTGCGTTGTAATCGCTGTTTGAGTTTAGCCAATAATCTTTGCGATCGCAGTTTGGTGATTTGCCAATAATCTAGGTCAGGAATATTACCGCGATAGCATTGCTTATGATCAAAAAATTCATTTACCTCTTCTAAAATTATCTGCAAGCGCTGAATAATATTTTCCGCACGATATTCTGATAAGACGGATGTTGATAGAGACAACGGGCGATCGCTCTGGATTGCTTTAAGAATCCGTTGCAAATCAAATTCTTGAGAATAACCTGCGATTTTATAGCAGTTAAACGCAGGGTCTAAGTAGTCCGATAAGCCATGATTGACACTAGAAAAAACTTGACAGCCACAGGCAAGCGCTTCCATCGGTTGTAGTCCAAATCCTTCCGTAACTCCCTGCACTGCCCAATATTCGGCTGAGTCGTAGAGATAGACTTTAGCACGATTGAATAGTGATTCTAAATCCTCAACATAGTAATCGATTACTTCCACGCGACATTTTTTTTGCAAAGCTGGAATCAATTGATTGATTAAATAGCTAGAGGATTTTCTTGCCTGTACTAAGACATCGATATTGCGATCGCGTTGCCAGTTTTGGAACTTATCAGAAATCTCATTGGGCAAATAGTACAGTAAGGAGTGTGGCGATCGCTGTCCCCAATAACCAAGAGTATTACGACTGACTGTAATAATTGGCACAGTGGCAGGGAGATGAAATCCATACTCGGCGCTATGCGCGTGATAAATAGTATTGAAAGACTTTAACTTCGCCGCCAACTTAGGAACATCAAAGCCCCAACTCATTACAAAAATCGCATCATCTAAATGATGACGGCTATTATTGGAGTCTAGAAGATCATCTAGCCATAAATGCTCTGGTTCGCGTTGGCGATAGGTGACTACCTCCGCAGGGCAAACTTGCTGCACTAGTTTTAGGGTTTTTAGCTCTGCCCATAAGCCCCCACAGGCAAATTTATTTGTGGTTCCTGGTAGTAAAAAGTATAGTCTTCTCATTAATGAGGCTCAAATTTTGTTGGAACGACTTAGAGTAAAGTTTAAGACAAAAGAGCTAGCCATAGGAAAACCACACTGGAATTTTCTGCCCCTGTGGATTGTGGCAAATGCCATTAGTTATTCTATAGGCGGCATCATCAGCTTTTTTGTGGTTGACTATGTGCAAGGCAATCTGAATATTTTGCTAACTTTTGCTGTGATGAGTATGGCGATCGCCCTTGCTCAATGGTTAGTCATCCGAAACTACATCTTCGGTATGGGATGGCTATGGGCAACATGGATCGGCGGCACTTTGGGCGGTACGCTGAGTTCTTGGGCAAGTTGGCAGCTAGTACTTACCTATGGTGATGCGGTTGAATTTCTAACGATCTATAGCTGTTTACGTGGTTTGACCACAGGCATAGCCCAATCGATCATTCTCAAGCCCTATTCTCAACTAGCGGACTGGTGGATGGTTGGCACGACAATTAGTTGGTATCTCACTTTGCAAGTAGGTATTTTTCTGCTTGATAAGCATCTGGGATATTTTTTGACATTTGTAATTGGTGCAATCTACGGGTTGCTCACAGGACTGATCTTAATTTCGCTTTTCTGGCTACGGCGACGGGTTTAATCTACAATTGCGCCTAAAATTGTACCAGTGATAGCTAGTGATATTGATGGCGTAAACCTTCGAGCAAAATCAATGAAGCAAACAGCTCTATCGGTTAGCGGCTCGGTCGAGCAGACGATGCTGAAGAATGTCAAGGTAACAGGTGATATGGATTTGGGTGATTTAACACAGAAGGCTTAGGTGATGGAAGAGTTGTTAGAACTAAAGGCATTTTTGCTCAGTGGCAATATCTCCGATGCCTTGCTGATAGTGGAAGAGATGACAGAGATGAGCAAGGATGACAAGCTGAATAAGATATATAGCTTTGCCAAAATCTTGCTACTCCATCTGATCAAACAACGTGCCGAAAATCGCACTACAAGATCGGGGGATCTTTCAATTAAAAATTCGGTACGAGAAATTCAGCGTACTAACCAACGGCGTAAGGCTAAAGGAAATTATTGCGAACCTTCAGAACTACGCGAGGCTTTGGAAGATGCCTATGACATTGCGTTAGATGCTGCTGCGGGTGAGGCGTTCGGTGGACATTATGAATCGGTGGAGTTAGGGGAAATGGTCGATCGCGATCGCATTATTCAAGAGGCGATCGCTTTAGTTTCTAGTAGTAATGTGTGAGTTAAAATCAAAGTATTCCTAAATTATTGGTGTAAATATGGAGCCAGTTTCTTCTTTAATTGTGGGTTTGTTGGTAATTGTTGGCACTGGTTCTCTCACTAAGGTTGGCGAAAATATTACCGATGAGACGGTGAAGCTGGCGAGATCGCTTTGGTCTGTTCTCAGTCGTAAGGCTCCAAATACGCAGACTGTAAAAGCGATTAGTGCGGGTGAAGCTTTTGATGCTGGACAGGCGGTGATTGATGTAGAGGTGATCGCTGATGATCCTGATGTGGTGAAGTTGTTGGATGAGGTGCGATCGCTTTTATCTAGCAATAAAGAGCTAGCGGCTAAGGTTGAGGCTTTGCAATTACAACTGAGCCAGCCAAAATCTCAGAATCCCAACAAGTTAGCCGAAAAAATTGGTATTGTGGTGCAAAGTGGTGGCAAGGCGGATATTGCAACGTTCAATATGTAATTCAGTTTTTTACAGAGGATTTTATGAAGGTATTTACTGCTGTTATTGAAAAAGATGTAGACACTAACCTATATGTGGGTTATGTCCCTTCATTTGTGGGCGCACATTCTCAAGGAGAGACTCTAGATGAGTTGCGTGAGAATTTGCAAGAAGTAATTGCGATGCTTTTAGAAGAAGACGTGATTCCACCGCAGTCAGAGTTTGTCGGCACTCAGTTAATTGCGATCGCCTAAATCAATAGGCAAATAAAATTATGGGTAATATTCCTGTCCTTAAACCGCAGCAAGTTATTCGATTGCTAGAAAATCTTGGTTTTGTGGAAGTGAGACAAAGAGGATCGCATAAGCAGTTTCGTCATGCGGATGGACGAGGTACTACGGTTCCATGTCATAAGGGACGGGATATTTCACCGACTTTGTTACGTCAGATTGCTCGCGATATTGGTTTGACGGTAGAAGAACTTTTAAGGGAATCATGACCACAAAAGTACGCGAAATGATTGACCAATATCTCATCGTCTTAGAAAAAAGTGACACTGGGTTTTCAGCATATTCACCTGATGTGGCGGGTTGTATTGCTACGGGTGAGACTTTGGAAGAAACGACAAAGCTGATGCGATCGGCGTTGGTTTTACATCTTGCCGATGTCGATGAGTTACCAAAACCGCGTGGGATTGATGCTTATGTGGATGCTTTGCGCGATTCGGAAGGTGAAGAGTTTTATTTAACGCATATTTCTGTGGCGAGTTTATATGAGCAAAGCCGCGCAAAATATTCTGCTAGTTGATATCCAATCAAGATATAGCTATAGCCAGTCAAGTTAGGACGCAGCAAGGGCAAGAACGGAGTCAATAGCATCATGAAGATTAGCTGAATTGCGTAGGAGTTTACGAATACGAGATTTGAGCCAAGCCCAACATTTCTCAATGCGATTAAGGTCTGGAGAATATGGAGGTAAATAGACGACCTTACATCCTGCTGCTGCTATCAAATCCTGAATGCGTCCACCATGATGGAAAGTAGCATTATCGATAATTACCCATTGCCCAGCCTTGAGAGTTGGAATCAAGCAAGATTCTAACCAGATTTCAAATACGTTGCGGTTGCAACAGCCTTTAATTGTAAAGGGGGCAATTAGTTGTCCATCTCGATATCCCGCAATCATATTAATACGTCCCTGACGACGACCTGCTTTGAGTCCATGAATTCGCTCACCTTTTGCAGACCATCCATATCCATAATTATCACGTTCATCCATCCCTGATTCATCAACGTAAACTAAGTGGGATGCTTTTGGATCGCCTAAGGCTGTGCGAAACTCATTACGTTTTTCTTCATCTCGTTCCCGATAACCATAAGTTTTTTTTTACGGGTAAATCCTATCTGTTTTAACGCTCGTGATATAGACCTTTGACTGATATTTCCCCATAATTCTGCCATCTCTGCTTGGGTCTTATCCTCATGCTCTTTGACAAATTCTCGAAACTTTTCCCAGTCGCTAATTTTGGGCTTCTGACTAGACGATGCTCTTGCCTTTACGGTTATATCTCCTGTTTCTTCCCGTCTCTCAAACCACAAGTTGATTGTGTTTCGACTAATCCCGAACAATTGACTGGCTTCATTTTTCTTCAGTCCATCCATTTCGATTGCTTGCATTACCTTTTGACGCAAATCGTAACTATATGGTTTTGGCATTGTTGTTGCTCAGATGTCTCAGTTTCTTTCTATTTTATGTCCTAACCTAGCTGGCTATAGCTATAAAGGGAATTTAGCATGGCTGAACAAGATCCGCAAAACAAGCAAACAGCGCTTGAAAATGTCACGGCTGGTGGTGATGTCAATGCGAATATCTCCCAAGAGATTCATCATGAGCCGAATAAAATTGCTGACAAAATTGGGGTGGTTCCTCAATCTGGAAGTACTGTAAATATTGGCACTTTGATTGTCGGCGATCGCACAAATGATCTTCAATCGGAAAAGTTCACCCATGACCAAAGCTTTTATAACAATCTAGGGGATCGCGAGATTGATCGCAATGGCAATTTTGTGGGGCGTGAGGCTGACTTAGATAAACTACATGGGTTGTTGCAAGCGCAATCTGAGCAAGTGGGACATTTACCGACTGTGCTAATTGTGGGCATGGCAGGTGTAGGTAAAAGTGAACTGGTGCGGCAGTATGGCAAATTGCATCTGAATGATTATGTGGGTGGGGTTGGGATTTTTGATGTAGCGCATTTTGGAGAAGATCTCAGGGATTTTATGCAGTCGCGGTTTTCTGAAGATCGCGATTTACGGTATTTGAGAACTTTAGAAGCACAGGTAGAAGAAGGTTGGCAAGCATGGCAAAAATTTTGTGGTGCGGAGCGATTGGCGCTGATCGTTATTGATGATGTGACGAATTATCATGAGCAAGTTGCGCCCTATTTACCAAAGATTTCAGGCGATCGCTGTCCGTTTCGGTTTGTGCTGACTTCGCGATCGCAGTTGCGCGGTAATTTGGCAGTGCATGAAATTCAGGAATTGGAGACTGAAGCGGCGGTGCAGGTATTGACAAAATGGGCGGAACCAAATCAGCAAACGGTGCTTGATCATCCTGAGCTTGCCAGAAGTCTTTGCGATCGCTTGGGATGTTTGCCCTTAGCGCTGACTTTGGTGGGGAATTGGTTGAAGATTACCCAAGATACTTTGCCGAAGGCGATCGCTAAATTGGAACAAGAAGGGCTGGCAAGTGAAGTATTGGAACCAATTGCCGAAGCTCCTGAAAATATTGATGCTAGTAAAAACATTAAGCAGGGTTTGAAGGCGGTAATTACGGTGAGTTGGCAACAGTTGTCACCTGATGCACAGCAATTAGGGCGGGTTTTGAGTTTGTTTGAACCGATCAATTTGCCTTGGGAGTTGGTGGAGGCGGTGGTGCGTTCCTATCCGCAACCGTCAGCAGCGCCGATTGTTCGCAAAAGTTGGTGGCAAAGGTTTTGGGATTCGTTGGGGCAGTTGGTGAGGGGGCTATTACCATTTTTAGGGAAACCTGCGGAGCCGAATCAACCAGCTTTTGTGCCAATTCGGAATCTGACTAAAGCCGAAATTGATTTGCGGACAAGGACTCTGATTCAAAGTGTGGATGAGGGTAAAACCTATCGCTTGCATCGGTTAATTCATGAGTTTTTTGCTATGCAATGGGATGGATTTGATCGCGAGGGTTGGCAAGATGCATGGTTACGGGGACTGAGCGATCGCGCTAATGAGATTCCTGCGTTTGCGGCTTGGGATCTGGTGACAGCATGGCAACCCTTCCGCCCACATTTTGCATCGGCTCAAAAATTTGTGGAAGATCGGCTCAAATCCGTTACAAATCCTGCTTTAGTCAGTGCCTATAAACTGCAAAAAAATAATCTCATTGGTGGTAGTTTTCGGTTAAACCAAGCACCAATTTTTGAGGCAACCTATCGTCAAGCGCAAAGTACCCATGATCGGGCTAAGGCGGCTTTGGCTAAGGGTGAATCTGGGGCTGCTCAAAATTATTTTGGTGAGGCGATTAAGGGTTATCAGAGGGCGATCGAGCAAGCGCGGGTGGCTTTGCCTGAGAACAGTATGATTTTGGCGGGTTATCTCCATACAATCTCTCAAGTTTTTGATAAATTGAATAAATATCAAGATGGAATTATCACTGCCAAAGAAGCCGTTAAGATTGCTACGACTAAAGGTAGTTCTCTCACCCTGTCAGATTATTTACATTCATTAGCAAGACTATATCGACTACAAGGAATGTATGTTGAAGCAGAACAAATATTTCTTCGAGCGATCGCCATTAAAGAGGAGCGACTTGGTAAAAACCATATTGATGTCGCAAATAGCGTGAATAGTTTAGCTGTGGTCTACCAATCGCAAGGGAAATACAGCGAAGCCGAACCTCTCCATCTGCGATCGCTCGAAATCAGGGAACGCCAACTAGGAGAAGACAATCCCGATGTCGCCAACAGTATCAACGGTCTTGCACAACTTTATCGAGCGCAAGGGAATTACAGCGAAGCTGAACCTCTCTATCTGCGATCGCTCGAAATCAGGGAACGCCAACTGGGAGAAGACAATCCCGATGTCGCCAACAGTCTAAACAATCTTGCAGAACTTTATCAAGCGCAAGGGAAGTACAGCGAAGCCGAACCTCTCTATCTGCGATCACTCTCGATCAACGAGCGCCAACTAGGAGAAGACAATCCCGATTTCGCCAACAGTCTAAACAATCTTGCACAACTTTATCGAGCGCAAGGGAGGTACAGTGAAGCCGAGCCACTTTTAGTGCGATCGCTCTCGATCAACGATCGCCAACTAGGATCGGAACATCCCTCTGTTGCCAGCAGTCTCAACAATCTTGCATTATTTTACGAATCGCAAGGGAAATACAGCGAAGCCGAACCACTCTATGTGCGATCGCTCTCGATTAGGGAACGGCAACTAGGAGCAGACCATCCCGATGTTGCCATCAGTCTCAACAATCTCGCAAATCTTTACGAATCGCAAGGGAAATACAGCGAAGCCAAACCCCTCTATCTGCAATCACTCGAAATCGGGGAACGAAAATTAGGAGCAGACCATCCCGATGTCGCCCAAACTCTCAACAATCTGGCATCACTTTACCGAGTACAAGGGAAGTACAGCGAAGCTGAACCACTGTATGTGCGATCGCTCTCGATATGGGAATGCCAACTAGGAGCAGACCATCCCTCTGTTGCCGCTGGTCTCAACAATCTAGCATTACTTTACCAAGTACAAGGGAAGTACAGCGAAAGTGAACCACTCTATGTGCGATCACTCGAAATCGGAGAACAAAAACTAGGAGCAGACCATCCCGATCTCGCTTCCAGTCTCAACAATCTCGCAAATCTTTACGAATCGCAAGGAAAGTACAGCGAAGCCGAACCTCTCTATCTGCGATCGCTCTCGATCAGGGAACGCCAACTAGGAGCAGACCATCCCTCTGTCGCCACCAGTCTCAACAATCTCGCATCACTTTACGAATCGCAAGGGAAGTACAGCGAAGCCGAACCTCTCTATCTGCGATCGCTCGAAATCAATGAACGACAACTAGGAGCAGACCATCCCTCTGTCGCCACCAGTCTACTCAACTTAGCCGTCCTCTATCACAATACCCAACGTCATCCCCAAGCCCTACAATCCATCCAACGCGCCATCCAAATTTACGAACAAAAACTTGGCACAGAGCATCCGACAACTCAAAATGCGATCAGTTGGCTTCAGCCGATCCGTGAGGCAATGTAAAATAAAAAGACAAACCGATCGCAAAAAACAATGACTATCAAAGAAAAGTTAATTCAAGAAGTCGAAAATATTTCTGAATCCCTATTAGCAGAAACCCTTGACTTTGTATTGTTTCTCAAATCTCGCTATGTAGAAGAGGAAATAACCTCAGAAGAAAAAGAAAATATTCTCTCTTCCCAAACAGCCTATCTCTCAGGTGATTATCTAACCCTCGATCAATACGAGGCAAATCAAGCATGAGCTATCAGATCGTTATCCCTAAACCAGCCCAAAAGCAGCTAGATAACATCTCAAAAATTGAACGCGATCGCTTGATTGTGACATTGCGCTCTCTAGCCGACGATCCGCGTCCGAACGGAGTTAAAAAGCTTAAAGGCTACGACAATACCTATCGTGTCAGAGTTGGAGACTATCGCATTATCTACGAAATTAAAGACAGAGAGCTAATTGTATTATTGCTAAGTGTCAGTCATCGTAAAGATGCCTACTAACAGAAAAAAAGATTCTATTATGAAATTATTGGATGTAGTCGCACTCTTAGAAGATGTCCCCAATTGCCATTTATATCGAGGACAAGTTGGCACAATTGTAGAAGTTTACGAACCTAAAGTCTTTGAAGTCGAATTTAGCGACCTCAATGGAAGAGCCTATGCGATCGAAACCCTAACAGAAAGACAGTTAATGGTTTTATACCATCACCCTATCCAAGAAAGACAATTAGTTGCTGCCTAGGGCGATCAAGGAAAAAGGAAAAGGGTAAAAGGAAAATGTAAATTTTTTGAGTTTTGTTGGTTGATGCTATTTTAGGACATAGGATTAGGCTAAAAAATATGAATGTACTGAAATTAAGATCTAGTCATCCAGAATCTATCAAAGAAATGATCGAAAGTGACCTTGCTAAAAGGTTGCAAAGCATTGAAGCAGCAATACAAACCACACACCAAAAACTAACCCAGTTTGAAACCCAATATCATTGGTCAACCGAAAATTTTATTAACCTTTTCACCAACGATCAATTACAACATAGCCTAGATTTTGATGAATGGCTAGGCGAAGCTTGGATGTTAGAGAAATTACAGCAAAAACAAGCAATCATCAAGGAGATCGAATTTGTTGATTGATAATTATTTTGCAGAAATCAGAAATGTACTTTCCAATCTTGCAATTACTCAAAGATTTGAACTTGAGACAGAAACCCGTACAGATACACTCGGCTTCATTAGAGGCAATATCTATTTTAATGATGGCTCATTACTGCATATCCGAGAATTTGTTGATGTAGAAATATCCATTGATAGAGGCAAGTATACCTATCAATACATGAGTAAAGAAGGAGATCTAATTTTTCGCTATGACAATGCTCCTCACCATCAAAAGCTAAATCTATCAACATTTCCCCATCACAAACACGATCGCATTGAAGATAATGTAGTTGCTTCAGATGCTCCTTTGCTAGAAAAAATTTGCCAAGAAATTCAACAAATAATAAGCCAAGAACCACAGAAAGAAAATGACACCAATTAAATACGAACTAATTGTTTATTGGAGTGAATCAGATGATGCGTTCATCGTTGAAATTCCTGAACTTGCAGGTTGCATGGCAGATGGACAAAGCTATGCTGAAGCCGTAGCCAACGCCGAGATCATTATTCAAGAATGGATAGAAACAGCAAAAATGTTAGGAAGAATCATCCCCACACCCAAAGGACGGTTGATGTACGCATGAATTACAGCAAATGATTACCAAAAGCTCTGATGATATAATCAGATCGCCACAAGGATCATAATCAGAACCTAGCTATGAACACAGCCACTAAAACCATCAAAGTTTACGATGAAATTGTTGACTTCATTGCATCTGGCACAACTCCCCAGAGCGTAATCGACTTCCATCTTTCTGAAGCCGCACAAGAGCGCCTAGAGGATTTAGTTCACGGTGCTAAAAACAATGAACTTACAAAAGAAGATAAAAGAGAATTAGAGAAATATTTAGTATTAGAACATATCCTCAGACTCGCTAAAGCTAAAGCCTACAAATATATCGACACTGGAATTAAAGAAAATGCCTCGATCTTACATTAGGGCTGAGTTGCGGCGCTTAGTTGCACAACGTGCAGATTATTCATGTGAGTATTGCCTGATTGCAGAAGAAAATACGCCATCTTGCCAAGTTGACCACATCATTAGTGTAAAACATGGCGGTGACTCGACAGCCGAAAATCTTTGCTATGCTTGCCTATTCTGTAACCTGCAAAAAGGCACAGATCTAGGCTCAATTAATTGGCGAAACGGAGAACTAGTCAGATTCTTCAACCCTCGCCGAGACTCATGGAGAGAACATTTTCAACTAGATGGAGCGATAATTCAACCAACTACAGACATCGGCGAAGTTACCGCAAGAATTCTTGATTTTAATGATGCAGATCGTATTTTAGAGCGCCAAATACTCATCGAAAATAACCGATATCCATCAACAGCAGCTAAAAAGAAAATGGACTAAATCGCCAAGCTACCTGAGTTACACTCATACCAATCTTCAGTAAATTGATATACTCTGGTATTTTCGCCGATTTAAGGATGAAATGGTGAGAGCTATGGCAAGGTAGGACAAAATTTGAAAAACCATTGCCTGAGGAAAAACCCTCATAATTAGTTCGATCGCGATTAAACTAGAAATCATAGAAATGATATAGATTTACATAGGTTCAGTGGCACTGCATGGCACTTTTTACATTGCGATCGCTCCGCAAAGATTTTGGCATTAAAGAAATCCTCAAGGATGCCAGTTTTAGCCTTGATGAAGGCGACAAAGTGGGACTGATCGGTACAAATGGATCGGGAAAATCCACTTTATTGAAAATGATCGCAGGATTGGAACATAGCGATGGCGGTGAACTGTGGGTAAATTCCAGTGCCAAAATCATCTATTTGCCACAGCAGCCTGACCTGAATGAAGAAAATACGGTCTTAGAGCAGGTATTTGCCGATAGTGGCGAACAAATGTCTCTAGTCAAGGAATATGAAGAAATTTCCGATAAGTTAACTCATGGGCATGGCGATATGGATCGATTGCTAGAGCAGTTATCGCGAGTATCTGAGCGCATGGATCAGACGGGGGCTTGGGATTTGGAAACCAATGCCAAAATTGTCTTAACTAAGTTAGGAATTGATGACCTCGAAGCCAAAGTTGGCAGTCTATCAGGTGGCTACCGTAAGCGGATTGCGATCGCCTCAGCCTTGTTATCATCACCCGATGTTTTGTTAATGGATGAGCCGACTAACCATCTTGATGCCCTCTCAGTGGAATGGTTGCAAAGCTATCTCAATCGCTATCGTGGCGCATTATTGCTAATTACCCACGATCGCTATTTTCTAGATCGCGTCACCAATCGCATTATCGAAATTGATCGTGGTGATTTGTATTCCTATTCAGGCAATTATTCCTACTATCTAGAGAAAAAAGCTGAGGCGGAAGAGTCATCCCTCAGTACCCAGCGCAAACACGCAGGACTATTGCGGCGCGAATTGGAATGGCTCAAAAAAGGACCAAAGGCGCGGAGTACTAAGCAAAAAGCTCGTATTGATCGCGCCCACGCTTTGCAAGCCACTGAATTTAAGCAAGCCAATGCCAAAGTCGATATCACCACCGCAGGGCGACGCATTGGCAAAAAAGTGGTGGAACTCGATCGCATTGGTAAATCCTACGGCGATCGCACCCTGATCAAAGATTTCTCCTATAACTTCACGCCTGAAGATCGCATCGGCATTATCGGCAGCAACGGTGCGGGTAAGTCCACGCTGATGAATATTGTTACGGGACGTTTACAGCCCGACGAAGGCACTGTCGAAATTGGCACGACGATTCATTTTGGCTACTTCGATCAACATTCTGATGATCTTGCTGAGCATGGCAATCAACGGGTAATTGACTATCTCAAGGATGTTGCTGAACTGGTCAAAACTTCTGATGGCAGCATCATTACCGCTTCGCAAATGTTAGAGCGATTTCTCTTCCCCGGTAATACGCAGTATGCACCGATCAATAAACTATCTGGTGGTGAAAAGCGGCGCTTATTCCTGCTCAAAGTTTTGATGGCGGCTCCAAATGTCTTGATCCTCGATGAACCGACTAATGATCTTGATGTGCAGACTCTTGCTGTTTTAGAAGAATATCTCGAAGAATTTAACGGCTGTGTAATTGTAGTTTCCCACGATCGCTATTTTCTAGATCGCACCGTTGATATGGTCTTTTCCTTTGAGCCAGAAGGTGAAGTCCGCTTATATCCCGGAAATTATTCTGTCTATTTGGAATATAAGAAAGACGAGGCTGAAAAAGAATCTAGTGATGCCAAGAATCAAACTAATAAGGTTGCTAAGGAGCAGAAGTCTAATGCTGCTGCACCTGTGACAGAATCTCCAAAATCCGAACCCAAAAAGCCCTCGCAACTTTCTTACAAAGAGAAGCGTGAGTATGAGGAACTAGAAGCAAAAATTCCCCAACTGGAATCAGAAAAAAGTCAACTTGAGAAGATGCTCTATCACAACCCACCCAATGGTCATACAGAGTTACAGAAGTTGTCCAAGCGCTTAGCAGAACTCACTGAGGCGATCGACAAGTCTACCGAGCGTTGGCTGGAGCTAGCTGAACGGATTTAGCTACTTAATACCAAAAATAAAAATGGCTACGCTATTTTTATTTTTAAAAAGCCTTACTGGGTTTGTTTTTTGATTGACAAAAGTGTGGTCACACTTTTGTCAATTGGTATAAAAACCTGTCTTTAGTTAAAAAGGAATAGCTGCAATGGAAAGCAACAAATCGTCTGCTCAAAAAAATAATATCCCTCAGTGGAATTTGTCAAGGCTAGGGATAGAAGTACATAATCTACGCTGGTGGATTGAATCAGCTTGCATTGCAGTTGCCTATTTTGTATCATCTTGGTTTGCAGCTAACACTATTTTCTCAACCTTTGGACCTTCTCCTGTCTGGCCAGGATCTGGGCTAAATGTGGGCTTACTTCTGTTTTTTGGGCGATCGCGATGGTTAGGAATGTTTTGTGGAATATTGCTATTCAATCTACACCGAAACTGGTTGAAAGTTGTAATACCCGCCTCAGGAGCGGCGATCGGTTCCACAATCGGCACATTGATCACAGTTTCTCTGATTTTAAAGTTTACCCATACCAGATATCCATTGCTTAAGGTTCGCCATGTAGTGACATTTGTACTTTGTTCTATATTTAGTGGGACTATCCTCCAAACTATAACTGGAGTTGGTGTTTATGCCCTAACTAGGAGGTATGAAGGTGCTAATTTTATTACAAACTTCTTACTTCCTTGGTGGATTGGTGATTCGGTCGGCGTGTTAATCTTTGCTTCGCTGGCTCTAACATGGCTACAACCAAAACAGAAAGAGCAGATCAAATCCTATCTTAGTTGGGAAGTCGTAGTCGTTTTTCTAAGCATAATTGTGATTGCCTATTTCTCTTTTTACGAAGCTCAACCCCTTGAATACCTGCTGTTACCGCCATTAATTTGGTCAGCTTTTCGCTTTGGTCATAGACTGACGACTTTGTTTGTCATGTTTATATCGATGACAGCTTCGATCGCTACTTCTAATAAGTTTGGGATATTTTATAAAGCGATTACTGCGGGAGATTCGCTGCTGCTATTACAAATCTTTATGGGGGTGATTTCGATTATGACCTTGGCGATCTTGGCGATTGTTGATGAAAATAAGCAAGCAAATTTGAGTTTGCAGAGAGCTAATACTGACCTAGAAAGGCGTGTTCTCGATCGGACGATGGACTTACAACAAAGTGAAGCGAAAGCTCTAGAACTAGCGGCTAAGGCAGAGGCAGCTAATCAAGCCAAAAGTACTTTTATTGCCAATATGAGCCATGAATTGCGATCGCCTCTCAATGCTGTGATTGGATTTTCGCAGTTAATGATGCGGGCTAAAAATCTAGCTGACGAACATTATGAAAATGCCAGCATTATTAATCGTAGTGGTGATTATTTATTAACACTAATTAATAATATTCTTGATTTATCTAAGATTGAAGCAGGCAAAACAACCCTGAATATTCAGACTTTTGATCTGATGCAGTTGTTGGATGACGTGGAAGATATGCTCCAACTACGTGCTACTAATGCAGGGTTAAACCTGATGTTTGATTGCGATCGCGATGTACCGAGATTTATCTGCACCGATCAAGTCAAGCTACGTCAAGTTTTACTTAACTTAATTGGCAATGCGATTAAATTTACTAAAGAGGGTTCAATTATTGTGAGTTTATCTAATGCCAATCCTCTAAAATCGCCAACCACATCATCAACATCCGAAAACACGACCGACAATCAATGTGTGCTTAATTTCAGCATTTGTGATACAGGTGTCGGCATTGCTCCTGAAGAATTATCTCAATTATTTGTGTCTTTTTCTCAGGCTCAGGCAGGGCGAGAAAAGCAAGAAGGTACAGGATTAGGTCTAGCAATTAGTCGCAGTTTTGTGCAGTTGATGGGAGGTGATATTTCCGTCACCAGCGAACTTGGGCAAGGTACAACTTTCCAATTTCAGATTCAGGCTCAATTAGGCATAAAGTTAATTCCTGATCATGCTGAAAAAAATCGTACATTGGCGCTTGCCCCTGATCAACCCACTTACAAAATTCTAGTCGTGGATGATAAATCTACTAACCGCCAATTACTAGTTAAATTACTAAGTCCGATGGGCTTTGATGTTAAAGAAGCTCACGATGGTCAAGAGGCGATCGCGATCTGGGATCAGTGGGAGCCGAACTTAATCTGGATGGATATGCGAATGCCTGTCATGGATGGATACGAAGCTACTAAGTATATTAAGTCCACGATTAAGGGTAATGCCACTGCGGTCATTGCCCTTACTGCCAGTGTTTTAGAAGAAGAAAAAGCGATCGTCATTTCCGCAGGATGTGACGATTTCATTCGCAAACCTTTTCGAGAGCAAATGATTTTTGATACTCTTGCTAAACATCTTGGGGTGAAATATACCTACGAAAGCCTTCAGCCCCATGAAAATGCGATAAATTTTTCGCCAGAGATATCTCTAACCTCTGAAAATTTAAAAGTTATGCCAGATAGCTGGATTATGCAATTATATATATCTTCTCTTGAAGCAGATAGGACAATTGTTATAAACTTAATTGGGGAAATCCCAGAAACAGAGACTTTTTTAGTGCGATCGCTAATCAAATTGGCACGTAACTTCCAATTTGAAAAATTAATCGACCTCACTGAGCCTTTAATCACCAACCCTCACTAATAGCGCTCGGCGCTCCTTGCAAGCTGCAAAATTAATCCATGAGCTACAATCCCTCGCTGGAACTAACAGGCAATATCCTTTTAGTAGACGATTTACCCGAAAATTTACAACTACTTAGTGATTTATTGCTTACTCTTGGATATACCGTCCGTAGTGTCACTAGTGGACGGATGGCTCTAAAAACGGCAAAAGCAAAACGTCCAGATCTGATTCTCTTGGACATTAAAATGCCAGAAATGGATGGCTATCAAGTCTGTCAAGCCCTCAAAGAGGATGAAGATTTGCGAGATATTCCCGTAATTTTTATCAGCGCCTTAGATGATGTCTTTGATAAGGTCAAGGCTTTTTGGTCAGGGGGAGTTGACTATATTTCTAAGCCATTTCAAAGTGAAGAGGTGGTAGTGCGTCTAGAGAATCAACTAACAATTCAACGTCAAAAGATTGCCCTGCAAAGCGAAATTGCTAGACATAAAGAAACTGAGGAAATGCTATATCAATCTAGAGCATTAGTTACGAGTGTTCTTAATAGCATCAAGGATGGAATTGCGGCAATGCAAGCCGTCCGTGATCCCAATACGGGAGACATTATGGACTTTCGATGTCTTGTGGTAAATCCCGTGATTGCCCGCCTTTTAGATCGTAGCCGCGAAGATTTAATTGGCAAATTAGTTCTCAGAAGATTTCTCGAAAGATTTAATCCCCAACTATTTGCAGAGTTGGTCAAGGTCGTGGAGACAGGCGCTTCCTATGACGAAGAACTATACTACTCTTTAGAACCTACGGGTTGGTATCAAGTCACTTTAGTTAAGTTAGGAGATGGCTTTACGGTGACAATCCGAGATATTACTGACATAAAACGTTTGGAGTCTCTTCAGAAAGATTAGTAGAACAGGCTTCTAGGATTTTGATGGGCAATATGCCCATCCCACTTTATATTTCATTGCAACTAGCTACTTACAAAAGTTGCAAGACTAAGCGAATTTTGCCTGTGACTGGATGCGGAGATCGCCATGCCCGAATTAGTTTTTCTAAGTCGGCGATCGCCTTTTCATCCTTTAAGGTTGAGCCTTGATCGTCGGTTGCTATATTCAGAATGCGATCGCCTGACATCTCTAGATCTAAAACGATCACGCCTGTTGCAGATTTCTGAATAGGTTGTAGTTGGATATAACGCACTAAAGATGTAGAAACATCTGAGGGCAATTCTGTTTGGATCTGGAGAACTTTAATATTCGTAGTCCCCACAACATCAGCATTACGAGAACGCATAACAGCAGAAGGAACTATGATTTTTGTCGGACTAGAAGGCGATGGCTTTGCCATTTCGGTGTTAACTTCTGGTGATGACAAAGCATCTTTGTTGGGAGATTCTAAAGGTCTTGATTGGCGTGATGATGAACTGGCTACACCGCCAATAATAGAGGGAAGTTGCTGAGGTGCAGTTTTTTGATCGTTACGTGAATAAGTCTCGGTCGTATTAGTTGTATCTGGAGCGATCGCTACTTTATCCATGCCTTCACGTTTTTTACCTTCGCGATCAATATTTTGAGAAGGCTGTGGAGAATTAGAATTGGGAATAGAAGCGTTAGGCTTTGCTGGTATCGCCATCTTAGGAGCAGTTGGGGCATTTGCAGATTTTGAAGAATCAGCAATTCTTGCAGGTTCTTTAGCAGTGCTTTCTGATCTTTCTAAGTTATTGGGTGGAAGACTATTCGCTTGTTCAGGAGATGAAGCGGCGGGAGTAGAAGCAACTTGAAAACTAGGCTGATCACGGGAAATCATCCGAATTGCCCCAAAGCTGATTCCCACTATGGCGATCGCACCTGCAATGATTTTTAGCCAGTTGGGACTAAAACGACGCACCTCCAGAACTAAGTTAGGCAAAATCACTAATTCGCTAGCACAGAGTTCTAGACTTTCGTATAGGTCAAATAATTGTAAAGTTGAGAGCCTGAGTTTTGGTAGTTTGGGAACTTCGATAGCATGATTGAGAGAGTCAAAACTATCTTGAGCAATCCAGCGATCGCAGTATGCGGTGACTGCTTCAATCAAGTTGACGATTTGTTGTTGATTACCCTTAATAATTTTGCGGTTATGGTCTAACTGCAATCGAAAGCGCAAATTTTGAGCCACGATTTGAGATTGCCAATCCGATAGAGGCGATCGCTCTGCCCAGACCTCTAGCAGACAAGTCGGTAGTTCGTAGCGACGGCTCAGAATATTTGGTTCCGCAGGTGAGTAACTCATGGGTCTACTATTATGACAAAAGCGAAATTATAGAGATTTTAATTTTGTCGCTTGTAGGTAGTCTCAAGTCTATTCTATCGCGATCGCCATCAAAAAAACCAAGAGGCGAGTGGCGGCGCTTTGTGTCGCAACTCGCTTCTTGGTTTTTGATTTACAAGCTAAAATAGTTTCAAGACTTATCAACCAGCCTAGCTCAACTAATTTGGAAAAACCATGAGTAAAATATTGAGATATCCCATCAGCTATGCACCCTATTCACTAAATGACTCACTCAATTGGAAACGCCGTGTCCTTAAGGAGCAGCAAAAAAGACGTGGCTCTATTCCTTACTCACTAGGTGACTCGATTGATTGGAAACGTTGTAGTCTCAGAGAACGAGCAAAGAGACTCGCAGCTTCTAATCTCTAAACATAATTGCTAAAAAAGGCGATCGCTCTTAGACGAAAGTAAAATCCTAGAATAATTTCGTGAATGGGTGCAGTCAAATTATTCCCAGCAAGGAGAAGTTTAAATTTGAGTGCGATCGCTCGTATGGAAGAAATAATCTATAAACAGTCGTGAGTATAAATTGATTTTGAGGATAGCCAAATGGAAGAAAACTTTTTCTCAGTTATTTTTTATAGCTTCTACATTTTTGAAGGTAACTACATAGATTTTAAAAGAACACTTGAGATATATGCCGAAGCTACAAATAGTGATGAATTTTTATTTGATGGTGAGAGACAAATAAATTTACATATAGGTGGTGGTCGTGAAATAGCTCGCCTTATACATAACTATGCGGCAGCTTGGTTGTCCCTTGTAGATCATAGTCGTAGAGTTAATGAAAAATTAAAGGGAAATAATTTAGCTGAAATTCAAAAATTTGCCACTGAGTATGAAGACAAACTATCTAGCCAATTAAAAAATACTTTTGAAAACACTTTTATCAAAGATTTGCGTAGATATGTACAACATAAAAAAGTCCCAATTCCGACACTGCAATTTAAGATGGTCAGAATAGATGATTCTTTATTAGAATCAGAAAGTCCTTCGTTTCAAGGAGGCTTCTCATTTGAGTTTTATTCTCAAAATATTGAAGATTTCAATTGGTCTTCAAATGTGAAAGAGTATATCAAGAATAATAGAACAATACCTATTGGCGAAATAATTGATACACATTTTAGTGTTATGAAAGATTTTTATCTTTGGATTCAATTTAGAGAGCATCAGCTAAATCCATATGCTCCAGACGAATTGAGGGAAACTACATTTGATGTTTGGAAACAGGAAATTATGAAAAACATTCAACCGCAATAAATTTTCTGTAAGAACACACTCCTAATATACAAGTCAAAAAAATTTGCTAATGTCAATAGTACCTTTCACCGAAGCTCAAGTGAAACTCCAAGATCTGATAAATGAAGTTACACAGTCTCATGAGCCTATCCTAATTTCAGGAACTACCTCTAATGCTTTCCTAGTCTCCGAAGAAGATTGGAAAGGTATTCAAGAAACAATCTATTTACTCTCAATTCCCGAAGTGGGAGCTTCAATTGTGGAAGGTTTAGCTACTCCCATTAGTGAATGTAGTGAGACATTAGAATGGTGAATTGGGAAATTATGGCGCGATCGCCGATCTTGTAAAATACTTTAATACTCATTCGGCTTTATCGGAAAAGTTTTTTATGCTTCAAAGACTATATGTACATAATTTCAGATGCTTGGAGAACTTTGAGTTAAATTTAAAGGATCTCCCCTCGTCTCTTCTAATTGGCAAAAATGGTGCAGGTAAATCGACTATTGCTTTTGCATTAGAAATATTACAAAGTATTGGTCGTGGTATCAATAGAGTTGGTCAACTTATACAGACTAATGACTTTAATCGCGGTAGGTATGATGTTCCAATTCGGTTTGAAATAGAAGTATTACTTAAAGATCAATTATACAAGTACGTTCTTGCATTCGCGTTGTCAGATAATTCCAAAGAAATTTGTGTATTTGAAGAACAATTACTCGTTGCAGGAAATCCAGTTTATTTGCGTGAAGCAGCCCAAGTCAAACTTTTCCCTAACAATATTCAATCTCGGACATCTCAAGGCTATCGGATGGCCAGTTTGTCTAACCAATTGCCATTGCCTAGCCAATTTATGTTTCAAGCGGATTGGCATCTTGTAGCTCTTCCATTAATTCAGGTGCAATCAGAGAAAGATCCACTTTATATTTTCAGGAATTGGCTATCTCGCATGATCATTTTAGCTCCAATTCCAAGCTTGATGACAGGAGAGTCTAGTGGTGAAACTTTGGAGCCAAAGCGAGATGGTTCAAATTTTGGGGAATGGTTCTCTGGATTACTTAGTCGTTACCCCGCCGCTTACACGCAAGCTGATAGATATCTTCGAGAAGTTATGCCTGATATTGAAGATTTTCAGAACGAAAAGATCGGCAAAGATGCTAAAAACATGATTGTTCGGTTTGAAGCAAATAATGCAGAACTGAGTGTTGATTTTAAAGATTTATCGGATGGGGAAAAATGCTTTTTTCTCTGTGCTGTCGTCCTAGCCGCAAATAAGTACTATGAGCCTTTTTGTTTCTGGGATGAGCCTGACAACTATCTTTCTCTATCAGAGGTAGGGCATTTTATTACAACCTTACGACGCTCATTTAAGAATAGTGGTCAGATTTTAGTAACTTCGCATAATGAAGAAGCAATCCGCAAGTTCTCCAATGAAAACACCTTTATACTTGATCGCAAAAGTCATTTAGAACCAACATTAATTAGGATGCTTAGCGATATCCCTATCAATGGCGATCTTGTAGATACGTTGATTCGTGGCGACATAGAATTATGAGAAATAAAAATAATCCATATGTTCAACATATTCTGGTGCTACCCGAAGACCGTGCTAATGAGGAAATTGCTAACGGATTCAATAATATTCTCGATCTTTATTCCAGAGCGATTCAGGTTGAGCGCCCATCTGGTGGATGGGGAAAAGTTGTAGATAATTTCACAAAGAATCATGTTTCTGCAATGCGAATATTTACAAAAAGGATGATAGTCTTGCTTATTGATTTTGATGATTATAATGATCCAAATAAATCGAACTATCAAGAGCGATTGAGTTATATCAAGAGCCAAGTTCCAGAGGATTTACAAGAACGGGTATTTATTCTTGGATCGCGGACTGCACCAGAGAAGTTAAGAAGTGAAATGAAACTAAGTTTTGAATCAATTGGAGAATCTCTTGCTAAAGATTGTGCTGAAAATACAAATAGAACATGGGGACATAATCTTCTCAAACATAACGAAGAGGAACTAAAGCGGATGATTTTATTTGTCAAACCATTCTTATTTGATTAATAGCCCACTTTTAGTAATTTTTCACAGCAAAAACTTAAAATAATCAGGATGTGGACGCATTACGAGTAAGCGCGATCGCTATAATAGTTAAGCAAGATTGTAGTTAAAAGCATTACAATTTAACGCACTAGATATATTTGCCAAAAAGCATCTCAAAAGCACCCGTTATGACTGCAACCGCCACCAAGACAACAACCAAAACACAATACGAAGCTGTCATTGGACTAGAAACTCACTGCCAGTTGACCACGAACTCCAAGATATTTTGTAACTGTTCAACCCAGTTTGGCGCAACCCCAAATACCAATGTTTGCCCTGTTTGTCTAGGAATGCCGGGGGTGTTGCCTGTGCTGAACGAAAAAGTTTTGGAATATGCAGTCAAAGCTGGACTCGCCTTAAATTGTCAAATTGCCCCCCATAGCAAATTTGATCGCAAACAATATTTTTATCCCGATCTTCCCAAAAACTATCAAGTCTCACAATACGATTTGCCGATCGCTGAGCATGGTTGGCTCGAAATCCAATTGGAAGATGGCACGACCAAACGCATTGGCATTACTCGCTTGCACATGGAAGAAGATGCAGGCAAGTTAGTACATGGCGGTAGCGATCGCCTTTCAGGTTCCAGTCACTCGCTAGTAGATTTCAATCGTACAGGTGTGCCTCTATGTGAAATTGTCTCTGAACCAGATATGCGATCGGGTGCAGAGGCAGCCGCTTATGCCCAAGAACTACGACGGATTATGCGCTATCTCGGTGTTTGCGATGGCAATATGCAAGAAGGTTCGCTACGTTGTGATGTGAATATTTCTGTGCGACCCGTTGGGCGCGAGCAGTTCGGCACGAAGGTGGAAATCAAAAACATGAATTCCTTCAATGCAATTCAACGGGCAATCGATTTTGAAATTAATCGTCAAGTAGAAGCGATCGAATCTGGTAGTGAAACAATCAAACAAGAAACTCGTCTTTGGGAAGAAAATTCTCAACGCACGATTAGTATGCGTTCCAAAGAAGGAGCCAGTGACTATCGCTATTTCCCTGAGCCAGACCTAATGGCGATCGAGGTTCCATTAAGCACCCTAGAACGCTATCGTTCAGAACTTCCCACGCTACCTGCGGCGCAACGTCATCGCTATCGCAATGAGTTTGGCTTGACTCCCTACGATGCCGCTTTGATTGCGGACGATCGCAGTATTGCTGAGTTCTTTGATGCCACGATTCTCACAGATGCAGAACCAAAGCAAGTCTTTAACTGGGTGATGGGCGACATTACCGCCTACCTGAATGAGAACAAACTCAAAATTGCGGACATCGCTCTGACTCCTGCGATTTTAGGAGAAATGATAATGCTCATTTCTGACGGCACAATCAGCAGCAAAATTGCTAAGGATATTTTGCCTGAATTAATCGTCAAAGGTGGCTCCGTCAAAGATTTGGTTGCATCTAAGGGGCTAACTGTTCTCGCAGGTGCAGAATTAGAGAAAATCATTGATGAAGTGATCGCCGCTAATCCTAAAGAAGTCGAGCAGTACAAGGCTGGTAAGACTAAGCTTTTAGGCTTTTTTGTTGGTAAGGTGATGAAGCAAACTCAAGGACGTGCCGAACCCCAATCAACTAATAAATTGATTGCTGATAAATTGGCTTAAAACCTAAGAGGTGTGACATCACTTTGTGATGTCACACCTCTAAATCTAACTTAGCTATGACACACGCGCAGCGTGTGCCATAGATTTTTTAATCGACAAGTTGTAAATCTTTAAAAGTATCAAATAAAATCTTTTTACGAATAGGAATCAGGTCAAAATTAGGATCTTGATTTTCAAAATTTAAGGCATAGAAATAAACATTGTTATCTCTTTCCAGATAACCAACATACCAAGCAATATTTTTTACACCTTCAACATCTGTAGCCCAGCCAGTTTTACCTCTAAGGGTGTAACTATCTTGACGCTCAATGATCATGATGTCTTTAACCGTCTTCATCACCGCAGAAGAGAAAGGCAAATCTTCTTGATAAAGTCTGACTAAAAACTTTATTTGTTCCTCTGGTGAAATTCTGAGCTTGCCATTTAGCCAAAAAGAATCAATCTTATCCGCGATATCTTGATTGCCATAATTAGCAAATTGGATATACTTAGTCATCCTTTCAGTACCAATCCTTCGTGCTAAATCTTGATAAAACCAAACTACCGATCGCGTAAAAGCGGTTCGCAGATTTTGATCTTGATTCCACAAAGGAAATCGACGGTTGACTCCATCCCATGCAATTACTGTGTTTTCATCGGCGATCGCTTTAGTTTCTAGGGCAACCAATGAGTTAAATATCTTAAATGTCGATGCAGGGATAAATCGCTTTTGACAGCGCTTAGGGTTATAGCGAATATAGCGATCGCGCTTCAAGTCATACAAAACAAAACAACCCTCAGATTTTGCTTCTTGGAAATTTTTATCAAGATTTCGCGAAAACTGTGATTGAAATGTGATTTTGGGAGTAGTATCAGTTTTTTGAGCGAGAGTTTGTGCGTTATTAGGTGAGGCGATCGTAAAAACTATACTTAATAAAATTGGTAAACTTTCAATCATGGATAAACTCATAGACTAATTGGTTTGATCAATAGTTTGTGCGGGATTAATAAATTTAAAAGTCAGAATTGAAATAATAAAGATAATCAGAAATAAAAACACTCCAATCGCCGAAGCATATCCCATCTCTAAACTCGTAAAACCTTTGTCATATAAATAGTAAACAACAGTTTTGGTACTATTCGCTGGTCCTCCCTGAGACATGATATAAACTTCTTCAAATATTTTCATTGCGCCAATCGAAGAAATTACGGCTACGAGAATAATGTAAGGCTTCATTAATGGGATCGTAATATCTAAATGCTTTTGCCAACCATCCGAACCATCGATCGCTGCCGCCTCATATAAATCTGCGGGGATAGCCTGTAAACCAGCCAGATAGATCACCATATAGTAGCCAACACCACGCCAAATCACTACCGCAATAATCGCAAAAATAGCTGTTTTCGGATCAGTTAACCAAGGGATTTTAATATCTTGAAATGAGATCGTTGATAGAAAATAATTTAAGATACCATTTTGGGCATAAACCCATTTCCAAGCAATCCCAGCAACGACAACAGAAACAATAACTGGAAAATAATAAACGGCTCGAAAAAATTTAATGCTGCGTAGTTTTTGATTGACTAATATCGCTAAAGCTAGGGGCAAAATTACGAGACTCGGAACTGCAAATATTAAATAGACTAAAGTGTTACTTAATGTTTTCCAAAAAGTTTGATCTTTCCAAAGAGTTAGATAATTTTTCCAGCCAATAAAAGTAGGACTACCGACAAAATCATAATTAGTAAAACTTAAATATATAGCTTGGAATACTGGTAAGAATGAAGTTAATAATAAAAAGGCGATCGCTGGCAGTAGAAATAAATATGGAGTCCAAGAAAATTTCTGACCTAGTTTTTGTCGTTGTAGTTTTACATTAGGCTGCATAAGGATCGATCATAATGCTGGAAATTGCAGACTATCACATTATTGTCAGCTTTTGGGCTAAATGCAAGTATCTAGATTTACTCTATAATCAGCAATCGGTTAACCTAAAGCTAGCGATCGCGCCAAATCTTAAAAATCTCAACCAAGCATCATGTCAAGCGCACAAACTCACCCCACATTTTTACTCGTTGATGGACATTCCCTCGCATTCCGAGCCTTCTATGCCTTTGGAAAACATCCTGAAGGTGGCTTGCGAACCTCGACAGGAATTCCCACGAGTATTTGTTTTGGCTTTTTGAAAGCGTTAATTGAGATGCTCGATCGCGAAAAACCTGCGGCTGTAGCGATCGCTTTTGACCTTGCGACACCGACATTTCGCCATGAGATTGACGATACTTACAAGGCAAATCGTGCGGAAACTCCTGAAAGTTTTATTCCCGATATGCAGAACTTACAGAAAGTTTTAGCCGCGATGAATTTGCCCGCGATTACCCAAGCAGGTTTTGAGGCAGATGATGTGTTGGGAACGCTATCACAAGCAGCGAGTGCGGAAGGTTATACTGTCAAGATTTTAAGTGGCGATCGCGATTTATTTCAGTTAATTGATGCCGAAAAGCGGATTTCTGTTTTGAACTTAGGGCAGAAAGATAAGATTGTAGAATACCATGCTGATCAAGTAAAAGAACGTCTAGGAGTCTTACCTACTCAGGTTGTAGACTATAAAGCACTCTGTGGTGATGCTTCTGATAACATTGCTGGAGTACGGGGGATTGGCGAAAAAACTGCGATTAAATTAATTGAAGAGTACGGCAGTTTAGAGAATGTCTTGGCAGCTATTCCCAAGATGAAGGGAGCAATTAAAACTAAGTTAGAGCAAGGGATTGAGGCGGCTAAACATTCGCAATTTATGGCGAAAATCAAAACCGATGTGCCACTTCCTGTCGCGATCGCTGATTGCAAATTGACAGGTTTTGATACATCCGAGTTAATTCCTTTATTAGAAGAGCTTGAGCTTAAAGCCTTTGTGAATCGGGTTGATCAGATTCAAGCAAAGTTGTCGGGGAATTACGAGCAGAAGCCCTCACCCCCAGCCCCTCTCCCTAATGGCGAGGGCAGCAAGATATCATCTCAGAACGGGGAAGATGAGGAGTTGTGGTTTGATTTTGCGAAGCAGGAAAACGATCAGGCGATCGCTGCTTCTGCTTCGCTCAAATTAGATGTGCAGATTATTGACACAATTCCTAAATTAGAAAAGCTATGTGAAACTCTCAGCAGTAAACAACCGACAGCATGGGATACAGAGACTTCAGCACTGAATCCCTTTGAAGCTGACTTAGTTGGTATTGGCTGCTGTTGGGGAGATGCGATTAGTGAGGTTGCCTATATTCCTTTACATCATAATGCAGGACAAAATCTCCAATGGGAAGAAGTAAGAGCGATTCTCAAACCGATTCTTGAAGATGCAAGCTATCCCAAATACTTACAGAATGCTAAGTTCGATCGCTTGATGTTCAAAGCAGCAGGTATTGAATTGGCTGGAGTAATCTTCGACACGATGATTGCAAGTTATGTAATTGATCCTGAAGCTAGTCATAAACTGGATGATCTGGCAATGGACTTGCTCCAAATTCGCACGGTTAGTTATAAAACTCTCGTCGGTAAACGCAAATCGATCGCTGAAGTTGATATCCCATCGGTGGCGCAATATTGCGGGATGGATACCTATATCACCTATCGGATTAGACCGATTTTGCAAGAGCAGTTACAAGCTGTGCCTGAACTGTGGGATTTATTCCAAAATTTGGAAATGGCGCTCGAACCAATTCTTGCAGAAATGGAATGGCGAGGTATTAGAATTGATAAAGAATATTTGGGTATCTTCTCGCAGGAATTAGAAAAGGATTTAGATGCTTTAGCGATCGCTGCCTATCAACAAGCAGGAAAAGAGTTTAACCTTAATTCACCTAAGCAGTTAAGCGAAATTTTAGTAGATAAGCTCGGCGAAACATTTACTAAGAAATCGCGTAAAAGTAAGACAGGCTATTCCACTGATGTCACGGTTCTCAATAAATTAGAAGGTGAAGATCCTTTAATTGACACCATTCTCGAAAATCGCACCCTTGCTAAGCTTAAATCTACTTATGTCGATGCTTTGCCATCGTTGATTCAGCCGAAGACTGGGCGTGTACATACCGATTTCAATCAAACTGTTGCCTCAACAGGACGTTTAAGTAGCTCTAATCCTAACTTGCAAAATATTCCGATTCGTACTGCTTTTAGTAAGCGGATCAGAGCAGGATTTTTGCCGAAAGAGAATTGGATATTAATGGCTGCCGACTATTCGCAAATAGAACTACGGATTCTTGCCCATTTGAGTCAAGAACCTGAATTAATGAGAGCCTTTAATGCAGGTGAAGATGTGCATAGGGTTACAGCACAATTACTTTTAGAGAAAGAGGAAGTCACTAGTGATGAACGTCGCTTAGCCAAAATTATTAACTACGGAGTGATCTATGGCATGGGAGCGCAGAAATTTAGTCGCGATATTGGTGTGCCAGTAAAAGTCGCCAAGCAATTTATTGAGAAGTTCAACCAGCGCTATGAACGAATTTTTACTTATATGCAAAGTGTGGAAGCGGAAGCAGAACGGGATGGCTATGTGCAGACGGTTTTAGGAAGACGGCGCTATTTTCGTGGGCTTAGTCAGATTGGTGGTTATCAAAAGGCGGCTCTGTTGCGATCGGCGGTAAATGCGCCAATTCAAGGAACTAGTGCCGATATTGTGAAATTGGCAATGTTGCGCGTCCATGAGCTTTTACAAGACTATCAAGCCCGTTTACTACTACAAGTCCATGATGAACTGGTATTTGAAGTGCCACCCGATGAGGTTGCTGAACTCCAGCCCAAAATTAAAGCAGCAATGGAATCAGCAATGGAGCTTTCGGTAAAATTAGAAGTAGATATTCATACGGGTAAAAACTGGATGGAAGCAAAATAGAAAAGCCAGATAGAAAAGCCAGACATGGCGAGGCTGAGCCTTGCCATGTCTGGCTTTTAGCCAAAACGATAGCCCTTTCCGTAAACTGTATTAATCAGAGAAATCTGCCGATCGCGATCAATTTTACGGCGTAATAATTTGATTTGGGCAGCTAAGGCGTTACTAGTGGGCAAGTCTTCACCTTCTTTCCATATATATTGCGAAATCTGCTCATGACTTAGCAACTGATTAGGATGGAGTAGGAAATATTCTAAGAGTTGATATTCTCTCTCAGTTAAGGCGATCGCTACTTGATCACGATAAACCAACTGATTATCACGATCAAGTTCTAAATCTCCATAGCTTAATTTGGAAGGTTCACTAGTTGCCACAATCGGGACAGGGGCGCGGCGCAATAAAGCTCTGACTCTGGCTAATAACTCCCGCAGTTCAAAGGGTTTTACCAGATAATCATCGGCTCCGCTATCTAAACCTGTCACGCGATCGTCGAGGGTGTCTTTAGCGGTGAGAATCAGCACGGGGGTACTATCTCCCTGTTGACGCAAGCCATGACAGATTTCCACTCCCGATTTTATAGGCATCATCCAATCTAAAATTAGCAGGTCGTATTCACCAGTCTGAGCCAATTCCCAACCGCGATCGCCACTATTAGCACTATCCACCACATACCCTTGATTAGTCAAAACCCGTTGCAAAGGTTCTGCCAATTCTTCTTCATCATCTACCAATAGAATTCGCATAGGTTCCAAATTGTATAGGACTGTGGAAGTTCTCAAGACCCTCACCCCTAGCCCCTCTCCCAAAGGAGGAGAGGGGAACAAGAAATTAGTCTTACTCCTCCTCTCCCTTAATGGGAGAGGGGGCTGGGGGGTGAGGGTTTCACGTAACATCAGATGTTATAGAGAAGTAATATCAAGGGAATCGAGAGAATCAAGTGATTGGAAGAAAGAGCGCAATCGCTTGGCAATTTGCACCACGCCATCTTTACTATTGGACTCAATATTTAAAGGCATAACGGGATCATGCAATGAGAGGCGCAACAGAAACCAGCCATTTTCATCATTAGCAGTACAGGAAACACGAATACCTTCATAGTTGTTAGACGCAATTTTCCAGTCTGGTTGGGTATTAGCGAATTCCTGTAACTGGGTAATTACGCGATCGCCTAATGCTCTAAAATCTTCCACATTCAGCTTAATGCGAAACTCTTCGCTCTCAATCGGTTCTTGTAAATTGGCAATTAGTTCCGTGAGAGACTTGCCAGCAAGTTTTGATTTTGCCAATTCAATCAAGAGTTTGCTGACCAAGTAAGCACCATCATCCAGAAAATAATTTTCCTTCATTGCACCATGTCCAGAAGTCTCGATCGCTAACCAAGACTCTTGACCTAGTTGATTCAGACGCATCGACTCATTAATCACATTCTTGTAACCACGCTTAAACCGATGATGTACCCCTTGCAAATCCTGCTCAATAAATTTAGTCAGTCCATCAGAGGTAATGGAATCGGTGACAATAGTTGACTTAGGATGCTCTTGCAGCACAATCGCCGAAATCAAGGCAATTAAACGATTACGGTTGAGTTCTTTGCCAAATTGATCGACTGCCGCACTGCGATCGACATCGGTATCAAAAATAATTCCAAAATCGGCTTGATGCTTAATTACTGCCTCACAAATGGAAGCCATCGCGACTTTATCTTCAGGATTGGGAACATGATTGGGAAATGTACCATCGGGATCGAGAAATTGACTTCCCGCAATATCGGCTCCTAAAGGCTGTAAAACTTTATCTGCATAAAAGCCACCCGCACCGTTACCCGCATCCACAATGATTTTCAAACCCTTGAGAGGCTGTTCATAATGTTCTGGATGATTGACAGCTTCGCGAATTTTAGTCACAAATTGCTGGGCATAAACAGAAATAAAATCATGATTAGTGATCTTTCCTTGAGAAGTGGCAAGCTCAAATTCATTCTTTTCCGCAAGTGCCAAAATATCGCTGATATCTTTTTTTTCTAAACCACCTTGAGCCGTGAAAAACTTAAGACCATTGCGATTAAAGGGTAAATGACTGGCAGTGAGCATGATTGCACCATCACAGTTAAAACCTTCCGTCACTGTACTCATAAACATCGCAGGAGTAGAAGCGATCGCAAAGTCATCCACTTGACTACCGAGAGAATTAATACCTGTGATCACCGCTTGCATTAATTCTGATCCCGATAGCCGACTATCGCGCCCAACGGAAATCAATAAGTCGGAGGTCTGTTTATCTAATTTCTGAGATAGCCAATTGGCAAAGGCTTGTCCTAAAATCTTGGCAACAGCAGGAGTTAAGTTTACAGGTTCATCAGGGACTCCTGCGATCGCCACACCACGAATATCTGAGCCATTCTGGAGCTTTTTCCAATTAAAATCTTGCATAGTTCTGTTACGACAAGTGGTACTGCCAATTTTAGGATCTCAAAAAAACGCACGCTGTGATATTATAACAACTGCTTTGCTCATCAAAGACGCTGAAACAACATATTAGCAACATATTGGAGAGATGGCAGAGTGGTTGAATGCGTCTGACTCGAAATCAGATTTAGGGTCACACCTAACGGGAGTTCGAATCTCCCTCTCTCCGTAACCACAAAAAGGAATTTCTGCTTTGCAGAAATTCCTTTTTGTTTACATAACAAACTAAAAAACCAGAAGAGAGTGGCGGCGCTTTGCGCCGCCACTCTCTTCTGGTTTTTTGTCCTAAGCAAAAAAGTTTTGCTATATCTTGTTTGCAATCTGTTTAAATCGGATTGGGGATAAAACTTAAACTTTTCTAAATTTTTGTCTTATAGCCGTCACCAGTCTGGTTATCTCAAAACCCAATAAGCGAGTGGTGGCGCTTTGCGCCGCCACTTGCTTATTGGGCTTAATGCAAATAGCAACAGCTACAAATAAGTAACAATGCTCATGGTTAACACATCGTGCTTGATCTGACTGTAGTAAACTAACTTATTAAAAGTGTCTCTACAATAAACTTTGCGTTCAAACGCGACCTATGGACTTTGCATATCAATACGCATGGCTGATTCCCTTGCTGCCACTCGCCGCAGCACTGATTATCGGCACAGGACTGATTTCCTTTAATGAATCAACCAACAAACTGCGATCGCTCTGGTCTATCCTCAGCGTATCCGCCACAGGCGGCGCAGCAGTCATTGCTTTCAACCTACTCTGGAGTCAGATTCAAGGACATGAGCCTTATCTGTATACCTTTGAGTGGGCGCAAGCAGGTAGCTTTCATTTGAACATGGGATTTGTGATTGATCACCTCACTTCACTCATGCTCGTCATCGTCACCACCGTTGCTTTCTTGGTGCAGATTTACACTGATGGCTACATGGCGCATGATCCCAGCTATGTCAGATTCTATGCTTACCTAAGCTTATTCACCTCCTCCATGTTGGGATTAGTCATTAGTCCTAACTTGGTGCAGATTTATATCTTCTGGGAACTCGTGGGGATGTGTTCCTACTTGCTGATTGGCTTTTGGTTCGATCGCAAAGGAGCTGCCGATGCGTGCCAAAAAGCATTTGTGACTAACCGCGTTGGTGACTTCGGTCTATTACTCGGCTTACTTGGTTTGTATTGGGCTACGGGTACGTTTGAGTTCACAGAAATGGGAGAAAAGCTCACCCAATTAGTAGAATCGGGTGGATTAAGCGTTGGACTCGCCACCTTATTTGCGATCCTCGTCTTCATGGGACCTGCGGCTAAATCTGCCCAGTTCCCGCTCCATGTCTGGCTACCTGATGCAATGGAAGGTCCTACACCAATTTCGGCATTGATCCATGCAGCGACAATGGTGGCGGCGGGTGTATTCCTAATTGCACGGATGTTCCCTGTATTTGAAGAAATCCCGGCGGTGATGAATACGATCGCTTGGACAGGTGCATTTACCGCATTTCTGGGGGCAAGTATTGCTATCACCCAAAACGACATCAAAAAAGGCTTGGCATATTCCACCGTCTCCCAACTGGGTTACATGGTCATGGGGATGGGTGTTGGTGCTTACAGCGCAGGTCTATTTCACCTGATGACCCACGCCTATTTCAAGGCGATGATGTTTCTCGGTTCTGGCTCCGTAATTCATGGCATGGAAGAAGTCGTCGGACATGATCCCGATGTGGCTCAAGATATGCGAGTAATGGGTGGCTTACGCAAATATATGCCCATCACCGCGATTACTTTCTTTATTGGTACTCTTGCAATTAGTGGGATTCCTCCCTTTGCTGGTTTCTGGTCAAAGGATGAAATTCTCGCTTCTACTTTCAAAGCTAATCCTGCACTTTGGGCGATCGGCTTTGCGACGGCGGGGATCACGGCTTTCTATATGTTCCGTATGTACTTCACCACTTTTGAAGGTGATTTTCGCGGTACGGACAAGAAGCTAGTTGCCGCAGTCAAGGCAGAAAACTCTGTTGGTAAGGAACAAGCAAAAGATGATGGTCATGGACATCATCATGCTAGCAAGCCCCATGAGTCGCCTATTACAATGACCTTCCCGTTAATGGCATTGGCGATTCCTTCGATGCTAGTTGGTCTGGTTGGTACGCCCTTGGGTAATTACTTCGAGTACTTTATCCATGCCCCTTCGGAGAAAATTACCGAAGTACCTGTTGAAGGCTTCACTCCTGAGTTTCTATTAATGGGTGGAAGTTCGATTGGTATTGGTTTGATTGGGATTTCTCTAGCAATTTTGATGTATATGCAAAAGAAAATCGATCCCAGTGCGATCGCCAAATCCATTCAACCTCTCTACAAGCTATCGAAGAACAAATGGTACATTGACGAAATTTACGAAGCGATCTTTGTAATTGGTTCCCGCCGCCTAGCCCGTCAAGTGTTAGAAGTTGATGCCAAAATCGTCGATGGCGTAGTTAACCTTGCTGGTTTTGTGACTGTTGTTAGTGGCGAAGGCTTAAAGTACTTTGAAAATGGCAAAGCGCAATTCTATGCTCTCGTCATTTTTATTGGTGTTCTCGGTTTTGTAATCGTGAGTTCGATTTAGTCTCTGACTTAACTTTTGAATAACCAAAAAAAGCGATCGCCTATTCATCTTTTGATGAATAGGCGATCGCTTTTTTACATCTAGCGATCTTAAATTGCCCCTACTTTTTTAGACGTTAGCCGCCGCCGCCGCACGAGCCGCAGTAGCTTCATCGGGGTGAATACCGAGACGAGTCAGGTTAAAGCGTCCGCGATTGTCAACTTCACGAATTTTCACTAAGACTTCATCGCCAACAGCAACTTCATCTTCGACCTTGCCGACACGACCTTCTGCCAACTGAGAAATATGTACCATTCCTTCCTTACCAGGTAGGAACTCGACAAATGCACCAATCGGAATAATGCGGGTGACCTTACCGAGATAAACATCACCAGAACCGACACGACGAGTCATGTTTTCGATGATGCGCTTGGCTTTGAGCGCACCTTCACCACTCATCGACGAAATCATGACCGTGCCATCGTCTTCGATGTCGATCTTGGCTCCTGTCTCTTCAGTGATGCCCTTGATGTTTTTACCACCAGGTCCAATGATCATGCCGATTTGTTCAGGATCGATCCGAATCGTTAGCAAGCGTGGTGCATAGGGCGAAAGCTGTGGTCTTGGTGCAGGGAGCAATTCCAACATTTTTTCCATAATGTGGGAGCGACCAGTTTTGGCTTGGGTGACTGCCGATCGCACTGTGTCCATAGAGATACTGGTGATCTTCATGTCCATTTGCAAAGCGGTAATGCCTGTGTCTGTACCTGCCACCTTAAAGTCCATGTCGCCAAGGAAGTCTTCAATACCTTGAATATCGGTAAGAATGCGAACTTCATCGCCTTCTTTGATCAGACCCATCGCCACACCGCTTACGGGCTTGGTAATCGGCACACCTGCATCCATCAGCGCAAGGGTTGAACCGCAAACAGAACCCATTGAGGTCGAGCCATTAGAAGATAAAACTTCTGACACAACTCGCAGGATGTAAGGAAATTCAGCTTTAGAAGGTAGTACAGGTAAAAGGGCGCGTTCGGCTAAAGCTCCATGACCAATTTCGCGGCGACCAGGCGATCGCATTGGTCTGGCTTCACCCACAGAATAGGGTGGGAAGTTGTAGTGGTGCATATAGCGCTTCTTAGCATCAGGATGCAGATCGTCCATTTCTTGAGCATCCCCCGGAGTACCAAGGGTAGCGATCGACAATACTTGAGTCAAGCCCCGATTGAATAAGCCACTACCATGCACACGCGGTAAGACACCAACTTCTGTCCAGATCGGGCGCACTTCGTCGAGCTTGCGTCCGTCGATCCGCACATTCTGCTCGATTACCTGCAAGCGCATCAGCTTTTTGGTGAGTTCTTTGTAAGTAGCGCTGACCACTTTTTTGTCAGCTACCAACTTCACAGGATCTTCATCAGGTAAAGCCGCGATCGCCTCTACAAGCTCAGCTTTGATCGCATCAAGGGCAGCATCGCGGACATTGCGATCTTTCTCGCAACTAGCAACCACTTGAGCAACTTTATCTTTGACTGTGTCAGTAATAAAGTTTTCTAAAGTGAGGTCGGCTTCAGGAGCAATAATTTCAGGTAATGCGAGACCCATCTCTTGCAGTAAATCATGTTGGGCTTTGATCAGTTCTAGTACTGCTTCATAACCAAAGTCGATCGCTTCGATCATGTCGGATTCTGGCAATTGATTAGCCCCAGCTTCTACCATGATGATCCCCTCGGCAGTACCAGCAACTACTAGATCAAGATCACCTGCTTCTACTTCTGCGTAAGTGGGATTGATGATAAATTCATCACCAACTAAACCGACACGTACGCCAGCCATTGGTCCCATAAAGGGTAGCCCTGCAATTAAGGCAGCGATCGATGCCCCTGTTACCGCTAAAACGTCGGGTGGGGCTTTTTCGTCGATCGCCATCGTGGTCGCGACAATTTGCACATCGTCACGCAACCAATTGGGGAACAAAGGACGCATGGGGCGATCGATCAGACGGCAAGTGAGAGTTGCCTTTTCGGGCGGACGACCTTCACGACGCAAGAACCCACCGGGGATACGTCCTGCTGCATATAACCGTTCTTCGTAATCAACAAGCAGTGGTACAAAATCTACACCGTCACGAGCAGGACCTCTGGTCGCTGTCACTAAGATTGCAGTTTCCCCACACTGGACTAATACTGAGCCACCAGCTTGAGGGGCAAACGTGCCAATTCTTAATTTAATTTCCCTGCCATAAAAAGGGATGATTTTTGTTACGGCATCCATCTATAATCTTCTTCCGTTTTGACTTTTTTCTTTATATATCTCGCAATGTTAGCACTGATGTAGTAAGGTCTGTTGCTTTGCTGTGTGATGCCATGTTAAAAATTAAGAAATTTCAATCTTTATCGCCTCTAGATTATTAAAATTAAAATGTATCTCAGAAAATCACCCTTTCTCAGATACAAAATCTAATATCCGAATTGCAGTGTTAGGTAGGAATTATGTTTAAAACTGTTTTATTTCCTTTAAACAGAAGCCAAGAAACCCGCCAAGCTGTAGCTGTAGCGATCGATCTCATCCAAAAATATCAGGCGCAGTTGTATGTGCTATCGGTGAATAGTGCTGATGCTTCCGAAAGCGATCGCGCGTCATCTCAAAATTTGATCAAGGAAATAGAGTCCTACTTCTCTGAGGTGGGCATTTCTGTAAAAACCAAAGTTACTGACGGTAAAGCTGCCTTTGTGATTTGTGACTTTGCTGATGAGATTAATGCAGACTTAATTGTGATGGGTTCGCGGGGAATGAGCCTGACTGACGAGCATCCTGATGGTAGTAGTGTTAGTCAAAAAGTGATTAATCTATCACCTTGTCCTGTATTGGTGGTTCCATAAAAAAGTCGGCGCGTTGCGCCGACTTTTTTATGGCTAGCGACCAAGAATTTGGTGGATGGCTAAGGATGTCCATTCAATATCGGCTTCATTGTTAGATTTGCCAAGCGTAAGGCGGATACTATTTCTTGCTTCTGCTTGGGAATATCCCATTGCTAATAAAATTTGACTTGGCTCGATCGCACCACTACTACAAGCAGAACCAGAACTAATGGCGATCCCTGCGTAATTCATTTCACGCACGAGGCGACGACCATCGATAGATTTGTGATAAAAGCTGAGATGGTTAGGTAATCTCGCGTTGCCCATTATGCCTGTGGGTATGAGATCGGGAATATCGGCGAGTAATGTGTATAAGCGATCGCGCAATTTAGTGAGTCGTGTAGATTCTGAAACTAATTCTTTTTCGGCAAATTCTGCCGCTAGACCTAAACCTGCGATCGCGGCTACTGCCTGTGTACCTGACCGATAACCACGCTCTTGTCCACCACCTTGCAGAAAAGGGATCAGCGATCGCTTTTTGGTAGTTACAGGATTGATGTACAGCGCTCCGATGCCCTGTGTGCCATAAAACTTATGGGCTGACAGAGAGAGCAAGTCAATCGGCATCGCTTGCACATCAATGGGCATTTTGGCGATCGCTTGTACAGCATCAGTGTGAAATAGGACATCGGCATTACGGCAAATTTGCCCTAGTTTTTCAACGGGCTGAATCGTACCCACTTCATTTTGAGCCGTGATGATCGATACAAGTACAGTATTGGGACGGAGCGATCGCGCTAGATCTTGCGGAGAAACCCTGCCTTGTCGATCTACGGGCAGACGAGTAATTTCCCAACCATATTGTTCTAAATACTGGGCGGGCAAGCGTACGGCGGAATGCTCAACTGAGGAAATGACTATATGCTGTGGTGTGCGGTATTGTCGCGCAATTCCCATCAGCACCATATTGTCGGACTCTGTGCCGCCTGAAGTGAAGATAATTCCCTCAGGATCAGCATTAATCAGACTTGCTACTTGTAAGCGCGATCGCTCAATCACCATAGTTGATCGTTCGCCCCACCAATGGAGACTGGAGGGATTGCCCCACTGCGATCGCATAACTTCCGCCATCAAGTCGATGACTTCTGGACGCACTGGAGTAGTCGCACTATGGTCGAGGTATATTTGCATAAGCTAATTTTATAACAAACCTAAAGAAGAAAGGAGCGCTTTGCGCTCCTTTCTTCTTTAGGTTTGGGTGAACAAAAATTAAGAAAGCGCAAACAACGTAAAAGCATTATTAGTTGTTTGGGTTGCCAAAGTTTCTAGCTCCACATTCCGCAACTTTGCCACGCTCTCGGCTACGTGCAGCACATAAGCTGGCTCGTTACGCTTGCCGCGCTTGGGGATAGGCGCGAGAAATGGACAATCTGTTTCGACTAAAAGGCGATCGCTTGGTACAATTTTTGCTGATTCATGCAAATCATGGGCATTCTTAAAAGTGACCACGCCACTAAAACTGATATACATTCCTAAATCCACAAACCATTGTGTTTCTTCAGGATTTCCCGCCCAACAATGCATCACGCCCCGAATAGACTGCTCAGGTGATTCCGCATTAATTTCTTGCAAAACTTCACGAGTTGCCACAGCAGCTTCACGGGAGTGGATAATCACGGGCAAGTTTAGCGATCGCGCCGTTCTTAATTGCGACTTAAAAGCCTCGATTTGAGCGGTTTTACTATCTGATTTAAAAAAATCTAAACCCGTTTCCCCAATCGCTACCACCCTCTGATCACTAATCGCCAAAGACTTGATGCGATCGCCAATTTCAGGATGCCAACCCGCCGTATTCAAATTCTTATCTAAGGGATGCAAACCAACCGCAAAACTTACTTCAGGAAATCGATCAGCGATCGCCTGAATTTGCTCAAACTCATCAGGACTGACACAGGAATGGACAAGTCTAGTCACACCATTATGTAACCAGCGATCGCGCACTGCTTCAAGATCAGACTGAAAGTCCTTAAAATTAATATGCACATGGGTATCGACTAGTTGCATAGAAAAAACCTAGAAATCCAAACACATCAAAACATCAAAATAAAAACAGCGAGAAAACTAAACTATCCCCCCAACGATCAGTATAAGTTTTCTCGCTAAAAATTTCTGATTAAATCATCTCTGAATAATGAAAATTTAAGATTTTAAGATCGAAAATTTTACTCTATAGGATATTACCTTCGACCTTATCCAATAGAGATTTAATCTAGATATTTACTTACTCTTCGCTTTCCGATGCCTGATCATTATTCAACTGAATCAGGTGAATATGCTTGTATCCTAGCTTGATTTCAAACTCATCACCTTCATTTAAACCCATTGATTTTGTATAGGTAGAACCAATGACAATTTGTCCATTTTTATGAACGCTAACCCGAAACGTAGGTTCACGACCGCGCCCATCTTTATTCTGTTCAGGGTTAATCGCAAATCCTCTAGCCGCAAGTACTGCTTCATAAAATTCAGTCAAATTAACGCGGTCTACCCCATCTTTACCGCGAGTGAAATACCCACATTTTTTAGCTTGCTCACGCTTAGGCAAGTTATTTAGCTCTTTCGCTTTTTGAAGAAGCGCCTTTCCTGTTAAAGGAGAAGTTACAGTGTCTGTCATAGGATTATCAGGAATTTCAATATTTCAAAACTAAGACTTCTCTGCAAAAGCAGAAGAAGATCTGCAAAACTATGGATTTTAACTCGCATAGAATTACTTTCTTATTCTCGTACATTTTTAAACATATTGAACAAAATATTCAACAAAATTAAAAAAATATCTTTAAAAACTTCATCGCAATTTGCAAAAGTCTATCGATATAGATTGATAGTCATATAGTAAATACATGGAAATATGAAAGGAATGATTCTAATATCTGACTTATCTATAAGGATTCTACTGAAATTAAAGTTAGTCAGTTGTTTTAGGTTGGCTTTCGCTCAAAGTTATTTAGTTATTCCACGAAGTCTGCAAATTGATGGCAGGCTAATTTTTTAATTACAAAAATACTGTATATCGTGAGGATATGCATGGTAAGACATTATTTTTGAATGTTCATTTTATCTAAATGTCACACTAATTAAAGATATACTTCTTCACCCACATAGGTGATTTCTTAAACTCAAAATAGATATAGGGAGACTTATTACATCATTATTTTTTGGTTTGAGAATAATATCTTGAAAAAACTAATTTTTTGTGGTGCAGCTTTGTCGCGCCACAAAAATTGATTCTAGTTCTCTGCCACAAATTTTTTGCGATCGCTGTCACCAGTCAGAACCCAAGAAGTGAGTTGCGCCGCTTCGCGGCGCAACTCACTTCTTGGGTTTTGATTTGTTTTAATACAAATGGCGACAGCTATATTGCTATAAAAACATAGTGCTTTAAGGCACGAATTGAGTTTAGACACCTAGCTTATGCTAAGTTGTTTTCGCAAACTCGGAAAGCATTTTCCATGAGTATTTTCAATATTTTGGTGGAGTAAGTTTATGAGCGCACAGAATCGCGTCCCCGTAGGTATTATTGGTGCATCGGGTTATGGTGGTATCCAGTTGGTGCGATTGCTACTAGAGCATCCATTGGTGGATATTACCTATATGGGTGGGAGTGGTTCTGTCGGGCAAAATTTTGCTGATCTCTATCCGCATATCGCCCATGCAGTGAATTTACCAATCGAAAATCTGGAGCCTGAAGCGATCGCCGATCGCGCCAAAATCGTCTTTTTATCCCTGCCTAATGGTCTTGCTAGCAAAATTGCACCACGGTTACTCGCTAAGGGATGTAAAGTGCTTGATCTTTCCGCCGATTATCGATTCACCGATCTGCAAGTTTATGAATCTTGGTATAAGGAGGCGCGTACTGATGCTGAGGTTAATGCCAAAGCTGTATATGGCTTACCAGAAATTTATCGCGATCGCATTGCCACTGCTGATCTTGTAGGTTGTGCAGGTTGCTATCCTACGGCAAGTTTGCTAGCGTTACAGCCATTGCTCAAACAGGGCTTAGTTGAGCCTAGTACGATTATCATTGATGCAAAATCAGGTACATCGGGTGGTGGTCGTCAACCCAAAACTAACCTATTACTCGCCGAAGCTGATGGCTCTCTCGCAGCTTATGGTATTGCTAGTCATCGACATACCCCTGAGATTGAACAAATTTGCAGTGATCTGGCTGGACAAGAGGTATTAGTGCAATTCACACCACATCTGATCCCGATGATTCGTGGCATTCTTTCAACGGTATATGCCAAATTGCGTGACCCCGGACTGGTTAAGGAAGATGTGTTAACTATTTACAAATCTTTTTATCGCAATTCCGAATGGGTGCAGGTTTTACCAAAAAATATCTTCCCGCAGACGAAATGGGCGCTAGGCACAAATCTCTGTTATCTGGGTGTGGAGGTTGATGAGCGGACAGGACGTGTAATCGTAGTTTCAGCGATCGATAACCTGATGAAAGGTCAAGCCGCCCAAGCGGTGCAATGTATGAACATCATGATGGGTTGGGAAGAGTCATTAGCTTTACCTAAGCTCACTTTCTATCCTTAAAGTATTAATTACCAAATGTAGAAAGTGAGCTTAGGTCACTTTCTACATTTAAATCTCATGAGGTTTATCAATTTTGCCCACTTCCGAACAAAGCATTATATGTGTCATATTATGCCAATCTTTGACAAACACTTTTACTCCCATTTTCCTATTACGTCTAGATGAACGGACAGGCAATATATTCATACTGGCTGGCGATAATATAGAAATAGAAATTTATCGGAATGGTCTTTGGAGGTTTTTGTGATTAAGCTCGATTTCAACACAATGACTAAGAAAGAGTTACGCGCTTATGTCATTGCTCATCCCAGTGACAAAGACGCATTTCGGATATTTGTTGATCGCTTTACAGTGAGTGCATCACCAGCAACCTTTGCTATGCCTCAGTCAATAGCTGATCTTCCAGAAATTGAAAGTTTAATTAAACAAAAACTGGAGCAGTCTTCTTAATTTTCTTAAGAGGATACTCAGTGCTATCAGTCTCTACAGATGACAAAAACGATCAAAAATTTAGGTGAGCAAGGATTGCTGAAAATATTTCGGCAATATTGTAGTGAGGTGGTCGGTGATGATGCGGCGGTGATGGGGGCAACTTTGTCCGAGCATCAGATAGTCGTGACTACCGATATGTTGATCGATGGTGTGCATTTTAGCGATCGCACTACTAGTCCTGAAGATGTCGGTTGGCGAGCAGCGGCTGTAAACTTATCAGATTTGGCAGCAATGGGGGCAAAGCCTTGGGGTTTAGTCATGTCGGTAGGATTGCCACCTGATACAGAAATTAGCTGGATTGAAGGTGTATATCGGGGCTTTAGTGAATGTTTACAAACCTACGGTACAGAATTAGTTGGTGGTGATACGGTGCGATCGCCAATTCGCACTTTCTCGGTGACAGCATTTGGACAAGTTCATCAAAATCAAGTCATGCAAAGACATACGGCGCGAGTTGGTGATGTGATTGTGATAACAGGAAAACATGGACTTTCCAGAGCAGGTTTAGAAATTCTATTTAATCAAAACTTAAAAGAGAAGCTATTAGCTCCATTAAGAATTGGTAACCGTATTGTCGCTGGTGAAGAATTAGTAAAAGCAATTTGTCGTTGTCATCAGCGACCAATTCCCCGTTTTGATGCGATCGCCCTTTTGCATCAACTTCTCAAACAACATAATCACCTAGGTGCTTTTCCCATCGCAGGAATGGATAGTAGTGATGGACTCGCCGATGCGATCATCCAAATTTGTCGAGCCAGTAAAGTTGGAGCCAAAATATTTTGGCGATCGCTACCAATTCATCAAGCCGTCAGAACTTTAGCAGGCGATCGCGCCTTAGATTGGGTCTTATATGGTGGTGAAGACTTTGAATTGGTTTTATGTATGCCCTTGAAATTAGCAGAAGCCTTTGTTCATCAATTGCCTAATGCCGCAATTATTGGTGAAATTATCGAAGGCGATCAAATTGATGGATTAGAAATGCGATCGGCTTTTCAGCATTTTTCTTGACAAGACTAAACACAAGTATTTTGTATAGCAAAAAAAGTTTTGCTTAGGACACAAAACCAGAAGGCGAGTTGCGGCGCTCCGCGCCGCAACTCGCTTCTTGGGTTTTAGTTTGGACTAACCAACTCTTGCTTTGCTATAAACTACGTTTTCTCGACTAGTTCACCTTTCAAATATTTATGAAGAATATCTTGAGCAAAACTAGATACAGATTTACCAAGTTGATTAGCCAAACCATTGATCTTATCAGTATCCTGTATTGACATCTGAACTTCGATCTTTTGTCTAGCCATCTGACTTATAGCCATTTCCTGTAAACGTTTTATTTCTTCTTTTTCATCAAGAATACTGACCCATTCATTATTTTCTATACTTTCTAGTAAATCCCGTTCTTCTTGATCTAACTGGAGAGAGATAGTAAGTTCATCAATATTCATATTGTCAAAGTTCAAGTTATTCATCCTCTTGATCTCCTAGAAATCTTTTTTTCATTTTTCGACTAGGAAAAATAGTCTTTAAAAAAGTTACAGAGCCATCTTTGATAAAAGGAACACAATAAACGTAGTCTTTAATTCTAACAATTATAACAGACTGATTTGGATACTTTTCTAGACTTGATGTTCCAACTATTCCAAGTATCTGACCATTTTCAATGGCTTCGACTATATCCTCAAAAGAAATATTTCTTGTTTGCCGTAAATACCTATTTTTCTCATCATTCCATCTATATTCTTCCATATATAGCTGTCGCTAGTCTTGTGATGACAAAAAACAGAAGCAAGTTATGGCGATTCTTGCCACAACTTGCTTCAGGCGTTTTAAGAAGTAGGGACAATTCATAAATTGCCCCCCAATAACTTCTATTCTTCCTCAATACCAAATACTTGATTGAAGGTTTTGAGAACTTTGTAGCCAGAATCAATGGATTCAAGAGGATCTTTGCGAAGACGGTGACGTAGGCAGAGACCAATTACGGCTTTGATATCATCTACTTCGACTTCTTTCCGACCTTCCGAAGCTGCATAAGCCTTAGCTGCACGGGTGGTCACAATATCACCACGCAAACCATCAATATTCAAGTCAGCGCAAACTGTGGAGATTTTGAGACGTAGATCGCGATCGATATTGACATCATTGAGAATAGTCTGCGCTCTCACGATTTGATTTTGCTTTTCGGATTGTTGCTCAGACTTTTCAGATAGAAACCCGTGGGGATTGTTATCAAAGGTGGTGCGATTTTCGACTATTTGTAAACGCAATTCAGGATCTCGCGCAGTCTTAATTTCGGCATACATACCGAAGCGATCGAGCAATTGTGGACGTAACTCGCCTTCTTCAGGGTTGCCTGAACCAACTAGGACGAAGCGAGCAGGGTGACGGATGGAAATCCCTTCACGTTCAACGGTATTCCAACCAGATGCGGCGGAGTCTAACAACACATCGACGAGATGGTCGTCAAGGAGATTGACTTCATCAATGTAGAGAATGCCTCGATTTGCCTTGGCAAGTAGTCCGACTTCAAAAGCTTTCACCCCTTCGGATAGTGCTTTTTCGATGTCAATTGTGCCGCACACACGGTCTTCGGTTGCACCGAGGGGCAAGTCCACCATGATTACTTGTTTGGTGGTAACTGGTAGCTTTTCGCCATTGGCAATGCGTTGGCGAACTTCTTCACTTTGCAGGTCTCCGTCAGTGGGATGGCTGCTAAAGGGATCATCAGCGACAACTTCAATTTCGGGTAGGAGGTCGGCTAGGGCGCGAACAGTGGTGGATTTGCCTGTACCGCGATCGCCCATGACCATTACTCCACCGATTTTCGGATCGATGACGTTGAGCAACAGGGCGAGCTTCATCTCTTCCTGTCCGATCACGGCGGTGAAAGGAAATACAGGTCGTCTTGTCGTTGGTTTAACGGGAGTTGCTATCAAGGCTTTTTAAGTTTTTTATCTATAAATGTGTCACTTTAGCCAATATACAGCTTTTCATACCTCAAAAGAATAGTGACAGATTAACAATATAGAGATGTGCTATATCAAGCCGTTTTTTGCCTAATTTTTTCAAATAGGGCATTGGTCAATTTATGCAAAGACTCAGCAATGGAATCTCACTGCCCCCGCAGGTTCAGATATGACCATCGAGATGAAGTCTATACTCGCGTTGGCGAGAACCATAATTAACTGACCAGTGCCATTTACCATTACATTTCATGAATCTCAGCTAAGGGTCTAGGCATGAAAAACTAAAGATGCAATGATTAGAATCGCTGATGCAGCAACTTTACCAAGAGCTACAAGTACCTCTTGATGCTATGATTCTTGGTTTAACAAGCATCAAAATCGACAGTCTCAAGCGACTACAGCTAGAGCAGCAAACTGCATTAGTACCTTATTTTGATTGTCTAATTGAAGCATTGAAGCTTTTTTAGACGATATTCAAAACTAGGAATACTTACTAACAAAGCAAATATATTGTTTCTCCCTTTAATTTATTAGTTTATTTAGTTGATTTTAGATAAAAAGTTTTATGTCATCATCATTGCGAACTCGCCAACATCATTTAATTCAGAAACTAGCTAACTCCATTGAAGAAATTTGGAAAAATCATCTAAGTCTTGAGCCATATATTATCCCAGAAGGCTTAGGCTACATTGAAGGGCATTTAGAGGGAGAGAAGTTAGTAATTGAAAATTGTTGTTATCAAACCAAGCAATTTCGCAAGCTGCATCTAGAGCTAGCTCAGGTGGGTAATGGCTTAGATATTTTGCATTGTGTCATGTTCCCCAATCCTGAGTATGCCTTACCAATTTTTGGGGCAGATATTGTAGGAGGACGTGGAGGAATTAGCGCTGCGATCGCCGATCTATCACCTAGTAATCGAGAAAAATCTTTACCTCCTAATTACCAACAGAGCTTAGCCAACTTAAAAAATATAGAATTTACAAATCCTCGCGCTCTACCTGAATGGGCAGATATTTTTTCTGAGTTTTGTTTATTTGTTCGCCCTATAGGAGCCGAGGAAGAAGCAGCATTTTTGCAAAGAGTTCAAGATTTTTTGACTATTCATTGTCAGATTGCTAACAACATCGAGCCATTAACTTCTGAAACGGATGTTGCCAATGCGATCGCAGGTCAGCAATATTATTGCGCTAAGCAACAACAAAACGATAAAACTCGGCGAGTTCTCGAAAAGTCCTTTGGTGAAGAATGGGCTGATCGTTATATGACTTCAATGTTATTTGACTCAATAGCATAAGAAAACCGAAAGGGTTGCAAAGCAACCCTTTCGGTTTTGGATTTGAGCGCAAAGCGATGTAAGCGTAGAATCAATTCATGTCTAAACGTAAGAGTTCCAAATCGCGCAAAAAAATCAGCCCAAAATGATTGTGCCAATTCTGCAAAATCTGAATTCCCATCAACAAAATGAAGCCAGTTCATCCAACCAGTTATGGGGATTTCTGATTGCTCACCATCTGTCGTAAAATCGTTGAACAACATGAAGGTAAAATTTGGGTCGAGAGTACTCTTGGGAAAGGTAGTACTTTTTCGTTTACGCTACCGTTATTAAATTCAGGACTTACGCAAAAACATCTGGCATTGGGATGATTATAACTAATCGCGATCGCGCTAAATGTAAAATACACATAGCTCAAAAATTGATGAAACTCTATGCCCGTACCCGTAGAACAGTTACTTAACTCCGAAATCCTCAAACCTGCCCGTTATCTGGGTAACGAGTTTGGCGCAGTACATAAGCCTTGGGATCAGGCGATCGCTTGGTATTGATGATGAATAGATTAGCGATCGCTATATTCAGCAAATAGTCAGGTAGAAAGGCTAAACTAGATTTGAATGATATATTTCGAGTTTAGGTCATAGTATAAATGACACCGCTTTAGAATATGAGCTAAAGATAAGCAGGGTTTTGATATGAGTGGTTCTACAACTAACATAATGACTAATCAAATTCAAGCTTATTTGCAAGATGTGACGCAGATTTATCAAAAGGGGAATGCAACGGAGCATACCTATCGTCCTGCGTTGAAGAGATTGCTTGAGTCTTTTGGTAATGATATTTTGGCGGTGAATGAGCCGAAGCAGATTGCTTGCGGTGCGCCAGATTTTTGGATTGGACAGGGGGCGTTAGAGGTTGGACATCTTGAGGCTAAGGATATTGGAATTTCGCTAAAAAGTTTGGAAAAGAAGAACCAAATGCAGCGTTATTTTAATGCTTTAGGGAATTTGATTTTAACGGATCATTTAGAATTTCGCTGGTATGTGGGAGGACGCGAACTCAGCTTTGACGACCTCTTTCATTATCAAAACATCATTTCCATCTTGGGAGAAACCATCGAGATCATGAGCGACATCGATCAAATTATTACCAAACATGGAGGCTTTCCATTCCCGTAATTTTGTAAATACATGACTAAGCGATCGCCCTTAGCTAAAGTTATAAAATAAAAGAAAGTTTACACAAAAACATCAACAAGAGAGTCAATCATGCTAGACCTTGAATATCTAACTAACAAAGAAGGACAAACAACCGCCGTTGTCATCCCCATCGCAATTTGGAGACAACTCCTACCCATTGATAACGCCTCCCTAGAAGACCTTAGCGAAGCTATAGAAGATTATTGTCTCAATAAAGCAATGGATGAAGGTAAAAAAACTCCTCTTTACTCCCATGCAGAAGCTCTAGCTTTTTTAGAGGATTAAAATGGAAGTGAATTATCGTCAGTCATTTTTGAAAGATCTCAAAAATCTGAAAGGCACATCAGTATATCAACGCATCTCTGAAATTGCCTTTACAACCTTGCCTGAAGTAGGGCAACCGCACACGTTTCTTAACAATTAACGAGATTTAGACAGCGACTATGTTTAAGGTACTCAGGATATCCTTAAGATAGTTGTTGTTCCAGCCAGCTTTAAGACGTTTTGTCTTGACACCGACCTTACTGTTTTTATCTCTTGACAACAAATTTAAACTGATATGACGTATAACAGCCAAGTTTTCGGCAATATAGCCTCGGCAGGATTGCGAAGCATCTTCACCAAAACCAACATCAAGAATCCAATGTAGTTGATTTTCAATACTCCAGTGATTTCTGACAGATTGGGAAAATCTGTGGACATCACTCTCAAGACTAAGCAGATAGTATCGCTGCTCAGTAGAAATAATTCCATTTATAATGCGCTCTGATTCAACCATACCAATACTTTTCAAACCTATCCATTTCTCTGCACCGATTAAGTATTCGGTATTACCCATTGTCCAATAGCGACGAGTTTCAATGCGCCCATGTCCTTTCTCAACCGTTTCATAGAACTGATGTTCAATATTTTTGAAGTTCTGTTCTCGTGCAGAGGTAAATAGTTCACGCACATCTTTATGGAGATTACCTTGATTGCCTTTCAGTGCTAACACATAATCTGCTCCCTCTTCGATGATTGTTTTCGCGATTTCGGTCTGACATCCCATTGCATCTATGCTCACCACACAACCTCGTATCGCTAACATTTTTAGCAATGATGGAATCGCTGTTATTTCATTGGATTTCTCGTCCACTTTTTGCTGTCCCAATACCAAATGTTGTGATGCTGACCACACACTCACCATATGAATCAGACTACGCGAATTTCCTGCTTCCTTTGCTCCTCTCAGGGTTTTGCCATCTATGTTTATCAATTCTCCGTCGGTGGATTCATGGACTGCTTCCATCCAGCTAATAAAGCTTTTTTGCAATGCTTCTGGCTTCAGTCTCGCAAATAATCTCTCGAATGTATCTACTGACGGTATGCCGTTTGCTAATTCCAAAAATGTCTTTAACCATTCTTCTTTCTCTTTGCCATATTCGGCGATTGCTACGAAGTTATCGGCTCCACAGATCACTGCACAAATCGTGATTATCAATATGTCGAGTAGCTTATGCAGGATACTGTGTGCTGCTCTGGGATCTTGCAAGTTCCCAAAGTGGGTTTCGATTAATCCGACGGGACTGACTGTTGCTAGCATTTTGGACTTATCTTTCTAAATATCCTCAATTCTCCCGTTTCTCCCTTTTTTCCTCGTTAAGAAATGTTCGCTAGTTTGTTAAGAAACGTGTGCGGTTGCCCTATTGCCTGAAGCTCAGAACTTGCAGGAACTACCGAATATTAAAGCCATGCAAGGATATTCAACCCGTTATCGTATTCGAGTAGGTGACTATCGCATTGGCATAGAAATTTCGGGTAACACAGTAGAAGTCATCCGCACATTACACCGCAAAGAATTTTATCGTTACTTTCCTTAGAAAATGACTACCACTTTAACGAGCATTACTCCAATACTTAACGAACTCAAGCGAGAGTTGCAAGCACTATATGGCGATCGCCTTGTTAAATTAATTCTATTTGGTTCCCACGCCAGAGGCGAAGCCACTCCAGACTCAGATATTGACTTACTAGCCGTACTCAAAAGCCCCGTATCTCAAGTACAAGAGATCTCCTATATGTCCAACCTGCGTGTCAAAATATTACTAGAACGTGATGAACTTGTCTCTATTATCCCTGTCACCGAAGAAGACTTCAGCAAAAGAGATGTTGAGTTTTTAAGAAATATTAGAAAAGAAGGAATTGAATTATGAACGAACATAAAAAACTATTTTCTTTATCTCTAGAAGAACTAGAAATAGCAGAACTTTTATTAGAGCGTGAGCGTTATCGCACTTACCTCTCGCGTTCCTATTATTCCATATATTACGCAACCAAAGCTTTATTGCTATCCCAAAACCTAGATACTTCCACACATAAAGGTACAATTCGCCTATTTGGACAGCATTTTGTGAAGACAGGAAAATTCTCTCCCGAATGGGCAAAAATATTAAGCGATGCTTACGAGCTAAGACAATTGAGTGACTATGATGCAGACTTTACGGGAACATTAGCTGAAGCAGAAGTGCTTTTAGAGAAAGCAAAAGATTTTATTGGCGAAGTAGAGAAAATTTTGAATGAGCAATAAAACTATGCTAGTACTTAACGAACTCAATCGAGAGCTAAAAGCGCTATATGGCGATCGCGCTATGCCCCTGATTTCATTATTCTTAGATATAGCTGTAGTCACTTGCTTTTTTGGTTTTATGTTCTAACAAGACTGGCGACAGCTATAACTAATCAAAAACTATAAGTAACTAAATATGATTGCCACACCAAAATTTGATTACATAACTCCAGACGAATATCTCGAAATGGAAGAACAAAGCGCAATTAAACACGAATATATCGATGGATATGTTTATGCAATGGCTGGCGCAAACGATACTCATGTCACGATCGCAAGTAATGCTTTTATGATGATTCGTAATCATTTACGAGGATCAGGCTGTCGTGTTTATATTTCTGACATGAAAGCGAGAATCGATTCATTAAACCGCTTTTATTATCCAGATGTGATGGTGACTTGCGATCCTAGAGATATCCAATCACAAAATCAAAAGAGATATCCTAAACTAATTATCGAAGTTCTATCAAAGTCTACAGAAGCATTTGATCGCGGTGACAAATTTGCTGATTATCAACAAATAGAAACTCTAGAAGAATATGTTCTAGTCAACACCAAACGTCAACGCCTTGATTGTTTTCGCCGCAACGAAGAAGGTGTTTGGTTCTTGAAGTCATACTCTGGAGAGCAAGACAGTTTCCAATTGTCGAGCATCAACTTTGAAGGGAAATTTGCCGATCTTTATGAAGATGTGACATTTTAAGAGAAATGAATACAATTACAGCTTAGTGAACCTTTGATTAACGAGGGTCTTAAGCCTCTTGTCTATGCCAATGTAAAATAAAGCTAGATCAAATTTTGAAAAACATCTATGCCTGTACCCGTAGAACAGTTACTTAACTCCGAAATCCTCAAACCTGCTCGTTATTTAGGCAACGAGTTTGGCGCAGTGCATAAACCTTGGGATCAGGCGATCGTGCGTTGGTCGCTTACCTATCCCGAAATCTATGAGGTAGGTGCGTCCAACTTGGGGCATATCATCCTTTACAGCATTATTAATTCTAAAGATGGTCAGCTATGCGATCGCGCCTATTTACCAGCATCTGATCTCTCAACAAAGTTACGCGAAACTAAAACGGATTTGTTTGCCGTGGAGTCCAAGCGATCGCTGCGGGAATTTGACATTTTAGGCTTTAGTCTCAGCTATGAGCTAGGCGCAACCAATGTTCTCGAAATGTTTGATCTTGCCAATATTCCGATGACATGGCAAGAACGTAGTGAATTAAGCATTGAAGAATGTCCATTAATCTTTGCAGGAGGACAGACGGCGACTTCTAATCCCGAACCCTATGCGGACTTTTTCGATTTCTTTGCCCTTGGTGATGGTGAAGAGTTATTGCCTGAAATTGGGGAAGTCATTAAAGCTGCCAAACTCGCAGGGAAACCTCGCCGCGAAACTCTTCTTGATCTTGCCAATGAGGTAAATGGAGTTTATGTACCCGAATTCTACGACATGGATGAGAAAACAGGCGCAATCACTCCCAATCGTAGTAATGTTTCCCCTCGCGCCCTGCGTCGTGTCGCCACTCCCATGCCTGAGCATAGTATCGGCTTAGTTCCTTTAGTGGAAACTGTACACGATCGCTTAACCATCGAAATCAGGCGCGGCTGTACGCGAGGCTGTCGATTCTGCCAACCGGGGATGCTGACCCGTCCTGCCCGTGATGTTGATCCAGAGAAAGTGGTCGATACGATTGAGAAAGCAATCAGAGAAACTGGTTATAATGAGTTCTCTTTACTTTCCCTCTCTTGTTCTGATTATCTTGCTTTGCCATCGGTGGGAGTCCAGATTAAGAATCGCTTTAAAGATGAACACGTTACCCTCTCATTGCCGAGTCAAAGAGTCGATCGCTTTGATGAGAACATAGCGCATATGCTGCGTAGTGGTGATGGTCGGCAACAGGGCTTAACCTTTGCACCAGAGGCAGGTACACAGCGCTTGCGGGATGTGATTAATAAGGGCTTGACTGATGATGAGCTATTGCAAGGGATTAAAACTGCATATACAGAAGGTTGGGATAAGGTCAAACTCTATTTCATGATTGGTTTACCCACAGAAACCGATGAAGATGTAATTGGTATTGTGAATACAGTGGAATGGTTGCAACAGGAATGTTCGCAAAAGGGACGGAAGAAGATTTCCTTTAACTTGACTATTTCTAACTTCACGCCCAAGCCCCATACTCCTTTCCAGTGGCATACTGTTTCTAGTGGCGAATTTGTGCGGAAGCAGAAATTATTACGTCAAGAGTTTCGCCGCTTGAGTGGCGTGAAGGTCAACTATACCGAGGTTCGCATCAGTGCGATGGAGGATTTTGTCGGGCGTGGCGATCGCCGTCTTGGTAAGGTGCTGTATCGCGCATGGCAACTGGGGGCAGGATTTGACTCATGGTTTGAGAATACGGAGAAAGCTTTTGGGGCATGGACGCAGGCGATCGCTGAAGCAGGTTTAGTCTGGGATACGCCATCACTAAAAATGTCCGAGCCTCTGCCTTGGGATCACATTGATACAGGGATTGATAAGCAATGGCTGATCGAAGATTGGGAAAGGGCGATCGCGGCGCAAGTAATTCCCGATTGTTCCTTTGGTGGTTGCTCAGAGTGTGGTGTCTGTGGACCTGAATTTGGACATAATGAAGTCATCCCACCGCCCGAAGTACCACCCATTTCCCTAGAGAAACCGATCGTGCCGCCAAGAGTGCAGCGTATTCGCCTCAAGTTTGGCAAGCTTGGCGACATGAGTTTAATTTCCCATTTGGATCTCTATCGATTCTTCCAACGGGCGGCTAGGCGGGCGGCGTTACCCGTTGCCCATACGGAAGGCTTTAATCCATTACCCCGCATTTCCATCGCGAAGGCTTTGCCTCTTGGTCAAACTAGCAGTGCTGAGTTTGTGGATTTTGAGCTAACTAAGGTAATTCCTGTCGAGGATTTTCAACAGCGTTTCCAAGAAGAACTAGATGCTGACTTGCCGATCTATGCGATCGAGGAAGTACCTGTAAATGCGCCTTCTTTAGATGCAATGCTAGAGGTTGCTGAGTATACGCTTACCTGTGCTTTCATCACGCCTAAAGAGCGCAATGCGGCGGACATTATGGATTTACTAGAGGGAGCCAGTTACTGCGTCTTAGCGGCAACTTCGATCCAAATGCCGAAGAAGTCCAAATCAGGTCGTGATCAAATGATTGAATTACGCGATCGCATTTTTACGATTAACGTGATCAATCCTGATCCTGAACTGCCCACCATCCATTTTATGGGTAGTTGTAAACCCGACAGCAATCTCAAGCCTGAGTATGTGGTCTACATGATGAATAAGTATTTAATAGAAGAGGATGAAATTAAATTAGTCAAAGTCCATCGCGAATCAATGCGGTAATTCTTAAAACAAGGGGCTTAAGCCCCTTGTTTTGATAGTTAGTATCTGGCGCACGCGCAGCGTGCGCCATAGGTTTTTAATTAGGACTTTAGGTAACAATTCCATTCCTTTAGGCGATATTTAACTTGTTCCGATGGATTTGTAATCTCGTCTGGGGTACGTTGGCGAAAACGACCTTGCCAATGATAACTCATCAAACCTGCATATTCTCTTAGCATAGCTATGAGTTGTTGATTAGCACTCCATTGTTCAGTCAAAGGAAGTTGGTAAGAAACAACCTGAAACCCATAATTTTGGAATAGGGTTCGCGATCGCAGCATATGAGGCGAATCTGTTATAAGTAAGATTTTTTTAATGCCTTGAGGATAAAGCACTGCTGTCGTATATTGAGCATTCTCTTCAGTATTCTGAGAGCAACGTTCACCACTTAGTTTCAATTTAGAAATTCCATACCCTTGCAAGTCTGCAATTATTTCTTCTGCATCTAGCATCCCACTAATAAAAATTATCGGTGCGCGTTCCTGTTTCCAAAGTTCAGCAGCTAATTCTACCCGCTCAGGACGCAGTGAAGCACCTCTTCCCAAAACAACGATTGCATCAACTTTCTCACCAGAGTCTTGAGGAATTGTAAACGTTAATCCTTGATTGACTAGGGTAAGTCCGACGGGAGAGGTGATAATTACATAAATTAGTCCAATAATCGCCAAAGGTAAAATAATCTGACGTTTCCACCAACGCGAACTGATTAGCCAAAGCACCCAAAGAGTGGCAAAAAAAATCAAGACTTCCATAGTCACTTAAGGGATAATTTATAAAGCTTTGCGCTGAATTAACAACTGATAATTTTGACTGATAAGTAGCTGGGCGCTATTAAATATAAAACCCCACAACCTGTGGCGCACGGACAGCGTGCGCCACAGGTTTTAGTTTTGATTTTTAATTATGCTTAGCTACTTAGTTTTGTTAGGCTATCAACAGAATTATAGACGAATTTTTGACAAGAAAAAATACTCTCACACGATGTTAAGCTTTTAGTATGTATTTACATAGGTTTAGTGAAATATGGCTACCTTTGCTCTCGTAGAGCAAGCTTTAATAAATCTTGGATACCCTGTTGATTTTGACCTCCGCTATCACGCTAAGTTAACTGCGTTTATCCCTGTTGAAGGCTACAAGTCAGACGTGGTTCTGGAATTTCGTGAGGGACATCAAAGCGAATTAGGCGATCGCGAGGAATCATTACAAGTTGAATGGCTAATGGACGATAATGAGACTTGCCTTTTCTTAGACAGTAATTCTTTGGGTGAGCCAGACGCAATGCCAAATATAGTTCCTATTGAAAAAATAACTTTAAGAAGTATCTTTGATCGAATTTTAATGGAAATAGAAAGGATTTCTTGAACTATAAAGAACCAGATATTTAGTGGCGCGGCTTCGCCGCGCCACTAAAATCTTTTACTGTGCATCCCTCTAATGCTTAAATTCTTTGAGTAAAGTAACAATTTGGGCGATCGCATTCGCATCTTCACTTTGATGCATATTCTGAATGTACTCATCACGCCGACTATCGAGATCGGCGATCGCTTTTAATAAACTCTCACTAGTCAGATCCTCTTCAAAGAGAACGGCACTATAACCACGAGATTGAAAAGACTTCGCATTGAGAATCTGATCACCGCGACTAGACAATTTGGATAGAGGAATCAATAAATTAGGTTTGCGTAAAGTCAGAAACTCAAACACAGCATTAGCCCCCGATCGCGACACAACCAAATCAGCAGATGCTAAAACATCGGCTAATTCTTTCCCCAAATATTCAAATTGTTGATAGTTTGGATAATCTTTTAGATTAATATCAAGATTTCCTTTACCGCAGGCATGAACTACTTGATAGCTTTGCGTAAGCACATCTAAAATAGAACGTACTGCTTGATTGATTTTAGCGGAACCAGTACTACCACCAACTACAAATATAATTGGTAAATCTTGATTAAAATCACAAAATTCTCGACCTTTTTCCGCATTACCTTTGAGAATGTCGGATCGGATGGGTAAGCCTGTATGCTTGACCTTGTTGGCATATTTCGCTAAATGCTTAACCGTTTCGGGAAATGTCACACATACTTTTTTGGCGAAGGGAATCGATAAGCGGTTGGCTAAGCCCGAAGAGAAGTCAGACTCATGGATAACTACAGGAATCCGTTGCAACCAACTCGCAAAAATCACAGGAACCGTGACAAAACCACCTTTAGAAAATACTACTTGAGGCTTGATTTTGGCGATCGCAAAATAAGCATCGAATATCCCTTTAATCACTTTAAAAGGATCGATGAAATTCTGCCAAGAAAAATAACGCCGTAACTTTCCTGACGAAATACCGTGATAGGGAATCCCCACCTCTGCGACTAATTGTTTCTCAATCCCTTCCTGAGAGCCAATATATTCAATTGTCCAGCCATCAGCTTCAAGTGATGGGATTAAAGCAAGGTTAGGGCTAACATGACCACCCGTGCCGCCACCTGTTAACACAATCTTTGGTTTGTTGCTATTAGTTTGATTACTTGCGCCCACAGGTTATTCAGTCTCTAAATGTTTTACGATTTATTTTAAAGAAGTGCGGCTTAGCCGCACTTCTTTAAAATAAATTAAGCTAGATCAAATACTAGAACTTCAGCACTACCTTGAGCAATCAATTTTAAATCACCAGCCTGATCGCTAGCGATCGCATCACCACCAGTTAATAGGCGATCGCCTATTAATACACTACCTCTAGCTACCTGTATCCAAGCATAGCGATTTTGATTGACTAGATGCGTCACTTCTGCCCCATCTTCGAGAATCGAAGCATAGATATAGGCATCTTGGTAAATCGTAACCGAGCGATCGCGTCCATCGGGCGAAGCAATTAGTCGCAATTGGTTAAGCTTCTCTTCTCTTGTAAAAGAGATTTGCTCATAACTAGGCTTCACACCTTCTTGATTTGGCAAAATCCAGATCTGCAATAAATGAGCAGTTTCAGTTGCCGAAGGATTAAACTCGCTATGGGTAATCCCAGTACCTGCGCTCATTCTTTGGACATCACCAACCCGAATAACAGAACCATTGCCCATGCTGTCTTTATGTTCTAAAGCACCATCGAGCATATAGGTAATAATTTCCATATCACGATGGGGATGGGTTCCAAATCCTTTCCCACCAGCTATTTGGTCTTGATTAATTACCCGCAGTGAGCGAAAAGCAATATGCTGTGGATCGTAATAACTAGCAAAAGAGAAGGTATGGTAACTATCAAGCCAACCATGATTTGCATGACCTCTTTCTTCTGATTTGCGAATAGTAAGCATAATGATTCTCCTGAGAATTAACTTTATAGAAATTTTTAGGATCTAGTTGTGGCAAGGTCTTCGCCCTCACCACAGCTAAGTAGGTAGGCATAATTAAATATAAAACCCAAATAAGCGGAATCGCCCGCGAAGCGGGCGATTCCGCTTATTTGGGTTCTTGGTTTTATTAAGCCGAGGTACTTAACTGAAACAATGTCTTTTACAGCTTAGTGTGTGTACCGTCACAGAATGGTGCTCTCTCTGTATGCTTGCATAGGCAAAGAGCAACCTTCTTCGTTTCTGTTACTTCAAAAGCAAGAGGAGTAAATCCTGTGCCTTTATGTGCGCCGTTACAATAGGGTTGATTGGTTGATTCACCACAGGTACACCAGTAGTAAGTTTTTGGCTCAAGTTCCAAAACAACAGGCTTTTTGTCAACGATCTTCGGATTACTTGGGGATTCACTCATTATTTTGTCCAAATGCGTTGGTTGTTAACAAATCAGGTATGCAAATCACTATAATTGACTTACACTCTTTAAGTAAAGTATGCACTTTTTTGTAAGGTACATACCAAAAAGATACTATGGAAAAATATCTGGATACTTTTATTCTCGAACCTCTGACTGAAGTAGACTGTAGCGCTGCGTACCAGAGCGATCGCCCTAGTTGTCCTGTCGAAGCAACCCTAGAGGCGATCGGTGGTCGCTGGAAAGTTTTGATTTTGCATGAATTATTTAGTGGTACAAAGCGCTTTGGTGAATTGCATCGTAATTTGCACGGCATCACCCAAAAAATGCTGACTCAACAATTGCGGGAAATGGAACGGGATGGTTTAGTTCATCGTGAAGTTTATATGCAAGTACCGCCCAAAGTGGAATATTCCCTCACAGCTTTGGGCAGAACCTTACAACCTGTCCTTGATGCCATGCATCTTTGGGGTAAAAAGTATTTAGAACAGGATAAGTGAAAACTTATCGCACGTAGCGCGAGAAGTTCTAAACCCATCCTTTGATTTCTGTATCCATCATCGGTTTTTCGAGCTTAGTATATTCAATCTTGGCAGCTTGCAAAATATGCTTCATCTGCACAGGTTCATTGTGATCCGCCGCAATAAAAGCAGAATTTAGGGCAATATTCTTAATATTTCCACCAGCAACACTGAGCTTACCAAGTTTTAGATAGTCTAGATCCAATGTTGGTGTTTGCTTAGGAAAAGCCCTACGCCAAATTTCGGCGCGTTGCTCAGCATCAGGAAAGGGAAACTGAATTACAAACCGTAAGCGCCGTAAGAAGGCTTGATCGAGAGAATTTTTGAGATTTGTCGTTAATACGGCTAAACCTCGATAGGCTTCCATTCTTTGTAACAAGTAACTCACACCGACATTAGCATGGCGATCGTGACTATCCTTAACTTCAGTGCGCTTTCCAAATAGAGCATCAGCTTCATCAAATAGCAGAATCACACCACCACCTTCCGCCGCATCAAAAATACGTTTGAGATTCTTTTCGGTTTCACCAATATATTTATCAATTACAGAACTAAGATCAATGCGGTAGACATCAAGCTGTAACTCATTACCTAATACTTCTGCTGCCATTGTCTTCCCAGTGCCACTTGTGCCTGCAAACAGAGCGCTAATGCCTAAGCCACGCCTACTCCTACCTGCAAATCCCCATTTCTCATAGACAGTTAAGCGTTGACGGACATGGGCGGCAATGTCATGGAGGACAAATTTTTCCTTAGACGGCAAAATCAAATCTTCCCAAGTTGCGGTGGTTTCGACGCTTTGGGCAAGCTCATCAAGACGAGGACGGGACTGAGCGCGACAGGCATTCCAGAGGGATTGATGGAAGCTATGGTTTGGCAAGGACGAGTCAGATTTTTGGTGTGAGCTTTTGGCTTTGAGGGAGGCGTTATAGATATGGGTGGGTGAGAGATTGAAATAAGAGACAAGTTCATTAATGGAGCCATTGAGCGAAGCTTGAATGTCGCTATCCAGATCCTTTAAAGCTTCTTGCCATAATATCTGTTGTTCATTTACAGAAGGCGATCGCACATCAAAGGTAATGATGGTGCGTTGGTGTTGACGGCGGCGAGTTTGACTACTAATTATCATCGGACATTTGAGAATCTCACTCAGATGACTGATCGCCATATCCTGCTGTTGATTTGGGGCTTCATCACGATCGCAGTCCAGTAATAGCGCAATATCATTGAGCATATATTCGCGATCGCATAGCTGAGCAATTAACTGAAGATTAGTTAAATCATGGGGAAGCAGATTGGCAGGGACTTTATATAGTGTTAAGCCTACATCAACACAAATAGCCGATGCGATCGCCATTTTGCTAGAGATATCTTCACCACATAGTTGCAGGATCGGTAAGCTTTCGATTTGGGACTCTGCACTATTTACCCAAGTGGCGATCGCCTGATTTGTGATTTCATGATGGGATGCAATCTGTACTGATTTCGCATCTATCGGTTCCAAAAGATTGAGCAGACGTTCATCAAGATGTTGATCGCCCATGAGATAATGCAGGATTCTCTCGTTAATCCTTAAGGGACTAGAAGTCAGTGCATTCCCTGCACCAATTTCCACTAAATTCCATCGACGCAGGGGAGAAGCGGGGGATAATGCTGTCCAATCAGAATGCTCTAGTACTGTCATCGCTAGACTAAAAGTGGGATAGTTCTGTTTGGAGTCATTCGCCACCTCCGCACAAAGCAATCCCCAACTCGGGTCAAACTCCATTCCTGCACATAACAGTAAAACCCCTCTTTCAAAATTAGAAAGACTCAAGCTTGCACACAATTGATTGAGATGGCTATCAAATTGATTTGTTTGCTGTTTATTTTGATATGGATTTTGAGCTAGAGAGATACCTTGATCAACTAAAACTTCATCCTTGCGATCATCTAACTTCTGTTCTAAGGCATGGCGAATTTTAGCGATCGCCGCAAATAGATCGGTTTGACTGATAGTTAACCAATCAGGGCTATTGATAGACCGCTCAGGCGATAGAGTCATGATTGTAGAGTTTGGAGGAGTTGCTCTAGATAGACTTCTGCTTCATTAACTGGTAACAAGATCACTTTTCCTTGTCTTAAAATCTCATACTTGCCGCCATGAAATCCATGCCCAGCAATTAAGCCTGCGGATACAGCAAGGTTGCCTAAGTCAGTGAGTCTATTAATACTCATGGTCTCCATTTCCAGATTTAGGCGTTGTTTACTTTCATCTTCTTGCATATAGTTTTGATTCCTGATTTGGGCTAATACCCTCACTTCTAGCCTTGCGGGAGAGGGGGCTGGGGGGTGAGGGCAGATAGTAGTAGAGCTTTGCCTACTCGTATAATAAGGTATCGAATAGGCGATGAGCAATCTCTAACTTAGAGCAGAGAGGCGTTGATACAATATTTCCATGTTTGTTAATGAATGTTGCTTGATTAGTATCTGTCCCAAATCCAGTTTGAGAACTATTCACCGCATTAGCCGCGATCGCATCCAAACCTTTGCGGACTAACTTATCCTTTGCGGCGGCGACAATCTCTGACTCGGTTCCAGTTTGAGCCGCAAAGCCTACCAATATCTGATCTGCACGCTTACGAGTTGCCAGATCGGCAATAATATCAGGAATATATTCCAGTTCTAGATTTAAGGGAAGTTCCGATTTTGGTAACTTGCGATCGCTTTGTAATTGCGATCGCACATCACCAACGGCGGCGGCAGCGATCGTCATGTCTGCTATCGGAAAAGCCATTTGCATTACTTCCTGCATTTCCTGAGCAGATCTGACATTAATGGTTTGCAGTTCCATTTCAGGATTAATTGCTAAATCTCCAGCCTTTACCAGTACCACCTTTGCACCGCGATGTATTGCCGCTTTAGCGATCGCTACCCCCTGTTTTCCCGTTGAGGGATTGCCAATAAAGCGCACGGGATCGATAAATTCGCGAGTTCCCCCTGCACTAACTAAAACTTGTTTTCCCTTTAAATCTTGTTTGCCTTTAGTAAAGAGAAAAGATTCAATATATTCCAAAATTATTTCTGGTTCTGCCATCCGTCCAGTACCGACAGCATCGCAGGCAAGAATACCATCAGTCGGGGCGATCGCTTTATAGTTAGAGAAAGTCAAAACTTTGCGCCAGTTCTCTTGGACAGTGGGCTGTAGCCACATGGTCGTATTCATCGCTGGTGCAAAGAGAATCGGACAATTAGCCGCCAGTAAAGTATTGGTGAGTAAGTTATCGGCAAATCCATGTGCTACCTTCGCTAAGGTATTAGCGGTCATTGGCGCTAATAGGATCACATCTGCCCATTCTGCAAGTTCAATATGCAAAGGTCTACCATTGCTCGGTTGCCAAAAATCAGCATCAGTATAGGCAGGTTGACGGGAAAGGGTGGCGAAAGTGAGTGGAGTCACGAATTCTGAGGCTGATCGCGTGAGGATGACTCGCACTTCAATACCGCGCTTTGCCAAACTGGAAACAACTTCACAAACCTTATAAGCAGCAATTCCTCCAGATATGCCAATTAGTACATGATTCATAAATTTGCTTTACTATTTGCTTTACTAATTGTTGCTGGTTGTAGAATGCCGTAAGCCTTCTAACTGTTTTAACTGTTGCGATTGTTCTTGCAAGCGAATGGAGAGGCGATCGCTTACTAATTCACACAAATCAAAAATAAATGGTTGCACAATTTCGTAATACACGCTTACCCCTTGAGGTGTCCGCGAAACGATTCCCGCTTGTGAAAGTATCTTCAAATGCTTAGATACATTAGCTTGCCCCAATCCCGTTTCTTCCATAATTTCTGTGACATTTTTGGAACCAGCCTTGAGAGAACACAAGACCTGCAATCGGCTGAGTTCTGATAGCACTTTGAAGTAATCAGCAACTTGAGTTAAGGCGGCAGGAGGTAGAGACATAGTAATAGTATTAGAGGCAAAACTTTAATCATTTGCGTATATTATATCTTAATTGTACTTAGGCATAGCTATACTACTATATAGTGATATAACCAAAACAAAGACAGATATAATGCGTCTCCATTGTACAACTACCGATTAGGAAACATGAGCTATCTCGAAACTACAGCCGAATTTTATGCTGCTGCTGCCACTACGCCTCAAGTTGGTTTGTGCTGTATTAGTACGCCACCTTTACAGTTTCCGAATCTCAAGATCCCTGCAATTATTCAGCAAATGAACTATGGCTGCGGTACAACCATTCATCCAACCGAATTAACTGGTTCACCAACCGTGCTTTATATTGGTGTCGGTGGTGGGTTAGAGGCATTGCAATTTGCTTACTTCTGTCGTCGTCCTGCTGGCGTAATTGCGATCGAGCCAGTCGCTGCGATGAGAGAAGCCGCCACTCGCAATTTAGAATTAGCTGCCCAAGAAAATGAATGGTTTAATCCTGATTTTGTAAAAATTCTTGATGGTGATGCTTTTAACCTGCCTGTTGCCGATGCTTCGGTTGATGTGGTTGCCCAAAATTGTCTATTTAATATTTTTGAACCTGATGATTTAAAACGGGCTTTAAAAGAAGTCTATCGAGTGTTAAAACCTAAGGGTAGATTAATCATGAGCGATCCGATCGCTACTCGTCCCATCCCTAGTCATTTACAAGCCGATGAACGTCTAAGAGCCATGTGTCTCTCTGGAGCCATGACCTATACAGAATATACACAACATCTCGTGGATGCAGGTTTTGGACAGGTAGAAATTCGCGCTCGTCGCCCCTATCGCTTACTCGATACCCAAACATTCCAATTAGATACTCCCTTGTTATTAGAGAGCTTGGATTCCGTATCTTTTAAAGTTCCCATTCCTGAGGATGGTGCTTGCATTTTTACGGGCAAGACTGCTATTTATAATGGTCAGGAAGAAATTTTTGACGATCGCGCAGGTCATAGTTTGATTCGAGGTAACCCGATCGCTGTCTGTGATAAAACAGCCCTTAATCTGGCAACGAAATTTCCTAACGAAGTGATAATTACCGATTCCACTTGGCACTATAACGGCGGCGGCTGTTGCTAATTTAGAAAGCAAATAGAAAGCAAATAGAAGGCAAAGAACTATGCTGATCAATAAAATCGCAGTTATTTTAGGGAGATCCCTAATTTGCCTAACATTAGTGGCGATCGCTTGGATATTCATAGCGTCTCCTGCCTTTGCCGAAACGCCCACCTTAAGCTTCAACCCGCAAGATCTATTGCGTGTGGCTTTGCAATGGGTTGAGAGTTTGGGCTATGCAGGTGGTCTAGCTTTTATCGTCATTTACATCGTCGCCACTGTTGCTTTTTTACCAGGTTCAGTGATCACTTTAGGGGCGGGTGTCCTATTTGGCGTAGTTCTTGGTTCGATTTATGTATTTATCGGTGCAACTTTAGGCGCGATCGCTGCTTTTCTGGTCGGACGCTATTTGGCACGCGACTGGATCAGCCAAAAAATTGCTGACAATCAAAAGTTTGCGGCGATCGACAAGGCTGTAGCCGATGAAGGCTTCAAAATCGTTTTATTAACTCGCCTCTCTCCTGTATTTCCTTTTAACTTACTCAACTATGCCTTTGGTATAGCAGGAGTCACCCTTAAAGACTATGCCTTAGCTTCTATCGGTATGCTTCCGGGGACGGTAATGTATGTTTACATTGGCTCCCTCGCAGGAGATCTCGCCAGAATTGGGAGTGATGGTCAACCCACTGACAGCAATATTAAATGGGCAGTTCGGATTATTGGGTTGTTCGCCACTGTTGCTGTTACCGTCTATGTCACTCAGGTTGCTCGCAAAGCCTTAGCAGAAAAGGTCAGCGAGTAAAGTAGATGGACGTAATTAATTACAAACCCAAACCCGTAAAGTTGCGCCCCTGCGGGGCGCAACTTTACGGGTTTGGATAATTTATTTTGGACAACTACTGAGTATGGAACTTGAGCCAAGCCAGCAGATCAAATGTCTACATCTAGATATTTCTGGGGCAGTACAAGGAGTGGGTTTTCGTCCCTTTGTCTATCGTCTGGCAACGGAATTACATCTCAGGGGCTGGGTGAATAATAATGCTCAAGGAGTGGCGATCGCCGTCGAGGGAAATCAGCAAACCTTAGATTTATTTCTAGAACGGTTGCCAAAGGAGAAACCTGCGCGATCGCAAATTCATAGCATCGTCAGGCAATGGCGCGAACCTGTTCATTATCAAAGCTTTGAGATTGTAGAATCCGATCTAGAATCTTCCAATAAATCCCATCTCAAAACGGCGGTAATTCTTCCTGATTTAGCAACCTGTGCAGATTGTCTGCATGATATTTTTGACCCTCATAATCGGCGCGATCGCTATCCATTTACCAACTGTACTAACTGTGGAACGCGCTATAGCATCATCAAAGCTCTGCCCTACGATCGCCACAATACGACGATGCAGAAGTTCCAAATGTGTGCTGATTGCCAAGCCGAATATGACAATCCCCTAGCTCGGCGCTTTCATGCCCAACCAAATGCTTGTTCTCTCTGTGGCCCTAGTCTCGAACTTTGGGATGCTCAAAGCAAAATCTTAGCTACAGGCAATCAGGCTCTATTAGCTACAGTTGAAGGAATTAGAACTGGAAAAATCTTCGCAATTAAAGGTTTAGGCGGTTTTCAGTTGGTAGTAGATGCAAATAGTCTAGAGGCGATCGCCCAACTCCGCCAACGCAAACATCGCCCCCACAAGCCTTTTGCGCTGATGTATCCCAATTTAGAAAGCATTCAACAAGATTGCCAAGTTTCAGCTTTAGAAGCAAAGTTATTACAATCTCCTGAAGCGCCGATTGTGCTTTTACAGAAGTTAAACAAGAGTCTTAAGCCCCTTATCTCTGATGATAATGCCTATATCGGTGTCATGCTGCCCTATACACCGCTTCACCACTTGTTAATGGCAGAATTACAAGCGCCCATTGTGGCGACAAGTGGCAATCTTTCCGATGAGCCGATTTGTATTGATAATCAAGAGGCGATCGCTAGTTTAGGAAATATCGCTGATTTGTTTCTGGTGCATAATCGCGATATCGCTCAACCTGTGGATGATTCAGTGGTGAGGGTGATCGGCGATCACCCCGTGATTTTGCGGAGGGCAAGGGGGTATGCGCCTTTACCAATTAGGATTGGAGTTGATTCACTTTGTGAATCAACTCCAATGAAAAATATTTTGGCATTGGGAGGACATCTCAAAAATGCGATCGCTATTTCTATCAATAATTCGATAATTCTGAGTCAACATATTGGTGATCTAGAAACAACGAAAGCTTTCGAGCATTTTCAACGGATTATTCAGCATTTGAGTGAAGCTTACGAATTTCAACCTGAAGCGATCGCCTGTGATACTCATCCCGATTATCTCTCTAGCCAATATGCCCAGCAATTATCGCAATCTTTACAAGTTCCCTTAATACCTGTGCAGCATCATTACGCCCATGTTCTCGCTGGTATGGCTGACCATCAACTGCAACCACCTGTGTTAGGAATTGCTTGGGATGGTACTGGCTACGGCACTGATGGCACAATCTGGGGGGGAGAATTTTTGAAAATCACTGATCGCAGTTTTGAACGAGTAGCGCATTTACGCAAATTTCCCTTACTAGGTGGAGACAAAGCGGCTAAAGAACCGCGTCGTGTGGCTTTAGGTATGCTCTGGGAAATATTTGGCGATCGTCTCTGGGATTTAGATTTACCACCTTTGCAATCCTTCACAAGTTCCGAATTAGTAATCTGGAAAACTTTATTAACCAATCAGAAACATATCCCCCAAACTTCAAGTATCGGTAGACTATTTGATGCGGTGGCTTCACTCTTGGGTATCTGTCAAATTGCCAGCTTTGAAGGTCAAGCGGCGATCGTCTTAGAACAAATATGTCATGCTTTCCCGCCTTCGACGGGGAAACAATCCCATACTTCACTAGACTGTGAAATGCTATATCCAATAGTTAAGAATGACGGCGAAATTGACTGGTCAAACCTAATTCAATCTATCTTAGAAGATAGGCAAAAACAAATCGCAACTTCTATAATTGCTACTAAATTTCATAACTCTTTAGTGGAAATGATGGTGACTGTAGCCCAACAAGCTGGTATTGCTCAAATTGTCCTCACAGGTGGCTGTTTCCAAAATCGATATTTAACGGAAAGAGCAATGTCTAAATTACGTCAATTAGGCTTTCAACCCTATACCCATCAACAGATACCACCCAATGATGGAGGTATTACCGCAGGACAGATTATGGCAGCATTACGCGAATTAATGTAGGATGGCGGCGCAAAGTGCTGCCCATCATCTAAAAGTCAATTAAAGAGGTCAAATCTATGTGTTTAGCAGTCCCTGGCAAAATTCTTTCCATTCAAGGAGAAGACTTGATGCGATCGGGCAAAGTTAGTTTTAGTGGTGTTGTCAAAGAAGTAAATCTTGCTTATCTTCCCGAAGCCGAGATCGGTGATTATGCAATTATTCACGCAGGTGTCGCCATCTCCATTGTTGACCCTGAAGAAACAGCCCAAACCTTACTAGATTTGCAACGCATCAATTAGGCTTGGCAACACTTCGTGTTGCCAAGCCACCTAAAGTTCATGATGGAATAACTGCGATGAAATATATTGACGAATACCGTGATCGCCAACTGGCTAACAAATATGCAGAGGCGATCGCCGCGATTACGACCCGTGCTTGGACATTAATGGAAATCTGTGGTGGACAAACCCACTCCATTGTCAAACATGGCATTGATCGTTTGATTCCTTCAGAAATCACTCTCATTCACGGACCGGGTTGCCCTGTCTGTGTTACTCCCATTCATTTAATCGATCAAGCAATCAAAATCGCCGCCCAACCCAACGTTATTTTCTGCTCCTTTGGGGATATGTTGCGCGTTCCTAGCAGTACCAATGACCTGTTAAGCGCCAAAGCTTCAGGAGCCGACATTCGCATAGTTTATTCGCCTCTGGATGCGGTCAAGTTAGCTCAACAACATCGCGATCGCCAAGTCGTATTTTTCGCAGTTGGCTTTGAAACCACTGCGCCGACTACTGCCCTCGCGATCGCCCAAGCATCCCAATTAGGCTTAGATAACTTTTCAATTCTTTGCGCCCATGTCCTTGTTCCACCCGCAATGGAAGCAATTCTCAGTAATCCTGACCATACCATGCAGGGATTTCTCGCGGCTGGTCACGTATGCACGGTGATGGGATATAGCGAATATGAGGCGATCGCTCAGCAATATCAAATACCGATCGTCGTTACAGGTTTTGAACCAATAGATATTTTGCAAGGGATTTATCTATGCATTAAGCAATTAGAGTCAGGCAAAGCAGAAGTAGAAAATCAATATGCGCGTTCGGTCAAAAGAGAGGGGAATCAACAGGCGATCGCTATGATACAGGAGGTATTTGCACCCACCTCTCGACAATGGCGCGGACTCACCGAAATTCCTCAAAGTGGACTGAAATTAAGAGAGAAATATGCCAGTTTTGATGCTCAGAAACGCTTTAACTGTGATGAGAGTTCTCCAGATACCCATGAATCTGACCTCTGTATTAGCGGTTTAATCTTGCAAGGAACTCGCAAACCTCATGAATGTCCTAGCTTTGGCAAAGCCTGTAACCCAGAACGTCCCCTCGGCGCACCAATGGTTTCGTCTGAAGGTGCTTGTGCTGCCTATTATCACCACAGCCATCTCGCCTTACGACTTACGCAGCAGTAGCCCTGCAATAAATTGCGGGCTGAAAGCTTAAACCCGTTGAAACGGGTTGATCAGAGTAACCTTTTTAGTCTGCTTTAGCTGACTTTAGCTTTAAGCCAAGAACTTGAGTTCTTGGTTAGTTTGCGTAAGTCCTACCTACATATTCTCTTTGAGCGTAACCGTTAGATTTGGCAAACCTTCAAGCTTTTCCTCAAGCTGTGTTGGTTCAGTTTGAGGCGCAAATATGACTAATCCATTGGGAATGCATTTTACTTCAATGGGAGTATGACCAATAATTTCTCCATCCAAAACTACACGTTGGGGAGGATTTGTTTTAACTTTAAAGCTCTTGGCACGCAGATAGCCAATATCAGGATGATTAACCGCTTCGCCACTCAAAGCCGAAGTTAGTAACTCAAAGGAAGCGGCGATCGCTGTAGCTTTAGATTTGGTCGCTACAATCGTCAAATCTAAAAGTCCATCATCAAAAATCACACCAGCAACACCCTGAGCCAAAATCGATGTGGGTGGAGCCGCATTAGCGATCGTCAAGGCAGCGGCGGTAACTGTAATTATTTTATCTTCAGTTTCGATTTCGGCATCAAACTGTTCCATCTTCCCCAACTGCTCGATCCCAGCCGCGACATAAGCTAATATGCCTAACCAATTTTTAACTTCTCGACCTGCATTTTTCACTGTTTCCGCTTCAAAGCCAATACCTGCTAGTAGCAGCATCGGCAAACCATTACAGAGCGCCGCATCAACGATGCGAGTATGTCCTGCCAAGATGCTTTCACAGGCAGGAGCGATCGCCGTTGGTAGTCCTAACGCATTGGCAAAACCATTTGCTGTTCCTCGCGAGATAATCCCCAAGGGAATATTTTTACCAATTAAAGCATCGGCTACGGCGGAGAGCGTGCCATCACCGCCCGAAGCAATCAGGGCAGTCGCCCCAAGTTCCACTGCTTTTTTGGCAAGTTCGGCAGCGCTGATATCAGGGGTGGTCATCTGCACATCTAAGGCGATCGCAGGTTCGAGAATTGACTTAATTAATGCCAAGTCTTGTTCAGGATTGCCTTGACCAGCGACAGGATTAAAAATCAAACACATAGATTCTGGTTTCATGTTTATCAACCTAATTAATCAACCTAATTAATCAACCTAAATCCTAAGCAATCGCCATCATTTCACATCAAGGGATACAATCGTTTAGATAGTAGGTAACGATCGCAAAGTAAAACTTTATAGCAGTCTATGGCAATAATTATTGATGGCAAAGCCCTTGCAAAAAAAATGCAAAAGGCGATCGCCGAAGAAGTCGCGCAATTGCAACCGAAGTATGGTCGTCCTCCGGGGCTAGCCGTGCTGATGGTGGGGGACAATCCTGCTAGTGCCGCCTATGTCAAAAACAAAGAAACAGCCTGTCATAAAGCGGGGATTGCCTCCTTTGGCAAACATTTTCCTGCAAGCGTTACGCAAACTGAACTAGAGCAAGTTATTGATGAATTAAATGCCGATGATCGCGTTGATGGCATTTTGATTCAGTTGCCTTTGCCCGACAAATTTGATGCGATCGCCCTCTTAAATCGCCTTGATCCTGACAAAGATGCCGATGGTTTGCATCCCAATAACTTAGGTAAACTGGCGCGAGGTGAATCAGGCTTACGGAGTTGCACACCTGCGGGAGTGATGGAGTTATTAGCCGAAGCCGAAATTGATATTGCTGGCAAAAATGCCGTGGTGATCGGTCGCAGCATTCTAGTGGGTAAGCCCGTCGCCCTAATGCTACTCGAAGAAAATGCCACTGTCACCATCGCCCATTCCTGCACCAAAAATCTTGCCGAAATTACCCGCAAAGCTGATATTTTAATTGCAGCGATCGGTAGACCTGAATTTGTGACTGCCGAGATGCTCAAGCCTAATGCTGTAGTTATCGATGTGGGAATTAACCGTATCACCGACAATGAAGGTAAATCGCGCTTAGTAGGCGATGTAGACTATGCCAGTGTCAGCGAAGTTGCCTCCCACATTACCCCTGTGCCGGGAGGAGTTGGTCCTATGACCGTAACCATGCTTCTACACAACACCCTTTTGAGCTACAAGCAAAAGTTTTTTACCCCCTAAGATTTTATTGATTTCACCGCCGTAGGCGGTGAAATCAATAAAATCTTAGGGTATAGATCGCAAGTCATTGCATAATATACATTCTGGATGTAGTCAGAAATTTTGCCCTAAGTTCTGACATTAAATTATTGTCGAAATTATTGCTAAGCCATGCCATCACCAACCGTCGCATTCAATTTAGATAAGTATTTACGCGATCTCAAGCAGGAGGTTGAGGCAGCCCTTGATGCTTCGATCGCTGTTACCTATCCCGAAAAAATTTATGAATCCATGCGCTACTCGCTGATGGCTGGTGGCAAGCGTTTACGTCCAATCCTCTGTCTTGCCGCCTGTGAACTGCTCGGTGGCGATCGTTCTTGGGCAATGCCCACTGCCTGTGCGATGGAAATGGTACATACCATGTCCTTAATCCATGACGATTTGCCATCGATGGACAATGACGATTTTCGACGCGGCAAGCCGACTAATCACAAGGTTTATGGTGATGATATTGCAATTTTGGCGGGGGATGCCTTACTTGCCTATGCCTTTGAATTTATTGCTGCTCAAACTAAAGGTGTACCTGCGGAAAGAGTTTTGAAAGCGATCGCCCATCTTGGTCATGCAGTAGCGGCGACGGGTTTGGTGGGAGGACAGGTAGTTGACTTAGAATGTGAGGGTAAGCCCGATGTGACTGCGGATACACTCACCTTCATTCACCTTCATAAAACAGCCGCTTTGCTAGAGTCCTGTGTCATCTGTGGAGCATTGCTAGCAGGTGCAAATGATACCGACATTCAGCGTTTATCCACTTATTCTAATAATATCGGTTTAGCTTTTCAAATCATTGATGACATTCTCGATATCACTGCTACTACTGAAGAGCTTGGCAAAACTGCTGGTAAAGATCTTGCTGCCCAAAAGGTTACTTATCCTAGCCTATGGGGAATCGAGGTTTCGCAGCAAAAAGCTCAAGACTTGGTAGAACAGGCAAAAGCTCAACTGGTAAGTTATGGTGATGCAGCTTTACCTCTTATGGCTCTTGCTGATTACATCACTGCTCGGAAAAACTAGACTGTATTCTCCAACTATTTTTTACCTTAATTCTTACCCTAATAACTGTTGCAATTGATATGAACATCCATCCTGTTGGCGAAATCCTCGATAACCAAGTTCTGCTAATTGCTCTATGTTCTAGCCTGACTGCCCAAATCCTCAAATTATTTATTGAGTTAGCTCAGTTCGGCAAAATCAGACCGAAGGTGATCTTTGAAACAGGGGGAATGCCTAGTTCGCATTCGGCTTTAGTTTCGGCATTGGCGACAGGAATTGGTCGCACTCAAGGATGGGACACACCACAGTTTGCGATCGCCACAGTTTTCGCGTTTATCGTCATGTACGATGCCGCAGGTATTCGCCGCGCCGCAGGTAAGCAAGCTAAGGTTCTCAATCAAATCATGGTGGAAGTATTTGAGGAAGAGCATGATCCCCTCAAAGAGTTGTTAGGTCATACACCCGCCCAAGTTGTTGCTGGTTCGCTCTTAGGTATATTGCTCATGTGGGTTTTCCTATAGATTGCGATCGCTATTTCCAGCAATTAAAAGGGTAGTGCCATGCGCTGCCCTTTCTTGTTTTCAGATTAAAATATTTTGTAATGTCTAGGCAATAAAATCCATGATCAGAGATATCTCAATCCAAAACTTTAGATGCTTTGAAAACACCTCAATCTCTGGTTTTAAAACCGTCAATCTCATCACTGGCAAAAATAACGCAGGCAAAACAGCACTTCTAGAAGCTTTACTTTTAGGCGGCTCTCCGTACCCAGAGACACTAGCATCTCTTAAGGGTTATCGTCATGAATCTGAAGAGTTGGACAAAACCTTACCTGAAAGAGCTTGGGATTATTTGTTTTTTAGTCAAGATAAATCAAAGACAATTTCTATTCAGACTAATACTAAAACTATTAGCGCTCAGACTAATAGTTTTTTTGTCGAAATTGATGATGATAACTTAATAGAATCAAACAACTTAATTGATACTACCAGACATATAAATTCTTTGTCTGCTAGATCATCTGCTATACAAATAGAATCTGTTATCAACAAAGATACAACATTCAAAGGTAAGTTGATAGCTAATAAACAAGGTATTCTAGGAAATGGATTTAAGCCTTTAGGAAAAGATGATATCCCATTCATACCATCTAGTTTTGTATTTTCTCAACAGCAAATCGCAGATGAATATGATAAAGCTAGGCTTAATTATAGAGAAAAAGAAGTGTTGAATGGATTGAGGATTGTTGATTCATCTATAGATTTAATTGAGTATTTTGGCATAGGAAGTCCTATGCTTTATTTAACGCGCAATAATGAAAAAAGATTACCTTTGCCTTTATTTGGAGATGCTATTAATAGGATTGCCATTATTATTCTTTCGATAGTTAATAACAATAGCAATATATTGCTCATAGACGAAATAGAAAATGGGATTCACTATACTAATCAAACTAGTTTATGGAGAGTATTATTTCACTTAGCCCAAGAATTTAATGTACAAATATTTGCTACTACTCATAGTTTGGAAATGCTTACAGCATTTACTAAAGTTGGATTAGAAAGTGAATTTAGTGATTTAGCTGCACATTTTGAGATGGCTCGAAGTATTAAAACTGGGCAGATCATTGGTATTAAACGTGACATAGAAACGCTTGAATATAGCTTGTCTCATGATAGGAGAGTTAGAGGTGAGTAACCGTATAATTGTTGAAAGTAAAAACGATAAAATCTTTATTCAATCTCTTGTAAATTATCTCAATATTCATAACATAGAGATTCTCGAAATAAATCTATCTGATAATGATTATATGACTTTGGGAGGGTTAAGTTTATCCTCTCTAAAAGGTGAATTAGGAGATATAAAGGCTGCTGCTGAAAACAACGATATCTCTAAGGTTGGCATAATTTTAGATGCAGATAATTCTCAAGAAGAAAAGTTTGATCTTATAAATAATGCAATTAAAAGCATCTTTCCTCAATTACAGCAAGATAAGATTGAAAGAATCAACAGTTTTATAAATATTTCTTTTGTTGCATCTGACCAAAAACTATTTTCTCTTCAGATAGCTTGCTATTTTGTTAATATCAACGGTAAAGGTGAATTAGAAACATTACTAAAATCAATTAAATCACAACCATCACCAAAAGCCGACTGTCTTGAAGCATGGAAAACCTGTGTAGAAAAACTTAGTAGTGAATCAATTAGTCAAAAAGATTTCGATAAATTTTGGGTTAGTAACTATTTGCGGTTTGATACTTGCATTGGTGAGGAGAATGAGCAGGCTGGGAGAAAATGCAGTATGTCAGGTTTTGATTATGTAATGACAAATAAACTACATATTTGGGATTTTGAACATCCTGCTTTAGGTGAACTCAAAGAATTTTTAAAACTATTTGACTAATAGCAACATATTCAAATATTGATCGAAACTATAAACACTTAGAAAAATCTAGATAAAGTAAAAAAGCCTTGCGATCGCAAGGCTTTTTCATGCTTAGAAATTGCAATTTATGCAACTTTAATAAATTTGTCTATTCTTCCACTACTTTTTCTTTGAATTGCTTACCAGCAGAGAAAGCAGGAACGCGAGTAGCAGCGATGATCATTTTTTCGCCAGTGCGAGGGTTGCGTCCTTCACGCTCTTGACGTTCGCGAGGCTCGAACGAACCAAAGCCAACTAAAGTAACGCGATCGCCATCAGCCACAGCATCAACAATTGATTCGAGGGCAGCAGTAACGATCACTTCAATATTCTTCTTGGATACGGATACCTTTTCGGCGATCGCATCTACTAGTTCACCTTTATTCACAAATGTAGCTCCTATGTCGCTTGAAATTAAGACGTAATTTTTCAGGATTGGATTGGTGTAAATCACCGTTTCAATCAATTAGACGGAATCAATACTACAGCACCTATGGCAGTCGTCAAGCGCTTTTGGCAAAACTTTTTACATTAAGAGAATAGGTGCTTCGCACCCATTCTCTTTAACTAGCGTACCGCTTGCCGCATATAATCACCCCAAACCTGTGCAGCGACTGCACTTGAGCCTCTAGTTACCCCTTCATCATTGCCTAGCCAGACTGCTGTGACAAGGTTGCGTCTAGGCACAGCACCGATAAACCAGAGATCGCGTCCTTCGTCAGTAGTTCCCGTTTTACCAATCACAGTTCCCTGCGGAATTGCCGCCGATCGCCCCGTACCATACTGCACTACACCGCGCATCATATCGACCATCGTACTTGCCACCCCTGCATCGATCGCCTGACGGGGCTTGATAAAAGTACTGGCATCAAAAATAACGCGACAGGTTTTTCGATCTTTAGGATTTTGACAATCGGCACTATCGAGAATCCGTTTGATCGCATGGGGCTTGATGTATTTACCCTCATTGACCACCGTAGCGTAGGCTCCTGCCATTTCTAAGATTTTCACCTCATTACCGCCCAGTACCATATTGCTAGAAGCGTCAAGCTTGGCAGTGATCCCTAAGTTTTTTGCCATTTTTACAACATTATCCAGTCCTGCGCTCTCGGCTACTCGTAACGCCACCACGTTTTCCGACAGAGCAAAGCCGCGATACATATCGATCGCCCCACTACCGCCATTATGACAGCCAACAACCCCAGAGAAGCCACTACAAGAAAAAGCAGTACTCGGCGAAATACCGCGATCGACGGCGGCAGCATAGCTAAATAACTTGAAAGTTGACCCTGGTTGGCGCAAGGCTTGGGAGGCGCGATTAAATTGACTGGCTTGGTAATTGACTCCACCCGTCATGGCTAACAGTGAACCATCGCTAGCATTCACCGTGACGATCGCCCCTTGACTAAATCCATAGCTGTCACCATCACGCGCAACAGCATCCCGCAGTGCCTCATCGGAAGCCTTTTGCATAGCAAGATCGAGATTAGTCTCGACAATCACATTGCCTTCCTTGGCAAAGTTATCACCGAGAATCTCTTGCAGTTCTTCAAAGACATAACTGTAGTAATAGGGGGCAACGGAGCCTTGCAGCTTAGTTTTCGCCGCTTCATTGAGAATGAGTACCGATCGCCTTGCTCGATCCGCATCCTTATCGGTAATCATTCCCAACTCTGCCATGCGATTGAGAATGCGATCGCGATATTCGATCGCTAAGTTCTTATTTTTAAAGGGATTGATTAGTTCAGGAGAAGGTAATAAACCCACGAGGGTAGCGGCTTCTGAGAGATTTAGTTCTGAAGCTTCTTTCCCAAAATATAGTTTGGCAGCATCCTTAAAGCCATACACCCCATTACCTGTATAGGCACGATTGAGATATAAACGGAGAATCTCTTCCTTGTTGTAGGTAAATGTGAGTTTGATCGCCGCCGCCGCCTCACGCCATTTGCGCCCTGCGGAGTCATCGGTTCCCACATAGGTTTTGCCTAGCAAATTCCGTGCTAATTGCTGCGTAATCGTACTAGCACCTTCTAAGCGCTCACCGCGACTGCGAACATTGGTGACGATCGCCCGCACCACCCCCACAGGATCAACCCCAATATTCCAATAAAAAGAAGTATCTTCAGAGGCAATCACGGCGGCGGGAATGAATTTCCCAAATTCCGCAAAACTGCCATATTCCGTATGATTTGCTATATCCGTTGGATCGAGGCGCTTAACGCCATCACCAGCCAATACTTCCACAGGTCCTTGTTGGGTAACGGGTAGAGGCTTGAGATCAGGGACACGCCCCAATTCATAACCGATCGCTAAAATCATCATCCCTGCGATCGCGCCAATACCAATCCCCGTATACTGCACCGTGCGAATATACCAAGGTGGCGGATTGAGATAGCGAATTGTGGCAGCTTCCGCGAGTTCGGGCGGGCCCAGCGTAATTTTCATGTTGTGCTTTAATGGCACGGATTTTAAACGCTGCTTATTGCTGCGATAAATACCATTAGTTGAGTCTTGATCTTGAAGAATAAACTGGGCTTTCTTTTGGGTGCGATCGCGAACTAATTGGGCGTGAACTTGGCTGACAAGGGGCGTTTGCACGACTATATCGCATTTGCTGGTACTACGTCCTAATATGTAGCGATCGCCTACCAAGTCATATATTTCGGGCTGATCCTTTTGCGATCGGCGAACTTCTAACTTAGGGACACGCTCTTTGGGATTAATTTTTAAAACACCATTAACCACCTGCGTCAGTTGATTAATCTGGGTCATCAACTTAGATTTAGGAGGCTTAGGCTGCGATGGTGGGGAAGGGGGTTGTGGCGATTTCATAAATTGCTAGGACGTAAATTTTGAAAGCACAGTTTCCGATTATGCCTGCAAAGCTAACTAAAATAAGCAGCGCTTCGCGCCGCCGATACATACCTATATAATACGAGTAAATAGCTAGGATACTTTTGGGGTTAACCGATGCTGCAAATAGATCGCCAACATCTGCCCACCAGTGACGAATTACCCGATTCCGATGATATTCCTGTGGATAACGAAGATCAGAATTTTGTACCCAATTTACTACTATTCCTACTGGAATATATCTGGAAAAGTCGCGATGATTGGTACTTTGGCGCGGATATGGGCATATATCACAATACAGGGGTAAGTCCTAGAGTACCTGTAGTTCCTGATGGATTCTTGAGCTTAGGTGTGGAAAGACGTAAGCGCGGAAAGTCTCGCAAGAGTTATGTGATGTGGGAAGAGAACTTTACCGCACCGATCTTGACTTTGGAAATGGTGTCTCATAGCTATAACGATGAGTACGAGGAAAAGCTAGAGATTTATCGTAAGTTGGGCGTGAAATATTATGTGATTTATAATCCTGAGTTCTGGCGGCGTGATGGACATTTGCCCTTTGAGGTTTATAAATTAGTTGATGGAGCTTACCAATTACAAATCGGCGAACCCCTATGGATGCCAGAGATCGGCTTAGGAATTGGACGCTGTGTATTACCCACCGATCCTTTGCGGCGTGAAGTTTTAAGCTGGTTTGATGAACGCGGCGATCGCTATCTCAGTCTTGAGGAACAAACCGAGATTGAGAGGCAAATGGCTAGTATCGAGAGGCGCAGGGCTGATGCTGAAAGTCAAAGGGCTGATGAATCACAAAAACAGGTGGAGTTATTGTTAGCAAAACTGCGATCGCTTGGCATTAATGAAAATATGTGAGGCGCAAAGCGCCTCACATATTTTTTTATTCAACCGTGCGAGTTAGCAACACGGGAACAGTGGCATTAACCCGCACATAGTCAGAAACTGATGCACCCAATAAGCGATCGAGGTCAGGTAAGTTACGGGCGATCGAAGGACGGCGATCGGCAGAACCAACCAGTAGCAAACTCGCATTAGATTCATCCGCAAGTCTCACAAGTTCTTTACCGACATCCCCAGCACCAATAAAGGATCGGCTTGGAATATTGAGACGCTTAAGTTTCGCGCTAGCTTCTGCGAGAACAGGGTCAGTGGTGGCATTTGCATCGTCCTTGCGTTTAACAACTCTTGTTAAGAAAATTTCCACATCCTTAGCACCACTAACAAGTTTAATTGCTAGATCGAGGCTTTCTTTAGAAGCAGCCGAGCCATCAACCGACACCATGACACTACGGATGGTTTTGATATATACGTCGTCTTTAATCAAGAGCATCGGCACATCAGACAGTTGGAAAACATATTGACTGACCGAGTTTGCCAAAATTGCTTGTAAACGACCCATCCCCCGCGATCCCATAATCAGCAGGTCAGCTTTCAATTCTTCGGCAACTTTGCTAACAACATCTTTAGGCTCACCTTCTTTGAGCAGGGATACGGTGGTATTACCCGAAGCCAAGCGCAAATTTTTGATTTCTCTGTCGATAATCTTTTCACCTGCAAGGCGATATTCAGTGATGCTTTCCGACGTAGTTGAGTTGGGAATAACGTGCAGAATATTGATTTGTGAACTTTGAAAGTTCGGCAGGGCTAGAAGTATATTCATCATTTCGCGCGATCGCCCTGAACCATCGACAGCTAATAAAATTTGTTGAACCATAGTGTTAGACCCTTATTTAAAAATTTTCTATATCTTGAGTAAAGCTCAATTGCAGGGTGATCGCTGTAAAACGTTGAGATTCTTAAAATACCTATGCAATCTGTTAACCTAAATAAGAACTATTTGCAAATAGCTAGAGTTAATGGATCGGCAGCGTAGAAAAATATTAGAGTGGGGTCTTGGTAGTATGGGACTGCTGGGAGGCGCGATCGCCTGTAGTCCCATAGTTACAAATAAATCTGCAAGCAATACGCCTAAAAAGGTAATGATTCCGCCGATGAATCTTAGTGCTGCCTCACAGGAACGCATTAAAACTAGTGGACTCAATCCGATCGCCGCTTTGCGAGAATTTGATTATGGCAAGGTTACTCAAGAAAATGGGCGCATGGTGCGCGAGTTTGAACTAACTGCTAGAAGTAAAACAGTTAAGTTAAATGCTTCTACGGATTTTATTACTTGGAATGTAAATGATCGCGTACCAGGTCCGACGTTAAGAGCGACAGAAGGCGATCGCATTAGGATTGCTTTTGCTAATCAGGGAGGACATTCGCACTCGTTGCATTTTCATGGCGAACACCCCTCAGAGATGGATGGCGTAAAGCCGATTCGCAATGGAGCGGCGACTATTTATGAATTTGATGCAATGCCTTATGGTGTGCATTTATATCATTGTCATGTGGAACCAGTAACACGGCATATTGGTAAGGGCTTGTACGGGATGTTCATTATCGATCCACCTACGCCGCGACCTCCTGCCGATGAAATGGTGTTAATCATGGCGGGATATGACATTGATGGGGATGGACGTAATGAGATGTATGCCTTCAATGGTTTGCCTCATTTCTATATGCAACAACCGATCGCAGTGCAGCAAAATCAGTTATTGCGCCTATATGTCCTTAATATGATTGAGTTTGACCCTGTGGCGACATTTCATGTCCATGCCAATATGTTTCAGGTCTATCGCACAGGACGCAGCATGACTCCTAGCGAAGAAACCGACGTAATTACAATGGGGACAGCCGAGCGTCATATTTTAGAGTTGACCTATCGGTTTACGGGCAAATATATGTTTCATCCGCACCAAGATGCGATCGCGGAGGCTGGCTGTATGGGGTTGTTTGATGTAGTGGCGGGGTAAAGAACCAAATTTTTGTAGCGCGGCAAAGCCGCGCTACAAAAATTTGGTTCTTTATTGCAAATTATTTGCAAGTTTATGTTCTAATAGATTTAAATTAGTTATTGCAAATTAGTTGCATTACCTAGCAATTATCTATTTATTCATCTTTTATTTATCTTCATGCTCGCAATCATCACCAAGTTATTTAAATCTTTAGTGCAGTTTTTATTTAAGACCAAAGCATTTTTGATGTTATTCATACTCTCTTTAGTTGGTGCGATCGCCATCTCTGCCTGTACTAACACTCCAACTGCAACTAGTCCGACTTCACCTGTTGCGATTAGTGAATCTAAGCCTAAGAGTAAGTCTCACAAAGATGGCATGAGTGGTCATACCAAAAATAAGATCAATATCAATGAAGCGATCCTATCGGAGCTAGATAAGGTTGAAGCAAAGTTAGGAATAGCGGGCTTATCTAACAAGATTCAGGCGGCGCGTCCCTATACCAAGGCTGAAGATTTAGTTACAAAGAAGGTGGTAACTGCGGCACAGTTTGACCAAATCAAGGATATGGTTGGCACAGAAACTGTGGTGCTAACAGGTGAAGCTAAGGATGTTGACTATTTAACTAAGTTGGGTTTGATGAAAGGTCACATGATTGTGGCAAAGGAATTGCTGGATCTTCAAAAACCTGACCAAGCGCTCCCTCACATCGAGCATCCTGTGGAAGAAATTTATGCGGATGTCGAAGGTCAATTGAAGGAGCGTAATGTCAAAGAATTTAAGCAAGTGTTGATGGATTTGCAGCAGTTGGTTAAGTCTAAGCCGACCGATCCAAGTATTGCTGCGAAATATAATGAAGCAATGGCTAGTATTGATGCCGCGATCGCCGCAATTCCTGAAACCCAACGCCAATCACCAAAGCTGGCACTGCAAGTGATTAATACGATTCTCGATACGGCGGGTACAGAATATCAGGCGGCGATCGCTAATGACAAAATCAAAGAAATCATCGAATATCAAGATTCACGCGGTTTCACAATTTATGTCGAGCAGTTGTATAAAAACATTGCGTCAACAATGGAAAAGGAACATCCTGAATCTCATAAACAATTCACGGCAAGTTTGGCAAAACTCAAGTCAGCCTATCCTAGTGCGATCGCCCCAGACAAACCTGTGCTTTCGGTTGCGGATATGTCGGAACTGATTAAGGGCAACGAACAAGCTGCTGCTAAGGTTTATGCAAAATCCTAAGACCCTCACCCCTAGCCTCTCTCCCTAGGGGAGAGGGGGATAAGAAAAAATTTTTATCTAAAAACTTTATGGACTTTAGTTTAACTCTTCCTACTTTTGTGATTACCTTGCGTGAAGGTGTCGAAGCCGCGCTGGTAATTGGTATTGTCATGGCATATCTCAAACGTGCTAAGCGATCGCATCTTAATAAATGGGTATTTGCAGGTATTGGTATTGGACTCGTAATTAGTGCGATCGTCGGTATTCTATTTAATTTGTTCATGCAAAGTGTTGGTACGAGCAACCCCGAACTATCGGCAGTATTTGAGCCATTACTCGAAGGTCTATTTAGTGTTGCGGCGATCGCCATGCTGACATGGATGTTGATCTGGATGACCAAACAGAGTCGGGCTATGAAGGGGGAAATCGAAGGATCGTTAAATAACGTTTTAGGTAAAGGTAAAAAAGCAGGCTTAGGAATTTTTGGACTAATTCTGTTTGCGATTTTGCGCGAAGGTTTTGAAGTTGTTTTATTTATTTCTGCCAAGTTCCAAGAAGGATTTATGCCAGCCCTCGGAGCGATTAGTGGCATTGGTGCAGCTACTTTAATCGCGATCGCCCTATTTAAATTTGGTATCCAAATCAATATCCGCGCCTTTTTCAAAATTATGGGCTTTATGCTGCTATCGATTGTCTCTGGTCTAGTAATTTCTGCCCTCGGACATTTTGATACGGCTTTACGGATTCTCTCCCAAAGCGATCGCAAGTCTGAAGCTATTTGTTTCTATTACGAGCATTTTGCCCGTGAGCATTCCTGCATCCTTGGCAATATGGTCTGGAATACCAGTAAAGTCCTCCCCGCCGAAAAGTTTCCGGGGGTAATTCTTAGTTCCCTATTCGGTTATACCGATAAGCTTTATCTAGTACAAGCGATCGCCTACGTCATATTTTTTGCGATCGTTGGCACAATCTATTACCGCAGCTTAGGCAATCGATTAAAATCTTCTCAATGATTGTGCGATACAATTAGAGGCTGTTTGCATCTGTAGATAAATTAAGGATTGTAAGTTCTGAATAACTTCACTTTTAAATTAGAGTGTCAGTGCCGCCACACTGATGCTAGAGTTGGGCAATTTCACACCCCTCATGGAGTTGTACATACACCTCGGTTTATGCCCGTTGGTACATTGGCGAACGTCAAAACTGTCACTCCTAGCCAACTCAAAGACTGCCAAGCCGAAATGGTTTTAGCAAATACCTATCACCTCCATCTGCAACCAGGTGAAGATATTGTGGCGGAGGCAGGGGGCTTACATAAATTTATGAATTGGGATGGTCCCATCCTGACAGATTCAGGCGGATTTCAGGTTTTTAGCCTTAGCGAAATTCGTTCCATTAGTGAAGAGGGAGTCAAGTTCCGATCGCCTCGTGAAGGCAACATGATTGACCTCACCCCAGAGAAATCGATTCAAATCCAAAATCAACTGGGTGCAGATGTGATCATGGCGTTTGATGAATGCGCTCCCTATCCTGCCACCTATGAAGCGGTCAAACTAGCAGGACAGCGCACGACCCGTTGGTTAGAGCGCTGTATTAAGGCTCATGAACGTCAAGATGCTCAAGCTCTATTTGGGATTGTGCAAGGTGGTGTATATCTAGATTTACGTCAACAGTCAGCGCGAGAACTGATTCAATTTGACTTACCGGGGTATGCGATCGGTGGTGTGAGTGTGGGTGAACCGCCAGAATTAATCGAAAAAATTGTCAAAGCCACGACTCCACTCTTGCCCGTCAATAAACCCCGCTACCTGATGGGTGTGGGTACATATAAGGAAATGGCGCAAGCGGTTGCCGCAGGGATTGACCTGTTTGATTGTGTGATTCCCACCCGCCTAGCCCGTCATAGTGTGGCTCTAGTCAGAGGCGATCGCTGGAATCTCAAAAATCAAAGATTTAAGCGCGACTTCACTGCCATTGACAGTGATTGTCCTTGCTATGCCTGTCAAAATTTCTCACGAGCTTATATCAGCCATTTGGTGCGATCGCAAGAAATTCTTGGCTTCACCTTACTGTCGATTCATAATATTACGGAACTGATTAGATTTACGCAGCAAATGCGGCAAGCCATTATTGAAAATCGCTTCGTGGAGCAGTTTGGGAATTATCTTACAGAATCTTCATCTGCACCCCATATCTGAGATTTATAGCATTTATAGCGGCGCTTTGCGCCACTATAAATAATAGTGCGGCTTCGCCGCACTATTCCTATCCATATTGACGTTGATGATAGGACTGCAATCGATAAATGTGATAGAACAACTGCCAGAAATATTTTTCCGTTAATCCACAGGTAGAAGCACCACGCAAAACTACATTGGAATACCAATCATTGGGAGCTAGTTCGCGTGAGAGCTTATTAACCACGCTATAAGTTCTGACATTTGTATAAGTATCTTTGCCAACAGTCACCGTGATCAGTTCATGTTGATAGCCGCCCCTCGATACATCTTCACGAATATCTAGGCGATCGCTTAGCCGCATCGGTAGACAATACAAAACCCCTTCTACATAAGAATTTGGATCTCTGACAATATCTAAACAACCGCAATCACGATGGGGCGATCGGTAATAGAAACCAAGTTTGTAACCACTCAAACGTGCTACCCCCACCACATAATGATGGGCTGTCTCACCAAGCGATCGCTTCAAATCCACAGGACACATACAAGACCCATAAGCAAAGTAATAAAACATCGGCTCAGGCTGACGACATAGCTCCAAATCCGAACTTGCTGAAGTTTGTAAATGCTGTACTGACTGTGAATTGAGCGAATCTACCATATCTGTAATTTAGGCAAAAGCTATTTAGTATTCTGGGATACCTGCAAAAAGTATAAGTCTTTGTGTATGCTCATCTGCAATTAACTATTAGATGATTTGTTTGAGTTTTATAGCTGCCAATCCAGAAAGCGATTGGCAGCTACAAAAGCTCTATCGACTATTGATGCAATCCCAGTATGTCGCACCTAATTTTCAAAAAATATGCCTGAGTATACAAAAAAAGATTTAGAACTAGAGCCGTTACATCTCAAAGCCAAATTGTGGGATTTAGCAGTTGTTTTTAGTAAATTAGGTGCGATCGCCTTTGGTGGTCCTGCTGCTCATATCGCTCAAATAGAACGGGAGGTAGTGCAGCAACGTCAATGGTTAAGTCGTGAGAAGTTACTGGATCTGCTCAGTATTAGCAATTTGATTCCAGGTCCTAACTCAACGGAGTTAGTGATTCATGTGGGATTAGAACAGGCAGGAGTGTTAGGCGCAATCGTGGCAGGAGCAAGTTTTATTATTCCTGCAATGCTGCTGGTGTGGGGATTAGCAGTGGTTTATGTGGAGTATCAAACTATCCCTGCTGTGGGTTGGCTGCTGTATGGGGTGAAGCCAGTCATTATTGCGATTATCGTCCAAGCATTATGGAAATTAGGGCGATCAGCCTTAAAAGATATTCCAACTTGGAGCGTAGGAATTTTAGTATTAGCACTCTATTTTCTCAGAATCAACGAAATTGCCCTGATGTTAGGCGCAGGACTTGTCGTATCTTTAGTTCACAATCTTAAGTTCAACAAATCCAATAAATTCCTACCCAGTATATTTTTCCCCTTTTCTTTTTTCCCTTTTCCTTTAGCTACTATTGCTGCTGAAGCACATCCCAAAACTTGGACAGCCGTATTTCTCAGTTTTCTCAAAATTGGTTCCGTTCTCTATGGTGGCGGTTATGTATTGTTAGCCTTTGTGCAGCAAGAATTTGTCGATCGCACCCATTGGCTAACTTCCCAACAGCTATTAGATGCAGTGGCGATCGGGCAGTTTACTCCAGGTCCTTTGTTTACCACCGCGACATTTATCGGCTATCTGGTGGCAGGAAATTTAGGGGCGATCGCTGGCACAATTGGCATCTTTTTACCAGCATTTATTTTGGTTCCGTTAATTAATCCCTTTGTCTCAAAGTTACGCAAATCGACTTGGACAGCAGGATTTCTCGATGGTGTAAATGCCGCTTCCATTGGCTTGATGGCAGCCGTAGCATGGGAATTAGGTCGCGGAACTTTAGTTGATATTTGGACAATTATTATGGCGATCGCGAGTTTGCTCATTCTCCTCAAGTTCCCTAAAGTTAATTCTGCTTGGTTAGTAATTGCTGGCGCGGCGATCGGTTGGTTACTTAAATTTAATCAATAAACAGTTAAAAAGATAACTCTTGAAATATTTCTGATAAGGGAAGACTAAAATTAGGAATAACATCTTCTCCATCAAGATTATCTTCTAACTGCAAAAGCTTTGATGGTTTAGGTTTATGGTAAACCAATACACATTCTTTATCGGGTAAGATTACCCATACTAAGCGAGTTCCATTTTCAAAATATTCTACTAATTTGTTATGGATTTCCTCAAACGTATTATTGGGAGAAATAATTTCTACAGCTAAGTCAGGAGCGCCATCAAAAAATCCTTTTGGTAAGCGCTTTAATCCTTGCAACCGTTCTTTAGCAATAAACGCAAGATCAGGCGATCGCTTATTGCCCGTTTTCATTTTAAACGCGGTACTGGAGTCGCAAGTCACACCGAGCTTATGAGTACGCACAAAGCCAGTCAAAAAATATCCGAGAGTAAGTGCTAAATAGCCATGCTCTACACCTGAATTTGCCCCAACAATTAGCTCTCCATCCACATATTCATAAAGATTGTCATTTTCAGGCAGTGACATAAATTCTTGATCTGTCAAAGCTTTGGGGTTAGCTAATTCTAGATTGGCGATCGCTTGTTTCATTAGATTTAAAATTAAACTAATGGGATTGTTATAGCTTATAGCATTTTAAAACTCGATAATGTTCTTCTCATTCGTATTAGTACCAGTACCAGAGAGATCAAGATAATTAACTTCAATCTGTTTACGAATTTCAGCTTTACGTTGCCTTGCCTCTTTAACTTTGGCTTGACATTCATAACCAAAGGCGGGATTAGCAATCACATCAATACTTTGATATTTGCTTAACCAGTCCTTTTCATGCTTCTCACACATGATGTATTGGATTTTGGCGATCGCCGTTCTGACAACAATTTGAGGACGTAATAAACCAATGCGCGAGTTTTCATCGAGCCAGAGTAAATGCTGTAACTGCTGAGCCACTTCTTCTTGCTCAGCACAGAGAATCTGTAATTGTTGAACTAGATGATCGGGGTAGGGTTCTTCGGCAGCAAGGGAAGTTTTATTAGATTGGAGCAGATTGAGAATTGTTTGCCAGAGATAGCGGTGATTGGATTGTGTAAATTCAATGTTTTCTTCTTCAGCAATCTCTTGATATAAATATGCACGATGTTGGGGAAAATGCAGATAGATTTGCAGAAGTTGAGTTTCGGCAATATGCAGCGAATTTGTGGTTGTAGTCAGGGATGGAGCAGGCTTGTTACTATTCCAGCGTGTATTGCGTAATTGACGACGAAGATCTTGTTCTAGGCGCAATGCAAGATAGGAATTACCTTGAGATAGTTTTTGAGCAGAAGTATGGATGTAATGGGTGCGAAAGAAGGAATCGACGGGTAGATTGTTCAGCAATTGCGAGATCGCTTGACTGCTCTTTTGAAAGCGATCGGCTTGATTAAGATCTTGACCTGAGAGGATTTGATCGATTTGCCAATCCAAAAATAGTGGTGCATTTTTGAGCAAATCGCGATAAGCATCCGCACTATGTTGTTTGAGATATTCATCGGCATCTTTGCCATCGGGCATTGTCAAAACCCGTAATTGTACAGTTCCATTAAAAACTAATTCTTTAAAACCTGCGATCGCTTTTTCCGCCGCCGTAATTCCTGCTTTATCGGCATCAAAATTTAAAATTACATTTTTCGATTCCGTATAACGCAATAACTGCTTCATTTGGTCAGCATTGAGCGCGACTCCCATTGTGGCGATCGCTTGGCTAATTCCTGCTTGATGCAAAGCGATCGCATCAAAATATCCCTCTACAACAATTGCTTGATCGGACTTAGCAATTTCATCTCGCGCCTTATCCATCGCAAAGAGAACTGTCCCCTTGCTGAAGAGTTCCGTTTCAGGGGAGTTTAAATATTTGGGTTCCTCATCACCAAGGGAGCGACCACCAAAGGCAATCACCCGCCCACGAGTATCATGAATCGGAATCATGAGGCGATCGCGAAAGCGATCGTAAAATCCATTCCCAGTTTTACGCGGAACGACTAGCCCTGCTTCTTCTACCAAACTTACAGGAATCTGCTTTTGCTGCACCAGATATCCCATCAGGGTTTCCCAACCCGCAGGCGCGTAACCCAGTTGAAATTTCTGGATTGTCTCTTTGCTCATTTGCCGCTTTTCGGTGAGATACGACAGAGCCTCGCGTCCCTGCGGTGCATAGAGTGCGTGCTGATAAAAACTTGTCGTCAATGCCATCACTTCATAAAGGCGATCGCGATGGGAGATTTGACGCTGAATTTCTTTCGCTTTCTCTGGTTCGACAGTTTGAATGGGAACGTTATAGCGTTTCGCCAAATCCAAAACTACATCAGAAAAAGATCGCTTATCGATCTCCATCAAAAATTTGACTGCCCCACCTGCTGCCCCACAGTTAAAGCAGTGATACATCTGCCGCGATGGATTCACCGTCAGCGCTGTAGCATTTGTACCATTGTGAAAAGGACAAGCTCCCCGAAAATTTGCCCCACTTTTGCGTAGCACAACTCGCTCAGAAACGATATCGACAATATCTGAGCGTTGGTTAACTTGGTTAATTGTGTCGTCGTGAATTTTGAATGACATGGAAGCAGGTGCGATCGCCTATAGGAAAATCACGGTATGCCTAGTTTCATCTTATATCAATCATCACTGATTTTTTGAGGTGGCTTCGCCACCTCAAAAAATCAGTTCTTTGAAACCTTAAGGAGATCACCGCTATCTTAAAACAAGAAATATCGCTGTGCCATCGGCAACACAGAAGCTGGCTCACAGGTCAATAATTCACCATCGGCTCTAACTTCATAAGTCTCTGGATCGACTTCCATTACTGGTAAAGCATCATTGAGCTTTAAGTCTCGTTTGCTGATGTTACGAGTTCCTTTAACCGTAAGTACTTGTTTCTTGAGTCCTAATTGACTGGGAATACCTCGCTCCATTGCAACTTGAGAAATAAAAGTAAAGGATGTGGGCGCGATAGCACCGCCATAGCTACCAAACATCGGACGCATATACACAGGCTGCGGTGTGGGAATGCTGGCATTGGCATCGCCCATCTGTGACCATGCAATAAATCCACCCTTTAGAACCATTTCAGGCTTTACGCCAAAAAAGGCAGGATGCCAGAGAACGAGATCAGCAATTTTACCAACTTCAATGGAACCGACATATTCAGAAATACCATGCGCGATCGCGGGATTGATGGTGTATTTTGCCACATAGCGCTGAGCGCGGAAATTGTCGGCTCTAGTACTTTCAGGACTAGAGAGAACCCCTCTCTGCACTTTCATTTTGTGGGCAGTTTGCCAAGTTCTAATGATTACTTCACCGACTCTTCCCATTGCTTGCGAATCGGAAGAAATCATACTAAACGCGCCGATATCATGGAGAATATCTTCAGCAGCGATCGTTTCGCGACGGATTCTTGATTCTGCAAAGGAAACATCTTCAGGAATGCTAGGATCGAGATGGTGACAGACCATCAGCATATCCAGATGTTCATCAAGAGTATTTAAAGTGTAGGGACGAGTGGGATTTGTGGAAGAGGGAAGAACATTCGCTTCACCGCAAATCTTGATAATGTCGGGAGCGTGACCACCACCCGCACCTTCGGTGTGATAGGTATGGATCACACGATTTTTGAAAGCTGCGATCGTATCTTCCACAAATCCCGCTTCGTTGAGCGTGTCGGTGTGAATAGCAACCTGCACATCGTACTCATCGGCAACCCCTAAACAAGTATCAATCGTGGCGGGAGTCGTTCCCCAATCCTCATGAAGTTTTAGCCCGATCGCACCCGCTTCCACCTGCTCAACCAAGCCTTCAGGCTTGCTGCTATTACCTTTACCAAGAAATCCTAAATTCATCGGGAAAGCATCGGCGGCTTGCAACATACGGTACATATTCCAAGGACCAGGGGTGCAAGTGGTCGCATTTGTGCCAACGGCAGGGCCAGTCCCGCCACCGATCATTGTCGTAATGCCTGAGGCGATCGCTACTTCAATTTGTTGTGGACAGATAAAATGGATATGCGTATCAATGCCGCCTGCGGTGAGAATCCTTCCTTCTCCTGCGATGATTTCTGTACCCGCACCGATAATGATATTGACATTATCTTGAATGTAAGGATTTCCCGCCTTCCCGATCGCTACAATCTTGCCATCTTTAATCCCCACATCTGCCTTCACTACGCCCCACCAGTCGAGAATTAAAGCATTGGTAATCGCGACATCAACGGCTCCATTGACATTAGTAATTGGTGATTGCCCCATACCATCACGGATCACCTTACCACCACCAAATTTTACTTCATCGCCATAGGTGGTGTAGTCGCGTTCCACTTCAATAAATAATTCGGTATCGGCTAAGCGAACTTTATCACCAACGGTTGCGCCATAGGTTTCTGCATAAGCGCGACGAGACATTCTATAACTCATTTGTTTAATTCTCCAATTTGCCTTCTACTAAAGCATTAAATCCATAAATCTCACGAGTACCCACATAGGGAACTAGATTTACTTCCTTCTCATCCCCTGGTTCAAAGCGGATCGAAGTCCCCGCAGGAATATCAAGGTGTGTGCCTTTGGCGCGATCACGATCGAATATCAGCGCTCGATTAGTTTCATAAAAGTGATAATGCGAGCCAACTTGGATCGGGCGATCGCCTGAATTGGCAACCTTGAGCGTAATCACTTCGCGCCCAGCATTTAATTCAATATCCCCTTCTTGGGTAATGATTTCACCAGCAATCATAATTTAGCCTCCATTCTTAGATGTTTAAGATTTCTGCCGCAGTTAAATTTAGTTCAGGAAAAGTCTGTGAAATAATTTTGTCATCTCCTGTAAATTTAGTTGTTTGATATTTACCATTTTCATCTAGTAAATTAACAAACACAGTGGGGATCTTAGGATTACCAAGAAACTCACGACTAGCGATCGCTAAATAATCTACAATCCAATATTCAGAAATGCCCAAGCGTTGATATTCTTCAAACTTGTCAACATAATCATCTTCCCAGTTTGTAGAAACTACTTCAACAGCTAACTGAATTTTGTCGCGAAATCCTTTATAGTCACTACGATTAGAGCGCCAAGATGTCGCATCAATCACACTTAAGTCAGGTACACGCCCACGCTCATTTCCGTCTTGGTCGATGCTTCTTATGGGAACTGCTCTCTTAATGACATAGTTAAGAGCTAATCGTTCGACTTCACTATAAAAACGTCTATCGATAAACTCTCCAACATCGTCATGATTGCATGTAAATGCCATTTCAAAAATCTCAACTAGCTCACCATCAATAAGTTCATAATGTCCATATTCAGGATAAATTTTTAGAAACTGCTCAAAGGTTAGTTTCTGTTCTAACTCTGTTTGTTTTTGTTGTTTTTGGGGCATTGCGATCGCAATCATCTCAGACCTCCATAGCTCAGGCTAGCGAATTGGATTATGTACTGTGACAAGTTTGGTTCCATCGGGAAAATTTGCCTCAACTTGCACATCATGGATCATTTCGGGGATACCTTCCATTACATCATCGCGGGTGAGTAAAGTTGCGCCGTAAGACATCAATTCCGCAACCGTGCGACCTTCCCTTGCCCCTTCCATAATCTCGGCAGTTATAAAAGCGATCGCTTCAGGATAATTTAACTTAAGTCCTTTGGCTTTGCGTCGTTCCGCTAACAGGGCAGCCGTGAAAATCAATAATTTATCTTTTTCTTGAGGCGTAAGCTGCATAGATAATTACCAAACTCTGGGTACGCATATTGCTCTATCCCTATAGGATACACGCAAAAGCTGCCAAATTTGCTGAAACCATTTACGCGCATCGCTAGACGAGTTGCCGCAGTAGCGGCAAACCAAACCACATAGCGATCGCGTCACTCCTGAGACTCCCTGATAATTACCCTGTTCCCAAGTAGAACGAATCTGTGTAATTAATTCAGGTTCAACTTGTGCGCCGACAAAGATAAAGCTTGCAGCGATCGCATAGTTATTTAATCCATTAGGACTTCCTAACATTTCCGAATTTCCATTGAGATATTGCCGATCAATCCATAAAGGGCTTTGATCGCGCCATACTTCTGTATGCGATCGCCAATTGCCATCGAGAAATTTTTCGCCCCTTGCGGTGCGCCCAAACCTGACGATTTCCCATAGAGTACAGGTTGCATTTGCCGCCAAGTCAATTCTTGTAGTTTGGCGATAATTTGATTCAGCAAAGGCGATCGTTTCTTGAGGAAACCATTCTAAACTTGCACCTTCATCGATGTGAATATGGAGATTTTGTAGGGATTCTGCACCTGTGCTGCGATAGATCTTGCTGGCGGCTGCCGTGGTAATTAGGGCTTGAGTATGGGGTTGTAAATGAATTTTTGCAGATAGGCGATCGCCGCCCACTAGACCACCTGCGGTATGAAGCAAGATGCAATGGCAAACCTCATCACCTTCTGGATAGAGCGATCGCTGAATTTTCCAAGGTGCTACGGTGTAATTACGGGTTAATACGGTTTGTTGATTCCGCTTGATAAATTCTAATTCTAGTTCTCCCGCCCAAGGTGCAGCCATAGGAATATTTAGTTAATTTTGTGCAATAGGAAACATAGCATCTAAAGCGATCGCCACATCAGGAAATGCTTGCATGGCGATACTATCACTGCTATTCAGAATCAATTCTTCGCGATAAACACTTTCTTCGGGCTGACGAAAAACATAAACCTGTCGCTTTTGCAAATCGAGAATCCAATATTCTAAAATCTGATTTTTGGCATAGATACGCGCTTTTTGCTTGCGATCTTTAGCAATAGTTGAATCGGCAACTTCAATTAACAAATAAATATCAGCTACTTCAGGATGTCTAAAGGAATATTCATGGTTGTCAAATCTCACGATGGCAAGATCTGGCTCTGGCTCGGAGTCATTGCCTAAAATCACGGGTAACTGCACACGAATTTCGGCGCGATCGCTTAGTAAGTTAAACAGAAAATTACTGCTGCGCTGTATGCTAGATGCCCGAAATAGACTTTGAAAATTTTTACAAACAATTTTTCCTTCCAAAAGTTCTACGCGATCATCTTCATCTAAAATTCCTGCTTCAATCATTTGGTGATAATCAGCGATCGACCAGAGCCGAATTTGTGGCTCAAGTTCTTGTTGTATTTCGGCATCAATTACAGTTGCTTGCATAATATTTCTGATCACAGCTTAGTTAGGTTGATTTTAGCAAACAATAAAATAACATTCTAGAGTGATTAGTATATCTACATGATCAATTAGCCATTAAACATTTGGGCAAAGTGTAATAAATTGTGAAGTTGGGTATGTAAAAAAGAGGCTAATAGAGATAAGATCAACCAGAACAAATTTAAAAATCTCGATTTTAGCATTCACTCAAAAGGCATACAGTTTTGCAGTATTTTACTAACAACTTACATATTAATGTTGTGGATGAATTATAAATTATTCTACCTATATCTTAAAGTATATGTCACAAGATAATCTGAATCGTTCTCTTGTCTATTCAAGGAACTTCAAGTATTACGCTTGGAGTGACTTTGCACTCATCATTGAGATAGTTATAAAAGAAAAATAGATAATAAAATACAAGTCAGTCTACTAGTTTTTTAGCGAAAGCTGGAAGTGGTTATTGTGAAAGTATGGTATGCGTATATCTGTACATTTAAAGACAAAAAAAATACTATTGTTGTGCTACTGAGCGCGATCGCATTTAATGCTTATCCTCAAGCGATCGCTGCTCAAACTAACTCGATCCCACGCAATTTAGTAATTCCTAATGATATCGCTCCCAAAGTTACGCCTAAAACCCCAACTGAACCGTCTAAACTGCCTGCTCCTGACAGTCTATTTACTCTTCCAAATCTAGAAAATTCCCAATCTCCACAAATTCCGAGCAACAGCAATTCTGAATTGATTGTAGTTAAAAAGTTTGAAGTGATTGGTAGCAGTGTTTTTAGCAATCAGGAACTAGAGAATATTACTAAATCCTATACCAACAAACCAATTTCTATTATTGAACTATTTCAAGTTAGAACTAAAATTACAGAGCTTTATTTAGAGCGAGGTTATATTACCTCTGGGGCGTATTTGCCAGAACAGGACTTACAAACAGGAATAGTCAAGATTCAGGTTATTGAGGGAGGATTGGATGAAATTAAGGTCACAGGATTGAACAGGCTTAATTCAGGCTATATTCAATCACGAATAGCGATCGCCACTGGGAAACCTCTAAACCGTACTCGTCTACTCGAAGCATTACAACTATTACAAATTAATCCCCTAATTGAGAGCATATCGGCAAATTTGTCCCCCAGTTTGCAAGCGGGATTAAATAACTTAGAAATCAAGGTGACTGAGGCTCCAACCTTTAACATACCAATTACTTTTGATAATAGTCGGACTCCCAGTGTCGGCTCTGAGCGTCGCCAAATCCAACTTGTCGAGGCAAATCTAGCAGGATTAGGCGATCGCCTAAGTCTCTCATATAGCAATACTAACGGTAGTAATGCTTTTGATGCGAGTTATACAATTCCCTTCAATCCTTATAATGGAACTATCAGCTTTAACTTTGGAACTTCTGCTAGTAATGTGATTGAAACTCCTTTTAATATTCTCGATATTGCCTCTAATTCTCGAAATTACGAACTGACAATCCGCCAACCCATTTTTCAAACTATTGCTCAAGATGTGGCACTAGGCTTAACCCTGAGCCATCGTCAAAGTACAGCCTCATTACTAGGCGGCACAATTGCTTTTCCTTCCCTTGGTGCTGATGCTGATGGTCAGACCAAAGTTACAGCGCTGCGCTTTTTTCAAGAATATGTGCAACGCAGTGCTGAAGAAGTATTGGCGATGCGATCGCAACTAAGTTTAGGGATTAATGCGCTCGGCGCGACGATCAATAATGTATCTCCCGATAGTCAATTTTTGGCATGGCGCGGGCAAACTCAATATGTGCGTCTGCTGGCCCCCGAAACTCTGTTATTTTTGCGTGCCGATCTGCAACTGAGCGATCGCCCACTTTTGTCACAGGAACAAATTAGTATTGGTGGTCAAGACAACCTGCGAGGATATCGACAAGATGCTCTGCTGAGCGATAATGGATTGCTTTTATCTGCCGAGGTGCGGATTCCTATATTGCGGATTCCTGAAATTAGCGGACTTTTACAGGTTGTACCATTCTTTGATTTTGGTACAGTATGGAATCATCAAGCTAATACCAACCCTGATCCAAGCACTTTGACCGCATTAGGTACAGGATTGCGCTTACAGATAAGCGATCGCCTCACTATCCGACTCGATTTTGGGATTCCCCTGAGTCGTATTTCGGCGGAGAAAAAAACTTTACAAGAAAATGGGATTTATTTTTCTATATCGGCTAATCCATTTTAATATTGGCTCAATAGGTGTTTCGGGAAGTTGCTTTAGCTTAAATAGCTGAAATTCTTGATGTGCAATAGTTTTAGCCTCGGAGGTCTTCGATCTCTGAAACACCTGTCATTAAAAGCATTGAGCCGTTTATCTTGTCTGATCTCCCCGAAACAAAATCGCCTAATTCTCCATTTCAACAGCCAAAAAGTCATCGCATTAACAATCTATCTTCTCAAGGCGATCGCAATTACTATCAACAGCAATGTCAAAATGAAGCTCATCTTCACGCACACCAAGTTTTGTATAGAATGTGATCACAGGGGCATTGCGAATGTCTGCTTAACTCAAAATCTGTTTAAGCTTGTCAATCAAGATGAATCTTCGAGCTTCAATAAATGATCCGAAATCCTTAATTTCAAAGCTAACATCTGGAATCAAATGGCTGTTCAGAAATATGAATCGATCTTGTTTCTCTAATTGTAAATTGACCCAAGTTAACAGATCTTTATCCTGTTTTGACTTGTTCTCATTAGCATCCAGCATTTGAAGATTCAAAATAGAGTTGTAAGTCGCCCATCCATATTTTTCTTTGTCAGCAACTGAAAGGTCGCCGAACTTATTCGCTGGATGTATATGATCTTTATTGAAGTCGTTGTTTTTATAGTCAAGATTCGGATATAACAATGCCAATATAGAGAAGGCATACATGTCATCTTTTTGGGTCAGTAAGATGTCTGTGATGAATTCATCCGTAATCCCCATATCTTTTTTTGTGTTTTCATTGATGCTACTTACAGGAAATCCTAGAGTATGGGATTCAATAGCTGCTATCGATACATCGCTAGTGAATGCCCTGCGAATTTGACTAAGAACACTATCCGATGTCCCGCCAAAAATTCGCTTAACCAAAGCCACGTGGAGCCATTTTTTAATGGTATTTCTATCGCTTTCATATGCAATTTTGGTGTGAAAGTCTTTGTATATATTTTTATGGTAAATGTAGTAAATTATTGGAATCAACGCATTTTTTGATGTTAATGTCGAATCAGAAAATCCAAATGATCTTACAAGATCGAATACCGAAAGGATTGCATCTCGAATTTTATCCCATTCGTTTTCAAACTCCTTGGCATTTTCTTTTGAGAAATTTGTAACCTTAAATTTAATGTCTTTGCTGTACAGATACAAAAAAGTCTTCAAGATGAAATCTTTTGAAATTGAAAATCCTTTTTCTCTGACGTTATCGACCAGTGTATGAATTTCTTTTCGTGCATCTTTGCTTTTCCAATTAGCCACAGCAATGGACATGAGCAAATCTGAAAAATTTAGTGGTTCACCCCCACTGTTTATTCTTATGAAAATGTTCAGCGCTTTATCAAGACTTTGCTCTGTTTCGAGGAAGAAGTTTATGGTTGGCTTTGAGTGAATTACATTCTTTAACGTCGCCAGAGTTCTATATGAAAATTCATTTGTTTTTAGACTGTGATTATCAAGATATCTATTGAACTCAAAATCATCCGCAAGAGCGAGAATTTCAGAAACCTTAAACCACTTTGCTTTGTTTGACTCAAATTCTTTTTTCTTCAAAAACTTAAATTCAAAATCTCTTCCATCTTCCTCATTTTCTAACGGATTCTCAATATTCAAATATAGGTGTCTAGTTGGATAGACGCGCTCATTATTTTCTTCATGGAGTCTTGGTGTTCGGTATGCATAACTTCCACAAAGTCCTATATAAAGAGATGTCAAACGTTGCTGACCGTCAAGCACTGCTGTAAAATCGTTGTGACCAGTGGTTGAGAACTCGTTATTATGAGTTGCGTACCGTTGCTTAAAATTTTTAAGGAATTGATAAAACTTATAGTCTCTCCTAGTGTCACCTTCAACCCGCCAAAACAAAAATGAACTTATGGGATAATTTCTCATTATTGAATCAAACAACCATTCTATTTTTTCGTGGCTCCACACAAATTCACGTTGAATAGCAGGAAGTAAATATTGGTTATTTTCAATATTTTTAATTGCAGCAGAAATAGTGATTGGGATTTGAAATGACATTTAAGATTCCTGAAAGTTTAATTTATTGATGCTTGAAAAATTGGATACCGCATTCTTAAGCTTCACAATTATAAAATTTATAACACAACTGTGATTTAGTTTCGTTATTTAAGGGCAAATTACCGCAGATTTTACTCTAATTCAAACTTGATCGCATTAACAATCTATCTTCTCAAGCCGATCGCAAGTATTAAATCGAAGTAAATAATTTAAAAAAGCCTTGCTTTGCAAGGCTTTTTTAAAGCAAATTAGAACGGAATCCGAAATACTCGACCTCCACCAGTGTTTTCAGTGATTTTCCAGACTAAACCTTGATCACCATCTCGCCAAGGTTGGCGGAAAATTGAAAGGGTTGCTTTGGCTGTTTCTCCTGCATTCACTAGGTTTTTGCCAGACGCACTGATGAACTGTGCCGACACTTTCTTTCCTTCTGCATTGGTTACTTCCACAAATATAGGCACAAATCCAAAGGGTTCTTTACTATTGTTGATAATTTCCACATTCAGGATGTAACGACCGCTCGACTCAACCTTACCTCCATTGATGTTAATGCTCACATTATCGTTAGTTTGCCCTGCTACCACAGATACTTGACCTAAAACTGGCTTCTTATCACTGGGATTTGGCGTAGCGATCGCGGAAGTAGGAACGGGTTGATCTTTTTTGACTTCTGACTTGCAAAATGCTCCACGCGCCGCAATTAGAGCTTCGATATTCTCTATGGAATAGCGGTTGTAGTTGCGATTCTGGACAGCTTCTTGCAAATATCGTACACGCTCTGAAGATGCAGGATGCGTATCTAGCCAGCCTGTCTTGCGATCTTTCTCATAACCACGCCATCTTTCAAATACACGATACAAGCCATCGGCAGAATAGCCAGCCGATGCGAGAATGCGAGTTCCTAGAAAATCGGCTTGTTGTTCCAGCGATCGGCTAAATCCAAATTCTGGCTTGAGATATTCGAGAACTGTGTTAATCAGTCCCACTTTTTTGAGAAGTCTCGCCTTCGTGTCGGTAATAACTTTTAGATAACTATGGGAAAAGACTGTATGAGCAATTTCATGGCTGAGGATACCTGCTAACTCTGCTTCAGATTCCATATCAGCGATCGTGCCTGTATTAATGAAGATCTTCCCTCCAGGTAAGGCAAAGGCATTGAGAGAGTTATCCTGTACGATATAGAACTCATACTTAAAATCATCTCGACCTGAGAGCTTGGCTAACTTCTGTCCAATTCTATTAATATATTCGGTAAGTTTAGGATCATCGACTAAAGATAGACCTTTCTTTAAATCTGCTGCATTCTCCTCACCAAATCCAGATTCTCCTTTAAAAATTTGCTCAATGACTTTGCGATCGCCAGAAAGAATTGACGTAACTAGCGAATCATTCTTAAAATCATTGATGAACTGATTCATGTAATCATCAGCCAACTTCTTATACTTAGCAGCATCGGGATGTTCTGGATAGTTAAGCGCAAACTGACGGGATGCGATCGAAGCTTCTACTTCCATTTTCTTGGATGTGAGTAACTTTAGTAATGGCTCCAATAAATCCACACGATCTGGGTAAATACCATAGGCTCGATCTAAGGTTTTGATGGCATTATCTGGTTGATTCCAACGTAGGGAAGCTTCTGCAAACTTGATATGCCCAGGAATGAATTCGGGATAATTATTAGATAATTTTTCGAGAGAAATTAAGGCTTTAGTGGGTAGTCCGCTTTCTAGCCCTTCTTCTCCATTTTGCCAATAGACCTTAGCGCCACTCTCCAGATTATCCACATTGCGAGTGGGCGGACTAGGAGCAGCCACATTGGGAATCGGCTTCTTTACTGTTTGTTGTAGTTTGACCGCTTCCGCAAGGTTATTACTCTGAATCAACCGATCCGCCTGAATTAATACGGCAATGCGTCTACTTTTTTCGATCGCTTCCGCACTACTCACAGGGACTTCTGGGATTTTGATGCAATTGCTCTGGTTTTGGGGCTTAGCGGGACTAACGAAAAGAAATGACATCACTAAGCCAATGCAGAATAGTGATATCCACCTCAAGATGACGCGACGGTAGATTGAAAATATTGACACAATAAAATCCTTAAATTGATCAAAAATTATAAGTAATTCTAAAATTTTTAACTTGTCAAATTGATAAGTAGAAAGGCTTAATTATTTGGCTTAAGTAGCTGGGCCTAATTAAAAACCAGAGCCAAAACCTGTGGCGCACGCGCAGCGTGCGCCACAGGTTTTGGGGTTTTATATTTAATATTTATAAAATGCACCAAAATGAATTAAAAAATAAACCGAGTAAGGTTTTGAGATTCAAAAAAATGGCAACGCCATTTTTTTGAATTGGTATTGCTTAGCTACTTGCTACAAATGGCGATTGCTATATGATTGACAATTTTATTTAATTTCAGATGGATGTACTCTATTATTCATGATTATTTAGTTTGTAAGCAAATAAATAAAGAAATATGATTTTTAAGGCTTTACACAAAGGTTTATGTGCTTCTCTTAGTTTGATCCCAATTTCTATAGTTTGTATAGGTTCTATTGCGGCAAATGCCCAAATTAGTGCCGAAGAAAGTTCGACCAATAATTTCAAGGCAAAGTCATCAGATGCTGACATTTTCCAAGCCAATGGCAATGAGCTACAAAAAAAAGGACAACTCACCCCAGCCCTAGAAGCTTTTCAGCGATCGCTAAAATTGTATGAAGGACAGGGCGATCGCGCAGGGCAAGCTCAAGCATTAAATAGTATTGCCTCTGTTTACAATGATCTCGGACAGTTTGTCAGGGCGATCGAAGCATACGAAAAAGCTTTGAAAATTAGCCAAGACACCAAAGATCTATTGGGCGAAAGTAGCATTCGCAACAATATGGGCATTGTCTACCGCAATTTGGGGCAGTTTGACCGCTCGATCAAACTGTATCAAGAAGCTCTCAAGATTCAACAAAAATTAGGCGATCGCTTTGGTATTGCCAGAACAATTAATAATTTGGGGTTGGTCTATCGCAATAACAAAGAATATGCCAATTCTCTCGATTATTATCGTCAAGCTCTAGCCTTGACCAAAGAATCAGGAAAAAATCCCGCAGGTGAAGCCGTAATTCTCAACAATATTGGATTTTTGTTGAATGAGCGCGGGTTTAATGCTGAAGCATTCAAGAACTATCAACAATCTCTAGAAATTAGTCAGAAGTTGGCAGATCGCATAAATGAAAGTGTCACTCTCGGTAATATTGGACTTCTGTATAACAGTCAAGGACAGTTTGAAATTGCTCTCGGTTACTATCAGCAGGCTCTAGCTGTTAGTCGTCAGACAGGTGATCGCGCAGGAGAGGCAAAACTCTATCAGCATATTGGTGCGCTTCTTGCTGAACGAAAACAAAATGTTTTGGCGATCGCCTATCTCAAGCAATCGGTGAATATCTATGAAGAGATTCGGAAAGATCTGAACTCACTCACAAGGCAAGAGCAGAAGCTCTACGCCAATACAATTGCGCCAGTCTATCGTCGCCTTGCGGATTTGCTATTACAACAGGATCGGGTGATCGAGGCACAGCAGGTACTTGATCTGCTAAAAGTGCAGGAAGTGGATGACTATCTCAAAAATGTGCGTGGGAATGAACAAACGGCTAAAGGAGTAGAGTATCAGCCTGTCGAAATGCAAATGATTAACTTGAATAAAGAACTCTCTGATTTGCAAATACTGGAGAATCAAGGCAAGTTAACCGCTAAACAAAAGGAGCGATTGACCTATCTAGTCAACCAAGAGAAAGAAGCAAATCGACAATTCAATGCTTTTCTGAATAGTGAAGAAGTCAAGAAGTTAACCACTGAGTTGAATAACGATATCCAGCAGCAAAATGTCAATCTCAAGGCGATCGTTAGTCTCCAAAAACAACTCAAGCAGTTAAATGCCGTGATCATTTATCCACTGGTGCTAGAGAGTAGACTGGAGATCGTCTTAATTACACCTTCGGCTCCGCCAATCCATCGTGCAGTTCAAGTCAGACAAAGAGATATTAGCGCTGCTGTCGAAAAATTTCGAGCGGAATTACAAGATGGTAGTAATTTTGATTTTAAAGATACTTCTCAACAGTTCTATAAGTGGATGATTGCGCCTATCGAAGCTGAACTACAACAGTCGAATGTAAAGACGATTATCTACGCTCCTGATAGTCGATTGCGCTATATTCCCATTGCGACTCTTTATGATGGCAAACAGTTCTTAGTTGAAAAATATAGTATCAACAACATTACCGCCACTTCTCTGACAAATTTTAATCGACCTGTAACCAATCAAACCAAAGTGCTAGCTGGTGCTTCAACGATCGCCCACAGTGTGAATGTGCTGGGTAAACCTATTTCCTTTAGTGCCATTCCTGCCACCCAACAAGAAATAAAAAATATTGTCAGTATCTTCCCGAATGTGACGGAGTTAGTTGACAAAACCTTTACAAAAACCTCAACCAAGACAGGCGCAGATTCTAGTTCGATCATCCATTTAGCAACTCATGGTTCTTTCAATATAGGTACACCAGATGAATCTTTTCTGATCTTTGGAGATAGCGATCGCCTGACTCTGAGAGAGATTGAGACTTGGGTACTCAAGGGTGTGGACTTAGTGGTTTTGAGTGCTTGCGAGACAGGAATCGGCGGCAAATTGGGTGATGGGACAGAAGTACTAGGATTGGGCTATCAATTTCAAAATGTTGGTGCTAGAGCCGTAATCGCATCTCTATGGACGGTTAATGATGGTGGTACTCAGAAGCTTATGGATGCCTTTTATGCCAATCTGAAGAAAGGTATTTCGGCAACAGAGGCATTACGATTAGCGCAGATATCATTGATCCGAGGTGGTGAACCATTCGATCATCCTTACTTTTGGTCTGCTTTCTTTCTAATTGGCAATGGACTCTAGGTAAGTCTGAATTGCCCTCATCCCCCAACCCCTTCTCCCAGAACGGGAGAAGGGGAGTAAAAGATTTTTCTTTTTCCCCTCGCCCTTTTTGGGAGAGGGGCTAGGGGTGAGGGGCTTAGTAGCTTCTGCGTAACACCAGTCATAAAATCGATTGGATAAAAGCGATCGCCTCTTCTCTATTGTGAATCTGACCTTCCACTTGAGCAATCTTGACACTTTCGAGAAGTTCGCCAATCTTCGGACTAGGCGGAACTCCTAATTCATTCCGCAGATCATCACCTGTAATTAAGGCGATCGGATAGACGATCGGATCATGGGGATTGAGCCAACGCTCTAACCAAGGCGAAATCTGATCTAAATCATAATTACTAGCCAAAGCGAGAGAAGCGATCGCAGGAAAAAACTCTAGGGTGGACTGAAAAAACTGGTATTGAGCTTTGGGAGAAACATCAGCTAATAGCTCAATAAACTGAGGTAAATGCCGCAAAATTCCAACTAACCAACGTTGCTCAGCGCGGCTCATGCCTAAATGCTCAAGGGCATTGATACTATTGGTTAAAGCTGCGATTTTGACAATTACTAAAGCTTCGCGATCGCCTGCCAAGTGTTTACTAAAAAATAATTCGAGGTGTGGAAATCTTGCCAATAGCATAGAGATCGCATTTTCAATTTTGGCAAATCGTTCCAAGTTTAAATATTGAGATGGTAACCAACTTTCTAAAACTTGATCATCAATTGCTTTAAGCATCCATGAACTACCATTCTTAATTGATAGAAGATAAGCCAATTCTGTCAGCACTCGTTCAGCCGCCATAGACTTTAGCTTTGGTGCAAGTTTGATCAAAACCTGTCGAGTTAAATCTTCAATCTCAAATCCTAATTGTGCCGCCTGTCGATATCCCCGCAAAATCCGCAATGGATCTTCTGCTAGATTTTCAGGAGCAACCATCCTAATTTTCTTTGCTCGTAAATCTCCAATACCATCAAAAGGATCAATAAATAGTTCTTCTATCTTTGGTGAACAAATCTCTTGTGTTAGTTGATGACATTCGATCGCGATCGAATTCATACAAAAATCGCGCCGTCCCAAATCTGCCTCTAAAGTAGCCCCCATTTGCTGAGCAAAATCTGCGGTTCCATCTTTAAATACAACTCTAGCAATTTGTCGCTCCGCATCTAGCACGACAAAACCTGCTTTATACTTACGCGCGATCACCTGAGCAATTTCCACTGCTTTTTCTGGTAATACAAAATCAAGATCAAGATATTTACCTTGTCGCTTTAATAGGCGATCGCGCACCCATCCCCCCACGAGATAGGCAGGTGTAGGCAAATAATTAAAATCAAAGGGAAACTGTTGCAAAGTCTGGTTACTATCACTACGCATTGAGCAATCTCATTATCCACAAGATTGTCTCTCAAACCAATTTTTGATGACGCGGCGAAGCCGCGTCATCAAAAATTGGCTCTTTTTTAAAAACTAGAGCCAAAACCTGTGGCGCACGCGCAGCGTGCGCCACAGGTTTTGGGGTTTTATATTTAATTGCGCCTAGATACTTAGCAGTGCAAGGCTACTACCTGTTTTTCAGAAACACCTAACAACCTGTTAGGTGTTTCTCGATTTTTGGATTTGATAATCCCTAACAACCTGCAAGGTGACGATCGCCCCTAAAACAAATAATCTAAGTACATCGAAACAAATAACGTTTTAAATGATTTAATTAGCAAGCTTGATTAGTTCAGGGCAAAACTATGACCACCGAAACACTCGCGCTCCCATCCGATATTTCTCATCAATCGAGTATCACTACCCATAAAGTGCGTGAGTTTTCGGCAGCAGACAAAACCACTACCCTCGAACTACTTAAGCAATATCGCAAAGCACCATCGGCATACCTACGCGATCGCCTTGTACGATTAAATATCGGTCTAGTCAAAAAAGAAGTTGGTTTTTGGGCAGAGCGTCACTCTGAGCTATATGACGATTTATTACAGGTGGGGTCACTAGGTTTAATTGGTGCAGTTGATCGCTTTGAGCTAAATCGCGGTTATGCCTTTAGTTCTTTCGCCGTACGCTACATTCGCGGCGAAATTCAACATTATCTTCGTGATAAAAATTCTTCAGTACGCATTCCTCGTCGTTGGATGGATTTACAACAGCAATCAGTACGAGTGATGCAAAAGTTACGCAATACTTTACAAAGAGAACCCTCAGCACAGGAAGTTGCTAATGCTCTTGGCGTGACTCTCAGCGAATGGCAAGAAGCCAAACTCGCCTGTCAAAATCGCGCTCCTTTAAGTTTAGATGCGCCGATCCGTTCGGAAGAAGAAGATTCCGCTTCTATTGGTGATCTCGTTGCTGATCCTAAAAGCAATATGCAATTACAACAGGATGAGAAGTTTCGTTTGCATCAAGCTCTATTGCTATTAGAGCAACGCACTAGAGAAATTGTCGAATTTGTCTTTATTGAAGATTTACCTCAAAGGGAAGTCGCCAAAATGTTAGGCGTAAGCGCTGTGACCATCTCCCGCCAACTCAAAAAAGGCTTATCAACTTTACGCTGTGTTCTAGAAGCTGAAGCTTGTTAAACAAAAAAGAGGCGCAAAGCGCCTCTTTTTTGTTTAACAAGCTTGCGCCCCGCTACTTATTGCAGAAAAAATCTTGCAGCTTTTGAACGAATAAATCAGGATTCTCGAAATGGGTATTATGACCACAGTTGGGTATTATTTCTAATTTTGAGGCTGGACATCGTTGTTGCATCTGTTGATTGATTTGCACGAACTTAAGATCTAACTCCCCTGCAATTAAAAGTAAGGGAATCTCATTCTCCGATAGCTTTTCCCACAATGATGGCTGCTTTCCTGTACTGAGATTGCGTAAAGATTTTGCTAATTGAACTGATGAATTATTTAACCTCTGCTCTAGCATCTGGGCAAAATTTGGATGCGATCGCAAGTTTGCAAAAATTGGTTGTTGATACCAATTTTCAAGAAATGTACAAAAATCACTATTTACTAACTTAGTCGCAAGTTGTTGATCTTTAACTAGGCGATCGCTTCTTGCTGTATCAGTTTGTAAACCCGCAGAGGCAGATTCTAGAACCACCTTGTCAAAATATTGTGGGAAATGGATTGCTAAATATAAAGCTAGCCTTCCGCCCATAGAGTAGCCTACTAAAAAGCAACGCTCCACATGAAGTACATCCAAAAATTTGACAATAAAATTAGCAGTGGACTGAATTGTGTAGTCATCATCTTGTTCAGTTTTGTGATCAATTGCTTTAGTCTGACCATGCCCTAGCAAATTGATCGCTATGCAGTAAAATTGTTTAGATAAATCAGAGATTACTGATTTAAATTCAAAGCGATCGCCCATGAATCCATGCAAAAACAAAATTGCAGGAAGTCGGGAGTTACCCTCTAGGTAATATGTAAGCCAATAGTTATCAATCTGTACCCTAAGTACCATAAATACCAACTGGACAGCAAAATGAATGAACAGGAAATCCTTGAGACAATTGAAAACGCCAATATCTCTGAAGAAACATCTCTTTACCTTAGTGAACTGCAACTAGAGTCAGTTCCTGAGGAGATTGGTAAACTAACAAATTTAGTTTGGCTGTACCTGAGTGAAAACAATCTAACTTCGTTACCAGAGGCGATCGCAAATTTACGAAGACTAACTTGGCTCCATTTAGAATCCAATCAATTGTCTACAATTCCAGCACCAGTAACGCAGCTAAAGAATCTTACTGTGTTAAATCTAGCAGAAAATCACATTGCCAGTTTGCCCCCAGAAATCGAAAAATTATCAGGTTTAGCAAGACTTGATATTAACAATAATTACTTAAAAACTTTGCCACCTGAGATTGGATTACTCAAGTTTTTAACATGGCTGGATGTCAGTGAAAATCAACTTGAAAGTCTACCTTTAGAAATTGCCTATCTTACTAATTTGACAGAATTAGATTTACGAAATAACCACTTAACTGTCTTGCCAGAGGAGATTGGATATCTCACAAGTTTAACTGATTTATATCTTGGCAATAATCAACTGCATGATATTCCTGCGGAAATTGGCAATCTTAAAAACCTGACAGAACTAGATTTATCCTACAATCAGATAACAACTTTACCACCAGAATTTGCTAATCTTAAAAATCTGACACGCCTTGATTTAAGAGGTAATGCAATTGATGCATCTTCTTTAAGCAATCTCAGAAATGGCATAATTCTCATCTAAAAGCCAAAGAGATTTGTGGCACGAAGTGCCACAAATCTCTTTGGCTTTTAGCAATCACAAAAACAAAAGGGAGAGCATTGCTCTCCCTTTTGTTTTTAAACTAATTCTTGCGATATCTGTGGAGAAGTAAAGAAATACTCGTTGATTATTTATGTATTAATGACAGCTTCTATAAGTCTCTCAGATTGCATATATGGTGATTTCTCAGACTTACTGTGTGCTTGCAATATTTGTAAATAGCGGTTTGAGCTAATATTTTGAGCTTTGTTGATTAATGTCAATAGACCATCAAGAGAAAAGTTAAGAACCAATTGCTTAACAAGCCAACTCATTGGCACGTTAGTGAGCGCTGACTGTTTCACGTACAGGAATCACGGTTACGGATTTGACATTTTTGCTCTTGTCGCGAGTGTCGTTAATGCTGACAACTGTATAAGTTTTAGTATTGTCAGCGCGAAATACATCGCCTACAGCCAGAGGCTTGTTGTAGTGCAATGCACCAATAAAGCGTTGGTGAAGGTCTGTCATTAAATACTGCATAAACTCCTCGTTAAAATATCTAAGGTTTAAAAGCGATCGCACTATATGCAAAGTGGATCACACAAGGCATATATTGCTGCTGCCATCTGTATACCACTGTTTCCGCGATTGGTATATAAAATTTCTTATATTTTTTTGTCAACTAGTCCCTTTTTATCAAACACTTAGATAAGTACTGCAAATTGTTAGGTAGTGCCAACATCCCAGAGTGTCACTTTTTTGTAACTTTATCTATGACTTCATCGCCTACCAATGAACTTGCGCCTGATTATGCATTAAGCGCCTATGACTATGAATTGCCAAGCGATCGCATAGCTCAAGATCCAGTTACACCAAGGGATACATCGCGACTGTTGGTAATCGGTAGCGATCGCCCTTTAGATCGCCAAGTACAGCATCACCATTTTTACGATCTGCCAAAATTCCTGAAATCGGGAGATTTGATCGTTTTTAATAACACCAAAGTTATTCCTGCAAGGATGTACGGGCAGAAGCTATCAGGGGTTCCTGTGGAGATCTTGCTGATGGAGCCGCTAGGCAATGATCGCTGGTTAGCCTTAGTCAAGCCGGGGAAACGTCTGCCCATTGGTAGCACAATTGTATTTGCCGAAAACGTCAAGGCGACGGTAGAAGGCATTGAGACCACCACAAGGGCGCGAGAATTGCAGTTTCACATTCCTGCGGACGCTGACCTTGACAAAATCATTCAGCAATTGGGCAAGCTGCCATTGCCGCCCTATGTCACCGATTCCCATGCTGATCCTGATCGCTATCAAACTATTTACGCGGAGATTTCTGGGGCGATCGCTGCACCAACGGCAGGGTTGCATTTTACCGAGTCGCTATTTCAAAAATTAGCGGACAAAGGTATTGATAAAGCCTTTGTGACTCTGCACGTTGGGATTGGCACATTCCGCCCTGTAGAGACGGAGGACATCACGCAGCACATTATGCATAACGAGTGGTGCGAAGTGCCAGAGGAGACGATCGCCAAAATCAAGGAAACCAAAGCGCGGGGTGGTCGCGTCATTGGGGTGGGTAGTACGGTGGCGCGATCGCTAGAAAGCTCCAATTTTCAAGCTTTTAAGGGGAAAACGAATTTAATGATTTATCCCAGTTATGAGTGGAAAGTGCTGGATGCGATGATTACTAATTTCCATTTGCCCAAGTCAACCTTGTTAATGATGGTGTCCTCATTTTTAGGCGAAGATGGGCGCGAATTTTTAATGTCCGTCTATCAAGAGGCGATCGACAAGGAATATCGCTTTTATTCCTTTGGCGATGCCATGTTAATTTTTAAATGAGAGTTGACGCTTTGCGTCAACTCTCATTTACAGGTACATTTCATAATTAATTTCGGGTGGAGCGATCGCAAATAACATTTTCTGCGTAACTCTAATTATGGATAATCGTCTGAGAGCTATTTCTCGGTCTACTCCAAAAATTCGACAGTGATCATAAAAATGCAAAAAAGTCTCGGCAAGCGATCGCGATAACTTCATTCTTGATGGATGACTATCTAGAGAATTCTCACTTTCTAAATAAGCTGCGATCGCGAAGTTTTGCAGTAATAGACTAACTTCCGCAGGTTCTAAAACGCTAGAGTGATTCCCCACCGAAGGCTGAGAATCACTGTTATAGGCTAATCGCATTAAGGCACAGCAACGGGCATAAGCATATTGCAAGATTAACTCAGGTGAACTTTTATTGGAATTTGGAGAAAAATCGCATTTTTGCCAAAATCCATCACGCTCGGCAATTCCTTCAATTTGCCACTCGTTTAGAGCAAGTAAACTTTCAGTGATATATTCCTGACTTAAATAGATATTTAGCCAACCTTTGCCAAAGGCTTGAATCTGTAACTTTGAGGATATGGCTAAATTTTGTGAACAGGTTTGGGCGATCGCTTCCGCAATTTGTAAAGGATATCGATTTACAGAATGGGAAATTGCTAGGGCGATTGTTGATGTGTAATGAGCATCGTATTTGGGATAGCCAATAGTAATCGGGATTTTGTAAGGACTAATTGCAATTTCAAATACGGAACTAATCGCATCAGCGATCGCATTTTGCAGTAACCGTGATGGAGAAATGAAATCCACAACCATTATTTTCTAAGTATTCTTTAAGACTTAAGGCGTGGTAAACGTAAAATATTGGGCTGCTTAGAAATCGGACTTAAGATTTGATTTAAAGCTCTTAATTGCTCAGGCGTTCCCATCGAAATTAAGACATCACCTTGCAAAATTTCAGTATTGCCATCGGGACCTGCAATCACATGACCATCAGCGCGGCGGATTGCCAATACTAAAACTCCCGTCTGCGATCGCAAACTTGCTTTCTTTAACGAAATTCCCACATAGCTCGAATCGTCAATCCGATATTCCTCAATATAAAAAGAACGATTTTCCCCAGCAATAATCCCATCCACAAAGTCCATCACCTGTGGGCGCAGAGCCACTGCCGCCATGCGTTTACCCCCTGTAATGTATGGCGAGATCACCTCATCGGCTCCACCTCGGCGTAACTTTTGCATCGCTTCTTCGGTACTGGCTCTGGCGATCGCTCGAATTTCGGGATTTAGGGTTTTGGCGGACAACACCGTATAGAGATTTTCGGCATCCGATGGTAAAGCTGCCACAATGCAAATGGCGCGATCGATACCTGCCAAAAATAAGGTTTGATCCAGCGCTGCATCCCCTTGCACCGCCAGATAACCAGACTGTTCTGCCTGTGCAATCATCACAGGATCGCTATCAATCACCACAAACGAGATACTTCCCTCCGCCGCAAATTCGGCAGTAACCTGTCGCCCTGTGCGCCCAAATCCACAAACTATGTAATGTTCATCTAATGCCTGCATAACTTTGCGTAACCGTCTTGCCTGAAAAATATTGTAAATATGACCATTGGCGATCGCGGCTGTAAAATGAGCCGCAATATAACTAATGCTAACAACCCCCATCACAATTAGGACAACTGTAAATATGCGCCCATTTAGATGTAAAGGATTAGTTTCTCCATAACCAATCGTGGCAAGAGTAATGATCGTCATATAGAGCGAATCAAACCAACTCCATCCTTCAATCAGGCGGTAGCCAAAGGTACCAATTGTCACCAATCCGACTAAAATCCCAATATTGGTTAATAAAGTACGCTGATATTGCAATAACTGACGCTGCAAAAAATCTGGTTGCAACTGTTGGTAGCCAAGCGAACTTTTAGAATGCATAGGTATCTATACAGTTGTGAACTGTAAGTGATTCAATAAGTGATTCAATTTAAGAACTTAATTCAAAGAATGTTAAGCTGCTTATAGTAGTACTAGGCTGGTCAACGGCATAGCATAAGTTTTAAATACTTAATTCCTATAAGTGCTGTCACTCACGAGACAAGTATGACATCAGAGCCACCTTCAGAAAATACGCAAATCAGTCTTAGTCGGGTTGTAAATTCTCCCTATCGTTCAGCCGTCGATATTAATGACGATAATTTAGAGAAGTTCCACACTTGGACTGGCTATAACACCCATACAGATATGAGTAGTAACACGAAATTCCAAATGCGTGACTTTCATATCGATTTAGGTATGGCTGTGATTGGGTTTGGGGTGCTGTGTGGCTGGGAATTGCGATCGCGCAAAATTGATTTTAAGGGCAAAACGCATATTATTTACGAGTTAAGGGGTGACACCGATCCGCAAGCTGTGCCGATGTTGCGGCAAAACTGTAGTGATGAAATGGCAACATTTCTGCATAGTCGCTTAATTAGAACTCTAGATTTTTTACGCTCCTGCTCGAAGTTTTCTGGTATTCCTCACGTTCACATCATTTCTATTCGTAATCACTATGTGATGAGTGCGGTATGGAGACCCTATCAAAATAAAATTTGGATGGTTCCCATTGACCAGATTGAGGGGTTATCTTTTTCTAATCATTTAATTTAGGTTTTTATTTTGCCGTAGGCGAAATAAAAACCGTTATAGTTGCAATATGTCTATTCGGATCAAAGGCGATCGCGCCATCAAAACACCGACAGGTCTATCCACTCGTCCCACCCCTAGCAAAGTCAGGGCAGCAGTTTTCAATATTCTGCAAAGTCGCATCAATGGCGCAAATTGGTTAGATATTTGTGCAGGTTCAGGAGCAATGGGAGCAGAGGCTCTCGTTCGTGGTGCTAGTCAAGTGGTGGGGATTGAGTTGTCCGCGATCGCCTGTCGCATCATCAACGAAAATTGGCAGAAATGTGCGAAACCTGAACAAAAGTTGCAAGTGATTAAAGGCGATGCGATCAAGATTTTGCCGAAATTACCACCGAAATTTTTCGATCTTGTCTATTTCGATCCACCTTATCAAAGCGATCTCTATGAACCTGTCCTTAAGGCTTTACCAAATCTGCTTGCAGAAGATGCTCTAGTCATTGCGGAGAGCGATCGCCTACGTCCTTTACCTGATGTGATGGGAGAGTTGGTTTGTTGCGATCGTCGCCAATACGGACAAACCGCCCTAACTTTCTATAAAAAGTGACAGGATTTGACTTTTACAGCGCTTTGCGCTCAAATCCGAACCAAGTGACAGGATTTGAGCGCAAAGCGCCGTAGCTTTTATTAGTGGTAGGAGTCGTCATTTTTTTGTGATTCCAATCTTTGGCGAATAGCAGCTTGTACTTTCTGATCAAAATTAGGATCGCTAGGACTAGCAATAACCCTGAGAGGACGCTGATTAAGACGATCTAAATAAGCATGAAAAGCAGCGCGATCGCCGCGATGTTTCAGAAAATATTGCTTCAGTTCAGCCTTAGACATAGAATCATAATTAACTTTCATCTGCAAACTCTCCATTAGGTAAAATTTGAAACTCTAGCTCTTCCTCATATCCAGCTAGGATATACACATTGTGGGTTCTCTCATCCACACAAATAAGGTGGATAGGTTGAAGCATCGTATAAGTTAGCTGATAGCAGATACGATATAAGCTGCTTAACTGGCTAGCAGTGGGCATTCCATTTATTCACTCAGTATTTTAAAGTCTAGTTATTGACAGCCAAGTACTTTATCATTCTAGATAAATATTAACAAATTATTCTGTTATGTATATAAGCTGAGAATTACCTATTGTGCTAACTACAGAAAACCCTCAAACTCGCGATCGCCGCTCATCTCCCTTGCAAACTTGGATCTGGCAAGGACATCAAATCAAATATTCTGTCACTGGTACAGGTACACCGCTAGTTTTAATTCATGGCTTCGGTGCATCAATTGGTCACTGGAAGAAGAATATTCCTGCATGGACTGAGGCGGGCTATCAGGTGTTTGCCCTTGATCTGTTGGGATTTGGGGGGTCAGCAAAACCTGCGATCGCCTATTCCTTAGAACTTTGGGAAGAACTGCTCAAGGACTTTCATCGCGAATTGGTGCAGCAACCTGCCATATTTATTGGTAATTCCATCGGTGCGTTACTTGCCTTGATGCTTACGGCTAATTCTCCTGAAATCGCGATCGGCGCAGTTTTACTCAATGCCGCAGGGGGCTTAAATCATCGTCCTGAAGAGTTGAATTTACCTTTGCGCTTGGTGATGGGTGCGTTTGCTAAGTTAGTTAGCTCTGACGTGACGGGCAAATTTGTATTTAATCAAGTGCGCCAAAAGCGAAATATTCGTAATTCTCTACGTCAGGTGTATCGCAATCATCAGGCGATCGATGATGAACTAGTAGATATGCTTTATCAGCCATCCTGTGATGAAGGCGCACAAAAGGTCTTTGATTCAATCTTGACGGCTCCTGCGGGACCGCGTACTGCTGATCTATTGGCTCAGGTGCAGAAACCTCTGCTAGTTCTGTGGGGTGATGCTGATCCTTGGACTCCGATTAATGGAGCAAAGGTTTACGAAGAGGCAAGTAAAACTAAGGATATTCAAGTAATTCCGATTCCTAATACAGGGCATTGCCCCCACGACGATCGCCCTGAAATTGTGAATGCGTTAGTGATTCACTGGTTGCAGAAGCTAGTCCAATAGATAAAGGGTTCGCAAAGCGAACCCTTTATCTATTCTTTGGTGATGTTACCGCCTCTTACCCAGCCTTCTTCTTTAGTATTTTCATTTCTGACATATACCCATTCGCGATCGGGAGTTTCCCTAATCACCGCAACCTTGGTGTTAAAGTCTGCACCACCAACATTTTTGGCAGCTTGATTGGGATCAGAGCGAAACACTAAACCGATACTGGCATTGACCTTACCTTGATATTTTGCGTCAACAGCTTTGGGTTTTGCTTTGACCGTTGGTTGAGGTATTGCTGGAACTTTAATCGTAGCGATCGGTGATTTTGGTGCAGGTGCAGCTTTGAGATCGTTAGCAAAGACTGGTCTTTCAGGTTGCTTCCTATAAGGCACAATGATGTAGTACCAGCCAACTGTCACGATCGCACCGATCAGTCCTAGGCTAAAAGCTAAACTTACGCTCGATTTTGCTGTTTCTGGAAATCTCATGCAAACGTACCTATCACTATCAAATCACTACCAAAATGGATGATTGGTTGAATAGATTACCCTATGTTATCCAAATTTAATAGAGGTTTTAACAAGGAAAATTGGCTCAAGCCCAAAAAACTACGCCACCCGTATAGCGGGCGGTGTAGTTTTTTAGATACGTTCTGAAGAGATTGTGCCATCGGCACTGATCCATGCGATTTGAGGGATACCACGCGATCGCGCATGGTCGCGTACAACATCTTCAGGGCGAAATTCTAGTTCTAGTTCGACAGCATCATTAGCTTGACGTAACTTTGTCGCATGGGCAAAGGCAGCTTGCATAGCATCAGGATTTTTGGCTACGACTAAACAGCTAGAGGTAGTCAGCGTTTGAGGCAGTCGAGATTGCAAGGCTTGCTGTAAGTCTTCGAGGTTAATGCAAAAGCCAATACTGGGATAGCTAACGTTTTGAGGATGATAGACACCAAGTAGGCGATCGTATCGTCCGCCTTGAGCAACTACATAGTTATTGCAAGCGACTTCAAACACAATCCCTGTGTAATAGTCAAAGGTTTGCATAAAACTGAGATCGAGAATTAGGCGATCGCCCCAACCAACATTCTTACTAGTACTTTGACCTGTGCTTTCCCAGAGATCGATTAAAGACTTGAGATAGTTAATCTCGCCCGTGAGTCCCGATGTCCATGCACTATTTGCCAAACGACTCAGGACATCCTTGGGCTTGCCACGTAGATCGATCAATTCGAGGGCATAGCCTTTAACCTCGGCGGGTAAATCCATTTCAACGATCGCAATTCGATCAAGTTTGGCAAGGGCTTGCCGCACTTTGGCGCGATATTGTTCAGGCAATAAATCTAGTAATGCTCCTGTGAGTCGAGCATCACCGAGAATAATTTTCCAATCGTCTAATTCCACTCGATCAAAGCTTTCGGCGAGGAGTAGCAAAATTTCGCCATCGGCTAGTAAACCTGATGCGCCTAGTAGTTCGACCCCTGCTTGAAAAGATTCTTCGGAGGTGTTATTAGATTTGCGTCGAAATACATTGGCATTGTAATAAATGCGTTGGGGACAGGTTGCCACATTGCCACCTAGACGCGCTGCATAGGCACGAGCGATCGAGGCAGTAAATTCAGGGCGTAAACCTAAAATATCGATGCTGCTGCTATGTAGTTGGATTACGGATTCAGGATCGACGGCTCCACCTGCGGTAAGCGATCGCAAATGCTCAACGGTTGGGGTAATGATGCGTTGATATCCCCATGATTGAAAAACTTGTTGAATACGGCTCTCGATCCAACGCTTTTGAGCAACGTCTAGGGGAAGTAAATCTTTTGCGCCAGTTGGCAGTTGATGCACCATACAATTCTCTCAGTCTTCAGCTTGTATCCTACCGCGAATCCCCGCAAAGCAACACTGCAAAGAAGTTTTCATTTTGCCAATGGCAAAATGAAAACTTCTTTGCAAGTTTCTAAGACCCTCACCCCTAGCGCCTCCCCCAAGGGCGAGGGGCTAGAGCAAACTTCGCTTCGCACACTCTATATTGGGAGCAAGACTTCAAACTCAGTACCAATGGTCACATCACCTTTATGATTGAGGTAAGGCGATCGCAGCACAATTTTGCCATGATGCTGCTGGGTAATGATTTGATGGCAAATTGCCAAACCTAAACCAGTCCCCTTCCCCTGTCCCTTCGTCGTAAAGAAATTATCAAAGATGCGATCTTGAATTTCTTTAGGAATTCCCATGCCATTGTCTGAAACTTTGACGGATATCCAGTTGCGACGATCAATTTCCGCGATCGCTGCTGTAATCGTGATCAAAGGCTGCCATTTAATTTCGGATGCAGTTTGCACATTCCCATTTCTAGTATTTACTTCATCCTTGTGGATCATCTGTTGACGTTGTTTGATTAACTCAGGTTGAGAATTCAAATCGACCAAAGCATCAAGGGAGTTACTGATCAGATTCATAAATACTTGAATGATGCGATCGCTATATCCATTAACTTGAGGCAGATCGATATAGTTTTTAACAATCTGGACATTTCTAATTCTGCCACTGAGAATTGTTAAACTACTATCGACACATTCCAGTAAATTAATTGCATCTGGTGTCGCATGATCTTCCATGTGGGAAAGGCTTTGCAAAGTGTCCACCAATCGCCGCAAATATCTTGCTCCCGATTGGATACTTTTGACAACTTGGGGTAAATCTGAACGCACAAACTCCCAATCAATTTCTTCTAAAGTTTCACGAACTATTGGTGCGGAAGTTCCATATTCTTTTTCATAGGCTCTTAAGATTTTCATCACTCCTTCTATGTAAGTCAAAAGGCACTCAGTATTGCCATAAATCGCGGATACAGGATTCCGAATATCATGGGATACTTCCGCCACAATTTGCCCTAGACTCGCCATTTTTTCAGTTTGGAACATGGTGGTCTGGGTTTGCTCACGCAATAACTTGGTCGCTATTTCGTGGATATAGGACTGAGCTTGCAATAAGTCATGAACATCCAATACTGAATAAACATCGTCAGCTAAATGAACAATTACAGGCTCGTAAATATCGTCATTGATACGGCTGAGAGCTAACTGAGATGCCATCACAATTGGCATATTGCCATGCAGCTTGAGAATGTCTGCTTGAAATTGTTCATAAAGGACTCTCAATGGTCTTTTGGTAAACAACTCCAATGCATAAGGGCGACTGAGACATTCTAAAAATCTGCGCCGCGATAGCATTCCCACATAACGATCCTGCTCACAAACGATGAGGGCTGGCAGTAGAGGATTATCTTTAAATAGCTGCTGCGCGATCGCCCCTGTTTGTTCTAAATCGATTTTGATATTATAAAGATGAAGTTCGGAAATAGTTGCATCTAAAGCTAGTTGACGTTGAGAACTATTAGATGAAAGATTACTAGAGGATGATGATTCCATTTCAGGTTCATTTGCCATCACCATTAATGGAATCATTGCCATTTTGCGAGCTAACTCTTCAGTCGCAGTTTGCCTAATGTTTTTCCCCTTCACAGCGCCTTTATCTGGTAAGGACTGCTGACGTTTAAGATTAGTAATCGCAGTGTTTAAGGCTTCTGAATTGACTTTTAGCTCTAAAGCTTTGGCAGCAACTGTAAAAGCGGAACTGAGATTGTCTATAGAAACCTTCGGCAATAAATCGATCGCTCCCCGCCGCGTTGCCCAACGCCTTTCTACTTCTTTAATCTGATCTTGGCGGGGATTAACTAGCAAAACTCTTAACTCAGGTGCATTGTCCGCGCACCATTTACAGAGTTCTGTGGCTAATAAAGATGTACCGCCATAATATCTAATGCCAATATCAGAAATAATTAGTTGAGGTAAAGCTTGCTTAGATTGATGTTTCTGCTCAAGTAGCTTGAGTAAGTCTGCACTTTCAGGGGCAGCCCATACTTCTAATTGATGGGAAGTTAATACATTGTGCCACATCAGAGATTGCTCTTCTGATAGCTGGGCAAGCAACACAGATTTAACCACAAAGCCCCCAATTGTGCAATTTTAAAAATAGTAATATATGTACATTATCGGATGACAATCTATGAGTGCAAGTAAAAATAGATAACCAGAATTTAACCAAAAGTTAACGAAGTAATCATGTTTTACAGCGCTTTGCGTTGAATGAAAACCCAGAAAATATTTTGAAAGCGGCACTTTCAAAATATAGGCATTAAAGGAGCGCGTCGCGCTCCTTTAATGAGGATTGCTATAAAATAGAAACGGAAACAACAATCTGGATGTGCTGATGACACGAATTTGTATTCTTGGTGGTGGTTTTGGTGGTTTATATACTGCACTTAATCTGTCTCGCCTGCCTTGGACAGTCATGCCTGAAATCATCCTGATTGATAAAAGCGATCGCTTTCTATTTACGCCATTTCTCTACGAGTTAGTGACAGGAGAAATGCAGGAGTGGGAAATTGCGCCTACATTTACCGAATTACTTGCCAATACTGGTATTCAGTTTGTTCAGGGTGTCGTGACTAATATTGATTTTGCCGCGCAGCAAGTAGAAGTAAATATTGGTCAACGCAGCTTTCTCGCTTACGATCGCCTAGTTTTAGCGATCGGCGGTGAAACTCCGATGAACCTTGTGGCAGGAGCATCAGAATATGCCATTCCATTTCGGAATCTCCATGACTTCTATCGACTTAATAGCAAATTAGAATTACTCGAAGCTTCTAATCGCGACAAAATTAGAGTATGTATTGCGGGTGGTGGTAGCAGTGGTGTAGAACTTGCCTGTAAGATTGCCGATCGCCTCAAAGAGCGTGGTCGAGTCCGCCTCGTTGATCGTAATAACAAAATTTTAGGTAACTCCACCGATGCCAATCGAAAGATCGCGGAACTCGCACTCTCACAGCGTGGAGTCTGGACGGATCTCAATACTAGAGTCTCCCAAGTCACCGATAGCGAAGTTACCTTTGACTATGCCGATGGTAGCGATACATTGCCTGTGGATATTGTGTTGTGGACGGTGGGTAGTACCTTCTCCAAACTATTACAAAACCTACCCGTTGAGCATCGTCGTCAAGGGGCGATCGCGACAGAGCCAACTTTACAAGTTAAAGGCTATGCTGATGTATTTGCGATCGGTGATTTAGCAGGTTGCTTTGATGCGAATGGAGAACTTTTACCTGCGACTGCACAGGTTGCCTTTCAGCAATCCCAATACTGCGCTTGGAATATCTGGTCAAGCCTCAACCACAAGCCTCTAGTTAACTTTAGTTATATTCCTCTCGGTGAATTTATCAGTTTAGGAATTGACGGTGCAACAGCTTCCATTTTTGGAAAATTTAGCATTGATGGATTACCAGCCTATACGATGCGGCGACTAGCTTATTTACTAAGAATGCCAACCTTGCAACATCAATGGAAAATTGGCAGTCATTGGTTAACTAAGCCCTTAATTGAGATGTTTAGAAAATCCGTATAAGTAGGTTGTTGGAATTATAGGTTGTTGGAATTAAATGTAGGATGGGTTAGCGATCGCGTAACCCATCATCTTTTTTACCTAATGGATGCGTTACGTTGCACTAACGCATCCTACAAATTATGAAGAGTGGCGGCGCTTTGCGCCGCCACTCTAAACTATCTAAAGAAAGACAACAGCAGTGAAAATAAATATCAACTTAATCCAAGCTAAAGTAGATAAGGCAATGTTCTTGAGTTGATCCCTGTGCAAGAAGATTTTCGGTTAATTGTTGACTTAGTAACCGTGCTTGCCGCAGCCTCCTTTGGTGGACTACTGGCGGCGGCGCTACGATTACCAGTGTTATTGGGCTACATCTTTGGTGGCATCGTGGTTGGTCCTACGGGCTTAGGACTGATCAAAGAATTGATTCAAGTGGAAACCCTTGCTCAGTTTGGGGTGGCGTTTTTGCTATTTGCCCTCGGTGTGGAGTTTTCACTGAAGCAATTAAATAAGGTAAGAGCGATCGCCCTCGGTGGTGGCACATTACAAATTTTGCTGACGATCGCCTTAACTACGGGTGTATCGGTATTTGTGGGATGGGTAGACACGCCAACGCAAGGAATTTTCCTCGGTGGTATTTTATCGCTCTCGTCAACGGCAGTAGTACTCCGTAGCCTGATGGAAACCAATGAAACTGAGTCAGCACAGGGACAAGTCACATTGGGGATGTTGATCATTCAGGATTTAGCTTTGGGCTTGATGTTGGCGGTATTGCCTGCCCTCGATCAGCCCGAATCTGTAGGTATTGAAGTCATTAAAGCTTTATCGGTGACCGCACTGTTTGCAGGAGCCGCGATCGCCGCAGGGATTTGGCTAATTCCGCCATTTTTGCGCTGGGTAGCGAGTACCGAGAGTCGCGAATTATTTTTGCTCAGTGTAATTGTGCTATGTCTAGGAATTGCTTTGTTAACTGAGCATTTAGGACTGTCAATCGAAATGGGCGCATTCGTTGCAGGTCTAATGATTTCGGAGGTGGAATATGCCGATCAAGCCCTCACCTACGTGGAACCACTGCGCGATGTATTTGCGACCCTATTCTTTGCAGCGATCGGGATGTTGATTGATCCTGTATTTCTGATCCAAAACTGGGAATTGATTCTGAGTCTAGTCGCGATCGTGATGATCGGTAAATTTTTAATTGTCGTCCCCTTAGTCAGCTTTTTCCGCTATCCTTTGCGGGTTGCCATTTTTGCGGGTTTAGGCTTAGCCCAAATTGGAGAATTTTCCTTCGTACTAGCTAGCGAAGGACAAAAATTAGGCTTAGTTTCGCGGCGAGTTTATCTGCTGATTTTAGGGACAACGGCTGTCACTTTGATGGTTACACCCTTTTTACTCAAAGCAACACCGCAGATTTTACAACTCCTCGAAAAAGTACCTGTTCTCAAAGCATGGATGAATAAGCTGGATATGCCCCAAGAACTTTCAACCAATGCCGAACTCAAGGATCATGTCGTGGTCTGTGGCTATGGGCGGATCGGGCAGGGGATCGTATCTTTGTTGCAATCTAAAGGTTATCCCGTGCTGGTAATTGAAGATGCCGAGTCTAAGGTGGAAATGCTGCGATCGCAAAATATCCCCTATCTATACGGCAACTGTTCTAGCCCCTTTGTGCTAGAAAAAGCGGAAATCGACCATGCGCGATCAATGTTAATCGCTATTTCTGACCCAATCGCTACGAGACTAGCCGTGCAACGTGCGATCGCTATTTCACCCGAAATCGATATTGTGGCAAGAGCCGAAAAAGATGCAGATATCGATACCCTCTACCAATTGGGGGCAAAAGAAGTCGTACACCCCACCTTTGAGGCGAGTTTAGAACTTACGACTCACCTATTAATTTGCTTAGGCGAAAGTCCACAGGATATTCAATCGGAGTTGATCGCTATCCGCAGCAGCCGCTATGCTAATTTCCGTCCCGAAATTGCCTGTGTCATCCCCGCCATCATTCCCTTACTGCCGCCTCCTAATTTAGTCGAAATCGACTAGCGTTTTCCTGATGATATTGATGTGGAATTTTGATGAAGTTCAAATCTCGATTAATTGCTAGAATCCCCGAATTTTTGTTACTAGGGCTTGCCGCTTCTTCCCTCACTGCTTGTCAAGGCTCAAATCTTGGTAGCTCTCTAGAAGTAGCGATCGCACCAGCTAGTCCATCGCCTTCTACAGAAATACCCAAACCATCAGCGCAGCCAAATCCAACATTAGCGGCAACAGCAACCCCAACAACAACTAGCAAACCAACTCCAAATCCAACCAATTTAACTATTCCTTCTCTTCCAACAGGAGCGCCAGATAAGGTCGATCGCCTATCTAGTCAAATACCAGCGATCGCCCTACAATCCATCTCTGCAATAAACACCAAACCAATCACAAAAATTTCTCTCAAGACGCTTTTCTATATAAATTTCACTAATCCATCAACTCCCACCAAAGAGTCTAAAGAACTTAAAGAATCTAAAGAATTTAGCGATCTTGAGACTGCTCCGACCTCTCTACGATCATGGATTAAAGACCTATACCAACTAGGGACAATCACACCTAAAACAGGTCAAGAATTTAAACCCAATCTATTAGTTGCCCGCCGTGAATATGCACGATGGTTATTAGAAACCAATAATCGCCTTTATAAAAATCAACCCAGCCGCCAGATTCGTCTTGCCCAGCGCAGTGATGCGCCTAGTTTTCCTGATATTCCGAATACACATCCAGACTTTGCCATCATTCAAGGACTAGCGAATGCAGGTTTAATCAATGGTACAGGCGATCGCTTTCGTCCTAATGATCCTCTATTGCGGGAAGAACTTGTACAGTGGAAAATCCCCCTCGATCTCAGACAGCCTTTACCTAGTGCCACATGGGAAAGCATTGGTCAAACATGGGGTTTTAAAGACAGCGATCGCATTAGTGAAAGTGCTTTAGGTGCAATTTTTGCCGATGCTCAATTACGGGATCTGGCGAATATTAGACGGAGCTTTGGATTTACGACAATCCTCCAACCGCAAAAGCCCGTCACCCGTGCCGAAGCCGCCGCTTCCCTTTGGTATTTTGGCACTGCCACCGATGGCATATCCGCCAGCAAAGTCTTAGAACTAGAACGATAATATGATCAAAATACTGAAAAGCGTCTTGCTGAAAAATGATCGTGTAGGCGATCGCGACACATCTTTTTACACTAAAGAGGAGAAATTACTATGCCTGCAACTCTTCAAGCCTCTAGGCTAAGTTTATACGATGTCGAAGATAAGTTAAGTTTGCACCAACAAATCACAACTGATGATTTTTTTACAGAATTATTGAAATCAGCACCTGCTTTGACTGAATTTGAAAAACAGATTTTAGATCGGACTAAGCAACATTATGTTTATTTAGCCAAACGCCCTCTTTTAGAAGTAACTGTCAAGATGGTTACTTTGTCGCCATTGCTATCTTTAGCAGGGTTTTATGATCCCCCTTTTTATACCACCCTCGAAGAATCGGTAGAGGTGGAATCTCAAGATGGGACAGAAACTGTGCGGGGACAAATTGATGTGTTAGTCCTCCAAAATTCTATCTGGGTGGTGGTGATCGAGTCCAAAAGCATCCAATATGACGTGATGATGGCTCTGCCCCAAGCACTAACCTATATGAGCGCTAGTCCCAATCACTTGGCAAACCAAAACACCTTTGGCATGATTACCAATGGGCGAGAATTTCGGTTTATTAAGCTCAACCCCTCTCCTAATCCTACTTATATCCTATCTAGAGTTTTCTCCCTTTCAGAACCAGAAAACCATTTATACACAGTGTTGCAAATTTTAAAATCGCTCGGTCAGCTAGTCATATAGCGTTTCACAGTTACAGAGGATTGTTTCCCCGCCGAAGGCGGGGAAACAAATAACACCAAAAAGAGATTGGTGGTGTGCTGTCATTCTTAAGCAGTTTGTTCAAAAGCTGTGGCGTACGCTCAACGTGCGCCACAGCTTTTTGGGTTTTATGCGCCTAGCTACAAAAAATAGCTACAGCGATAAAGTTAGTGTTTTGCATCACCTTTAATTTTAGGATTTTGATCATTTTGATTTAGAAACGCTAGAATATTAGCAATTGTTATTGTTGAGAAAAGCTAATAAATCATGTCGCAATATCAACGGATCGAGTACTTAATCGGGAAAGATGGCAAAATCGTTGAACGCGCGATTGACGTATCTGGCAGTGAATGCGTTGCAATCACCGCTGAAATCGAGTCGAATTTAGGAAAAGTCGAAACTCGCGAATTATTGTCTAGTTATTACGAGACTTCTGAGCAGAACCTTGATCACAATGTGGTTGAGCAATCTCAGTATGAACAGCAGCACTAAATCCGATTAGGTGCAGATATTTCTTTTCCCGTTGATCAATCGCATAAGCGAACTATATTCGTGTATCGATATCTATATGGTGCTTTTCAAGCAAGCGGGGTACGGATTTGAGTTTCCCCACCGAGGGCGAGGAGACTCAAGCGTACTTCTCTGGACTGAAACATACTATACATCTGAGAGTCTATCTCAATAGAAAGTTAAACTATCTACCCAAAATTGGGTAAAATTGCGGTTAAGAAATTAAGAATTGTAAAAGATTTGCTTATGTAGAGATGTGTCATGGTAACTCAAACTCCGCTATTGATTTCAGAGTCGAGCGCAACAAGTAAGCTGCGAAAAATTTTTGCGTCTGTCGATGCCATGAGTTGTCCACATAGGCTGAATTTTCATTTGCATACGGTGCATTCTGACGGCAAAATGCAGGCTGTTGATTTAATTCAGCAGGCGATCGCCATGCGTGTGTCTGATTTGGCAATTACCGATCATCATGCGGTTACAGGCTATTACATTGCCAAACAATACCTTGATCGCACCCTTAGTCAATCTAACGCTCCTCACTCTCTGCCTACGATCTGGTCAGGAATTGAGGTTAATGCTAGCCTGATTTTTACGGAAGTACATATTCTCGGCTATGGATTTGATCCCGAACATAAAGCAATGCAGCCTTATTTGCAAAACAAAACTACCGCAGGACTTGACTATCAGGCAATTAGCGTTATTAAGGCGATGCATTTAGCTGGGGGATTAGCGGTACTTGCCCACCCTGCTAGATATCGGCGATCGCCTGAAGACTTGATCCCTGCCGCCGCCGCCTTGGGAATTGATGGCGTTGAAACCTATTATGGCTATGACAATAGCGATCCTTGGAAACCGAGTCCGAGACAAACCGAAGAAATTCGGCATCTGGCGGACATTCATGGCTTACTACATACCTGTGGAACTGACTCTCACGGGTTTAAAATTAGCAAAAGACTTTAATGTGAAATTAAGAAACAAGGGGCTTAAGCCCCTTGTCTATCGCAAATGTATAAGTAGCTGGGCGCAATTAAATATAAAACCCGAAAACCTGTGGCGCACGCTGCGCGTGCGCCACAGGTTTTTACTCTGGTTTTTAATTATGCCCAGCTACTTATACCAAAACTAAAAATGGCTACGCCATTTTTAGTTTTGAAAACCCTGACTGGGTTTGGTTTTTAATTCACAAAAGTGTTGTCACACTTTCGTGAATTGGTATTAATCACAAATAGCAACACAACTTAGAAAAAATAAATGACAGAAAAACCAAAAGTGATTGTTGTTGGTGCAGGTTGGGCTGGGCTAGGGGCAACCTATCAACTCACGAAACAAGGCTATGACGTAACCTTGCTAGAAGCAGGAGCGCAAGCAGGAGGCTTAGTTGCAGGCTGGAAAACGGAAGGGGGACGATCAGTCGAAGCAGGTATTCATGGTTTTTGGTATCCCTATCGCAATATTTTTTCCCTCGTTAAAGAGCTAGAGCTTGATCCCTTTACAAATTGGACGCGATCGGCACAATATTCTCCCGCAGGGTTAGAAGTTGAGTCACCCATTTTTCAAGACTTGCCACGTTTACCTTCACCCCTTGGGACATTTGCCTATACCCAATTTAAGAGATTGCCTTTAAGCGATCGCCTATCGGCATTGCCGTTAATGTATGCAGTGGTGGATTTTGACAATTCCCATGAGGCATGGAAACGCTACGATGGCATTACCGCAAGGGAATTATTCCGTCAGTATGGCGTATCGGAACGGCTCTATCGCGAATCTTTCGAGCCAATGCTATTAGTTGGACTTTTTGCCCCAGGAGAGCAATGCTCGGCAGCAGCAGCTTTGGGAATGTTGTATTACTTCATCTTGGCGCATCAGGCAGATTTTGATGTGGTATGGTGTCGCGGCACGGTGGGCGAACAGATATTCAAACCTTGGTGCGATCGCATTACTAATTTGGGGGGCAAGATCCTCACTAATCGCCGTGTTAGTAATCTGCGTGTGGATGATGGGGGCAAGGTTACAGGCGTAATTTGTGGCGAAGAAACCTTTGATGCTGATGCCGTAATTTTCGCGGTAGGCATTTCAGGGATGCAAAAGATTGTCTCGAATAGTGCCGCTTTGCAAAAACGTACAGAATTTCGGAACTTGATGAACTTAGGCGCAGTTGATGTCTTAGCTGTACGCCTATGGTTCGATCGCAAAATCAAGATCCCGCGTCCATCTAATGCTTGCTTTGGTTTTGATGCAACTACGGGCTGGACATTCTTTGACCTCAATGCACTCCATGATGAATACGCCGATGAAACTGGCTCAGTAATCGAAGTCGATTTTTATCATGCGAATCAATTCCTACCCCTCGATAACCAAGAAATCGTAGCGATCGTTCAAAACTATCTCGCTTCTTGTTTGACCGAATTTGCCACTGCTAAAGTTGTTGATAGCAGCGTAATCCGACTGCCCCGTGCCGTAACCCATTTCGCCCCTGGTAGTTATCAGCATCTATTGCGATCCATTACCAGTTTCCCCAACTTATATATGAGTGGCGATTGGGTTATTACTAATCACGGCTCATGGTCGCAGGAAAAAGCTTATGTAACTGGCTTAGAGGCAGCTAATTTAGTGATTCAACAATTTAGTCAGGGTAACATGACCCAGATTTTACCAATTGAAGCTGATGAGCCTCACATCCAAATTGCGCGATCGCTCAATCAAACCGTAAGAAATATCGCAAAATCATTCCTTCCTAATTTTTTAATGCCGTAATTTGTGAAATATCGGTTTATACGTTTCTTTAACAATGCCAGAAAAATATAAACCTGACTACATAATTAACTATAGATCAATGTAAAATTGGATACGGTTAGACCAACCTAATAGAAATTTTTTATGCTCTTAACAGAACAGCCTCCCTCAGCTTCTAAAAACACTGTCGGTTGTGTCTTGGTGGTAGAAGACGAAGCAATTATTCAAGAGGCGATCGCTTTAGCTTTGCAAGAAGATGGATATAGCGTTTTTTTAGCAGAAGATGGCTACAATGCTCTGCAAATAGCCAAAACGGTTGCAAGGCTAGACTTAGTTATTCTAGATGTGATGTTGCCTTCGATTAATGGGCTAGACTTCTGCCGCATTTTACGTCATGAAGGTAATAACGTTCCTGTTTTGATGATTAGTGCTAAGGGTAACGAATCCGATCGCATTGTGGGCTTAGAAGTCGGAGCCGATGACTATCTCAGCAAGCCCTTTGGGATGCGTGAATTAGTGGCGCGTTGTCGAGCATTGCTACGCCGCAGTCGTCGAGAATTTGTCGCAACTAATGCCACTGTTTATAAATTTGGGGATATCACCATGTATCCCGATGAATGTCGGGTGACGATCAATGAAGCCGAAATTAATCTTTCTCCTAAAGAATTCCGCCTATTAGATCTATTTATGAGTCATCCGCGTCGCGTTTGGTCACGCGAGCAGTTGCTAGAAAAGGTTTGGGGGGTTGATTTTGTTGGTGATAGCAAAACTGTTGATGTTCATATTCGTTGGTTACGCGAAAAAATCGAAATTGACCCTAGCGATCCTAAACATATCGTGACCGTTAGAGGTTTTGGCTATCGACTGGGTTAAAGCTTTCACGTTATACCAAAACCCAAGAAGCGAGTGGCGGCGCAAAGCGCCGCCACTCGCTTCTTGGGTTTTATGTCCTAGAAAATTTTCTTTGCTACATAGCGCTTTTCAAGCAAGCGAGGTATAGAGGATTGTTTCCCCGCCAAAGGCGGGGAAACAATCCTCTATGAAATGCTATAAAACAAAATGTTTATTATTTTTATAGTTATTCATAACTTTAATGATTTTTAAATTGTATCCTATTATACAAGTTACGCAATTTGTACTATTAATTTAGCTAAAGTTATTTGATACATTAATTTGTAGTAATAAAGGCTATTAAATAATTTTTCTACGGGGAAATCAAGAAAATAATATGTTTATTGAACTTGTTTTTTTGTAATTCAGTAAACATCAGATTAATTAGAAAAATTAAACTGCATACTTTATTAACTAACTAAATATTAATAGCTAAATTTTAAGTAAGCAAAAATTTATGCGTGCATTTATCAATGTCTTAGAAGAGATTATTGTTAAAGAAGTTCGCATTCAAATTGAAGAACTTCGACCAGAGATACAACCCAAAATCAAAGTTGCAGAGGTAACAGCTTATGCACTTAATCGATTGCCTCCACTGTGCGCTACATCTATGAACGGTTGGAAATATCAATATGAATATGCTTTAAATGAATTAAATTCGCAAATTTCTCAAATAGTTAAGTATGGTATTCAGACTGTTTTATTCGGTGATCCTTTACATGATGTTACGCCTTTACCTAATAATTTATTCTTAAATAGTGCAGGAGTCTTGCATCAAGTAAAGCAAATTTTTAAGCGCAAATATTTACGATGGCGAGATGTTCCTGTCATTGTTAAAGAGATGTTTGGGAACTGTACTAGTCAAATAGATGACTCACAGGATCAAACATTAATTCAAGATGTTGGAGAAACGAAGTTTCAGCAGGTAAGTCATTTAACACGTCATCACCGCGCCTTATTGTCTAGTTCAAAACGGTTTATGCAAAAGCAGCTAATTCAAAAGCAGCAGGAAGCTTTGCGTCTAGAAGTGGAACAAGCTTGGGCATCTCATCTCTATCTTTCTGAAGGGTCATGGTCTAGTGAAAAAAGAGCCAAGGATGCATTAGAAATGGAATATAGAGCGCTAGAAGCCTACACATTACAAGCAGAGTTAGGAATTATAAATGTATTAGAACACCTTGTAGTTTTAGTAATTGAGAAGGTGGTAACTCCTGAAATGTATGAGCAAATCAACAAAAGTGAGGTAACTGCATACGCCTTGAATCGCTTGCCACCAATGTATGCCACCAGTGTTCGTGGATTTCGTCATTTCAGACAAAGAGCTATTTCTGAGCTTTCTCGCGAATTAATTGGTGCGGTGCGTACTGGAGTAATGAAGGTTCAAAAACTTTCTCGTACAGAGCTTCAGCCGATCGCTGTTTATCGCTTTACACAAGAATACGAACAAGCAATTTTAGATTTACGGACTTTTCTAGGGCGAGATGATATCAGCCTGAATAATGTTGTGGCGATCATAGAGGATTTGTGTTTATGTCAATCTGCCTAATGGTTCTGCGATTTCAGCTTTTGCGCGGCGAAGCTGCGCCACACAAAAGCTGGTTATTATTCTTTCGTTGGTACAGGATCATATCCCCCAATATGCCAAGGATGACAGCTACACACCCTTTTCACCGTTAGCCCACCTCCTTTGACTATGCCAAAGCGATCGATCGCCGTCATCGCATATTGCGAGCAAGTTGGCTGAAACCGACATCTCGGCGGAAACAATGGTGAAATAAACAATCGATAAAACTGAATCAATAAAATGACAAGTTTTTTCATAGATTTTTTCGTACTGCGCTAGGCTATTGATAAAGCTGCTACCCAAAAATTAAGATGCAGCACTTTGCGCCACCTCTTAATTTTTGGGTTTTAACGTGGTAAAGGCTATGTAGTTCTATTTTAACGTTTCTATCATATTTGCTGATGTTACCCTCTAAAACTGTCACGATCGCTGTTATTCAAGCGTCTTTAAATGCGGATGTTGCTACTAACGTCGCGAAAATCTCTGAATTAGTAAGTAAAGCTGCCCATCAAGGCGCACAGGTAATTTTGCCCCCAGAATTATTTGAAGGTGCTTATTTTTGTCGCGAAGAACGCGATCACTTTTTTGATTGGGCGCAACCTGTGGAAAATCATCCGACAATCGCTCATTTCCAGAAACTTGCCAAAGAGCTTAATGTGGTGATCCCAGTCTCATTTTTTGAGCGATCGCAACAGGTTTATTACAACAGTTTGGCGATGATCGATGCTGACGGCTCATTACTAGGGATCTATCGTAAAAGCCATATTCCCGATGGACCTGGTTACGAAGAAAAGTTTTATTTCCGCAATGGCGATACAGGCTTTAAGGTTTGGGATACCACCTTTGGCAAAATTGGGGTTGGCATCTGTTGGGATCAATGGTTTCCTGAATGTGCGCGAGCAATGGTGCTGATGGGTGCAGAAATTTTGCTATATCCAACAGCGATCGGTTCTGAGCCAGAGGAGCCAAATCTAAATACCAAAGATCCTTGGCAACGCGCCATGATTGGTCATGCTGTGAGTAATGTGATTCCTGTTGCTGCCGCCAATCGCATTGGCTTAGAGGGCAATCAAACTTTTTATGGTCATTCCTTTATTGCGAACCAACGTGGCGATAAGGTTGCAGAATTAAATGATAGTGAAGAAGGCGTAATCACTGCCGAATTTGATCTCGATCAAGTGCGACTAAATCGGGCTTCCTTTGGATTTTTCCGCGATCGCCGTCCTGATTTATATCAAGTTTTACTTTCACCTTAAGCAAGAGGCTTATCCCTTACACCCAAGACCAACGCCGCTTTGGACTATTAGATTTTCCAACTGCGGCTTTTTGCGATCGTGAAAGCATTGGCTCAATGACGCTGGTAATGTCAGGTAATGCATTCACTCTTAACTCATTGGTAAAAGTATTGCACTGATACACTTTTGCAGAATCGAGATCCAAGGCAGTCAGCCAGCCACTTTTAGGGTGATAACCACCTGTGTCAATATCTAGCCATCCTTTACCTAATACTAAATTTCCCGGTTTTACCCCCGGAAAAACAAAGGTAATTGTATGTCCAGTAATAATCAGTTTGTCATCAAAAAATGGCTCGATCGCACTGTGAAATTCTTCGCGAATCCAACAAAACTCGGCTGCCCCCTGCAACTCAAGCGGTAAATTAGGATTTAGACCCGCATGGACTAACCACGCATCACCTAAATCTACATAGAGTGGTAAATCCTTCATCCACTCGATATGCTCTTTGAGTAATTTTTCGTCTTCGTAGCTTTGTAAGGTGTTAGTCCCACCATTAAGCAACCATCCTTTCCAAATCAGTGATCCTTCATTACTACTAAAGGCATCAAGACACATTTGTTCATGATTGCCCTTAATACAAGTGTGATTATTCGCGATCACCCATTGCACAACATCAGCACTCCGAGCGCCGCGATCGATTAAGTCGCCTAAAAAAAATAATTTATCGTCAGAACTACACCCAATGAAGTTAATTAACTTCATTAAGCCATCAAATTGACCATGAATATCGCCGAATACAAATCGAGTCAACTTATCTCACCCCGTATCGCAAATGGTGAAAGCAAAAATGTAAAATCCTTGAAACTAGCAATAGAAATCAATAAGGTGTAATGGTCTAGAGAAATTTTCAAGACTAGTACAAATTTAAAGGAATTATTCTTTTATCTACTGTACCCATTTTATGACAAATTTTTCTTGCTTTCGTTCCATTAAATGACGGGTAATACGACTCTTCACATTTATGGCTGTTTCCAGTCAAACCCAGAATGCGAGTGGCGGGGCGAAGCGCCGCCACTCGTCTCGCAAATGGTGACAGATTTAACACCCCCTACACCTCAATATTTTTTTATGTTTAATGGATTTATCAGTATTAATAAGCCGCCAATCATCACTGCTCATGACTGTGTGAGCCAGTTACGCAAGTTACTTAAGCAAAAAAAAATAGGGCATGGCGGTACGCTCGATCCAATGGCAACAGGAGTTTTACCGATCGCCGTTGGCAATGCGACTAGACTTTTACGATTTTTGCCTGAAGGTAAAGCTTATGTTGCCAAGATTCGATTTGGGATTGTTACGAATACTGATGACATTACGGGTGAAGTGATCGGCGATCGCCCCTGTCCAAATTTAAAACTCGCTGATGTTGAGCAGTTACTACCATTATTTACAGGAAAAATCACCCAACGTCCTCCTGCCTTTAGTGCGATTCAAGTCAATGGGAAACGTCTTTATGATCTAGCACGTCGGGGAGAAATCACGGAAGCTGATATTCCTCTGCGTGAGGTAGAAATTACAGAAATTAAGGTATTAGGATGGGCTGAGGGGGATTATCCAGAAATAGATGTGGCGATCGCCTGTGGCTCAGGAACCTATATTCGCTCCATTGCTAGAGATTTGGGAGAGAAGCTTGGTTATGGAGCGACTTTATCCTCACTAAGGCGTACTTACAGTAACGGATTCGATTTGGCTGCGAGTTTGACTTTTGAGCAGGTTGCAGAACTTATGCGATCGCATAGTCTCGAAGTACTTGCACCTGATCATGGCTTGCATTTTTTACCGATGGTGACTCTTGATGAAGATCAGACCAAACGTTGGTGTATGGGGCAAACAATTAAGGATGAATCTTTTCTTATCACTAGCTCATCTGAAAAATCATCAACATCAGAAATTTATAATTACATCCGTACCTATGGCTCTGATCAACAATTTTTAGGTGTGAGTGAGGCGATCGGCTCAGATCTACAACCAATCGTAGTTTTACACCCAATTAACTAGAGCAATAAATTGAAAAATGGGTGACCTGGGATTCGAACCCAGGACCAGCGGATTAAGAGTCCGATGCGCTACCACTGCGCCAGTCACCCATAAGAATCTACTTTATCAAAAAGCAGACTCCTATAGTAGCAAATGTTGGCATAAAACAGCAATTTTGATTAATGAGTTGAATAAGGCAACTGTACACCAATAAATTATTCACTTTGCAATACCTATCTTTTTAATAATCACACCAGCGCGATCGCTAGGCAAATTAAGGCTTTGCGCCTCCCCTAGATGGGTAGCGATCGCACTAAATAGCAAATATCAGCCAAAAGGCGTACAAAAAAACCGCTAATTTCTTGGCAACCTAGTAGACATTTCCAGAAGACAGATGTATAGTATAGAGGTGTGAGGAGCGAACAAAGAAAAAAGCCTAGGAACGAAACAGGGAAAGTAACCTAGGCTTTTTTCTTTGGTTACTGTCAATAAAAAAGAGGGAGCAACTAATTGCTCCCTCTTTTTTGTGTCGCTAGAATGTGTAGCTAGAAAAAGCCTCGCGGCGCAAGGCTTTTTCTATGAAGTAATCCTCACAAGAACAAAAGGCGGTACTACCAAACTCGTAAACTCTTTTTCCTTGTTAGCATTCCAAGCACTAAGCTCCTCGGCGGTAGGATGACGTAACCAACTATCCTCGATCCATGATTGGACTAACTGTGTATTGTCCTCCGTCAGCGCAATCCCTACATCTACAAGATCGAGATTACCCCCAACCAAAATTACTCTTGCCCTTGCCGCATGGGGAGATAACCATTCCCACAGTGCCACATCGACCATTTTTTCTAAATCAGCTCTTACGTTACTCACTAAAATTCCTCATCATCATCTACAGGATCTGTGCCTATTATTTCTAAATATTTGGCTTTAATCGTTTTAACATCTTGCCATGTTAACCACTTCGGACTGCCCTGCTCACGGCTCTGATTGCGTAATAAATAGGAGGGGTGAAAAATTGGCATCACTAAACGCCCTTCCCACTCATACCATTGACCACGAACTTTAGTAATGCCTAACTTTTCGCCAAGAATTGATTTTAGGGATGTTGCCCCCGTCAGCAAAATAATTTTGGGATCGACAAGGCGAATTTGTTCGAGCAAATAGGGTTTGCAAGTAGTAGTTTCGACTTCCGTAGGGACACGATTATTCGGCGGACGGCATTTGACGGTATTGCAAATATAGACATCTTTATTGGTGTCAAAACCTACGGATTCCAGAATTTTATCTAAAAGCTGTCCCGACTTACCGACAAAGGGTAAACCTGATAAATCCTCTTGCTCCCCTGGGGCTTCACCAATGATCAGGATTTTTGCTTGGCGATCGCCTCTTTCTACGACCACATTAGTCCGAGTTGGGGCGAGCGGACATTTTTGGCAATTACAAGCTGCTTCCTTTAATGCATCTAGACTGGCAAACTGCTCATTCACTGGCACAGCAGCAATTGGGGCAGCATTACTTTTACTGGAACGCGCAGTTTTTTGGGCTGGCGGAGCCACACCATCGGCTTTGGGAAGCTCCGTTAAAGGGACTTCCGATGGTGTCAGATCAAATAGGCTCATTTGTTCTTTGTCAGTCATAGACAGGATATGCGCCCCAAATCATTGTGATTGCTAATATTTTACCTGTGTCAGTAATATATAGCAAAGCAAGAGTTAGCTAGTACAAATCAAAAACCCAGAAGTGAGTTGCGGCGCGATGCGCCGCAACTCACTTCTGGGTTAATATCCTAAAAGTTGTGGCGCACGCTGCGCGTGCGCCACAACTTTTAGAGTTTTACACTGCGGGGATATTCAGCTAATACTTGTTTGAGATATTTGCCTGTGTAAGATTTCTTCACTTTAGCAACCTGTTCGGGTGTGCCTTCAGCGATAATCTCACCACCGCGATCGCCTCCTTCTGGCCCAGATCAATCACCCAATCAGCACAGCGAATTACATCGAGATTATGCTCAATTGTAATAATGCTATTGCCCTTATCGACAAGGCGCTGCATTACATCCAGCAATTTATGCACATCGTAAAAACTTAAACCCGTAGTCGGTTCATCAATGAGATAGAGGGTTTTACCCGTCGCCCGTCGCGCCAGTTCTGTCGCTAACTTCACCCGTTGGGCTTCACCACCTGAGAGCGTGGGGGCAGACTGACCGAGACGTACATAACCTAAACCGACATCCACTAGCATTCCTAATTTGGCATGAGCAGAGGGAATATTCTCAAAGAAATGCATCGCTTCTTCGATGGTCATATCTAGCACATCGGCGATCGTCTTCTCTTTGTACTTAACTTGCAGTGTTTCGCGATTATATCTTGCGCCTTTACAGACATCGCACTGCACATAGACATCGGGCAGGAAGTTCATGGAAATGATATTCACGCCTTGTCCAGAACAAGCTTCACAACGTCCGCCTTTCACATTAAAAGAGAACTGTCCTGCTTTGTAACCTCTCGTTTTGGCAGCAGTGGTCAGCGCGAAGGTTTCACGGATGACATCGAATAGTCCTGTGTAGGTGGCAGGATTGGAACGGGGTGTGCGTCCGATTGGCGATTGATCGATGACGATGAATTTATCAAGGTGCTTCAGTCCTTTGACTTCATCAATACCTTTAGGAACTGGCACTTTGCGCGAAAAATTATGTTCAAGGGAATGGTGCAGTAAATCATTAATTAAGGTGGATTTACCTGAGCCTGACACACCTGTAATACATACCAGTTTTCCTAGAGGAATCTGAACATTAATATGTTTTAAGTTATTGAGATAAGCGTTACAGATTTCGAGATGCTTGCCATTACCTTCGCGGCGTTCTGCGGGTGTATGAATTTGTTTCTGTTTAGAGAGATACGCACCTGTAAGGGATTCGGGATGTTGCTCAATTTCTTTAACACTACCCTGTGCCACAATTCTTCCACCATGCACTCCTGCTCCCGGTCCGATATCGACAAGATAATCGGCGGCGCGAATAGTTTCTTCATCATGTTCCACTACGATTAAAGTATTGCCGAGATCACGCAGTTTCGTTAATGTGGCAAGTAGTCGCGAGTTATCTCTTTGATGGAGTCCAATACTAGGCTCATCCAAGACATAAAGAACACCTGTTAAACCTGAACCGATTTGAGTAGCGAGGCGAATGCGTTGGGCTTCCCCACCAGATAGGGACATGGTGGAGCGATCAAGGGTAAGGTAATCTAAACCAACATCGAGTAGAAATTGCAATCTGGCTTCGATTTCTTGTAATACCCGATCGCCTATTTGTCGAGTGCGTGCATCAAGATCGAGATTTTTGAGGCGATCGCGACAAGTCCCAATTGGTGCTGACACAAAATCGTTAATATTGTAACCACCAATCCTCACTGCGAGAGATTCTGGTTTCAGCCTTGTTCCGTCACAGGTTGAGCAAGACTCTTCGATCAGATAGTTCTCTAACTTCTGTCTTTGTGATTCACCCGCCTCCTTATATTGCTGTTCGAGAATAGCGATCGCCCCTTCATAGCGTTTGTAATATCCTTCACTGCGTTCGCGATAGAGCGAGTCTGGCTTAATTAAAATCTTCTCTGTAGTGCCATGCAAAATAATATCAATCTGAGCCTGAGAGAGCTTTTCCCAAGGTGTCGTAATCTCAAAACCAGCATACTCGCCCACACTAGATAGGAGCGAAATATAGTAAGTATGGGTTTTGTCCGCCCAAGGTGCGATCGCGGCATACACAGGTAAAGACGGATCAGGAACTAACAACTCAGGATTAAAGATTTTGATACTTCCCAAACCATGACAGGATGGACAAGCGCCATAGGGAGAGTTAAACGAGAACATCCGTGGCGATAGTTCTTCCATTACTGCGCCATGCTCAGGACAAGCAAAGTTTTCTGAAAAGGTTAGCAAATTGCTAACCTTTTCAGATTTAGGGGCTGGGGATGAGGGTAAAATCTCGACCATTGCAATCCCTTCGGCACGTTTTAAACAAGTTGCCAGAGAATCGGTTAAACGTTCTTGAATATCATTTTTGCGAACTAGACGATCAACCACAATTTCAATATCATGGAGTTTGTTCTTATCCAGTTCAATATTGTCGCTCAGTTCACGTACTTCTCCATCCACCCGCACTCGCGCAAAACCTTCACTGGCTAAGCCTGACAATAATTTCTTATGAGTTCCCTTTTTGCCACGAATTACGGGTGCTAATAATTGAAACTTAGTGCGATCGCCTAATTCCATAATCGAGTCCACCATCCGATCTATGGTCTGGGGAGCAATATTGCGATCGCAGATTGGACAATGGGGTGAACCTGCGCGACCAAACAGCAGTCGCAAATAGTCATAAATCTCGGTGACCGTGCCGACCGTTGAGCGCGGATTATGGGAAGTTGATTTTTGGTCAATCGAAATTGCAGGACTCAAGCCCTCGATGTAGTCCACATCGGGCTTATCAACCTGTCCTAAAAACTGCCGCGCATAGGCACTCAGCGACTCCACATAGCGGCGTTGACCTTCAGCAAAAATCGTGTCAAAAGCTAGGGACGATTTACCAGAGCCAGACACACCTGTAAACACGATCAGGCGATCGCGGGGAATCGTCAGGTCAACATTTTTGAGGTTGTGCTGTCTAGCACCTCTAACGTGAATATGAGTATGGTCTGGCATTTGCAGCAATCGTAAAGATTTGTTTCTAGTGTAGGCGATCGCTGGGATTTTTGTTGTCGTTATGACTCTGCTTTCTTAGGAAATACGCATTTAACCGTAATTTTGAGATTGGAGCTTGCGCCGCCTGAGGCGATGAAGGGGACACCCGCCTTAGCATCAAGGCTGACACCAAATTCGAGGGTGACTTCACTGACTTCGGCACTTCCTAGATTACGAAAGGCATTGAGAGTATTGACGGTATAGCCCCGCACAAGGCTTTGCATAGCATGAAAACTTTGGACTGCTTTTTCCTTGGCAGCATCTTGGGCGTTGGCATCTAGAGGAAATCCACGTATGGGTGAGGAAGGTGTTACCGCAGGTTCATCCACTTGAAAGTAAATAATAGTTCCATCTTCGAGTTCGGTGGGGATGAGTTGGGGCATGACTTGTTACTTTATATTATTTTGAATCACGGTGACTTTTTGTTCAGCTTTTTCCAGATATTCACGGCAATATTGCGATCGCTGCATTCCTTCTTCATAGAGAGCAAGCATCTCATCAAGTGCCGCCTCGCCATCATCGAGAATTTCTACAATTTCTTCGAGCCGTTGTAACTGCTCTTCAAAAGACAAATTTTGCAAAGTCTTTTTGACATCATTTAGGTCGGTCATATCCTTTCTTGATTACTTTCTCAATTTGGGCTTGGGCTATTTCAGAACTTCTCACGATGTCCACTTTAGCAAATGCGCTTAAGGATTCATCGTTGCTAAGGAAGCGATCGCCTACTTGTAACAAGGCAAAACCACGCTGCAACGGCGATAAAGGATATAGCGATCGCAAATGGGCAGTGATACCATCAAGTTTGGCAGCAGATTGGCGTAGATGGCGAGCGAGGGACTTTTGCATATCTCGTTCCGCGTCATCTAACTGTTGAGCGCGATCATGGAGGCGATCGCTAAAATTTTGTAAGGCATAGCTGTTAGTCAGAGCATTTAACCTTTGGCGATAATTTTGGATCTCGACTTGCACGCTCCGATCAAGACGACTTTGCCAAAAGTTAATCTGTTGTAATAACGTATCGCGATCGCATTGTGAGACTAATTCCGCCGCCGCCGTTGGTGTGGCTGCCCGCATATCGGCAACAAAATCCGCGATCGTGAAATCAGTTTCGTGACCCACTGCGGAAATAATCGGAATGCGAGACTCATAAATTGCTTCGGCAACAGGCACAGTATTAAACGCCCAAAGATCCTCAATCGAGCCGCCACCACGCCCCACAATTAAGACATCGGCATCGGTATTTTGCAAAGCAGCGATCGCCTTCGCAATTTCTTCAGGAGCAGTTTCGCCTTGCACGGTAGCGGGACATAGATAAATCTGACAATGAGGCGATCGCCTATTGAGGGTGCTGAGAATATCTTGGATGACAGCGCCTGTCGGGGAAGTGACGACACCAATCTTCAGAGGCAAAGCAGGAATATCCCGTTTACGTTCTGGGTCAAAATATCCTCTTTGGGCGAGGTCTTCCTTAAGTGCCGCGAATGCAAGATATAAATCACCCTCACCTGCGGCAGTCATGCGATCGCAATCAATTTGATATTTGCCACGAGTAGCATAGACGGTCAAGCGCCCCTGTACCACCACCTGCATTCCACTTTTAGGACGAAATGCTAAAGTTCGACTTGCCCACATCACAGCATCAATTTGAGCAGATTCATCTTTGAGCGTAAAGTAACGATGTCCAGAGGCTGCGGTCGTAAAGCCTGAGATTTCGCCTGTCACGCGCACGATGCCAATCTCTTCGCGCAACAAAAGCGTAATGGCTTGCGTCAAATTACCTACTGTGATCGCCTCTTTAGAATTACTCATACAATCTTTTATAAATATTTATATGCATACTTTTTTTAGTTCCCTGAAACATTCTATGCTGCTGCTGGTCTTGCCAGTTATGGTCTTGCCAGTTATAGTTTTGCCAGCCACAGTCGATGCTCAAGCTGCCACGCCAGATCGACAAGGCAACTACTTTAGAAATGAAACAACTGTTCAAGCACCCAGAAAATATTCTAAGCTAGCGGCAGGTTCACTTTGGAGAGTGGTAGCTGCTGATCTTAATTGTCGTAGTTCAGCACGTCTTGATAGCTATGTAAAGCGCATATACAACTTAGATGATTTGTTAGAAGTAGAAGTCTATCGCGGTGGTTCTGACGAAGTGTACGTTAATCCCCTTGATGCTAATGGGAAACCTTGGATGCCAGTGCGTGGTGTGGATACTGAAGATGTTTGTTATGTAAGGGCTAATAGTCGATATATTCAGCCAGTAACTTTAATGATCATGCCAAAATAATCAACAAAAATAACGAAGACGATAACCACTCCCTAGCCCTCCCCTTCTGATGGAACCCAAAAAGCTGGGGCGCACCGCAGCGTGCGCCCCAGCTTTTTGGGTTCTAATTGTAATGCATTACCAAAAGATTTTATAATCATCATCAACTAATCAAAAAATTTATCAATAATGAGCCAAAAAGAAGTAATTCGTAGCGTTAATGCCCCTGAACCAGTTGGTCCTTACAATCAAGCGATCGCTGTTCCTGCTACCAGTAAATTAATGTTTATGGCGGGACAAATTGCGATCGATCCTGCGATCGGCAAAATCGTCACTACCACAGTCGAAGATCAAGCCGAACAGGTAATTAAAAATATTCAAGCTGTTCTTACGGAAGCAGGTGTAGACTTAACCAACGTGATTAAAACTACTGTATTTCTCGCAGATATGGCAGATTTCCCTAAAGTAAACGCAATCTACGGCAAATACTTTCTGGCTCCATTCCCAGCCCGTTCTACTGTTCAAGTTGCTCGACTTCCCCTCGATGCCCTCGTCGAAATTGAGTGCATTGTTGCTATCTAACCATCTCAACAGTAGGGTGGGTAATGCCCACCTTATACATTACTGTCAGGATTTATCGCGCCCGTAACAATTGACAACAACAAACTTGTAGGGGTAGAGCTTTTGCGCCAATATTTTGAATTCCCCACCCATCATCTCGAAACGCAAAAGCTCTACCCTCTTCGCTTTCACTGATAAATTGTCCCTGCGTTGCGAGTTTAGGGCAAAGCATTCCCAAATTAAAACAATCTCAAAATTTATGGATTTCTTTGGGAATGCTATGCCCCTACTTTATTTAAATTTATTTAGGAACTTCAAAAAATGAAAAGTTTGTGGAGCGATCGCGAAGCATCAGCATATAAAAATGATCTAGGGTTAAGAGTATATACATCAAGATTATTGGGGCGCGATCCATCGCTTGTTTTACATGGTGGGGGTAATACTTCCGTCAAAATTTGCGAAAAGAATATCGTTGGTGAAGAAGAAGAGATTCTTTATGTTAAGGGAAGTGGCTGGGATTTAGAGACGATCGCAGAGGCAGGTTTTGCGCCTGTGCGGATGGCGCATTTATTGAAATTAGCCAAGTTACAAGTTCTCTCCGATTCCCAAATGGTGAATGAACTGAAAACGCAAATGACGAAAGCAAGTGCGCCTGCACCATCGGTAGAAACAATTCTCCATGCCAGCTTGCCTTACAAATTCGTCGATCATACCCATGCTGATGCGGTCATCTCCGTGACTAATACTGCCAATGGATGGGAACGCATTCAAGAAATCTATGGCGATGATGTGGTGATTATTCCCTACGTGAGGCCGGGGTTTGACCTAGCGCGAGTTTGTGCGGAGAAATTTGCGGCGGAGAAAAGCGATCGCACGATTGGCATGGTGTTAATGAATCACGGTATTTTCTCCTTCGGTGAAACTGCTCAGGAATCCTATGAACGGATGATTGCTTTAGTTGATCGTGCTGAAGTTTATTTGCAAAAACATCATGCTTGGGAAATCTCACCACCAGCTTCTCTGATTAGGGAAAGTGAGCAGAGATTAGAGATTGCCCAACTACGCACTGAAGTTTCTCAAGTCGCAGGGTTTCCCGTAGTTCTAAGTTCCCATAGGGATGAGAAGAGTTTAGCCTTTGCTCAAAGAGAAGATGTCAATATCATTTCGCAACAGGGCTGTGCGACTCCCGATCATGTCATCCGTACTAAGCGATTGCCTTTGGTGGGTAGAGATGTCAAGGCTTATGCGGAAGCATATCGTGCTTATTTTGCCGAAGAATCGCCTAAGTCCACACAACCTGTGACAATTCTCGATCCTGCACCATGGGTGATAATCGATCGCCAATTAGGTCTAGTCACAGTTGGTAAATCTGCCAAAGATGCCGCGATTGTCGCAGATATCTATGAGCATACGATGGAGATTATCCAGCGATCGCAACTATTGGGCGGCTATCAAGCATTACCTGCTAGCGATATCTTTGCCGTGGAATATTGGGAATTGGAACAGGCAAAGTTGAAAAAAGGAGGTTCTGCTCCTGCTTTTACAGGTGAAATCGCTTTGGTGACGGGTGCTGCGTCAGGCATTGGTAAAGCTTGTGTAGACTCATTATTAAAGCGTGGGGCGGCAGTAGTTGGTTTAGATATTAATCCCGCCATTGAGAAGCTTTACGATCGTCCTGATTTTGTGGGTGTTACTTGCGATGTTAGTGATGAAACGGCGATCGCCCAAGCTCTCGATCAAGCTGTAAACTCCTTTGGTGGTCTAGATATCCTCATTCTCAACGCAGGAATATTTCCCTCTGGATGTCGGATTGAAAATCTGGATACAGCGACATGGCAGAAAGTAATGCATATCAATCTTGATGCAAATTTAGTCCTAATGCGTGAAGCCTATCCACTACTCAAACTTGCGCCCAATGGTGGTCGAGTTGTGGCGATCGGTTCTAAAAATGTCCCTGCTCCCGGTCCTGCGGCGGCAGCATATTCGGCATCGAAGGCGGCGTTAACCCAATTAATGCGGGTGGCGGCTTTGGAATGGAGTAGCGAGCGCATTCGCATTAATACTTTGCATCCCAACGCTGTATTTGATACTGGCATTTGGACAGAAGATGTGTTGACATCTCGTGCTAAGCATTATGGATTAACGGTTGAGGAATATAAAACTAATAACTTGCTTAAAGTGGAAGTAACTAGTCATCATGTTGCTGAGCTTGCTGCGGAGATGTGTGGCGCTCTCTTTTCCTGCACAACGGCGGCTCAAGTTCCCATTGATGGTGGTAATGATCGCGTGATTTAGTGTCATTGAAGCGAGTTGCGGCGCTTTGCACCGCAACGCATCTTCTGGTTTTAGGAGCAATCCATGAATTGCTCCTTGTATCTATCAAGATCGATCGCTTTCGAGATCAAATACAACTTTTTGCCAATACCAAACTTCGGGCATATTCGGGTTCTCTTGTTTCGCAATATCAATCAGGCGTTGCGCGATCGCCATATTACCGCCGACTAAAGCTAATAACCTTTGCTGTAATTCTAGACTGGGCATCTGCATCAAATCCACAGTAGCCGCAGCTTTATCTTGTTGACGTTTAGCGTCTTTGGATTGTTTTTCCAGTTCTGATTGCCAGAGATTGATGCGATCTAGGGCATAGCGATAACGCTCTGTCATGGACTGGTTAAACCAAATATTTGCCGCCTGTTGATAATCATCGATCGCCCCTTTAATGTCGCCAAAGTCGTACCTAGCTTCGGCGCGATCGCAATATAGTTGAGGGCTTTGATTATTAAGAGCTAGCGATCGCGAAAAATCTTCGATGGCGGTGCGATAGTCCTTGAGTTTCAGATGAGCTTTAGCACGATTTATATAAATTTCACTATTGCTGGGATATTCGCGTATTAATTCATTAAAATCAGCGATCGCCCCCTGAGCGTCACCAATTTCTGCCCGAATTTTACCGCGACCGATGCGAACTTCAGGATTTTGCGGTTCGAGAAATAGGGCTTGATTAAGATCCTTGAGCGCACTTTGCGGATCGCCTAATTTACTTAAGACTAAACCACGTAAACAGAAAGCTTTGACATTTTTTGGGTCAATTTGCAGCATCCAGTTGAGGTCAATTAAAGCGTTGGTATAGTCGCTATTCGCAATGCGTTGCTCAACTTGGGCAAAAATATCGGCGGGGGATGGCGGTAGCAAAGCTTCTAGGGGTTTATAGCTCTCGATGCAACGACGACAATTATCTTCATCACGAAGTTCTAAAAATAGGCTAGCGGCTTTTTTGTAAGTGGCGATCGCCTTTTCGATTTGATTTTGTTGTTTATAGGTTAATCCCAAAAGTTGATGGGCGATCGCTGACTGAGGATTAATCGCTAATGCTTCAGCAATATCAGCTTGGGCGGCGGGAATATCAGCATTCGCAATCCTGATCAAACTACGGGCAATATAGACATCGATCGCTTCAGGTTTAAGTTTCAGGGCTTGGTCATAGTCAGCGATCGCCCCTTGGCGATCGCCCAAGTCAAAGAGGACTAGCCCACGTTGATAATAGGCTTCGGCAAATTCTGGGCTGGACTGAAGCATCAAACTAAAGGCTTGGACAGCACCATAGCGATCGCCAGCCTTTACCTTAGCCAAACCCTGCTGATATAAATCTTCATTAAAATCTTGTGTCATGGCTTTACTTGCTATCCAAGCTAAGCGATATGATAAATCAAAGTCAAACTAAAATCATACTTTTGCAGTGCATCACTCAGGAGTTATCGCGATGTCCAAAAAGCCGACCGACCTCAAGCAGAAATTGGAAAAAACGCTCCATACAGTTACCGATGTAGCGCAACAGCAGTATCACAAAAATATTAAGAAAGCTCATAAAACCGTAGACAAACAGGTTGATGTGGTACGCGATCACCTTGAAGAGTTTGATAGCTGGGCAGTGGAATCGGTCAATGAAGCCTTAGAAAATGTCGAGAAAAAACTAGAGAAAAAAGTCTCTAAAACCTTGACTAAAGTGCAACAAGCAGCGCGATCGGCATGGGAAAAACTAACCGACTAGTTAAAAAAAGAAGCGCTTCGCGCTTCTTTTTTTGTTAGGCAGTAACTTGCATTTGGCTCATCAACTCACTAAAGCGATCGCTATACAGCCGATAACTAAGGGGATGGGCGATTAGTCTTGCGGTGCTTTGATATAACACTTCAATTTCAATCAGTCCGTTATCCTTAAGTGTCTTACCTGTCGAGACTAAATCAACAATCGCCTCAGCCATGCCTGTAATGGGACCAAGCTCGACGGAGCCATAGAGGGGAATAATCTCAACAGGTAAATCGATGCTGTCAAAGTAGGTCTGGGCGCATCCAACATATTTAGAGGCGATACGGCTGTGGGGTGGGAGGTCTAATGGCGATCGATAGCGGCTCTCTCCTGAAACGGCGATCGACATCCGACAACCACCAAAGCCTAAGTCTAGTAATTTGGCAACTTTTGGTGTTTTTTCGCGCAATACATCTTCACCGACGATACCAGCTTGCGCTTGACCATATTCCACATATACGGGGACATCCTGCGCTCTGACCAGCAATGCTTTAGCGGTTCCTGTAGGATCTAAGATTTGCAGTTGACGGTTTGTAGGATCAAGAAAAACACTAAAGTCGAGTCCTACACCTTGGAGTAAGCGGATCGAGTCTTTTAATAGTGAGCCTTTAGGCAGTGCGAAGGTGAACATGGAATGGTTTGCTAGAGCGTTGGTCATAGTCCATTCTATAGCTATAGAGTTGCGACGCTCAGCGTCACAACTCTATTTTGGGTTTATCGGTGCGTGAGTCTTAAAAACTAAGCCAATCAAAAATCTGTGTAACTGTCAAAGTCAAATCAATTCCACTGAGAACTGGTACAGACTGCGATCCTTCTAAAATTTGGATGCGCCGCTCAGGTAACACCAACAAAATATTCTCATCTTCAGGATCGAGTAACCAGCCTAACTCCGTGCCATTGTCTACACAATGCAACAAATTAGCTAGCACTTTATTTTGTCTCTGATCGGGAGAAAGTATCTCGATCGCCCAATCGGGATATATTTCAAAACGGTTTGCCACTCGTCCTGACGATTTGCGGGGAATTCTCTCCCAACGAAATACGGAAACATCAGGAACGATCGAGGCTCCTCCAAAAGTACAACGTAATTCCGAAAAAGCATAGGCAATCTTTGGAGTTTCAACGACTTGGTTGATGTTTGTACATAACTTAACTTGTAAGCGACTGTGTTCTCCTTGAGGCATAGGTTTTTGGATTATTTGTCCGTTGATAAATTCTGAGGCGGGTTTGGTATCAGGTAATTCCAGAAATGTTTCTAGGCTATGGGGTTTTGCTGCTGTGATGACCATGTATTTTTCCCTTGACCTTTTTAAGTTATATAAGGCGCAATTTTTTCCTTTGCGTAAGTCCTATTTATGATTTCTTACGCTATTTATCGCTATTTATTGTGAGGAAGAGTCGTGAGTCTTAATCTTAGCGTCTTCATCTTTTTTATGCCTAGCTACTTAGAATTAGCTTTGGCGATTAATTTCTTGTTGTAGCCATGCATCAACAGGTTGACCATCTTTGCGAATCAGTTCTATCTCTACAGTTAGAGCAGAAGTGGAGCCAACTGGAGCCATTTTTTGATGAAAGCGAATTAGATAATCTTTAGGATTATGATTGCGCTCTCTTAGCCAATCTTGGACTTTAATTTCTGCAAAAAGTGATTGACCTTGCTCAAACATTCTTGCAACTTGCATTCTAACTGTAAAAGGATTGATCGGCATAAAATTCTCCAACTATAAGTAGGTTTAATACTCCTCGCGAAGCGAGGGGTATTAAACCTATTTTTTTAATACAAGATAATACAACTCGCCGTCACCTTTGATTAGCCCTGCGCGTTGTTTGGCGCGATCGCCTGTACCCATAAAAATATCTACCCGTCCAGCACCACGAATAGCGCCACCTGTATCTTGATCGAGGACAAAGCGTTGGATTGGACGCAGTTCCAATTTACCTGTGGTGGGATTTTCAAAGGGAATTTCGGTGCGGATGAGGGCAATACCACCAGAGGGCAAGATTTTTTTATCGGTGGCGATCGATCGCTCCGCACTGACAGGCAATCCTAGACTACCTTGAGCAGGCTTACCATTGGTTTCTCGGAAAAACACAAAGCTAGGATTGCGATTGAGATAAGTGACTAAATCTTGAGGATTTTTTTGGAAATATTCCATTAGGGTTTGCAGGGTTACATCTTCGAGACGCATTTTGCCATCACGAACGATCTCTGCACCAACGGAGCGATAGGGTTGATCCGTTTTACCTGCATAGCCGACAGTCAATAAATCACCATCAGGTAATTCCAATCTTGCCGAGCCTTGCACATGGACTAAGAACGCCTGAAAGCGATCGCTTAACCATGCAATTTCTGAACCTGCTAACTTCTGACTACCTTCGAGCATGGCACGGGTAGGATGAGGCGATCGCCATTGAGCAAAATCGGTGGGCAATCGATACAGAGGATATTTAAACTCGTCAGTCTTTGTCCGACTCGCCTTATAGACTGCTTCGTAATAGCCCGTAAATTGAACATTCCCCTTACCATCACGACCGACTGACCGATAGAGATCAAATTCACGATTTACGGCTTGTTGTAAATCTTTAGCAGTGCGTGATACTTGCACAAGGCGGCGAAACCTGACCAAACTGCGATCCATTCGCTCTAGACTAATTCCTGCTACAGGATAGCGTTTGGCAGCATTGGGGGTACGGATATATTGAATGCTATTGTCGATCGCCTGTAACAGATTTTGGCGATCACTCTCTAATAGGTCATCAGTGAGATCAAGAGCAAGAGGATTGACGACATTTGGTGAGATGGGAACTACGGCATTAGCAATTTTAAGTTCCGCAGCTTCAACGGGCAATTGAAACTCAGTTTGCATATAGCAAGGCGGCACGGCACAGATCAAACCGACCCATGTTGCAAATAATAAATCCCCGCCATAGTGGAGGTGCGATGTCCAAGACTTTGATTTAGGCGATCGCTTTTTACCTAATTGGTCATATTTACTTTTGCTGAGACTATGTGACCCAATCACCCTTAAAAACTCCTCATTAAATAATCTAAACCGAACATAAAAATTTGGCGAACATCTCAATTTTATGTTCCCTGATCATACTTGACGTTAATACTAGCCTTTTGTTCATACAAACGATTGAGCCAGCGTGGGTCAATACGGAAGTAATAGCATATTTTTAACAACTGGTTGAGCATAGCATGACGATAGATGCCCCTCTGGTGAAACCGTCTTGCGGAGGTGATCACCTTACCTTGAGCTAGCACAGGCTTAGAGATTTGACGTAAGCGATCGCTAAGCACCGTATCTTCAAAAATATCGAGATCAGGAACATTACCAATAGCCGTTAAAATTTGGCGATCAATAAATGGACAGTGATCGAGATAGACAATCCCCTTTTGGCTAACGCGCACATTGTCAGAATACCAAGACGTAAAATGCAATAACCAATGGGGAAAATCAAAACTATGCCTAAATGCCCCCCAATGATGTCCTGCTCCAAAAGCCTGTTCGACTAGCTGCAAAGCAATAGTCTCTGGTAACAACGTTGCAGGATGATGTAGTAAGATAATCTCTCCTGTGCTAGCGTTAATGCCATCATTGAGTCTCTGAGCGCGATTTTGACCCAGAGATCGGATCACTTGGACATCAGGCGATCGCACTGCATACTGAGCCAGCACTGTTTCTGTGTCATCGTCGCTAGCACTGACAACAGCAATAATTTCTTTTTCCCCATTCTTTGGTAATACTTGGGCAAACAAATTAGCAAAAATAAGATCTAGGTAACCATGCCGAATTTCATTGAGACATGGAAGAATTATGGAAAATCGCATATAGCAATCCTCAATAATTTATGAGAGTAGTTAAAAATACTTACGCTACTTCTACTCTACTATCGATGGGAATAAAAGAGTAAAATTCTAAGCATATAGCGCTTTTCAGTATACGGGTTTGTTTCCCCGCCGAAGGCGGGGAAACAAACCCGTATTTCAGAAACTCTATAAGTAAAAGTTGTTGAAATTAAACGTAGGATGGGTTAGCGATCGCGTAACCCATCATCTTCACTCAATGGATGCGTTACGTTGCACTAACGCATCCTACAAATAATTAAGCCACAAATAATTAAGCTTTTCTAATTACAAAAATCTACAAAAATCTATTTACATCTATTTGCGATGACTACTCAAGACTTAAATCAGATTGAAGAAGAGAAACATACAAATAATGCTTCTATTCTCATAGTTGATGACACTATTTATAACATCCAACTATTATCACTGATGCTGCTCCGACAGGGATATAAAGTCAAGCAAGCCACGAGTGGTATTCAAGCATTAAATCTAGTTAATCGGCAATTACCTGACATAATTTTACTGGATATTCGGATGCCTGATATTAATGGCTATGAAGTTTGTACTAGATTAAAGGCAAACCCCGTAACTAAAGATATTCCAATTATTTTTATTAGTTCTATCGAAGAGCCATCGGAAAAAGTAGAAGCATTTTCTGTAGGTGGAGTAGATTACATTAGCAAACCATTTCAGCTAATTGAAGTATTAGCCAGAATCGAAACTCACTTGCGATTGTGTTCATTACAAAAAAAGCTCCAAGAACAAAATGAACAATTACAATTATCCGCCGAAGTATTATCGCGATCGCTTAAGCAAGAGCGTGAACTTAGTCAAATGAAATCAGATTTCATCTCGGTTGTATCCCATGAGTTTCGCACACCGCTAACCACCATTCAAAGCGCCTCCGAATTGCTCGAATATTATGAATGGACAAAGGAAGAACAGGTTGAACAGTTACATCAAATTCAGTCGGAAGTAAAACACATGACTGAGCTAATGGAAGATGTCTTATTTCTCAGTAGAGCTAATGCGAATAAATCCAAAATTAATTTAACTGAATTTGATCTTTTACATTTTTGTGGTCAACTATTGCGGCAAATGCAGCGAACTTTTGCCCAAGACTATACCCTCACATCTTTTTTACATATTTCTCTAACTAATACATCAATTGAAAATCCTCATCTTCATAAAGAGCTTCCCGATCTAGTAGTGAAAATGGATGAGAAGTTATTGCGTCAAATCCTGACCAATCTGATTACGAATGCGATTAAATACTCACCCCACAATAAACAAATTAATTTTAAAATTTTAATTGATCAAGAGTATGTAACTTTTGTCGTGATTGATCATGGTATTGGTATTCCTGAAGAAGATATAGAACATTTATTTAGTGCATTTCACCGAGGTAAAAACGTTGGTATCTTGCCGGGAACAGGATTGGGTTTGTCAATTGTCAAAAACTGTGTAGATATTCTCAATGGTTCAATATCTGTCAAAAGCCAAGTAGATGTCGGTACAGAATTTACAGTTATGTTGCCGATGACCTATGACCCCAATAGCGATAAAGTGTGAAGCGGTAAAGTGTAATTTGAGTCTTTTGTTTTCTAAGTATTATGACTTATCGTACAGGCGATCGCTATCGGTATAATGTTTCTTAGAGATACAGGAAAGCTAGAATGAAAAAAATTCTCCTCATCGAGGATAATCCCAATGTCTTACTAAATACCACCCGAATGTTACAAGCAGAGGGACACATGGTAATTAGCGCCGCTAATGGACGCGATGGTTTGGAGATGGCACAGCAACATATTCCTAGCTTGATTATCTGCGATATCATGATGCCTGAAATTGATGGCTATGGAGTGATTTCGGCACTCCGTAATAATCCTGCTACCACTACCATTCCTTTTATATTCCTCAGTGCTAAGTCCGACAAAACCGACTTTCGGCAAGGAATGGAACTTGGTTCAGACGATTATTTGACTAAGCCCTTTACTAGGGATGAATTACTGGGGGCAATTAATGCTCAATTTAAGAAGCAAGAAATAATTAATAGTTATTACAAACAAGAATTAGCTAATTTACGAGGAAATATCTCTAAGTCATTGCCCCATCAATTATTATTTCCTGCGATCGAGGTGATGGGGTTAGCAGATATTTTGGTCAAAAATTATCATGCTATGCAAGCCCATGAAGTACCCGATATTGGTAAGCGGATTCGTAAGGCGGGGCGGGATATGCATGAAATGGTGAAAAAATTCTTGCTATATGCTGAGCTAGAGTCTACAGAGAATAATACGGAATGGCTTAACCAAATTCGTTATAGTAAGACAACTTTTGTCGATATTGAGATTTCGAGCGTTGCTAAAAAAATTGCGGAACAGTATAACCGTGTTTCAGATCTGCACGTTGATATTAAAGATGCGAGTATCCGCATTTCCGATTCCTATCTGAATGTGATTGCTAAAGAAATTATTGATAATGGGTTCAAGTTTTCCCATGAGGGGACTGATGTTTCTGTTACAGGAAGTGCTGACGACAAAGAATTTTGTTTGATGGTCACAGATCATGGTCAGGGGATTGAGTCTGAGCAACTGGCTAGTTTTGGGGCGTATATTAAGTTTGAGAAAAAGCTATATATTCAACAAGGGACAGGGCTAGGCTTAGCGATCGCCAAACGGTTGCTGGAACTGCATGGTGGAAGGCTAGAGATTGATAGCGTTCCCTATGAGCAAACTGTGGTCAAGGCATTTTTACCTCTTATAACAACTTCTAAGTAGAGATGCGCCGCGAAGCGGCGTATCTCTACTTGATTTTTTGTGATCTCAGTCACACTAAAACTCTTGATACGATCACTTATAAATGCTTATAACTGTCACAGGTCAGCCAAGTTAGACATCACAGCTTGAGCAACAGAATTATCCGAACATATAAATATGTTTAGAACGTCCTGTGTGAGCTAGTTATGATTATTCTATCTTCATCTGATATTCAACCAACTAACTTTCAAACTCCTTGGGGCAATGAACAAGGAATTAGTTATTTAGGTAAGACTTTTTTACCTGTAGATACTCATGAAACTCCCGAACAAGCGATCGATGCCTGCCGTCGTGACTTGGATTCAGGCACGATTTCGATCATTGTTGATGAAGGCGATCGCGTTTCTCTCTGGTGGTACTTTTGTGCCAATATCGCCGTCGCCTAAAAATTTTCGAGCCAACCAAGAGTTTTTGTAAAGGCGTTGCTTCGCAACGCCTTTACAACCCACATTCCGCTCTTATTTTACTGAAAAAAATATTTAGAAAACAAATCCTTATACAGTAAGTATTTTGGGCTTTCGTCAGAAAAATAACACTATCTTAATATTGTCAATAATGACGTACTAATAGGAGTCATTATCATTAATTTTCCAGAAAATCGCTGAAACCCTCATTGTCTCGTTGTAAATATTTTTAGGCCTCCATTACGAGCGGAATGTGGGTTACAAAAACTCTTGGTAAGGGTTTGAGCGCACAGCGCTGTAAATTTGACCTCGTAGAAAAGTGACTGCTTCTCCTTTGATTAAAACCCTTGTACCGCGATCGCTAACTTGGAGCTTCCCTGTACGTGCTGATAATTGTTTGGCTCGAAGGTCACTTTTGCCGAGCCGCTTTGCCCAGTAAGGAGTGAGACTGCAATGGGCTGAGCCTGTCACAGGATCTTCAGGAATGCCTGCTGTAGGTGCAAAAAATCTTGATACAAAGTCGTAGGGATGCTGAGGATCGGAGATCGCCGTAATAATGAATCCAAACCCATCTAACTGAGCAATCAAATTATGTTGGGGTTGAAAATTTTGGACAGCAGTTTCTGACTCTAGGACAACGGTAATGTAATCTTCGCTTTGTCCCAAGGTTGTATAGGGAATATCGTGCAGCATATTCGCTAGGATTTTTTGCGATCGCGCTGAGCATGGCTGATAAAAAGCGGCGGGAAAATCCATCACGATCAAATGATCTTCAAAGCTAATCGTTAAGTCGCCGCTAAGTGTGGAGAAAATAAGTGGTATCTCAGGGTTAATCGCTGATAATTCACGTAAGTAATGGGCGATCGCGAGGGTGGCATGACCACAGAGAGGTACTTCTTGCTTGGGGGTAAACCAGCGTAGCTGGAAATAGTTGTTGGATAAAGGTTGGACAAAGGCGGTTTCAGAAAGATTCATTTCTGCCGCAATCTGTTGCATGAGGCTATCTTCAGGAAATCGCTCCACAAGGACAGTTGCCGCAGGGTTACCGCGAAAAGGTTGATTTGTAAATGCGTCAATAATGGCGATCGCCAGTTGCATATCTTCTTTACATCTAAAATGATAAGTAAACTTAAAACCTAGAAGCTTGTGCCGCCCGCTACGCGGGCGGCACAAGCTCTGGTTTTTGGGTTTATGGAAAAGCGCTCCACAGGAGCGCTTTTCCATAAAAGTATAGAGGCGGCGCTTTGCTCCGCCTCTATTGTTTAGGGGATAACTACATCAGGATTGACTGTATAACTATTTACTACCTTATCAAAAGACTCTTTCAGTGCTGGCATTTGATCAGCCACACCACCAGTAGTAATCAACGAGATTTTGTCACCATTGCGACTGATAAAGCTATTACCTTGGATCTTGGCAGTAATGGTTTTGACCGATTCATCATAGCTCCAGACAACTTGGACACTACCATCTTTTTGGGGCAAGGGTTTTTCGGTGGCAAATCCTGGTCTACTACCAAAGGTCTGCTTGAGAAATTTCTCCAATAAAGCGGTCAATTGCTCAGGAGTAGTTTCCGATGGTGCTTTAAAAACATCAACCGTGAGTAAGGCATTTTTAGTGGGGTCAAACCACAGAACAATTATCTCATTTGGCTTTTTATTTTCTTTAGGAGTCCAACCTTTAGGAGCATCAATTTGGAATAGTCCAGAAGGATGTTTGTAGGTTTCTAAACCATCGATTTTGACTTTAATGATCCGAGCATCAGATTTGGTTGCCGCATCTGTTTTTGTGGCGACACTCTTGGCATCAGGAGTTTTTGTTGCCGCACTAGGGCTAGCGGTCGGATTACTGGCTTGTTCGGGGGCGCAACTGCCGAGTAAGCTAGCTAAAATGGCGATCGCGCCAAAGGTAGCAGTTATCGAATTAGGTTTTCGCATTGTTAATTATTAAAAGTTAGTTTTAAGGGATAGCAAGACTGGCATTGACAATCTGGTTGTTGGCTATTTTAACGAAGTAATCCCTTAACTCTACAAATTTTGGCTCGATCGCACCAAAAGTTAAAATTACAAACTTGTTATTGCTCCGTTGGAGTTTACTATTAGCTAAAAATTTGAGTTTGGTATTACCGATGGTTAATGTCGATGTCCAGACGATCACGATAGTTCCTGTAGTCTCGACCACAGGCGCTTGCATGGCAAAATCAGGCTGATTACCATACATACCCTTAATAATTGTGGTAAAAGTATCACCCAGCCGATTTTCAGGAATTTCACTCGGTGGTACAAAAATATTTGTGGAAATTGTGGCACGTCCCGATTTTTCGTTCCAAGTTACCAATATTTCACCTGTCTGACTTTGATCAGCTACTTTCCAACCCTTCGGCACTGTCATTTCCAGAATGCCAGAGCGATGCTTGTAAGGCTCAAGTTCTTTGATTTCTAGTTCAGGTAAATTGCTAGGTAAATTGCTAGGTAAATTGGTAGGGGCGATCGCAGGTTTGGGACTAGCACTTGGTGAGTTAGTAGGAGCCGTTGAGCTTGTCGGGGTAGTAGTTGGGGTAGCGGTAGGCGAGACTTTGGTGGTATCGATCGCTGGCATGGAGAAATTACTATTACCCGTATTGGCGTTGCTACAGGCTGTTAACAAACCTGTAGCGATCGCTATTAATAAAATCGATGTTTTTCGGATAATTCTCATAAATCTTGTAAATCATTCTGCAAAGCAAGCTCACCAGAATGTTGTCTAACGCTACTTTCTAATTTCTAACTAATTTCTAAATATAGCTCCCAAATAATGTGACGCGCTTTGCGCGTTACATTATCAACCGAATTGCAAGGCTTGACCACGCACATCAGGGTTAACTTTGCCATTAGCAAAAACCACTTGTCCACCGACAATTGTTGTTACTGCCCAACCTGTAAGGTCCCATCCTGCAAAGGAACTCCAACCACATTTAGTCAACATATCTTCATTCCGTACAGGCTTATATTTGTGTAGATCCACTAGCACCAAGTCCGCATCCCAACCGACCCGAATTTCACCTTTATTGGCAATTTTGTAGGCTTTCGCTACATTGCAGCTCATCCATTGGCTAACTTGATGGACTGTGCAACGTCCCTTAGCGGCTTGGGTCAGCATCAATGCTAAGGATGTCTCTACCCCCGGCATTCCCGATGGTACATTCGCTGGCTCTAGCAATACTGTATCTTTAGAGGACTTTTCAGATTGGTTCGATGGGAGATCTTCATTAGCGGCTAATCCCTTCTCCGCTAAGGTATGGGGCGCATGGTCAGTGGCGATAAAGTCAATCACACCATCTAGCAGGGCTTGCCAGAGAATTTCTTGATCACGGGGCAATCGCAAGGGTGGGTTCATTTGGGCGAGGGAACCAATTTTTTCGTAAGCACCAATATTTAGCAATAGATGCTGGGGAGTTACTTCCGCAGTCACCCATGCAGGTTTATCTTGGCGCAAAAATTCCGCCTCTTCCCCTGTGGACAAGTGCAGAATATGTAACCGTCTTTGATATTTTTTAGAAAGTTTGACCGCTAATTGTGTAGCATTGAGCGCCGCTTGATTGTCTTGAATAATCGAATGCAGCGCAGGCTCTTTACTACCCGCAAATTCCTGACGACGTTGAGCAATCCTTGCTTGATCCTCAGCATGAACTGCAATCAGGCGATCGCCCTGCGAAAAAATCCGATCTAAAACTTCCTCTTGATCGACTAGCAAAGCCCCATGCATCGATCCCATAAATATCTTGATGCCACAGGTGGGATTAGCCGTGAGCAAATCAGGTAAAACTTCTGCCGTTGCCCCAATAAAAAAGCCGTAATTCACCACACATTTGCTAGCCGCCCGACTGAGCTTGTCCTCTAATGCCGCTTGCGTAATTGTCAGTGGACGAGTATTTGGCATTTCTAAAAAGCTAGTCACACCACCTTTAGCACAGGCATGGCTGGCAGTCCGTAAATCCTCCTTATGCTCTAGTCCCGGTTCACGAAAATGCACCTGCGGATCGATTACGCCTGCTAGTAAGGTCAAGCCAGATGCTTCGATAATTTCTAAAGGTTGTTCATCAGGGCTGAGATCGGCAGGATTTAGGGAAGGGGCGATCGCCTCGATTTTGCCATGCTTGACATAGACATCTCCTACCAAAGTCTCGCGATCGGGCAAAATAATCTGGCTTTGTCGAATTAGTATGCTCAAAATAAATTCCTTGTCACTGCTTAAAATTAAAAACGACTAAGTACCTCGACACAATTAAAAACCAGATTTAAAACCTGTGGCGCACGCTGCGCGTGCGCCACAGGTTTTAGGATTTTATATTTAATTTAAGCCTACTTACTCACAGCCATAGCGAAAAATTATTCTCTAAATTTTTCTACAAATTATCAAAACTTAATATTACTCATTTGTTCTTCTTATAAGCTTCTGGGCTGTCTGACCTGTAAACTAAATTACGAGGTTGTGTAGTAAGGCACAACTAAACTTAACTTTGTTTTCTGTTTCTAAAAAATTTCTAGAACATAACAAAAGCTTAATAGTTGTAAAATTTAGATAAATATAGGGATTCCTAAGCATGGATAATACAATCAGCCTTGAGATTATTGAGGTCGTAGAACAGGCAGCGATCGCATCTTCTAAGTGGATGGGCTTGGGCAAAAAAGACGAAGCTGATGAAGCTGCTGTTGAAGCAATGCGCGAACGGATGAACAAAATTCATATGCGTGGACGCATCGTTATTGGTGAAGGCGAACGTGACGAAGCGCCCATGCTTTATATCGGTGAAGAAGTAGGTGTATGCACACAGCCAAATGCTGCTGAATTCTGCACCATTGAAGAATTACAAGAAATCGACATCGCGGTTGATCCTTGCGAAGGCACAAACCTCGTTGCTTATGGTCAAAATGGCTCAATGGCTGTATTGGCAATCTCTGAGCGCAATGGCTTATTCCGCGCTCCAGACTTTTATATGGACAAACTAGCTGCACCTCCTGCCGCAAAGGGTCATGTCGATATTCGTAAAACACCTACCGAAAACCTGAAAATTCTTTCAGAATGTCTAAATCGCTCGATCGAAGAATTGGTCGTAGTAGTTATGGATCGTCCTCGTCACAAAGGTTTGATCTCCGAAATTCGTGCTGCGGGCGCTCGTGTCCGTTTGATCAGTGATGGTGACGTATCTGCCGCAATTTGTTGTGGTTTTGCTGGTACAAACATTCATGCTTTGATGGGTATCGGTGCTGCACCTGAAGGCGTAATTTCTGCGGCGGCAATGCGTTGCTTGGGTGGACATTTCCAAGGTCGTCTAGTGTATGACCCAGCCGAAGTTAATACTCCTGAAAGTGCGAAGTGGACTCGTGAAGGCAACTTGGCTCGTCTTAAGGAAATGGGTATTGAAGATGGCGATAAAGTCTATGATGCTCACGAATTGGCTTGCGGTAAAGACGTATTGTTTGCTGGTTGTGGTATTACTCCAGGCACCTTGATGGAAGGCGTGCGCTTCTTTGGTGGCGGTTGCCGTACTCAGTCTTTGGTCATCTCCACTCAATCCAAGACTGCTCGTTTTGTTGACACCATTCACTTGACTGGCGATAGCCCTAAGACTATTAATTTGCGTTAATAACTTAAAATTACCAGTGCCTATGGCGCTGGTAATTAAAAACCCCAAAAAGGTAAAGGAAAGTGCGAAGCACTTTCCTTTACCTTTTTGGGGTTTTTAAAGAATAGCAACAGCTATATTACAGAAAGTTAAGGAGTAATAAGTACCTACTACAGTGGTAGCTATCTCCTGATAAGCTCATCCAATAAGATAATAATTTCTAGTCCAATTCCTAAATAAGAAACGCATTTACGATATGAATATTGCAGTTGTTGGCTTGAGTCATAAAACGGCGACTGTGGAAGTACGGGAAAAGCTGAGTATTCCTGAAGATCGTATGGAAGCTGCGATCGCTCAACTGATGAGCTATCCGAGTATCGAAGAAGCTGCCATTTTAAGCACCTGTAACCGCTTAGAGTTGTATGTAGTCACTAGCGAAGCTGAAAGTGGCATTCGTGAAATTATGCAGTTTCTTTCGGAATTTAGCCAACTACCTCTACAGTACCTCCGTCGCTATCTGTTTATTTTGCTTCGCCAAGATGCCGTGACTCACTTGATGCGAGTTGCCTCAGGCTTAGACAGTCTCGTGCTTGGTGAAGGTCAAATTCTTGCCCAAGTCAAAAATACGCATCGCCTCGCCCAGCAGCATAATGGCGCAGGTCGAATTCTCAACCAACTTTTTAAACAAGCTTTGTCCGCAGGTAAACGAGTTCGCACTGAAACCGAAATTGGTACAGGTGCTGTATCGATCAGTTCGGCGGCAGTGGAGCTAGCTCAAATTAAGCTGCAAAATTTATCGGATAAGCATACGACAATCATCGGCGCTGGCAAAATGTCACGCTTGTTAGTAAAGCATTTAATTTCCAAAGGGGCGCAAAAAATTGCGATCGTCAATCGATCGCGATCGCGGGCTGAAGCTATGCTCAAAGAATTTGAAACAAGTGGCGCTCAGTTCGATATTCATCCCCTTGAGCAGATGTTTGATTGTGTATCAATTTCTGACTTAGTTTTTACCAGTACGGCTTCGACCGAGGTGATCATCAGTCGTAAAAATCTGGAAGAAATTGCTACTAATCACACTGGCTTGACTCTGGTAGATATTTCCGTACCACGCAACATCAGTTCTGACGTAAACGAGTTGCCAAATACCAAAGCTTATAACGTTGACGATTTGCAAGCAGTGGTAGCTGAGAACCAAGAAAGCCGTCGTCAAATGGCGATGCAAGCTGAAATTTTGCTGGAAGGTTGTGTGGCGGAGTTTGATAGCTGGTGGCGATCGCTAGAGACAGTTCCCACAATCAGCAAGCTGCGTCAAAAGATGGAAATCATCCGCGAGCAGGAAATGGAGAAAGCTCTATCGCGTCTCGGTAATGACTTTGCGGACAAACATCAAGATGTGATCGAGAGTATGACTCGCGGCATCATCAATAAAATTTTGCATGATCCAATGGTGCAGCTTCGCGCTCAACAGGATATTGAGACGCGCCGTAAGGCTATGCAAATGTTGCAAGTTCTCTTTGACCTAGATTCACCTTCTAGTCAACTAAAAGAAGGTTAATCTAGCGCTTTTCAAACAAGCTAGATACAGAGGATTGTTTCCCCGCCTTCGGCGGGGAAACAATCCCGTACTTCACTAGACTGTGAAACGCTATAAAAAAGCCGCCTGTAGGCGGCTTTTTTATTAACGCTATATGCAACGCCAAATTATCTACCTGCTTTAATTTGAGCAACTAAATCTTCTAAATTCTTGACATCTGGCACTCCAGAGAGAAATACACCATTCACAACAAAGGAAGGTGTACCACGTACTCCTAAAGACTTACCAAGTTCAAAATCTTTTTTGATGGTTTCTTTAGCTTCTTTACTTTGGCGATCGCGATTAAATTTATCCACATCAAGTTTCAAACTCTTCGCTAATTCCAAATAAAATTCTTCGCCAAGTTTACTCTGCTGCTCAAACAACGCATCATGATATTCCCAAAACTTACCTTGTTGCCAAGCCGCCCATGAAGCAAGCGCCGCAGGTTCTGCCTGTGCATGAATTTCCGTAAGTGGGAAATGCTTATATACCAAGGTGACATCCTTCTGATTTTTTGTCATGAATTCCTTGACTACTGCCTGAGCTTTAGCGCAATAAGGACATTCAAAATCTGAGAACTCCGCCATAATAATTTTTTGGCTTGCTGAACCTGTAACTGGCGAATTGCGAAGTAGCAAACGTGGCTCTTGGCGAATTTGTGACAGTATCTTATCGCGGGCTTGTTCTTCCTGTTGAGCCTGCGATCTTTGGTAAGACTGCACTGAGTCTAAAATCACCTGTGGATTTTTGCGAATAATCTCTAAAACTTTGGCTTCAAATTGAGAATCAGACAGTTGAGCATTAGCAGATTGTCCTAAGGAAGCACAACTAGTGATGATTAGTAAGAGTGCAACTAAGACTGACATTAGATAAGGTTTAAGACGCATTGCAAAAATTCCAAATAACCACAATTAATACCAATTCACAAAAGTGTGACGACACTTTTGTGAATTGAAAGCCAAACCCAGTAAGGTTTTTAAAAACACAAAATGGCGTAGCCATTTTGTGTTTTGGTATAGCTCATTTTTTAGTTCTTAGTCTACACGATTGTTTATAGGAAATGCTGCATCCAAGCTTCGCTTTTATTCATCCTTTTCTACACCTTAATGGGTGACGACAAAATGTGTTAAGTTATACTAAGTTTGTTGAAGATTGCAAACGGGGAATTAACTTGAGACTTGACTAGAAAATATTATAGATATAAAAGATAGTATACAAATGAAAGCTATTACTGACAGTTCCAAAAACACCCAGATTTTAATTATTGCAGGTAGCTATTCTGAATATTTAAACTGGCGTAAAGACAATCCATCGATTAAATCTTGCAAATATGTGGAACGGATTGAAGATATACGGGGAGTAAATGGATTTTTAGCAAACATCATTCTTTATGGAAGTTACCAAGATAATCCTGTGTATAACACCTTAAGAATGCAAGAAATCTTAGCTGAAAGAGATTCACCATTTCGTTCATACGTGAGATAGACAAGAGGCTTAAAGCCTCTTGTCTATGGGAAAATTAATTTGCATCGCTGTAGATGTATTGCAAGTTTAAATGCTCAGCCATTCTCGAAAATATTTTATCTTCAGTAAATGGTTTAGCCACAAATCCGTCAAAACCATTTAGATATAGCTCCTCTTCTCGAAGATCGATGAGACTTGCAGTTAAAGCGATAATTCGTACCTTTTGAGATGCGGGAACATTGGTCTTTGCTTCAATTTCTCGAATAGCGGCTGTTGCTTCCTGTCCACTTAATATTGGCATCCTTACATCCATCCAAATGAGATGAGGCAACCAAGACTGCCATATAGCGATCGCCTCTTCTCCATTAGTGACTTCTCGTAGTTCAAAACCTAAAGGTGACAAAATTCTAGTTAAGAGTTGGCGATTGAGGCGAATATCTTCGGCTATTAAGATGCGGTAAGTCTCTCTACTCTCCACACCAATTACCCGACTTAGTGATTTGTCTGAAGAATCTTGATTAAATAAGCCCAACGACCTAATCGGAATACAAAATCTAAAAGTGGAACCTTGCCCTAGTTTACTAGTTACTGACATATCTCCACCCATGAGCTTGACGTAGTTATAACTAATTGATAGACCTAAGCCCGTACCTTCTTGCGATCGCCTACCTGATTCTGTCTGGACAAAAGGTTGAAATAAAGTTTGTAACTCTGCCTCAGAGATGCCACTACCCGTATCTTCAATTTCAAAATAGAGGTGTTGGTGATTTTCTTGCTTAGATGTCTCTGTGATGACTGAGGGCATCACCCGAACATAAATATGTCCTGTACTTGTAAATTTGATGGCATTACTAATCAAATTGATTAATATTTGGCGCAGCTTGCCTTCATCGACATAGATATAGGCAGGGACATCTGGATGGATTTTAAAATCAAATAATAACTCTTTCTCTTGGGCTTTGAGCATTAGCATATCTCTTGCCGTATCTACAATCTCATAGAGATAGCATTCCTTCTCTCGCAAAAGTACGCTACCAGCTTCAAGCTTTGACATTTCCAAGATGTCATTAATCATATTTAGCAAATGATTACCACTGTTGCAGATAGTCTGGAGATCACTTTGATGTTGATTATTTAGCTCTTGATCATAGAGCATAAGCTGAGCGAAACCAAGAATCGCATTCAAAGGTGTTCGCAATTCATGGCTCATATTGGCTAAAAATGCTGCCTTAGAGAGACTTGCGGCTTCTGCGGCTTCCTTTGCTAACTTCAAATCATAAGTTCGCTCTTCTACACGATGTTCTAACAGATTAGCCTGTTCTCTTAATTTAGTCTCTGAATCACGCAGGGCAAGTTCTGTGGTCTTAAGTAAAGTAATGTCATAGAAAGTGCTTAAAAGAACTTGTTCTCCTTTGAGCCATAGCAAATGTAAAGATGCCAATACCCATAGAGGTTCTTGATTTGGATTGCGTAATCGAATTTCATAGTCACGAATTCGTTGCTTTGCCAAAAATTGCTGTTGGAGAGATTGCCATTCTGATTCAAGATAATAAATATCGCGAATTGACTGATGTATTAATTCATGGACTTCCCTTTGGAGCATCGTACCAGCACTAGTATTCGCATAGGTGATAGTTCCATCGGCTAGACGGCTCACACACATTGCCATACTGGTTGATTCGGCGATCGCTCTGAACTGTTCTTCACTTTGGCGCATGGTTTCCACAGCACGATTGTATTGTTCATATTCGATCGCATCACCATGCTCCGTAGCCGTTGCCAACATAATTTCAAGATCGTTTTTATCTCGATAGACAATCTCTAAAATTGATTGCAACGTAGCTTGAGCCATTTTACGCTCGACAATTTCACTTTTTAATTTTTTATTAACTTCTAGTAGTTCTGCTTCAACGAGATCTCCATGTTCAATTGCAGTTAGTAAAGAGTTTTCTAGATCGCTATTTTCCATCTGAAGTCGGCTGACCTCTTTCCGTAACTCTTTCATTTCTTGCTGAAGAGCTTTCCAATCTTTCACAGATATTTCTTCAAAAACCTTAGAGTTATTCATTTAGTCAAAAGCTATGATGGCATGACAAATTTTTACAAACGGCATAAGCAGGATTATTCTTACAGCTATTTTCGATCAAACAAACTACAGAAATTTTTATAAAAGTGTTGATAATCAACACTTTTATAAAAATTTCTGTTCAGATTTAAGTGCAAGGTGCTGTCAAGCTCGGATAACTAAGCTGAATTACACCATTCTATAGTGATTTTTATTTTTATGATGAACTTAAAAATGAAGTTATAGCTAGTTAAGACATAAAACCTAAAAAGAGAGTTGCGGCGCGAAGCGCCGCAACTCTCTTTTTAGGTTTAGCTACCGCTATAAAAAATAACTTTGACGGGCGTTGATAGATGTGGTAATGTGCGCTACGCTATTAATCCAAATCGCTTAAGTAGATAGTTATTTGATTTCAATGAGTTATCAATCCCAGACATACGCGATCGCTAGTCGCCAAGAAGATTTAGAGAGACACCTACTGGAGTTGTCTGTCGTTGATCACGAACAATTAGCCGTTGCCAAGCGCTGGCAAGCAAGACAAGAAGGCCCCTTGTTGATGATCCTTTTGCAGCTTAGTTTTATTGACTTACATCAGTTTAGTGGCTTACTGGATTGGTCAGGGCAGGGCTAATTACCGAGGCGGCTGGTTGCTAACCACCGCTTACAGGGGGGATCAGCGCAATTTCATCACCATTATTTAGAACCGTATCGGGTTCAACAAAGTTTAAGTTAATTGCATATCGAGTCAGCGATCGCCATTGTTCGAGGTGTGGGTGCTGACTAACTAGGCGATCGAATATTTGTGATACGTTCGTACCTAACTCAAGCTCAATTTGCATTTGATCAACGCCATATACTTCTTGGAAAATCGCAAATAGCTTGATCGTGACTTGAATATTTTCAGGATTTAGTTCGCAGGTCATAGTTTTTAATTTGCTGAACATAGGAGGTGACGCAAAGCGTCACCTCCTATTTATTCTGATTCTGAATTTTCATAGGCGGCAATGATGCTATGGACTAGAGGATGACGCACCACATCGGATTTATCAAATAGGTTAAACGAAACGCCTTGAACCCCTTGCAAAATATTCATGGCAATCACTAAACCCGATTTTTGATGACGGGGCAAGTCAATTTGGGTGATGTCGCCAGTGACCACCATCCGCGACTTAAATCCGAGACGGGTTAAAACCATCTTCATTTGGGCAGCAGTGGTATTTTGCGCCTCATCAACAATGATGAAGGAGTTACTGAGGGTACGTCCGCGCATATAGGCTAGAGGCGCGACTTCAATGATGCCCCTCTCCATTAATTGCGGTACTTTCTCCGCACCGATCATTTCGTGCATCGCATCGTAGAGAGGACGCAGATAGGGATCAATTTTTTGCTGCAAATCTCCGGGTAAAAAGCCCAAACTTTCGCCAGCCTCGACCGCAGGACGGGTGAGAATAATCCGCTCAAATTTACCGCTTTGCAAGGCACTCACTGCCGCCACTGCCGCGAGATAGGTTTTACCCGTCCCCGCAGGTCCCACTCCAAAAATTAAGTCGTGGCTTTCCATTGCCTGCACATATTGCTGTTGACGATGGGTACGGGGCTGGATCGAGTCTCCCCGCCGATTACGGGAAATAGTAGCCCGATCGCGCCATTCTCCAGAGCGTTCTTCGGCGATCGCTTGACGGGCAGCACGAATATCGACAGCAGCGATCGCTTGCTCCTGTGACCACATCGGCTTGAGGGCTGTAATCAATTGCTCACAAAGCTTAATCTGCTCAGTTGTGCCTTCAATCAATAGGTCTTGCCCCCGCATGACCATCCGTACACCTGTCTCGGCTGCAAGTAATTTCAAATTTTCTTCGCGTGTCCCTGCTAAATACATGGCACTACTAGAATTTGGCAGGCTCAAAATATACGGTTCGTTGCGGGTAGTACCCATTAAATTTGTTTCCTCATAATTGTGATGTAATCATCGCTATTTGTATTAGGACAAATCAAAACCCAAGAAGCGAGTTGCGGCGCGAAGCGCCGCAACTCGTCTTCTGGTTTTGTGTCCTAACAAGACTGACGATAGCTATAAGTAGCTTGGCATAATTAAAAACCAGAGCCAAAACCTGTGGCGCACGCTGCGCGTGCGCCACAGGTTTTGGGGTTTTATATTTAATTGCCCCATCAACTTACTTGATCAGATTTTCCGCACCACTGATGACGCGGGCAGACAAAATTTTGTCGCCTAGTCTTAGTTTATCCAAAGTTTCCTTGCCATCGGTGACATATCCAAAAACGGTGTAGTTGCCATCTAGCAAATTTAAGCCTGCGGGTGTTAATTCTGATTCAAACAAGTAGATGAAAAACTGCGATGAACCAGCATTGGGATTATCGTTAGGATGTGCCATTGCCACAGTACCAAAAGCTGCAAAAGGCAACACTGGCAAGGTTCCTGACAAACCTAGCTCTTCAAAGGTTTTGCCATAGTTAGGAACTTTCTGATCGGGGAGACGCACTTCAATTGGTACTGTCCGATCTTTACCAGTTTTGGGATCGATATAGCCATCGGCTGCACCATCGGGATCACCTGTTTGCAGATAGTAGTTCTCATCAGCACGGGTAAAGGTCAAGCCATCGTAAAAGCGTTTTTGGACGAGATCCACAAATTGACCTGCATTAACTGGGGCATTGTAGCCATCGACAGTAATCGTGAGATTGCCCTTTTCGGTGGCTAACTCAACGAGGGCGCGACCTTTGAGTTGAGGCAAGCTGGCATACTTCGCTGGTACTTCAAAGGGGAATGCTTGAATAAAGTCGGTTTCTACTAAACCTACATAGTCCAACGCCTTTTCCGATAAAGCTTTGACACTGTTGCGGTCTTTAATCGCGATCGCTTCTTGAAGCGGTACTAATGCCGTTGCTAAGCTAGTTAAATGTTCTGTAACTAATGCTTGGCGATCGCCCTTAACTTCGGCAATTAGCTGATCGCGGTTTTGGGTTAGGCTCTGGGAAATGACTTCCGCATCTTTTTTGAGACTACTCCAGCGCTTGAGATTGGCTTGGCGGGGCATTTGCTCTAGGGTGCGCTGAATGTCACGGAGAGGATCGTTGTCAATGGGTAAAGCATTGCGTAAGATAATGCGCGGATCTTTGATTGCACTTTTGGTGGGTAATGCTGCCATGCTGGGAGCAGCCAATAGCATCATCAAGGAAGTTGTGATCACACAGGCGATCGCGATCGTTAGTCCTTTTAACCATAGAGACTGGTCTAGTGAAGTACGAGATTGTCTCCCCCCCTTCGGCGGGGAGACAATCATTTCTTTAAAAGCGCTATATACGCGATTATTTGTTCGATCCAAACTAGGCTGCAAATTACGATTCCCAGTAAGATTCAAATTAAGATTTAAATTAAGATTCAACATTTCATTCAAAACTAAATTAGCTACTTAAAAAATGCTATTGCATTTGGTTACACAGTTAGGCAAACTTATTTTGATTTCATGCTGTCCTATCTCTAAAAACTCATTATGACGGACGCAAGTATCGAGCATCAGGCAGAATCAGCCAATCACCAAGCCGATCCCTCTGACCTATCAGCATTGCAAAGCGATCGCCTGTTGAGATCGATTATGGAGAATGTTGCCGATCTAATTGCAGTGATCGATGCTCAGGGCTATCGCATTTACAATAGTCCATCCTACGAGAAGGTTTTGGGCTATACGACTGCCGAACTACAAGGCACATGGGCATACGATAAAATTCATCCCGATGATCAAGTCCAAGTGCTTCAAGCGGCGGAAGAAACCTTAAAAACGGGAGTGGGCAAAGTTTTAGAATATCGAATGCAGCACAAAGATGGTACTTGGCGGATCTTGGAGTCGTCGGGCAGTGTGATGCGAAATGAACAGGGGGATATGCAGAACATTGTGATTGTTGCCCATGATATTAGCGATCGCAAAATTGAGCAGTCCGAGCGCCGCCGTGCCGAAATGGAGCTAGAGCGATCGCGCCAAAGCTACAAAGATCTAGTCAAGCGCGAAGAGATCTTAAATCGTCGTCTAACTAGCCAAATTCGTAACTCCTTAGATCTGAATACGATTTTGGCAACCGCAGTAAATGAGGTACAGGATTTACTGCGAATCGATCTATGTAATTTCTTTTGGTATATTCCCAATACCGATCCCGCCGAATTTCAGCTAGTGCATTATGCCGCGAGTCAAGTCTCCCTGATGGATGCCCCGACCTATCCGCTTTCGCAATTACCCAAACTAGGACAACGCTTACTCAAGCAAGAAATTATTCAAATTCAATCGATTTATACCAATCCAGATTTGGACAATGTTAGTCGCATCGTCCTTGCTGAATATGGATTTACTTCGCAGTTACTTGTACCAATTAAAACCCGATCGCAAAAGTTAGGGGTAATTGTGGCGGCACATTGTCAGGGTAGTCGTCCGTGGCGTGGCGATGAAGTTGAGCTATTGCAAGCAGTTGCTAACCAATTGGCGATCGCGATCGATCAAGCGGAATTATTTGACTCTGCCCAAGCCAATGCCGCCAATGCCCAAGCCCAAGCCTTACTGATCAAAAATGCCCTTGCTGACCTCCAAAAAACCCAAAGCCAACTGATTCAAACCGAAAAAATGTCCAGCTTGGGGCAGTTAGTGGCAGGTGTAGCGCATGAAATTAATAATCCCGTTAACTTTATCTACGGCAACCTGAACCATGCCAGTCGCTTTGTCCAAAATTTACTAGAGGCGATCGCCCTTTATCAAAAGCATTATCCTGAACCGATCCCCGAAATCACGAAATTTTTGAGTGAAATCGATCTGGAATTTATCCAAGAAGACTTACCGAAAATGCTCGCATCAATGAAAATAGGGGCTGAGCGCATTCGCCAAATCGTTCTATCCTTACGCAATTTTTCGCGTACTGATCAAGAAGGAAGAAAGCCCTTTGATATTCATGAAGGTCTTGATAGTACGTTATTAATTTTGCAAAATCGTCTCAAAGCCCATAAAGATCGTCCTCCGATTAACTTAATCAAGTGCTATGGGGATATTCCGATGGTGAATGCCTATACGGGGCAGCTTAACCAAGTATTCATGAATGTTTTAAGTAATGCGATCGATGCGATCGATGAAAACCTCAAAGAAAAAAATTGTGCTGGCGAAATTACGATCACAACTGAGTTAAAACAGCCTGTTGCCGATGCTCCACAAACATCAGTGGTGATTTGGATTGCTGATAATGGCTATGGTATTCCCGAAGATATTCGCCAAAAGCTCTTTGACCCATTTTTTACCACTAAGCCTGTGGGTAAAGGTACAGGCTTGGGGCTATCGATCAGCTATCAAATTGTGGTAGAAAAACATCAAGGCAAATTAGAATGCTTTTCTGCCATTGGGAAAGGCACAAAGTTTAGAATTGAAGTCCCCATCAGTACACCATCTTGATTAAGCAAGTAGCGTCGCTACTTACTTTTTGGGTAGCTGTGATCTCTTAAATTAAACAGTGACTAATCAGTCCTTCTGCTCATTTTGCTAAACACTAGCGTCTTGACGCGATCGCCCCACTATGAAATCTAACTCTTCTGACAACAACGACTCACCTTTGCAAAATATTTTCTCTTGGGTCAAGAATACTCCCGAAAGATCTATCAATGAGGCTTTTGAAGCGGCTGTTAGTATCAAGCAAATTGAAGAAGAAAACTTTAATGGCAATAAAATCTTCAATGATGGCAGCTTTAGCCGCAGTGTGTTTAGTGTATTTGAGATTCAACTCCAAAAATATCTTAGAACGATTAATGTTCGCTTAAATTTTTATAAAGTCAGTGCCTCGCTCCCCTATCTGCAAACTCAAAGTGAAACTAACTCTGCAAATACAGCGATCGCTAAATATACAGCTAACAATCAGGTCAATGATCCTGTAGGAAGTGGACAACTATCGGCTAATCAACTCAGTGGTAACAGCCGTAGATTCTCTATTTATCAAAAACTTGCATTTATTGATTACACCCTCAACCGCTATCAAGAATCAAGAGATCGCACCATTGATGTAGCTGTTGCATCTAGCAAAAACTACACCAACGATAACCAAAGCTCATCAGTGGAAAGAGAATCAGAGGAAGATGAGAAGTTCCAAATGTTTGGCAATGGTAAGCCCAAAAACTATAAAAGACCTCCTCAACAGGTAACACCCATTGAGAAAAGTATTTTACCGGGGTCGTTTTTTAAAGCCTTTGATCGGGTCAAACGGAATCTTAGTGGTTCTTATTCTGATTATGAAAAGGGGATTGTTGAGGAATTAAGGCAATCGCGAGAGCGAATTAATCAAGCTTTGAGATACATCATTATTCTGGTGATTACTGTAATTGCGGTACAGTTTTTGTCAAAAGCAGTTGTATTTAGCCCCATGATTAATAGCTTTACCGATGCTAATAATATGGCTATCAAGTTTAGTCCTGCGATCGAAGAAAAAGCTTTTAAAGCTTTGCAATCAGCTAAAGAGCGGATTGAATTTAACCAGATGATCAAGTCAATAATGCTGGAACAATCAAAGGCTAAACTTGAATCTGCTAAACCTGAATCTGCTAAACCTGAAGAAGCAACAAATGAAAACCCTGAAAAAAAATCTTCAGAATCAGAAGAAGTTGAAGCTTTAATTCAACAAGAATCATTGAAGATTTTAAAAAAATATAATGAAGAAAGTCTTGATGGAGTTAAAAACTTACTAGCTGACATCACTGCCGCTTTTGTCTTTTATCTTTTTCTACTCTCAGGTCGCAAAGAACTAAAAACAATCAAAGAATTTCTTGATGAAGTTCTCTATAGTCTGAATGACAATGCTAAAGCTTTTTTAATTATTATCTCAACGGATACGTTTGTGGGGTTCCACTCTAGCGAAGGATGGGATGCACTATTAACTGTGGTATTTGAACATTTCGGTCTGCCTGAGAATAAAATTTTGGCTCAGTCGTTTATTGCCGTTGTACCCGTGTTTTTAGATGGATTGTTTAAATTCTGGATTTTCCAATACCTGACCCAAGCTTCACCTGCAACTGCCACAATTTATCGAGAAATGAATGAGTAAAGCGATCGCGATCGGTAGCCAAAACACGTTAAGATTTATGATGGCGTTTCGACTTCAGCCATTGACTTTGTTCGCTGTAAAACAGATTTTATACAGACCTTGATAAATTCCCTATGATTTACGAAATTTTCATGCCCGCGCTTAGCTCCACCATGACCGAAGGCAAAATCACCTCTTGGGTGAAATCCCCCGGAGACAAAGTGGAAAAAGGCGAAACTGTCGTGATCGTAGAGTCTGACAAAGCCGATATGGATGTCGAAAGTTTCTACGAAGGTTATCTCGGTGTAATTATTACGCCTGAAGGCGAATCTGCCCCCGTTGGTTCGGCGATCGCCTACGTTGCTGAAACAAAAGAAGAAATTGCTGAAGCTAAACAAAAAGCGGCTGGACAATCTACGGCTCCTGCACCTCAAAAGTCCGAAGATCCTCCCGCCAAATTAGTTTCTGCACCAACTGCTGCCTCCGTAGCGGCGATTCCTGATGTGGTTGTGTCATCACCTCGTAAATCTGCACCTACAGAATCTTCAGGTCGGCAAATTGTATCTCCTAGAGCCAAACGCATCGCTAAGGATAATGGCGTTGACCTCACCAAAATCGCAGGTACTGGTCCTAATGGACGAATTACTGCCGCCGATGTCGAAGCATTTCTCCAGCCTGCGGCAACTCCTGCAACAACTCCTGCAACAAACTCTGCTCCTGTTGCAACTCCTGTGCCATCGGTTACTGCCGCCCCTGCTGCAAAAGCATCAACCCCTACACCAGCATTAGGTACAGTGCAATCACTGACTACCTTGCAGAAGGCGGTGATCAACAACATGAACCAAAGCCTCTCCGTGCCAACATTCCGTGTGGGTTACACGATTACCACCGATGCGCTGGATGCTCTATATAAGCAAGTTAAGTCCAAAGGCGTAACTATGACCGCACTTTTGGCTAAGGCTGTGGCTGTCACCTTGCACAAGCATCCTCTGGTTAATGCTAGCCTCAGCGATCGCGGCATTGAGTACAAGAGCAATATTAATATTGCTGTAGCTGTAGCAATGGATGACGGCGGTTTGATCACACCCGTATTGAAAAATGCTGATCAAACTGACCTATATACGCTTTCTCGTGATTGGAAAGGTTTAGTCGAACGCGCCCGTGCAAAACAATTGCAGCCCGATGAATATAACTCTGGTACATTTACCATTTCTAACTTGGGAATGTTTGGTGTCGATCGCTTCGATGCGATTTTGCCCCCCGGAACTGGTGCAATTTTGGCGATCGGTGGTTCTAGTCCTCAAGTTGTGGCAACTAAGGATGGCGCAATCAAGGTCAGCAGCCAAATGCAAGTCAATCTCACTGCCGATCATCGTGTGATTTATGGCGCTCATGCTGCTCAGTTCCTCAAGGATTTAGCGAAACTGATTGAAACCAATCCTCAATCTTTGACTCTGTAATATTTCTGGCTATTTATTAAAAAATTCAAAACAAATCAAAGGGATGTCGTGGCACTTGATGCCACGACATCCCTTTGATTTGTAAGTACATATGTAAGATTAGTGATCGTACTATCGTAAGACATCCAATCCATAAACATGATCCACATAAAACTTTAACTGATTCAAGTTGTTATGCTTAAGCAAGAAATCTTCACCATCTTTATTCTTAACTATGGCAGCAAAATTACTCTGTTTTTCATACAAAAATGCTTTGTAATTCTTTTCTATTGTGCCAATCAGTTTCCAGGCGTTATCTATATCAGGAAATTGAGGCTGAGTAATATCAGGAATATTTATCTTTGAATTAAATCTATTAGTAAACCACTGTTGAACAATACTGAATCTGAGAGGTAGTTTTGAGTCAGCAGCATCAACTAGCTCATAATTTACTCTACCTTTTGGATACCAAAGTGAAACATACATGCCATCCTGAACTAAAGCATCAATGAGAGGTTTAAAATCTAGATCCCCTGTAATAAGAGTAGCTTCATGCATATTTTTCCGAAAAGAATGAGTAAGCATATCTACAGCAATCATAGTATCGACTTGTTTTTGCTCTTGCCCTCTACGTTTATCTCGAAATCTTGCTGTACCTTCATAAACATGGAATCTATCAAGTGATTTTAATTTATTGAAAAGGTCAATCTTGGGCTTAATTCTAATCTGGTAGTCTGAATCATTTTCATCATTTTTTTGGGCAGGCAAACAATCATAATAGAAAACCTTTTGATACCCTTGTGCTAAGCGAAAATAATCTATTTCAATTTCCTGATCTGAAAGTAGCTCTTTTGAAAATGTTGCTAATACAGAATCTAAGGAACCACCATCAATAAATAAATAGCGAATTTTTGTAAGTCCATCATGGTAAATAACTGAAGACATAAATTCAGAGTCTCTAAGAGTAAAACTAATAGTTATCAAGAAGAAGTGCTTAGCTTGGGAGTTTCAACTAAAACTTTATAAGACTAATTTTTTTAAAGTTTCATACATTAGTTATACATTACATTAATACTTAAATTAAACAGAAAAATTCAGCTTAATCATTCTGTATGGCATATATTCTGCAAAACAAGAGAATCCTTAACCCTTTTGCAAATTACCGAAAATGACCAAGTGTGATCGCACTACACGATCACAGATTCCACTTGAAGGGCAACTTTATTATTTCGTGGTAGCATGAAATTAAATGCAAATTTAGTGCAGCAGCCCTATGATTAATCTCAGCCAAGACATTCAACCCCTATCCAACTTCAAGCGTAATACCAGTGAACTCATCACACAGATGAGAAATACTGGACATCCCATAGTATTAACCATCAATGGCAAAGCAGAATTAGTCGTCCAAGACGCAGCCTCCTATCAACAGTTGCTCAACACAATTGAAGAACTAGAAACCATCATTGGAATTAAAAAAGGATTAGAAGACTTGGCACAGGGTCAAACTAAACCTTTGAATCAATTTGTCGAAGAAATGCAAAAAAAACATGGAATTTCAAGTTAGGTTAACTCGTTCCTCAGAACAACAAATAGAGGCGATTTATCTATGGCTAAAGGATCGTAATCCTGAATATGCAGATCAATGGTTCAGAGGGTTAATGAACTTGATCGCCACGTTACAAGACAAACCCAGACGATGCCCCTTAGTTAAAGAAAATCATTCTACATCTGAAGAAATTAGACAAATTCTTTACGGCAAATCAAGAAATAAATATCGAGTTATTTTTGCTATTAGAGAAGACACTGTACACATTATCTATGTACGTCATAGCGCCCAATCTTCAATTACTTTTAATCTTGTAGATTTTGAATAATGCATAATGGCGACAGCAAAAGAAATTAAAGGCATGACGATCGCCGCAGAACAAGCTAAATCTAAAGCCAAAATTTGGACTGACAAAGAGTTCATGGCTTTACCCGATCATGGCGATCGAGTGTGACCTTTTGCTGAGCAAAGGATTTGGTTAGCAAATATCAGTTGGCAAACCTTTGAGCGATCGCTGGAAGATACAGGCGATCTCCAAACACTCAAAGAATTTCGGCAATGGGTAAGCGATAACCTTAAAAAAAGCTAGAGTCTGGCTTAGCCTATTCCCAAATCCTGTTAATATGTTAAGTAATAAAAATTAATATAACTTTTTAACATACTTTGTTTTTATCTCCTGACAAGGTTGAACTAGAGGAGCGCACCTTAGCACGGGCAACAGTTCAGGTTCTACCTCCTACTGTTAATGTCACGTCAGCGTTTCCGCAATACTTATCACAATATTTGCTATCCGCCGCCTCACTGTTACAACATTGGCGCGTCTGGTTTGCATCACTCTTTTTAGTATCTGTTCCCGTATTTTTTGAAGCGCCACTTGTGCGCTATGCACCTTGGTTGAGCTTGATTTGTACTGTTGGCTGGTTAGCGATCGCCAAGCATCTCCAAGAAGACACCAAATCAAAGCTATGGGGTAGTCTCATTTGGGGATTTAGTCTGACTTGGCTATGTGGTTCTCTTTATTGGGGATGGCTGCGTTGGGAGCCTGCCTATCACGTTCCTGTCGAAGCTTTAGCTTTACCTTGGGCAATCTGGGCAACTCGTCAAGACTCCCACCGAGTTGGTGGTTGGTTCTATATTGGTTCACTATTCGGGACAACTATTACTGACCTCTATTTCTACATCGCGCATCTTTTTCCGCATTGGAAGGATTTGATGCAAGTAGAAGCAAATATCAGTCTCGCCCAACCCATCTTAAAAAATGCGTTAACTTTGGTAGAAACACCTTGGGGCATGACTTGGGCTTGTATTTTGGCAGCGTTGCTCTTGATTACGGGAAATAGAGCCATGCGATCGCCTGATTTAGGCTACTGGGCATTTGGAGGCGCAGTGTTAGGTACGATTTTTGTAGATTTACTCTTTTTCAGCGTAGCAATTTGGGGTTAAAAAAAGAGGACGCAAAGCGTCCTCTTTTTTTATAGGAATTTTTGGCAAATAAAAACCCAGCGCTTGTGCGCTGGGTGCAGTCAGTTTAAGGCTTCATTGCTATGTAGATTACTGGAATTTGATATCGTCTTACCTCACGCGATCGGGTGAAATTAAATAGAGATCGTGTTTATCACAATCTCTATTTAATTTCTTTGCGCTCAAACCAAAATCTCTTGTAGAGAAAATAAACCCCAACAAACAAAAGCGCCGCTTTTGTTTGTTTAGGGTCATTGCGAAGCAATAATTTCAATCAATTGGTAAAGAATCTACTTTTTTAAACTCTCCATTCCAAGGTGCGAAAAATGGCAAAAACATCATTCCAGGGAGAGCTAATATCAACGTAAATAAGAAAAATAATGCCCAACCTTTGCCATCACTGCCAGCTAGTAAAGGAATTTGGTTAATCGCTGTCCAAGAGGGGATATTGCGCTGAATGAATTGGGCTGACTCCCCTGAAAATGGCGAAGCAATTAGATCGCGCCCAACCGCAAATAGACTTGAGAGCAGCGCAAACTGTGTTGCCGAAAAGCTAGGATTGCATAGCACCATTAAGAAACCTAGAAATCCTGCGGTTCCTAGCCCACTACAAAAATTCTCTACATTAATTGCCGCAAGTAAAACTAAATCATTCTTGCCAACAACAGAAATCGCATAATAGCCAATATTACTAATCGCTTGGAGAAATCCGAAAACCCAAAGCGATCGATTCACGCCAATTTTGCTCAGGATTGCCCCCCCAGCCAAAGTCCCGACAATTGTGGCAACCAGACCTATTCCCTGTCTTACTGTGCCAATCGTGCCATCATCAAATAGAGTTTTCAAGAAAGGAACCGCCATTTTCCCCACCATCGCATCACTAAACCGATAGAAGATCGTGAATACGAGGATGAGCAATACTTTGGTTATTCCTAAGCGTTGAAAAAATTCTTGAAAAGGTTTAACTACAGCCTCGTCTAAGGTGGCTGGACGAGCATTAGCTTCTGGTGGTTCGGGGGCTGCGATCGTGGCAATCAGTCCAAAGCTCATCACGATCGCTAAAAGCACATATACCCATGCCCAACCAAATTTGCTGAGGCTTAAATTAGTAAATCCGTTATCAAATAGAAACTGTGAAAGGGGAGATTTCCAACTTAATCGAGTTGCTAAATTAAATCCCACAAATCCTGCAAATAGTAGGGCAATCCGATAGCCCATTACCCAAATGCCAATCCCTGCTCCTACCTCCTGTGCTTCTAGAACATCAGTCCGATAAGCATCGATCGCGATATCTTGAGTGGCACTAAGAAAGGCAAGTATCAAAGCCGCGATCGCCAACATTGGTAAAGCTCCGTTACGACTAGACAAGTCAAGCTGGTCAATCGTAAACATTTGTAACGCGATCGATAATATTGCAATTATTAATCCCCCCTGTGTCAGTAAAATCCAACCTCTGCGCCGTCCTAAAAATGGTGGCACAAAGCGATCAATAAATGGCGACCACAAAAATTTGAGAGAATAGGGTAGTGAAACTAAACCTAACCAACCGATTGTACTAAGGTCAAACTTAGCACTGGTAAGCCATGCACGAAAAGCATCATCGGTAAGTGCGTAGGGTAAACCTGATGCAAAGCCTAGTGATAACAGCGCCGCCATTTTGCGACTTTGAAAAACTCGGAAAAATTGGGCGATCGTATTCATATTAGAGAATTAGACTACAATATATATGTAAGCGGAGACGCAAGTTTCCGTTCACTCCTCACACCACATTCCGCCTGAGCTTATGAGCAGCAAAGGCGGTTTCTTATTTTTTGCCTATGGTAGGCAAAAATGGTTAGTGCCTGAGCTTATAAGTATTAGCAATATAAGAAGGTTTAGTTTCTTACTTTTTTGCCTATGGTAGGCAAAAATTGGTTAGGGGCTTGCGATTTAATAAAGTACCAATATAAAACCAGAATAAGTAGGGCGGCGAAGCCGCCCTACTTATTCTGGAAAATCTGGATTGGTATCTTATTTTCTAGCAAGTCCCTTAGTGACTGAGCTTATGAGTATCAGCAGTATAAGAAGGTTTATTATTTTTACCTATAAAGTGTGGCGCGGCGGAGCCGCGCCACACTTTATAGGTAAAACATGAAGACTATTGATTATTCTGCTTAACAATTCTGGTTTTTAGCAAATGTGCAATTCTAGCTGTTATACTACCTACACATAATTTTTGAAAGTTAAAGTTTTTAGTATTTAGGGAGTTAGCAAAGCATGTCATCAGCGATCGCCGTCACAGATGCTAGCTTTGAGCAGGACGTACTTAAAAGTGACATCCCTGTTCTAGTAGATTTTTGGGCCCCTTGGTGTGGTCCCTGTCGTATGGTTGCTCCCGTAGTGGAAGAAGTCGCCACACAATATGAGGGCAAAATCAAGGTTTTCAAACTCAATACCGATGAGAATCCTGCTGTAGCTGGACAATATGGCATTCGCAGTATTCCCACGCTCATGTTATTTAAGGGTGGTCAACGGGTGGATGTGGTTGTCGGTGCTGTCCCTAAGGCAACACTATCTACCACTATCGAAAAGCATTTAGATAGCTAAGAATTTATCCAATTCATAAAATAAAAGGGGCGCAATGCGTCCCTTTTGTTTTATGGAAATAGTTGGAAGGCGCTATATTAATCTAAGTAAGATATAAAACCTGTGGCGCACGCTGCGCGTGCGCCACAGGTTTTATATCTTACATTCAAGCTAACTCAATCAAACTAAGTAGTGCTACAGTCCAAGATTGTCGAAATTTTAACTCCTGACGAATTACGTCGCACGATCAATCGTCTAGCTTCACAAATTGTCGAAGCTAATGACGATTTGTCTAATGTTGTTTTGATCGGTGTGTATACTCGTGGTGTACCACTCAGTAAGGCGATCGCTAAGCAGATTCATACCCTTGAGAATGTTGTAGTTCCATCAGGGGCATTAGATATTACCTTTTATCGCGATGATCTCGATCGCATTGGTTTGCGAACTCCAAGTAAAACGGAGCTTCCCTTTGACCTTAACGCTAAAACTGTAATCTTAGTGGATGATGTAATTTATAGTGGGCGTACAATCGGAGCCGCATTAAGCGCAATCCATGATTACGGTCGTCCCAAGGTGGTGAGACTATTAGCCTTGGTTGATCGTGGTCATCGTGAGTTACCCATCCATCCCGATTATGTGGGACGGACTTTGCCAACGTCTAAGGATGAGCAAGTGAAAGTATTTCTAAGTGCAGCAGGAGACGATCGCGATGGAGTTGAGTTAATCAAGCCTATTGGTTAGATAGTTTTCAATATAGGCTGTATTCCCACTCGAACATGGGTACATACAAATACTTTGAATCTAGCGCTTTAGTAATCGAGAGCAGTAAATTATGTCAAATGATAGCGATCGCACTTAGACTATCCCCGTACAACTAGTACTCATTTACAAATTGGGGATGTACCCATAGAAACTCGCGGCGTTTGTTTTGCACTTGGATCAGTCCACCAAAGCTAGGATCTTTTTGTTTCAAGAGGGCATGGAGCGATCGCAACATTGCGCCTTCAGCACGAATTGCTTCGCCATGTTCTAGTTTAGTTTTATCGGCTTTGGATTGCCAAGTAGTTGCGATATCGCTGGTCTTAACGACTGATTCCAAACTTTTTTGACCTAAATCTAGTTGTTCTTCGATCCCCTTGTAGGTTGTGTCGTCCAACATAAATTTGGTGGCAGAACTTGCGACTGGCAAAATTAAGCTCAAGGTAACGGACATCGTTTTGAGGAGAGGGGCAGCTTTGACAAACCACTCGCGGGGCAGATCTAACTCATAAATTCCTTGTTTGCTTCCCGCAGGATTTAGAACTGGTAAGGGTTGGCGGGAATGTTCACACCAGAGGGTGATTTGAAACTTGGCTTTGATCCAATCGGGCATATCAAAGAATTTCGGGTCAACAGGCATAAAGCTAAACAATCTTGGTCCATCTTTGGCTTCATCGGTGAGCATTTGGATTAGATCCCCAAACTGCTGATCGACTTGGCTCATTGTGGCACGTTGTTTTTCGCTTAAGTCCTGATACCTTATTTGGTCTCGTTGATCTTTTACGAGCAGTTCTTTGCGAATGATTTGTAATGTCGCTTGTACATCTGTCAGTTTTTCGCTCAAGACTTCTTGTACTGGTGGTTGCCCAATTGGAGCGTTGTAAAGGAGCTTGTCGATATTCTGCCATTCATCGCAACCTGAAACGGAACAAGGATACTCATTTCGATTCTTCTTTTTGCTTTCGATGAGTTTCTGTACTTCAAATAGTCCATAACCAATTTCATTCATCCCGCAAGGCTCAATGCAAGAAACCATAACGTTACAGCGTAAGCCTTTCCAACCAAAGGGATTGTTAGGATTTTCGATCAGCCATTTAATTTCTTCGGTGAGATAGGATAGAAATCTCTCTGGATAGGCGGCGCGGACTGTAATTTTGACATCTGTACCGATATGTTCTAGCAAGGCACGACCGTTATAGCCATTTTCGAGCATTAAGCCCCTTTGCCAGTGAACGCTTTTTTCGTAGTTGTTACGTCCTAGCGAATACTTGTGTAAGCGCACAATCAGTTGATAAAACAATCCTTCCGCATTAGCAAGTTGTCCACGCTCATCGACAATCCGACAAATCTGTACCTGTTGCCGATCGCCTGTTTCGGGTTGATCTTCCCAATTTGGTAGTCGATCGGGGCGGTTGTCGAGTACTAGTTGGGCAATTAGGCTAGTGGTGCTTGGTTGCGATGGATCGAGTACGACTTTGTAGGATAAATCGAAGCGTTCCATTAATCGCAAAAAGACAGGATGGAGTTCTTTGGGATAGCCTGTTTCGCCCGCAAAGGGAGGGTGGCTCCATAATTGGATGAGGTGTGTAAACTCTACTAACCCATTGCGGCGGCGGGTAGTGTCATCGTCTAGGATAAAGCTGATTGCTTTGGCTAACCAGTCGGGTTTGAGGATGACAAAATCTTTTAGGGTACTGTCGTAATGGTAATGAATCAAATAACCGAGCGTGTGCGAAACCCGAATAAATAATTCGGCGGCAAATCCTTCTAGCCCTTGTTCTTCACAGATGGCGATCACTTCGCTATAGGGTAAATGAGTCTTTCCTGATGCGTCTAAGGTTTCTCGAATATGTTGCCATTTAGTAGGAACGGTTCGACCCATTCCAGGTAAAGCGGCAGCAATATTAGAGATCGCCTCCCGCAATTCACCGATCCCATGACAATATTGGTTTTCGGCATTGGGTTTGCTATCGACATGGAAGAAGTCAACGACGGTATCGCTACCAAATAGGTCAATCAGTTCTTGGCGATCGATATCGGGCTGGCGCTGTCCAGGACCTCCATGAGTTGCGACTACTAACACTTTTGCATCTGGTTCGCGATGTTTGATCAGCGTAATCCATTCTTTGACAAAGCCCTGTTGGGGACCTTCGCGGGGTTTCCATACAACTAGATACACCGCAGGCGCACTGAAAAACAATGGGTGTGTAGGACGATAAACCCTTTGTCCACCAAAATCCCAACCATTTAGAGTAATTTCTGTAGTACCGTCAGGAGCAGTGACAATAACAGATTTAATCTCAATCCCGTGAGTTGTCGGGCGACCGTCCACCCAAGGTTCGCAACGCAATGCGCCTAACAAACAACTTTTACCTACTTCTCCCTCACCTACTAAAATGAGTTTGGCTTCATTCAGGGCTACCTCTCCCTCCGCCTTGGCTCTGAGATATTGCATAACTGCTTCAATACCTTGTTCATTGGCAGCAGCAAGATCGGGATTGAGGGGATTTCCATCTAGTTCGAGTACAACTAGATTCTTAAGTTTAGTGAAACTGGAAGGTATCGAAGATAGTTTATTTCCACTCTTTTTGTCTCCTCCCCAAACACAATAGCTAGAAATACTACTACCTCCTAAGTAAAGTTGTGATAAATTTTCTAAATTACTGATTTCACTAGGTATTTCATCAATTTCGTTGCCAATTGCATAGAATTCTTTCAAATTCCTCAATTTTGCGATCACATTGGGGAATGAAATAAATTTATTTTCGGAAATCGTTATTGCTTCTAGTTTAGAAAGATTGTTAAGCGATTCAGGTAATGATGTTAATTGGTTGAAAAAAAGATGAAGCGTTCGTAACTGTTTAAGAGATGAGATCACCTCTGGCAGTTCTCTTAATTTGTTGCTGGAAAGATCAAGTATTTTTAACTGGGTGAGAGATGCGATTGCCTCTGGCAGTTCTGTTAATTGGTTGTCAGATAGGTTAAGTGTTTTTAACTGGTTAAGAGATGCGATCGCCTCTGATATTTCTGTTAATAGGTTGTAGGAGAGTTTAAGCGTTTGTAGCTGGGTAAGAGATGAAATCGCCTCTGGCACTTCCGTTAACTCTAAACCACTGAGATCTAATTCTGTAGCTCCAGATTGCCGTGCCTCCTCAATCCGCCTTTCAGCTTCCAAATACCATTCATCTCGTGCCATATTTCACTCAACCAATTTTTCTGTTAAACCTGTTATAGCCCGAAACACCATTTTTTTATCACAAAATTAGACTAGCCTATGCAAAACTTGATGCTTGATTATTCGCAACATCTAAAACCGCAGCGATCAATCGTCGTCTCTAGGCAGCGATCGGCTATGGCAAAATATGAAAGTAGCGATAATACATTTATGCCAGCAAAGTAAAGGTAATTAATGAACGAGATCATGTTTATTATCGAAGATGCCGATGAAGGCGGATACATTGCCCGTGCTTTAGGTGCATCCATTTTTACAGAAGCCGATTCTTTAGAAGAACTATACGATCTAATCCGTGATGCAGTTCGCTGTCATTTTGATGAAGCCATTTTACCAAAAACAATTCGTTTATTTGAACGATAAACCATCTTCTCCTGACAGCGATCGCCTATGGCAAAATATGAAAGTAGCGATGATAAATTTATGCTCACAAAATGGTAAATCAATGAACGAGATCATGTTTATTATCGAAGATGCCGATGAAGGCGGCTATATTGCCCGTGCTTTAAGCGCATCTATTTTCACAGAAGCCGATTCTTTAGATGAACTATACGCGCTAATCCGTGATGCAGTTCGTTGTCATTTTGATGAAACAGTTTTACCAAGAATAATTCGCTTGCACTTTATTCGCGAAGAAGTTATTGCTGTATGAGAATACCCCGCGATATTTCAGGTGCAGATTTAGTAAAACTTCTGAGTAAATTTGGCTATGAAAACACTCGTCAAACTGGTAGCCATATACGCTTGACTACTCAACAAAATGGCGAACATAACGTTACAATCCCCTATCACAATCCTTTGCGAGTTGGCACTCTATCTGCAATCCTAGCTGATATCGCTAATCATTTTGGCTTGACAAAAGATGAACTTATACGTAGCTTATTTGAGCGCTAGGTTATCGATTTTTTTTACAGCTTACAAAATTTCTCTACATCCTCAACCGTCTTATTTTAAAAGCGATCTGTTATGGCAAATGAAGGTAGCGATCGCCTAATTATTAATCCCTTCGTTCGAGTGTTTGATCGACTATCCGATCGACTAATTTGGTTGTCAGAACATCCAGTATTTGGGGTAATGGCGATCGCTTTGGTTGCATTTGCCACGCGCTTTTGGAATTTGGATGGCACAGCCGATATAGTTTTTGATGAGGTTTATTATCCCAAATTTGCTCAAAACTATTTACGTGGCGAAACTTTATTTGATGCTCATCCGCCATTAGCAAAGTACATCATTGCTTTAGGAATTCAGATTTTTGGTTATGCACCCCTAGGCTATCGGTTGATGACTGCCCTCGCAGGTTCGCTATTACCCTTAATTACCTATGAATTTATTTGGCAACTGAGCGATCGCCGCAGTTGGGCATGGCTAACGGGTTGGTTTGTGGCGATGGATGGATTGCTATTGGTAGAGTCACGCTTTGGCTTAATCAATATCTATATTTTGTTGTTCGGGATGCTGAGCCAGTTATGTATGGTGCTTGCCCTGAAGCGATCGCGACAACGATGGATTTGGACGATCGCCACAGGTTTAATGTTTGGTGCATCGGTGAGCGTGAAATGGACGGGATTGCCTTATATTGTTGGTATTGTGGCACTCGCTGTCTATGCATGGTCGCGTTATCGGCAAAGCTTGAATGTCGCCCAAATTGTAATTGGATTAATTATTCTGCCGATCGCCTTCTACTTTGTGCAGTGGATTCCTCATTTAATGATTAATCCCGAACGCGATATTTGGGAACTGCATCGACAGATTCTTGGCTTTCATCAAAATTTAGGCGTTGGCAAAACGGAACCGATTCATCCCTATTGTTCGCCTTGGTGGAGTTGGGTGCTATTAATTCGCCCAGTTGCTTATTTTTTTGAAATGCGCCCCAATAGCATGGTGGAATTTGTCCATGCGATGGGCAATCCATTTTTATATTGGCTGAGTGCGATCGCCCTGTTAGTCTGCCTCACTTTTGTGATTGTCTCTAAATTTAGATTCCCGCCCAAGTCATTAACAAATATTCATCCACGCGAGCGATCGCCTTTATTCTGGTTTGCGCTCTATGTAATAGTTAGTTTTCTTGCCCATTGGTTGCCTTGGAGCTTAAGTAAGCGTTGCATATTTCTATATCACTATATGCCTGCCTCCGTGTTTGCCTTTGCCGCCCTTGCCCTATTGGTATCCATAATGTGGCGATCGCCTTTACCAAATATCAGGGCGATCGGCTCAACAATTTTTGGGCTAGTCGCGATCGCTTTTATCTTCTGGCTACCAATTTATATCGGTTTACCGATCTCCTCAGGTTATTTGCCCGTGCTAATGTGGTTGCGTAGTTGGATCTGATTAGTTGCGGCGCAAAGCGCCGCAACTAATCACTGGTTAGGCTAAGCTAAGTTATCTCCATGTTTGCAGTTCGGGAAATATGCAAAACTTTCGCAATTATTATGAAATCCTCGGTGTGCCGAAGACAGCTACGGCTGACGAAATCAAGCGCTCCTATCGCAGGTTAGCGCGGAAATATCATCCCGACCTCAATCCTGGAGATAAGGCAGCCGAGGAACGCTTCAAAGATATTGGTGAAGCCTACGAGGTGCTGTCAGACACAACCAAACGCCAACAATACGATCGCTTTGGACAATATTGGAAACAAGGTGGCTTCCAAGGTCAAGGTGGACGCGCACCATCCTCTCGCGAGCAGTATACGCCAGACTTTGAGCGTGGCGGCTATACAGGCGATGTGGACTTTAGCCAATATAACGACTTCCAAGAATTTGTCGATCAATTATTAGGCAAATTCCGCACTAACGAACGCGCTCAAGATACAGGTGGCTCATCATCTTCCTATCGCACCAGTACTCAAGCCCCACCACGCCCTACCCCACGCCGTGACTCTGAGGCAGTATTGGAGTTACCTCTAGAACGAGCCTACGTGGGTGGTCGTGAACGCATTCGCCTCGAAGATGGGCGATCGCTAGAGGTGAATATGCCCGCAGGTGTACTGTCAGGTCAAAGAATCCGCCTCAAAGGTCAAGGTGCATCGGGCGGCGATCTCTATCTCAAAATTACCCTCAAACCCCACAACTTCTTTACCCTTGAGGGTCACGATATTCGCTGTCAGTTACCAATCTCACCTAGTGAGTCTGTTCTAGGTGTTCAAGTGGAAGTTCCGACTCTGGGCGGACTCGTAAAATTAACTATCCCACCAGCCGTTAAGTCGGGGCAGCAATTGCGTCTCTCAGGCAAAGGTTTCCCTAAAGATGCAAGAACCTTTGGTGATCAATATGTAGAAGTTCAGATTGTAGTTCCCAAAAACCCTAGCAAGCAAGAACGCGAACTCTACGAAAAGTTGCTAGCAATCCAATCCTTCGATCCTCGCGAAAACTTACCGAAAAAATAAACATTAGGGCGGCGCGTTGCGCCGCCCAATTCTATCTAAAAACTTATGTCTACTGTAATCTACGTCAACCAAGCCTGTATTGAGTCGCTGGATATTACTCCTGCCAAAATTGCGATCGAGAAGTTGTTAGCAAATTGGGATGAAATTCCCGAAGGCGATCGCCAGTTTCAAATCGAACTTGTATGGGATAAGGAAGATGGCGACCCTCGCGAACTATCAGAAATCTCGGAAGTGCGTCTCTGGTTTGTGCGTCTCGATGCCACCTATCCTTGGTTTAGCTATCTCCTCGATTGGCGTGCAGAACTCAGTCGCTATGCAGCGATGCTAGTTCCCCACGAGTTTAAGCGCGAAGGTGATGGCTATGTATTGCAATACAATCCTGAAGCACTGGAGCTTTTTGTAATGCAGAAGGTATTCACGATTTCTCTTTGGCTAAAGTCTCGTGGCATTGAAAGCACAGCAAAGTTACAACAAATGACTCAAAGCTTAGGCTACGAGATCGATTCAGCATTCTTTAATCTTTTGTAAATTTAAGATTAAGGCTCTATAGGTGTTTCGGGGAGGTCAAACATGATAAACGGCTCAATGCTTTTAATGGCGAGTGTTTCAGCTATCAAAGACCTCCGAGGCTAAAACTATTGCACATCAAGCATTTTAGCCATTTAAGCTAAAGCATCTCCCCGAAACGCATATTGAGCCAAGATTAATTATCCTTATAGTTTTTTCGATTAATTAAGTTTAGTTATTTTAAAAAGTAGAGTAAATATATGCTTATTGACTTTGACAAACTTAGCGGTGGTAACAATAGTGATACAGCTATTCATCCTAGAGAAATATTTGCCGCTCTTCCAAATAAAAAAGAAGGTAGATTTGAATATCCGAGAGATGTTCAAACACAGGTGTGGGAAAAATGGCATTCAAGGAGAGATGAAAAAGATCTTGTAATTAAGATGAATACTGGGAGTGGAAAAACCGTAGTTGGGCTACTCATTTTAAAAAGCTGCTTAAACGAAAATAAAAGTCCCGCGGTATATGTAGTGCCTGATAATTACTTAGTACAGCAAGTTTCTAAAGAAGCTAAAGATATTGGTATTGAAGTAACTGAAGATCATCTTTCTCATAGATTCTTATCTGGCAAAGCTATTTTAGTTGTTAATATCCAGAAGCTAGTTAATGGAAAATCTGTTTTTGGAGTTGGAGACGAAGGAAGGAAAATTAAAATTGGAAGCCTCCTTATTGATGATGCCCATGCTTGTCTAGATACAGTTGAAGAACAATTCACATTAACAATTGATATAGCAAATCCTGCATATAAAGAAATCTACAACTGCTTTAAAGAATCTCTTCATGCTCAATGCGACTCCAAAGCTATTGAGATTGAAGAAAATCTTCATGCTTATATGCAAGTTCCTTTCTGGAAGTGGCAGGATAACACATCAGAGATATTAAGGATATTAATAAAGCATAAAGACTATAAAAAGAACGAAAAGGATAACTGGTTTACCTTTGTATGGTCATTGGTAAAAGAATCATTGCATTTATCAAGATGCGTTGTTAGCTCGAAAAAGATAGAGATTACTCCACACTTCATCCCAATCCATATGATTCCAAGCATTACCAATGCTCAAAGAAGAATATTTATGACAGCAACTTTAGTGGATGATAGTATCTTGTCTAGCCATTTTGGCATTACAGAAAATTCTATCAACAAAGCAGTTGTACCTGATACAGCAGGGGATATTGGCGATAGAATGATTTTTCTTCCTCAAGTAATCAATCCAGAGATTACAGATCTTCAAATTAAGAGCTTCTGTAAGTCGATTTCACAGCATATTAATGTAGTTGTTATTGTGCCATCGCATGAAAGAGCTAAGTTTTGGAAAGATCAAGCTGTGCTTATTTTGGACAAATATAATTTGTATGAAGGAGTAGAACTATTAAAACAGCCTAAAAGAGTTGGTTTGGTAGTCCTAGTAAATCGCTATGATGGAATAGACTTACCTAAAGATGCGTGTAGACTTCTTGTAATTGATGAACTGCCAAATATTAGTCGAGAAATAGACAAGGTTGAGGCTAGTATTTTGATGGAAAGTCCAAGAAAAAACAATCAATTAATCCAAAAGATTGAACAAGGAATGGGACGGGGAGTTAGATCAAGCGAGGATTACTGTGTTGTTTTCTTGATGGGGCGAAATCTTACTAGTCAACTATATGCAGGTGGTGAAATAAACCGTTTTTCTCCAGCTACTAAAGCTCAAAAAAATCTTTCAGACGAAATTTCAGATCAGATTAGAGGAAAAGGGTTAGATGAAATCAAAGAAGTAATGATGTATTGCTTGGATAGAAATCCTCAATGGGTATTTAAAAGCAAGGGCGTATTAGCATCACTTTCATATCAATCCCAAAGCGAGCCTGATTTAATAACGGTTGGTCTAAGAAAAGCATACGATTTCGCACATGGAAAAAACTTTGATTCTGCTATTAATGAGCTTAGGAATATTGTAAACATCGCAGAAGATAAAAATCTGAAGTCCTATTTGAAACAATGTTTAGCCGAATATATTAACTTTAGCGATTCCGTGGAAGCTCAAAAGACATTAATGTCGGCAGTTAGAGATAACCCTAAATTAACTAAACCTATTTGTGGAATTGCATACCATAAACTTGAATCCAAAGTTATGGATCAAGCTAGGCTGTGCAGAGATTACTTAAGACAAAAATTTGATAATAATCCTAATAAAATTGTTGTTGCAGTAAATGGGTTGTTAGAATCTTTAGTATTTAAGCCAGATACTGCCCCAATATTTGAAGAAGCGTTAAAGAAAATTGCGCTCTATATAGGATTTGATAGTCAAAGACCTGAAGAAGAAATAGGCAAAGGATCAGATGTATTGTGGTCTCTTGGCAGTTTAAAATATTTAGTTATTGAGTGTAAAAATGGAGCTACTACAGATAGTATTAACAAACGTTATTGCGATCAGATAAACGGAGCAGAGGTATGGTTTACAAACACTTATGATCATACTTGTATCTTTACACCTGTTTTAATTCATCCATCAGTAAAACTAGATTCTGACGCTTTCCTTAAGCCAAGTACCCGAATTGTTAATGTAGAAAAACTTGATCTCTTGTGTAAAAATATATCTGACTTTATCAGTTCTATATGTTTAGAAAATAAAATAAATGATGAAAAAGCTATTAGGGAAAGATTAATCTATCACAATTTAACGGCTGATAAATTTTGTGAGATTTATACGACTCATTACTCATCTAAATAAAAAAGTGAAATACTATGAGTACATTGCTAAAACCATCATCCCTTCTCCCCAGAGGAATGCGCATACAGCAAATCAACCATCTTACGCTCTTTAAATTTACCGATGAGCTAGGCGATCGTCTCCAAACCCTACTCGATAAGAAAAAGACAGATACACTTACCACCACAGAAAATCTTGAGCTAGAAGCGATTGGAGAACTAGACGAGATTTTTAGCTATATTAATGCAGCGATCGCTGCCAATAGCAATGCCCATATCTAAATCGGTCTACACAGCCGTAAGACAACGCGCTCAATTTCGCTGTGAATATTGTCACTATCCAGAATTGCTCAGTTCTGCCCCTCTTTCAATCGATCACATTCAACCTCAGTCTCTTGGCGGTAGCGATGACATAGAAAACCTTGCTCTCGCTTGTTGGCGCTGTAATGAAATACGCTACAACTTTACTAGTGGCATTGATCCCACTACAGGAATAGAATCCGATCTGTTTAATCCTCGTCAGCAAAAATGGTCTACACATTTCATGTGGTCATCTGATGGATTAGAGATTATTGGCAAAACTTCCATTGGACGTGCCACTTGTAATCGTCTCGATTTGAATGATGCACGTCGTGAGGAGCCTTTCATCCAAAATGCTCGACGGCAATGGGTTCTAGCCAGAATGCATCCACCTGATGATGATCCGCAACAGTAGAAAAAATCGTTACGTTAATCTTCAGAACTGACTTGTAACTGCTTCATTAATTCAGCTAGTGAAATATTCCGTAGTTGTGATAACTGGATAAGATGCTGGAGGCGATCGCCATCAGCTTGTTCAACAATATCAATCAGCTTGAGTAAGTTTTGATGTTCTTCGGGCGTGATAGTTTGCGATCTCATCTTTGCGCTTAAATCGTTGTATTGTTGCTGCAACTCCTCTGGTAAAGTTTGATTGATTTTTTGTAGTAGTTCTAGTTCTGCATTGTCCTCTATCTTAAACTGAACTGTAGCCATGTGTTTTGTAACCCACATTCCGCTCGTAATGGAGGCCTAAAAATATTTACAACGAGACAATGAGGGTTTCAGCGATTTTCTGGAAAATTAATGATAATGACTCCTATTAGTACGTCATTATTGACAATATTAAGATAGTGTTATTTTTCTGACGAAAGCCCAAAATACTTACTGTATAAGGATTTGTTTTCTAAATATTTTTTTCAGTAAAATAAGAGCGGAATGTGGGTTGTAAGGTTGTGAATTACATGATTCTTGTTGAGAATTATAGCAAGAGTGATATTTTGTTAATGCGATCGCCAAAAAATTTACATTTAGGTAATCACCTCACCATCACACAAAATAATAATTCGGTTTACAAAATCCTTTAGCTCTGGACAGGCTTTAATCGCAATCATCAGATCTTGATTTTTGAGAATAGCTTTGCCATCAATGATCTTGCTATAGTCTCTTTTGCAGTCACCTAATTTAAAAATCTCCTTAATCCAATAAGAAGGCGGTTTATTGTGATTTACCTGCTCTGGTGCGCCACTGGGTGCAGAACGGTTATGTTTAGCAATCTTTTGGATTGCGCTCCAATAGGGAAGTAACCATGCCTCAAAATCGTGACAAGCAGTATGTGGATAGAACTTGGGATTATTACCAACCCATGCAGTCATTTTTGCTTTGGCTTCAGCCGCATCTACAAAATCTCTTGACCCCGTATATACATCTGTCAAGGCAATCACAGCATCATAAGCATCTTTCCCACTCAATAAATTTTCCACAAGCCGCTTTAACTTATCTTCTTTAGGAATTCTCCCATCCTGTGGAATAAACTTTAACCTCGGCATATTTTGTGCTAAATATTTTTGCAAAAACTCACGCAGCTTATCTCTAAAGGCTGATTCCGTAGCCCCTTCCACCAAAATTGCAATCTTCATGGACGACCACCCATTACATTCATTGACCAAAGTTGATCGAGACTATAATCCTCCAGCCATTTCTCAAGATCGAGCGTATCAGCCCATGTCATTTTTGCCTCGCCATCTTCAAGATCGCAAATTAGAACTTCATGGGGTGCAAGAAATCGAATAAGTCGATCTGAGTGTGTTGCTACGATTAACTGTGTATGCTTGGAAGCCTCGCGCATCAAGTAAACTAAATGCCTTAAAAGGTCTGGATGTAAACTAACTTCAGGTTCATCTAAAAGAGTAATTGTTGACAAGTTTTGGCTTTGCAACAGTGCCACTAACCAAAGAAATCGGAGCGTTCCTTCTGATAGCTCATGGATATATATAGGCTGTGAAAAATTTCTATCCTTCCAAGTCATAGAAATAGTTCCCGCAGCAACTGGAGGAAAATTTAAACGCTCAAAATCTGGAAATGCAGCAGAAATAATGCTCTCAACCATTTCAAAGCGATCGCGATCACTTTCTCTCAAATCATAAAGACAAGAAACTAAATCCTCACCTCTTACCCCCGGTAATTTCGCTGGTCGCATGGCTTGAGGTAGACGGATTGGGCTTGTCCCTGAAACATCAAGCGCTCCATAATAAGTACAAGAAGCAAGACTTTTTCGCAGATTCTCAGGTTCTTGATACATTTTAGGAACTTGAGAAAGAGAAGTCTCCAGATAATTATGTTCCCAATTAGGACTTAAAATAGCATCATCTTCTCGAAAATATTTAATGCCTAAACCATAAGACTCAATGTATCTTTTGGAAATAAGATTGTCTCCAATCATTGGGAAAATATGACTAACTTTCTCAGTTGCAGAAATTGGTTGCTTAGTTAAATGTTCTTGCGTGATTTCATAAGCTAAACCTTTAGGAGATATTGCTAGACTGTATGTTAAATCTTCTTGATCTAATGCCTTAGCCAATATTCCTATTTGCAGTTTGTCCGATCGCCCTCTAGTTAAAATTTCATTCAACCCGCCTTTGCTTTGTAATGACTCATGTAACTTCCCACTCGCTGAAGCAGCTAACATTGACATAGCATCTAAAAAAGATGTCTTACCTGAGCCATTTGCACCAATCATGACTACAAGATCTCTCATTTCCAGATCGACTTGTTGCAGGCGGCGATAGCCTTTGATAGATATTTTTTCCAATTTACTCATAACAAGTAGTCAGCCAGATTCTTTGGGCGCGATGTCTTAAGTATATCGTTTGCACATTAGCCTATACATCCATATCAGCTTTGACAGGAACTTAAGCGCTTTTGAGAATGCCTATTGCCGCTAGAATTTGGCACCTTGTAGCTGTTACTTAGGTGGAGAATAATTTTTCTGTCCATGTTTTGATAAAAGGGACAGCAGCCGTGAAAGTCAAGTCATACTTAAGCGGCGTAATCGTAACGTAATTATCTCTAATCGCTTGAATATCGGTATCGGCATCGGCTTCCTCTTCGATAATTACTCCTGATAACCAATAGTAAGTTTTGCCACGCGGATCGATGCGTTTCTCAAATTGATCACGATAACGACGAATTCCTAGGCGGGTGATGACTGCACCGCAAATATCTGACTCTGGGATGGCGGGAATATTTACATTGAGCAAAATTGGATCTTCGAGTGGATGATTGGCGATCGCCTGTACCATTTTTTTTGCAAAGTTAGCAGCAGCGCTAAAGTCCAGATGAGCAAAGCTTGCAAGACTAAAGGCAATACTTGGCACACCTTCTAGGACACCTTCCATTGCTGCTGATACTGTTCCTGAATATAAGACATCAGTTCCTAAATTTGCACCGCGATTAATACCTGATAGCACCAGATCAGGGCGATCGCCTAATAGGGCATCAAGCGCTAATTTCACCGTATCCGAAGGTGTCCCTGAACAAGCCCAAGCTTCTATGCTCTCAGGATAAATCCCCGTGATTTGATCGACCCGTAGCGGCTCTTGCAAAGTGAGGGCATGACCTGTAGCCGATCGCTCGCGATCGGGACATACAACCGTAATGCGATGCTCAGTTTCACTTAGGACTTCAGCCAGCGCCCTCACCCCAGGTGCATAAATCCCGTCATCATTACTAATCAGAATGTTCATATTTCGTGCAATTTGCTGAGTTTCTGAAAATCCAGACAGTAGAGGGGGATGCGTTGCATCCCCCTCTACTATTCTGCTCATTTAAAGAGTCTTGATTACTTTAGTCAAGGGTAATCATCCATGAGCCAACAACAACTGGTACAGGCACATCAGCGCGTAATACCCTAGCATCAAGCTTATAGAAGCCACTATAGTCTGGATTTCGCACATTTGACAGCACTACTCTTAGTGGGGTCTTGGAAGGAATTGCTTCCTTAGGAACGATAGTGAGGCGGCGAGTTTCTTTATCCCAAACAGGTGTTTCAATGGCTACTTCTTTGCCCCCACGACAGTCAGTAGTTACCCGTAGTTTGATGTCTTCAGTATCAAACTTGCCATTGAAATGCTCAGGATAGGTAATGATAATCTCAGAGAATTTAAATTTTTGGGGCTGAATTTCTAAATAATAGCGAGAGCTACGACCACTGCCGCTATTATCAAGGCAATAGTCGAGTATATTGTCCTTTTCGTTACCCCATTGCAGCGTAAATCCTGCATTACCTTGGGCGCGAACTATTGAAGGGGCAACGGCTACACAAGCCACAGCCAAACAAGAAACAATACCTAGTTTTTTGATCATTTGGATCTTCATAAATCTCTCAAGACTCTATTATTATGCTACGCGCTCATCATTCTGACGAAATTTGCTAGTAAATGTATCCCGTCAGTGGATGATTTTTCTGGATGAAACTGCACAGCCATCACATTATCTTTCGCGATCGCCACAGTCACTGTTTGACTGCCATGAGTGGTAGTCGCTGCCGTCACTGCCTGATCAATAGGAGCCGTGTAGTAGGAATGCACGAAATACATCCAAGGACTAGTTCCTAAGTTTTGCCAAAGTGGACAATCAGCCTGAGTTAATTCTAGTTGGTTCCAGCCCATGTGGGGAATGGTTAGATTTGGCTCATGAATAAACCTTTTCACTTTGCCTTGAATGATCCCTAACCCCGTTTCTTGCCCTTCTTCACTACTCTCAAACAGGATTTGCATTCCTAAGCAAATTCCTAAAAATGGCTTGCCTGAGGCGATCGCCTGATGAATAGGTTTCTCTAGGTGGTTCGCCCGTAACTTTTGCATTGCAGGATCAAAGGAACCCACACCAGGTAAAACGATGCCATCGGCAGCAGCTAACTTTTGGGGATCATTGGTTACAATTGGGGTTGCCCCTGCAATCTCTAAACCTTTGCAGGCTGAGTGCAAGTTACCCATGTCATAGTCGATCACTGCCACAACTGGCATGAGTATTACTCCTGATTGAATAGGGGAACTTTGTGTCCGCTTGTGCTTTCTTAAGCGATTATAATGTTTTTTAAGCCCTGAAAATATACTATGAGGTTGAAGATGACTAACAAGAAAGTTGTTAATCATGTGTTACTAGCAATAGGTATTGCGGCGATCGCCCCGATAACTATCGCTAATCACGCGGCGATCGCTGAGGAAAAAGTCACCATACCTCAAACTCCTGTCGAACCAAGCCTGTGGTGGAAATCGCAGCGCTTACAAGAAGGCTGGGTCGAAAATATTGCCATTGATCCTTCTTTAAAAAAAGCGATCGTTACCATCAATACAACGAGATGGACAGCATCGGACTATCTGCAACGCTTTAGTTTTCTATTTAAACTCGGTACTGAAGCTCAAAAGCAAAATTTTGATCTGGTACTTCACAATCGTCGCGATCAAAAAATTGCCGAGTACAGCACACAAGAAGATCGTTGGCGGATTGACCCTAAATCTCTAGGTGCAGAGCCTTTTCGTGTAGTTGCACCAACGCTTTTGCAACAGCAGTTTTAGGAGAATCTAGTAACGGCGCTTTGTGCTGTTACTATTTCTAGAACAAGTGAACAAAATTCTTCTGAAATATTGTGAACGACTATTCTTTGCCAAATAACCTAAGGACTGGAAACGTGCCAAAAAATGTCTGATGTTGTAATTAAAGTCGAAAATTTAAGTAAGAAATATATTATTGGTCATCAAAAGCAAGAACGTTATACGGCTTTGCGTGATGTGATTTCTAACGGGGCAAAGAATTTTTGGCAAAACTTAACAGGCGATCGCCAGCCATCTCTAGATGATGTCAGTGAAGAATTTTGGGCGCTCAAGGATGTAAATTTTGAAATTAAACAAGGCGATCGGGTTGGCATCATCGGACGCAACGGTGCAGGCAAATCCACATTATTAAAAATCCTGAGCCGCATTACGGAGCCAACTTCAGGCAAAATCTCGATCAAGGGCAGAGTGGCAAGTCTCTTAGAAGTTGGCACAGGCTTCCATCCAGAATTAACTGGTAGAGAAAATATTTATCTCAATGGTGCAATTTTAGGAATGGATCGTTCTGAAATCAAAAAAAAATTCGATGAGATTGTCGCTTTCGCCGAAGTTGAAAAGTTTTTAGACACCCCAGTTAAGCGTTATTCTTCAGGGATGTATGTCCGTCTAGCCTTTGCCGTAGCCGCACACCTAGAACCAGAAATTTTGATCGTCGATGAAGTCTTAGCAGTAGGGGATGCCGCTTTTCAGAAAAAATGTTTAGGCAAGATGGAAGATGTCGCAGAAAAGGAGGGAAGAACAGTTTTATTTGTAAGTCATAACATGGCAGCGATAGAAAAATTATGTCCTTTATCTTTTCTAATTGAAAAAGGTAGTTTAGTGGGAAATTCACCTACTAATGATTGTATAAATCAGTACTGGAACTCAAACAAAAAAACTCATTGTGTTGATAAATATGTATTTAGAAATTCTAATTTTGATTTTTATTGCATGAATATAAGTAATGAGAAAACTAACTCTTTCCCATGTGGTTCAGGGATAAAATTTTGCTTTGAATTTCACCAAAGTGTAAACATACCAAATATTGATTTTCAAATAGCTATATTTAGTACATCTGGCAATAGAATAATGACTATTAGTAGTCGTTTTCAGTCCCAATCTAGCTTTAAGATTGATAAACCTTCTCAAATATATGCAACTGTAGAAAAGCTTCCATTATCTGTTGGAATTTATGATATATCATTCAGTATTTACGAGAACAATTTATTTTTAGAGTATTGGGAATCAGTATTTAGTATTGAAGTATATCCGTTTGATTACTATAAAACTGGAAGACTACCAGATTCAGGAATGGGAAGTATATTAAGTGACTGTAGTTGGTTAAGCTTGCCTCTAACATTAGTTTGATTAGGAAAATATACAAATGTTTAATCTTACTCGTATATCTAAGTTGATTAAAAAAAAAGCAAATAAATATGTTAGCCAATATACAAGAATAAAATTTATATTCAATCAAATAAAGCTTTTCTTCTCTTTATCTTGTGAAGATCAAGAAATTGTTTCTGATATTATTTTGGAAAAAATTTCCTATCAAAACTTTGCATCGTTAAGTCATTTAAATTTGAACATAACTTACAATAACTATAGTGATAATGTAAATATTGAAAATCAACTTTCACATACGATATGGAGATTTTGGTATCAAGGAAAATTCGATCAACCTAGTATAGTTAAAGCCTGTGCAAAATCTTTTGAAGTAAATGGCTATGCTAAAAAAACGATTTTTTTAGACAAGAATAATATAGAAGACTATGTTGAAATACCAAACTATATATATGATAAAAAGAAAAATGGAAAAATATCAAATGTCAATTTCTCAGATATACTACGTTGTTTTCTATTAGCAGAATATGGAGGTATATGGGTTGATGCAACTATTTATTTAAGTGATGCTATTCCAGACTTTATTTATCAAAGTCCATTTTTTGCTTTCTCAGTTACTCCACTTGAATTGTGTGGACGAGGAACTCTTTTATGCTCCAGTTGGTTTTTATATAGTCATAAAAACAGCTTTTTAATGAAAGCATTACGAGATATCATGGCAGAATTTTGGAGATATAATGAAACCTGCTATCACCACTATTATTTTCATCTTCTGCTTAGGCTGGTAATTGAAAGAAATAAACTAGCAGCTTCTGAATGGCATCAAACTCCTTTCGTCAGTAATATTCCACCCCATATTCTTCAATTAGAACTTTTCAATACTTTTAACTCTGATCGATTTGAACAAATAAAACAGATGAGTACAATACACAAATTAACTTTCTATGGAAATAATTTTTCTCCTCAAAAGAAAAACACTGTTTATGAATTTCTACTAAATCAAAATATTGGTTAGACTATGAGATCATTATTTGAAATCACGAAATTTAAAATTCAATCGATACCACTTTCTAAAATCCTGTTAGGAGGAGAGAATGATTTATCAGGTTATAAATATGCTTTGATGACGGGCGACTACTTACGTCCTTCAACCAGAGCAGAAACTAGCCCGCATTCACAACTACTCCTTGACTATATTAAGTATAAAGATAAGGTGTTAGACAAAGATTTTTTTGAAAAAACAGCTTATTTTAAAAATGCTCAAACTTGCATAGACTTATTTGGTGGATATTTCCCTCAAATAGATACAGATGAAACAATATATTTAGCGGCAGAGCGCTTTATCAAACTTTTTAATAAAGAAGATATTTCTCATTTACCTTCAGAAGGACATTCAAAAGATGGAGAATTAATTGAAGTTATCCCTATTAAGGATTCTGACTGCTTCCAGCTTATACAGGGGAATCATCGTGTTGCTTTTGCTATAGCAAATAATATTTCTCATATTAAAGCCAAAGTTAATATCAGGAAGAAAGAGACTACTCCCATTCAATTTCTTCTTGAAAATCTTCAGTGGGAGCAGGGAGAAAAAATATTATATCAACCTTTGCCATGTCCTGAATTAGAATCACAATGGGTATTAGCTCGAAATTGTGAAGATAGATTTTCTAGGATGAAATCTTTCCTTTTAGATACGATTGGAATAGAGCCACGTTACACTACCTACTTAGATTTAGGTTGCTACTATGGATGGTTTGTAAGTAGGTTTCTAAGTATTGGTTTTGAAGCATACGGAGTAGAAAAAGACAATATACCTATCCAAATAGGAGAGATTGTTTTTACTAACACTAAAAACAAGATATTCAAAAATGAAATTATTAGATTTTTTAAATCATCTAATAAGGAATATGATGTAGTTAGCTGTTTAAGTATAATGCATCATTTCATAAGTCAAAGGGAAAAAAGAAACTCTCAAGAATTATTAAGATTTTTAGATAAATATACTGGTAAAGTTCTTTTTTTTGAAATGGGTGAAGAGGATGAAAAATGGTTTTCAAACTCTTTAAAAGGATGGAATGTTGATACTATTGAAGAATGGATAATCTCAAATACAAGTTTTAAGAAATCCTATAAACTAGGAAGAGACAGTGATTCTCAAGGTGTATTCACAGGAAACTTCAACAGAATGCTATTTGCATTTGTAAAGTAGATTAAAAATATCTAAAAATATATGCTGATATCAATAATTATTCCTACTCTTAATCGTGATAAATATTTAAGAGAATGTCTTATTTCATTAGTTCGTCAATACTTTAATATTGATCAATATGAGATTTTAGTGATTGACAATGGTTCAGTTGATAATACTAAAGTAAGTACTCAAACAATTAGCTCATTATTTAATAATCATCACATTCGCTATATCTATGAACCAGAACCAGGATTGCTTTCAGGTCGTCATCGTGGAGTATTAGAAGCAAAAAGTGATATTTTAATTTTTGTTGATGATGACATTGAAGCAGATCTAAATTGGCTATCAGCAATCTATGAATCTTTTCAAGATCCATCAGTTCAGTTAGTAGGAGGTCGAAACTTACCTAAATATGAAACTGAACCTCCTGAATGGTTAAATTGGTTTTGGGTTGACCATCCATTTGGCAAATGGCTAGGAGAACTTAGTCTTCTTGACTTTGGTGAGCAAGTTCGAGAAATAGATGCTAACTATGTTTGGGGTTTAAATTTTTCTATTCGCCGACAAGCACTATTTGACTTAGGTGGCTTTCACCCTGATTGTATTCCCAAACATTTACAACATTTTCAAGGTAACGGGGAAACAGGCTTGACCATAAAAGCTAATCAGCTAGGTTATAAAGCAATTTACCAACCCAAAGCGTTAGTGATGCATCAAGTCCCTAAAAGTAGGATGACCCATGAATATTTTGAACAACGATACTTTTATCAGGGTGTTTGCAATTCCTATACTAAAATTAGGGAGTTAGGACATTTACCTAAAGTAAATATATTTAACGAAATTAAAACTCAAATAAAGTCTCTATTAAAAAAATCAAAAGAACAAATATTCAATAACCCTATCTTAAAGTCCGAAGAACTATTTCTCAAATCTCATCTCCTCAAATCAATGAATGCTGGATCTCAATTTCATCAAAATGCTATTCATGAAAATCCTCTACTTCTAAATTGGATTCTCAAAGCAGATTACTGGGATTATAAATTACCAAATATTTATTTTAATAATTTAAACTAGTTATGTTGAACAAGATCAAACAAAAAATCAAGACAGTTATGAAATTACCTTCTAAGATTGGGTTTATAGAAAGTAAAATTCATGAACTAGAAAGTAAATCTTCATCTCAAGAAATTCAGACATTATTGAAACTTAAATATAAGGAATATCTTAAAGACAGTCCTAAACAACTACCAAAATTTGATGAAGTAGGCTTTAAAGCTTATTCTCAATTTGAAGAAGATGGTATTTTACTTTATATCTTCTCTTTGATTGGTTCTACTCACAGAAAAGTAGTTGAAATTTGTGCGGGTGATGGTCAAGAATGCATGGCAGCCAACCTGATTATTAATCATGGTTGGCAAGGTTATCTCTTTGACGGGTCAGAAGACAACGTAAAATCTGGGCAAAACTTTTTTGCTAAGCATAAACAAACTTTTTTAATGCCGCCTACATTTAAGAAGGCTTGGTTTACAGCCGAAAATGTTAATCAAGTGTTAACAGATTCTGGAGCTATTGGTGAAGTTGACTTACTCAGCTTAGATATTGATGGTATGGACTATTGGGTATGGAAAGCTATTGAATGTATTCAACCTAGAGTATGTGTTTTTGAAACTCATAATGCAATTCCTTCCCATTTATCCATTACAGCTAAATATGATCCTAATTTTTACTACCTAAATCAACCAGTTGACCAACAAGACTATCGAAGTGCTTCTTTATTGGCGACTGTTAAACTATGTCAAACCAAAGGATATCGTCTCATTGGCTCTCACCGCTATGGATTTAATTGTTTCTTCATGAGAAATGATGTTGGACAAAATTACTTTCCTGAAGTATCTATCGAATCTTGCCATGATAATCCATACACCAAACTAGCTCAAAGGCTTCGATGGGAACAAGTCAAACATCTAGATTGGCAGGAGGTTTAAAATGATTGAAAATATTACTCATGAAGGACAATTACTAGCAGTAATCGTTTCAGATAAATTCAATAAGCAAGGCATACATTTTTTCACACCAAATGAATTGTCTCAACAACTTGCCTATATGCATCACCCCACAGGCAAAATCATCGAACCTCATGTGCATAACCCTGTTCTCAGAGAGGTAACTTATACCCAAGAAGTGTTATTTATCAAAAAAGGTAAATTACGAGTTGATTTTTATGACGATCGCCAACAATATCTAGAGAGCCGTATCCTTGAATCAGGTGATGTGATTTTGCTAGTTACTGGCGGACATGGCTTTGAAGTATTAGAAGAAATTGAAATGATCGAAGTCAAACAAGGTCCTTATGTTGGTGAACAAGATAAAACTAGATTTGTAGGCATATCATCAAGTGAAGTAAAGATCAAACTCTGATCGCTTTTTTGTCCCAAAGCAATACTAAATTAAAAAACAGGATCATGATTGAGGTTAACAATATGTATCAAACTTTTCCACCGCGATCGCCTCGCGAAAGTTTACCAACCATGTACGACTTACCCAGTGAAGCCTAGAGGATCTTGGTTTGCTAGACGGATTTCATAAAAATATTATATATTAATCAATCTGATATAGGTGGTGGCGATCGCTTCTAAAGTATGGAAGATGTAAAATTTTTTGACCTAGACATAGTAATCAATGCTATTCTTCAGGCTCAAAAGCAAGTCACTTGGAAATTAGGTAAAGCATACCCACATTTACGCAAACGGATTAGCTTAGGACATCTTCCCGAAAATGCTACGATAGAAACATACGAAGAAGTTATTCATCGGGTTCTCACCAATACTCATGCAAATGTCTATATCTATTGTTATCAGCCTTTAATTTATCCAACCCTCACATCCACAATAGACGATAAATTATGGTTGGTCATGCTTGGCATAGACGGGATCTTAGAAACAGCCTTTCCCCCTGAAAACCCCGATACTTATTTAAGCAATTCAGCTTTTACTTATCTTGGAATCCTAGAGAATTTATTAAAATGAATAGACTTCTAGAAATTTATAATCTTAGTTTAGATTGTCCAGATATCAGTGGGGCTGAACAAATCGAACTATTAATGATTCGAGATAAAATTGCTATTGTAGAATCGGAGATTAATCTTGTAGAGCAGAAGATTTTATCGGAAGCTGATAAAAAGCTAATTGCTAATGCAACAGTGATTTATCAGGAAGTTTCTCGCTTTATCAACCTAGCTGATTATCGTCAACAACATCATATTTCATCAAAGCAATGGTGGTGGTATTTGGATGTTTTGGCTAACTTGTCCCATTATTTAGAACCAGCTATTGCTTAGGAATGGTAAATGGAATTTATACCTGTTAACGAACCATTACTAGATGGCAATGAAAAAAAATACTTAAATCAATGTATTGATACAGGTTGGATCTCCTCAGAAGGCAACTTTGTCAAACAGTTTGAACAAATGATGGCGGCTAAATGCGATCGCCGATATGGTATTGCTGTTAGTAATGGCTCAGTCGCGCTGGATGCAGCGATCGCGGCTTTAGGTATCACTAAAGGCGATGAAGTCATCTTACCAACATTCACGATTATCTCTTGTGCGGCAGCGATCGTCCGTGCTGGTGCAGTACCAGTTGTCATCGAGGCCGATCCTGTCACTTGGAACATCGATGTTAGCCAAATTGAGTCAAAAATTACCCCACGTACCAAAGCAATCATGATCGTCCATATCTACGGCTTGCCCGTAGATGTTGACCCAATCCTTGAGCTTGCCGATAAATATGGGTTATTGATCATTGAAGACGCAGCCGAAATGCATGGTCAAACCTATAAAGGTCGTCCCTGTGGTAGTTTTGGCGATGTCAGCACCTTTAGCTTTTACCCCAATAAACATATCACCACTGGTGAAGGTGGCATGATCGTCACCAACGATCCAAAACTAGCCGAACGTTGTCAATCTCTACGCAATCTTTGCTTTCAGCCTCACAAGCGCTTTGTCCATGAGGAGTTAGGGTGGAATATGCGGATGAGCAACCTCCAAGCTGCTCTGGGAGTAGCCCAATTAGAGCGTTTAGATGAATTTGTACAACAAAAACGTCAGATGGGGGAAATTTATACTAAGTTATTAGCAGATATCCCAATTATTCAACTACCATTAGCTAAAACTGACTATGCGGATAATATTTACTGGGTATATGGCATCGTTTTAAAAGATGAAGTTCCCTTTGATGCAGAAACAGCAATGAAAAAGCTAGCTGATCATAAAGTTGGAACTCGTCCATTCTTTTGGTGTATGCATGAACAACCTGTATTTCAGAAAATGGGACTATTTGAAGAAACATCTTGTCCTGTTGCTGAAAAGTTAGCCCGTCGTGGTTTTTATGTTCCTAGTGGATTAGCATTAACAGAAGCACAAATAGGTCAGGTTGCTAGTACTTTGCGGGAGGTTTTACGATGAGTGTTTTTGGTAATTATGCTCGTTACTATGACCTACTCTACCGTGATAAAGATTATGTTGGAGAAGCCAAGTTTATTCATAATCTTATTCAATCCCATGCACCAGAAAGTCAAAATATTTTGGAACTTGGCTGTGGTACTGGTAATCATGCATCACTATTAGTACAAGAAGGCTATGTTGTGCATGGCGTAGATGTTAGCTATGAAATGTTACAAATTGCTAATCAACGCATCACTCAATCACCTCAATCGTTAGCTTCAAAATTAACTTTTACTCATGGTGATATTCGTCAAGTTAGACTAAATCAAAAGTTTGATGTTGTGATATCTCTATTTCATGTAATTAGCTATCAAACCACTAATGAAGATTTATTAGCTGCCTTTGCTACAGCTAAAGACCATCTCAAGGAAGGTGGTATTTTTGTTTTTGATGTATGGTATGGTCCTGCCGTATTAACTGATCCACCAGCAGTTAGAGTTAAACGTCTTGAAAATGAACTAATTCAGATAACTCGTATTGCAGAACCAGTTATTTACCCAAATAAAAATTGTGTAGATGTGAATTATCAAATTTTTATTAAGGATAATGATAGTGGTACTGTTGATGAACTTAGAGAAACTCACACAATGCGCTATCTTTTTCAACCCGAATTAAATTTTTACTTAAATCAAGTTAAATTAAGTTTAATCGAACGAGGCGAATGGTTAACAAGTAAAACTACTGGTTTTAATACTTGGGGTGTTTACTTTATTGCTACGGGGTGATTCTATATGTCAAAAAAAGTTGCATTTATTCATTATCCTCATTCAAGCAACTCAGCAAGGATTGAAACTATGCCTTTTGCATTAAATTCTGTTATTGCTTTAGCTAATGCGGGTTGGGAAGTCGATTTGTTTTTGTGGGAAAATCCAAATAAAAATTACAGTCAAATATTACCCAAAAACATAAAAATAAAATACTATAAGCAGACTAATAATTCTTCTGTAATTAATAAAATACTTAATAAAGCGAAAATACAATCTTCCTTATTCTATTTTCAATTTCAGATATATAGAAACTATTCATGTGTATTTGGACTAGGGCAAATAGGAGCTTATATAGCAGCTATTATAGCTAAGCAGAGTCACTGTCCTTTCATTTATTACAATGATGAATTTCCAAGTTGTTGGGGAAATAAAACTTGGTCACAAATAGAAGCTAAAGTAGTTGAAAAAGCAACAATAATTGTTGTGCCTGATGAAAAAAGATTTTTACCATTATCATTAGAATTGAATATTGGCTCTAAGCCTTATGCCTCTTTGCCAAATATTCCAATTAAAATACCTATAGAAGATATAAATTGGCATCAGCGCTTAAATATTCCTATAGGTTATATTCCATTTTTACACGCTGGTTCTGTTGCTGATTGGGCGCAAATTCCTGAACTTTTATCTAGTGTTCCTTACTGGGAAGAAAAAACTATCTTAATTATTCATAGTCGAGCCACTGAAGGGTTATTGAAATATAGGCAAGAACTTGCACATTTAAATATTCCCAATAGAGTCGTATGGAGCTTAGAGCCAATGCCTGATACCACTCTAAACTCCCTTGTTTCCTACTGTTCCGCAAATTTTGCTCTCTATCGCAATAGTGGTCCTAATATTGAATATATTGGATTTTCTTCAGGTAAGTTAATGCGAAGTTTAGTATATGGTTCACCAGTTATTGCGTCTAATTTGTCATCTTTGAAATTTATAGAAGAAGAGAAATTAGGATTTTTAGTAAATCATCCAGTAGAAATCCCCCGTGCCGTAAAAAAGATATTACATAATAGAAGCCTATATTCCCAAAACTGTTTGACATTTTGCAAGAATTATGTTTCTTTTGAAAAAGAATGGACAAATTTTTGTCATCAACTAAAAGAAATTACTGCATTAGATTTAAGCTAATTTTCTGCTACAGTATGTTATTTGTCATCTATCGGCGAATCGCCTATCTATCTTTTACAGTATTTTTCTACCGTTGTAAGTAATTCTTTTTCGCCAAAGGGTTTAGTTAAATATTCAGTAGCACCAACCATCCTTGCTTTGACGCGATCGATGAAGCCATCTTTGCCCGTTAGCATGATGATCGGGACTTTGGCAAAAGCGCTAGATTTACGGAGCATTCCACATAGTTCATAGCCATCGATCTCTGGCATGGTGATATCACACAAAATCAGATCAGGTTTATGCTGAAAAATTAGGCTTAATGCTTTGGTGGGGCTAGAAACTGCCATAACTTGAAAACCGTGATTGTGCAGGATATATTCAACGGCACGGCAAATGGTGACACTATCATCAATACACAAGATTCTTGGAGATTGCACTTTAACTTGTTGGGGCGCACTCATCGCTAGTGGTGTAATTGCAATCTGCCCAAGCCCGATCGCCTCATAGATCGATTCTCCGACTTCAGTAATATCTAGACCTGAGTATCGAGATAATTGACGGATTGTTGTTTCACCATTGATCCAAGTCTGTAAATGTGGTAGCGCACCCTCATATATTAGGATCGGACATTGATTAATCGACTGGATAACTGGATAAAACTGCTTCCATGCCTGTAGTTGTCGTGAATATTCGGAGCTAATTTCCGAAAATTTGAGCTTGGTTAACTTTGGAGTAAGTACGGGGCTAATTTCAAAGACAAAAGTGCCTTGATAGAGACCAAAAATATCAAAAAGCACTTCTCGAATCGTATTTTTCAGAATTAACTTAGCTTGATCAGGATTTAAGAGCTTAGACTTGAGCAATGCCCAAATCTGCCCATACTCCAAGACATTAATACCTAACTTGGAAGTTTCTAGGCTATCAAGTGTATGTGCTAAACCTAGTCCATATAAGTAATCTCGCAGTCTTGTTAGCTTACTGTCAGTGTCAGTCGCGTAGATCAGTTCGCCATTATCAAAAAACAAAAACCAGAATTTTCCTAGACTAGACTCAATCAATAGCTCCCCAGTTCTTTGTCCAAACTCGATGAGGTGAATGATGGTATGTACGTCAATTTCTCTGAGCGTGCCTTGCATGAGGTGTTATGAATTTGAATTTTGGTTTTAATATGTAAAAAGATTTGTCCACATTATCAGAATTTCTTGCCATACCTTGATTTTAAGTCTTTTTTAATTCAAAGTTGAGGTTACAGTCTAACTACGCTCTAGCAATACTTGTTTTAGTCGCATCGGCTCACCTTGATCAACTACTTGACCATGCTCTAATAAAAATGCTCCATCAGCATAATCAAGCTCATTTAATCGATGCGTTACCCATAGAGCCGTCAGATTTTTTTGTTTAACCAAATCACGAACTGAGGCAACTAGATCGATCTGGTTATCGCCATCTAACAAAGCCGTTGGTTCATCCAGTAATAAAACTTCAGCATGACGCGCGATCGCCCCTGCGATCGCGACCCGTTGTTTTTGCCCACCGCTAAGAGCATAAATAGGGCGGCGGATCATTTGGGAGAGATTCACCGCACTGAGAGATTCTTCAACTCGTTGGTAGGTTTCGCGATAGGAAAGATTTTCGGATACTAACCCAAAGGCAATATCTGCACCCACTGTTGGCATAACTAATTGATGATCAGGATTTTGAAAAACAAAACCCACGCGATCGCTGATCTCAATATCACCAGATTTAGGTTTGAGTAAGCCTGCTAATAGTCTCAGCAAAGTTGATTTACCACTGCCATTAGTGCCTAATAGCATCCAAAATTCACCTTTAGGAACTGACAAGGTGCAGCGATCGAGAATTGTTTCACCTGATGCCCAAGCAAAGTTAAGGTTGCGAACACTAATGGCAGTAGTTACAGATTGATCAGTGAGCATTGTTAATTGCGAATAATGGCTAAATATATTTAGGAAAAATCCATAAAATTAGAGATAGCGCTTTGTGTTATCTCTAATTTTATGGTTAGCTACTAGCCGCGCACAAAACCAGCGCCAAGATTAGCTGAGGTTCCCGACTTGTCAGATATTTGGACAGCAGTAATTTCGCTAGTAATGACAGAAACTTTTTTGCCCTCTTGCTTTTCGCAGGTTAATTCCAAGACTTTAGTATTACTTTCGGCGATCGCACTAGCAATTTCACGATAAAGCGCCTCAGCATTTTCTTGTTCCTTGCGCTGTACAGACAAAGCGATCGGGTTATTTTTGAGAATGATTTCAATTGTGTACATGAGCATTAATTTAGATTTTCTGATCTAGAAATAAAAGGTAGATAATCGGCATAAGTGCTTTTCACCTCTCAGTATGCCATTGCTGCGACGATCAAGGTGAGGTTTAAGTAGCTAGGCGCAATTAAAATATAAAACCCAAAAAACCTGTGGCACACGCTAGGCGTGTGCCACAGGTTTTTTGGGTTTTATATTCTGAAATTTATTTTTGACTTTGAGTTCTACGATACTAAAAACTAGATAGTAAAAGTGGTAGATATTTAGGCAGATAGGATTAAAAGACAAAATAAAATCTTATGACACAAGATAACCTCCACAAAATTAGAACCTTACGTCAACAAATTATCGCTGAAACTAATCATGGTTTCGCTGATTGGACTCTAGTTCAAAAACTTTTAGATGAATTAATGATTAATCATCAGCAATATAAGCACCTTGCGGCTAAAGAAAATATCAGTCTTTATGGCTAAAACCTTGGATTTGTGATCAATTTCACACAGACATTTCGAGCATCCTTTGCATAGGTTTGAGTGCTGCTTTACGAATTGACTCTTCGATAATGATCTCAGGAGAACGATTTTTCATCGATAGATATACCTTTTCTAAGGTATTGAGACGCATATAGGGACATTCGTTACAGGCACAATTGCTAGTCGGGGGCGCGGGGATAAATTTTTTCAATGGAGCCGCTTTTTGCATTTGGTGAATTACGCCAGACTCCGTGACGACAATAAATTCTAGGCGATCGCTTTTCTGTGCATATTTAAGTAAGCCAGTGGTAGAACCAATAAAATCTGCATGACGTAATACATTGGACTCACATTCAGGGTGAGCAATGATATCGGCTTGGGGATGACTTACTTTCAGGTCTATGAGCTTGCGTTCCGAAAAAATTTCATGAACCATGCAAGCACCATCCCATAACAAAAGCTCGCGTCCTGTTTGTTCGCTGACGTATCTACCCAGATTGCGATCGGGTGCGAAAATAATAGGCTGATCATTAGGGATTTGATTGACGATCGCCACTGCATTAGAGCTAGTACAAATAATATCGCTGAGAGCTTTAATCTCGGCTGAGCAATTTATGTAGGAAATCACCAAATGATCGGGATGGGCTGCTTTGAATGCGGCAAAGCGATCGGGGGGACAACTATCAGCAAGGGAGCAACCTGCGTCTAGATCGGGTAGCAATACTAATTTGTTAGGGTTTAATATCTTGGCGGTTTCTGCCATGAAATGTACACCCAGAAATACGATCACGTCCGCTTGGCAATTAACGGCAGCTTGTGACAGTCCTAGAGAATCGCCAATATAGTCTGCAATATCTTGAAGATCGGGATCTTGGTAATAATGCGCCAAAATTACGGCATTCAGTTCTTTCTTGAGATCAGCGATCGCGGCAAATAGGTCTTGCGGAATAGCGTTGTGGATAGTTTGATCAGGTTTGGGGGCGGTAAGAAACATAATTTACCAACTTACTTCTAGCTATAGCTAATTATAGTAGAAATCACCAAAAATCTGTCTATCGAATCTAAGAGATCAACTTTTGCAACTTTTTCAGTAAATTAAACGTCAATCAAGTCAATATTGTTATTGGGCAATGTTGGCTCTAGTGGTGGGGATGTAGCCTGAAGATTTTACAAAGCCGCTAAATAATTAAGATAGGTAAAGCGTAAGGTACTCGAAATATGAAAATACTGATCCCTAAATTATCAAATGCAAGTAGTCAGAAATTCGCCATAGCTATTAAACAAAAAATGCAACGCTATTGGAGATTTGCGATCGCGGCACTGATGTCTTTAACCTTAGCAGTTACTCTTAATCCTCTAATTGCCAGTGCTTTCGACTTATCTGACCTATTTCGGATTTTGCCCTCCGCTATTCAAATTATTCAGCTTTCTAGCATTGGGGATAATGACGAAGTAGGGCTAGGTCGCCAAATTGATCAGCAGATTCAGCAAGAAGTAAGGCTTAGTCGCGATCCCGCCGCCAATGCTTTAGTAAGTCGATTAGGACAAATCCTTGTACCAAGTAGCGATCGCCCCAATATTCCTTATACTTTTCGCGTAGTTGATGACAAAAATCTCAATGCCTTTGCGACAATGGGCGGCTTCGTTTACATTAATACTGGGACAATCGCGGCGGCTGATAATGTAGCGCAATTGGCTAGCGTCATCGGTCACGAAATAGGGCATATTACAGGTCGTCATTCCCTAGAGCAAATGAAACAGATGGCGATCGCGCAAGGGATCGCCACAATCGCAGGGGTGGCTGACGATCGCCTAATTGGTATTGGTGTGGATCTGGCTCTACGTTTACCAAACAGTCGAGAAGCTGAGTTTGATGCCGATCGCCGAGGCTTGCTCAACATCACCAAAGCAGGTTTTGCAGCAAGAGCTATGCCTGCATTTATGCAAAAGCTATCTAGTTCTGGTGGCGCTCCTGCATTTTTAAGCAGTCACCCTGGCACTGATGAGCGAATTTCCGCACTTAATCAAACCATTCAAGCCAATAATATGAATACTTCGGGTGGTTTGAATGACAGTGAATATCAACGAATTTGGCGATCGCGCTTCCGTTAGAATATTCCCTTATAGCTAAGCGAAAAGAGAGTTGCGGCGCAACTCTCTTTTCGCTTAGCTATAAAATGGTAAGAGAACAAAAATTGATCAAGCGGCAACCTTAACTTATGGCGACTGTAAACACAGGAAATCGATCTTTCTGGCGCTTTATTTTTAATGACACAACAGAATTTGTGGTAAAGCGACTGGGACAAGCGGTTATAGTCGTTTTTTTTGTATCAATCTTAAGCTTTGTTGCAATCACTAAATCTCCCTCAAATTGCTTTGCTGAACTAAGAAATAATCCCAGCACACCCAAAAAGATCATTGAGCAGTTAGAAAAACAACTTAACTACGACAAACCTGTAGAGCAGCAGTACTTGCTATGGTTGCAAAATGCTTTAAACGGGAATTTGGGAGTTCGTTGTCAAGGGCTATCACCTGTTACGCCATTAATTGTCGAACGGGCTGGCAATACCTTAATAATGTCGATCGCTTCTTTAATAACCACATGGCTATTAGCGATTCCCCTCGGCATTTATAGCGCCGTTAAGCAAAACACTTGGAGCGATCGCCTGATCCAAATATTGAGCTATGCCACCCAAGGATTTCCCAGTTTTGTATTAGCAATTCTGTTATTGATGGTGGCTCAAAATACAGGATGGTTTCCCGTTGGTGGCATGACTAGCATCAATTTTTCTGATCTCTCCCCCTTCGGAAAATTCTTAGATATCAGTCATCACATGATTTTACCAATCTTGACTCTCACCATCGTCAGTTTTGCAGGATTGCAAAGAATCATGCGGGGCAGCTTGCTAGATGTCTTGCGTCAAGACTATATCAAAACTGCCCGTGCTAAAGGATTGCCTGAAGGCAAAGTAATTTATGTTCATGCGCTCCGTAATGCCATTAATCCCCTCATTACTTTGCTAGGATTTGAGTTTGCAGGATTGCTCGGTGGTGCATTTATTACAGAGTTCTTCTTTAGTTGGCCTGGTTTAGGTAAATTACTGTTGGATGCAACTAAAGAAAAAGATACTAATTTAGTGATGGCTGGATTGATGTTGGGAACTTTGATGCTAGTCGTCGGGAATCTCATTGGTGACTTACTCCTCAAAGCTGTTGATCCACGCATCAAGCTTGATGATATGGACTAAAAGAAGAGGCGGCGCAAAGCGCCGCCTCTTCTTTTGTGAATTGGTATTAGAGAATATTCGAGATCATATCGAGAACGATATTTCTGATGGGATCAATCACAATTACATTAGACCCAACGACAATTAGATTGGTGTTAGGAGGTAAATTGACGTAGTTCACCACCGTAACAGGCAGTAAGACTTTCTTCGCAATTCCTGGGGGCAAGCCCTTGCCACGAGCTAGTTTTTTCTGAATCCCTGGTGGTAGAGACTTGACTTGAGCAAAGATTTGCTGACGCAAACTAGTACTGATCAGAGAGCTAGAAGTACTTTTACCACTAATGATTTCTACAATTTGAATGCGTTGAGTTTCCGTCAGGCTGAGGGACTGTATTGATGTCGAAGTAGTAGTAGTGGTAGTGGTAGAAGTTGTGGTGGTTACGCTACCTTTCTCTGGCTTAACTTTAATCGGTTGTTTTGCTTCGATCGCATTGGCGATTAAAGTACTGCCCCCCAAGACTAGAGTACATAGTAATAAAACGGATTTTTGTTGCCATTGCATGACTGATTAATCTCCATAGTGATTAAAAATATTTAGGTCTTCCCCTGATTAGGTAGACTCACAAATTTGTAATTAGTTCCTTTTTTAGTGTTGAGATGGTTGGCGCAAAGCACCGACCATCTCAACACTAAAAAATAGCAACAGCGATAATTGCTAAAATCAATAAAGCTGTCGCCTATGGTTAGCAATGTTTCCTTTACATGATGACAATCCGACCCAAGATACTTCTATCGTTGTCTATACGATAATTGTGATCAATGTTCTGATTTTTGGATATCAAGCCAGCCTACCCAATTTTCAACTTGGACAATGGATTGGTACTTGGGCTTTAGTCCCTAAGGAGTTAGTTGCTAATCCGCCCAGAGAAGCGATCGCCTTACTATCATCACAATTTATCCATGCGAATATCTTCCATTTAGCTGGGAATATGTGGTTTCTCTATCTATTTGGAAATAATATTGAAGATCAGCTTGGACATTGGAAATTTCTGTTCTTCTACTTGCTATGTGGAGCCGTTGCAGGACTAGTCCAAGTACTAACTACACCGATGTCACTAGTACCAATGGTGGGTGCAAGTGGCGCAATATCGGGAGTGATGGGTGCGTATCTGGTGAGATTTCCCCGTGCGCGGATTTTAAGTTTAGTTTTTCTCGGATTTTTTATAACTGCCATTCCTATACCATCGGCAGTATTTTTAGGTTTATGGATTGCTGGACAAACTGTATATGCAGCGATGGCAAATCCCAATTTACCAGGGGTGGCTTACTTAGCCCATGTTAGTGGTTTTGTCATTGGGGCGATCGCTATTTTCTTCCTCACAAAGCGGGATAAACAATAAGGCTAAGACCCTCACCCCTAGCCCTTCTCCCCAAAAGGGAGAGGGGAACAAGAAAAATTTCTTACTCCCCTTCTCCCAAAGAGGGAGAAGGGCTAGGGGGATGAGGGCAGGTTTTAACAGGAAAAGGGCTAGAAGTGAAAACCTAATCACGTGGACTGTTCTCGATCGCGATCGCTTCCAATTCATCCGCAGGTTTAAATCCAAAAATTTGAGCATAAAAATAGAACTCACCATCAAGGGCGCGTTTGATATTCTCAGCTTTACGGAAACCATGCTGCTCGCCTTCAAAGGGAATGTAGGCAACGGGCAAACCTTTTTCCCGTAAAGCCTTGACCATCATTTCCGCTTGATTGGGTGGGACGACTTTATCTTCTAAACCTTGGAAGAAGGCGATCGCACAGGAAAGTTTTTCGGTAAAGTGAATTGGCGATCTCTGAATATAAATTTCTTTTTGTTCAGGATATTTGCCAATCAGACTATCGAGATAGCGGGACTCAAATTTATGGGTATCTGTGGCTAAAGCTTCTAAATCACAAATTCCGTAATGGCTTGCGCCTGCTTTGAAATCATTGCGAAAGGTGAGGGCGCACAGAGTCGTGTAGCCACCAGCACTGCCTCCTGAAATCGCGAGGCGATCGCTATCAACTAAACCTTTGTCAGCGAGAAACTTCGCACCATTAGCACAGTCATCGACATCGACGATGCCCCAATTACCCTTGAGGCGATCGCGATATTCCCGTCCATAGCCCGTACTGCCGCCATAGTTGACATCTAGCACTGCAAAGCCGCGACTTGTCCAATATTGAATGCCAAGACTGAGACTGCCTGAAGTTGCGGCGGTAGGACCTCCATGACTTTTAACTAGTAACGGTGGTTTTTCGTTAGCTTCTGCTTGAAAGTCTTTGTTTTTGGGAGGATAAAATAGACCATGAGCCGTCTTTCCATTTTCGGTCGGAAACTCCACAGATTGTGCCGCCGAAATATAGTCTGGGTCAATCTGTAAATCATTGGCAGCACGGACTTTTTGCCAAGATCCTGTAGTCAGATCAAGCAAGATAATCGCTGTAGCTTCAGTTGCGGAACCACCATGAAAAACTGCGCGATCGCCTTCAACTTTTATCCCTGAAATGGAAGTAAATGGTAAATCGAATTCTTGTAAACCTTGATCGAGATGATCGGGATCGATAATCGCTAAATGGGATTTACCATGCTGAGTATAGCTACTCAGGATTTTGCCATTCCCTGTAAAGCCGTAGGTAGTCATGCCAAAGACCCATTGAGGTAAGCCAAACTCCGCTTCAAGGGGATAAATAGGCTGAATCTTTTGCTGAATTTCTTGGAGATTATCTACAGAAGCGCGATATAAATTCCACCAACCTGTGCGATCACTGACAAAATAGAGCTTACCATCGGGTGACCATTCAGGCTGAAAGATCGACTCATTCACACCACCAGCTACTAGTTGAGGATTCTGCACAGAGAGAACTCCCACTTCTGATTCCACTAAATCAGCAACCCATAGCTCTGTTCCATCCCAAGGCATATTTGGATGATTCCAACTAATCCAAGCGAGTTTGTCACCAGTGGAATTAAGTCTTGGTGAAGCATAGAAATCTGCACCAGTGACGAGGACTTGAATATCTTCGCCATTGCTAGTACTCACGGCAACGATGGTATTAATCGGTTCGCCTTCCCCTGTATGGTCTTCGCGGATCGCAATTAACTTGCCATAAATGCGACTCCAGACAAAATCAGCATAGCGATAGGCACTTTCAGGAGTTAAGGGTTTGCAAGAGCCGCCGCCAACTTTGCGATAAATGCGGCGATCGCTAAAGTTAGAAAAATAAATTCGTCCATCTTCCACTAAATACTCGCCGCCGCCATATTCATGTACCAGCGATCGCACATTTAATGACTCAGGAGTGAGTTCGCGATAGTTGCCATCGCTGCTATAGCGCATAATCACATTCCGTCCACCTTCCGTTGGTCTACCTTCATTCCAATAGACATGACCATCATCAATGGCGATCGCGCCGAGACGAATGCTGTTAGAAACAATCAGATCTGAACTAATGGGCGATTTCCAAGAACCGTAAGCAGCAATGGACATATAAGAGTTACAAAAAACTAGCAATTTATGAATTCTATAGGATTATATAGCGTTTCCCAGTCTAGTGAAGTAGCGGTTTGTTTCCGCGCCTTCGGATGGGGAAACAAACCATAGAATTCCTTGCTTAAGGCTACCGAAAAAGTCGCTTGTAGTGAGAACTATATAACTGCGATCGCCCTTTTTCATCCTTATTCACATGGTTTAAAGCAGGGCTAATCACAAATAGTGTAGTTCTGGTTAAGTTCTCTTTGATTGTGGTAGATGCCATGTCTGTAAGAGGAACTGTCAAAATCTTCTCATCTTCCCAACCTAAGCGATAACAAATTGCTACTGTCGTATCAGATGGATAATGTTCCATTAGTTTAGCTTGAGCATTCTCGACATGATGAGCGCTAAGATAGAGACACAGAGAGGCTTGGTGAGATGCAAGACTGGATAGTTCTTCGCGTTCTGGAACTTGAGTGCGCCCACTAATGCGCGTAAGAATAATCGTTTGGACTAGCTCAGGAACCGTTAGTTCTACCTGTAAACGAGCAGCAGCTAATTGGAAAGCACTCACCCCTGGGATTATCTCAAAGGGAATTTCAGCTTCACTGAGAGCAACCATTTGTTCTTGAATTGCACCATATAGACTAGGATCGCCATCGTGTAAACGGACTACCAATTTTTGCGATCGCACTCTGTCGATCATTATTTCCAAAATCTCTTCTAGGGATTTGCTTGCTGTCGGAATAATCTCCGCATCGGTGCGACAGCATTGCAGCATTGCGTCAGGGATCAGGGAATTAGCATAAACGATCACATCGGCTTTGGTAAGCAGATTTCGTCCCTTAACTGTGATTAGATCTGGATCTCCAGGTCCCGCACCGACGATATAAACTGGTTGCATTACAAAACTCTAAGATTAAAAACAGCACTTTGCTCTGTCTTTAATCTTAAACAACTAACTGCCCTAAGCGATCGCACAAAATTGTTTTAATCTCAATCTGGCGATCAGTATATTTCTGAATATAGGCTGTAGCGCGTTGCGTAATTTGATCGGTGAGATATTGGAAAATCTGGCGATCGCAGTTATGCTGCACCAATAATTTATGGACAGCTTCGGCAGTGGGTAGACTTTCTATTTCTTGAATTAGGGCAGATGGTAACTTCTCATGCACTGCCGCTCTAACTAAAATATCAATTCGGGCATCAGCTAAGTGACTAGAAGTATTAAAAATTCCACCTGCTAGCTTTAACAACTTGCCATGATAGCCGACTAGAGTAAGGTCAGTTACTCCTAAGAGTGCTGCTTCTACTAACATTGCGCCAACCCAATTAGCAGTCTGGACTAATTGAGCAGGTTGGAATCCCAGATTTTGAGCGACCTGATAACCATTTGCACCGATATAAAAAGCAAGCTCATGAGAATTTGCGGCTTTAGCCTGTAAGTCTGCACGAAATTCTTCGAGTTTATCTTCTACGGAGAGAGGTTTTGATATTGCCGAAGTACCTAGTAATGACAGACCTTCTAAAATCCCGAAAGCAGCATTAGAAGTGCGTTTAGCCAATGCTCTACCTTCGGGCAGAATAAATCTAATTCTCGCTGTCATATCTTTTGGTAGTAATAGGATAAGATTTACCTCTGCTAAATCTCGCGCTAATTGATAGATAGCTGGTTCACCATTAGCATTTCTCCCTAGTCCTTCCCCTGCCTCTAAAATTATAGATTCTGTGCCTAAAGGTTCCAATTTTACCCATGCCCAGACAGGGGTTCCAGAAGTTAGGTCAAGATTATCTCCTGGATCACTAATGGCGATCGCAAGGGCAGTATTCTCATCAATAATCGCGCTTTGGGAAATTTCTATGATCCCCAAACCAGATTCTAATAAATTTAGTTCTATAGAAGATGATTCTTTTTTGAGTATCGCAAGTATTGCGGCTTTAGCAGCAGCGATCGCAAATACAGGCAGAGTATAACCAGATTTCATATACTAATCCTAGATAGTTTGTGAGAGTGCGCTCAGAAGGAGCGCATTCTCACACCAAAAGAAAGACAGCACTTTGTGCTGTCTTTCTTTTGGTGCTTTGCTGAGATGATTATTTAATCTTATCTTTGTGTTGAGGACAAGAGATTACGACACTAGCACCAACGACAAAACCTGTATATTCTTTCAACTTAGTAAGTTTGTCCGCAGGCATAGAACCACCTTGCTTGTCAAATTCCTTTTCGAGGGCATCAATGAGGGTCTGGAAAGGAACTCCCGAATCTAGAGCTTTACAAGTTTCAGTCTCAACTAAACCAATATACTTGATACCATTAGTGGCTTCATACATTTCTTTGTACTCACCATTGGACTTGATCATGGCATCAATGTCTTTAGTTTTATCTGAAGAAGGAGCAGTATCTGATTTGGTTGAAGTATCTGCTTTAGGGGATGCGTCTGCTTTAGGAGATTCAGAGGCTGTAGGAGAAGCTGAAGCTTTGGGGGATTCAGAAGGACTGGCTGCTTTGGTAGGAGAGGCTGAAGCTGCAACTGACGGCGAGGGAGATGTTGTAGCACTAGGCTGCTGACATGAAGCTACTGCCAATGTAATAGATACAGCGAGTAACAAACGACCAGCAAAGTGTTTAAGCATATTTAATATTATTTTTAGGTGTAGGATTCGTTATTAAGTAGCTCAGCATAGCCTAAACCTAGAAGTTTATTTATACCTAGCTACTTATCAAACAATACTACTCTAATCACTTGAATTCATATAGTACTTTTGGCTTCAACTTATAGCAAAAAAAGTTTTGCTTAGGACTCAAACCCAGAAGAGAGTTGCGGCGCGGAGCGCCGCAACTCTCTTCTGGGTTTGCAGTTTGTACTAACCAACTCTTGCTTTGATATAGAGTTCTGTTATCTGACTGCGATCTAATAAAGAAGCGATTTTTTGTGGTGCAGCAAAGCCGCACCACAAAAAAGAGTTATGCCCCCAACTAAAAATCCAAAAAGCGATCGCCTAGTTCTTCCCACCATCAATCCTATCTAATGCCACGATAATCAGGTTTGCTATAATCATGAACATTCAACACCTCGCTTGAATAAGCTATGGTCAACCTCACCTACAGCAAAAACCGCATTCTTCCCACCGCCGAAGAATTGCCATCCTCAGACGAAACACCAGTGGATAACCAATTACAGAACGACATTCCCAATCTCCTGCTGAGTTTGTTAGCTGATATTTGGGCAAATCGTGATGATTGGTACTTCGGTGTGGATATGGCGGTTTATTACAATCCAGACGAACCAGCGATCGTCCCTGATGGCTTTTTAGCGATCGGAGTCAAGCATGATACAGGCGAACGAGGACGCTTGAGTTACGTGCTGTGGGCTGAAGATAATATTATGCCGATTCTGTCTCTAGAAGTTGTCTCTGAAAGGTATAACAGCGAATATGAAGACAAGTTAGCCGATTATCAAGCATTAGGCATTTTATATTATGCAATTTACAACCCTTTTAGCGGTCGCCGAGGTCGGTTTAAGCATAGACAGCGATTGGAAGTTTATCGACTAATTGCAGGTAAATACGAGCTTTTGCCAATGGAGAATCATCAAGTTTGGTTGCCAGAAATTGGATTAGCGCTTGGCTATGAAAAGGGAGAGCATATCGCTTGGTATCGAGAATGGCTCTATTGGTATAATGCTTCAGGAAATCGCTATCTGACCGCTAACGAAAAAGTGGCTAATGCTGAGGTGATCGCTAATCAAGAAAGGCTAATCGCCAATCAAGAAAGGCTAATTGCTAATCAAGAAAGACTTGCCAAACAACAGGCTGAGGAAGCTCGATTTCAAGCTGAACAAAAGGCTCAACGTCTTGTTGAGAAGCTTAGATCGATGGGAATTAATCCTGATGAAATGTAATTCCCATGACTTATAAAAAATGGCTTACAGTAATTGGTATTGGTGAAGATGGTGTATCAGGACTAGGCTCAGCCGCCCGATCGCTAATTGATACTGCCGAAATATTAGTAGGTGGCGATCGCCATTTAGCGATGTTGCCTGAGATGCAGGATGATCAGCGATCGCGCATTGTTTGGGCATCGCCTATAGAGTCAACTATTCAGCAAATTATTAATTTACGCGGTAAATCTGTATGTGTCTTAGCTAGTGGTGATCCTCTTTGGTTTGGAATTGGCACAACTTTGTTAAAAAGAATTCCCATTGAAGAAATTGCAATTATTCCTTCACTTTCTACTTTTAGCTTGATTAGTGCGCGATTAGGTTGGTCGCTAAATGAAGTAGAAACTTTGAGCTTATGTGGTCGTCCAGCTTCGCTTTTGCAAACTTATATTTATCCCAACGCGAAACTTTTAATCCTTAGCTCAGGAAAGGAAACTCCTCAAACTGTGGCAAAGATGTTATGCGATCGCCATTTCAGTAATAGCAAAATTACGGTCTTAGAACATCTCAACGGAACTAAAGAACGCATTATTTCCATTTTAGCTAACCAATATCAGAATCTTCCCGAATTTGCCGATCTCAATGCGATCGCGGTGGAATGTATTCCTAATCCTGAAACTAGAATTCTATCGCGGATGGTAGGACTTCCCGATGATGCTTTTCACCATGATGGACAATTAACTAAGCGCGAAGTTAGAGCAGTTACCTTATCTACGCTTGCACCTAATGCGGGTGAATTACTCTGGGATGTTGGGGCGGGTTGTGGTTCTATTAGCATCGAATGGATGCGAAGTCATCCCCGTTGCCAAGCGATCGCTATCGAAAAGTCCCGTACCCATTTTATTGCTGAAAATGCGATCGCTCTGGGTACTCCTAATCTCAAAATTATCGAAGGCAAAGCTCCTGAAATTCTGCAAGGTTTACCCACGCCTGACGCGATTTTTATTGGTGGCGGTGCGACTGTCCCTGATTTATTTGAGACTTGCTGGGAAAATTTGCGATCGCAGGGGCGCTTAATAGCAAATGTCGTTACCCTTGAGGGCGAGCAGAAATTATTCCAATGGCAACAAAAATATGGCGGCACGCTTACGCAAATCTCGATTAGCCGTGCTGAAGCGATCGGTTCATTTCTAAGCTGGAAGCCAATGCGCCCCGTCATCCAATGGCAAGTGATCAAGAATTAAATCTAGCGCTATAAAGCGCTTTTCAAGCAAGCGAGGTACAGAGGATTATTTCCCCGCCGAAGGCGGGGAAATAATCTAGGCTATGAAACGCTATATATAAAAATTTGTTTTAAAAGATACTTTTACTTAGCAATTACATATAAATTAATACTAATATTGGAGACTTCGAGTTGTCTGCAACAATAAGAAGCCCCAGCATTAATTGTAATAATACTAAATTACTTATAAAAATATCTTGATGTGTGGTCGTAGAAATATGATCACTAGGACGAACTTTAATATGACAAACTTAAACATTAATGCTGTAGTCAATACCAGCAACCATAACCACATAATTATTGAGGTGGTAGGGGGAATACAGACAGGAGTGAGGCGAAAAGGGTCATATACGCTGACAGTTCCCCGCGATCGCTTATCGCAGACTATTCAAAGAATTCACCGTTTTGGGGGCAAGATCGTTAAGGTCACAACGGTAGCTGATTTTGATATGCAAGCTCCTCAAATCCATCATCAAGAAGTTCCCACCAATATCTTAAGCACATCAATAGGGGCGATCGCTGATTTTGATCAACTTGAAGAAGTTACAGAAATTCCCCCCATTGCTTCAGAAGCATCTCCCAAACCAAATCCCGAACCCAATCTCGAAACAAGTATTAAACATCTTGAGCCAGAGCTTGTGGAACCTATTGTTGACTCAACTGTTGAGGGGGCGATCGCTGATTTTGATCAAGTTGATCCAGTTGAAGAAGTTACAGAAATTCCCCCAATTGTTTCAGAAGCATCTCCCGAACCAAATCCCGAACCAAATCTCGAACCAGGTATTAAACATCTTGAGCCAGAGCTTGTGGAACCTATTGTTGACTCAACTGTTGAGGGGGCGATCGCTGATTTTGATCAACTTGATCAAGTTGAAGAAATTACAGAAATTTCCCCAATTGTTTTAGAAACATCTCCCGAACAAAGTATTAAACATCCTGAGCCAGAGCTTGTGGAACCTATTGTTGACTCAACTGTTGAGTCAGTAGTTGAAATTATGGCTGAGCCTATTATCAACGCAAAACCTGATACTGAGCAAAAAACAACCGTAGTTCCAACAGCCAAAGCTAAAAAGACTAAAACCTCGGCTAAATCCAGTAGTGGTTTTAATAAGCCGAAAAATGAACAACCTGTAGAAAAGGTTGTAGAAGCAATCACCGAAGTTGTCTCTGTTCCAGTAGTTGAACCTGAAGCACCAATTGCCAAAGCAAAAAAATCTCAAAGTAAGGTTGTAGAAGCGATCGCTGAAGTTGTCTCTGTTCCAGTAGTTGAACCTGAAGCACCAATTGCCAAAGCAAAAAAATCTCAAAGTAAGGTTGTAGAAGCGATCGCTGAAGTTGTACCTGTTCCAGCAGTTGAACCTGAAGTGTCAGTTGCCAAAGCAAAAAAATCTCAAAGTGAATCCCCAAAAGCCTCTACTCCTAAAGCATCAGGTAAAAGTCGCACATCAAGCAAAACTAAGATTGAAACTGTCCACAATTCAGAAACCATTTCAGAAACTGTTACTCCTAACATTTCTGAGCCAGTTCCAGAAGTTATCCCTGAACAGGTTATTGAGACTTCGACTGAAACAGTTACAAGCCTTCAAACCGAGCCTGTAATAGAAGTGAGCAATTTGACAGCAGCAGTTCCTGAACCTGTCTTAGAAACTCCTGTAGAACCACTAGTCACAGTTCTTCCTGAACCTATTGTCGAAATCAATTCTGTAGACTCAGTAGAACCAGTAGTCGAGAATATTTCTGAGCCTATCGTCGAAACACAGCCTAACTCTGAACCAAAAGTAGCAGCATCCTTAAATTCCAAAGCAAAGAAGACTAAGACTTCACCTAAAGCAGGTAGTGGTTTTAATAAACCTAAAGTTGATAGCCCAAATCCAAAATCGTCACGCAAGCCAAAGAGTTAGATTTATAGCTAAGTAGCTCAGCATAGTTAAAACCCAAAACCAGAGCTTGTACCGCCCCCGTAGCGGGCGGTACAAGCTTCTAAATTTTAAGTTTACTTATGCCTAGCTACTTATCACCAGTCAAAACCCAGAAGGCGAGTGGCGGCGCTTTACGCCGCCACTCGCCTTCTGGGAAAGCTATATTTTGTAGAATTGGTGTTAATCTCTGAGCTTAGTATTCAAATTAGTTAGTGTATGGCAAATCTCAAACGTACCCGTGAAGATATCCTCACCTCAGCGCTCGACCTTGTACATCGTCAGGGTTTGCAGTCAACAGGCTTGAAAGAATTATTCGCAGCTACTCAAGCCTCATCGGGTAGTTTTTACAACTATTTTCAATCAAAAGATGAATTTGCCCATGCATTAATCGACTTCCAATGGCACAAAATCAAAGAAAGTGCTTTCTTGTCTGCTGCTCAGATGACTGATGATCCAATTCAGAGACTCTTATTAACTATTGATAAAATAGAGTCAAAACATCTTGCTGAAATTAATTGTGCAGGATGTTTACTTGGCAATTTAATTGTTGATTTAGCAGAATATAACGAGACTTTTCGCAAGCATCTTCAGCAAATATTTGACGAATGGCATGACTTGTTTACCAAAATGTTGCGTGAAGGAAAAGGACAATTACGCGATCGCATTGATCCAGATTTACTAGCTGAGCAGATTTTAACAATGCTAGAGGGAGTTCTGTTAATTACTAGACTCTATAACAATCAGCCCGATCGCCTCAAACGTGGTTTTGACAGTATTCGTCAATTGATTAACGATGCTTTGCGAGTAAATTTGTAAGAGTGCGGCGGAGCCACACTCTTACAAATATTCTTGTGGTTCGTTTGATTGGAGATTACTGTCAGCAAGCTTTGCCATTAGCTCAATTGGTAGTCCATCAGGATCGGCAATAAAAGCAACTTGGTAAGTGCGATCGCCAATAGTCTGTTCTCGCGGCGGTAATATCAGCTTGACCTTACCTAATTTATTCACCAAGTTTTGCAAAAAGGATTCTAGATTTTCTACATGAAATGACAGGTGATAATAGCCGACATAATGCTCATCACTAAAGGGATTAGGAATATTTTTAGGTTCAGGGACTTGCATCAGTTCTAGATTAGTCCCCGCACCATGCATCCAGCAAGCAAGAGTGATTCCCGCCGTGAAGCGTTCTGTTATCTCAAAACCTAATGCTTCATAAAAGGCGATCGCCTGAAAAATATCCGCAGTCTTAATGGAAGTGTGATGATATTTCATGGCAAATCACGGTTCTAAGCTTTTCTAGATTTGAATAAAGACTCTGTGGCGACACACCAGACAAAATGCGGTAAAGACAGCATTCTCTTCCAACGCCAAGGCTCTTGATAGAGGCGATATAGCCATTCGAGATTGTTATTGCTAAACCATTCAGGGGCGCGAGTTTTGAGTCCAGACCAAATATCGAAACTCCCGCCAACACCAATCCACACGGCATTTGGACAAAGATGACGATATTTCTGAATCCATAGCTCTTGACGTGGCACTCCCAATCCCACAAGGATCAGATCGGGTTGGGAACTATGCAACTGTTCGCAGATTTGCTGCTCAATAACATCATCAAAATAACCGTGATGCATTCCTGCGATCGCAATATCTGACCATTGTTGCCGCCACTTTGCTGCTACAGTATCGACCACATTAGGCGCACCACCAATCAAAAAGATCCGCCATTGTTTTTCAGCCGCAATCTGCACAATCTGCTCAGATAGCTCAATTCCCGGACATCGATTAATTTTTTGACCTTGCGATCGCAGATACAGTACTATCCCCGAACCATCTGGCACAACTAGCTCAGCTTGCTGAATCACATTTGCCAACTCAGGATTTTGGCGAGCCTGCATTGTCATTTCCGCATTAATGGTGACCACATGAGTACCTTGATGGTTTTGCAATCGCTGAGCTAACCAATCACGGTAACTTTCATGAATATGTACGGGCAGACTAAGCACACTAAACTGACGCAAGGGATCTCCTCTCCAGACGTATCTACTATTTTGAATGGATATGATTAAGGTTTTATCCTTATATCCTCAAATCTATTTGGCTATATTACCTAATTTTGAGACTTACAGAAAATGATAAATTTATGATTTATGAATAGGCTTAGATTTGAGATACTCTAAGAACCAAATAGCAGCTTGACAATATGCCCTATATCTACCATCTTTTGTTTTACTTTTCCAATTAACAATTTCCTTATCAATTTCTTTAACTCCCCAAGTGCCAATCGGATTATTTTTTATTAAAAATTCTTTAGCTCTATCCATTGCATCTTTTCGAGCTAGTCTTAGATTTTCATTATTTAGATTAAGTATGCTATTTAAATCCTCAATTATTTTTTCTTTCAAAGCTGTATTGTGTGTGTTTGGTATTATTTGTCCTAGTGGCGTATAGGTAATTATTTCTTCTGATGTTTGAACATTTAGAGGATTTAGTATATTAAGTTCAGCTTTTCCATTAGCTTTACCTTTATTTCCTTTGGTCTTATCACAATGGAATTCTGAGCCAGATATTCCATTGCAAACACCTAGCATATTTTGCCACCGCAATCCTAAATCAAGCTTTCTTTGTTTACATAAATATCTGGATAGGTAATGCTCAATTTCCATGCATGGCTTTTCATTTTTACGATCTAAACTAATGGGTCTCATGCAGTAAGCGCAAAGATAACCCTGTTCATTAAGTAATTGTTTTTGCCAATCAAGCTGAGCGCACTCGTAGATAGAGCCTTCAGTATTACGTTGATCAGTTAATGATTTAGGCTCCTTTTTCTTCTTAATATATTTCATAAAATATCAATATATGATTGCATTCGCATTATTTCGCGATCATATTCTCCACGCTTTTCTTTAAGTTTTTCCAGTTTATGCTGTGCATTTTCTGAATCATAGTTACTGATCAAGTCATATATTTCTTTGATTTCCACTTCATATTCCTTGTCAACTTCGGGGACATGAAAAGCATCGAGTAGAATAGAATTACTATCGCGTCCTTCTGTATAAATTTCCCGATCGCTAATTTTATTGTCTTCTAGTAAAAAGACACTTTCTTTAGGCAAATGACTTAAAACTTGTGGTGAATGTGTCGTGACAATAAATTGAATATTTGGGAAAGTATGCGTAAGTGCGGGTAGAAGTTTACGTTGCCATTGTGGATGCAAATGTAGATCGATTTCATCAACTAATACAATGCCTTCACCTTCTAATTTATTTTCTAAGCTTGGATTAGCGATCGCTAATCTCCTCGCAATATCCACAACCAAAGACAGCATCATTTTTTCACCCGATGAAAGCTGTGAAAACTTAAATCTTTGCCCATCCTTATCAATAGTCAGAGAACTTACAATAGATTCTTGACTAAGACTAATAGGATAGTTAATAGTTCGTTCTCTTTCTATTTTTAAATCAGAAAATTTTGCAAAATCAAATAAATTTAGAAACTTGTTAATAGCATATCTAATAACTTCTAGTCTTCTATTACGATAATCAAAATCTTTATGGTCTTTTTGAAGTTGATTCTCAAAATCTTCTTCCGTCTTAAACCATTGCACAAATTCATTAAATGAGTTTACATGACTAGCAAAAGCATTCTCATATGCTAAATATTGAGGTTCTTGATATTTGTTTATCTGTTTAGGTTTACCATTTTTCGTGTTGTCTACAACATTACGATTAATCGAGTAATAAATAAATATCGGTAAATCTAATAATTCAAGTTCAGACTCTAAAATTGAAGATTTAATATTTTTCACAAAGTCTCTATAAGTTCCATCGATACGATTCTGTTTATAGACTAATGTAATATTATACTTATCTCCTAAATCCTTATCTCTAAAAACCTGATAATTCTTAACTTGGCTAGAAAAGATCATATCAAGTCGATAGCTTTTTGCATTTAAATTTATGTCGTCTGAACTAAGTTCTTTATATGATAAAGGAGAAGTTCTTTTTTGAGAACAAATATCTTTAACTAATACATTTAATAAAATACTAATCGCTTCTAAAATTGCGGATTTCCCCGCTCCATTTATACCGATAAACACAACAATATTAGAGTTATTAGGAAAAGTGATTCCGCAATCTCTAAATCCACGAAAATCTTTTATTGATAGCCAATTTATTTTCATTGTTTTTTATATAGGTTTACCAAGTGATATTTATGATAAACACCACTTAGTAATTATAAAGGTTTGAGAATATTCTAAACGATCGCTAATTTATGGTGTAGTCGTTACTGTCAAAACCTGTGGTGGTGTGGCATCCGCAGGATAGAGAAAATCAAACTGGACAACACGGCGATCGCTTGGTGGCATCGTGAGCGTAACCAAAGACTTACCCCGTTCGCCGCGCTTCATCATCAGATGTACATAACGGGTTTGCGCTAACCCTCTGTCATCCCGAAATCTTACCCGCACCGAACCTCGGAAAAATACATCATCGGGTAAAGGTTCAAAGAATTGCAAGCCGCCAACGGGTTTATCGTATTTGATTGGATTTTGGAAAGAGAGAACGACGGTTTGCGTTTCGTTAGTGGAGTTATGTAAAGGCAGCGTTAGGTTGTACTGCACACCATAATTACCATGAGCAGAATAGGCAGTGTCTGGATAGCGCACTTTTAGCGGTGCTGTTTGTACCTGTCCCGTTCCCATCGTGCCGTATTGCAGCAGACTCAAGCCGTAGGAATAGGATTCGCCTCGTTGGGGAATTGCTAAGTCATTACTATCCTTATCGGTTAAGTTCCCAAACCACTGCGAACCAAGCTGAATACCAGCCACACGGCTATATTCAAAGGCTCCTTCCGTTAAATCTGGAGGCGTAGGCACAACATCGCGAGGTTTAGCTAGCTCACCATTTTTGAGAATGTTTTCCCATTCTTCAAGATTAGGAGCGCGTTCGGTTCCATCAGCATTAAGACGAGCATAAAGAGCCAGAGTCGCCACGTAAACTTTGCCATCACTGCGTAAACGCGATAAGCCCGATCGCCCATTTAAGGGTGGATCTAATTCCTTAACGGGAATTGGCACATTCATCAGCATTCGGCTTTGTTTAGGCGAAATGATAATCTGAGCAGGGAAGATATCTTGACGACGACCACGCAAAATGTCGAGCATGGCGCGATCGCCCGGTCCACGATAGGTTTCCCCATTGTTATTTAAGGAGTAATTAGGTGCTTCATAAAATGGCGCATCGGGCTGACTAAGATAGCTTGCCCCTTGAAGAATATCAATAGTTACAGGTTTATCGGTGGGGTTATAGGCGATCGCCCCAATATATAAAGTCCGTAAATCTGTTGGTGGTGGTGCTTTAGAAATATGGTGCGTGAACAGATCAAAACGTCCTTGAAAGGGAAAGTTTAAATGCGCCTTTGGATATGCCATACCTTGAGGAGGAAAAGCCGATAGCAAAATTCCTTCTGTTTGCACAATTTCAGGGCTATTGCTGTTAAACATCGGTACTTCGTCCAACTTACCCATGAGTGGACGCATTTCTTGGCGATCTAAAATAATTTGTCTTTGATTAGCAGCTTGAGCAACTTTATTCCCTAAATTGGGAGTGGTAACAACATTTGGATGCGGCGAAACTGAGGTGGTTGTCAGTACAGACATTAAAAAAGTAGTCAACATAGGCTTAGATTGATCTTCAATAAATATCTAAAAATATCTAAAATTTGCAGTTTCCGAAAGACCTGCCCCTTTGGCGCGGCTCTTTCTGATCTTAATGTCCTGATATTGCCATGAAAAAAGCATCAGTAGTCGCAAAAGTTGCGATCGCAATGCCAATACCTAATGAAATCATTGCCTTACGCAAAAATACCGTACGTGCTTCTTTATAGGCTTGCAGGTCATCAATTTGTTGCATCCATGTCTGCGCGATCGCTGTTTGCAAACTACCGCTATTTTGCATCAATACTTCAGGCGAAAGCCCAGTTGCCATAACTTTGCGAGGATATAATCCCCATACGGCAAAGGCGATCGCGATCGCCAGAGCCACACAAGCTGAAAGTTTGAGACTCAGATAGAGAAAGTAGAAATGGGCTTGTTCGGGCTTAACATAGATTTGAAAGGTGGAGGTAACTCGCAAACCCAGTAACAACAAGGCACTAATTTCCATTACCCCAGCCAGTTTTGTACCCAGATTGTCCACTCCATGCTGTGCTTGCTCTAAGCAAAACTTAGTATATTCATAAAGAAAATTCTGATGATCTTCCATAAGTCCCTCGACGTAATTAAAACCCTAAAACTTGTAGCGCACGCTGTGCGCTACAAGTTTTAGGGTTTTATACTTAATTTTTACAGCGATCCCAAAGAAATTGCTAAAAGATTACAAACAATTGCCCCTCATTCTAGAAATAGATGCAAGATAGAGATTATGTCAATCTGTCCTGATTTAGAAAATGAGCTGCTAGTAAGCTCCAATTGACCCAGATCCACTTTATAGGAGCAGCAAGATAGGGCAACCTAAGTCATGAAAAAAAACAACTTAATTTCAGTGGTCGTAATCATTGGGCTGATTTTTGCGGCTAGCATTTGGTACGGTCGCAATAATGGCTTACTACCAGTTGCCGCAGGTGACGAAGCCGTTTTATATGATGGACTTTTTAATACGATCTTAGCGATCGCCTTTGGATTTTTCCTGATTGTTGAAGGCGTATTGATCTATTCGATCATCAAGTTTCGGCGGCGTAAGGGTGATGACACCGATGGTCCCGCCATTCATGAAAACTTGAGCCTTGAAATCGTTTGGACAGCTATCCCCACGGTGATTGTGATGTGGGTAGCCATTTATAGCTTTGACGTATACACCGCGATGCAAGGCACACAGGATCTTGGTGGCATGGCTCATGGCGGAATGCATCAAACTGTTGCCAATGCTAATCATGAAAGAGGGGGAATGCCAATGTCAAAAGCAACTCTTGCCTCATCAAATAGTGACGGCGTGCTAATGGCAGGTACATTGCCTGCTGGTAGTGATGATGTTGTCGCGATTAATGTTAGCGCAATGCAGTTTGCATGGATTTTTAACTATACCGACGAAATCGCAACTGCTGAACTCCATGTCCCTGTTGGTAAAAAGATTCGCCTCAACATGAATGCTGTTGATGTACTTCATGCTTTTTGGGTTCCTCAATTACGGATCAAACAAGATGTGATTCCTGGACGTGAAACCTATCTCGAATTTACGCCGCGTGTGGTTGGCGAATATCCTGTAGTCTGTGCTGAGTTATGTGGCTCTTATCATGGTGGTATGCGTACCACGATGGTAATCGATACCCCTGAAGACTATCAAGCATGGTTAAAGGAGCAGCAAGAAATTGCTAGTAACGATCCTGAAGCGATCGTGGCTACAAACTCAAGCTCGTCAGTATCGCAAATGTCTGAACAAGAATATTTAGCAGGCAAAGTTGCTCAACTCGGCGGCGAGCATCAACACATGATGATGAACCATTAAATCAATGTGGCTAAGTCCAGATTGATAAATACCAAAACAGCACTTATCTTACAAACATTCTCCTATGACTCAAACCCTTATCCCAACCGAAAATTCGGGCGCGGGACTAGAACCCCAAAAAACTCTTTGGTGGGAATTTTTCACCTTTAGCGTCGATCACAAGATTATTGGGATTCAATATCTCGTTACATCTTTTGTATTTTATTTAGTCGGTGGGGCGCTTGCCTCGGTTGTGCGGGCAGAACTTGCCACGCCAGATTCCGATCTAGTCGATCCCGCTTTTTATAACAGCCTGTTTACCATGCATGGCACGGTGATGATCTTTTTGTGGATCGTGCCTGCGGTGACGGGTGGTTTTGGGAACTACCTAATCCCCTTGATGATTGGGGCGCGTGACATGGCTTTTCCTAAATTGAATGCGATCGCCTTTTGGTTGACGATTCCTGCGGGATTGTTACTCATGAGCAGCTTCTTTTTTGGTCCTGCCTCAACAGGTTGGACAGCCTATCCACCTTTGAGCATTTTGACCAATGAACACGTTGGTCAAGCAATTTGGATTGGCAGCATCCTTTTAGTAGGAACCTCATCGATTTTGGCGGCAGTGAATTTCATTGTCACAATCTGGGCGATGCGGATGCCTGAAATGGATCTGTTCAGTATGCCCCTATTTTGTTGGGCGATGATGGCAACCTCAGTACTTGCTCTTTTGGCAACGCCAGTCTTAGCTGGCGCAATGGTGCTACTAGGGTTTGATTTATTGATCGGTACAAACTTCTTTAACCCCACAGGCGGCGGTGATCCCGTTGTCTATCAGCACTTATTCTGGTTTTACTCGCACCCTGCCGTCTATGTGATGGTGCTACCCGTATTTGGCATCATCTCTGAAGTTTTGCCTCCCCATAGCCGCAAGCCAATTTTTGGGTACAAAGCGATCGCCTATTCCAGCATGATGATTTGTGCTTTGGGCTTGTTTGTGTGGGCGCACCATATGTTTACTAGCGGCACACCTGACTGGTTGCGCGTGTTCTTCATGGTGGCGACTTTGCTAGTTGCAGTGCCAACGGGAATCAAGGTATTTAGTTGGGTAGCGACGCTGTGGGGTGGTAAGTTACGCTTAGAGAGTCCTTTGTTATTTGCGATGGGCTTTATCTCCACCTTCCTCATCGGTGGATTGAGCGGGGTTATGCTTGGCTCGGCTCCGATTGATATCCACGTTCACGATACCTATTTCGTAGTTGCTCACTTCCATTACGTCCTCTTTGGTGGCAGCGTATTCGGTATTTACGCGGGGCTATATCACTGGTTCCCGAAAATGACAGGTCGGATGTTGAACGAATTTTGGGGCAAGGTGCATTTTGTGCTGACCTTTATCGGAATGCATTTAACCTTTGGTCCGATGCATATTCTGGGTTTGCAAGGTATGCCGCGCCGCGTGGCTCAGTACGATCCGCAATTTGCACCGATCAATGTGATTTGCACCATCGGCGCATTTATTCTGGCGATTTCTACAGTTCCTTTTGTAATCAATGCTGTCTATAGTTGGTTTAAGGGCGAACAAGCACCTGATAACCCTTGGAATGCCTTGACTCTAGAATGGACAACCTCTTCACCACCAATTCCCCATAACTGGGTTGGTGAGCCTGTTTTATTAAACGGTCCCTATGACTACGGTGAAGAATATAAAGAGGCTCGTAAAGAGGCGATCGCGGCTTCACAATCCGCAGCTTAATCTTAAATTCTATGTAGGATGCGTTAGCGCAGCGTAACGCATCAAAACTTCAAATTTTTCTCCAGTTCATTTATCCAAACATTTACCTATGCAAGGATCGATCGCTCCAGTTACTGCTACAAACCCAGATATTGCCCTTGATCATGCTGTCGAAGCAGGTCATGCCGAACATCCAGATTTACGAGTTTTTGGCTTGATTGTCTTCCTGATTTCTGAAGGAATGCTATTTTTTGGTTTGTTTGCTGCTTATTTGACTTTTCGCTCCGTTGCCACATCTTGGCCCCCCGAAGGCACGCCCGAACTCGAACTGCTTTTACCAGGGATTAATACAATTATTCTGGTATCCAGCAGTTTTGTGATTCATCAAGCTGATAGTGCCATCAAAGAAAATAAAGTCAAAGCGGCTCAGCTATGGTTTCTCGCCACATTTATCATGGGCGCGATCTTCATTGCTGGACAAATATATGAGTATCAGCATTTAGAATTTGGACTAACTACAAATCTTTTTGCTAGCACTTTTTATGTGTTAACAGGCTTTCATGGTCTGCACGTAATTATTGGCTTGTCGCTGATTGCCACAGTATTAGTGCGATCGCTCAAAACTGGGCATTACAGCAGCACTAGTCATTTTGGCATCGAAGCCGCCTCTGTATATTGGCACTTTGTCGATATTGTCTGGATTGTCTTATTTTTACTACTCTATATTCTTTAGCTATAAAATAAAGGCGACACTTTGTGTCGCCTTTATTTTTGTTTAGTAAGCTATGCTCAATCATATTTTGCGCGGTGACTTCCATCATTTACAAAGTGATCTGCACAAAGCGACTAGTAAATTAGAATTTTGGTTATTAGTAACATGGGTCAGTCTCATTGCGATTAACTTAACTCTGATCGGGCGACTGGGAGATAGTATTGATGATTTTGCGATTCAGCTTTTAACTTGGGCAGTTGCCGTTTTATTAGTTATTCGCAATCGTCACTACCTCAAATTTGAGAGTACACCTTCGGCGATCGCGGTTGGCGCATTGCTAATCATTTGGGTACTGATTAAAAGTCTTTTGACTCGACGCATTAACGATATTTTGTTTATCCTCACGCCTGTGATGGCAACGGTGGGTATCGCGCTTATTGCTTCAGGCTGGAAAGGATTAAAACAGTATTGGCAAGCGATTCTCTTATCAGGTACTTTAGGAATTCCCATTCCTTTCTTATTTGCGGCGATCGAAAAAGTAATTCCTGTCAATACCTTTACGGCTCAGTTTGCTAATTCGGCATTATGGTACGGCGGTGTCAATGTTACGCAGCAGGGAGTGACGATCATCAGTCAATTTGGAGCCGTAGAAGTGGCGCGTGGTTGTGCAGGTTTACCGCCGATCTTTATGCTGCTACGAATTACTTTGATGTTTGTCTTAGTCTTTCCCGTATCGAGATTTCATCAGTGGATTCTCTTCCCTTCCGCGATCGCGATCGCCTTTATCGTCAATTCTTTGCGAGTAGCTTTGTTGGTGATCATTTCTAAGCAACTCGATGTATTTAAGTATTGGCACGATGGCGATGGCTCTCAAATATTTTCAGTTGTAGCCGTATCGATATTGTTAGCTTTGTGTAATTGGCTTACTCACGAAGAAGAACTAGAGTAGCGGCGCTTCGCACCGCTACTCTATGAATGGGTTGTTAACTATTTTTCAATTTTGAAAGAGTTAATAAAGCGATCGACATCCGTATTGGAAATCTTATCTTTAGCACCTAGTGCAAACACTTGATACAGACGGTTATCAGCTAGACAGAAACGCCCCTTCATCGATACATCGGTTGCCTGTACCTTGCCTCCCGCTTCAAAATCACGACAAGGAATATCACCCAACAAATATTCTTTCTCAGACTTAATTTCTCCCTTGAGATTGGCGACCGAACCTTTAACAGAATCCCCTAAACCCTTTTGAATATCCGCAGGATTAGCGATTTTATTAGGGAAGTCAGCATAACCAACGAAGTATCCTGAATCATTGGCTTCCGCAATCACCATATTGAGCTTAATGGTTCCCACATCTGTTGTTTGATCTTGAGACTGCTCTTGGGGCTTGCTCGGTACTTGAATGCTAAATTTCCCAGCCGATGACTTGTAATCTTGCCAACCCGCAGCATTAGCTGTAGATTTTGGATCTGATTTGGTATCTGATTTATTATCGGTGGTGCTTTTCGGATCAGCAGGCTTGTCTGAAGCTTTGGCTGTAGGTGAGGCGGCTGTGGAGGGTGTTGCCTTATTAGCTACAGGAGCCTCTGGGGAGCAAGCACTGACTGCAAATAAAACTAAACCTGCGGCAAGGGAAAAATACTTTTTCATGTCTAATTTAAGAAATGACCTTCAGTTGGGGGATAAGCACAAAGCTTGTCTGATACTATACCAAACATCAAAACCCAAAAAACTAGAGGCTGTGCTTTGCACAGCCTCTAGTTTTTTGGGTTTTGATCTTATTTGTTTGCGCCCATAGTTCTATAGTTGTTGCCACTTGGATTCAAAACCCAAAAGGGAAGTGCGGCGCTTTGCGCCGCACTTCCCTTTTGGGTTTTGGGTTGATGCAAAGTGTAGCCTATGCTCTTTAGTTTTTATTTGGTTTAAACTAAGTTGGAAGCTTAACAACTTCAAAATCTAGCTCTAATGGAATTAAGATGCAGAAAAAGCTAAAAATTAAATACCTATTGGCATCAATGTTGGCGGCGATCGCCACAATTTTGTCAATAATGCTCGGATCTGGTTGGATGCCTGTGGAGTCGCAAAATCAACCCAAAACTCAGCCACAGATTCAGGCACAAACCCAACCTGTAGAGACATCTGTTAAAACGACTAGTTTGCAAGCTGCTGGCTTACAACTGCAAGAAGTTGCTCAAGGAATTTATGCCCTAGTTGCTAGCACTGACTTTCCTCCCTTGAGTCCTGCGGTGGCAATTTGCAATGGTGGTTTTGTCATTGGTAGTGAGGGTGTATTGGTAATCGATCCATTCCAAACAACTGAACTAGCTGAACTATTAATTTCCACAGTGAAATCGTTAACCGATAAGCCGATCAAATATGTGCTAAATACGCATTACCACTTTGATCATACTGGTGGGAATGCTGCCTTTGTAAAGCGTGAAGTTCCTGTGATGGGGCGTGGCGTGATCCGCGAATATATTCAAAATGGCAAAAATAATACTGCTGGGGTAACACCTCCAACGGTGGTTATTAATAGCCAAACTGACATTTGGTTAGGCGATCGCCAAATTCGCATTGAGCGCGTAGATGGACATTCGGCGGGTACTGATCTGGTTGCCTATGTGCCTGATGCCAAAGTTCTATTTACAGGCGATATGGTATTTAATAAACGCATTCCTTACACTGGTGACAGTGATATTCGTCAATGGCAAGGTAGTTTATATCGCTTGATTGCGACTTATCCTGAGGCGAAGGTTGTCCCTGGACATGGTGATGTCACTGATGTGACAGGTTTACAAGCTCAGCAAGCTTATTTCAGTTGGTTAGAACGCACAGCTTTAGAATGGAAAGCTCAGATTTTAACTAAAGAACAAGTGCTAGAGAAGTTTGCAAAAGTACCTGATGCTTACAAAGACTACAAATTTAAAGGTCTATATTCCACTAATTTAGAGTCCGCCTATGAGCAGTTTACTCGTAGTAAAACGATTCCTCTGATTCCCTAAAACAAAGGCGGCGCGAAGCGCCGCCTTTGTTTATTTGGGTTTAATAATTTAGGGGACATTCACAATATCTAGTAAGCGCTGAATAATCTTTTTGGGCGATCGCCTACCTGCGGCAATAATGCGATGTCCTAACACATAAGGTGCGAGAAACTTGACATCATCAGGTAAGACATAACTAGATTGGCGATCGGCATTTAAGGCTTGCTGGATCAAGGCATAGCTTTGGGCTGAACGCAATAGTGCCGAAGTCCCTCTAGGACTAACTCCTAGTGTAATTTCTTCGTCATTGCGCGTAGCTCGTACGATATTAACAATATATTCGCTAGTGGCATCACTCACAGGAATTTGGGCAGCCAGACTGCGAATCTCTAGGACTTCTTCAGGAGTAATGCATGGTTCTAATTGAGCGGAACCAATTTGACCTGACTGCATTCTTTTGAGCATCTCTAGTTCTTCGGCTTCATTGGGATAGCCAATGCTAAAAGACAGGGCAAAGCGATCGAGTTGTGCTTCTGGTAAAGGGAATGTCCCTTGGTATTCGATCGGGTTTTGAGTGGCGATCGCAAAAAATGGTGAAGGTACTTTCCGTGATATGCCATCGACCGTGACTTGACTCTCTTCCATTACCTCTAGCAATGCCGATTGAGTGCGGGGTGTAGCACGATTGATTTCATCCGCAAGCAACACATTCGCAAAGATGGGACCTGGTAAAAACTGAAACTCACCTTTTTGAGGATTCCAAATATTTGTACCCGTAATATCGGTAGGTAAGAGATCGGGTGTACATTGCACACGCTGAAACTTACCAGAAATAGAGGCGGCGAGAGATTTGGCAAGCAAAGTTTTGCCTACTCCTGGGACATCTTCTAACAGGGCATGACCGCCTGAAAACAGTGCCACTAAAACTAGTTGAATCGCTTCATCTTTGCCAACGATCGCCTTCGCCAGATTATTGACTAACTGTTGTATTTTGAGTTGCTTTTCCATGTTCCCCATCAAGCTTGTGAAGATCGTTTTTTGCAATATTTGTCATACTAGCCTATTGCAGATCTAACCCAAAAATTAGTTAATGCCATGATTTATTCGCGTTACCAGTAATTTATCGCAGCAAGACCGTAGGGGCTAAGCATTTGCGCCACAATTTTAAAATCCATTACAGAAATTTCGATCCGCAAATGCTCAGCCCTCTGTGATTTTACAGATAATTTGTCCCTGCGTTGCGAGGTTTGGGGCATAGCATTCCCAAAAGAAGATTCTCTAAAAATTTATAGATTGTGGCGGGAATGCTATGCCCCTACAGGGCGATCACTTTTTAATAATTACTGGCAGTTTTACGATGATGAATAGCGGTTAAACCGTTAGATTGTAGTAGTTTGCCATTTTCAACGATCGCATAGACAATCCAGTGATCACCGCATTCCATTCTCTGAGCAACCCGACATTCTAAATAGGCAAGCCCCTCAGTTAAAACCAAACCACCATTTGTTTCTTCTGATGGCACATCAATAAACCGATCTTCCCCAGGGGCAAATTTTTTCATAAAGTGCTTACGAACTTGTTTACCCTGTTCAAGGATATTTAGGACAAAGCGATCGCCTTCATACAAGTAGGACTCGATCGCCCGATCTTTAGCAACTGCCACTGTCAATCCTGGTGGATTAAATGTCGCTTGGGATACCCATGAGGCAAGCATCGCTGTGGATATTTCGCCCCTCTTCACCGTTAAGACACACAGAGAGCCAACAATGCGCCCCACTGCTTGCTCAACGGTGCTACCAGGATTTAAGGTAGTGCGGACTTTTTTGGCACGTTTCAGCGCTTGGGCAAAATCGGTTCCTGTTTCTTCACAAATTTGTAAAGTTGCTTCAGTGGGCGTAAATTTGATGCGAATGGGTTCAAAGGCAAGGGTATAGCCTGAATCCTTGAGTTTGCCAGCAATAATATCAACGGCTTCACCACTCCAGCCGTATGAGCCAAAGACACCCGCTTGATAGCTTTTAGTTGCTGTCGATAGAACGATCCCCAAAGCCGTTTGTACTTGGGTGGGTAAATGTCCGCCTAGGGTCGGTGAACCAATTAAAAATCCTGATGATTTTTCGATCGCGGCTTTGATTTCTTCAGGTTCCGCACTCTCGCAGTTAATCAACTCAACCGCAACCCCTGCCTTTGTAATTCCCCTTGCCAAGGCATTGGCGATCGTGGTCGTATTGCCGTATGCAGAAGCAAATAGCAACGCCACTGAAATATTTTGTTGTTTTTGGGCTTCGCTCCATTGACGATAAAGATTTACCAATTCATGCAAGCCATGACGCAACATTGGTCCATGTCCTGGGGCATAAAAGCTAACAGGCATATCGGTAATCTTATCGAGGGCAGCTTCTACTTGACGGACTTGGTTTGCCATAGTGCTGTCAAAGTAATAGCGGCGATCGCCCAATAATTGGCTCCAGCCTTCATCAAATACTTGATCACCGCAGACATGAGCGCCAAAGAATTTATCAGTATATAAAACTTGAGTCTTGGTGTCATAGGTACAAAGCTCATCAGGATGACGCGGCGTAGAAGTGGGAATAAATTTGAGAATATGTCCTTTCCCAAGATCAAGGACTTCTTCACCACGCACGACTTGAATTTTGAGATTATCACCAAATTCTTCCTCTAGATTTTGGCGCAAGGCGATCGCCCCTGGATTCGTACAGACAAAGGTAAGGCGATTATTAATCTCTAGTAAAGCCTTCAGTGTTTCAATACGGTTTTGGTTGACATGACCGAGAATCACATAACTAATATCAAGAATATTGATGCGTTTGCGTAATTCATCTAAATAAATTTCGGTGAAAGTTCCTCCAGGTGGATCGATTATTGCTTGCAAATTGCCTTGGATTAAGAATGAGTTCGCCGTAGTTCCTTTTTCCAGAGCATACTCAATTTCAAAGCGTAACCGATTCCAACTACGCGATCGCAGGGCAAAGGTTTCGTCAGCAATATAAATTACCTGTACATCGCGGGGCTTACTATTTGTCACGATCGCTGTCTCCCAAATTTTAGATTACTGCTTCTAGTTTACTGACTGTTGGGAAACACAAGTCATTATAAAAACTGATCGCTTCAATAAACCTCATTGATGCTTGCGGAATTACCACTTAGCGCCGCTATTGTTGATCAGCAAGAATCTTAGCAAGTTTATTGATAGCGATGCTGTACCACTTTTGCATTCTCAGTAATTCTCCTTCAAGAGGTAAAGTATTGGGGAAATCGCAGAGATAACCTCTTTCTCTTAGGGCAGCAATGATCGCACTAGGTGAAATCCACCATTGCTGCGAGATATCTAATAGATTTAATTTTTCGATATTCTCTAAATCAAGAGATTGAACTTGGGCGCGAAATTGCTCAATGGAAGGAACTGATGGAATATGAGAACCAAGATAGATATAGTCAGGTTGGGCAGTAGCGATTAGCCATTGCAGATGTGTGAATGATGGTGGCAAAGTCCATAGGACGACTGCTTCATAATTACGATCTCGTTTCGGGCGATCGCAATCGACATCACCTTGGAACTTATCGGCAGGGCGATCGCAGCCATATAGTAATAATGGACGAGGTAAAGGTCTTGTGGCTTCACTGAGTTTTTGCCATTGGGGAACCTTGCTAATTAGGGGCGCAGGTTTATATTGCAGTTGAATCTGTTTCGGCGAACTTGTAGCATCTTCCATGAGATTACCTGCTTCACGAATACCAACTATTTCCAATTCTACAGAAGTTGTATCTTGCCATTGATTCGCACGCAACTTGTAAGCAATATCTATATGATCAGGGACAGGACAATATTCTCCCCATCGCCATGCGATCGCTTTGATTTTGCCATTGCCTGTATCCAGTTCTAGAGAAAGATGTTTGACTTTATCCTTACCGCGAGTTTGTTGGGAAATGACGCGCACATTTTCGCTATAGAACACAGGATCAGAATTACCAAGTCCGCAGGGTTGCAGGCGATCGCATTGTTGCAGAAGTGTCATGGAGATATCACTGAGATCGACACGAACATCGACATTGACTAGAGGCATGATGTGACTAGGGAGAATATTTTCGCGATCGGCAAATTCCCTTAATCCATCTCGCAGCTTTTCCAGATTCTCCGCAGGCAGAGTAAAACCACCCGCCGCTTTATGTCCGCCACCTTTGTTGCGAATAGTTTTAATCGGTTCATATTCAAGGGCGTTGAAAACATGAAATTCTGGAATTCCCCGCACTGAGAAGCGCACAGTGGCAACTTGGTCAGAATCATCATCATGGGCATCTTCATAACTGCCAATAAATACGGGTGCGCCGTAACGTTCCACTAGACGCGAAGCAACAATCCCAATCACCCCATGATGCCAACCCGATTTCTTACTCTTTTCTTTCTTACTGCTCTCTATGGGGGTGAGGGCTGTTTCCTCTTTGGCAACAGGAGCAATTTCTCGACTTGGATCGCTAACTTGACCAGTTAGATCTTCATCGGGATCGATATTTTTAGTGTCAATTTGTAGTTGATTGGGGATATCCGCAGTTTGTGGATGTGTATCAATTTGATTGGTAATATTCTCTTCTATTCTTTGCTTTTCCTTTTCTCTCGCTATGTCTTCTAATCGTTGCTTTTCTACTTCGGCTTGACGGGCTTGTGCTTCAGCTATTTTCAGGGCGATCTCTTTTTCTTCGGCATCTCGGCGAGATTGTTCGGCATCCAAATCGCGCAATATTTTTTCCAATCGTTGCTTTTCTGCTTCGGCTATTTTCAGAGCAATCTCTTTTTCTTCGGCATCTCGGCGAGATTGTTCGGCATCCCTTTTCAGTCTCTCCATTTCAGCATCGATGGGCGGAGCAGGTGGCACGAATACCCCTGCCCTAAAATTTCTGTCATTACCAAATTCGTGATGAAACCAGTTGCCTAACTCATGTGCATTTTCGAGGAGAGTAAGGGCTTGGCGGCTGTCATCTTTGCCTTTATGGGCGGCATGATTGCCTCCGATGCGAATGCTATGGAAAAGTTCAGCGACTTCACGAGAAATGACACCTTCTGCTTTAAGTCGTCTTAGCAAATCTAGCTGTGCTTCATCTTCTGCTTGATAATGCCCTGTATTGTTGGCGATGTGCTGGGCAAGACGCTCGGCAAATTGCCGCAGTTTGATGATGCAGGTATTACTGTCGCTATGTAAATACTGTTCAGCTCTGGCAGCAAGGTTTACCAATTGTGGATCATGCTCGCGCAAAAAACTAAAATTCGCTGACTGTATTTCCATTTGCTTCTAACTTAAGTTGCATATTTCTAAACTGGCAAACTTCTCAATCTTTAGCGCTCGTTAGAATTGCTTCATTAGCCATGCGGTGACGGTTGATTGATTTTCTTGGCGACTACGTTCGAGAACTTGTTCTAAGATTTCGAGTTTTAATCCTGATAGCACTAAGGATTGGCGAATATGATGGCTGCTGCCATCGGGGGCGATCGCAAAGGCATAGATTTTCATAGTTTGGACATTGACGATCCAATATTCTTTGATGCCTAATTCTTCGTATTGCAGGCGTTTTGTGCCGAGGTCATCGTTGAAGGTGGTGTCAGATATTTCAATGACGAGATCGGGTAAGGGATATTGATCGAGGTCAATGATGCGCGTTCCCCAAGCGATCGCATCGGCATTGTCACCAATGTAATAGGAGACATCGGGCTGAAATTCAGTTTTTCCGCTTTGGCGATAGGAGCAGCCATCTTTGGCAGTCATGGGTATTTGCTTTGTGGCGGCATAAAAGGAGATGGCAAATAGAATTAATGCGTGATCGTTAGCGTGATCGGAACCTGTGGACATATCCTCAAATCTCATCTGTTGTTTGTAATAGTAGCTTTTGCGTTTGTCGCTATCGGTTGAATCGGAGATCGCTACAAATTCTGACCAAGGAGCATTAATCCATGTGTCTATTTGGTTTGAGGCTGGTTTGAGTAATGTGTTCATAATGACTTTACCTAACTTAAACTTTATAATACCAATTCACAAAAGTGTGACCACAATGTTTGTGAATTGAAAACCAAACCCAGTAAGGGTTTTCAAACAAAGAAATAGCTACGCCATTTCTTTGTTTCCCTTGGGAGCAGGATAGAGAGTATCCTGCACCTCCCGATCAACTATTACTAAAACTCGTTCTTGAGTAATATCAAAACCCTCTGATTTGAGCTTTGACATATAGGCGATCGCCTCTTGTTCGATCTCTTTGCACAGATCTTGACGCTTGCGATTAGTAGCTTCACATTCTTGGGCTAAGGCGATCGCCTGCCCCATATCCTCACAGGTCAACAGATCAATAATTACTTGCGGATTACCAATCCGCCCGATCGCATTAATTCTTGGTCCCAAACCAAAACCGATCGCTTCAGGTTTCAAACCAGTTTGTTTATCTTTGGCAATTCCTGTTTCATTAATCAGGGCAATGATGCCAATAACTTTAGATTGCGAAAGTAAGCGTAAACCTTTTTTGACAAGGCGGCGATTGATGCCTGTTAAGGAGGCAAGATCGGCAATTGTACCGAGGGTAAATAATTCTAATAACGGATTTTCTAACTCGGTGCGTTTGCCAAAGCGATCGCTTAATTCCAACGCCAACACATAGGCAACACCAACCCCAGCGATCGCCGCGTAGGGTGAATCAGGATCAACTTGATATTTAGGATTGAGGATTGCGGTGGCGGGTGGAATTTTGCTGGGGTCTTCGGGAACTTCGTGGTGATCGGTAACAATTACAGAAATATTTAAGGATTTGGCTAAGGCGATCGCCTCATAAGCCGCAATGCCATTGTCCACAGTAATAATTAGTCTGACATCGCGATCGTGACAATCCTGTACGATCCGCGCATTAATTCCATAGCCCTCCGTCATCCGACTCGGAATTTCATATTCCACATTGCCACCCAATAGTCGCAAAGTCCGAATTAACAAAGCGGTACTAGTCATGCCGTCAACATCATAGTCACCACAGATTGTAATGCGATCGCCGTTTTTTATAGCTTGCTCAATGCGATCGATACTCGCAATTAAATCAGGAAATTCCTGTTTGGGATCAGGCAGATCTTCCAGTTCGGGATCAAGAAAAACCTTAGCGGCTTCAGGGGTATTAATACCGCGATTTAGTAAAACCTGCGCGATTATGGGCGAAAGTCCCGTAACATTAGCGATCTTTGCCGATAAATTTGGCTGTGGTGCGGAAATCTGCCATCGCTGTTGAGGTAAAACCATGAGAACAATAATATAATTATTAAGAATGTCTTAAAATCCGTTGTGAGTCCGAAAGTCAATGAGGACTATTCCAACATTACCTGAATCAACCCTCCAACTTTTACTATTTATTGACGATCGCCCCAAGGCAAAAGAACTCGTCAAGGAAGTAGAGGAGTTTTTGCAACAAGAAAATAATTGTCGCTCGGAATTGCAAATCATCAATGTTGCCAGTCAGCCCCAACTTGCAGAGCTATTTAAGGTGGTCATGTCACCCGCACTCCTCAAATTATCGCCTTTACCAAGACAGACAATTGCGGGAAAAAATATCATTAAGCAGCTAGAAAGTTCTTGGGATACATGGAAACAGCAAGTATTAGATCAATCCACAAACCATCCTCCCGAACTTTCTCAAAATATTGAATATATGAATGAGGTGGCTCGCCTCGCGGATGATGTATTTCGACTTTCACAGGAAAAAGCTGAAATCGAGGAGCAAATTCGCTTTAAAGATCGTGTCTTGGGAATGCTTGCCCATGATTTACGCAATCCCTTCACGGCAATTTTATTAGCGATCGACACCATTGAAAAAAGTGGTGACAAAATTGATTCTCAAATGGTATCGCGTCTTCTGAAACACGCCCGTACCAAAGCGCGAGAAGCTGATAACTTAATTACCGATATTCTGGAAGCGGGGCGGGGGGCAAATGCTCAATTTCGGACTCAAAGACAAAAGATTCAGTTTGATCAACTTTGCCACAGCGTCGTTAGTGATTTTTATTTCAGCAAATGTTTAGAAAAGAAGCTCCAAAAGCTGATCAAAGATATTCCCACCGATCTTCCTCCTGTATATGTTGATCAAGAAAAAATTCGTCAAGTTCTCATTAATCTTTTGGGGAATGCTACCAAATACACTCCTGAAGGCGGCAAAATCGAGCTAACCGTCATGCATCGTACTTCTCAAAAAATCGAAGTTAGCATTACTGATAATGGGCCCGGAATTCCTGCGGAACTGCGCGATCGCATATTTGAAGAGCGTTATCGACTGGAGCGTGATGATAAGGCTGATGGCTATGGCATTGGTTTATCTCTATGTCGTCGGATTATTACTGCCCACTATGGTCATATCTGGGTTGATGACGCGATCGGTAAAAAAGGCAGTTGTTTCCGATTTACTCTACCCGTTTATTAGAATAGGGAAGAATGGGCAGCGCAAAGCGCTGCCCATTCCTATACCAAAGCACAAAATGGCTAAGCCATTTTGTGCTTTGGTATTTATGGCTCAATTCCTAACTCTCTCAAACGTTGTAGTAAATATTCAGCGCGTTGCTCAGCAGATTCAGCGCGTTGTTCGGCAGATTCCGCGCGTTGTTCAGCAGACTCAGCACGCTGCTCCACTGAGGATATTTCTTGATTAGCCAGTTCCAATCGTTCGGTATCCGTAGGTATCCAATTTCCTTCTGAGTCATACCAACGTAACCATAGGCGATGAATACCGCGATACTCACCTTCCCAAATTCCTAAACCTAGCTCAATTTCAGGGAGCCAGATTTTCGATTCAGTTAACTGTATTTCTACATAATGTCCCGATCGCAGAGTAAATACACGTAACTGATTGGTATAGCGGCTAAACACCAGATAATAGGGAATCCGTAAAATCTGCTCATAGACTTGCCACTTAGAGGGCGGCTTTTCGGTTTGGGAATTCGTCCCATTGCGATCGCTTATTTCCAGTTCCCCTAAATCTTCTTTTTCAGTACTAGGTGACAACAGTTCCACCACAATGCTAGGACTGACTCCCTCTTGCCAAATCACATAGCTCAAGCGCAAATCATGACCGTCATAGAGTCTTGGCACACCCAACACGGCAAACCAGTCGGGGCGCTTATACCAATTTTGATGATGCACATCATAGTAGAGATTGAGATCGCTAGCCGTAAACACGATATCTTCAGGATAGTTGGCAGGGCGAAAGGTCAAACCCAATAGCTCAGGCTGAAAGTCATGAAATTGATCGGGCAAACCAGATTCCTCAGGATCTTCGCTAGGCAAGTCATACATCGTAGGCAAAGTTTCTCTGGGCGAAAGGGGCGGATCGCTTTGCTCTGTGGGGTACTTAAGTCGAAACATAATATTCCCTGATGTTTTTTGAAATTATATAGCAATGCAAGTTTTGCTTAAAACCCAAGAAGCGAGTAGCGGCGCTTCGCGCCGCCACTCGCTTCTTGGGTTTTGATTGGTTTTACCAATTCACATTTGCGGAAGCTGTAATAACAATGGGGTGCAACCAGCGAAATAACACAACGGTGATAGCAACACCAATATAAGCAGGACGGATAAATTCTTTAAGAACTAATTGCTGACGACCTTGGGCGATCGCCACAAATGGCAATATTGAAGTACGCTCCTTAACTGCTAAGAACGCATCCCCATAGCGCTTAAACAAACGTTGATCGCCATGCCATACTGCGAATAAGTGATAAACAACTAAGGCGATCGCTGTAGTCACCGTAAAAGATGTTCCTAGCCAAAGGGCATGGGCAATTCCCCATAAACATTGACCAATCATTTGCGGATGACGGCAAATACGGATGATCCCCGTTTCAAATAAATGGACTTCGGGCTTTTTAATCGCGGCAACTTCCGTTAAGTTAAAGGTTGCAGGATAAAGAAATAGAAATGAGATGGCGGAAAGAATCAAGACAAACTCATTTACACCTGCAACTCCTTTCACATCCCACAACTGCACCCCGTCATAACGATGGTTGAAAAAATAAATAAGTAGAACTACAGCAAGGGGAATACTGACTAGTGCAAAAATTACGCGATATAACCTTGCGCCAATTTTCTCTTCACCCCACATTCTTAATTCCGCCAGACCACTATGGGCGATCGCAAAGGTCAAAATCAACCCCAGCATTACTAAATGGGTGAAATAAGTTGAAAAGAAAGTACTAAGAGAGGTCATGTTGAGATTGTTAAAAATATTGAGAAGGTTGCTTTGCGCCACTCTCAATATTATCCGTATTTAAGTTTGAATCGTAAAATCAACAAATTCAAAATCAGCGTAATTGCATTTGCAAGGTAGATTGGTGCAGCATTAACCAGTAAGCCGTAAATTAGCCAGAGAGTGATCCCCGCGATAAATGTCACTAGCATCGGCAAAGATATATCCTTAGTCGATCGCGATCGCCATACTTGAATCACCTGCGGCAAGAAAGCAAAAGTCGTCAACGTCGCAGCCGTAAATCCAAGAATATTGGTGAAGTCCATGTGTAAACCAAATAAGCTAAAAAGACAGTTTAGAGTGGTGGTGCTTCGCGCCGCCACTCTAAACTGTCTAAATTAGATTTGGTGTTAAACACATGAACCAACGCATCATCGGCATTACAGGGGGCATTGCTACAGGTAAAACTACGGTCTCTGATTATTTACGCGATACCTATAGATTGCCAGTTCTCGATGCTGATCTTTATGCGCGACAGGCTTTAACAAGCGATCGCCTCCTTAAAGTTACAGATCGCTACGGCAAACTAATCCTTGATGATCAGGGCAATCTCGATCGCCGCAAGTTGGGAGCAATTATATTTGCTAGTGAAGTTGAGAGGCAATGGCTCGAAGCTTTAATTCACCCCTACGTTAAAAAAACCTTAATTACTGAAGCTGAGCATCTTGCACCAGCAACGGTCATCATGGTGATCCCATTATTATTTGAAGCAAAAATGCAAGATTTAGTGACGGAGACTTGGGTAATTACTTGCGATCGCCATCAGCAATTACAAAGGCTAATCAAGCGTAATCATCTCTCAGAAACCGAAGCAATTCAAAGAATTGATAGTCAAATGTCCCAAGCGAAAAAAATTGAACTAGCTGATGTAGCGATCGTTAATTCCGATGATACAAACGAGTTATTTGCTCAGGTTGATCAGGCGCTATTTAACTCTTCACTTGGCATAGAGTTAAACTTAGAGACTCCGTTAAGGGACTCTCATTAAACTAAAGAAGTAGATTTTTTGTGGTGCGGCTTTGCCGCGCCACAAAAAATCTACTTCTTTTTCGCATCAATCCGCATCAAATTATTGCTGAGGCTTTTCAGGAGTTGTCGCAGGTAAATTTAGAGGAATGGGCTTAGCATCAGGAACGTTCTTCGTAGATGGCGTAACTTGTGGCACTGGAGCCGTGACTGCTGGTGCTGTAAACCAACCACCGCTAAGTACCACAGTTAAGCCCAAAAAAGCTGCTGTCAAAAACCAAGTAACTCGATTCAGAGCCGTTTCTGCACTCTTTGTACTCGAAAAAAGTTGTGCCTGACCACTAAAACCGCCTAAACCGTCACTTTTGGGACTATGTAATAAAATTAAGACCACTAAGCAAATAGCAACAATAGACCACACTATTTTTAAAGTTTCGTACATTTTAGATAATTTTCTTTATATGGTTTTCTATAAACAGCTTAACGCATCAACAATTAGATTTAGAAACTAGATGTGCTGCTTTGCAGCACATCTAGTTTCTCTAAGTAAATTGTTGTCCTAGCTCAATGGGATTATGAACAGTAATGCGTTTTTTAGAAATGGCGATCATTTTTTGCTTGCGTAAATCACCAAGAAGTCGAGTGACAGTCACTCGCGTTGAGCCGATCGCCTCAGCGATCGCCTGATGAGAAAGCTTCAAATCAATCGTTACACCCTCCGTCGAAGGCGTACCAAAATCACGACAGAGAATCAACAAAAAGCTAACTAGCCGTGATCCCATGTCCCGATGAGCAAGAGTTTCAATCATCATCTCCGTTTGTAAAATCCGTGATGACAATCCACGCAACAGCACCATTGGTAACTCAGGATCTTCCTTTAGCGCTTTCTCTACTTGATCGATCGGTACTGATAACAATTCCACAGGTGTGAAGGCAACTGCATGATAAAACCGATCAGAGCGATTACCTGTAATCAATGACAAAACCCCAAATACACTATTTTCACGCAATAGTGCAACTGTGATTTCTTCACCTGCTTCATAAACTCTAGAAAGTTTTACTGCTCCTTTTACCAAAAAGTAAAAACGTTCCGCAGGATCACCAGGAAAAAAAATCGTCTTACCGCGTTCAAACGTTTCCGTCATGGGGGGGAACATTCCACCATTCATTTCGCGAAAGACATCAACAAGAGCACGGTCTGCCAAGCTTATAAACCCTCTTTAACCAAAAACAATTAAGTTGCCATATAGATTTCTTGGCTTATACCAACTCACGATAGTGTAACCACTTGTGTGAATTAAAACCAAACCCAGTAAGGGTTTTAAAACTAAAAATGGCTACGCCATTTTTAGTTTTGGTATTATTTGAGTTAGCAAGACTCTCTCATTTATAAAATCTTACCAACTCAAATAAATACCAAATTTTGGATATTTAGTTTGACCAGATTGTAAGGAAGTATGCTAGCGCACAATCAATTTAAATTACCTATGTTAGTTTTATCTAGCTATTAAACTGAAGTTATAGCAAGTACAAACTGCATAAGTTGATTTCAACCCATCACTGATTGACAGTGAAAGAGGTTTACTTAATTTGCCAATTTCCATAGTCAGAAAATGTATTTAAAAGTAAGAATGATTATTCTTACTTAAACTTACTAAATAATAGCAGTTTGTATCGTGATGCACATTTTCTTGAATTAAATATAATCACGAAATACAAAACAGATCTATTTGCTAGCCATCCAACAGGCGATCGCTACCTAAACATACTGCTGACAGACGTATCTTCGTGGACACGCCAGATTGTCTCACCTAACAGGTCGGCAACCGATAGTACCCGTAATTGAGGGAAATAGTTTTCTTGACTTACAGGTGTCGAATTGGTCACGATTACCTCTTCAAACACACCACTTGATAAGCGATCGATCGCAGGAGGCGAAAAAATAGCATGAGTGGCACAAGCATAAACTTGCCGCGCCCCCTCTTTTCGCAGTAGCTTCGCTGCTTCATAAATGGTTCCTGCGGTATCGATCATGTCATCAACAAGTACAGCCGTTTTACCTGACACATCACCGATCACATTCATCACTTCCGCTACATTATGGGTTTGACGACGCTTATCAATGATTGCTAGGGGAGCGTCATTGAGTTTTTTGGCAAAAGCACGAGCGCGAGCTACCCCCCCTACATCTGGTGAAACCACCACTAAATCGGGCAATTTCTTTTCATTGAGATAGTCAAATAAAACAGGAGCGCCATAGACATGATCGCAAGGAATATCAAAATATCCTTGGATCTGGGCAGAGTGTAAGTCCATCGCAATTACGCGATCGGCTCCAGACTGCACAATCAAGTTAGCAACTAATTTTGCGGTAATTGATTCACGTCCTGCGGTTTTGCGGTCAGCCCTTGCATAGCCGTAATAGGGCATAACTGCGGTAATTTGTCGGGCTGATGCACGACGGCAAGCATCAACCATAATCAATAACTCAGTCAAATGGTCGTTAACAGGACGACAAGTTGGTTGAATTAAATAAACATCACAACCCCGAATTGATTCCTGTACCTGTACATAGACTTCCCCATCAGCGAAATTTTTTCGCACCATAGGCCCTAACTCTATACCTAAATAACGGGAAATCTCTTGGGCGAGCGGCAAATTTGCCGAGCCAGCAAAAAGCCTCAGTCGATCTTCACCGCTATTAAGAGAGGGTAGTCTGTGAAGTCCGTGCCTAGTAGTCGTTAAGTGTGTCACTGCAATTTATTGGGAGGTAACATAGCCATATAATTCTATTGTCACGCTTAATTAGCTATTCGTAGCATCTGTTTACGATTAAATTAGATATGAATTAGATAAGTTTTTTGAAATGGAGTAGATGAGCGCACAAATACTACTCATCTACCACCAAAAATAAGTCTTATGTTTAAGGCTTATTTTGGTGGACGACGACGTTGCAAGAAATCGGGAATATCTAATCCTGGTTTACTTAGTTTGATTTCAGACTGTGATGTAGGCAGAGGTGAACTCTGGGTTCGCGTTGGCGGATTTGGGGGTAAGGGTTGGATCTTTTTAGAAATTTGAGGCGGGATCGCTGGATGCGTCTTGGGCGCGAAGCCAGTAGCAATTACGGTAATTCTAATTTCACCATCGAGTTTGGGATCAATAACTGCACCGAAAATAATATTGGCATTTTGATCGACGACTTCATAGATGGTTTCAGCAGCAGCATTCACCTCATGGAGGGTCATATCTTCGCCACCTGTAATGTTAAAGACGACACCACTTGCCCCTTCAACGGATGTTTCTAGTAAAGGCGAAGAAATGGCGGTCATGGCAGCTTCTCTCGCCCTTGACTTACCTGAGCCAATACCAATACCCATCATCGCTGAACCTGCATCCGCCATCACTGCACGAATATCGGCAAAGTCAACGTTGACTAGCCCTGGGATCATAATGATGTCAGAAATACCCTGTACACCTTGTCGGAGGATATCGTCAGCAACTCGAAATGCTTCTTGGACTGGAGTTTGCTCAGAAATGACGGAGAGTAACTTATCGTTGGGGATCACAATCAGAGTATCAACACGACTCTGCAAACCTGCTATTCCCTCTTCGGCTTGCTGCCCCCTGCGTCTGCCTTCAAAGGTAAAAGGACGAGTAACGATGCCAACTGTCAGCGCACCTGCTTCTTTGGCGACCTCTGCAATAATTGGTGCGGCTCCAGTACCAGTACCGCCCCCCATACCTGCGGTAATAAATACTAAATCGGCTCCTTCAACTGCGGCGGCAATGTCATCACGCGACTCTTCGGCGGCTTTCTGCCCGATCGCAGGGTTACCACCTGCACCTAAACCTCTGGTTAGCTTCTGACCCATTTGAAATCGTTTAGATGCTGAAGATTGGAGTAATGCTTGAGCATCAGTATTAAATGACCAAAACTCTACACCGACTACATCACTTGCAATCATGCGATTTACAGCATTGCCGCCGCCACCGCCAACACCAATTACCTTAATTTTTGCAACGCTGCCCAACATGATATTATCCGCTTTTGTATCAACGCCTAACTGCTGCTTCATCCGATTTTGAGAGTGACCTAGGTGTAGTCTAGAGTTATTTGAAAACTCAGAAAGTTCATCTATTTCCACGTCTACTTCTCCGTTTTCCGAACCATTTGAGTCCAAATCTGACCAGTCATTTTGAGATGTCATTTATTGAGGAATGTCATAAATAGAATCGTTGTACTGATGTTCTCTAGATTTTGATCAGCTTAAACCTCATTCGAGTATTAAGTCCGAGTAATAGTTTAAACCTACCAGAAAAAAATAATGATAGCCTTAAAGCGACAATTTAGGGACAGTTTAGGATTTTGTTTAGGATTTTGTTTCCGTAGATTTATCTTTTGGTGGCATATTCATTTCTAAAATTGGGTCAGTTGGTTGACTTATATCAATGTATTTAAAGCTTTTTGACTTTAATTTTTCAGGCAATGTCCTTAGCCTGTCAAGTGTTTCTAACTGTGTGCCAAATAGGGAGGGCTTGTATGTGCCGAAATATACAATGCCTAGCTCTGTAGTCAAAATTAAATTTGATTCATCGCGGGCATCTACTTGCGATATTTTGACTTGGCTTTGGCTAACTTGACGATATAAGGTTGACCATTGCCCGATCGCTCGATTACTTGGTTCTAAAACTACGAGATTTGGCTTAGTAATACTGGATGGATAAGCTTTAACAGACATCCATATACCTTCAGCGTCAAGAAATCCTTGCTGACCATTGCGTGTGGAGTTTGCGATCGGCAAGCGTTCTTGGACTTGGATGGTTAACTTTGACGGGAAAATTGTCCGCGAGACTAAAACTTTAGAAACTGGGGCAGAGGATTCGAGTTGAGAGGCGATCGCTTGGGGTTGAATTTGAAAAATTGACTGAGGATATTGAATTGGCAATGCTTTTTTGATCGTTTCTTTAGAGAGTAACTTATTACCTTCAATTTCAATCTGATTAGCACTACGCAATTGCCATTCTGGCAGCATGGCAACCCACAGCATTCCACCTGTGATTCCAGTAATAAATGTTAACTGCCAAATACGTTGAAATATGCGAAGGCGGCGTTGTTTTCGCAGTTGTTTGCGGCGTGCCACATAGTCTGCCTCTCCAGTGGAGATAGGGAATTCAAGCGTCATCTTTGAGCCTACCTATTTACAATGCTAAATATTGCTAGGAGTCAGATGATGGACTGCTAGCAAATTGCCGTTCTAGCATAGCAATGATTTCTTCCCGTCGGTTTGAAATCGATAAAGGATCATTAGAGTTAGGGCGCAAAAACATTACTTGATCTTGCGGTTGATAACTTGGTGTTGTTTTTTTGTGCATTAAGGACTGAATAGCTTTCATAAAAAATATACCTGCACTAATTACAAGTAGTACAGATACTGATATGTAGATAATTGCGGCGATCGCCATATCTTTATTGGTTTATTCAAGATTGTTGATATCACAATAGAGGAGGCACTAGGGTTTTTCAACTAGAGTTACACAAATGTATAGATTTGCTTTGCAAACCTTCATAAAAGCAAGATGAGAGGCGGCGCGAAGCGCCGCCTCTCATCTTGCTTGAATTTAAATGCGAAGCGTTAGAGGTACGGAGAACGCGACAACTTCAAGAGATTAGCTTGACTGAGGATTCGGTATAATCAGCCTTGATTAGCATTTAGTAACATTTACCAATATTTAGGAGCTTTGCGCGATATGCAAGAGCAGGGAACGATCAGCATTCATACCGAGAATATCTTTCCCATTATCAAGAAGGCTTTATATTCAGAACGCGATATCTTCTTGCGGGAATTGATCTCTAATGCAGTAGATGCCATTAGCAAACTCAAGATGGTGTCCTATGCTGGTGAAACTACTCATTCCGCCGATCCTGAAATTGTGGTCACGATCGATAAAGAGAAAAAGACCTTAGCGATCGCAGATACAGGGATCGGCATGACGGCAGATGAGGTCAAAAAATATATTAACCAAGTTGCCTTTTCTAGCGCTCAGGAATTTGCTACTAAATATGCGAATAGTGGCACTGGCGATCAACAAATTATCGGTAACTTTGGTTTAGGTTTCTATTCCTCCTTTATGGTGGCGAGTAATGTAGAGATTGATACTCGCTCTTATAAAGAAGGGGCAGAGGCAGTACATTGGTCTTGCGATGGCTCTACTACTTTTACGATCGATGATAGCGATCGCGCTGGTGTGGGTACAACCATCACCCTAACTTTGCAAGAGGATGCTGAAGAGTATCTAGAAGAAGCATCGATTAAGCGGATGATTCGCAACTATTGCGACTTCATGCCCGTACCGATCAAGCTGAATGACGAAGTAATTAACAAACAGACTGCGCTATGGGATAAGTCTCCGAAATCAGTCACGAATGAGGAATATTTAGAGTTCTATCGCTACCTCTATCCTTATCAAGATGATCCTCTGTTTTGGATTCATTTAAATACCGATTATCCCTTCGTGATTAAGGGAATCCTTTATTTCCCAAAAATGAAGGCAGATATTGATCCCAATCGTGGACAAATCAAGCTGTTCTGCAATCACGTTTTTGTCAGCGACAATTGCGATGATGTGATTCCGAAATTCTTGATGCCATTGCGTGGGGCGATCGATAGTACCGATATTCCTCTCAATGTGTCGCGTAGTTTCTTGCAAGGCGATCCCAAAGTTCGTAAGATTCAAGACTTTATTGCTAAAAAAGTAGGCGATCGCCTGAGTTCGCTTTACAGTGACTCCCGCGAAGAATTTCTAAAATGTTGGCAGGATATCAGTATCTTCATGAAGTTTGGGGCGATGAACAGTGATAAGTTCTATCAGCAAATTAAAGATATCTTGGTATATGCCACCACTAGCGAAAGTGAAGAAGTCAAGAGCGAAAGTGGTAACTACACCACTCTGCAAGCCTATCTAGAGCGCAACAAGGCAGAACATGAAAATCAAGTGTTCTATACTTCCGATCCTATTGCCCAAGGTACTTATGTGGAATTACATAAAAACCAAGGATTAGAAGTGTTAACTTTTGATTCATTCATTGATAGTCACTTCATTAACTTCCTTGAGCGTGAATTCAAAGATATTAAATTTGCCCGTGTCGATGCTGAAATCGACGATCGCCTTGTTGATAAGGATGCCAAGACGGAAATCGTTGATCCTAAAACCAATAAAACTAAGAGCGATCACCTGCAAGACATTTTCCGTGCCGCGTTGAATAAGCCCAAATTGGTAATTCGCACCGAGGCAATTAAGACAGAAGATGCAGCTTCCGCTCCACCTGCAATTATTCTCTTGCCCGAATTTGCACGACGGATGCAGGAAATGACCGCAGTAATGCAGCAGGGTACGGTGAGTTTCCCAGAGGATCACGTATTGCTAGTCAATACAACACATCCACTCATGGAAAAACTGATCGAGCTTGATAGTAGTCAAGTTCTTATCGGGGGCAAATCTGAATCCCTCGATCTCGCTAACTTGATTTGTACTCATGTTTATGATTTGGCATTGATGGCGCAAAAGAGTTTTGATGCGGACAGCATGAAGGGCTTCTTGCAGCGATCTAATCAATTGCTAACTAAATTGACTAGCAAGATTTAGGACTTTACAGCAACAAAAAAGCCAAGAACTAAGGTTCTTGGCTCTTTTGTTTTTGATAAATATTTTGGTTTGATGAAAGTCTCTGAGTAGCTGAGCATAATTAAAAATGTCGAGATTATTTTAGATATTGCTATAGCAAAAAAAGAGTTAGCTAGTACAAACCAAAACCCAAGAAACGAGTGGCGGCGCTTCGCGCCGCCACTCGTTTCTTGGGTTTTATATCCTAAGCAAAACTTGCTAGGATGTATGGAGCTAAGGGAACTCGAATCCCTGACCCCCTCAATGCCATTGAGGTGCGCTACCAACTGCGCTATAGCCCCTAGTGATTTATTTGTAGCTAATAGATTAGCTTGTCTATAATCGCCTAAATTGATTTTAATGTCAAACGCGATCGCAAAATATTGTAAATCCCAAATAAATAATGGGTGTGTAGCTTTGCCTCGCACCCATTATTTATGTAAGTTGCGCCCCGCAGAGGCACAACTTTACGAGGATTTTACGGTGTAGCTGCGGGCGATCGCATCACATCTCTCGTTATCAGGATCGCCAGAATGCCCTTCCACCCAATGCCATCGGATATTGGAGGAGTTGAGACGATCAAGCTGTTGCCAAAATTCTTGATTTTTGACAGGTTTATTGTCTTTTGTTTGCCAACCGTTCTTTTTCCATCCTTTAATCCATTTGGTAATGCCATCAATGACATATTTGCTGTCAGTATAAAGATCGACAGGAGTTGATTGTTTTTGAACTGCCAAAAATTCTAAGGCAGCGATCGCTCCTTGGAGTTCCATTTGGTTATTAGTTGTTTCTTTAATACCACCGCCAAGTTCTTTGACATTGCCATCGGAGAAATGGATAACTACACCCCAACCCCCAGGACCGGGATTTTTAGAACAAGCGCCATCGGTGTGAATGCTGACAATTTTCGATTCCTCTGAGATAGTTGATTGGCGATTGTTGATTGGTGCGGTTTTGGGAATAGAATTTTGAGGCTTGGATTCTGAGATTATTGATTGTTGATTGTTGATTGGTGCGGTTTGCGATCGCGATCGCCCAATTTCGACAGCAACGGAACCTAAGAAATTGGGAATAGGTGGATGCTTGATAATTTTGACTTCAACTTCTGTGATTTGAGCATCTTCAAGGAGGCTGTCAGCGATCGCTCCTGCTAGGCGTTCAATTAACTTAAATTTCTGAGTCTGAATGAGATTTTCAATCTTACGGATGCAGGAAATATAGTTAACAGTATCTTCGATTTCGTCGCTATAGGTGGATTTTTCAAAATCTACCCATAACGTGGCATCAACTTCAAACCATTGTCCTAAGACATTTTCTTCAGGTAGATATCCCACATATCCGTAAGCTTTGACACCTTTTAAATAGATTTTGCTGGTCATAATTTCTTGCACTTCAATCTGGGGATTTTTCTTAGAAACTTAATTATGACTTAAGCGATCGCCATCAATAGATCTCTTCCTGTAATACCAAAACTAAAAAGAGAGTGGCAGCGCTTTGCGCCGCCACTCTCTTTAACAAGCCTACCGAAACTTAGAATGGTGGTAATTCAAGGGCGATCGCCCCCAATTTCCCTTTACGGAAATCGTACAAAATTAGCCTTGCCACTTTATCTAAATCCCCTTGAAACTTGTTTAAAGCCGCGACTTCGTGAATATACTCGATCCCTGAAGTGACAGTCGCAGGGTCAATGACGTAACGGCTACTTAATTTCACATTTAGTTTCATCAATAAATCCACCGCTTCCGCAGCGACTAACACATTGTCGTAAGCGGCTTGCCCGATATCATCGCAAATTGCTAATTTCAAAGCCGCATCTTGATCATGCAGCAAAGGTGGAATTACCCCAGGGGTGTCCAACAACTCAATTTGATCAGAAATTCTGATCCAACGTAATTGGCGCGTTACCCCCGGTTTATTGGCACTAGCAACCACTTTTTTCTTGAGCAAGCGGTTAATTAATGCTGACTTACCAACATTGGGGAAGCCCACAACTACTGCCCTGACAGGGCGCGGCAACATCCCCCGACCCCGCCGCCGTTCATTGACCTTTTCCCCCGCGACTTGAGCCGCCTTGAGTAGATCCACCATGCCTTTACCCTCTTGAGCATCGGTGAAATATGCCATGCGATCTTGCTCAGTAAACCAGCGCGTCCATTGCGATCGCACATTGGAGGAAATGGCATCAATGCGATTGCAGACTAAAATATGTGACTTTCCCTCCACCCATTTTTCGATTTTGGGGTGCTTGCTAGACATCAAAATGCGTGAATCGCGCACCTCAATCACCACATCCACCAATTTTAGTTGTTCTAACAACTGCTTTTCAGCTTTGGCGATATGACCTGGATACCACTGAATTGGGCTTGCCATAGGAAAAAATACGAAGAGAAAGTATCTTTAACTATATACTGTTGCTAAGATATTAAGAAATATTAAGATCAGCTTTTAACTTAGACTTTAATAAAAACTATGATTAAATTCGCTTTGCAAAAGTTTATGCAGAGATTTATGCAGAGATTTGGAGCGATCGCGATCGCCTTGATACTTCCCTTCGCGATCGCCTTTACGTATATTCCTGCGGCTCATGCCTTTGATGCACCAGAGCTACTGCCCGAACAATATACAAACGTAATTGATCTCGGTCGCTTTTTGACTGATTCCGAAGAATTGGCACTTGACCAAAAGTTAACCAAATTTGAAGAAAGTACAGGTTGGAAATTGCGGGTTCTGACCCAAGTTGACCGCACCCCCGGTCGTGCCGTGAAAGAATTTTGGGGACTTGACGATCACAGTGTGATGTTAGTCGCTGATTCACGGGGACGTAATTTATTAAATTTTAGTGTGGGGGATGCGGTGTATCCCTTGCTATCGAGAGGTTTCTGGATTGAATTGCAATCTCGTTATGGCAATCAGTTCTATGTACGTGAACAGGGTTACGATCAATCAATTTTGTCAGCGATTGATGCGATCGCCACTTGCTTAGATCAAGATGGTTGTGCGGTCGTTCCGGGGATTCCCCAAGAGCAATGGATTTTAACGCTGATTACTTCCATTGTGGGCGGCGTAGTCTTTGGATTTGCGGGACATCCTCGGAAGGAAGGCGAAATATTTGCATGGAAATGGGCGCTAATCTTCACACCGCTATGGGGAATGTTATTTATTTCCTTTGGTCTAGGACCTGTGCTGACACGCACGAATGAATGGCTGCCAATTGTACGCAATGTGTCGGGATTTTTTGGTGGTGCGGTAATTGCCTATCTGATTCCTTCACCGAAGCGAGTAACACCAACGCCAGAGACAAGATAATTAACATGAGTTCGGGATATCTCTGGAGAATATTAATTGATGGATATAGGCTTCAGCCCTTCTTAACCCGAACTCACGTTAAGTAGATATCCCTACAGATTTGCTCAATTCTGGCATTTTCTAGCTAGAGGCGATCGCTGCTAATTTTTTCAGGATTTGCAGCGTCAGCGCCAAACCATCATCTTGATCCAAAATGAACTCCTTGGACTTGGCATATATAGGCGTATCCTGATGCACTAACTTTAAGAATAAAAAACTACTTCCATTAGTCACTAAGCCAAACAGAGGCTGATGTTGCTGCGGTGATGCGATCATATAAGCCAAAGCTTGTGGAATCCCCACCTTGAGCGAAAATCCTGCCCGTTTCGACTCAATAATCAGTACCCAAATCCTTTCAATGAGAACCAGTACATCGATTCTGCCTCGTAACTGCATCTCCCGATCTTCCGCAACAATTTCTACGGCGGTTTCTGTATCCACATAAAAAGGCGGTAAAAAGAACCCCGCTAAGTCCAATAATGGCGAAATGATCGCCATCTTTACCGTGTTTTCTAACACAGATCGCCGTTCTAAATTTGCAGAAATAGCTAGTACCCGTTGTAATCTTTCTTGCTCAGCGATCGTCAAACTTGGCAAATCATCCTGCCATTCCCGAAAAAAATTAGGATCGCGATTTAACTGCAATCCGAATTTACTCTCTAGCTCGTACAGGGAGACTTTTTCAATTGCCAATGTCTGTGGCATGATCCTAGTCCTCTAAAACTTTACGGATTTGCTCGATTGTCGCATTTTCTAACAAGAGGTGATCGCCATTCTTCCCGACAATCAATACCTTCGCGCTCCTCTTACCTGACTTTCCCTGTTTGTACTCCTGATATAGCAAAGCAAGAGTTAGTTAGTACAAACTAAACCCCCAGAAGGCGAGTTGCGCCGCGGCGCAACTCGCCTTCTGGGGGTTTGCAAGACTTTTGCCGTTTTAATGCTGCTATCTTGAAAGTTAACCCAAATACTTCTCCAAAGCCGCCTCGACAATATCCTTCATGGATGTATCATTCTCCTCAACTGCTTTTTTGAGAAGGTCATAGGACTTAGCGGAAAGAGTGACGCGATGGCGGACATCTTTCCGCTTGCTTTTAGAAGCTTTACTGTCAGGAAGTTCCGAAACGTAGGACTCGGCAAACTGACGCAAATCTTCAATACCTTTGCGATCGCAAAAATCGCCAAATCCTTCACTCTCTACGCGCTCATTTTTGAAATAGAAAAATAGAGGTTCTAAACCTTTCTCTAAATTGTTGATATGCAAGCGCTGCACGTAGGGTTGCGCTAAACGGGTCGAGTCAAAGTTACCGCCGAGCCAAATTTGGTATTCATCGGCAGCACTACCCACAAAGGCGAGTTCTGCCATGTAGGGACGGGCGCAACCATTGGGACAACCTGTAATCCTCGTGACAAAGGTTTCATTGTCCAAGCCTAAACGCACTAACAATTGGCGGACTCTTGCCAAGATATCGGGTAAAGCCCGTTCTGACTCAGCGATCGCTAATCCACAGGTTGGAAAAGCAGGACAAGCCATCGAATAGCGCACTAAAGAATCAATCTTGTCGGGAGCTAATACGCCACAACGATCAAGAATTTTCTGAATCTCTTCTTTCTCATCGGCAGCAACTTCCGTAATCAATAAATTTTGATTGGGAGTCAGGACAAAATCATGATGAAACTTTTCGCTGATTTCTCGCAAAGCGGTTTTTAGTTGTAAACCTTCGCGATCTAGCACGCGACCATTCTCAATCGAGACACCGACAAAATATTTGCCATCGCCCTGTTCATGCCAACCAAGATAATCCTGATATTTGAAAGGTGGCAGTTCACGGGCATCTGCTAGTTTGGTTGGGAAATACTCCAACAAAACTTGTTTAAACTTCTCAACGCCCCATTCTGCCAAAATATATTTGAAGCGCGAATGACGACGGTTGTGGCGATCGCCATAGTCTCTTTGCAAGGCAACAACGGCTTTAACCAGATCGTAAACTTGGGCAACAGGGACAAAGCCAATGCTGTCCGCAATCCGTACAATCGTGGCATCGTTATTATGGGCGCGACCCAAGCCACCACCAACATAGACATTAAAGCCTTCTAACTGATTGGCAGCATTGGTGACTACCACCAACGACAAATCATTGGTATAGAGATCAACGGAGTTATCACCCGCAACGGCGATCGCAATTTTAAATTTGCGTGGCAAATACTGGATGCCATAAATTGGCTCGACATCGCTGATATTGGTTTTGGCAGTCCCCGCACCTTGACGCTTTCTTGCCTCAGTTACCTCTGGTGCTTCGGAGGCAGTTACAGCTACTTCACCATCGAGCCAAATATCGTAATAGGCTCCCGCTTGGGGCGCAAGGAGATCAGCAAGCTTGACCGCATATTCCCGCGCATAGTCGTATTCAGGCTTATTTTTAAATGGTGCAGGAGGAGCCATCACATTGCGATTAATGTCTCCACAGGCTCCTACTGTTGATCCCATATTTTTAGTGATATCCACAATCACCGCTTTGAGGTTTTCCTTGAGAACGCCGTGAAGCTGAAAACCTTGTCTAGTCGTAGTGCGGAGTGTGTGATTGCCATAGCGATCGCTGAGTTTATCCAAAGCGACATACAACTGCCAAGGAATCAACCCACCAGGGCTACGAGTCCGCAACATCATTCTGTACTGTGCGTCTTCGCCCTTTTCCTTCGCCTTTTCTAAATCCCGATCTTTTTGTTGATATGAACCATGAAACTTCAGAATTTGAATACCATCTTGGCTGAAAAACGGGTTGCTATCATTTAGCTCAGTATCAATAGGACCTCTTAAAAAATTACTTTTTTGTTTGAGAGTTTCCACCTTAGATACTTTGACAGCATTAATCAAATTGTTTGTCATGGTTCAACAGGAATTTTTATATTTTTAATTTCTTTGCCCCACCATTATATGCCGATAACCCTATCGGAATTACGATGAACTTTACAAAAAGACAAAAGAGAGTTACGCCGCGAAGTGGCACAACTCTCTTTTGGGAGTTTAATTTGTCCTAATGCAAATAGAGAGAGCTATATTGCATGATTAAGCAATGAAAACTATTCGCTTTCTTTGCCAAACCCAGAATAAGCTTCCATGCCATGCTCGGAAATATCAAGTCCTTTGAACTCTTCTTCTGGCTCAACACGAATGCCCCCAGTAATTAGAGAAATCGCGTACCAAGCAATAAAGCTAAAAGCAACGGTAAAACCACCAACAGAAGCAATACCGATCAACTGATACAAGAGTTGATCGAAACCACCACCAAAGAATAGACCAGCCTTAGGACCAGCACCAGCTTGCAAGATATAACCGCCGCCAATGTCTGTTTTCTGTCCAACAGCAAATAAACCGACTGCCAGAGTACCCCAAATACCACAAACAAGGTGAACTGAAGTTGCACCAACAGGATCGTCAATTTTCAGCTTATCGAAGAAGCCAACTGCAAACACAACAATTGTGCCGCCAACCGCACCAATGATGAGCGCGCTAGGCAAAGTAATCCAAGCGCAAGAGGCAGTAACAGAGACTAATCCAGCCAAAATACCATTGACGATCATCGATAGGTCAGGCTTACCAAGATATAGCCAAGCAACGATTGTTGCGGCGATCCCACCTGCGGAAGCGCCCATATTCGTAGTCAGAGCGATATGAGAAATCAAACGCCCATCAGCCGCCATAGTTGAACCAGGATTGAAGCCAAACCAACCTAACCATAGGATCAAGCAACCTAATGTCGCAAGACCCATGCTATGACCAGGAATAGCCCGATTTTTACCATCTTCGCCATAACGTCCCATCCGAGAGCCTAGTACTGCCGCACCAATCAATGCGCCCCAACCACCAACTGAGTGAACTACGGTACAGCCAGCAAAGTCAAAGAATGAACCAGTGGTAGCACCCTGAGCATCTTTGACTAAATTTGCCAACCAGCCGCCACCCCAGATCCAATGTCCAGTAATTGGATAGGAAACGCCAACTAGCACAAAGCTAAATAGTAAGAAGGAAAGAAACTTAATTCTTTCAGCTACTGCACCTGACACAATCGTTGCTGCTGTTCCTGCAAACACCAACTGGAACAAGAACTTGGCTTCTAGTGGTACACCTGTCCAACTAAGACCAGGGAAATCCCCCTTATAGTTAGTTAGAGTTGCAGGGCTATTGTCTGCGCCACTCAGGAAAAATCCTTTTGACCCAATAAATGCATTTCCCCCATTATCGCCATACATGAATCCAAATCCGATCGCCCAGTAAGCGATGGTAGCGATCGCAAATACGATTAAGTTTTTAGTAAGAATGTTTACTGTATTTTTCCGACGACAAAAGCCAGATTCCACCAGAGCAAAGCCAGCATTCATAAAAAACACTAGAAATGCTGCAACTACTACCCAAAGAGTATCCAATCCAACTTTGAGAGCATCAACACTTTCCTTAACTTTTTCAGGAGTTAGGGGTTCAGGAGTAGCAGTTTGAGCAGTAGCTGCATATACCCAAAACACCCCGATAATTGCTGCTAAGGGGATACAAGCAGTCCAGTTCACTGAACTCTTGAGTCTCCTCTTTTGATTTGATTTATAGACCAACACCTTAAAATTCTCCTCTACGAATTAATATACCTGTGCAAATGCAAAGATTAATTACGTTCATAACAACAGATTCAAGTACATCAGTTTTGTGTAAGTTTATACATTTTCCCCAACCTAGTTTTTTGTTTTGATTGAAAACGGAATAAATTAAAATGGACGACACATTGTGCCGTCCATTTTATAGAGTCTGGAATTATTTAAAAAAAGGGATTAACCTTCTGAAGCATTTGAACCAACAAATACACCAGAACCAAAATCACTGCCATAGCCCTCTTCACCATGGACAGGTAAGTCAATTCCCTGCTCTTCCACAGACTGAGGTACTCTCAAGTCCATAAACAGTTTTAAAACTTGCAGAATAACAAAAGTAGCGATCGCGGCAAATATATAAGTAAAAGCAACACCTTCAAACTGCTTCCAAATTAGAATAGGATTACCATCCAAAAGCCCAAGATTATCCTTTCCGCCTAAAGCAGCTTTTGTTGCAAATACACCCGTTAACATTGCGCCAACAGTTCCACCAACACCATGCACAGAGAAAGTATCGAGGGAATCATCAAACTTGAATTTGGCACGCAAACTCACAGCAATGAAACAGCACACAGATGTAATTGAGCCAATTAAAATCGCACCAATCGGAGTGACAAAACCTGCCGCAGGTGTGATCCCAACTAATCCAGCCAAAAATCCGCTAGCAATACCAACCGCAGTTGGCTTGCCACGTAATACCCATTCAACTAATAGCCATGTGAGACCACCAGCCGAAGTAGAGACAGTAGTTGCCACAAAGGCAACTGCCGCCTGTGGACCAGCAGAGAGCGCACTACCAGCGTTAAAGCCAAACCAGCCAAACCATAGTAGTCCAATTCCTAAAAGCACGTATGGAACATTATGCGGAGTATGTGGTCTAGTCGCAAAATCTTTGCGAGAGCCAATTACCAAAACCGCTACTACAGCCGCAACACCAGAACTGATATGAACAACTGTTCCGCCAGCAAAGTCTAAAGCTCCAAGTTCTTGTAGAAACCCACGTCCCCAGACCATGTGGGCGAGAGGTGAATAAACAAAGGTAGACCAAAGCAGAATAAACCAAAAATAAGCTTTAAAGCTCATCCGTTCAACGATCGCACCTGAAATCAGTGCAGGTGTAATAATCGCGAACATCATTTGATAAACCATGAACACTGCATGGGGGATCGTCCCTGCATAACCAACAGGATCGGGTGCATCAAATTTGACCCCATTGAGAAATACCCAATCAACTCCACCAATAAACTTTTCTAGCCCTTGCCCAAAAGTACCCTTAGCTACGTCAGCAACTACATCAAAGGCTAGACTATATCCCCATAGCACCCAAGTAACACCAACGACTGCCATGAGCAGTAAGCTCATCATCATCGTATTCAGCACATTACGAGTTCTGACTAAACCACCGTAAAAAAATGCCAAACCGGGAGTCATCAGTAAAACAAGGGCAGCCGCTACTAACATAAAGGCGGTATCCCCTGAGTTGAGTGGGGAAGCCGCAGGAGCAGGAGCTAGAAGTTTGTCAAGTGCTTCTTTTTGCTCTTTTGTTAAAGTGACGACATCACCACTTGCTGGAGCCGATGTTGGCATAGCACTGGGTGATGCCGTAACTGAAGGACTAGGCGAAGAACTTGCCGTGGGGGAAGCAGTTTCCGTAGGGCTAGTCGTAGGAGAGGGGGAAGTGGTTGTCTGCGCCCAAGTCTGACCTGTAAAAGGAAAACTCAATAACCACAAGACTAGCAACGCACTCAGTAGAAATTTTTTGATCACAGACTCTATCCTTTCACAAAGTTTTCTTGTCATCACAATAAGGCGACATGAGGTCAACAAGCACCGCTTCTAAGAGCATCCCCTCAAGGGAAGCTAAGAATTTATGGCGCTTAGTGGCTCATTTGTTATAGTTACCATAGAGAATTTATTCAAAAATGATTTCATCAACTTATAGGGCATCAATTTGTATTAGAAGCTACATTCATCTCTTATGAAGATGCAAAAGCTGCTAATTTCTGATTAGGTACAACACAGAACAAAATTCTCAGAATACCCAAATTAGCAATTACAGCAAAGCAATATTTATCTAGTACAAATCAAAACCTAGAAGATGAGTGGCAGCGCTTTGTGCCGCCACTCATCTTCTGGGCTTATCTCCTAAGCAAAATTTGCTTTGCTATATTGCCTCTTTGAGTAATTTCATCACACGCTTAAAAACTCCTGTGCTAGAGTTGATTTACTTTAGAATCTCCCATTCCTCACACACACATAACCTTTCAGGAAATTGACATGGCAAAAGGCGGACTTGTACTTGGTACAACAGCAGCATTAGCGGCGGCTGTCGCAGTTGTTGGTTTTCAGCTAGCAAATCCTAGCATTGCCGCATTTCGGGATAGCCCCAAAGAAATCGTTGACGAAGCTTGGCAGCTGATCAACAGGGAATATGTTGATGGCTCTTTTAACAAGGTTGACTGGCGACAAGTCAGACGACAGTATGTCGAAAATCGTGACTATGCATCCAAAGCTGAGGCTTATCGCTCAGTTCGAGAAATGCTCAAGTTGCTTGATGATCCCTATACCCGCTTTATGGACCCTGAGCAATTTAAGAGTATGCAGATTGACACTTCGGGGGAACTTACAGGGGTCGGTATTCAACTCGGCATGGATGATGCCACCAAACAATTGACAGTTGTTGCTCCGATTGAAGACTCTCCAGCCGCTCGTGCTGGCGTTTTGACTAAGGATATTATTACTTCGATCGCCAATAAATCTACTGAGGGCATGGACATTAACCAAGCTGTCGCCCTCATTCGTGGTCCTGCTGGTACAAAAGTTAAATTGGGGATTAAGCGGGGCGATCGCCAATTTGATATTGAGCTAGAACGCGCCAAGATTGAGATTCATCCAGTCAAAGCCGAATTGCGGAATACGAATATTGGCAAGGTTGGTTATATTAGCCTGCGCCAGTTTAATGCTAATGCCGCAAGTGATATGCGTAAGGCAATCCAAGATCACGTTAGTAAAGGAGCCGTTGGCTTCGTTCTAGACCTACGTTCAAACCCTGGTGGACTGCTATATTCCAGTGCCGAAATTGCACGGATGTGGCTCGACAATGCCACCATTGTCTCGACAATTGACCGTAAAGGTGAAAACGAGCGCTTAACTGCTAATCGTCAATCTCTCACCAATAAACCCCTTGTGGTTTTAGTAGATGGCGGTTCCGCAAGTGCCAGTGAAATTTTGTCTGGGGCATTGCAGGATAACAAACGCGCTGTTATTGTCGGAACTAAGACTTTTGGTAAAGGCTTAGTGCAGTCAGTACATTCTCTCAGTGATGGATCTGGGATGGCAGTAACGATCGCGAAGTACTACACCCCCAATGGACGCGACATCAATCACATGGGGATTGTACCTGATCGGGTAGTAGAGCTAACGAAAGACGATCTCGAAAAACTCAATAAAAATCGTGATTTAGTAGGAACGGTTGCTGATCCACAATTTGCTAAGGCGATCGATATCTTATCGGGTGAGCTTAAAAGTGTAAGCTCTCGCTAATTATGTCAAACCCCAAAGAGAGTTGCGGCGCAATTCTCTTTGGGGCTTGAATATAAAAAAGGCGTACTTAGTACGCCTTTTTTGTTTAAGAATCAACGTGACGGGTTAGCACTGCTTCCATCGTGCTTTCTAAATTCTGCCCTGCAATGATCCCACTAACTAGCGCGTAAATATTGCTATCTCGACGATGCAACGTCTGAAAACCCGTTCGCATTTTTTTGTCACCCATGACCCAGTATCTTTGCACAATTGAGTCAGGCCCAATTATTCCCTCTCCTTCGACTTTTCCCAAAAAGCTATCATCAACGACAAAGGTAAAGCGCCGCTCATCCGAGTCGATTCTGCCTTTATAAGTCATCGTTAATTCTTCGCGATCGCTTTCAGGAAAGGTCAACTTCGTGACCATCGTAAACCAAAAATTATCCTTTGACCAACCTACTAAAGTTCTCCCCTTAACCGCAATTGGCATGGAGTCTCGCTCTATCCAATTTCCTTCGAGAGTCCATCTTCCAGGTTGCACTAAAAAGGTATGTGCCACAGTTTTTATCGCTTAACTTACTGCTTAATTATTGCTTATTTTATCGCCTCAACACCAACTATTAAAGTGGCGGTGCGATGCGCCGCCACTTTAATAGTTAGTTTACTAAGCCCGATCGCAAAGCAACTACAGCAGCCTGTACGCGATCGTCAACAGATAACTTATTCATAATGCCGCGTACATGAGTTTTAATCGTGTTAGGGCTGAGGTAAAGCGTCTTTGCAATTTCAGGGTTGCTCTTGCCTTCCACAATCAACTTCAACACCTCTAATTCTCGTTGTGATAGGTGTGAAGTATTTTCAGGTTGAGTGGGGGGCTTCAGATGATCCATCACTTTGCGAGCAACTTGAGGATCGAGATAGGTAGCTCCTTCCTTAGCGGCAGTAAAAGCAGCTAAAAGAGTCTCTGTACTTGTACCCTTCACACAATAGGCATCGGCTCCACTCGATAGCGCTGCGATAATTTCCGTATCATCAGTATGGGAGCTAAGCATCACAATATGAACTTTAGGCGAAGCTTTTTTGATTTTCTGGGTTGCCGAAATTCCATCCAGTCTTGGTAAACCAATATCCATGACAATGATGTCAGGATTTAGCTCCTGTGCCATTTTTACACCGATATAACCATCGTCTGCGATCCCGATAACGGTGATATTTGGCTGCTGAGAAAGGGATTGCTCTAACCCAAGTTGGATCAATGGATCATCTTCAACAATCAAAACTCTTAAGGATTGTGATGCTGTTGTCACAGTCATAATTCTGAATTTAGCTTATTTTCATTGATTATACCAAATCCGATTTATTTTAGTCTTAACTATTTAGGATTGTGATATATCTTGTTTACAAGCGCTTTGCTCTGACTTGAAACCCAGAGAGATTTTTGAAAGCACGACTTTGCCGCACTTTCAAAAATCTCTCTGTACTACTTTAAGTCTCAACAAGCTGTAAACATAAGGAATGAGAAATATGGTTACTGCATTTATGCTAAGAGTACCGTTAGATGTTCTTGATCAAGCAAAAAATGAGATTCTACTGCAAGGATATACTGCTTTACAATTAGCGGATGAACTTGATCTGGCAGTACAATTAGTTGAGAACTTCTTAAATGGTGAAGTTGTTGATCGGAATACCTATGAATTAGTTTGTGAAAAACTAAATCTTCCTCTAAATATTTATTCGGAAACATCGTTAGAAGATATTGATAGTCTCATAGATACTCAAGCAAAGAAATCTAATGATCATAGTCAAATCAATAGTGATACTGAAGCATCAATTGTTAATCCAAATGATGCTTCACGATTAGAAAATAGCAATCAAGATCTGGATGATTATCTAGATGATTTGTCTGTAAATTCACAAATGGATACTGATGATTATGTGCAAACAATACGCCAAAAAATTGCTTCTACATTAATACGTCAATGCGATCGCCTTAGAGTAATTGATATAAATCATCCACTGAATTTACATGATTTATATACCGATATTCATGTTTTTACAAATTTACCGAGTAGTCAATATCTCGATCTCAATGAAACTTTTGCTAATGTGCCTCCTGAGCAATACGATCGCTTTTATCTAGCTAAACTCTATCCGCCAACGATTACCGCAGATCAAGCCCTAGAAAAAAATAAACTCATTTTGCTGGTGGGCGGTTTAGGTGTAGGAAAAACCACCTTACTCAAACATTGGGCGATCGCTTGTATTAATAGTCAGATTCTTCCCAATTATTTACCTGTATTTTTACCACTGCGATCGCTTGTTTATTTTAATAATCAGTGTCATCCATTGACATGGTTACAAACTCAACTACTTAATTATGGATTTTCCAGTAATAAACTAATAGAACAGTTATTAACTGAAGGACGCTTGTTCTTGCTTTGGGAAGGCTTGGATGATGTACCTGAACATCAACGTCCAGAAATTGCTCAGCAAATAGTTAACTTTAGCGATCGCTATCCCCAAAATCGCATGGTGATTGCTACTCGTAATGCTATTTATAATCATATTTTAGAATCCTTCTCGACAATAGAAATTGCACCTTTTCGAGAATCACAAATAACTACATTTGCTAAAAAATGGTTTCAAACTACTAGTTCACCCAAAAACAAAAAAGATGAAAAGTTTCAGCAACTACTAGCAACAAATCAGCCCTTAGCAGAAATTGCTAGCAATCCTCTATTTTTGACCCATCTCTGCACAGTCTTTAATAGTTGTGAATATCTCAAACCTAACTTTTATCAAGAAATTTTAAATCTTCTCTTGACTACATGGGAGCAGACTAAATGCTTATCTCATCAGACAAATCAGGAATTATCAATTTCGCAAACACAGGATTTACTTTCCTATGTGGCGATCGTATCGCTGGATCGGCATGGCTATATTTGGCAAAACAATGAACTAGAAAATGACTTGCAAGCCTGCATTAATGCGAGTCGCAGTTTATCTCATCTCCAAATTGATCGCGATCGCCTGTGTCAAGTTCTCAAATGGCAACATAGTCTCTTAATTGAATGTGCAAAAGGAATTTACTCCCTATCTCACACGACCTTACATGACTATCTTGCTGCCTATCGTATTGCCAATAGTAATCCTGCGGCTGCCCAGAAATATTTACTAGAGAGGATCTATTTTAAACGTTGGTACGGTGTGATTGTGATGACTGTGAGCATCTCTCAGCAAGCCGATCAGATGTTGCAGATGATGAAACGGAAAATCGATGAACTTGTCAACAAAGATCCGCACTTACAGTCATTTTTGACATGGGTAAATCAACAGTCAATTCAAATCCAAACTCCCTATAAAGCAGTCACAATTCGGGCTTTATATCTAGATATTGATTTGGAGAATACGCGATCGCTTGATCGCGCCCGTGCCTTAGATATCGCTCATTCGCGATCCTTAGAACGCGCTCGGACAAAATCATTGGGCATTGACAATACAATGGAAACAGAAGTCGATATTGATTACACCATCAATCTTGCTCTAAATCTTGACCTCGCCCTCTACTTCTCTAATCATCCCTTTGTGGAATTAGCCTGCGCTCTTGAGCCTGATCTAAATCTAGGATTACAACTTTTACGCCAAACATTTCCTAATCCTTACAAAGATAGAGAAACTTTTGCTAAATGGTGGCAAGCAAAGGGTTTAGAGTGGTCAAAGACATTACGCAACTTGATCGTTCATAATCGTAAAAGCTCGCAAGAATGGCAATTTAGCGAAAACCAGTTAAAAGTATTGAGAACTTACCATGATGCCAATCGACTTTTAATTGAATGTCTCAATAATGCTGAGTACATCAGTCCTCTGGTTAAAAACCAAATCGAATCAACCTTGATATTGCCTCAAAGTGAGTACAACATTTTGCAGTATTAAGTAGCTAGTCATAATTAAAAACCAGAACCAAAACCTGTGGCGCACGCTGCGCGTGCGCCACAGGTTTTGGGTTTTATATTTAATTGCGCCCAGCTACTTAATAGCTTTTATTAAGATTGCGTCATGCCGATTTGCGAAAGTGTGCTAACTTTTTTGTAAATTAAAACTAAAATCTAGTAAAGGGTTTCAAAACTAAAAATGGCATAGCCATTTTTAGTTTCGGTATCACTTGCTATACTTGAAAAATTAAATTAAGGATAAATACACCTGTGTTAGAGGTTCGCAAAATCTGTAAATCTTATGGAAAGAAGCAAGTTTTGCGGGACTTGAGCTTTGCAATTCAGTCGGGGGAAGTCTATGGGTTATTGGGACCAAACGGAGCTGGCAAGACCACTACAATTAGCATTCTATGTGGACTGATCCAAGCCGATCGCGGCAGTATCACCATGAATGGACAAACATCTTCAGGGGCAATGCGATCGCTAATCGGTGTTGCGCCACAGGAAAATATTTTTTATAAAAGCTTGACCTGTGAAGAAAATCTTCATTTTTTTGGTCAACTTTATGGTTTGAGTAAAGTCGCTTGTCGGAAGCAAGCCCAATATTGCCTAGAACTAGTGGGGCTAAGCGATCGCGCTAAAAGTATTGCCGAAACTCTGAGTGGGGGAATGCAACGCCGTCTGAGCATGGCGATCGCCCTTGTCCATCAGCCGCAACTAGTAGTTCTCGATGAGCCAACTACAGGACTAGATATCGAAGCTCGTTATGAAATTTGGGAATTAATTCGCAAGCTGTGCAGTCAGGATACAGCGATTTTACTGACGACTCATATGCTCGAAGAAGCTGAACGGCTCTGTCAGCGTATTGGCATTATCAAGCAAGGCAGCCTATTAGCTGAGGGAAGTCTCGAACAACTACGTCAATATGTCCCTGCCCAAGAAATTGCGATCATTTGTACGCCCAATGAAGATTTGGCGATCGCGAGAGGTGTTGAGCTTGGCTTTACCTATCGCCACTATGGACGCGATCTTGCCTTTTGGTTACCCAAGGCGATGGAGTTAAAGGAAATTTTGGAATGTTTTGATGGCATAGAAATCGAGTCAATCACCCGTCAACCAGTTCGACTTGAAAATATCTATGTTGAAGTGACCAAAAACTCACGATAAGTGGTGTCACAATGCAACACAACCTTAATGACAATGATTGATATGCGGCGAAGACGCGCATCAATCATTGGTTTTCTCTAGATTTGGCATGATTAAAAACAGATTTAGTAAAATTCAACAAATTTTGCTGCATTTGCTCACCATCTGCGGACACAATCCGATCAAGCGAAGTGTAATAGGTTGCTGCAAGTTTAGGGCGACTACCAGTTTTGATCATCCACAAACCATCTGCCAAGCTTGCTCTGATTTCGACATTAATATCATTATTTTCTGATAGTAAAAAGCGATCGGAAATCCCTTGAAAAGACCGAATCTGATTTCTTTCGTCCCCCTTAATCCAAATCGTTGCTACCAGATAGGGGCTAACAGCTTGTAAATCATTATGCTGTACCGATCGCGTGGCATAAATATAAAGCAACTGCAACCAAGGCAAAGGAGAAGTCACTTCTAAAGCACTATAGCCACTTAGCTTTGAGGCGATCGCCATCTCTTGAAAATAAGCGATCGTTGACAACCAATGCTGACTAAACCTAGACGCTGCATGAGGATTAAGAAACAAATCACCCCATGTACTATGATGCCAAGGCTGCATATCCATGAAATGCATATATTCGGCAAATTCATGGGCAAGACGCTCTTGCCTTTGAGATACTAAAGCATATACATCCTGCCAACAGAAATATGACATAGACGCATTGCTATGGTCGTGGGGCTGAAGGTAATATCTTTTCGCATCATCACTAGTTAAAAACTCAGGCTCAATTAGACAGTAACTATTACTAATCACCACTATATAAGTTGATTTTGTCTGAAATTTAGCCAAAATCAACAATGCATCTAAAGAGGGTCTGCTTAATTCACTATCTAGGCGGTGATCGCAGAGAATATCAAAGTCTTGACATTCCAACAAAATATCTGGCTGAATATCTGATGATAAAAACGGATAGCTGATAGCTTTAATAAAGGTTGAACTGGCTTTTCCTGAACGTTGCATTAAAAAGTCAACAAAATCTTGTCCCAAATCTTGAATATTTTCTAGCAAATATTCCCAAGAAGCGGCGAAACGCTCCTTTTTGTCTAGATTTGGTGGCAGCAAAAAAATATTACTCATAGCTGGGCGCTATCTAGCCTTGTTTCACTACATTGTATAGGTGATCTGTTGACGAATATCTATTAGGAAAATAACAATCCTTATCTTTCACCCGCCCACAAGCATTTTGCACTTTTAAATAGGTCTAAAACACAAATTATTTTTACAAAAATTACAACTTGTGTTTTTCCAAAAAATAATTTGGATTTATTGAACGAACTTAATTAGTCTTTTAAACTCTAACTAACTCTAACTCAATTTTTGAAGAATTCTCCAAATTGAAGGTGAGAAGATCAGCTTCACAAGACTGGGAACAGCTATAGGTTTAAATTATCCCGAACTGACGTTAAAATAGTGGCTTAAAGTGTGAATTTTGCAGCTTCGATCGCAGCTATGGTAGAAGTATTGACTAACGAAACCCAGACCGAGATGATTCAGAGCAACGCTATTGTGGCGACTGGCTTGAGCAAAACCTATCGTACTGGCTTTTGGTTAAATCAAAAAATTAGCTCTTTACAGGATTTGTCCTTAACTATTCGTAAAGGTGAGACCTTTGGGGTGCTAGGTCCCAATGGTGCAGGCAAAACTACATTACTCAAAATTTTATTGGGGATCGTGAAGCCCACATCGGGGACGGGTGAGATTTTAGGATATCCCCTAGGCGATCGCACTGCTAAGCAATTTATTGGTTATTTGCCAGAAAATGCATATTATTATGATTATTTGACTGGATGGGAGCTACTAGATTTCATTGGTAATTTATTTGGGGTAGAGTCATCTTTACGCCGCCAAAGAATTGCCGATTTATTAGACCTCGTTGGTTTGTCCCAGTCGGTTGCAAGGAAGAAGCAGTTGCGCCAATATTCTAAGGGGATGGTGCAGAGAATTGGTGTTGCTCAAGCTTTGATCAATGATCCTGAAGTAGTGTTTCTCGATGAGCCGATGTCTGGGCTTGATCCTGTAGGGCGCTATCAAGTACGTGAAATTATTTTGATGCTCAAAAATCAGGGCAAAACGGTATTTTTTAACAGTCACATTTTGTCGGATGTGGAATTGATCTGCGATCGCATTGGCATTCTCAATAAAGGCGAACTGGTGGCGATGGGGACTTTAAATGAGTTATTGGGTACAGAGCAGTCCTATCAGGTCAGTGGTCGTGGTGGCTCGGAGGCGGAGTTAAAACCTTGGTTAGAGCATTTAATTTTTCAAGGTGATACTTGGCATGGTCAGTTAGCTAAGGATTTACCAGAGTTTTTAACCTATATTGCGAGTATTGGTGCAAAGGCGATCGCGATCGAGCTAGCCCGCCAAACCCTCGAAGAATTTTTCATCGATCAAATCAAGGCTTCCCGCCACAAAGATTAAGGCACAAATTAACTGGGCTTTGCCCAGTTAATTTGACAACTGTTTTAACCATTGACGAAACTCGCGGCGGACTGCACTAATTGGGATATCATTACTGCGTTCTAAAAACTGAGATATTCCTTCAATTACAGGCAAATTTGCAAAAGCAAGACTCGTATCTGACTCGCTGTATTTACCATTACGCAAAATGTAAATTAATAACTTTCCTTGCTGATAACGCCAGATTTCAGGTACGCCCAAAGCTTGATATGCACTGATTTGCGTATTAGAAGTAAGATCTACCTCGATCGCAATATCAGGGGGTGGATCGATCTCTAAATCAAGGCGTTTCTTCCCAATCATCGCTGCATAATTTTTGATATAAAAGCAATCATCTGGCTCGATCCCTACGGACATTTTGATGCTTTTAAAAGTTGATGAGCCTAAGGATTCCCACTCAAGATTTAGCTCATCTAGCAAAATTTTCAAAAGATCGCCAATAATCACTTTAGCGCGTTCATGTTCTGGTAAAGGCATTCTTATTTCCAAAGTTCCGTCGTAGTAAGCAATGCGCGAAGCACGGTGTTCACCTAGTTCTTCAAGGATTTTTTCAAACTGATTCCATGCAATGCGATGTAAAATCGCCCTTTGACCTGCGAGAATTTCAATCTGCCCGATTTGAAACTGCACAGGTTCAAGGATTACTGCTGATTTAGCTTTTGACATCGGTTTGACCTACGGCATTACTTACAAATTTGTTATTTCTTCGATGTAGTCGCGATCGCCACCAGATTTTTGAACTTGAACGAGATGTTTTTCAGAGAGAGCTACCAGTTCGCCAAAACTAATGTTGAGCATCTGTTGATGTGAATCTTCGAGGGCGGTGACTACCCCCCCAATACTAATCGTCATCGGGAATAGCAGTCCTGATGAAACTGCGATCGGATGACTGCGAATGCTCGCAAGGAGATTGTGAGAAAGTTGGATACCACTTGCAGCATCCTGATGGGGAGTGACACAGACAAACTCATCTAACCCATAACGGTAAATCAAGCTATTCGCATCACAGCTATGGCTTAAGCGCCCTGCGATCGCCTTGACAGCCTCATCCCCAATTTTCTCACCGTAGGACTGAATAACTGATGTAAACCGATCAACATCAATGATCAACACACTCAGGAAACGGTAACTTTTATAAGTCCCAAATCCTCTAAACTGCTGCATCATTTTGGGCATGATCTCGACAAAGGCTTGCTCACTCAAAACCTTAGTCAAGGGATCAGATAATGTAAGCGCCTCCAGCACCCCATTTTGAGCTAGCAACCTTTGATTTGTCCATGTTAAAGACTGAACCAAAGCACTAACTCGCAGCCCTGTACGCAATCTTGTCTTTAGTTCCGAGATATCTATAGGATTACCAAGAAATTCATCGACACCCGTATCTAACCCAATTTGGCGCTGTTGAGAGTTTAAAGATTCGACGATCAAGACAAAGTAAGTCGTTATTAGTTCAGGATGTTCAAGATTTGCCTTGACCCGATGGCAAAGCACTAGACCTGAGACATCTGGGACTTTCCAATCAGCAAGAATGATCGCAGGCTTCTTTTGGAGAATGATTTCCCATGCTTTTTCACCACTGGTTTCGGTGATGAAATTATATTTTTCAGCTACTAAAATTTCGGCGATCGCAGACAAAAGCTGCTGATCGCCACTAATAACTAGAATTAGAGAATTATGTCGGTAGTATTTTAGTTTGCGGAAATCCAAGTTTGCTGCCTCGCTGTAACTGACATGATCAAGATCTACTACCTTTAGCGAGAAATATGATCAGTTATTTTTTACCCCAACCAAACAGACCGCCTTTCTTTTCTGGTGGTTTCTCTGGTGGTTTTGTCGCGGCATTGACCTGATTGATATATTTGAGGGCTGTGGGTTCTTTAGGATCAAGTTTAAGCGCTTTCTGAAAACTTGTCTTGGCGATCGCCGCCGCATTTTGATTCATCTGCACTAAGCCCTTCAAAGCATAGACCTTAGCATTATTAGGATCGAGTTTTTCCGCATTAATCAATTCTTTGAGCGCATCAGTCCATTGTTTCTTGCTGATAAATAGTTCTGCCATGTTCAAGTTCCGCAACGCAGGTGATTGGGCTGGTGGTTTGACTGGAGTTGCTTCGGCATTAGCTATTTGGTTGTTAGATGCAGATGCCGCACTACTACCTGAAGTAAAGCTGAAACTATTTTGAGTGAACAAATAGACCAGATTTAATTCACTAAGAATCGAGGTATATTCCAAAATCGAATCGAGAGTTTCGTACTGCTTCGGAGATACTTCTTCTACATATTGTTTGTAGGTAATCTCATGGGGAATCCGATATAGTTTTTGAGCGATTTCGGAACTAAAGGTGGGAGTTTCTTGTTTTTGTTTTTTATTTTGAGCAAACATTCTCAAGGTTGCTAAATATTCCCCCCGCTCGCGATCGCTATTGAGCAGTTGATAGGCAGGGCTGACCATCTTTGAGAAATATTTGGTAGCAATTTCTTTCTCTTCAGCATTTCTTCCAAAAACATCAGGGTGCAGAATTTTGGCAAGCTTGAGAAATTTTTTGCGAATTTGCGCGGCATCGGTGGTCATTGGTAAACCGAGTACGGCGTAATGATCGCTAATACCGTAACTGGCAAGACCTTTGTCGATTTTAAAGTTGTCTGGCTTTCCCACAGGTTCCACCTCTTAAGTATTTGTTCGAGTTTACCCTCTTGACGCATCTCTGTTAAAGCCTTGTCTACGGCTTTTTTGAGTGATACATCATCTTTGTTGACGATCGCCACTAGACGAATCGGAATTAGCGGCTCCCCAACAATTATAAAGTTAGGATTGTTGCGTACTTGCCATACTGCCACAGGTTCATCAAGGATCATCGCATCAAGCTGGCGATCGCGCAGTTGGATCACCATACGGTCAAGATCCCGTGATGAAAATAGGCGAATGGCATTACCCCTGTTCTTATTATAGGTTTCGGCGATCGCTGTGCCTCCGCTATTTGCCACAACCCCAACCCGTTTACCGATCATGTCACGCAAAGACTTAATTTGTGTGCCGTCAGCCCGAATTAATAAGCGTTGGGCGCTGCGATAGTAAGGGGCAGTTTCGATAAATTTACCTTTAGTATCACCTGTTTCTAATCCACCTTCTTCCCTTGCACTCAGAACAATATCAACCTGTCGTGACGATAGGTTTTCGGGTTGATTTGCCCAAGGGATATTAATTGGACGTGGTTCAATGTTTAATTTTGCGGCGATCGCTTGGATGATCTCTAACTCAAAGCCATCATAAAACTGGGTTTTAGCATTCCAAAACATATAGGGACCACCGATCGCCGCATCCATGCCCACCCGCAAATGTCCACGCCGCATCACAATCCCCAGACTGCTATCTTCAGCCAACGCGGGAGATATGGCGCTAATTACACCGAGGCTTAGCCCTGTACTTAGCCCTGCATAAATTGCTAAACAAGCAAGTTTGTTAACAAACTTCAACATTAATTTTTTAATCAAGCGATCGCTATAAATATAGCAATATCTCCATCATTCTTGTATGGCGATTGCTGATTGCAGTCCATTGTTAAAGACTTTCGCCTATGGGCAAGGGTAAATGAAGGCGAAAAAATCAAAATAGTTGCGACTCAAAGCCTTATGCTTTTTGCAAGAATTAGTGACCTATCCTTTGATACAACCTCGTAAACATTGCTTTTTTGCCATATAAAAACTAAAAAATATCTGATATAGTTCATATATCACTTGATAAATTTCGGTTTTTATGAAGTTACAGGTAATAAAGTTATACAAATTTAATAGGTGAGTTTCAGTCAAGGCTAAATTTAAACCAAGCTGAATTTGTAAGTGATGAAAGTATTAGTGTGAGTTGAAATACTAAGAGGCAATAATCATGGTTAATTCAAACATTAATATTAGAGAATATCAACGAACTGATAAAAGCGTCATTTTTTATATTCATAAAGTAGCGTCGGCAGAGGCTCATGCCTTCCTTGGCAAGCAAAATATTGCGAAGGAACAGAAAACAATGGAAAAGTCAATTTCTGCGATGGAAGGCTTAATTTTTCCGCAGAAGGTTGAATGTGTTGCCGTTAAGTGTGTTGTAATTGAAAGAGATGGAAGAGTATGTGGGTTCGCGTCATTCATATCTGAGACTGCTATGAGTGCATTCTTTATCAAAAAAGATTCGCAGGGTCAGGGACTTGGCAGTGTTCTAATGCGACATATTCAATCTGAAAAGAGCAAAATCACTTTGGCTGTATATGAGGAAAACAGCAAAGCTATAGATTTTTACAGGAAGCGCGGTTTTCGTGTCTCAGAAACAAAAAACAACAATGATCATAAATATATAGAAATGAATTGGGAAAGATAACTCTAGTAGAAAATCGTCATGAAATTCAGCTTGTAGATAATTATGCTATTACAGATAAAAAATTTCTATCGTCAATTATCAAAGATAAAGAATCTCTCTAGTCCTTCATGGTCAAAGCTACGAGGTTTTGGGGAGAGTCGGATATTAAAGTCTTCATATTTTTGGATAGCATTTGTACCATTAATCGCAAAACTATTTAGATATATAAATACAGTAAATATAGAATTTATTAAATTAGATTTAGAGCTTCCTTTTTCATGGCAAATGTTTTTCTGGGGTGCTTTTTTTGCTTCAATCGCTAATCTTATATATTCTTTCAAATGTCCTAATATTATTAAGATGTTTGAAGATTATAGTGAATTTGAAGATTCTGGCAGAGGGGAACAACAGTTGCTTAATATATTTGCAGTAATTTTTTATGAAAGTTATTACAAAGAAAAATCTAAAGATAATCAACTATTTATTAATCAACTATTTATATTTCAAGATGATTTTTGTGAAAGTGAAAATGATCAGGCTTTACTTGAAAATAATGATCTTGTGTTAGGCAGTACTATCGGCAAGTTAAAAATCAGACAAGATTGCCTAAAGAATGCTTTTTGGTATGTTTATGAATTTGCAAACCAATGGCACTGGTCAGTTAATTAGTGAGGTAATGAAAGCCCCTTAATGATAGTAATTCCAGCATAGAAACGGGACGATTAAAAAGTCCGATTGCCATAGCAGGGGTCTTGTTCTTGCCCAAACCCTCATGAGGTCGTACCCAATTGTGAATTAAGCGTTGTACCGTGACTGCTCGTTGCAAGCCCTCGGTATTTTTAGCATACAGGTTTTGTCTGCGGCGAAAAGCACTACACCTTCTTCTCAAAGCACTGTTGTTAGCTTCATTATGATTAGCATGAACGTCACTCTTATCGCTGATGGCAGTATAAGGATGCTCAGGTTTGACCCATTCGACTCGACGCTTTCCCTGTGAACCTTTAATTTTCATGGCAACTTCCAATCCATAGCGCCATACCTTGCGATGTCCATATTCACGAGTGACTTCCGATGATTTGAGATAAACACTTGCCATTTGCCATAGTTGTTGAGCGTAGCGTCTTTCACCATCGGTAAACCATCGAATGTATTGACTAGTTTTTGCCCATGACCATGCAGTGTTGATGGCTTGCTTAAATAAGTCCGTTGTTTTCATTCCTGCTTTTGCTTCAATCCAGTAGCGACTCCCACGCTCAATAAATGTGATTGTCCACCCTTTTGACTCTGAGGGGGGGGAGGTTCTCGCCTACGCGAGTGTAAACCTCATCTCCCTCGACTGTTATATCTCCTCCTGTTGGGGCATCTGGACTCCATTGCTGTGACTGAGTTGCCAATTTTTGCTCCCATCTCATGATGCTGACATGAGATTTTTCTAGAACTCTTCCACTGGCTCTAATCCCCATTCCTTCACTCCTCATCTTAAGTGCTAATGAAACCACATTTTCTGGTGTTCTCAGCCTTGACATTGGCGTTCCTGTCCTTTCACTGAATCTTTTGCCGCATTCTTTGCATAAATAGTTTTGGATGGCTTTGCCGTCTTGATGGTGATGTTTGCCATTTTTGATGATCTTTTGACTATCGCAGTGGGGGCATTCCATAGCTTTTTCCTTTACTCTGCCTCTATTTTCTCATATCACTAATTTACTGACCAGTGCCAAACCAATTAGAGGTAGTTTATAGAAGAATTTGCTGTATATCTTATGTTCTAGGCTTTTCACTTTTCTTTTATGTTCTTGCGCAAAATATATGGTTTGTTTTCGTGAATACATTTTTTAAATAGTCAAAAATTAAGAGTTCAAAGATTATTTAAAAGTTGTTAAATCATAAGCAGTAAGTGGAGTCATTGATGTCATGAGGCAAGTCTGTAGCCAGTGGAAGTAAAATTTTCTTACGATAACCACTACAAAATACTGTATTTATTACTTACTAACATTAGATTTACCGTGTAAATGCCTACTTTATATACTGCAATTACCCATCATGGTTTTGGTCATGACACTCTTACTGCGGCTGTACTGGCGGCACTACAAAAGAGATCGCTAAGTATTTGGAGTAGCGTTAAATTTATCAGAAAATGGTTGAGATGAATAAATGTAAAAAATGATGAATCATACACTTACTGCATCTCGATTGATTAACGATCGCCATATCGAAGCATAACAATGCTAATTTTGTCTTGGATTAACCGCTTAATTACATTTTTGCTTAGACCCATATCAATTGAATGCGATAAAAATAATTTACACGCATGAATAAACAAACATTAGAACTATCTTGGCGATCGCCTTTATTTTGGATAATTATTGGTCTGTTTGTTCTAGTAGTTATTTTAGAGTTTTCCACACCTCCCGAATATGTAATGGGTTATCTCTACATCTGTCCTATCTTGATTGCCAATGTTCGATTGAGTCGTCATAGCACTTTCCAATTCACAATTATGGCAGTGATGCTGACTCTATTAAATATTTGGGTTCCTAATCAAGGCAAAGTTCAAATGGCAATGATTGTGAATCGTCTAGTTACGATTTTGGCGTTGATCGTAACTGGATTTTTGAGCAATCGTTATCGTCAGACTCAGAGAGTGCTTATCGAACAACAGGCAAAACTTCAAGCCCAAGAGAAAATCATGAATGTACGGGAAGACTTTGCTTCTACTTTGGCACATGATTTACGAACTCCGTTACTCGGTGCGATCGAGACACTCCAAGCCTTTGACCGCGAACAATTTGGAGCTATTCAGCCCACACAGAAAAACGTAGTAGCTACTATGATCCGTAGTCATCAAAACAGTTTACGTTTAGTGGAAACTCTCCTCGATGTCTATCGCAATGAAACGGAAGGTTTGTTATTACAATTAGAACCAATTAATTTAGCAATACTAGCAGAAGACGTGGCAACCTCGCTGTTGAGCCTATCTACAAGTCGTCGTGTCTATCTAAACTTGCATTATGGAGAGTCAGACTTTCGCAAATTTCTGTGGGTGAATGGAGATGCCTTCCAATTACGCCGAGTTTTTACAAATCTACTGACTAATGCGATCAATCATTCTCCTAGAGGCGCAAAGGTGGAAGTTGTTCTAGAAACTCAGTCTTCGCATCAATTGGTACAAGTGATAGACAATGGTGCAGGTATTCAACTTGATGAGCAGCCCTATTTATTTGAGAGATTTTATCAAGGACAAAGCGATCGCCTAGCTAGTGGTTCGGGTCTTGGTCTATACCTGACTCGTCAAATTATCGAAGCGCATGGCGGTATAATTTGGGCAGAGAACCGACATCCTCAAGGCGCAATCTTTAGATTCCGTTTGCCAGCCTTACCGCATTCATCGCCAGATAATGTACAAGAGCCTAGATAATCTCAAAATTCTATTAGTTGAAGACGATGAGCTATTTCGCCTCGGTTTACAAGTGCGCTTGCAACAAGAAACTAAAATCGCGGTTTTAGCTGAAGCAAGTGACGGGGAAACAGCGATCGATCTGGCTAAGCAGCGACCTTTTGATCTTGTCCTGCTGGATATTGGCTTACCAGGTATAGGTGGAATGGAAACTTGCCGCCAACTCAAGCAAAACCATCCGAAATTACCGATTTTAGTGCTAACTTCACGGAACGATCGCCATCTAATTTCACGTTTAGTTACTGTGGGCGCACAGGGCTATTGTATGAAGGGAGTTGCCGCCGAAACGTTAATTCTTGCCATGCGATCAGTGATAGCAGGTGCTTCGTGGTGGGATGCCACTGCCACTGCCGAAATTCACAATATTTTTCAAAGCCAATCGACTGAGACTAGCGATACTAATACATCTGGGGCAAAGCTGCATACGCTAACTCGGCGCGAAAGAGAAATCTTGATGTTGATGTCTGAGAATAAAACTAATCAGGAAATTGCTGATCTGCTTTATATTTCTTCAGGTACTGTGCGTGTACATATCCATGCGATTTTACATAAACTAGAAGTAAGCGATCGCAAACAGGCGATCGCCATGCAAAATAATCTTTTATAGCGGTTTTCATTTTGCTGTAGCTAGGCATAATTAAAAAACCAAAAAGCTGTGGCGCACGCTGCGCGTGCGCCACAGCTTTTTGGTTAGGCAATCTGGCATTGAGCGCAAAAATGTGTTGATCGCCCACCAAGTTTAATTCGTGAAATCGCAGTGCCACAAACGTTACAAGGCTGTCCTGTCCGCCGAAATACCCAAGCTGTATCGATATAATTTCCCTTTAGTCCTGCTACATTCTGAAAAGAGCTAAAAGTTGTTCCACCCTTGGCAATACCATCACTGAGAGAGCGAATGATGCCTTGATGTAATGCTTTGATTTGTTCTAAATTAAGAGAGTTGGCTGCTTTTTGAGGATGAATTTTGCCGAGAAATAATGACTCATCGGCATAAATATTCCCAATTCCTGCAACCATTTCTTGATCAAGCAATACAGTTTTAATCGGGCGACCACTACGGCTAAGCTTGTGAGCTAAATGTTCTGGCGTAAACTCTAGATCAAAAGGTTCCAAACCTAACTTCTGTAATCCTGTAATGATCGATTCTGTTGGTTGATCCGATGGAACCCACCAAACCTTACCAAAAGTTCGCTGATCATCAAACCGTAATTCCTTCTGAACTGAGTTTTTTTCCTTTTTCCCTTTCCCTTTTTCCTTTAAAAATAATCTCACTCGCGTATGTTTACCCACAGCCACATCGCGATCGCACCAGAGCAAACTCCCTGTCATTCGCAAATGCACACCCAGTTGATCGCTCTGTGTTTGATTTTTGGAAAGCTTAGCAATTAAATATTTGCCCCGTCTTTGCCACTCTATAAACTCTGCCCCTATCAAGGCATCTAAAAAAGCTTGAGGATTTTCAGGATAGGCGATCGCACGGGGCAGCAATACCTCACCACCTTCTATCTGCCAACCCAACGTATTTTCATTTAAACCAATGCGAACAGTCTCAACTTCTGGTAATTCGGGCATTATCTCTAACGCTAGACGCTCTAACTAAAAAATTGCTAATACCAAAACTAAAAATGGCTACGCCATTTTTAGTTTTGAAAACCCTTACTGGCTTGAGTCTTATACCCAAAAAAGGAGAAGGGGCGCTTTGCGCCCCTTCTCCTTTTTTGGGTTTGAAGAATCTAGGCGACTTCTTCGACTTCATCGATCGCAAAGTTGTTGGTTGCGATGTTGGAGTAATTTACGCTGTCGAAACGAACGATCACTGGGTAAATGATGCCGCTTTTATCAACAGAAGCCACAGTACCGACTTCACGATACCAGTAGGACTCTTTACGCAAAATGCGAACCTTAGAACCACGTGCAACTGCCATAGTTTTATCCTTATTCCTAAAGACTGTAATGAAAAATAAAATGATTACAGATATCGTCTCTAGGTTACTGTGAGGCGATCGCCTCTGTCTATTTCTAATGCGTTAAGTTTTATTTAGCAATAGTTAGTAAAACGGGGTGCAAAGCCCCCGTTTTGCTAACGCACAACAACAGTCGTACCCACAGAAGCCCATCGGTACAACCATGCAGCGTGATCTGGCGCAACATTGGTACAGCCATGACTGATCGGAATCCCAAAGCTACGATGCCAATATGCCCCATGAATAGCGTAGTTGCCACTGTAGTACATCACATGAGGCACGTCGGGAACGTTGTAATCTTCGCCTTGCATCCTCGCTGTAGGGTATTTAGTCTGAATTTTGAAAATACCCGCAGGTGTGGGGGTTTCAGCTTTACCAGTAGAAACAATCACTGAATATACTTGCTTACTTCCTTGCCATGCCACAAGAGTCTGGTTACGACGATTGATCTCGATCCATTTCTGTCCCGATCGCTTGAGGCGCTGCATTTGATTGAGGACAGAGTAGTTGCTACGCGATGAAGTTTGCGCGATCGCCACATCTAAATTAATCCAAACACTAGTACCCGCCAGCAATAAGGCTGTGGTAAATACGCTGGATATACTTTGCCAATACTTAACCATTTTGATCGCAAGGTTACACATTAACAATTATGCCCAAAATCCAAGCAAAATACGCTAAAAGGCTGTAGATATTAGAAAGGGTTTGCAAAGCAAACCCTTTCGTAAAAATTATTAAGGATGTTTTTTCATGGCGCGGCAAAGCCGCGCCATGAAAAAACTGGGTTCTTTATTTGTTATAAAAATAGGCGATATCTTTATCTTTGAGTGGGGCAAAGCCTGCATCCAACAGTTTTTGATTGAGTTCATCTTGAGGGATGTGTTTTGCACCAATACGGACAATGCGCGATCGCATGGTATTCGTAACACCACTGCGCTGACGACCTGCTTCTAGAGCCATGACACTGCTATATAGGTCAAGTTTTTTGGGATCGATTGGCGTACCATCAAAATCGATCCCCTGCGCGATCGCCACATCAATCGCATCAGCACCCGTTGTTTGAGAATTTTCAGACATATTTTTCACGAATTTTTGTTGAGAGTGGCGCTTCGCGCTACTCTCAACAAATTACCACTGAACGCGATACATCGAAAATAGCAATCCGTCTTTTTTCGCCATAATCTTCCCGCCCATCGACTGCACTAGCTCTGTAATTTCACTAAGTGGCGTAAGGAATACCTCTGCACCTAAATAGGTTTCTAAAATTGCCCAATTTTCCGCAAACTCTAAATCAGGGGTGATCGCATCAAAAATGAATATCCCATTGGGTTTTAAGACACGCTTTGCCTCGCGCAAGACTAATTTCCAATATTCCAATGGGTAATAGCAACTAAAACCTGTGGCAATCACGCGATCAAAGGTAGCATTTTCATAATTTAACTGATGGGCTGCCCCATGCTGCACGCCTTTAAACAATTTGGAATTAAGCTGTGAACCTCTTGAATTAAGCGCGTCTTTGGCTACAAAGCTAATTTCTTGACCATAAAAATATACGTCCCAATCGCGCCAAGGGTAAATTAAAAAGCTAACTCCACAGCCAATATCTAAGCACCGTTGATTTTTTTGAAACTGCGCCAATTCCCAAAACGGCGAAGCAATTTTACTAGACAGTGTATGGCTCACCCATTCTCGAAAAAGCGGCATCGATTCTACCTCTGCGGGTAAATCAAAGGCTTCATTCCGATATTCGCGATCGTATCGCTTTTGGACTGGTGCGATCGCCTCTGTCCATTCATCCGCCTGAGAAGTAAAAGCTTTATTCATAAAATTTTTTTCGCCCTGTCTAAAAATAGGCTTCTAGCTTTTTTCTATACAGTAACGTGATATAGCACTTTTCAAGCAAGCGAGTTACAGAGGATTGTTTCCCCGCCTTCGGCGGGGAAACAATCCTTTACTTCACTAGACTGTGAAACGCTATATGAAGGATAATTGGATTTTATAACGTTTACAAATTCATGTCTGTTCGAGTTCGTATTGCACCAAGCCCAACGGGTAACTTACACATAGGCACAGCCCGTACCGCCGTATTTAACTGGCTGTATGCCCGTAACCAAGGCGGGACATTTATCCTCAGAGTCGAAGACACCGATCGCGAAAGATCTAAGGATGAATATACCCAAAACATTTTAGAAGGATTGGCTTGGTTGGGGATTAATTTTGATGAGGGACCCTTTTTTCAAACCCAACGCAGCGATCGCTATATTGCCACCGTACATAAACTTTTAGCCGAGAAAAAAGCCTACTTTTGCTACTGCACTGAATCTGAACTTGAGGCAATGCGTGAGGCTCAAAAAGCTAACAAACAAGCCCCACGTTACGACAATCGCCACCGTAACCTTACCGATGAGCAACGTCAAGCCTTTGAAGCCGAAGGTCGTCGCCCCGTAGTTCGCTTCATCATTGAGGAACCACGCACGATCGCATGGAATGACCTTGTACGCGGCACTGTCTCTTGGAGCAGCAGCGATCTTGGTGGTGATATGGTGATCGCTCGTGTTGATGAGCAGGGCAATATTGGCTTACCTCTGTATAACTTTGCCGTAGTTGTCGATGATATCGATATGGAGATTACTCAAGTTATTCGTGGGGAAGATCATATTGCGAATACTGCTAAGCAAATTCTCATTTATGAAGCCTTAGGCGCAACACCACCTCAGTTTGGACATACGCCGCTAATTCTCAATCAGCAAGGTGCAAAAATCTCTAAACGTGATGGCGCAACTTCCGTTTGGGAATTTCGGAACATGGGCTATATTCCTGAAGCTTTCAATAACTACATGGCGCTGCTCGGTTGGTCGCCTAGCGATGGGAAGGAACTCTTCACGCTCCAAGAAGCATCCCAAATCTTCAGCTTCGATCGCGTCAATAAAGCAGGTGCAAAATTTGATTGGGATAAACTCAATTGGATTAATAGCCAATATTTGCATTCTTTACCAACGGAAGATGTGTGCGATCGCCTAACTCCATTTCTTAAGGAAGCTGGCTATGATCTGGAATCTGTTGATCGCCAATGGTTGCTCGATTTGACGAAATTAATCGCGCCAAGTTTAACCCTCTTGACCGATGCGGCGACGATTAGCAAGTTCTTCTTCACTGAGTTTGAAGACTATACCGATGAGGCGAAAGCAACTCTGCAAGGTGATGCGATCGCAGGTATTATCACCGCACTAATTGAGGCACTCAAAGAAACTGCGGATCTTGATGCTGATAGTGCGGGAGAAGTAATTAAAACAGTCACTAAGTCTCAGGGTGTCAAGAAAGGAGTCGTGATGAAGTCTCTACGGGCAGCCCTCACAGGCGATCTTCATGGTCCCGAAATCTTGCCCTCGTTTGTGCTACTTCATCGTAAAGGTTTAGCATTGTCGCGTTTACAACGTGCTTTAACTGCATAAACTTTTGAGGAACAAGGGGCTGAAGCCCCTTGTCTATTAGGACAAGTAATCTCAAAGCAAGAGTTAGCTAAACCCCAGAAGATGAGTGGCGGCGCTTTGCGCCGCCACTCATCTTCTGGGGTTATGTCCTACGCAAAACTTATAGGACTTACGCAAACTAACCAAGAACTCAAGTTCTTGGCTGAAAGCTAAAGTCAGCTAAAGCAGACTAAAACACTCCTATGATCAACCCGTTTCAACGGGTTTAAGCTTTTAGCCCGTAATTTATTACAGGGCTGTTGAGTAAGTCCTAACTTACATTGATATAAAAGGCGATCGCTCTACAATAGAGATAGTTTAGGAGAAAACTCAGATGCGAAAATCTCTTCTATGGTTTCTTTCCTTGATCTTGGCAATGCTTTCGCTGAGTGTTGCTAAATCTGCGCGATCGCAAACTACTGTCCCCCCATCCCAATTCCCAACTTCTCCTTCAGGTACGGGACTAAATCCATCGTTAATTCTGGATCTGATCAATGCACTCAGTCGTTCTAGTAATCCTGAACGCGAACAGGTCGATTTATCTCCAGATATTGCGGCAATTCGGGGACAAATCGGGCGACTTTATTTTTTGTTGGCAAGGCAATATGCAATTCAAAACAAGTTGCCTGAAGCTTGCACGGCGCTAGAAAAAGGCTATACTGCCGAGCTAGAAGCCTATCTCAGCAAACGACTGCGATCGCCTTATCCTGACAGTAATGACTGTTACGCTTCGGAGATCAAACGGATTTCAGAACTCACAGGTAGTCCGACTGCCTTAATTTATGTAACGACTTCTAAAAACGGACTAGAACTAATTACCGTACCACCACCTAGTCCCAATCGTCCTGCACGATTGTTTTCGCGGACTCGAATTGGCACAAAGTCTTTACAGGAAAAATTTGGCATACCATTATCTCAAAATGATCCAACTGATGGGGTTCCATTTCGGAAAGTTGCTTACAATGTGACTACAGAAGAAGTAGATCAGGTAATTATCGACTTTCGCAGTAATTTGCAAGATGCTAGCTCCAATGACTTCTTACCCCAATCTCAGCAACTTTATGATTGGGTGGTGCGCCCGATGGAAGCTGAGCTAGAAAAAGCACAGGTAAAAACGCTGGTCTTTGTGATGAGTGGTAATTTGCGAGTGGTTCCCCCTGCGGCTTTACATGATGGCAAACGTTATCTAATTGAGAAGTATGCCGTTACATCGATTCCCGCATGGCAATTAACAGAACCTAGTCGCCCTAACCGAGCCTTAGTACCGCAAATCTTGGCAATGGGATTGTCAGAGTCAGTCGAAGGTTGGTCGCCTTTACCTGCGACTAAAGTAGAAGTTGAAACGATTTCTTCGCAAATCCTCACTGGCAAGAATTTTCTAAATAGTGGTTTTACGATGGATAATCTGCGATCGCAGATTAGTAGCCAAAAATTTGGCATTATCCACCTTGCAACCCATGCCAAGTTTGTGAAGGATTCACCACAGGAATCTTTTATCCAATTTTGGGGCGATCGCTTACACATGAATCAAATTGCCAAAATGAATCTCGTAACTGATTTGCTAACTCTCAGTGCTTGCGAAACCGCAGTTGGGCAAAACTTAGGCTTAGCAGGTTTAGCGGTAGATTCGGGCGCAAAAAGTGTGTTGGCTTCTTTATGGACAGTGAGCGATGCAGGTACGGCTCCTTTAATGATTCGTTTCTATCGAGGATTGCCCACTGCACCTAGTAAAGCGATCGCCTTGCAAGAAGCTCAATTAGCATTTTTACGAGGCGAAGTGACTATTGAAAAAAATCAAATCAGAGGCATTAAAGGCTTCCCCAATATCCCATTTGTCATTCCAGTCAAAAATATTGATCTTAAGCATCCTTATTTTTGGTCTTCATTTACCTTAGTCGGGAACTGGCTATAAATTTTTGAAAGTGCGGTGAGGTAAGTTTTGCTTAGGACATAAAACCCAAGAAGCGAGGTGCGGCGCGAAGCGCCGCACCTCGCTTCTAAGTTTTGCTTGGCAATATCTTAAAGAGTTGGCGATCGATTCATTAACAACCAGTAAAAACCTAATTGTTCAACCGCTTTATTAAATTGTTCAAAATCAACAGGCTTAACAATATAACTATTCACCCCCAACTTATAACTTTCGATCACATCACTATCTTGAGCCGAAGAAGTCAAGACCACAATGGGAATCATTTGTGTGCGTGGATCGGACTTAAGTTGTTTTAAAACTTCTAGTCCACTCACTTTAGGCAACTTCAAATCTAGCAAGATCATTTTGGGATAATCTGTGATTTCCCGATGAGCATACTCCCCTCGGCAAAAGATAAAGTCTAGAGCTTCTGCACCATCTTCTAATAACTTGATTTGGTTACTAATTCTGCCACGTCTTAAAGCTCGCATTGCTAACTCAGCATCAGCAGGATTATCTTCAACTAATAAGATAAAGACAGGTTGTTGAGAAAGATTATCTGTCATGGGGTGGTATGTTACAGCGCTTTACACTGAATTGTTAAGATAATATGGCAATTTTAAGTTGTTTTCAGTACGATTTTTACTTTTCCTAAGCAGATTGGGCGCAATTAAAGATAAAACCCACAAAACTGTGGCGCACGCTGCGCGTGCATCACAGTTTTGTGATTATGCCCAGCTACTTAGATTCAAATGCGATACCTTAAACCGTAGGAATCGTGAAGTAAAAAGTTGCCCCTTGATTGACGGCTGCCTCCGCCCAAACATTGCCCCCATGACGTTGAATAATACGTTTGACGATCGCTAACCCAATGCCAGTACCTTCAAAATCGCGATCGAGGTGCATTCGTTGAAAGACACCAAATAACTTATCGGCATACTGCATATCAAAGCCCGCCCCATTATCACGAATAAAATAGGTTCCTTGATCATTAATTATTTGATAGCCAATTTCAATACGCGCATTCTCGACTTTGCTTGTATATTTAATGGCATTGGATAGAAGATTAATCCAAACCTGTGTTAACAAAGAAATATCTGCCTCGCAGTCTGGTAAGTCCGCAATCACCATATCCACTCGACGCTTGGTGATCGCTAAGTGAAAATCACTATCACCTAATATTTGTTGGATTAACTTATTTACTGAAAGCGATCGCTTGGAAATATCTTTACGGTTTAATCTCGATAAATTTAAAAGATCATCAATTAATTCACCCATGCGCTTAGCATTATCTCTAACGACTTTCAGATAGCGCTGACCTTCAGAATCTAACTGATTGCTATAGTCTTCTTGCAATAGCCGCGAAAATCCATCCATAGCTCGTAAGGGAGCGCGAAGGTCATGGGAAACAGAATAGGAAAATGACTCTAGTTCTTTGTTAGCTGCTTCTAGCTCGGCGGTGCGTTTTATCACGCGATTTTCTAGATCCGCATTGAGGCGATCGAGAGCTTTTTCAGCTTCATGGCGTTCGATAATCTCCATTTCTAACTCAGTATTGGCTTTTTGTAAGGCTTGAGTACGTTCTTGGACACGCAATTCTAATAACTCATTAGCAAGACTGATCTCTCTAAACTTTTGCTTGAGAATAAAAGCCATCGAACGAAAATTTTTGACTAATATAGCTAACTCAGTAATTGAACTCCGTAACCAATGCACAGGTTCCTGTTCTAGGAGTTTATTTGGTAAATTTGTGGTAATTTCTGCTAACTGATTTAAGGGGTTAATGAGTTGGCGACTAACTAGGGTGGCAGAAATCAGAGCTAATCCTGCCACCAAAAGGAGTAATGCCATATTGCGTGTATGCACTTGCTGAATTTGTTTAGCTTGAGCAGTTGCCGCAATCTGCACAACCAATGTCCAAGGAATTGCTTTGCTAACTGGTAATTCCCGCACATATAAAGAATTTTGCCACTGCACCATAATCAGATTACTACTCTTAGTTGGCAACCAGTGATAGGTATCAGATTGAAGTTGATTAACTTTGCCATCTTTACGCCAGTCAAAATCTCTTGTGCCAATCCATTCAGATTTCGTACTAGCAGCTACGGTTTGCTGCTGATCCACTAGAGTTACTTGTAATAATTCATCACCTAAACTAGTTTGCAAAATCTTTGAGAGGCGATTTAAATCAATTTCACTGAAAATAGCGCCTTCAAGTTTGCCATCCCGCAGGATTGGCACACCCAAGAGAACAACCGACAAAGAAGATTTTTCTGATAATACTGGTAATACTGGAGAGAGAAATGGTTGAGGTGATTTCTTCAGTTGCTCAAAATACTTAGCTTCATCAAAAGCACTATCTGGCATAGAAGTGTTATTGTCTAACTCTAGAACCTTTGCCCCTGAGCTATCTAAAACATGAATATGTCGAAAATCAGGGAAACTGCGACCGACAAAGGCAGCATTTTGTTTGACGACATTGCTCTGAAGAGACACCAACTCAGCAAGCCCATCGACTGCACTAAGTCGTCGCTCATACCAGCGCTTTACCTCAACTGTCATATAACGAGACGAATCATATAAATGTAGTCTCGCTATATTTTGCAGGTCACCAACGACCTGATGACTTGCCAGTACAATTAAAATAAGCGTGGGAAATGAAACAAAAGCAACTAATAGGTTGAATAGGGTTTGCTCTAGGGAAAGGGTACTAATTGCGGCGGGACGTTTTACCCAACGATGAACTGGTGAATGGGTAAGAATTAAGCTAGCGATCAGAGCGTTAAAAATCCCATTTGCTGGCTGCTTCATTAAAATGATTAAAGCTTGTGTTTGATCAAGACGCAAAATGTTTGCGTAAAATAACCAGATCAAAGGCATCCCAATTACTAACCAAAACAAACCATCTAGCAACACAATATTATTTTGCTGTTTTCGATGAAATAGCCAGCCCACAAATAGGGCTTCGAGGGTAAAAGTTATTACTGTATAGGGGTGATGCCAAATTATGTAAGTACAATACCCTGCAATAAAACCCGCTAAGGTTCCCCATCTCACCCCGTACAAACAAACTACAATCCAAACAGCGATCGAGCCAAATATAAAATCTATATCAAAAAATAATGTCCATCGACAGTAGTTACCAATAAATCCCGCCATGATTAGTACTACTAAACCGATCATGCGCTGATCTAAAAGTAACTTGGCTCTGACATTATTTACTAAATCCATTTTGGCTTTTCTCAGATTGCTTATTTTAGTATGACGGTCTTTTCCAATAAATTGCAACAGAGTATGACAGTTTATGAACTGCTAAGTAACAGTGAGATACAGAAGATTGTCTTCCTGACGAAGGCAGAGAGACAATCTTCTGTATCTCTATATATCAATAGGACTTACGCAACAGCCCTGTAATAAATTACAGGCTAAAAGCTTAAACCCGTTGAAACGGGTTGATCATAGGAGTGTTTTAGTCTGCTTTAGCTGACTTTAGCTTTCAGCCAAGAACTTGAGTTCTTGGTTAGTTTGCGTAAGTCCTAATCAATTTACAAACTAAACCCAGTGATTAATGCAAAAACACAAAATAGCTTGGCTATTTTGTGTTTTTACATTACTTATGAGGAAACTTCAGGAATTGTAAAATAGAAAGTCGCGCCTTGATCGATCGCCGCTTCCGCCCAAACATGACCACCATGACGTTGAATGATCTGTTGCACGATCGCTAGTCCAATGCCAGTACCTTCAAAATCGCGATCGAGGTGCATTCGTTGAAATACACCAAACAACTTATCGGCATACTGCATATCAAATCCCGCCCCATTATCACGAATAAAATAGGTTCCTTGATCATTAATTACTTGATAGCCGATTTCAATACGCGCCTTTTTAGTTTTACTCGTATATTTAATCGCATTGGATATTAAGTTAATCCATACTTGGGTGAGCAAAGAAAGATCAGCTTCACAATTAGGTAAATCGGCAATGATTATCTCAATATCGCGATTTTGGATCTCTGGGTGGAAGTCATTTAATATATGTTGAATCAGTCTATTTACTGAAAGCGATCGCCTTAACATTTCCTTACGATTCAAGCGAGATAAATTCAAGAGATCATCAATTAGTTCTCCCATCCGTTTGGCATTGTCGCGGACTATTTTTAAATAACGATGACCTTCTGGATCTAAGCGATCGCGATAGTCTTCTTGTAACAGCCTTGAAAATCCATCGATCGCTCGCAAGGGAGCGCGTAAGTCATGGGAAACTGAATAGGAGAAAGACTCTAATTCTTGATTAGCTGCTTCTAATTGAGAAGTGCGTTGTTTTACCCTTAGCTCAAGAGATTGATTAAGTTGATATAGCTCTTCACTAGCGGCTTTGCGTTGCAACTCGGCGGCGGCTCTTGCCGCAAATACTTGTAAAATTTGGCTAGCCCGTTGAATATCTTGTAGTGGATGGACATCCAGAATACAAAGGTTACCGATGGGATTGCCATTCATATCTTGAAGCGAAATTCCCATATAGCTATCAGCTTTCATTGCAACTAGATCAGCATCATCAGGAAATATTTGCTGCACCAAGCTATCACAAATATACTCACCATTTCTTAGCGCTAATTCGCAAGGAGTCCGCGCAGGAAAATAAGCGATTGGTGGTTGGAGACTACCATTTGCCCAAAATGCTAAGGCATGAAGCTGATCATCAATTAACTCTGTAACTAGCGCATACTTGACGTGTAAGGCTTCTGCAATATGCTTTGCCAATGCAGGGAAAAAGTCATCACCTGTAACTGCCGCCGTGCCTGCTACTAAATTTTGTAATGTTGTTTCTGAATTCTTAAGAGCGACCTCCCGCTCTTTAGCTTCACTAATATCCCGCATAATTGTGGAAATATATTCCAAATTGCCATCTGCTGATTTATGAGCAATAATCATCTGGGAAACAGGAACTTCTATACCTTCATGGGTGAGTAAAGCCGTTTCACCTAGCCAAGTTCCATGCTCGATTGCCGCAGGAATACCTTGATTTTGAATGATTTCTAAAGCCCATTGCGGATGATAGGCGGGAATATCTAGTCCAGACACATCTGCATCAGGTGGGAGTCCTTGGACTCTATTGGCTTGAGTATTATTCCAAAGGACTTGTCCCTGCGGTGATGATATCCCAATGATATCGGTTGAGGCTTGAATGATTGCCACTAGGCGATCGCGTTCTTTTTCAGCTAATAGGCGATCGCTAATTTCGGATTGCAAAGATTGATTTAATTCATCCTTTTGCTTTAATAACCAAGCTTTACTGATGGAGATAGCCGCTTGCGATGAGAGTAAATTGAGAACTTTTAAACGCTCTCTTGTAAACGCATCGGTAGCAAGTTTATTGTCTAAAATAACGATCCCACTAAGGTTGCCTCGACTCAATAGGGGTAGACATAGCAATGATTTGACCTGATATTGAACAATCCAAGGATCATTTTGAAAATCACCAACTTGAGTCGCATTGTTGAGAACTACGCTCTGTTGAGTCCGTATCACATAATTTACAATGGATAGTGGTACATAGTGATTACCATCCGTAGTAACTGTATCAACAGGAATTGAGTGCAAAGCCACCTGATCATATTCAATGGTCTTAATTGCCGCAATTGTCCATTGATCTTGGTGGGATAAATCAGCATCAATGGACAAATCAGTGGGTAATAGTAAGTAACCTGTCTGTACTCCTGCATTCTCAATGAGAATACTCATCAAAGTTTCTAGAAGCCGCTCAAGCTGAATTTCACTAGCGATCGCTTGGGAAGCCTTGAGAAAAGACTCTATATCTAAATTTTCTAAACTATTAGAAGAAGATCCAAGTGAAATGCTGGTATGTGAACCTTTGGTTGCTTTTCTATTGGTTGCTTTTCTATTGGTTGAAATATTGGTTGAAATATCATTTGAGATATTGGTTGAAAATATTCTCAATAGGTCAAGATAACGGCTTTCTAAATATTGAACCTTAGCTAAAGCTCCCCACTCTAAATAACCCAGTCTTGCCTCTTGCATATATGCTCTCGCGATCGTAATCCGATTTTGAGACAGATAAAATTTTGCTGCGAGTTCATTAGCTAGAGCCTCCTCTTGAATGTACCCATTAGCTTTAGCACCAGCGATCGCTAAATCATAAGCTTCCATAGCCTCTAAAGTCTGTCCCAACACTCGATATCTTTCGGCTACGATGAGATGCCATTTATGCAAATAATTCATGGGCGCATGGGAAGCCCAAAGCTCGATTTTAGCTATATTTTCCGCTACCTTTACTAACGTTTGTTCGCGATTAGTAGGCGTAAGTTCTGAGTAAATTGCTAACTGATTAAGCGTGTCATAAAAATAAAATAGGGCATAGCATTTGGTGCCGATTCCTGCTTCCAAATACAAACTTACTTGGGAAGTATTATGATCGGCTTGGGCATGATTTTCAAACAGATAACAAAGAATTAGCTGATGAAAATACAACAGACACAAAGAACTACGATCGCCTGCTTGTTCGTGTATTGGTATCATCACCTTAGCGTTGTAGATTTCGCCCGTTAAATTACAAGGATCGGCGGATTTACCAAGTAAATTCAAAATTGCTTGGTGGTATATATGCAGCCATTTTAAAGGTGTTTGTTGGTTGGTTTGGGCGAGGAGCGTTGCGTACTCAGTCATTTCCAGTTCCAGCTCGGTTAGTTCTCTACCCGAAAAGTAACGATAATTGCTATACAGACATAAGCTATAGGCGGCAAACTCAAAATCTCCCGTTTCAATGCCGACTGTATAAGAACTTAATAGGGGTGCTAAAGTCTCTCGCAGGTGATATTTCCAGTGATTAATAAACACATAAACAATATGCAGAGTTTTGGCTCTCAAAGTCTGAGAGGTAAATCGATCTAAAAGTTGCAGAGCCAGTTGTCCAAACTGATAGCCATGCTCTATTTGATTCATAAAACAGCAGAGAATTAAGCCATAAGCGGCATATCCATAGCATGAGCCTTCTGCATTCCCTTTAGCGATCGATAGCTGAACCAGTTGGAGTACAACAAAAATGTATAATTCTGAAGCCGCAACATAAGCTGCGGCCGCCATACTCAAAAGAATATTAACCGCCGCTAAGGCGATCTCATCGGTCATTAATGGAAATTCTAGTAAATCTTCAACGCGCTGTTGAGAGAGAATAGATTGCAAGGATTGCAGAGCCAAGCCAACATCTGCTGGAGAAGCATGAGTGGGGATTTCGATCTCTAGCAATTGTAAGGTTTCAATGCCGATTCTAATTGCTTCAAACAACTGATTTTGAGCAACGCAGGATTGGATTAGAATCTCATAGATTCTAATCTTTTCTAGTAATGTTTTCCCATTATTAAAAACTACTTCTGCCCAATTTTCCATCTGAGCAAAATCACCATTTAGAAAGGCTGATTCTATGGCTAAATTGTACAGATCTAAAGATAATTCATACTGACATGACCAGCTTTCGTTCCCTAATAATCCCACACCAGTTTTTGCATAGTTGAAGGCGGCACTATAAGCAGTTGAGGCTTTAGCCTTCTTGCTCGCAATTAAGTTAAGTTGAGCTAGTAGATCGCGTTCTTGCGGCGATGAAATCAGATCTAGTCCCCAATTAAGCTGATTGACAATATCAAAAATCTTTGTTTCTAATTCTGAAGTAGAAGTATTTTTGAATAATTGCTGTCCAATTCTTTGATGAGTTTTTACTTGATTGGCTTCAGAAATTAGCGAGTATGCAGCCTGTTGAACGCGATCATGGACAAATTTATAAGCGATCGCAGACTGTTCATTTATTACCTCGATACCGAAGTGAATTGCTTGGTGAGTATTGCTAAGAGGCAATATTAATCCCACTGAGATGGCTTCTTTTAAGGCCCTTACAACATCGCCATGAGAAAACTCTGATACAAGGACAAGTGTGCCAAGCTCGAATTGATTGCCGATGCAGGATGCAATCTGTAATAAATCCTGTGTGCGATCGCTCAGCTTTTGAATCTTAGCTGTCATCAGTTCCACAACATTATCGGTAATGTCCTGTTCCTGAATTTGAGCGATCGACCATTCCCATTTGCGTAGTTGATAGTTAAACTTGATCAAATTTTCATCATAGAGAGATTTGAGAAACTCATTCATAAAGAAGGGGTTACCATTAGTCTTTTGCTGGACTAATTCTGCTAGGGATAAAGCTTCTGTGGTTGAACAATGTAAGGTATCAGCAATCAGTTGTGTAATATCGGTGAGGTTCAGTGCTGATAGGAAAAGATGGCTCAGATTACCATTTGCCTGTTGAATTTGTTCCATTATTTGCATCATCGGATGTGTTTCACTCACCTCATTATCTCGATAGGCTCCAATCAAAAGCAGCGAATTTTTTGCGGTGGTAGTTGCCAAGATTTGGAGCAGTTTTAAAGAAGCGCGATCAGCCCATTGCAAGTCATCTAAAAAAATCACCAGAGGATGTTCTGATTGGGCAAAAATACGAATAAAGTTTTGAAAAACACGATTAAACCGATTTTCTGATTCATTAATAGATACATTTGATCTAATTAAGTTGGTCTCTTGTTTACCAATGATTAATTCTAAATCAGGAATTACTTGAGTGATCAAATAGCTATTTATACCTAATGCGTTGATAATTTGCGATCGCCATTGATTTAACTTATCCTCATTTTCTGTGAGTAAGCGCTTAATTAGGCTCTGTAATGCTTGAATGATTGCAAAATAGGGGATATTGCGCTGATATTGATCGAACTTTCCTGAAATAAAATATCCGCGGCTTTGGGTAATTGGCTTATAGATTTCCTGTACTAATCTAGATTTACCAATACCAGAATATCCTGATATTAAAAGCATCTCAACGCGATCGCTTTGAGCATCGGTAATCCTCGAAAAAGCAGCTAATAAATCCTCTACTTCTTTAGCTCTACCATAAAGTTTTTCAGCAATCAAAAACTTGTCAATAATATCCTGTTCCGCCAATCGAAAAATATCAATCTTTCCTTTTGTTTCTAGCTGATTTAAACATTTCTCTAGATCAGCTTTGACACCCCATGCACTCTGATATCTGTCCTCAGTAGTTTTAGCCAACATCTTGAGAATGATTTGAGACAGCATCAATGGTATCTGTGCATTAACTAAACAGGGAGCGATCGACTTCATCGCTAAATGATAATGAATTAACTCCAATGGATCGTTAGAGGTATAGGGTAAGCGCCCAGTAAACATTTGATAAAAAGTCACACCCATTGAGTAAATATCGGTACGACAATCCAGCGATCGATTCATTCGCCCCGTTTGTTCAGGAGAAATATAGGCTAAAGTTCCCTCTAAAAAATCATGATGATCAAGATTCCAATTTTCTTTTGATAACGCCGATGCAATACCAAAATCAATTATTTTCAATGTATTTGTATGGGAATTAAAAACAATATTTGATGGGTTAATATCTTTATGGATAATATTTGCTGCATGGATTTGGCTTAGTCCTTCGCTAATTTGAATTGCTAATTTAAGGTTGGCAATGATATCAATCTTCTGCAATGTTAGGATCTGTGCTAAAGACTCACCACCAAAATCCTCTAATATAATGATAAATCTATTTTCATATTGCTGAAAGCCATAGGTGCTAATTACAAAGTCAGAACTAAGACCCCGTATAATTTCATATTCTAATTTGTATTTTCCTATAGTTTGAATATTTGAAAATTCTATTTTTAATACCTTAAGAATTACTCGTAAGTTATCTTCTATACGAATACCTCGATAAACTTGAGAGTTTCCTTCTTCATAAATTTTCTCAAGGATTTGATATTTAGGTATGGCGATCATATTGCATTTCCTTTGATTTAGGTTACAGGCAAGGGGCTTAAGCCTCTTGTTCAAATATATCTAAGTCCTACACCGCACGCTGCGCGTGCGGTGAGCGCACATATCGCCCAAAATTTATCCAAAGATTTCAGCAGGATCGGCAGATTGAACCTTGCGTAGCGAAATCGCTCCTGAAATCACGCACATAATCATGGTCAAGATCATTACAGGTATAGCTTTATCCCAAATATATAGCGGTAATAAGGTGGCGCTTTTAGTCAGATTGTAAAGTCCAAAAGAGATGCCTAATCCGGGGATAAATCCGAGAATGGAGAGAACAAAGGCTTCTTGAATCACGATTTGAGCAAGGTACAAGTTACCATAACCCATCGCCTTGAGGGTGGCATATTCAGCAAGGTGATCGGATACATCGGTGTAAAGAATCTGATAGACAATCACGATGCCGACAATAAAGCCCATGACGGTTCCCAAACTAAAAATAAAGCCGATCGCGGTACTCTTTTGCCAATAGCCTTTTTCAAAATCGATATATCCTTGCATCGTCAAAATGCGCGTATCCTCGATCGCCGCATCTTGAGAGTGTTGAAGATCCTCAACCGTTAAATCTGACTTAGAGATAATTACTTTGGTTTGATCTTCTTCGCGAGTAATTTTACCATCTGCACCAATACGTTCTTGAAATAGCGCTCTCACTCGTTTGCCATCGGGTTGGAGCTTCTCACGGGGTAGAACTACAGTGTCACTAGGTTGACTGAGAATAAAGTTTCGCATTGCTTCGTAAGGAGAAGCATCGGGACGTAAGTTAATCAACCCAACATTAATCAATCCCGATCGCCGACTATCAAAAATCCGTAAGAAGTTCGTGTCGCTGGTAATCAATGCTCCATCTGCTGCAAAGGATGCCCCAAGCTCAAACAGACCACCAATGGTCAGCTTGCGGTTAGCAACTTCACGACTGACAAGATTATTGCAAGCAAAAGCATCATCGGTGAACTTGGCTTTTAAGGCTAGAGTTCCACATTCACCGACAATTGGACCAAATTCAGCACGGGATGCTCGGTCAAATAGAACTACATCTTCAGTTTTGACACGATCAATATTCGGCTCAGCCCCTGCCATCTTAAAGACCTTAGCATCAGGATTTGCACCGATAATCAAAATATTGCGAGTTTGTCCCGCAGGATCTTCTTTAATTTTCCATGCTCCCAGTCCGATATACACTGGGTTAACTGATTCCACTTCCTTCATGCCAAGGGCTTGATAAAGGCGACGCTGGGAGAAGTTCCGCATCCCCACTAAGTTGGTGGATTGTGGACTAATGATCACCAAGTCACCAACGAGATTGCTCTGCAATCGGATCGCACTCGTAAATAGAGCATCCCGAAAACCCAGTTGCAAAAACATTAAGACCACCGCAAAGGTAATCCCTGCGATCGCCACCAGAAGACGGCTCTTTTCGTAGGTAAGTTGGAGCCAAGCGAGAGGTACAGCAAGAATCATATATTAAATCTCAACCTTGACCCTGACTTGTAAATTGGTAAGCCCTGAAACTTTTTGACTGTCATCCAACTTGATTTTAACTTCGATAATCCGTACATCGGTTTTTGCCGCAGGATCAGTTCCCAATACATCATTTTTGGCAATCTTTAAACCAATGCTGTCCACTTTGCCCGTAATTAAGCCTTCAAAAGCTTCGCTCTCAATGGTGGCTTTTTGACCAACCTTGACTTTACCGATATCAGTTTCATAGATTTCGGCAACTACATACATTTGGCTAGTATTGCCGAGGTCAATCACGCCATTGGTCTGACTGACAACTTCACCAGTCTTAGAATTAACTTTGAGAACTTGTCCATCAATAGGCGCACGCACTTGGGCTAGATCAAGATTGACCTCAGCACTTTTGACATTGACGATCGCGGTTTGGAGTTGTGCTTCGGCAAATTGGACATCGGTTGGACGCACTTCCCTGACACTGCTGAGCAAGCCTTGCGATTGACGTAACTGGAATTGAGCTTGTTCAATTTGTTGCTGTGCTTGGACAAATTGACCTTGCAAAGTCTCAACCTTGAGGCGATAGCTATCGAGAACGGTTTGGGAGATCGCGCCTTCTTTAAAAACTTGCAGAAACCGATTATAGTCTCGACCTGCGATCTCTAATTCAGTCCGAATTCTTGCAGCATTAGCTTCTAGAGATTTAATGTTAGCCGCCGCCGCCAGTACATTGCCCTCTTGTGCCGCAATATCACCGCCCTTTGCCCCTGCGCGGACTTTGGCAAGATTGCGCTCACTCTCTTGGGCTTGGCTTTGGGCTTGGAGTAAGGTTGCCACCGAGCGATCGTAGCTATCGAGAATGGCGATCGGTTGACCTTGTTTGACGATATCGCCTTCTTTGACCATGAGCTTGATAATGCGTGATGTCCCTAATGCTGAGGGTGATGCGACCTTGACGACTTCTCCCTGTGGTTCGAGACGACCTAACGCACTAATGGTAGATTTTGCTTGTTCTTTACTAGTGGTGCTGGTTGCAGGTGGCTGAGCAGGGTTACTACTGCGACTAATCACCAACCAAACACTTACGCCTAATGCTGCCAGAGCCAGTGCGATCGCAGGAATTAAAAATTTGTTTGATCTTTTGGGTTCTACGACGTTCTTCATATTGCTAGTTTGCTGATTTTTGGGAGAGGTGCTGCGTAACATGAGTTATCAAATTACTTCATTAACGGGGAAGCGATCGATCAGTTGAGCAGCTTGCTTAGCAGCTTGATAAAGCGGCGATGGCAAATTAGGGACATGGGGGATTTGGTACAACAAATCAATGGTGCGCCGCATCAGACGCACAATATCACCTTCATCAAGATTAGTATTTTGACATAGCTCAAACCATTCCATACCTAGCGCCCATTGTTCCACAAGTCCTGTCAGTTCATAGTCTAGCCAAGCAGGAATATCTACTAAATAACGGCGTTGGACGGGCATCATTTGACGGCGAATCTCGCGTAAACCATCAAGGGCATCTTCAACAGTTGGTGACAATCCAAACTTGATCCAGTTGTCAGGACGGCTATTTTCACTCACGATCGCCGCGCAGACTGTCGCCAGATGATGCGGTGCGAGATTGTCTAATTCCCCTGACATTAGGCATAGGGCTAACCACAATTCATTTTCACCTCGCAGCGCTGCGACGACTTTACCTTTATCTGTGGGTTGTGTATCTTCCAGACATCCATAGAACTGGAGGATATTGACGAGGCTCATAAACTCTTGCCAATGTCTTTGGCGGCGCTCATTGACTACTTTTTGCTGAAACTCGATCTGACGCTGCAACTGTTCGAGACGATTGACTTTTTTGAAAACAGCACCGCGATCGCTCATTTTAGAAACAGGATGGCGATCCATTTCGGCTTCGATCGCCAAGACTCTTGCCTGTTGTTTAATCACTTCAGGCGCAAGCTCAGGATCAGGTAAGGGTGTAATTTTTTGGGCGATCGCCAAGCTGATCTCATCACCATCAATCGATTGCCCAGGCTTGAGTGACAACTTCGCAGGATATTCGATATCACCATCCAGTAATAAATCACTACCGACTAGCACAATATCTTTGTATCCCACCACATACCAACGGTTGTTATGTCCGAGGCAAACAAACCAAGGAAATTGTCCAGAGCCTTGCACTTTAGCGGCGAGAACGGTATGCACAATCAGCCCTTTATTGGTGCGAATTGTAAGCGGTGAACCTGATAGCAGATAGGGCGCGTAGGAGGCTAAGTCATTTAAGCGCATCTCTTCCGATTGCTGAGCTAACATTTTCAGCAGTCGTCGTTCTTCACGGAGGCGATCGCGCAACTTATCATAAACTTCCAATTGCTTTAAATCGACAGAGGCGAGATCTTTCTCTAACTTAGCGATTTGTTCGATGACTGACTCAAGGTTCTGGATTTGGGGCGCAAGATTAAGATCGGCGAGATACTGCCCAAAGCTCCGTTCCACTAGGTCTCTAGCCTGTTCGAGAGAGTGAGTTTGCAGCAAGTTCATCACCATGCCATAGCTCGGTGCAAATTGGCTAACTAAGGGATCGGCACTAGAAGTAGCAAGATGGGCTGCTTCCTTTGCGCCTTCAAAGGGAGTTTGCACCGTGACGACATAGCCAACTTCATCCATACCACGTCGCCCCGCCCGTCCTGCCATTTGCAGAAACTCCGAAGCATTGAGCAACCGATGTCCGCGATCGGTGCGCTTGGAAATGCTGGAAATCACGGTGGTTCTAGCTGGCATATTAATTCCTGCCGCCAGAGTTTCGGTCGCAAAGACAACTTTGATTAAACCTTGCTGAAATAGCTCTTCGACAAAGCCCTTCCATGCGGGTAAAATTCCTGCATGGTGCGCCGCAATTCCTCGATAAAGAGCGTCAATATGCAAAGGCTTTCCAATCTCAGGATTTGCAGCGATGAAGGCATCAATTTGGGGTTTGAGACGCAGGGACTCTTCGGCATTAACTAGGGAAACATTACCTAAATCCGTAACCGATTTATCGCAACCACGACGGCTGAAGATGAAATAAATCGCAGGGAGCATATCCCTCTGGCGTAGATGAGATATGACGGCTCCGATATTGGGGACGATTTTATGTCTTTCTTCTTTAGTTGGTGGTTTATTAGTAAGTGGTTTCAGGCGCGGATTAATTTTCTGAAGAGAACTATCTAATAGAGGGAAAAAGCCTTTGCTATTACAGAAAGAATGTTGTAGTGGAACGGGACGAAAATCAGAATAGATTAACTCTGTATCACCATGTACTTTGTGAATCCAGTCGGTGAGTTGTTGGCTATTAGCTACGGTTGCTGAGAGCGCCACTAGTTGCACTTCCGCAGGACAGTAGACGATCGATTCTTCCCAGACTGTACCCCGTTGGCGATCGTTCATGTAGTGACATTCATCGAGGACTACCACCTCCACGCCCGTGAGCGATGTCCCCACCTCACCGATCGGCGTACCATAGAGCATATTCCGAAAGATTTCCGTAGTCATCACCAAAATTGGCGCATCCCGATTGACCGAGGTATCACCCGTCAGTAACCCCACATTATCATCGCCAAACTGTTGCCGAAAATCGCGTAACTTTTGATTGGATAATGCCTTGAGTGGGGTGGTGTAAAATACACGGCGATCGCCTGCTAAGGCGGCATGAATGGCATATTCACCGATGAGGGTTTTGCCTGAACCTGTTGGCGCACAAACAACGACCGACTTACCTGCTTGCAAGGCGGCGATCGCCTGTAGTTGAAACGGGTCAAGTTGAAAGGGATATAATTCTTGTGGGTCTAATGCTTGCACGCACTTATGCCTGAGTAAATATACTTAAATTTTAGATAATAGCAATTAAACAATTGCTTAATCTCTAATAGTATCCCATTGCTTAGACTTGCAAAAGCGAACGTCATCCTTAGCTAGGGCAACCGCACACGTTTCTTAACAATTAACGAGATTTAGACAGCGACTATGTTTAAGGTACTCAGGATATCCTTAAGATAGTTGTTGTTCCAGCCAGCTTTAAGACGTTTTGTCTTGACACCGACCTTACTGTTTTTATCTCTTGACAACAAATTTAAACTGATATGACGTATAACAGCCAAGTTTTCGGCAATATAGCCTCGGCAGGATTGCGAAGCATCTTCACCAAAACCAACATCAAGAATCCAATGTAGTTGATTTTCAATACTCCAGTGATTTCTGACAGATTGGGAAAATCTGTGGACATCACTCTCAAGACTAAGCAGATAGTATCGCTGCTCAGTAGAAATAATTCCATTTATAATGCGCTCTGATTCAACCATACCAATACTTTTCAAACCTATCCATTTCTCTGCACCGATTAAGTATTCGGTATTACCCATTGTCCAATAGCGACGAGTTTCAATGCGCCCATGTCCTTTCTCAACCGTTTCATAGAACTGATGTTCAATATTTTTGAAGTTCTGTTCTCGTGCAGAGGTAAATAGTTCACGCACATCTTTATGGAGATTACCTTGATTGCCTTTCAGTGCTAACACATAATCTGCTCCCTCTTCGATGATTGTTTTCGCGATTTCGGTCTGACATCCCATTGCATCTATGCTCACCACACAACCTCGTATCGCTAACATTTTTAGCAATGATGGAATCGCTGTTATTTCATTGGATTTCTCGTCCACTTTTTGCTGTCCCAATACCAAATGTTGTGATGCTGACCACACACTCACCATATGAATCAGACTACGCGAATTTCCTGCTTCCTTTGCTCCTCTCAGGGTTTTGCCATCTATGTTTATCAATTCTCCGTCGGTGGATTCATGGACTGCTTCCATCCAGCTAATAAAGCTTTTTTGCAATGCTTCTGGCTTCAGTCTCGCAAATAATCTCTCGAATGTATCTACTGACGGTATGCCGTTTGCTAATTCCAAAAATGTCTTTAACCATTCTTCTTTCTCTTTGCCATATTCGGCGATTGCTACGAAGTTATCGGCTCCACAGATCACTGCACAAATCGTGATTATCAATATGTCGAGTAGCTTATGCAGGATACTGTGTGCTGCTCTGGGATCTTGCAAGTTCCCAAAGTGGGTTTCGATTAATCCGACGGGACTGACTGTTGCTAGCATTTTGGACTTATCTTTCTAAATATCCTCAATTCTCCCGTTTCTCCCTTTTTTCCTCGTTAAGAAATGTTCGCTAGTTTGTTAAGAAACGTGTGCGGTTGCCCTACATCCTTAGCTAGCGATATGTGACGTTTAGCGCTTTACTATATAGCAATGCTAGTTAGATACTTGGTGTTCTAGAAGTCGGGGGCGATCACTTAACAAATGAATAATCCTATACTCAGTGTTCAAAATTTACATAAGGAATATCGCACTAAACGCGGTTGGTTAAAGGCTTTTGCCGAGATCAATTTGCAAATCTATGCGGGTGAAGTGATCTGTTTATTGGGGGCAAGTGGCTGTGGTAAATCTTCGTTATTAATGACGATCGCAGGTTTACAGGCGGCTACTCAAGGTGAGGTGTATTTGTTAGGCGATCGCCTGAGCGCACCCGATCCCAAAATCAGTGTTATTTTTCAGGATGCGGCGCTCTTGCCTTGGCTGAACGTAAAGCAGAATATCGAATTTGGACTAAAGTTAAAAGCATTAAAGCAGCGATCGCCCGCAGAATTAAAATCCCATATCTATGAGGCGATCGCCAGTGTGCAGTTACAGGGCTTTGAGGAGGCCTATCCTAATCAACTTTCGGGAGGGATGGCGCAACGGGTGTCTTTGGCGCGAGCTTTGGCGCGTCATCCCCAGTTATTGCTCCTAGATGAACCATTCAGCGCCCTTGATGCGATCACCCGCGTAGAAATGCAGAAACTTTTGCTAGCTGCTATTTCTACCCATCACAGTACGGCACTATTAGTGACTCATGACATTGATGAAGCTCTCTTACTAGGCGATCGGGTATTGCTGATGAACAAGAATCCCGGACGGATTCATCGCGAATGGAAAATTGACGCTCCGAAACCGCGATTTCAACATATTCACGAACTAGTGGATATACGATTAGATATTCTGCAAGAATTATCAGTTGTGATTGATCAGGATTAGTCGCCTCCAGCAAAGCTAGCCTGAAAAATTTGTATAACCAAACTTTAGAGAATCCTAAAATGCATAAATGGACAAGTAACTGCCCTTGCTGTGGTATATCGCGGCGTAACTTTCTGGGTTTATTCTCCTCTTCTTTAGCAGCTACAGTTCTCGCCAGTGGTTGTCAGCAAGAGGCTCCCAAAAGTACCATTGGCGCAACAACCCAAACTACAGCCAAACCGACGATCTCTAACGATCAACCTGTCAAAATTGGCTATCTTCCAATTACCGATGCTTCCCCTTTGTTAGTTGCCCATGCGCGTAAACTTTACGAAGCTGAGGGACTAACTGTGGAGCAACCCCGACTATTTCGCTCATGGGCGCAAATTGTGGAAGCTTTTCTGGCTAAGCAGGTGAACGTTGTCCATTTGTTAATGCCTACTACAATTTCTATCCGTTATGGACGGAAGTTTCCTGCAAAGGTGGTTGCTTGGAATCATACTAACGGTTCGGCTCTAACGGTATTGCCAGAAATTGATACGCCGCAGGATTTGGGTGGGAAATCCGTTGCAATTCCCTTCTGGTATTCTGTGCATAATGTGGTGTTACAGCAGGTAGCACGCAAATCAGGCTTAAAAATTGTGCGAAAACCGAGGGAAGAGGCGATCGCCAATGATGAGTTGAATCTATTGGTCTTGCCTCCTTCCGATATGGTTTCGGCGCTTGCCAATAAATCGATTAGTGGCTACATCGTTGCGGAACCCTTTAATGCGGCAGCAGAGAATTTAAAAACAGGCAAGATTCTTCGCTTTACGGGGGATGTGTGGAAGGATCATGCTTGCTGTGTAGTACTGATGCATGAGGATGATTTGACTCAGCGTAAAGAATGGTCGCAGGGCGTGGTCAACTCTTTGGTCAAAGCGCAGCATTGGATGCGAAGCAATCGTCCCGAAATCGCCCAAATCCTTTCCAAAGATGGTGTCGGCAAATATACGCCCCATCCTTTGCCAGTATTGGAAAGAGCGCTTTCCAACTATGATGGCGAATTCTATGGCAAGCAAAAAGCAATTCAACATCCCGATTGGAAAAGTAATCGCATTGACTTCCAACCCTATCCTTTTCCTTCCTATACAGCCGAATTAGTTCGCGCTCTCAAAGAAACTCAAGTGGAAGGTGATAGCAGTTTCTTACAGTCTTTGCAGCCCGATGATGTGGCGAAGGATTTAGTCAATGATGAGTTTGTACGTCGTGCTTTACCCCTTGTCGGTGGTGCATCGGCTTTTGGCTTGCCAGAAAGTTTAACTCGCACAGAAATTATCTCGATTTAGAAAAAGATTAATAGATAGGCGGCGCAAAGCGCCGCCTATCTACATGAAAGCGCTGCTTCGCCGCGCTTTCAAATTTTGCATTTAGAGCGAATCGCTGTAATTTTAGAAAATAGGAATTAACAATTAGCTATGACTCAAGCTTTGAAAGTACCACGCGCTAAAATGGCGATCGCTTTACCATTGCCTTTCTGGGGGATGATTGTGGGCTTAGGGATTTGGTGGATCTTCACAACGCCCCTTTGGCATCGCGATCCGATTGTGATTGACTTTTCTCCAGAACGGAGTTTTGGGGCATTGGTACAGATATTCCAAACAGGAACGATTTTTCCCCATATTATTACTAGTCTTAGAAGAGTATTTGTAGGGTTATTTGCGGCGATCGCTATTGGCGTTCCTCTGGGTTTAATTTTGGGATTGTCCAAAGTTCTCGAACAGATGACTTCGGCAATTTTCCAATTCATTCGGATGATTTCACCTTTGTCGTGGATGCCCCTCGCGGTGATGGTGTTGGGAATTGGCGATCTACCCGTTTATTTTCTATTAACGATCGCGGCGGTTTGGCCAATTTTATTAAATACAATGGCGGGAGTTCATTCCGTTGATAAACGTTGGTTGCTTCTAGCCCAAAGCCTCTGTGCCTCGCGTTGGGAAACAGTGATCAGGATTATTATTCCTGCAATTGTCGGACATTTATTAACAGGGCTACGCTTAGCGATCGGCTTGATCTGGATTGTACTTGTGCCTGCGGAAATGTTAGGCGTAAGCGCTGGTTTAGGTTATTTCATTTTGGATACTCGCGATCGCCTTGCCTATTCGGAACTGATGGCAGCCATTTTAATTATCGGGGCGATCGGTTATCTATTTGATGTTGGTTTACGCTTAATTCATCGTACTTGGACACATACAAACTAAAATGAAATGAATCGTTTTCTATTGATACTGTTGTTAGGGGTACAACTAGTCTGTCTGGGCTTGATCTGGATTAGTTGTTTCCCTGGACTAATTCTAGATTCTTTCTTTATTATTTTAGCGATCGCCTATGTAATGTCAATTCCTTTTGCTATTGCCATCATATTAGCGATTATACTTACTCTAAATCGACGAAAGAAAGAGAAGCAGCTTCCCTTGCAACGCATCAATGAAAATAAACGCGATCGCCGCCGCTTACTAATTGCCTTTGTGGTTACCATCGCTATCACTACGATTTTATTGAAAACCAATCTACCTCAAACAATTGCCTTTAGCTTATCTCGTCCTGCCTTTGAAGCAGTTGTCACTCATGTCGATCAACTTCAGAAAATCTGTAATAGCAAACCTATCGATCAACAGCTAGGTTTTTATCGTGTCATCGAGTGCGATCGCGATGAGCGTGGCGGCATCTACTTTAGTACTGGTCAATATGGACTTTTTTTTGATTTTATCCATTATGGATTTGCCTACAAACCTAATCCCTATGGAAATGCTCACTTTGGTTCTAAGATCTATGGATACTATCCGATCATTGGTGATTGGTATGGATTTAAATCAGGTACTACTTTTTGAGCCACACTTATGAACAAAGTCTCCTGTAATTCTTTTCTTAATTCTTTCCTGATCACTATCGGAGTATCCTTTGTAGCGATCGCTCCAATCTCTGCCCAAGTGACTCCTCAAACAGTCGGTCAATCACAAATATTCGGGGTAGCTGCTCCTGCCTGTGAAGCCCAAACTCAACTTGCGCTTAACTTCTGTGCATCGCGATGGGCAAAAACTGCCGATTTTTTGAGATCGCTTGTTTATGAAGATGTCTCTCGCTCGTTTCCTGAAGCTAAAAAAAATCAACTCATGGCGATCGAGCAAACTTGGAATGCCTATCGAGATACTCATTGCCAAGAACTAAGCGAACCCTTTCGTAAAGGTTCCATTTATCCACTGCTATATCATAGTTGCCGCGCTAGGGTTACCAACGATCGCATTGCGGATTTACAAGGAACAAGAAACTATCAACTTACCCCAGATGCAACTTCCCAACGTTTGAATAAAATCTTGAATCAAGACAATCTCAAAAATTCGGCTGGGCAACGTCAATGGCAACTTTATCAAGTCCAACATTGTCAATTTGAATCATCTCGCTCTACTGAGCAGTTGCAAACCGTGAAACAATGTCGCGATCGCTTAGCCGAAGGTCGCCTTCTCGAATTAGAATCCATGATCAGAACTAGATAGACTTTGAGGAATTAGCCAGCTTTTCCCATAAGATAATGATTGCCGTCCCAATCGCATAGGCAAAGATATCTTTCCAATCGAAGGTAGTCCCCAGAATCACTGCTAAGGGCTTGTATTGTCGTAGTCCCAATTTGTCAATGAGTTGGAGATATTGACAGCCTTCGATCACACAGGCAAATGCAAATACCGATAGAGCCGCGACATTAGCATTAATCTTCCAAAAAGCTCTGACAAAGCTGTAAATGAGAATGACTACTAAAATATCTCCCACAAAAGGACGGATAAACTGGTCATCCATAAAAATAGCAATCCAAACTTCTATCAAAAATAGTACAACTGTGAGATAGAAATACTTGCGATCGAAATAGAAATTACGCATTAGATTTGTTAGAACTTATGCAAAAGAACTCATCATAAAGGCGATCGCCTAATTTTCCCTCACGCTTGGCAGACTCGATATTATCTACAACCCAAGCATAGATTAAGGACTGTATGATTGACTCACTCATGACTTTTGGCATTGGGGCGATCGCTACTCCCAAAAATCAACGGTTAGCATTGTGTCGATATCGCGCCCAAACTGCCATGTATCAGGAATTTGATAGCCCTTTTTTGAATATTCCTTTTTTACATCCCGCAAAGCGATCGCAAAACATCGATCAAAACGGTCTAAAAAATATCGCTTAAGACTTGGGGATTGTTCGAGTATTAGTGCTAGTTCGTTCCTTTGCGTGGCGATCGTATTCTGCCAACCACCAAAGCAATCAGGCATATCGACATGGCAGCGCTTGAGAATATGCTCAATCATGGTGATTAGCCTACTATCAATCTCACGCCTATCTCTACCAGCCAAGCCCTCTAGCTCCTCTATTAAATTTTCAACATCAAGATTTTGAAAGTCACCTGCTTTCAATTTGGCGATCGCATCTCCTAACCACAAATTAAGGTCACGCTCGTACAAGGTCGATGGTGGTGCAATTGTTTGTGTCATTTATTTTGCTCCTGTGTTATTGGTGCGATCGCCTAATTTTCCCTCATGCTTGGCAGACTCGATATTATCTACAACCCAAGCATAGATTAAGGACTGTATGATTGACTCACTCATGACTTTTGGCATTGGGGCGATCGCTACTCCCAAAAATCAACAGTTAGCATCGTGTCGATATCGCGCCCAAACTGCCATGTATCAGGAAAAGAAACCTCTCGGTATTCAGTTTTTACGAGTCTCAAGGCTTTTTTAAACGCATCATCAAAACATTGCAAGAAAACCTGTTTAAGACTTGGGGACTGACTCAGAATTTCATCAAGTTCATCACGCTGATTGATGATCGTGACTTCCCATCCTCTATAACATTCAGGCATATCGACATAGCATCGCTTGAGTATGTGTTCGATCAATCGTTTAAGCCTATTTGATACCTCACGCCGATCTCTACCAGCCAAACCCTCTAGCTCCTCTATTAAATTTTCAACATCAAGATTTTGAAAGTCACCTGCTTTCAATTTGGCGATCGCATCTCCTAACCACAAATTAAGGTCACGCTCGTACAAGGTCGATGGTGGTGCAATTGTTTGTGTCATTTATTTTGCTCCTGTGTTATTGGTGCGATCGCCTAATTTCCCCTCTCGCTTGGCAGACTCAATATTATCTACAACCCAAGCATAGATAAGGTTAGAAACACTTCGCTTGTCTAATTTAGCAAGGGTCTCCAAATCTTTTTTCATATCAGCATCGAGATAGACGGCTAGGCACTGGTCAGGTAATGTGGGATGGGTTCTGAAGCGTCCATTTCATGCCAATAAAAAAGACGCAAATACGTCGATCACGATTTAGCTGACCAGTGCCCGTTTTACTTGTACAGATATATGAGACTTCATATAACTAACTACCTTGTTCTAATTAACTCTCATGCGTTGCGTGTCAATACAAATTTTACACACATAGACTTGAAATAGATATCCCCAAAAAGATTAAGCGATCGCAAATGGACATAAAAAAGCACCCCATCGGGATGCTTTTTTAGTTAGATATGCGCTGCGCGTTTGTAAGCTTCATCCAAAACTTCGCTGAGCGTTGGGTGCGCGTGAACAATCGTCGCTAACTTCTGCACCGTTTGGCGATCGCGTATTGCCGCAGATGCCTCATGAATCAAGTCAGAAGCATGAATACCGATAATATGCACGCCCAAAAGTTCGCCCGTATCTTCGCGGTAAACAATCTTGGCTAAGCCTTCGGTTTCTCCCTCTGCGATCGCCTTGGAATTGCCTTTAAAGTATGACTTCGCTGTGGCAACCTTAAAGCCTTCCGATGCTCCTTTTTCCTTCGCCTGTGGTTCAGTCAAACCGACAAAGCTGACTTCAGGATGGGTGAACGCCGCCGCAGGAATGCTTTGATAATCAACCGTAGTCGCACGACCACAGATATTTTCTACAGCAACAATGCCCTGAGCCGAGGCAGCGTGAGCCAACATCATCTTACCCGTCGCATCACCGATCGCCCAAAGATGGGGAACGGAAGTCGCCATCGTGTCATCCACATCAATAAATCTACGCTGATTAGGCGCAATACCGACGCTTTCTAAACCAAGATCTTTAGTAAGCGGAATCCGACCTGTGGCCACCAAGCAAGCATCCACTTCCAGAACTTCCACTACCTTCTTAGTCTTGGCATCGGTAAGTTCTATTTTGACAGGAGAACCTGCGGTAATCTTGGTGGCGAATACACCAGTTCTAGTTTCAATATCGCGAGGTTTGAGAAGTACACGCTCCGCAATCTTGGCAATATCAGGATCGAATCCGGGCATCAATATATCGAGAGCTTCGATCATCGTTACTTCCGAACCAAGCGCCGTATAGACATCCGCAAATTCTAAACCAATGTAACCGCTACCGATAATCGCGACCCATTGGGGCAAGGTTTCTAGACGTACAGCCTGATCGCTGGTAAATACGGTTTTGCCGTCGAGTTGAATCCCCCGAGGGACGAATGGCTCGGAACCAGTGGCGAGAATAATGTCTTTGGCGGTGTAGGTCTTATCGCCAACGCTAACTTTCTGTTCGCCAGCTACACGACCACGACCTTCCAAAATATCTACGCCTAATCGTTTGAGGCTATTGGTCAAGTCGCCGCGCAATTTCAGTACTAAGTTATCGGCATGACTAGCGATCGCCCCGCGATCGAAATTTACTTCACCGACATCAATACCTAACGCCTTTAGGTGAGACTTTGCCCGCATTTCGCGCACTCGTCCAGAAGCGGCGAGTAATGCCTTGGAGGGGATGCATCCTCGGTTGACGCAGGTTCCGCCCATTACGCCATCTTCAACGATCGCTGTTTTCAAGCCACAGGCGACGGCATGGAGGGCTGCGCCATGTCCACCAACGCCAGCGCCAATAATGATCAAATCGTAATCAAATTTGTCCGACACCTAATCTTTCTCCAGTAGAATCGATCTACTATTTTTGCATCGTTTGGACATCGTGTTAGCCACCTATCGAGGTTATTACTTAGCGATATTCTTGAAACTTTTCCATGATTTTGTTAACCAAAATTTCTATTCGTGGATTATCAAGCACTTTTGAACCAAGCTCAAGAAGATTAGCTCGACTATAATTTGATGTCCGACGAGTTAAAAACCTTAATAAAGCCTGAAATAAGTTTTTACCACGCAACGCTCTAGCATATTCACGATGAATGAGACCTACAAGCTCTTGAGGTGGATCGACAAAATTTATTGCTTGCTTAAAATTAGGGCAGATAGTATCGTCTGGACATATCCTATCTGTATTAACATCACATTTTGACTCAAGAGTTTCTTTATATCTATTGACTTCAAAAGCAAACCAAATTGATAACTGCTTAATTAAATTCTCAAACTTTTTTAAATCTTCTTTATCTAATAGTTTTTTAAAACTTTGTTCAACATAAATATCATTTTCTAATGAATATCCATCTGTAAATACTATTTGATTTTCATATTCTTTTGGAATGCCACAAAAGAACCACATATCTTTATCTGCAACAAAGACCACTTTAGCATTTCTAAATTCTGCTCTTCTTTGAAAAATATTCAGAAGAGTCGGTCTTCCTTGACAAGGTAAAACATCAACATCTTCAATATTAATCTTGCTTTCTAAGTATCTGTTATATACCGATAAATCATCGCTGCCTTCAACTAAAATTGTTGGAAGTGATGTTTCTCTCAATAGATCTACAATTTCATCTTCAGAAAGATACTTTCCTCTACTCATTCACCTTTCTCCGATGAAAGTATAATTTCTTTGTCTGAGTATTTAGAGTAAATCATAGGAGAATGTGTAGCTACAACAAATTGGTTACTTGATTGTTGCTTCATCAAGTTAGGAAATAATCTACGCTGCCAGTCTGGATGCAAACTTAACTCAGGCTCATCAATAAATATTACTGAGTTTTCATAAAATGCGTTATAGCAAAGAAAGCTAAGCATTTGTTGTTCACCAGATGAAAGAAATCTGGAATCAATAGCCTTAAGCATTCCTCCCCCTATCTGAAAATCATTAAGTTTAATACCCTCTTTATATTTTAAAATGTTTATCACTAGTTCTGATAAGACCTTGAAAGGTTGAAAAAGTTCATCACGTTTATTATTAACAATAGTTACTTCTTGTTGAAGTTTGCTAAGAATGACTAGAGACTCTTCCTTGTTATCTTCAATACCAGATTTTATATTTTCAATTTTGTTAATCAATGATTTATTTAATTCAAGAGAATATTCATTAATTTCTTCAGCTCTTTCAGCATGGCGCGAATTTACTAGAGTAACAAGATCATGAGTTGATATAGAACAAACAAACTTATGATCGAGAACAGTTAGAAGTTTCGATAATTTATCAAGGTTATCTTGTATGTTTATAGCGTCTTTTTCCATAAACTCTTCCTGCATATATGTAGCAGTTCTTGCTCCACTTGCTGTACGACCTTTCTTATAAGGATTAATCATTGCATATCCTCCCTCTATCCTTCTAAAAGTAGGGAAGAAAACAGATGATGTTTTATGTTGAATGATAAGGTCATTTAAAGGTGCGCCACTTTTAGATAGTCCTGCACGACTCTCCTCAATATTATTTCCAATATATTTCCACTCAATAAAACTATCTTTGTTGGTTATAAATAAAGAGTAACAACTAGTTTCTAAGTTAAATGATTCAAAACTTATTTCAGACATAAGATGCTCGATATTTCCTGAAATTGCATACCAGAGCATTTTTAATAATGTTGTTTTTCCACAGCCATTAATGCCTGTGACAATATTTATGTCATCGTGAAATTCAAAATCACAATCAACCTTATTGTTTAGCCCTTTGATAGAGACTCTTTTAAGTTTCATATTATTTCGCTAGTTGCAATTAGTTTCAATTATACAAGAAGTTTAATGCTGATATTTTGATGGTAAAGAAAGCGATCGTCACTTGATTTTAATCGATCCAAACCTCAAGAAAATTCCAATCATCCTTCACTGAGTCTAGTGGGGGAGATAACATAGTAGCAGTTGCGGATTTTCCAGTATACTCACCTGACTTTACAGGCAAAGATTAAAATGAATCAGTCTTTATTTGACCAAGATTATATACTTTGGGTTCAGGAAAATGTCACCAAGCTTAAAGCCAAAGATTTTGCAAATCTGGACTTAGACAACCTGATTGAAGAATTTGAAAGCTTGATCTACATCCTCAAAAGAGATTTGGATGACAAGCTGAAAAACTTGCTCGTAAATATGCTCAAACGGCTATATGTCCCCTTACCAAATCAATTTGAGAGATGGCAAAGCGACATTAGCTTTTATCGATGCGGTATTGAGCTTATTTTTAGAGATGCCCCTAGCTTAAAAGAAAATTGGGATGAAAGGTTTGACTTTAACTACTCATCTGCGCTCTATGATCTGACTGCTGACTATCCAGATACAAATTTCCCCGAAACATGGGAATTTGAGCGAGATATTGAGACAATTTTGAATAAAAGATTTTGGCAGTAGCGATCGCAAAGTTATGTACCAGTCCTCCAACAAACGTAGATTAAAATTCCAGATTATTAGTAAAACCGCATTAATTCGTCTAGCTATATTCTTTGCCGTTTTACTCATTCTTAGTGCATGGGGCTGGTTCACCATGTTTGCGATGCCAGCGCAAAGTTATAGAGGTCAATTTACAGCTTTAAAGCCTGAAGAAATCGCATTGCAAGCTTTGCTAAAACAGGACATTCAAAAAATCGCCTCGGAAATTGGAGCCAGAAATTCTGGACAATATGCAAAGCTAAATGCTACCAAAGATTTTCTTGAAGAAGCTTTTACTAAAGCAGGTTATAAGCCAAAATCACTTGAGTACAAAATTCAGGGCAAGTCATACTACAACCTAGAAGTTGAAAAAATAGGAACCGATAAACCTCAAGAAATTGTGGTAGTGGGAGGTCATTATGACACTGCTTTCACTAGTATTGGTGCTAACGACAATGCTACAGGTGCAGCAGCAACCCTAGAGCTAGCGAGAATATTTGCCACAAAATCTACCAAGAGAACTATTCGTTTTGTTGAATTTACGAATGAAGAACCACCCTATTTCTGGACAAAGGATATGGGGAGTTTCGTGTATGCCAAACAACTACACCAGCAGGGAGCAAATATTGTGGCAATGTTGAGTCTAGAGACGATGGGATACTTTTCAGATATTGAGAAAAGCCAGAGATATCCTTTTCCTATCGGCTTAATTTATCCAAACCAAGGCAATTTCATCGGTTTTATCGGCAATGTCCAATCTGGAGATTTGGTGAGAAAAGCGATCGCCTCTTTTCGTAATCATGCCCAATTCCCCTCTGAAGGCGCTTCTTTGCCCGATTGGATATCTGGAATTGGTTGGTCGGATCATTGGTCGTTTTGGCAGCAGGGATATCCCGCAATCATGGTTACAGATACGGCTACTTACCGCTACCCGCATTACCATACAGAACAAGATACTCTTGACAAAATTAATTTTGATAAGTTTACAAGAGTTGTAACTGGCTTAACCGAAGTTATATTTGACCTCGCAAATTAGATTTTGGATGAACTCTATCCGCAATCACCTGCAACCACCTAACATTAATTATTTATGACACTTACAAGTATTTCTAAAGAACTCTCAACTCTCGCGTCATGGATAGCGGGAGAATTTAGTAACCGTGAACAATCGCTAGATCAACCTGTTTGGTTTGTGAACTTAGTCTGGTGGCAACGTCCTATCCCATTTAACATTTTGGGCAGCATTGCCATCTTTGCCGAACAAGCCAATGCCCTGATCCTCGATCGCCCCTATCGTCAGCGCATTTTGCAATTTGTGGAAAATGACGGCAAAATTCAGGTGAAATATTGGGGATTTAAAGATCCTGTCGCATGGTCTGGGGCTGGACGCGATCGCGATCGGCTTAATCAAATCACCATTAATGACATCGAACCTCTGGCTGGTTGTTTACTAGATGTCTCATTTGCCAATGGTCGCTACAAAGCCGAAATGCCCAAAGATGCCAAATGTTGTTTTCAATATTTAAACGAATCGCGCCAAGTTGTTTTAGGTTTTGAGGTTAGTGCTGATGAATTTTGGAGTGGCGATCGCGGAGTCAATCCTGAAACAGGCTCAGCCATCTGGGGCGCAATTATGGATTTTTACAAATTTAAGAAAATTCAAGATTTTAGCCAAGAATTTTCAGCAAGTACTTAACATCATAGGCTGTGCTAGCATCATGGTTAAGCGCTCTAAATTCTAAAATATAGATCAAGACAGATGAGGGGCAAAGCTATGCAAAATATTGCAATGATCACATCTGACCCAACTATTGAATCAGTCACTGAATTAACCATTAATGTTAATACCGACTCATTTATGGACACATTCAATACTGATGTATCTTTAGCACGACTAAGAGAAATCTTAGAATTTGTCCAACTACTTACAGTCAACGCGAAAAAAATAGTCCGAGAAGCGATCTTAGTGGCTATTCAAGAAATCCCGATCACCGAAACAACTACATCAATTACCCAAGCATCAATTACTCAAGAATTTCTAAAAGACCTATCCAGCGACTGCAAAAATATTTTGCACTATCTTACTTACGCACTCATTGGTAATGATGCATTAATCCTAGAACAATTGAACCTACAATCCCTAAAATCTCAAAACGAATCCACACAAATTCAATTCCTAGTTACCGTAGTTAGACAAATCCAAATCTTAGTTAAGCCACTGCTCAAAAATTCTGATATTGTCACCGAACTAGACAGCTACTTTACAAGCATCATCACCAGAATAGACAGTCAAGATCCTAAGAAAACGAGAGAAAAACAACGTCAAGGTCTAGCTAGACTCATGGAAGAATGGTTAGCTGAAGATGGAGATGAACAAACCGAAACTTGGAATTACTTACAAGAGTGCCTTGATCCAAACTCACCACTTTATCTTCTGGTTCGCTAATTTTTGAAATAGGTCAAAACATTTGACGAGAAAATAGGTCTTTCAGGATTTGTAAATTTTTTGATGCTACTATTGGTTTTTATAGGAATTATGTTGACAATAACATCTTAAAAAAATTAATTACTGATTATTAGTAGTTAAAAACTAAATAAATGAAAGCTGTTTACACTTAAAAAATCAGCAAACCATAATTTATATGATTAAACTTGTAAAATCTTAAAACGATTAAGATTTTTGATAGTGATAAATAGTTATTGAGGATAAAGAATATTGGAAAATAATAATGTCCCAAGCAGACCTTTTTGGGAGACTTTGCTCAAGAGCAAGTTTGTCTCTAGATTGAAGCAAAATAATGGCTTGATGACAGGCTTAAAGATTGGTAGTAGTCTATTCGTTTTATTGCTCTTGTCCATAGCTTTCTACCCAGAAAATAAACAAGAAAATAGTCTGGAAAGTCAAGAATTAAAAGATTTGATCTCTAAGACAAAAAATAGTATCGAGGCTGTAAACAAGAAGACTGACCCATTTGTTCGGGAACTAATGATCCAAAGCGAATCTAAGAAGCTTGAAATTAAACCCGATGAATACAAAAAGCTATTAGCTCTCCAAAAGTCAAATCCAGACCTCCTGCCAGATGTTAGGAGGGACAACTTACTAAGTCCAATTGTTTGGTTTTATCAAGATCTAAGCCGTAGCCAACGATTTAAGTTGACAGGGCAGGGGCTATTGTGGTTTTTTGGTGTGCTACCAAATTTAACTATCCTCTACGTGGGATGGAAATTTCTCCAAGAAATCCCTCAACGTGAACGGCAAGCAAAATACCAAGCATGGCAAGTGATTCATACATCTCATAGTCAGAAGGTTTGCGGCGCTAGGATTGCAGCATTAGAAGATTTAGTTGAGCAGGGTGAATCTCTTTCTGGTCTAACTTTAGAGAATGGCGCAGATCTTTCAAAAGCTAATCTTGAGTACGCAAATCTTTCAGGAGCTAATCTTTGGAACGCAAATCTTTCAGGAGCTAATCTTAAGGGGTCAGACCTAGAATCCTCATGGCTTAATGGCGTAAACTTTGTAGGAAGCAGGCTTAAGGGCGCATATCTCACATGCGCTAATCTTGAGAGTGCAGATTTATTCGTAGCCAATCTTGAAGGTGCAAATCTCAAATATACCAAACTTAAGGGTGCAAATCTCAAAAGCACAAAACTTGATGGCGCAAACCTCAGTGGTGCAGATTTTGAGGATGCAAAGGAGTTAACAAGAGAACAATTGAAGCATACATATCTGTGCAATACAAATCTTCCTGATAGTCTAAAGGATTTATCCGATCAAAACTGTGAGGAAGATGAAAAAGAATGGATTGATAAGTGGCATAAGAAGCTAAAAATATATCCATCTCCCTATCAGGGATTGCAAAATCTCTTAATGGATGTAGAAAAAAATAGACCTGCTGAGTGATAACAATTAAATTTTTTCGTCAAATGTTTTGACTTATTTCAAACATCAGCGAACCGTAAGCTTTATAGTCCTGTGATTATATGAAAAAAATATCAAACATATTTCTAGATTTGTTGATGCACGTCTATGGACGGATATCTAGATGACCGTACTTACCGAACCGTGACGATTAGTGACATAATATATGGGAAAACTTAGAACAAGACTGATACTGCTATGTCAGACGGAAAAGGATTTGGCTTTGGTTTAGGCAAAATGAAAGAAGCCTTCCAAAAAGCGCAGCAAATTCAAGAAGGCGCGAAAAAGTTACAAGAAGAATTAGATCAACTACGTCTAACTGGTGAATCAGGCGGCGGCTTAGTTAAAGTAACCCTAAGTGGCAACCAAGAACCTCAAAGTGTAGAAATTGCCCCAGAAGCATTGAACGAAGGTGCAGAAGTTTTATCAGACTTAGTACTTGCAGCTTTAAAGGATGCTTATCAGCTTTCGACTGGCACAATGAAACAAAAAATGGAAGATCTCACTGGTGGCTTAGGTTTACCCGCAGGTTTCTAAATAATCGAGAAGGGTGCTTAGCACTCTTTTTGATTGGTAATCACAATAGGTATTTTTTTAGATATGAATAACCCCGCTTTGCGCGTTCAACGCCGCAACCAACCTGCTGCCATCATTCCTACTCAGCAAGAAGTATCGATCTTGGATTGGTTAGAGTCTACAGGTAGACTGATTGCTAGAGAAGGCACTGAGTCCAGCCTAAAGTTTGATGATGAAGCTGAAGAACTGAGTGAATTGATGCTCGGTGATGATGCTAGTTACATCGATGACGATGATGATGATCTTGATGATGATGATGTTGATTAGACATAAAAAATTGCGATTACTCGCAATTTTTTATGTCTAAATATATGCCATGCCGAAAAAACAAAAGTTTCCGCATTTAATCGGATCAAAATGGACAGCTATGCAAGAAACCTTTGGCTGGCGACATTTTGTAGTAGTCAATCGCAAAAATGAGGGTGATTTAGTTTTTGCAGAGATCAAAGCAGCTTGTGATGATTCTGTGAGGTTTTGGCTCAATGCTAAAGCCCTCAAAAGGCGATCGCTATGGCAACCTGGCTGGAAAACTCTCCAAGAGATGTAAAAAAAGATTGTGCAAAGCACAATCTTTTTTTATTTAAGCGGTGGCAAGAGCCTTGACTTTCATGAGCTTTAATAGGCGATCGAAATTAAAGTGCTTGCCCATCATGTCGCAAATACTCGTCACTTTAATCCCTTCATGTAAACGGACTTGACCAAGACAACCTTCAATAATACTAACTGTACTCAAGGTGTCTTTGTTGACAGAAAGTACGGGTACACCCAATTCCTTCGCCTTGTGAGCAACATCGTCGTTAATGAAAGGGCGACCCGTGAGGATCAGGCAATTGGTAGAAGTTTCGAGAGCAGCAAATTGGAGATCAATGCGGCTGCTGCCTGTAATTACAGCCTTGTTATAGGATTTACGGAAATAGCTTTGGGCAGAATTAACATCCATAGCCCCAATTTTTAGCTCCTCGACCATGACTTTGCCTAAATCAATATTTTCAGGAGAACAGAGTATCGTTGCACCTAGCTGCTCAATGATTTCGGAGACGCTGACACTGCGTAAGGTGCGATTTTCGGGCATGAGAGCAAATACGGGAATACCCTGTTCTTCAAGATAGGGATGCAGGATTTCGATCGCAGTTTCGTATTGATCTTCAGGGATGTCATTAATGACTACTCCCAACAGATGCTTACCGAAACGCTGTTTTGCCATCAAAATGTGATCCACAACTAAGAGTGAGCCAAATCGCATGACTAAAACAATTGGGGCATCAAGATGATTTGCCATTTCCTCTAAGGACAATCCAAAAATAGCACCCTCTGCGGTGTTAGCAGGAGCTTCTAAAAGGACAAGATCGCCTTCGATGATTGTTTTGTATTCTTCTAGTTTATGGCTGTAGTCAGCCTTATCTTCACCAGATAAACGACGCTGAATAGCAGCTCGGTCAAGATTTAGGAGCGTGGGGCGTAGGAGTGATTGCGGTAAATTGAGCGCTTTTCTAATAAATTCCACATCAGCTTCTCCACGTTCGGCTGACTCAGGTAATTCTTTGGTCGTAAAAGTGCCAATTGGTTTACCGTAGCCAACTTTGTAACCTTTGGCTTGCAAATGATATGTTAAACCCAAAATTGTTGCTGATTTACCACTACCTGATCTGGTGGAACCAATCAGCAAATGCTTAGCCTGTGGCACGTCTTGCCCTCTAAAAAATGATTACAAACTTTATTTGGATGGTATTAAAGCCTACATCCTGTGTCGCTATTGTAACTGATGGACTGTTAGGGATACTTTTTATTATTAGTAATTTTGCATAGAGATTATGCGGGTTTTGCAATAGTCTTTATAAGCGAAAAATTGCATCACTAACGCGACAAGCATCGGCAACTTCTTTAGGGTCATGTACTCGTAAAATATCAGCGCCACCTGCGATGCAAGCACTACAGGCAGATATCGTTCCAAATAAGCGATCGCGAGGATCAGGTCGATCGCAGATTTTGCCAATAAAACTTTTGCGCGATACGCCTACTAAAAGTGGAGCTTTAATCGTTTTAAAAACACTTAAGTTTCTTAATAGGTCAAGATTATGCTCCAGAGTTTTACCAAAGCCAATTCCTGGATCGATCGCAATTAAATTTGCAGGAATACCACAAGCCTTTGCTACCGTGATCGCATCGCTGAGAAATTGCTTCACCTCTTGCACGACATTGCGATATTGCGGATTAGCTTGCATCGTGCGGGGTTCGCCTTGCATATGCATCAAAAAAATTGGTACTTGCAACTTTCCTGCTAGAGGTAACATTTCCAGATCAAACCGACCTGACGACACATCGTTGAGGATATCGGCTCCTGCGGCGATCGCTGCTTTTGCCACGCTTGCCTTGACAGTATCAACGGAAATGGGGAGGTTAGGGTATGCGGCACGAACTGCCTCAATAATTGGCAAAATGCGATCGCTTTCCTCTTCAGCACTGACAGGTTGAGCATCGGGACGGGTGGACTCGCCACCAATGTCCAGAATGTCAATATAGGGCAGCATCTGCGCGACCTGCTGAAGTGCCGCATCCTTAGAAGCAAATCGACCACCATCACTAAAACTGTCGGGCGTAACATTTAAAACACCCATCAGATAAGTGCGCTCGCCCCAAATAAATTGGCGATCGCGAATTACCCAAGGTTCAGCAATCAAAGACTTAATTAGGCTTGGTTCCAATGTATACACCTCAAAGGATATCAGCTAGAACTTGGGCAGGATGTGGCTCTGCTTTAACTCTAAGATAAATTTTCTCAATTTTACCTTCTGGGTCAATCACAAAGGTATTACGGAAAACACCTAAATACTCTTTACCCATAAATTGTTTTTTGCCATAGCTCTCATAGGCAGTAGCAACTTGACCATCAACATCGCTGAGTAATGGGAAAGGTAATTCAAACTTAGCAGTAAATTTTTGGTGTGATTTCGCATCATCGGTGCTTACCCCAAAAATCAATGTGTTTTTTGCTTGAAATTGGGCGTAATTGTCGCGAAACCCACAAGCTTCCTTAGTGCATCCAGGGGTGTTATCGCGGGGATAAAAATATAAAATAACTCGGTTTCCCTTAAGGCTAGATAGGGTCACGATATTGCCATTGGTGTCGGGCAAGCTAAACTCTGGGGCGCGATCGCCAACATTCAAAGCCATAATTTAGTTTTGGTAAAAATCTTTGTAAACAACTTGTCTAAAGCATAAATGATCGCAAGGGCAATACTTTTGTGAATTAAAAAACAAACTCAGTAAGTTTTTTTTAACTATAGCCAAGAGCCAAGCAAGTTAAGACATAAAACCCAAAAGAGAGTGGCGGCGCTTCGCGCCGCCACTCTCTTTTGGGTTTTAGTTTTGGGATAAATTGCACCTACGATCAATCTGTGGCATGATCTTGGGCAGTTGATCGCAAATGTAAATTTCTATAAAATCTGTGAATCCTTGGCTCAGTTTGTTGCAACAGCATCGCATTATTGCCGTTATTCGCGCTGATAATGTTGGTACGGCACGAGAAATGGCACTTGCTGCTGCCGCAGGTGGGATTAAGCTGATCGAAATCGCTTGGAACACCGATCGCTCTGAATCTCTCATCCCCAAGTTGCAACAGGAGCTACCTGATTGCAAAATTGGCACAGGCACAATTTTAGATATGGACAGTGCGGAACGAGCGATCGCCTGTGGTTGTAGCTTTTTGTTTACGCCCCACACTAATCCCGACTTAATTGCTAAAGGTTTAGAAAATAATATTCCTGTGATTGCAGGCGCACTCACCCCCACCGAAATTGTCACTGCATGGCAAGCAGGAGCTGCCGCCGTTAAAGTTTTTCCGATCAAAGTAATTGGTGGTGTGGATTACCTAAAATGCTTACAACCTGTATTACGCGAGATCCCTTTAATTCCCACAGGGGGAATTACGATTCAAAATGCTGATCAATTTCTCGCGGCAGGGGCGATCGCCGTTGGTATTTCCAGCCATTTATTTTCGATTGAGGCGATCGCCGAGAATGATTGGACAACGATCATTGCGCGATCGCAAACCTTAATTCAAAAAGTACAACCATTTCAAAATCAATAGACAAAACCAGTAGCGTGTCGTGCGAAGTACGACACGCCAAAGATACTTATGCAATATGCAGCACTAGGTTTAGATGTCGGTAGAAAACGGATCGGTGTCGCAGGATGCGATCGCCTCGGTATATCAGTACATGGCATTACCACGATTATTCGTAAATCATGGGATGAGGATATGGCAATCTTGCGATCGCTAATAACTGAGCGTAATATCGATACTCTTGTGGTTGGCTTGCCCTACAACATGGATGGATCATTGGGGCATCAAGCCAAACACGTCCAAAAATTTGCTAACGGGGCTGCCAAACAACTCGGCATGATTTTAGAATTTGTCGATGAGCGCCTAACCTCCTACGAAGCCGAAGAAATGATGCGATCGCAAGGTATTTCCACCAGACAAAACAAAGAAATGATTGATCGCAAAGCCGCCGCCCTGATTTTGCAGCAATGGCTAGCTCTCAAGAATCAATCTTAGAAAATAGAGATGCTACTTCGCCGCATCTCTATTTTCTAAATATGTCCCCTTTACTGGCATAATGCTTAAAGCGCCGAAAGCCTTATATAAGAGCGTTTCTCTGAGCTAGTAGTGCTATAGGATACAAAACAGCAATCTATGGAAGGATCGACGATCGTACTTACGGATGACGCAGGTAAGAGCTTGCCTTGCACTGTGGAAACCGCTTTTAAAGTGGACAGTACCGAATATTTATTACTGCAACCAGTGGATTTTTCTGTGCAAATCTTTGCATGGCAAGAAACCGATGACGAAGAAGAAACTGAATTAGTCGATGTCACCGAAGAGGAAATTGATCTAATTTTTCCAGTAGCTCAGGCAGTTTTAGCAGAACAAAATCTTTCTCTAAAGCGTTCTGCCCATACGTTGACCGTTGAGGGTGAATTACCTGAGCCTACTGAAGAGGATATCATTGAGATTGATACCGAGGAAGATGGCAACTGTGGGGAATTCCAAGAACTAGCGCATTTCTACTATGAAGAGCAAGCTTTTTCAGTTTTCACCTCCCTTGATCCTCTAATGTTTATTGCCAAAGTTGGAGCTAATGGTCAGCCTGAAATTCTTACACCTGATGAGATGGTAGCCCTTGAGCCTTATGTGGAGCAATATTTAGACCATGTCCTCAGCACAGAAGATGCCGAAGAAGAGTTCTAATTGGCTATTTTATGGAGTTGCAATTCCACTAACCTTACTAGTTACAGGCGTAATTAGTAGCTCTTGGTGGCTTTGGGCAAGTGCTGCACCTAGCAACTTTGGGGCAAAAATTAGATTAACCATATCTGATGGAACCCCCACTCAGGCGATCGCCCAAGAACTAGAAGCCGCAGGCGTAATTCGCTCTAGCTTAGCTTTGCGCCTGTGGATATTTTGGCAATCACTACGCAGTAGCGAATCAGTAGCCTTGCGATCGGGAACCTATGACTTTGTAACCACTCAATCGCTGCCAGAAGTTGTTGCCCAAATTCAAACCGCTAAATCCACCGAAGTGCGATTTACAATCCCTGAAGGTTGGTCGATCGCCCAGATGGCAGATTTATTTGAGAAGCAAGGCTTTTTTGCAGCTAAGGATTTCATTGCAGCAGCACAAAGGACGAGTCCTTTGCGTCGCCCTTGGCTACCTGAAGATATTCCTAGTTTAGAGGGATTTCTTTTTCCTGATACCTATCAAATTCTGCCATCGGAAGCGACACCAGATCGCATTATTGACTTAATGCTCGATCGCTTTGAGCAGGTTGCTTTACCTGTTTACAAAGAGAATCAGACGGGCAAGCCTAAGGTCAAAGTTAGCCTCAAGGATTGGGTCACTCTTGCGAGTATCGTCGAAAAGGAATCGGTGATCGAATCAGAGCGTCGCATTATCTCAGGTGTTTTCTGGAACCGCCTGAAAAAGAATATGCGTCTAGAGGCAGATCCCACTGTGGAATATGGCTTAAATATTAAACAGACTCCTGAAAACCCACTTACACTGGAACAGGTACGAACGGCTTCTCCGTATAACACCTATCTCAATGAAGGATTACCACCGGGGGCGATCGCTTCAGTCGGATTAGCCAGTCTTAAAGCTACTCTTGATCCAGCGAATACCGATTATTTATTTTTTGTTGCCAAATATGATGGTAGTCATGTATTTAGTCGCAATTTAGAAGATCACGAAAAAGCATTACAGGCGATCGATAAAAAGATCCAACAAAAAACACCAAAACAATAAGCAAAAAAAAACTAAGAGAGAGTCGCAGCGCTTTGCGCTGCGACTCTCTCTTAGTTTTTTATAGCAGCTATATATAGAGAATTTTCTGGGTTTAATCGGAGTGTAAAAGCTACATAAAAGCCTAAAGTAAACTCTATTAGTAATACTGTCAGAGAAAATTGATGTGTTAGAAGCCTTTGTCCTTGCAACTATACTCTGTGGCTTTTTAGGAATTATTCTTAAAAAGAACCTTGTTATGAAAATCATTTCTATGGATGTGATGAGTACGGGCGTAATCGCATATTTTGTAGTAATTGCATCCCGCCAAGGAGTATTTACACCCATCCTTGGCGATATCCCAAGAACTAACTATGCAGACCCAGTACCTCAGGCTGTGATTTTGACAGCGATCGTGATTGGCTTCTCAATTCAAGCATTGATGTTGGTTGGGGTGATCAAACTCGCACGCAATAATCCCACCTTGGAAATTCATGAGATTGAGAAGAGTGATCTGGTATGACTTTCCTAACTTTGTTCTGGATTGTCTTACCATTTTTGGTGGGATTCATTATTTATATATTTCCGAAGTGCGATCGCATTTTGGCTTTAGTCGGTGCATTTGCGTTGGCACTATACGTGATTCCTCTGTTTGTCCAGCAAACGCCGATCAACTTACAATTGCTCGATAACTTTGGTGTGACCTTGGTTCTTGATCCCTTGGCAGGATTTTTTATCTTGACCAATGCTTTGGTCACGGCAGCCGTGATTATTTACTGCTGGAATAGCGATCGCACCGCCTTTTTTTATGCTCAAGTCATATTGCTACATGGCAGTATCAATGCAGCTTTTGCCTGCTCCGACTTCATCAGTTTATATGTGGCTCTAGAAGTAATTAGCATTGCCAGCTTTTTATTGATTGCCTATCCCCGAAGCGATCGCTCCATTTGGATTGGTTTGCGCTATTTATTTGTCAGCAATGTCGCCATGTTGTTTTACCTGATTGGCGCAGTGTTGGTATATAAAGCCAACCATTCCTTTACTTTTAGCGGACTGCGAGGCGCACCTCCCGAAGCGATCGCCTTGATCTTTTTAGGGCTGTTAGCCAAGGGCGGGATCTTTGTATCAGGACTATGGCTGCCATTGACCCATGCCGAATCCGAGTCACCAGTCTCGGCACTGATGTCGGGAGTAGTCGTAAAGGCGGGAATTTTGCCATTAGTGCATTGTGCATTATTGATTGAAGAACTTGACCCAATCGTCCGCATATTTGGGGTTTTAACCGCTCTACTTGGCGTTTTTTTTGCTGTGTTTGAGAAAGATGCCAAGCGGATGTTAGCCTTTCATACCATTTCGCAGTTAGGTTTTATCCTTGCTGCACCAGAGGTTGGTGGCTTCTATGCGCTCACCCATGGCTTAGTCAAATCGGCTCTATTTCTAATTGTGGGCAATTTGCCTAGCCGTAACCTGAAAGAATTGCAGCATCAGCCTATTCCTACCCAACTCTGGATACCTTTGGTGATTGCTAGCTTTTCCATTTCTGGGTTTCCCTTACTATCTGGATTTGGGGCAAAAGTATTAACTATGGAAAATCTCCAGCCTTGGCAGGTAATCGGAATGAACATTGCGGCTTTAGGCACGGCGATCTCCTTTGCTAAGTTTATTTTCTTGCCCCACCATAATCAAACTAAGCATCAAGCTCAATCAGGGATTAAAGAACCCTTGCGGGTTGAGTTTTGGGTAGCGATCGCCATTTTATTGGGCGGCTTGTTTGTGGCAAATGCCGTTTACTATGAAGCCTATACTCTGGAAAATGCCGTCAAACCTCTGGCAACGATCGCGATCGGTTGGATAGCATATTGGCTAATTTTTAAACACGCTGTGGTCAAATTTTCCACGTTGTTCGAGGATTTTGAGAATCTGATTGGTGTTATGAGCCTGACGTTAATTCTACTGTTCTGGATGGTGCTGGCATGATTGGACAATTTATTTTGCGAATCGTGATCTGGTTTTTGTTAACCGCTAATTTAAGTATTACCAATATCATCATTGGTGTAAGCATCTCTCTGCTCATGCCCTATTACCGCTCGGAAGCGATTCAGTTTAAGGATGTTATTTATGGCATCAAAAAGATGATTGTGGCAGTTCCTCAAGCCTATATCGAAGCAATTGAGATGATCTGTCAACCCCATAAACATGAAGAAGTGATTATGGAAAAAGCCAAAAACCGTCGATCAGCAGCCCTAGTTTTCTTGGACATTTTTGTGATTACTTTCACACCTAAAACTATTGTGTTGAGACATCAAGAAGATGACTGGTATGTGGTACATCATGTTGTGCGCCGCATCCAGAGGAGACGTAATTCATGAATATCGATCTATCTCCCAATTCCGTATTAAATTTTGTCGTCGGCGCGATGGTTATATCTTTACTAATTCCCCTTTATCAGGCTTGGAAATACGATGGCGATATTTGGGAAATCATGCTTGCTTTTTCTAGTATTGCTGCCAAATCCGCAGTGATGATTTTAGTAATCGCAGTGTTGCGAGACGATTGGATGATTGGCGTAATCGGCGTGATTATTTTGAGTGTGGGTAATGCAGGATTTATGCTCCTAGCCCATATCATTCAACGCACAGGAGAGCTATAACCATGTCCATAACCATGACAAATTTAGTCCATATACTCAGTTATATCTGTATTCTAAGTGGATTAGTATTCTGGTTTTGGGGAACGTCAGCTTTACTAACAAAGCGATCGGTACTTTTTAAACTCCATAGCCTTTCGGTATCGGATACCCTTGGCTCGATCGCGATCGTATTTGGTTTAGTCTTACTTCGCCCCAAGGAGTTGCCATTACTGATTCTGGCAATTATTTCCTTAGCCCTATGGAATACGATGCTGTGCTATGTGCTGGCATACTGTTCCAGCAGTACGACTAAAAAGAAATAGATTCTTTGCGTTGTATTAACACGTCCTAAAAACAATTAAGCCTTCCTCCAGATTAGAACAGTATTAGAACAGTAAATGATTAGTAATTACGATGGTTATGTCTATGCGATCGCAGTGCTGCTACCGATATCAGCATCAATGTTGGTGTTCCAAACTAATCCCTACAAAGCTCTAGTTATTCGTGGCATTTTAGGCGCAATATCAGCGCTAGTCTATACGATTTTAGGCGCGGCGGATGTAGCGCTGACCGAGGCTCTAGTCGGAGCTTTTTTAGCGACAATGCTCCAAGTGGTTGCGATACGATCCTCTTTAGTATTGCGTTTGGGTGTAGTTGAGGAGATGGCGATCGCTCACGATTTAGAAGAAGAATTAAATAAGCTTTACCTTCCCTCTGAGCAATTAGAACAAGAAGAATTACAACAACCTGAGCAGCTTGACGAGCATCCAGTTATAGATACAGATAATGGAATAGATCAGGATCATATCTCTATATCTAATATTGAGAAGCTGATCGATGTCCTGAAAAATACTTTCAGTAAATACTATATGAGAGTTGAATTAGTTCCCTATGAGACTGAAGCAGAATTAGAACAAGCGTTAATTGATAAGCTTGTTCATGCCACTTTGCATGATGCTGAGACTCAAGAAGTTAATCAAGGCAGATTTTATCAAATCAAAATCCGTTTGCGTCGGCTTTATGAGATTATGCAAGCGAATCCAGATTTGGCTAATGTCCAATTAATTCGCATCTAGCGGTTAATTTTGCGATAACTCTAAACTCCTACCATCTTAATTACTCCCCCAAGAACAATGAAATGGATTTATATAATCGCAGGGATTGCTTTTTTTATAAAAATGCTATTCCTGCCCAACCCCGCGCCTAGCTTATCTTTCTCGATTGTCGAGGCGATCGCCCAAGACAGTGGTGTGAGTAATGTCGTATCAGGAATCATTTTTCGCAATCGCCTCTATGACACCATTTTTGAAGTAATTGTTTTTACGATCGCAATTATGGGGGCAAACTTTTTACTTGCCAATGAGAAACCCTTTACGAGAATTTACCAATTTACCGATCAAACTTCAATTGTCCTTGCTCAACTGGGAGCCACTATTGCGGCACTGGTAGCGATCGAGTTAGCCATTCGTGGGCATCTCAGCCCAGGAGGAGGCTTTGCCGCAGGTGTCGCTGGTGGAACGGCGATCGGCTTGATTGCGATTACTTCTTCGCCAGAGAGACTTCAGAATTTGTATAAGCGATGGCACGCCGCAACTTGGGAAAAGATATCGGTTCTAATTTTTATTGTTTTATCAGTGATCACCCTCTCAGGGCTAGAATTACCCCATGGTCAGATGGGCGAACTATTCAGTGGCGGTATCATCCCAATTCTGAACATTCTCGTTGCGATTAAAGTAGCCCTAGGCTCATGGTCAGTTGTTTTAGTCTTCATTCGCTATCGTGGCTTGCTATAGCACTCATGCTGCTGGGGCAATTCTGAGTTAAGATATTCTTAATAATTTAATTAACATTTTCAAAATATTTGTGAAAGCTTGGAAACTTATTGCTCCTGACCTAGTTTTGTCAGCACCAATTTACGCGATCACGCCGCAACTCATGGAAGCACATGGATTACGGGGCTTGATTTTAGACGTGGATAATACATTGATTGGTGATGATGAAGCCTATGCGTCGGAAGAAATTAGTCGTTGGGTAGAGCAAATGCGATCGCAATATCCCATCTGGCTAGCTAGTAATAACTTTAGCGATCGCCGTATTCAAAAGGTTGCCGAAAGTCTCAAGCTTCCCTATCGTAGTCGGGCTGGTAAGCCATCGCGGCGGGTAGTGCGTCAGGTTTTAGAAGCAATGCAATTACCAGCTTCACAAGTTGCTATGGTTGGCGATCGCCTATTTACTGACACGATTGTGGGAAATCGTTTAGGCTTATTTACGATTTTGGTACAGCCCCCTTGTGAGGAGATTGTATTTAAGCCATCGATTTCCACAATATTCAAAGCTCGATCAAGTTTTCTGCGTAACTGGGAAATCTGGATTGCCCGTAAATCTGGCGTAAAAATCTAAAAAAGAGGTTGCATAGCAACCTCTTTTTTTAAGGTGGTGTCACGGGTGCTTCGACTGGACGAATAATTGGCGGCGTAATTTCTGGCTCTGGTTTGAAGATGGCAGCGATCGCCTGTTGTAAAGTTTGTGCCATCACAATCCGATTTTCATAGGCGACAATCACTCGTACTAATGTCGGTAATTTGTTTTGAGTCGATTCTAAATAGAGTGGTTCTACATACAAAAGTGATTGCTCAATCGGAATAACTAACAGATTTCCTTGGATTACTCGTGAGCCTTGACGATTCCAGAGTGAAATTTGTTGAGAAATGACAGGATCTTGATTGATTCTGGCTTCGATTTGTTCAGTCCCATAGACAAGAATTTGTTTAGGAAATGTATAGAGCAGTAGTTTGCCATAATTTTCTCCATCCGATCGCGCCGCTAGCCATGCTACTAAATTGGTGCGCTCTTTAGGGGTAAATGGTAATAAGAGAATAAATTCCTCAAAGGGAACTTCAGGTAAACTCGTAATCAAGTAATAGGGTTCTACCAAACGCGGTTTATCCCCATAGACTTCATTAGGAATTTGCCATTGATCTTCGCGGTTATAGAACACTTGAGCATCGGTCATGTGATAGGTAATCAAGCGTTCTGATTGAATTGAGAATAAATCCACAGGATAGCGTAAATGCTGACGCAGGTTTTCAGGCATTGCCCTTAGAGGCTTAAACAAATCAGGAAAAATCTTTGCCCACGTACTGATGATTGGATCACTGGGATCGGCAATATAGAAATTCACCGTACCATGATAGGCATCAATCACTACTTTGATCGAGTTGCAAATGTAATTAATTCCTTCTTTACCAATGTCGGAATAGGGATAGCGATCGCTAGTTGTATAGGCATCAACAATCCAATAGAGAGAACTAGGATCATTCGACTGGGGCTGCGCCTTTGCCGCCACCAAATAAGGATCACTGTCATAGCGCAAAAATGGGGCGATCGCCTTCACCCTCTGCATAATATTTCGCCGAAATAGTAACTTGGTTTCGGGCAGAAATTCAGGAGTTACCGCCATCCGCCAGTCATTTAAGTACTTAGCAAATAGCATCCGCCGCCAAAAGGAATTAAGGAGAATACCGCCCCTGCCATCGTAAATGTTGTACACATTGTCATTGTCGCTAGGATAATCGAGTTCCTTAACTTTTGTGCCAGTCATCACATAGGTATCCGTATTCTCTCCGTAATAAATGCGTGGTTTACCAATGGGAATGCTTTGCCGCACGGCTTCACTAGAAGTAGTGAGGGGTGTCCCTTCGGTAATCCCAATATCTTTAATAAAATATTCTGGTAATCCTCCCGCCCCAACCCGATTCACAGGACTGAGGGTAAAGCCATAGCCATGCGTATAAATTAAATGCTGATTCACCCAAGTTTGCGCCTCTTGGGGAACCGCTCGATAGTCTAATTCCCTAGCGGCGATCAGTACCTGTTGTTGACTAGCATTAGGTTTGGATTGATTAGTTTCGTTGATCGTATAGCGATCAATATCAGCATCGGGAAAACTGTAATAGAGCCTGATTTGTTGAAGTTGGCGATTGGTTGCGAGGAGTGGCTGTTTATCCCAAAGCCGAATATTACGAACTGTAAGATCATTCTTTTGAATGGATTGCTCGGTTAATTTGCCCTGTGGATTAAAAATTTGCGAAGTAATACTTTCGAGTCCAAATGCTGCACGGGTGGAGGCGATCGTGCGTTGAATATAGGGCTGCTCGCGGGCAAGTTCATTGGGCTGTACGATTAAGGCTTGGACTGAGATCGGTAACCCCACGCCCAGCCCGATCGCCATAATCAAATATCCCAATAATGCTGCCACTATCGGTCTACGGCTCACAGGTTGGCGATGAAATTTGATCCATCGCAGGATTAGATAAATGGCGATCGCACAGGCTAAAACACTCAGTCCTGTATAAACAGGTAACTGCACGACCGTATCGGTATAGCTAGCACCATAGGAAACTCCACGTGGAGAATATAAAAGCTCATAGCGATTTAGCCAATAACTGAAGCTAACCACCAACATCACCACGCCCCCAAGTCCATAGAGATGGCGCTGCTGATCATGGGAGATACCAATAAATTTACCTTCGCTCAGGCTTCCTCCCGATAATAAATAGGTTAAAAGTACAGCCATAAAACCATACAGACAGATCCCAACTAGCCCGAATTCCAAAACTTCTAAGGTGGGCAAATTGAATATATAAAAGCTAATATCTTGATTAAAAACTGGCTCAGTTCGATTAAAACTAGTGGGTTGCCAGTAAGGAAGAATATGTGTCCATTGTCGGGAGATCACCCATGCCGTAGATAAACTGATAAAAACAGCGATCGCCCTGAACAAAAATTTGGGATAAATCAGTAAAGCGATTGACACCGCGATCATCACAGTTGCCGTCAGTCTCTCGGTTAAGATTGAAACTGCCAAATTCCAAACTGTCTCTGGACGAAATAATAAAGGTGTTTTTGGGGCGATCATTGGCTGAATTACGGAAGGTTGCCATTGGGCGATCGCCACCTGTCCATAGTGAATTACTAGCAAGCAAATCAGCAAACTCAATCCCAAAACTAGCGGCAATAGCGATCGTAATCTCAAGGAAGTAGGAATATATTTAGACGCTACTACTTGCTGATGATTAAGCTGATTCTTATAAAGGCGATATTGAGATTTTGTCTTGGATTTCTGAGATTTCTGCGCCTGTTTTTCTAGATCACTCAAAGGCTCAGCATATTTCAGTTTTTGGGCAATTTGTAAATTTCTAAACAGATAAATAGTAGCGATCGCAAATACCACAATTCCCAATCCCATTTGCGCCATCAGCCGCCGCAAATACATGGGCAAATAGCCAACTTCTTGAAACCATAATATTTCCGCACCTAATCGCCCCACAATCTCACTACCGATCAGTAAGCTCGCAAGACCTACCAGCAACCACAGATAATGATGCCTAGATATTCTGAAGGTAGCGAGTCTTGAGGATAGGAACTTCATACTTCATAAAATATTAGCGACGATTGCTATACAGCGCTTTGCGCTGACTAAAAACCGAGAAGAGAATTGCGGCGCGAAGCGCCGCAATTCTCTTCTCGGTTTTTGGCAACTGTAAAAATATCTGCATTAGTTTAGGTTTGTCATGAGACAAATTCGCAGCGTGTCAAGCCGTTCATGTTGATGATACAGTCATTACAAGTTTTTTTCTAACTAACAACTATGGGAAACCTTCAGGGACGCGATCTTCTTAGTTTGGCAGACTTACAACCAAGCGAGATTCAGGAATTGCTGACACTTGCGAAACAACTCAAGGCAGGGGAAGTACAGTTTGACTTTCAGCGCAAAACCCTTGGGCTACTATTTCGCAAAGCATCCACAAGAACAAGAGTCAGTTTTACTGTTGCTATGCATCAATTAGGGGGACACGTCATCGATCTTGACCCGAATGTAACCCAAGTAAGTCGTGGTGAACCCATAGAAGATACTGCCAGAGTCCTTGATCGTTACTTAGATGTGCTTGCCATTCGTACCTTTGAGCAAGCGGAGTTGGAGACCTTTGCCAAATTTTCTAAGATGCCAATCATCAATGCTCTTAGTGATTTAGAACATCCTTGCCAAGTTCTCGCCGATTTACTGACCGTATTAGAAAATTTTGGCACTTTAAAAGGACTTACCCTGACCTATCTTGGTGATGGTAATAACATGGCGCATTCCCTGATGATTGGTTGCGCTCTAGTGGGGATGAATGTCCGCATTGCTTCACCGAAAAACTTTACTCCCGACCCTCAAGTTGTCGCTCAGGCAAAAGCCCTAGCTATAAATTCAGAAGTGATTGTCACGGAAGATCCCAAACTGGCTTCTAGGGCGGCTCACGTTTTATATACCGATGTCTGGGCAAGTATGGGGCAAGAATCAGAAGCAGAAGATCGCATTCCCATTTTTCAGCCCTATCAGTTAAACGCAGAGTTAATGTCTTTAGCCGATAAAGAAGCGATCGCTTTACATTGTTTACCTGCTCATCGTGGTGAAGAGATTACTGATGAAGTGATGGAAGGCAGGCAATCACGTATTTGGGATGAAGCCGAAAATCGTCTCCATGCTCAAAAAGCTTTACTTGCTAGCGTCCTCTAGATCGCAAGAGAGTGGCGGTACTTCGCACTGTCACTCTCTCTTAGCTTTTTTATAGGTGATAAATTCGTAAAATGCTGTATGTATATCGTGAAGCAATATTCACATTTCTTAGTATTATTAAATAATATTCATATTTGGTTGATCATAAGAATCTTGTAAATATTTATAAGGATTTTTGAATACATATTTATCTTTAACTATTTTTTAATCATCAATCAACTCCTTACAGCCAAGCAAGTTCTAGTGATTATTTGTTGTCAATTCTAAGACGGGGATCGCCTATCTGGTAATGATCTCCATTTTTTATGCATATAATCGACTCATACTTAAATCTTGATTTTTAAAAGTTTATCTCATCCATAATTATCTAAAACCAAATTAAAAATATATTCAAATCTTTACAGCTACTTCTTTAGAAATACTTTTGAGAAAACTGTCAGATTTTCAACCTTTAAGAATTTCAACCTTACTCTTGTAGTCAAATCATCACAAACATTAAATAATTGAACAAGATGATGTACTGTTTCTCAGTTCATTAAATTACCTTCAAGAAATTAGTTTTACGAAATTTGCAAGAGAATTTAAATTTATTTATATATATTAATATTAGGGAGATCCCAAAATGATTGAATCTATTCGTTGCCCTAATTGTGGTGAAATCGCCGAGCGCCATCACCTCTCCTATCTTGGTCAAGTCAAAACTCAATGCGAAGAATGTGACTATCTATTAGTAATGTGTACTCGCAGTGGTCATGTATTAGAAGCTTATGCCCCAGGGTTGCCCGCAGAACCAAGAAGATCAATGAAGCCAGTTGCCAGTCGCTTTACACCTCTGCCCCAAGCCCAAAGCCTTCATTCTCGCTCCAGAGATATGACCACTTTAAGGCTGTAAGTTGAAATATGAGGCACTTTGGATCTAAATGCAAGTATTTAATCATCAAGCTCATCAAACAAAACGGCTCTTTCGGATTTGATTCACCATTTAATCAAGTCTGAGAGAGCCAAAAATTTGAATAGTATTTTGCATAGTATTTGGTTGCATGATACGAAGCCGCACAAAAAAAGTTAAAATTCAAAAGCTCTGATTTGTTGTCTGCACAAAAAAATAATTCATCTAATTCATGATTCACGCTGCTGACTCAAAGCCAAATCAGAAAACCTAAAATCGTGATCTGACGTATCCCAACTCATATCAAGCGATTACAAACTACCAATTACCAACAAACTGTTCTGAAACATGGCTCCAATCGCCAAACTACTAATTGCCAATCGAGGTGAAATTGCCCTCCGAATTATTCGGACTTGCGAAGAACTAGGAATTCCGACTGTTGCTGTTTATTCGGACATCGATCGCAACTCATTACACGTACAGCTAGCCCATGAAGCCGTCTGCATTGGCGATTCACCTAGCAGTAAAAGTTATCTCAATATTCCTAATATTATTTCGGCGGCGATTACCCATAACGCCACCGCGATTCACCCTGGATATGGATTTTTATCAGAAAATGCTCGATTTGCGGAAATCTGCGCCGATCATAATTTGATGTTCGTCGGTCCTAGTCCCAACTCAATCCGCTCTATGGGAGACAAGTCTACTGCCAAGAAGACAATGCAAAAGGCAGGTGTACCGACTATCCCCGGCAGTGAAGGCTTAATCGAATCAGAGGAGCAAGCGATCAAAATTGCCCATGATATTGGCTTTCCTGTGATGATCAAGGCGACCGCAGGTGGTGGTGGTCGAGGAATGCGTCTAGTTAATAACCCCGATGATTTGTTACGTTTATTACGGGCTGCCCAAGGGGAAGCCGAGGCTGCCTTTGGTAATGGTGGTGTCTATATCGAGAAGGTCATCGAAGATCCACGCCATATCGAAATTCAGATTTTGGCAGATATGCATGGTCACGTAGTGCATTTGGGCGAACGGGACTGCTCGATCCAACGCCGTCATCAAAAATTATTGGAAGAAGCACCTAGCAGTGCCGTAAATCCGAAATTACGTGAAAAAATGGGGGATGCGGCGGTGAAGGCTGCCAAGGCGATTAATTATGTCGGTGTCGGCACAGTGGAATTTTTGCTGGATAAATACGGCAAGTTTTATTTCATGGAAATGAATACCCGTATCCAAGTTGAGCATCCTGTAACGGAGATGATCACAGGCATTGACTTGATTGCGGAACAGTTGCGCGTTGCCCAAGGCGAGAAGTTACGCTTCCAGCAAAAAGATATTGAAATTCGGGGTCATGCGATCGAATGTCGCATTAATGCCGAAGATCCTGATCACAACTTCCGCCCTAACCCCGGTCGCATTAGTGGTTATTTACCCCCCGGTGGACCTGGGGTACGCATGGATTCCCATGTTTACACTGATTATGTCATTCCGCCCTATTACGACTCACTAATTGCAAAGTTGATTGTCTGGGCAAGCGATCGCCCTGCGGCAATTTTACGGATGAAGCGGGCTTTGCGAGAATGTGCGATCACAGGCGTACCAACGACTATTCCCTTTCATCAGAAAGTTTTAGATGATGATGAATTTAGGCAAGGTCATGTTTATACGAACTATGTGCCATTGTTACAAGCCAGATTAGAAAACCAAGATTAATTATCAATAGTGGGGATATCGCAAAGCGATGTCCCCACTATTGATAAAATTTTTAAACGCGCTGCGAAGCAGTTTAGTTTAAGTGCTGCCACTGCGCCAGCCATTCTAATAACTGCTTCTCACTAATACGTTGTTTACGCTCAAGGGGTTCTAAAACCGCCGCGAGTTCCGATTGCGATCGCCCAGTTTCTACCCAAGCACTCAGAAGTTCTGGATGCGAAAGTAAGGTTGTGCCTAAACCTAATCTTTTTTGTAACTGACGTTTCTCAGCTTGCCCGATCGCTTGCACCACAAACTCACTAGCCCCAGCACGTACTAAAACACTGGCAAGGGAATTGATATAGGCTTGACTATTATCAGTCTTAATCGGCTCAATAGATTGTGGTATGCCAAAGCGCTGATTTTGTGACCAAATAATTACACATAGTAAAATCGTAACCTGTAAAGCTATGGCTAGAAGTGGTGTTTTAATCAGGTAGCTCACCCAATTTCCTTCCTTAAGGGCTTCTCGACTCTGCTGATCTTTGTAACCATGCAAATATTCATCTATCCAGATTGGTGTATTTTCCTGAACCAGTTGCGCTAGCAAAGCATAGTTGCCCTTTGCATCTTGATAGGCATTAGCGGCAAGATAGGGCGTACTTACTTGCAGGAGGAGACCTTTATCAATTTTTTCTTGACGGATAATCACGCCAAAGCGATCGCTTAAAACCGCCTCCTGTGATGCTGTGGGTTTAAATCTTCTGGTGGTATCAATCTGGATCATACCTACAGGATTTTCGATAGACTGATTGAAATTAGCAGCCGTAGCGGGTGCGGAAACCCCAAGTTGAATGATGGTGTTTCCTGTGGCAATCCAATTCCGTTCTTCAGAACTGAGTGTTGCTTTAAATGCTGCGGGAAAGATGCGTACTAATGTCCCTTTTTCCTTAGTCAACAGATTTTTTAAAGGCTTTTCCCAACGTTGAATTGGAACTTTGCGATCTAGCATATAGGCATACCAAGCACCATAGCCTTGAGGAGCGCGGCTATAAGTAGAACCAGGATGTAAAGTGTTATTGGGAGCGCTCACAAAGATAAGTAGAACCGTAACTACTAAGGCGATCGCTGCTACTAAGATTTTCCGTCGCGATAATTTCATGATCGGTTGCTACTGAGGTAATGATTGAGTTCTTGATAGGCTTGTTGGCAGCGCTCAAAGGAATTGAGAGAGAGAACTTCATCGTTGAAACATAGCCGCTCGTGGGTACTCAGCAGCACCTGATAGGTTTGCCAACGCGGGATCTGTCGCAATAGTTGGAGATACTCACCATCGGTGCGGCTGGGTTGTTGAGGTGCGAGGGTGGCTTCGTGGAGACGTTGCAACATTGCCATATAGAGGGCGCGACAGGCTTCACGATATTCTCCTTGTCCCGCCAAAGCTTGCGATCGCTGTTCCCATTCCATTGCAGGAGGAGCGACAGATAATTTTTCTTCTATTCGCAAACGTGGTCTAATCCAACCAATTGTTTCGAGATAGGGATATAGGAGCTTGTAAAGTTGCCAGATTAGCCAAGCGATCGCCCCACCGAGAATTGCCCATGCTAGCCAGATCGCGCCATTCACGATCCAATCAGTAAATGTCCAGTCAGCATCACGAATGGTTTGTTCAGCAACGGGAAAGACGTTGAGTTCTAGCCACTCACTCGCCCGTCGTTGAAACTGTTCGATCTGCCAGTTAAAATCATTTTTATCAAAACTGCCCATGCGATCGCCTCCGTTGCTGTTGATAAGCCACAAACACAACCTCTATAAAAGTTTCCGCATCAGCCTTAAAGGGAACTGTTTCCAATTCTAGAATTGCTTTGAGTTGCAGAGCAAGTTGACGGCTGAGCGTTTTTCGAGATTCTGGTTCTAGGTGTTGACGACGCTGCAAAAATTCGCGAATCGAGGCAAAGTCATCGGGAAGCAATAGAGAGAGATTACTCGCTTCTAAAAGTTGTTGAGCAAGAGATTCAGCGCGATCGGAAAGAATCATTTTTTGATCAATGGCAGGACGTTCTTCTTGAATGACTACGGTTCCTGCCACGAGATCACCTAATCTTTTTTCCTGTTTATGCAAGAAAATCATCAAGAACCCAATCGATAGCGCATCGTCAATGGGACGTAACAAGGCTCTCAAAGTAGCTTCAACAAGTCCCGCAGGTCTGCCATCATCACGAATCACCCGAATTTTGGCATAGCGCTTACCAGGGGTTTGTCCTTGCCACAGGGTTTCAAAAAAGATGAAATAACCGACAAAAATACTAAAGGTAACTAATAAGGCGATCGCTAAGTACCACTTTCTTAACACAGCGTCAAACTGCGTGAACAAGATTGATCCAGTAAATATGACAAGGGCGATCGCCCCTCCTAGTAAAACATAGTCAACTAACAGGGCTTGGGTTCGATTGCCAATTCCTGCAAGGGTGAACTCCAGTTCGACACTTTCGGGAGTTTGTAGCGTAATTTTATTAAAAAGACTCATGGATTATTTGTCTAGATAAAATCATTATCATCGCTACTATCTCTACCTTGACGCAATTTGATATCTAATCCTTCACGGCGTGTTCGCAAATCATAGTAGATTGCGGCTTTGATTGTTTGCCAAAGTGGAAGTATCAAAACTGATCCTAATAGACTGAAAACAAAGGAAACCGCCGTACCAATCCAAAACAGAGCCGATCCTGGTACTGCCCGTGCAAATAGAAACTGTGGCGCATAGTTAGTTAAAGCCGTAATCGGAATCGTCACCAAAAATGCTATTAACACAATCCCTTGGACTCGGAGCGCTGAATTTTGAGTTAACTCCCAACTACGTTTAATGCTTTCCATTGCAGTTAAATTACTTTCGATCGCTAGCGGAACTTCGGCAATCATCCAACGAGCAAAGTACCATGACAGAATGATGGAGACTCCTAAACCAACTATGACGACAATGAGATATCCTGCAAGTATCGGACCAAGTAAAGTCCGCAAAATGAATCCTAAAACTGTCGCTACAATACCTACTGCGATCGCTGCAAGTATATAAATAAGCAAAAGTTGAAACCCCACTAGAATAGATACCCACCAGAAAGTCCAAAGCTTAGGATCAATATACTGACGGGCTTTACTTTCGGTTTCAGGTTTGCCGATTAAGTCTTGATAAGCAAGTCGCGAAATTAGGGCTGAGTTCGTCAAATATTTACCGATTCCTCCCAGTAGTAAGATTAGGGAGATCGCTAGTAAACCCCAAGGATATTGCCGACTCATCAGAAACATTCCACTCGCTACACCTAACAGTACCAATGGCAAAATGATCCAAAGATAGGCACGCAATGCAATACCAAAGTAAGTTTTCAAATTAGAACGGTACAGCACTAGCCCTGTGCTAACCACATTACCGATACTCAGGGGGCGAAGGGGAGCGCGACTCATGGGAAAACCTCTAATTTCGCAGTTGATTTAGGCTAACCTAGATTTGCAGCTAATTCAAGACTATGGATGTACAACGTTGGATTGCAAGGCGTGAGACTCAGTGGCAAAAACTAGAAGCTCTATTAAAACGCTTAGAAACTAAAGGACTAAAATCCCTAAAAGCTGATGAGATTGCGTTACTTGCCAGTCTCTATCGTTCGGTTTCTGCCGATCTGGCGCGAGCGAAGACTCATCAGCTAGGTGAAACGATTATCCAACATTTACAAACCTTAACTTCTCGCAGCTATAGCCAAATCTATCAAGGATCTCGTAAACAAGAATGGCGGGCTGCCCTAGCCTTTTATATCTGGGGATTTCCTACAGTCGTCTATCAGTCAAGAGCCTATATCGCGATCGCCACAGGACTCTTTGTAGTTGGGGCATTGATAGCTTGGTGGTTTGCTTGGCACGACCCATCGTTTTTAGCACTAGTGGTTCCTGAGCGCTTAATTTCTTTAGTACGCGATCGCGGCGAACTATGGATGGGTTCCATTTTAGGCTCCGAACCTCTCGCTTCCAGTGGTATTGCCATTAACAATATGAGCGTCTGCTTCCGTACTGTGGCAGGAGGAATTACGGGTGGTTTATTGACGGCTTATGTTCTATTTTTTAATGGAGTTTTAATAGGAGCGATCGGCGCTTTAGTCCAGCAACATGGTTTGGCATTTCCTTTCTGGGCATTCGTGTTTCCACATGGGGCGCTAGAGTTACCCGCCATTTTCTTGTCAGGAGGGGCAGGTTTACTGATTGCCAAAGCATTACTTTTCCCCGGAGAATATCGCCGTGTGGATGCTTTTAAAATTTATGGAAATCAAGCTGCTCGATTAATGTTTGGAGTTGTTCCTTTGTTGTTAATCGCAGGTGCGATCGAGGGCTTCTTATCTCCAAATCCTGCTGTACCTGCACCTCTAAAATACTTAATTGGAACACTATTATTATGGGCTTTACTTGCCTATTTCCAAAACCGTCCACCAGTTAATCAAAAGCCCGACATTAAAAACCAAACCCAGTAAGGGTTTTTAAAACTAAAAATGGCTACGCCATTTTTAGTTTTGGTATAACTTCAAACATTGAAAATCTGCTCTGGTGTTAACCGTAATTCTGGAAACAGCAAAGATTTAATAGGCTCATCTCCTCGATAAACTATTTCTTCATATAGCCCATCTTCGAGCAGTAAAATCGTTACCTTGCGATCGCTAAAATCGATAATCCAATATTCAGGAATCTCGATCGCATTGTATTCAGCCCTTTTCTTTCGATAGTCGATATTACGGGTACTATCGCTCACGATTTCTACTACTAATAAAGGCACAGAATCAGTTAACACGGCTTCTCGAAATCGCATTTCTTGCCATTGCTCCGATGTAATCACCACTACATCAGGAACTCGACAAGTAATTTTGCCACGCACTAGCCCTGTTTGTACCGCAATCAAATCCTGCTTAGAGATCAACGGCAATTGTAAACGTTGAATCTCCAAACGGAAGGAATCATTGACAAACTCACTCATCCCTCCATGAATTCCCGTAGGCTGTGCCATCGCCACTAACTCTCCGTTAACTAATTCGTAGCGCGTATCTGTTCCATCATCGTAAGCAAGATATTCCGCAAGTGTAAACAAAGGATTTGCAACAATCATGACTGAATCCTCCTAATAGCAATTCACTCCAGTGAACTAACACTTCATATAACTATAATAGGACTTACGCAATAGCCCTGTAATAAATTACGGGCTGAAAGCTTAAACCCGTTGAAACGGGTTGATCGGATGGCGCTTTTTAGTCCGCTTTAGCTGACTTTAGCTTTGAGCCAAGAACTTTAGTTCTTGGTTGGTTTGCGTAAGTCCTATATAACTGAAAAGATGGAAGTGCCGCTCCCATCTTTTGCATAAGTTCTAAAAAAATCAGGGAATTTAAAGTTGATTTTTTAATTTCAACATTAGATAGCGATTGACTAATTCTTCACCCACTTGATTTGCAGGTGCATCCAAAACTAATACCCCCTTTTGCTTGAGCGATGCAAAGGCAAATTCGCGCTGAGCAATTAAATCTAAAGCCACAGCCCGACTATAGGAAGCCGCGATCGCTTTATCGGGACTTGCAGCCAATGCAGTAGCAGTATGGGCAAGGCGATCGACATCAGGATCGCGCAAGGTCACACAAAAAGGTAGATAGCGTGGTCTTAGTCTCGCTAAGGCTAGCAATAGCTCTGCTGAAGCCACTGCATCCACAATATCCGTAATTACGACCACAAGGGCGCGACGAATTTGCTGCTGGACAACCGTAGTCACCGCATTGACATAATCGGGTTCCAGTAACTCAGGTTGAATTGGGGTGAGGCGTTCAATAAATTTTGCCATTTGGTGCTGACCCCGTTCTGGGGGAATCCAAGTATGCATCTTGCGGTCAAATACACCAATCCCCACGCGATCGCCCCGACTAATTCCTGCCAAAGCTAAACCAAGGGCAGCATTCATCCCAAAATCAAAGCGCGTCATCCCTTGAATCTTTGCCGTCATTAACCGTCCTCGATCCAGCAGAATAATCAGAGTTTGCTCATGTTCAGGTTCAAGAACCCGCACCATCGGGCGGCTACGTCTTGCCGTTGCTTTCCAATCCACTAGCCGCAAATCATCACCCGCATTATATTCCCTAAGTTCCGAAAACTCAGTGCCGATTCCCAAACGGCGGCGTGATTCCATTGTGCCTGTAGATTGCAATGCTAACTTAATAGAGAGCGATCGCAATAGCAGCAAATCTGGATAAACAGCGATCGTTTCTTTCGCGGCAACCTTCCAAAATCGCCATGCTAGCCCCCACTGTCCAATTTGACGGATCTGTAAATCTTGCCAATGGTATTCTCCACGCGCAAAGGGCTTGACTGTATAGATCAGATCTTGACTAGCAATATTCTCTAGAACTACCTCAAGTTGACTATGACTGACTTGGAAATCAGCAGGAAATCCATCCCGAATCTGTACCCGATCGCCACTTCTACCCGCAACTGTAACCGTCACAGGGTTATCGCGTCCAATCGATAAACGGGACAGAGGCTGACGCAGGACAGTCACAGGCTTGATTCGTCTGGCATCCAGCCAAACTAGGATTAAAAGCGTTAGATTCCACAGGATTAAGATTGCGATAGATACTTGCGATCGCGTATCTGTTCCTGCGATCGCTGCCGCCATTGTGGCGATCGCCCCACCCAACAGCAAAAGTAAATAGGTACGGCTTGTAGGAATCATCTTGGCACAGGAACCTGATTGAGAAGGGATTGAATGACTGGATCAACTGATACTCCATCTAATTGTGCTTCAGGGCGCAAAATCAGACGGTGACGCAATAGAGGCGGCGCAACTGCCTTGATATCATCGGGAGTAACAAACTCTCGTTCCGCTAGCCAAGCAGAGGCTTTACTAGCCAACAACCAAGCAACTGCTGCCCTTGGGGAAGCACCTAGCGATAAATCAGGATGTCGCCTTGTCCGCTCAACCAGTGCTAATAGGTAATCAATTACCGATTCATGAATATTAACAGCGCGGACTTCCTGCTGTGCTTGCAAACATTGCTCAACCGTAGCGATCGCCTTCAATTCTGCTAAATTATTACGATTGTTATGCCCGCCTGTATGACTACCTAACAACATCTGCTTCTCCGCGACAGGATCGGGATAGTTCACAATTAATTTAAATAGAAAGCGATCCAACTGAGCTTCTGGCAAAGGATAAGTACCTTCAAACTCTAGAGAATTTTGTGTAGCGATCGTCCAGAATAGTTCCGACAGGGGCAAACTTTCTCCATCAAGAGTAACTTGACGCTCTTCCATTGCCTCTAATAAAGCCGCCTGTGTCTTTGGTGGTGTGCGATTAATCTCATCCGTTAATAGAATCTGGGTAAAAATCGGACCTTTTTTGAGGACGAACTTGCGAGTGTTGAGATCAAAAATATTCGTACCCAGAATATCTGATGGCAGAATATCTGGAGTCAGTTGAATACGCCGAAATTCTGCCTGTAAAAGTTTGGCGAGAACTTTAACTGTAAGGGTCTTGCCAGTTCCGGGTACACCTTCAAGAATCACATGACCGCTAGATAGAAGTGCAATCAGTAACTGATTGACAAGTACAGATTGTCCAAAAACTACATGGCTCAGTTGCTCTGCAAGTTGATGGAAGATCGCCTGAGTTTTGCTCATAAGTTGAATAAATCACATAAAGAGAATTAGAAACCAGATGCAAAACCTGTAGCACAAGCTGAGCTTGCGCTACAGGTTTTGCATCTTTATAGTTAATTAAGCCGACTTACTTATCTAAGATTCTACTTCTTCTAGCTCATTAATCTGACGATAAAACTTTTGTAGATAACTGAGATCACTAGCAAACAAATTTTCGATAACCATAGGATTAATCTCTTCTAGTCCCCCCAATTTAGTGATCACTCTAGACAAAATAATTACAGTTGCATAAGCGGGATTCCCCTTTACACGAGGGTCGCGCATTGGCGTAATTTCATCGATCGCCCTTGATAGTCGCATCACACCTTTACGATGCAGATTCCCATCACTGTCAACATATCCTTTGGGGAGTGTAAATTCAAACTCGGTTTGAACCATAGAAGTGAATTAAATTAATTAATCCGTAAAAAATCTCTAACGCTTAACTCTACCTCAGTCACGGCAAACTCGCCACTATCCGCCTTAAAGTCAGAAATTTTATAGCGCACTGGCCAAGCCCCATTAAATCGAAATCTTGCTCTCTCAGTGGCGGACTGATCGTAAATGGTAATATCCCCATCGCGGAATTGTTGTGACCATTTGCCATCTTCAACAGCCTTTAACCAGTTCCACATGGTCATGGACAGAGTAAGCCCTTGCTTGAGAATAATATTGTCACTTTTGACATTACCAGGAATTTTTGTCCTGACGACTCTGCCCTTAGTAGAACCACTCCTACCCCAAATTTGTGGAGTTACTTCCACAATCTCAATCATTTCTTGGCTACGGGATAAGCCGCTACATTCCATAAAGTAGCCATCAATTTTCTCAAGGCTACCATGCAAAGTAATTTCTATATAAAATCGAGAACTAGCTAAAAACTCAATTTGAGGTTCGTCGGTCATACAATTACCACAAACTCTATATTGCTTTTTTTATATTGCTTTTTTTATATTGCTTTTTTTATATTGCGCGGCTACGCCGCGCTACACAAAATTGGTGGGAAAACAATCTCTTAAGTAGTACAGAGAAATTTTTGAAAGCGACGCTTTGCGTCGCTTTCAAAAATTTCTTTGGGTTTTCATTCAGCGCCAAGCGCTGTAATTACTTCGAGGATGAAAGTTATTTTTTGCGATGTAAAGTTTGATATACAAACTCAAGTGTCTCAGTCGCAAGCCCTTCTGACCCCGCTTCAAATTTGCTTGACTTATAGCTAGCAGGCATCACGCCTGTCATCTCCCAAGTCGCTGCTGGTTCACCACCCTGATTGTAAAGAGTGATTGAACCTGTTTTTCTTTCACCCTTTGTCTTTGTACCGCCGCCAGCGATCGGCTCACTATGCGAATCGCTATACCATTTTACAAGCCGATCATCTCCAACCGTAGAAACAAACTCAACAGTGATTTTACTGTTAGTTACGCCTGTTACGGTTGCCTGAATAACTGACTTACCATCCTTAGATACACCGTAGGATTTGGAGTCTCCAGCAGTTTGCAAGGTTGAACCAATACCACTTACTTTTTTGACAATCAAGTCGTCAAGTCCAGTTAAGTTGAAGTAGTACTTGGAGCAAGCTAAAATTTCACCACTCGCCATAGTTTTTTGACCTCAAAAATTTATTAAATCGTTATACCTAGAGCTTGTTAATTAGGTAAATCTATTTAGCTCGGTTGATTTGTTCGGCAATAATCTCATAAGTCTCAACTGCTAGGTCTTTACTTTCAGAACTGAATTCACTCACCTTGTAAGACTTAATCCAACATTTTGTGAGATTCCAACGCAGCACCTCCTTGTCTTCACTATCGTAAGCAACGATGGAGCCATCTTTACGCATACTAGACCACTCTCCCTTACCGCCCTCACTTTTTGGCATTGTAGACAGCATCCAATTGTAAAAGTCCATGTCTCCTTCGGTGACATACACTTCAAGAGTAACGTTGGGATTTTCTTCAAATCCTGATGAAGTACTCTGCCAAATTGTCTTGCCGTCTTTAGTTGAGGCAAGGGGCTTTTCGTGTCCTGCTGTCTGAGCTGTAAAGGTAACTTCGGAGACGCTCTTTACTAATTTGTTCTCCAACCCTTTAAATTCTACATAGTATCGACTAGTAGGAATTGGTATAAGATCAGCCATTCTTTCTGCCTAAAAAAATATGAGTTTCTGTGTTCATACAAACAACTTATCATCCTAAAAACCTAAGCAATGAATTCATAAAAAACACATTGCAAATCTTAAAAAAGCGATAAGTTTCTAGAAATAGACTGATTTCTCCCCAAAAGACAGGACAAAAATCAGTTTGTGATAGCGCTTTTTACGCAAGCTAGCTACAGAGGATTGTTTCCCTGCCTTCGGCAGGGAAACAATCCCTAGACTTTAACTATTAGGTGACCATTGACTGACGCGGAAGATTACAAATTCCGCAGGTCGGACTGGACAAATGCCAACTTCAATGAATAGACGACCCATCATCATGGTTTCGTGAGTATTTAGAGAAGCATCACATTTAACGTAAAACGATTCTGAAGATGCGCCACCAAATAATGCACCATTACGCCAGAGTCCTTCAAGGAAATTGCTGACGGTGCGAGTTACTCTTGCCCAGAGATCGGTGTCGTTAGGTTCAAAGACAACCCATTGAGTACCAATTTCGATCGATTTCTCGATGTAGCTGATCAGACGGCGGACACTGATATAGCGCCACTGAATGTTGTCAGGTTCGACGAGGGTGCGTGCGCCCCATACTTTGAAGCCGCGATTGTAGCTGGCAAAGTTACGAATACAGTTGATGCCAATGGGGTTTAAGAGTTCTTGCTCACGCATATTGGTTTCATAAGCTAAGCCGAGTACGCCTCTAGGGGTGTCGTTGGCTGGCGCTTTGAAGATACCGCGAGATTGATCAGTACGACACCAGAGACCCATGATGTGACCACAGGGAGGAATGTAGGAGGGTTTACCACCTTTGCGCGGGTTGGCAACCTTGATCCAAGGATAGTAGAGTGCGCCAAACATGGAGCGGCGGTTGAACATACTCAACCATTGGGCTACGTCTTGAGGTTTTTGGCGATCGGGTGGTACGGCTTCCATGCCTTTAGATGGCTTGATCGGTGGGGGATCGATGACTGCCATGCGGAAGGCTGGTCCTGGGAAGGAGTTTTCGCACATACTGAGCATCATTTCCATAACTCCATGCACTTGATCGATATCGATCAGTCCTGCTTCGTAGACGCGCATGAGGTCAGGACAGGCAATCATTGCCGTTTCGTCGATTTCAAACATCCCTTGAATGCCTGTGCGATCGTCTCTTTGTCCTAGAAGGTCGCGAGCAAAGCGATCAACTGTGGAGATATAAGGAGGTGGTGCGATTTCGTAGGCTCCATTGGCGGGACGGCGGGAGAGAGGCTGTCCACTGGTGGAGATGTCGGCAATGGTGACATATTCGGAATCAGCGATCGCTGTGACTACATAGTCAGCAACATCGGTCGCTACCTGTGGATTCATGGAGACATTCTCGAATCTTTCGAGTTCTTGTCCGCCACGAACAACTAATACATTGAAAAATTCACCAGTGTTTAAAGGTGGCTCAGCATCGGCAGGAGCATCATCAGGTAAGGGCTTAGGAGTACTCTCTTGGATGATCACTTTGAGGCGATCGCCTGAGGAGGGCAGAGCTAATTGACTTTCGGAGGCATCAGCAGGCTTGATGTTAAACATCAGGGCTGGCTTATTGTTAGATGTGCCGATCTTTAAAGCCGTTGCTTCGGGAGGTGGAGGGGTTGAACCAGGCAATTTTGTACCGATACTTGTAACCCAACAGCGTCCGCCACCATTGACGAACCAGCCGCTAACCGCAAAGGGTAAGTAAGCATCAAAGTCGGTGTATCCGTCAGATCCAGGAGCTGCAAAGTATTCCCGATATTGATCCCACGATGTCACCATCATTGGCTTGAATAGTTCTGCATCACCGCGAACATCTTCTGTAAATCCAATAAATCCCGCCACACTCAGGCTGATCCCTTCAATCGGACGACTGCCTTTATCAACCTCTTCGACGTATACGCCCGGGGCGAAGTAGTCTAGTGCCATATGCCACCCTTTAACTATGTCTATAGGGGTATACAGTAGGTAGGATTAAATTTAAGGGTTATTAGACTTTAGTCTATACTTTTACTAAAATGAGACTAAGTAAAAGTTCTTGGGATTAAACAAAATTTAATTACTAAGAATTAATAAAAGTTTTGTTAACAATTGCTAAGGATTAATAAAAGCTTTTAGATGAAATTTAATGTGTATTACGTTTTATTTCAAAGTCAAGATAATTTGCGTATGTGTTGAAAAGCTTACTGGAAAAGTATTGATTTTGGCAGTATTTCTCTAGTATTCGTGCTGTAAGTAGCTAGGCATAATTAAAAAACCAGATCCAAAACCTGTGGCGCACGCTGCTCGTGCGCCACAGGTTTTGGGGTTTTATATTTAATTGCGCCCAGCTACTTAGCGTTTGTGGTGATGTTAGCCAAATGTCTGAGTAAGCGTATTTACCTACTGAAGTTTCTTGAAAAAGTTTTTATTGCTGCTAGTGAGAAATTAAAAGAATGATCTATGACAACAACGGCTCAAGTAGTATCAGTTTTATTAGTAGAAAATGATTCCATTTTTCGTCGAGGTTTGCATACGCTGCTGAGCTTTTATAGTGATGATTGCTATCTACAATTTCAGATTGTGGGGGAGGCAACCTCTAGTGAGCAAGCGATCAAGCTCGTAATTGAGCAGAAGCCTGCTTTGATTCTTTTGGATGTAAAGTTGGCTTTAGAATTACCTGAAGACAGTGGATTGCAAGTCTTAATGGATTTAAAAAAATTGGATTATCATGGCAAGGCTTTGATTTTGTCGGCACATCGTGAGGATGAGTTGGTGTTTAGAGCGATGCAGTTAGGGGCGCGGGGCTATGTGGCAAAGGATCGCATTGGTAGTCAGTTGTACGATGCGATTTCCACTGTGATGAATGATGAGATTTTCTTGCCCCCTGATATTGCCACTAGTTTCTTTCGGATTTTTCATTTTTATGCGGGGCGATCGCTACAGGTGCATTCCAAAATTCATTTAACCGATCGCGAACAGGAGGTGCTGAACTGGTTGATTAAGGGAGCATCAAATGAGGAGATTTCGCGCTACTTATATGTGACGATCGCCACGGTCAAGGCACATTTAACGAGTGTCTTTGAGAAGTTGGGTGTGGCTAGTCGTACCCAAGCAATTGTGAGGGCTTTAAAATTAGGTTTGGTGAGTACGGATGAGTAATTATTTAGCGATCGCGACAGTTACGGCAACTTTGCAACGAGTCTTGCAAGCGGTCATTCAACAGGATATCGAAGGGGCGCGAGCTACGACTTTACCGCCAGGGGGAATTTCTACAGGTGCGCCAGAAGTGGGGGTAAACATTTTTTTGTACCAAGTAACTAGCAATCCTTCTCTAGCTAACTATGACTCTACCCCCAATCGCTCTAAGGGAAGTCCCCTCAATCGGCAAGTGGCGATCGATCTCTATTACATGATGAGTTGCTATGGTAATGACGCAGAACTACAACCCCAGAGGATTTTGGGAAGTGTGGTGAGTACTCTTGTTGATAAGCGGATTCTTACCCCTGAACTGATTCGTTCTACTTGTAACGATGCTACATTTCCATTTTTAGCTGATTCCGATCTTGCTGATCAAATTCAACAGATCAATGTTGTACCTATAGATATTTCTTTGGAAGATTTGTCTAAAGCATGGTCTGTCTTTTATCAAGTTCCCTATGTGCTATCGGTTGCCTATCGAGCTTGTCTAGTGATTGTCGAAGGTCGGGAGACATTCCAAAGAGCTTTACCAATTCGCGATACTTCTCCTTCAGGAATTGCGCCATTTCCTGCATCACCTTACATTGAGCAGGTGCTGGTTCAGGGTAGTCGTTTTGAACCGATCTTAATTGGCAGTACGCTGCTGATTCGTGGACGCAATTTAGAAAACCAGAATGTAGAAATCCATATTGGTGATTTAGTGATTGCGCCTATTTCTGTTCAAGATCGCGAGATCATTTTTTCTCTAACTTCTCTAGCTTTAGAAACTATTCAAGCAGGAGTGCAGAGTTTGCAAGTGGTGCATCGCATTGCTAGTACTTCGCCTCTAATGACCAATGAGATTGCCTCAAATGTGCTGCCATTTGTCCTTTGTCCGACGATTCTTAATCTGTCGGTACAGAATTTAGAAGAGATTGAGGATAATTTGCGATCGGCGATAATTGTAGTACAACTGGATGTGATCGTCCGTGAAAAGCAGAAAGTGGTTTTAGCTTTAAATGAATGGACAATTGAGGAGCCTACTGTCTATCTATTTGATCGTCCTCCCCTAGCAAATAGTACTTCTACCATTGAGATTCCCGTTGCCAATATCAAAACTGGAGAATATCTGGTACGCATTCGCATTGATGGTGCGGAGAGTCAATTAGGTATCGACGATGAGCCTGATAGTCCGACGTATAACTGGTATAACAGTCCCAAAATTACGATATAGAGAATTCTCTCTTACTAAAAGAGTAGCGGCGCTTTGCGCCGCTATTCTCTTTTGCTTACAAAACCCTCAACACCGTAGGAATACTGTGTAATGTTGATAATTCGCGAATGGCGGCGATCGCCTTCTGGAAATTTAACTCACTCACCCGTTGAGTTACCACCACAATTTCCGCGAGTCCATCGTGAATTGTATTTTTTTGCAAAATTGCATTCAAGCTAACATGATGCTTGCCAAAAGCAGTTCCAAGATCACCGATTACTCCTGGTAGATCATGGGTAATTAACCGCGCATAGAACTGGGTCACAGTGTCTTCAATGGGGGCGATTTGGGCATAGTGTTCATGGGAACAGCCCATCAGTTGATTAATTTGATTGGGAACGGATTTTAAAGCCGCTACAACATTGATAATGTCGGCAACTACAGCACTAGCTGTTGCTCCTGCCCCTGCTCCAGGTCCCGAAAAGACAACTTCACCAATGGGATCGCCTTCAATCCGCACAGCGTTAGTGACTCCATGAATATTTGCCAAAGGATGCTGAAGCGGGATCAAGGTAGGGTGGACGCGAATTTCGAGATTGTTGTGATCAGCATCTTTTGCCCTTCTCGCAATACCTAAAAGTTTGATCGTAAAGCCCAGCTCTTTAGCATAGCCAATATCGGCACTAGTAATTGAGCGAATACCTTCACGATAGATGTCTTCAAGTCTGATGCGATCGCCAAAAGCTAGACTCGCCAAGATCGCCATTTTGTCTGCGGCATCATAACCATCGACATCGGCAGTAGGATCGGCTTCGGCATAACCTAATTTTTGGGCTTCTGCTAGAGTCGCTGCAAAATCAGCACCCTCAAAATACATCCGACTCAAAATGTAATTGGTTGTGCCATTGACGATCCCTGTCAATTCACTAATCCGATTACCGCCAAGACTTTGTTTTAGTGCTTGGATCACGGGAATCCCGCCACAAGCTGCCGCCTCTAACATTACATATACGCCTTTTTGTTTGGCTGCTGTAAAAATTTCATTACCATGTCTGGCAATTACCGCTTTGTTTGCCGTAACAATATGCTTACCATTAGCGATCGCTTTTAAAATTAAACTTTTTGCTGGCTCGATCCCACCAATTACCTCAACCACAATATCGATCGCAGGATCATTAACAATCGACTCCAAATCATCTGTGACAATATCCGAGGCGATCGCCACATCCCGTTGCTTATTGAGCGATCGCACGCCCACACGCGCAATTTCAATATTAGGTAGCAGAGGATGGCGACCCACAGGGTCTTGGAGTATTTTGGCAACACCAGTGCCAACTGTTCCTAATCCGAGAAGTCCAACTTTATATGTCACAGTCTTAATTTCTTTTAATTTGTCATCGATTGCTATTGAATTTTATTGTAGTTTTTTTCGGGACGCGATCAAGCATCGTCTGCGTAATCAATCATTAAAGAGCAAAAAAGAGAAAGAGAGCGCAAAGCACTCTCTTTCTCTTTTTTGCGTGGCATCGCAAAGCGCCGCCACCTATCTAAATTGGATTTGGTATTAAATGACTATAGCAAGTACATCCTGTGAAGATTTAGCTAATTCATAACTAGATTTTTTGGCATTAACCAGATTTTGTAATCGATCTATGTCTGTGTTAATTGCCAGTTGATAACAAGGAATCGTATCAGCATGAACCAATCCTGACATTATGCCTTCATAAACTTCTAACAGTGCATTCACTGATGCAGAAAAATGAATGTATTGATTTGGCAAAATTGATCTTTCCAGAAAATCACTATTAGGCTGGGATATACGGACAATCTGAATTACGTCACTTTCATTACGATAAATGCAAATTTGTTTGCCTACATTTTGAAGGTCGTTCGGATTAGTTTTGTGTGTTTGAATACCTAACATTGTTTTTACCTGTAAATAATCGCTATCTTTGCTAATTCATGATCCCAGCGTAGGGGATCGTCTCATGGCTGGCAGTGACATAGCGCACATATTCCAAGTTTCTTAATGATCGGGATCAATCACAAATATCCAATATATATCCAATATATAGTTGTATAGCAAAGCAAGAGTTAGCTACTACAAATCAAAACCCCAGAAGAAGAGTGGCGGCGCTTTGCGCCGCCACTCAATTGGCAACTTTTTGCGATCGCTTCACCATGTATTTAGTGAGATCAATAAAGGCATCGCGCCGCAAATAAGGATAATCTCCAACCCAAAAATTGTATTGCGGAATATAAGCATCGGAGGTAAGACGACTAACACGACCAAAACGGCGATCGTTAGAAAAAAGCAACATATAAACTGTTTGCTCAGGGCGAATCCGCTTAAGTTCACGCTTCATTGGTAAACGTAATGTCGTCACAAAATCTGTCTCATCCCCAAGCTCAATATTTAAAAAACTTTCAGCATCATAACTAACATCCATCCTTCCTCGTGAATCCACCTTTTCCTCACGGGCAAGCACTTCTTGAGAGACATATACATCCAGCACCTCCGCTTGCCAAAAACCACAATAGGCAAAGCGGCGCAACTTAGCATTCCGAATGCTGGCTAGTGCCACTGGCTCTAACATCCAATACAATCCCCCCAAGGCAGCACAGACAAACATCGCCAATGCTGCAAAACTACTGGGATTATTTTCATGGACACGGTTGTAGAGAATCGTGAAAACAATCACACTGGCGATCGAAATGGCAACACGCCGAAATACACTTTGTCCGTTTCCCCAATAGTATTGATACTGCTCTGAAGTAGGTACAGCAGGGATCAGTTCGTCAAAATTTTTGCGCTTGAGTGGAGTAATCATAGAGGTATTTTAGCTAATAACGCCGCACCATAAGCCGCTTCAGTTTGCAAAGCATTCAGCATTGAAATTTGTCTTGAATTTTGCCTTAAGTTTTGGAGATACCGATCGCGTATTTTTGTCCATACTTGGTTACTTGCCCCACCCCCTGCGGTATAAATTTGCTGAATTGGGGAAGCTCCTAATTTTTGCAAAAGTTGATATCCCTGTGCCTCAATTCTTGCCATGCTTTCCAGTAAACCGTGTAAAAATGCTACGGGATCATCAGGACGTGGATCTAGGCGGGGTAATAAATTAGGATCGTTAATGGGAAAGCGATCGCCTATTTTTGGCAAGGGATAGTAATCAAGGGGGCTAGAAATATCAGGATTAATGCGATCGCTAAGTTCTTGTAATTGTTGATCATTAAAAAATTGGCGTAACACTGCCCCGCCAACATTCGAGGCTCCACCCACTAGCCATAAACAACCCAAGTCAGGATGCTCGAAACGATGACTATAAATTCCGTACTTAGCATCATTAACGGGGCGATCGCTTAAAACTTTGAGTACCATTGTTGAACCCAGAGAAGTCACTGCTGTCCCAATCGTAGGTGTTGCCGTACCCACACAAGCTAAAAAAGCAGCATTGCTATCCGTCGTGCCTATACCAATTTTGCAGTTTGTGGACAGACCTAATTGCGTAGCTATATCTTCCTGAATTTTACCCACCGTCGTACTCGGTGCTAAGACCTCTGGTAAAACTAAAGCAGGATTTTTTAAAGCCCAATCCTTGAGCCAGTCAGGATAAGTCAAAGCTTGGGGATCGTAACCTAATTTAAGGACGTTGTGATAATCACTCACGCCCAACTTTCCATGCAGCAAATAACTCAACCAGTCGGCTTGATGTAAAAAATAGACAACCTCTAATAAAGCTAAATGGTGTTTAGCTTTATTAGAGGTTTGATCTAACTTCTGCAACAGTGAAATCAACTTGGCAAAACTTGATGTTGCACTATTAGCAAAATGTTGCGGCGGCGCAATTAAATTGACTTGACTAAGAATTTCAGGACTACAAGCATCGCTATAAATCATGGGTGGGGCGATCGCTTGTCCGTTGGAGTCACAAATTAAACCCGTTGCTGAAGTGCCATCGATGACGATTTTTCTAATATTTAGCCTGATTTCTTGAGGTAAGCCAGTAATTACTTGATCCAGTGCGGTTTGCCACGTTGCCCAATCACGAAGGTCATAGTCAGATCGAGCGATCGCCATAATCTCACCATTTATATTAATAGCGATCGCTCTTACCCCAGAAGTCCCAAAATCAATTCCTAAAAAATAATTCATCCATCAAGATTCTTTGTAGGGCTAAAAAGGAAACGATTTAAATAGGTAAGGATAGTAGGTGCAAAGCGCCTACTAAGTAGCTGAGCGCAATTAAATATAAAGCCCAAAAACCTGTGGCGCACGCACAGCGTGCGCCACAGGTTTTGGCTCTAGTTTTTAATTATGCCCAGCTACTTATCCTTACCTATTTAGGGCTACCAGATTTTTGGAGAGGAATATATTTCTCTAAACAAGTTTTTAGGAGATTGACATCAAATAAAACAGGTAAGAAATGAATACTTTTTATTTCTTTGAAATAAAACAGAACTGGAAAAGCAAACCAGAAAACCTTCCAATCCTGCCATTCTTGATATGGAAAAGTACGGAATTTTTCTTGCGATCTATAAACTTCTAAATCTGTTGCGGTAAACACCAACCGAATGGTAGCGGCTTGATAGACTAGGAACAATCCAAAAATTGAAACTACGCCCGCAGCAATTGGTTGAATCCAGATAATCGGTATACTTGCCAATATTAGTACAGCAGGTATTGCATAACTTGGATTTAGTTCTGTAGTCTGCGATGCAATCTTGGGATCAATAAAAGGATTTGAAGTAGTCATAACGATTTGAATAATTGATTTCTATCTATAGATATACATTTAATTCTAAATCTATGGCTTCTTTATTGAAGTGATAAAATGAATATCTATATAAGCTTAGGAAATCTCTATGAACTTATCCTCAACAGTGAATGACTTGGCTCTACCTTTGCGCGAAGTTGCCAAAGATTCTAAGGTTTGGAGTGATCTCAAACAGGCGATCGCTACAAGTTCAGGATTTGACAAATGGCAGCGATCCCGCAATGGTGACATCAAAGATGTTGTACAAGAAAGCGTTCTTGATGATCTCGTGCGTAGCTACTTACGTGAGACACTAGAGACATTAGCGTATTAAATGCGAGATTTTTCTTGTGAGCGAAACATTTGAAACTTTAAGAGAGCAATTGGCAACAGATGACATCGGGACTCGGATGAAAGCTGTTCAAGCTAGTCGCTCTCTTCCCATATCTGATCGATTTAATTTACTGATAGTTGCAGCAACTGATGCCAATGCTCGCATTCGTTACGATGTGATCAGTCAAATTGGTACAGTTGGAACTGTTGATTTGCAAAAGTCTTTGGAAATTCTCAGCGATCGCCTATTTGTCGATCCAGAGATAGATGTACGGGCGGCGGCGGCGGCATCCCTTGGTTCTCTACAACTTAACCAAGCTTTTGACCTGCTTAAAACTGCTTATGAGTCTACAAATGACTGGATGTTTCAATTTAGCATCATTGCCGCGATCGGTGATCTAGGTGCGCCCCAAGGTCTTGAGTTCCTTGCCGAAGCATTACAAAATCCCAATGAATTAGTCAAGATTGCGGCGATCGGTTCCCTTGGTGATCTGGGAAACCCTAAAGCTGTTTCTCTGCTACTTCCCTTCATCGATGATCCTGATTGGCAAATTCGCCATCGTGTTTCACAGGCTCTCGCCACTCTCGGTGGCGATGAAGCTAAAGTTGCGTTAGCAAAACTTGCTAACGACCCAATACCTCAAGTCGCTGAAGCAACGCGACATTTATTAGTATTAAGCGAAAAATAAAGTCTTGATCGTTGATTATACGGATTTAGGGAACCCGCGAATTCTTTGTAACTACCAATTTGAGATTAGCTTAAACTAATGGGGCGTTCTAATACATCCTCAATAGAGTAGGGACAATTGACTGGAAACTCTAAATCTGTTTCTTTTTGGGCATCTAGATAAGCAATTGAGTAGATTTTGTCTAGCCATTCACTCGTTAAATATCGTTTTAAGCTTGGGCTGTCCTCCAAATAACGAATTATATGAAGCCGTTCCCTTTGAATTGTTATCTGCCAACTCCTTGAGCGTCGTTGGGGTTGATAATCCCACTTAAGTAAATGATGCACAATCAAGCGCACACTACTCAATAGGCGATCGCGTTCTCGCTTGGACAAATCGCGTACCTCATCCACCAAATTCTCGATATCCAACTCAGCAAAACGACCTGCCGCCAACAAATCAGCCATCTTTTCAGCCCAGAGTCCATAATCCTGCTCATATAACACAGTCATCGTGGCAACTCCACCAGAAACTCATAATACTCACTCTATATTAGTAGCATCAATAAAAAAGTAGAGGCAATTCATAAATTGCCTCTACTTTTTTATATCAACTGTAATTAAGCGCTAAACCAAATCCTAGAAGGAGAAGGTGGTACGAATTACACCAACAGTTGCAGTACCGTTAGCGGCATTACCGTTTTGGTTGAATACGAAGAATACACCAGGAGTGATGCTGATATTTTTAGATACTTGGAAGCGGTATAAAGCTTCAAGATGGTAAGGAACGTTAAGAGTTCCAGTTGCGCCAGTGATATTGCTTGCATGGAGAGGTTGACCAAAGATCACAGCAGCTAGATCGCCTTCTGTGAATAGATCCTTAGCAGAGAGTGCAGCCATCCAACTAGTGAAAGTTGCAGAAGAAGCTCCAGTGACACTAGTAAAGTTAGTGAAACTCCAAGATCCCCAAGTGTTAAGTGCAAACTTCTTGGTGATGTCCCAAACTAAGCTACCGACAACAGTGTCACTCTTAAATCCACTAAGACCAGTACCACTAAAACCATCAACATTTAAGCCAGAACCAAAAGAGGTAGCAGTGGCAGTAGCATTGGTTGGGTTATAAGCATTAGCATAGCCAACACCAAGGGTTAGTGAATCCATAGGCTTGAATACGAACTGAGCGGCAATTTTGGTAGCCCCACCAGTTACGCCACCAGCACCAGTTGCAAGTGCAGCATTAGCAGCACTGTAGGCAGCTTGGAAAGCAACCTTATCGGAGAACTTCCAATCAAAACCAGCAACTGCAAGACCAGTACCACCACTAGAAGCAATACGGATCAATGGGCTGAAACGACCGAAGCGAGAGATTGTACCTTGGCTATCGCTTTCGAGTGGGTTAAGAGGATCGATTACATCTTCTACAGCGCCAATAGGTGCAACATATAGTTTGAGGTTGTCACCAACGGGGAAGCGGTAGTACAAGCGATTGATTTCAAAGTTGTTAGCAGTGCCATAGCCATCGTAGGAAAGACGAGTGCTATTGCTACCAGCTAAAGCTGTGAAACTATCAGTGTTACTTGCTTGTAAGCGGGTTCTCAACAAATCCTTACCAGTAAAACTTGTGTCAAGGTTGAGACGAGCGCGGTAGCTAAAAATTGTGTTGGTTTTGTCAACACCAGTTGCAGAAACACCGTCAGAACCAGCAGCAAGACCGAAGATCGCTTCGCCACGTAGCTTGGTGGTGGTGGAGAACTGTTGAGCTTCGAGCTTAGCGGTCTTAGCGTCAAGAGCATCGACACGACCACGAAGGGTTGCGAGTTCAGCCGCAAATTCTTCTTGAAGCTTTTGCAAGGTGGCGAGGTCTTCTTTGCTAACTTTGTCAGCAAGTCCTGCGGAGATGATTTCGTTGATCTTGTCTAAGCAAGCATTCAAACCAGCAGCGAATTCATAACGGCTGGTTGCTTGTTTGCCACGGAAAGTACGATCAGGGTAGCCAGCGATACAACCGTAACGCTCGACCAAGGATTGCAATGCGGTGAAAGCCCAGTCAGTAGGCTTAACATCGCTAAGTTGAGATACTGAAGTTACATTTTGAGCAACAGCATTGGTACGACCGAGGCTATTGCTATTTACAGAGCGAATAACTTCAGAGTCTTGAGAAGCTTGAGCATTAGCAGCACCACTAATCAATGCAGATGCTGCAACAGCAGACAATACTGCTGGCGCAACTAAACTAAAATTTTTCTTAGAAGATTTAGACATTTAAATTACCATTCCTCACAACGCAACAGGTTTAAATCTGTAACAATATAAATGTACCAAAGATAACAACAAAAAGTTAAGTATTTTTTGACACATTTAACAATGTATTTTTGTAGTCTAACCTAATTTAGGGGAAATGTTAATTGAAATTTTATAACTTTTGGATGATATTTCAATAAATTTGAGATATTGAGACCATATCAAATATTTTTACTAATTTTGAAGATTTGTTTTCCAACTCAAAAATTTCATCTACAAACAAAAATATTTGCTGGAGTAATTGGGCTAAAATATTGCATTAGTAGGGGAACACTATATAAGCTAACTCTGCAAATTCGTAAGCTACTGAAGCCCCATAAGTATAGTGAGACACTATTTATATATAGATCTAGATCGCAACTTCATCCAGAAATAAATGAAATTTCTCTGAGTTTGCCGTTCAGAATGCAGTAATCAGGGGTATGCGTTTAGATCCATACTTCTCACTGCATCTAGTGTCTTGAGGCTATAACGCTATCACCAAGCTAGAGAATCTTCTTAAGGAAGATAATATTGACTTCCTATGTTTCGTTTCGATAAGTCGAACCTTACGAAGTCATTGGTTGGTGATAATCATCGAATTTTTAAATTTCGTTGATTTACGATGTTGATTTTTGTTTGTGTTATCAGGCTGCTCTATAGCTTTGTTGCCCCTTGTTTGATTTAACTTGCTCACCTTAAACAATCGCTCGACCCTCGCCTCATGGAATTCTCGATTAATCAACTGTTAGACAATTTCTCTGATGACAAGCTAGTTACGCCCAAAGCGATCGAAAAAAAACTGGGAATTGGTGATGATAGCAAAAGCGTTCGTCGCCTCCAAGTTGCTCTAGATGCTCTCGAAAAAATTGGGATTCTGGAGAAAGATAAAGGACGCTATCGCCGCATTCAGGAAGAAGGTTTGATTGAGGGACGGTTACGTTGCTCTAGTAAGGGTTTTTGCTTTGCGATCCAAGATGTCGAGGGCGCTGAAGATATTTATGTGCGCGAGAGTCGTTTGAGCAATGCTTGGAATGGCGATCGCGTTTTGGTACGGGTAACCAAGGATGGTGTAAGGCGGCGATCGCCTGAAGGTGAAGTGCGCTTGATCCTTGAGCGATCGAACTTGACTTTACTCTCGACTGTGAAATTAGTGGATGACAGCTACCGAGCCGTACCTCTAGATGATCGACTCTTATTTGAAGTCGAGCTAGTACCAGACGAAGAGACTCCCGATCTTAGTGTTGCCAATGGCAAATTGGTGCATTTGGAAATGGTGAGATTTTCCTTGGGTAACCACTTACCTTTAGGGCGAATTTTGCAGATTTTGGGAGATGATGCCGAATCAACTAATGACATTGATCTAGTCTGTTGCAAACATAATTTACCCAGACGTTTTAGTGCGAAGGCTTTGACGGCAGCCGCAAGTTTGCCTAGAGGCGTTAGAAAAGCTGACCTCAAACATCGTCTCGATTTACGCAAAACTCTAACGGTGAGAATTGGTAACGCCGCCGCCATCTCCATCACTGCGGTAGAAACTGGCTGGGATTTGGGAGTACATATTCCTGATGTGGCAACTTATGTTACTGCGGGTTCACCGTTGGACTTAGAAGCTCGTAAGCGATTACGGTCATTTTTCTTGGGCGATACGATCTTGCCAATGTTGCCTGAGATGAATGTATTTAATCAGCCTGAATATCTAACGATGTCAGTGTTAATTAAATTAGATCATGAAGGTAATCTCATTTCCTTTGAGATTCAACCATCAGCGATTTTAGTAAGAGCAAACTTGAGTTATCAGAGAGCGCAGCAGATTCTCGATGGTAAGGTTGCCGTAGATGAGGACGCGCCTAGTCAAGAGATTGATACTGAAGTTGAAGAATTAGTTCATTTGATTGCCAAGGTTGGGACTTTACTCCAAGAACGTTCCAATGCGATTAGATTAGTATTGCCACAAATTCCTTCTCAAGAGGCTGATGAGGGAGTGCGCGGTTTAATCGTAGTTCCATTGACTTTACCTATTTCTGGCACTGTCGCTGAAGTAATGGTTTTAGCGAATAAAGCGATTTCTTCCCACTTACATTCCCTTGCGGTTCCATCTCTCTACCTTCGTCAAATTCCTCCTGATCAAGGCAAAATCGATGATTGGACAAAGTTACTGGAAAGCATGGGGATTACTGTTCAGTTAGAAACTCCTGAACAAGTGCAGATTAAAGACTTGCATCAGATTTTACAGCAGGTGGATCAGCTTGAGCAGGATACTACTCGTGACATTCTTAAATATCTTTTGCTGTCAATGTTTAAGACTAATGAGTATGTGCTTGCACCTACATTACATTTTGGATTGGGATTAATTGAGCAGCCATATATTCATGGAGTGTTTCCCCAAAATCATTATGGAGATTTGCTGATTCAGCGTATTTTACATACTGTATTTGAAGAAGGACGCGATCGCCGTAGCATTAGGATTAAGGATGGTGTAAATCTCCGCAGTTCGAGCGCTCATGGTCAAGTAAATTGGAGTGTTTTACCTCCTGACACTGAACGCCAGTTAATCGAAGATTTGGAAGCCATTGTACCGAAGCTTAATCAAGCTGATGCTTTATACCATCGCTCGATATCTGATCTTGATGGCTTGCGTAAAGCTGAGTTTATGCGATCGCACACAGGTGAAAACTTCTATGGCATCATTACGAGCGTGCAGTCCTATGGATTCTTTGTGGAAATTGAATCTCTATTGGTTGAAGGCTTAGTTCATGTCAGTTCTCTAAAGGATGATTGGTATGAGTTCCCATTAATTAATGGTAAGGGCAGAGCAAGGGCTTCAACTTTGTTGGTTGGTCGTCGCAGTGGTCGTCAATATTCCTTAGGCGATCGCGTTGAAGTACAGGTCAAAGGTGTTGATTACTATCGTCAACAAATTGATTTAGTTGCCGTAGTTAACACTGAGAGCAATCCTGACCTGTCTAATCCTGAAGCTTCTACTTCTGAATTAGATCCGAATCTAGAAATACCTGATCAAATTGACACTCAAACTTTAGAATAACTTTTTGACGGGAGCGATGCTCCCGTCAAAAAGTTATTCTAGTTAACACTTACTATTTCCTCTCCACGAGTTTCCACCATGTCGCTTTCCCGCTTACTGGTGACTGTCTTAAACCGTCTTCAGCCATCTGCGGAGACGGTCATGCTTGTTTCGGCGATCGCTGTAGGTGTGATCAGTGGCACGGGTGTGACTCTGTTTCGGAAGTTGATTTTATTTGCTCAAGAATTTTATTGGCATGAACTAGCGGTAGTGATCAGCGCTCAGTGGCATTGGGCAATCATCTTGATTCCGATGATTGGAGCGCTAGTTGTCAGCATTGTCCGCCTCAAGCTAGATCAAGTAGAAGCTTTAGGTTCTAACCGCGATATGGTGCAGTCCTATTCGCAGGTTCCTCTAAAAACTGTAGCGGCGGCTCTTTCTCTAGGGGCAGGAGCATCTCTGGGACCTGAAGGACCAAGCGTTGAGCTAGGTAGCAATATTGGCTCTCTACTAGGTCAAATGATGCAGTTTTCTAGCGAACGGATTCGGCTGTTGATAGGTGCTGGGGGAGCGGCAGGACTAGCCGCAGGATTTAATGCGCCGATCGCAGGGGTATTTTTTGCCCTTGAGGTATTGTTACGCGATTCCTATCGAACTGATAAATCTAGTCCTAACTCTGATGTCAGTGTGGTGGTTACGGCTTCGGTAATTTCTGCTTTAGTCTCCCAGATTAGCCTCGGTGAGCGACCAGCTTTTAGTTTGCCAGTTTATGAGGTACGCAGTTATTGGGAGTTACCTCTCTATCTCGGTTTGGGGGTGCTAGCTAGTGTAGTGGCGCTGATGTTTACCCGTGCCATTAAGCAAGCCAAGAAATTTTTTGCAGGGGAATGGGCGATCGCCCCATTCATGAAAACCCTAACGATGCCTATCAAATTATTGATGGGGGGGCTATGCGTTGGACTGATTGCTTTGACTTTCCCTGAAGCGATCGGCATTGGCTATGAAACTGTGGAATCGATTTTGCAAGATACGCCTTTTACAATTCCTTTGTTAGCAATTTTGTTAGTAATCAAACTTTTACTAACAGCAATTAGCTCAGCTAGTGGCTTTGTGGGTGGGATTTTTGCCCCTTCGATTTTTTTAGGCGCAGTGCTGGGTAGTTTTTATGGTCAGGCGATCGCCAGTTTATTACCTGCTTCAATTCCGATCGCCGCATCCCCTGCTTATGCCCTAGTCGGCATGGCGGCAGTACTAGCAGGAACAGTTCGCGCTCCCTTGACATCGGTGTTATTGCTCTTTGAAATGACCCGTGACTACCGTATTGTTTTACCACTGATGGCAGCCGTCGGACTTTGTGCGTGGGTGCTGGATCAAATCGATACCTCCAGAGCAGATCGGATGATCATGCAATGGTCAAACTTACCTGCCGATATCGAAGTTCTCGAAAAAATTAAGATTGCCGAAGTCATGACCCTCAATCCTGCTTCAATCAAATATTCGATGCCTCTGCTACAAGCTGCCCAATTTATCACTAGCGGCTATCATCACAGCGCCCTAGTATTTGATGACATCAACCATTTACAAGGTATCTTGACGACTCAAGACATCAAACGCATTCTATCTTCACCTAACGGCGATCGCCCCATTGAAGACATGACCGTGCAGAATATTTGTACTAATGAAGTAATCTGTACTTTTGCCGATGAATCTCTGGCAGAGGCTTTGAAACGGATGGCAACTAGAGATTTGCGGCAAATGCCTGTAGTGGATCGTAATCAGCCAAAACGGGTGATTGGCATGGTTGATCGTTTGGCAATTACGACTGCTTATAATACGGCACTAACAAAACGAGCGATCGCTGCTAGAATTACAGCGATTAAGCCGAATGTACCAATTCCTAATGTTACTGCTGCTGTAACCAATGGTCTTAGTAATAACACTAACGGTCATACTAATGACAAGAGCAATAATACTAATGACAAGAGCAATGATAAAGACAATAATTTAAACAATGCTTTTGGTAACAATTCAGATAGCAATTTAAACAGTAACTTAAACAATAACTTGAATAAAGAGTCGGATATGCATAGTTCTGAGGCGATTTCCTCCTAAAATTTAGGCAGAGAGGTCATCTTAAGATCTAGCCAATAGCCCTAAACAGCCCCCAATAGCACCAAATTAAGGATGTCATGGATAGCGAAGAAATACTAATTGAGTTTGCAGCAAATAGCGATCGCGCCACTGGTGAGTCGATCAAATCGGTTAGCACCACTAAGATCAAAGACAGCATTCAAAAACTTGCTAGCTTAGTTCAGCAACTCGCAACTGATAGTTCTCCAAGTCACGCCAATGGGCTAGCTCTAGATGAAGTGGAAATTGCCGTCAAATTCACAGCTACTGGTGAAGCAATTTTGTTAAGTGATGGGCAGGGAAATGGCACAATGACCTTACGGTTTCGCCGTCCTAGCAGTAATTTGGCGGCGATCGCTAGTTCCGCGCCATCACCGCAAAGGCAAACACTCAAATCGTCTACAGGAGTTGATTATACAAAATTACAAGATTTACTAGCCAGTGGTAAATGGCAAGAAGCAAATCAAGAAACATGGAATGTGATGTGTCAAGCGGCTCGTAAAAATATTGGTTCGGTATTGTCTGCTGAGGAAGTTAAGCAAATTTCTTGTGATGACTTACAACTCATCGATAAACTTTGGCGACAGCATAGTCAAGGTCGTTATGGATTTAGCGCCCAAAATCAAATCTATATGTCATCAATTTTGGGGTAAGAAAGATAGTTGCAGCGCTTTGCGTTGCAACTATTTCTTGGGGCTATAGCTATAGATTAGAATTACATTAGGATTGCAGAGGCTCATATCATGGATCAAGATAAGCAAAAGCAGATTACAGGTTACTTTATTGAAGAAGCTAAGGAGCATCTGCAAACAATTGAGTCAGGACTACTCAACTTACAATCGCTCATGGGGGATGCGGAAGCGGTTAATGAAATATTTCGAGCTGCTCATTCGATTAAAGGGGGAGCAGCAATGCTGGGATTTAGTAGCATTCAGCACGTTGCTCACAACTTTGAGGATTATTTTAAAGTCATTCGTGAGAATACTAATTTTAAGGTTGATCAAGATCTGCAAACTCTTTTTCTCCAAGCCTTTGATAAATTGCAAGAATTAGTAGAACATCTACAAAGTCCCTATGGCTTAACTAAAGATGCCGTTGACACAGTGATGGCAGGTTCTGATCAAATTTTTGAAAAACTTAAAAATCATCTGCAAATCTTGATCTCAGGCAAAGGCTCTGGAGCGCAAGCTAAGAGCGGAACCCAAACTAGTACCAAGGTTGATACAAGAGAGATGTTGGGTGTATTTCAATCGGAAATCCCTGTTAAATTACGGAATATGCTGGAGCTATTTAAGCAGCCAGATAGTCCTCGCAGTCGTCAAAATCTCGCCACAATCTGCACGCAGCTACAGGAAATAGGCGATCGCTTTGGCTTGAATGAATGGAACGTGATGATTCAGTCAGTTAAAGCGGCTGTGGCTAACCCTAACAATCAATTTCGAGTACTTGCGCCAATTCTCATTAAAGAAATTAAACAAGCTCAAGAGCAGATTTTAGCTCAGAAAGCTCATGAAGTTAGGGCTTCGTCGCAATTGTTGAAATTAGTCCCTGACAGTCCTACCGAAGTTACTAAGACTCCATTTCAGCCTTCAAGTCAAACTAGTGATTCTGGTAATACTTCCGCCGATGAAGTCAGTAAGATATTTGGTGCGGTCATTGAAGAAGACAAGGCTTTGAAAAGTTGGCAAACCTTTAGCGAAGTTGTGGGCTGGCGACAAAATGCAAATTGGATTTCATCTAATGCTACTTACTCGCAAACTGCGCCTAATGGACATTTCCCGACACCACTTTGGTTAACCGCATGGCATCAATCAAAAGATAGTAAGGCACAAGAACTTCAGGCTCAGTATGCTGCACTTTTAGCCAAAATTTCTAGCTGTAATATCAATTGATAATAGAAATAGGCGGCGCAAAGCGCCGCCTATTTCTATCTGTGATGGATTAGTCTTGTTTGTCATTTAAAAACTCGGAAATTTGTTGTTTTATTTGTTGTTTTATAAGTGTAATTTTTTTATAAGAGGTTGTGAGTGAAGAGTTTATTTGCGGCGATTTTGGCAATTGGTGCTGGTACATCAGCCTTACCTGCGATCGCTAATTCTCAAAGTAATCCGTTACTTAGCCAAAGCGTTACTAGATATTTGAGTGTAAATACTGCTGCTCCACAAGCAGCTAACCTCAAGGAAGCGATAGATCATCAATTTGCTCAACGTTCTTTGAATATTGCCAAACAGATTCCGACAAATGCGTTGGGTTTGGTATTTGTTGATGTTGATCAGCGCTCTTGGCAAGCATTAGAGCAGTTTCAGCTACCTGCTCAAAGTCCAATTTTAGCGATCAACAAACTTCTAAATTTTCTAGGGCTATCTGAAGACTTCTCTATCATTAAAGATGTGCAGCCTTGGTTGGGGAAAGAACTAGCGATCGCCTTTTTGATGAATGATCCTGATAAATTAGAGTTTTCAGTTGCGGCTTTGTCTGTAGTTCAAGATAGCCAGAAATTTGAGGATTTCATTCAAAAGTTGCAAGGAGGAGGGCTGCCAAAACCCAAGGAAACCCTGTACAAAAACATCAAGATTCGGGAATGGCAATTAGAAGAGAACTCTGAAGATGATCAATCCGTCACTTCTCGAAGATTGAACGCTCAAAACTCGTTAACTTCGCTTCTGCGTACCAAACAATCCCCAGATGATCAGAATCCTAATCTTGAGAATGAATCCGAATCAAATGAAAATGCTCCTCCACAACTTCTAGACTTTAACTTTAAGCGCTTTGCGATCGCCCAGTTACCCAGTGGAGTCGCGGTTATTGCCTCTGATCGCCAAACTATTGAGAGGATGATTGATACTCATGCATCTGATTCTTTAGCTGATAATCAACTCTTTTTGCGATCGCTCAATCATCCATTATGGAACCGTTCGTTGATTGCTGGCTATGGTGATTTTAAAGAACTGACAAAGATATCAGAACTCCTTGCTGCTGACTTGCCTGAAACATCGGATATTCCAGGATTCAGTCGTGCCGAATATCTTCAAGGCTTGAAATATACTTTAGGGCAGTACAGCAGTTTAGATTTGTTTACATGGGTAACTCCTAAAGGTATACGCAGTCAAAGTAATAGCTATTTCTCAGAAGTGCGATCGCCCTTGCCCAAGGATAACGCAACTCGCGATCGGCTTCTTTCCTATCTGCCATCAAATATTTATGGAGCTATTACCAGCCGCAACCTCAATCGTCAATGGCAGTGGTTTGTAGAAGAGGCAAAGCTGCAACCATCCTATAAAATCTTTGTGGAAAGCTTGCGAATGCTCACTCCTTTAATTGCTGGATCGGGACTCAACCTTGATATTGAGAAAGATGTTATTTCTTGGATTGATGGCGAATATGCCTTGGTGGTATTCCCTAGCGATCGCTCTCCTTTTAAAGAAATGGGCATTGACCTTACCTTAGGAGCCTTAATTCGTACATCAAAGCCCGAAGCTGCTAATGCAACTCTGGATAAACTGACTAAATATTTGGTCAGTTTTGACAAAGAATTTCTGCAAGTGAAAAAGCGCCAAGTGGGGACAACTTTACTAACTAGTTTTGAGTTTCCCGATGGTCGAGAGCAGGGCAGAACTCAAAGTATATTCGCCTACGGTTGGCGCGATCGCCAAACTTTAATCTTTACCTTAGGGGCAAATACAGCATCGGCATTTATCCCAGTCCCTAAAACAACTCTTGCGGAATCTCCAGAGTTTCGAGACGCGATCGCCGATATGCCTCAACCCAACTTCGGTTACTTTTATCTCAATGTTAATGCGATCGCCAAACTAGGTGCAGGATTCTTCTTGGCAGAGATAATGCCTAACCCCGACGATACTGATAAACCAGCAAATTCAGAACTTCCTGCTCCAATCAAAAAAGTAATAGATAAACTGGGGGGGGCTGTTTTTGTTTATTCGGAAACTAGCGATCGCTTCCAGTCAGATTTCTTTTTGGGCTTGAAACCATAACAACAAAAGAGATATGCGATGCTTTGCACTGCATATCTCTTTTGTTTAGGACTTACGCAAAAATACCTCAAAACCCTGATTTTATCGTAGGGTCAATTCATGAATTGACCCTACGATAAAATCATTTTGCGTAAGTCCTATTGTTTTTTTGCTGTAAAATTTAAGCCTTATGCAAAAATGCTGCAAAAAGCTTATTTTTGTGGCACGACAATTCACAAATGGTTTAACAAATGTCTGTATCCACTCCACTTCAAAAATTAGTGATTGCCAGTGGCAATGCTGGTAAGGTAGAAGAATTTCGCGCTTATTTGGCAAATCTAGGCGTAACTCTGATTGCAAAACCTGACAGCATTGATGTTGAAGAAACAGGGATAACTTTTATTGAGAATGCACGGCTTAAAGCTTCTCAGGTGGCGATCGCCACTAACGAATGGGCGATCGCTGATGACTCAGGACTAGAAGTAGTTGCTCTCAACGGCGCTCCTGGAGTACTCTCCGCTAGATATGCAGACACTGATCGCTCACGTATTGATCGAGTTTTACAAGAACTTCGTAGTGCTTCTAATCGAGCAGCACAATTTGTCTGTGCGATCGCGATCGCCTCACCCGATGGCGCGATCGCTGCCGAGGCAATTGGGATATGCAAAGGGGCGATCGCTGATGCACCAGTTGGTAACGGTGGATTTGGCTATGACCCGATTTTTTTCGTGCCAGAGCTTCAGCAAACCTTTGGTGAGATTGCTCCTGAAGTCAAAGCCAAAATCAGTCATCGAGCGATCGCCTTGTCAAGCTTGCGTCCTAAGCTAGCGTCGCTGGTTGCACCCCTTGATTATTCCGTATGATCACATCAATCAATTCCTGTTTAACCTTGTCCGCTTGCTCATTAGCAATCTGACAAGTACCCGCATTGGCATGACCACCTCCTTCATATCTCAACATCAACTCTCCGATATTGAGAGGACAGGTACGATTGATCACCGACTTCCCAACTGCAAATACAGTATTTTGCTTTTGTCTTCCCCACATCAAGTGCATGGAAATATTACACTCAGGATAGAGTGCATACACCATAAAGCGATTGCCCGCGTAGATCGTTTCTTCGTTCTGTAAATTAACTACGATGAGCTTATCGTAAACTTCAGCGCAACTTTGAATCTGCCTCTTAAAGATTTCTTGCTGAGTAAAATAAAGTTCTACACGTTCCTTGATGTTGGGAAGTTCCATAATTTCTTCAATCGTCTGAATACGGCAGGCTTCCACTAATTCCATCATTAAGGCATAATTAGAGATCGTAAACTCGCGAAATCTTCCTAAGCCTGTCCGCGAATCCATCAAAAAACTCAATAAGACCCAACCTTGGGGATGCAGAACATCATTGATGTCAAATTGTGCTGAGTCACACTTGTCCACCGCTTGCATCATCTCTTGGGAAATTTGCGGAAACTTTAATTTTCCACCGTAGTAGTTATAAACAACTCTCGCGGCTGAGGGCGCATCACCTTCAATAATATGATTTTCAGGAGTGTCATAAACCCGCATCGTTTCACTAGCATGGTGATCGAAGATTAAATATGCACCTTCAATATAGGGGAGATTCGTCAAAATATCGCGATCGCAGACCTCTACCTTACCGTCTTGCACGTCTTTGGGATGGACGAATAGGATCTCATCGATCATATCCAGTTCCTTGAGTAATACAGCGCTAACTACACCGTCAAAATCGCTACGGGTAATTAATCGATACTTTTTGGTTGCGGCTGACATAAGCTAAGGCTCTCAATAATTCTTGCAAATCTTCCAATTTTGAACATAACTATAGCGCTTTGCGTTCTCACTATAGCAAAAGTTTTGCTTAGGATAAAACCCAGAAGATGATTGGCGGCGCGAATCGCCGCAACTCACTTAAGAATATGGACGCAATTAAATATAAAACCCCAAAACCTGTGGCGCACGCGCAGCGTGCGCCACAGGTTTTGGGGTTTTAATTATGCCCAGATCCTTAAGCAGACATTTTTTGTTTCAACACTTGAGATACTTTAGCAAATTCAAACTCTAGTTTCTGAATAACCTGCTCTATACCTTTGACCTTGCTATCCTGATCTTGGATCTTACAAGCATGGCTTAATTCTTTGCAAATCGCCACAAGTCGATCCGCCCCTAAAGTGCCACATCCTCCTCTGAGTGAATGATTCTCAAAGCTGATTCCCGCAAAATTCAATTGCTTTAATGAATACTTCATTTTTGCGATCGCTAGTTCTGATTCAGCTAAATAGGACTCAATAACTTCACTTAGTTCATGCTTACTGATAAAGCTTTCTAAGCCTTGGATTGTGGCAGGATTAATTACATTAAGTTCGGCAATAGAAAACTCTAATTCTGAGTAAGTATTAGAGCCAGTGATAGATGGCTCAAGATTATCAAGATTATTAAATGGAACTTTCGCTAACTCAATAGGGTTTTCAGTTAACGAATCTAGGCTTTGAGATAATAAATCACTTTTTGCTAATCCTAAAGGCTGGTCACTAGATTTTAAATACTCAGAAATACGTTGTAGAGTTTTTACTAAATCTTCAATTTGCAAAGGCTTCGTAAGATAATCATTCATTCCCATCGATAGAGCCTTTTCACGAGATTCTCTAAATGCATTTGCCGAAAGTCCGATAATCCAAGGACTGCGTTCTGATAATTGGCGAATATGCTGGCAAGCCGTCAAGCCATCCATAATCGGCATTTGGATATCCATAAAGACTAAATCATAGTTTTGTCTTTCTAGCGCATTGACAGCTTCTAATCCATTATCCACCGTATCCCCTCTATAGCCTAGACTTTCCAACATAAGTGAGAGAATTTGTTGATTGACAGAGTTATCTTCAACAATCAAAATTTTAAAGGGATGCTCGTTCGCAAAATTGCTACTTAGTTGAAAACTATCAACTAGATGGCTGGGGGGCTGAGCATCAGCAGTTGCAAATAAGTTTAAAAATAGTTGATACAGCTTTGATGAAGTAATCGGTTTGGTCAAATATCCAGCCAAGTGTGTAGAACTAGAAATACTAGTATCCACAAATGAAGTCATGATGATAAGCGGTAAGTCAGGAAAAACTTCTTGAATGTTGCTGGCAAAATCTAATCCATCTAATGATTGCAAATGACGTTCAACTAACACAACGTCAAATTCATTCGTTTCTAAATATTTTAAAGCCGAACCTTCTGAATAGGCAGCTTGAACCGTCATTCCCCAAGCTTGGACATATAGAAGAATAGCTTTCTGAACTGTTTTATTGGCATTGACTACAAGAATCCGTTTTTGAGCTAGTTCAGGGGCGATCGCTATAGATTCGGAGGCGATCGCTTGAGTACGGATTGTAAAGCTAAAGGTTGTCCCCTTTCCGAGGGTACTTTCTACTTGAATATCGCCACCCATGAGCTTACAAAGCTCTTTGCAGATAGCTAATCCCAATCCAGTGCCACCATATTGGCGCGTGATGGAGCTATCTGCTTGACTAAAGGGCTTAAATAGTCGATTGATTGCCTCTGGAGCAATACCCACACCTGTATCACACACCTGAAAATCCAATTGATATGTATTAGATGCTGGCTCCACTAAGGTTGAATTCACGGCGATCGCAATCTCACCTTTTTGAGTAAACTTGATCGCGTTACCGATTAAATTCACTAAAACTTGGCGTAGACAGGTAGAGTCACCAATGATGTGTTGGGGGACATCCCCCTGAATGAGCGCAGATAGTTCTAACGACTTTTCCGCAGCATTAGATGACATTAACTCCAGAATCTCTTCAATACAATTACGGAAATCAAAAGGATGTTCTTCTAATTCAATGGTGCCAGATTCAATTTGAGAGAAATCAAGGATTTTATTAATTACCGACAGTAATACTTCCCCGCCTTGTCGAATTCCAGAAACAAATTTTTGCTGCTGTGTGGAAAGGGGCGTATTGGTTAAGAGACCCGCCATCCCAATGACAGCATTCATTGGTGTGCGAATTTCGTGACTCATGGCTGCCAAAAATTCACTTTTAGCTTTATTGGAGGCTTCGGCTACCTTAGCAGCAGCTAGTTTTGCTTCATTTTGCTTCTTCTCAGTGACATCTTCGACGCTCACTACAAACTGCACAGGATCATTATCTGGATCACGGATCAAGCTAACCCGACTAATCGCGTCCACGATTTTGCCATTTTTATGGATGTATTGTTTCTCCAACATGGTGCTGGATGCTTCCCCCCTGACCAATCTGTTTAAGCTCGCGATCGTGGGTTCGATCGATTCGGGATGGGTAATATCGATCGCTTTGAGATGTAGTAACTCTTCTGCCGAATAGCCGTAGGTTTTACAAATATTTTGATTAACTGTTAAGAAATTTCCCTCTAAACTGAGGGTTGCCATTCCCACAGGCGCGTTATTAAAGGAAACTCTCAGTAACTGCTCACTTTGGCGTAATTTGCGTTCACTGTCTTGCAATGCCGCAGTACGTTGATGGATCTTCTCTTCTAGAGAAGAGTTCAAGTTCTGAAGATTTTGATAGAGTTCGGCTTGTTGAATGGCGATCGCTAGTTGTACTGACAATTGCTGTAATAAGCGTAAGTCCAAATCGTCCCAATGACGAGTAGATGAGCATTGATGGACAACTAATAGCCCCCACAGAGATGGTGGCTCACTAATATGATCGTTATCAAAATACGCCGCAGGATCAGGTAAGAGGATAGGAACTACGAGATTTGCCTTTACTTGAAAACGTTCTAAAAGTTGAATGTGGCAGGCAGTTAAGTTGGCATGATGAATATCCTCGGCTGCAAAAATCCTGCCATGCCGATATTCCCCCCCTAAATTATCGCGAAAGCAGGTATCAACAATATTTGCATGAATGCTAGCCTCCCAAGGTGCATCGACAGCTTCGGCAACAATCGTGCCGCTCATATTAGGATTGAATTTATAAATCACAGTGCGATCGGCGTTTAAGAATTTCTTGACATCCTGCACGATCGCTTCATAAATTTTATTTAATTCTAGAAATTGGCGAACATGAAGTGCTATTTCCGAAATCAAAGCTTCTTGTTGTCGCGATCGCTGCAACTTCCGCACTAATGAAAACTGATCAACTAACCAATGAATACTACGGCGTAGCGAAACCGCACTGATCTCATCTTTAACCAAATAATCGGCTGCACCCATCTTGATGGCATTAGCTGTCGATAGCCCATCTTGATAGTTAGTCAGGATAATTACAGGTTGAGGCTCTAGGACACTCGCCTTAATGCTTTCTAAAAACTTGAGCGCACTACCATCAGCCAAATCAAAATCGAGCAGTACCACATCAGGACTATGCGATCGCCAAATATTAAAAGCTTCTTGGATCTGATCGGTCTCAAAAATTTGATAACTATGGGTAGGATCAGAATATATATAGTGACAATAAATAGACCGATCTTTTTCGCCATCCTCTACAATCAAAACCTTAATTTGGGATGGCTTTGACTGTGATGTATTTGATGAGATCGGAGTATTTACAAAAGTAGGCATCCAGCGCTGATTTGCTCTTAGGTAATCTAATAGCCTATTATAAACACTTTTTCTATTGGTACATAGAGACTATCAGCTTAATATAGCTGTCACCATTTGTATTAAACAAATCAAAACCCAATAAGAGAGTGGCGGCGCTTTGCGCCGCCACTCTCTTATTGGGTTTGTCCTAACACGCTATAAGAGTAAAGTTCTGTCAGATTGTCATGACTTTATATTCTAGAGAGTGGTGGTGCAAAGCACCGCCACTCTCTTGTTCTAAGCCCAATCGTCTTGACCTTCATCTTGGGCTATATACACTTTGCCGATCGCATGAATCGCCCTAGTTTTAGCAAATAATGCTTCTTCCGTTAATTGCCAGCTATCAAGTACCTTGAGCAGATCAGTTTGAATGTCACGCGCACCGATAAATCCTTTATAGCGCACAATTAAACGCGCCAGATCTGCATGGTCACGATTGCTCGGTGCAGATTGCGTCAATAAATCATTCAAGATTTGCCGATCTTTGGTGTACTGAGGATGTCTTTGATCTTTTATTTCTGCCATAAAAACCTAACTACTACAGCACTTTGCACTGAAGGTTTTTGAAATCGACGCGAAGCGTCGATTTCAAAAACTTTCAATACAGTATAAATTGCCGCATTAAGTTTAGTTTCTTAAAATGATCACTTCATTGCCAGTTACAGGTGTACGGGCAATGAGATGGTTTTCGGCATCAGCAACAAATAGCTTTTTGAAATTAAGAGATTTCGAGCGATTTTGTAAATCAGTTACCAATTGAGTTTGCTTACTAGGGTCTAGTTGATACCATCCATCATTCAGAGCCACAATTAAGCGTCCACGCTTAAAGTTAGTTTGCACTGAACCTAGCAAAGATTCACCATATTGGTTTGCCACTTCGGAAACTTGGGTTTGGATCTTGGCGATCGCAATTTGTTCAGATGTCAATGGGGCATCACCACGCTCTGGCTTAACCAAATCATTGACAGGAATAGGCTTAGCCGAAGGAGCAGGCTTCACCGCCGTCGGTTTCTTTTGAGCGATGGTAGTAACTGGTGCTGCTTCCTTCGCAACTTTTTTAAGATTTTGGCTATGGGCGTGGGATGGCTTGAGAATAATCAATAGTGAAAATAAAGTCACCAACGCCACAGTACCAGCCCGCTTATCCAGAATGCGCTTCACTTCATCAGATAGGGGAACCTGTACAGCAATTCCACTAATTGAGCGCCAAATTGGTGCAGTCGCAGTCACAGTCTTTTTCCAAGCGTCATTTTCTTGCAGCTTTTCCCAAGAATTTACCAAAGAAGGTGTTGCGGCTGCCTTTGTTGAAGCTTTTTGCCAAATATTAGTAGCGATCGGATCAAGCTTGTCTACCGAGAGTTGTAGAAATGCCAAAATTTTGGGAGTGACTTGCTCCTTCACAAATTTCCACGCAATGCCAAATTCTTGCTTTACTTGGGTCATCAATGGCGATTCTGGCTCGGTCGAAGCATTGAGTAAACCCGCAGCTTCACCTGTGGCATCTAAAGCTGTTTCCTTCTCTAAACTTTGTTGAAGTTTTGTTAAAGCTACAATTAAAGCGGCGATCGTTTTAGTCGAAAGAGCTTTACCGATGCTCAGAGCTTTATCTAGTGTCGGATTACTGGAAGTATTGCTAGTTGAGCTTGTTTCTGCCTTAGCCAAATCAGACTCGGTGAGCTTGACTTGCAGGTTACGCAGCGCAGGCAACAAACTTTTAACAAGTTTCAGTAATAGCGCTTGCAACTGCGGCTGTACTTTTGTCCAAGTTTGCCCAACTTGCTTAGAAACGCCCTCAATCACCTCTTTCGTTTTGTTTTCTGTCATAACTGCCTCCTGTCACAATTCACACGGTTGCCATGAAAAGTATCACAAATTATGCAGTGAGAGTAACATATCTTGAGATGTTTCTCAGCATCTAGCAGTACAAAATCCAGAAGCGAGTGGCGGCGCTACACATCACTAAATTATTTACTGAAAATTATTTACTGAAAATCAAGTAGAAACAGGAAACATAAGACATATTGCAATTGTGATAGATTGAAAGTTGGTATATTTGACTAGGCTTAATTAATTAATGCTCATCAGTTCTCTAGATTTTGGTTTCTACCATTGTCTTTACTAGTTCAAATCTTACTTAAATATCATGCGTATTCTCGCTCTAGCTTGGGAGTTCCCACCACGCATCATTGGAGGGATTTCTCGTCATGTAGCAGAGCTATATCCTGAAGTCGTTAAGCGTGGACATGAGGTACATTTAATCACTGTTGCAGTTGAAAATGAGCCATTAGAAGTAATTGTTGATGGAATTTATGTTCATCGCATTCCTGTTGAAACCAATCATGATTTTTTTCAATGGGTTGCTCAGATGAATGTGAATATGCTGAGTTTCGCCAGAGAGCTTTTGGCGGCTAATTCTATAGACTTGATTCATGCCCATGATTGGTTAGTCGAAGAAGTGGCGATCGCCCTCACTACCGAATTTCAGATCCCACTAGTTACGACAATTCACGCGACAGAATATGGTCGTTGTAATGGCATTCACAATGACACGCAAAGATATATTCACCATAAAGAAATCCGCTTAACTCAAGCATCTCATCAGGTAATTGTTTGCTCTGAATATATGCGGGGTGAGTTGCAACGAGCGCTAAATTGCCCTGCGGACAAGACTGACGTAGTTTATAACGGTCTGAGCGTTGATCGGTGGCAAAAAATTAATGCTGAACGCCAGCATGATCTTGAAGATCTGCGATCGCGATACGCTAAGCCAGAGGAAGCAATTATTTATTTTGTAGGGCGGATCACCTATGAAAAAGGAATTTATATTCTGCTCAATGCAATGCCTAAGGTGATCGCGACAATGAATGATCAAGTGCGTTTGGTCATTATTGGTACGGGGGATGCTTATTCGATCCTGCTGCAACGCCAAGCTTGGGATCTCGGTATTTATCACAAAGTCTTGTTTACTGGCTTTATGGCAGATGCAGATTTTTGGAAATTTCAGAAAGTTGCTAATTGTGCAGTTTTTCCGAGCTTGTATGAACCATTTGGCATCGTTGCCCTTGAGAGTTTTGCTGCCAAAATTCCACTTGTGGTATCTGATACAGGGGGATTGCCAGAGGTGGTGCGACACAAGATCACAGGTATCGTCACACGAGTTAATGATGCTGATTCGTTGGCTGATGGGATTATTGAGATCTTACACAATCAAGACTATGCCCAAACCTTAGTTGATAATGCCCAATCAGAGCTAAGGGAACGTTTTGCATGGGATAAGCTGGCTGCACAAACTGAGGCTGTCTTTTTTAAGGTCAAACATCAGTCAAATTAACTAAGAGAAATTCGCTCAAGCAACAGCAGATATATTCTGTGAATTCCTTAATGAGGTTTTAGTTTGTGGTGAATTTCGTAATCCTGATGGGGAAGGCAAAAAAGACAAAAGTACTGTAAGAAGAGCGATCGATACCATACTGCCGATAAAAAATTTGGCAAACCATGATTCATCATGTTTAGAATTCATATCTTGAGGAGTCATAAATAACCTTAGAAATATTGAGAGGAAGATCAAGTTAATAGATACAGACAAGGATTGGTTAAATCATTACTGAAATATATGTAGTTACATATTTACAGACGATTTAATTTACAAAAGGAGTCCCCCAGAAGTTCCAGTTTTCTTTATTAAATGGCGATCGCCATTTTTCAATTAAGATTCTTTCTAGTTTTTGACGGGGTTTGGTGGTGGAAGGCGCATCCCACCAAAAGGTCATGACAACTTGTGTCGGGAGATTGTGGGTGGTATGCAGTTCACGATAATTAAGGAGATACCGTTTGCAGTCGTGAACTCCTTTCCATCGTTTGTGAGAACGGCACGTTTCACCTACATACAGTAGCACGGGTGATTGCGCCTCGGTAGTGAGATCGATCACAAAATATATGCAGGCATCGTCACTATAACTTGGTAAGCGATAGAACTCCGCAGGGTGAATGGGTAATGTAAAGGGATTAATTGTATGGGGATCGCAGTGACTAGAGGGCAAGTCAAATAAAGAAGTTTGAACTGCGGGGATCGTTTTGATGATGGCATCTTGATACTTGGCGATCGCCTGTTTCCACACTTGCAAAGACTGACTTCCCATTTCGTAACTCGTACCACTGTCATAGACTCGCGAACTACGCTGAATCCCTTCACTAAAAAGCGATCCCTGTTTATACTCAGAGGATTTATTCTCATCTTTGCTGTTGTAGGGAGTGGGGCGATCGCTCATGGATTGAACCTGAATATATTAATAATGATAAAATTTCGAGTAAACAGGTGCAAAGTCATGTCACAGCCTCCACAGCTATAATATCTGGTATAGCCCTAGACAAAGAAATCATCCAAAGATTACTCAGGAGCGAAATCATGAAAGAGTCAGTAATTTATCAAGAAATATTGCTGGAGGGTAAGGTTGAGGGCAAGGCTGAAGCATCAAATGAAATTGCCTTAAATATGTTAAATTCTGGTGTCTCCATAGATTTAGTTGCCAAATTTACAGGATTATCCCTAAAGCAAGTCCAAAAGCTGCAAAAACTAGCAACGAAAAAGACTAAGATGCCAAAATCCCCTAAAAAGTCTTCTAAGTAGCAGCAAAATTTGTTAATCATCAACAATTGATAATGTCTCACACTTTGCTGTTTATCAAACAACTGTGCCTTCTCAATCTTTACCACCACCGATTTTATCTGGACAACCACTGACTGCACTCGCGCCGATGCAGGACGTAACCGATCTTGCCTTCATGCAAATGCTCAGTGAATATGGCTGTCCCGATTATTACGTGACTGAATATTTTCGGGTATATACTAACTCTAATCTCGACAAAAAGATTCTCCAATCAATTACCTGTAATACGACGGGTAGACCTGTATTTGCACAGCTAATTGGTGAAAGCATTCCTGATATGTTGCGGATTGCTCAGCAGCTTACGAAATATCCGATCGCAGGAATTGATCTTAACCTCGGCTGTCCTGCGCCGCGTGTCTATCGCAAAAATGTTGGTGGCGGATTACTGCGAGAACCTGAAACTATTGAACGGATTTTTGATGCTTTGCGATCACAAATCTCTGGACTCTTCACTGTGAAAATGCGCGTTGGTTTTGACTCAATTGAGCATTTTGAAAAGCTTTTGCAATTAATCAATCAGTATCAAATTGATCTGCTGAGCTTACATGGTCGTACTGTTAAAGAGTTATATCGCGGTGAAGTGCATTACGACTTGATCCGTCAGGCAGTACAGACAGTGAATTGTCCTGTATTAGCCAATGGTAATGTGACTTCCTATCTCAAAGCTGAACAGGTCTTAAAAGAAACGGGCGCGGCAGGAGTAATGATTGGGCGATCGGCAATTCGCAATCCTTGGATTTTTCAACAAATACGCGATCGCTTTGCGGGTAAACCTGTCCAAGTAATTACCCTTGCCGATGTACATAAATATATTCAACATCTATTTGCGATTACTTACCAAGATAATTTGAGAGAGAAGTCTCATGTCAATAGTTTGAAGAAGTTCTTGAACTTTATCGGGACAAGTATCGATTCGGAAGGTAAGTTTTTAGCAGGAATGCGCTTGGTGCAATCTAAGCAAGAGCTTTTTGATTTGTGCGATCGCCATTTATTGACGAATCCCCAACTTCCTTTTGCGATCGAACCATACGAAAATCTAGTAGCGCGTCCTAGTTGTGAATCCTGTGAATAAGTATATGTTCTCATTGAAAAAGTTTTGGAAGTTATTAATTGGGTTTTGCTTGGTATTTTTGGCAACATTTAGCATTAATCATGCATCAGCAATAGCCAGCGATCGCACATTTCTGAATGTATCGCTAGACTTCATTAATGAGTATAAATTACCAAAACAAAAGTTTGAGAATACTCCCGTCGGTGGTCTATCAGGGCTAACTTACGATCGCTTTGAAAATACTTTCTATGCCATTTCCGATGATCGCAGTGAATTTGCGCCTGCGCGATTTTATGCGCTCAAATTGAAATTCAGTTCTGAGCCAGAGCATCCCAACCTTGAGAATGTAGAAGTAATTGGCGTAGATTTCCTCAAAGATAAGACAGGCAATACCTATCCTAAGGGCGAAGTTGATCCCGAAGGAATTGCCTTAACAGGCGATCGCACAGTACTAATTTCCAGTGAAGGTGTAACTAGCAAAGGCATTCCGTCATTTATCGATGAATTTGACCTATTGACAGGGAAATGGCTACGCAGTTTACCAATTCCTCAGCGCTATTTGTTCGAGCCTAAAAAAGAAACAAATCCCCAAAAGAATCAACTTCCTAATCCAGAACCACAGGGAGTAAGAGATAATCTTGGTTTTGAAGCATTGATCGTAATTCGCGATTCAATCGGCGATCCCTATCGCGTTTTTGCAATTACTGAAAATGCTCTTGCTCAGGATACCCAAACCGATGCAAGCCAACCATCGGAAAGTCGATTTTTGCATTATCTAGTTGGGAACATCGCACCGCTAATTGTTGCCGAGCATCGATATCCTGTCGAAGCGATGACTCCACCTGTCACCCAAATCGGAGTAAATGATCTTGTCGCTCTTGATCGCGGCGGACATTTCCTCACCCTTGAGCGCTCCAATGGCACGGCAGGATTGAGTGCCAAAATCTGGCAAATTGCTACAGGTAGCGCTGATGATACCTCATCAATTAAAAGCTTTCGCTCTAGTCCTAACGTGCGATCAATCCGCAAAAATCTAGTTCTAGATTTAGCAACCCTTGGGATTAAACTAGACAATTTAGAAGGAATGGCGATCGGTCCCCGTTTAGCCGATGGTTCGCAGAGTCTCATTTTGGTTAGCGATGATAATTTTAGCGAATCCCAATTTACCCAATTCCTACTATTTCGCCTAAATCGTAATTAGACACTTAGAAGAGTATGTTCTCTAGTTAATATCTAAAAACCTAAATCCGCTTTAGCAGCTTCCGCGACCCGCAAAACCTCTGGAGTCGAAATTTCTTCCCAAGGGACTTCGCCGATCTCGCGATAGAAAGTCTCATCATAGGGACGAGTTTGGACAACTACAGGCATAGGGACAGCATGACCTAATACTAACGCTTGCTGCTTAGAATCTAATTTCGACAAAATTGTTCGCAAATTGCCACTACCCGCTACACCCGTAAAAATTGCATCAATATCTTTCTCATCATTGAGCAAAGCCGTAATTCTTGTACCAATTTGGGACATCACCTCATTATCAATTCCTGATGGACGCTGATCAACAATTAGCAAAGTCACAAAATATTTCCGCATCTCACGGGCGATCGTCCCAAAAATAGTTTGTCTAGCCGTATTCGGCGCAAGAAAACGATGGGCTTCTTCGATGGTGATCGTTAGCTGCTGGGGGCGATCGCTAATATTTTTAGTCTGTAAAAATCGCTCAGCTTGCTGCACATAGGAGTGATGAATCCGCCTTGTAATAATATTTGTCGCCAACATATAGGAAAGTAGATTCGATTGCGAACCGAACTCGATCACGATGTGTTTACCTGCGGCGATCGCATCAAGAATCCGCTTAATGTAATTTTCGGGACAGGTCTGGCGCAAATATTTGAGATCATCAAGGCGCGTGAGTTTACGCTGAAGCGCCATAATCGAGGATTTACTCCCCATTTTCTGTTCGCAAAATTCTTGAATTTCGGAATTAGTCATCGCTAACAACCGCGAAATCCAAGTTTTCCCAAACTCATTCCGTAGAATAATCGCATTTTCCAAGCTCGCTTCCGAGAGATTTAACTCTTCACGAATCAGCATTAAATCTTCCACATCGATTTGGTCATAGCTAATGTAAAGTTCCTGAGCATCGCGCACCCCGCGCCGCTTCGTCGAATCAGGATCGAGGGTATAAATCTGTACCTGTGCGGGAAATAACTGCCGTAAGCCTTTAACCGTACTAAATCTTTTGCCTTCAGTGGCAGCTTCCCACCCATATTCCGAGTGCATATCAAAAATCAAGTTCACTGCTGCTTGCTTACGGATAATTCCCGATAATAAAAGGCGCGTTAAAAAAGATTTACCAGTACCAGACTTGCCAAATACGCCATTACTACGCTCAACAAAGCGATCAAGGTCAAGACAAATCGGTACAGGCATATCAATGGGCTGCCCGATCGCAAAATTTCTCTTGTGCGGGTCATCCTCCCAACCAAACACAATCCGAAAATCGCGTTCAGTGGCATCAAATACTTGCGAGAAATGACTAGGAATTGTCTTGACAGGCAGGAGTTGAAAGTCGCTTGCTTCGATCACCTCGTAGGTTGGTGATTTTTTGCGTTTAGTCTTTTTAACGCGATCGCTATTTTGACTAACTCTATGGGTGATTAAATCAAAGGGATTAGAAGGGACAAACATTAACATCGGCGTGAGATTAATTGTGCCAAAGGTTCCTGTCCCTGCCAAAATTTCAGTTAGAAATGTATTCTCAGGATCGGGTGGATTCATGAGAATACGGGGGCTAGCCGTGCCGAGAGTAACATCGGTGAGAATGCAAAAAAATCGCGTATGCCGACCATGCACCACCAAAAACTTACCGACGCGCATATCTTCGACTGAAATTTCACCATTCAGCCTCACCTCTAAGCCATCGCTTAAGGAACCCTGAACCACAATGCCTAATGGTTGCAAATCCATGCTAAACCTACGTTAAGCGTGCATACTTTTGCATAGCATAGCAAAATAGAGGAGAAAACTAAGTTTTCTCCTCTATTTTGGGTAATTAGCTACTATTTTTTTTAGAGCGCTGTGCGCTCTAAAAAATGGATTTAGTAACGACCACCGCCGCCACCAGATTTGAATCCGCCACGACCGCCGCCGCCGCCACGATTACCGCCGCCGCCAAATGAGTCATTATTCTCACGAGGCTTAGCCTTGTTAACCTTGAGGACGCGACCCATCCATTCAGCACCGTCAAGGGCTGTGATGGCTGCATCTTCTTCAGCGTCTTGGCTCATTTCTACGAATGCAAAGCCACGAGCGCGACCTGTTTCGCGATCGGTAGGGAAATGCACACGAGTAACCTTGCCGTAGTCTTCAAAAACTGGCTTTAAATGATCTTGTGTAACTTCATAGGACAAGTTACCAACGTAAATAGACATTATGCTTTCTCCAAGAATTCAATGAGTATGTAGAGATAGAGATGTCGGAGAGAAGCTTGTCACGATGAAACAGAAAAAAACTGTCAGTACAGAAAACAATTGCTACAACCGATAAATACTTTTACCTTACGGAGAATAGTTTAGCGCATCTGATTTAAATTTGGGCATAATGTTACATTTTCTTTATTTTGTCGCAATTAGCAAGTCTCACAAAAGTAAAGGCGGTGCTTTGTTAAGCCTTTACTTTTACGGTTTTACGGTTTAGTCCATCCAGCCAATATTTTTATTGTTTATACGCTGCAATTGCTCATTAGAGCCTGTTGGACGCGCATAGGGAGTGCGATCGCGATGGGGATAGGGTTGCTCGACAGGTTGCTTACGAGGAGTCGCTCTATTATTTTGGGGACTTTGAGAAACTAGTTGGGAAGAACTTGGAGTCTCAGGAATATCTGCTGATTTTACAGTCTTGACTTGTTCTGCAAGTTGGATATTCGCTTCTGCAAGGCGTAAGTTGTCGCGTTTAACTTCTACCAGTTGTTGATCTAGTTCATTTTTTAGCTGCTCGATCGCCGCCAGTGACTTTTGCAAAAGTTCCACATTGGTTTGACTAAATTTCAAATCCTTTTGCAGATCCGCGATCGCTTGGGACAGTTCAACTTCACGTTTTTGGGATTGAGATAATGCTGATTCCAAAGCCAAGATTTTTGAATTTGAGCCATCATCTTTACTCTGAAAGGTTTCTGCGCTCAAAGCTGGACGACTAGCAACTTTACTAACGGTATCGGTAATGGTTTCTGCTTGGACTTCAATCACTGGTAAGTCTGTAACTTTTTGGACTTCATCACGCAATAAATCCCCAATTCCGACTTTCTTTTTAGTTGACATATTTTTTAATAATTATTTAGTAATTATAGCTAAAAGATAGTTGCGGCGCGAAGCGCCGCAACTATCTTTTATACCAATTCACGAATTCAGTCAGGGCTAATACCAAAACTAAAAATGGCGTTGCCATTTTTAGTTTTGGTATTAGATCTATTTCAAGATATCGCGCCGTAATTCATCAACTACACGTCGATAGTCCGCTTCTGCTTCTCTAGCATTTTTACCTTTCCACTGTGTTACTAATTTACCCTCAAGGGCAGCGCGTTCATGGGCTTTGTAAGCTCTTACAAAGGCATGAAATACAGGTACTCCCACCTCTAGTAAAGTATTTTGAGCTTCAAGGGCTTCGTTGAGGCAGCGCGGATCAACACGGGTGAGCAGAACTCGGTGTGGTACTTGAGCAGGTCTTACAGTACTTTTGACAGTTTCGATGAGAGCAGTTAAGTCCATCGGTGCTGGCGGTGTTGGCAAAACTAAATAGTCCGCGATCGCTACGACTGTCGCTAGTGCATGGGAATGCAATGCAGGCGGTGTATCTACCAATACTAGATCGTAACTGCTAAGTTTCGGTAATTTTTTTAAATGGGTAGGATCGATTTCTGTGGCAATATCAAAACCCATATTTTTATCACTACGCCCCACCCACCAAGACAAACTTCCCTGTATATCGGCATCTACAACTAATACTTTAGCGTCCTGTGCCAAGATGCCCGCTAAGGCGATCGCGGTTGTTGTTTTACCCACACCCCCTTTGCCATTAGTCACGACTACGATTTTTGGGGAATTTGTCATGCCGCTAATTCTCTTAGTAACTTCTAACTAGAAATATAACGCTTCGCGCTCAAAAGCCCAAAAGGAAAAGGAAACCAGATTTTTTGTGTCGCGGCGAAGCCGCGCCACAAAAAATCTGGTTAGAACTATTATTCTAATTTTTTAGACTTTGTTGGTTTCGTCACAAATAAAACGGCGATCGCTAAACACACAAGACCGACATTGATGGAAACATCAGCAATATTGAAAATCGCAAATCGAATAATACGGATATCGATAAAATCCACTACATAACCAGCCACAAAGCGATCGATCCCGTTACCTGCTGCCCCTGCCAAGATGAAACCGTAGCCCGCTTGTTCCCATCGGTTTAAGTTTTTACTAAAAATCCCAAATACAACTAGTCCCAAACTGACAAGCATTGAGACCCATTTCAGCCAATCGATTTGATCGCTAAATAAACTAAATGCTGCCCCCGTATTAGTGGCATAGGTAAAATGTAACACCCCATTGATTAAGGGGAATGATTTCACTCCCTTGAGATATTGCACAACTAAATATTTAGAGGCTTGATCGAGAACTAATCCCAAAATTGCCGCAGTCCAGTAGAGAGAGTTCTCGATTTTGCTAGATGTCATAGAAAAATAACAGAAATTAACTAAACAAGATTTTTGGTAGCGCTAAAGAAGTAATGAAGTACTGCACGGAGTGCAGTACTTCATTACTTCTTTAGAACTGCTGGATTTTTAATGAATAATTAGTGATGCGCGGCTAAACCATGCACCACTAATTATTCACTTTACAACGCCTATTCTTTTTAAGTAGCTGGGCGCAATTCAATATAAAACCCCAAAACCTGTGGCGCACGCGCAGCGTGCGCCACAGGTTTTGGATCTGTTTTTTTAATTATGCCCAGCTATTTAGTGAGAAGGGAGTAACTGGGAAAAAACTATGGATTAATGATACCTAGCCAAGCCAACAAACCTTGCCCCGTAACAAACTCGATCGCTACTGCAAGGATAAAACCCACCATCGCCGCACGACCATTTAAGCGCTCAGCATAAGTATTGAATCCCATTTTTGGATCAGTAGCTTGTGGTACTTGAGTTGGTTCAGTCATAATTTCACAATCCTCGTTTTGCGTAAAACTTTTACAATTTTAACCCATAGTGTATAAGAGCTAACCTCTGGGACTTTCACTCTATAGGATTGATGGGGATCGTGGGCTAACTATCAGAACTCACCTAACCACAAAAAATCAGATTAAGTTTGTGCTGAAACTTTAAGTTTTGTTTTCGGATTGTAACGACCGATTTCTTGTAAACTTAGTTAAATAAATATGTAAAGTTATAAAATTTTACTAAAATTACAGCTAGCAACATAGTGGAGTAGAAACTGGCTTGGAAAACCATAAGGAAAAAATCCTAGTTGTAGACGACGAGGCAAGTATTCGTCGAATTCTGGAAACTCGTCTGTCGATGATCGGTTACGAAGTTGTCACCGCCGCAGATGGCGAAGAGGCGATCGAAGTTTTTCACCAAGAAAATCCTGATTTAGTTGTGCTTGACGTAATGATGCCAAAGCTCGACGGATATGGAGTATGTCAAGAGCTACGCAAAGAATCTGATATTCCCATCATCATGCTGACAGCTTTGGGTGATGTCGCCGATCGCATTACAGGTCTAGAGTTAGGTGCAGATGATTACGTTGTTAAGCCCTTCTCACCGAAAGAGCTAGAAGCTCGTATTCGTTCAGTATTGCGTCGCTTCGATCGCAATGGCACATCAGGTATCCCCAGTTCTGGTGTCATCCATATCAATACGATCAAAATTGACACCAATAAGCGACAAGTTTATAAGTCCGATGAGCGTATTCGCTTAACGGGGATGGAGTTTAGTTTGTTGGAGCTACTAGTCGGGCGATCGGGTGAGGCTTTTTCCAGAGCCGAAATCTTGCAAGAGGTTTGGGGATATACACCAGAACGCCACGTAGATACTCGCGTTGTCGATGTTCACATTTCTCGTCTCCGTGCCAAACTCGAAGAAGATCCCAGTAATCCTGAACTAATCTTGACGGCGCGAGGTACAGGTTATCTGTTCCAACGCATCATCGACGGCTCCGAAGCAAAACAATCATAAAAACCCAAAAAAATTGAAAGCGATGCTTTCAATTTTTTTGGGTTTCAATTGAACGTAAAACGCTGTAGGCTAATGACTTGCTGCCTTATTTGCAGTCTCTTTGAGATTGCCATTAAAGAACATGGGAATGAACTTCTCGACAAAAGTAGAAGGATCTTTTTCCCATGCTTTTTTGAAGATGTCGATTCTAGTCTTCTGTAACTCAGGAGAGAATAAAGTCTGAGGCAGTCGATCAAGTAAATACTGAGGACGTTCCCAAAGGGGCAGAGTATCAGCAATCTTTAGCAAGTTCTCAAGGCGGCGGACTTCTGCACCAGCGAGAATATCCATTCCCGATTCAAAGGCGGCTTGCTCGATCGCTATATATTTACGCTTAGCAGCTTCCACCTTGACACGATGAGATTCACTCTTTTTGGCAATCTCAGCAAGCTTGCGATTACCCCAACGTACATGAGCCGCCTCTTCAGGCAGAATTTTCTCAATGGTTTCACGGATCTTGATGTTTTCATCAGTCTGTTCAACTTTCTTGAGAGAGCGAATATGCGCTGCGAAATATTCACAACCCCGCTTTTCGGCAACGTTGATTCCTGCCAAGAAATCAATAATGCCATCTTCAAGATTAGAGGTTTCATATTTGCTTAAGCGATTGAATTCATCAATATACAAATCGCCTTCGGGTGTACTGATGTCTTCACCCAAATCATAGAGTAAATCGGTCAACCAAGCTGCATGACGCGCTTCATCAGCAACGTGATGGGATAGATCTTTGAGCAAATCACGGGGTTTACCATTCAAAGCTTCGATGAGATTGGTTAGATCTTTACAGCTACGCTGTTCACTAAAACGATAGCGATTTAACGTTTTGATATGAGCTTCACGCTGACGCACCACATTATCAAGAATGTCTTCGGCGCTGAGTTGACCGCGAAATTTATGGGGATATGCAACAGTCATCTTTGAAACCTAGATAATAACAGTGGAAAATAATGTTATAGCTGTTGCCGTTTGTATTAGAACAAATCAAAACCCCAGAAGTGAGTGGCGGCACTTCACGCCGCCACTCACTTCTGGTTTTGTGTCCTAACAAGACTGATGACAGCTATATCAAATAAAAGCTACTAAAAAGCCTTTATTTGATAACATTTTAAACCGACTTGTTAAGAAGTGTGAAGACTGAACCTATATCTACTCCTTACGGATGGCTCGATCGCTCGTTAGAGTCCATCCACAAAGCTAATTGGTATCGCTCTACCCAAACTATCAGCAGTAAAGCAGGGACGATCGCCACCATTGATGGGCGCGAAATGCTCATGTTTGCCAGTAATAACTATTTGGGACTAGCAGGCGATCGCCGTTTGATCGATGCCGCGATTAGAGCTACAGAAATGTACGGCACGGGAGCAACGGGATCTCGATTGGTGACAGGACATCTGGCGATCCATGCAGAATTAGAACAGGCGATCGCGGATCTCAAAAATACAGAAGCGGCTCTTGTGTTTAGTTCTGGTTATTTGGCAAATTTGGGGACAATCTCGGCGATCGTGGGAGCGCGAGATTTGATCTTAGGAGATGAATATAATCACTCCTGTTTAAAAAAAGGAGCTTTAATGAGTGGTGCTACGGCGATCGATTATCAGCATATTAATCTTGCTGACCTTACCGCCAAATTAGAAGAACATCGTGCTAAATATCGCCGTTGTCTAATTACCACTGATAGCGTGTTTAGTATGGATGGCGACCTCGCACCATTACGAGAAATTATGGACTTAGCTAATCAATATGACTGTATGGTGTTAGTCGATGAGGCGCATGGCACAGGGGTATTTGGCGATCGAGGTGGTGGTTTGACTCAAGCATTAGGGATTCAACAGGATTTAATCCAAGTGGGAACCCTGAGCAAAGCGTTGGGAAGTTTGGGCGGCTATGTGGCAGGTTCAGCGAAATTAATTGATTATTTACGCAATCGGGCGGCAACTTGGATCTATACCACAGCGCTTTCTCCTGCGGATACGGGGGCAGCGATCGCCGCTATTCAGATCATCAAAACTGAAAGTAACCACCGTCAACAACTTTGGCAAAATCTGGAATTGGTCAAGCAGGGTTTACAGGATTTGGGAATTAAGGCGATCGCCTTAGACTCACCGATTATTGCGATCGAGGTTGGTGATATTCCTCAAACTTTAGAAATGGCAAAATTTTTAAAAGAACAGGGTATTTTTGCCCCTGCCATCCGTCCGCCCACTGTACCTACTCCCAGAATTAGGATTACCTTAATGGCAACTCATACTGATCAGCAAATTCAATCTTTATTGCAAGGCTTATCAGTTTCCTGATGGATGTCCCGCGCAAAGCGCAGGACATCAAGATGCTAGATTCTCTTTTACAAAAGCTCGAAAATTAACTTCCGCCGCAATTTCATCCTGTTGTGCTTCTTCAAGAAAGTTGTAGAGATGTTCTTTTTGGAACGCGGGAAAAGTGGGACTGAGATCGCACTCAATATATGCTGCTTTCTGCAAAGAGTAAATCCTTAATTCCTTACCGTTGTAACGCCAAAATTCAGGCACTCCCATACTGGCATAAAGTTTATTTTTATCAATGTCAGTATGCGTAATATCCACTTCCACCACTAAGTCTGGCGGTGGATCTTGAGTAAAATCAACGATTCTCCCCGCTACTTGGGGCTGATTCTGGATGTAGTATGCACAGTCTGGCTCTGATCCCCTTTGCAAATCTTCACGATCCATCGTTGTCGATCCCATTGTTTTAATTTTCATTCCCATCTCCATTACTAAAATGAGGATGAAACGCTCGATCAGGCGTAGTGAAAATTCATGAATTTCCAGAGGCATAGTAATTTCTAAAATTCCGCGATCGTAGGTAAGCCTTGCACCACGGCTTTGAGGAAGGGCATGGAGAATTTGTTGATACGACTGCCAGCTAATGCCTCGCAGGGCGACTCGTTTTTCGCCTAACAATAATGGAGTAGCTTCTAAAGGGGGATTTTGGATTTCGGGTGGTGAAACAGTAAGAACCATGTATTAACCATTCACTCTGCTTAGATTATTCTAACTGATAAAATTTCAAAACCTGTGGCGCACGTACAGTGTGCGCCACAGGTTTTGAAATTTTAATTTCGACTGGAAGCCATATTCTCGAATTTGGTCAAACGTGGTTCAAAGAGTAATTTAACAGTGCCAACGGGACCATTCCGATGTTTAGCAATAATGATTTCGGCTACGCCGCGATCGGGTGTCTCTGGATTGTAATATTCATCTCGATATAAATTAATTACTAAATCCGCATCCTGCTCAATACTATTATGAACATAAAAGTTATTTGCTACAAAGTTCTCTAAACTTGGCACAGTCAAGTCATAGACTAACTCTTCTCCTAATTGATCAATATGCACTAATTGATCCCAATAGATATCACTAACAGCAATATTTAAAAGCTTGGTTGATTCTAAAGAGGGGATTTGGCGAGGCATAGCAATGCGATCGCCTATTTGCAATTCATCAAGTCTTTTCCATCCCTGAATTGTTAGAAATTGATGATTTGCGGTCGCTTTGATCGCTCGCCCTAATTGAGTTCTTAGTTGATATACAGGTTTAGAGCCAGTGCAGAAAGCATTGCTTACAATCGCTCGTTCCATTTTCAGCGTTTGAGGATTCACTGCCCAAATTGCAAAACCTGAATTACCAACCAGATCACGGATAGGGATTTCGGCTCCTGTGTCTGCCATTGTAATTAATGAGTCTCCACTGAGACAGCCTGACTCTCTCAGATCTGATAGCATTGGACGCTTATTCGTTCTCGCTTCTACGCCACGACTTAATTGGGATAGAGCGATTACAGGCACATTTAATTCACGGGCTAAAGCTTTAAGCGATCGCGTAATTCTCGATATTTCTTGCACCCGATTATCAGAACCAGAACCTTCCATTAACTGTAAATAGTCAATTAGAATTAACCCTAGTACACCACCCTTTTCTGATTGTAAACGGCGAGCTTTGGAACGTAATTCGGTAATGGGAGGGTTAGGTGTATCATCGATAAATAATGGAAGTTCGGAAAGTCCACTGATCGCCATCGCCACCGTTCCCCATTCATTTTCACTGATTTGTCCAGTGCGGAGGCGATTACTATCGATGCCCATGTCACTAGAGCGAACCTTAGACTGACTGGCTAAGAGGCGATAAACTAACTGCTCTTTCGACATTTCCAAACTAAAGATTGCAACGGGTAATCGGTGGATTTCCGCCATTTTTCGGGCTATTTCTAAACCGAAGGCCGTTTTTCCCATTGACGGACGACCTGCGAGGATAATCAAGTCTGATCGCTGCAAGCCGTTGGTCATCGCATCAAAATCGTAAAATCCTGTGATTAAACCTGTAGCGGTGGAATTACCAGTACCAAGGGAATTAAAACGATTTTCTAATTCATAAAAGGTTTTCGTGAGAATATCAGCAGCAGGAGTAAGCCCTTGTTGGGCGCGTGATTGAGTCACCGCAAAAATCTTCTGCTCAGATTGATCGAGGAGTTGCGGCAGTTCGATTTCATTACTGTAGCTAATTTCGACTACACCTCTAGCGGCTTCGGCAAGTTTGCGCCGCGCATATTTATCGGCAACCAGTTGAGCATAAAAATCGATATTGACCGCGCTGACGGTGCGATCGCAAAGTTGAGCAATTTTAGTTTGACCACCGATTTTTTCGAGCATATCGCGATCGCTGAGCCAAGTCGTCAAGCTCATCATGTCTGTCGGGTTGGACTGGTTATGCAGCATCAAACAAGCGCGAAAAATTTCCTGATGTGCTGCCACATAGAACATTTCAGGACGCAGAGTATCTAGCACCCGTGATACAGCCTCTGGATCGATCAAAATCCCCCCTAAGACAGCCTCCTCTGCCTCAATGTTTTGAGGGGGCAGGCGATCGCTGATAGATTCAAATTCTTTGCTCATTTCGGATTGATATAGGATGTCTATAGTGCTGAAAAGTGATTGAGATGGGATTTGAAGAAGTATTTGTGTTTATGGTATTGGGTTGTGTGGCAGTCTATTATCGGCGATCGCTACAACCATTAGATCATCCACTAAATCAGGCACAAACAATATTCCTATGGATTTTGGCAATTGTGTTACCGAGTTTAGCGATCGCATGGACAATGCTTACTCAAGTCGCTCTACCATTAATTTTTGTAGCGACAGGTTTTTTGCTGTGCCTCTGGATTTATAGCTACTATTGCTCAGAGGCTAATCTAAGTCACGCAGCCAATCTCAACCTTAGTGCTAGTGAAGAAAAACAACTCAAGAACTGCTTCCCCTCAAATATTTATCAGTTAAAGGATTTAGAATACCGTCCTCAAGAAATTTATTGTCGTGGTCATTTACGATCGCGAAATTATAAATATGCCTACGACACCATTAGTCAAAGTATCCAAAAAATATTTGGCGATCGCTTTATTTGTTATTTACAGGAAGTGCCAGTCCAAAATTTAGGTACAGATTTTGGAGCAAATCTTAGCGAATCATCAGATAATCAGCAAAATTCAGCTAATAGATATTGTTTTTATCTCGCTTTACCGAGCAATCAAAATCAAGCTTTATCTAAAAATCGATTTAAATATAGTCAGATCATCAGTATCACCAGCATTGTACTTACAGCATTTACTGTCTTAATCGTTGGTGCAAATATTCATCAACTCCAAGACTTGAGCTTTCCCAACCTGCAACAAGGACTTGTTTACTTTGGTGCGATCGCCAGCATATTTATGGCAAGGGCGATCGCGCGCTACTACATCACCAAAAAGCATCACTTGCGCTTTGATCCCCCACTTTTACTACCCTGTATCGATGGTTTTGGTTTGCTAGGTAGTTTGAACATTAATCCTGCAACAGTAGAAAATCCTACCAATCAGCGACGCATCCTCTTCGATTTAGCCATTAGTCCAACCATTGCAGGCTTAGGTGTTTCCATAATTTTATTGCTTTTAGGAAATTGGCTACTCATTCCGCCGATCCCCAACCATGAGAGCATCTCACCATTGCTTAACAGCGTAAACACCTTCGATTTCAAAAACTCAATCTTGGCAACCTGCTTACAAGCAATTTTCTCCCTATTTAAATCGGGAATCAATACCAATAATGCAAATGCGATCCAAGCTCTTTCACCCCTGTCATTAGCAGGGCTGACAGGACTTGCCTTAAACGCCTTGCAGCTTATGCCTTTTGATCTATTGGATGGCGGCAATTTAGCGATCGCCATGTTTGGCTATCGGCAGACCATCCAAATTGCGCGAATTTCTCGACTCCTATTACTAGCGATCGCCTTACTAGTGCAGCCTTGGTTAAAAATCTATAGCCTATTATTCTTTTTGTTACCCATGCCACGCCCACTTATTTTGAATGAAAGTCTCGAAATTGACCGAAATCAAGATCTAATTGGCATAACTTTAATGGCGATCGCCCTACTCATCCTCTTACCCGTGCCAAAATCTGTTTTATAGCGATCGCTCGCCAGTCCAAAACCCAAGAAGATGAGGTGCGGCGCAAAGCGCCGCACCTCATCTTCTTGCGATCGCGACTTTCTAACCTTTCTGCTTTTTAATTAAATTTCAAGGTGTAAATGTAATTTTGGGATTATTATTAACTTTGGCATTAGGTAGCCACGCTTTGTTGCTACTGGTAACATCAGTTAAGTCAACAGTAGAGACATGTTCATCCTGAAGCGCCAAGACGTTGAAATTATCAATGTCCAAAACCCACAAAATAAAGATCAACAAATACCAATTTTGCAATATCAGGGGCAAACATTTCGGTTACTCAATATGTTTGGAGACAATCGAGATGAAGCTTTAGCGCTTTGGCGTGACTTAACTGATAACAAAGGCAAAGCCTGCGTGTTGTTAGAAGAACCTCAACGTTTTAGCGTATGGGGCAGAGTCAAACTTGACCAACTGCATACAGCGCCTACCCAGAGTTCATCAGCAGGGACACATCTTGTCCAAGGTTGTTTACTGATACTGCAAGCCGTATATCTTGAAGTTGAAGATCTCCTTGGTGTTAGACAAGCAGGTTCCTTTAAGCAAGATTTACTGAAATTCATGCAGCAGGGTAAATTTGCTCAAAGCGAAACAATCTCAGCGCTGGAAGAAGTTTTATCGATCAATCCCCTGAATAGTGTCCAAATTCCCAACTGGGATGAAAGCAAATTACAACTTCTTTTAGGTGAAGTCCATCGATTGGCATCTTCCTATTTTGGCAATGCCAGTTTTGTCGATAGTGCGATCGATGCTCTAAACGAACTACCCGAGGCAGTTTCCGTCATAGCTTGGCTGAAAAACACACCTAAAGGTAAACTCTGGCAATAATTTGGCAAAATTAATACTAATTAATATATATGCCCTAATTCTCAGGTTTACTTTTACAGTCAGCGCCTAGTCAGACATTTGTTATTTTCACTCTTTCAAATACTGTATTTCTTATGGTTGTAGCCAAGGTTCAATATCAATGAGTAGAGCCAAATCTCCCTCCCCATCAGGGATTTCCACGCAATCTATTATTTGGGCAGCGATCGGATGGGCAGCCACAGCCTTAATCTTTTACCTATTTTTGAGCGCCCCAACCGATGTATATCCCATCAAGCCAGAAGAATGTACCAAGGTAATCAAAGATTTTAGCGTTCGTCCCAATTGGTATCGTTATGGGACTTATATATTTCAAACTGTAGCGATCGCCTGTTCAGGTTTATTGTGCTTGCGTAACTGGCGTAGCCCAAAAATCATCAGTGGTCGCAATGTTTGGTTAGGCTTAGGCTTAGGTATTTTGTCTTGGGGAGTGGGCAATTTAATTTTTGGCTATCTGGATTTCCAATATCAAAATGGGCTAATTACGGCTGGAGCCAAAGGCGCAAAGAATCTAGTCTCAACATTTCCATCGATCGCCGATATTTTCTTCACTGCTACCTATGTCTTTTTGTCATGGGGCATGGCAATGTCAGTGATTGGTCGCAGACTCAATCTTTATCCTAAGCAATGGGCGATCGTTGGTGGGGTTGGCTTTGTTGGCGTAGTTCTTGCCGCTTATGTCACCTTTGGAGTCGGTAGTGGGTTTACCCTAGACACAGGCAAAATCCTCAATATTGTCTATGCCTTAGGCGATATTTGGTTACTAATTGTGGCAACTATTCTCTTACTTGCTTTTTGGGGAGGCAAGGCTGCTCAATCTTGGCGACTACTTGGCAGTGCAGGGATTGCTATGTTTTTGAGCGATCTATGGTTTAACTACAGCATTAATGTGAGTAGTAGCAAAATTTGCGAAGGCAAGCAGTACCAAAGTGGTGAGCCTGCTGAGTTCTTCTGGATTCTTGCCTTTATTTTGTGGGGTATGGCAGCCGCTTTAGAGTTTGATTTATCTTCTCGTCCTACAGGTCGTAGCCGTAGAGGCTAGCTAAAAAAAAGGAGCGCTGAGCGCTCCTTTTTTTTAGTATGCACCATTTCCTTTCGGAAAGATAACTACCAAAATAGTTTTAAAAATCAACTTGATATCTAGCCAAAAACTCATACGTCTGACATAGCTAGCATCTATTTGGACACGCTTAGAATAGGGAATATCATTACGTCCTGAGACTTGCCATAATCCTGCAATCCCTGGGCGAACACTGAGTACCTTATCGATCGCCGAGCCATACTTCACCAATTCTGCTTTCACTAGTGGGCGGGGACCAACCACACTCATATCACCAACTAGTACATTCCAGAATTGAGGTAACTCATCTAAACTCGTTGTTCTTAAGAATCTACCAATTTTAGTAATCCGAGGATCATGTTTGAGTTTAAAAGATGCTTCGTATTCGGCGCGACTAATTGGGCAGGAGTTTAAATAGCTCTCAAGAGCTTGATCCGCTCCATTAATCATGGTTCTAAACTTAATACAGTTAAATCTAGAACCATTTAAACCAACTCTCGGATGAATATATAAAACCGAACCAGGAGAACTAATGAAAATCAGTACAGCGATCGCCAAATAAATTGGCGAAAATACAGTTAAAACAATTGATGCAAACAAGATATCAAAGCTTCTTTTCCCCCAATTTGCATAATAATCTGTACGCTCTGTAACCGATTTCTTTGTACGGAGGCTAACTTGACTATTTTCTTTGCTTCTAGTAATCATCAAATCTCTACACCACACCACATAGTTGAACTAATCATACAATGCCTGTCTACTTTTATTGGGGCGATGACGACTATCAAATTTCTCAAGCAGTCAAAAAACTGATAGATACTCATGTCGATCCGATGTGGCGTGATTTTAATTATGTGAAAATCAATGCTACTGGGGATCTTGAGGTAATGGATGGGCTGAACCAAGCTGTCACTTCTCCCTTTGGGATGGGTAGTCGCTTAACTTGGTTGGCAGATACATTAATCGCCCAACGCTGTTCTGAATCGCTGCTAACAGAGTTAGAAAGAACGTTTACTCATTTGCCTGTAGACTCCTATATCCTGTTTACATCATCGAATAAGCCTGATGGGAGAGCCAAATCTACCAAATTATTGCAGAAGTATGCCCAAGTCTTAGAGTTTTCCTTAATACCTCCTTGGAAAACTGATGCGATCGCCCAGTTAGTAAAACAGGCTGCTGGCGAAATTGACTTAAAAATAGCATCAGATGGCATAGATTTGCTGGTTGATGCAATTGGTAATGATACACGTCGTCTAACAATGGAATTGCAAAAATTGCAACTATCTCATTATGGAAAATCAAAACCACTTACTGCTCAAGAAATTGCTCCACTTGTCCAAGCCTCAGCCCACAATAGTTTGCAATTAGCTAGTGCGATTCGTTCCGCTAATACGAGTCAAGCTCTTTCATTAATTGCTGAGTTACTACGAAATAACGAAGTCGGTTTGCGAATTTGTGCAACTTTGGTAGGACAGTTTCGCACATGGCTTTGGATTAAGCTGATGCAGGAATCGGGTGAGCGCGATGATAAGGCGATCGCTGATGCTGCCGAAATTGGTAATCCTAAGCGGGTTTATTTCTTGAAGCAAGAGGTACAGGGGTTAAATAGTCAGAAGCTAATGCGATCGCTGAGTATTTTGTTACGGTTAGAAGCCGATCTCAAGCATGGAAAGGATGAAACCGCCACTCTGCAAACTGCCATCATTGAGTTATGCCAAGCCATGACTAAATAACAAAAAGAGACGCGAAGCGTCTCTTTTTGTTTCTAGGTTGCAAGATTTGAAAACATGATCGCTGCTAACATAAGGACTAGATCAGTTAATCAGAAATATGTCCGAAAATTCCGCAACCGTTACCGTTGCACTTAATGGCGACAATCAGCCAAATCGCAGTTATGACATTGCGATCGCATCCCATAGTCTTAAAAACTTAGGCAGTAAATTAGTAGAAATTGGCTTAGGCAAGAAAAGCAAAAAAGTCCTGATTGTTTCCAATCCTGTTATTTATAAGCATTATGGTGAGACTGTCCAGACATCCCTAAGTAATGCTGGCTTTGAGGTGGCTCACTTAATACTGCCCGCAGGAGAAAGATTTAAAACCGCAAATTCACTCCAAAAAATCTATGATGCTGCCCTTGAGCATCGCTTGGAGCGTTCTTCCTTAATTATTGCTCTCGGTGGTGGCGTGATTGGTGATATGTCGGGCTATGCCGCCGCAACTTGGCTACGGGGAATTGATCTCGTCCAAGTACCAACGACACTTTTAGCGATGGTGGACTCGGCGATCGGTGGCAAGACGGGGATCAACCATCCACAGGGTAAAAACCTGATTGGGGCATTCTATCAACCCCGTTTAGTCTGGATTGATCCCGAAGTCTTAAAGACCCTTCCTGCCCGTGAGTTTCGCTCAGCAATGGCAGAGGTCATTAAGTACGGTGTAATCTGGGATCGGGAATTATTCGATTTATTAGCTCAATGCGATCGCCTCGATCAGTTGCGCTATGTTAAACCTGAACTTCTGCACAACATTTTGTATCGTTGCGCTAAAGCCAAAGCCGAAGTCGTATCCAAAGATGAAAAAGAAGGCAATCTTCGCGCCATTCTTAACTATGGTCATACTGTCGGTCATGCGATCGAGTCTGTTACCAATTATCGTCTTTACAATCATGGCGAAGCTGTGGGCTTAGGTATGGTCATTGCAGGAGCGATCGCCGTTGATCTAGGTCTATGGTCAGCAGAAGAGCAAGCTCAACAAGTTGCTATCATTGCCAAAACTCGTTTACCACAAACCCTACCTACAGATATTGATCAAGAGGCACTTGTCGCTTCCCTATCCACCGATAAAAAAGTTGAAGCTGGTAAAGTACGGTTCATTTTGCCAACGGCGATCGGTAATGTGACCTTAAGCGATCGGGTTACAGGTGACCTAGTTAAACAAAATTTACGAAAAATGCTTGCCTAATACTTGACACATGAAGTGGTAGTTCGTACTATACTTAAACGTTTATGTCAAGCAAAAAAACTGCTAAGCTAAAATATATCAAATACTTGATTTGCATATAAAGCTTAGTATCAGCATATATTTGTAAACCATTAGTAATTTAAACCAATACCCCCAAGAGTCTAGACAACAGAGATTTCATGACTAAAAAGCCAATTAAAGACCTTCCCCAAATCAACGAACGCATCAGATATCCAAAAATCCGAGTCATTGATGGGGAGGGGGAGCAACTCGGCATCCTAACTCCCAAAGAAGCCTTGAAAATGGCTGAAGAAAAAGAGCTAGACCTTGTACTAGTTAGCGACAAAGCCGATCCTCCTGTTTGTCGGATCATGGACTATGGCAAATTCAAGTTTGAGCAAGAAAAGAAGGCAAGGGAAGCTCGTAAAAAGCAACATACTTCTGATGTCAAGGAAGTGAAGATGCGCTACAAGATTGAAGAACATGACTATAAAGTGAGAATCAATCATGCTGAGCGCTTCTTGAAAGAAGGCGATAAAGTCAAAGCAACAGTAATGTTTCGTGGTCGAGAAATCCAACACGTTGATCTTGCCGAGGTCTTGTTAAATCGTATGGCAAGCGATCTCGAATCTGTTGCTGAAATTCAGCAATATCCTAAGCGTGAAGGCAGAAACATTACGATGTTAATGGCTCCCAAAAAGTAGCATAGCTGTTGCCAATCAAAAAATATAGCCAAGCAAGTTAAGACATAAAACCCAAAAGAGAGTTGCGGCGCTTCGCGCCGCAACTCTCTTTTGGGTTTTATATGGCTATAGAATAGGGAGTCTTACATCCTTACTCTATTTTTTATTTAGTGGAGTGTGGCTTCGCCACACTCCACTAAGCATTCTCTTTTTTGTTTTATTGAGGAGGCATTAATGGCGGAAGAGTAAGCGGAGTATTATTCTGTGATGACGAATTTGTTGGATCTGGAGAATTGGGAGGCTGATTAGTATTTGCAGCACCAATCACAGGCGCACCTACAGGACGTAACACCTCGACTCCATTTTGCTGTAGTACAACAATCGGAGGCTCAGCATTAGTATCAATACGTTTAACTAATACCCTGCCATTAGAAATCATCTGACCAGCCCTGACATAACGCGAAGTTGGCTCATCAAAGGCTTGGATAATTGCATAAATCGTGCCTGAGAGTTCAACAGTACCCGTTACTTTTGTACCTTCGGCGGCTTTAGTATCAGGAGGGACAACAACTTTCACTTTATCTGGCAAACGACTGGTTGTTCGGACAACTACAGCAGCAGGGAGCTTAACTTCTTTGGGTTTTGCAAGTAAGGTTTCTAATTTTGGTACTGGATTAATGACAGTGCTAGTGAAAGGGTCACGCAATTGCTTAGAGTCTATACCGACTTGTTTCTCTAGTTCCTGAACTCTTGCCTTTTTATCAGTAGTTGCAATTAGTTCTTGCGTTTTTTGTCCTGTCACAAATGGAGTATTAAAAGTAGGTGCGGTAGGCGTTGCAGAAGCCTTTGGTGCAGCACTTTTAGTAGTTGCATCAGCAATACTGGGTAGTGGCTTTCCTTCTTCGGCAAGCTTTCTCATTTCCTCGCAATCTGTCCCAGGAGCAAATTTAGCAGTTTTAATAATGCCCGACCTAGCGTCTCGCGCTGAGGTAATCGTACATTCAGTAGGTGTACCCTCACCGCAAGCACTAAGGATTGCAGTAACGCTAAGAATCACACCAGCTAGGTAATAGATACGCATAAAAAGTTCCTCTGCTGCCTACTTGTTTTTCGGTACAGCGTCATCCGATTTTTGTCGATTTTGACTGCAAGATATTAAAGCATTATGACCATTTTAGCAATCATTAAAAATATAGAGTTAGCTTCGCGTCATTTATAATTTTACTAAGAGACTCACAGTAAGATAAGAACCCTAATTCACAAAAGTGTTGACACCCTTTTGTAAATTAAAAACAAAACCCAGTAAGGGTTTTAAAATCTAAAAATGACAACGCTATTTTTAGATTTTATATAGTTGCTATTGGTGGAGAAATTTGTGGAAAGGTCATCTGAAGTTCATCAAGGTCAATTTGGTGAGTTCACAATTACGAAAGCTGATCGACTCAGTGTAATTATTTATCGTAGTGCTTTGGCGATCGCAGCGCTATGTTTTACGGTTGGAGCTTCATTAGTCCTTGTGCAGCCTAGTAACCCTGAAATTGTAAATTGGTTAACGTGGCTATATGTGGTCTTTTCGATAGGCTTAGGTGTAGCGCTTTGGACAATTCATATTTATTTGGAATTATTGCATCGGGTTTTACAGCTTTTTTGGGCAATCGGGGCGATCGCCTCGGTCGGTATAGCAATGTATTTCCCAGAACCCTTGGCGATCGCTATTTATGAGCATCCGATCGCTCTAATTGGTGTGGGTTTTACTTTTGCCGCACTGACAGGGATTTTCTTTAAAGAGACATTTTGTTTTAATCGATTTGAAACTAAGTTTTTAGTTCCTTTGTTACCTATGCTGATTCTTGGGCATTTAGTGAATATCTTGCCCCTAGCGATCGAGCGAGGTTTATTAGGTATTTGGGCAGTTTTGTTTACTATTTTTGCAATCCGTAAATTAATTCAAGATATTCCACCCGATATTGGAGATAAGTCGGTGTTTGCCTACCTTAAAGCTCAAAAACAACAAGCAATTTAAGTAGCTGGGCATAATTAAAAACCAGAGCAAAAACCTGTGGCGATCGCTGCGCGATCGCCACAGGTTTTTATTTAGCTGACTAGTGCCTTAAAACCTAGAGAAAATTCTGAAAGCGCGGCAAAGCCGCGCTTTCAGAATTTTCTCCGTACTACTAAAAGTCTCAACAGGCTGTATTAGCAGTCCCTAGTAACGACCTTCTCTAACAGCATTCGCCAGATCGGTTAAAGTCTCAACAGTCGTCTCAAAGTTAATACAACCGTCAGTAATACTCTTGCCATATTCCAATTTTGCCAAATCATGCAAAGGTTGCTTACCACGATTGAGATGGCTTTCGAGCATGATGCCGACAATATATTCGGAGCCATTACGCACTTGTTCGGCAATATCTTGTAACACAATCGGCTGATTTTTGTAGTCTTGACCGCTATTGTCATGACTGCAATCGACCATCATGTAAGGCAGTAAATTACGATCGCTAAGACGATGGGCGATCGCTTCGACATGAACCTTGTCATAGTTAGGTCCTTGTTTACCACCACGCAACACAATATGTCCGTCAGGATTGCCTGTCGTAGTGACAATGCTCGATCTACCCTCATTGCTGACACCGAGAAAACGGTGGGGCTGGCGTGCCGATAGCATCGCGTTAATCGCCACGTCAATGCTGCCATCCGTGCCATTTTTGAAACCCACAGGCATTGATAAACCCGAAGACATTTCACGGTGAGTTTGGCTTTCGGTGGTTCTTGCGCCGATCGCTGTCCAAGAAATCAAATCCGCTAAGTACTGTGGCACGATTGGATCAAGTAATTCCGTCGCACTGGGCAAGCCTAATTTTGCGACATCAAGCAATAGCTCCCTTGCCATGCGAAGCCCATAGTTAATATCAAATGTGCCGTTGAGGTGTGGGTCATTGATTAAACCTTTCCAGCCGATCGTGGTGCGCGGCTTCTCGAAATAGACCCGCATCACGATTTCGAGGGCATCACTGACCTCATCGCGAAATTTGGCTAATTTTGTGGCATATTCCTTAGCTGCCTTGACATCATGAATCGAGCAGGGACCAACTACCACCAATAGGCGGCGATCGCTCCCGTTTAAAATATTACGGATGCGATTTCTTGCGCCAGAGACGACCTTAGCGATCGCGGGAGTAATCGGTAATTCGGTTTTGATCTCCACAGGCGCTAACAGTGGACAGGTTTCGACCACATGGAGATCGCTAGTTTTGATCTGTTCTAAATCTTGATCTAAGTTGGCATCTAATATGGATGTCTCTTGACTTGAAATTTGGGCGGTTTTAGTTGGTGGCACGCTATGTAACTCCATATAAATATCTATTTATACTTTAGCCTCCTAGAGGAGGTAACGCATCCTACCTATGGAATTTTGTTACAACAATCCCCAATTACCCCCCAAATGAGAGTGGCGGCGCATAGCGCCGCCACTCTCATTTGGGGTTTATAATTACAAAATAATCTCAAGGAGCATACAGCGATGAAATTACCGTTGTATATTATTCTGTTTTTGTTTGGTGTGGCGATCGCCCAAAGCGCTTACTTCTATCCATTGTTACCTGAAGTTGTCGGCTCCCATTTTGATGCATTGGGCAAAGTCAATGGAACCTCTTCTAAAGTCGGCTACTTTATCGTCTATTTTGTATCCTTAGCAATCACTAGTTCTTTTACACTAGTACTGCCTTTAGTTCTCAACTATTTACCCACTTCCATAATTAACTTGCCCCATCGGGAATTTTGGCTGTCAGGCGATCGGCGCGAAGAGTCATTACAGTTTCTCAATGTGCATTTTTCTTGGTTTGGTGTGGCTACGATGCTGTTAATGGTGATCATATTCCATCTCACCTTCGTAGCCAATCTCAGCCCGATCAAGGATCTCATCGCTCCTGTGCCTTGGGCTTTATTAGGTGCATTTGTTCTATTCATGATCTGGTGGTCTGTAATCCTAGTACGCCGCTTTCATGCCCCATCGTAGCTACAGCAAGTAATTGTTTAAAAGTGTTGCAAAGCAACACTTTTAAACAATTACTTGGTTTTGGGTTGAACGCAAATTACTGTAAGTACATAGGGTGTGAAGCACCTCCTTTTACGTTTGCGATAAAATAAATTAGAAATAAATCGCGAATATCACAACAAACGGACAAACCTATGCCACGTTATACAGGAATTTCTAGCGAAGCCTTTCGACATCCCCTCGATCGCCAAGCCGAACAAGCCCTCCGCAGCGTACCAGGGTTTGACCTCGTGGCGGGTAAATTTGTCGAGTTTATGTACGAGCGTCCGCAGACGATTTACCACATTGGCAATAGCATTCAGGTTAGTCACCGCCAATATGCCACGATTCATCGGATTTTTAGGGAATGTGTTGCTGATCTCGATGTCCAACCTGAACCAGTTCTATTTGTCTCCCAAAATCCTGTGGCAAATAGTTATGCGCTCGGCAAAGATCACCCCTACATTGTGATTAATTCAGGATTATTAGACCTGTTAACCGAAGAAGAAATTCGCTCTGTACTTGCCCATGAACTTGGTCATATCAAGTGCGGTCACACCACGCTCATCCAAATGGCGATGTGGGTGATGAGTGTAGTTTCGACCATTAGCGAAATGACTTTCGGTTTAGGTGGTATCGTCAGCAGTGGGTTGATTTACGCCTTTTTTGAATGGCGACGCAAGGCAGAATTATCTAGCGATCGCGCCGCATTTTTAGTCACTGACAACCTAGATACAGTTCTCTCCACAATGATGAAGCTATCGGGTGGAAGTTCGGCTTTTGCTCACGAGTTAAGCTTGCCCGAATTTATCCGTCAATCGGATGCTTATCAAGAACTTGATAAAGATAATCTCAATCAAATCTATAAATTTATGCTCTACAACGGTTTTGGTGCTGGCTCGATGCTCAGTCATCCTTTTCCTGTTGAGCGCGTTCACTATATCCGTGATTGGGCAGATTCGGAAGAATATCGCAATATCAAGTCTGGAAACTACAAGCGCGGCGACACGACTGGGGCAGTCGATATTTCGCAAACTCCTCAAGAAACTCAAAAGTCCGAAACTGAAGCCGATCGCCTCAAGCGTCAAATCGATGAACTGCAAGAGCAAATCAATCGTCTCAAACGATGAACTAATGACTTTTTCGATCAAAAGAACCACAAGAAATTTTTAAAAGCGTTGCTTTGCAACGCTTTTAAAAATTTCTTGGTTCGGGTTTGAGCGCAAAGCGCTGTAATTCACGCCAAGTTATACATCTGAGGATTATGAAAGCGTTAGAGGTTAAAGGAACAGGCGATCGCCGCGTACCTGCGGGATACAAAACCCAATCCATCGATACCACCATCGATGCGGAGATGTATCTATTTGACTTGTGGAAATCTTTGACACAAATTCAAAAAGCTAATAAGTTGAGTAGCTGGACAGAGGGCTGTTTGGAATTGTGTTTAATTGGTCTTAGACAAAGGTATCCAGAGGCAAGCCTATCAAAGCTAAGATACGAATTTGCTAGAGCCACGCTAAAATCTAGCTTCCCTGACTCTATTTATCAACTTATTTCTGAATATAGTCAAACGCTTATGCTTATCGATCCCATTTCCCTTGCCCTTGATGTTGCTGAGATTCTGAATGCACTGGATATTCCTTACTTAATTGGTGGTTCGGTTGCAAGTACATTGATGGGAGAAATGCGAGCGACTGAAGATGTGGATATTGTCGCTGACATCAAGATAGAAAAAATAGATCTGTTATTGCAATCTTTACAACCAAGATTTTATGTTTCCGAAGATGCAGTAAGAGATGCAATTAGATTCAAACGCTCATTTAATTTAATTGATAATGAATCTCTTGGAAAAGTAGATATTTTTATTCTCAAAGATAATGCTTTCCCCCAAATTGAGTTTCAACGCCGCCGATCGCAACTTGTTAGGCAAAATCCCGATCAAATGTTGGTATTACCAACTCCCGAAGATATTATTTTGCAAAAGTTGACTTGGTATCGCATGACTAAAAATGAATCTCAGAGGCAATGGCGCGATGTTTTAGGGGTGTTGAAATTGCAGGGCGATCGCTTAGATTTTGAGTATTTGCAAAAGTGGGCAATGGAATTAGAGCTTAGCGATTTACTCGCAACTGCTTGCACAGAGTCAGGGATTGAACTCTTATATTTTTAATCACTCAGTTTGTATTTAACGACCCAAGTACGGAAGATCGACAGCGATCGCTAGCTGCACGCCTTGCCCCAGAGCGACTTCACTATTGATGAATGTTAGGCAATCTATACCAAGGGGTTTTAGGATATTCATGATGTTCCCAATGGTAATGACCGAAGTTATAGCAACTTAAAAAAGACCATAAAACAGAATAGAAACTAGACTCAATCCGAGGAGAGAAATTTGGATTTGGGTAAACTTGATGATGGGGAAGATATGTCCCAAAGTAAAACAACTGTATGGAGCTAAGGATAAGCGGAACAAGCCAAAAGAGAATTAGGTTTACTAGGGCAACCTTACATATAATCATCAAGCTTCCAAATATGATGATCATGCTAGCTAAGAAAATGATGAGCGATCGCCATGAAAAGTATTCGCTCAAGAACTTACAGTACCAAAATATCGGATGTGACAGACCACCATGAAAATCAGGATCGCCAGTTTGAGAAGGATAGCGATGGTGATTAGCGTGATTTAGAGAACAGCGATCGTAGGGTAGAAGAGCATAAATTCTAACCGCAAGCCAACCGATAATATTATTTAGATTTCTATTACTAGGGACGAGATTGCCGTGCATCGCGTCATGGGCAAGAATAAATAAGCCAGTATGGAGAAATGTCCGCCCCCAAATAGCGGCAATTAACCAAAACCAAGAAATATTTACAACTGAAGTTGAAAGTAAGCTAAATAAGCTAACAAACCAAAGACTGAAAATAGTAATGACAATTAATATGCCATTCCAGTCATCAGATATGTAGCGATTTTTAGAGAATTGTTTCCCCGCTAAAGGCGGGGAAACAATTCTGTAATTCACTAGCCTGTGAAACGCTATAGATACTTTAGTAAATACTTTTTGTAGCGAACAAGTAGGCAAATTATTTGATCGCAAATTATTGGAGCTATTCATAATTTATCGCGATCGCTATTACGATTAGGCAAAGGAGACAATAAAGAGCTTAGAAGCACTGTAAAGCAATGCTTCTAAGCTCTTTATTGCTTTGGATTTTAACGGATCAAGTTCAACAATTCTTTAGGAGATGCGAGCAAGTCGATCGCCACAAAGAAAATCTTATTATTGGGGTCAAGTAGAAAACGCCAAGAGATGTTCATACCAACACCAGAACCGAACCAAGGGGTTTGCACTTTGCCAGTAATTTTAATCTGAGTATAACCACCATCCGCAGGCTCCGAAATACCTCTTTCAGGGACAAGTACCAGATTCTGACATTCTTCTTTAAAGAAGCGAAGAACTGCATCTTTGCCCACAATTGGTCTTTGGAATGGAGGTTGCAAAGCACCATCAGGAAGGAATAACTCGATCAAAGCATCAAAGTCATTGGCGTTGAGGTTGTCCATATAAGACAATACTGTAGGATTATCAACACCTTCAATACTGACCTGAGTACGTTTTGACATCTCCTTTGGAGCTTCTACTGGTTCAGCAACACGAGTATAGCCGCCCAATTTGTTAGGATCAAAGCCCATATCTACTACGGCATTACGCAAAATCGTGATTTGTTGACCTGCCTCTAAATTCTTCAAGGTCTCTAGAACTGCTGAAGCATTTGCAGACAGACGATAACCTTCAGGAATAGGAGCCACAATTCCTTCTTCCATCCACTTACCGAGTTGATACCAAAAACCTAGTTTGATATTTTGAGACCAAATCGCATAGGTACGACAGATCGGAGTATCAGCACGATTGGCTAGGTCACACATAACCTGAGTTTGTTGCTGAAAACTCATCTTCTTGATTTCATTCAAGGTCAACTCAGCCAACTGCATACTTGCAGCACCAGGAGCCGCGATCGTTACAGTTTTGCCCATTTCAAGGTAAGTAAACCAAATCCAAGCTAGTTGGTCTTCGGGACTAAGCTGATTAAATCTTGCTGTAGTAGCTGGTACAACGTCCGCAGCTAAGGTGTTAGGAAAAATGTTTCTGGCTGAGGAGATGGTATAGGTCATAGGAATGTTTTTGGATTTTGACTGAAGAATTTAAATTCATGGACATACATGAAGGAATCCAATTAACTCCCAAGTTCGACGTAGAACTTCAAGGTTAAGTGACTTTTAGCTAATTCACACCCAATTGAGAATTCAAAAGTTTTACAAACAATTCATTCTTTTTAGGGTGATTATTAACTGTTAAGTATATATCTGAGTGATTGATTTCACTCAGATTTTCTGAATTTTCCTAGATATATGAACTCACATTGCGATCGCAGTTTCAAGACCTCTAAGGATAGATATTAAGAAAAACTATAATTTAAAAAATTTGTAGCAAGTATTGCTACCAGAAATTACATATATGTTAAAGCGACAATCTTGGCGATCTTATCTGCATCTAATCCTTCAAGCTCTTTGACCGTAATCCATCCGTCCTTAACTAGACCCGCAAACACAAAGATGAGCGTAGGCAGATTGTAATCGTATCGACCATCGACCTCATGACGCTTGACACTCAAGAAATCGTGCAAACTCCACATATCTTCTAGTTCAGTCAAACTGCTAGCCCTGTAACGCACTGACTCGATCAGGGCGGTAGTTTCACGTTTATAGGCAATGTCAAAAGCTTTACGGGCTATATCTTCTTCATTTTGTGTCCAACCAGAATTCATTACTTGCATTATCAAAAACCAGAAAGAAAAGATTTATTTATGTTAAGAATAATAACAACTTATGTCAGATTGAAACCATTAATACAGATTTCTTTATTTTCTCAATAAGTAGCTAGGCGCAATTAAAGTTATAAAGTCCAAAAAACTGTGGCGCACGCTGCGCGTGCGCCACAGTTTTTTAATGATGCCCAGTTACGCAATTAACTTGACCTGAGTTTTTCTTTCTTTAAAATTTCATATCAACTAAGACGAGAATTGTCGCTGGTTTAGTGATATTGCGAACTGATGGCGGTAAAGACTGCACAGATTTGCGAGTACGTTGGGCGATCGCCTCCAAATCATCCAAAGACTTTAGTAGTTCGCCATTGTGCATGATGCACTCTAGGAGAGGCTGCTCATTGGGTTGAGGAAATTCGGAAATATGGGTGAGGCGATCGCCCTTCATAATTCCATTCTCAAAACTGCGCCAGATTTGTTTGCGACCTGCGATCGATTGTTTGCCGCTTGATTTTTTGGAAACAGGAATATTATCAATTTCCACTAATTTATAAACTCCATTTACGGGCGCACCTGTGACCAATTTTGTACCAATGCCATAGCCATCAATGGGTGCACCTAATGCTTTGAGACGGATAATCTCAGCTTCGTCAATATCGCCACTAGCAAATATTGCAGTATCGGGAAGTAGCGCTTTTACTTCCTTAGAAACTGCGGCAATATCTCCTGAATCAATGCGAACTCCTTTTACTTCCATCTCACCAGATTTTACTTTTTCCGCAAGATTACGAGCAGCAGCGATCGTGTCAAAGGTATCGATTAATAATGCACTATTAGGAAAAACTTGATGGAAAGCGGCAAAGGCTTGAGATTCACTTCCTTCAGTTGCATTCAGTGCCATGACTAACGCATGAGCCATTGTGCCGCTTGGTTGTCTACCCAGTTTCAGCGCTGCTAATACATTAGAAGTTGCATCCATTCCTGCGGCGAGGGCGGCTCTGGCTGCCCAGAGAGAAGCTTGGGGACTGAAAGCGCGTCTTGTGCCAAATTCTAAAAGAGTAATGCGATCGCCTGCAACATCACGCATTCTCGCGGCTCTAGTAGCAATCAAGGTTTGATAGTTGATCGTATTTAGTAAATAGGTTTCCACTAATTGCGCTTGCCAGAGTGGAGCTTCTATTCTTAAAAAAGGCTCATTGGCAAACATTGCTGTTCCCTCTGGGACTGCCCACAGATCGCCCTCAAAGCGAAAGTTTTTTAACAATTCCCAAAAGCGGCGATCGGCATTAGCAAAGATTCCCGTTGCTTGTAGAGCGGTAATCTGTTCTGTAGTGAAATGAAGATTTTGCAAGTATTCTACTGCTTGGGCAATTCCCATTGCGATTAAGTAGCCAAATCCTTCGGGAAGACGACGCACAAATAATTCAAAACTCGCCCGCTTGCGATCGCAACCCTCTTGTACATAGCAAGCCCCCATCGTCAGTTGATAGAGATCAGTGAGCAGTCCATATTCATCTGTAGCGATGTTTAATGTGTTGGACTTCAGGCTAACAATAGGATTAGCAACAGGATTAACGGTTATAGCGCTCATGACTTTGTGGGGATAGCGGCTGGTATATTTTTATTATAGTAGTTTTTACCAAAATTGCAAGTATATTTTTTATTTAATAGGATTTAAATAATATTTATCGAAATCGGTATGTGTTTAGTCTTTTAGGTGTAAACGAGTTGCTTAAGAATAAGAGCTTGACATTTAAGACTGGCAATAATTATAGTGATTTTTAATTTAAATATTGATCGTTGTTTTCTGCGAGAATATTCTGTGAATAGCGAAAATAACGGTATATAAGCCCATGAACATCGCATTTATTGGTACGGGTAACGTCGGCGCACCTCTAGCCGATCGCTTGCAAAAGCTAGGTCATCAAGTCTTCATTGCCGCCCGTGATCCCCAATCTAAGTCAGTACTAGAAGCCACTAACCGCAACTCTGCACTAATTGTTAAATCACCGTTGGAAGCTGTCCAAGAAGCAGAAGTTGTATTTTTGGCGACTCCTTTTAGTGCGATCGAGACGGCACTTGCTCCTGTCAGATCTGCTCTTGAGGGCAAGGTTTTAGTAGATTGTACTAATCCTGTTGGGGCAAATTTATCGCATGGGTTGCAAAGTCAGATCTCTGGTAGTGAAACTGTTCAGGAGTTCGTTCCTAATGCTCACGTAGTGAAAGCCTTTACCATTTATGGCTATGAGAACTTTGAAGATAGTAGCTATGCTGGCTATGGTGATTTGAAACCTGCGATGTTGATTGCTGGGAACGATCAATCTGCTAAAGAGAAGGTGGGTTCACTATGTTCTCAACTAGGTTGGGAAGTTGTGGATACAGGAAATTTATCAATGAGTTTACATCTGGAACATCTAACTTTGCTATGGATTAAAATGGCGCGGGTTCAAGGCAAAGGTGCAGGTTTCGTTTGGGCAATGTTGCAGCGTTAGTCTCTAGGTTTTCGCTAATTAGACATCAGGATTGATAATAGAACTATGCGTACAACCCTTTACACATTGGCAAAAAAGCAGTTTGAGAATACTTATCTTAATATGCCGCGAGATTTGCTGATTGCTGATTGGAATACAATGATTGAGAGAGGATTACGTCTTAATGGTGAAGTTGCGGAAAGAATCGAAGAACTGGAAGTTGATAGTATTAAGAATGAAGGCGATCGCGTAATTCTGCCAAAATCTGCGACTAGAGTTATTCTGGAAATGTGTAAGGCAGACTGTATGGTAGCTGAGTATGAGATTCGAGCTACGGATACCTTTTTTGCAGATCTTGCTGCTAATCCACCGCAGTTAGAGTCAATTCGCGATCGCCTCCAACCCGCATGGCAACTATTTGACAAAGTTGTTGATATAAGCTCACTTCACCGTCAAAATCTGCCTTGGTGGTTACATGAAGCTGCCTATAGCAGTTGTGCTTATACAGGATTGCTCAATCCATCAGAAGCACAGGTTATCCATGAATCCCATCAGGAATTAGAACAATTACTAATCTCTGGTTTAGGCTCTCAGTCAGAGCAGAAAGACGCTCAGCAGTTATTAGACCTAATAAGCAATGCGGCGATCGCGAATAATTGGGTTCTGGGTTGGGAATATGGCACTTAGGAACTAATCTCAAAACTAAATATCGCTGCGCGATATTTAGTTTTGAAAACTCTTACTGGGTTTGGTTTTTAATTCACAAAAGAGAAGTTGGTGAGAATATTCCATCTTTGCTCTTCATAAACTAGTAGGGTTAAGGCACTTGCCACAAATTCAAATTGAATTTGCCGATCGCTAAATTCTGCCCAAGCCCTCTCGAAGTTTTCAGGGGTCAAATCTCGAAAACCGACAGTTACATGGGGGACAAAAGGTCTGGAAGCATAGGGATCGAGAATATTGAGATTGTTTGCCAGAGTCGAGGCAATCTCAATATACAAATTTTGCAGAATCGGGTTAGGCACAACATCAACATAAATAACACGCGGTGGAAATGCGGCAAATCCTGATAGGTTAATCGTAAAAGGCGATCGCGTTTTCGCAAAGTTCTCTAGTTCTATCTGCAATGGCTCAAGGCGATCGCTGGATAATTCAAAGGGTGGGATCATGGTGATATGGGGTGGAGATTTGAGAGTGGCTTTGGTGTTGTAGCGATCGCGCAAATCATATTGAATTTCTCTAACCGCATCCTGAATAGCTGTAGGCGGTAACAAGGCAATAAAAAATCTTTGGCTCATAATTTTAGGGTTGGGATAGGCGGCGCTTCGCGCCGCCTATCTTGATTATTGAGATGGAATGAGGGCGAAACTATTGGCAAATTGATCAAAGGCGTTAGAAGTGGGACTATTGGGATCGGTTTTAGCGGGTTGATAGTAGTGAACTCTGTAAATAAATTGGTCGGTTTCGAGGGTTAATACTTGGACTTTCCAAATCTTTGAGCTTGGCGAACCATTGGCGATCGCAAATTCCTTTGTGAATTCTTTTTTAGAACCAGAATTTGCACCTTTAACTTTGGCATCAAAGGGAATCGTCACTAAATCTTTAGCAGTTTCCGAACCATCTGAAGCGATCGCTACCTTCGATTTGTCTACACCCTCAAGCGGCTGCCTTGACACAACTGTATAAACCTGTTGGCTTTGTTGTAGCTGTTGTAAAAGCTTGGCTAAATCTTGACCACTAGCTAAATTTGGCTCACGGCTAGGTGTGAAAATTACTGTACTTGCCCCCGAAGGTTCTAAACCAAAATCGATCGCCTTCCAGTCGGCAGGGTAACGCAAAATATAACCTGCGCCATTGTATTTCCCAGTAGTGGCTGGTTTGGCATCCTCAGAGCCACAAATTTCAATTTTGCTAGCATCTCGATTAGTTTGCAAGGTATAGCGGATATCTTCGGCAATTAAGGCGATCGCAAAGCCATCTTGAGTCGGAGCCATTGTTTGGCAAAGATCGCTAGTATTGGCTGGATTAGGCTTTTGAGACTCCGCCACGATCGCCACATTGGGGGATAACTTAAGCTGCGATCGCAAATAACTAATTGCTTTTTCTGTAGCAGGATTGACTATTGGTGAAGATGTCAGACTAGGTGTCGAAGTATTTGATGGAGTCTGCTGACAACCAAAGAGTAATCCCACTAAGTAGTTGGGCATAATTAAAAACCAGAGCAAAAGCCTGTGGCGCACGCGCAGCGTGCGCCACAGGCTTTTGGATTTTATATTTAATTGCGCCCAGCTACTTAGCAACCTAATTAAGGCAAGCCCTAGATATATATGAAACTTTTGCATAGCATGAAATGAAATATAGCTTAATTATTCGTAGGATGCGTTAGTGCAACGTAACGCATCAATTAGCAAAATGATGGGTTACGCTATTGCTAACCCATCCTACGTTTAATTCCAACAACTTAACTTACCCAATGGATATTAAAACCCTTGTATTTCCTGCGATCGCCACGATCGGTGCATTGCTTGTTTATTTTGGCTTAGGCATCGGTGTGGGTGTTGCCCGCGTTAAGTACAAAATTATGCCTCCGCAAACCACTGGCAACGAAGATTTTGAGAGAGTATATCGCGCTCACCAAAACACCCTAGAGCAGATTGTGATCTTTTTACCTGCCTTGTGGCTGTTCAGCATCTATGTCAGTCCTAACTGGGGCGCAATTTTAGGTGCAGTCTGGATTGTCGGGCGTATTGGCTACGCATGGGGATATTACATCGAAGCTAGCAAAAGAGCCGCAGGCAATGCGATCGCTTCTTTAGCTACACTAGCTTTACTGTTTGGCACACTTTTTAACCTTGTACGTGGAATTTTATATGTCTAAACTTGTCGCGATCGCCGCGAGTCTATATTTAGTCACGCTGGCTTATTTCGGCATTGTCCCTGCGGCAAATGCTCATTCTCTTACAAACAACCTTAATTCTGCGATCGCAACACCTATGGCAATTTTCTCGTTTTCTGGTACACGCCCAACCAATCTCGGTGTGACGAATGGCAAACTCCTTGCCTGTCCTGACTCCCCTAACTGTGTATCTAGCCAAAGCACTGACGCAGAACACAAAATCGCACCTTTGACCTATTCTGGTGATCCTGCTAAAGCCTTAGCAGATCTGAAAGCTGTAATTGAAAGCTTGCCCCGCACCAAAATTATTACCGCCGAAAATAACTATATCTATGCTGAGTTTACAAGTAAGCTCATGGGCTATGTTGATGATGTGGAGTTTTATCTAAATGCTGACAAGGGCATTATCGAAGTGCGCTCTGCATCTCGTTTAGGCAAGTCAGATCTAGGCGTAAATCGCGATCGCATTGAAACTATTCGTGCCAAGCTTGCATAAATCACCAAAAGAGTGGCGACGCTTTGCGTCACCACTCTTTTGTAATTAACTTACGTTATACAGCTAATAAACAATGGATATCATGCAATCGATACCATTGAGATTTATGATTATGGTTGATAAAAATGCAAAACTAAAAATAATTACCGTTATTAGCCTTTTTATTAACTTATTTATTAGCTTTTTTACAGGCGCAAGGAATTTTATATGGGAATGGCAGTTGGTTTAGTTGAAGTGTTGGGACATCCTCCTGCACTCTCCGTTGCTGACACAATGGTGAAAGCTGCTCATGTCACTTTTGTCGGCTACGAAAAAGTTAGTGGTGCTCGCCTAACCATCATCGTGCGTGGTCCCGTAGGTGATGTCAAAAGAGCCGTAGAAGCTGGGGTCGAAGCCGCCAAAAAAATTGAAGTTTTAAGTTCTAAAGATAAAGCCCTATTTCTATCTGCAACAATCATTCCGCGTCCTCATCCTAACGTTGAGGCAATCACCAAAACCATGCGCTTTAGCGATGCTCTTGAGCAATTCCGATAAGAAGGAAAAGGGAAAAAGGAAAAAGACCAAACTGATTAATGAAGATTTTAGTTTTGCATGGTCCAAACCTAAATATGTTAGGTTTGCGTGAACCAGATGTATATGGCAGCACCACACTTACCCAAATTAACGATCGCCTAGCTCAAGATGCTTCCGAGTTAGGTGCAGAATTAACGTTTTTGCAGTCTAATCACGAAGGTGTGTTAATTGATACGATCCATGCTGCTTTTCAGGTACAGCAAGGGATTTTGATCAATCCTGGGGGATTTACGCATACCAGTGTAGCGCTGCGAGATGCGATCGCCTCAGTAAATATCCCAACTGTAGAAGTGCATCTCAGTAATATTCATAAACGCGAAGAATTTCGCCATCATTCTTTTATTGCCCCCATTGCGATCGGGCAGATTAGTGGCTTTGGGGCAGAGAGTTATCGTTTAGGACTACGAGCGCTAGTGACTTATATCGGAGGTGCATAGGAATTGTGATGACAGAAGCTGCTCATTATTGGATTATTAATGCTAGGATTCCTGATTGTTTGATTGATACAGAGATTCTCGATCAAGCCATAGATATTCCCCTCACCACCACATTACAGCGCGATCGCCTATTTCCCTGTCATCTCGAAATTCGTCATGGACAAATAGAAGCGATTATCCCTAATAATGGAGATGCACTTAGTTCACAGGTTCCTCTCGAAAGTTTACCTATTGTCGATGCCAAGCAAGGTATCATCATTCCCTGTTTTGTGGATTTGCATACCCATCTAGACAAAGGACATATATGGGAACGCAATCCCAATTTAGATGGGACATTTCAGGGCGCACTCAATGCTGTCCATCAAGATTGTAATGAACAGAAAAATTGGAGCTATGACGACCTCTATCGACGGATGGAATTTGGACTGAAATGTAGCTATGCTCATGGGACAAAGGTAATTCGCACTCACTTAGATTGTCCACCACACCAAGTCAAAACTACATTTCAAGTATTTCAAGAACTCCGTGAAAAATGGAAAGAAAAGATTACCTTACAGGGCGTATCTCTAGTTCAGCTTGGCTATTTTGAAACGCCAGAAGGTGAACAGTTTGCCGATGCGATCGCCGATCTCGGTATCGTCATGGGAGGAATCGCCCATTCAATTCCCAATCTAGATCGATATTTAGAACGAATTTTTGTCTTAGCTACAGAACGAAATCTTGATTTAGACTTTCATGCCGATGAGAATGATAACCCTAACTCGCGATCGCTGCACTACATCGCGGAAGCAGTTTTAAAGTATGGTTTTAAAGCCCAAATCATCTGTGGACATTGTTGTAGCTTGGCAGTACAAGATCCAGAAACTGTCAATCAAACGATCGCTCTCGTGAAAGCAGCAAATATTGGCATCGTCAGTTTACCACTGTGCAATTTATATTTACAGGATCGGGTTGCGGCGAGAACCCCGCGCTGGCGTGGTGTGACGCTCGTCCACGAATTAGATAGCGCAGGGGTGAGTGTGGCTCTGGCTAGTGATAACTGTCGCGATCCCTTCTATGGATTTGGTGATCACGATTTATTGCAAGTTTTTAGTATGGGAACAAAAATTGCTCATCTCGATACACCTTACGATAACTGGATTGAGTCAGTGATTTCGCGCCCTGCCAAACTGATGGGTTTAGATCATGTCGGTAAGATCGGGATTGGGGAACCTGCGGATTTAGTCATGTTTAAAGCTCGTAGTTATAACGAGTTACTATCGCGTCCTCAAAGCGATCGCACTGTGATTAGAAATGGCATCGCGATCGATACAACTTTGCCCGACTATTCAGAACTGGATTAAATCTTGATCCTCTTCACCTTGTCTGCCTCTTAACCCGAACTCACGATAATTATCCATAGGGCGATCGCTAAGATCACCGTACTCAAATGCTGAGGCAATAGCGATCGCCAAGATTGCTTAGCAATTTTTTGAGTCAAAGCCCATGTTAATAACACTGAGACAATTAACGTTGTCCCTTGCAAAAATTCAATTACCGCAGGATGAGCGATAAAAATGGGGAGATACGAGCCATCCATACCAAAGGTCGCCCAAGTTACGGGTAAAATGCGCCCTGCCTCTTGTAGAAAGAGGCGTAAATAATGTGCCAGATTTGCGCCTAGAGCGATCGGTAAATAGCCATAGGCAAGTTGGATAAATGGCTTGGGTTTACAGGTGGTAATCCCATAGGGTAATTGCTGATCTTGGCAATTCCGTTTCCAGTTAACGGTGATAAAATGCAGCGATCTCATCGTTCCATAGGCAGCTAAGGGAATGGCGGCGACAATTAGTAAAATTAAGACTGATAGTCCCAAGTGGGGCAAGAATGCTGTGTCATTAACTGTCACTCCAAAATGCCAAGCGATCGCGGCTTGAATCTCTGGCAAACGATGGAGAAATGCACCACCCAGTAATAGCAATAGCAGGGCAACTTCATAGGTGCGTGGGACATGGGTTGTCCATAACTCGATCGCAGGAGGACGCAGGTTTAACTCTACGGAGCGATGGGGACAAGCCTTCAGGCAGGTCATGCATAGCACACAGTCGCGGTTGTCTTGCAGTTGAGCAGGGTGAGAATAAAGCGGACATCCATTAGTTTCTAATCCTTCTCCTTTTTTAGCACCACCTTTGTAACATTGATAGGTAGTACATTCTGCGGAACAGGTTCCTTGCTGAGCGCGTAATTCAATCATCGAGAGCTTCGCAAATAGACCATTCATACCGCCAATCGGACATAGGTAGCGACACCAATATCTCCGCTCAAAAATTAATGAACAGATAATTGCTCCCGCCGTAATCAACAGCAGTAAATAAGCGGAAAGATAGGCAGTATTTTGCAAATTCCAAAGCTCTTCCCATAGATAAATCAGTACAAATAGACCGAATAAAAACCAACCGCCCCAACGTTCAGCCGCATCGCGATTCCAAGGTTTTAGCTGACGCGGAAATAGCCATAGCGATAGTTTCTGCACCACCTCGCCATAAATCATAAATGGACAGATGGCACACCATAAGCGTCCTACAAAAGGGAATCCCATCAAAATCAAAGGCCACCACCATGCCCAAAAGAAGTTAAGTGCTACATTGCGATCGCGGGTTTGGGGCGCTAAAAACAGCATAGCGACGACCAGTGCAAAAAATGTCATTGTAAAGCCATAGTTCAGGCGATCGGGAAACCAGTCACTGCGTAAAAAACTTCGCAAATTGGGATAAGCATTCAGCAGATTAAAGCGAAACTTTTTGCCCTTGGGTTTGGTTGACCAAAATACGGATTCATGGAGTGCGGGTGCGCCCAGTGATTGCACGATCGCTCGCTCTACTAAAAATTTTAATTCTTTTAAATTATTGGGAAAATCATAACTTTGCAAACTGCGTAGGGCTTCGGTCGTAATTTTGGGTTTAGGAATACCGCGATCGCGACAAAACAGACTGATGTAATATTCCACATGGGGTTTGATATCAACTTTGCGAACTCTTAGCGATGGAACCTTGATCGAATGCTTAATATGGGATTCGCAAGTAGATTGCCGTTTCTCAGAAACCATGATAATCCGCGTTTCACAGGCAATCATCTCATCAGTTTCGCTACCCACAGGTTGAAAGGTGCGCTTCTCTAAAAGTTGCACAATTTTGGGAAGCACTTCCGCAGGTAGCTCCTGCACATTGTTTAAAACTAAAGTTCCCTTTCCTAAATATGCCAACAATCCCAAATTCCCACCGAATCGCCCAAACAAGTCTGCACCACTCGCTTGGATCAGACTGCAATTGACCTTCGCGATCGCCTCCCGTCGCTGAGCAGAGTTAAAGTGAATCAAGGCAGCAATATTGTCTTTATCTAACCCCGGCTCACCCAGAATTAAGACTGGCTCTCGATCTTCACTAGCCTTTTTAATTTCTTGTCGTAACCGTAATGCATAGCGGCTTTTACCAATAATTCCTCGTTCTGCCTTTGTGATTAAATAGGGCTGCAAAACCTGCGATCGCGAATTGAGCCACTCTAAAGAAGTCGGTGAAATATTGGAAGACATGACGCATATTCCTTTGCTTCATCCAAGCATAAATTACTGACTTTTTCTTGTTTCCCCAAAGGAAACTTTAGTGAGACTATAAGCCATTCAAAAACAATATATAGCGCTTTGCGCTCTGGCAAAACTAAATAACAGTTTAAAATCTACAACCAACCTCATGGGTTAAAAGGAAGAGACATATATGGGAAACTCAGAACATCTAGCTTTGCTGAAACAAGGGGTAGCTAGCTGGAATCGATGGCGACAAGAAAATCCTGAGATTATTCCTAACTTGAGTGGTACGAATTTACGGAGAGCCAATCTTCGTGAAGCAGATTTGAGTGGAGTTAATTTGCGTTGGGCAAATCTAAGTAATGCTAATTTATTAGGTGCAAATTTGAGTGGTTCTGATTTAGTCAAAGCCAATTTGCGTGAGGCAGATTTATACAAGGCAAGTTTGCGAGATGCCGAAGTAAGTGGTGCTTATTTGAGTAATGCCCATTTGCGAGAAGCCTGTCTCCAAAGATGCGATTTGAGTTTAGCGAACTTACATGGGGCTGATCTAACTAAAGCTTATTTCAACGGTGCTAATTTGAGTGGTGCTGACTTAAATGGAAGTGATTTGAATAATGCTGACTTGAGCGAAACTAACTTAAGTAATGTGATTTTAAGTAATGCTAATTTGGCAAATACTGATTTACGGCGTAGTGATCTTACCAATGCAAGCCTAGATTTTGCAGATCTTAGTAATGCAAATTTGTCAGATGTAAAGTTAAGCAATGCCGATTTAAGTAATGCAAATTTACAAGAATGCGATCTGAGTAATGCCACTATCAATCAAGCTAATTTGAGCCATGCTAATTTGGTTGATGCCATTCTCAGTAATGCTAATTTAAGCAATACTAATTTGAGTCATGCCAATCTTAAGAGTGCAGTTCTTAGTAATGCCATTCTGAGTAATGCAGATTTGAGCAATAGTAATTTAGAAGATACGATTTTAAGCGATGCAGTGTTAAGCCATGCTAATTTGAGTGGCGCGATTTTAATTGGAGCGCAACTAATTTCTGCGAAATTGGATGCAGCTTTTATGATTGGGACTAATCTCGTTAAGGCTAATTTACGATTGGCAAATCTCAATGAAGTGAGTTTGTCAGAGGCAAATCTTTTTGGAACAATTATGCCTGATGGGTCTATTCATAATCGAACGCTATAACAAGTAAAAAGAGAGTTGCAGCGCGAAGCGCTGCAACTCTCTTTTTACTTGTTATACCAAGCTTTACGCCATTTCTTCATTTCGTTAATTTCAGTTTGTTGAGAAGAGATAATCTCTTTTGCTAATTTCATGATTTCCGATCGCTTAGATTTTCCTAGTGCATCCTTTGCCATCACCACTGCACCTTCATGGTGAGGAATCATCGCATCGATAAACCGTAAATCAAAATCTTGATCTGCTGCCCCCAAATTCATCTCCATTCGCATTGCCGACTTTTGTTCTGGAGTCATTGCCATTGTTTTACTTGTTTCCTTGTGCCACGCCATCGGTGCATCAGTTGCCTTGGGATACCAACCCTTGCGCCATTGCTTCATTTCGGCAATTTCTTTGTTTTGAGCTTGGATGATCGCATTGGCAAGTTTTTTAAGCTCTGGACGCTTAGATTTTTCGAGGACTGCCTTTGCCATGATTACGGCTCCCTCATGGTGAGGAATCATCGCATCAATGAAACGTAAATCATAGTCAGCATCGGCGACACCTAAGTTCATTTCACTGTGCATTGAGCCGTGATTCATCCCATGATTCTCTACTTTAGTCGTAGGACTTGGAGTGGATGGGGGTGGAGTCTGCACCTTTGGCTCTTCAGGACTACAGGCAGTGCTGAGTCCACCGATCGCGATCGCCACTAGTAGCGATCGCTGTAGAGATTTATCAAACCCAAAAGGCTTTAGGATCTTCATAATTAAATGCTTTGCTCAAACTCTAATGAACTATTTGTTAATGAACTATTTGTACTTGCACGGTTTTGCGTCTAGCCATAATTCCTACAAAGCTACCTATATGCAGCAAAAATTCGCGGAACTAGGACTTACTTTGCACGTACCCGATCTCAATCTTACTGACTTCTCGACGGTGACTCTCTCCGATCAACTTGCATATCTCGATCGCACCTATCTCCAGCAGGGCGATCCGACTATTGTATTCGGCTCTAGTCTGGGTGGATTTTTGGCGGTGCAACTGGCTGCCCAAAATCCTTTGGTACAGAAATTAGTTTTATTTGCTCCTGCGTTTGGTTTTAGTCAGCGCATTGCCAAGACGATTGGGGCAGAAAATATTACGAAGTGGCAACAGGATAATATTCGTGAGTTTTATCACTACGGGCTAAAACGTAATGTAAATTTACAATTTCAATTTTTTGTGGATGCCCAAAAATATTCGGAAGCACAACTAACGAGATCGCTACCAATTCTGATCTTTCACGGTATTAATGACGAGGTTGTACCATCATTTCTCAGCGAAGAATTTAATAACAGGCGATCGCAAGTTACTTTAAAATTATTAGATGATGATCATGCCTTAAGTAAAAATTTGGACAGCCTTTGGCAAGACATAAAGCAATTTTTGGCGCTTTCTGCACCTATCTAAAAAACTATCCAAAAGAGGTCGCCAGTCTTGTTAGGACAAAATCCCAGAAGCAAGTTGCGGCAATTCGTGCCACAACTTGCTTCTGAGTTTTTGATTTGTCTTAATAAAAATGGCAACAGCTATATACAGCCTATTGAGACTTAAAGTAGTACAGAGAAATTTTTGAGAGCGCGGCTCCGCCGCGCTCTCAAAAATTTCTCTGGGTTTCAAGTCAGCGCAAAGCGCTGTAAAGATTCATTCCAAAAGGTAGTTTCCTTTGATACAAAATATCCGCTAGGATTTTAAAATCAGCAGTTGAATATAAAAAAGGTTTTTAAACCGTTGAAAAACATTATCAAAACACTGCGAGCCGACTTCGCAATTATTTTTGAACGCGACCCTGCTGCGCGTAACTGGCTAGAAGTGCTGTTATGCTATCCCGGATTCCATGCGATCGTCTTATATCGGTTTGCCCATTGGTTGCATAGCCTCAAGTTACCCGTAATTCCCCGCATGATCTCGCAATTTGCGAGATTTTTAACGGGTATCGAAATTCACCCCGGCGCGAGAATTGGCATGGGTGCATTTATTGATCATGGTATGGGCGTAGTAATTGGCGAAACGGCGATAATTGGCGAATATGTCTTGATTTATCAGGGTGTAACTCTCGGCGGTACTGGTAAACAGTCAGGCAAGCGTCACCCCACTCTCGGCAATAACGTGGTTATTGGCGCTGGTGCGAAGGTTTTAGGCAATATTGAGATTGGTAGCAATTCGCGGATTGGCGCTGGCTCTGTGGTTTTGAAATGCGTCCCTCCCGATTGCACTGTTGTTGGTATCCCCGGGCGCATTGTGCATCGCCACGGTGTCAAAGTTTCGGCTCTCGATCACTTTCAAGTTCCCGATCCTGAAGGCGATGTGATCCGATCGCTAATTGGTCGTGTGGAGCAGTTGGAAAGACACGCTGAAGCGCATACTTTACACCCAGTTAATAACTACATCATTGATTCAGAATTGCTGAAGAATGTTCGTCCTCGTCATCTTACGCCTTCCGATCGTGCTAATCATTTTGAACATCCTCAAGAATATGAAGGATTTTCTGAAGGTGGCGGTATTTAATCAATAAGACTCGCAATGCGAGTCTTTTTTTATGGAGTTTTTGGCAAGCCGCTATAATGCATTCAAAAAAGCAACCTAACGGTGAAGTTGTGCGGCGGCAGATAAGCAGCTTTGCCTTTTGAAGATCACTGTCTAGTAGTCAGCTCCAACGCAGTGTTAGGCTTTGACTGGGCTTTAGGAGAAAGGTATAAAAAGAACTTGACCCTCATATTCTTCAGGTTCGCTGCAACAAATAAATAATTCTAAGTCATCAATGATTTTACCAATGGCGGCTGTCGCAATCACTTCCACAACTCCAGTCATGGGTAATCCTTGATTGACTCGCTCATATGCATACATCGTAATGGTGGCTACATCATGGGTAAGCAAGACACGTCCCTCATTCGCCGCCCATTCCAATATAACTGGATCATCAGTATTCTTTAACCCTACGTCTTGAACACGAATTACATCCAATGTAGGCAAACGTCTCATTAGACCACGCAATATAGCCCCGTTAAAATTTTCGTCAGTTAGAAGGCGCATTTTACCTCGATTCGTTTTGTAACTGACGAGTAAGTAAGCGATGCCTCAGATTCGCTAGGTCGTGCTTTTGAGTAAGTTGTTGCCTGAGTTTTTGAGCTTGTTGATTGCGTTGCTCCAAATAATTGTCAATTTCCTCACGATGGTTTAGATAATAAGCAATCGCACTGTATATGTCTTCTAAATGAAGAACTGAATACTGAATAGCGATTTCTTCAGGAGTGCAGCCATTGTGATAGGAAGTGAGTAGACTATCCAGTGTTACGCGACTTGAACCGATACGAACACCTCCTGCATCATCCCAACGAAAAGGTGGCGATATCACTTGAAATTTCTCTGGGGCGCTCATTAGGGACATATTGCACCTGAATCGAACTGTACTAGTACATTGTAGTAGATTCTCTTGGAAAAACGAAAATGGGCACTGGACAGCTAAAGCGTGATCAACGTAAGTAGCTAGGCATAAGTAAACTTAAAACCTAGAGGCTTGTGCCGCCCGCGTAGCGGGCGGCACAAGCTCTGGTTTTGGGTTTTAACTATACTGAGCTACTTATTTACGCCTTTTTAGTTGGCATGAAATTGGCGTTTCAGTACCCATCCCCCATTAGCTGACCAGTGCCTAATCAATAAGACTCGCATTGCGAGTCTTTTTTATGGAATTTGCTGCGTAAATATTGCAACCCCAATATTTATGGTCGTTAAAGCCTGATGGCGTTGGGTTTCGCATCTCAACCTAACCTACGAGATCGGCGATCGCACTACGGTAAGAGGAGGAGATCAGAATGGAAAATGTGATGGATCTGCCATTGAGTATGAGCCTGAGGAATACTGGTAACTGGCTTGCTCAAACTGTGGCTTCAAATCATGCCAAGGAATTCCCCTTTCTTTTCCTATTGTGTAGCAATCAAAAAAATAGGTGCTTTTATAGATAACTCGTTTGCGAATGTCATCAACAGCAAACTGATAACCATGACGCTTTGCCATTTGCATAAAATTGTAAATGAGGGCTTCTTCAGTTGGCGCGATCGCACACATCGACTTATCATCAGACCATACCGATGTACATAGTCTGAACAAATCAGATATCTCTTGACTGGGGGTGAGATCATGCAGTTTTGGCAAATACTTGCGAATTCCCCAAACTTGTAATCCTTCATCTCTGACAATAAAAAATTGACCATTAGGACTAAATAAAGCCTCACCTCCTCTGATATGACGGCGACGTAATCGATGGGAACGAAAGTCCCATAACAGATAATCATTTTTTTCTACTTTGATCAAGAGCGTTTTACCATCAGGGGCGATCGCCGCCACATGAGGTATATGTCCTTCGTACCCTAGACAACAACGATCTGGATAACTTTTGAAAATCTGTTCAGGTAATTGACTTTCGTGGCGCACGGCACCATCAAAAAACCTACGTTCTTGAATGATTTGCACATCATCCACAATTAGGCTATTGCCAACAGGACTAATAATCGGATTTAGATAGGTAAAATGAGGACTAATGCGAGCAAGCATTTGTCGGTTTTGGAAATCGAAAATCTGTACCCCATCTGACACCGTAAAAGCAGCGTAACGTCCATTCGGGGTTAGACACATTCTGGGAAATCTATGAGTATTGATATTCGTTTCATAGCGATCGCGCAACTTGCCCGAAGCCAAATCCCAGACCAATAAAGTAGCCGTTTTGCCAATATATCCCACCAAAATCTGTCCTGCGCGATCGCAAGCTAAGGAGTCCAACGTTGGAACATGATGCCCTTCAAGCTGAGTATATGGCTCTAAAAATCCTGCGATTGTCTGGTGTGCATAATCCAAAATTTGGATCTTGCCATTGGTCAATGCTTGATAAATGAGATTGTCATTGGGATGAATGGCACAAGCTGATACTGAACACCTATCTTTGCAATTGGGCGGCGATGAGTTGAGAAGAGCGCCCGTAAATGGATCGATTCGCCGAATCTCGCCATTGTCAAACCAACATATAAAACTTTTGCTATCAAGCGGAATCAAATATTGCCCTGAATTCAACTTGCGATAATCAAGTTCTGAGAATTCGTGAATGCGGTAAAAGGCTTCATAGGGAATATGTTGCAGTAAATAATCATCAATGTTAGGTTCATGCGGACATTCGCGCAAAAGCTGATAGGCAGACACCCTCACCCTCAATGAGTCTGCTTCAAGCAGGGGCAAAAGTGTAGTCCAGTCAGTGCGATCGCCATTGCTAAAGGCAATCAATAATTGTAATTGTTCTACGATTCGTATTTGCATATAGAGATAGAACTTTGAGAGTGTTTCATGAAAGTTTTTTAGATATAATCCTTGGATTTTTGGACAAGCCGCTATAATGCATTCAAAAAATCATCTAAAAACATTTATGCATTATCAAAAGCGATCGCCTAGTCAAGGTTTCTGGTATTTTTGGAAAAAGTTTCTTCATGGGCTAATTCGTAGACCAATCTGGCAACGGGCGATCGCTTTGTTACTAACAAGTTTATGTTTATTTGCCCTAGCAGCTTGTGAGTCAGCACCAAATCCAAATCAATCAAATACTGGCAATACGGCAAGTAGTAATGGGAATGATCGCCTCAAAACGGTGTTAGCTCGTGGCAAGCTCAATTGTGGTGTTAGTGGCGAATTACCGGGATTTAGCTTTGTGAATAAAGAGGGCAAATATTCGGGATTGGATGTTGATGTTTGTCGAGCGATCGCCGCCGCCTTATTTGATAATCCTGATGCTGTGCAGTTTCGCAATCTCAATGCCAAAGAGCGCTTCACCGCTTTGCAATCGGGTGAAATTGATGTACTAAGCCGCAATACGACATGGACATTAGGACGAGATACCACTTCACGCTTAGCCTTTCTGCCTGTGGTTTTTTATGATGGGCAGGGCTTAATGGTACGCAAAGATAGCAATATTAAGGCGATCGAGGATCTCAAAGATGCCGATATTTGCGCTCAAACAGGAACAACCACTGAGCAGAATCTCGCCGATCAAATGCGTAAGCGTAATCTTGCCTATAAGCCAGTGGTTTACGAAGATGTAAATGCCACCTTTAATGCCTATCAGTCAGGACGTTGTAAAGCCATCACTGCCGATCGCTCCGCCTTAGTAGTGCGTCGTACCAGACTCTCCGACCCTGAAAACCATCTGGTGTTAGATTTTGTGTTGTCGAAAGAACCACTAGCCCCTGCGGTACTTGATGGCGATTCGCAATGGTCAGATATTACGAAATGGATTATCTTTGCCACCATCAATGCTGAAGATTTAGAGATTTCCTCTACTAACTTAGCAACCCAGCTAAAAAGCAATAATGCCGAAATTCGGCGCTTTTTAGGAGTTGAAGGCAGTTTAGGTAAAGATATGGGTATCAGTAATGATTTTGTAGCGCGAGTGATCAAACATACAGGTAATTACGCCGAAATCTACGATCGCAACCTCGGTCAAAATAGTTCTTTCAAGCTACCACGCGGACAAAATGAACTCTGGAAAAATGGCGGTTTATTGTACGCACCACCATTTCGCTAATCCTAGCCCCTCTCCCTGCGGGAGAGGGGTTGGGGTGAGGGCATTACCAACCAAAAGCTGAGGCGATCGCTGGTTGAGTCACCGAACTAAGATCTGGCTCAGCATTTTCCGCATCATCACCTTCTGCAATCAATTCCTCAGTGCAGAAAGTAGCCTGACTAAATCCTCCAAAGCGCTGCACAGTGCTAGCCCGCATCCGCACATTCGGCGCAGGGAACCAGAAACGCTCATAGGAACTCATTGATGGATAGTCAGTGATTAAAACCAACGCCTCTTCATCATCAATCTCATAACGTCCGATGACAGGCATAATTTCTGCATAGCCACGTTCGCGCAATAGCCTGCCCTTACGCTCCGTCTCCTCATCTGGTACGAGAGCAAATACGGTTTCCCCTGAATGAGTTTCGCCATCTTCCTTATCCCATGCCATCGTGCCATCCCATTTGACATAGGCTCCACCGATCGCACTAGTTGGCTCAACCTCATGCATTTGGCAGATTTCAATCACCTTCGGATCATCAGCATTTAAAGGATTAACGTAAATTTCCGATCCACCTTTTTCGGCACGGCGAAACGCTAAGTGATGGGTAGTCCGTTGCGATCGCCATTTGCCCGCACTTTTTTGGAAAAATTCTAAAGCATTCATGAAAGTTTTGCAATAATTATAGGTTTTTAATATATATATTTTGAAACTTTTGCATAGCAAAAGTTTCAAAATATATGGTTTTACATACGACCACGTAGCATTTGTGCCATTTCGTTGGGTTTTGGCGAGTTCTCTACAGCAGTCTCTTCCGTAATGCGTCCATCTTCATAGAGCTTATAGAGAGATTGGTTCATATTGACCATGCCCTCATAAGTACATTTTGGAATCAGTGCCTCAATCTCATCAATTTCACCACGTTTGATATAGTCACGCACCGCATCGGTATTGATCATGATTTCATGAACCGCCGCCCGTTTACCATCAGTAGTTCGCACCAAGCCCTGAGCAATAACACCTACTAAAGATTCAGAAACTTGAATCCGCATTGGTCCTTGTTGTTCAGGTTCATAGAGATTGAGAATCCGTTCAATCGTTTTGACAGCACTGTTAGTGTGGAGAGTTCCGAAGACTAAGTGACCTGTTTGAGCAGCTTTGAGTGCCGTATTCACTGTTTCTTTATCCCGCATTTCCCCAATGAGGATGATGTCAGGATCTTCACGTAAACAGGCTTTTAGCGCATTATCAAACTTGAGGGTGTGGATACCAACTTCCCGTTGTTTGATCAATGCTTTTTTACTTTGATGCACAAATTCAATCGGGTCTTCAATGGAAATGAGATGCTTCTGCATTTCCGTATTAATGAAGTCCACCATCGCCGCCAAAGTCGTCGATTTCCCTGAACCCGTTGGACCCGTTACCAAAATTAAACCTTTGTGGGTATAACAAAGCTCACGGAACACCTCTGGCAAACCAAGCTGATCGATCGACAAAATCTTCAGAGGGATCAGTCGTAACACCATTGCAGGTCCCCGTAACGAATCAAAAACATTGATCCGACAACGGGCAAATTCGTATTGAGTCGCACCGTCAAACTCTAAGGTGTCGCGAAATTGCTGGATTTGTTTATCATCCATAATTTCCGTTAACCAAGTCTCAAAGGTCTGCTTATCGGGAACGGGATACTGCTCCTGTGTCACCATTAAGCCACGACTCCGAAATCGCACTGGTTCATTTACCCCAGCATGGATATCTGAACATCCTTGTTCATGGGCATCTTTGACAATCTGCGCGAGGGTGGGTTGTCCTGTACTACGCTGCAAGAGCGCTGGCACGCCTAACCCCGGTAAGTTTGGAGGTGGACCTGGACGGATGGGTGGACGAGGGTTTGGTGGCGGCGGGACACTCGTTACCTGCGTATCTGTGGGAATTGCCATCTGTGCTTGACGGGCAGCAGCAGCAGCACGAGCCTGTTGCGCTTGCAGTTGTTGCTGCTGTAATTGCGCTTGTTGTTGGGCTTGCTGGGCAGGATTGGGAGCAGCGCTACGAGCTTGACCAGCTTGAGGATTGGGAGGTGCTTGAGGATTGGGAGGAGGAGCGACACGTTGTTGCTGGTTTGCAGGTGGTGGCGCGGCAGGATTACGGGGCAGTTGTGGTGGCACACCGCTAGGTGGTACGGGAGGTATTCCAGATTGTGTCAAAGTTGAACCTCGTTCTTAATCAGTTGGGATTACTAAGTAGGTTGTGGGAATTAAATGTAGGATGGGTTAGCGATAGCGTAACCCATCATCTTTACCCAATAGATGCGTTACTTTGCACTAACGCATCCTACAAATAATTAAGCTTTCCTACTTAATAGATTTTTATCAAAATCTGTAATTTCACCTAAAAGTAACCAATCCTGTTACCTCATAGGCTAAAAATATATTAGCCCTTGTAAATACTATCCTCAAATAATTAATGAATATTCTCAGTGCTCTGCGATCTAAGCAACCAAGCGCAGCAAGCCAAAAAGCTTCTAAGCAATCCCCACCTAAGCAGACTAAAGGCATTGAAATTAAGTCCCAGCGTGAGTTGGACTATATGCGTGAGTCATCTCGGATTGTGGCAACTGTACTTAAGGAGCTTTCGCAGATCGTTGCTCCTGGAATGACGACGATGGATCTTGATGCCTATGCCGAGAAACGAATTCGGGAAATGGGTGCTGTTCCTAGTTTTAAAGGATATTGTGGCTTTCCCGCCAGTCTCTGTACCAGTATTAATAACGAGGTTGTTCACGGTATTCCTAATGCTAGGAAGGTGATTAAGTTAGGCGATATCGTGAAAATTGATACAGGTGCTTTTAAAAATGGTTTTCATGGCGACTCTTGCATCACGGTAGGTATTGGTCCAATTAGCGAGAAAGCGGCTAAGTTGATGCGGGTTGCAGAAGAGGCTCTGTTTAAGGGAATTGAGCAGGTGAAACCAGGTAATTGTATGCTCGATTTGGCTGGGGCGATCGAAGATCATGTGAAAGCAAATGGTTTTGTGGTTGTCGAAGATTTTACAGGTCATGGGGTGGGGCGCAATCTCCATGAGGAACCTTCAGTATTTAATTTCCGTACTCACCAATTGCCCAATGTTCGTTTTCGTCCAGGGATGACTTTGGCGATCGAGCCAATCTTAAATGCTGGTACAAAGCGGGTCAGAGTCTTGGCGGATAAGTGGACTGCCGTAACTGTGGATAATCAACTTTCAGCCCAGTTTGAGCATACAGTTCTAGTAACTGAGACTGGCTATGAAATTTTTACCGATCGCTCAAAAGTTTAAATCCCAAAGAGAATGGTGGCGCTTCGCGCCACCATTCTCTTTGTAAGCCAAAAAGTTTGTGTAAATATATGCAAAATATATTTCTAGCTGGTTCTAGTCGTGGTGTAGGGCGGGCAATTGCCAAGCTTTTACTAAAAGATGAACCTGCATCTGTAAATCTCACCGTATTACTCCGCAATCCTACCTATACTGTTGAGCTAGAGGCTCTGGGGGCAAAGGTGGTGATTGGTGATGCACTAAATTTTGCGGAGCTTGAGGCGGCGATCGCACAGGTGGGTGCAATCAATGCAGTAATCACGACAATGGGTGGTTTGCCAAATGATCAAGGCGATCGCGCTGACTGTGTAGGTAACAAGAACTTAATTGATCTGGCGGTGCAAGCAGGAGTCCAGAAATTTATTCTGGTGTCATCGATTGGCAGTGGTAAAAGTGTTGTGGCACTCGCACCGCAAGTTTTAGAGACTTTAGGCGCAATTCTCAAGGAAAAGGAAAAAGCCGAACAGCATCTTGTCGCTAGTGGCTTAACCTATACGATTATTCGCCCAGGAGGATTAAAGTCGGAGCTAGCAACAGGGAACGCCTTACTGACAGAAGATCCCACTATTTCAGGTATTATTCATCGTGCGGATGTGGCGCAACTTGTGATTAATTGCTTAAATTCTGATAAAGCAAATAATAAAATTTTGTCAGCGATTGATCGCAATATGCTATTCAAACCAGTAGAGTTTGAGACGTTCAACTTGTAGATGATTGAGAATGCTTTACGCTCTCTCAATTATGAATAACTTAGTGAGACAGAGCTATGCAGGAATATATCGTCAAGGCTGGAGATACTCTCTCGGCGATCGCTAGGCGTTTTTTTGGCGCAAATGCGAGTTGGAGCGAGATTGCGCGGATTAATAACATTACTAATCCTGCCAGTTTGCAGGTAGGTCAACGCTTGCTAATTCCGATCGCCGCAACTCCCCCTACCCAACATCCTGAAGTGGCGATGGTACGGAATACCTTACAAGCAATTTATCCTCCCAATAAAGTTGCGATTTCCTTTACTACTGTTGGCAATGATGTAATTGCCAAGTTATTAAATACAGGTCAGCAAGAACCCTTTGCTAAAGCTCGCAATCTCGGTTTGTATCGATTAGGAATTTTTAAACTCCGTGACTTTATTACCTATGGCTCAGGGTTATTGCAAAGTTTACAGATGAGTCGCTCAGAAATAAATGTCATGCTGGTGACTGCTGCCAATGAAGGCAGTCTTGATGCGATTAATACTTGGGACAATCAATATTTAAGTTTTGGCATATTTCAATGGACACTAGGATCAGCAGGGCAACAGGGAGAATTACCAGCTTTGCTCACCAATTTAAAAAGGCGAAATCCCTCGGAGTTTCAATATTATTTTGGACAGTTTGGTGTAGATGCGACATCCTTAGATGGCGTTACAGGTTGGCTCTCTCTCAATGGCACACGCCTTGTTACTGAAGCTGATAAAAACTTGATGCGTCAGCCAATTTGGGCTTTAAGGTTTGCGATCGCAGGTATGGATGCGCTAGTACAGTCGATCCAAGTTCTCCATGCGATTTCCCGACTAGATCGCTTTTATTTTACTGCTTCCCAAACTCTGCAAGGATTTTCCCTCTCACAACTGATTAGTTCCGAATTTGCCGTAGCGCTACTCCTCGACCATCACGTCAATCGTCCTAGTCATGTAATTGGCTGTGTTGCCGATGCGATCGCGCGATCGCGTCTGACTCCTGCTCAAATTGCCCAAAGCTCTATTGATAACGAAAACTTAATTATTCAAAATTATTTAACCCTGCGCGAAACCTATGGTGGTGTGAATGCAATGACTAAATCTCGTGAAAGGGCAGAGCTAATCAGACAGTCAATTAATACTGGAAACCTATCACCTCAAAGATTTTCATTTCAATCTAATCGTCAATCGAGGATTGCCTAACATAACCAAAAACCAAAAGAGAGTTGCGGCGCTTTGCGCCGCAACTCTCTTTTGGTTTTATGTCTTAACTTGCTTGGCTATGGCTATATCAACGTCGATTTACTTCAACGGCACTAGGTTGCTGATCGGTAATAAAAAAGTCACTTGTTGCTTTCGGGGATACTTTTATATCGGTACTATCGGTGTTATTCACTTTGCGAGAATTAACTAAACTTGCATCCCGATCTTCCCACCGACTGCGAATAGGAGGTAAATCTACAGGGGTAGACAATAAAGGTAAGCGATCGCTAGCCTGATTTGCTACAGCCTTATCAGAGTTCTGATCATAAGCTCGACTACTGATATACACTCTCTGACGCAAGGCGGCAATTCTAGCCGCAATTCTTTCGTCAGCATCTGCGGAAATTGCTAGAGGATCGCGCATAGAGTTATAGGCACGATCAACTCTGGTGTAAATTTTTTTGCGATCGCTAATATTTGCTTTGGCGATCGCCACTGGGCGCTTCAGTCCCCCTAACTCTTGCTGCGATCGGGCTTTCATTTCTGCAATTACCTCAGCTTCATCTAGCCAAAATGAAGTTTTCCCATCGTTTTGCTTTTGATTAGCTGGTTTTGGTGAATCCTTGGGCTTAGCCGCAGGACTAGCCTTAGGCAACTTGATCCCCGCAGGTGACGGGTTAACCCCCTCCAATGATTGTTTGCCAAAGCGATAGGCTACCACTCCAGAAACTAAACCTACAACTACCATCGTCAATAGTAGTAACACACTGTAACTTAGCCGAAATCGCTGAGGTGGCTTTTTTTTCTTGCGGAGACGCTTTTCTGATCGGGTTGCTGCCATCACGAACTTATTTAGCTAAATTTCTTTTTGGCAACCTACAAGGTAGCTTGCCTGATAGCATATAATACTTACGGCTATAATCACAATATGCCCAAGGTTGGCTGACTGGTAAAGCAAACGACTCATAATCGTTGATATGTCGGTTCGATTCCGACACCTTGGATAACTAAAACAAGCCACTACAAGTAACTTACACCGTGTAGCCACTTACACGGTGTAAGTTACTTTTGGACACTTTTAGCTTGTTTTTGACTATGGTTTGACTATGAAATCTGTTGTCATATTCAAAAGCATTTGATGCTTTGGTTGATTCCTAATTCTTAGTTGCACATCACGTATAGCATGAGATTTATTCCTTTCTTTCACCTTCACAATTCATCTATTGAGATTTATCGTCACTATCTAGTTATTTCGAGAACCCAATCCAGAATCTTTCTATTTCTGCAACTTTTTTAGTTCATCCTGTAACGCTTGAACTTTTCTTTTTAGAGAATCTACATCACCTACAGTCTGATTAGAACTATCATCTTCCTCATCATCGATTGAGATTGTGCGAGGGGTATCTTTACCACTAGGATTTGGTGAGCTTTCGCCAATGGGTTTCTGAGAATTACGCACAAGGTCATCCACAAATTTTCGGGCTTCTTCAGTAGTCATTTCGCCACGTTCGACTAATTCGTCAGCTAATTTACTAGCTTGAGTACGAAGTTCGCCGAGGGTTTCTCCTGCTTTTTCCCCTGCAACAGTTGCCAAGCCTAGACCTAGATAAAATGCTTTTTGGACGATGCCACCAAATGGATTCATTGCTAATACTCCTGAGTTAGATCATCTAGTTGGATATTGAATTTCGATTTGCAACACTTGCACTAAATCTATCACATCACATAAGTAGCTAAGCATAAGTAACCTTAAAACATACAAGCTTGTGCCGTCCGCTACGTGGGCAGCACAAGCTCTGGTTTTGGGTCTTAGCTACTTAATGTCATTGAACCTCAGGATAAATTACCATTCTGATGAATTGTTTTGCGTAGATTTTAAGATTGGGCGATCGCTGAATCTGGATAAAATATAAATGTTATACCAATTCCGATTTAAACAGATCGTAAAAAAGATAGTTTAGATTAGTAGTGATTCGCTTCGCTAATCTAAACTATCTAAATCAGATGTGGTATTAAATCTGTTGAGAAATACAGTAAGATCAAGAAGAACTGGTATAATTAACAACAATTAGAGTAATCAAGTTAAGAATGATCAATGTTTTGATAGATGGCTATAACGTACAAATGCCAAATGGAACTGGCATTAAGACCTATACCCTTACCCTGATCAAGGCATTACAATTACTAAAGCTAAAACCTTTACTACTCACAAGTCTTAGAGATAACGGTGATGCCAAGATAGCCGAGATTTTATACGCTGAATCTATCTATTTGGGGCAAGATAGATTGAATAGTGGATCTTCTCTAACTGACTGGCTTAAAAGTACTTATAAACTCGCCAAGTTTGGTGCTAATACTTTATGGCGATCGCCACAGATTATGCCATTCTCAGGTAGGGTAATTCTCAATGATTCGCCATTTCAGGATTTGCTAAAGTCAAATCAAGTGCTAAATCTAGAAGGAGTTTATGATATCTCTCGACTACTCTATGAAATAACCCGCCAACAAACAACGATTCGTTGTGATATCCCGATTGATATTTGGCATCGCACTTATCCACTCTTACCCGTGAAAGTTCCTTTAACTCATTCTCAAGGAGAGGTGATTACTCTTCATGATCTAATTCCTCTCAAGTTACCTTATCTAACTGCGGATCGGAAGAAGGAATATTATCGCAATCTCAAAACAATTCTTAAAGATAAACCTCTAGTAACTACGCCCTCGGAAAGATCTCGCCAAGATATACTTGAATTTTTTGACATTGAACCTGAAAGGATACGCGTTGCCTATTTGCCTACGGCTGCCACTCCTTTGACTTGCAGTCAGCATGAAGGTGAAAACAAAATGCCTAAAATATTAGATCAAGAAGCTTTAAAAAAGGTTTTACGCCGATATAGAATCAAACCAAAAGAGTACTTTCTATTTGTTGGTACAATTGAACCACGTAAAAATCTTAGCCTGTTACTCCGAGCATTTTTTACCTTGGATACATCTTTTAATTTAGTGATTGTTGGCAAGTTTGGATGGCAGTCAGCAAAAGATATCGCTTTATTAGAAAGTATGTTTGGAACTGCATGGAAAAAGCGGGTGAAGATATTAGACTTTGTAAAAGACAAAGAGTTGCCATATCTTTATCAAGGAGCTTTTAGCCTAGTTTTCCCTTCTCTCTATGAAGGATTTGGACTTCCCCCTTTAGAAGCAATGAGTTGGGGATGTCCCGTAATTAGCACTAATAGTTCTTCCTTGCCTGAGGTTTGCGGTGAATCTGCTCTTTACTTTGATCCCTATGACGTTAACTCATTACAGGATAAAATGGAAAAAATGATGAATGATCAAACTTTAAGAAATCAACTAATCGACTCTGGAATCAATCAAGCTAGACAATTTAACTTAGAGCGTTTTAGCAAAGATATTTGGAGTGTTTACTCTCAATTGCTTTAAAATTATCTGAAAACAACTATCAAAGCTAAGCTTTACAATTTAAATATATGTCCTTTCCTGAACATGATTGCTACTGGACGGATACTGTTAATTTTTTGAATAACCATTGTCAATCAGAAGAGTTTATCTTTGCTCCCAATATTTTTTGGGAAAAATTTAGTCATATATATACTTACAAATATACTAACTCCTATAAAGATCTTCCTGATAATTGTAATTGGGCAGCGATCCATAAAGGACTACTAGATGAAATTAGTGATAGCTTTTTAAATGCGATCGCTGATAGATTTAATCCTGTATTTGCTAACGAAGTCTTTGTTGTATTTACACGTTTTGATAAAACCTCGAAATTGCCAGCCAACAATCCACATTTAGTTTCTCTTTATAAAAATTTAAACAAAAGAAAAAAGTTCTCTAGTCGATTCACCAGATTAACCAATCAGTTGCTTGAAGGCAAGCTCTTTTCTAAGATATTTTCTTCGCAACGTAAGACAGGACTAACAGGAGTACTAGAGAAGATCGTCAACTTTAAATATTTATCTGACGAACAAATTAGACAAGAGATGAATCTTCTTTATGAAGAAGGAGGCTATGAGTTCCCAACTCCATACGATCAAATCCGTTCATCGGAAATAGATCAATATACTTTAGAAATGATTCCTAATACAGCTAATAAAAAGATTTTGGATATTGCGTGTGGTGCAGGAAGAGCAGCTTCAATTATTGAAAATTGCGAACAAATGGTAGGGATTGATATTTCTGATGTCGCGATCGCACAAGCGAATAAATTATATAGTCACTTGCCTAATCATCAGTTTTTGCAGATGAATGCGATTAATCTCGACTTTCCTGATAACACCTTTGATATTATAATCATAATTGAAGCAATGGATCATTTCTCCGATTATCAAAAAGTTCTTAGAGAAGCTTTCAGAGTCCTAAAATCTGGTGGTTGTTTACTACTGAATTCCGCTAATAGGGATAGTCTTCATTTAAGAATTACTAGGGCATTGGGGTATTCAGAATTCAAAACCAACTGTCAGCATATTCAAGAGTTTAGATTGGAGGAACTCAAGGATTTTCTGTCAGCAACAGGATATGTTATCCAAGAGGTAAGAGGGCATCTATTGGTTCCTTATTGGGGTGTGCCAGGTGTTGACGGGGCAATTCGTCAACTTACGGATAATAATCCTGAGATTGTTCAATTAATACATGATCTAGGTCATCAAGTTTCTCCAGAGTATACCTATTGCTTTTTTATTGCTTGTACTAAACCATGATTTAAGGCTCCACTTAAAAAACACATAGATATGCTATTTCCCAATTGGCTATTACAACGAGCAGTGCAGAAGAAGGAGACGATCGCCTTCATCTTTAAATCAACAACTAGTGACCAGTCAGAATATTGGACATATTCACAATTGGAAGAAGCTGTTAATGATTGGGTTAATTGCTTGCAAGCTTTGGGAGTTAAATCAGGCGATCTCGTTGGTTTGTTATTAACCAATCAGCCGCAATACATTATGATTGTTCATGCCTTAGTGAGATGTGAAGCTGTAGCTACTTTTTTGAATATTCGCCTCACTACTGAAGAATTGTGTTGGCAAATAGAAGATAGTCAGGCTAAATATTTACTTTGCGATGAATTTACTCAACTTGCTGCTAATAATTTGGGAAGTCAAATTGAGCGTTTAATAGTTGAGAATTGCCCTCACCCCCCAGCCCCCTCTCCCTTTGGGAGAAGGGCTAGGGGTGAGGGCGTAATTAATCTAGATCATATACAGGGAATTTTTTATACATCGGGAACGACTGGGAAGCCTAAGGCAGTTCCTTTAACCTATGGCAATCATTTCTATAGCGCGATCGCTTCAGCTTTGCATTTAGGAATTGCACCCGATGATAACTGGTTGCTATGTATGCCGTTGTTTCATGTGGGGGGATTAGCGATCGCATGGCGGAGTGTGATCAATGGCACTACGATTACGCTTTTACCGAAGTTTGGTGAGCAGGAGGTTTTAGAAGCGATCGCTACGGAGAAAGTGACGCTCATTTCCCTTGTCCCGACCATGCTCACGCGATTACTAAATCATTCTAATTGGCAAAATCTTCAGAAGTTACGCGCAATTCTCCTAGGCGGCGCACCCGCAAGTCCAGAGCTAATTAGCCAATGCCTTAAGTTGAATTTACCGATTATGCCCACCTATGGCATGACCGAAACGGCTTCCCAAGTTACTACTCTCTTTCCCCATGAGGTTGCTCTCAAGCAAGGATCTTCAGGTTTACCTCTATTTGGAAATCGTTTGCGAATTGTCGATTTAGATAATCCTGAACAAGAAGTTACCATTGGTGAAGTTGGACAAATCCTTGTGCAGGGTGCAAGCGTAATGAGTGGTTATCTTAACCAATTGGGGAATCATGCTGTTAAGGATGATTGGCTTTATACAGGGGATTTGGGCTATTGCGATCGCGATGGCTATCTCTATGTAGTGAGTCGGCGATCGGATTTGATTATTAGTGGCGGCGAAAATATTTATCCAACGGAGATCGAATCGATTCTATTAGAACATCCCCAAATTAATGAAGCTTGTGTTGTGGGGATCGGCGATCGCGAATGGGGGGAAATAGTAGCGGCGGTAATTGTGACGATAGCCCCACTATCACTAGAAGATATTAGGCAATTTTGCGAACAGAAATCTCTAGCTCGCTATAAGTTACCCAAATCACTACATATTTGGCAATCTTTACCAAAAACTGCATCAGGCAAGCTTTTACGTCAACAGATTCGGTTGATGCTATAAATAGAGTCACGACGCGACTCTATTTTTGCTATACCTACCCATTCAGGTGAATTTTAGCGATCTTGATCGCATTGCAAGGTAGGCTAGTAATAGTGACTATAGCAAAAGGAAACCTCCCGTGCTTTTATCCAAAGGCTTTGAAGTAGAAATCTACACCTCTACACCGACGGGGGATGTGATTGGCTTTAGCGATCGCATTGTGGCGAATCTGAATGGGTTTGTGCGTGAGCCAGATAGCCGCAATGTTGAATATATCACTCCACCTTTTCATAAATATGAACCATTGTTAATGGCTTTAGTGGAACCGAGACAAAAATTACGCAGCTATTTGCGATCGCTTGGCGACTATACGCTCATGCCCGGAAGTACTTTGGCGTTAGGCGGCACTGATCATTTTTATCGCTCTGATCCACAAAATCCTTACCATACTTACATTGAGCAAACTTATGGCACAGATGTTGTCACTGCAAGTATTCATATTAATGTGGGGATTCCTGATCTAGAACTATTAATTGCTGCCTGTCGATTGATTCGACTTGAAGCACCTCTCTATCTTGCTTTGAGTGCAGCTTCTCCTTTTCTGAATGGCAAAGCAACAGGATTCCATTCTTCGCGTTGGCAAATGTTTCCGAAGACTCCTAAACAGGTTCCATTATTCCGTAGTCATCATCATTTTGTGGAATGGACAGAACAACAATTGCAATTAGGAACAATGCAAAATGTACGTCATCTCTGGTCTTCAGTGCGTCCTAATGGTGATAATCGTCCCTATTCTCTCAATCGTCTAGAGTTGCGAATTTCCGATCTTGTCATCGATCCTGTGGCGCTACTGGCAATTACCGCACTTTTAGAAATGCGTTTAAATCAATTTCTCGAAGCTGGCATCGGTTCATCCCTTGATCCCCTTGCTCCGAATGCGAGTAAATTTACACCAATTGAATTAGAGATGATCGCCGATCAAAATGAAATAGCGGTAGCAACAAATAGTCTGGATGCAGTACTAACCCATTGGCAAACAGGTGAACAAATTACCGCAAGGGCATGGATTTCTGATTTGTACGAAGAACTGCGATCGCGGGCTAAGGATACGGGAGTGTGGTGTTTCCTATCGCCATTGCAAAAGATTCTAGAGCAAGGGAATGAAGCACAGCGCTGGCTAGCAGCTTATCACAATGGCATTAGTCCTCGCCAAATTATCACCGAGGCGATCGCTAGTGCTGAGCAAATGGATAAAGACCTCGCAGAAGCTTTACTGCTTGTTTAGACTAAAATTCCAAAATCAAAAGGCGGTGCTTTGCACCGCCTTTTGATTGGTTTTAAGACAAAGGAAAATTTCTAAAAGCGTAACTGACTCGAATGAATCACTCCCATCGAGCCGCATACATCGGTGTAGTACCACCCTCCAGTTTTGCCGTAAAGATCAATAGTTTGAGGCGATCGCACAACACACAACAGATTACCGTTAGGCGAGACTCTTACATTAGATGGAGGATCAAAGACATAAGCTGTACCTGTGCGATTAGATATTTGCGAATCAAAATTACAAACATAATTCAACATTTTGACTGTCGCCGCAGATTGGGGACTATGGACAGTGCGTTCAGGAAAAGTTGTCCATACTCGATCTTGGCAATTAGCTTGGCTTTCAACGCGATCGCTACCTAAGTAATAAACAAAGTTCACACTGCGATAACTGGCTCTGGAAATGGAACAAGTATCAATATTAATTGCTTGTCCACCAACGGCTCTACCAACATAATAATTACAAGATTGGGCTGCTGTCGGTTCGCTAGCTAAGAGACTTGCGGCGATCGCGGTGATTAGGATGAAAACAGAAGATGCACGAGGTTTCATACATACCTCCAAACTCCCACGAGTATATATAGCGCTTTTCATACAGATAATTGTTTCTCCGCCGAAGGCGGAGAAACAATCCCATACTTCACTAGGCTGTGAAATGCTATATCTAAATTGTATCATTTAATACAATAATCCAGTCTATTGAGGCTTGAAGTAGTCCAGAGAAATTTTCAAAAGCGGCGCTTCGCGCCGCTTTTGAAAATTTCTCTGAGTTTTAGCGCTGTAAAGATGCACCATGCAAAACACGATGTTTCTTGACAGCTTGCAGAAAATTTAAAACAATTTGCCCTAGATCATAGTTTTGTAAGCTATGATAAATATAACTAGCGGCAAATAAGCTTAGTTTGCTATGGCTTGACCTAGCATATCTAGTTTATTTAAATGCAGTTAAAACAACTGGGATCGTAAGGGTTTCGACGTGTTAGTAGAAGCTATCCCTTGATGCAGGTCGAGAGCGTGCTATCTCTCGTAAATCAATGGCGCAAACAAGTACATGCGAACAACATTGTATCTTTCTCTCGTAAAGCAGCTCCTGTAGCAGCCTAAGAACCAAACTTTTCGGTTTCGAGGAGAAATGTATGACTCCGTTAAATACATTTCTCAACCCCTCAACGGATGCTGCTTATAACTTTCTCTGGTAGGTTATTCGCTCAAGACTTTATCAGTGCATCCCCCATTGCTAGGGACAAATAGCAGTTCCCTCCACGAGGATCAGATTGGATAAACCTGTGAATGACTGGGAGGTTAGGCGCTAGTGCGGACGGCAGTTCGACTCTGCCCGATTCCATTAACCTCACAAAAAAAGCACTTGCTACGCAAGTGCTTTTTTATTGGAAAGACTTCCCTGAAAAGTGCTTAGTCATATTGCGAGACACTGGACAGTTAATAGGTTTTACCCTGCTCTGATTGCTATAATCACCATACCGCGCTGCTTAGGAAAACATCATGACTCCAGCGATCGCCTCTCCCAATATCTCAACCAATGCCGCAGAAGAAAAACTGCTCTGGACAAGTGCTGACCTTGAACTACTAACCGACAACGGTAACCGTCATGAAATTATTAATGGAGAACTTTACGTGACGAGAGCGCCTCATTGGAAACATCAAAAAACTTGCGGTAGACTCTTTACTGCTTTAGATATTTGGTCGATCGCTACCAAGTTAGGTGAAACCGCTATGGGTGCAGGCGTAATCTTTGGCGATCAGGATGATGTGATTCCTGATGTGGTGTGGATCAGTAAAGAAAAATATGAAGCTTTGATTGATCAGGCGGGACATTTACTTGGTGCGCCTGACATTGCCATTGAAGTACTATCATCAGGAACAGAAAACGAAAGACGCGATCGCGAAGTTAAGTTAAAACTCTATTCATCACAGGGAGTATTGGAATATTGGATTGCTGATTGGAGAAATAAGCAAGTTCAAGTTTATCGTCGTGAGAATGGAATTCTCAAATTAGCAATGACTCTATTTGTGAGTGATACTCTCACTTCGCCATTATTGCCAGAATTTGCTTGTCCTTTAGTCCAAATTTTTGAGTAAGCATAAGTAAAAACCGAGATTGTTGTGCCGTCCGCATAGCGGGCGGCACAACAATCTCGGTTTTGTGTATAACTTTGCTGACCTACTTAATACATAAGGCGGTAAAGTAAAGCCAGATCTAAAAATTTTTGTTTATGCCCTTTCAACGTTCTAGTGGAATTTTATTACACCCAACCTCGTTACCCAGCAAATTTGGGATTGGGGATTTAGGCGAGACGGCTTATCAGTTTATTGAGTTTTTGTCGCGGAGTGGTCAAAAGCTTTGGCAAGTACTGCCCCTTGGTCCTACAGGATATGGAAACTCTCCCTACATGAGCTTTAGCGCGATCGCGGGTAGTGCTTATCTGATCAGCCCCGAACTTTTAGCTAAGCAGCATTTGCTCAAAGAAGAAGATTGGGAAGATATTCCTGATTTTGATCAAGATCGCGTTGATTTTAATGCAGTGATGCCTTACAAACGTAAATTGCTCGAACTAGCTTTTACAAGATTTAAGCAAGGATATGTCGATCAAGATCTCAAGCATCATCACGATCTGTATTTGATTCAAGAGCAGTTTAAAAAGTTTTGCTATGAAGAAGCCGATTGGCTAGAAGACTATGTGCTATTTATGGCACTACATGAACAAAATCCTGAAATAGTCTGGAATAATTGGGAGCCAGCGATCGCAAAGCGTGAACCTCAAGCATTGCAACAAAAACGCGAAGAATTACACGATCAAATTGAGTTTCAAAGATTTGTGCAGTTTATCTTTTTTGATCAATGGCTAAAGCTCAAGCAATATGCCAATATGCGAAATATTCAGATTATTGGTGATATTCCCATCTATGTATCGCACAATAGCGCTGATGTGTGGGCAAATCCCGAAAACTTTGTCCTCGATCCTGAAACCTATGAAGTTGCCCAAATGGCGGGTGTACCACCAGACTATTTCAGTGAAACAGGTCAGCTATGGGGAAATCCTGTCTATAACTGGGAATATCTCCAAGAGACAGATTTCGCATGGTGGATCGATCGCTTCCGCTTTCTAAATCGCTATGTGGATATTATTCGTATCGATCACTTTCGCGGCTTTGAGGCTTTTTGGCAAGTTCCCGCAGGTGAAGAGACAGCTATTAAAGGCGAATGGGAAACTGCGCCTGGCACTGAATTATTTACCAAGCTCAATGAAGTGATGGGTGAGTTACCAATTTTGGCGGAAGACTTGGGTGTAATTACGCCTCAGGTTGATAAGTTGCGTGATGATTTTGGCTTTCCTGGAATGCGCGTCCTCATGTTTGCCTTTGGTGGTGGCTCTGACAATTTTCATTTACCCCACAACTATGTGCGTAACAGCGCAGTTTATACAGGAACCCATGACAATGACACGGCTGTAGGTTGGTGGCAGAGGTCAAGTAAGTCAGAAAAGCAATTGTTTTATAAATACATCGTGGGCTTTGCCGCAGGTGAGCCAATTAACTGGGTGCTAATTCGGATGGCAATGGCAGCAGTATCCGTAATTGCGATCGTTCCCTTGCAAGATGTCCTCGGTCTAGACAACAGTGGAAGGATGAATACCCCCGGTACGGCAACGGGTAACTGGGGTTGGCGCTATAGTGATCCCGATTTGCTCAATCAAGATCTCAGCGATCGCCTCCTAGAAATCACCCAACTCTATAGTCGTTAGGATATCTGTGGTACGGCGAAGCCGTACCACAAAAAATAGTCGTTAGGATATCTGTGGTGCGGCGAAGCCGCACCACAAAAAATCGGTTCTTTATTTTACTAGACTAAAAAAGGGGATATCACGAAGTGATATCCCCTTTTTTAGTCTTTGGGAACTTGACACAAAATTTGATATGACCATATATATTTAGTCATATAGATATTGCGTCTTTAGTAAATTTCACAAACGATTCCCATAAAGTCGTTCTGCCCCAAAAAAATGTCTTCCCTCGCTTTTGAAGCTTTACTCATCATTTTGCTAATTATTGCCAATGGTGTTTTTTCGATGTCCGAGCTAGCAATCATATCTGCTCGCAAAGTGCGCCTAGAGCAATGGGCAAAGGAAGGAAATGCTAAAGCCAGAGCAGCTTTACGACTAATCGCCTCACCTAACAATTTTTTATCAACTGTTCAGATTGGGATTACTTTAATCGGAATTTTAAGCGGTGCATTGGGTGGTGCAACCGTAGCCCAAACCTTGCAACAGTCATTAGATACTATCCCTCTGGTGCAACCTTATAGCAAAACCATTAGCTTTGTAATCGTCGTGGGGATCATTACCTATTTATCTTTAGTGATTGGTGAACTTGTCCCTAAACGCTTAGCAATGAGCAATGCCGAAAGAATCGCTTGTGCTGTTGCACCACCGATGCGCTTTTTCGCCAATATTGGTACACCCATCGTCTATTTGCTGAGTATCTCGACTGATACATTGCTCAGTTTTTTAGGGATTCAGGAAACAGAAGACTTACAAGTTACCGAAGAAGAAATCAAGGTAATGATCGCTCAAGGCGCTGAGTCGGGGATGTTTGAAGAAGCCGAGCAAGATATGGTGGAACGAGTATTTCGTTTAGGCGATCGCCCAATCAAATCGCTGATGACCCCACGCACTGAGATCGACTGGCTCGATGTGGATGCGCCTTTTGAGGAAACCCAACGTGATGTTTTAGAGAGTGGACATTCTCGCTTTCCAGTGGCTAGGGAAAATCTCGATGATTGCGTTGGTATTGTCGAAATTAAGGCTTTTCTGAATGCTAGTTTGAATGGCGAGCAGATTGATTTGGTTAAAGTTAGTAGCCCACCTTTGTATGTGGCGGAAACTGCAAGTGCCTTAAGTGTGCTGGAGCAATTTAAACAATCTGGCGATCGCGTCGCCATGGTGACAGATGAGTATGGCGGTGTTGAGGGATTAGTCACACTCACTGACCTCCTCGAAGCGATCGTTGGTGACTTGCCATCAAGCGATCGCCAAGGTGACCCAGAAGCAATGCAAAGAGAAGATGGATCTTGGCTAATTGATGGCATGATTTCTAGCGATCGCCTCAAAGAAATATTAGAGGTCGAAGAATTACCCTTTGAAAAAGATCATAACTACCACACGCTAGGGGGATTAATGATGACCTACCTGCGACATATCCCGATGGTTGGCGAACATTTTACTTGGGAAACCATGCGCTTTGAAGTGGTGGATATGGATGGCAATCGCGTAGATAAAGTATTAGTAAATTTAGTGCCACCTGTTTTACCCACCGATTCGGAGTCTAAAAATAGCTCAAAAATTAGTGATAAATAAAACCTAAATCTTGTGGCGAACGCTGCGCGTGCGTCACAAGTCTTACATCAGAAGCGAGTTGTGGTGCTTAGCACCACAACTCGCTTCTGGATTTATCTACGAATACCCAACTGGGAAACAGGAGATTTTATTTGTATCTCTAGGAAAAGTATTGTATGGTATTTAAACACGGTATTCCCATCAATATATCGTAGATTACTTTATTGGAGATACGCTCATGAGTTCAAGGCAGCAACCTGTCAGCTTCTTAACATCGTCGGTCAAGGCGATCGCTAATTTATTTAGCAGCATATTTAGCCATAAATGGGGACGTAGATTTGTCTCTTTCTTTTTAGCAGGTGCGCTGATCAGCGTCACTTTAGCCGCTTGCACAGCAACTACCGATACCAAACCCACTGCAACTGATCCAAAAGCTGCTGGTAGCCCAACTGCTCAAACAGCCACAGGCGCTCCTAAAAAAGATGTTCAATTAACCCTAGTTTCCTTTGCTGTGACCAAACAAGCTCATGAAGCGATTATTCCTAAATTTGTAGAGAAATGGCAAAAAGAACAGAACCAAAAAGTCACCTTTAAACAAAGCTATGGTGGTTCAGGTTCTCAAACCCGTGCTGTTATCGATGGTCTAGAAGCGGACATTGTTCACCTCGCGCTTGCGGCTGATACCTCAAAGATTGAAAAAGCTGGATTGATCGACAAAGGATGGGAAAAAGAATATCCCAATGACGGAATTGTATCTAAATCAATCCCAGTAATTGTGACCCGTGATGGCAATCCTAAAGGCATTAAAGACTGGTCAGATTTAGAAAAGGCTGGCACATCACTCATCACAGCCGATCCTAAGACTTCGGGTGTTGCTCGTTGGAACTTTTTAGCTTTGTGGAATGCAGCTTTAAAGAAAGGTGGCAGTGATGAAAAAGCTTTAGAAGCTTTGACTAAGGTTTATACCAATGTACCAATCTTGACTAAAGATGCTCGTGAAGCTACTGACGCTTTCTTTAAGCAAGGTCAAGGCGATGCATTGATTAACTATGAAAACGAGATTATTCTTGCTTCTCAGAAAGGTCAAAAAGTTAACTATGTTATCCCTGATGTCAATTTCTCCATCGACAATCCGATCGCCATTGTTGATAAAAACGTAGCCAAACATGGCACAAAAGAAGTTGCAGAAGCATTTGTAAAGTTCCTCTATTCTACTGAAGCACAGACTGAGTTTGCTAAGGTTGGTTTCCGTCCAGTCGATGAAACTGTCGCTAAAGAAAAGCAATTTGTTGATCTTTATCCTAAAGTTAAAGATCTCTCTACCGTAAAAGATCTTGGCGGTTGGGATGAAATCAACAAAAAATTCTTTGCTGATGGTGCGGCTTTTGACCAAATTCAATCAAAAATCAAGCGCTAAAACTTACTAGAAGCTAGCTAGTTTAACTATTTGCAAGGGGCTAAAGCCCCTTGTTTGATATACCCCCAGCCTTTTGAAATTAAAGACAACATGGTAACGACAACCCCTTCATCGCCCCCTGATCAAAAGCGATCGCAAACTAACCCTTTTTTAAAATTCCTCTCTAAAATTCCTTGGACATGGGTAATTACCTTTACCTATCTCGCCTTTCTGCTAATTTTGCCAATCGTGGCAATGATCACCAAGGCAGCTAGTGAGCCATTCGAGAGTTTCTGGAAAACTGCCACTAGTCCAATTGCCCTATCTAGCTATGAAATCACCTTTGTGACTGCCTTTGCCGCCGCCGCAATTAATGGTGTATTTGGCACTCTCATTGCTTGGGTGATTGTGCGCTACAACTTTTTTGGTAAGCGTTTTCTCGAAGCCGTTGTTGATTTGCCCTTTGCCTTACCAACAGCCGTAGCAGGTTTGACCTTAGCTACGGTTTACAGTGAAAAAGGTTGGCTAGGTTCATTCTTTGCACCTCTGGGAGTCAAAATCGCTTTTAGTCGCATTGGTGTATTTGTAGCAATGGTCTTTATCTCATTACCTTTCATTGTGCGGACTGTGCAGCCCGTACTTACAGAATTAGAAAAAGAGATCGAAGAAGCCGCATGGTCACTCGGTGCTTCTCAATTTCAGACCTTTATGCAAGTAGTTTTACCACCACTCACCCCGTCGATCCTCACAGGCATTGCCCTTGGCTTTTCCCGTGCCGTTGGTGAATATGGCTCCACCGTCATCATTGCCTCCAATACGCCTTTTAAGGATCTGATCACCCCGATTCTAATCTTCCAACGTCTAGAGCAGTATGACTATGTGGGCGCAACGGTGATCGGTGTCGTAATGTTAGGAATCTCCTTTGTGAGCCTCCTTGCCATTAACCTCTTACAAGCATGGAGCAAGCGATATGGCTAACCTTAATACTTCTGCGGCAAATTATCCGCAAACTTCACCTGAACCCACCCAAATCAAAAAGAAGAAAAGCTTTGTCCCTGCAATTTTAATTGGCATTTCTTTTTTATACCTCGGACTAATCTTGTTAATCCCTGCGGCGAATGTTTTTGTCCAAGCCTTTGCTAAAGGATTTGAGCCGATCCTATCCGCCTTCAAGCGCGAAGATTTTCAAACGGCAATTAAATTAACTGCAATGTTAGCGGCGATCGCCTTACCTCTCAATACCATTTTTGGACTCAGTGCAGCTTGGGCGATCGCCCGTAATAAATTTCCAGGCAAAGCTTTACTCCTAAGTATCATCGACCTACCTTTCTCGATCTCGCCTGTAGTTGCAGGTTTGATGATCGTCCTGCTCTATGGTCGTCTTGGTTGGTTCGGCTCATTTCTCGAAGCGAATGACATCAAAATTGTATTTGCTTTCCCCGGAATGCTACTAGCCACCATTTTTGTGAGTATGCCCTTCATTGCCCGTGAGGTAATTCCCGTTTTAGATGAAATGGGAACTGACCAAGAAGAAGCCGCTCGTACTCTCGGTGCAAGCGATTGGCAAATCTTCTGGAAAGTAGTTGTGCCGAATATTCGTTGGGGCTTGCTCTATGGCTTAGTGTTAACCAATGCTAGAGCGATGGGTGAGTTTGGGGCTGTATCGGTAGTTTCAGGTAATATTGCCGCCCAAACCCAAAGCTTGCCATTATTTGTAGAGGAATCCTATAAAAACTACGAAAACGAGGTAGCCTACTCTGCCGCCGTCCTATTAGCACTGCTAGCAGTTGTCACCCTCATCCTGAAAGAAATCTTAGAACGTAAAACCCATAAGAAGCAAGATTAGCTTTTGTGGATTTTTTGTAACTTGCGAAGCCTAAACAACTTTGGAACTGCTATTAAATAAGATCTAGAAATTTCCAGAATAGTCACACTGTTCTTAAGAATCCGTATTAGCAATACAAGGAGTGTCTCTGATGACTACCGATATTCGCCCTATAGTTCAAGATCTTCGGCTGCGTATTCCTGAAGAACTGCATGGTGAACCTGTGATTTCGCATTTAACATCTCAATGCGGTGTCACGGTCAATATTTTGGCAGCGACTCTAGGGATGAATGCTGGTAGTGGTTGGTTTCACCTTAGTCTCAATGGGACTCATGATCAAATCCAAAATGCGATCGCCTATCTCAATGATTTAGATATCGAGATTTGGGAAGATCATCGTGAATCGAATGCAGCACTATGATCTTCCCGAATTGATGGTACGGGTCAAAGCCCCGTACCATCAATTCGAGAGTGGGAAGGGCGTAGATTGGCAAACAAGCATAAAAATTTTTACTCTTGTTTGCAACTCGTTACCTAATTTGTTATAGTAGTTATCCGTTGTACGGCGACATAGCCAAGTGGTAAGGCAGGAGTCTGCAAAACTCTCACCCCCAGTTCAAATCTGGGTGTCGCCTTCAATTAAAAAAGGATCAAAAAGGAGTGAATGCAAAGCATTCACTCCTTTTTTTTGATCACCAAGAAGTATTTTCAGCAATCTGCTTGCCTTCAGTTTGCAAATATTCTAAAAAGGCTTGAGCAACAACTGATAGTTGCTTACCCGCAAGATGAATCACATACCAATGACAGGGTATGGGGAAATGCTCTACATCTAAAATCGCAATCTGTCCCGAAGCCCCTTCTAAAGCGATTGTATGCCGAGACAGGATGGAGATACCTAATCCCCCAGCGATCGCCTGCTTAATTGCCTCATTACTAGATAGTTCTATCTTGACGTTGGGGATAATTTTATGTTGATCAAATAACTGCTGCACATAACCGCGAGTACCTGAACCCGATTCTCTAGTGATAAAAGGCTGATCTACTAATTTTTGAATAGGAATATTCTTTTCATTCGCCAAAGGATGATCATGGTTAGCGAGGACAACTAATGGATTGGACAAAAATGGATAAGATTTCACATCAGGCTCATCGGGAACTTGACTGAGGATATATAAATCATCTTTGTTCTCGGATAATCTTTCTAAAATACCGCTATGATTTGTTACCTTCAAAGATATTTCTACCCCTGGATAACGCTGACAAAAAGGTCCAAGCAAACGTGGGATCACATATTTTGCGGTTGTGACCACCGCAATTTTTAGATATCCTTGCTTCAGTCCTTTCATATCGGCAACGCTCATCTCAAACTGAGAGATCCGATTAAAAATCTCTTGACAAGTCGCAAATAATTCTTTACCAGCTTGAGTTAAAAATAGTTTCTTGCCTACTTGTTCAAATAGGGGCATTCCGATCGCTTTTGTTAAATGCTTGATCTGCATCGAAACGGTCGGCTGAGTCAGAAATAGCTCCTCCGCAGCACGGGTATAGCTACCATGTCGGGCAGCCACTTCAAAAACTTGCAATTGATGCAACGTAATATGACTAGCTAATTGAGCATCAGATAAACGGTAACTCATATTAATGACAAGACCATAGATTTAATTCTATGATTTTATCATTAATAAACACTTTTATTCTATACATTTGATCTATATAATTTTTGCTAGGGCGACAGCTATAGCGTTTCACAGTCTCGTGAAGTACGGGATTGTTTCTCCGCCGAAGGCAGAGAAACAATCCTCTATACCTCGCTTGCTTGAAAAGCGCTATATACTTCTCTATGGCTAGCGATCGCTATAAAAATTAGATGGTGTGGTTCTGGTAATGAACGTGAGGCAACAAGTTAAAAATTTATTTCGCGTTTTGACGATCGCCTGTACGGATGCGAGCTTTCTCAAAGCGATTGGAAAAATCGAAAATATTGCTTCTAAAATCATGGCGATCGCCTTAGTGTTCATCATTTTTGCGGCTCTATTTGACTTGTTGCGCCTATTAACCTTTGATTTATTTATCGTTGAACCCAAGGGAACGTTCAGTGTTCCTTTACTCAAAATATTCGGAATGTTTCTGAATGTGCTAATTGCCCTAGAACTGATGGAAAATGTGACCGCTTACTTACGTCACCACGCGATTCAATTAGAGCTAGTCATTGTGACAGCTTTGACTGCGGTGGCTCGCAAAGTTGTGATCTTTGATTCCAAATCTGAAGGCGATCTGACAGGACTAGCAATCTCCGTTCTCGCTCTGTCCATAAGTTACTGGATCGTCCGTAGTCAAAATAATAGGAAATAAACCCCAAGAAGAGAGTGGCGGCGCTTCGCGCCGCCACTCTCTTCTTGGGGTTTGATTTGTTCTAATGCAAATGGCGATAGCAATATCAATAACTTTTTGAGCTAAACTTATGTTGAGAATTTAATTTTGTATATCAAAACTTTACCCATATATCTATATGACACAATCATTAACTAACTTTCTAGGCAGCCTTGTCGCAGGTGGCGTGGTTCTTGGTCTCATTTTTGCAGCAGTATATCTCGTTAGCAACAAAGACAGAGTTATCCGTCGCGGTTAATATAAACTTGCAACCCAGAAAAGCCTCGCCATGCGAGGCTTTTTTAGGCATAGTTCACATTTCGGCAAGCGCTGTGTCGAACGCTGTATTGTTATACTGATTGGATAAAGTTTGTCTACTCTAGACACCGCTTCTATAGCGGCAAAAAATGTAGGTATTTAGGAGAAATGTAGAACCATGATCAACATCGGTGGCAACCCGCTAATGATTCTTTTGGCAATCGTTGCCGCTTTAGGAGGCGTGGGTTTATATTTTGTACGAAATTTTCGTCCTGAATTAGCCCGTGACCACGATATCTTTTTCTCAGCGATCGCCCTAGTCTATGGAATCATCTTGCTGGCTTTTAATTTTCGGATGGAAATTACGACCCAGTTAGCTCAAGTCCTAGTTGTCGGCTTTGCAGGTTGGTTTGCCGTTGAGTCTTTGGTATTACGTCAAGCTCTAGCCAATCAAGCTCGTCGAGCGCCCTCTAGTCCTTTAGTTGATGACGAAGAACCAATTGGTTCAGACTATCGTGTGGAAATTGATCCCACTCGCGAAATTGCGCCTCGCCGCGATCGCGATCCATCCCGTCGGATGCGCGGCTCTATTGCTAATAGTGCCGAAGCTAGTGAGCTACGGGGAGATACTACCGATTCGCGACGTTCACGTCGTCCCAAACGTAGTAGTGACAGCAATGGCAATGACTCAGTGATTGATATCGACGAAAGCGATATCCGTCCTGTAAGTCCTAAGCGTCGTCCACGTCCTAGTGGTGATAATGCAAATAGCGATCGCCCTAGAAATCGCAATGGTGAATCTGACAGCTTTGGTAATAGCGAATCGACTAGAGATACTGCGGCATCTGGGCGAAGACGCAGACCATCCAGCCGTCCTTCCACATATTCCAGTACTGAAACTTCCGATACTGACGATTTTTAAATTTATTTGCTAAAGTTAATCACAAATATAGTTCTAGTAATTATTAGAGTTAATTAGAGCTAAGTAGCTTTAAGACGTATAAGATATTTATAGCTACTCAAAAGCTACTGATAGCAGTCTTCTTATAGCAAGCTTGAATAGTTTGTACAATGCTTATCCATTGGGTAACTTATGACAAACCTCAAAAATCTATACAATTTTTGAGATTGATTTGAGCTATAAGTTTTTATAGGGTGATGGATACAGTAACCTGTTGCCAACCCTTACATCTTGATTTGATCAACCATCACTTGGGCTTTCGATCAACCGTGAGTTATTGCGTTAATCCAAACTGTGCTAATCCAAATAACGAACCATTTGCAATGAATTGTGCAAGCTGTGGTTCTAATTTAAAGCTGCGAAATCGTTATCGGGCAAGTCGCCCCCTTGGTAAGGGTGGATTTGGCGCAACATTTCTTGCTGCCGATGAGGGACTACCAGGCTTCCCATCTTGTGTTGTCAAGCAATTACGTCCAAACACTCAGTCCGCTAGTGTCATGAAGATGGCACGAGAATTATTTGAGCGCGAAGCATTTACCCTTGGTAAAATCGGCAGCCATCCCCAAATTCCACGTTTACTAGATTATTTTGAAGAAGATAATAATTTTTATCTAGTCCAAGAGTTTGTCGATGGCGAAACCTTAAAACAGGAATTTGAGCGGCGTGGGGCGTTTAATGAAATTGAAATTCGTAAAATCCTTACAGAAATCTTCCCAGCACTCGGCTTCATGCACCAAAATGGAGTGATTCACCGTGATATCAAGCCCGCGAATATCATGCGGCGCAAACAAGATGGTCAATTAGTATTGATCGATTTCGGTGCAGTTTCGAGTCAAGTGAATAAACCTTCAGCAGAAGAAGATCCTAGTGGGTTACTAACTAACTTTGCTATCGGGACTCCTGGGTTTGCACCGCCAGAGCAGATGGCAATGCGTCCTGTTTATTCTAGTGACTTGTATGCGACAGCGATGAGTTGTCTATATTTGATGACAGGGCGATCGCCTAAAGACTTACCTCATGATCCCTATACAGGCGAGATTAATTGGAAAGGACAAGTTAAACTCAGCGATCGGCTACGGGTCGTTTTTGAGAAACTGCTTCAACAATCTGTAGCGCTAAGATTTCGCTCTGCGGAAGAAGCTTTAAAAGCATTAGAGTCTGGAGGAATTAATGAAGAGCCGACTAAACCACCGAAAGCGATAACTCCCGCCGCCAATTATGCGCCTCCTTCTACCCCTTCTTCTGTGACCGTGAGACCATCGACTACACAGATGCCCAACTCACGCATTCAATCCCAAAAGTATGGCAGCAGTCAAGGAAGCTCCTTTGATAATAGTGGCATGATGACGACTGGTAACACTCGTGCTGGGGCGAGTCGCGCTGCTGGTACTGGTGAACTCAAAGGTGGTCGGAGAGTAATTGTGGAATATAACCAAGGTAAGCGTAACTTTGCTAACCAAGATTACTCTAAAGCTGCCTTTGGTAGTGCTACGCTCGCAGGTATTGTCATGAGTCGTTCCAAACTAGTTGAAGCAGATTTTTGTAATGCGGACTTGAGTGGTTCAAGCTTTCAAGGGGCAAATTTATCGCAAGCAAAGTTAAATAGTGCGAACTTGCGAGAAGCAAAAATGCAAAGAGCATTATTAGTAAAATGTGACTTGGGTAGCGCCTCGCTAATTTCGGCGGACTTGCGTGAGGCAAATCTGCAATCAGCTTATATGAGCAAAGCCGATCTGACGGGAGCAAATTTAAATGGGGCGAACTTGAAGGGGGCATACCTCAGTCAAGCAAATTTAAATGGGACAAATCTTTGTAGTGCAGATTTAAAAGGCGCTAAGATTTCCGATGAGCAATTGGCTCAGGCAAAAACCAATTGGCAAACGATTCGCCCTGATGGTAGTAAGCGTTTATTAGGGTAGGTACTTTAATCCTGTGCGATTTACAGATAATCAACTGATCAACATATTTACGGAGCTTTTGCAGGGCGATCGCGTTGTCGCATTTGATCGGCTTGCTCCAAACTTAAGTCATCGCGTGGTGCAAAGTCTGACCCCTGATAGTTTGCAGCCCACCTGCGTGATTTATCCCCAGACAATCTTGGAATTGTCTCAGGCGATCTCCTTAGCGCATCAGCACCGTTTACGGATTTTGCCCTTTGGGAATGCGACGAAACTAGATTGGGGTGGTTTGGTTAGCCGTGCCGATCTGTTGATTAGTACATCTTGTTTAAATCGTGTGATTGAGCATTGTGTGGGCGATCTGACAGTCACAGTCGAGGCTGGGGTAAAGTACCAAGATTTACAAGCAGTCTTAGCTAAGGAAGGGCAATTTTTAGCGATCGATCCACCATATTCTGCCGATGCAACGATTGGCGGCATTTTAGCGACAGGTAGCGCTGGTTCGTTACGGCATCGCTATAACAGTGTGCGCGATATGTGCTTGGGAATTGAGTTTGTGCGCTCCGATGGGGAAATAGTTAAAGCAGGTGGGCGCGTAGTTAAAAATGTGGCTGGCTATGACCTCATGAAATTATTAACGGGTTCCTATGGGACTTTGGGAATTGCATCCAGTATTACTTTTAGACTTTATCCATTGCCTGAATTTACGCAAATTATCGTAGTTACGGGTGCGACTGAGGCGATCGCCCAATTACAGCAGCAAGTTAGCAAATCGGTATTAACTCCAACTGCTTGCGATTTATTATCGAAATCTGCAATTATAAAATTAGGTTTAGGTGAAGATATTGGTTTAGCAATTCAATTTTCAAGCCTTAAAGTTAGCGTAATTGAACAATGCGATCGCGTGGCAGCCCTTGCCAAAGACCTAAAGCTACAGATTCAAATTATTGATGAAGTGACCGATTTTTGGCGATCGCTAGACCAGTTAATTTGGCAGGATCAACTTCGCAATTTTGATAACTCTACAAATAATCATCTTGTCTGTAAACTTGGAGTCTTACCTTCCGCGATCGTGCCAATTCTTCAGCAATGCGAACAAATTTTTGCTGGTCAATCGTACTATCTGCAAATGCATACAGGTAGTGGCTTAGGCGTTTTGCGTGTGGAAGATTTGCAGGATTTAGCGGCGATCGCTCAGCAGATTGCGAAGGTTAGAAATATTACAGAATCTCATAGTGGATTTTTAACCATTCTAGAAGCACCCCATGCGTTGAAATTCCATCAGAATGTTTGGGGCTATACAGGCAATGCACAAGACCTCATGCACAAAATTCAAAAACAGTTTGATCCGAGAGGCTTACTTAGTCCCGAAAGACTTTTTGAGAATTGATAGTTCACAGTGATCGTAAATTAATCCATTTATTCTTTAACAAACCTAAATATGCAAGTTTCTGACAAATCAAGTGCTGAGAATCTCACTACCAATTTAATTAATTCAAATTTGCAATCCTTTGATAGCAAGAACCCTCCGAATCCTCAACTGATTGATGCTTGCGTACATTGCGGCTTTTGTCTATCCACTTGTCCAAGTTATCGCATCATTGGCAAAGAGACAGATTCGCCCAGAGGCAGAATTTATTTAATGGATGGAATTAATGAAGGTGACATTCCCTTATCTCCTGCGATCACTCAGCATTTTGATACCTGCTTAGGTTGCTTAGCCTGCGTGACTACTTGCCCCTCTGGTGTGCAGTATGACCAACTGATCGAGGCAACTCGCGCCCAAGTCGAACGCAACCATCCGCGATCGCTACCTGAAAAATTATTACGTCAGTTTATTTTCGCCACATTCCCCTATCCCAATCGCCTCCGCGTCCTGCTTGCGCCACTATTGGCTTATCAGAAATTAGGTTTCCAAAAACTATTGCGATCGACAGGTTGGCTAGAGAAGTTTCTACCTGAACAAATCACGGCAATGGAATCGGTACTGCCCGAACTCACTCCCGCAGCTTTTAAAGATAACTTGCCCGAAGTAATACCTGCTAAGGGAGAGAAGCGTTATCGTGTCGGCATGATTTTGGGCTGTGTGCAGCGTGTATTTTTGCCAGAAGTGAATAATGCCACCGTGCGCGTATTGACTGCCAATGGTTGCGAAGTCATCATTCCCAAGTCACAAGGCTGTTGTGGAGCTTTGACCCATCACCAAGGGCAGGAGGCGCAAACTCTGGAACTTGCTAAACAAACTATCGATACCTTTGCTAATCTCAATCTCGATGCTGTACTAATCAATGCGTCAGGTTGTGGGCATACCCTCAAGGAATATGGGCATATTCTCAAGGATGATCCTAACTATGCCGAAAAAGCGAAGGTATTCTCTAGCAAAGTGAAGGATGTACAGGAATTTCTGGACAATGTGGGCTTGACTGCGAAGTTGTCACCTTTGCAGGATGAACCACTGGCGATCGCATATCAAGATGCTTGCCATATGCTGCATGGACAAAAAATCAGCCTCGAACCCCGCCATCTTTTACGCCAGATTCCCAACGTGCAGTTAAGGGAATCCGTTGATGCGGCGCTCTGTTGCGGTAGTGCAGGTATCTACAATATTTTGCAGCCAGAGGTGGGTCATGAGTTAGGAGAGATGAAGGTAAATAATCTCACGGATACTGGCGCAGAGGTGATTGCTTCGGCAAATGTGGGATGTATTACCCAAATTCGCAAACATTTAAAGTTGCAAAATAAAAATGTTCTGCTCATGCATCCAATGGAGCTTCTAGATTATTCTATTCGCGGCAAAAAACTTGATTCAAGACAGTAATTCTTAAATTAATGAACCCAGATAGCAAGCCTGAATTTATTGAAATTTCTAAGGCTGAGATTTGCTTGTATAGAAATTTTTTGCATGACTGGGAAGCTCAAAGAGTTTACCAAGAATTAATTGAAAATATTGCTTGGCAACAAGATCTAATTAAGTTCTATGGTCGTAAAATTCCAATTCCTCGTCTAACAGCTTGGTATGGGGATGAGGGAGTATCTTATAAATATTCAGGTATCTTGATGCAGCCTCATCCTTGGACAGAAACTTTATCTCAACTTAAAACTTGGATTGAGAGTAGAATAGCTGGTAAATTTAATAGTGTTTTACTTAATCACTATCGAAATGGTAATGATAGTGTGGCATGGCATAGTGATGATGAGCCAGAACTAGGTAAAAATCCAATAATTGCATCTTTAAGTTTAGGTGTATCTAGAAAATTTGAAATGAGATCGCGATCTCAACCAGATATAGATAAAGTGGAAATACTATTGAATAGCGGTGATTTGCTAATTATGAGTGGAGACACTCAACAAAATTGGCAACACCAAATACCTAAAATGCGTAAAGTGGTTGATTCTAGAATTAATTTAACTTTTAGAAGTATTCTTATATCTATAGATGAAACGGGAATAGGATAACTATTATGAGTAAATTAAATAAACTTTATGATCTAATTTTAGAAGGGCTGTATTCAGCCTATGGAATTACATCTGAATCGGAAAGGAAGGAGTTTTTAAGTGGGTTAAAACCACATATTCGAGATCTAAGAGAAAGTTTTCAGAATAAACAAGTCAGAGTTGATTATTCAAATAAAAATATCCAAGCTGCTTATTTAATAGCATATTATCCTTCTTATGTAGAAATGACCTATGAAGTTTTAAATCGTCATGGTGTTGAAGATTTATCTTTTAAAAACAAAAAATTGAATGTATGTTTGTTTGGTGCAGGTGCGGCTCCTGAAGCGATCGCTTTGCTAAACTTCATCACTACTAATAATCTCAACAATATTGAGGTAGTTGTTATTCATGCCTACGATATTTTTGCATCAACTTGGAAATTTAGCCTTGATTTAATACAAAAGTTTATTGTCCCTCATTTTTGGGAATCAAAAGAATTTAAACTAATTGGTAGAGACTTAGATTTATGTAAGCAGGATGGATTCAAGGATATTAGACAGGAGATTCACAATTCTAACCTGTTTATATTTCAAAATTGTTTAAATGAACTTAATGATAGAAATACAGCAATTGAAAACATCAATTATTTAGCACAAAATTTGCCTCAAGAAAGTACATTAATTGTTGCTGATTTGTCTGGCTTTAGAGTGGTAATGGATGCAAGATCACAAATTGAAAAGAATCTCAAAGATATTTCCTATTTGAAATTGATTAAATCAAATGATAAGGAAGAGATTCGGATGAAAATATCATTACCAATAATTGTTAGACAGCATCTTCTAACTGGTAGACCTAATCAGCCTTGGGATGAAGGTGGAATTTTAACGCCGAAATCAACAGTAAGATTTAATTTTATTAGTGCTTACCACTTGCCAGAAACTACTGATATTATTCCTGATGCTATTTCTTTAGAAGCGTTACGAACATATATGAAAGATTTGGAAGTTACACAACGTAATACACAGCAGGAAAATGAAGAATTAAGAAACTTGCTAAATCATTTGCAGCAACAGATGCAAGATTTACAAAAGCGATTGGATGAACAAGTGAGAGCTTCTATTAATTTTGAAGAGCAAGAAAATACAGATTTGTCGCTAGAAAGATTAGATAAATCTGTAGCCGCAGTAGATATATCTTTGCGTGAACTAATTCGACAGAATCGAGACGCAGTAATAGTACAAACTAAACTAGCGCATCATAAGCTAGAAAAAAGATTGTGGATTGCAATTATTGGTGCGGGAGGATTAGCAATAATTGCGATTTGTTTATCATTAATTTCTTTGTTTCGTCGCTAGATAAAATTAATGAATATTAAGAACTAACGTATGAATGGATCTTGTTTACTGAATTTGATAAATATAACCATCATCAACCCGCACCCCATTAACCATATTATCTGTTAGCTTTCTACAATTACAATGAAATTGTAATTGTAACAAATCCTCAATTTTGATTGATATTTTATTTGCACCCATATCCTTACATTCCCAATAACCTGAAAAATTAAATAATCCCGTCGGCTGCCATTTCTTCACGGGTATAGTTAATTGAGAAATCTAAGAAGAATCCGTAAAGCTCGATCTCTGCAACCGCAGGAAATAGACGTAAAGTACTGATTCCTAAAGTTCGAGGATTATCGGCTAGCCAACCAAAAGCAGCTTTTGTATGCGCTCGCACAACTAAAACTTCACCCTCTGTGGTGTGGGTAAGGGATAACTCCGCCTCCCCTGGTTTTAAATACATTTCGCTGTAAATTTGTCCCAGCATTCGCCACTGTTGCCGCCAATAGATCATGCCTTGTTTCTCATGAGCGATCGCATATTCTACTAAAGATGCTACATTTCGCCATGTCACATCGTCACGATGAAAAATATGGCGTATTTCTGTAATTGCCTGATTACATTCTTCCTCAAATTTGAGCAGTGGAATTGGTTCGGTGAGACGGCGTGGTGTTTTGCTCAAAGCCATCAGAGATTGAATGACCGTTGATTCAATCTGGCTAGATATTTGCTCTTGCACCTTTTGTGTTTGCCAAACTATGCCTTGCTCAGTTGTGGCATACATTGCAGGCAACCGATTAAGAACATAAGCCGAAACATCATCAATACCAACTTTGCGAGGCAAAACATTTGCCATATTGGTTAACTGATTTTTGACTTCTTTCTGTACTAAATCTTCTAAAACATTGATTAAAAAATAAGAAGCGGAAAGAATGTATGAGTTAAGCTCAGGATTAGGTAATTCGATACTAGATTTCCAATCTTGATGATCATAATGATGCGTAGATTTACGTTGTAAATAACCTTTTATATCTTGTAGACGATGACGTTCATTAATACTCAAGCTTGCATATTCTGGATCTTGCCCGACTAAAGCCAGAGTTTCAGAAAAAGTTTGAGGTACATCATGCCATTGCAAAGATGGCTTACTAAAAATTGTTTGTAATTGCGCCAGAACATGAGCAGGGGTTTCAACTTTGCTAGCAGCGATTTTAGTGACTTGACGTAAAGGGTCGCGTTTTACTCCTAACAATGCCTGTTGCACGGCACTGGTAATTTGATGCTGTAGTTCATGGTAAGCGCGTTTACGCTGTTGGAGCCATCCTCGACTGGTACTCGCATAAAGTGCTGGCAATCGATTAAGTGCAAAGGCAGCTACTTCGCTAATGTTAATTGTTTCTTTTGCTGGTTGGCTCAGATGTTTAAGCTGCTCTTGCACTTCTAAGACAACGATTTCCTCAAGCACATTTCTGAGGCTAGTCATAAGCTTTTGCTACTAAAAATTTTGTGTCCGATCGCTTTGGTTAATCTTTTGGTTAATCTTAAAAGAGAGTCAAATAAACCCATGATTTATAGTAATTTGCAAGCAGTTATTTAACTGATTTTTATAAAAATTATAGGGTTTTATGCTGAATAAAAATCCAGAGAAATTTTTAAAAGTACTGATTATTAGAGCTTTAAAAAATTTGTCTTTATTACTTAAAGCCTCACTAGAAAGCCTTACTAGTAGGACTTACTCAAACTAACCAAGAACTCAAGTTCTTGGCTGAAAGCTAAAGTCAGCTAAAGCAGACTAAAACACTCCTATGATCAACCCGTTGAAACGGGTTTAAGCTTTTAGCCCGTAATTTATTACAGGGCTGTTGCGTAAATCAAGACTAGGCTGTATAACGATGTACTTATTGAAAAAATACTTTGTGATAAATATTTTTGCAATAAAAATATAGCTGTTTCTTCACCCCAAAACACTTTAGCTGATAATTGCATCTTAATCTATAGCATTTCACAGTCTAGTAAAGTAAGGAATTGTTTTCCCGCCGAGGGCGGGAAAACAATTCCTTGTATAGCAAAAGAAGATTGTAATTTACTTAAAATTAACTTTCCCAAATCTAAAGTGTTTGATAACAAGCATTAAAAAATTTTAGATTAGGGAGAATTAGTATCAAAAATTGTCATTTGGGTTTCATTTGATGAAGCTTGAATATTTTTTAATGATGAATTTAGTGCGCGATCGCGAGCTTCGCTCTGTTCCCTATGAGAGTTACTTGATCGCAGACCAGTGGCAATATGGCTGTTTTTGGCAATTTGCTCTAATACTTGCTTAGCACGACTAATCACCGTAGCAGGCAAACCCGCTAAGCGCCCCACCTCAATACCGTATGAACGATCTGCACCGCCTGCTTGAACTTGGTGCAAAAAGACAATTTCATCTTCTAATTCCTTGACTGTAACTTGGAAATTAGCAACATTGGGAAGCAGGCTAGCGAGTTCATTGAGTTCATGATAATGGGTTGCAAAGATACCGCGTGCTTTGATTTTATTGGCAATATATTCAGCAACTGACCATGCGATCGCCATGCCATCAAAGGTGGAAGTGCCACGCCCTATTTCATCGAGTAATACCAGTGAATGATCTTTAGCATGGTTAAGAATATTTGCAGTTTCATTCATTTCCACCATAAATGTGGATTGCCCTGTGGCTAGGTCATCGACAGCACCAACACGGGTAAAAATGCGATCGCAGATTCCTAAAGTCGCCGACTCCGCAGGGACAAAACTACCGACCTGCGCCATGAGTTGAATGAGTCCGACTTGGCGAAGATAAATGCTTTTGCCACTCATATTCGGACCTGTTAACACGATTAAATCTGGATGGTCATTATCTTGCTCATTTCCTAAATGTACGGAATTAGGAACAAAGAACCCTGCGGGGAGGGACTGCTCGACGACAGGATGACGACCATTGATAATTGATAGAGTGCGATCGCTTTTTAGATCTGGACGACAATAGTTATAGGTGACAGCTACTTCCGCAAGGCTACACAACACATCAGCAGCAGCGAGGGCAGTGGCAAGAATTCGCATCGGTTCAATATGCTTTGCCGCAAGTAACCGCAACTCTACAAACAAATCGTATTCTAATTGCTTGAGTTCACTATCAGAATTGAGAATCCTTGTTTCCCGTTCCTTCAGTTCGGGGGTGATATATCGCTCTTCATTGGTCAGAGTTTGCTTACGAATGTAATCCGCAGGAGCCTGTTCACTCTTGCCGCGCGAGATACTAATGTAATAACCAAATGCTTTGTTAAAGCCGACTTTGAGCGTATTAATGCCTGTACGTTCCTTTTCCTGTTTCTCAAAAGCTGCCAACCATTCCACATCATCACGACTCTGTTGGCGCAGGTGATCGAGTTGTTCATTCACTCCTGAACGAATGATATTGCCTTCAGTAATGTAAATTGGTGGTTCTTCTACTAGAGTTCTTTGTAATTGATCACCAAGTTGTAATAGTTCTGATGGCACGGACTGCAACGCTTTTAAATAGCGAGAATGAGATTTAGCAACCACGTCAGCAACATCGCGCATTCTTTCTAAAGATACGGCAACAGCAATTAAATCGCGACCGTTTGCCGTACCTGCACCGATGCGACTGCATAATCGTTCGATGTCATAGATTTGACTCAAACAACTTCGCAAATTCTTCCGTAGAGAATGTTGTTTGAATAGTTCCGTAATTGTATCGAGACGTTCATTAATCGCGGCGATATCTTTAAGCGGTTGCAATAGCCAACGACGTAAAGCGCGGCTACCCATGCCTGTAGTAGTTTTATCCAGCGCCCATAGAAGTGAACTGTAATAAGTGCCATCGCGCACGGTTTGGGTAATTTCGAGATTGCGGCGCGTTTGATTGTCGAGGATTAAATAATCAGCGATCGCATAGGTAGAAATCCCTTGCAAGGGCATCTTCACACTTTTTTGGGTAGATTCGAGATATTCTAAAATCCCCCCTGCCGCCCTAATTGCTAACGGTAAAGACTTACAGCCAAAACCTTCTAGCGATCGCACTCGAAATGTATCAAGAATTCGTTGTTTGGCTTCGGCTAAGGCAAAACCAGATTGCGATCGCGGTGTATAGCAAAAGCTCTCAGGTAAAGCACTATAGGGTTCAGGTAAAGCAGATTGTTTCTTTTGCGAAATGCCTTCCCAAAATGCTTCGGTCTTTTCAGCTTTAGAACCGCGAAATAATTGCGGATTTGGTACATCAATGGGAATAAGAACTTCCGCAGGTTGCAAGCGTAATAGTTCTTGAATCAGATGATCAGTGCTATTTAACTGGGTAACTGCAAATTCTCCCGTGGAAATATCGGTATAGGCTAAGCCCCAATTCTCACCACCATTGGCGATCGCCACTAAGAAATTATTTTTTTTCGCCGCCAGCATCCCCTCTTCGATCACGGTTCCGGGGGTGATTACTCGCGTCACCTCACGGCGGACTAATCCCTGTGCTTCTGAAGCCGCTTCCATTTGATCACAAACAGCGATCGAGTAGCCTTTTTCAACTAACTGATTGGCATAGCGATCAAGAGCATGGTGAGGGATTCCTGCCATCGCGATGCGTCCGATCGCCTTACCACCATCGCGCCCCGTTAACACCAATTCCAATTCCCGCGAAATTAGTTCTGCATCCTCAAAAAATGCTTCAAAGAAATCTCCTAGTCGATACAACATCACCGCATGGGGATACTGCTCCTTCATGTCGATGTAGTGCTGCATCATTGGTGTGAGGGCAGCGCGATTGACTAGAGCCGAGGACAGAACTAATTCAGCCATTCAAATTTTGGGCAAAAACAATGTAACTAACCCATTGTAAACGAGCGAGTGAGGTACACAGGGTCTGTTCCCACCTTCGGCAGATTCTTCAGTTTAGGTAACGCGGGTCAGGATGACAATTCCAGCCATTAAGCCAATTAAGTTAGGCATCCATGCAGCAGCGATCGGTGAGAGAAACTCTACTTGACCTAACGCACCACAGATAAACAGCAATAAATAATATCCAAAAATAATTAAGACACTTAAACCAAATCCAAGTGCTGCACCAGTACGTTGAGGACGCATTCCTAATGAAGCCCCAACGATCGCAAAAACCACACAGATAAAGGGAAGAGCATACTTTTGCTCAAGTTTTACCTCTAACTTACGGATTTCTTTGGTATTTCCAGATGTCTTGAGTAGGGCAATATTACGGCGAATATCAGTAATATTCATTTCTTCGGCACTACGTTGCTCTTGGGCTAAGTCTAAAGGAGCGCGAGGTAGTTGTAAGTTTTGCTGTTGAAATCGGAGAATACTACGGTAGTTCCCATCTGAACCAATTAAATAGGTTGTCCCTTTATTAAATCTCCAGACATTTTGATCAGACAACCAAACGGCTGACTCCGCCGCCAAAATTTGCTGAACTTTGCCCTGTGAAAAGTCTAATACTGTCAAACCGCGCATTTCTTGACCATCAAAGCTACGCGCATAAAAACTACGGATCAAGCCTTGTTTAATTGTGCCATTTTCTAGCTCCACGTCACCATACTGCTGGTAGACAATATCTTGGCGCTTAAACTGAAGGCTTTCTTCATTTAAAGCTGCCCGTAAAGTACTCCGCGATTGCCAATTAGCCGCAGGGACGATCGCCTCATTAAATACATAGGTCATGCCCGTCACCAACAGGCTTAGCACCAACGCAGGTGCAACTAAACGGTAAGCACTGACACCACAACTGCGTAAGGCAGTTGTTTCTCCATCACCAGACATACGGCTGTAGGAGAGCAATGTTGCTAGCAGCATTGACATCGGGAATGAGTACACCATAAACCCTGGGACTTGATACCCAAAAATCTGAAGTGCAGTTAAGACACTTAATCCCGAATCCGTGATCAGGCGGATAAGTTCAAACAGTGAGCCGATCGCTAAGATCACGGAGGAGAATGCACCAACACCAAAGAGAAAGGGTGTGAGCATCTGCGTGAATAAATAGCGATCCATGATCGATAGTCTTGGTAGCCATCCCTGCGACACGTTTGTAACTTTTTTCCTCGGTTGAGTCGTTTGTGAGGTAGCCATTTTCTAGGTTATTGACTTGGATCGAGATTACAGGTTTTTGGAGTTTTATTCCAAATAATTAGCAAAGTATCGTTGCCAAAAAATTTTGGCATTCATAATCTGAATATTTGCATATTCTGCTAAAACTAACAAATCAAGATCGCCTGTAACAATTACATCAGCTTTAGCTATTTCTATCTGTCCCAGTTGCTTTAGAGAAACAATCTGATCGGGGATTCCACCCCAAATAATAGCAGACACCCAAATATTCGTATCTAAAACTACGATCATCTTGATGCTTCTTTGCGTAATTCTTTGCGAACTTCTTTGACAATTTCACAAATTTCTTCAGTCGAAAGAGCTTCGGGATCGTCATCAATCAAATTTCGTCTTTGTCTGAGTTCTTCCCAACTTAATTTAGTGTTTTTCCTAAATGTAATGGTATCTTCGGTTGTAGTAACTAAGTACTCTTCACCGTTGGAAAAGCGATCGCGAAGCTCTAGAGGAAGTTGTAAATTTCCTTCGGGGGTTAGGTTAATCGTGATCGTTTTTTGCATTGTTTTTTACGTTTTAATTTACTGCTTTTGTAATCAGGCAACTAAAAATGAAATTTTTCACCGAGATAGTACTTGCGAACATCAGGATCATCTGCTAATTCTCGACTAGAGCCATCGGCAAAAACTTCACCATCACGCATGATATAGGCGCGATCAGTGATTGATAAAGTTTCGCGAACATTATGGTCGGTGATTAACACGCCCATATTGCGATCGCGCAGATTTCTAATAATTGTCTGAATTTCACCAACGGCAATGGGATCGATACCTGCAAAAGGCTCATCTAGCAAAATAAATTTAGGACCTTCCACACCGACCGCCAAGGCTCTGGCAATTTCGGTACGGCGACGTTCTCCTCCCGAAACTTGGATTCCCATCGTATCAGCAATTTTAGTTAAGCGAAATTCTTCTAATAAAGTACGAAGTCGATGTATTTGTAACTGCTTTGGTACATTAGTTTGCTGCATCACCAGCATGAGATTGTCACGTACCGATAATTGGCGAAAAATAGTTGCCTCTTGAGCAAGATACGCCATACCCATCCGCGCCCGTCGATGAATTGGGAGCCGAGTAATGTCTTGTTGATCTAGCCACACATTACCGCTATCGGGCTGGACTAGTCCTGTTGCCATGTAAAAAGAGGTAGTTTTACCAGCACCATTTGGTCCTAGCAGTCCGACAATTTCTCCTTGCTTGACAGTGAGACTAACTTGTTGAACTACTTGTCTACCACCGTAGTTTTTACTAACGTTATCGAGGGTGATTTGCATTACTCAGTTGATAGTTGGTTAGGAATTACGAATTACGAATTAAAAATTACGAATTACGAATTACGAATTAACAACTCGTAATTCGTAATTACTTTTACTTACCATCAGGAATAATTTCTTGTGGTTTTGTGGGCAACTTTTCAGGAGAAATCGTTGAGGTGGATGGGCTAACTTGTTGTTTTTTAAAAGATGGTTTAATTTGGGTGACGGGTGTCGTAGAAGTGGCTGGAGTCTCTGTGACTCCTCGGTCTTGCACTACATAAATTGTTTCGACCTGTTGATTAGCTTGTGGGGATGCCACAAATTTACCTTCCGTCACTAGATAGGTCACAGTTTGAGCCTTGATGCTATTTACGCCTTCTTGGGTAATTACGACATTGCCTGTCAAAATTACGCGCTGCTCCTTAGAAAAATACTGTGCTTGCTCAGCGATCGCATCAATCTGTCGGGCGGGATAGGTCATTTTGACGTTGCCTGTGGCGGTGACTACCCCTGTGATCGAGTTAGCTTCTTGGACATCAGCACGGATTGTTAAGGCAGTGCTGGTTTGGGCTTGGGTAGATGGCAACGAACTAGAGGCGATCGCCAAAATCGGCATCACAATTAAAAGCAGTTTGAGAATTGGCGATTTCATGGTTTTTGTACCTTTTGTTCATACAAATTTACAATGGCTGCGACCACTTCTTCTATGGTTAGACCATCTGTGTTGACTAAAGTTGCATCGATCGCTTGAGTCAGAGGTGAATGGTCGCGAGTGGAGTCCTTGCGATCGCGTTCTTGGATTTCCTGCTCAAGGGTGGCAAGATCGGGGGCAACTTGACCTTGAGTAGTTAAATCAGCTTGGCGGCGTTTAGCTCGCTCTTGAGCAGAGGCGGTTAAAAATATTTTGACTTCAGCATCAGGAAATACTTTGGTTCCGATGTCACGACCTTCCATGACCACGCCCCCTGACTGCCCAATTAGTTGTTGCTGCTTCACTAAAATTTTCCGCACCTCAGCTTGAGCGGCGATCGCCGATACATTTGCCGTCACTTCAGGCATCCGAATTTCTGCTGTAATATCTTCTCCGTTGAGCAGGACTTGCATGGGCTGACCTGCGATCGGATTGGCAAACAGTTGAATTTTAGATTTGGCGGCGATTTCCTGTACTTGTTGTTGATCGCGCAGGTCAATGCCTTCTCGTAACACAGCCAGCGTCACGCTACGGTACATTGCACCTGTATCTAAAAATAGTAAGCCTAATTTATTGGCAACCTGTTTGGTGACAGTGGATTTTCCTGCACCTGCGGGACCATCGATCGCGATGATCGGTTTTCGAGGGGTAATAGTGTGACTCAGCAAAATATTATCGATTAAACGTGTATTTCCAATACGAGCCGCGATTGCTAGCATTAGTTCGGCTTCAGAGGTAATTTGAATGCATGGTTGCAGGGTCTTTGCCTCAACTAATTCAATATACTCTAGGTTGATATCAGGTAGCTTAGCGAGATAGTTACGGGCTGCATCAAGAATTTGTGATGGGGAACAAAATTCATAGCAGAGAAAAAATTGCTGTTGGGCTTGCAACAGGCTTTGATAGATATGGGCTGCCAAAATGCGATCGCTTTCAGATAGATACTGATTGCGTGAGCTATAGGCTAACCCACTAGGTTCACGAATAGTCGGACAGCCGATAATCTCGACAGGCAAGTTTAAATCATCAACTAATTGCCGAATAATCGCCAGTTGCTGACCATCTTTGTTACCAAAGTAAGCTCGGTCAGGTTGGACAGCATTCAAGAGCTTAGTAACGATGGTCGCCACACCTTGAAAATGTCCAACTCGCGATCGCCCACAGAGGATTTCCGTCATGGCGAACGGCGGTATGACTTGAGTCATTTCGCGATCGCTTACCCCCATCTCCGCAGCTTCTGGTGCAAAAATTGCATCAACTCCCGCCGTTTCACACATCTGACGATCTTTATCTAAAGTTCGTGGATATTTGTCAAAGTCTTCACCTGCACCAAATTGCAAAGGATTGACAAAAATACTGACAACGACACAAGCATTCTCAGTCCTAGCGCGATCGATTAAGCTTAAATGCCCGATGTGCAAAGCACCCATCGTCGGAACAAGCCCCACTGATACTTGTCCTAATGCCCCTTTTGATTTCTGAGCAGTCAAATATTTACGCAAAGAAGCGATCGTGGTAAATAGCTGTGTCAAGTCATCACCTCGATAAAACTGTCATCAAAAAGCATAGCCGCCTCCTGACAGAGACGACTAATTTTTCTTTAAATTACAGCATTTTGGGATTAATAAGTTTGTGGCGCAAATCCCCACAAACTTATTAATCACTTTGACAAAACTTCTAGTCTGACAGGTGCTACTCCCGAAGAAACCAAACCAATAACATTAGCTGCTGCTGTGGAGATATCAATGACTCGACCATGAGCATAGGGACCACGATCGTTAATGCGTACCACCACTGACTGACCGTTATCCATATTGACAACGCGCACCAAAGTACCAAAGGGCAAGCTGGGATGAGCCGCAGTTAACTCACTAGCTCTAAAAATTTCCCCACTAGCGCTATAGTTGCCATCAAAACCAGGTCCATACCATGATGCCATGCCTGACATTACACCGACGATGCTGTTGTTTAAAGTAGGACTAAAAGCAGTATTAGCTGAAGAAGCTTTAGGTTTCGGTGCATTAATAACTTCAGATACTGGGTTAGCACCACCTAACAGACGACGTAAAAGATTGGCTGATTCTAAAACGTCTTGAGTTGAGTTTTGCTGGGACTCTGGGAAAACCGATTGCTGATCAAACTTCAGCGTGGCGCGATCGCCAAGGTTAATTACATAATTACCATTTTTCCAAGCAGGAATAATCTTACTCGCGTCTAGACCATCACGATTGAGTTGATTAATTAAGGCAGCGGCAGCAGTTGCCCGTTCAATAGGATTTGGGGACGTTAGCAGACTTTCAGAGCTATCTTCGGCGGACTTTGATGGACTATTTGAACTGCTAGTTTCTAAATTAATATTGCTTGCAGGTAACTTAACTGATTCAGAATTCTTTTTAATTGCACCTTTAGGCTCACTTTTGACTTTTGATGAGCTTGATGCTTCGAGTTGAGTATTTTCTAATGTTGATTTTGTGGTTTCTTCGGACTCAATGTAAGTAACTACAGGAATACCTCGAACGTATACTGTAGCTGCATTTTTGCCGTTTAACTTATGGGTGTGAATCCGAGCGATCGAATCGTCTTTGGTTTTAACTAGCGATTGCGATCGCGTTTCACCAATTTTCAAAGAAGTAGATGGAGATTTTGGTGAATTAGAGAGAGAAGTAGAAGCGTTGGTTGCTTGGACTTCTGATGCAGATCCTGTTTGTGCCTGTGCGCTATGGCTAGCGAGACTTGAGATGATAGCAAGAGCTACTACTGAGGTAGAGAGAGTATAGCTCCAGTTCCAATTAAGCATAGGTAAAGCAGAAAATGAAGATAAACGACTAGATTAAACATGAGAGCTTGATTTGGCTTGCATTACATACTTACAAGCTAAATCGCAGACAAATAGTTTTGGTGATTTGGGAACAAACTGTTTGATGTTTTGTTCATGTCGTTCAGATTAACATGGTTATTTGAAATAGCCATAATTTAGAAGTCAAACCATTTCCAGACAAGCTTTTTAGGGTTTCTTTCTCATTAAAAATCTAAATTTTGCTTCTTTCTCATTAGAATTGTTTATAAAAATGGAACTTTGTGCCAATAATCACATAAAAACATCTACAAAAGTATGCCTTTAGGAGTAGGCATTTTTGTACTCAAAAAATTTTTATATGCATCACACATCAACAAACCAGAAAATTTCGGCTTAGATCGTTATCGATCTTCAGTTTTGTTCACTTGTAAACCTTATAAAGCAGTGATCCCAGAAACAAAATGCCATAAATAACAATAAATCAATCCTTAGATAGATACTAAAATCAAATTTATTCCCATTATTTAAAAACATTTTAGTAAATTTATCCAATTTGAACTCAATTTAGATTTTTGCCTTGAAAAAAATCGTAACTAGATAGGAATCACTCAGAAGTTAAGCAAAACATTTAAAGACAAGCTATAAGAATTTCTAATCAATAAACAGAAACTTTTTCAAAAATCTTAAAAAATTCAGATTATGCTGATCGGGAGATCGCATCATTTAACTTGCCACTCCGAAAGCCCTCTAGGTCTAGAGTAATTGAGGTGAAACCATACTCACGAAAAGCATTGGTAATTTCGGAAGTCGCGATCATAGCCATAAACTCATTGAGGCGATCGCTTGGCACTTCGATTTTGGCAGTATCCCCAATTGAGCGCACTCTAATGTCACCTTTCCAACCGCGATCGCGAAGATATTGTTCGGCATTGCCCACTCGCCGCAATTTCTCCACTGTAATCTCTTCACCATAAGGAAATCGAGAACTTAGGCAGGGTTGTGAGGGTTTGTCCCACCAAGGCATTCCTAAGTATTGCGATAACATCCGTACTTCGATTTTGCTAATACTCACTTCCGCGAGGGGCGATCGCACCCCTCGTTCTTTAGCTGCTTGAATGCCGGGGCGATAGTCTTGCAAATCGTCGGCATTTAAACCATCGACAACGTATTCATAGCCCATACTTTTTGCTAAAGGCTTCAAGGTATCGTGCAGTTCACTTTTGCAGAAATAGCAGCGATTAATCGGATTTGAGGTGTAATTGGGGTTATTCATCTCATCGGTTTGGACGATTTGATGTTTGATCCCAATAAATTCGGCTTGAACTTGAGCCGCCGCCAGATCAGCAGGGAGTAATGACGGTGAGTTAGCGGTAATGGCTAAGGCGCGATCGCCTAAAACATCAAAGGCAACCTTAGCAACGAGGGTGCTATCTATACCACCTGAGTAGGCTATGAGGATTTTGGTTGATTCACTAAAAATTTGACGGAGGCGATGAAGTTTGTCGGCTAAGGTGGCATTTAACATAGGAAATCGTAATAAGAACTTTTCTAAAATTTTCAGCATATAAGAACCTGTAGCGCACGCCACAAATTTTTAATCAATCCATTCATTTTCTGCCTTTTCATCGCGAAACAGGATGCGATCAAACCCTTCACTTAGGCTTGGTGGCGTATAAGAAAGCTGACGATACATATCGACAACAGTATCTTCAGGAACAATGCGATCGCGATGATCGTTCCTCGATAAACAGATCCAGAGGGGGACATTTAGCCAAATCCCTGTAATTGGTCTAAAACCATACTCTCTTGCAAGGGTAATAATATTTTTACGATGTTCGCGCTTATAGTTTGTGGCATCATATATTACAGATTGTTGCGATTTAGATGCATTTGCAAATTCCTGTTGTAATTGCACCCAGATTTCTGCCCAATCTCCTTGCGTGGCGGCTGATCCGTATAGCGATTCACGAATGCGATCGGGACTGATTAACTGGGTTTGCCCATAGGTTAACCCATGCTGTGAGCCAACATTTTGTGTAGAAGCTCGTAACATCTGCTCCGCAAGGGTTGATTTGCCACTTGCAGGTACACCAATCAGGATAATTACACTTGCCATTTAAGTTGCTGCACAACCTCAGATAATTGCTAAATCAGTCTTAGTCTTGTGGCACGGCAAAGCCACGCCACAAAAAATCGGGTTCTTTAATTAACTATAGCAACCCCATCAAAACAACCTAGACCAAACCTCAAAAAAACTAGAGTAAACCTAAAATATGTCCACACTTTACGATTTCAAGATCACTAATATCGATGGTCAGCCAGTTGATCTCGCTCAGTACAAAGGCAAAGTTGCCCTAGTTGTCAACCTTGCTTCTAAATGTGGCTATACCAAGCAATATGCGGGTCTAGAAGCTCTCTATCGTGAGTACAAAGACAAGGGCTTTGAGATTCTCGGTTTTCCTAGCAATGATTTTGGCGCACAAGAACCTGGTACTGAAGCAGAAATCAAAAGCTTCTGCTCACTCACCTATGACGTTACCTTTGATCTATTCAGCAAGGTCAAGGTCAAAGGTAGTGAAATGGTTGATATTTACAAATATCTCACTGACACCACAGGCAATCAAGTGCAATGGAACTTTAATAAGTTTCTTGTCGATAAGGAAGGTAAAGTCGTGAAATATTATGCATCTAGCGTCAGCCCTGAAGATGCGGGTCTACGCAAAGATATTGATGCTTTGCTATAGCGATCGCGATACTCGCTAGCAAAAGATGGCGGTACTAAACGCCGCCATCTTTTGTTTGGAAGCGATCGTGTTTAAGCTCACACAGGAATAAACTATATTTCTGTAATCTGGTGATCAGGATCTCAAATTTGCGGCTATGACTAGAACTAAAAAAGATTTAACCACGAAAAATTCAGAAAATATTGTAGAGACACCAGTCGCACCATTAGATATTTCTTCTATGGAGCCGCAGTTGAGCCAAGATGCATTGGCGATCGCCCAAACCGATCCCAAATTAGAAAGCTCCGTTGACCGATCACTGTATTTTTTCAATCGCGAATTAAGTTGGATTGCCTTTAATAAGAGGGTCTTGAGTGAAGGAATTGACTCGCGCACATCACTACTAGAACGTGCTAAGTTTTTTGCGATTTTTAGTACAAACCTTGATGAGTTCTTTATGGTGAGAGTGGCTCGCGTCAAGAAAAAGTTTGCTGAGCAGATGGATATCATCACCGATGATGGTCTGAATCCAGATAAACAATTAAAAGTGATTCGCAAAGCGCTTTTGCCATTAGTGACGATGCAACATGAGTTCTTTGAGAATACACTCCGTCCAGAATTGCATAAGCATGGAGTGAAGTTACTCGATTATAAAGACATTGATAAGAAGCATCAGCATTATCTTAAGACCTATTTTCAAGACAAATTATTTCCCGTACTTACGCCCCTCGCCGTCGATCCTGCCCATCCATTTCCCTACATCTCTAATCTCAGTTTGAGTTTAGTTGTAATTGTGCGCGATCGCGAAACAGGCGAAGAAAATTTTGCGCGGGTTAAAGTTCCGAATGTTTTACCGCGTTTTGTCAAAATCCCTGAGACTAAAGGGCATACCTTTGTACCTTTAGAACAAGTAATCGCCCATAATCTCGAAGCCTTATTTCCAGGTATGGAGATTCTCAATTATTATCCATTTCGGATTACCCGTGATGCAGAACTAGATATCGAAGAAGAGGAAGCCGATGATTTAATCTCCGCGTTGCAAGAAGAGTTACGCAAGCAGAAATTCGGCTCGGTCGTTCGGATGGAAATTGCTAACAATGTACCGAAGGAGATTCGCAAAAAGTTAATTGAGCAGTTGAGTATCACCGAAGCCGATGTCTATGATATTCCGGGGCTGATTGGCTTAGGCGATCTGATGGCGATCGCTTTTTTGCCCATTCCTGAGCATCAAGATCAACCTTGGAAATCAGTGACCCATCCCAGACTCAAGGCAACAGATGATGAAAAAAACATCTTTGATATTATTAGTGAAGGTGACTTTCTCGTACATCATCCCTATCAATCTTTTACAACGACAGTCCAGCGATTTATCGAAGAAGCAGCACTTGATCCTAATGTGCTGGCGATCAAGCAAACTCTATACCGCACCTCTGGAGACTCACCGATTGTCCATGCACTGATTCGCGCCGCCGAAAATGGTAAGCAGGTAGCTGTGCTGGTGGAACTAAAGGCAAGGTTTGATGAAGCAAATAATATTCTCTGGGCAAAGAAATTAGAGAATGCTGGTGTACACGTAGTTTATGGATTGAAGAACCTTAAGACCCATACAAAAACAGCATTGGTAGTCCGTCAAGAAGGCGATCGCTTAGTACGGTATGTGCATATCGGTACTGGTAACTACAATCCCAAAACCGCCAGATTTTATAGTGATCTCGGCATATTTAGCAGTAGTAATGATTTGGGTGCAGATTTGACAGATTTGTTCAACTATTTGACTGGATATTCTCGTCAACGCGAATATCGCAAGCTGCTAGTTGCGCCTGTAAATATGCGTGAGAAGTTTTTGAAGTTGATTGAACGGGAAATCGAACATCAAAAGCAAGGCTATCCCTCTTATATCATTGCGAAGATGAATTCACTAGTTGATCCTGAAATTATCTCGGCTCTTTATGAGGCTTCGCAAGAAGGTGTGAATATTGACCTGATTATTCGCGGGATGTGCTGTCTGCGTCCTAAGGTCAAAGGCTTAAGCGATCGCATTCGGGTCATTAGTGTGATTGGTCGCTTTTTAGAACATTCGCGCATCTTTTACTTTAGTAATGGCGGACAAGAGGAGGTATATATCGGCAGTGCTGACTGGATGCCTCGCAATCTTGATGCCCGTGTAGAAGTGATTACTCCCATCGAAGATGCATCTCTAGTCAAGGAACTCAAACAGATTTTAGAAATTGTCCTCGCAGACAATCGCCAAGCGTGGGATCTTAAGTCTGATGGTACATATACGCAAAGAACTCCGAAGGAGGGTGAGCCTGAGATGAGTTCTCAAAAACACTTTATGTCGCAGGGTAGACCTGAGTTTGCATAGTAATGCCAAAAGAAGAGTTGCGGTGCAACTCTTCTTTAAAAGTTTTGCTTAGGACAAAACCCCAGAAAGAGAGTGGCGGCGCGGAGCGCCGCCACTCTCTTTCTGGGGTTTTGTATAAGGTAGGACATTAAGAGGTGAACTTACTAGCATATTTTTCTTCAAAAGCGGTCATTGCATCCAACTGTGAATCCATTAATAAGCATTGTTCTAAATGAGCAATATCTAACTCAGGCAAACAGATACTGGTTTCAACTTCTATATACTCATTATTCTCTAAGCGATAAATACTAATTTTGCCATCTTCCCAAAACCAAACTTCAGGGACACCGCGCAACTGATACTTCCGCAACTTCTTCACATTGCCGCTAGTAATCACCACTTCAATACAGAGATCAGATACCTCTTTCTCCGTATCAAAGCAATAGGATAAGTCAGCCTGATATTCAACATTAGGTTCAATTTTTTGGGTATAAGCACCTGTGGCGATGAAGCGGATACGATTTATCAAAAAATATTGTCCAAGCAATAAAGTTAACAAAACACAAATCTTTTCATGCTGTAACCCAATGCCCATAATTTCCACTATTCCTTCGCAATAACTAAGCCGCACCCCACCAATCTCATCAAAGGCGGATTGCAAAGTTTTAAACTGCTCCCAAGTGACCGCCCATTTAACCAAATATTGATTTTCTGCCTTAGCTAAAGTTTGGATCATCGCTTTACCTTTGCTGCTGAATATTTTCAGTATAACCTGCTGGTAAGGAATCAGAATTTTGTGGCGCGGCTTCGCCGCGCCACAAAATTCTGATTCCTTATTTCACTGCAAGCTCATTATCTAAAGCTAATTCTTTGGGTTTAACACCTAGTTTTTGGAACATTTCTGCATCGTCTTGCCAATCGGGATTAGCCGTAGTCAATAACTTCTCACTGGAAAATATTGAATTTGCTCCTGCAAGAAAGCATAAAGCCTGATCGGAAACACTGAGGCGATCGCGTCCTGCGGAAAGTCTCACAACTGCCTTTGGCATCAGAATCCTCGCCGTAGCTACCATTCGTACTAAAACCAAAGGATCGATCACTGGGACATCTCCAAATGGAGTTCCCTCAACAGGAGAAAGAGCATTAATTGGAACCGATTCTGGTTGAGGATGAAGATTTGCCAGAGTATGCAAAAGATCAATGCGATCGCTGTCAGTTTCCCCCATGCCAACGATACCACCACAACAGACTTGAATCCCTGCTTCAGCAACATACTGAATTGTCTCAAGGCGATCGCGATAGGTACGAGTCGTAATAATTTCAGGATAGAAACTTTCGGAAGTATCGAGGTTATGGTTATAGGCAGTTAAACCCGCTTTGGCTAAACGTTGGGCTTGCTCTGGACGCAACATTCCCATTGTTACACAGGCTTCCATTCCCATTCCTGCTACGGCTTCCACCATTTGCAACACCCTCTCAAACTCTTCTCCGTCAGGAGCATTGCGCCATGCCGCCCCCATACAGAACCGAGTCGCCCCATGCTGCTTAGCGTCATTTGCTTGACTGATTACTTCCTCTAGTGGCAATAGAGGATAAGTCTCTACTCCCGTAGGATAACGCGCACTTTGAGGACAATATTTACAATCTTCAGGACAACGCCCCGACTTGATATTAGAGAGTGTACACATCTGCACCGTATCATTCTGGTGATGCTGACGATGGATGGACTGTGCCTCAAATATTAGAGACAGCAAAGGCTGATGATAAATTGCGGTGACAGATTCAAGGGAAATCAAGAGAGTATTTATACTTACAAGGTAGGAGATAGCGATCGCTATTATACTGCCAAGTATTGCGAAGTACCGCGAAGGAATACTGCTTTTGAGCGCGATCGCAATACTTCTTCAAATATTTTAAGATCAAGAACCGATTTTTATTGGTGCGGCGAAGCCGCACCAATAAAAATCGGTTCTTGGTTAAATCAAACGACCTTTAGTCTTTTTGTTAATAGACCTGCTCGATTTCGTCAATTTCAGGAATTTCTTCCTTTAATTTGCGCTCAATTCCCATTCTCAACGTCATCGCCGAACTAGGACAAGATCCACAAGCACCTTGCAATCGTAATCTCACAATTGGACCTTCGATTTCGACAAGTTCCACATTGCCACCATCTGACATTAGATAAGGACGCAATTCATCAAGAACATTCTCAACATTATCTCTGGTTAAAGTTAAACTCATATTTTTCCTTGATTTAGATCAAAACTACTAGGATTAGGGAATGTGACGCTTTGCATCACATTCCCTAAAAACTATAACTACTAATACCTATGCTAATCGAAATCATCTCTATTTGTGAAGCTAACAGCTAATAGCTAACCACTAAGATCTTGCTCCTGAATTAAATATCCACAACGATGTTCGCCATCAACCATCCAATGCGTACGCTTTACAGAGCAATCGAGAACAGTAGCAAACATCTCTAATTCATGTCCACATACACTGGGGAAAGACTCTGCAACATGGGCGATCGCACAGTTATATTCTGTAAAAATAAAACTTTGAGTTTTACCTTCTACAGGAAACCACTCCGTTACATATCCTTCGGAACGGCGAATTTCAGCTAATTTTTCTAGTCTTTGTTTTAGCGAAATCCCTCCCAATTGCGACTTATAGTTTTGTGCCTTGCGTTGCCATTGCTTTTGCAACACCTCAGATACTTGCTCTTTGCCTAAGGTATCAATCAGCGTATCTAAGAAATTTACGGCAAACTGGTTGTAGCTATCAGGAAAGCGATCGCGTCCCGCCACTGTCAAAGCATAAATAAATTGCGGACGACCCATGCCCACCTGCTCGGCAGTGTGATAGATTAGCCCCTCAGTCTCCAAATCCTTTAAATGCTTACGAATCGCTTGGGGACTAATATCCAGTCTTTCTGCCAAATCTTGGGCGGTCACTTCGCCACGCTTTAGCAAATGCTGCAAAATATCTTGCTTAGTGTCATGCTTAGATTCATGCTTCGCATCGACTTTAATATCTAGCTTTAAGTCTGGCGTAATCATCTCAGTAACGCCGATGGGAGTTTTCATGGAATCAGCTCCTGATGGCAGTAGACTTTGCTCAAGCCGAGAAAAATGACTTTGACAACTTGTATGTTGTTAATGTAACCTACAATTAGTAAAGAAACAAGTAAGTTGTTTTATTCCAGTAAAAGTATCGCGAAGCAATACCTTTACACATAAACCATCAGGAGCATCAACTGACATGACTGCAACGGTTCAAGCACTTGTCAACCAACCATATAAATACGGATTTGTTACGTCTATTGAGTCGGACACGATTCCTCGCGGGCTTAGCGAAGATGTCGTTCGCATGATTTCGGCTAAGAAAAATGAGCCAGAATATATGCTGGAATTTCGCCTCAAAGCGTATCGCCAATGGTTAAAGATGCAAGAACCGACTTGGGCGCACGTTGATTATCCTGCGATTAATTATCAAGATATCGTTTACTATTCCGCACCCAAGCAGTCTAAGAAAAAGGCAAGCCTTGATGAAGTCGATCCCGAATTGCTGGACACCTTCGAGAAACTAGGTATTTCCCTTAATGAACAAAAACGTCTCGCTAATGTCGCTGTAGATGCGATTTTTGACAGCGTTTCCGTCGCCACCACATTTAAAAAAGATTTAGCCAAAGTTGGCGTAATCTTCTGCTCGATCTCGGAAGCGATGCATGAATATCCCGAACTAATCAAAAAATATTTAGCCAGTGTCGTCCCGATCGCCGATAACTATTTCTCGGCACTCAACGCCGCCGTATTTAGCGATGGTTCCTTCGTTTACATCCCTAAAGGTGTGAAATGTCCAATGGACTTGTCCACCTATTTCCGTATTAATAACGGCGATTCTGGACAGTTTGAGCGTACCCTGATCGTTGCTGAAGAAGGTAGCTACGTGAGCTATCTCGAAGGCTGTACTGCACCGATGTTTGATACCAATCAACTGCACGCTGCTGTAGTGGAAATAGTCGCCCTCGATGATGCGGAAGTCAAATATTCCACCGTGCAGAACTGGTACGCTGGCGATAAAAATGGCAAAGGCGGAATTTATAACTTTGTAACCAAGCGCGGTTTATGCCAAGGCAAAAACTCGAAAATCTCTTGGACACAAGTAGAAACAGGTTCAGCAATTACATGGAAATATCCTAGCTGTGTATTAGTTGGCGAAAATTCCGTTGGTGAGTTTTATTCAGTTGCACTGACTAACAATAAGCAGCAAGCTGATACAGGCTCCAAAATGGTGCATATCGGCAAAAATACCCGCAGTAAAATCGTTTCCAAAGGTATTTCCGCAGGTGGCTCTCAAAATAGCTATCGCGGATTAGTGAAGATTTCACCGAAAGCTGAAGGCGCGAGAAATTATTCTCAATGTGACTCGATGCTAATCGGTGATTGCTCACAGGCGAATACTTTCCCCTATATCCAAGTTCAAAATAATACCGCTAGAGTTGAGCATGAAGCCTCTACTTCTAAGATTGGCGAAGAGCAACTCTTCTATTTTCAACAACGCGGTATCGCGGTAGAAGATGCTGTCTCCATGATCATTAGCGGCTTCTGTAAGGAAGTATTTAACGCTTTGCCGATGGAGTTTGCAGTTGAGGCGGACAAGCTTTTGGCTTTGAAGTTAGAAAATAGTGTTGGTTAAGGATCTATCAAGTCAGGAAGAGGTTTCCTGAAAATAGTTTTAACGATAACTTATAATTTTTCCTTGACAATAAAGACTGTAAGGCATCTATATTAATCATCATTTGAGGGAATAGTTAGCGATGAAATCACTAATTTTTATTACTTCTAGTAGTATTAATAGAGATGTCATACAATCCAAAATAGATGATTGAACATCAAATCCTCGATTCACATAACAAAAGCAGGGAAAAGAAGACACTGAAGAGCTAATAATCAATGCATCAAAAGACTCCAAAAGAAATTTCAAGTTTTTCAAAGATTAGTTCTTTGTTCATATTAAGCTATTTGGCTGTTAAATTTATAGTTTTCCCCATAGTTCAAACAGGAATAAATGTTAACTTACATCTAAGTAACAAAGAAAAAACTTATATTGACAGCATTAAATCTCCCGACTTTACATTTTCTGATATCACATTAATTGTAATTGTTTTTCTGTTTCAACCACAAGCATCAAAGATATTTGAAAGTCTGGATTTGTCACCTCAAGGATTCAAAGCTAAATTTAGAGTTTTAGAAAGCAAAGTAGCTCAAAACGAAGAAGAAATTAATAGACTTCAACAAAAGCAAATTGACGAAATAGATAAACTTCAACAGTTTATGTATCGTTTTCTTCTGACTTTTCAGGAAGCTGACAAGCTAAAAGAACTTAAACAACATAGTGAAAATAAAACCGAATTTAAGTTCTATGTTACGCAACTTGCCGCAGTAGAATTGAGACGATTAAGAAACCTTAATTTAATCAAGATTAAACTCCCTTACAAAAGTGTTGGAGAATTGGAGAAAACCTCTAATTATGCTAAAGGAGAAAATGATTTTATTGATTTGACTCAATGTTGTGAAATTACAAAATTAGGAGAAGAATTTTTAGATAAATTAGAAAAGATTAATAATCCAGACACACAAAATCAAAATATTTCTGCATAAAAATATTTATAACAAGCAAGATTAATCAACTACTTTATAACTAATTATATTAATAGTTATAGCCTACAGCAATAATAAATCTGGTCTACACATCCAAGCTAGGACATTAAGCAACCAATCTACAGGAGGAACTACATATTCTTCTAAGTCTATAGTTAAAGTTTGTTCTTTTAGTTGCAAAAATATCCAACGATTCCCACTAGTCACACAGCCAAAAATCTTGTCAATAGTATTCTCTCGACTCAAGTTAAATCTTTGTGCAGCAACCATTTCGGCAATACATTGACCTAAACCAGATTTCAAGTCATCCTTTTTTGCTTCCACGATCGCAACCACAGGTGATTCTACAAAAAGTTGCTCAGTTGAACGACTAATCAAGAAGTCGCAAACCCCATTTAAGCCAATGCTTTCATCAACATTAAACTCTTCCCCCGAAAAGAAACTAATTTGGCGATTAAGCTGTTTTCTAACTTCAAATAGAATTGGCGAAATAATTAGTTCTGATCGCGCTTTTTCCGATCCCATAGCGATCGCTAGCGGGATACTTTCTTGTAAAAATTCAGTCAGGTTGGTGCTAGGAGTAATTACATCTAAATCAGGTAAAAACCTTACACCTTCGACAAAATTGAGATTTAGTTCTTCCTTCGCTTTGCGTAACGTAAAAGCACTGTAAGACATAGTTTCTCACTCTTCTAATGCCAATATCTGTCCACTACATATTACAATATTAAGTAACTGTTAAAAGAAAAGAGATGATTGTCGAAAATAGTGAAGTAATTTTATCGGTCAAGGATTTGACTGCGGAAGTGGATGGAGTCCAGATTCTTAAAGGGCTAAATCTCGAAATTAAGGCTGGTGAAGTCCATGCAATTATGGGTCCTAATGGCTCTGGTAAAAGCACCTTCTCCAAAGTATTAGCGGGACATCCTGCCTATACCGTCACAGGTGGCGAGATTTGGTATAAGGGCAAAAATCTCTTAGATTTAGAACCTGAAATTAGATCTAGAGAAGGAATATTTTTAGCTTTTCAATATCCACTGGAAATTCCAGGGGTGACAAATTCTGACTTCTTGAGATTGTCCTATAACAATTTGCGAAAGCATAAGGGTTTAGAAGAGTTAGATATTATTGATTTTGATGACTTCATTCAAGAAAAGTTGGAAATTGTGGAAATGAATCCATCATTCTTGAGCCGTAGCGTCAACGAAGGATTTTCGGGTGGTGAAAAGAAACGCAATGAGATTTTGCAGATGGCAATTCTCGATCCGACCCTTGCCATTCTTGACGAGACTGATTCTGGCTTAGATATTGATGCATTGCGGATTGTGGCAGGTGGTGTGAATAAACTCTCAACGCCTCAAAATTCTTCACTGGTGATTACTCACTATCAGCGCTTGCTCAATTACATCATTCCTGACTTCATTCATGTAATGGAAAATGGCAGGATCATTCTTACGGGTGGTAAGGAATTAGCCCTAGAACTAGAAGAGAAGGGCTATGACTGGCTCAAAGAAGAAGAGGCGGTGTTGGCATAATGGCTATTCAAGTTTCGGAACAATTGGAAGATCAATCAGAATTTAAGGGCGCATTGAGTACCCGTAGTAAATTGGTGGTTAATAGCAAACAGTTTACTAATCAAGTTGTGAGCTTACGTGCTGATCTGGCTAGTCTTGATCAAGAGACAAGCGAATTTGTGGGCAATTTGCGACAATTGGCTAGCGATCGCCTATCCAGTCTTTCTTTCCCCACCACCAAAGATGAAGAATGGAAATATACCGATGTTTCATCTTTAGGGAGTTTGACATTTGCTAATCAAGAAGCGATCGCTTCTCGTAACGCAAATATTGAAGCATTAATAGCACGCAATATTGCACCAGAATCCCTAGGTAATTGCCTTGTATTTGTGAATGGGAAATATCGCAAGGATCTATCGGATATTAGCGATGTCACCGAGGGCTTAGTCCTCGGTACGCTATCAACTCTTGGCGATCGCATTTTGCCAAAGTTGCGATCGCACCTCGCCCAACATCCCGATGCAAATGATTATTTTGCAAGTCTGAATACAGCTTGTATGTCAGATGTAGCAATTATTCTTGTACCCAAAAATCTTGTAGTTGAGAATCCGATTCAATTACTGTTTATCTCGGCTCCACAGGCAGGAAATACGACCTTAATCAGTCAACCTCGTTGTTTAGTAATTGCCGAAAACCATAGTGATTTGACCTTCTTCCAAACCTTTGTCGGGGAAGATAATCAAATCTACTTCACAAACTCGGTTACGGAAGTTTGGCTAGCGGAAGGCGCACAGGTCAATCAGACTAATGTGCAGTGGCAAGGTAATGAGTCTGTGCATATTAGTACAACAGCGATCGCCCAAGCACAGAATAGTGTCTATAAAAATCAATCCATCAATTTCGGTGCTAAGATTTCGCGTCAAAACTTGATTGTGCAGCAGATGGCATCGCAAACAGAGACTTCGTTAACAGGGCTGGCATTTATCGATGGTGAACAGCTTGCGGATACCCATTCGGTGATTGCTCATAACTATCCTCATGGTTCCAGTAAGCAGTTGCACAAGTGTATCGCCGATGGGCGTTCTCATGCAGTTTTTAATGGCAAAATCCAAGTGGCAAAGTTAGCTCAACAGACTGATTCGGCACAGCTAAGCCGTAATCTATTGCTATCGGGCAAAGCACGAGTGGATACTAAGCCACAGTTAGAGATTTTTGCGGATAATGTCAAGTGCGCTCATGGTGCAACGGTTAGCCAATTGGATGCTGAAGAAATCTTCTATCTCCAAAGTCGAGCGATTGATGCGGAGAGTGCAGCAAACTTACTGACTTATGCCTTTGCAACGGAGGCAATTTCGCAAATTCCCGTTGTGTCAGTACAGCGATCGCTGAGTAACTTTGTGTTGGAGAAAACGAAGGCTTAATTAAATGTAGGATGCGTTAGTGAAACGTAACGCATCAATTATTAGTTGGCAATGATGGGTTACGCTATCGCTAACCCATCCTACTTTTAATTCCAACAACTTACTTATTGAGTATTTCAATGCTAAAGAGTTTGCGTTTAGAAAATTTTAAAAGTTTTAAAAATGCCGAGCTTTCGCTTGGAGATTTGACAATTTTAGTCGGGACAAATGCTTCAGGCAAAAGCAATATTCGTGATGCATTTCGTTTTTTGCACGGCATTTCGCGAGGCTATAGTATTGCCGAAATCATTGGTGAGAAATATGGTGAAGGTGGTGTGCTGCAATGGCGTGGTATTCGCGGCGGTACAAAGGAAATAACTTATTGTGGGGCTGATTCTTTTACGATCGCTATTTCTTTTTCTGTTCATGACGGCGACACACAATATGACATGGATTACCACATTGAAGTGAGATTAGCAAATCCTGTTCCATATATCATTTCAGAGAGTTTGAAATGCACGCAAAAAGAATATCCGATTTTTGAATCTCAATCAGCATACACATTAGCTTTTTCTAATTCTAATGGTGTTCATTTTTATGACTATTGGGAAAGTTATAATGTGTATGCTAATCCTATAACCATAGAAAGATATGACTACATAGCAAATTACATACCTGTAATTTCTCAGGTGTCTAAAGGAGTTAAGCCACATGGACAAGCGGGTAGGGAAAACTTTGATAGTTCAATTGCAAAAAAATTTTGTGAGCTTGCGGTAACTGCTATAAGTGAAATGAGATTTCTGGATCTTAGTCCAGAAGTAATGAGGCTGCCAACTTTAGCTGGTCAAAATGTTTTAGGTGATCGCGGTGAAAATTTATCGTCGGTCATGTTAGATATTTGTAGGGATGAAATCCGCAAGGCGATCTTATTAGATTGGTTGCAATCTTTAACGCCAATGGATGCAAAAGATTTCGATTTTCCCGAAGACTTTACTGGCAAAGTTCTACTGAGAATCGAAGAGGCAAGTGGTCAGAAAACAACTGCTTATAGCGCATCCGATGGAACTTTACGATTTTTGGGACTATTGGCGGCGCTTTTGGGTAATCAGCGATCGCGCTTTTACTTTTTTGAAGAACCCGAAAATGGCATCCATCCCAATCGTTTAAGCTTGCTGCTGCAACTAATGGAACAAGAAGTCTCAAATGGCTCAATGCAAATTGTGATCACAACCCATTCGCCACTTTTGTTGAATTTCTTAAGCCCTGAAAGCCTTGAATATGCTTCTTTAATGTATCGAATCGGCGATCGCACCGAGTCACGCATAACTAAAATTATGGACATTCCCAACGCTAGAAAACTTGTGGCTAATGAAGGCTTATCGAGTTTACTAGATTCAGGATGGCTAGAAGATGCGATGTATTTTCTCGAAGATGAAGAGGTGCAGAACGCATGAATGTTCTGATTATTCTTGAGGATTTTGTCAATGATGAGAGTATGGTGCTACCGATTGTCAGAGCGATGATGACAGCGATCGGTAAGCCAAAAGCAAAAATTACCGTCTGTAAAAATCCACGCCTCCGAGGTCATGCTGAAGCCCTGCGATGGGAAAAGATTCAAGAAATTTTGCAAAGATATGGCGGTATGACCGACTTGTTCTTGGTATGTGTTGATCGCGATGGTAATGAAGATAGACGGGCAAAACTTGATGGACTTGAAAAACGAGCGCAAGAATTTTTAGCTGAGAACTATCAAAGTCCGAAAAAATTTATAGGCGAAAATGCTTGGCAAGAGTTAGAAGTATGGGTTTTAGCAGGATGTAGCGATCTTCCCAGAAATTGGAATTGGTCAGACATTCGTGCTGAAAGGAAATCTAAAAAAGGATATTTCGTGCAGTTTGCCGAACAGCGATCGCTATTAACAGCAAGATGTCAAGGTAGAGGAATTCTCGCAGAAGAAGCGGCTAATCGTTATGATCGCATTCGGAAACTATGCCCTGAAGATATTGGGAATTTAGAAACAAATATTAAAGTATGGCTAGTTAGTAATAATTAAAGTAGAAGCGATCGCTCAAATTTCGATTGTGTCGGTACAGCGATCGCTTAGTAACTTTGTGCTTGAGAAACCCAAAGCATAAAAACATAAAATAAAAAAGAAGCGACGCAAAGCGTCGTTTCTTTTCATACTAAAAGTGCTATAAGTCAACCTGTGAAAAATGTTAGGATGCTCAGCATCAAGAACGTATCGGGATGAGAAAATTAATGCGTTGGTCAATCGTGCTTATGCTCAGTGCTACATTAGCAGGAGCTAGTACCCCAATAATCACTGCTTCTTCTGAATCTAATCTGAATCTGAATGCAAGCCTAGCTAGTAGTGGAGATGGTAAATCCTTTGATCCACTGACCTATGCTCCGATCAATCAAAGAATTGCCCAGTTAGAAACTCAAGCCAAACAGCAAAACTCTAGTATTCCCGATACAAATCGTGTTCGCGCTCGTTTGGTAATTGCAGATATTCATCTCAACAACCGCAAGCCCCGTGAAGCGATCGCCGCTCTTGATAAATTGGAAACAGAATATCCAATTTTAGCTGATTACGTTCTGCTCAAACGCGCACAGGCACAAACTCAACTTAGTGATCGGCAATCGGCAACTGCAACTTGGCAACAGATTTTATCTAAATTCCCTGATAGTCCTGCGTCTGCCGAAGCGATGTTTGCCCTTGGACAAAATCAACAGCTTTTACAAAAATTTCCTGCTCATCCCCGATCGCAGCAAGTCGCATTGCGTCTACTCGCGCAAACGCCAAATCGAGTGGATCTGATGGCGCATCTGGCGACTTATTTTAGTGATTCTAAAGAGATTGTACCGATTTTAAATCGTCTGGTGGCGAGTTCACCATCACTCACAGCCGATCAATGGTGGGCGATCGCGGAGGGCTATTACAATAATTTTGAATTTGGCAAAGCTGCTAATGCTTACAGTCGCGCTACAGTCAATCCCAGCACTGCTTACAATTACGCCCGTAGCCTCCATCGTGGCAAACAAATTGATGCAGCGATCGTCGCTTACAATCGCGTTGTTCAGCAATTTCCCCAGAGTCCCCAAGCCCCTCGCGCTTTAATTCGGATTACCCAGATTGACTCGCCCCAAGCGGCGATCGCTGCCACTGATCGGATTGTCGCCAATTATCCTGATACCGCAGGGGAAGCACTAGGGATTAAGGCTGCAATTTTGCAAGATAAACTTGATAGTCCCAAAGCAGCTAGTGATGTTCGCAATCTATTGTTAAGTCGCTATGGCAGTAGCAACGATGCGGGGGAATTGCGTTGGCGCATTGCCAAAGGTCAAGCACGCGGTGGACAAATCCAGAAGGCGATCGCCACAGTTGACGGATTAATTGCTAATAGTCCTGATAGTACTTTTACTGCCGAAGCTAGCTTCTGGGCTGGTAAATGGGCTAATCAAATTGGTGATAAAGCTAAAGCCAAAACGTTATTTGAATTCACCATCCGTCAACATCCTGATTCTTACTATGCGTGGCGATCGGCAAGTTCTCTCGGTTGGAATGTCGGTACTTTTACTACAGCACGGTATACTACTCCCGCGATCGCTTTACCCAGTGCCAGACAGACTTTGCCTGCGGGATCAGCCAAACTGCAAGAGCTATATATTCTCGGTCTAGATCGGGATGCGAGATCGCAATGGTTAACGGAATTGCGTGGCAAGCGAACTTTGGAACCAAAGGAAATCTTTACTGATGGTGTATTACGGGTTGCCAATCAAGATAACCTGATGGGTATCAGAACTCTTGAAAGCCTTGATTGGATTGATGTCTCCAATACTCAAAAAGCGGAGATAGTTAAACTGAAGCAGCACCCTGCTTACATCCATTCTCTCTATCCATTCCATTATTGGGATTTGATTTCTAACTGGGCAAATGAACGCAAACTTTCCCCAGCCCTTGTGATTGGTTTAATGCGCCAAGAATCACGCTTTGAGGCGCAAATTCGTTCTCGCTCTGGGGCGATCGGGTTGATGCAAATCATGCCAGATACTGGCTCATGGATTGCTAGCAAAAAGGGCGTGAATAACTACAATCTTGATCGACCAGAAGATAACATCAATTTTGGAACTTGGTATCTAGACTATACGCATAGTCGATATGGTAATAACTCGATGCTGGCAGTGGCTAGCTACAATGCGGGACCTGGGGCAGTAGGTCGATGGGTAGAAGAACGGCGCATCAATGATCCCGATGAGTTTGTGAATAGCATTCCCTACGATGAAACTAGAGATTACGTTTCCAAGGTGTTGGGTAACTATTGGAACTATTTGCGGTTGTATTCTCCTTCTGTCCAACAACAGGTAGCAAATTTGCAGCAGTCTAGTAATCTCAATGCTTCCACGAAATTCTAATTATGCCAAATCTTGTTTAGTAAGTAGCTCAGCATAGTTAAAAACCGAAACCAGAGCTTGTGCCGCCCGCGTAGCGGGCGGCACAAGCTTCTAGGTTTTAAGTTTACTTATGCATAGCTACTTAGCAAAGCAAACCTAAGAAGCGAGTGGCGGCGCGATGCGCCGCCACTCGCTTCTTAGGTTTTAGCGCAAAGCGCTGTAAAAGTTCCACAAGTTATTTTTTGGGGGTTTCAGGTAATGGAGCGATCGCGGCATTGTCCCTTAACTGGAGAATTCCAGCAACTACAATCTTATCTTTAGGAGTTAAACCTTCTATAACCTCTTGCTTATTACCAGTAATTTTTCCTAACTTAATTGATTTTTGCTTAGCAATTAATTGAGACTTTCCATTTACAGAACTCTCCTCAGCGACAAATATAAAATCCTGACCACCAAGACGTGAAATCGCGGAAGTTGGTACTAGCACACCCGCACGAGATGACCAAATCAATCTTGCTCTCACAAACTGATTTACTTTTAGTTGATTGTTGCCATTATTAAAATTAGCCTTCACTAAAACGGATTGAGTTTGTGGATTAATATTTGGCGAGATAAATGCCACATTACCTTTTACAAGAGGTTTATCCTGAGCATCTAGTAACTCTACAGGCATTCCCATTTTCAATCGCGGCGCACTCTCAACAGGAACCGAAATTTGTACTTCCAATACTTGATTTTGGGTTATGGTCGTGAGTTGCGAAGTACTATTGACGTTATCACCAACCTTAATTGGAATATCACCAACAATTCCCGCAAAAGGAGCCGTTACGGTATAGAAATCTAACTGCACTTCCTGTTGAACTGCACCTGCGCGAGATGCTTCAATCCTTGTGGCAGCACTATTAATATTGGCTTGCTGAGCGGTGATTTGAGCATCGATTTTCCCTAAATCCGCCCTTGCATTTCTCAGATTATTAGAAACTTCATCAAGCTTTTGCTTAGCGATCGCTCCTTGTGATGCTAAATCGGCATAGCGTTTATATTCTTTTTGATTAAAATCGAGACTGGATAAAGTCGATTCCTTAGCGGCTTGTAGTTGAGCAAGGGTGGCTCTGGCACTCTCAAAGTCAGCCTGTGAACTTGCCACAACGGCTACTGATTGTTGGACTGCTGCCTGTTGTCTAGCAGGATCAATCCGCAAGATGGGCGTACCTGCTTCTACGCGATCGCCTGCCTTGACATAAATTTCCTGCACATAGCCATCGACTCGCGGTTGCAGCGTCACCGATTGGCGCGATTGCAAATTTGCCACGTAATCAGAACTATCAGAGACTGTCCCTGATTCTACGGGGGCGATCGGTACAGGAATAGCACCAAATCCGCCACCTTGAGGAGCATTCGCGGAGCAAGAAACTAGCAAAGCACCGATTACAGCGACTAAGCCCTTGCTCAATGATTTATCTAATCGGTTGTTCGACAATTGTTGTCTTCGGACTTTATGTTTAATCATGAATATTGGCAAATTTTCTCTGATGGATCGGTTCTCTTTGCCTATAGATAATAAGCAACATTCAGGATCACTAAATCACCCTTTAGGAGCTATTTCCCTTCAAACACAAAGGAGGCACAATGTGCCTCCTTTGTGTTTAGTAATGTCTAGATACCTGCGTGTCCCATCGCAATCCCTGCTACGAGCATTCCAATTACTAGAAATGGTTGAGCGCTAGCTTGATATTTGACATCATTCTTGAGGGGATCGCGTAGGAAATACATATCTTGGAATGTAATCTGCGGAATTACTAACAGCACGATCAAACTCGCTAGTAATTGCTCACCAACGGTAACTAGATAAACAGCGATGCCAATTTGGAAGACATCGATCGCCGTTGCTGAGAGTAATGCAGCTTTCTGCACTCCAAACATCACAGGTAGAGATTTCAATCCCAATTCGCGATCGCCTTCCACGCTCTTAAAGTCGTTAACTACGGCAATCCCTAAACCTGCCAGACTATAGAACAGCGTTACAACTACAATTGTCCAGTTGAGAGTGCCATAAAGCGCGTGACCAGCCCACCAAGGAAGCGCGATATAGCTAGCTCCAAGAGCATAGTTACCGAGCCAACCATTCTGCTTGAGCTTCAAAGGTGGCGCAGAGTAGATATAGGCAACTAATGAGCCACCGATCGCTAACTTGGTCATGATGAAATCAGTATGCCCAGCAGTCACATCAAGGATTGCCGCAACACCGATACCACCTAGCAATAAGACAAAAATCTGAATAATTACTTGATTGAGGGGAATTGCTCCTGATGGAATCGGACGATAGGGTTCGTTAATTGCGTCAATTTCGCGATCGTAGTAATCGTTAATCGTCTGGGTATAGCCTGTCAGTAAAGGTCCTGACATGAGCATACAAAGTAGCGATCGCAATACGTTTTCAATTGACCATGTAAAATCACCAGAGGAGGCAGCACCGCAGAGTACGCCCCACATCAGGGGTATCCACGTAATCGGTTTCATTAATTGCAAGCGGATCTTCCAGATCGAAGCTTCTTTAATGTCCGCACCTTTCATTCCGAGCATTTGGCGGGTACGGGCATCGCGAGACTCGCTCGCTGGTACGTCAGGGGTTGGGGACGACATATTTACAAAAATTTATAGACTTGCGGTTGATTATAGCTTTTAGGCGATCGATGTACCATGCTAATGCAATCAAATAAGCTATGACATAATGATTAGAATAGCTTTGCTATTATTTTACCTAACCAAAGGAGGTGTGTATGACTTACTCTAAGTTACGAGAAAAAGTTGAACATCAAATAGCTCAATTGCCACTAGAACGCCTTTTCTTGGTTAGCAGTTTTATTGATTCGATTGAGGCTAAAGACGATGCGAATAATAAGCAGTTTCGCCGTATTCCGCCTCTGAAGCGCAATAAAAAAGCCAGTGATTTGTTGCGTCATGCGGGAACTTGGCAATGTGATGATTTGGCTGAATGTCTTGATTTTGTGCGAGAAAATCGTTCTAAATCTCAATTTTAGTTTTTATTTATGGCAACAATAGATGAGGAATAGATTTAATAATCTGGAACATTAAATTGTGGAGATTGTACAGCAGTATTTTGGGGAATATTAGCTACTATAGTATTTGCACTTCCACTAGTTACAGTAAGTTTTGCTCTTTCTAATTCAAGTTTTTCATATAAAAATTTGTGTCTTAATTCAAAATCAGTAAATATTTCACTCCACTTTTTGACATATATTTTATAATTGTCAACAGAGTAAACCAATGATTTTTCTCCATACATTTTAAGATTCTTTATCTCTCGATCAATATAACCAGACTGAGCAAAATCATTTCCAATCAGATAAAAGTCCCAGTTCATATTTGGAGCATTAAATTCATCTTGTTCTAATATGACTCCCATATATGTCTTTACCTGTTCTAATTCCTTTGCCCCAAGCTTGATTTTAGGATGTTTTAGTTCAACAACTACATTACTTATAGATGAGTCATGAAAAAGTTGTCTAACCATAAATATATCCATTTCTTTGTTTTTGTCTGGATGATCAATTGATACGACAGGTTTTTCTCCTCTCAGAAGATAAATAAAACGACGCAATGCTTCATCAAATTTAGGCTCAGCAGCAGTTACAAGATGATATTGTTCGCCCAAAATCCAGTAGTGATTCTCGACAAACTTCTGTACATGATCTCGTTCGTTAGCTTTTAAATTAGGGTTAAAAACTAAATTTTTAAGCTGATCAATAGCCTTATATCGATCTTCTATTAATCTAACGGTTTTGATAATATTTGAAAGTTTAGAGGTCTTTAATGATTCAGCTAGATGCTCTATTTCAGAATGTGAAAGAGTTATTATTTCACTTAAAACTTCAATTAGTTTATCTCGTTCACCTGAGTCAATTATTAGATTTAGGAAGTGAACAAACACTTTTTTTTGTTCTATCTTCAATTCACTGAATATTTTAGGCTCAACCTGATATAAATCCTTGATAAAGTTTTCTAGTTCATCTTTTCTATACTGTTCCCAAGGATTTTTTTTAAAGTTTGGAAATACTCCAGTTTTTTCAAAGTTATCAATAATCTTGTCAGAAGCTTTTCTAAGAAACGGTTTTCTTTTATCTTTAAGTAAACAATCGACAAAAACCATCAAGTCTTTATAAACTTTACCCTCATCTGTAGTCTTAAAAAGAGACGTTTCATATACATTAACATTGTTCTGCTTGTCAAAAAAATCACTGCTGATATATATGCTATGAAAGAAACCATCCCCTTTATTATTTAAAGTGGTAGTATTTTTTAATATTTCGTTTCCATTAGAATCTATAAAATAGTACCTTGAATATTCTCTGTTTAAGCTTTGGATCCATCTTACAAATTTTATTTTAAATGAATTACCCTCAATATCATGATGAATAATTTCTTGTTCACCAATCATAGTTTCCTTGTAATTCAATTCTACATTATTTATTCTTACTGAGAATCTTCGGAATGAGTTGAGTTCAAGAAACCAACAAAAATCTCTACATAAAAACTCTTGAATATCAGCCTCAAAATTATCAGAAGTAATTTCATAGATACCTTTAAATAAGACAGTCGTACCTGTTGGTTCTAAAGTCTCAGTCAAATCTGATGCTTTATATTTATCTAAGCTTGTAGAGTCAACCAATATACTATATTTATATCTTTTGCCATCTTCCTCATAAACAGTTTCCCAATTGGCAGAATAAGCAAAAGTAAAAAATGTTAATCTACCTACGCCATTTTTCCCGTGAATAGCTGAGGAGTTCTTTGGGGACTTAGGGTCAATTTCTTTGGCTGATTCTAGAAAAGGTTTAAATCTAGTTGAATCAGGAATGCCATATCCATTATCTACTATTTTTAGCTGTGATATATTCCCAATTTCATTAGCTTGAAAATATATAGATACTTGAGTAGCTTGTGCATCAAATCCATTCCATATGTACTCTGCAATAGACATATGTGCACAGTCATATCTCTTAAGTGCTTTTTTGATGCCTGAAGATGTAATCTGAATATTATCCATGGCTTTTTACTTCTTTTTTACATTCATTGATACAATAATTTATCTGTTTTAGATTGCTTGATCGAATATTAGCTGATCTTATTCACAAGTACGCAACAGGTTTGGTAAATTAAATCATTGTTTGATTTAGGAAGGCATAATATTTAGAAGATGATTACTTATCAAGTATTCGCATTATTATGAATAGTAGTAAGTCCTAAAACCATTATGACATTAGTAGTTACTGCCGAACCAGTTCCACTCCAAACCGACATCGATGGCGTAGTGCGCGTTGGCAAAACCCGTGTCACCCTTGATACAGTCATCAAAACCTTTCAGAATGGTGCAACGGCTGAAGAAATTGTTTATCGTTATCCATCACTAAAACTAGCCGATATCTACACCACAATTAGCTTTTACCTCAATCATCAGCAAGAAGTCGAAACATATTTACAGCAAAGGCAAAATCAAGCACAAACAATCCGCAAAATGAACGAGGCAAAATTTGATCCTCAAGGATTACGCGACAGATTAGTTGCGCGTCAGGTAGAGCAAGCTTCATGAAGTTTCTAGCTGATGAAAACTTCGATAACACAATTATCAGAGGGGTATTACGTCGTAAGCCAGATGTTGATGTAGTTAGTGTTCGAGATGTTGGATTAGCAGGAAAGGACGATCCAACTGTACTAGAGTGGGCAGCTCAAGAAAATCGTGTACTTTTAACTCATGATGTTGCTACCATAACGCGCTATGCCTATGAGCGAATGGCAGCAGGTAAATCCATGACAGGAGTTATTGAAGTTACTTTTGATGCTCCTATTGGGCGAGTAATTGAAGATCTGTTATTCATCTTAGATTGCAGTCTCGAAGGAGAATTGGAAGGTCAGATCTACTATCTTCCTTTATGACTGGCGAAATTTGTTCCTTTTTTAATCTGTCCTCAGTTATTGTTATAGGCGATCGCTATAAGATTGACTTTGTACCTTAGAGATATAAAACGGAAATAAATGTGAACCCTGCTAGAACCATCTGTCTCGGCTTTTTTGCGGTTATCTCCCTAGGCGCATTTTTATTAATGCTGCCCCTATCCTCTAGCAATGGCACATGGACAGACCCCATCACCGCTTTATTTACATCTACTTCTGCCGTATGTGTCACAGGGCTATCCGTGGTAGATGTCGGTAAGTTTTATTCCTTTTGGGGACAGCTATTTTTAATGCTCTTAGTCCAAGTGGGCGGCTTGGGCTATATGACAGCCACCTCCGTTCTGATGTTACTAATTGGACGTAAATTTAGTCTGCGCGACAAAGTAACTTTGCAGCAATCCCTAGATACCACAGGCATTCGTGGCGGTTTGCAATTAGTGAAGTCCATCATTGCCGTGACACTGCTATTTGAATTGACTGGGGTATTTGCCCTAATTCCCATCTTTAATCAAAAGATGAGCTTTACCGACAGTGTTTGGCAAGCAATCTTTCATAGTGTCAATGCTTTTAATAATGCAGGCTTTAGCCTGTTCACCGATAACTTAATGGGCTACGTGAATACGCCGATAGTCAGTATCATTATTGGCTTATTGATTATATTTGGTGGCATTGGCTATCAGGTGATTTTAGAGGGATATCTATGGTTGCGGACAAAGTTTTCACGTAATAATGAATACATTTCCTTTAGCTTGACCTTTTGCGTAGTCACCAGTACCACGATCGCCTTACTCCTATTGGGAACGATATTGTTCTGGTTTACGGAATTTCAAAATAATGACACTCTGGGCAATCTATCCCTGTTTGATCAGATTGTAGCGGCATGGTTTCAGTCGGTCACCACGCGCACGGCTGGATTCAATACAATTGATAATGGCAAAATGAATGTAACTGGGCTATTTATCACGATCGCCTTGATGTTTATCGGTGCAAGCCCCGGCAGTACAGGCGGCGGCATCAAAACCACAACCACAAGGATCTTAGCGAGTTGTACTGGAGCCGCTTTGCAAGGTCGAGATCAAGTCAATTTGTATAAATTACAAGTACCCAATGGACTAATTTTAAAAGCAGTAGGTGTTGCCGTAGGTTCATTATTTACGGTGATTTGTTCAACAGGTTTATTGTCAATAACCGATCGCAATATGAGCTTTATCAGTATCCTCTTTGAATCAACTTCCGCTTTTGCGACAGTGGGTTTATCCACAGGTATTACAGGCTCATTATCGGTAGCAGGACGACTAGTAATTATTGCCACCATGTATATCGGTCGGGTGGGAATATTACTATTGATGGCAGCGATATTTACTGATACCAAACCTAGTTTGCTTAAATATCCCCAAGAGTCAATGTTGGTCGGATAATCATTAAGTAGCTAGGCGCAATTAAATATAAAACCCCAAAACCTGTGGCGCACGCGCAGCGTGCGCCACAGGTTTTGGATCTGGGTTTTAATTATGCCCAGTTACTTACAGAAAATTTAATAATTAGGAAAGGAAAATTTTGTGGATATATCTTCTTTAAGCTTTTTTCGTAGTCTTCGCACTGAGAACAAACAATTTGCGGTCATTGGTTTAGGGCGTTTTGGGCGCTCAGTATGCTCTACCCTTGATCGATTGGGATATGAAGTTTTAGCCGTAGACAAAGATGAAGAGAGTGTTAGCTATGTACGAGCGCATAACCTTGCTGCCCATTGCATTCAGTTAGATTCCACTAATCCCCTCGCCCTTAAAGAATCAGGCATTCTCGAAATTGATACAGTGATTGTGGCGATCGGTAACTTTTTGGAAGAGAGTATTATCACCACCCTCAATGTGAAAGAAGCAGGGGTTAACCATGTCGTTGCCAAGGCTTCATCGGAGGTACATGGCACATTGCTCAAAAAAGTTGGTGCAGATCTGGTCGTTTATCCTGAAGCCGAAATGGGAAGAGCGTTAGCGCGATCGCTAACCCAACGTGGCATTTTAGAACGCTTTGAACTCGATCCTGACAATAGCATTGTCGAAGTCATGGTTCCTGAAGAGTTTGATGGTAAAACGATTTTAGATCTAAAGCTCCGCGCTCACTATGGTGTGAATGTGATTGCCGTTAGTCACGATCAAAAGTTTGAGATTAATCCCGATCCCAATCAAAAGCTAGTCAAAGGAGCGGCGATCGTGGTGATTGGTAGCAATAAAAATATTAGTCGTCTTCCCATTTCCTGTGATTTGTTTAATACTGATGGAACTTCGGTAACTACACAGTTGCCATTACATCAATCATCGGAAGTAAAACTCAAATGATGACTAACCTTGCAACACCTATAGCAAAAAACTTTTGGAGTGAATACAATATTCGACTCGAACCTTGGAGCATTGGTTACGATGCTCCAGTCAGTATCAATCCTGAAGAAATCCCCACTAGTGACAAGGTAAATACCGAATTTGAAGTTAGCAATGGGGAATGGCAACCGATCCGTGCGGCGATCGCCCCAGAACTTCCTCATCAAATTTTGTTTATTGATGGGCGCTTACGGCTGGATGCAAGGTTTTTGGGACGCAGTGATGATGACATTTTATACGGAGCCTTTGCTACGATCGCCGTTGGTGCAGTATTAGTTGATCGAACCATCAGTCGTGCTAAATGTATTGCGACGAAAGTAAGAAGAATTATCGCTTTGGGAGGTAATCTCACGGCTCCACCGACGGTAATCCCTTGTCCTGTCAGTGGTCGAGGCGATTTGAAATATGACTATTGCCTCACGAGTAGTAACAACGATCCTGATACCCCTTCGCAAATAGTCCAGAGTGCCATGCTCGATGAGGAGTTAAGAATAGCGAATGAGCTTTCTTTAAATAAGGAATTGATTCAAGAAAATACGCTGATTGTGCGGGATGGTCCTCTGCTCTATCGCGTTTATCAAACTCCCTACGATACGATTGGCTATGTCAAAACAATGGGTAAAGCCTATCTTAAAGGTGACAATGCCCAAGTCATGCGATCGCTAAAATTGGGAGAACGCACCCCGATTTTTCGGATTTCTAATACTCATGGCTCGAATCTCAGTTGGTATTTGCGATCGGGAAGTAAAGATATAAATTACAAAAAACTGGGCTATCACGACTTACACGGGATTATTCGCATTGACCTTGATGGTGGTCTTGATCTAAATCGGGCTAAGGCGATCGCCGATCAAAGCACCTATTTAATTCCCCAATATGCCTCCCATCCGACCCGCGATCCCCGTGCGCCACAAAACCTTACTCCTGTTGGGGCATTAGAAAAAGAGCTTGGGCGCAGAATGGGTAGCCGCGAATTAATTTCACGGCGTTTACGAGATTTTCTAGCCCAATCAGCTAATTATGAACTGCTATAAGTAGCTAACCAAAACCTATGGCGCACGCTGCGCGTGCGCCATAGGTTTTGGTTATGTTTTTTAATTATGCCCAACTACTTAAAACCCCAAATTAGAGTTGCGGCGCTTTGCACCGCAACTCTAATTTTAGTGTGCCGATACTTTTGTGAATTGAAAACCAAACCCAGCAAGGGTTTGCAAAGCCCAAAATGGCGTAGCTATTTTGGGCTTTGGTATTATGTCGTCTATAGGGTTTACGATATAAAACAGTAAAAGTTAGACCTATCACAATTGACCTTGTGTTTTACCTTTACTTTATTCAAATGATTTTTTAACATCTATCGAAATGCCACAAAAGCGAAAAGTCTGTGGAAGCCTAAAACTAATTTTTGTAACTTGCTTAGGTATTCTCATTGATACCTCAAATTTTACTTTGTTGTATCAAGATGCTCAAAAGGCGGCGGCTCAAGGAAGTATCCAAGTTCGAGCTGATCAATGGTTGAAAGTTGACCAAGTATCAGGAGCCGTCACTTATCGCAATTTGTACAACTATGCTAGTCGCCCTGCACGAGTAGGCGATCGCTTACAATCCGCTAGCGATGAAATTTCCACAGGCGCAAATGGCTCCGCAGTTTTAAGTGTTGATACAGGTGTCGGTTCGATTTACTTATCGGAAAATACCACTGTTCAAATTCGTTCTTTTCAGATTGCTGCCGATAGTGGTCGCATCACTAATTTGTTTGTACCACGTGGCAAGGCAAGATTACAGATTCGCAAATTTACCAATCGTGGTTCTCAGCTTAATATCCAGACCCCTGCGGGTATCAGTGGTGTACGAGGGACTAAATTTGTCGTGCATACCAGACCCAATGGCAATATGTTGCTGACAACCTTGGAGGGAAGTGTCGCCACAAATGCTCAAAAGCAAACCAAAATGGTGAATGGAGGATTTCAAAATATTACGGTTGTTGGTTCTCCTCCATCAACTCCAGTCCCAATCAGTAACGATGCAAGTTTGAAATATTTAATTAATAAACAAGCATTAGGGGCAGGGCGCTCCATTTTACTAATAGGTTACACGAATCCTTTCAATACTGTTAAGGTAGATGGACAGGAACAATCTTTAGATCGCAGTGGCAAGTTTTCCATTCAATTGCCAGTACCCTCAAGCCTCAAAGTGAAAGTATTGGTGGAAACACCTCTTGGGAAAGTACAAGCTTATGAGATCCCCATTCTCTGAATCGATTACGCAACTATGTTCTCGACTGTTCGCAAATCATCGCATTCAAAGATGGCGATCGCTTCTAGTTGATTTAGTTTGGCGAGCTGTACCCACTGCATTTGCCTCGATCATCATCATCGCGATGGTGTATTTGGGAGCATTACAACCCATCGAATTGTGGGCATACAATAGTTTTACGAACTGGCGTGGCGATCGCCCTTGGGATGAACGCTTAGTAATCGTGGCGATCGATGATGTGAGCATTCGTAAAATCGGTAGATTCCCTTGGACACGCGATTATTATGTCCAACTTTTGCAAAAACTCGCTCAAACTGAAACTAGTGTGATCGGCTTTGACATTCTCTGGTCTGAAGCCAGTGCCGAAGATCAACAACTAGCAGAAGCGATCGGCAAATATCAGAGAGTAGTTCTATCAATGGCTTGGGACAATTCGGGACAGCCACTTTTGCCGATCTCCCCCCTTAGTAATGCAGGTGTAGCGGTTGGGCATATTCTCAAACGAGAAGAAGGCGATGGCATTGTCCGTCAAATGGATTTGCAGATCCAAGATGTTCCATCCTTAGCAGTGTCAATATTGCAAACCTATAACTTAACTTCCAAATCTATAACTCTATTACCAGACTTAAACCAGACTGTAACCATTAATTGGACACAACGAGTCAATAATATCCCTCACTTCTCATTTAGTGATGTCATCGATGGCAAAGTTGCTGTTTCTGAGTTTCGCAACAAAATTGTTTTAGTGGGCGTAACCGCATCAGGTCTAGATAGTTTAGTGACTCCCTTCGATCGCAATCCTCCTGCAAATGGAGTCCATTTACACGCTATGGTTTTGCAAAATCTCCTGCAAAAAAGTTCGCTTTCGGTAATTGGCAATCAGGATATCTGGAGCTTTGCTCTATTGGGAAGTCTGTTGATTAGTTTGATCTTACCAAGACGTAATCTATGGCTGGGGAGCATTAGTGCGTTTGTGTTATCTGGACTATGGCTAGCGATCGCTTTTATCGCTTTTAGCAACAACTACTGGCTTAAGATCGCTATTCCGATGTTGATGTTTCTGATCACAGGTTTTGTGATCGCAATTCAAGAGCGCTGGCAAATGCAGAGATCGCTGCATATTGCTGATGCTCAAATTCAATATGAAGTTACCCATGACCGTTTAACAGGGTTATTTAATCGTTCTTTCATGGAAGCAAAACTCCGAAACCTTCTCAATCCCCAAGATGTATCTACGACCGATCGCTATAGTGCTTTTCAAGCAAGCGAAGTACAAAGGACTGTTTCTCCGAACTCAGCAGCGAAACAGTCCCCTACTTCCCTAGACTGTGAAACGTTATCTCCTCTGCTAGCAGTGATCTGGGTTAACATAGATCGTTTCAAAACTATTAATGATACTTTTGGTCGTCCGACTGGGAATTTGCTCCTAATTGAAGTCAGCAAATGTTTGCGCGATGTTGTGCGTACTAATGCATCCATGGCGCGTTTTGGTGGCGCTGAGTTTGTGATCTTGCTAGAAAATTTAGTCGATGAGCAAACAGCAACTAACATCGCTGAGCAAATTCAAAATAGGTTACAAAAACCATTTTTGATCGCAGGACATGAAATCGGGATTGCTACTAATATTGGCATCAAGTTCCATCAAATCAATGCAGATCCAGAAACCGATCCTCTAGAGATTTCGCCTGATCTACTACTTAGAGATGCCGATACAGCCATGTTTTATGCCCAAAAAACAGGTAATTCATGTATCAAGATCTTCCATGTTGCGATGCGAGAGCGAGTTCTAGAACGGTTACAACTCGAAAAGGACTTACGCAAAGCGGTCGCGTTACTTCAAGACCCTCATCAAACTCAGCAAGAATTTCTAATTTACTATCAACCAATTCTCTCTCTAAATGATATGCAAATTGTCGGATTAGAAGCGCTAATTCGCTGGCAACAACCTGAGCGTGGTTTAGTATCACCAACCTATTTCATTCCCCTTGCTGAAGAAACAGGACTGATTATTCCGATTGGGGATTGGATTATGCGAAATGCTTGCTTACAGATTAAGTCTTGGCATCAAAACTTTGAAAAGGCTAAGGATATTACCATCAGTGTCAATCTCTCACCAAAGCAACTAGCACAAGATGATGTATTAGAAAAATGTCTCAACATTCTCCAAGAGACTAAGCTATCGGCGGAATATCTCAAAATTGAATTGACAGAAAGTTCTCTGATGGAAAATCCTGATTTTGCAGTCAGTGTCTTGCAGAAAATGCGTGAAGCAGGAATTAAGATTTATATTGATGATTTTGGTACGGGCTACTCTTCTCTCGCCTATTTACATAAGTTTCCTTTTGACGGATTGAAAATAGATCGCTCGTTTGTCAACAATATTCATGCTAATTCCAGTGGTGCAGAAATCCTGCAAGCAATTGTCTCTTTGGCGCAAAGTGTTAAAGCTCACATTGTCGCCGAAGGTATTGAGAACTTAGAGCAGTTAAATTATCTCCAAGATCTACTTAGCAGAGAAGGCGATGGTCAAGGATTTTTCCTGTTTCGCCCCCTTGAGGTAGTTGCGATCGAAACGATCTTTCAAACGACCTAGGACTTACGCAACAATGAATTGAAAGCCGCATTTCAGCGTCTACCATGTACACACAAGGTTTAAAACCCCCTTTAATTCCCCCTTGCAAAGGGGGAAAACTAGAAATCTCGTTCCCTCACCTTTGCAAGGGGATATAGAACTAATACGATTGTTCCCAATGAAACGTTCCCTCACTTTTGCAAGGGGAGGGCTAGGGAGGGGTTATTACGATGCATCATTACTTAAGCACGGCTTCCAGTTTGTGCTGATTCCAAAGTTTTTGATAAAGGAGTGAATTTGCAAGCAACTCCTCATGGGTTCCCACTTGGACGATTTTACCGCTATCCATCAAAATCAGGCGATCGCAGGTTGCCGCCGCCGATAGATTATGGGTAATAAATAAGACGGTTTTATCACGAGGTAGATTTCCTAAAATGCCGACAGCAGTTTGATTATCGACACTAGAGAGAGCATCATCTAAAACTAAAATTGGTGCATCAACCAGTAAAGCTCTAGCTAGAGCAGTGCGCTGACGCTGCCCTCCAGATAGAGTAATACCACGCTCACCAACTAAAGTGTCATACTTCCGTGGAAATTTGAGAATCTCTTGCTCAATCCGCGCTTGATTTGCAAAGTACTCCACCTCATGATCAAGAGCTTGCGGCTTGCCATAGCGAATATTGTCACGTATCGTCGCACTAAAGAGGAAGCTATCTTGAGGTACAAAGGAAATCAGCGATCGCAGATCCTCAATCTTAATTTTGGTAATATCGCGATCGTCAATAAAAATTTGATGGGATGGAACTTCGACTAACCGCATTAAGGCATTGGCAAAAGTCGATTTTCCAGAACCAATTGTCCCTAAAATCGCTACAATTTCCCCTGAATTAATTGAAAAACTTACTTGGTTAAGCGCAGGAATATTTGCATTGGGATAGGTAAAACTAAGATTACGGACTTCAATTTCGCCTTTAGTTTGGGATTTGTCGATTGCGATCGCATCGGGGTCATCGACAATGGCGGGTGGTATATCGAGAATCCCTTGAATCCGTCCAATACTCACTAATCCTCGTTGATAAGTCACCATCACAAATCCTAAAATTGCGGTCGGGAAAATCAATCGTTCTACATAAATAATTAGTGTCAGCAAATCACCAATTTTAAAAGTTGTATTGGCAGGATTAGCCAGTTTTTCGCCACCGAACCAAACCAATACTAAAAAGCTAATACTGGCGATACCGCCCAATAACGGAAATAAAATATTACGGCTTCGTGCCATTTGTAAGTTTGCATCTAGCAATCGATTATTCAACTTACTAAAAGCATTGAGTTCATTCTCTTCCTGTGCGTAAGTTTTAATCAGTGAGATGCCATTGAGATCTTCTTGTAGAAGAGAACTCACATTTGATAATTCTTCTTGAGATCTCATCTGTTCATCACGCAACTGAGCGCTAAATCTCTGCACGATCGCTAACATCATGGGATAAACAGAAATTGATAGCAAAGTCAGCATCGGATCAATGGCGATCATGGCTGGTAGTGTCAGAGCATAGACAAAAATTGAGTTGATGATGCTGAGTACCGCAAATCCCAACAGACGGCGAATATTTTCTACATCACTAGTGACAATGCTGATCGTCTGTCCTGCGGAATTATTGGCAAAGTAGCTGGGTGGTAGCTTTAATAAATGTTCAAAGATTTTTTGCTTGAGACTATTCTCAACATTACGTCCAATCCCAAAAATCCAGACGCGGGATACCATCCGAATCGCCCACATCAATGACGATAAGCCAATGATTAGCCATACATATCCCATCAGATGCTGAAAATCAATAGCCGTAATCTTGCTGAGATCGTCAACTGCCATCCTGATCAGCCAAGGAATATATGTACCAAGGACATTTGCCAATAACAAAGCAATTGTGCCGACGGCTAAGTTACCCCAGTAAGGACGGAGATAATTTGTGAGATGTTGAAATTGCGATCGCGCCATAATGTATCTATACTACTTTATTTTGACAAAAGCTTGCCTAGTAAGACTTTGCGAAAATGAACTAGTAGTTTTAATTCTAATTAGCTGGGCATAACACCAAAAAACTGTGGCGCACGCGCTGCGTGCGCCACAGTTTTTTGGTGTTATGTCCTCAGCAAAACTTGCATTGCTATACTCTCAACAATACAAACCAGATCGCATAATTAATAGTTGTAATAACTTTTGAATGGCAATCATGAGCAACTCTCTCAAGCGCACCCCTCTGTACGACCTTCACGTTAGCTCTGGTGCGCGATTAGTAGAATTTGGTGGGTGGGAAATGCCCGTTCAATACACAGGACTAGTTGCCGAACACAATGCCGTCCGATCGCAGGTGGGAATGTTTGATGTGTCGCACATGGGTAAATTTGCGATCGCAGGTGAAGGGGTGTTAGAAACTATCAACAAACTTGTGCCATCGAACTTAGGGCGCTTAAAGGTAGGACAAGCTTTATATACAGTGCTGCTCAATGAACAAGCAGGAATTATTGATGATGTGATTTTTTATCGCCATGAGTCTGATGGTAATTCTGAAAACTGGACGCTCATCGTCAACGCCTCAACCACTGACAAAGATAAAGCTTGGTTGCAGCAGCATTTAGGCGATCGCCTGATTGATCATTCTGCTTCCCAAACCTTGATTGCTGTGCAGGGTAAAACGGCGATCGCCACTTTACAGGGACTAGTAACGACCGATCTTTTAAAGCTGCCTCGCTTAAGGTTTGGGCATACGCGCACAGATATTTTAGGAGCATCTAGCTTCATTGCGCGAACAGGCTATACAGGCGAGGATGGTTGTGAAATCATGACCGATATCGACACAGGTAAAGCATTATGGCAAAAACTGCTCGATTTAGGTGTTGTTCCTTGTGGTTTAGGTTGTCGCGATACCTTGCGTTTGGAAGCAGGAATGCATCTCTATGGACAAGATATGAATGACACCATCACTCCCATTGAAGCAGATCTTAATTGGATTGTGCATCTCAAAGAGAAAGGTGATTTTATGGGACGCGAGATTTTAGAGGAACAACGACAGAATGGAACCTCTCGTAAATTAGTTGGTTTAGAATTGGAAGGTCGGAATATTGCTCGTCATGATTATCCAATTCTGTTTGAAGGTGAACCTGTGGGGATTGTAACTAGTGGCACGATGTCGCCAACGTTAGGAAAACCGATCGCCTTTGGATATGTACCATCACATTTGGCAAAAAATGGACAAATTGTGCAAGTAAAAATTCGCAATCAGGAATTTCCTGCCACAGTAACTAAGCGATCGTTTTTATAACAGTACCAAAGAGAGTTATGACGCAAAGCGTCACAACTCTCTTTGGTGTTTTGATTTGCACTGGCGATCGCTATAATCAAGAACAAAGAGGCTATAGCCTCTTTGTTCTTGATTATTTATGACCTTGATATGCAACTTAGTCCTCGCTTTAAATGGTTTTCGCAGCCACTCGATCGCTATGCTATTGGTTTAGTGGCAGTGCTGAGTGTCGCGATCGCTGTACTACTGTGGGTTGGAGATCGCACCGCACCACAGGTGAGAGACTTTAGTTGGCAAGGTCAGAAAATTGATGCTACCAATATCTCCTTTGCCTTGACCTTCAATCGCCCGATGAATCGTGAAAGTGTGGAGCAGAATCTCAAATTTGAGCCACCCCTCGCAGGCAAAATCAGTTGGTCATCACGACGGATGTCCTACACACCCTTAGCCCCTGCGACCTATGGCAAATCCTATACCGTGAAACTAGAAAATGCCTACGATCGCTTTGCCAGTGAGTCGGGCAGAAAAATTGCGATCGATCCTTTTACAGGCAGTTTTACCACCCCCAGTCCCTATTTTGCTTACATCGGATCACAGGGTGAGGAAAAAGGACGACTTTTCCTTTACAATGTGTTGCAAAAGGAAAAGCGAGTTTTAACACCTCCTAATCTGACAGTTTTAGATTTTCGGATTTATCCAGATCGCCAAAAGATACTCTTTGGGGCGATCGAAGGGGTAGGGCAGAGCTTAATTGACCAAAAACTCTATGTGGTGACAACGGGAATTGATCGCGAAGATCGTTTAACGTTAAATCCACCTGAAATTAAACCTATTCTCGGTAGCGATGACTATCAAAACTTTAAATTCGATCTCTCTCCCGATGGCAAAAACATCTTGGTGCAGCGTCTCAGCCGTCAACAAGTTGGACGCTATGGACTCTGGCTTATTAAAGACAATCAACCAGCCAAAGCCTTGGAAAATCAACCAGGGGGCGATTTTATGTTCACGCCCGACAGTGCATCGGTGGCGATCGCTCAAGGCGAAGGAGTTGCGATTTTGCCTCTTGAGCCGCAAGCCCCACCGTTGGACTTTCTCCCCAGATTCGGCACGGTTTTAAGTTTTGGCAGAAGCGGCACACAGGCGGCGACTATTAAATTTAATAAAGACTATACGCGATCGCTCTATTTGGTAACTAACCAAGGCATACAGAAGGAACTTACCAAAATTAGCGGTTCTATTTTAGGCGCTCAGTTCGATCCTCAAGAGAAGAGTCTTTATTGTTTATTTACCGATGTTGAGCAAGATCCTGCTAAAAACATCTTTCGGGAGAAGCCCTATCTTGCCGCGATCGATCTAGCATCTACGCAACTTAAGCGAATTCTCGAACTCCCAGCGCAAAGAGAAATTCAATTTAATATCTCTCCTGATGGTCAATCCATTCTCCTAAATTCTGCAACTCCCAGTAGCGATTCTGCTATTTCTCAAACTATTCCCGAAGATTCTGCTAAAGCCACTAGAGGTTCTCAGACTCCACAATCTCCCACTCAATTAATTGTGCTGCCGATTAATAACGCTAATAGCAACACTTCTCCGCAACCTGAAGTACTACCGATGTTTGGTAAATTTCCACGATGGTTTCCATAATAATGATGTCCCGTTCTTCGCACGGGACATCATCAAGGGTTTTCAAAGCTAAAAATGGCGTTGCCATTTTTAGCTTTGGGATAAAATCAAAGCTAAAATACAACTAGTTCTACGGAGGTCAATATGCCAGCGACATCACTACTCAAGCGCCTCTTCACTGTCAAAGAATATGATCAAATGGCTGAGGCTGGGCTATTTGATCATGAGCGTGTAGAACTAATTAGAGGAGAAATTATTAAAATGGCATCAATTGGTCGAAGACACGCCGCTTGTGTAGATCGTTGTAATTATGTATTTGCAGTAAAACTTGCAGGTAAGGTTGTAATTCGGATTCAGAATCCCTTAGCTTTAGACAATACATCTGAACCTGAGCCTGATGTTATGTTACTGAGATATAAAAATGATTTTTATGAATCTGGACATCCACAACCGACCGATGTATTGCTTTTAATTGAGGTTGCTGATAGTACGATTGATAGCGATCGCGAGTTAAAGATTCCTCTGTATGCTGAAGATGGTATTACTGAAGTTTGGTTAGTTGACATTAATAGTGCTTGTATCGAAGTTTATCGCTCACCAAATCCTGAAGGTTATCAAGAAAATTACAAATTCTATCGTGGACAAAATTTATCGATTCTTGCGTTCCCCGATGTAAATATTACTGTCGATGAAATCTTGGGATAGAGAATCTGAGCAAACATCTGAGCAAACAACAGTTGTTGTTACAGGTATTGGCATGACTACCGCGATCGCCAGTAATCGCGAAAATACTTGGCAGCAACTTCTACAAGGCAAGTCTGGAATTAAATTTGATCAGCAATTCCAAATTCCTACTGCTCGAATTGATGAAATAGAAGATTCACAATTTCCAGATCAATCTAAAGCTCAGTCCAGAGCGCAATATTTTTTACAAAAGACAGTTTTAGAAGCGATCGCCGATGCAAATCTCGAACTTCCCTTAATTAACTGTGGTGTTGTCATTGGTTCAAGTCGCAGCAATCAGAGAGAATTAGAACTATTACTTGATCATCCTGATAGAAAATTGATTCAGAATTATTGGTGGAATTGTCAATCTGCTAACCTATCAGCCCAAATCGCTAGTTTATTACAAAGCCAATCTCCTGTAATTGCACCAATGGCAGCCTGTGCCACAGGAAATTGGGCGATCGCTCAAGCTTGTGAATTAATTCGCTCTGGACAATGTGACATGGCGATCGCAGGGGCAACCGATGCCGCGATTACGCCATTAACGATCGCAGGGTTTCAGAAAATTGGCGTGTTAGCAGAGTCAGGTGTATATCCTTTTAGTAAAGAGCGTCAAGGTTTTGCTCTTGGTGAAGGAGCCGCCACATTAGTGCTGGAATCTTGGGAATCAGCGAAACAGAGAAATTGTCAAATTTACGGCAGGGTTTTAGGCTGGGGCATTACCAATGATGCGTATCATGCCACTAGTCCTCATCCTGATAACTTGATGGCAGCGATCGCCATTAAAGATTGTCTCAGGCGATCGCCAATTACGGCGGATCAAGTTGGTTATATTAATGTACATGGCACGGCTACGAAAATTAATGATGCCCGTGAAGCCGAATTAATCACAAAATTTTTTCCTGATAGTGTAGTCAGTGCCACCAAAGGAGCAACAGGACATACGTTGGGAGCAACGGGGATGATTGAAGCGGCATTTTGTTTATTGGCTTTACGCGATCGCCTTTTGCCGCCTTCAGTGGGAATGCAAACTCCTGCCTTTGATATTCAGATGATTCAACAAGCTGTGCGATCGCCAGATCTCCAATACGCCCTTAATTTCAGTTTTGGCTTTGGCGGACAAAATGCAATTTTAGCTTTCGGTCAAGAATTATAGAGGTGATGCTTCGCATCACCTCTATAATTCTTGACCGAAATTCATGTACGATTTTATATTGCATCTAATTTCTGCCTGAGACGCTTGTGCCAAAATCGTTACAGCTAATGTGGGCTTTGTCTGGACTACTGCTGACAATTGCTAGCACGTTCATTCAACCCTCCATGCTTTTGCCATCCCTCACAGGTCAGGGAAATAATATTGCGATCGAATCGATCAGTGTCACTATGCAGATTGGTGCAGTTCTGCTAACAGGATGTCTCGGTGGACGCAATGCCGCACTTTTATCGCAGATCACCTACATTACTTTGGGCTTAAGTGGGTTTGGCGTATTTTATCAAGGTGGTGGATTGGGATACCTCAAATCCCCTGCTTTTGGGTATTTGTTAGGATTTCTTGCGGGTGGATGGCTCTGTGGGTTTCTCGCTTTTTTAAGACCCCCAAGTTTAGGACGAATGGCAATTAGTTGTTTTGGTGGATTATTGGCGATTCACTTGGTTGGTATCGTTTATTTAGTAGCAATTCAAATTCCTAACTTCAGTGCCATTCAGACTTCATTCTGGCAATATTCTGTACAAGTTTTATCGGGTCAGTTTTTAGTTGTTTGTGCAACTATTGTGATCGCCACAATTTCTAGAAAGTTATTGTTTTACTAATCCAAAACCTGTGGCGCACGCGCAGCGTGCGCCACAGGTTTTAGGGTTTTATATTTCATTGCGCCCAGCTACTTAAAGACATTAGAGTTTTACGATTTAATTATGTAGCAGCTTCGCCGCACCATAACTAACTTTACATACAAAAGAGGGAGTGCTAAGCACTCCCTCTTTTGTATGTAATATGACATTTTTCAAACATATAATGTACACTTTGCCTCTTAGAACAAGATAATTAGAACTACCTTGTTTTTACTCATGGAACAGATCTATATTTAGGCTGCTACTAAATAGTTAGAGTTTTGATAATCTAGACTTGCTTGATTCATAAAAAAGTCAGCACTTGGTAAAACAGCAAACATCTGATCCATTCTGCTGATTTCAAATACGAGGCGAACAGATGGTTGTTGAGAGCAAAGCAATAAGCTGCTGTTTTGTGATTGCATTAGCTTGAGGCAAGCTAACAGTTTTTGTAAGCCTTGACTGTCGATAAATTCAACGTTTTCCATGTCAACAATCAAAGCAGGTACATTTTTATTGTTCATCATCATGTTTGCGGAAATCCATGACTGAATCTTGCCAAGTAGATCAGAACCTGTGATGCTGTCGAGTTTGCCACTTGCAAGTTTGATCATGAAAGTAGATTCAGTATTTAAATCTTGACCAAAGGACAAATGATTAACTTTAGTAATAGTATCCATGTTTCTTCCTTTTAATTTCTTTCAGTGAATAACAGTCTGATTTCTGATTACGAGACTTGGAACAAAAACTACTTTTTAATTGGTAGGTTAAATTGTGGTCTTGCTTTATGTGTTCCATTATTCACTTTTTTCTAACTTATGAAACCCCTCAGAGATATACAAAGGTTAGTAAAAAGAAGTTAAAAAGTTATATAAAAGTTAGTTTTTCTCATCTTGCTATAAATTTACTAAAATTGTGTAGTGTGAGATACCAAATCTAGGTTGTGAGCGCAACAGAGCTAGTTATAACCCACAAAAGAGGTGCGGCGCACAGCGCCGCACCTCTTTTGTGGGTTTGGAATCGCTGCGACTTAGACTATTTCACCAAATAGGTCGTAATGATCGGCGGCGGTAATTTTGACAGAAAACATGGAGCCAAGAGTAGCTTTGCCAAGCGGATCACGCACATAGACCACACCATCGACATCAGGAGCAAATCTTGCCGATCGCCCGATGAGTTCACCAGTATCAGGATTTTCCTGCTCGATTAAAACATCAACGGTTTTACCAATTTCTAACTGGTTTTTCTTGAAGGAAATTTCCTGTTGGGCTGCCATGATGCGATCGCGGCGCTCTTGTTTGACTTCTTCAGGTAATTGGTCGGGTAAATCAAATGCGGGAGTACCCTCCTCGGCAGAGAAAGTAAATACGCCAACATGATCAAACTCGTGGCGCTGGACAAACTCTAATAAATGCTCGAAATTTTCCTCAGTTTCTCCCGGAAAGCCGACAATAAAGGTAGTCCGAGTAACGGCATCAGGCAATGAAGCTTTTAGTTGCTCCATAATCTTGTCATTGATGCGTCCTTGCCAAGGACGGTTCATAGCGCGGAGGACATCAGGATGCGAGTGTTGTAAAGGCAAATCAAGATAGGGAACCACGTTGGGCGTGGACTTCATGGCATTAATTACTTTGGGGGTCAAGCCTGTGGGGTAGGCGTAGTGCATTCTCACCCAAGGCACATCGACTTGACCGAGAGCGGTTAATAGCTCCGCAAGACGCGGCTGACCGTAAATATCCTGTCCGTAGTTGGTGGTGATTTGGGAAATTAAGATAATTTCTTTGACCCCTTCCGAGGCGAGGCGATCGCATTCGGTGACAATCGACTCAATGGAGCGCGATCGCTGATCCCCGCGCAAGTGAGGAATAATGCAAAAGGCACAGCGATAATCACAGCCTTCAGCCACGCGCACGTAGGCTACGGCTTCATTGGTGGTGCGATAGCGTGGGATCGTGTCATCGGCAATGTAGGTAGGAACTGCCGTAATTTCCTTGACTCTTTCCCCTGTCTCGGCACGTTCGATCACATCGACAATTTTTTGATAGTCACCCGTACCGACGAGGGCAACTGCTTCAGGAATTTCATCAAGTAGTTCTTGCTGAAAGTGTTGTGCCATACATCCTGCAATGACGATGCGTTTGCCCATTTCCGCAAGTTCTACTAAAGTTCGCACCGATTCGCGGCGGGCATCTTCAATGAAGCTACAGGTATTGACGATCACATAGTCGGCTAATTCCTCGTTGCTATCGACTTGATAGCCAGCTTGTACTAACAAGCCCAGCATATGTTCGGTATCGACGCGGTTCTTTTCACAACCCAAGTGGGAGAAGGCGATCGTGGGTTTGACGTTTTGAACCAGATTGACCATATTTGTAATGACGCAGTTTGTAGAGATGCACAATATTTCAGCAAGTCTAGCTTAACAAAACTTTAGTGTCCTGCGATCGCCAGTTATCCCAATTCACAAAAGTGCTGACACACTTTTGTGACATAAAACCCAAGAAGTGAGTTGCGGCGCTTCGCGCCGCAACTCACTTCTTGGTTAAAATTATTCGGACTCTTCAATCATTGGGGCAGCCTTGCTCTTACTGCGCTCAGCGCAACTTTGAGAACTAGCTTGCACTAATTTTGCGGGAGCGCCAAGGGTGGCATTTTGATAGAGGCGATCGTACTCTCTTTGGTAATGGGCAGCAACAGTTTCGTTTTGAATTGCGACTAAAGCTTCATCATTGATATGATTTGCCGCATTTGTCCAATTATGTGAGCCTGTAAGAATGAGATTGCGATCGAGAATTGCAAACTTATGGTGCAACATATCCCCAGAAGCAAGATTAGGGATTCCTACCGTTTTAAGTGGTTGTTTCCATGCACTACTTGTCCCTGTTTTACAATCCTGAGTGGACTGTAATCCCCACATATCAAGAGTGGCGGAATAATCTCGATAGGCAAATTGTGGCTCTACTAAAGCGCGAATCTGCACATTTTGCTGTTGACGCTCTTCGAGAATAGTCGAGATAAACTGCTCAGAATAAACAAATAGAGCCATATCGATAGTTTTTTGTGCGCCTGCGATCGCTGTAGCAATTAGTCCATTACTAGTCTGTTCACGGGATGTATCGACAATATCTGGAGAAAATTTAAGGCGAATTTGTGCGCCGCCAACGATGAGGTAGTCAATTTTACGGGAAGGCTTTTTAGTTCCAAATCTGCTATCAGGTTTTCCATTAGGTCCATCGCCCCACATCAGGTTGAACTCTTGCTTAAATCTTTTAGCTAGTTCTTTGCTCTCAATCCGTACCAGATTATTGGCGTTACCTCTAGTATCAGGCTTAGTGAAGTCACCATGAATATCGCTCATCGTAAAATTGGCAGAGCCAAATACAACTACCTGATCATCGATCACCATAAACTTATGATGCATCAGTCCACTGCCCTTAGAACCATCAGCAGTATCGTCAATCCAAGGAACACCTGTGACTTTGATTAACCGTAAACCATCACGACGGTCTAGTTCATCTTCAGTTAAACGACCATCGTTATTAATATCGGCAAATTTTTTAAATTCTTTATAGCGATCGCGATCGCGTTCACTGAGTTTCTCAATCTGCTCAGGCGTAAACTCACTCCAAGCACGACTATAGTTATTTTCGAGAATCAGGCGGACATTCACCCCACGCAATTTCGCATCAACGATCGCCTTGGCAATGTTGGGTAAGCGTAACTCTTGGACAGCAACATCAAGACTGACCTTAGCTTGATTAACATTATCGACGAGTACTCTTTCGAGGTTGTCGCCGAGGCGCTCAATATTGCGGTAGGGATCGGTGTAGCGGTTGGCTTGATTTTGGTTAAAAAATACTTGAATATTTGGATGCTGTGGTAACGCTGGTAATATGCCTGTACTAGACTGACAACTATTAACAGTGAATACAACTAGCATGATGGCGCTAAAAAACAGCAACCAATTAACTAACTGACGCGATCGCGATCGAAGTTGATGACGGAACCCCGAATAGGTCAAAGAACCCATACAAGCAAGACTTCAAATTTTGCAATCCTAGTCTACAGTCTTATACCAAAACTAAAAACGGCTATGACATTTTTAGTTTTGAAAACCCTTTCGTAAATCCAAAAGAGAGTGGCGGTGCAAAACACCGCCACTCTCTTTTCAATTTAGCTAACTTGACGTACTTTCCCCTGATCAACAGCTTGCATAAGATATTCCAGTGCTTCATAGTCGGGATCGGTAATGTATCCTTGAGCAGACAGTTCTTGATTGATTAAGTTTTCTAGCTCAGGAGTAAGCCGTTTAACAAGGAGAGCGCGATTAACTAAGTTTCTGATAACACTTTTATTATTCATTAGCTTGAGGCTTTACTAGGAGCATAGTTCTACTATGATTAGCTTCCTCCAAAACTCAAGATATAGATGTGACTGATATCTGTGCCGTTAAGTGATTGTAGGCAAAGGATCAAGGGCTTCAAATCTCTACAAAGTTGTGATCTGGCTCACATTACTTGAATCTCATACCAAAAGCTAAAAATGGCGTTGCCATTTTTAGCTTTTGGTATGAGATTCTTCCAATTTTTGCTTACTTAGAAAAAGCACCCTTACGGGTGCTTTTTGGTTTAGATTTCATAGTGCCATTGGTCAGCACTATCAGCAAGAAATAGTAACTTCCGTCCTTTACGTGATAGAAACCCAACCCTTTCTAAATCATTAATAATCCTTGTCACGGTCACACGAGTTGAACCAATTAATTCGGCTAGTTCTTGATGCGTTAATTGCAAACCAATTAAGCGACCATGACGATCTTCTTCACCGAAACGATTAGTTAACCAACCTAATAATTGTCGCAACGCATCATCCTTTGCACGGCAATGGGAAATCTTTAATAAAAACTCACTCGTTTGATTGTGGCGAATAATTTCATCGACATAATCGCCCCACTGCGATCGCGGAACTTCGGTTAATTGCACATCTGTTAAACACTCCATTTCGTAGGGATGCAAGTTGGATAGCTCACTGCCAATCACATCGCCATCAGCCCACAACCCTGAGCAGATTACCTGTCCATCCTCTGTCCAAGTCAGCGATCGCACCACTCCAGACTCAATTTTCCAGATAAAGTTGTCACGTCTTATCAGCATTTCGCGACGCTTATAAATACGAGAAGTCGTTGTTTCGAGATAAATCATCACATACCCAGTCGAGAAACCGTAGATTTATTTGTATTACGTTGAAAAGTATTGTATCTTACTAAGTACGGTATTCCCACCAAGATACCGTATTTTTTATTTCTAATGTCTTTTTACAACATTTAGCTCCCCATGAAAATCGCGCAAAGCATTACTCAGTTAATTGGTAGTACTCCACTGGTAGCCCTGAATAATATTCCCAAAAGAGATGGTTCTTTGGCAAAAATTGTCGTCAAACTAGAAAGCCTGAATCCTTCTTCATCGGTCAAAGATCGGATTGGCTTAGCGATGATTGAAGATGCTGAAAAGAAGGGCTTAATCAGTCCTGCTAAAACAATTTTGGTCGAACCAACTTCAGGTAATACGGGTATTGCCTTGGCAATGGTTGCGGCTGCTAAGGGCTATCGCTTGATTTTAACAATGCCTGAAACCATGAGTTTAGAGCGTCGTGCGATGCTCCGAGCTTACGGCGCGGAACTTGAACTAACTCCTGCAACAGAAGGAATGCGCGGCGCAATTCGGCGAGCAGGTGAAATCGCAGATTCCACCAGTAATGCCTATATGCTGCAACAGTTTAACAATCCCGCTAACCCTGAAATCCATCGCCATACTACGGCGGAAGAAATCTGGAATGATACCGATGGAGCAGTGGATATTGTGATTGCGGGTGTGGGGACTGGTGGCACGATTACAGGGGTAGCGGAAGTGATCAAACAACGTAAACCTAGTTTTAAAGCGATCGCCGTTGAGCCGTTTAATAGTCCTGTGTTGGCGGGTGGAGTTGCGGGCGCTCACAAGATTCAGGGAATTGGCGCAGGCTTTGTTCCTCAAGTATTACGCACAGATTTGATTGATGAAGTGATTGGGATTTCCGATGAACAAGCCATGATCTATGGTCGTCGTCTCGCCCGTGAAGAAGGATTGCTATCGGGAATTTCTTCAGGTGCGGCTCTTGCGGCGGCGATCGCCGTCGGAAAACGGGAAGAAAATCGAGATCGCCTGATCGTAGTGATCCAACCAAGTTTTGGAGAGAGATATCTCAGTACACCCCTATTTCAAAATATCGATCTTGTTCCCGCATCTGCAACTTCTACTAATTCCTAAAGGCAATATGGGCAGCGCTTTGCGTTGCCCATACTAAAAACCAAAATCCTGCTACTTTTTAAATTTTATGGAACTATCTTGTAAGGTTGATTATGCTTGCATTGCTCTATTGGAGCTAGCCATGCGCCACAAACAGGGTAAACCGACCTCTGTTAACGAAATTGCCATCAGCCAAAGCATTCCCATTCGTTATCTCGATCAAGTGATGGCAATGCTGAGACGTTCAGGTATCATCATCAGTCAACGTGGCGCAAAAGGTGGTTATCATCTTGCCCGTGAACCTTGGCAGATTAAGCTCACTGATGTGGTAGTTGCTCTGGATGGCGAAAGTCCACAAGAAACCAAAAGTTTTGATGCCCTCACTGCCGAAAAAGCCGCAGTTATTGATATATGGGAAACTGCGAAGGGCGCATCTTTTAATGTTTTGCATAATCATACCCTTGAAGATCTCTTGAGAAAATGTGAGGAGAAAAAGCAACAGACAGATGTAATGTTTTACATTTGATTTTTTCTATGAGTTGGCGATCTCAGTCAGAATCTCAGTACTTTGTACATTTGCACAGTTATGGCGGTAGTCAGTGATGTTAGGACAAATCCAAACCCCCAAGAGAGTGGCGGCGCTTTGCGCCGCCCCTCTCTTTTGGGTTTGACCCAAAAAAGCTATGATCTAGCTAGATCTATATAATAAGAAATAGCAAAATGTCGGTTGTCCCATCCCATCGCAAGGCAAAAGGACTAGCAGATCCTCAACGTCGCCCTGCTAAAGAATTGTGCAGTGAATGTGGTCTCTGCGATACCTATTACATTCATTACGTCAAAGAGGCTTGTGCATTTATCACGCAGCATATTGATGAACTGGAAACACAGTCTCATGGGCGATCGCGAGATCTTGATAACGAAAAAGAACTATATTTTGGTGTGCATCAAGAAATGATCGCCGCCCGCAAAACTGAACCGATTGAAGGGGCGCAATGGACAGGAATTGTATCCACGCTGGCGATCGCCATGTTAGAGAAGGGCTTAGTCGAAGGCGTGGTATGTGTGCAGTCGAGCAAAGACGATCGCTTCAAACCTCAGCCTGTGATTGCCCGTAACCGTGAAGAAATTCTAGCTGCACGGGTGAATAAACCGACTCTTTCGCCAAATCTTTCAGTTTTAGAACAGATCGAGCAATCGGGTATCAAGAGACTATTAGCGATCGGTGTGGGTTGCCAAATTCAAGCATTACGCACCGTTGAGAAAGAACTTGGTTTAGAAAAGCTCTATGTATTGGGGACACCTTGCACCGATAACGTGACGCGATCAGGTTTACAGAAATTCCTCGACACCACCAGCCGATCGCCTGAAACAGTGGTGCATTACGAATTTATGCAAGACTTCAACGTGCATTTCAAACATTCCGATGGCTCCACTGAGTTAGTCCCATTCTTTGGGCTAAATACTAAGGAACTCAAGGATGTGTTTGCTCCCTCTTGCATGACCTGTTTTGACTATACCAATGCTCTCGCAGATATTGTCGTGGGCTATATGGGTGCAACCTTTGGTTGGCAATGGATCGTGGTGCGTAATGAGACGGGCAAAGAGATGCTGGAACTGATTAAGGATCAATTACAGACTCAACCTGTCATTTCTAGTGGCGATCGCCGTGCGGCGGTGCAACAAGGTATTTCGGCTTATGATCAAGCGGTGACTTTACCAATTTGGCTAGCTTGGATTATTAGCTTTGTGGTGAATAAGATTGGTCCCAAAGGCTTGGAGTATGGCAGATTTTCGCTCGATTCCCACTTTGTCCGCAATTATCTCTACGTGCGTCGTAACTATCCTAAAAAGCTAGAGGCTCATGTTCCTGAGTTTGCCAAACGGATTATCGCTCAGTATCAGTTACCTAAAGTTTAAAGTATTTGTATGAGCAGCGCGAAGCGCTGCTCATACAAATATTGCCTAATGTGTAAGTCCTCAAAAACTTTGACAAATCAAAATTCCACTCCGTTATTAGAAGCTGCCAAGCGCTATCTAAACATTGATCATGCACCGTTTTATATGCCGGGACATAAACGTGGTCAAGGCATTGATCGCGAATTAGCGGCGCTGATGGGGGAGACGATATTTCGTCTAGATTTGCCTGAATTACCTAAACTAGAAGATGCAATTACGGCAGCAGAATTACTTGCGGCGGATGCCTACGGGAGCGATCGCGCATGGTTTCTGACTAATGGCTCCACTTGCGGCGTACAGGCAATGCTTTTGGCAACCTGTGGACAGGGCGATCAGGTTCTGATTGGGCGTAATTGTCACAAGGCCGCGATCGCGGGATTAGTTCTCAACGGTGCGACTCCGATTTATTTGCCGACCGATTATTTACCAGAATTTGATTTGGATTTGGGCGTGAGTCCTGAGACGTTAGAATTTTTTCTCAAAAAGTATCCTGATGCGAAAGCCGTGCTACTAGTCAGTCCCAATTATTTTGGAGTCTGCGGTGAGATTGAGAAACTAGCGGCGATCGCCCATGCATACCATGTTCCCTTACTAGTCGATGCTGCTCACGGCGCACATTTAGGCTTCCATCCCGATCTCCCAATTTCAGCATTACAGGCTGGGGCAGATCTGGTGGTGCAATCAACCCACAAAGTGGCAGGTAGTCTTACCCAGTCTTCGATTTTACATTTACAAGGCGATCGCATTGATCCTGAACAAGTGGATCGAGCTTTGCAAATATTGCGCTCAAGTAGTCCTAATTTATTGCTGCTGCTATCCCTTGATGTGGCAAGACGACAAATGGCGGTTGAGGGGAAACAACTATTAACAGAGACTTTGAGATTAGCAAAGGAAGCGCGATCGCAATTAAATCAAGTTCCTAACTTAAGAACCTTTAGTCAAGTAGAAGTTCCTACTCTCGATCCTACTCGCCTCACGGTAATGGTTAATCAACTGGAAACTACAGGCTTTGAAGTCGATGAATTGCTATATTCCCAATTTAATGTCATGGCAGAAATGCCCACTCTGAGTCAGCTAGTTTTTGCGGTCAGTATTGGCAATACTCAAGGGGATATTAATCGGTTAGTTGATGGATTTCAACAGATCGTCAAGGGAAAAGGGAAAAGGGATGCAATTGTGAATTACGAATTACGAATTACGAATTACCAATCTCATCTCTCTCCGCGTGATGTTTATTTTGCTAAAAGCGATCGCCTTCCTCTAGAGCAAGCGATTGGGAAAATTAGCGCAGAATCTCTTTGTCCCTATCCCCCAGGGATTCCCTTGATTTGTATTGGTGAGGAAATTACGAGGGAAGTGGTGGAGATGTTGCAAGCTATTGTGCGATCGGGTGGTGTGATCAATGGTGCGAGTGATGACAGCCTCGAAACGATTCTTGTTGTGAAAAAAGATTAAGATGTACGCAAAAGATTGATAGCGGCGCTTCGCGCCGCTATCAATCTTTTAGGGTACAAAATTGGCGCGATCGCGTAAAAGCTAACTCTCTCATTTGCCAACCGAAAGCGAAATGACTTATGGAGTTAATGTCTGGAAATGCGGAATGGATGGATTGCATTTGTAATTCCAAAGATGGACGATTGCTGAAGGGTTCGTTCCATTGACCGACTAAAATTGGCGAAATCTTCGCGCCTTCAGATGCATACTGCACAACTCGACGAACTTGGGAAACGATGCAGTCAGGTTTGCCACAGACTGCATACGCCATCGGCTGAAATTCATAGGTACTCGGAAATAAATGCCAAGGCTGCATTCTCGAATCAAAACCATTGCCCACAGGTTGATTGCCATCGGAGAAAAAGGCAATACTTGCAGGAATCCCTTGTCGCAAAACTGGTTTTGAGACAATACCGAGATAATGGGTGACACCGATAAAAGCATGACCAATCGCTAAACGCCACAGTTCTGCTTGCCAATAGGCGATCGCAGGATTTGCTTGGTTAGATGGTTGACGACCTTGCCACAGTGGTTCTAGTTCTTGAGGATAGAGCTTTTTCACGGTTTGGAGATCTGTGGGTGTGATATAGCCCTGTTTGAGAAAGCGATTAATAATTTCTCGTCCTTGTAAATTTTCGGCACGATCGCGTAATGCTTGCAAAGAGGCTTCACCATAAATCCATAGATAACGAACGTTACTCACCACCGAAGCCGCCCCTGCACCGCGCTTGTAACGCACATAGTCAAATACTACGCCATCGGGATTCCGCTTGACGACCTCATTAACGGCTAAATACAAATCACTTTGGGCTTGATAATTATAGGGATCGATAAATAGCTGATCCTGAGTTGAAACTTCTCCTTCGCTATTTTTACCCAAGTTCTCAACTATAGAAATAGTGCTGTCCCTATTAGCATTACGGGCGATCGCCTGTTGTCGTGCTGCCGTTTGTCGTGACAATCCATCACGATCAAAGCCTTGTCCATAGCCTTTACCCACATTCATCGTAAAGACCCAAGCGTGAACCTTTAGTCCTCGTTCTCTCCCTTTCGCGATCGCCAGTTTCAACAGGTCAGCATTTTTATATTTCTCTGACTGCACAAGGGAATCCCAAGCCGTCATATTTTCTGACTGCGGTAAGAGAATCTTACCATCGGAAAGAACTTCCACAAATACTTGGTTATAGCCACGATTGACAATCCGATCCATCACTTCATCGAGCTTTCCAGACTGCAAATCACAGGGATATAACCGCAGCCAAATTCCTTGCGTTTTCAGCCAAGATTGTTGACGACAGGTATTTAGTTTTTGGCTATGTTGTTTGACAAGCTCTTGATATGCTTTGGTAGCAGTTAAATTGACGCTTTTACTGGAACTGTCTGGAAAAGCGGCTAAACGTAAATTGTCTTTATTCGCGATCGCTTCATTCTCAAATTGACAATATTCACCAACTTGAGCAGAAGCTGGCTGAGTCACAATTCCCATCACAGTGCATAGAGTAAGGGAAAAGATCCGAATGGCAATGTTTACTGTCATAGGAAAACGGTGATATTGCGGCTAATTGAAATTGCGGCGATGTTTTGGGGAAATATGTGATCAACTTTTTGAGATATAGCGTCAAGCACTGTACCAGAAACCCCATACCATAACAGACTTTTATCGCCATGACTGATGTTATTAATCCATCAACCGTTGAATCGCCTGAGACCTATATTCAATTTGGCGATCGCTATCAGCCTTCAGGCAATATCCCCCTCGCCCTTAAAAATTACCAACGCGCCTTAGCGATCGATCCTAATTTTGCGACCGCCCATGAGCGCATTGGCACAATTTATCAACTCCAAGGCAATGTCATGGAGGCGATCGCCTGTTTTAGTAAAGCGATTGAACTTGATCCGCAATCTCTAGCTGCTCAATTAGGAATCGGTAATGCTTACCAACAAATGGGATGGAGTGAGTTAGCGATCGCCCATTTTCAGAAAGCTTTAGAACTAGCTCCTGATCGCTTCTTACCAGAATATCATTGCAAATTGGGGGATAATCTTAAGGAAAGGGGCAGAATTGCAGAAGCATTAGTTAGTTATGAACGGGCAATTTCTACAGATCCTAATTATCTCGATGCTTATCGAGCGATCGCGCAGGTATATTTCCAGCAGAATGATCCTGAAGCCGTCAATGCGATCTATGAGCGTGCAAATAACTATAATTCGGATCTGCTCCAAGCTAAAGATTACAATGCCTTGGGTGTCGCCTATTTACAAAAAATTACTTCCATTAATGGGGATCAAGAATCTTTAAAAGAATCTCTAGAAAATCAAGCGATCGCCTGTTTTGAACGAGCAATCCAAATTGACCCCACCTATGCCGATGCTCACTGCAATCTTGGAAGTACCTTCATTCGTCGCGATCAACTTAAAGATGCAATTTTGTCTTATAAAGAAGCGATCGAGATTGACCCTAATTTTGCTCAGCCCTATTTCAATCTTGGAATTCTCTTAAACAATATTGGTAAGCCTGAAGAAGCGATCGCCTGTTTTCAATCAGCAGTTGAGCTTGTACCTAACTGGGTAGAAGCTCAGGAATATCTGAGTATTCTTTTACAGCGCAACACAAAGACTAAACAAAATGAATAAACTCGCCGCTAGCGGCGAGTTTATTCATTTTGTTTAGCCTAGCTTTTTAGCCCGATTTGCTTGCAACTCTTGCTTTCTCTTACGATCTTGACTGCGGCGATCGCTTGGAGTTGGTAAACCCACAGGCGGCTCAATCACATTGACTTCATTGATAAATACCAATCTCGCATCAACGGGTTGATTGAGAGTATCGGTGATTTTGACAGCTTCAAAATCCGCATCGATCGCTGCAAATTCGGTCTCATTTAACCATGCATGATATTTCTTACGAAGTTTGGGCTGTTGCTTGAGTTCTTGGTGCAACTGTTCTAGGGAACCTTCTGTCCATTGGTAGTAGAGATTTTTGCTGCGGATTTGGGTTTTGGATTCGGAAGTTTGTTGAGCGAGAGGATTGTTTGCCCAAGGAATACGATGATCCCATGTGGCTAGCCCACCAGCGCGATCGCTTTCTAACAATCTCTCTAAAATTTGCAAATCGGAATGCTCCGTCACTCGTTCAGGAAAGCGGCAAAATTTCTTGGTGAGATCGGTTTGCGAAGCTCGGAGCAGATTCATGATATTGCCCTGTGCATAGCCGATCGCCGTTTGGCGATCGCGCAGAGTTTCCAGCAAGCTCTGTAATTCACGCTGCAAAATCTCCGCACTGCCATAGTGGGCAAGCAAGCGATTGGTAAGGGGTTGGACAACTTGACGAATCTGCGTCTCACGAATGTAGTCTTCGGCACGAGGCTGCACCAAAGCATAGCTCATGAGGAATTCGGGATTGCGATCAATAGTGGAGCTATAAGCTGTGTCGATGAGGCGATCAGTCATATATTCCATCACCACAGGTTGCTGTGTGAAGCTATTGGCATTCTTCTCAATCAGCGATCGCCAACGCAGGGAAATCACCGATTCCAGAATTTGCGATTTGGAAACCATCGGCACAATGTCTTGACGGAGATTGTCGGTGGTGATCGGTTCACGCTCGATCGCTAGCCAATACATAATCTGCTGCTCTAGGTCAGAAAGGCGCGAATATTGCTGATCGATGAGATTGCGGATATCACCAAAGACATTGGCATCTTGATCGAGAAATTCTTGTACATTGCCATCGAACATACTGTAGATGGAACGCGATACCACCGTTAGTGCGAGGGGATTACCACAATAGAAGTCGATTAATTTGCGAGTTTCTGGAGCGATCGCCAATTCTTCACGAAACATTTGACGGGCTTCTTCTTTTAAACCAGTCAATTGCAGAGAACGTACCATGCGATCGCTACTATCGGGAGGCAACACGTCATTAGGCTTTTCGCGGCTGGTCAAAATCAAGCAGCTTTGATGACGCACTTCACCAACCTGACGGAATAGTTCACCATAACCTTCATAGCCTTCACTGTAATGTCCTGCCGTTTCACCACTGCGTAAGATTGATTCCACATTGTCCATCACAATTAAGCAGCGTGATTGTTTCAGGCATTGCATAAACATAACTAGCAACCGATCAAAGTCTTGTGGCAAATTGGCGATCGCTTGATTGGTTAAGAAGCTGACCAATTCTGACAACATCGTTTCCACTGTGGGCGCATTACGGAGCGATCGCCAAGCAATCAATGTAAATTCACCTTGCACCTGTTCTGCTAACTTGGTTGCAAAAGCAGTTTTACCAATGCCACCCATACCAAATACACCGAGCAGACGGCAGCGATCGCCAATCACCCAATTCTTCACAGTTGCGAGTTCTTCTGTTCGTCCATAAAAAATCGAAGTGTCGATCGCATTGCCCCAATCACAACGCTTCATATCACTCACATCAGCATGATTAGGATTTGTGATTGCCATTAAAGGATGATGGGCGATCGGCTGGTTAATCTCATTAATCGAGCCATTACCTTGAAATCGCTTGGCTTGAGCGCGAATCACAACTTGTAAATTGTGCTTAGTGACGCGCTCACCAAAGCCATCGGACAGAGTTTTCCATAAACGATAGCCCACATCACGAATATAGGAAGAATCGTAGCCACATCTCTCTGCAATCTCAGAGTAAGTCTTACCCTCCCATGTTTGGCGAAATAGTTGCTCTTGAATATTGCTGAGGCGCTTGCCCTCAAGGGCAGCATCAACGATGGCGATCGCGTCTTCAATAGTCATGGTTTTAATTCCTCTTAGTAATGTCTCTGTAAATGTCTCAGTCTTGTCTTAATTAATAGTCAAGTTAGTCTTGTTTTTGCAATTGCAATAAATAGTAGATACCTATTGCAAATTGTTTTGAGATTTAAGTTTGAATGACAATCTTTCTAATCAACCTTAAATAATGACTAATCACGATAGCGATGGATATCTTAATCAACATATTCTTGTTTTTTCACGTTAGATAAATAACATATATTTGGGGATTTGCAATAGATTTTCTTAACTTTTATCTAGATCCTGATTTAGTCAGACATTGGCTTTTTGATATAGCAATTTTTTCTTGTTTTTTCTGATAATTCATTACTGGCAAAGCTTTACAAATCATCAATCCATCTATCAAGTCAGTCAATAAAAGCATAAATCACTGTTTTTGCCAACAAAATAATTAAAAACAATGTTTTGAAATTATTTGCAATATATTGACAGAATTATCAAAGATTCAAACCAAGATTAATGTCAATTGAATTTATGAGTTTTTAAATTAATGAGACATTAAATTAAATTCCAAGATTTATACATTTGATTTGATATTACATTCAATATTTGCTTAGTTTTATTCATACATTTACTGACAAAAAATACTATTTTTTCTGGTGTGCAAATCAAGTTTTAGATCGTATGCTGATTTCCAACAAAGGTCATCAAGTTGATTTATTCACCTCTTAAGCCTTTTGCCTCAGCCATTAAGCTCACTTACCCTCACTTAAAGAAATATGTACTTCTTTTATCACTGGCAAGTGCTTATGGCAAGAGAAAGACAAGGTTTTATGACAAAAAACGACTTTTCCTCATATATCCTCACAATTAGAGGCATTGAAACATGAGCGCCCCCCATCATTTGCCCCAACGTCACCTTAATTTATTACCTAGTCCACCGTACAAAACATCATCGTTGTATCCAAATGTGCGTCCGAGCATTGCCGATCGCTTTTCGCAAGTGCTTCATGACATTGAAGTATTTTTATTAGCTTGTACCTATGAGGAGATGTCTAATTTTTGGGCGGCGATCGCCAATCTGCGACAAGCAGTCCAAAAACGCTCACAATATTTGGAAGTACCGAGATTTTTGACTGATCGCAAAAAGCATCGAGATTTTTGCCGTATTTTGGAGGTATTAGCAGACTTGACCTACCCTCAACTGCATTTATCCAACCATTTGTCTGAACGCTCAAGCGATCTCAAGTCAAGCCAATCTCGATTTTCATCCAGTGCTTTTGCCCATCCTCACTTAGCAATCCAGAAATAAGGAGGATCTATGCAAAGCGATGCTTTCCCCACACCGCCGATTTTTGCTCATCAATTCCAGCCGCGTTTAGGACATCAGCCAGTCCAGCCGCAAGAGGATGAGCATCACCTCACTTCTTTGCTAGATGAGATTGCACTATTGATGACAGATTGCTCTGCCGCAGAGTCTCAATCTTTTTGGTTAGCCACCACACGCATCAAAATTAGACATCAAATCATCGCCTCAATGCAAAAAATTGAGAGCTTATTTCTAGATTTAGCGATCGAGTCAACCCAAAATCCAGACTTAATCGACGCTATTTCCACAGGTCTTCTCTATACAAGGCAATCTCAAAGTAATTCTCTGGTTCAGCTTGATCGTCCCAGATTGCTTGAAAAAAAGGCTTGTTAAGGTTCTGCAATATTTTCTTCTCTCAAAACTAGGCTAAATGGCTCAAAAATCGTGCAAATCTGCACAAAGCCCACTTAATTGCATATAAATATTTTTAGCCTGAAAAATTCTTAACTTAATCACTTATATCAAAGGTCAACATCATGAAATTTTTGCTATCAGTTATTTCTGCATCTGCTTTGCTGATTCCCTTTGCAGGTACTGCCTCTGCCTACTCTCAAGACCCTCGCAGTTGCAGTGACCCCAGAACTCAATATCCGTCAAATCCCCCTTGTCAGAAACAGCAAAATTTATTTAACGTCTATAAAGATTAGGATTTGCAGCTAGATAAAGTGAAACAGTTATGAGAAGAAAGCAGTTTCTTCAAATGGGAGTTGGTGCGATCGCTATATTTACCTTTGATCGCCTATACCAAAATACTGTTCAAGCTCAAGACTTTTTACCTTTGTCCACAAGTGCGCGGAAAGAGAAAATCTGTTCTCAAGTCCTAACTGGCAGAATTGATCGGATTATGGGTGATGGAATTACTTCAGAAGTCCAATTATTACGGCTATTACAACTCAATAATGCACCATTAAATATCTATGGAGACTTGCCTACCATCTATCGAGAGGAGGCAGCGATCGAAAATGTGAACTATGACATCGCCTTTTGTCAGATGTGTTTAGAAACAGGTTTTTTGCAATTTGATGGGGATGTGAAACCAGAACAAAATAATTTTGGGGGTATTGGAGCGATCGGTAATGGAGTACGTGGTGATAGTTTTAGCGATCGCCGTATTGGGGTAAGAGCGCAAATTCAACATCTAAAGGCTTATGCAACCACCAAGCCTTTAGTCCAGCCACTAGTTGACCCGCGCTTTAAACTCGTCAAGCGGGGAACAGCACCTTTATTAGGTCAGCTTGCAGGGCAATGGGCGGAGGATGCTAACTATGACAAGAAAATTCTCGCGATTTTACGTCATCTCTACGAACTATCTGGTATTTTTTAGCAAAAAGAGACGGATTGTTTCCCGACTTCTGCGGAGAAACAATCTTTCAAATAACAAAGGCAACGCAATGCGTTGCCTTTGTTGTTTATACCAATTCACGAAAGTGTGGTCACACTTTCGTGAATTGGTATAAACAAAACCCAGTAAGGGTTTTCAAAACTAAAAATGGCGTAGCCATTTTTAGTTTTGGTATTAGCTAGCTAGATATTCCTGCATTCTCGCTTTACGCTTGCGAAGATAATCCATCGCTTGACGTTCTAATTGCCTTACTTGCTCACGGCTAAGATCCATCCGCTTGCTAATGCTAGCTAACGACATCTCTTGACCATCCTCTAGCCCGTAACGCAAAATCATAACTTGACGTTGCTTTTCGGGTAGCTCCTTCAGCAAACTTTGAATATCTGTTCGCAAAGACTCCCGTTCTACATAATTATCAGGAGAACGTCCTGTATCTTCTAAAAGTTCCGCCAGTTCCGTATCTTGATTATCACCAATGCGTAAATCAAGGGAAATTGGCTGACGTGATAGGGATAGACATTCACGAACTTGATCGGTCTTGATATTTAGCTCATAAGCGATTTCCGCCACAGTAGCTACCCGACCTAAATCTTGCGATAGTTGGCGCTGAGCTTTTTTGATTTTATTGAGCTTTTCGGTGATGTGAACTGGCAGACGAATAGTCCGTGCTTGCTGCGCGATCGCTCTCGTAATCGCTTGACGAATCCACCAATAGGCATAGGTCGAAAACTTAAAGCCTTTAGTTGGGTCGAACTTATCTACGGCACGTTCTAATCCGAGCGTTCCCTCCTGTACTAAGTCTAGAAGTTCTAGATTCCGTTTTTGATATTTCTTTGCTACGGAGACGACCAAACGGAGATTCGCCTCAATCATTTTGCGTTTAGCTCTTGTACCGATGCGAATATGGCTATGTAAAAGCTCTGGAGCTAAGCCGACAGCTTCAGCCCATTCTTGCTCAGTTGGTAAGCGATCGCTATTTTGGGCAAGTTTTTCTTGCACCTCAAACAGTGCCATCATCTGCTGTACTTGCTTACCGTAAATAATCTCCTCCTCATTGCTAAGTAGAGGAATCTTGCCGATTTCATGCAAATACGTGCGAACCATGTCAGCAGACAGACCGACCTGCTTGTTAGCTTGCCTATCCACTGCTTTTGGTGTGGGTTGGGTCAATGGTTCTTCAGACATATCGCTCCTAATTTTTTAAACTAAGCGTTTTTTAAAGAGTGCTTCTCTAAGACCAGAAGGCTGAGACAAGGAAGACCCCATAACTTGAAAATTAAATTTATTTTGATTAACAGCTTAAAATCACAATCTTTAAGTTTTGTAAGATTAAGCGACTAACGTAGCGCTTGCTCTACAGTGACTTTGTATAATACAGGATCAACCTTTTTATCTCTTGCGTCTAGAGTTACATATTATTACAAGTTAATTAGAAAAGTCAAAGGACGGCTATCACTATCTCTCTAAAGGTTTAACTAGAATTCAACTAAGTATTTACACTCATCACTTTTGGCTTTTAATGACATTGAGATTACTACCTATTGTTAGAAATGAAAATAGAAAGCCTTAATGTAAAAAATAGCTCGCAACTACAGATGTAATTTCCTAATTAATTTCTTATAAATTTACCTATATGGCGACTAAATTAGATTTAGTAAATATTAAAGAATACAACTGTTAAAGTAATTGTCTAGGTATAAAGATTTCGATAGATAAGAAACTGAATTTTCTACTTTAGAACTAAGAATCTGTGATGTGAATACTCACAAGTTCTGAGCAATACTGACTGCTAAATGTATTTACTGAGCCTGATTGACTGCCAGACTAACGAAGACGGTGATCAGAAACTAGAGGTTCCCTACAGTCATTTTCTTAGAGTTCACGATAAACTTTACTGAGGATAGGATGAACCAATGGTGACCTTACAGTAATTATTCCCTGCAATTGCTGTTGCTCATCTTTAATTTTGTTTAAGAAAATTAGAGATGAGCTTGTGGCTGATGGTCAGCAAATTATATGGATTAGTTTTATGATTAATTGTCACAAATGTTTCATTTGCGTGATTGCATAGTTTGATAGCCTTGATGTCTAGACCAAAACTGCTAAATGTAATCATTCATCTGGGTGAAGTCAATTATCAAAATAAATGGATCAAATCTAACTTTATTGATCTTTATTGATGCCATGAAATTGATTTGATGTAATTTGTATGTGAATCATTTTGTAAAACCATTTAGAAGAATTTAGGGAAACGATTTGTGGCTTACTCAGTTACGTTGATTCGTGGTGATGGCATTAGACCTGAAGTAGCAAAAGCTACGCAAACAGTTATTGACGCAACGGGTGTAAAGATTGATTGGACTATTGAAGATGCTGGTGTAGATGTGATGGCAACTCACGGTACACCTTTGCCCGATCGCGTATTGGAGTCCGTGCGAAAAACTGTGGGTACTCAAGAAATGGCTGAGGCGATCGCTTCTAAAGTTGCGCCATAATAGCTTTTATATCTACGCTTCCCTTAAGCGAGTTGCGGCGCTTTGTGCCGCAACTCGCTTAAGGGGTTGTGATTTGTTTTGATACAAATGACGACATCTATATAAAGATTCTTATAAAAGGGAACTTGTTAGCCCAGTTTATCGACCTGAAATCATAAATTAGGTCTTGTTAGCATCACTCTACCAAGACTAGTAAAAACAACTTGGATCATTACACAAATGACTTCAATATCTAAGATTTCAAGCAAACTTGCAAAACAAAAGATGATCGCTCTTGGCACAACAGCGATCGCTACTTTATGTATATCTTCTGTCGCAACTTCGCTTACTTTTGTACCTACGGCGTTTGCTCAATATGGATTGGGCTTGCCTAAGTCCGCAGGTACAGGTGGTGCAACCAGAGGTAACTTGCCGCCGATTACCATCCTTTCGCCAGAAGATGGAGCAAAGACTTTAGCTTCTCGCCCTACATTTTATTGGTACATTGCGCCTGAAGACACTGCCACACCTTCAACAACTATTCCTAAGGTTGAAGGTGACAAAACTTCTTCCAAGATTACTTTCTTTTTACGCGATAGCAACGATAGATCTGCAAAGTCTGTTTTTGTTGCCGAAGGCAAAGCAGAAGGCTCTGGTCTGTACAAGTTTACTTTGCCCGAAAATGCGCCTGAGTTAGTTAAAGGAAAAGTACAGCGTTGGCAGATTCGTTGGCAAGCAATTGGTGGAGCTATGCAAGTCGATATTAATGCTCCAATCCGACGTGATGACGATGCGATAACTTTAAAGGCGATCGCCGCCGCCAAAAATGATTTAGAAAAAGCAAGAATATATGCAAAAAATGCATATTGGTATGATGCGATCGATGCTTATACTAGTTGGCTATCAAAAAATCCTAAGGATGATGTCGCCCTTACCGAGCGGAGTAATGTTATCAAAGCGGGTCTAAGTAACAATTCAGCTTTTATGAAAAGAGATGAACAAGGTAAACTCATTCTCCCCGCAGAATTAGATCCCAAGATATTGTCAAGCTTTCTCACCAAGCTTGATGAAAGTAAAAGTGCTACCTCTATGGTACTGAAGCCTAAAATTGTCACAAAAGCACCGCTATAGTTTTATAGCTGCCGCCAGTCTTGTTAGGACACAAAACCAGAAGCGAGTGGCGGCGCGAAGCGCCGCCACTCGCTTCTGGGGTTTTGATTTGTCATAATACAAATGGCGACAACTATAGCTACAGTGCTTACCACAATGATAAGTTTTGCAACCCAAATAGATGAAGGCGGCGCAAAGCGCCGCCTTCATCTATTTAAAAAGCAGATGGAGCGCTTTGCGCTCCATCTGCTTTTTGAGTTCGCTATGCTGTAACGCAAACCAAAATGATATGATGTCCCAAAAGTCTCGGTATTTCAGATTGTTGAGATCGTTAGGGCAAAGCTATGGCAGATAATTCAGGTAATTTTTGGGGAGGCTTTCTCTTCGGGGCTGCTATTGGTGGCGTAGTTGGCGCATTAGTGGCAATTAAGATCACTGAGCCAGAAGATGAAACTGACGATCGCCAATCCGACAGCGATCGCCTAATTGATAAGCCTCAGACTTCTAATGAGTTTGCGCGTCGTAATCTGGAGAAGAAAATTGCTCAACTTAATGCAGCGATCGATTCAGTGAGTCAAGAACTGGCTACGGCTGAAGGCAAAAATGGACGCAAACAAACCGTTGAGTCATTGCGTGACTTAAACATTGATGATAAATAAGAGCTTTACGGTTTTCCAGCTTATTGAAGTACGGGTTTGTGTCTCCACCTTGTACCTCACAGGCAGGAAAAGCGCTATATAGTACAAGTAATTACAAAAAATCCTGATTTTTACTAGATTCAGTAGAATGATGGTAGATATTTTCTCTAATTGTTCTACAACCCCACAAATTAAATTATGGCAGTTATTCTTGGTACAGTTAGCTCCTTTATCTCAATTTATTTGGGCTTACTATTTATTCGTGTGTTATTAACTTGGTTCCCAAATATTGATTGGTACAACCAGCCCTTTGCTGCACTGAGTCAAATTACTGATCCTTATCTCAATTTATTTCGCTCAATTATTCCCCCTCTAGGTGGCATGGATTTTTCACCAATGCTTGCCTTTCTAGCACTGAGCTTTTTGCAACGCGCCCTTGCGCCATTGGCAGCAAGCATGAGTATGGGCTTTTAATGTAAGCTTATTTCTAATTACGCTGGGTTCACGTTAGGAAATATACATGACGGGTTTGTTAGATTTGAGCGGGAAAACTGCTCTTGTGACTGGGATCGCCAACAATCGCTCGATCGCTTGGGGCATTGCCCAAAAGTTACATCAAGCTGGTGCAAAGCTAGGGATCACCTATTTGCCCGATGATCGCGATCGTAACAAAGGTAAGGTTGCTGAGTTGACCGATCCCTTGACACCAAGCTTTTTGTTGCCTTGCAATGTTCAAGATGATGCTCAAGTGGATGCACTGTTTGCATCAGTGGCGGAGCAGTGGGAAAAGATCGATATTTTGGTACATTGTCTAGCATTTGCCAATAAAGAAGACTTATCTGGCAATTTTACCGATATTTCCCGTGCAGGTTTTCAACTAGCCCTCGATGTGAGTGCTTATTCATTAATTCATCTTTGCCGTGCTGCCAAGCCTTTACTAAAAGATGGTGGTAGCGTGATTACCCTTACTTATATTGGTGGGGCAAAAGTTGTACCAAATTACAACGTGATGGGTACGGCTAAGGCTGCCCTAGAGATGAATGTACGCTATCTCGCTTCCGACTTAGGTCCCGATAATATTCGAGTTAATGCCATTTCCGCAGGTCCCATCCGTACTCTTGCATCGGCAGCGATCGGGGACTTCCACAAAATGCTGCACCACTATGAAGAAACTGCGCCTTTACGTCGTCTAGTCACTCCCGATGATGTTGGTAATGTGGCAACTTTCTTAGGTAGTGATTTGTCTAGTGCGATAACTGGGCAAATTATTTATGTAGATGCTGGCTACGAAGTCATGGGTGCTTAGTCTGTTTGACTAGTGCCAATTTTCTTAAATATTCTGCCTAATTTCCATCAGATTCAGTCTTTAAAAAAATCCCCATGCAAACGGATATCTTCAAAGAGCTATTTCCACTATTTGATGCTGCTAGCGTCGAAACTTTGGAGTGGCTCCTCTCTGAAGCAGTAGAGCGTGAATATCCTGCGGGGCGGGCAGTGCTTATGGAAGATGCTTGGGGCAATGCTGTATATTTCATTCTCTCTGGCTGGCTCAAAGTTAGGTTTTTGCGAAGTCAAGATGCGACGACGCTTGCCGTACTGGGTAATGGTGACTTTTTTGGAGAAATGGCGATTCTTGACGAATCGCCTCGCTCTACGGATGTAGTTGCTTTCACCCCAGTACGTGTCCTGAGCATTCCTGCCCAAAAGTTTATTCAATTTTTATTTAAAGATCCGCAGTTGCATCACCGTATGTTGCAGCTAATGGTACGCCGCTTACGCAAAACTAATCAGCGTACTCAGTTACGCCAACAAGTACCTGCGGTGCGAATTGCTACGATTTTGACTGGTTTGGCAGAGACCTATGGCAATAAGCATGATGGAGGTATTGATATTTTCAATTTGCCTGTTCAAGATATTGCCGATCTCTCAGAAGTCAGTCCTGAAGATGCTACGAAGGTACTGGATAAACTAAAAGAAAAAGGTTGGCTTGTGGTTGATCCTAAGCGACAAGTCATGAGTATTGCTAACGAAAAGCAAATGTTGCAACTAGCAACATTTCGCTAAAGCAATAAAAAAGCTCCCTTGTGGGAGCTTTTTTATTGCTTTAACGCATAGCAACGCTATTCGTTCTGGGACAGCTATATCAGATGCTTAGCACCAACTTTCCTGTCATAGAGCCTGTTTCTAGTAATTGATGTGCTTTTGCAGCATCGGCAAGTGGAAAGACTTCGCTCACATGGATTTTAAGCTTGCCTGAGTCAAATAACTTAGCGCTTTCAGTGAGAATGTGCGCTTGTTGGATTTGGAGATCAGTTTGTCCGAGCAACATCGGTGTCAGCATTAATTCAAAGCTAAACCTCAGATTGCGAGTCCGCGCCACTTTCCAGCTTATATCGGCAGGTGGTTCGAGAATCGTAACCAGATCACCATAGATTTTGACGGCGGGAAAGGTTTGTTCGATCAGCTTGCCGCCAACAGTATCAAAGGCAAGATCTACACCTTTACTACTTGTCCAAGCGATCGCTGCTTCAACAAAATCAGTTTGTTTATAGAGAATTGGTAAATCTGCCCCCAAATCCCTTGCAAATCTTGCCTTAGCTTCAGAGCCAACAGTTGTACTGACATTTGCGCCTCTCAGTTTAGCTAACTGAATCGCTACATGACCGACACCACCCGCACCTGCGTGAATCAGGACATGGCTATTAGCTGATGATCCGAGACTGCCGCGATCGTATAGTGCTTCCCATGCGGTGAGGATTACTAATGGGGCAGCAGCAGCTTGCTCAAAACTTAGGGATTGAGGTTTATGGGCAGCAAATTTTTCGTCAATGGTGGTTAGTTCGGCATAGTTACCTTGATGCGCTCCTAAGCCACCATTGCAAAAGTACACCTCATCGCCAACCTTAAATTTGGTGACATCTGTACCGATCGCTTCGACAATTCCTGCACCATCACAGCCAAGAATTGACGGCAGGCGATCGGGTTGAAATGTACCGCGACTGCGTAATTTGGTGTCAATAGGATTAATGCCTGCGGCTTTCAGTCGTACCAAAATTTCCGTTGGGGATTGAATTATGGGTTCAGGAATATCCGCAAGCTGCAATACATGGGGATCACCTGCTGCGGTCATCAAAATTGCTTTCATTATTGTGGAGATGGTGATGATGGATTGGTAGATTTAGTAGTTGGAGTGGGTGGTTGGCGAATTTCGGTATTGCCAGATCGGGGCGCATTTTGCACAGACTTGGTTTGCCAATCACCAAAAAATCGATTCATTGCCGTAAATCCTAAAACTGCTGCCCCACTCATAATTGCCAATAACACAATGATGGTTGTCCAAGTTTCAACTGTCTCGGAAATGCCGTAACGGGTGCGATAGGGATCAATTTTGCATTGGTTATCGCGATCGCGGGCAGTGACAGGACGACGAAACCGTAACCGATGATCGTCTAGCTTTTCTAATAAAATCCAACCTGCTTGAGCTTCCTCAGCACAGACCCTATTCAAAACCTTGCGACTGCGAAAACCACCGCTACCAGTACGCAAAATTTTAAATTCCCAGCCCTTGGGTTGATCATTAGATGTGTTGGACTCATAGCGAGTGAGGTTTTCTTCTTCCACTTCTTCGCGCCGCTTATTACCTTGTTTTGCTTTAAATATTCTGTCGATAATCACGGACTGAATCCCAACATCGAGAATTATAGTACTGATGATAATTGCATTAACTGTCAGCATATTTGCGTGACGGATACTCTTTAGGATCTAGCATATCTAGTCAGATATTTAGGATAAAGCGCCTATAGTGTTTCACATTCTAGTGAAGTACAGAATTGTTTCTCCGCCGTGAAGCTGGGAAATCAATCCTTTTTAACTCGCTTGCTTGAAAAGCACTATCAAGTACTTCCTATCCTAAATTCTAATTAAAATATTCATGCTTTAGTCTAGGCATGAAGCGCTACAAATTGAACAATAATAATTGCAGCATGGTTAATTTTTTCTCCTCTGCAAACTATTCTGCAAAGTATACAGTCTGATCTCCCAACTATTGCACTCAAGATACACCCTGTTGGGGCTTAAAGTAGTACAGAGAAATTTTTGAAAGCGCGGCTTCGCCGCGCTTTCAAAAATTTCTCTGGGTTTTAAGTCAGCACAAAGCGCTGTAATGTTGGCGAGATCGCCTTAAGAATTATAAAAGGATGCCATTCTTTCTTGAGCTTTTGGGTAACTGCTGGGCGATCGCGATATGATACAAAATGCAGATTTTTCATTTTCTTAGATAAGCTTAAGTTTATCTAAGAAAATGAAAGCTCATCCCAGTAAAGTCTTTGAGCTTTTGATAAATTAACTATGAACTCTATTATCCTGATGGCTGAAGTGCTAACCGATCCAGAGTTACGTCGTACGCCTGACAATCAAAACTCGATCGCTTCATTTTTAGTACAGTTTGCAGGTGGACGGGCTGAAGATGCACCTTATCGGATCAAGGTCGTAGGCTGGAATAACTTGGCTGATGAGATGGTTGAGAAATATCATAAGGGTGATCAAGTGGTGGTGGAAGGTCGCTTGCGTCTAGATACCGTTGATCGCGGTACTTACAAAGAAAAACGTACTGAACTAGTTGCTCAGCGAGTTTATAGTTTTGGGGCTGGTAGTACCGCAAGTACTTCAGATACTGCTGCTGCACCTGCACGTAGTCCCAGAGCCACTACTCCATCTGTACCTAGCGCTGCTGTACCCACATCAACCTATGTGCCTGTAGCATCTCCTACATCTGATGCCCCTGACTATGACGATATTCCGTTCTAACAAAACATCAAGTGTCGCTCCCAAGAAACGAGTTGCGGCGCGAAGCGCCGCAACTCGTTTCCTGATTTTGTGTCCTCTAACGTAGGGGTGTCATCCTTTCTAAAACTTGCTCCGCAGATAATAGCCTCGTAATGCGTACCTGAGCGATCGCCACCTTACCGTCATTACTTACAATGCGATCGCGGCTATTAGATAAATCCTCTGGAATCGCCTCTACAGCTTGAATTGCCTCTTCAACTTTATAGAGAACCATCTCCTCTTTACCATCCACAAGGTAAACACCTATAAGAATGATGATCGGTCTACGTCGCCATGCCATTTCATTCCATAGTCCTGAAACCTCCCATACTCTCCTCACTCGCCAACCTTGAGACAGAAAAAAATACTTCATGGTTATGTGAGCTATTTACATAGCTGGGCGCAATTAAAAATATAAAACCCAAAAACCGATGACGCACGCTGTGCGTGCGCCACAGGTTTTAGCTATGTATAGGATAATTGACACTTTGTGCTGATGATCCTATACATAGCGATCGCCAAACCTAGAAGAGATGTGCGGCGCGAAGCGCCGCACATCTCTTCTAGGTAAAAAAACTTGTATCGATCAGTTGCGATCGCATTTTGCAATAATCTAAAGTTAGTTCCTAAATACTTACTTAAGTTACAAACCTCTATGCCGCTCAAATCTACAACTCGTCACATCCAGATTTATGCTGCTGTTATCGAAGAGGAAAATGATGAACTCATCGATAGCGAAAATACTCTCACTTTAGATGTCGATCCTGACAATGAACTGAATTGGACAGATGGCGCTCTGCAAAAGGTATATCGCAAGTTTGATCAGCTTGTAGCCGACTATAAAGGTGCAGATCTGACGGATTATAACTTGCGTCGGATTGGTTCGGATTTAGAGCATTTTGTGCGATCGCTACTACAACAGGGCGAAGTCACCTATAACCTCAATCATCGATCGCTTAACTACAGTATGGGCTTACCTCAGATTGTGAATACTGAAGCTCAGTAGAGCATAAGCGCCGCCAAGAGACTCTATTCTGATTACAAAATCTAGCAATATTTTCAAAATTATGTCTGAAACTGCATCACAGTCTGAAGAACAAAAGGCTAAACCTGCCGCTAAGCCTAAAGTCGAAAAGCCTCCTGCGATCGAAGAATTGCCCTTTGAAGAATTCATTACTACTCACTATCTACCAGCTTTAACCAAAGCCTTTAGTAAGAATGGTGTGGATGATCTGCAATTGGAGTTTGCTAATTCTCAAGTACGAGGTCTGTGGGCGCAAGGTTTACGTCAATTTACGGTTTATTTTTCTAAGTCCGATCTCAATGCTCAGAAGGCTTTTTCCTGTGCTGATGCGGGGCGATCGCCTAGTACTTTTGAACCATTTTTGATTGATGAGCGTAAAGCACCACTAGATCTGCTCGTATTTGGCGTAGTTCAACGCTTAAATGCCCAAAAATGGCTGACAGCTAACTAATCAAAAGGGGCGCGATGCGCCCCTTTGATTAAAACCAAAACCTGTGGCGCACGCTGCGCGTGCGCCACAGGTTTTGGTTTTGGGTTTAATTGCGCCCAGCTACTTATATTAATTATTTGGGTACAGCAATTAAGGCATCATTGCGGACTTCAATTTTCATGCCTAATTTATCTAACTCCTTAGCAATAATTTGTACCGTTTTTTTATCGACAGCATTTTGCAGAACCATTGACCATGCACCAATTTGAGCCTTGCTCAGATCGCGATCTTCTTCTAGCCATTTTGCAGATTGACGGGATACATCTGCAACCATCTTAGGATCATCAATTAATTCTTTACCTGACAAACTAGCTATATCTGCCCATTCTGCGGCTTTGAGATAAGACTGTCTCGCTCCTTTAGAGTCACCTAAAAATAGCAATTGGTCAGTGGCTTTGTAGCGCCAAATCGAGAAGGCATGGGGTTGAACAGTGGGATCGAGCGATCGCAGCCCTGTGTCATAAATAGCGATCGTCTCCGTAGGAAGTCCCGCAAACATCGACACACTCGATGACATATATATGTAGCTGCTGATAAATCTAGGATCACGCGCCACAATATTTTCAAAGTACATCGGACTGAGGCTATATCCCGTTTGAAAATTATTTCTAGAAATATCATCGCCAAAGTATTGCAAAAATTGCAAAAACGTAAAATTGGCGATCATGTTATTAAAACCCAATCCCCTCGGCGGCAATTGTTTGATTAGTTTCAGTCGCGCTTCCTCGTCCCTAACTGCTTTACGAGTATCTTCTAGGGTTTGTCCACTTAATCTTTGATTGAGTTTGGGAAACTGTAAACTGAGGGCGATCGCTGCAAAAGTAGCGATCGCCGCTAAATTAATCACAAGGTTACGGAACCGCATCTGACTTAATTGCCTTCGGAAATAAATGTATCTTTGCTTAGACTATCAATCAGTTTAGTACTTGGAGAACCGTCAGCAGGGGTAATCGTATAGAAGTTTTGCGCTCTGACGATCGCATTACGGGTTTCTGCATTTAGGACTCCATCAGCCTTACCGTTGTAAAAGCCCCTTTGAATCAACAAGCGCTGCAACTCTACAACTTGAGAATTTGCACTAGCGGCTGGGTTAGGCTGTACTGTGGCGGCGACAGTTGGCGTAGGTTTAACAGTAGGGGCAGTCGTGGGCTGTACTGTGGCAGCAACAGTTGGCGTGGGTTTAACAGTGGCGGCTGGGGTAGGCTGCACTGTGGCGGCAACAGTTGGCGTAGGAGTTACCTGTGGCTTTGTTTCTACTCGAATAGTTGGAGTACTTGGAGTTACGGTAGGAGTGGGATTTGTGGTAGCGATCGGCTGACGGATAGGCGTGGGTGCGCCTGATTCTAGGGCAGCAATAGTCCGAGAGCCAGCAATGCCATCGGCAGTTAAACCATAAGCTTTTTGAGCCGCAACGATCGCCTCTCTAGTGCGTGAGCCGATAACGCCTGTGATTGGACCATTATAGAAGCCGCGATCGGTCAATAGATTCTGTAAATTAGCAACATTACTATCACTGACGGCAGGAGCTTTGGTCGTTGAACTGGCAGTGGGCGCAGTAGTAGTTGTCCTTGTGGTGGTCGTGGTGGTAGTTGTTGTCGGTGCTGGTAGTCGAGCATCCCTTTCCAAGGCGGCGATCGTTTGAGCGCCCGCAACTCCATCAGCAGATAAACCGTAGGCTTTTTGGGCGGCAATAATAGCAGCACTAGTTCTTGCGCCTTTGATACCATCGATCGCCCCATTATAAAAACCACGTCTGCTCAGCAATTGCTGTACGGCTAAAACATCAGGATTACTACTGTTACTAGCCGCAGTCGTATTAGTCGTGACTAGATCTCGATTCTGAGCCGCAATACTGACAGTACTACTTCCTGACTCCAAAGCGGCGATGGTTTGAGCGCCTGCAATGCCATCGGTCGCTAAACCATAGTTCTTTTGAGCCGCAATGATCGCTGTGCGAGTCTGGGAACCTAAGATACCATCAGCTTCACCATTATAAAAACCTCTTTTGATCAGTAACTCTTGCAAATTGGCAACTGCTGCACTTTTAGTCGTAGTGGTAGTAGTTAAGCTAATTGGAGTCGTCGTTTTATCACCATCGGCTTCTAAAGCCGCCAAAGTGCGCGAACCTGCAATGCCATCAGGGGTCAAGTTATAGGCTTTCTGAGCCGCAATGATCGCTTCACGGGTTTTTGCCCCTGCAATTCCATCGACAGTACCATTGTAAAAACCGCGATCGGCTAACAATTTCTGAAGATTCATCACCGATGATGAAGCCTGTACCGTGGTATCTAGAGCCGTAGTTTCGAGGGCAACTGCTGCGGTTTTCTCAGTGTTTATGCCGATGCCACCATTTTCGAGAGCAGCGATCGTTTGGCTACCAACTACACCATCGGTAGTTATTCCAAAAGCTTTTTGAGCGCGGAGAATGGCATTTTTCGTCGATGCTCCCGCGACACCATCGATCGCCCCAGGATCAAATCCATTTTTGGCTAGTAATGATTGGACGTACTTGATGTCAGAGGATGGGGCTGACTGGGCTACCGCGGTGAGGGTGGAGCCTAAACCAATCAGGATGGTAGTGCTAGCGAGGATGACATTTAAGCTGAGTTTAGCGGATTTGGTAGTTAACTTCTTGAGCCAAGCTTGGAAACTAGATTCAAGACTGACCGAAGAATTATCACTGGTCGAGATTTCCGTAGCGATCGCTTGATCATCACGGATAAATTCTTCTTGGATATAAGCTAAGAGTTCCATAATTAGACCTTATTGAAGTTAAATTGAGACTGAAAAAAGAGATTTTGAATGGCAATGATTGGGAAAATCAAGTAAGTAGGGATAATTGTTTAGTTAGGAAGAATTTGAAGCTTTAGCAGGTAAGTTTTGGCGCGAAATGGGTGATTGAGAATTACTATTGGCTTGTAAACCAGTATCTTGATTAGTTGGACGATTGGGTTGAGTATAGTTAGGGCTAGAAAGCAGATTTTGATTAGTTTGATTTTGATTAGGGACAGTGCGAGCATTAATTGGTAGATTGGTTTGGGCTTTAAGAAAAGCCATCAATTCGGGACTCCAATCCCCTGTTGATGTTTGTCCATAAGCCAGTTGCGCTTTTAAAATACTCGCTCTCGTGCGAAGACTATACACACCATCCACCTCTGCTTCATAAAAGCCTCTCTCTTTGAGTAATAGTTGGGTATCCCAAACATCTTGAGATGATGGCGATGCCGCGATCGCAGATTGAGAAAACGCCATATTCTGACCACCTGCTAGTAAGGATCTAATTGTTACAGGGCCTGCAAAACCATCTAGAGGCAGTCCATACGCTCTTTGGGCTTTGAGGATCGCATCAGTTGTCGATTTTCCTTGCTGTCCATCGATTTCACCTTCATAAAATCCTCTTTGTTTGAGCAGAATTTGCAAATTACCAACCTCCTCTCCTAATGAGCGCTGAATATCGACGGATTGAATAGTCTGCATATTCATTGGTTGTGAAGGGCGCACCGTAACTGTCTGCCTCCAGCGATCGCTACTGTTAGATGGAGGATTTGTCTGATTTGTTCCATTTTGGAAAAATATCTGTGGTGAATTTCTGAGCAAAGCTAAGGTTTGCTGACCGGGAATACCATCAACCACCAGATTAGTTTGGGTTCTCTGAAAATCTATTACCGCTTGCTTGGTATAACGACCATAAACCCCGTCAATTTCACCAACATCAAAACCCCGTTGCGCCAGTAATCTTTGCACTTCTAAGACATAACTGGTATTGCAAAGATATACATTGTTGCACCAAGGCGCAGTATTTACCGATGGCTCAAGCAACTGACTCGCGGCGATCGCCTGATTTAACCCCAACCCATTGAAAGTAGTCACCGCGATCGCTGACAGGACATAAGTTCGCCACTTGATCACAGGCGCATTCCACCGCAAATCCTTGTCATGACAAGGCTGAATGTCAACCTGATCAGAATTCGGCAAGTTACTATCTGGAGATTCCTGCTTGGCTTGTTCATACGCCCATGCATCATATAGATATGCTGCAAGTTCCATAGGTGCTACCAAAATGATTGCGGTATTACTTATTTTAAACGATTTTTTCTGGCTTCTTATGTCAAAAAATGCAGCTAGAAGATCTAAAACCTTGTGACGCACGCGCAGCATACGTCACAAGGTTTTAGATCTTCTAGCTGCATACTCAAGACTAAGAATTTACTGAAGCATTGTCCCGCCGATCACCAGATCCTTAAAAGACTTAGAAACCAGATTAAATATCTCTTTGCCAGATGATTCTGAGAGAGCTATGGCAAAAATCTAATGGGTTACGTCTTGGCGAGTTTCTTGGTGACTCTGATTGGCTATCTAGGAACAAAACAGAGAATTAGATTTAGCGTAACTAATCGTGAGATGCGATCGCCACTTTAAAAGATGACTAAAAACAAAAGCCAAACGAATTTTATGTGGTTGCCCGCAAATTTCATTAAAATTTTTACTGGAACAGCAAATAAATTAGGTACGGTTTTTCGGTATCATAAGCATCAGATTAAAGTTAAAAGTTAAATTTATATAAAGGGCAATAATAGCAGTGACTATCAGGGTAGCGATTAACGGATTTGGACGCATCGGACGTAACTTTCTCAGATGCTGGGCTGGTCGCACAGAAACAAACATAGAAGTAGTTGGACTTAACGATACATCTGATCCAAGGACTAATGCTCACTTACTGAAGTATGACTCCATGCTTGGTAAATTTAGCGGTGAAGTGAGTGCTGATGACGATACGATTACAGTCAATGGTCACAGACTTAAGACTGTATCCGATCGCAATCCTGACAACCTACCTTGGAAAGATTGGGGCATCGATCTAGTGATCGAGTCTACAGGCGTATTTATCGACAAGGTTGGTGCTGGCAGACATATTGGCGCAGGTGCAAAGAAAGTTTTAATCACCGCCCCCGGTAAAAATGAAGATGGCACCTTTGTCGTTGGTGTTAACGAAAAAGATTACAACCACGACATTCACAACATCATCAGTAATGCTAGTTGTACTACCAACTGTCTAGCGCCTGTAGCTAAGGTAATTCTGGAAAACTTTGGCATTGTCAAAGGCGTGATGACTACCACTCACAGCTACACAGGTGACCAACGCTTGCTAGATGCTAGCCATCGTGATTTGCGTCGTGCTAGAGCCGCCGCTTTGAGCATTGTACCAACTTCCACAGGTGCAGCCAAGGCAGTTGCCTTGGTATTACCTCAACTAGCTGGCAAACTTAACGGTATTGCTTTGCGTGTACCAACCCCTAACGTATCGGTGGTTGACTTTGTTGTAGAAGTTGAAAAGAAAACGATCGCTCAAGAAGTCAACGAAGCTTTCCGTGCTGCTGCTGAAGGCTCACTGAAGGGTATTTTGGAATATAACGAATTGCCTCTAGTATCGATCGACTATCGCGGTACTGATGCTTCTTCCATTGTTGACTCTTCTTTGACAATGGTAATGGGCGGCAATATGGTTAAGGTTGTAGCTTGGTATGACAACGAATGGGGTTATAGCCAACGTGTTGTCGATCTAGCAGAAGTAGTCGCTAAGAACTGGAAATAACCTCCAATTTATTTCTGAGATAGGGACGTACACAGTAAAACCTAATCTTAAAATTCAACAAAAAAGCAAGAGACAATATGTATATTGTCTCTTGCTTTTTTGTTGACAGAATATCTTGGAAATCGCGCTATTTCGCTGATGTATGACCATAGATGGATACAGTTAGATCATAGTTGTCGCCAGTCTAAATCCAGACAGCGAGTGGCGGCGCGAAGCGCCGCCACTCGCTGTCTGGATTTGGGCAAATGTCAGCAGCTATAGAAGTCAAACAGACTTTTGTTTTAGAGTTTTCAAAGACACAAAACTGCGATCGCTCATACTAATTTGTACTGACTTGTGAGGAAAAGTGAACTGTTTTAATGATCAAGTTCAGTTGCTATTGTTGTAGATATAACGTCCTTGCTCCATCCACTTTTTACGAATTCATCCACATAAAGCATTTTTCATATCGGCAACTGCAATGAAACTCCCTTCCTCTTTAATTAATTTTGGGGCGTTTTGTAAACGCAATCATCAGACCCTAGTTGCTGGATTAATTACCTTTTCACTTTCCTTAGGAGTATTAGGATTAAGAGAAAATGGCACTTTTAAGCAAATTGAACTTTGGTCTTATGACAGTTTAATGCGATCGCAACTCAATGAACCCAGCGATCACCGTGTAGTCATAGTCGAAATTGCAGAAGCAGATATTCAAAAACTGCGTGGTCAAAAAATACCCTGGCCCTTTAGCGATCGGCTATTTGCTAAACTCATTAATCAAATTTCCGCAGCTAAACCTGCTGTGATTGGTATTGATAAATATCTCGATATCCCTGTATTTGAAGGACGTAATGAATTAGTTACCGCGATTAAAAATGCAGGTAATGTGGTTAATGCTAAGTTTGTGGCAACGGTAGAAGGTCGCAGTAGCGTCGAACCTGCTAGCGATCTTGAAAAAGTTAGTCGTTATGGCTATGTCAATCTGCTGACTGATAAAGGCGCGATCGTGCGGCGTGCTTCTGTAGTTGGTGATACTGGTTCCTTTGCCTTTGAAATTGCGAACTGGTATTTACAAAAGATCCATAATAAGCAAATTGAATTTAATCCAAGTGCGATTCAGTTTACGGCAGGAAAGCAGATTATTCCGAGGCTAACGGCTAATTATGGTGCATATCGTAAAGAGGATGATAGCGGCTATCAAATGATGATTCGCTATCGTGGCAAACCACGCTCCTTTCAGCATATCCAGTTTAGTGATGTGCTAGAAGGGCGGATTGCTCCTGAGCAATTTCGCGATCGCGTAGTTCTCATCGGTGTTACTGCTGAGAGCCTCAAAGATAGCTACCCCACGCCTGTCACCGTCGAGGAAGAAGTCATGTATGGCGTGGAAATCCATGCCAATATTGTCAGTCAACTAATCAGCGCCACGTTAGACGATCGCAAATTTATTCAAGTTTGGTCAAATGATCTTGAAAACCTCTGGATTATTGTCTGGACTGTCATCGGTGGGTTGCTTGCCGCATTCATTCCCAATGTTTTTAAAAATATTGGTCTGTTAACGATCCTCGCGATCGCATTAGTCAGCACTAGTTATTTTGCCTTTGCTCAAGCCCTATGGATACCAATCTTGCCATCGCTATTGGGTTTCATTACCGCAAATGTGCTAGTTATGGTTTATCAGCTTGCAGTTCATCAATCAGAACGCAAATTGCTGATGAAGTTATTTTCGAGCCATGTTTCCAAAGAATTAGCAGATATCATTTGGGCAAATCGTGAGCAATTTATGGAAGAGGGGCGCATTGTTGGGCAAGAGGTATATGTAACCGTCTTGTTTACCGATATGCGAAATTTTAGTACGGCGGCGGAAGCCCAAGCTCCGGGGGAAACTTTGAATTGGTTAAATAATTATTTAGGCACGATCGCCAATGAAGTTTTAGCGCATGGTGGCATGGTGGATAAATATATTGGTGATGCAGTCATGGCAGTTTTTGGTGTACCCATTCCCCATAGCAATGAGAGAGAGCGTACTCGTGATGCTCAATCTGCTGTCGATGCCGCTTTAGCGATCGCCCGTAAATTAGAGCAAATGAATGATATCTGGGTATCGCAGGGTTTACCACCTGTCACGACTGGTATTGGTATTAATTCTGGCATTGTGATTGCAGGCAGTTTGGGTAGTGCTGAGCGTTTGGAATATTCAGTTTTGGGCGATATTGTCAATATTGCGGCGCGATTAGAAAGCTTTAATAAAGAAGTAGATGGTGGTCCCCATCATATTTTGATTAGCGAAGACACCAATCAACGATTAGAGAATAATTTCCAGACTGAGTTTGTTGGCAAATATGCCCTCAAGGGTAAAACTCAAGAAACAGGAGTTTATCGAGTACTTGATGTCAATCACAAAACTGCCCAACTTCGACCAACTAGTTTGGCAGAAAACCTGTAATTTTATGAGGCGCGGCTCCGCCGCGCCTCATAAAATCTGGTTCTTTATTTTTTGACTATCCTAGTAATAGCAATTCTAAAAATGGCAGTATCGTTTTTAGAATTGCGAAACTTTATTAGGTATAAAAATAAATGCGTAGGTTCGGTTGGTTTGTCGGTTTAATTTTGCTCAATATTTCTACTAGTCCCACAGGGTGGGCGCTAGAAAAATCAGCCGATCGCCAAGGCATTGATGCACGTACTTTACAAAGACCACCATATAACCTTACTGGCAAAGAGATATTCATCGGGCAAGTTGAGCTAAGCCGTCCTAGTCGCTTTGCCGTAGATAAAATTACGAATAAACTTTTACAACTTGATCGGGCGATCGTCCAACCCTACGAAGTTTTTTTTAGAGACAAAAAAGCCATCCCTAACAAAAATGTCGATGATCACTCGGCTCAAGTCGCCGCAGTGATCATCAGTCAACATAAGATTAATCGGGGAGTTGCCCCCGATGCAAAACTGCTTTCATCTGCCTATTCCCAACGCCGTCAAGATGGTCAGCCTGAAGCTTGTATCGCGGCTCAGCATATTGCTCGCCAATATAACAGCACCGTTCGAGCGATCAACTTTAGCTTTGGCGAACTACTCAGCGAAGATCCACGTCCTAATGCCAAACTTGATGGCGATGCCTTACTGACCCTCTGCGTTGATTGGATTGCCTCCACTCATAACACTTTGCCTATAGTTGCAGGCAATCAAGGCAAAGGCGGCATTCCCATTCCGACTGACCTCTATAACGGCTTTACGGTGGGCTTTACCCGTGAAGTCAATGGCGTTTATCGGCAACTCGATCGCGGTAATCTCATTGACGAACCATTTATCGATCGCAATAGCAATGGCAAATATGATCTTGGTGAAGTATTCAGTGACCTCAATAAAGATGGTAAATGGACAGCAGGGGTAGAAAGTCCGATCAATGGTAGGCGATCGCTGGGTTTACTTGCCCCCGGGAACAATCTCAAACTCCCCACCTTACAAAGTAAATTCAAAAATGCTAATGGTTCTAGCTTTGCGGCTCCTCATGTAGTTGGAACGATCGCCCTGTTACATGAATATGCCAATCGCCAAATCGAAACTGGTCAGTGGAATATTGATGCCCGCCGCCATGAATTAATGAAAGCCGTATTAATCAATTCTGCTGACAAAATCCAAGATCGTGGCGATGGCAAGATTTTGGGGATGTCCAAAACCATTCTTGATGCTTTTGGTAAAACATGGATCGATACTGAGGCTTATACAAATCGCACAATTCCCCTCAGCCGCAATCTCGGTGCGGGACAACTCGATGCCTATCGTGCTTTTCAGCAATATCAAGCAGGACAACAATCACCGCTTAACGGCTCAGCTAATATTGCGGTGATCGGCTGGGATACTAATTTCATCGAAGTCGATAAATATCAAGACTATATTTTTACCAATCCCTTAGAAGCTGATAGCTTTATCTCGGCAACCTTAGCTTGGGATCGTCAAGTCAAGCTCAACGATAAAAATGGGAATGGACTATTTGATATTGGCGAAAGCTTTACCGATGAGGGCTTTAATCAAATTGAGTTGTACTTAATGCGATCGCTAGATACCGATATTTCGCAAAGTATCTGGTCATCAGTTAGTCAGGTAGACAACTTACAGCATATCTTTATCAAAATCCCCACTACAGACAAATACAAGCTCCGAGTTGTCTTTAAATCTCCCAAAAAAAATTCACCAAGTCAACGCTATGGGTTAGCTTGGTGGGCAAAATCTCAATAAATGACTATTCAATAATTTAGTGGTGCGCGGCAAAGCCGCGCACCACTAAATTATTGATTGGGAAGGACAAGTTAGAAAGTAGTTATCTTAAATTCATCGTGTAATTACTACTGTCTACTTGCACTTCAAAAAATGGGCGTAACTCAGAGCCATTTCGACCGCATCCCTCACCAGTAGCAACGTAATTAAACTTATCAGTGGGATGTACGCAAAAATTTTGACCAGTTGTACCTTCCCATACCCAGTTATCCCCGCGATCGCCACCATAAAGATAGTAGTAGTCCCCAGAAGTTAAAGCAGTCTCCACTACTACTTCACATTGGCGAGGAGTAATTTCAAACCACCCTTCAGAGCGCCATTTATCGTTCCCAACACCATAGCCAACTGCAATATAAGCAGTCTTGTTAGAACGATTACAAACCTGTAACTGTGCTTGGGCAGGCTCGATCACAGTCATAAAACTAGCGGACGCAACAATTGAACCTAAACATCCCACCACTTTGAATAGGGGTGATGACAAAACTTGGAGTAGGGAAAATTTCATAACGCTTCGTAGTGTTAATTAGCTGAAAAAGTTAAGAACTTAGACTGTCGAATCCATCAAAACAATTGTGATACCAAAACTAAAAATGGCTACGCCATTTTTAGTTTTGAAAACCTTTACTGGGTTTGATTTTTAATTCACAAAAGTGTAACAACACTTTTGTGAATTGGTATGACCAGAGTTTCTCAAGAGAAGTCCTTATATACTATGCCCACAGACGCTCTCAACTCACCTTAATCAATAGATAAAATTTGTATATAGATACAGTCACTTGTCTTAAGACAAACAAATCAAAACCCAAGAATTGATTGACGGCGCGGAGCGCCGCCAATCAATTCTTGGGTTTTATGTCCTAGTACACTTGGCAACAGCCATAGATAAAAGGCGATGCTTTGCATCGCCCTTTATCTATGGTGTAGCAGCGCTTGGGCGTGCATACGGAACTTCAACAAAACCTAGTTCAAACAACTGCTGATAGGCTTGTGAACCCAGATCACGGGTTGGCGCTTGACTGCGAATCAACTGAATTAACAAAGGCACTGCTAGTTCAGGCTGATTTTTAGCACGATAGACCACCGCAAGCTGATAAGTTGCCTCATCCCGCAACTGTGCAGTTTGCAGAGCTTTACGGCGATGACTATCGGAAATACGATTGTCAATACCCGAAAAACTAGTGGTTAATTCCTGATAAAAATTAGATAATTGATTAAATACTTGACGAGCATCCTGCAACTTGGTCACAGCTTGATCATAATTCTGTTGACTAATTGCGGTCATCGACTCCGACATCAATCGTTGTCCACCCGAAATACTAAATACACTACTCTCAAGAGAATTTGGTTTAGTAGACTCTATAGGCTGAGATTGCGGGGAAGTAACTGGCTTTTGGGCTTGAAGTTGCTGTGCCGAAACAGCATTTGGCGCGATCGCCCCTAAAGGCAACAAAGCCGCAGAGGAAATCATCGACAAGACGGCGGCTTGGAGCGCAAACTGAAACGAGCGGAGCTTAGCAAAAGGTGTGGACATAAGTTGCAAATTCTGGATGCTCACAAAAATTTAATGAAGTTTTAGGTGACTGCTTAGGATATGGAAAATCCTCAAAAATCTTTCAAGAAAAATTTTTAAAAACTCTTAAGCATTAGTCTAAAACTTTTTGTTATGTTAGCACCCCAATATAGACGAAATACCTATTAAAAGTAACCCGCTAAAAAGTATAGGAAAGCAATTCACCCTCCCCTCAACTTACCTAAACAGTTATTTGTTAAAGAGTTGTAAAGCAAATGTGACATCTTGCGTGATATGCTTAGCAACGGTGTAGGCAGCTACATCCAAGTTTTTGGATACCCATTTTGAGTACGATCTCAAGTGCTAGTTCTTCACTCAAATAATCAGCACAAATGCTCAGCAATTTAAGCTAAAAGTCAACAGTGAAGATTATTCCCGCAAAAAACAGTCCAGTTTCGCCAACAACGGTTGTTGCAAACTCATCCACATCAGTTACTGATGGCATGGAAGAGTACAACCGCTTAAAGGTGAAGCTATTAGTACTAACCCTCGCCTCTGGAGTCATTATCAGTCTGGCGGTGTGGGCTTGGTATGGATGGAGCATTGCGCTCAGTTATGCTGTAGGCGCAATGGTTGGTACGGTATATTTCCGAATGCTCACCAAAGGAGTTGATCGCTTGGGCAGTGAATCAAATCGTCTTGGCTTTTCAAGGCTTGGACTATTTGTGCTGCTGATGGCGATCGCTGCCAAATCAGATCAACTGGAAATATTACCTGCGTTCCTCGGCTTTATGACCTATAAAGTTGCTGTTTTAGTGATTCTTGCTCAAGATTTGACTCAAAATTAAAATTTGAGCAGATGGGTTCCATTCTCGCTGATTTGACCTCCTATAGGTTGTAACATATCGAACATGATCGATCCAGTAACTTTTGGCTATGCAAGCAGCCATCAAACTAGTTTTGCCGCACTAGAGGTGGGCAAACACTTTTATTGGCAGTTCGGTAACTTTACGGTACATGGTCAAGTATTAATCGTTAGCTGGATTGTAATGGGTGCAGTACTTGTTGCTGGACTCATCGGATCTAGCACCGCTAAAGCTGACCAACGTGTTCCCGCAGGTTTTCAAAATTTCATGGAATATGCTCTGGAGTATGTTCAGAGCATCGCAAAAGACCAAATTGGCGAAAAGCATTATCGAGAATGGGTACCATTTGTTGGTAGTCTATTCTTGTTTATATTTGCCTCTAACTGGTTAGGAGCGCTAGTTCCTTGGAAATTAATCGAATTGCCAGAGGGCGAACTTGCTGCCCCGACAAGCGATATTAATACCACGATCGCCCTAGCATTATTAGTCTCCCTAGCCTATTTCTATGCTGGATTGAGCAAGCGTGGTTTGGAATACTTCACCAGATATGTCCAAGCCTCTCCCTTTCTCCTTCCTTTATGGGTTCTTGAAGATTTCACAAAGCCCCTTTCGCTAAGCTTCCGTCTTTTCGGAAACATCCTTGCGGATGAGCTAGTTGTGGGGGTTATGGTTCTCCTCGTACCTTTGTTTGTACCCCTGCCATTAATGATTTTGGGACTATTTACCAGTGCGATCCAAGCATTGATTTTCTCAACTCTGGCAGCGTCATACATCGGTGAAGCGATGGAAGGACATGGTGATGAAGGGCATGAGCATTAAGCTCAGTTGATTCGGGAAGACTTCTTCCTTAATTAATCTCTCGTAAATGTAAACCAATTAACAATAATCTAAGAAAGGAAAAAGAACGTGATTGATCCATTAGTAGCTTCAGCATCCGTAATCGCCGCTAGCGTAGCCGTTGGTCTTGGTGCAGTTGGACCTGGTATTGGTCAAGGTACTGCTGCTAGCCGCGCTGTAGAAGGTATCGCTCGTCAGCCTGAAGCTGAAGGCAAAATCCGTGGCACTCTACTCTTGAGCTTGGCTTTCATGGAAGCTCTCACCATTTATGGTCTGGTTGTTGCACTTGTATTGCTATTCGCAAACCCCTTCGCCTAAACATTTCTCATGGGCTAGTGTAACAAAGAAGCTAAGTGGGGAAGATTAATTTTCCCTTAATTCTTAGCTTCTTTGTACGTCTGGATAATCGCCTTTAGTAATCGAACCTAGTGTAACAGCACGCTCAAAAGTGCTGTTTAGACAACATAACCTATGACAATTTGGAACCTTTTTTCAACTGTTCTCATTGCTGCGGAAGCGGCTGAGCCTAAAGGTGGCTTGTTTGATATCAATGCCACACTTCCAATTATTGCGGTGCAGTTTGTCGTTTTTGTAGCGCTTCTTAACGTTATTTTCTTTAAGCCTCTGACCAAAGCGATCGATGATCGTGATGACTATGTAAGAGAGCAGATTGTCGGAGCTAAGGAAAGGTTAGAAAAAGCTGAGTTAGTTGTTAAACAATATGAGCAGGAGCTTGCTGCTGCGCGTAAAGCAACTCAAAGCGTTTTGACCACTGCTCAGTCAGAAGCAAATAAGATTCGGAAAGAACGCATTGATGCGGCGATCGCTGAGGCTCAAGCCAAAGTTGCTACAGCAAAAGCAGAAATCGAAAAGCAAAAACAAGATGCGACAGCATCTCTGGACGCGGAAGTAGAATCCCTCAGTCGCCAAGTCCTAGAAAAATTACTAGGTAACTTAGTAAACTCCTAGTTTACATTCTCCTAGATAGTTTCTGTCTGGCTGATATTGGGTAATAGAAATAACGTTTATGATTAGAAATTTCGTCTTACTTGCAAGTGAAGCAGCCGAACATTCAGGATTCGGGATTAACTCCGATATTCTGGAAACTAACCTGATTAACTTAGTTATAGTTATAGGTCTTTTGATCTATGCAGGTCGCGGTTTCTTAGGCAAAATTCTCTCGGCGCGTTTGGAATCGATCCAATCGGCGATCGCTGATGCAGAGAAGCGCCAAAAGGATGCGGCAGATAAGCTAGCGATACAGCAAGAAAAACTAGCTCAGGCAAAAACTGAGTCAGATAACTTGCGTAAACAAGCAGAAGCCGATGCTAAACACGCGGCGGATGCAATTTTAGCTACAGTTGATGCCGATATTGCCCGCTTACGTGAAGCTGCTGATCAAGAAATTGCTACCGAACAAGAAAGAGTAATCGTGCAGTTGCGTCAGCAAGTTGCCGAGAAATCTCTTGCGAGTGTGCAAGCTTATTTTGATCGTGGTTTAAGCGAATCGACGCAGATCGAATTAATTGACCGTAGCATTGCACTTTTGGGTTCTGACTAGGAGAAAACATGAAATCTAGTTCTGTTAGTCAAGCTGTCGTTGCTCCCTACGCCGACGCTTTGATCTCTTTGGCTCAGGAGCAAAATAGTCTTGATGCGATCGCCAGAGATGTGCGATTAATTGGTGAAACTCTTAGCGACTCCGTTGAATTATCTCAACTATTTGCAAGTCCCCTCATCGGCGCAAATGTCAAAAAGGGCGTAATTGAAAGTGTTTTTGGTTCGCAAGTAAATGCATTTACCAAAAGCTTTTTACTTCTCTTAGTTGACCGCAAACGCATTGCGTTTCTGGGCGATATCATCAAGCATTTTCAGTCTCTATTGCGCGTAATTGATGGCGTTGCTCTTGCCGAAATCACTTCTGCTTTGCAACTGAGTAGAGCGCAAGAAGATAACTTACGCGATCGAGTCAAAAAGATGACTGGCGCAAAGGCTGTGGAATTTGATGTCACAATTAATTCTGACTTAATTGGTGGTGTCATCATTAAAGTTGGTTCTCAAGTAGTAGATGCCAGCATTCGTGGACAACTGCGCCGACTAAAAAGCAGTCTAACTGCTGGCGTTTAGAAGGTAATAGTAATTACGAATTACTACTCCAATCATTAAAAAGCTAATAGCTAATAGCTAATTGCTAACCCCTAAAACATTAAAAACAAATCGATCGCTGATAACTGGTAAAACACAACTATGGTTAGCATCAGACCTGACGAAATAAGCAATATTATCAAGCAGCAAATTGCTAATTATAACCAAGAGCTGCAAGTTTCCAACGTTGGTACTGTCCTGCAAGTCGGTGACGGTATCGCTCGTGTCTATGGCTTGGAACAGTGCATGGCTGGCGAGTTGCTGGAATTTGAAGATGGTACTGTCGGCATTGCGCTGAACCTTGAAGAAGACAACGTTGGTGTTGTGTTGATGGGTGAAGGTCGCAAAATCGCTGAAGGTAGCTCTGTAAAGGCAACTGGTCGCATTGCTCAGGTTCCCGTAGGCGACGCATTCATTGGTCGCGTTGTTGATGGTTTGGCTCAACCTATTGATGGTAAGGGCGAAATCAAGGCAAGCGAAACTCGCTTAATCGAATCTCCTGCTCCTGGCATTATTGGTCGTAAATCCGTATTTGAACCTCTGCAAACTGGTATTACCGCGATTGACGCGATGATTCCTGTTGGTCGTGGTCAACGCGAATTGATCATTGGTGACCGTCAAACTGGTAAGACTGCGGTGGCGATCGATACGATCATCAACCAAAAAGGTTTGGATTGTATCTGCGTATATGTAGCGATCGGACAAAAAGCTTCTACCGTAGCAAACGTAGTTAACCAACTCCGCGAAAGTGGTGCTTTGGAATACACGATTGTTGTCATGGCAAGCGCCAACGATCCTGCAACCTTGCAATACCTCGCACCTTACACTGGTGCAGCATTGGCTGAGTACTTCATGTACAAGGGCAAAGCAACTTTGGTGGTTTATGATGACTTGTCTAAGCAAGCTCAAGCCTATCGTCAAATGTCTCTCTTGCTCCGTCGTCCACCAGGTCGTGAAGCATACCCTGGAGACGTATTCTACTTACACTCTCGCTTGCTCGAACGTGCAGCGAAGTTAAGTGATGAACTCGGCGGTGGCTCGATGACAGCATTGCCAATCATCGAAACCCAAGCAGGTGACGTATCGGCATACATTCCAACCAACGTAATTTCGATTACCGATGGTCAAATCTTCTTGTCTTCTGACCTCTTCAACGCTGGTATTCGTCCTGCGATCAACCCTGGTATCTCGGTATCCCGTGTTGGTTCCGCAGCGCAAATCAAGGCAATGAAACAGGTTGCAGGTAAGATCAAGCTAGAACTAGCTCAGTACGATGACCTAGTAGCATTTGCTCAGTTCGCATCTGATTTGGATAAAACCACTCAAGCACAACTAGCTCGTGGTCAGCGTCTCCGTGAGATTCTCAAGCAACCACAATACTCTCCATTGCCTGTATGGGATCAAGTTGCGATTATCTACACCGCAATTAATGGTTATCTTGATGAACTAGCAGTTGAGCAAGTTAGCGCATTCAATAAGGGTCTGCGTAACTACTTGGCAACCAGCAAGCCTAAGTATTCCGAAATCGTTAAGTCTGAAAAGACCTTGACTAAGGATGCTGAAGCAATCTTGAAAGAAGCACTTGTTGAATACAAGAAAACATTCTTAGCTTCTGTCTAATTAACAAACAAGCTAATAAAAAAGAGGGTATATACCCTCTTTTTTATTGAAATTTTCTAAGTGCAAGACAAAAATTTAATAGAGCTATACCAATTTACAAAAGTGTTGTCACACTTTTGTAAATTAAAAAACAAACCCAGTAAAGGCTTTCAAAACTAAAAATGGCTACACCATTTTTAGTTTTGGTATAAGATGTGGACAATTTATCCATATAACTTATAGCTGTCGCCATTGGTATTAAGACAAATCCAAAGCCAAGAAGCGAGTAGCGGCGCGAAGCGCCGCTACTCGTCTTCTGGTTTTGTGTCCTAACAAGACTGGCGACAGCTATACAAATAAAAATATGACAAATTTTGATTATGACTTATTTGTAATTGGTGCAGGTAGTGGGGGGCTTGCCGCATCAAAACGCGCCGCCAGCTATGGGGCAAAAGTAGCGATCGCGGAAGGTGATTTAGTAGGTGGGACTTGTGTAATTCGTGGTTGTGTTCCCAAAAAGTTGATGGTTTATGCCTCCCACTTTTCCCATTTCTCCCACGAATCAACAGGCTATGGCTGGACAATTCCTGAAGGAATTTTGAATTGGGAGAAACTACGCGATGCTATTCAAACAGAAGTATCAAGATTAAATAAACTGCACATTAGTTTCTTAGAAAAGAATAATGTGGAGCTAATTTCAGGATTTACCAAATTTGTTGATGCTCATACAGTAGCAGTGGGCGATCGCCAATTTACCGCCGAACGCATCTTGATTTCGGTAGGAGGTGAAGCCTTCAAACCTGATTTAGCAGGTATTGAATATACCATCACATCTAAAGAGATGTTTTTGTTGCCGCAGTTTCCCAAACGATTTGCGGTGATTGGGGGTGGTTATATTGGGACTGAGTTTGCAGGTATCATGCGGGGACTTGGAGCCGAAGTTACGCAAATAATCCGCGATCGCTATGTCTTAAAAGGATTTGACAACGATGTGCGTACCAACGTGCAAGAAGGGATGTTCAATCACGGCATCAATTTCCACACCTGCATTGATAGCAATTCCCTCAAGATTGCCAAGAATAGTCAGGAACATGAAAACGCATTAACGATTTCCTTTAATGATGGAGAAGGCAAGGCGCAACAGGTCAATGCTGATGTTGTCTTAGCGGCAACAGGACGTAATCCAAATCTTGTCCCCCTCAAGCTAGAGCAAGCAGGAATCGCAGTTGTTAAGGGCGCGATCGCCGTTACCAAAGATAGCTGTACCAATCAACCCCATATCTATGCGATCGGTGACTGTACCAATCGCGTGAATTTAACACCTGTGGCGATCGCTGAAGGTCGCGCCTTTGCCGATACGGTTTATGGACATAAACCACGTTATATTAGCCACAAAAATATTCCCTCGGCTGTCTTCTCTCAACCCGAAGCCGCTAGCGTTGGCTTATCTGAAGAAAAGGCGCGTGAAGTATATGGCGATCTGGTGAAGGTCTATAAAACTAAGTTTCGCCCCATGTTTTACAGTCTCGCAGGTGGGGAAGCGAAAACAATGATGAAATTAATTGTCGTTGGTGAAGAGGAACGAGTTGTCGGTTTGCACATGGTCGGTAAAGATGCTGCCGAAATCATTCAAGGTATGTCCCTAGTCGTCACAATGGGCGGTTGCAAAAAAGATCTAGATAATACGATGGCAATGCACCCCACTGCCGCCGAAGAATTTGTCACCATGCAATAAAAAAGGGGCGCGAAGCGCCCCTTTTTTATTGTTGTTAATTAGCTAGCCGCATTAGATTCGCGACGGACAGAGGTGTTTTTGGGTTCACCCTTGATCTTCGTAACTAAAGAATTCCAGCCAAACTTAGTTAGAGCCACAAACCAATTACCTTCTAGCTCGCGGAACATTGCCATATTCATGTGGAACGAAGCATTAGCCTCATCAACAATGCGTTCAGCAGTGGCGGCATCTACAGGTAAGGTATCCAGAGCTTCACGGTAGCGCTTTTTGAATTCGCCATGATTGCGGATGTCGTCAAATTCGTAGAAGGCAGTACCCCTTTCATCCTGTAAGCCCATCGCCTCTTTGGCGATTTTCTTAAGGATTTGACCACCCGAAAGATCGCCCATGTAGCGAGTGTAAGCATGAGCTACTAGCAAAACAGGATCAGTCGCCGAAATCTCACGGATACGGGCAAGATACTTTTCGCAAGCAGGGGTAGGCTTAAAATCTTCGCGCCAGTTGGAGCCAAAGTAAAACAACATATCGAGTTCTAGGCTCTTTTCGCGCCACAATTCGCGGTAGTAGAGCTTGCTCAGAACTGGATCATTTTTGTGAACTTCAAACTCTGCTTCGATCGCTTTGTAAACAAAGTAAAGGTTCCCGACAAGTCTGCTATAGGAGGTCTTGTCAACTACGCCTTTTAAAAAGCATTTAATAAAATCAGTACTCTCTGCTGCTGAGTGAGATTTTTGTGTGCCTACACGCAAAAGCGTTGCCAAACCTTGACTCATGGTTTCTCCTAAAAATTTTTAATTAAAAATTGTTTTGTTTTCTATGCTAGACAAGGCTTTGCAATGCCCAGCATAAATTTTAAATTGTGTAGTAAAAACAGCAATAAAAGCGATTGTAGAAATATATTCTGGGATAAATTAATGAAATTAATACAAAATGATTGCGGGGTAGTCGAAAACTGCGATCGCCGCTAAAGCCTTGAATTAACAGCATTTGACATAAGTTTCAATTATATAAGCCAAACTATAGAAAAATTTCTAGTCTGTAACAAATTTTCATCTACCACCACACCCATATAATGTAATCAGAATCTCCTAATTTGTAGCAGTAGCTAAGGCACGTCACAAATTAGAATTTAGTCAAGCTAGCTTGAAGAGGTAATAAATTTTGGTTTTAAGCGGATACGAATACTTATTGGTATTCATTATCGTTTGTACGCTTGTCCCGATATTGGGATTAGTACTATCTGGTCTTTTAAGCCCAAAGCAGTCTGGAGCCGCAGGTCGCACCACCTACGAGTCTGGCTGTGAACCCATTGGGGGAGCTTGGATCCAGTTTAATATTCGTTATTATATGTTCGCGCTTGCCTTCGTAATTTTCGACGTAGAAACGGTATTTCTATACCCTTGGGCAGTCGCATTTAGTAAACTAGGCTTACTTGCCTTTGTGGAAGCACTAATCTTTATTAGCATTCTTGTCTTAGGTCTAGTCTACGCTTGGAGAAAAGGAGCCTTAGAATGGTCATGAAATCCGAAAATGTTGGTCTGGACTTTAGCATTGAAGAACAAACTCAACGCCTTATCAATCCTGCCGCCACACCACAAGTCACTCAAGACTTGTCCAATAATGTCATTTTGACCACTCTCAATGACCTCTATAACTGGTCGAGAATGTCTAGCCTTTGGCCAATGCTCTATGGCACTAGCTGCTGCTTCATTGAGTTTGCAGCGATGATCGGCTCTAGATTTGACTTCGATCGCTTTGGTCTATTGCCTCGTTCCAGTCCTCGCCAAGCTGACTTGATCATCACCGCAGGCACAGTCACCATGAAAATGGCTCCTGCATTGGTGCGTCTCTATGAGCAGATGCAAGAACCAAAATATGTAATTGCGATGGGCGCTTGCACGATTACGGGCGGAATGTTTAGCACCGATTCCTATACAACAGTACGCGGTGTTGATAAGTTAATTCCCGTTGATGTGTATATCCCCGGATGTCCTCCTCGTCCTGAAGCAATCATGGACGCAATCATCAAATTACGCAAAAAAATTGGTACTGAAGGGTTTAACGAAAGAGCGAATCTCGATCGCACCCATCGTTATTATGCAATCAAGCATGAGATGAAGGTGGTTAGCCCCATCCTAACTGGACAATACCTAGAAATGCCTAGCCGTATGGCTCCACCCAAGGAATTAGTCGAATCTGGCATTCCTTTACCTGCATTGCAAATGGCTCAGAAGGAGGTCGAAACCGTTGGCAGATAATCAATCAGAAAATCAAGAAGCGGCTTTAGCTACGACTGAGGTAACTGCCCCAGTCTCGCAATGGCTAACTAGCAATGGTTTTGAGCATGAGTTTTTGGGCTTAGATAAGCAAGGCGTTCCCATTCTCAAAATTGATCGCCAATTTTTACTTCCATTTTCCACTGCGCTTTATGCCTATGGCTTTAACTACTTGATGATGCAATGTGGTTATGATGCTGGTGCTGGCGATAGTTTGGTGAGTGTTTATCATCTGGGTAAGCTCAGTGATGAGGGGATTAATAAAAGCAATCGCCTTGAAGAAGTCCGCATTAAGGTATTTCTGCCTCGCACCGATCCCCGTTGTCCATCGGTCTACTGGATCTGGAAAACAGCAGATTGGCAAGAGCGCGAAACCTTCGATATGTACGGCATCATCTACGAAGGACATCCCAATCTCAAGCGGATTCTCATGCCCGAAGACTGGATCGGCTATCCGATGCGTAAGGATTACGTCACACCAGACTTTTACGAATTACAAGACGCATATTAAAGAGAGAAGCACCCGACGGGTGCTTCTCTCTTTTTAACTCAAAATGCTCAAGCCAAGATGAGAGAAACTGATCGACGTTTGAGTTGATTAGCCATATCCAAATATGTGTGTCGAGAAAAATTATTTCAGATATTTCAGACATTCCCAGTCCTCTTCATCGACAATGGGACTTACAATATCACCTAAGATTTTCACTTTGCCAGCCATGTCAGGGATGGGAAAAGGATTTTGTGAACCATGTGCATCTATTCGGCTTGTGGATTTGATTGGGGTAAGATTTCTCCTACGATTTTTGGGTCAATGTTTCAGGCGGTGATGAATCAGATCGTTAAATGTCAAGTGGTTGACGTTGATAGAATATCCCTGCAAAATGCTTAATAGATAAGTTTTGCACTGTTTAGAAATTCACGTTTCGAGAATATCGAGATCCATACATTCGGTATGACAAGCATAAAAAAATCAGCATACACGTAGATTAATCACTAAGGACATGGCTAGGACAAGCGATCGCATCCAACAAATCAATCATTACAAGACCCTAAGAATTAGCTATAACGCTGCTCCTGCTGAGGTCAAGAGTGCCTATCGTGGTCTGGTCAAAGAGTTTCATCCTGATTGTAATCACCACCTTGATAATCACGATGATATTGCCTCAATTAATCTTGCTTACGAGGTGCTGAGCAATCCCCAATCTCGCGCTCATTACGATCGCAGTCTTGGTATTAAACACAATCCTAATAGCGCATCTCATGGCATCAAGCGATCGCCTTCCAAGCGTGAAACCCATCTCAATGAAGATCAGAAGCTAAATCAATGGCTGAGACAGGTTTATGAGCCAATCATCGAAATGCTGGAAGTTATTCTCGATAGTCTAGATGAACAGATTGATGCATTGGCGGATGATCCGTACGATGATGGACTGATGGAAGATTTTGAAGACTATATTGATGAATGTCGTGGCTCCTACGCCAAAGCGCAAATCTTCTTTAGGGCATTTCCTAATCCTGCCTCAGCCGCAGGAATCGCTAGCTATCTTTACCATTGTCTCAATGCGATTAGTGACGGCATCGAAGAATTAAATTATTTCACCTTAAATTTTGACGATCATCATTTACATACAGGACAAGAATTATGGCGCAGGGCTGAAGAGATGCGTTATTACGCGCAACGAGCGATGCAAAATTTGCAAACAGTATAAGTAGCTGAGCGCATCACTGGTTAGGTAAGGCGTGAGCAGTAAAACAAAGAGGCATAGTACTGGAAAAATCCCACACCAGCATCAAAAGTTAGGAGCTAGTCCTCTCTGGTTTTGGCAAAAAATTAGTAAATTATTAAGCTTTGCAAAGTAAGATGGAGACAAGTAATCAAAAAAATTTAAACGTACAGGTATTAGAGCAATATGCGTGTGGCGATCGCTGGAGGAGGGTTAGCAGGATTATCCTGTGCCAAGTATTTAATTGATTCGGGACATCAGCCCATCTTGTTAGAGCGCAGTGACGTTCTTGGTGGCTTAGTCGCAGCATGGAAAGATGAAGATGGTGATTGGCTAGAAACAGGGTTACACGCCTTTTTTGGGGCTTATCCCAATATGTTGCAACTGATGGGTGAATTAAATATCCTCGATCGCTTGCAATGGAAACAACATACTCTGATCTTTAACCAGCCCGAAAAACCGGGAACTCTATCCCGCTTCGATGTACCCGATATCCCTGCCCCCTTTAACGTGATCGTTTCCATCCTCAAAAACAACGATATGTTGACATGGGAGCAGAAAATTCGCTTTGCGATTGGCTTGTTTCCTGCGATCGTACGTGGGCAAAAGTATGTTGAAGATATGGATCGCTATAGCCTGATTGAATGGTTGCGTCAGCAAGGTATTGATGACGGTGTAAATACAGATATCTTTATTGCTGCTTCTAAGGCACTTACCTTTATTAACCCCGATGAAGTTTCCGCAACCGTCATCCTCACAGCGCTTAACAAGTTTTTACAACAACGCTACGGTTCAAAAATTGCTTTTCTCGATGGCGCACCTCCAGAACGTCTCTGTCAGCCGATCGCCGATTACATTACTAAAAATGGTGGTGAAATCCACACTAGCGCCCCATTAAAAGAAATTGTGCTAAATGACGATGGCACGGTTAAGTATTTAGAAATTCGTGGGCTAAATGGTGCAAGCGATCGCCAAATCGTTGCTGATGCTTATGTTTCTGCCATGTCTGTGGATGCACTCAAGTTATTAACCCCTGACCCTTGGAAACAACAGGCATTTTTCCAGAAACTTGATGGACTCGAAGGTGTACCTGTAATTAATGTCCAGATTTGGTTCGATCGCAAACTTACTAATGTTGATCAATTGCTATTCTCGCGATCGCCAATTCTTAGCGTTTATGCCGATATGAGTGTCACTACTAAGGAATACTACGACCCAGAGCGATCGATGCTGGAATTAGTAGTTGCTCCTGCGGAAGAATGGATCGGCAAATCCGATGAGGAAATAATCCAAGCCACGATGGATGAACTTGCCAAACTTTTCCCAGAACAAATTCCCCATGTTGCTAAAGTTCGTAAAGCCAAAGTTTTAAAAACTCCACGATCAGTTTATAAAGCCATCCCTGGTCGTCAAGCCTACCGTCCAAGCCAAGTTACGCCGATTGCTAATTTCTTTTTGTCAGGTAGCTATACTATGCAAGAGTATCTAGGCAGTATGGAAGGGGCGGTACTTTCTGGTAAGCTAACAGCACAGGAAATCCACAAAGCAAGTCAATCTTCTGGAAATAAAGTCCTTGGTCGAACCTCTAACCAAAACCAGTCAAATCCATCTGTCGTCAGTGCCTAAGCCGATGGGAATGCGTCAGCCAGTCAGTCTGGATGAAGCCTACGAGATTTGTCGTTGCATCACGGCAAAGTATGCCAAGACCTTTTATCTTGGCACAATGCTGATGTCGGAAGCCAAACGACGAGCAGTTTGGGCTATTTATGCTTGGTGTCGGCGCACCGACGAGCTTGTTGATGGAATGCAAGCTGAAAGCACCGATGCGGAAACGCTTTTTAACTGGGAAAAGCAGTTGGAGGCAACATTTCGAGGCAATCCTATCCATGCTTCGGATATTGCCTTAGCTGACACCGTTAAGCAATACCCCATGCCGATCCAGCCTTTCAAGGACATGATCTCTGGAATGCGAATGGATCTCAAGTACGATCGCTACCAAACCTTCGATGATCTACATCTATACTGCTATCGTGTTGCAGGGACAGTCGGCTTGATGTCGGCGGCAATCATGGGCTTTGAGACTAAAGATCCATCGATAATTGCCACAGCCACAGAAGCGGCGATCGCTTTAGGCATTGCGATGCAGTTGACGAATATTTTGCGAGATATTGGTGAAGATGCTCAACGTGGCAGAATTTATTTACCCCTTGAGGATCTGCATTATTTTGACTATACCGAAAAAGATCTATTGAATGGTACGGTTGACGATCGCTGGGTTGAGTTAATGCGTTTCCAAATCCAAAGAGCGCGTCAGTTTTATCAACACGCTGAAGATGGTATTTCGGCGCTATGTCGCGATGCCCGATGGCCCGTGTGGTCTTCCCTAATTTTGTATCGCAATATTTTAAAGGCGATCGAAAAAAATAACTACGAAGTCTTTAAGCAACGTGCCTTTGTGCCTAAATCTGGAAAAGTACTTGCTGTACCTTGGGCATGGCTCAAGGCACAAACTTCCTAGATATCTTGTCACCAGTCACCCAAAAGCTTAGTTGCGGTGCAACTAAGCTTCTAATAAAAAGAGTAGCAGCGCTAAGCGCTGCTACTCTTTTTATTAGAAGTCTACTTTGCCTAAACCTTGACGCAGGACTTGCGGATTGAGATCATCGGTCAAGTCGAGGATAGTAGAAACTTCATAGCTATGGTCAGAGCCGTCATCGACGATGAAATCAACTAACTTAGAAAAATAATCAAATAGCTCAATTTTAGGCAAATTACAAACATTGCGCTGCTTATTATTTTTGTTCTGAGAGCTAAAGTCCTCATCATCCAGATCGTCTTCCGTCAAATTTGCCGATGTGGAAATAATCGGATTTCCTAACGCCTCAATTATCGTCTGAGATACGCCATGATCAGGAACGCGAATCCCTGTAGTTTTGCGTTTAGGATTTTGGACTAATTTTGGGACAAGCTTAGTCGCTGGCAAAATGAAGGTAAAAGGACCTGGAACCAAGCTTTTCATCGTGCGATAGTTAGCATTAGAAACGATCGCATATTCTGCAATATTCGAGAGCGATGAGCATAAAAATGTCAGCGGCTTGTCATTCGACATCTGCTTGAGTTTACGCACACGTTCTAGAGCTGACTTAGACATTAGGTCGCAACCGATCGCATAGACAGTATCCGTCGGATAGAGCATGACCGCCCCATCACGCAAAGCATTCACAATCTGAGCGATCGTGCGGGCTTGGGGATTGTCGGGATGCAGTCGGTGGATTGTTGCCATAGTTGAGTCTCGCGATAGTTTTCTAAAAAAAGCACGTACAGATTGCTTTTTTTAGAGATATTCTCTGTTTAACAGAGGTTGTAACACTTCAGGAATTAAAATTCGTCCGTCAGGTTGCTGATAGTTTTCTAGAATTGCGGACATAGTGCGTCCAACTGCCAATCCTGAGCCATTGAGCGTATGCAAAAATTCCGTTCCCTTCTTGCCCTTACTCTTAAAGCGAATATTCGCACGTCGGGCTTGGAAATCAAGAAAGTTCGAGCAGCTAGAAATTTCGCGATAGGTATTTGCGGTCGGTAGCCATACTTCAAGGTCGTAACATTTCGCTGCACTAAAGCCTATATCACCTGTACAGAGTTCAAGCACTCGATAGGGAAGTTTCAAGGCTTGCAAAATTGATTCCGCATCACGTACTAGTTGTTCATGCTCTGCCGCCGAGTTTTCGGGACGCACAAATTTAACGAGTTCCACTTTGTTGAACTGGTGCAACCGAATCAAGCCTCTAGTATCACGTCCATAGCTACCTGCTTCTCGACGAAAACATGGGGTATAGGCGCAATGATGAACAGGTAAAGATTCTTCCTCAAAGATTTCATCGCGATATAAGTTCGTCACAGGGACTTCCGCAGTGGGAATCAGCCACAGTTCATCTTCGGCACATTTGAATAAGTCTTCGGCAAACTTCGGTAATTGTCCAGTGCCTGTCATGCTAGCAGTATTCACCAAAAGCGGCGGTGCGACTTCCACATAGCCATTGGCGGTATGGGTATTCAGCATGAACTGAATTAAGGCACGTTCGAGGGCAGCACCAGCACCGATTAAGTTTACAAAGCGAGCTTGAGAGATTTTAACAGCCCGTTCAAAATTGAGAATGCCTAGTTTTTCGCCAATTTCCCAGTGGGGCAGAATATCGGAGCGCGTAGTTTTATATTCATCACCCCAACGTCGGATTTCCACATTTTCGGTTTCATTTGCACCGATGGGAGTGGTTTCGCTAGGCAAATTGGGCAAGGTCATCAAGATGGCATTGCTTTCTTCACGCAGTGCTTTTTCTTTGGGTTCTAGTTCTGCTAGTTGTTGTTTGATTTCGGGCGATCGCGCTTTGAGTGCTTCAATTTCGGCGGCGGGCGCACCTGATTTCATTTTGATGCCAACTTGCTTACCGATGTCATTGCTTTCGGCTTGCAAATGCGATCGCTGAGTTTCTAAGGCACGAACTTCCTGCTCTAGTTCGACCAGTCTACTAATGTCGTAACCTTTGCCTCGACTGTTGAGGCGAGCTTGCACCTGTTCGGGCTGCGATCGCACGAGCTTAATGTCTAACACGGACTTTTATTTACCTAAACGCACTCAGAGCATCATAACTCACAGGATTACAGTAAACCAATCTTGGCGAAAGATTGTAGGTAGATGAACTACCAAACCCAAACCCGCAAAGTTGCGCCCCGCAGGGGCGCAACTTTACAGGTCTAAGACTCAATAAAGCGGATAAACTTGACTTTAGGATTTTCTAGACTTTGATACGCAGATGCTCTAGCTTCAATATCTTGTAACTGCCCGATCGCTAATCCACAAGGAAACCCATACTTAGCTTGAACGCGATCGCTAGCAATATTAAGGGCTGTTCGTGCAGATTCTATGAACTCATCTAATTTATATTCAACATTGGGTTCAAAATATTCTTTGACAATTAGAGATGGAGAGTAACAAGTCTGTTCGGAACCATTGGGCCAGCTAATTTGGAAATTGATTTGGGGCATGGGTTTGAGAGTGTTTGGTGATTGCCTGTATTTTAGAATCCATTTATAGCTATAGCCATTTTAGTTAAGACATAAAACCCAAAAGAGAGTTGCGGCGCGTAGCGCCGCAACTCTCTTTTGGGTTTTGGGTTTGTCCTAACATAACTGGCTACCGCTATAAGAAGTCTGGGGAGTGAGATCACGTAACATTTTACGAATTAAAGCAAGGTATATAGCAAAGCAAGAGTTGGTTAGTACAAACTAAACCCCAAGAAGCGAGGTGCGGCACTCCGCGCCGCACCTCGCTTCTTGGGGTTTATGTCCTATCTTGCCCTTTTTTTATACCCTTTTAGCTGCTCTCTTGTTTTCTTAAATAGGTTCTAATGAAGTATGGAATTGTTTCCCCGCCAAAGGTGGGGAAACAATTCCATACTTCACTTGCTTGAAAAGCGCTATATTTCATTAGCGAAAGGGCATCGAATAGAGTAAACCACCCTGCTTCCAAGAGCGATTTAAACCGCGTGGAATGTCTAAGGGAACTAGATTACGATTATAAATATCACTATAATTTCCTACTTGTTTAAGGATTTGGGTTGTCCAGTTGGGGGCAAGACCAAGCTCAATGCCTAGAGAATCAGATGTACCGAGAAACTTCGATATTTCAGGATTTTTAGCATCTTTAAAAACGCTGTAGTTATCGGTACTAATTCCCAATTCTTCCGCATAAAAAGTGGCATAAATTACCCATGTCACTGCATCCCGCCAGCGATCGTCATTACTAACGATCGCTGGGCTAAGTGGCTCCTTGGATAAACTCAGATCTAAAATCTTGTGATCGGCAACCCGTGGGAGCTTACTTTTCCATGCTGCCAACTGTGATTTTTCTGAAGAAATTGCTTCACAGTCTCCTTTGGCATAAGCACTCAAAACACTATCGAGATCAGGCAAAATGACGGTAGAAATCTCGACTTTTGCTTCTTTAAATGTCGATTCTAGATTGGAAGCATTTATTCCTGTTTCTACGCAGATTTTCTTACCCGTCAGTTCCTTAAGAGCGATCGCCAATTCTTCATTGGTTCTTGGTGTTTGCTTATCAGATTTAATATCTTTACTGTCCGACTTGATCTCAGGTTTAATATCAGGTTTGTTTGTCTCAGGACTAGGGCTGGGGCTAGGTGAGGCTGATGGCGATGGTGACGCAGTATTTGGGGAACCAGTCGGGCTAGGAGAAGGGGAAGTGGGTTTTAGTCCTCCAATCCTTAGCATAATTCCCTGTCCATCAAAGAAAGTCGTAGGTGCAAAGGAAATATTAGGAGTAACATCGCGAGTCAAGGTACGGGTTGTATTTCGCATCAACACATCCACTTCACCATTTTGAACTGAAGTAAAGCGATCTTTCGCTAGCAGAGGTTTAAACTCAACTGCCTTCGCATCTCCCAAGACGGCGGCGGCGATCGCTCTGCAATAGTCTACATCTAAGCCACTCCAAACGCCCTTGTCATCGACATAGCTAAATCCCAACAGTTTACCATTCACGCCACAGATCAGCTTGCCACGCGCTTTTACCCGTTCTAAAATCCCCTCTGGATCTTTGGCGATCGCCGCGACTGTTGGTTTACTCGTAACCTCTGGTATAGCGGCTGTAGGAGTTGGTGTTGGTTGACTCTGACAGCCTGATAGCAGGGCGATCGTCAAACTCGCAAAAAAGCACCATTGCCTCAAAGGTATTGTTTTAGAGGTTTGGGGAGATTGACGTTTTGGAGCAGGGTTAGATAAATGCTTGGGCATTAAGCTCATGTATTTAATAATTTCTAGCGCAATCAATACTATAGCTGTCGTAATTTGTATTAGCACAAATAAGATGAGTGGCGGCGCGAAGCGCCGCCACTCATCTTTTGGTTTTAGACTGGCGACAGCTATATGGTCTATTTGCAGCTTACATTGATTACAGCGATTACAGCAAATTATGCCCAGCTAAGTAGCTAGGTGCAATTAAATATAAAACCCCAAAACCTGTGGCGCTCGCGCAGCGAGCGCCACAGGTTTTGGATCTAGTTTTTAATTATGCCCAGCTACTTACTTAAAAAGATTCATGTTAATATTATGAAAATTTAGATGATTTTGAGGGGTTAAGTTTATGTCTTGGCGTTTCCTTGGTCTAGTAGCTTTAGCATTGACAATTTCTTTGGGGAAAGAACCGTTATCAAGTCATGCTGAACCGATCGCTCAATCATCAATGCAAGTCATACCTAAGTTAGCGCAGGCTCACTTAGATTACTTTAATAGCGCTTTTAGAAAACAGAATAAAGGTGACTATCGCGGCGCGATCGCTGACTATAACGAAACGATCCGTCTCAAACCTGACTATTCCCTTGCTTACTACAATCGTGCCTTAGCAAAGTCATCTTTAAATGACAATCAGGGTGCGATCGCTGACTATAACCGAGCGATCGAGATTAACCGCAATTGGGGTGCAAGAAGTCTTGCTGATGCCTACACTGGTCGAGGATTAATCAAGTACAACTTAGGAAATAAGCAAGGCTCTCTCAACGACTGGAGCGAAGCCATCCGTCTCAATCCTGACTATTCCCTTGTTTATTACAATCGCGCCTTAGCAAAGTCTGATTTAGGAGACAATCAGGGAGCCATTTATGATTATGACGAAGCGCTCAGGATTAATCGTAATTGGGTTAGTAGAACTCCTGCGGATGCCTATACGGGGCGAGGATTAGCAAACTACAATTTAGGAAATAAGCAAGGGTCAATCGATGACTGGAACGAGGCTATCCGTCTCAAGCCAGACTATTCTCTTGCCCACTTCAATCTCGGATCAGCGAAATCTGATTTAGGAGACTATCAAGGAGCAATCTCTGCTTACAACGCCGCGATCCGAATTAATCGTAATTGGGTTAGTAGAACTCTTGCGGATGCTTACTATAGTCGGGGGTATGCCAAATATCAGATCGAAGAAAAGCGTGGAGCATTAAGAGACTTTCAGAAAGCTGCACAACTTTTTCAAGATCAAGGGAATACCGTATGGTATCAAAAGGCTCTCGAAGCTATTCAGTCAGTAGAATGATAAATATTGGGAGTAAATCATGAAATCAGCTTATGACGCAAAAGTAGATGCTCTGTACATTCGATGGACAGAATCAAAAATTGCTGAAAGTGATGAAGTATCAGAAGGTGTGATCTTAGACTATGACTCCGATGGTAATGTTGTGGGCGTTGAAGTCCTAAATGCATCGCAGAAAATCACAGGTTTGGCTCAAAAGCGAGAACTAGTAATTAACTCGTTTTGATTAATTCCTGTACCCAAAAAACAGCAGTGGCACTGAGAATAGAGATCGCCCATTCCACTCCATTTAAAGGAACCGTTGCCATGAGATCGCCAAATAAAGGAATCTGCACGAAGATGATTTGGAAGACGGCGATGAAGGATATGCCGAGTAGAAGTGGCAGATTGCTAAATACGCTTTGACGAGCGATCGCACAGGCATGGAAAATTTGACTGAAGCCAAGAGTCGCAAATGCCATCGATCTTGCTTGGGAAAACATCGAGGGTTGCCCTTGATATTTGAGCCAAAATACTAAGGAAACGGCGGTAATTGTGGCGGTAACAGCTAACAAAATTCGCAGATAGTTGCTAGGGCGTAAAATGGTCTGAAAGCGATGAGCAGGTTGAAATAATAGACTCTCATGGGTGGGTTCGAGAACTAAGGGAAAAGCCACAAGTGGTGTGGCGATCGCGCCAACCCAGATTAGCTGCAACGGCGGCATCGCAAACCCTGCGGCAGTATCCATCAGAGTTAACACCGCTAACGTGAAAGAACTAGTAGCCGTGAGTAGAGCCGTGCGTTGTAAACGATCAAAGGTGGCACGTCCTTCAAGAATGGCGATCGGTAAATAATGGAAATCATCCTTAGGTAAGATCAGTCCTGCACTATCCTGCAATTCTTTACGACAGGTGCGATCGCAAATTCCTACATCACCTGCCTTTAATAAAGGAATATCTTCAATATCATTGCCAATCACTGCAACAGCATTGGCAGATTTGAGGCGAGTATTTTGGCGAGTATTTTGGTAACTATTTTGCCATTGACGAATTCGCTCTTGAGGAGCATCAAAATAACTATGGGTTTCAATGCCAATGACTTGACTAAAAGCTGTAGCATCAGCTTCGGAAGCTCTGATCAATCCCCGCCACTCAATACCTGCGCGACTCAAGTTATCAAAGCTCAACACCACGTCTGACTCGACAATTGGGACAATCGTAGTCACTCTGGCGATCGCATCTAAGACGGAGGGAAATCTTGCCCAAATGCGCTGTTTAGCGAGATCTCGCATTCCAAATAACTGCACCTGTGTCGCGATTCGCAACAAATTTTGAGGATAGGTACTCACAATCAGGGCGGCGGCAGTCATAGCATTGATGATAATCCCCCTCTGCCACGCAAACCCAATCACAATTACAGTTACTAGTACTAACAACCCAATCCAAACCTGTTGCAATTGTCGCAATTCTGAATGCACGACAGAGAATGGCTTTTCTTGGATGAGAGCCGCCTGTTCTTGAGTGAAGCGACCTGTGGCAATCACCAGTCCCTTAGCAGTTCCTGAAGAAATTTCTGTCCCCGCATAGATCATATTGCTACATTCAAGGGGTGGTGTTTTCTCTTCTAAGGTGAGATCCGCTTGCTTATGACAAATTGCCTCACCACCCAAATTAGTTTGATTTACAAGTAAATCGTCGGATGTTTCGAGAACTCGCACATCGACATTGGGGCGATCGCCTTCCCTTAAAATCAGTACATCCCCCAAGACCAAATCCCGTGATGGTAATTCCATTTCTTCGCGATCGCGTAGAACTATGACAGAATTAGAAGGTTCATTTTGACGACGTTGAGGGCGATCACGGCTAACTTTCTCTCTTGTTTTAATTGACCCTATAGATAAACAGATGCCAATCGCTTTATGCAATACCCCCACCAGAATCAGCGCCCATCCCTCCGCACCATTCCATTGCAAATAAACTGCGGCGACTATCAATAGATAGGTCAAAGGATTGAGCAAAGGTTGTAAGAGGATTTTACTAATTGGACGCGATCGCGGTAGTTTATTCGCTCCTAAATGTCGTAATCTTTGCCTTGCATTTACATAGGACAAACCTTCCATCGAAGACTCTAAATCCTTCAGTATTTGCTCTACGTCCATGTAGTGCCAAGGCTTTTGGATATCCGATAGAAAGTCAAATTTGGTCATAGTTTAATCCGTTAATAAATGAGATATGTATCACTTTGCCTGCTCTAATAACTTCAATTGATTCTGCACTTGAACCTTAATTTCTTGGGCTGGCAAATAAACCGTTGTTCCACTTTTAACTTTATCTAGCTCAGCACGAATCGCTAAAAAACGACCCATTGCTTGATTTCGATTCAAGTCTTTACCATCCTTCGGTAACCATGCCCATAAAGCTGTTAATTGCTGGTTAGCGCGATCTAGCGCTTGTACAGACTCCTGCTCATTTTGTAACCGCACTTTCACTTCCGAGAGACTAGCTCTATATTCCACTAGCTGTCTTTGGGCTTCAGCATAACCCTGCACATCATTAGCAGGAATACTTTCTAACAGTTTGATTGCATCTTGCCACATTTTGGCGATTTCAGTCCAGCGAGCAATTGAATGGGGAGGGTTTTGACCAGATTGGGCAGCTTTTTGAGCAAATCCCTCAGCCGAACTAATCAATGATAGGGATTTCTCATTACCTACGGCAAGTCCTCCCACTTCTTTTAAATCTCTAGTTGAAGTACTAATTAATTGCTGCGCCCTACGTCCTGCCATCGTTTGTGATGGAATCTGGGCTAAGCGATCGATCGCGGCTTGCCAGTTTTGGATCGCCATTTTCTTATCTAAGGGTTTTGCAGCTTGCTGAAATACAGTCTTAGCCATAGTTATTGATTGCTCAGCATCAGTAAGTGCAATCTGAGCATTTTTCTCTTGAAAGACTTTTGCTTCTAGCTGTCCTGCCTTAATTCGCGCCGCTTGCAAGCCAGAGGGTGTAAATCGCCAATCGTATCCCCAACTGTTATATCCTCGTGAATAGTCTGCCCAATCTGCGATATACCATGCAGGAATTGCATCTAAAGCTGTCTTACCCTCCTTAAGTTTGATCTCACCACGATCAAGATCAGCAGGACTAGTGGGAGATTCAATTAATTGTCTGACTTCTTCAATTGTTGCTTGTCCTTTTTTAAAATTGGCATCGATCGCCATGTTACTTGGCAATAGCAAAAGTGGAGCCGCCTTTGCTACAGGTTGCCGAATGGCAGGATAGGGCAAGTTCACCACATAAATAATCCCCGCAGGAATCCCCACCAGAACGCCGATCCAAATCAGTCTTTTGCCTAATTTGCGAAATCCTCCAGATGGTTTTGGTTGATTAATTGGTTTAGTTTGCACTACTTGATGTGAGCCTTGATGCGATCGCGTTAACTCTGCCTCTAGTTCTGCATATCTTTGTGCGGCTGTACTGGGTTGAGATGTCACAGTTGGTTGCGTGGTGCTAGAGATTGGAATAGTCTGCACATTTGGATCATTCCCCACCCCCTGTGAAGGTTTTTTCCATTTCGCAAACACCGAGTTAATAATGCCCATGATTATTCCCTAATTTAGCTGTGATTATTATAGGCAAAGGCGACGCTTTGCGTTGTCTTTGCTTGCTAGCGATCGCATGGCGGTGCTTCGCGCCGCCATACGATTCTTGGATTACAATTTTGTCATGCGTAAGAGAGGACTTAAATTATGACCTTAGCGACAGCTAGCCCCTCTAAACTAATGACCATAGAAGACTATTTCAGCTATGACGATGGTACAGATACACGCTATGAGCTAGTCAACGGAGAACTAGTAACAATGCCGACCGAATCCTATGGAAATATTAATATTGCTAAGTTTCTACTGTTTGAGTTTGCTAAATATATTCCCTTTGCTTTAATTCTTTACAATACTGAAATTGCAGTGTCAGGAAAAAGATCAAGCTGTCGTATCCCTGATCTCATGATAGTTACTGAAGAATCAGCCGCGTATTTGCAAGCCTCATCACGTAATTTTATTACATCAACGGTAGTTTCTGGCTTTACCCTCACTGCCGAGCAGGTTTTAGGCTATGGATCATAAAGGCGGCGCGTTGCACCGCCTTTTATGATTTCTGGGAATTATTTAAGGATAGTTTTTAAAGTACTGACGACTCGCTGTTGTTGTTCTTCGCTGAGTTCGGGGAACATCGGTAAAGATAGGACGCGATCGCAAATATCTTCAGTAACAGGAAAATCACCTTTTTGATAGCCCAAGTTGTTATAAACAGATTGCAAATGTAAGGGCAGAGGATAGTAAATCATCGTGATGATATTTTGCTCCCGTAGTTGCGTCTGCACAAAATCTCGTTTGCCATCACCGATACATACTGTGTATTGATTCCAGACACTGCCAGAACAATGGTGCGGTGTTACCAGATTGGAGATATTTGCGTCTTTGAGCAGATCTGTGTAGCGATCGCTAATCTCACATCGTTGAGCATTCCACTTGTCGAGATAGGGCAGTTTCACTTGCAGAAGGGCTGCCTGTAACGAATCAAGGCGTGAATTCATGCCGATATATTCGTGGTAATAACGCTTAGGACTGCCATGTTCACGCAAAATTCGCAACTTTTCATCAATTGCGGCGTTATTGGTGGTCATCATGCCGCCATCACCACAGCCCCCCAGATTTTTGGTTGGATAAAAGCTAAAGCAACCGACATCACCAATACTGCCGACTTTTTGACCATCAAAGGTCGCCCCTGTTGCCTGAGCGCAATCTTCGATCACATAGAGATCATGCTTTTTGGCGATCGCCATTAACTTCGCCATATCTACTGCTCGCCCAAACAAATGCACAGGCATAATCGCCTTAGTGCGATCGGTAATCGCCGCTTCGATGAGATCTACATTGATATTAAAGCTATGGGACTCAATATCGACAAATACTGGTTTTGCACCCGCCATGCTCACGGTTTCGGCACTGGCAAAAAAAGTAAACGGTGAAGTAATTACTTCATCACCCTCCCCGATATCTAAGGCACGCATTGCTAAATACAGAGCATCAGTACCAGAATTGCAAGCAATACCATGATTGGAGCCAATATAATTAGCAAATTCAGTCTCAAACTGACTTACAGTTTGTCCACCAATGTACTGCCCCGATGCTAGTACTTCTAAGGCAGCTTTATTTAGGCGATCGCCAATTTGTTGATATTGCTGCGATACATCAAAGGGAGGGATTTTATTCACGTTGAAACGATTCTAGATTGCCTCAACTATTTTAAACGCGATCGCTCTTGCTTGTTATCAAAAAAGATAAGGGGCTTCAGCCCTTTGTTATAGCAAAACCCAAAAGACTGATAGTGCCGCGAAGCGGCACTATCAGTCTTTTGGGTTTTATGTCCTAAGCAAAAGCAAACTTTACCTTGCTATAGAATTATTTCTTTTCATGTCTCGAATAGTCATCTTGGAAGCGAATAATGTCATCTTCGCCCAAATATTCACCATTCTGTACCTCAATGATGATTAATGGAATGACCCCTGGATTCTCCAGACGGTGGGCGGTACATTTAGGTACATAGGTGGATTGATTGGTGCTAATCATCGTTTCCTGTTCACCACAGGTCACTTTGGCTGTCCCCGACACGACAATCCAGTGTTCGCTGCGGTGGTGGTGCATTTGGAGGCTAAGTCGATGTCCAGACTTAACTTCAATACGCTTAATTTTGTAACCCCGTCCTTCTTCAAGGGTGGTGAATGAACCCCAAGGACGTTCTACCGTCGGACCATGATGACCGTGTAGTGATTCCCCATTTAGACTGGCAATGCTGGCGATCGCGGAAGGAGCTTCTTTTACTGGTGACATAGCTGCTATTTAGAAAGCTGGTTGGTTATCAGAATAACATTAAGTCCAAGAAAGCCCCAAGAAAGCCCCAAGAAAGTAAGAGGAATTCATAGGGCAACCATACAGGTTTCTGACAAGCCTTTACAGCCTGTTTGTGAAATATTTAAGAGCCTGTGTTGTGCTAATTTCTTTACATATATTTGATTAAATGAACCTTATCAGGTTTTCATAAACCATAACTTCAGCCCGACCGAGAAATTCTATGAAAATTCTGCATGGTACTTGGATTCGTAATCAAAATGATGGCTTCATCCAGACTGGCAATTTTTATATTTGGGTAGAGACGACTGAAACTAAGGCGATCGCCAAAACCAAACGCAAATCATCCAAGACGACGAAAGTATCTGAGGATGTATCGCCAAGACATCCTGCTAGTCTGGCGGAACCAGATTTAAAGTCATTTTTGTTTAACGAGCTAGCGATTAAAGATGAGCTTTTACAAGAAAACAATCCTCAGAAATACAGTGCTAACAAGGCGGTTTTGCCAAAATACTTTCTCTTACCGACAAGTGAAAACAAGCCCTTACCATCTCTCGAATCCGCAAGATATTTAGAAATTGCAAGCCCTGAAGACTTTGATTTGCAATATTGGCAAATTGACTGTTATCAGGTGACTACTCCTGTCAAAACTGGTAGTTATCAATATTGCCGCGCCATTAATGTTGTCAAATTGCTGAATGACCTACATTTCATCGCCATTAATAATCTTGCGGAAGTACAGCTAGGATCTGATTTACTATTTTGGTATCACTACACCCAAGCCTTCAAACAAATTATTCTCAAGAATCAATATATTCCTGCCTTCAAGTATCGGGAACTTGAGGTTAAAGCTGCGAAGTCAAGCAAAGCTTCAGCGAAATCCAAAAAAGTAGCAAGTCAAGCACCCACATTTGAGATTTATCCAGCTTGGGAAATTGTGTCTGAGAAATATGAAGAAGAACTCGGACAATATGTGGAATATATGCCCCTCGCCTGTGTTGCGGGATTTAGCGAACCTGCGGGACACCCATTATTTAGCGATCGCCGCACACTGTTACAGCATTTCTCAGAATCTATTCTGCATAGCATTCTCACCAATACACCCTCCACAGCCCAATTTGATAAGCAAGTATCAGACTCTTTATTAGAAAAATGTCTGAATTTTTCTAAAGATAGTTTTGCCAATAGCATTATTGATACCAGTGCAGCTTTAGAAGAATATCAACAATGGCAAGCATGGCGACAAAAAATTATCCGTACCCAATCGGATTCTGCTTTTTATCTTTGCTTTCAACTCCAAGCTCCATTCAAGGAAGAGGAGCCTTGGCAATTGCAATTTCAAGTTGCGCCTAAACAAGATCCATCGCTGAAATTGCCACTAGCTGATTATTGGACAATGACGGCAGCCAAAAAGAAAGCTTTTGAAAAACAGTTTGGCAAAGAGTTTGAGCAGAATCTATTGTTAAATCTTGGTTATGCTGCCAGAATCTATAATCCCATTTGGCAAGGCTTAGAAACCGATCGCCCGATTGGTTTAAGTCTCAACCTCGATCAAGCCTTTGAATTCCTGAAAGAATCGGCGTGGGTTTTAGAAGATGCGGGTTACAAAGTGGTTGTGCCTGCTTGGTGGACACCTGCGGGTAGACGCAAGGCAAAAATCAAGCTCAAAGGTTCGGGCAAAAGTGCGGCAAGTTCTAAAACTCAAGCCAAGAGCTACTTTGGTTTTGATCAATTAGTGGAATATCAGTACGAATTAGCGATCGGTGATGAAACTGTTTCTGCAAAGGAATGGGAACAGCTAGTTAATGCGAAAACACCATTAGTCAAGTTTCGCGGCGAATGGATTGAACTTGATCGCGACAAAATGCAGGAGATGCTCACCTTCTGGCAACAGCAGGGACAAGGCACATCGGCAATGAGTCTAATTGATCTGATGAAGTTAACTGCCACTGATCCTGATTGGGAAGTTGATCGCAATAGTGTCCTTGCGGAGATGTTAACTAAGTTGCAAGACAAGCAGCAATTTGAACCCATTGAAAATCCGTCTCAACTAAAGGGAACTCTGCGCGAATATCAAAAACGTGGCGTAGCATGGTTGCAATATCTGGAAAATTTGGGCTTAAATGGTTGTCTAGCCGATGATATGGGCTTGGGTAAAACGGTGCAAATTATTGCGAGATTGGTGAATGAACGTGCTGCAATTACAGAAACTCCTGAACCGACTAAAGCCAAAAAATCAACCAAAACAACAAAATCTAAAAAAGTTCTTCCTGCCTTTGCATCGGTAAATGAGATTCCACCGACATTACTGATTGCGCCCACTTCCGTTGTCGGCAATTGGCAAAAGGAAATCGAGAAGTTCGCGCCCCATTTACGAGCGATCGTGCATCATGGTAGCGATCGCCTGCAAGATGCTGCTGCATTTCAAGAGATCTATCAAACCCATGATTTGATTATTACTTCCTTCACGCTCATTCGCAAAGATGAAGCTCTATTTGGTTCTGTAAATTGGCATCGGATTGTGATTGATGAAGCCCAAAACATCAAAAACCCGAAGGCAGCCCAAACTAAAGCAATTCTCAAATTAGAGTCAAAACATCGCCTTGCCCTCACAGGTACACCCGTTGAGAATCGACTGTTAGATTTATGGTCAATTTTCAACTTCCTAAATCCTAACTATTTAGGTAAAGAAGCCCAGTTTAAAAAATCCTTTGAAACACCAATTCAAAAGAATAATGATCAGATTCAAGCAGGTGTATTAAAAAAACTGGTCGAGCCATTTATTTTGCGGCGCGTCAAAACCGATCAATCCATCATTAAAGACCTGCCCGATAAAATCGAACAAAAGCTTTATACCAACCTCACCAAAGAACAAGCCTCCCTCTATGAAGTAGTGGTTAGGGATGTGGAAAAACAACTCAATGAAGTGGAAGGTATTCAGCGTAAGGGTTTAATTCTCTCGACATTGCTGAAGCTCAAGCAAATTTGCAATCATCCGCGTCAGTTTTTGCAAGATGGTAGCGACTTTACAACCGAGCGATCGCATAAGCTTAGTCGTTTATCGGAGATGATGGAGGAGGTGATTTCGGAAGGAGAAAGCCTGTTAATCTTTACGCAGTTTACGGAGATTGGTGATGCTCTGGAAAAGTACATCCGTCAAAAGCTGCATTACAACACCTACTACATTCACGGCGGCACAAATCGTGATAAACGCGAGCGGATGATTACCGAGTTCCAAGATCCTGAAACAGAGCCTTCGGTATTCATTCTCTCCCTCAAGGCTGGCGGTGTCGGTATTACGCTCACCAAGGCAAATCATGTTTTCCACTTCGATCGCTGGTGGAATCCCGCCGTTGAAGACCAAGCCACCGATCGCGCCTTTCGGATTGGTCAGAAGAAAAATGTCTTTGTCCATAAATTCATTACGATTGGTTCCCTAGAGGAGCGTATCGATCAAATGATTGAGGACAAAAAGAAACTGGCTGGTGCGATCGTGGGATCTGATGAGTCTTGGCTCACGGAGCTAGACAACGACAAGTTCAAGCAACTTATTGCTTTGAATAAGAGCGCGATTATGGATTAAAAGGCTTGCCCAAACCAATAAGCTATAATGCGAAAACTAAGTAGGAAGGTATAATTAAATGTAGGATGCGTTAGTGCAACGTAACGCATCAATTAGACAGCAATGATGGGTTACGCTATCGCTAACCCATCCTACGTTTAATTCCAACAACTTACTTATACAGATTAAAATCTTAGGATGTATATGATTACAACAATAGAAAAAAGTGATTTTATAAATGAGGTAATAGAAACAGATGATGACACCTTGGAAGAAGATCAAGGTGAAGAAGGGCTATATCCTTACGATCCTACTGAAGCAGATATTGATATTCGTGAAGACCCTCAAACTGTTTTTGAGTTGATGCGAAAATACGATAATGGCAAGCTAATTATTGAGCCTGATTTCCAGCGTAATCTTGTTTGGGAAAGAACCCAGCAAAGTAAGTTTATTGAATCAGTTATTTTAAATTTTCCGATACCACCTTTTTATGTTAATCAAACAAGGGAGGGGAAATATATAGTTGTCGATGGACTACAACGCACTAGTACTTTACATCAATTTGTAAACAATGGATTTAAGCTTCAAGGATTAGAAGCCCTTAAAAAATTAAATGGTTATAGTTTCTCTGATCTCAAAAATTTGACTGGAGATTATCAAACGAAAATTGAGGATAAAAAACTTAACCTTTATGTGATTAGACCATCGGTTTCCGTAAAGGTAGTTTATGATATTTTCAATAGAATTAATACAGGTGGAACGAATCTACAACGTCAAGAAGTACGAAATTGTATATTTTTAGGTAAATCCACACAGTTACTTAAAGAGTTAGCTGAGTCAGATGAGTTTAAAGTTGCGATTAATCAAGGTATTTCACCCAAGAGAATGAAAGATAGAGAAGCAGTTTTAAGATACTTAGCTTTTAGGATTTTTGACTATGAAAAAGATTATCAAGGTGATATGAGTGATTTTCTAGAAACTACAATGAAAAAGATAAATACTATAAAGTCATCAGAAATTGATTCTTTAAAAGATGATTTTCAAAGAGTTATGAATATTACTTATGGATTCTTTGGCAAGAGAAATTTCCGATTGCCTACGAATCAAACTAGAGGTAGAATTAGCATTGCAATTCTTGAATCAGTGGCTTACTTTTTCTCTATTAAAGATGATTTATTCTTAAACCAGCATAAAATACAAATCATCGCTAATTTTGAAAGTCTTATCAAAAATGTAGATTATTTAGATGCTGTAAAAAATGCTACTAGCAGTAAGGCTAAAGTTATTAGTAGGTTTAAACTAGCTCAAGAAATTTTAGGAGATGTGAAATGATAACTCAAATAGAGATAGAAAATTTTAAATGCTTTAAAAATAGAGTATCTTTTCCTTTGGGAAAGTTAACCTTATTAACAGGAGTTAATGGCAGAGGTAAATCAACTTTACTTCAATCTTTGTTGCTAATGAGACAATCTATTGAGCATGATGAAAATACGGATAAAATCCTATTAAATGGTAGTTGTGTGAATTTAAATACTTTTAATGATATTCGTAATCGAGACATATCATTAAAAAATCCAGTTGTTATCAGATACTATTTTAAATCTAAAATTTCGGTTCGTCATTTAAACTTGAAAAATCAAGAAAATAGTACTGAGGTTATTTTAAAAAGTGATATACAGTACCACTTAATTGAGAACCCAGAAGATGATATGGTTGCTCAGATTTGCAAAATTAATTTGTATTCTGAATTAATTGAAAATATTAATGTCAATACTTCAAAAAATTTATATTCTTTTAGTGAGGTATATACATTATTGAATAATAAGGAAAAACTTTTTGTTTCTCAAAACCCAGACAAAGTTACTCGTTACACCAAATTATTTAATCTAAAAACTGAACAATCAATAAAATGCCCATATTCTCTAGGAACATTTGATATAAGAGATTTATACTTGTACATATTTTTTGATAATTTTCATTACATCTCTGCTGATCGCATTGGACCAAAGGATTTTTATCCTAAATCAACTCTAGATAAATTCCCCAATGTAGGTGCAAGAGGTGAATTTACAGCTAATTTACTCTATAAAAAACAAGGCGATTTGGTTGATGATAAACTCTGCTTGGGCGAAGATGCTAAAACTCTTATTACACAGACAGAAGCATGGTTGAGTAAGATCTTTGGTGGTGCGAAACTTGAAATACCCAGTTCACAAAGCAGTATTTTGGAACTACTATTTAATACAAGTGCCTCAAAAGATCGCTTTAAACCTGCAAATGTAGGGTTTGGATTCCATAGCGTTTTGCCAATTATCGTTTCAGGACTAATCGCCAAAGAAGGTGAAATATTAATCGTTGAAAATCCTGAAATACATCTACATCCAAGAGCGCAGTCTGAGTTAACTAAATTTCTTGCTAAAGTTAGTAGTTGTGGAGTACAAGTTTTAGTTGAGTCTCACAGCGATCATATTTTAAATGGGTTACGCATAGCAGTACTTGACAAAATAATTAATTCCGAAGATCTAAGTATTTTATATTTTCAAAATGATTTAGAAAATCCAGTTGTACAAATACCCGTACAACCTGATGGTGGTATCGAAGAATGGCCAGATGATTTCTTTGATCAGACAACCAAAGATTTTGAAAGGCTTTTTGGTATTTAAATATGGAAATATTTATTAATGAAGTTTCATTAGAAGGACAATATACTAACGAATTAGAATTTGTTAGTGCAATCAAAGATTTTATTGAAATATTTAAACTATTAAATAAAAAGACAAATAATAAACAAGTTTACAAAGAAGATAGTAAGTTGTTTGTTAACTATAATGCTATTAGAGAATCAAATTTTAGTGCTAGCCTCAATATAATCAAAGACAAATCTTTAAAGCAAGCCTTTGTAGAAATAGTATTTAATAAGCAAAATCCTAAAGAGTGGAGAAAAGAGCAGTTACACTCTTCTGATGATTTATTTGATTACTTAAATAACGAAACATCTAAAAATGTGACTGATACATCTTTAGCGGAAGTGTCAGAAAGATCTCTAAGGAATGGAGGCTCAATTTATTTAGTCATAAATTTTAAAAGTTCAACTTTTAACTTATTGCATCCAGATATTAAAGAATGCTGCATAATTCCCATTATAAAAAATAATGACGAAAGACAACCTATTAAATTAGATGGAATTGATAGTCATTTAGCACTACAAAATTGGCTGGAAATAAAATTAAGCTTAAGCAGAATAGAATACGATTTTTTGTCAAGATATCCACCTAAAGATCAACAAACAATATTGAGAGATACTCAGAGGTTTCAAAAAACACAAAATATTTATGATGGCAGAAGTATTTACCGTGAAATTCAAAATAATCGGTACTGGTATGTAGATAATTTTCATTATGGTCAAGCATCACATATTGAGGTCTTTAATGCTCAAGGCGACCATATTGGTGAATCTGATTTAAATGGCAATATTGATGAGACAAAAAAAGATTCAAACAAAATGATTGATTTATCTTAGTTTGCTGTCAAGCGCATATAGAAACTAAACCTTCAAAATAAAACTTTAGGAGTAAAACAATGGCAAAACATAGTCGGACATGGTGGGGGCAAAAATTCATTAGCGCCCTCGAATCTTTTACCGATTCAGGTAGACTCCAACGCGGTCGCGCTTATTCTGGAGACAGTCGCATTCTCCATTTTACTATTACCAAAGGACTTGCAACGGCTACTATTCGCGGTAACGTCAATCCTTATTTTGGAGTCTATAAAGAGCCACTCTATGGGACTGAAGTAAAAATGACAGCGATCGCTGCTAAAGACTGGACAAAAATCATTGCCAATATGTCCTCAAAGGCAAGCGTAGTCGCCAGATTATTACTTAACGAAGTACCTGAAAACATTGAAGATAGTTTTACCGCCGTTGGTAAACATCTATTACCCTATAGCAGCAAAGACTTTCAAACTGAATGTTCTTGTCCAGACTATTCCAATCCTTGCAAACATATTGCAGGACTATGTTACCGACTCTCTGGGGAACTCGATCAAGATCCATTTCTGCTGTTTGAGATGCGCGGCATATCTAAAGAAGATCTGCAAGCAGAACTCATCAAATCGCCCCTTGGTAAAGCCCTAGCATCAGAATTAGGCGATCGCACTCTAGCGCCAGAAGTAGCGACCTCTTACTTCACCAAACCGCAAACCGAAACTATCAAAGAAACTCCTACCCTCAAACAATTTTGGCAGGGACATAAGCGCTTACCACAATCGATTCCCTTTGCTGCTCCTGCGAGTGTATCAGCGATCGCTATTAAAAAACAGGGTGACAATCCTCCATTTTGGAAAAAGGATAGTTCGTTCATTGAGACAATGGAAATCCTTTATGATCGCGTCAAAAACAAGAACCCAGCACTGTTCTAACGGGCGGTACAACTAAAGCCCTTTCTTAACACAAATAATATTTTGATATTTTGAATAGTTGATAAAGTTATTGAGGATGTTTTGCACTCCCAATCACTTTCAAGTAGGTTAAATGTTTTATGGCAGAATTCTTGCGGGTGGGTAATCCTGCACCAGACTTTGAAGCTGATGCCGTAGTTGATCAAGAATTTACAAAAATTAAGCTTTCTAGCTATCAAGGCAAACAATATGTTGTCTTGTTTTTTTATCCCCTCGACTTTACTTTTGTCTGTCCTACAGAAGTGATTGCTTTCAGCGATCGCTATGATGAGTTTGCCAAATTAAATACTGAAGTAATTGGGATTTCGGTCGATAGTCAATATGCCCATCTGGCTTGGATTCAAACGTCTCTTGCTGATGGTGGACTGGGAGGAGATATCAAGTGTCCATTGGTTTCCGATCTGACTAAGGCGATCGCTACTGCGTTTAATGTGCTTGATCCTTTGGCAGGTGTAGCTTTGCGCGGCTTATTTATTATTGACAAGGCAGGGATTGTCCAACACGCAACTATTAATAATCTTGCCTTTGGACGGAGCATCGACGAAACTATCCGCACTCTCAAGGCAATTCAACATACACAAATTCATAAAAATGAGGTGTGTCCCGCAGACTGGCAACAGGGCATGGCAACCATCAAAATAGAATAAAAGTGGCGGCGCGAAGCGCCGCCACTTTTATTCTGGGGAAGGATTACAGATAAATTTTTGAAAGCGCCGCTTTGCGGCGCTTTCAAAAATTTATCTGGTTTTTTATTTTGGTTAATTACAGTACAAAATGAACTTGCAAAATCGGTTAACTTATCATTAAGAAAAAACTAAGTTACCAAACTCATCTTGATGGGGGAACTAGATAAAGCAATGGCTGAAAACAAAAAAGCTGTTTTAATGATGCATACTGATCAAGCCCAAGGGGAATTGTGGCAGACAGCTTTGGCGACTCAGCAATTGGATGTAATTTGGGAGAATGTTTCCTTAGATTTAGTACAGGTTTTAGAACAGTATTTAGAAAAGGGCGATCGCCAAAAGTTGCCAGACCTATTAATTATGGATATGGCGATCAAAAGTCCCAATTCAGAAACATTGCAATCATCATCGGTTTGTCAATGGATTAATAAACAAAAGGCGGATACTAAGGTGATCTTGTTTAACCCCAGACAAGAAAAAATCAAAGACATTGAACATAGTTGGGCATTGAGACGTGGAGCCGCCGATGTACTGCCCCGCCTCTCACCTCAAAATTTAATGTCAGAAGTTGCGAGGGTGACAGCTTTAATCGGTTGCTCATTGATTGCTCAACCTATTGAAGCGATCGCCAAAAGATTGACAGATAGCTCCACACCCGCCAACTCTATTATCCAAATTGAGGAAAGTGAGTTAGTCGCTATCCAAGATGTTAGTCCATTTAAGGCTGAGGCAAAATCAAAAAATAATTCTAAATCCAACTCCCGATCTGAGGGTGGAGAGGTTGTGATGTACCGAGGTGTCAGAATTAGGCGTTAAAATCGGAATATGCCTAGCATTCCACAGTCCCAAAATTCACCACTAGACTTTATATTATTTGCCCAACATGGCTGGGCGGATACTTGCCATGATATTGCTCAACTAGCCCGATCGCTGGCTAGCCCCAGCACACCGATCTATACACCAGATCTGGGATGGATTAATACTTGGTTAATGATCGCCCCATTAATTAATAAAGTCGAAAAAATTGCAATTGAGGCGATCGCTACCTATCCAGACTTACAGTTACGCATTGTCGCGCATTCGATGGGTGGGCTGATCTGGCTAGAAATTTTAGATCGTCATCCCGAATGGTTTACCAAAGTCCATAGCCTTGCTCTAGTAGGCTCACCCATTGGCGGCTCGGATTTGGGTAGACTATTCGATCCTTTGGAGTGGTTTCCCTTAATGGCGCGTGATCTGGGCAAAAATCGTCGCCCTATTGCCGAAGCGATCGCCTCCCAAATCCCTACACTTTGTGTTGTCAGTGATATTGGCAATAATACCGATGGCATAGTGCCGATCGGTTGTTCGCAGTTTTCCCAATCAACCTTTGTGCGTCTAGAGGGTATACGTCATAACTCTCTAAAAAATCATCCTCTGGTTGCTGATGCCATACGTCAATTTTGGCAAAATCCTATAATCTCACCGCTCCAAACTGATACAGCTTCACAATTGATTGCGAAGCTGCGATCGCTTGATCTCACAGAAATTGATAACCAAAATTTTAAATATGCTAAGCCGATCAAGGTTTATGCAGATGGCACAAAACTCTGGACATGGACAAATCCCTTACAAGTTACCCATGTATTTGTCAGTGTGGGCGATCGCTGTGTTTATAGTGCCTATGCTAGTTGGCAAGCTAAAGGTAAATTGGCGATCGCCCTCAAATAAAAGAGGATGGTGGCGCGAAGCGCCGCCATCCTCTTTTGGATAGCAGCCACAAAACTAAATAGGCTTCATTTCGGCGATTAATTGCAAAATTACTCGACTATCCTCTGCGTAGGGGACATTTTGCAAATAGTTTTCCAGATCAATTCTGGCTTCGGTAAAACGATCTAACTGATAACAAATCAAACCGCGATCGCGCCATTGGGTTGGCACATCAGGATGCAGCATCAGCGATCGCTCGATCGCCGCTAGAGCTTTGATTGGTTCACGGCGGCGCAAATAGATTAGTTTTAGATTATTCAGTAAGCGATCTAAAATACGGCGAATGCCTACGGGTTGGAGATATTCAGGTTGTAGAGGTACTGCATAACCATATAGCTGCGTTAACTTAGCAGCACAGTCTTCAGGAAATAGGATTTCACCTTTATTGTAGGGATCAATGAAAATCTCTAGATCGGGATGTTGGGGACGCACAATAAAATGGGCAGGGAAACTAATCCCATCCATTGCAAAGCCGAGGCGATCGCCAATGATCATATAAATCAGCGATAGCGATAGGGGAATTCCCAAGCGGCGGTCTAACACATCATTAATAAAGCTATTACGCGGATCGTAATAATCGTGATCATTACCTGCAAATTTTTGCTCAGCAAATAAATATTGATTAATTTCTTGAACAACCTTCAGTGGGTAATGAATATTCGCCAGCCTTGGTTGCAAGTCCATAACCATGCGATCAAGAATTTCGCGATAATGCCCCAGATCCATACGCGGATATTCTTCCCATGCGATCGCCAAAGCCCCCTCTAGTAGATGGTCAATAGACATTTGGTGATCAGGCGTATGGGCAATTTGCCAAAACTTTTGCCTTGCAGGAGAAAGAGTTAACACTAGATTCGCCTTTTTTACTTTCTACTTTTGCCTTTTCAATTAAATGGTAAGAATGCACCGCGCTTTGCACGGTGCATTCTTACTATTTAAATTACTATTTAATTTAATGTATATACCTGACCACTAAAGAGGATGCGCGTAATGCCCTTTTGGACAAGTTGAGGACGAGTAATGTGGATCAAATCGCTGGGAAATTTAATCACACGCTGATTGTGATGGGAAAATCTCCTTGCCACCCGATGATTATCAAAAATCGGAATTGTTTTGGACAGTGACTCTTCAGGCGGAATTGCACCTAGATCTTTAAAATCTTTGAGCGGACGAGTAATAATCTCGGCAATACGATCGACGACAATGTAGCAAATTAACGGTAAGTCCGCTTCGTCTAGGGGCAAGATCTCAAGGCGATCGCTAGCACTATGACCACCATGTAGCTCGGCAAACATCGATAAGCCAGAGTCCGCATCATCTTCTGCAAAATCTAGCTCATCCTCATCAAGCTCGAGATTATCCTCATCAACCAAGTCATCTTCAGACTCTTCCTCATCCTCTAGATCTTCATCATCGAGGTCACTTTCCACTTCACTTAAAGAATCAGTTAGCGGATCGGTTAACATTTCATCTAGGTTGTCATCCATTGCGATCGCCGTTTCATCACCTTGGTCAAAATTATAGCTAATGTCATCGTGGGGCAATGGCAAATCATCAGGAATCAAAGCAAGCTGATTTACCTGAAAACCGCCAATATCGTGATTGACCCGCGATCCTCTTTTGCCTTCAGCCTTTTTTTGACCTACTAATTGTCGATACTCCTCAGCAGGGATTAGCTCTTGTAGCAGTCGTAAGACTGTACTCGTACTAATGCCAAACTGCTTTGCCAACTGTGTCGTGGTCGCATCGGACTCACGATAGAGGCGAAGTATTTCTTGTTTATCATCCAGCGCAAGTTTAACAGCCATTGATTTGGGATACCCCGAAACCGCATCTACGAACCAATCAATATCTTAACGCTTGAACGTATGGGTTAGAGTTTTAATTATTGCGATCGCTACAAAATAAAATCCCAAAAAGGGAGTGGTGGCGCTTTGCGCCGCCACTCCCTTTTTGGGTTTACACTTGACGACAGCTATAAGCAACTATTTGCAAAACTATTGGTGAAGTATGGCTTCTGAAACCCCTATGAGATGGACGGCGATCGCGGGTAGTTGGCGACACACAAATCTTGACATTGAAAACAAGGTGCGGGCAGAGGTGCAATCGCTACTAAATCTTGGTAATGGCATTGTCTCAGGGGGAGCATTAGGTGTAGATTTCTTGGCTACTGATGAAGCCTTGCAATCTGGTATTGATGCTAGTCGCTTAAAAATTATGATCCCGTCTACATTGGAAATATACCGTAATCACTATTTGAATCGTGCGAGTGAAGGGATAATCACGAATAAACAGGCAGAAACTTTGATTTTGCAATTGCAAGCAGTAAAGTCAATGGGATGTCTCGTTGAAGGGGTATCCCAAATCATTGACAAAGAAGCGTACTTTAAGCGCATTACCAAAATTATTGATATTGCTGATCACCTGATCGCTTTTCATGTCAATGGCACTGAGGGGACACAAGACACGATCGCTAAGGCTAGGCACAAAGGTATTGAGGTTCAGGTTTTTGTTTACCAAGCTTAGGCAGCTTGCAAAATCAATTCGTTGGGAATTGAAACCCAAACGCTAAATTTATTTTCATTGGGTGTGATTAAGATTGCCATGCCCAAATCTAAGTCTCTTCTGCATCCTGCGATCGCCTCATTGAGAGAGTTGTACATCCTATCGACTACAAAGATTTTGCCGAGAAATATAATCGCTTGTTCAGTGCCAGTGATGGTATTGATGACAATGGAGCGAACTTGGTTTAGTGAATTGAGGATCATTGCTTTTTGCCTTTGATGAACGTTTTTCTCGATGACATTAGTATCTCGTTCTATCAAGGTTGAGCTTGCGATCGCGCATCTATGCGCTTGTGACGTTGCGTGTAAGTAAATGCGATCGATGTCACAGGGGATCAGTCAACACCATCCGAACCCCTCCCGTAGGCGCAAGCGTAAATCCACGACGTTGTATTTTAATCGGCTTATCCTCTGCTAAGGCAAGTTGATATTTAGCTAAAATCGTGGCAATAACCAGTTTCATTTCTAACTGAGCCAAGGCATATCCCAAACATCGCCGACTACCGCCACCAAAGGGGAAATATTCAGACGGAGAATACTGGCGATCGCAAAATCTGGCTGGGACAAATTGCTGGGCATGAGGATACAAATCTTCCCGATAATGGACTAGATAAATAGTTGGCATTAAAATTGTGCCAGCATCAAATGCATATCCTGCCACCTTCACAGGTGAATTAGCCACGCGTGGAAAAATTCCAGGAAGGACGGGATACATTCGGAGAGTCTCTTGACAAACTGCGCTCAAATAGGGAAGTTTGGCGATTTCCATCGGAGCAGGATTCTCGCCTAAACCATCTAATTCCTGTAACAGTTGTTCACGGACATCGGGATGTTGATGGATTTGATAGAACGCCCAAGCCAAAGTTGTTGCGGTAGTTTCATGTCCTGCTAATAATATGGTGAGCAGTTCATCCCTTAATTCCTCGTCGGTCATCGCTTGCCCCTGTTCATCCCTTGCTGCCATCATCAAGCTGAGGACATCGGTTCGCCCATTGGTTGCCGTTGTTCTTCTCTCATCAATTTCAGCTTGCAGTAATTGATGAATCTGGCGTTGGCGCTGCTTCATCCGTCCCCAAGGAGTCCAGCTTCCCCAATCTTTTTGTAAAAACTGAAAAAACAACATACTCGATCGCAGAGGAGAATCGGTCATATTGATCCAATCTGTCAGAAGTGGTTGCAGTTGTTGATAGCGATCGCCTTCACTCAAGCCAAACACAACCTGCAAAATTATTTCTAGGCTAACCTTCTGCATTGCAGTCCGCATCACAAAAGCTTGTCCGACTTGCCACTGACTGGCGACTTTTTCGGCAATCACACAGATCTGGTTGGCGTAAGTATGTAGTCTTTCACCATGAAAGGGGGGCATTAACAATTTGCGTTCGCGCCGATGGCGATCGCCGTCTAACAACATCAAAGAATTCCGCCCGACGAGGGGTTCTCCCAGAGCATTACCTTGCCCTGCATCAAATTTAGAATCTTGATTAAATATCTCTTGTACAGCTTGCGGATTGCCAATCACCACAAAAGAACCAATGCCTCCCAATTGCATTGTAAAGATATCACCATGCTTGCGACTATATCTTTCCTGAGTGCCAATGGGATCAGTAATCCAATTTATAAGTTGCCAATAGGGTGGGCTAGGAATGCAGTTTGGTAATTGACTCAAAATGACATCTCCTCACTAAGCTAAGTATCTTGGCATAGATCTCAAACCTGTGGCGCACGCGCAGCGTGCGCCACAGGTTTGAGGGTTTTATATTTAATTAAGCCTACTTACTTATACGCATAATAACAATTGAATCACAGTAAAATTAAAGAACCAAATTCTTAGTGGCGCGGCAAAGCCGCGTCACTAAAAATTTGGTAATCTTGGCTTGTTAAAAACTTTCGGTATTGAATGCCCCGTATACCTAAACTAACTTACGATCGCGGTACGTTAATTCTCCATCCACCCCCCAAAGGTAAGACATGGATTGAGTTTGCGACGTGGGATGATCGCATTGAGAAGTTTCGGATTCCTGCCAATCGTTATCGTGAATTAATTTTGACTTTGCGATCAGAAGGAATTGCGATCGAAGATACATCACGGGGATATCAAGAGATTAACCTGACTGCCCATAGCAAAATGGAGCCATATCCGCACCAGAGTGAGGCTCTTGCCGCATGGCAAAAAGTGGGCAAGCAAGGCGTAGTCGTTTTGCCTACTGCCGCAGGTAAAACCTATTTGGCGCAGTTAGCGATGCAGGTTACCAATCGCAGTACTTTGATAGTTGTGCCAACCCTTGATTTGATGCATCAGTGGTACGCGCATTTACTGGCAGCTTTTCCTGATGTAGAGATTGGTTTGTTGGGAGGTGGATCGCGCGATCGCACAGCTATTCTGGTGTCAACCTATGATAGTGCGGCTATTCAAGCGGAAGCTTTGGGAAATCTCTATGGCTTAATCGTCTTTGATGAATGTCACCATTTGCCAACGGATTTTTTTCGAGTAATTGCAGAATACGCGATCGCCCCTTATCGATTGGGATTAACTGCCACACCTGAACGCAGCGATGGTAAACACGCTGATTTAGAAGTTCTCATTGGTGAAGAGGTCTATCGTAAATCGGCAGAAGAACTGGCAGGACAAGCCCTAGCTGAACATAAAATTGTGCAGATTAAAGTTTCTCTTTCTGCTCAAGAACGCGATCGCTATGATGCGCTAATCCAAAGCCGAAATAATTTTTTAAAGGAATCAAAAATCTCCCTCGGTAGTCTGGAAGGATGGCAAAGATTTGTACAAGCCAGTGCGCGATCGCAGGCAGGACGGAGAGCGATGCTTGCCCATCGGGAATCAAAGGAATTATCACTAGGTACTGAGTCAAAATTGCGAGTCTTAGCGGATTTATTAGCTCAACATTTTCCTGAACGCATTCTCATTTTTACCAATGATAACGACACGGTTTATCGGATCTCGCGAGATTTACTTATCCCTGCCCTCACCCATCAAACCCCTGTCAAAGAGCGTCATGAAATTTTGACCTTCTTTCGTGAAGGTAAATATAAAGCTCTAGTTACTTCCCATGTTTTGAATGAAGGTGTGGATGTCCCCGATGCCCGTATTGCCATTCTTCTATCGGGTACAGGCTCTGCCCGTGAATATATTCAGCGCTTGGGACGAGTGCTACGACGGGGGACAGAAGCCAATAAACAAGCGATTCTCTACGAAGTCGTGACTGAGGCTACTAGTGAAGAACGCACTTCCGAACGCCGTCGTGGTATTGAGCGATCGCGTCCAGAGCCGCAGCAAGACAAAGTAATCCAAATCGGCATTAAGTACGACAAGCCTATTCCCAAAAAACAAGCGATCGCTGCTGAGGAATCAAATGATTACCACACCTGACTTTACAATATCGCTACAGTGGCGCGGGTTGCTTTGATTGACGCGCCATCAGTTCATCAAAAAAAGAGAGATGGCAAAGCCATCTCTCTTTTTTAAACTAACGGCTAAAAGCTAAAAGTTAAACGCCAGTAGGAACTTTCGATTTAACGGTTGCAAAACTAGGCACGACAATAGACTTGTCTTGCTTCGTCAAGCGGTTGTAAAGCTCCTGAGTATTAGGGTAGTTAGCCGCAGGGAAGGTTTCATAACGGTTGTAGGGTACAACGTCTTCACCAAAGGCATCGAGGAACTCAGCACTGTTAACCATGTCTGTGACCATTGCCTTGATACCACGGGTTGCCAAAATCTGATTGTATTTACGGATTTCGACTTGATCGAGGGGAGCGCGTCCGAGGAAGTGCTTGGTTCCCAATTCGATTACCTTGGTGTTGGGGAATGGTGCATAGAATTCCTTGATGTACAAATCGGATGTACCGAGTGCCAAGATGAATTCCTTAACGGTGATTTCCTTGTTGAGCAGCTTGGATGTATCTTTGCTGAACTGATCGTTGCCAACGTAAGCATCCATGTCACGCTCGAAGACTTGACGGTAGGCTGCACGTACCAAAGCATTTGCTTCCACAGGGCTAGTGGTGGTGAGCTTGAAGATCTTGCGTTGTTCGCGTTGCTTACTGACACCTTGGTTAATGCGATCACTAATGGATACTTCAGAGCGCACTTCTGTAACTTGACCAAGTTCGATGAACTTAGGTGTAGTTGGAGAATCAACCTTTGTACCTTTGGCTTCAGTCAATGTACCAACACGGTTGTTACGCAATGATACGCCTGCGGGGGTGAGATAGCGCTCGTAAGGAACGGTATCTTCGCCAAAAGCTTGCTCATATTCCTTGGTATTAAGGATTGCGTCAACTACAGCGTAGAAGCCTTTCTTAGCGGCAAGGTCAAAGTAAGCATTCATCTCATCGCGCCCGTAGGTAGGACGACCTAAAAGACGACGGTGGGTATACTCGATCGCTTTACAGACATAGAGCTTGTTCCAGTAGCGATCGCGGAAAGTAGGAGACTTAGCCAAGATCCGTACAAATTCACGTACGGAAATGTCACCATTTTCTAGCTTGATCTCAGCTACGGAGAGACGCTGACCAGAGTAAGGAATATAGCCAACAATTTGTAAATACAAGGCGCGAATTACAGCTTGTGCCGAGGTTTCGGAGTTGGTAATGCTCAAGCCCTTAACGGAGGAAGAGCGACCACCCTTACCAATCTTAACGTTGTCACGCAAGGTATTGTCTAGCTTGAACACTTTAGGTCCAAGCGGATCGATCGCACCAGTGGCACTAGGATCACTGAGTTGGTTGGTGATACCAGAACCATTGCGGATCAAAATACGGCGAGTATCCTTACCGAAGGGAGCAGGAGATGCGCTAGGGTTGCGGTTTTCTTTAGGGAAAATCGCACCAAACTGGATTTCGAGAGGATCATTACCAGCACCATAGACGTGCTGATCGGGTAATGGACTCTGGTAAGCAGCAAACAAGGTGATGAATTGAGGAACCTTGCGGAAAGGTGCAGAGTAGTTGAACAGGTCAAACTGTGCGCCCCAATTACGTGCGGTTTGGGCTTCTTGTCCGTAACCACGTTGGTAAGGTACAGTTTCTTCGCCAAAGTAGTCGCTGTATTCTCTGGAGTTAACCAGTGCGTTGACTAGAGCCGCTAGACCACCTTTGGAAACGATCGCAAAATAAGCAGCAACTTCTTCACGGCTTTCAGGAGAGCGTCCAAGGAAATGCTTGAAGGCTAGCTCAACCGCACGAGAGTTAATAAAAGGCAGGAAGAATTGATCACGGTATAGAGGAGACAAACCTAAGCGGCGCACAAACTCACGTACTGTGATTTCGCCATTCTTCACCTTAGAGTCAAGGTCAGAAATGCCTTGGCTATAGGCACGGGCGATATCGCGCTCGAAAACTTGACGGTAAGCAGCCTTAACTACTTCATTTTTCTCAGTGCCAGTCATTGCAGGCTTCATTACAAACTTCTGACGACGCTCGGCAGTGTTGTAGTAAATCTGAGGCAATGCCAAACCTTGAAGGTCGGTCGAATTGCGCTGACGGACTTTAGGTGATGGGGTAGGCGCTTTGAACTCAGCGATCGCTACATCCATGTATTGCTTGATAATTTCGATCGCTTCAGGATCATTAAGGAAATAGCTAACAGCCGCTTGCTTCATGGTTTGCAAGGCAACAATAGTGGCATCAGTCGAGCAAGCTGCCTCGATGATTTCACGCAAACCGCGTACGTTCTGAGCAAGAATATTGGGGTCACCAGCAACGATCGCATAGGTGGTATAGCGCAAGAACCATGACAAGTCGCGCAACGACTTCTTCATGCGATCAGTACCATAGCGCGAGATATTGATGGGGCGGAAGCTGGCTGGAGGCGTATCGACAACACCTGTAATGCCCGTATTGGCAAAGAAACTTTTCAGCGCTCCAAAAAATCCGCCTTCGGTTGCCTCAGTATATATAGTTGTACCGAGTTCCATGCCGCGCTTGACATCAACTACGCGACCAGCGCGATCAATTTCAAGTTCTTCACTATCCTTGGGCTTTTCCAAGAAAGCGATCGCTGAACCACCTGTAAAAATACGGCTAGCTGCCTTAGATACGATACCATCCGAATTTTTTGTCAAAATTGCGGCGATTTCGAGGCGCTTTAGTCCAGATTGAAAATAAGTAGATAAATCTGATAATTCGCTACGAGTCGCAAAACGATCTTGTTGCTCTATCTGAGAAATTGTGGAAGTTATAGCGGTCTGGTATAGACGAGGGCGGGCATTTACTGCACCACTTGACGCTGTTACGCTCATGTGTCTGCCTTTTGATCTTTAAAGGGTATGTAAAAAGTCGAAATAATAACTACCCAGTATAGGGTTTTCCAACTTAAATATCTAACTCTATCTCATCAGAAAATGCTGCATTTACAGGTATTTCAACCAAAAACTAACGATAAGTTTTGTAAAGTAAGTTGGTTGGGGCGCTAGCTTTAGTCGTTTCTAAGTTTTTTATGGTTGAAATATCACGGCGTGGTTATCGAGATTGTGAGGATTGGGCGATCACATTGTTTTGTTTTTTGTGAATAGGCGATCGCTGTTTGAAAGTTTGATTGATGGGGCGATCGCTATATCTCAAATCTCTATGCCAACAGGAAAGTTATCATCAAAAAGTTGTGCGATCGAATAAGAGCAATCTTTTGGCAAATCTTTATAATCCAAAGGTGTTTCTCTTACTACCAAATCTAATGCAGACTCATAGCCATCGGTGATCGCTTCATCAAGATAAGACTTCAAGCTAGGATTTTTTCTGATTAATTTTTTAATCTCACGCCTCTGCTCTCTAATTGTGGAGCGCCAACTCTTGCCGCGTAAACTAGGCTGTAAATCCCACTTGAGTAAATGTCCCAACAAAACCCCCAAACGGTTCTCCAATTCAGACCTTTTCTGATTACCCAAGGATTCTATCTCTTCCGCTAAATTCTCTAAATCTAAATCATCCAACTTACCTAAGCGTAAACGCTTGACCTGTTCAACTGTCCAATTATAGAAATCAGATTCATAAAGTACTGTTGATGTCATGATACTCACTGTATTAGTTTGAGTTACGAATTGATGCTACTCTTTTTCTGATTGTATACCTGAATTATTTATTTGAAACGATCGCCTTGTTTTGTTTTTGGGAATAGGCGATCGCTGTTTGGTAATTTGAATGATATGACCTACACATCAAGGCAACAACTAAAACTCAGACTTTGCCGCCTCATGAGTTTGTCCAGTTTGCAGGTTCCATAAACCAGTGTAAATACCATTTAGGGCAACTAGCTGATCGTGGGTTCCTGTCTCCACGACCTTGCCCTGATCCATTACATAAATGCGATCAGCATTGCGAATTGTAGAAAGACGATGGGCGATCGCAATGGTGGTGCGATTTTTCGTAATCTGATCGAGAGATTTTTGAATTGCTGCTTCCGTTTCATTATCCACTGCCGAAGTAGCTTCATCGAGAATTAAAATTGGTGGATTGCGTAATACTGCACGGGCGATCGCAATTCTTTGTCGCTGCCCACCTGAGAGCTTTTGACCACGTTCACCGACAATCGTATCGTAACCTTGAGGCAAAGCTTGAATAAACTCATGGGCTTCTGCAACCTTGGCAGCTTCCACAATCTGCTCAACTGTCGCATCAAAGGAACCATAGGCAATATTTTCTAAAACGGAACCGTGAAATAGAAAGACATCTTGGCTCACCCAACCTACTGATGAACGGAGCGATCGCAGTTCTAAGTCACGGATTTCTACTTCATCTAAAAAGATATTTCCCGATTGAATCTCGTATAAACGTAAAAGCAGCTTGACTAGAGTACTTTTACCAGAGCCTGTCGCGCCTACAATCGCTGTAGTTTTATGGGCAGCAATATCTAAGGATAGATTCTCGACAATAGGGAAACTAGGGTTATAACCAAAGGTAACATCCTTTAGTTGGATCGCTCCTTGCACTAGTTCTTTGGGTGGTAAAGCTTGTGAACCTGAATGAATGGCGATCGGTGTATCTAATAAATCAAGAATGCGATTTGTCGAAGCCATTGCTCGTTGGTATTGATCAAGGGTTTCACCCAATCGCGTTAGGGGCCATAGCAAGCGCTGAATCAAATAAACCATCACCGAATAATTACCAACCGATAGTCTTTGTGCCTGTACTTCCAAACCTCCATAATACAAAATCGCGATAAATCCCATGAAGATCAGAATTCTGATTAAGGGAACGAAGGCAGCACTATAGGCGATCGCTTTACGATTACTTTGACGATAATGATTACTTTCTTTCTCAATGCGCTTATGTTCATATTCTTCGGTGACAAATGCCTTAATCGTAGTAATTCCACCGATATTATTGGAGAGTTGTCCATTCAGCAATCCCACCTTTTCGCGCACGTCAGCATAGCGTGGCGCAAGGAATTTCTGAAACCAGACAGAACCCCATAGAATAAATGGCATCGGTGCTAGAGCTAGCCAAGCCACGTTCGGTGTAATGATAAAGAATGCACCACCAATTAAGAGAATCGTTGCCGAAACTTGAATGACTTCATTAGCTCCACCATCAAGAAAACGTTCTAATTGATTAACATCATCACTCAAAATTGACATCAATCCACCTGAACTACGCTCTTCAAAAAATGCGAGTTCCAATTCTTGCAAATGATCGTAAGCATCAAGGCGGAGGTCATGCTGCACTGTCTGAGCAAGATTTCGCCATTGCAGTGCATAAGCATATTCAAAAATTGATTCCAATCCCCAAATCACACCACTGATTGCTGATAGTACAAACAACTGCGCTGCTAAGCCCTGAACACCAAAGGGATTTGCCCAAAAGTTCTCTTTTTGTAATACCAGATCGATCGCTGCTCCAATTAAAACAGGTGGAGCTAAATCAAAGAATTTATTGAGAATGGAACAGATGGTTGCAGTCCAAATTTGTTGGCGATAATTGCGTGCATATCGTGTCAGTCGGATAAAGGGATGGACAGTAGACATTTGTAGTAACTTCGTTTTTAACTATAACGAACCCAAAAGTTTTATAAAAGCATTGCAGAGCAATGCTTTTATAAAACTTTTGGGTTTAGGATTGAGCGCACAGCGTTGTAATTAATCTTATCGCGATCACTTTGATAACTGGGATACCTTCATGGAAATCATGAAACAATAGCGAAAAGGTGCGATAACATAAACAATCAAGTATGCGTATTTTTAGCTTTGTCACAATATGTCCATAACTGGCGATATCTCTGCGACAACTGCTTTGCCTATTCAAATTGGGGCAGTAGTAGTTTGGCTTGGTCTAGTATTTCTAGTCTCCGAAATCTTGCATCGCCTTAAGCAAGATCCAGAATTAGTTCGTAAAGTTGTGCATATTGGCACTGGTAATGTGTTACTGATCGCATGGTGGTTACATATCCCCACATGGTTATGTATTGTTGCAGGTGTGACATTTAGCGCGATCGCCCTGGCTTCTCATCGGATCAATATTTTGCCGATGCTTGATGATGTGGGGCGTAAAACCTACGGCGTGTTCTACTATGCTCTTAGTATCACGATTTTAGCCATACTTCTTTGGGAAAATAATCCTCAATATGCTGTCATCGGTGTGATGGTAATGTCATGGGGTGACGGCATGGCAGCATTAATCGGTAAACGCTTTGGTACACATACATTTGTGCATTTGGGCAATAAACGCAGTTATGAAGGTTCTTTCGCCATGTTTGTCACTAGCTTAGTAGTGATACTTGGTATTTTGGGAATTACGCACGGTATTCGCTCTCATGATGTGGGAATTGCAATACCTGTAGCGGCGATCGCGGCTTTACTCGAAGCTTATTCCCCTGGAGGCACAGATAATCTCTCAGTTCCCCTATCTAGTGCTTTCTTGAGTTTAGCTTTGCAATCACTATAATTTACGGAACCGTCTGGCTAGCTTTTTTTCTTTTTGTTTTTGCTTGCCTTATTTCCTTGTTTACTTGAGCCAAATCCCTTAGCCATAGGTCGCGCAGGAACACTCAATTCAGTCAATAACAGTTCACGCTTACGCGCTTTTTCAATCTGACGTTGCTGTTCTCGTAAATTTAAAATGTAATCTGGTGGCTTCGGTTCTAGCTCTTTCGGCGAAAAGTCTGACTCTTTTTTTAGTCCCAATTCCACCTGCACCGTAGCCCAAGACCCTGTCATCCACTCATCAACTTCAGTATTAGCAAATACTTCCTCGATTAGATCTACAGCCTCTACCGCCTTTAACTCAGTTAAATTGCTAATCAATGTTGAAGTAATCACATCATTATTGATGTCACGATAATTTTGAAGTGTCTCAATTAAATTGTCTATACAAGTCTGACGAAGATCAGAATGCGCTTTACCAATTTCTTCTAATCCATCTGCCGCAGTTACCCGTACCCACTGATGTTGGGTTAGATCAGCCATTACCTCTTTTAGTGGGGCGATCGCAATCTCACCAACCTGTTTGGATATTCCATTTATTTCTTCATGTAGAAAATCATCATCAGGAAATTCGGTCAACAGCTTTAAATATTCCTTGATAGCGGTTTCTGGCTCTAACTGAGCGGCGGCTCTGAGTGCATGAATTCCGCTATATCCTGATGCATTATCCATTAAATCCTGATCCCAACTTAGTCGGACCAGTTCAGGAACATCTGCTTTCGTCAATCCAAACTGAGAAGGGTAGTCAATCCAATTATCTTGCCAGTTAGTTGGAGTATCGAAAGTAAGAAGTTGAGCAACAGGGTCTTGATAGGGTTGAGATTCTGACATAGCTTTAAGAATTGGCTTTTATTAGCTAGATTTTGAGTTTTCATTTCACCATAGGGAAAATGAAAACTCAAATTATTACCAACGTAACAAGTTAAATTGCTCCATATCCACTGTGTCGCGACTACGATAGATTGATAGGACGATCGCTAGACCAACAGCCGCTTCCGCCGCCGCGATCGAAATCACAAAAATCGTAAATACTTGACCACGAATACTAGCTGAATCTAAGAAATTAGAAAATGCCATCAGGTTCAAGTTAACAGCATTGAGCATTAACTCTACTGACATCAATACACGTACTGCATTGCGACTGGTGACTAATCCGTAGATACCAATACAGAACAGTGCAGCAGCAATAATCAAAAAAGGTTCTAAAGACATATCTGTTTACTATTAGTTTCTTGTTCTCCTCTCCTGCGAGAGAGGGGCGAGGGGTGAGGGCGAAAATCTATTTAGAAGCAACAAGTTGTTCTTTTGGCTTTTCTAACAATTCAAGAGACTCTTCTGAATCTGTTTGTCCGACTACAGCATCAGGTACAAACTCCCGACGTGCCAGCACGATCGCACCAATCAGAGACACCAATAGCAGTATTGATGCTAATTCAAAGGGTAGTAAGTAATCACTAAAGAAGTGCTGACCAATCACTACCATTGTGGAGGAAAGCTTGGCGACAGGAGCGATCGCCCAATTTGTTGAAGTTACCGTAACTCCTAGCAATGCAAACAGTCCTAAGCAAACTACGCCTGTGACGACACTGCGTAAAGCACCATATTTCACATCTTGATAGTCTTGACGCTTATTGACCAGCATGATCGCAAATAGGATCAAAATATTTACCGCACCGACATAAATCAAAACCTGCGCTGCTGCCACAAAATCAGCATTGAGCAACAGATATAGCCCCGCCACACTGATAAAAGTTGCACCGAGCAAAAATGCCGCATAGACAATATTTTGCAACAGCACCACACCCATCGCCGAAGCTGTCATCATTGCGGCTAAGACAACTAGAGATACGGTTTGCGAACCATCACCTAAACCAATATTGTTCATTCTAAATTTCCTTTATTAGTCCTAATCTTAAAAACTAAATTAAAAAGATGCGTAGCATCTTTATTAATTTAGTTATTTTTCTTCAGAAGTTTCAGCAATTTCTTCAGGTCGCTGACCTGCACGCTTGGCGGTATGTGGTACTTCATGTCCCTCAATCACACCCTTAGGCAAGTAAGCCAACTCACGAATTGGTGTCACAAAAGGATCTTCCGTAACTTTGGTCGGCATCCGTCCGAGGGCAACGCTATCAAAGTTCAATTCGTGGCGATCGAAGGTGGACAGATCGTATTCTTCAGTCATGGATAGGGCATTAGTGGGGCAGTATTCCACACAGTTACCACAAAAAATACATACTCCAAAGTCGATGCTATAACTCTTGAGTTCCTTTTTCTTGATTTCGGTGTTGAATGTCCAATCCACTACAGGCAAATTAATCGGACATACGCGCACACAAACTTCACAGGAAATGCACTTATCAAACTCAAAGTGAATGCGTCCGCGAAAGCGCTCAGAAGGAATCAACTTTTCGTAAGGATACTGCACCGTAATTGGACGGCGGCGCATATGGTCAAAGGTTACTGACATCCCTTGTCCGATATATTTCGCCGCTTGGACTGCTTCTTTGGTGTATTCACCAACTTTACTAAGAAATTTCAGCATTGTGGTAATTGGGTTTTAAGTTTCTGCTTTAAATTCAAAAATCTTGTCCCCCTCTCCCTCTGGGAGAGGGGCTAGGGGTGAGGGCTTATCCACCAAACGCAAAGGGGAAAGCTAGTTTCAAAGCGGCGGTAATCAAAAGATTAGCCAATCCGATGGGCAGTAAAAATTTCCAGCCCAAATCTAGCAATTGGTCGATCCGCACGCGGGGAACTGTCCAACGTAACAGGATTGCAAAGAAGATGAAGGCATAGGTTTTAACTAGGGTGGCAGTTAAACCAATGAAAGCTGCTAGAACTTCCCACCAAGCTGTATTTGGTTGAATTCCCAAAGCATCGCTAATTCTGTCAATAGGGAAAGGCAATTCCCAGCCGCCGAGGTAAAGAATCGATGCAAGTAAACCAGCGAGCAAAAGGTTAGCGTAGGAACCGCCATAGAAAAAGGCGAACCTGATCCCTGAGTATTCGGTTTGATAACCTGCAACGAGTTCTTCTTCTGCTTCTGGCAAGTCAAAGGGTAAGCGTTCACATTCCGCCAAAGCCGCAATGATGAAGATTACAAAGCCAATCGGTTGTCGCCAAATATTCCAAGACAAAATTCCGTACTCGGCTTGCTGATTAACAATATCAATGGTGCTAAGTCCATTGGTCATCAAGGCGATCGCAAGCACTGCTAATGCTAGAGGAATTTCGTAACTAATCGACTGTGCGGCAGCGCGTAACCCACCAAGCAGCGAGTATTTGTTGTTAGAAGAATAACCTGCCATCAGTAAACCGATAGGCGCAACGCTAGAAATAGCAATGATAAAAAATACGCCTGTGCCGATATCCGAAATGATCATATTCTGACCAAAGGGGATCACTAAATAGCAAAGGAAAACAGATGTAAATACTAGGGCAGGTCCAATCGTGTAGAGCAAGGGATCGGCTTTAGCAGGGATCGTGCCTTGCTTAATTAAGAGTTTACCAACGTCGGCAAGGGGAATTAGTAAACCAAATGGGCCCGCATATTCGGGACCAATCCGTTGTTGAGCGGCGGCAGAGATTTTCCGCTCTAGCCATGTGCAGACGAGTGCGCCTACAGTTACGCCTAAAACCATTACTGCCATTGGCAATAACATCCAAATTACTTTGGCGACATCGGCGGGTAAGCCCAGCCCTGTCAGGATTTCAATTAAAGATCTTTGTAAATCAATTCCACCGTACATTAGCGATCGACCTCACCCATAATAATGTCCACACTTCCTAAGATTGCCATGATGTCAGCAAGCTTCATGCCGCGCACCAGTTCAGGCAAAATCTGTAAATTGATAAATCCAGGTGGACGAATCTTGAAACGCCAAGGGAAGACGCTATCTTCACCAATGATATAGACACCCAGTTCACCCTTGGGCGCTTCGACGCGGACATAATGCTCGCCAGCCGCAACCTTGAAGGTGGGAGATGGTTTTTTGCTAATAAACTGATAGTCCATCGAGTTCCATTCGCTCTTAGGTCCCGCCAGAACGCGCTGTGCTTCAAGGTTCTCGTAAGATCCTCCCGGAATTTGCTTGAGACATTGCAGGATCATTTTGGTGGATTCGCGCATTTCACGGACGCGCACCAAATAACGAGCTAAACAGTCGCCGCCGTTGTCCCACTGCACATCCCAATCGAGTTCATCGTAAAGTTCGTAGTGATCGACTTTACGCAAATCGAGTTTTACACCTGAACCGCGCAACATAGGTCCTGACAAGCCCCAGTTAATGGCTTCATCGCGGGTAATTGTGCCTAAGCCTTCAATCCGTTTACGGAAGATCGGGTTATTGGTAATTAATTTTTCGTATTCGTCAATAACAGGGGTGAAGTAATTGCAAAAATCTTCACATTTCTCGATCCAACCATAGGGTAGGTCAGCGGCAACGCCCCCGATGCGGAAATAGTTATGCATCATCCGCATCCCTGTTGCTGCCTCGAACAGATCATAGATCATTTCCCGTTCGCGGAAGACGTAGAAAAATGGGGTTTGTGCGCCGATATCTGCGACGAATGTGCCGAGCCACAGTAGGTGAGAGGCGATGCGGCTAAGTTCTAGCATGATCATCCGAATGTAGCTGGCGCGTCGCGGCACTGGCACATTGGCTAGTTTTTCGGGGGCATTGACGGTGATTGCCTCGGTGAACATGGTCGCGAGGTAATCCCATCGGGTCACGTAGGGCAAATATTGGATAATCGTGCGGTTTTCAGCGATTTTTTCCATGGAGCGATGCAAGTAACCTAAAACAGGTTCGCAATCGACTACGTTTTCGCCGTCTAGCGTGACGATAAGTCTAAGAACGCCGTGCATGGATGGGTGGTGAGGTCCCATATTTATGACCATGCGTTCGGCTTTGGTTTCAATCATCACCATGATTTGCGATCGCCTCTTTACTCTGTAAACTGTTGCTTTGGCTAGTGGTGCTAGTTTTTGCTAGTTATTTAGGATCTGTTGTGCTAAGCGCGACAAATCCCAAATCTTTGTTATTTTAAGTCACTGGTTGAGCGATTGCTTCAGCAAATGACTCTATTAGTTATGTTAATTAAGTAGATATACCTTGATGGTTCTCAGTATATCGTCATGTTGAGGCTTGAGTTTGTGAGAAAAACTAGCAAATTAGTGGTTTTATCAATATATTATTTTATCGTGATTATAGATTCTAATCTAACCTTACCTAGTTAATCATTACTTATTTACTATGGTTACTTGTAAGAGTGAGGTTAATTGATCGCTAAAATGGCATACTTACATTTACTTACTGACGATATTGTCTTTAAAATATTTTGTTGACTGTGATAACTTTTAGAGAAAAAATTTATATATTTTTATAGTTTTTTGATAAAATGTTTACATCATCATTGCTCAGGTGTTTTGATGAAAGCTTGGCTCGTTACTTGGGAATGGGCAAATGATGCAGCAGCATTAGCAGACCGTATCGTTTGTATCCTGCCACCTCAATGGTCAGAAGATCGTGTTTCAAGTTCTGTTGAGTTGTTATATGCCGTTTTGAATTCAACTGTGTCTGAGCTTGCAAGTTATGCGAAACGACCTTCTAATAACCCATACCGAGCAGAAATTTCTAGTGGAATCATAATATGTGGACATAATCCTTATCTTGAAGCAAGACACGTTTCGGATTTGAGGGTAGAGACTGACCCAACAAGTTGCTTGGAGACAATTTTTTGGCGCGAACCGAATTTATATCGATTTGAAGATCACAAACGTATACTTGTGTCAGAGGGTGAACAACAAAAGTTTACACGGCAAGTAACTGGCTCTCCTATTCACAAATCAATTTGGGATCACAACATCGGTACATTTAAAATGGGTTGGGAGCCAGACGCAAATTAATATTCTTCATAGGTTTATCTCTTTTTTTGAGATTGTCTGCTGGTAGGAATTAATGATTCAATTTCCGAACAGAAAACATGAGTGATTATTATGCAATCCCTCGCACCAGATCTCGAAAAACAGGCTAAAACTTGGAAATTTATCGAACTTTGGGTTGATCCAATTCCTTTTCCACCTAAAATCCTGATGCTTATTGGTGATCATGATGGCAAATGCAATGTCTTTAATCCTGCCGCAGATTACAAGTTGGTAGTCTCTCACTCGAATTATCAAGCAGCCCAAGAGTGGTTTCTGGAAGATGAATATGAACGGGTCAAGGGTAAGCTCTTGGCTGGAGAAATTATGTGAGTTTGGGCGATCGCCTATTCATAAAAATTAAAGTAAGGCGATCGCCTAAGTTGCGCCTGATTCTAGATCTTCCCCAATTGTTTGCTGGTATGCGTGGCGAATATGAAGGTCGTAAAAAAGCACTATCAGCTTCAGCAATACTTGAGATTTCGATGCGGTAGTTCATGAATTGGCTGGCAGATTGTACTTATGGCGTTGTTCTTCAGCAAAATCTTGAAAAGACCGATATCGTCCTGACTCAAAATCATCTAGTCCTTTTTGAATGCCCTTAATAGCTTCCTCAGAGTCTTTTTCTTCCCAATCTAAAATACTCGCTAATAATTCGGATGCAATAGAATTAATATCTTGACCTTGTTTTGCGGCTCTGCGGTGGAGCAATGCTTCTAATTTGGGATTAAGGGTAACAACTATTGACATAGAGAGACTCTTCTAGCGCAAAGTTTCAAGGTGATTATAGCCTGAATCAATTACTCTCAGCGATCGCCTATTCACCAAAAACAAAAATAATGCAATCCCTCGCACCAGCCCTCGAAAACCAGGCTAAGACTTGGAAATTTATCGAACTTTGGGTTAATCCAGTCCCTTTTTTACCGAAAATTCTGATGTAATATTTTTAATCCTGCCGCAGATTACAAACTTGTAGTTTCTCACTCCAACTATCAAGCCGCCCAAGAATGGTTTCTGGAAAATGAGTATAAACGGGTCAAGGGTAAGCTCTTGGCTGAAGAAATTATGTGAGTTTGGGCGATCGCCTACTCAGTTGTAGACAACCTGTAGATATGTCAAAAGATATGTCACTCATCTAAATATTTTATGAGAGTGCGCCCCTTTGGGCGCACTCTCATAAAATATTTAGAATTAATGGAGGTATTGTTTTAGCTCCGCGATCGCAACTTGGTACAATAGTAAATTATTATTTAAAATAAAGATTTTAGACATTACACATTTAGAGGACTGTTATGGCAGGTACTACTGGAGAACGCCCATTTTCCGACATTATTACTAGCGTTCGTTATTGGCTAATTCATAGCCTCACCATCCCTGCTTTGTTTTTAGCAGGTTGGTTATTTGTAAGCACAGGTTTGGCTTATGACGTATTTGGCACACCACGCCCCAACGAATACTACTCTCAAGAACGCCAAACAGCTCCCATCTTGAACGATCGCTACAATGTTGACGCAGAAATTTCCGCAACTGGGAAATAACTCCTAATTATTTCACTTCCAATATTGCAAAGCTCCGTTCATTCTGTTAAACGCATTAACACACTGCAAAACTTTACTCATCAACTATGGCAAGCAACAATCCTAACCAACCCGTTCAATATCCCGTATTTACTTTCCGTTGGCTAGCAGTTCACGGTTTAGGCGTTCCTACCGTGTTTTTTATCGGCGCGATCGCAGCAATGCAATTCATTAGCCGCTAATTCTTTTTCATTCAAGACGCAATCTAGAAACAAATACAAGAAAACTATTTACTTATGGCTCCTAAAAATCCAAATAGCCAACCTGTAGAGTTAAATCGTACTTCTCTCTTCTTGGGACTATTACTCATTTTCGTAACTGTTTTGTTATTTTCCAGCTATTTCTTCAACTAAGTACTAAATTTTTTTGTAGATGTAAATCATTTCTAAACATGATTTAAGTCACATAGTAATTCATTTCATAAAATCATTTTCTCTGGAGGTTTAAATTCATGCTTCAAAATGGACGCATTCCGCTTTGGCTAGTTGCAACTGTTGCTGGTACTGGTGTACTAGTTGTTGTCGGTCTTTTCTTTTATGGTTCCTATGTTGGTCTTGGCTCTGCCAGCTAACTTTCCATAAAAAAGAGGGGGCGCAATGCGCCCCCTCTTTTTTTACGCATTTATCTAGAAGCTTTTACCGCCCGCTACGCGGGCGGCAAAAACTCTAGATGCCTAAAATTGCTTTTTTGTAAGCGGGGCGATCGCTAATTCGTTTCATGTACGCATCGATCGCAGGATAGTCAGCATAGGACATTTGCAGCATCATGATCGCATAGCCCAGAATCGAACCAATTGCCACATCTGATACCGTGAAGTTTTCACCAGTAATATAGGACTTGTTTTCGAGAATCTTGTTTAAGCCATCTAGCAAACGGGGTGTTTCTTTCTCGCGACTTTCGGCAACAAATAAGCCAGTAGCCAATGTAGAGTTAGCAAACAATACCCATTGAGAAGCGATCGCTCTTGCTTCTAAAGTCTTTACCTCGCTATATTTTTCGGCAAGGTAAAGCATAATTGCTCCAGATTCCCATAGGATCAAGCCATCATCATTGATTGCAGGAACTTTGCCAAAGGGATTAATTGCTAAGAATTCAGGTTTTAGATGTTCACCCTCTTTCATATCAAGCAACTGAAATTCATAGGGAGCTTGCAATTCTTCGAGATACCATTTAACGATTGAGGCACGACTTCTCGCGCCACCATAGAGTTTAATCATAGTTTTCCCTAATTATTCTCAAAATTTAGAAGATATAGCAAACCAAGAAGCGAGTGGTGGCGCAATGCGCCGCCACTCATTCTGCAATCGCCAGTATATAAGATTGATGGTTGCATCACGTCCCCCCTATCGTATGGTTTTATAGCTCTCGCTTATGGGGTGGCGACAGCTATAAATTGCGTAATGGAGTTTCTTGTCCATAAATGAATTTACGTTCTAGGTTATTGCAGATTAGCCATACAATAATCGCGATCGCCGCCGTAATCGAACCAAGCAAAATCACAATTAAATTAGCTGGGACAAAGTAACTGATTAACGGCGTGACTGTCCATGAGATCGCGGCGATCGCTAAACTAATAGTCTTAAGCTTACGGACATTTCGCAAAGCTTGACTGCAACTTGCACATTTAGAAGTATGGGAATGATAGCGCTCTAAGAGAACTTCCTTCGATAAAGGTGCAGCTAATCGTTTATCCACAAAGGGATCGGCTTCATAGCGATTTACCCATTTCCGCAATTCGGAAACATAAGTATCGGCTGGGGTTGCTAAATAGAAAGCTTTAGCATAGTTTTGATTATTATCTTGCTTAAGAGCTTGTTCGAGATAACGTTCTTGATAATGGAGAAAAATCTGGTCATCTTCTAAGATTCCATTTTGTCCAATATGCGAATACCAACGGGGAGTAATCCCAATAAAAAATCGAGGAATTGCGGAATTGAATTGAAACGGAAATCGCGCAAACATCCGACATTCACCTTTACGGGTGGGTGTGGCATATACCACAGTCATAGTGCGCCCAAATTGCTTAGATGTGAGGTCATGCCACATAAGCGACGGTGCAACAAAAGTTGTATCCTGCCTTCCTAATTTGCCACGTCTGGGACCTTCTTCCCAAGTTCCTGTAAAACCATGCTTATCAGTTTCGAGAACTTCTAAAACCATTGGTGCGGCATTAGCGCGATTACCAACAGATTTGTGATGGGTAAATGGAAGATGACTGGCATCGAGAACATTTTCTAAAAGAGTAATCGCATCGTAGGGTAAATCGCGAAAGGTTCCGAATAGAGTCCATTTCTCGGTATCAGTTTCTAGAGGTTCGACAATGGGAACTTTGACATGGGGTGCATTTTCAGGTTTACCAGCGTAGACAAATAATAAACCTTGACGCTCGGTGGTGGGCAGAGACTTTACGCAAGCCCGTTGTGAGAGGTGAGCCGTACCATTTTCAGGCTGTTGAGGAATGCGATCGCAACTTCCATCACCTTGAAATGCCCAACCGTGATAGGGACATTCCAATAAGCCATCTTCGGCAATTCTGCCTTCCGATAGAGGTACTAACCGATGGGGACAGCGATCGTCAAAAGCTTTCCATGAGTTTGTATGGCGATCCCACCAAATCACCAAATCACGCTCTAGTAGAGTAAATTTGGCAGGTTTAGTTTTGTCTAAATCTTCAATGTAAAAAACGGGATACCAAACTTCTTGCCAATCAAAGCGCTCAGGATCTTGTCCACCCGCAGGCAAAATTTGCGATCGCTGGGCATCATCAGGTTTAGGCTCATCTTTCAGTAAAGTATTGGCAGTCATAGCAACTCAATTTAAATACATTGTAAAGTTATGTAAATAGTTTAACTTGCGATCGCCTATCAAAGGTGACGCAAAGCGTCACCTTTGATTATTTAGTTTGCCAGCCTCTCATTTTGTCAGGGTTCATCAAACCGTAGGGATCAACCATGCGCTTGAAGTTTAGCTGATCGTAATCAATGGTTTTCATGCCGCCATCTTCGAGAATATAGGTGTGGGGATTGGCAATAAATACGCCCTGCAACTCATGGTATTCAATGATCTCATTCAGGCGATCGCCCGTCGTGAAACGTACAATTTGAATCGCCGCAGGAATCACAACTCCATTTACTTTGATAAATTCCAAATGCATAATCACTTCATCACCAAAATAATCATGCATTCTCTGCACAAGTTCCAATTTGGGATCGTTGAGAAATAGACTTTGCAGATAGGTAAGGGAAGGATCGGCAGCACGGGCATGGAGAGTAGTATGATTCCACGAAAATTCGACTAGGCTAATTCCTTTACCTGCGTCCTGAGCGCTTTTCTCGTAGCAAATCTCACCCTTAAATTCTTGGACAAGGCTCTGAAATGGTTCGCGATCGCTTTCGGCAACTAGCACCAAAGCACAATGGCAACCTGTAGGAATATAACTCTGTAAAGCGGTGAAATAATCAGGGATCGGCGCAGCATGGACACTAATCATCTTTTTGATGATGCCGTCGCTATTGCCAAGGGCTTGCCCAAATCTAGCCGCAGTCATGAAATCAGTAAATGTAACGATAAATTCTGCCCATCCATAGGCAGGCGCAAGGGGAACTTCCAATTCGGTAATGATGCCATTTGTTCCATAGGCATGAGCTACCTTCTGCACATCATCACCGCGTAGTTCGATAATTCGCGGTTCATCTTCGAGAGTAACTACACGTACGGCTCGCAAATTGCCGCGATCGCGCAGTTGTCCATACAGCACCGAGCCAATCCCACCGCTACCACCTGCGATAAATCCACCCACGGTTGCACTGCGTACTGTTGAAGGAACCATGCGTGATTCCCAACCAATTTCTTGAGCTTTTTTATCCAGTGCTGCCAGTTTTACGCCTGTTTCTACACAAGCAAGTCCTGCTTTAATCCATTTAATTTCTTGCAGTCGAGAAGTTTCCAAAATCACACCACCTTTGAGTGGAGTGCATTGTCCATAGTTCCCTGTTCCACTACCACGCACCGTCAGGGGAATTTGATATTTCACACAGGCTTTAGCAATTCGGAGAACTTCGCTTTCGTTACTCGGACGGACTACGACATCCCCAACTTTATTAGCTAGTAGTGGCACAAGAACTGGGCTAAAGTGAGCATAATCTTCAGAAAGTTTCGCAACTTGCGTAGGATTTGTGATTATTTCAATGCCAGACAATTCTTCTAATAGATTTGCTAAAGATATTTGCATATTTATAATTTTTGCGATCGCTCTATATTAACTGATTAGGAGTTACGCAAAAATGCCTAGAAAACCCGATTTTATTGTTAGATAAAACCCAAATAAATGGAGGCAGCGCTTTGCGCTGCCTCCATTTATTTGGGTTTTACGTCCTAAGCAAAACTTGCATTACTATGGAAGAGGCTATGATTTTGAGTAAGTCAAAGTAAATATCTTTCTGTTTTTTTGGCTTTATTTGGTATATATAATTGACTTAGCGCACCAGCATCATTTAGTCATGGACAAAGCATGAAAACATGAGTCAGTCCAAGGTTTCAAAACTTCAGTTTATCCGCTTTGATCGTGGTATTGGTCAGTACAACCATGACTATTACGCTGCCTTGGGTTTACCAATCATTAGCAATCCTATGTACATTCGTAATGTATATTTGCGGATTGCCCGCATCTTGCATCCTGATGTCTATGGCTTTTCGGCAGATGAGAAAATCATTGCCACGCAATATCTGGCTAAATTGGTCAATCCTGCCTATAACGGTCTGATGAATGAACAGAATCGCAAGGCATATCAAGCGATATTTAAGTTACTAGCCAAACGCTTAATGCAAAGATCGCGGAATATCCAAATTCATTCGGACAGTGCTTGTGAGTTAATCATGACTCCTAGCGATGATATTTACGAGCGATTGGTTACGGAACTCGCCAAAGTGCAATATCAATCGCTCAACGAAATTCTGGATATTACAGCGCAGATCAGTGAACTAAATCTGGTGTACATTCTTTATAAAGAGGGATATCGACATGGAGCAGTGAATATGCCCCCAGTACTTGCACCATTGTTAACTCCTACAAGCACTAAATCACATACCCAAAATTTTCTGCCGCCGCCCTCAAAACCTAGCTACACATATAACCTTCAGTATTCACCTGAACAATACATCAGCAATCTGCAAGCTAAGTCTGATGAAACCGTAATTCAAATGAGAGGTAAAAGCGATGAAACTATCCTTCAGGGGAGAGGTAAAAGTGATGAAACCATAATTCAGACTAGAGAGGAGGAGGAGGATCAGGAGATTAAAGATCGCATAAAGGTATGCGAAATCTACATATTGCAGGGAAATTGGAAAGCGGCACTTCAAGATTTGCGCTCAATATTGAGAAGTGATGAGAACAATAGTAAATGTCTGGCTCTGCTAGGTGTGGTTTACACAAATATGAATCAACCCCAAATGGCGAAGGCGAGCTTTAAGCGATCGCTTTATATTAATCCGCAAGAGGCTCTAGCCCTAAAGCATATTTTGGAATTGAATGAATCTGATCTTGCTCAAAGTAGCGCTACTAAAGGAAACAGGAGTAAAACCGCTATTAAGAAATCTTCCATATCACAAAAGCATGGTTGGCTATCACATTTACTCTCATGGGTTTCCTCTCGACGTTCCTAAGAGTTAGGAGCTAAGTAGCTAGGCACAATTAAATAAAAAAACAAATCCAAAATCTGTGGCGCACGCACAGATTTTGGATTTGTTTTTTAATCTAGTGAAGTACGGGATTGTTTCCCCGTCTTCGGCGGGGAAACAATCCTCTATACCTCGCTTGCTTGAAAAGCTCTATAACTAAGCTAATAATTTCTCAACTGCGGCAATTACATCTTCAGGTTGAGGAATTGTCAGATTTTCCAATCCACCATTATAGGGAGTAGGAACATCTAGTGCCGCGAGACGAATAATTGGTGCATCAAGTTCATCAAAATAACTATCATTAATTGAAGCAATAATTTCCGAACCGATACTGGCACAACGCATTCCTTCTTCGACAATCACGATGCGATGGGTTTTTCGCAAAGAAGTAACGATTGTTTCCATATCAAGGGGCTTTAAGGAAATCAAGTCGATTACTTCAGGATCGTATCCCTTATCAACCAGTGTTTCGACAGCTTTGAGAACGTGATAACGCATCCGTGAATAGGTAAGAATAGTTACATCACTACCTTCGCGCACGACTTCTGCCTTGTCGAGAGGCAACAAATACTCTTCGTCAGGAATATCTTCTTTGAGGTTATATAGCAAAACGTGTTCAAAGAAGAGAATCGGATTATCGTTACGAATTGCTGACTTCAGCAAGCCCTTAGCATTGTAAGGTGTGGAACAAGCGACCATTTTAATGCCTGGTACTGCTTGGAAATAGGTTTCGAGACGTTGTGAATGTTCTGCACCGAGGTTACGACCAACGCCACCAGGTCCGCGAATCACAATGGGAATTTTGAAATTGCCGCCAGATGTATAACGCAACATTCCTGCATTGTTAGAAATTTGGTTAAAGGCAAGCAGCAAGAAGCCCATGTTCATCCCTTCAATGATCGGGCGTAAACCTGTCATGGCGGAACCGATCGCTAGACCAGTAAAACTATTTTCGGCGATCGGGGTGTCGAGTAAGCGTAAGTCACCGTATTTTTTGTAAAGATCCTTGGTTACTTTGTAGGAGCCGCCATAATGCCCCACGTCTTCGCCTAAAACATAAACGGCTGGATCGCGCTCCATTTCCTCATCGATCGCTGCTCTGAGGGCGTTAAAAAAAGTAACCTCTGCCATATTTATCTATTAATTTCTACATAGTTATCGGGGCTAACGCTCAATTATAACTTTACAAAGCGTAAATATCTCACAAAAACAATGGTTATCAGGGCAATGCCATCTTAAACCAAAATATCAGATTCACGAATATAAGATATTTGGCGGCGCGGCTTCGCTGCGCCGCCAAATATCTGGTTTTTATTTCACTGTCCCCTATATTAAATTCGATTCTATTAGAGTGGCGGCACGAAGCGTCGCCACTCTAATAGAATACTTGGGATATAATTCAGATGACTGACTATAGAGCTTAGTGCTATCACTAAACCACAAGGAAAGCTGAACATGACGGATGTACAGAAGACAAACAAACCACTATTTTCGCAGCATTACTTGGATCATCGAATTCAGGAATGTTCTGAATGGCAACTTGATGTAGTGGATAAGTTTGAAGCTCTGAAAAAACTTTATTTGTCTAAACAGGATTTGTTGCCAAAACTAAGTGAAGCGCAAACAGAAGCAGAGTTTATTAAACCTGTATTGGATATCTTGGGATTTAGTAATATTCCTCAAGTGACAACGCATGGAAAGGGCAGGGCTGAGCGTCCAGATTATGCACTGTTTACCAGTGAAAGCGATCGCGATAGTGCTTATCCATTACAAAGTAATGAGACGGCTTTTTATGCGCGGGTGAGTGCGATCGCTGAGGCTAAGTATTGGGAACGCGCACTCAGTAAAGCTTCGGCAAATGATCAGCGAGATATTTATAAAAATGCTAATCCATCGTTTCAGATTACAAATTACTTAGTGGGAACTGGGGTTGATTGGGGGATTTTGACGAATGGGCGTGAGTGGCGGCTATATTATCGCTTGGCTTCTTCGACGGCGACAGAGTTCTATCAAGTAGATCTGGTGGAATTGTTAGAATCAGGGGATTTAGAACAGTTTAAATATTTTTGGTTGTTTTTCTGTAGCAATAGTTTTGTTAAAGATCCACAGGGGCATAATTTTTTAGAACGGGTACGGGAAGGTAGTACTACTTATGCAACACAGGTAGGCAAAGAGCTAAAAGCTTTGGTGTTTGAGAAGGTGTTTCCAAGTGTGGCGGGAGGATTTGCGGCAAATGCTTTCCGATTGCAACATCAAGTAACGCCCGAAGAGATTTATGAGGCGACATTATCGTTTCTCTATAAGCTTCTATTTTTGCTCTATGCTGAGGCGAGAAATTTACTACCAATTAATAGCGATTATCGAGATTATAGTCTAATTGAGATGTCGAAAGAGGTAGCACAAGGAATAGGAAATCACAAGAAATTTAGTCAAACAGGAACAGGACTATATGATCGCCTGCTAAGCTTATTTCAAATTATTGATCGTGGCGATCCAAGTTTGGATGTACCGCGTTATAACGGTGGACTATTTCACTTTGACTTTAATCAAGCTGATGATCAGGTTGATTATCCTGCCAATCATTTCCTATTCCGATTTAAGCTTGCAGATGCAATTTTAGCGCCTGCCCTAGATAAATTAGCCAGATTTGAAGGACTTCCAATTGACTATAGTTTTTTAGGTGTGCGTCAATTAGGTTCTATCTATGAAGGCTTATTAGAATATCGTGTCGTAATTGACAATGCAGAAAAGGGAGAAGTACATTTAGAAAATGATAAAGGAGATCGCAAATCAACGGGTTCTTATTACACTCCTGATTACATTGTTAAATATATTGTCAGCCATACTTTAAAGCCAATATTAGAAAAGCGATCGCAAAGATTTTCTGAGCTAATGGCAGAGGTTAGCCAGTTACATCAACAGTTGCAAGATAAGCGTTTAGGCGTGCAAAGTCGCAATGGATTACAGAAAGATTTGCAACGTTTAGAGCGAAAAGCACAAACAACATTGCTTGACATCAAAATATGTGATCCATCAATGGGAAGTGGTCATTTTTTGGTGGAAGCTGTAGATTATTTGACCGATGAATTGATTTTAATTTTGAATCAATATCCTGAGCATAATCCAATTTTAGAAATGCTCAATCAGACTCGTGAAAGCATTTTAGATAATTTAGCAAAACAAGGAATTAGGATTAGTCCAGATCGGTTAGAACCAACCCAACTTTTACAGCGTGTGGTGATGAAGCGTTGTATTTATGGTGTGGATTTAAACCAAATGGCAGTGGAGTTAGCAAAGGTCAGCTTGTGGTTACACTCTTTTACTGTCGGCGCTCCATTAAGCTTTTTAGATCACCATTTACGTTGTGGTAATTCGCTAATTGGGACAACTGTAAAGGAAGCTGAAGCCAGTATGGTCAAGGAATCAACTGGACAGTTTAATTTGCTTGCAGGTCCATTTGTAGGATTGCTACGCGCCGCCGAAATTATGCGTGGGGTGAGTATTCTCAGTGATGCCACATTTGCCGAGCTTGAACAAAGTGAAAAGCTATTTCGACAATTTGATCAAGCTGCCAAGCCCTATAAACGTTTACTAGATATCTATGTATCGAAATTCTTTGGACTAAAACGTGCCGATCATTTCTTGCGTGTCTTTGGAACAAATGCAATTTCGGCTGATCACACAAAAATGAATAAGGCAGATGCAGCCGTATATAAAAATGCTCAAAAACTCAGTGATGAAAAACACTTCTTTCATTGGGATCTCGAATTTCCAGAAGTATTTATCGACTTAGAAAATGCCTGTTGGCAGGAGAATGCTGGTTTTGACGCAGTAATTGGTAACCCTCCCTATGGACTAATTGAACCGTTAAAGTGGTCATCTAATTCATACAATGATGCTTTTGTTTATTTTTGGAACTTTGGACTAAAAAGCACTTGTGATCAAGGATACACATCTTTTATTATTCCTGCGGCAATTTTAACAGGAATAAACTATACAGATTTACGTCAAAATATACTCAATATTTCTTGCATAAAAGAAGTAGTTACTCTACCTTATGATATTTTTGCTGAAGCATATATTGACACTTGCATTATCGTAACTCAAGTCAATAGAAGACAAGAAAGCTATTTCGTATACACTAAAAAAATGGGCAAAAAAGATGATTTGCATCTTTTAAATAACATAACCTATCAAGAAATTAGTATTCAAGAATGGAAAGAAGATACTAATTTTAAATTTATTCTAAGTAAAGAATTATTAAGAATCCAAAAAATCAAAAAAGATTCGCAATTCACGAATTTAGGATCCTTTGCTAGAATTGAAAGAGGCGTACAGCTTTACGACACAAAAAAACATACCAAAGAGCAAATAAAAAATGATTTTTTGCGAGTACATAAATTAAATGAATCTGAAGATATTTATTACCCCGAACTACTTGGAGAGGAATTATCTCGCTATCGTCTACAACCACAAAAGAGAAGTTATATAAAATATTGCAATAATTTGGCTAGTAAACGAGAGGAAATTTTATTTACTAGTCCCAGAATTGTCCTAAGAAGGCTATTATCAAGACGAGGTGAGCTTATGTCTTGCTACTGCGAAGAAACTTTAGTTACAACAGATAATATTCTGAGTATCCTAGTCTTAAACATTGATATTAATCCTAGGTTTATAACAGCACTAATTAATTCAAAACTAGTTTCTTGGCTTTATACAAGCTCTTCAACTATATCTGTTAAAGATGATTTTCCACAAGTAACTTATGAGGAACTTAAAAATCTACCAATTCCAATTATTAATTTCTCTTTGACTGAAATAGATAGAAAAGAATTACTATCTCAATTTATCAAATATTGTAATCAATCTAACTTTTTCCTAAGCGAAATCTCTGAATATATTGATTTTGCAGCTAAAGATTTAATCCATGACTTATTGGCTTATCTTGCTGAGCAAATGATTGAACTCAATAAGCAAAAACAAACTGAAATCAAAAGTTTTCTAAAGTGGCTAGAGCGCTTTATCGGATGCGAAATTGACACACTTACCAATAAATCGAAAATCCAGAACTATTTAGGTGACTATTACAAAAATGAATCAAGCCTTAGTTTTGACGACCTAATCGAAGTCCTCAAGAAAAACAAAAAGAAAATTAAAATTGATCCAGTCGCCCGAAAAGAACAACAATCTCTAGAAAAAGAATATCAAGATAGCCTGAATACTCTTTTACCTATCAAAGAACAACTAACAAACTGTGACAAGCTGATTGATGCGATCGTCTATCGGTTGTATGGTTTAACAGAAGAAGAAATAGCGATCGTTGAGGGAACACAGACTAAAAGCTAATGGCTATCCCCCAATGATCCAAACAAGATTACAATATGTTAAGCAAAATTTAACAATAAGGTAACGACAGTAAGGGTCGAGCATAAACATGAAAGCAGTGATTATTGGTGCAGGCTTAGCAGGTATGAGTACTGCGGTCGAACTCAGCGAGCAGGGCTACGAGGTAGAACTTTTTGAATCCCGTCCCTTTGTGGGCGGCAAGGTCAGCAGTTGGCTAGACAAAGATGGCAACGATATCGAAATGGGCTTGCACGTATTTTTTGGCTGCTATTACAACCTATTTGCGCTGATGAAAAAAACAGGCGCTTTCGAGCATCTCCGTCTCAAGGAACATACACATATTTTCGTCAATCCCGGTGGCAAGCAAGCAGCCCTTGATTTTCGCAACTTTGGCGGCGCACCCTTTCATGGACTGAAAGCCTTTGTAACCACAGGACAATTACCACTTAAGGACAAAATCCAAAATGCGATCGCGATCGGGCGCAGTCCATTAATTCGCGGCTTAGTCGATCATGTTGGCGCAATGAAAGAAATCCGCGCCCTCGACAACATCAGCTTTAAAGATTGGTTTTTGGGCATGGGCGGCTCACAAGCGAGTCTCGACCTGATGTGGGATGCGATCGCCTATGGATTAGGCTTCATCGACTGCGAGAATATTTCCGCACGCTGTATGCTCACCATCTTCCAATTCTTTGCATCGAGAACTGAAGCTTCAATTTTGAGAATGCTTGAAGGTGCGCCCGATGAGTTTCTGCATAAGCCCATTGTGAAGCTCATTGAATCTAAAGGCGGTAAGTTTCATCTACGGCGTGGTGTGCGTGAAGTTCTCTTTGAAGGCGAAGGTGAAGATACTCGCGTCACAGGTTTGATCATTGGCAAAGAAGATGGCGAAGAAATCGTGAATGCTGACGTGTATATCTGCGCCACTGATGTTCCGGGAGTAAAGAGAATTATCCCTGAGAAATGGCGGGCATGGTCGCAGTTTGACAATATCTATAAGCTTGACGCTGTACCTGTAATTACCGTGCAACTGCGCTTTGATGGTTGGGTAACGGATATTGATAACTTGCTCTATGCTGTGAAAGTAGATTTCTCCACCTTTGCGGATTTGGCGATTACTAGCCCGACTGACTATTACAAAGAAGGAGAAGGCTCTCTCTTGCAGTTAGTAATTACACCTGCGGATGATTATATTAAGCTCAGCAATGAAGCGATCGTTGAGAAGATGATTGCTCAAGTACATCAGATTTTCCCTTCTTCCAATAAGCTGAATGTCACTTGGTCAAGTGTGGTCAAACTCGCCCAGTCCCTGTATCGTGAAGCCCCCGGCAAAGATCCCTTCCGTCCTACTCAAGCCACACCAGTCAAGAATTTCTTCTTGGCAGGAAGCTATACGATGCAAGACTACATCGACAGTATGGAAGGTGCGACACTTTCGGGCAAGATGTGTGCGGCGGAAGTGATTAAGAGTAAGCAATTAGTGAAGGCTTAAGAGTAAAAAGCTAGGGACAACTTAGGCAAATAAGTGAGTGGCGATGATTCCATCGCCACTCACTTAACTTAAGTAATCCAAAATTGCCTGATTAATTGTTGCTTCACCTTGCATATCTAATTCCTTCGCATTCTCTAAATCTGGAGCTTGAAATGGTGCGTTTAAAAATGACCAATCACCTTCATAAAATTCTTGCGGTGAAATGATCAAATGATCGGCATAGTTTTTGACACCAGCAATCAGAGTTTCTGCTTCTAAGAAACCTTCACGGGTCAAGCAAACAACGGGAATCCCCACCCGTAGAGCTTCCGCTAATGTGCCATAACCAGGCTTAGTGATCAGCCGATCGCATACCACCATAAGATCCACAGGACGGAGGCGATCGCAATTAGCTTTAGTGAGATTAGGTAATTCAGGCGCATCGCGATCAAAGGTGACAAATTGCCAATCGGGAAACTTCGCCAAATTTTGATAGGGAATCGATTGCAAGCTCAAGCCGCCAAAAGTAAGTAGAGCCGTCGGGCGATCGCCGTCCAGATTAAACTTCTCACGCAAATATTCAGGTGAGTGATTGGGTTTTGCACCAGTTAATCCCACATTTTGAATATTAGGGAAGGAACTCATCGGTTCCGCAAAGGGTAATCGAAATAGGCGATCGCAATGGCTATAGGTTTCTGATAAGCGATCGGCAAGTTCCACATACTTCCCTCCCCAATCGCGATAGATAAAATCCCAACCAAAATTTCCCGCCATCCAACAAGGAATCTGCGCCGCCTTCGCAATCTCCGCCACCATCGGCGGAATATCCCCAAAGATTAAATCAACTTGATTCTCTTGTAAAAATTTCACTTCTTCAGAAATTAAATCAGCCTGTTGTTTGTAAATGCTTTCCCATAATCCAAAGGTTGCCTCGCGATCGACTTGCAAACTATCAAGCTGAATCACGCCCACATCAAAGACTCGCTGATGATAAACAAAGTCACCTTCGATATATTCTTCCAACAACCAACGCGGAGCCGTCGTCGCAATAATCAACTTGATATCAGGCGATCGCTGTTGTAGGTCAGCAAGTACAGCCGCCGTGCGCGTCGCATGACCAAAGCCATGATTGGTAATTGCAATATATAAAGTAGGCATAGAGCATCTCTCAAATTAGTGATGCGAAAAATCTTAGAAGGACTTGCAAAGCAAGTCTTTCTAAGATTTTTCGCGGATAATTGGTTCATTTACGGGCTGTTGCAAAACGGGTAAAGCTGAACTAACTGCAACTTGTTCAGTCGCAGGCAGTATATTGCCAGTGGCAATCTCAAGATCTACATCTTCATTTCGACCCTCACTACCATCTTGTCCTGCACCGCGCATACTGACAAGATAAATGCTACCCAAGGTCAAAATCACGCCGATCCACTGCACCAAGGTGAGATTTTCACCTAAAAATAAACTGCTAAACATCAGTGCAAATACAGGTGTGGAAAAGGTCAAGGCGCTAAGGGTTGTCAAGCTACCTGAAGATGCAAAAAAGAAAAATAATCCATAGGCGATCGCACTGCCCATAATCGCCATATATGCCATGCCTAGCCACCCCCAAGCACTCAAATCTTGCCACTGATTCTGCTCAATTTGATTAGAAATTAGCAATAAGGGCAACCCACCAATAATCATGTGCCAACCCGTCGCCATCACAGGATCGGCATAGCGCACCACAGGACGAATCAAAATCGTACCGATCGCCATTGATAAGGATGCACCGAGCATAAACCACTCACCGATGGTAAAGATACCTGCGGCTAAAACTGTCGCAAAATCCCCTGCTAGTAAAGCTGTCATCAATTCCGATGGCAACCCAATTAGTCCAATTCCCACTATGCCTACAAATAAGCCCAGCGTTGCACCGATGCCAATTCTCTCTTTGTATAAAATCGCCGCCAGTACCGCCACCGCAAGGGGCTGTGAGTCAATCAGCAACGAGCCAAGTCCTGCATTTGTCCGCACTAAACCCTGTGCCAAAAATCCTTGGAACATCGTGCCATCAACCAAGGCAAACAAGCTAATCCATAACCACGCTTGCCAATTTTTAGGTTGAGGTCTGCCAAAATACACTCCACCTAAAATTAGCAAGATTCCTGCGGGAATCAAGCGGAATGCCGCCATAAACATGGGGCTAGTTTCAGGCATCAAGGCTTTCATGACCACCATCGCCGTTCCCCACAGGAAAAATGGGGCAATTACTAAAGGTGACTGACGAGTTAGCCCAGAAGTATTAGCTGGTGTAGATGACTGCATATTTTAGGATTGTGAAGTTTAGTTGCGGACGTACTAAAAATATTAACCATATTAACTTGCTCAAAACCCATAGTTTTGAACTTTTGTGAAGTGCTTGCCCTGTATGACTTACACTAATTTAGCGCAAGCTCAAAAATCTAAAACCCTTACAGGTAAAGCATTTTAGCGTTTCAGACAAGAATTGCAGCAATAAGTATTTAAAAAAAACTGCTCAAATCCATATAAATTAACCGTTGTGTATATACACAAGTGGCAAGTTGCTATTAGAATGATCAAACAGAAGTCATATTCAGTGCGGCTTTCGCAAAAAGCGATCGCACAGATTTTACTTTGGAATTTAACGACTTAACTCATACTCAACTCATATTTATAAAAGGGGAAACCTATGAACAAAGGTGAACTAGTTGATGCTATTGCGAAAAAAGCTGCTGAAAAAGGCGTATCAGTCAACAAAAAGACTGCCGACGAAGTTCTTTCTGCAACGCTTGAAGTAATCATCGATACTGTAGCTGGTGGCGACAAAGTAACTTTGGTTGGCTTTGGCTCCTTTGAAGCTCGCGATCGCAAAGCCCGTGAAGGTCGTAATCCTAAAACTGGCGAAAAGATGGAAATCCCTGCGACTAAGGTTCCTGCCTTCTCTGCTGGTAAGTCCTTCAAAGAACAAGTCAGCCCTCCTTCTGACTAATTCTTTCAAAAAAGAGGATGCGCTAAGCGCATCCTCTTTTTTATTAATTAAAATGCAAATCGATGCAAACTCATAAATCGAGTAACTAAGTAGCTCAGCATAGTTAAAAACCAAAACCAGAGCTTGTGCCGCCCGCGTAGCGGGCGGCACAAGCTTCTAGGTTTTAAGTTTACTTATGCCTAGCTACTTAACTATGTCCCAACTTGTTCCCACCCAGATCGAAGATGGCAGCATCATTTATTTCCAAGTTGAAGAAAGTACAAACCCAACAACAACCCGTGCCTTCACCCTCGATGCCAATGCCCAAGCCGCTTAGGCAATGCTGAAGTTAGCGAAGTTACCCTCGAATTTGGCGTAAGTCTTGATGCTAAAGCAGGTGTCCCCTTCATCGCATCGGGTGGCGCAAGTTCTAATCTCAAAATTACAGTTAAATGTGTATTTCCTAAGAAAGCAGAATCTTAGTAAAATCTTAAAACAAAGCAAATTCAAGCGCTCTCTTGGCATTGCCATCTAAAATTCACCTAGAGATAACTTTAATGCCGATCGCATGATAGATAAGAAAAAAGTACTGCTGCTGTCTGCTAATCCTGCGAATACTGATCGCTTGCGGGTAGAAGCCGAGTTTCGCGAAATTGAAGAATGCTTACAGAAGTCGAGTTTGCGCGATCGCTTTGCCATTGTCGCTAAGGCAGCAGTACGCATTGATGACTTGCAGCCAATTTTGCTTCAGGAAGTGCCGCGTGTAGTGCATTTCTCAGGACATGGGGCGGCGGCGAATGGCTTGGTTTTGGAAAATGATGCAGGCGAATGGCAACTTGCACCCACTGAAGCTTTGGCAAATTTATTTCGCATTCTCCAAAATGGGATTGACTGCGTGGTGCTGAATGCTTGCTTCTCAGAGTTTCAAGCGGAGGCGATCGCTCGTTATGTGCCGTATGTATTGGGGATGAATCAGGCGATCGGTGATTTGGCGGCGATCGAGTTTGCTAAGGGATTTTATGGAGCGTTATTTGAGGGGCGATCGGTTAAAGAGGCTTTTGAGTTGGGTAAAAACTTAATAGCTCTTAAAAATATCCCTGAAGCGCAAACGCCTGTTTTATTAGAGCGCAGTCATGAAAGTCAGGTCTTGCCGAAGGTAAATATCGCGATCGAAGAACCTGAAGGCGCGGTACGGATTGGTTCAGATTTTTATATTCCGCGATCGCCGCAACAGGAACAATGTTTTAAAGCGATCGCTATGCCCCATGCCTTGCTGCGTTTAAAATCACCTGATCGCATGGGTAAGTCTTCGCTGTTGGTGCGCGTCTTGGAAGAAGCGCGACGGCTGGGTGATCGCACGACATGGTTGGATTTGCAAAAGTGCGATCGTAAGTTCTTTGAAAATATGGATCGCTTTTTGCAGTGGTTTTGTGCGGTGATTGGGCGTGATTTTGGAGTGAAGGCGAAACCGACGGATGATTGGGATGAGATGTTTGGCGCTAACAGCAACTGTGAGGAATTTTTTGAAAGATATTTATTGAATGATGATGACGATCGCCCGTTGGTGATTGCGATCGAAAATCTGGATCGCATATTTCTACACGAAGCGATCGAGGTGGATTTTTGCGGTTTGTTGCGCGGTTGGCATGAGCAGGGTAAGCATGACAAAAGATGGGGCAAGTTGCGGCTAGTGCTTGCCTATTCGATGGAATCTTTTACCACCAAAGATATTAATCAATCTCCTTTTAATGTTGGTACACCAATCGATTTGGATGAATTCACTATTGCTCAAGTTCAACAATTGGCAACATTGCACGGATTATCAGCCACACAAATAGAACCGATCGCTAATTTGGTGGGTGGTCATCCTTACCTTGTACGGATGGCTTTCTATAATTTAGCTAGTGGTGCAAATTCTCTTGAGCAGATCCTCCAAAGTGCGGCGACGGAAGTGGGACTTTTTGGCAAACACCTCACCACACGTTTAGCCAAGGTTGAGAAAGATGTTCATCTCAGCGAAGTTTTGCGATCGCTGGTTAACTCACCACAACCAATCCGTTTTGATCTGGCGACTACGGCAAAGTTAGATGGAATGGGTTTAATATTACGCACAGAAACAGGTGTAAAGATCCGCAATGAGCTATATCGGCGCTATTTCCAAAACCGTTTAGGAGTGTAAATTAGCCTTATGCCAGCCCTTGACATTTATCACAATGCTGCTAAACAAGCCCTCATTAAAGATGGTTGGACAATCACGCATGATCCTTTACATCTAAGATGGGGACGCAAAGATATGTATGTGGATTTGGGCGCGAAAAGATTAATTATTGCCGAGAGGTCAGAACAGAAAATTGCAGTGGAAGTCAAAAGCTTTCTTGGGTTATCTGAAATGCAGTCTTTCCGAGATGCTGTAGGTCAATTTGCAATCTATCGCGCTGTTTTACGTCGCACTTATCCAGATTTCATTTTATATCTAGCAATTCGAGATGTTATCTACACGTCTTTTTTTGAGGAGCCAATTGGACAAATTTTAATTGAAGATGAGAATCTTAAACTAATTATATTTGATGCTGAAAAGGAGGAAATTTTACAATGGAAAAGCTAGCTAAATACCGCAAGATCGTTCAGTCAATTTTGCTTACTTATACTGAAATCCCTTATTCTCACGGGGAATTAATTTGTAAGCCTCTCTTTGACGAAGTACATGATAGTTATTTATTAATGACTCTTGGCTGGGATCGGAAAACCCGCGTACATGGTTGCCTGATTCATCTTGATATTATCAATGGGAAAATATGGGTACAGCGCGATGAAACTGAGGATGGTGTAACTCTAGAATTAGTTGCAGCAGGAATCCCAGCTAGTGATATTGTGTTAGCTTTTCATCCTGCGGATGTGCGTCCCTATACTGGTTATGCGATCGCTTAAGTTAAAAAAACTATGCGTCGTAGGATGTGTTAACGATCGCGTAACGCATCATTTGCGGTTATTGAGTGCGTTACGCTGACGCCACACCCTACAGATTGCAATCACCCGCCCTAAACCACAGTACAAGCAACAAAAGCTATGACTTTTAATTATCAAGTTGGTGGTAGTCTCCCTGCGGATGCGCCTAGTTATGTGGAGCGTCAATGCGATCGCGACTATTACGAGTTACTCAAGGAGCGGAAATATTGCTATGTGTTTAACTGTCGACAGATGGGGAAATCGAGTTTGCGGGTGCGGGTGACGCATAAGTTGCAAGCGGAGGGGATTGTATGCGCGACGATCGATCCGCAGAAGATTGGCGTGGAGGTGACTTGCGAGCAGTGGTATGCCAGTGCAATTCGCAGTTTGGTGGGAGATCTGGATTTAAAAAGTAAGTTTGATTTGCGGAGCTGGATTAGGGAACGAGAATTGCTGTCACCTGTGCAACGCTTTGCGGAATTTATTGAGACAGTGGTGTTGCAAGAGATTGATACGCCGATTGTGATTTTTGTGGAAGAAATAGATCGCCTGTTGAGTCTCAAGTTTGGCATGGATGATTTCTTTGGTTTAGTGCGATCGTTTTTTGAAGATCGTCCCACTAAGCCTGACTATAACCGCCTCACTTTTTCATTTTTGGGAGTGGCGACACCGACGGATTTGATTCAGAGTCATAATACTTCGGCATTTAATATTGGCTATGCGGTGGAGATGGCGGGGTTTACACTGACGGAGGCTTTGCCCTTGATGCAGGGTTTAGCGAGTAAGGTGGCGAATCCACAGGATTATCTAGCTGAGGCGGTGAAATGGACGGGTGGACAGCCTTTTCTGATTCAGCGATTGTTGGGAATGATGGAGAAGGAGTTAGCAGGAATCGCACCGCCTGAAAATATTGCGGATTGGGTTGAGAATTTAGTACAGGAACGGATTGTCACGAATTGGGAATCGCAGGATGCGCCGCCACATTTGACGACGATTAGGGATCGCGTGCTGAGTGTGGAGGAGAAGCTGCGGGGGCGGATGTTGGGTTGCTATCAGCAGGTGTTGGCGGATGGGGAGTTGGAAGATGATCGCAGTGAGGAGCGATCGAAGTTGCGGTTGACGGGGTTGGTGGTGCGACGGGATGGGCGGTTGGTTTCCTATAATCCGATCTATGGGGCGGTGTTTAATAATGCTTGGGTGGAGGGTCAGTTAGCGGATTTGCGTCCAGAGTTTTATGCGGAAGCTTTTAGAGCTTGGAAAGTAGGAAGTGATGAACAGAAAGAGTCTTTTTTACTGCGAGGACAAGCTCTAGAGGGTGCAGAAGATTGGGCAAAGGGGAAACGACTGAGTGATGAAGATGAGCAGTTTTTGCGTGATAGTCGAAATGCAGAGAAGCGTAATATTCAACTTGCTCTCACAGCCGAAAAGGAAGCGAATGAAGTTCTATCTCAAGCTCACAGAAAAGCTAACAAAAAAATTCTCTTTAGTTTAATCATTCTCAGTCTATCCCTGTCAGGAGCAGCTATTGCAACAGTGTTTGCGGGTCAGAAAAATCTAGATTTAGGCAATGCTCAAGCACAACTGAATGGGATTAAGGCAGAAAAAACCAATTTAGAACAACAAAAGAATCATTTACAGTCAGAAAAAAATGGATTGGCGAAGCAAATTCAGGATGCTAATCAAAGTTCTCAAATAGCGATTCAAAATAAGCAACAAGCGGAAAAACAAGCTGAGGAAGCAAGAAAAGCCCAACAAGAGGCAGAGTTAGCGCAACAGTCTTCTGAAGAAAACTTCCAACAGGTAAATCAAGATCTGATAGCAACTAGGGATAACTTAGACAAATCAGATAGGCAAGCTGAAGAGGCTATTAAAAAGGCAGAAACCGCACGAACTGAAGTAGCAAGAGTAAAGCTAGAGCAAAGTAATGCTATGAGTGAATTAACACAGGTTCAAAGCAAGTTATAGCTATAGCCAGTCAAGTTAGGACGCAGCAAGGGCAAGAACGGAGTCAATAGCATCATGAAGATTAGCTGAATCACGTAGGAGTTTGCGGATGCGAGATTTCAGCCAAGCCCAACATTTCTCAATGCGATTAAGGTCTGGAGAATATGGAGGTAGATAGACGACCTTACATCCTGCTGCTACTATCAAATCCTGAATGCGTCCACCATGATGAAAAGTAGCATTATCGATAATTACCCATTGCCCAGCCTTGAGCGTTGGAATCAAGCAAGATTCTAACCAGATTTCAAATACGTTGCGGTTGCAACAGCCTTTAATTGTAAAGGGGGCAATTAGTTGTCCATCTCGATATCCCGCAATCATATTAATACGTCCTTGGCGACGACCTGCTTTGAGTCCATGAATTCGCTCACCTTTTGCAGACCATCCATATCCATAATTATCACGTTCATCCATACCTGATTCATCAACGTAAACTAAGTGGGATGCTTTTGGATCGCCTAAGGCTGTGCGAAACTCATTACGTTTTTCTTCATCTCGTTCCCGATAACCATAAGTTTTTTTTTACGGGTAAATCCTATCTGTTTTAACGCTCGTGATATAGACCTTTGACTGATATTTCCCCATAATTCTGCCATCTCTGCTTGGGTCTTATCCTCATGCTCTTTGACAAATTCTCGAAACTTTTCCCAGTCGCTAATTTTGGGCTTCTGACTAGACGATGCTCTTGCCTTCACGGTTATATCTCCTGTTTCTTCCCGTCTCTCAAACCACAAGTTGATTGTGTTTCGACTAATCCCGAACAATTGACTGGCTTCATTTTTCTTCAGTCCATCCATTTCGATTGCTTGCATTACCTTTTGACGCAAATCGTAACTATATGGTTTTGGCATTGTTGTTGCTCAGATGTCTCGGTTTCTTTCTATTTTATGTCCTAACCTAGCTGGCTATAGCTATAGCTTCATTAAAACCATTAGTAAGCGACTTAGCAAGAGCTTATAATGATAAGAGTTCAAAGACATTAGAGATTCTCAAAAAAGTTCAAGAGACTGTATTAGGAAAAGATAATATCGAGATTATTTCTACTTCTCGAATATTGAGTGTTTCTGAAGATACATCAAACAACAACATTTTTCAAGAGGGGACTACATTCTACCAACAGGGTAATCTAGCTCAGTCAGCAGTATCCTTTCAAAAGATCCTAACTATAAGTCGAAAGAATGGAGATCGGAAAGTAGAGGGTCAAAGCCTTAACTACTTAGGTTTAGTCTATGATAGTCTTGGACAACTTCAAAAAGCTGTAGATTTTTATCAACAATCATTAGTCGTTTCGCGAGAAATCAAAGATAATCTGAGTGAACGCTTAGCACTGGAAAATTTAGGTATCCTTTACAATACCCTTGGCAAATATGAAAAAGCTATTGAGTACCAACAACATGTATTAGCAATCGCGAAGAAAAGTGGAGACATATTGAGTGAGAGCAGGGCACTAGGTAATCTAGGTGTCACATACGAAAAACTCGGAAACTACTCAGCCGCCGAACCACTATATAAACGTTCCCTTGCGATTCAAGAAAAAGCATTAGGAGTTGAGCATCCCCTTGTCGCCAATAGTCTCAATAATCTCGCAGCGTTATATCAGATACAAGGGAACTACCCAGCCGCCGAACCACTATATAAACGTTCCCTCGCGATTCGAGAAAAGGCATTAGGAGCCGAGCATCCCGATGTCGCCCAAAGCCTCAATAATCTCGCAGTGTTATATCGGTCACAGGGGAACTATCCAGCCGCCGAACCACTATATAAACGTTCCCTCGCAATTCGAGAAAAGGTATTAGGAGCCGAGAATCCCAATGTCGCGTCTAGCCTCAATAATCTCGCAGTGTTATATCGGTCACAGGGGAACTATCCAGCCGCCGAACCACTATATAAACGTTCCCTCGCAATTCTAGAAAAAGCATTAGGAACCGAACATCCCGATGTCGCTCAAAGCCTCAATAATCTAGCAGAGTTATATCGGTCACAGGGGAACGACCTAGCCGCCGAACCACTATATAAACGTTCCCTTGCGATTCAAGAAAAAGCATTAGGAACCGAACATCCTGATGTTGCTCAAAGCCTCAATAATCTAGCAGAGTTATATCGGTCACAGGGGAACGACCTAGCCGCCGAACCACTATATAAACGTTCCCTTGCGATTCAAGAAAAAGCATTAGGAACCGAACATCCTGATGTTGCTCAAAGCCTCAACAATCTAGCAGAGTTATATCGGTCACAGGGGAACGACCTAGCTGCCGAACCACTATATAAACGTTCCCTTGCGATTCAAGAAAAAGCATTAGGAACCGAACATCCTGATGTTGCTCAAAGCCTCAACAATCTAGCAGAGTTATATCGGTCACAGGGGAACGACCTAGCTGCCGAACCACTATATAAACGTTCCCTCGCGATTCGAGAAAAAGCATTAGGAACCGAGCATCCCGATGTCGTTAAAAGTCTCAATAATCTCGCGGTGTTGTATCAAGGACAGGGGAATATTGATCGCGCAGTTACATTTTTCCAAAAAGGGCTTGAAGTTGAAGAACATAACCTGAAACTTAATCTAGCATTTGGCACGGAAACTCAAAAACAGGCTTATATCCAAACTGTTTCTGGAACAACGAAGTCCACTATTTCCTTCCACGTCCAATCCGCCCCCACAAATCCCGCCGCCATTCGTCTAGCCCTAACCGCCATTTTGCAACGCAAAGGTCGCTTGCTCGATATATTATCAACCAACCTGCAAACCCTCCGCCAATACATCACTCCCGACATCCAACCACAATTCGATCGCTGGCTATCCCTCAAAAGCCAACTCGCCAACTTGGCCCTAAAAAATACCCCCATCGACAAATATCGCACCCTCCAGCAACAAACCGAAGAACTAGAATCCAACCTTAACCGACGCAGTGCTGAACTGCAAACGCTCAACGAAACTGTCGCTATCGAGGCAGTCCAAAAACAAATCCCCACCGATGCTGTCCTCATCGAACTATTTCGCTACAGTCCATTCAATCCTAAAGCCGCACTGGATAAAGACAAATGGGGTAATCCTCGCTACGTTGCCTATATCCTCCATTCCCAAGGCGAACCCAAATGGGTAGATCTCGGCGAAGCAGCAACCCTAGAGCCATCAATTCAAACATTTCGCCAAGCCATAGGACGCAACCCCAAAAATCCCGATCGCGACTCCGATCCGCAATTAACCATAGCCGAAGTCAAACAATCCGCCCGTGAACTTGACAAAAAACTAATGCAACCGATCCGTCCATTACTAGGCAACGCCCGTCATCTGCTCATTTCACCTGATAGCCAACTCAACCTCATCCCCTTTGCCGCCCTAGTTGACGAGCAGAACCGCTTCCTCCTCGAAACCTACGACATCACCTATCTCTCATCTGGTCGAGACTTGCTGCACCTAAAACGCACAGGCATCAATCTCCAAAATCCCGTTCTTTTCTCCGATCCCGACTTCGGCAACCCCTCAGACAAATTAATTGGTTTAATTGGTCGCAACCCCTGCGAATCCAAAATTGCCCCCAGAGATAAAGAAAAAGGTGAAGAAATAACTCCTTTAGTCAACATAATATTTTGTCCTATCCCAAATGTTGCCGCCGAAACCAATGCAATTCTGACGCTGTTGCCACAATCACGATTACTGAGCCATTCCCAAGCCACTAAAGCCGCCGCTAAACAACTCCGCAGCCCTAGTATTCTCCACTTTGCCACCCACGGATTCTTCCTACCCGATCCACCCAACACCAACCCCGACACCCCGATCCGTCAAAATCCCCTCTCACGTTCCGCCCTAGTTCTCGCTAACTTCAATCAGCGCCAATCTTGCAGTGACTCCGACTCAAATTGCAATGGCTTACTCACAGCCCAAGATGTCACTACCATCGATCTGCGCGGAACTAAGCTCGTATTTCTATCCACAAATGAAACAGGGCTAGGCGAAGTCATTAACGGCGAAGGCGTATATGGCTTACGCCGCGCCTTTACCCTCGCAGGAGCCGAGAGTCAAGTAATGAGCCTCTGGAAAGTCAATGACCAAACCACAAGGGAGTTAGTCGAGAGCTATTACAAAAATCTCAAGGCAAATCAAGGGCGCAGCCAATCTCTCAAAACGATTCAGCTAGATCTACTCAAAAAATATCAATATCCTTACTATTGGGCAGCCTTTATCTCTTCTGGCGATTGGACAGCAATTCCCGAAGTCTTCAATACGAAACCTTAGAACCATAGGAACGAGAAACCATTCAACCAGAAAAAGAACTAACCCCTGACAAGGCAAAAGTAAAAGGGTAAAAGGAAAAAGCTAAATTGGTAAGCGTCTTAGCCGATAACGCTCATCAGATACGATCGCCAAAGCACCTACTGTTAGCTCCTCAGAGCAACTTTCTAGAACACCTTGCAATCTACTCAAAACAAACAAAGGTGACGTGTTTTTTAAGCGAAAGATAATCACACTCGGCAGATCATCCTGACTCGCAGCCATCAAATCGCCAAAATCCAAATCGAAAGTTAAGATCACCCGACCTTCAATTTTTGCTTTCTCAATAATCAACGGATCTGGCAAACATTGCAACCCCTCTTCCCTTAAGTGTTTTGCATCATACCCCATTTCCCTCAACGACTTCACAACCGTTTGGGAAACTCCCATATCTGCCAAAAGCTTCACGCACTCATCCCCACAAAACTCCGCACCTCCTCATTCGCCAAAAAAGCCGCATACAAAAGACTCGCCCTAATGTCCTCCGCCTCAAGATCAGGATACTCGCTCAAGATTTCCATATTCGTTAAACCATTAGCAATCAAGCTTAATACCAAAGAAACCGTAATTCGCATTCCCCGAATACAAGCTCTACCGCCCATAATCTGCGGATTGAACGTAATGCGATCAAATGGCTTTTGCATAAATTTATAATTTAAACTAAGTTTATTGTAGTTTTTTTGGAGCTAAAATTAAAACCTAGATTATGATGAATCCCTACGTCAAAAAAGTTAAGCCCCTTGAGAACTATTGTTTAATGCTCTGGTTTGAAAATGGCGAACAAAAAATTTTCGATTTGAAACCATACCTCAACAAAGGTGTATTTACCCAACTAAAAAACACAGCGCTATTTACCTCAGTACGAGTCGTTGCTGGCTCAGTGGAATGGTCAAATGGAATAGACCTCAGTTACGACACCCTCTATTTAGAAGGATTAGCAACAAATCTAGTCCAAGAACTCCACGCGACAAGGCAAAAGTAAAAACGTAAAAGGAAAAAATTTGTAGGGGTTTTGCATTTGCGCCACCATTCTCAAACACCCCACATAAACCTCCAATCGCAAATGCAGAACCCTCTTCGCTTTCATCGATAAATTGTCCCTGCGTTGTCAGGTATTGGGCATAGCATTCCCAAATCAAGGGAACCTGAAAATTTAGAAATTGTCGCGGGAATGCTATGCCCCTACGAATGTTTACAATATTTACGGTAAAAAGAAAAATTAGGATTTATGTTTTGTTTTGTTGGTGATGGACGTAAGTACGCAAGACATTATTAATTATTGATTGATAACCCTTCCCTTGCCCCTTAAACCAATCCAAAACATCACTATCCAAACGAATCGAAACCGCCTTTTTCGTGATCGGAGTTACCATTTTTGCATTCTCCCAAAAGCGATCGCCCAGTTCGGGAATATCTGAAGTATCGATCGCATCATCAGGGATATTAAGGATTTCTTCAAGGCGCTTCTGAGAGATATTCATTATATTTTCTTCTTTCTTTAAGGGTAGCTTTTCTTGCCGAAATAATCCGAACCTTACCACTACGATCTGTATGCACTACAGCCACAATCAAAACCTTCTGAATTGCACCGATACTAACTTCTCTGATTTCACCATAGTCAAATTTTTCACTGATGGAAGTAAAAACGGTGTCATAGAAAATTTCCTTTGCCTCTTCAAAACTAATACCGTGTTTCTGCTGATTTAACTGATTTTTATTTTCGTCTCACTCAAATTGCATTGAAATATAAATACATTTTGTATATACATAATAGCATTAAACTGGATTTCATTACTCCGCGCTGATAAGGGGAAAGGTAAAATTTGGAATAAAAAAAGCAGCACCACTTAGTGGTGCTGCTTTTTTTATTGGATATCATTTATTCTTCAATAGCTCTTTGACAGTATCAACTAAATCATCAGGTGCAAAAGGCTTGCTAATATATGCATTAGCACCCTGTCGAAATCCCCAATAGCGATCAGCGTCTGTAGATTTGGATGAACACATCACGATATTGATATCCCAAGTATCAGGATTGTCTCGCAGTTTACGACAAAGCTCATAACCATGCATATTGGGCATAATGATATCCAAAATGATCACATCTGGATGACTTGCTTTAACCTGAGCGATCGCTTCTAACCCATTACTAGCCGTAGTAGTTTCAAAGTTATTCTCTTTGAGTAAACTCGCCATCATTTCTCTTTGAACTTTGCTGTCTTCAACAACTAAAACCTTGAACATTGCTATAAACCTCTCTAATTCCTAATTTCTACATTTCCATCCTAAAGTGGAAACTTAAATTACACATGAAGAGGAAGTCTCAATTATTGATAGGACTATAGTCCTATCAATAATTGAGACTATTGTTACTTGCTGGAAGCGATCGCAAGCGCTAAGCTAGGTTTTAGCAGTCTCCCATAACTAGGCAAATCCCATGAAAATCCGTGTTTTGCTTGTAGATGATCATTCTTTTATTCGGCGGGCGTTGAAGATTTCGCTCGGTGATGAAACTTCCTTAGAGATTGTGGGAGAGGCGGAAAATGGGCAAGTAGCGATCACGCAAGTCGAACTCCTCAAACCTGATGTCGTACTGATGGATGTGCAGATGCCGCATCTAGATGGAGTCGAAGCTACTAAACAAATATGCGATCTCTTTCCGAACACTAAAGTTCTAATTCTGACAGTTGATGATACCGAAGAATATATCTCCCAAGCCTTAAAATTTGGAGCATCGGGCTATATCTTAAAAAATACGCTCCCTGAAGAATTATCCTTTGCGATTCAGGCAGTGCATCGAGGATATATGCATTTAGATTTGAATTTGGGTAGGAAAGTAATTGCCAGAATTCCTGAGGTTTCAGAAGTATCGACAAGGGATTGGAATAAGCTCACACCGAGAGAAAGACAAATCGTCAAGTTAATTGCTACTGGTGCTAATAATGAAGAAATTGCTTCCAATCTCTACATCTCAACAAAAACTGTCAAAAATCATATTACGAATATCTTAAGTCAGTTAAATCTGCGAAATAGAACTGAGATTGCGATTTTAGTCACCTCTATGCTGCACTCATAAAAAAAGCGGCGCTAAGCGCCGCTTTTTTTATTTACATTTTGGCGAGTTCGAGCATCGTCTATAAGACAGAATCAGGATTGAGACTGATCGAGTGCCTTAGTGCCTTGCTCAAACTTCGGGAGTTCGACAATCAATGGAGTCTTCTTCAGTAGGCTCAAATGTGATCGCCTAAACCTCAATATCAAACAGTGATCGCCCCTCACCACCCATAAGACCCGATCGCCTAAATCTCCAATTAACCAGCGATCGCACGCATTGATTATGATAGGCTCAAGTAAAGCGATAAGCGCTAAAATACATGAGAATTCCGAATAGCGATCGCGCAGTCATTGAGCCGTCAAAGTTAACTGAATATCTACTCAATAGTGAGCATAAACGCGGTGGCACAAAGGCTAAATTATTAATTTTGTTTGGATATTCACTAGAAAATTGGCAACAGTTAGAAGCCGACATTCGTAAATTTCATCTTGGGGTAGATGCTAATGTAGTTAAAGAAACTGCGTATGGTGTGAGATATGAAATTAGTGCAAATTTACTGACTCCGATAAATAGACAGTTATTTGTTAAGACGGTATGGCAAATAGATAAAGGTACAGATTTTGCTCGCTTAATTACTTTAGTTCCCGATTAGCAATATTTGGAGGCTGCAATGAATTTTCCACTTTATTCTGATGTAATTCTATTAACTAATCTACCTGATGAGGGAGTTTATGCTGGGGATATTGGAACGGTGGTAGAACGGCATGATGTCATTGGATTGGAAACTGGTTATAGTGTTGAGTTTTTCGATATGCTGGGTAATACAGTTTCAGTTGTCACTTTGCCGATGAGTTATTTCCGTTTGCCGACTCGTGCGGATAGACCATCAGTTAGGCTTATGGCTAGTGTGGCATAAGATAGCCTATTCCCTCAAATCAAACAGCGATCGCTCCTTCACAACTCACAAAACCCGATCGCCAATCCCTCCAAATCAAACAGCGATCGCCTAAATCTCCACATCAAACAGCGATCACCACCAGCACAAAATCTTTGGATAAATTTGTATTGACAACGTAAATACGCTTTGGCTAAAATATACGGTACGGATGTGTATTTTGTACTGAACGGGATTAAATTTGTTTGGAATGAGGAGAAGGCTCGAATTAATCAGATTAATCATGATGGTGTGACATTTCAGCAAGCTACTGAAGCCTTTTTTGATCCATTTTTAGTAGTAGTTGATGCAAGTCGTAATGATGAGGAACGAGACGCTGTGATTGCTTTAGATAAACGATGGAATCTTCTTTACGTTGTTTATGTTGAACGGGAGAACGATCTAGTTCGGATTATTTCTGCAAGAAAAGCAACTCGCAAGGAGCATGAATATTATGAAAACTGAAGCTTTAAAAAAACGATTGGATCGAAATCGTCCGATGGCAACGGTGACAATCCGTATTCCTGAGGATGTAATTGAAGATTTGAAAAAAGTTGCACCATTGTTAGGATTTTCTGGATATCAGCCTTTAGTTCGTGCTTATATTGGTCAAGGGCTTCGTGCTGATCTTGAGAGATTAGATGGGGATACTGTTTCTATATTTATTGAGAGCTTAAAGCGGCACGGTGTGAGTGATGAGGTGATTCGTGACGCTTTGAGTGAGGTTGCTTAAAATCAAACAGCGATCGCCCACTCATCACCCCTAAAACCCGATCGCCTCTTCCCCCCAAATCAAACAGCGATCGCCCCTCAATCTCTAAATTCTTTTAAGGACGCTGTTATTATGAAATTAGTTATGTGCAAATCTTGGTTATGAAAAAATATCGCGATCGCATACGCATCAGTCCGAATATTCGTAGTGGTAAGCCATGTATAGTTAATACACGCATTGCCGTATCAGATGTGTTTGACTATCTTGGCGGTGGGATGACTGTTGACGAAGTATTAGATGATTTTCCTGATTTAACCCTTGCGGATATACAGGCTTGTTTTGCTTTTGCAGCTGATCGCGATCGCAGTTTAACAGTGGTTCCCTATGAAGTTGCTGTTTGATGAGAATTTATCTCCAAAGTTGCCGCGTATATTATCTGTAGATTTTCCAGAGAGTATGCACGTTCGTGATTGCGGATTGAAGGGATTTCCTGATGAGGATGTTTGGGAATATGCTCAAGACAATGGATTTACAATAGTTTCCAAGGATTCAGATTTTTATCAACGGAGTTTGCTTTATGGGCATCCGCCGAAGCTTGTCTGGTTGAGAATTGGCAATTGTAATCGTGATATTCTCGTAGCACTAATCACTAAATATAAGGAACAAATTTATTTGCTAGACAGCAATCCATCTGAGTCGATATTAGTAATTTTAAGTTGAATCGCCCCTCCATAAAAATCAAACAGCGATCACCCCTCACCACCCATAAACCCGATCGCCTATTCCCCAATCAAATAGCGATCGCCCCTCACCACCCATAAACCCGATCGCCTAAATCTCAAAACCAAACAGCGATCTCCCCTCATAACCAACAAACCTAATCGTCTATTCTCTCAATATCAAACAGGGATCGCCAAGATATTCAAGCCAACCAATGTACCAATTGCTTTTGAATTGAGTATTTAAAGAAATCCCCGCTTTTTTAGTTTAGCTAGTGCGTCAGCCGCAGCTTCTTTCTCTGCCTCTTTCTTATTACGTCCTTTCCCTTCACCACAAATTTTGCCATTGACATAAACTTTAGCTAGAAATTCTGGAGCATGAGACATTCCGCCGACCTGCTCAGTTTTATAATCTGGCTTTGGTTCTCCATTTGCCTGCACAAATTCCTGAAGTTTATTTTTGGAATCTATACTAGAGCGAACAACCATGACATCTTTTGGCACAGAGTCAAATAGTTGTGCTATTAAAGGACGAAGTACATCGATATTACGCTTATTATCTAAGTAATAAGCGCCAACAACCGCTTCAAATGTACTGCTCAGAATATTAGGATTAGTAAAACCACCTTCTCTTTTTGCACCTTCTCCCAAACGGATTCTAAAATCTAGTCCAACTTCAGTAGCAAATCGAGAAAGTTGTTTTTCATCCACAAGAGCAGAACGTCTGCGAGTCATTTCATCTTCTGCCATTTCAGGGTTTTGTTCATATAGATATTCTCCACTAATGAAATTAAGAATGGCATCGCCAAGAAATTCTAGTCTTTCATTATGTCCAGATTCATCAAAGTTTTCATTCACAAAAGAGCGATGAGTAAGCGCACGACGAAGTAATTTTTCGTCATTAAAAATCAAAAGTTTATGCATTTTTATTGAGTTTATTTGTTAGAAATATAGTTGTCTAAATCAACTAAAACCTAAATTTAAAATCTAGGTTTTAGTTGCACAAAAGCTATTTATCAGAGTTGTTCAAAGATGAACTTCTATACTTTTGTGAAGGTGGAAATAAGCTATTACCGCGCGACCTATTACAATGAATACAGGTAAGGCGTAAATTCTCTCGGTTATTCGAGCCACCTTTACTTTTAGGGATTAGATGATCAAGAGTTAGCTCATCAAGCGTAAATACATCAGACGAAGAACAACAAGTTTTCCAAAAACAAGACACCCCAAACCCTATAACGTAGGCAAGTTGATACTTTAGAGCATCCTTTTGTTTTTTATTCATTTGCTTAGGCATTTCAAATAGCTCCGTTAAATAATTGTTTAACAGACTTGAAATATCAAATTGCCAAATATACGAAAAGCCTATGCATAGATAGCATACTTCTCTAGAATATTTGACCGTAAACGTCTTAAGCAGAATACAAGCGCCTCTCAGTTCGGTGCATACTCAGTATGTTGAACTAGTACTCTTTGTATAATTGCCAAAATGCATTCAATTAGTGCTAAGTCAAAATAATGAATATACACTGAACTGAGAAGCGCTCGTATTCTGCTTAAGACGTATACCCAAATATTGGATATTTTCTGTCCTGATTTATTTAACTACAGCAAAATCTATTTTGTCAATAGTTAGCTAACAAATAATTGCTGAATTATTGTTTTATTTGTGATAAATAAATTTACAGGTTTTTTAGTGTGTTAGGTGATCGCATTACCTTGATACTGAGCTAATCTCAAAAGCTAATTCATGGCGATAGAAACAAACATTGAACTCAGTAAAGAAGTTCATATGTCCAAGAATTACAGGTGAATCATTTGATTGAGTCCAAGCAAAAGCGAATAAGGTGCTTGAGAAATTTCCAACAGTACCAGACAAAACTAAACCTTTTGCTTCATTGCGAGAAAGATTGCCACTTAATGGAATTTTTACTATTTGCTTTTCCCAAACTGCTCCTAATTGTAAGCCCATGTCATAGGGTAATACGTTTACACTTGCCCCTGTATCCAATAAAGCTAGGACTTCTATAGATTGACTGCCATTAGTAAGCCGCAAAGGCAAATAGGGCATAACGACTGATCGCCCAGCGCTATCAATTTTCTCGATAAAATTAAAGCGTTGTCCATTAAGCATTTGCTTTTTCCTTTGCATCTCTCAAAAGATCTGATAAGGCTGTAACTGCTTGAGCATCAGCTTGAGGCGACCATACGACTGCATGAGTTGATGCTAATTGATTGAGTAGATTTTGTTCTGGATTAACCTGTGTTGCTTCCAAATTACAACCTTCTTCTTTCGCTACAGCAAGCAAAAGAAAATGGATTAACCGAAGTTTATCCTCATGGTTTAATTGGCTAACAGTTGGTAAAAGCTCATTGAGAGGCATATTGATTATTAAAGACTATTACTCATATTTTAATTGATGCTAGTAAGTTAAGTCATAAAAAAAGCGGCGCTAAGCGCCGCTTTTTTATTTACATTTTCGCGAGTTCGAGCATTGTCTTCAAGACAGAATCAGGATTGAGACTGATGGAGTCAATGCCTTGCTCAACAAGGAACTTCGCAAACTCTGGATAGTCACTAGGAGCTTGACCACAAATACCAATCTTGCGGTGATTAGCCTTTGCCTTTTGAATAACCGTGCGAACCATTGACTTAACCGCTTCATTGCGCTCATCAAAGATATGGGCAACAAGAGAAGAGTCACGATCTAAGCCGAGGGTCAACTGTGTGAGATCATTGGAACCAATCGAGAAGCCATCAAAGACTTGGGAGAACTCATCCGCCAAGATCACGTTACTGGGGATTTCGCACATCACATAGACTTCTAATCCATTTTCACCACGCTTCAAGCCATGTTTTTCCATTTCCGCAAGCACCTTACGACCTTCTTCAGGAGTGCGACAGAAAGGAATCATGGGAATCACGTTGGTTAAGCCCATGTCATCGCGGACACGCTTCAGGGCTTGACATTCCAAACCGTAGGCTTCGCGATATTTAGGATCGTAGTAGCGGGATGCACCACGCCAGCCGATCATCGGATTTTCTTCGGTAGGTTCAAAGGCGCGACCACCAAGGAGATTGGCGTATTCGTTGCTCTTGAAGTCGGACATTCGCACCACAACAGGCTTGGGATAAAATGCGGCGGCGATCGTGCCGATACCGTGAGCCAACTTGTCTACAAAGAAGTCAGCCTTGTTTTCATAGCGTGCTGTCAGTTGGGAGATTTCCCATTTCGCCGCTTTGTCTTCGAGGGTGTCGAAGTTCATCAGGGCGAGGGGATGGGCTTTGATGTGGTTAGCAATGATGAACTCCATACGGGCTAAGCCAACGCCATCGCAGGGAATGGAAGATAAACCAAAGGCTTCTTCGGGATTACCCACATTCATCAAGATTTTGGTGGAAAGTGTAGGCAAATTATCGAGGGAAGTTTCGATTACTTCAAAGGGAACTAGCCCCTCATAAACCTTGCCTTCTTCACCTTCTGCACAGGAAATCGTGACTTCCTGACCAGTTTTGATCACACCTGTAGCATTGCTGCAACCAACGATCGCAGGAATACCCATTTCTCGCGCAATGATGGCGGCGTGGCAGGTGCGTCCACCTTGATTTGTGACGATCGCACTCGCCTTCTTCATGATGGGTTCCCAATCAGGATCAGTCTTGTTCGTGACCAGTACTTCACCCGCTTGGAAATCTTCAATGTTATTCACTTCCAGAATTACGTTGGCTTTGCCTTGACCAATCATTTCGCCAACGGCACGACCTGCAATCAGGACATTGCTAGATCCATTCAGCTTGTAGTTCTTGAGAATGTTGCCAGATTTTTGCGACTGAACGGTTTCAGGACGGGCTTGAACGATGAACAACTCACCAGTTTTGCCATCCTTTGCCCATTCAATATCCATTGGTGACAGCTTGCCGCGTACTTCCGAATAGTGATCTTCAATGATACAAGTCCATTCTGCGAGTTTGAGGATTTCATCATCGGTAATCGCGAACTTGACCCGTTCGGAAATGGGGACGGAAATATTCTTGGTCAGCTTACCGCCGCCAATGTCATAGACCATCTTGATTTCCTTTGTACCAAGGCGCTTTTCGAGAATGGGACGGAATCCTTGTTTGAGAGTGGGTTTGAAAACAAAATACTCGTCGGGATTGACTGCACCCTGCACGACATTTTCACCTAAGCCATAGGCGGCGGTGATTAACGCTGCATTTTTAAAGCCTGTTTCGGTGTCGATAGAAAACATGACACCAGAGGCGGCAAGATCAGAACGTACCATTTTCTGTACACCGACGGAGAGCGCTACATCGAAATGATCGAAACCATTGATGGTACGGTAGGAAATGGCGCGATCGGTGAATAGTGAGGCAAAGCAGCGATGGCAAGCATCGACAACTTCGTTCGCACCATAGACATTCAGATAGGTTTCCTGTTGTCCTGCGAAGCTGGCATCGGGCAAGTCTTCGGCGGTGGCGCTAGAACGGACAGCGACATCAGCTTCTTTACCGCAGGAAGTCTCGCAATCGCAGAGTTTCTGATAGGACATAGCGATCGCCATTTGCAGATCGTCAGGAAATGGGGTGCTGAGAACTAAAGCTCGTGCCTGCCGACCGCGATCGCGCAGGTTATTCATGTCCTCAATATCGAGATCGGCAAAGAGTTCACGCAGTTTGACTTCTAGACCTGCTTTCTCAATAAAATAACGGAAAGCGTAGGCAGTAGTTGCAAAGCCATTGGGAACATTTACCCCTTTGGGTTGCAGTTGCCGAATCATTTCTCCTAGAGAAGCATTTTTCCCACCCACTAGAGGAATATCCGAAATTCCTACCTCGTCAAACCAAAGAACTAACGCTTGTTCCTTGGGGATATTTCTAGATGTTTCTGAAGCGAAAGTCAAGCTAGTCATGATAATTTAACTCCCTAACCAAGTTAATGATTAGATCAAATTCATGGATCAAGATGGATCAAGTTGCAGCCTCAAACACTAGTTAAGAGATTAATTAAGAACTTTTCGATAAATGACTCATTAATTAAGTCTTAAAATCAAGTTTTTTGCTTGGTATAAATACCTTAAATCCATTGATACGTTCTAATTATATCTACTGTAAAAGCACCAAATTTGATTATCATCACATTTATTTACTAAGCTTCGCAAAGATTGACATTTCTCTGAGAACTTATAAACTAAAGGCTGAAGAAATTTTGAGAACCTTTAGCAATAGATCTTGCCTGATTTGGCGATCAATAACTGTAACGATTTATGGCAGACTCCAAATCACTGAAGCGATCGCACTGACACAATCACATGATTGGCAACAGTTTCTATCTGATCAAAGGTATTAAATCTGCCAATACCAAAACGAATGGAAGCATAAGCTAGTTCTTTGGAATGTCCGAGAGCCGTGAGAACATGGGAAGGGGAAGTCTTGGCGGAGCTACAAGCGGAACCTGAAGAGATGGCAACAACTGGTTGTAAAGCTAAGATTAAAGCAGTTCCATTAATTCCCTTAAAACTAACATTGAGATTACCCGCAAGTCGTTGGCTAGGATGTCCATTGAGCAGTACACAATCAAGCTCACTTAAGCGTTCCCATAAATGTTGTCTTAGTGTTAGAGCTTGATGTTGTTCCTCAACTTGAGAAGCGATCGCTATTTCCATCGCCTTAGCAAAACCAACAATTTGTGGAGTGTAGAGAGTTCCAGAACGCATTCCCCTTTCATGTCCGCCTCCATGTAACTGTGGTGCAAGATTGACTCTAGGACGACGACCTACATATAAAGCACCAATTCCCTTTGCACCATAGATTTTGTGGGCAGTGAGCGACATCAAATCAATCTGCATTGCCTTCACATCAAGGGGGATTTTACCGATCGCTTGAGCGGCATCGCTATGAAAGAGAACTTGGCGATCGCGACAGATTGCACCAATGGTAGCGATCGGTTGCAACACCCCAATCTCATTATTTGCCGCCATGACTGAGACTAAAATTGTATCTGGACGAATCGCAGCTTCTAATTCCTGTAAATCAATGAGACCATCGGATTGAACAGCTAAATAGGTAATCTCAAATCCTAGAGATTGTAAATAACTACAGGGATCGAGAATGGCGTTATGTTCGGTTTGAACCGTGATGATATGCCGCCCTTTTTGGTGGTAAGCCTCAGCAACTCCCTTCAGTGCCAGATTATTAGCTTCAGTTGCACCACTGGTAAAAACAATTTCTTCAGGTATCGCATTAATGGAATGGGCGATCGCCTCACGCGCTAATTTAATTGCCGACTCCGCTTCCCATCCGTACAGATGCCCGCTAGCAGGATTCCCAAATGACTCTCGAAAATAGGGCAACATTGCTTCTAACACCCGCTCATCGACAGGTGTAGTAGCATGACAATCAAGATAAATTGGTTTTTGCATAAACCCATAAATTATAAAAGGGACGCAAAGCGTCCCTTTTATAATTTAGATGACTAAATCAATGATGGCTTCAAAAGATTGGAGTGCGTCTTTAAATGCAGCATCGATCGCAGTTCCATCTCTATCTTTGGCAGCATTATCAATTTTTATAAAGTTTTTGAATAGGTCATTTGCCAAATCAGTAGCTTTGCTCTTCTGAGTTTTGTCTAACTGACCGACGATCGCTCTGATTTCACGGCGAATTTCGCCAAAGGGACCATGAATATAAGTGATGACATCGTTCCAGTTGCGCTGATAGACAAATTTTTCGAGACGATCAAAGCGATCGCTAAGCACTTGCAACTTTTCGATAGATGCATTTCGGGCTGAGGCGGTCGCTCCACTTTGAGCTAGTGCAGGTTGAGTTAAAACTGGTAAAAACATCGTCCCAACTAGTATAACCATCAAGCAAAAGGCGATCGCGACTTGTTTAAAGCTTTTCCCATAACCTTTGAGATTCAACACAGATAAATTCACTCCATTAAATACATGATTTACAAGTTTTATAGCGCTTTTCAAGCAAGCGAGGTAAGAGGATTGTTTCCCCGCCTTCGGCGGGGAAACAATCTTGTACTTCACAGTCTTGTTAGGACACAAAACCAGAAGACGCTTGGCGGTGCGAAGCGCTTCTTGGGTTTTGATTTGTTCTTGCAAATGGCGAGAGCTATATACCAAACTAGTTTACCTGTTTCAAAGCATCTACAGAACCAACCACAGAAATCGCAGGCGTAGCAAAATACTTTTGAGCCACATTCTGAACATCAGCGACAGTCACCGACTCGATCGCTTCGACAAATTGGTGATCAAACTCTAGCCCTAGCCCCATTACCTCATACCAGCCATAGACTTGCGCGAGTTGACTATTAGTTTGCTTACCGAGGGCATATTGTCCGAGCAGCTTACTTTTACAAATTGATAGCTCATCTTCCGTGAGGGCAACCATTGCCAATCTCTCGCACTCATGGCGCAAACCTGCCAAAGCCGTACCCGTATTTTGCGAAGCCGTGCCAATATAGGCGACAAACTGCGATGCTTCTAAACGAGTGGGATAAAATGCCGAAACTTCGTAGGCAAGTCCACGCTTCTCCCGTAACTCCACAAATAGGCGACTGGATAAACCATTGCCTAAGTAAGTTGAAATAATTTTTAAAGCTGCATAGTCAGGAGAGCTAACCGATGGGGCAGGATAGCCGATGACCACGATCGCCTGTTGGGTATCCTGTTCATGGGTGACTAACAATGGTTGAAACTGGGGTGTAGGCGTAGTAATTATCTGAGGTTGAGCAGGACTTTGCCAATCGCCAAAGGCTTCACCAACCAGTGCGATCGCCTGTTCAGGAGAAATTTTGCCAGCGATACTGACCACCATTTGATCGGGGCGCAAATGATGTTGATGAAAATCTACTAGATCATTACGAGTAATCGCACTAACGCTTTCTTCAGTCCCCAAACTAGAAAATCCATAGGGATGATCGCCATACATCAACCTTTGCAAGCGATCGTAAGCAATCGTAAAGGGACGCTCTTGCTGCGATCGGATTGATTGGATGGTCAGTCGTCTCTCCAGATCCAGTTCACTATTGGGATAGCTAGGCGATCGCAAAATTTCTGATCCTAGCAACAGGATGTCATGAAAATCAGCAGTAATTGTTTTGAGAGATAGCAAAAAGTAATCACTAGAAGACTCAGTACCTAGTGATGCGCCAATGGACTCCACCTGTTCAGCAATTTCTAACGAAGAATAGTGGGTCGTACCGCGTGTCATCAATGAAGCCGCTAAATGGGTTAGACCAGACTTTTGAGGGGTTTCAACGCGCTCTCCACCTGCAAAAAAGCAACGTGCTGCGATAATGTCAGCCGTTGGATTTTCGGTTACTAAGACCACAATGCCATTAGATAACACCAAGCGATCGCTTCTTCGTTTTGACACTGTTTGTTGTGACATTGTTATTGACAAGACTTTATTCCCAGATTACAAGTAACAACCTCTAGATACAACAAGTATGGCACTGGACAGCTAATGTGGGATGATTCTGAAATATCCATTTCATGCAGATAATGAAACCCCAGAGAAATTTTTAATAGACTGTACTTATGATTTATCGTAGTTTGGCTGACATTAATATTTACGATTCACCAAAGCTCGATCGCCTCGCGACCCAGATGGCAAAGGGTAGATATTTGCAAGTAGTAGAATCTCAGCCCAGTTTCCTAAAAATTCAATTACTCGAAGATAGTTATACAGGATTGCTCGATCGCCGAGATTTTGAGAAGTTAGTACCAAGCGATCGCCCAAGTTTTGTTGATAATTTACCGCCAGTTTTAACTGCTCAGGAAATCAGCGATCGCCTGCCGCAGGTAATAGATTTTATCAAACAAGCAATGGCAGTCCCCAATAAATATCTATGGGGCGGGACGGTTGCACCAAATTATGACTGTTCGGGATTAATGCAAGCAGCCTTTGCCTCAGTTGGGATTTGGATTCCCCGTGATGCTTATCAACAAGAGGCTTTTGGTGAGCCAATCCCATTTTATGCAATGCAAATCGGTGATCTTGTCTTTTTTGGGACTGCTCAAAAAGCAACTCATGTCGGCATCTATATTGGTGATGACAAATATATCCATAGCTCTGGAGCCGATCATGGACTGAATCGGATTGCGACCAGCGAACTCTCAGGGGTAGATCCAGTTGCTAATTGGTATGCAAAGCGGTTACGCATTGCGGCAAGAATTACCAGATGTTTACAAGCTATCACAGTCAAAACCTTGAGCTAGGGTAAGATAATCTGAAAACATTAGGACTTACGCAGAAGTTGCTAAGACCCTCACCCCTAGCCCCTCTCCCAAAGCTACGGTGTACACACAAGTCATAAAACCTAGTCAAGTCAACAATTAATCGCCCCCTAGCCCCCAATTCTGGGGGAACAAGAAAATAAAATTCTTTCAAAGTCCCCCAGAATTGGGGGATTTAGGGGGCTTAGATCAATCGAAACGTAGACAGTTAGACTTGTGTGTACACGGTAGCTCCCAAAGAGGAGAGGGGAACAAGAAAAAATTCTTACTCCCCTTCTCCCTCTCTGGGAGAAGGGGGTGGGGGATGAGGGCAGTTTTTAATTTGCGTAAGTCCTAAACATACAAAAACTTGCCCCTAAGTTATTTTTATGAACGATCGCCTTTTGCCGCAATCTCTTTCTGGTAAACCGCGAAAGTTGCCATTGCAGTTTATTCTAATTGGTCAGTTTGTGACCTTGATTATTGGTATATTGGGCTTAATTGCGTGGTTGTCTTGGCGCAGTGAGCAGCAGACAACCTCTAACTTAGTAGAGCAACTCCAGAATGAAATCAGCGATCGCATCAAACAAAAACTAACTTCTTATCTGAGAACTCCGCATCTAGTCAATAAACTGAATGCCGATGCTGTGCAGCAAGGCATCTTAAAAACTCAAGGTCAGGCTAGTGAGAAGTATCTCTGGCAACAAATTCAGAACTTCCCGACAGTTGCTTGGATTTATTATGGAGGCGAAAAGGCTGGGGAATTTGTGGGAGTCACTCGTTTGAATAAGGGATACAGCCCAGAGAAGTCTTTACAGCTAGCAGTGAATGTGGGTGGTTTTCAGCGTTATTATTATGCGCTTGATGCTCAAGGCAACCGTCTGCAAATTCAAGAGAAACCAGAATTCTATGATGCTCGTCAACGACCTTGGTATCAAGTAGCGTTAAAAACAGCGAAACCGATTTGGAGTCCCATTTATCAAGATTCCAAATTGCCTGAACAGGTAATTACAGCTAGTCTCGCGGTCTATGGAGCGAATGGCGATCGCATTGGCATTTTGGGAACAGATTTGGCTTTGGGAAATATTAGTCAATTTCTGCGTGAATTGAACATCGGAAAGTCAGGACAAGCTTTTATTGTCGAATCTTCTGGACTATTAGTCGCTAGCTCAACTTCTGAGAATCTATATACAACCACTAATAACTCTCCAGATCTCCAAAGGATATCAGCTAAGAATATTAATCAATCAACGATTCGAGCCGCCGCCGCATATTTAGAAGGTCGTGGTGGCTGGGAGCAGATCAATAGTGAGCAGAATATTAAATTTGGGATTGATGGGAAGCAAATATTTCTCAAAGTACTTCCTTATCGAGATGACTATGGGCTTAACTGGCTAATTGTGGTGGTCATGCCTGAGTCAGACTTTACAGAGCAGATTGATATCAATCGGCAGACAACCATTCTATTTGCTTGTCTATCAATTGGTAGTGCGATCGCCTTAGGGATTTTTACTACTCAATATATCAATAGACCATTACAGCGATTGACTTTAGCTAGTCAGGCTTTGGCAAATGGAGAATTAGATCGGGAAGTCCCTCCTGTGGGGATTAATGAACTCAATCTGCTATCCCAATCATTTAACCAAATGGCAACCCAGCTAAAACATTCTTTTTATGAATTAAAGAATACTAATGAAAATCTGGAACTGCGAATTCAGGAACGTACATCTGAGCTGCAAGCATCTGAAGAACAGTTTAGAAGTTTAGTTGCCAATTTCTCAGGGATTGTTTATCGTTGTGACTACGATCTCGATTGGACAATGACGTTTATCGGTGGAGCCGTTACCGAGATTACAGGCTATCAGCCCGAAGACTTTATCCAAAATCAAATCCGCAGTTGGTCAAGTATCATTCATCCAGATGATTGTGAGATGGTTAGGCGGGATATTAGTGAAAGTCTAGCTTGTAGACAGCAATATTGTCTTGAATATCGGATTATTGACGCTCAAGACAATATTCGTTGGCTTTATGAAAAAGGACAAGGAGTTTTCAGTGACGATGATCAATTGTGGCTAGATGGAGCTATTTTTGACATTAGCGATCGCAAGCAAGTAGAAGCAGAACTGTTAGATCGCGTGCATTTATCAATTTTAATGGCAGAAATTGGTTCGGCATCAACCCAACTTTATACATTAGAGGATGTCCTCCAATCCTTTGTCGAATCTCTATGGCGACACATGAATGTGGCTTTTGCTCAGATTTGGACAATGAATCCCTTAGGAACTACTTTAGATTTACAAGTCAGTACTGGTCAATACAATCAATCAGATAGCGATCGCCTGAGTACTCTGATTGGGAAAGACAAAATGTGGTCGATTACCCAAGGGCGTTTTCAGCCTCTATTAACGGATCAGATTTTGGCAGATTTATCAGAGGCTGATCGTCTCTGGTTACAAGAAAAAGAAATTGCTTCGCTAGTGGGATATCCTCTGATTGTCAAAAACAAGGTCATTGGTATCATGATCATGATTTCGCATTCCCATCTAGATACCGATGTCCGAGTTATCGATTTGATTGCCAATGCGATCGCGGTGGGAATTGATCATAAGCAAGCAGAAGAAAAACTCAAAATAGCTAATGATGAAATGCAAGCCTTGTTCGGGGCGATGGATGAAGTGATCTTGGTACGCGATCACACAGGACGGATTCTCAAAATCCCGCCCACCCGTCGCGAAGTGGGATGGCTCACACCTAATGAGGTAATTGGCAAACTTCCTTCCGAAATCCTGCCAGCAGATCTCGCAGAGTTATTCACCAGTTCTGTACGCCAAGTCTTAGATACACAGAAAACTTTAAATATCGAATATTGTTTTCACCCTGACAGTCAACCAGTTTGGTGGAATGCCAGTATCTCGCCGATTAATACGGAAACGGTAATTTGGGTAACTCGTGATGTCACTGAGCGCAAACACACTGAGCAACAACTCCAACAGGCGAAACAAGCTGCTGAAGACGCTAGCCAAGCAAAGGGACAGTTTTTAGCAAGGATGAGCCATGAACTGCGTACACCTCTAAATGCGATTCTGGGATTTGCTCAACTAATGGCACGCGATCCAACGCTCAAGGATACGCATCGTTCCTATCTGAAAATAATTCATAATAGCGGTGAACATTTATTGGAACTAATTAATGATGTTTTAGATATGTCCAAAATCGAATCTGGACGCATCACCCTAAACATTACTAGTTTCGATCTATATCATCTGCTCGATACTATCGAAAAAATGTTTCGCCTGAAAGTTAACGATAAAGCATTGCAGCTAAACTTTACGCGATCGCCAACAGTCCCACGCTGGATTAATACCGATGAAGGAAAACTACGTCAGATTCTCATTAATTTGTTGAGTAATGCGATTAAATTCACTACCTTTGGATCTGTGACTTTAGCTGCTGAGGCGATCGAGCCATCCGTAATTCCCACAGAAGTTGTCAGATTAGAAAATCAGACGATTTTAAAATTTACCGTAGCTGATACTGGTGAAGGGATTCCCTCCAACTCTTTAGAAAAGATTTTTGAAGCCTTTGAACAAACGGAACTAGGTAAACAATCCTCCGAAGGAACAGGTTTAGGTTTACCGATCAGCCGTAAGTTTGCTCAGTTTTTAGGGGGTAAGATTGCTGTCAGTAGTAGGGTTGGAGAAGGCAGTAGTTTTGAGGTTTTTCTACCAGTAGATGTACCTAAAGCTCCTGCTGTGTCTAAACCACTAAGCGATCGCTATGTGATTGGCTTAGCCCCCAACCAACCTGAATATCGACTTCTAGTTGTCGAAGATCGTTGGGAAAGTCGGCATTTGCTAGTTAAATTGCTCGAAGCTGTGGGCTTCCAAGTCCGTGAAGCCGAAAATGGGGCAGAAGCGATCGTCATTTGGGAAGAGTGGCAGCCCCAACTTATCTGGATGGATATGCGAATGCCAGTTATGGATGGGTATGAAGCCACAAGGCAGATTAAAGCTCACTTAAAAGGACAGGCGACCGTAATTATTGCCTTAACCGCCAGTGCCTTAGAAGAAGAAAAAACGATTATTCTATCGGCAGGATGTGATGACTTTGTGCGGAAACCATTTCGAGAAGCATTAATTTTAGAAAAGTTGGCAGAATATCTCGGAGTAGTTTATCTATACGAAACTGAAACGAATGCTGATGTCATGGGTAATATTGGCAGGGAAAACATTGACCTTGAAACATCAATCTCCTATCTCAAACAATTTTTGCCGCAAATGCCGACTAGTTGGCTCAAAAAACTACATCGATCTGCAAGTATGGCAGACAGTGACTTAATTGCCGAATTAGCGGAGGATATTCCCAGCAATAACACGGCTTTAATTCATTCTTTACTCAGTCTTGCTGATAATTTTTGTTACAATCAGATCATGGGTCTAGCTCAAGAAGCTCTTGAGCAGAATCTTGATAAGTAGATAAGTAATCGTCGCGATCGCCTTGATCATTGGTACATCCATTATAAACTTTGAGCAGTGCAGTCCATCATTGCTTTTTAGAGTAAAGAGTCATTTGTACCTCCCTAAATAAAAAACATAAAACGGATTGTAATAATAGACTTAAAATCAATGGCTAGCTTAATATCAATGCTTAATGATGCCTTGCTAATAAGTAGCTGGGCGCAATTAAATATAAAATCCCAAAACCTGTCCCAAAACCTGTGGCGTACGCTGCGCGTGCGCCACAGGTTTTGGCTCTGGCTTTTAATTATGCCCGGCTACTTATTAGATTCGGTGACACCTAGTTGTCATTGGGAAAGCTTTAAGCAAAAAACTTTATGGTTATATGGCTAACTAATGACTAGAGAATATAGTGGAGACATCTTGATAGTCGATGATATGCCGAATAACCTACGCTTTTTATCGACAACTTTAACGGAGCAAGGCTATAAGGTTCGGAGTGTTACTGATGGCTTAATGGCTTTGACAGTAGCTCAAGCAGCAAATCCAGACTTGATTCTGCTCGATATCATGATGCCCAATATCGATGGCTACGAAGTTTGTCAACGTCTAAAAGCCAATGAAAAAACCTGTGATATTCCCATAATTTTTTTGAGTGCTTTAGATGAAGTCATCGATAAAGTTAAAGCTTTTAGTGTGGGTGGTGTGGACTACATCACCAAACCATTTCAGTTAGAAGAAGTTTTAGCCCGTATTCAAACCCACTTAAGTTTAAGAGCCGCCCAAAAAGAAATCAACCAACTAAATGCTGAACTTGAACAAAGGGTACGCCAGCGAACTGTCCAGCTAGAACAAGAAATTGCCGAGCGTCTACAAGCGCAAGAGCGACTTTTGCATCTAGCGCTACACGATGTCCTCACGGGGCTACCTAATCGCACTTGGTTTATGAAACGCTTAGAGCAGATCTTCCAACAAGCCAATAATCAGGTCGGTTATCACTTTGCGGTTTTATTTTTAGATTGCGATCGCTTTCAATCAGTAAATGACTCCCTCGGTCATTCCGTTGGAGATCAGCTATTAGTTTTACTCGCTCGCAGGATCGAGCTATGCCTGCATCCTAGTTCCATGCTTTGTCGTCTAGGGGGCGATGAATTTGTAATCCTGCTCCACAATATTGATGATGTCTCTACGGCAACCCAAATTGCTAATAAGATTTTGCGTGAATTGTCTGAACCTTTCCAAATCGCTGATTATCAGGTATTTACCAATGTCAGTATTGGCATTGTTATGGGTAGTAATATTTACACACAGCCTGAACATATCTTGCGTGATGCTGACACCGCCATGTATCGCGCCAAGGCAAATGGAAAAGCCTGCTATCAGGTCTTTGAGCAAACCATGCATAGCCATGCTCTCCATAACTTTCAATTAGAGTCTGAACTAAGACACGCCTTAGAGAGGAATGAATTTGAAGCTTATTACCAGCCAATAGTTGACATTAACACTAACGAAATTTCTTCCTTGGAAGCATTAGTGCGCTGGAATCATCCTGAAAAAGGACAAGTCGCTCCTACTAAATTTATCCCGATCGCTGAAGATACAGGATTAGTAGTGGCAATTGATCTCTTTATGGTGCGTCAATCCTGTCAGCAATTGCGTCAATGGCGAAATGATGGGGTGGTTGCCCCATCTCTGACGATGAATGTCAATCTTTCTGTAAAACATTTTATGAGTTTTGACTTATTGAAGCAGATCGATAATATTCTGTTGGAAACTGGAATTGATGGAGCTTCTTTAAGACTAGAAATTACCGAAAGTGACATTATGGAGAATGCCGACTTTGCTGGCAAGATTATTGAAAAATTGCGCGATCGCCATATTCAGTTGAGTATCGATGATTTTGGGACAGGTTATTCTTCACTCAGCTATCTCCATCGATTACCCATCGATCATCTCAAAATAGATCGCTCCTTTGTAATGCGAATTGGGGAAAATGGCAAGAATACAGAGATTATCAGTGCAATTATTGCTCTAGCTCAGAGTTTAAAGATGCATACGATCGCGGAAGGGGTGGAAACTGAGGAGCAGTTAGCAGAAATCAAAAAATTAGGTTGTACATTTGCTCAGGGGTATTTATTTTCTAGACCTGTAAATGCTGAATCTGCTAAGAGTTTAATCAAGAATGGATTTATCTCTTCTTCACTTAAACCATAGAAGCTTATGCCGCCCGCTTAGCAGGCAGCACAAGAACTAGGCGATCGCTTATTCTTATTAGTGGGAGGGAGTAGAAATTAAGCCATCTTGAATACGGATAATGCGACGAGTCCTCTCGGCAACATCTGGCTCATGGGTAACCAGAACAATCGTAATTCCCTGCTCATTTAAGTCTCCTAACAACTCCATCACTTCATGGGAGGTTTGCGTATCTAATGCACCTGTCGGTTCATCGGCAAGAATCAGGGCAGGGCGATTAGCTAAAGCACGGGCGATCGCTACACGCTGCTGTTGTCCACCTGATAGTTGATTAGGACGATTGAGCATCCGATCCTTAAGTCCCACTTTGGTTAGGGCTTCGGTTGCCAGACGACGACGCTTTTCTTTGGGAATATTAGAATAAATCATTGGTAGCATCACATTCTCTAGCGCAGTGGAACGTGAAAGCAAATTAAACTGCTGAAATACAAACCCAATCCGACGATTGCGAATATAAGCAAGTTCATCATCGTTATAGGTTGTCAATTCTCGATCTTCGAGATAGTACTTACCCGATGAAGGGCGATCGAGACAACCAATGATATTCATCAGCGTTGATTTGCCAGATCCCGACATTCCCATAATCGCAGCATATTCTCCAGACTGAATATCTAAATCAATACCTCTCAGTACAGGGACATCAACTTCACCAAGACGGTAGGCTTTGCGAATATTTTCCAATTGAATCATAGTTATTCACTTGCATTACATTTGAGACAGATAAGACTTACGCAAAAATGCCTTAAAAACCATATTTTACTCCCTGAATAATTGGTAGTGCGCGGCTGCGCCGCGCACTACCAATTATTCACTTTACCAGAACCCAAAAGAGAGTGGCGGCGCGAAGCGCCGCCACTCTCTTTTGGGTTTTATGTCTTAACTTGCTTGGCTATGCCTATAACACCTATTTTAGAGTGGGAAGGGAATAACCAGACTGGCGATAGATTTACAAGAGATAATTCATGAATTACCCCCTACGGCGAGAATCTGCTAAAATCAACACCGTGAGGACTCAGGAGTTACATGGCTGGATATACGCTGATTTTAGCGATTTTGATCTTAGGAGGCATGATCGCAACATTAGGCGATCGCATTGGTACTAAGGTTGGTAGAGCGCGACTTAGCATATTTAACCTCAGACCGCGTGACACTGCTACTTTAGTGACGATCGCCACTGGAGGCATGATCTCTGCCTCAACTTTAGGGATTTTATTACTTCTCAGTGGACAGTTAAGGGATGGACTATTTCGCCTCGAAAGTATTCGCTCTGAGTTATCTAGTAGTCAAGCACAAAAGCAAAAGATTGAAACTGAGCTAAATGCCGCTAAAACTGAGCAGGAAAAAGCCCAACAACGTTTGGGCGAAATCAATAAGTCCTTAGTTCAAGCTGTGCAGAAACAACTAGAGACTCAAAAACTATTAAAAGCCGTTGAAAGCAAGTTTGCCCAAGCTGATGAGGAGTTACAAAAAGCCTCAAAGCAGGAAGCGGATCTGCGCGATCGCATTCAAAGTTTGACCGCAGAGCAAGAAAGTCTCCAAGCTGAAAGTAGTCAACTTCGCAATGAAAAAGAACGTATTGCCAGTGAGTTGGTCACTATTTCTCGCGATCGCGAAACTCTCAAACAAAGAGTTGGGGAATCAGAACAGCGTTTAGCGGAAATTGAAAAGCAAAGAGTCTCGCTGGGTGCAGAGGTAGCATCTCTTGAATCTGCCCGTGAGCAATTACTAGTCAGCCTTGCAGCTTTACGCAAAGGCAACGTAGCAATTTTTGCCGATCAAATTCTATCGATTGGGGTTGTGCGTCCCAACTTGAGCCAATCTGAACTACGGCAAGCCAGTATGCAAATACTGCAACAAGCAGAACGTAATGCTCGTGAAGCCTTAGATTTTTTACCCGATCAAGCTCCCCAAGAACCTGTCATCAAAGTTACTGATGCCCAGCTTGAAGGATTGCTCAATCGGATCAAAGATGGTAGAAGTTATGTAATTCGGATTTTCTCCGCAGGTAACTTTTTGAAACGGGAAACCAAAATTGCGATTACGGCTGATGTTAACCTCAACCGTCAGATTTTTGCTCGTGGCTATGCAATTGCCACCCTCCAATTCAATCCAAATCTGTCACCCCAAGCGATCGCATCCGAGATTGAAAAACTCTTCTTGCTAGTTAGCATTCGCGCTCGTACTGAAGGTGTTCTCGGAAATCCGTTGACAGGAAAAGTTGGTAATTTTTCACCTGAAGCCTTGACTGAACTGTTTAGAGTAGCTAGTGAACTTAAATCTCCCTATGAAATTCGAGCAGTTGCCAAGGATGCGATTTTCCCTGCTAGTTCACTTAATCTAGAGTTAGTTATTTTTCAGAATGGGGTTGAGATTGCGCGGTTTAGTTAAAATACAAATATGGCAAAAATATCCCTATGCGATCGCTGTAACTTTTACTCTCACAGCCAACTTTTAGTCTGTGCAGTACATCCTTACGGTCCTGATTGGGGCGTTTGCTCAGATTTTGCCTCGGCGGAATTGTGGGAACCTGAAGATCTCACACATTATGACCCTGCAATGGAAACAGAATATGGTTGGCATCCAATCTTTACGGGTAAATGCCCTGAATGTCGCACTTACTTTTCAAGAATGCGAATCCCCCCAGAGCAATGGCGTTGTAGATGTTGTGGTTGGGAAGATGATCTGTAATCAAAATTTGCAAAACAAATTTTGATTACTCTTGGCGATCGTTCCAGATATCACGACCCTTAATATTTTCGATGGTATTTAGTACCGCCGCCGAGGCTGCCATAATATCGCGCTCTTCACCGCCAAGATATAAGCGCCCGAAGCTACCCACTGCCACAATTTCTAAAATATTAATCGAAGCCGCTTTTTCCGCCTCATTCGCTGCAAGGGCAGCATAGGCGGCAGGTTCCACTTCCATAATGTATAGAGTCTGCCCCGACAAGAGCATTTGTCCACGACGAAAGCGATTAATCAGTTGCGTTTGATGTGCGTCAACATTGCGAATAATCTGACTGGACAGCAATCTAGGTTTAATGCGATCTTGTTCAGTTACGCCCAGCATCTCTAAAATTGCTCGACCTGCGGCTTGGGTTTCCCCCTGACTTGCCGAATGAATTTCTAATAAGCCATACAAGCGCTCAACAATTTGGACTCCAGGACGTACTGAAGTTGATTTTAGGGCGACATCAGTAATGCGATTAATTTCAATCCCAGGGGAAATTTCGATCCAAAGAGAGGTATCACCAGGTAAGGGTAAAAATCCTTGTGCGATCGTTCCTAAGTAAGCAGCGTTTTGTTTTTGTAAGTTGTCTAAATAAACGTAGCTGCGTAAATCGATACCCAAGAAATTGTTCTCCCACTAGTCTTTGGTTAGGGGTTACTAGTTGGCTACATCAAAAAGCTAGTTAGCCTCCCCAGTATGTAATTTTATAGCAATAGACACAAAAAATTAGAGAAAGCATAAATCACCTTCCCTATCCCAACCAGAGAGGTTTACCCGCCTTCGGCGGGTAAACCTCTCTGGTCTTATAAACCAGCTTGAGCTTTAGCCACTACTTGACCGTCCTTAAACTCAATGATGGCATTGCTACCCTGTGGATTTTTCCACGAATAAACGCGCCCAATACTATTACTCGAATTATTTTCGGCAATAACTTTTCCAGATGCGCCAAAAATTTTTTCCACCTGTTCAATAGTCATTCCTTTTTGAATACGATTAAACTTTTCTAAAGTTATAACTTGTTCCTCTTCCTGTACAGCGATCGGTGATGTGTTTGCAGGATTAACAATATTTGTTGTCGGGGCGATCGCTTCCGATGTAGAAGAACGGTTGGCTAGAGATGAATTTTTAGAAGCAGAAGATGCATCAATATCCTTGCTGGAAGAGATTTTAGCTGTCGCTGCATCTTTTACGGAGTTATTGCTAACGGACGTGGCTGCCGAAGAATTTGCTTCGGTTACACCCTTGAATGTCAGTGCCTTGACTGCTGCCCCAATGCCCAGTCCCAGCAAGACAATCGATAAGCCCACTAATAACAAGTGCCAGTAGTTATCCTCAAAAGCTGCTGGAGATTGTTTTTTCCTATTAGTATTAAGGACAATTGCAGTATTAGCTGCACCATTATTTGCATTATTTGCGTTTGCTCTGGACTGCGGGTTTAATTCAGCATCTAGTAAATTAGCTTTGGCTTCAGGATTAGACAGGGCAATTTTGGCGATCGCCTGCTGCAATACGGAATGCTTAGATAATTGTGGCTCTGGTGGGCGATTTTCAGGCGATCGCAACTTATCTGGCTCAATCTCGCCATGAGATGAAGTAGCTACAGGTGATGATTTTGGCGAATCTAGCATAAACTGCTCCGTCCACAAAAGGCGTTGCTCATGCATTTCTGGATCATTACGCCAATTGTGAATTCTAAATTTTGCTACTGATTCTATCTGTAAATTTTGCAGTTCGCCACGAACTAATGTCAGGAGTTTTTCCTTGTCAATGGCAGAATCTGTGCGAACTTGTAGTTCTAAGCTGCTATCGACAATCGTCACCTCAACCTCAAGTCTCTCAATATCGAGAGGTTGTAATTCCTGACGAATTATTGCGGCGATCGCCTCTGGATCTCGTTTATGGGCAAGCTCGGCAATCGAAAGCATACTTGACTAATCGTCCTAGTCTAACTAGTGAATAGTTTTTAACTACTCTTGGCTGTCTTATTTCAATAGCTTACACTCGCCAATTGAAGGCTGCGATCCGCTAAATTGCGTGAGTAGGGCAAAATATATGAAAAATTCGCCTGAGTTAGTTAAAAATTGATTACGAATATACATCGAAAGGATCACCAATCAAAAGAGAATTGAGGCGCTTCGCGCCTCAATTCTTATAACAATTCCATGAAATGCAGCAACACTTCAGGGAATTAAAAAACAAATCCACCAAGATTTGGAGATCCCAAAAATGGCAACGCCATTTTTGGGATTGGTATTAGTCCCTGCGATAGAAGCTTTCTCATTAGAAAAGAGGTATCTTAAATTACATAACAAAGTAATTGTCAAGCCCTTCTTGCCGAGCCTAAAATGACATCTTCTACAAAAACTTTGCGTGTTTTGGTGGTAGATGACCACGAACTAACACGATGTACATTGCAGCTAGCTCTTTCACTACAATCCTGTATCGGATCTGTAGAAGTAGCCACTAATGGTAAAGAGGCGATCGCTAAAGTACATAGGGATGAGCCTGATATCGTAGTCATGGACTTACATATGCCCGTAATGGATGGATGGACAGCATCTAACGCCATTAAGACCGAATATCCTCATATTAAAATTGTCGCTTATTCAGCAGCCGATGGGGGCAAAGCTCAAGCTATTTCTAATGGGGCAAATATTGATGCTTTTTGTGATAAAGGCGCTTGCACTCGTAGCTTGCTAGAAGCAATCAAAAGTGTTGCCTAGCTAAACATTCATAACATTCATAAAAAAGGAACCGCATTAAATGCGGTTCCTTTTTTATGTCAGATTTTTGCTGGGAGATAACAACTTGGCAGCGATGATCCCACCGATGAAACCAAATAAATGACCTTCCCATGAAATATAAGAGCGTGTAGGCAGCACTCCCCAAATTAGCCCTCCATAGGTAATCGCGATCGCGATCGAAATAGCGATCGCCACAAAACTCCGTTCAAAATAGCCTCGGAATAATAAATAGCCAAAATAGCCAAAAATCACGCCACTTGCCCCAATATGCACTGAACATGGTCTACCAACTAACCAAGTTCCTAACCCACCGACCAATGCCGAGATTGCCGATACAAAATAAAAATCACTAATATTTCGTAACATAACAAACCAGCCCAAAACAATAAAGGGCGCAGTATTAGCAGCAACGTGATAAAAATTGCCATGCAAAAATGGTGCAAATAAAATACCGCGCAACCCAATCAAGCTGTGAGGAACGATCCCCAAACCATTGAGTCCACGACTCAATCCACAACCATTAGCAATTACTAAAATACGTTCAAGGATGATTTCATTAAAAATGACAATAATCCAAAAAGTTGCCACCAAACCTGCCAAGATTTTCACTTGCTGTTTGAGTTCTCCACTCACTGTTTGCAACTTTTGCTTCACGATTTTCACTCCAGACTTCAAGCAAGTTTAGATTTTTCTAGTATACCTACTCCCTTCCCAGTAAATAATTAGTGGTGTGTGACAAAGTTGCACACCACTAATTATTTACTTTGCAACGCCTATAGCAAAAAAAGTTTTGTTTAGGACAAGAGGAGTGGCGGCGCTTCGCGCCGCCACTCCTCTTCTGGATCTAGCTAACCCTTGCTCTAAATTCTAAGGTTTCTCGATGATGCGAATATTGACATATTGATCATTTTTGAGTTTTTCCTTAATTTTTTTCTCCATTTCTTTTTCTTTCTTCTCGTCAGAAGCATTGAGAAGTTGAGAAAGATACACGCAGCCGCTAATAAGTAAAGCCCCAATAATTTCCATATAAAATTTAATGTAAATTCATTGTGGTGAATATTAATTTCCTTAAATTTTATTAGTCAAGTAAATTTTAGATAACCACAAATAATCACAAATAAAAGTGATAGAACTTAACATAAACCCTAAAATCATTGGTAAATTTCTAAAGAGACAACGCCAAGATTTAGTGGTGAGCGCCGAAGCCATGCACCACTAAATTATTCACTGGGAAGGGAATAGATCCGATTTTGATACTTTCATTACATTTTGTTTGAAAGATGAGCATTTTGTATGTTATGTTGTTGTATGGCACAAGGGTGTCGAATTAAACATTCATTAAATTGATCGCAGGTAGCACCTAATCAATAGCTCCAATTTAAGCTAGCAAGTAGTAAACAAGCTTTTTAAACAAGTTTTTTGTAGCGGCTGCTCTAGTCACCTGCTGAAGATTTCATAGCGTAGAGGTTTTCTATCATCATGTCCATTCGCCTTTATGTTGGCAACCTGCCAGCAGAATTAGATCGCCAAGCTCTAGAAAAAATTTTCAATGAATCAGGTGATTCAGTATCTTTAAAAGTTATAACGGATCGCAAAACTGGTAAATGCCGAGGTTTTGGATTTGTGACTGTAGGTTCTGATGAAGTTGCCGATACAGTCATTGAAAAATTTAACGGTTATGACTTCAACGGTGCTGTGTTAAAACTGGAAAAAGCCTTGCCTCGTACTAAAGGTAAAGGTGAGGATGGCTCCGATGAAGAAGGTTCGGATGATTCTGTTAAGGCAGAAGGCGAATCTTCATCTACAAGCTCAGTTGCTGCACCAGTTAAAGCTGCGGCTAAACGCAAGAAGCGTAGTAATAACAAAAAGTCTACTGGAAGTTCATCTAGTTCTAGTAGTAGCTCTTCCGAAGCGCATCAACCTGATCCCCGTTGGGCATCTGATCTTGAGCGCTTGAAGCAACAACTTCTAGAAGCTCAAGGTGTAGCTAAGTAATCTCCAATAAAAAAAGCCCCGCAAAGCGGGGCTTTTTTTATGAACCGATCGCAGGAGATGGTATTGCTTGTTCAGGAAGACCTTGCTGTTGAGGAAAATAAGCTTTTTCATCAGTTAAGGGTGGACGCAACCAAAATCTGAGGGTATAGAATATAAGCTCTTTAATTTCTGTCCATGAGCGTTCTGATTGCAGAAAAGAGCTGGCGCTAAACAGAAAATATTCAGGGCGGATCTTAAATTGTTTAGCAATTGGGGCAGGACATTTACTTTCAAGTTGACTTTGTTTTTCAGGGATATATCTGGTCAAGGGGATGGGACGCGATCGCCAAGAACGATAGTCAGTAGTTATTAAAGAAGTATTGAATTCTTGATTTCTAAAGGACAAAAAAGCACGAGTGCCTTCAATTGGTGAGGTAATTAGTAAAGTTCTTTGACCATTGCGAGCATCATCTCTAAGTTGATCGGAAATGAAAGGGATTTTCTTGGTTTGAATATCTTTAATCAGTTTTCTAATTTCGTCACCGCTACTGCGAATGCTTTTACCCGATGCTTCAATAATTATTGAAGCCCGAAGAGCCGCAATATTTGGTGTATTAGGAAAGGCTAAGTTAATTAATATGTCACACATTTGATCGGCTTCGGTCAAATCAATTTGTGGAAGGGCGGCAGTTGTCACTGTAGGACTATTTAAAAAGTAATCTTCATAGCGAGAGTCATAGCCTAAGCTAATAATTTCATCTCTGATTGTCGCTTTGGTGCGATTGGGTAAAGCTTCTGGTGAGATCAGGCAGGGATAGCCTTTGGTTGGTTGGTACGTGGTTCTTCTGCCACCACTTAGGAGGATGTAAGGTTTCGGGTTGCGTGGGGAATCATTCCATCTTTTCAAGGCTTCTTGGAGACGGGGAACGGAGGGCGGATTATCGGCAAGCACAACAATTAGATCAAATACTTCTCTTTGGGCTAAATCCTGTTGGGATAGGTTGAGGATCGGGCGACGTAAGGATTGTTCGCTGGCATTAACCGATTGCTGTTCTAAGTAACAGTTAAATAGATCTGATGTGGCGTTATTTGTGGCGATCGCAAACAGAATTAAAACTATTAATATTTCTCTGGTAACAATGCTGATTCTATCAGCAACTCCTTTGTTATCAACCTTATCACCACTTTTGATCTTGGCATCTTTTAGCCTTAATTGAAAATTAAAAAACAGTAAAAGTAGAATGATTCCAGTTAATGTAAATGGAAAGGAGAGAAAGTCAATAACAATTTTTGGGGTGGGATCTTCAACAAATCGGAAGTTGGCAAAAACAATAATAATTAGTGCCGTAAAAATGACCAGACCAAAAATACGAAACCAATCTTTAGGGATGGCTCTAAATAGGATCAGAAAAACTGGGACTGCAATAATCCAGATCAGAATATTGGTTAATAGATCGAACAAGATCCCTCCAAAATTCTCTTATAGCGTTTTGCAAATGAGTACATACTCATTTGCAAAATAAAAAATAATCACAGTAAGGGGTTGAGGTTTTTATTTTGCCTGTGGCAAGATAAAAGCTCTGATAGTCCTCATGCTGTAATGGCAGTAAAATGTGTCAGTGCAATATGCTAGTCAATAGAGTTGCATCTGTAAAGGGTTTTGATCAGGTTTTATCTGACTTTTTCTGACAAGATTTAGGATGGACGGCGCGAAGCACCACCGATCCTAAACGGCAAAACACAAAATATATCTAAGTCTTAAACTATATGCCCGCGAAAGAAGAGTTGCGTTTACCCAGTTGGTTGCGTCCCCAGATTGGTAAGGCTAGTGAAATTTCTGAGGTGCAGAAAATTGTTAAACAGAGGGGAATTCATACCATTTGTGAAGAGGGGCGTTGTCCTAATCGAGCAGAGTGCTATGCCCAAAAGACGGCAACTTTTTTATTAATGGGTCCAACCTGCACCCGCGCCTGTGGATTTTGCCAAGTCGATAAAGGACATCAGCCGATGCCCCTTGATCCTGATGAGGCGAACAAGGTAGCGGAGGCAGTGGAATTATTGGGTTTAGATTATGTGGTGTTGACCTCAGTAGCGCGGGATGATTTGGCAGATCAGGGGGCTAGTTGCTTTGTGGAGGCGATGCAAGCCATTCGGAAATCACGCCCCCATGCCAAGATCGAAGTGTTAACTCCCGACTTTCGGGGCGATCGCCGTTGCATTGAGGCAGTAGTTGCGGCTAAGCCTGTTTGCTATAACCACAATATTGAGACGGTACGACGCTTGCAGGGAAAAGTAAGGCGTGGGGCAAAATATGAGCGATCGCTTTCGGTGTTAGAGATCGTCAAAGAGCTTGATGATCGCATTATTACTAAATCTGGGCTGATGGTGGGGCATGGCGAAACGGTGGCTGAGTTAACGGAAACCATGCAAGATTTATATGCTGTTGGTTGCAGTTCGCTCACCATTGGTCAATATTTGCGTCCATCCCTTGAGCATTTGCCTGTACAAAAATATTGGACTCCTGAAGAGTTTGATCAATTAGGGGCGATCGCCAAGTCAATTGGGTTTGCCCATGTGCGATCGGGGGCATTGGTACGAAGTTCTTATCATGCTAGTAATCTTGCCCAAAAATAAAGTGAGGGCGCAAAGCGCCCTCACTTTATTTTTGGATTTTATAGCGCTTTGCGCGAAAAAAATAGCGGGTAATGGCAACGTCAGTAAATCCATTTCCCGCTAACTCTTGTTCAATGAAACAATTGAGACGCATCTATAAGTTCCCACGAAGCGAAAAGGGTTTTCATCAGCTAAAGCGCTTATTTGAAACGCTTTCTATATCAGCATTTTGGCTTGATGTACCATTTTTTGCATTGCCAATAGTTAGCTAATACCAAAACTAAAAATGGCTATGCCATTTTTAGTTTTGAAAATCCTTACTGGATTTGGTTTTTAATTCACGAAAGTGTTGTCACACTTTCGTGAATTGGTATAAGTAGCTGAGCGCAATTAAATATAAAACACAAAAGTCTGTGGCGCACGCTGCGCGTGCGCCACAGACTTTCGGGTTTTAGCTGTACCAGATGCTCTCAATGCGATCGCTCAGATCAATAGCAACATCGTGGGTTTCTGCTAGGACTGTGACATGACCGAGTTTGCGTCCCACAGCAGAACTAGTTTTGTTGTACCAATGAATATGGGTGTTGGGAAAACTCGCGATCACTTGACGTTTCTCGACATAATTGGCATCAGCCCCAGATGCTTTTTCAAAACCTAGTAAATTGACCATTACCGCCACAGGGGCAACCATCGCCACATTTCCCAAGGGCTGACCACTGACCACGCGCAATAACTGCTCAAATTGAGAAGTCTGACAGCCTTCGATCGAGTAATGTCCTGAATTATGAGTGCGCGGAGCAATTTCGTTAACGGTGATTTCGCCTGTTGCTGTCAAAAAGAATTCAATACCAAATACCCCGATCGCCTCAAGAGTAGTCACAATTTGCTGAGCAATGTGATTGACTTTTGCCGCGATTTGAGGCGCAATTCTTGCAGGGGCGATCGTGCGACGACAAACTTGATTAGCTTGTATAGTCTCCACAACAGGATAAATGACTAGTTCACCTGATTCTGATCGCGCTGCAATCACCGCTAATTCTGATTCAAAGGGAATACAAGCTTCGGCGATCGCTGGGACTTTGTGCATACTTTCCCACGCTGCTTGCAACTCTATTGGGCTATGAGTGACCCAAGTTCCTTTGCCGTCATAGCCATGCCTTCTGGCTTTGAGTACTAGAGGATAACCCAAGCGTTCCGCCGCCGCTACAAGTTCTGTGTCTGTATCGACCTTATAAAATTCGGGTGTGGGAATGTGATGATCGCGAAAATGTTGACGCTGATTGAGTTTATCGACGGATATTGCTAAGGTTTCTAACTTTGGTAAAAACAATAAACCGCGATCGCCCGCCTGACTAAGCAATTCTTGCAAAGCAACTAAATCAACAAATTCATTCTCAAAGGTAATTACTTGGCAATACTCAGCGAGCTTAGCTGTGGCAGTAGCATCAGCAACCTTGCCATAAATCACGCGATCGGCAAAAGGCACTGCTGATTCATCAGGAACTGCTGCCTGTACTGCCAGCTTTAGCCCAAGACGTTTGGCAGCGATCGCCATCATCCAAGCCAGTTGCCCACCACCAATCACCCCGATTTGTTGCCGAGTCACCACTACACAATTCCTGAACCAATATTTCTGTAAATTAACTATAGCTGTCGCCAGTCTTTTTAGGATACAAAACCAAAAGACGAGTTGCGGTGCAAAGCACCGCAACTCGTCTTTTGGTTTTGTATGCGGCACAATTAAAACCTTAAAGAGAAAGGAGGTGCAATGCACCGCCACTCTCTTTGGTGAACTAGGTTTATACTGGCGATTGCTATATAATCAATTCTGCTAGGTTGCCCCTCTTAAAATATTTAGATACACACAAGATGCTATGGCGGATCGTTATGTTCGCGTAAAAACTTTCCAAGGGGAAGTTTATTACGGTCTGTTGGAGTTAAATCAATCCGTAAAGGTACTCAATACAGCGCCTTGGCTGGGAGGGGAGCCAAATGGTGAATTACTTGCACCAGAGACCTATCAGCTTTTAGCTCCTTGTGAACCAAGCAAGATTGTTGCTGTTGGCAAAAACTATTCGGCTCATGCCGCCGAGATGGGCGGAGAAGTACCGAAGGAGCCAATCATATTCTTAAAACCCACCACCACCATTATTTCTCCTGACGATAAGATTGCTTTGCCACCGCAATCGAAGCGCGTCGAGTATGAGGGAGAGCTAGCTCTAGTGATTGGCGCAAAAGCTTTTAACCTTACTCCTAATCAAGCGATCGCTGCAATTTGGGGCTATACGATCGCCAACGATGTTACCGCTAGAGATATTCAAAGAAGTGATAGCCAATGGACAAGGGGTAAGGGATTTGATACTTTCTGTCCTTTGGGACCTTGGATTGTCAGAGAAATTAGTCCCACAGCCGTACTCCAAACCTTTATCAATGATGTCAAAAAGCCCTGCCAGTCCGCACCAATTGATGAAATGGTATTTTCTCCCGACTACATCGTTTCCTACATTAGTCAGATCATGACTTTATTACCAGGGGATGTGATCCTCACAGGTACACCAGAAGGCGTAGGACCAATTCAAGAAGGCGATCGCATTTATATAGAAATTGAGGGTATTGGTAAGCTACAAAATACTGTAATTTTGCGAGAGCCGTTACCAAGAGGGGCAGATCCCGAAGAAAGTGAAATTGACTAAAAATATTTTGGGAACATCTTGGTTAAAACTAATGTCATTAAGATGTGGTTAGCTACATCGTAGGTCAAACAATAGTCTGTCCATAAAATCTTTTGTGGACACAATGCTGTAACAGATCTCAAGATCAACCAAAATATTTAGGGGGGATTTCTGATTCATTGCCTTCACAACTCCTTACACACCCACCAATTCTATGAATTACCAACCTGATCGATTATCCAAATTTCGACGTATTGGCTACTTGTCGGTAGCGATCGCCCTTACTCTACCTCTAGTAGCAATGCCCAGCATTGCTCAGGTCATCCCTGTTGAAACAAACCCTACGTCCAATCCTTCAACACTTCCTTCTGAAAATCCCAACGATAAAGCGGCAAACCCTACGGACAATAAAACAGCTCGCTTTAGCTGTCAGGTGCGTGAAGGTCAATACATCGTCGTCTATCAACCTAAGAGCCAACCTCAGAAATATTTCCCTTGGGCTGCTCCTAGTACGATGGGTGATGGTTGGTCACCTGAACGCCGTTGTAATGAAATCAGCCGTCGCTTAGAGTCCTATCGTCCTGATGGTTTAGTAGAAATGCGAACCAGTACTGAAAATGGCTACAACGTTATTTGTGCAACGACTGACAAAAACTCTACTTGTCGAATTGTGCTAACGGTTCCTAATGGGCAAGATCCGATCGCCACTCGCGATAAGGTCTTTGGAAATCTCGCGACTGCTGATAGTGGTCAAACAACTACGGCAGTGAGTACCTATCGCGGACGCGATCGCACTTTAGGTAACATCAGTAGTGATCTCGGTTTAGGCATTGATCTCTCAGGTATCAATGGTGTGCTTAACTCCGTGTTATCACCAAGTCGTTCTACAGCTACTACACCTTCTAATATGCGTGGTGGCAACCTTTACTTAAAGCCATTCCTTGATCCTAGTGATGGTGGTACTGGTGCTAGCTTGAGCAATAGTGGTTTCACTGGCGGCGGTAGAAGACTTAATCCTGATAATTTCCGTTAATAAATCATTGGTGGTTCGGCAAAGCCGAACCACCAATGATTTATTGATTATAGGTTTAATACCAATTCACAAAAGTGTTGTCACACTTTTGTGAATTGGTATTAAACCCAGTAAGGGTTTTTAAAACTAAAAATGGCTACGCCATTTTTAGTTTTGGTTTAAGCGCAAAGTGCTGTAGGCATCATTAGGAGATAAAAATGACACAGGCTATTGCTCGTAAATCTCTATATGAGTCCGATTTTTTCCTATGGACTCAAGACACCATAGCCAAACTCAAGGCTAAGGATTTTGATCATGTGGATCTTGAAAACTTGATAGAGGAGATCGAGAGCTTGGGCATATCTCAGAAAAAGGAAGTCAGAAATCGCTTGCGGGTGTTACTTACCCATCTACTCAAACGAATGTATGTCAATATGCCTGACTGCTTTGAGGGATGGGAAAATACGATCAGAACCCAACGGACTGACATTGAGGTTGAGCTTGATGATATGCCTAGTCTTAAAAGATTTTGGGATGAGTTTTTTGATTCCGCTTGGAAATATGCCTTAAAGGATGTTAGGGGCGAGTACGCCAGAAAAGGCTATCAATTTCCTGATACATGGCAGTTTGAGCGAGATATTGACTCAATGTTAAATGTTGATTTTTGGGTTAAATAAAAAGGGTCGCTTAGCGACCCTTTTTATTTCTTATGCTTCATTCAAAGCGGCAATACCGGGGAGGATTTTGCCTTCGAGCAATTCTAAGCTTGCACCACCACCAGTGGAGATGTGGCTCATCTTTTCAGCAACGCCAACCTTCTCAACGGCAGCTACGGAGTCACCACCGCCGATGATCGTGATTGTGCCTTTTTCGGTCAAGCCAGCGAGGGTATGGGCGATCGCCTCAGTACCAACGGCAAACTTATCAAATTCAAATACACCCATAGGACCATTCCAGATTACGGACTTGCAATCAGCAAGCGCATCTTGGAATACCTTCACGGAGTCAGGACCAATATCCAAGCCCATCCAACCATCAGGAATATTTTCAATGCTGACAGTTTGAGCATTAGCATCAGGTTTGAAGTTATCCGCAACCACTACATCGGTAGGTAGTAACAACTTTACGCCACGTTCTTTAGCCTTCACTTCCAAAGCACGAGCCAATTCCAACTTGTCTTCTTCCACGAGGGACTTACCAACACTTAAGCCACGCGCCTTGTAGAAAGTGAAGATCATCCCGCCGCCGATCAGCAATACATCAACCTTATCAAGCAGGGTTTCGATGACACCGATCTTGCTGGAAACCTTAGAACCACCAACGATCGCCGCGAGAGGACGCTGCGGATTGTCGATCGCACCACTGAGGTATTGCAATTCTTTGTCGAGCAAGAAACCTGCCACGGAGGTGCTGATGTACTTGGTTACGCCTTCAGTCGAAGCATGGGCGCGGTGAGCAGTACCAAATGCATCATTTACATAGATATCAGCCAAGGAAGCCAATTTCTTCGCAAATTCAGGATCGTTCTTTTCTTCTTCAGGATAGAAACGCACGTTTTCTAGCAAAGCGACATCGCCATTGTTAAGCGCATTGACTTGTGCAGCAACAGCATCACCAATACAATCATCGGTCTTAACTACAGGCTTACCAAGCAATTCAGATAAACGTACTGCAACAGGATTGAGACGGAGACTTTCGGTTACGCCTTTGGGTCTGCCAAAGTGACTGGTGAGGATGACGCGAGCGCCTGCATCACTGAGGTAATTAATGGTTGGTAATGCGGCACGAATACGGGTATCGTCGGTAATTTTGCCAGTTTCGTCTTGAGGAACGTTGAAATCGACTCTGACTAATACTTTCTTGCCTGCTAAGTCAGCAGAGGTCAAGCTTGCGAGATTCTTTTTTGCCATAAGATTTTAAGTTTTTAGTATATAAAGTTGCTTTTTTACAAAGTCTTAATAATTTTACACAAATTTGTCCATATCGATAAGTAAAAATACTCATAGACTAGTTATTTTTTTAGGACAATCGATTGTGTGAATATAGCTAACTATATCTATATTCATTGCCAAAAAATCTAATCAGCCTCAATCTGCTACCAAGCTGCGATGATCTTCTTGATCGTTGCCTCACCTAGTTTCTCAACTCTTGCCACTACATCATCAATCGAGGTAAATAGTTGTTGCGATCGCTGCTCATGAATTGGTCGGGCAAATTTGGTATTCCCTTTCGCTGATTGTTTCAATTTACTCTCTAGATCCGCAACACTCAGGGTATTAAAGTCGTTAAGCACCTGTGAGATTTTAGGATCATTATTATCAATACTTTTATCTTTAGCTGTAGTTTTGACGCGCTCAGTCTTAGGTTTAGCTGTGGCTTTAGGTGCAGCTTTAGAAGTCGTTTGAGTTTTAACAGTTTTAGTAGCTTTTTCAGGTACTACCTCTAGAATTGATTGATTAGGTTGATTTTTAACTTCAAGGATTTGGTGAATGGGAACAAGGGATAGAGACTGACGGAAATCGGTTAAATGAGCATCTAGTTGCTTGGTAACTTGCCCCACAATTACTTGCAAACTCGCACTGATACGTTCTTCAATGGTTTTCTCGATCGCCGCAGTTAATTTTTGCTCTAATCGATTAGCGATCGCCTCTTCGATCTTATCTAAATCTGGAGATACATTAGTCACTTGCGGAGGATTGGGAATAGGTGTTGATGCAGAAGGCGATCGCAAAAATTGATACTGTTCCAAAATTGTGGTTTCTAATTCAGGTGGCACAATATATGCACGAATCGCCGTGAATTGCTCATCAATTTCCTGCGCTTTAATTGCTGCGTAATATTCAAAATGACCTTCTAAAACTTCAAAAGCGATCGGTGAAACTTTGCGTAAAAGGATTGGGCTAACTGTATCGCCAACTTTTAAAAATAAATTAGCAAGGTTCTCAACTTGATGTACTGGAAATTGAGAACTAGGTACTGCACTTGGTGGAGTGATTGTATCTAGATCAATGGAAGAAGTTAATAGACTCATGCACTTAATCCTATTTTTTCAAGAACTTCATTAGCTAATTCCTCAAACTCAGCAGCAGACATCGAGTCGGGCTTAAAGTCAAAAATAGATTTGGGATCAGGAATTTGGCGATCGCCTTCAAATATGAAATTATCAATTGCCCGCGATAAATCTTCACGCTGAAAAATTCTAGTTTCGAGTACAGGAAACCCATAGCGCTCTTCGACTACTTTCTCCTGTTTGGGTAGAGTTGACTTAATGTAATTGGCATTAGTCAAAATCTTAGAAGGTAATACGCCTAAAACCTCGATCGCAGGTTTATTGATAAAAGAGCGAAACTCATCTATTTCTTCGACAAAGTTTTTGACATTGCGTAAACCTTCATTAGCAAAGGGTTTGAGGTCAGAGGGAATGATCAAATAATCACAGGCAATTAGCGCGATTTTGGCATAGAGATTGAGCGATGGTGGCGTGTCGATCAGCACCACATCATAGTCATCTTTAACCATTTCTAATTTCTTGACTAGATGCGTTTTAGAACTATCTTTATCAACCAATCTTGCTTCTTGCCAAATCAGATTGATATGCGCGGGAATGACATCCACTGGTGGATAAGTAAAGGTACTCTTGAGGGCAATTTCAGGGATATAGTTGGATTTGGGATAGAAGACAACATTGTAAATATTGCTATCTTTGAGCGTGTCTTCTTCTTCAGTCTCAAACTTCATTAGCCCTGCGGCATAGGTAGTATTTGCCTGACTGTCGAGATCAATAATGAGAACTTTCAAACCTTTACGACTAATGGCGGCAGCGAGATTAATAGTAGTCGTGGTTTTACCAACGCCGCCTTTGTTGTGATAGATTGCGATCGTTTTCATAGTTCTTATGTTGGAATTGAGATTGGGATTGGGAATAGAAATAGAAACTTGTGGAGATTGTGGCGATGTAATATTAACTAGCGAACTAAGTGGTGGACTAGATTTATCGACAGCCTCAGCAGTTGAAGATTTAATCCCAGCTAATTTGTCTCTGCCAATAATATCCTTGATTTTTTCGATTTTGTCGGTAATTTCTGCACCTTGACATTGAAAATTTAGCTTGACTCGATCGCCTACAAGCTCATAAATCCGAAAATCTTTACCATTGGTTAATACACCATAGACAACCCGTAAGCGCGTTAAATAATAACTCAATCGCCGCACATGGGAATTAAGATTGTGCTTTGGATGCTTAGCTTCCATCACCACACCAATCTTGGGCGCTGAATCGGTAATGCTGGGAAAAACCTGAGAAGTCAGGGCTAAAAAATCTAAGCGAATACTACCTAAAGCAACTTCCTGATGCCATTTACTCGCATCATAACCAAGCGTAGGCAAAAGATACTGGACAATTAATTTACTTTCGACTTCGCTTTCATTGCGACAAAGCTTTGGATTGAAACTCACGACAATGCCATAATCCCCAAAAAATTAGATTCTTATCAATTATATCTACTTGTAGTCCCCATTTCACTAAATGTTCTCCATCTCCTCCAGTAATAATCACCTTGCTATCGGCAAATTGCGATCGCCAATCATTTATATAAGCTTGCAAACCCGCTAATAATATGTGAGTAATTCCTGCTTGAATCGAGCTAGTTGTATCCTTGCCCCATCGCTCTGGCAAAGTCTCAGGAATTTCTAGATTGGGTAAAGCTGCCGTGTTTTGATACAAACAAGCAAATTGCGATTGCAATCCTGCCACAATTGCCCCACCAACTAAAGCCTTATCCGCATCAATTCCCGTTAAAGTAATCGCTGTCCCCGCATCAATCACCAAAACTGGATAGCCATAGATTTCCCCTGCCCCAAAAGCCGCTAAAGCGCGATCGCATCCCATCGTTGCGTACAAGTCTCGCAAAGGGACATCGCTAGTTTTCAAAATTTGCGTTTGTGGTAAATCATGCCAGATAGTGATTAGCTCAGGCACAACTGAGGCGATCGCAATGTCTGCAAAATCTCGATCCGCAAGCTGCGCTTCTAAAATCGGTAATTGATCATGGGTATAGGCATATTCCTCAAGAATTTGGCGATCGCTACCAAACACAACTGCCTTGATTCTGGTGTTGCCTATGGCGATCGCCAATTGTTGCTGATTATTCATGGAATTTGAGCTTTGTTAAGCTATAACTAAACTGAGGTTAAGAAAAGTAAAAATGACTACTTTAGAAATAGAGATCAATAAAAATCAAGAAATTACAGGTACTTTAAATCTAGTCACAGCCTTATTAAAAAATAGTTTTTTACTACAATTACTTTGTGATCCTAATAAACCACAGCAAATTTATATTATAAAAAAACCTTATTGATATATATTCATAGTCAACTTTCAAAAACTCTTTTGAGAGTTATAAATACAGATCACATGGTTTTACATACTTAACCTGAATACTTAAAAAATATTCAAGTGCAACCTTATAACCACCTAATATATTTATGATTCATTATATTTTTAATCAAAATATCATGCCTGCATTTTTAGGCTTATTAGCTTCAGTATTATGGATAGTTTATAAGCAAGGCTGGATTAAAAGCATTATTGATCACTATAAAAAAATAGACAAAAAAGGGGTTTTTATAGATTCTTTTTTGTTGATTTCATCTCCTTTTATAGCTTCTAGACTTGGTTCTTATATACTTGCAAAAGGGACTTCAGAGATAATTAAAACCTTGATACCTCTATGTACTTTCATTCTTGGTCAGTATGTTGTTACGAGATTAAAAAAGCAAGAAAAAGAAGCTAAGGAAAAAGCAATAATGTTTTCTATATGGGAAGAGCTTATGCATAATTTGTTAATTTTAAATGAGAATATATCCCTGTTGAAGATAGAAGAGATAAATTTTCAAGATTACTATCAAACATCAAATCCTATGGAGCTCTTAATGCCTTTAAAAACAGATTTTTGGGATAAGATGAAATATGACTTCTATATTGGACATAGGTATATAAATAATGAATCAGAAAAAACTGGTGGATTGATTCTTTCAGAGTCAAAAACAAATCATCCTAAGCAGTTAGTTGTAAATACTTTTATGAGGATATATGCAATCAATCGTTCAATTGACAAAAGAAATAGTAAGATCAAAAATGAAAATGATGTAAACATCGATAAAAAGCAGTACAGATCAGAAATACTTAGCTATGGGAGATCAATTCTGTTTGAAGGTAAAATCCTAACGAATCTTATGCAACTATCAATGGATAATATCTCTCCTTTGATTTATGAAGATATTTAAATAACATAGCTGTATATTAACAGAGCTAATGTAAACAAACATTCAACATTCTTAAAGCAGACATTTTTACTTTGTTTGTATACCAATCTACCTAACTGATTTAGGTTTTATTTATTTTCCCAAAACTTAACACTCAACATTGCCTCAATGTCACGGTCAAACTGCCATTGCTCAGGGATGTGATCGCCTTTTTTCTCATACTCATCCTTTACTTTGAGCAAGGCAAGTCCCCAAGCCACATCAAATAACTCATCCCAAAACCTTTTTAGGCTTGGCATATCCTTGAGTTCGACCCTAATTTCAGCACGTTGCTCTCTAATAGTGCGTTCCCATCCATTGAACTCTTGAGGCATATCAATATAGATCCTCTTGATTAGATGTTCTAGCAAAGTTTTGAGCCGATTTCTAACCTCCTTTTTTTCAGAACGCCCCAATGATTCGATCTCCTCTATCAAATTTTCAAAGTCCACATGGTCAAAATCTCTAGCCTTGAGCTTAGCTACGGTTTCTTCAGTCCATAGCAAAAAGTCTGACTCATATAGAGAGGCATTGAGAGATTTACGAGTTATAGCCTCTGTCATTTTGATTTTGCTCCTTGTAGATAGGCGCGATCGCTTGATTTGCCTCCATACTTCGCAGTATAGAATATAACTCTGTGCCTTCATCACGAATCAAGCAATCACACAAGCAACCATAATGGACTTCGAGCCAGCTTACAGCCGCTATCCCCTTGCTACGGTCAATCAACGCCTCGGAGCGCTCATCGTAGACTTTTTAAGTTGTTGGTTTATTTCCGAATTAACCGTCTCAATATTATCGATTGACCCAGCTAATCCTCTGCATCTGTTTATATTTATCTCGACATGGTTTGTCTTTCGCGTATTTATTGCCGCCCGCGCACAGGGACAGAGCTTTGGGAGATGGCTGATCAGCATTCGGGTGATTGATGCAGAGTATGGCAAAACGGCTGGACTCGGCGCATTTATGAAGCGGGAAATATTTGTCTTTATCTGCTCCATTTTTCTGATTAAAACCGTCACGTCAACCTTAATTGTCTTTGCATGGATTCCCTTTGTTGCCGATGCTGCCTTTGCGATCGTCGATAACGAAAAACGTCAAGCCTTCCACGATCGCATTAGTAGCACTATTTCTATTCAAACCCGTAAAGGCTTTGCGATCGATGAAAAATTAGGCAAACTTTTTAATCAGGCTGGACAACAAGCCACCAAGATTTATCAAAGTCGGCAAGAGCGTGATTTATATGAAGATGAATATAGCGCCCCCCGTCCCAAACCTAAGCGCCGCCCCCGTACAAAGTCCCGTCCACCTCAAGACTTTAATTTTGATCAAGAAAGTGAATTTGATCGCTCTTATCAAGATAGTTACACTGATCCATACACTGAGCCTTTAGATCCGCCCAGAAATGCTTATAAAGGTGATGTTGATGGTTTTGATGATTGGGACAAAAATGATTATGGTGATGATTTTGGCGATCGCCCTAAGTCTTATGGAAATACTTACGAAAAGCCTTACGAAGATGAACCACCAGTTAAGCGATCGGCTCGTCGTCCGAGAAGAAGATAAAATAAAACCCAAAAAAGCTCTGCGGCGCAAAGCGCCGCAGAGCTTTTTTGGGTTTAGTAGGCTCCTTTTCCAAAGACAACCAGTCGTATAGTTTCAATCAAAATTTCTAAATCAAAATTTAATGACCAGCGATCTATGTAAAACAAATCTAATTTGGCAACATCATCAATAGTATCTAAATCCGATCGCCCAGAAATTTGCCATAATCCCGTAATTCCTGGCATCACTACATGACGGGTATGATGCCAATTAGTAAATTTTGCCACATCTCGAATTGGCAAAGGTCGAGGACCGACAAGACTCATTTGACCAAGCAAAACATTGAATAATTGGGGAAGTTCATCCAGACTAGTACAGCGCAAAAAGTTACCGATGGGAATAATCCGAGGATCGCGCTCGATTTTGAACATGACTCCATCCGTAGTTTTGTTGAGATGTTCGAGTTCTGCCTGACGACGCTCTGCATCCATAAACATACTCCGAAACTTCCACATACGGAAAGATTGTCCATGTAAGCCAATGCGATCTTGGGTATAAAAAATACTACCTTTAGAACTGATTTTTATAGCGATCGCGATCGCGATAAATACAGGTGCTAGCACAATCAATCCAATCAACGCTGTGCTCCAGTCTAAGCAACGTTTAAATATATATTCCCAATTTGCCAGTAGCGATGACTCAATCCGAATCATGGGCATTGATGCAAAAATCTCTGGATTCCCGCGCCGATGGAGCAGCATCAAACTAGATGGCACTAACCTTAAACCAATTCCCGCATTTCGCAGTTGCCAATATAATTGCGAAGCAAGTTGAGTTTCGGGAAGCCCTTCAGCGATTACTTCTTTTGCTCCAGAGTTGATGATTGATTGCATTAAGTGAGAAGTATTAGCCAGTGAGGAAGCAAGAACACCGACAACTATATATCCCGTCCGTTTTTCGATAATATTTGCAAGATAGGAGAGGCGATCGCTGGGAGCAATGATAAATACGGGTGTGTGGTTTCTAGCGAGCAAAAACTGATCGAATATCAGAGTCAATAGCAAGCGTAAACCAATAATCATGACGACACTACCAATCCAAGCTGGGAAAAATAGCGATCGCGGCGCATCAACTTTAGGATCGTAGAAATAACAAACCACCAAAGACGACAGGTAAACACTGCTAATTACTTGAGCTTGCTTGACATAGTTCCGCCATTGCGATTCACCTCGATAAAATCTGTGATAAGCAAAATTGGTGATCAATACTGCCGCAAAAGCCCAAAATAAACCTGTTAATCCTAAAAATTCTCCCCAATTAAGTTCTGGTGGTAAAGGCGAAAAAACTTGATTAAGATTAAGTGAGACTTTCCAAGCGATCCCTAATCCCAAAATATCGCTCATAACTAATAACAGCGATCGCAGCCAGTTAACCTCGACCATATTCCATTGATTGATCTGGTTACCTGCCCGAATATCACGCTTATCAAGATGTTGCGTAACGTATTCACTAGGTCGATTAGGATTTTTATTAGGATTGCTAGCTGATTTGCGATCGCGACTCACTCTCATAACCCTCGTTTTCTCTGAACCTGATTTTTCATTACAAAGACTTATTTTGTTACTTCTTAGTGATTATCTTGCCCAAATTCGATCAGCATTACAGCCTATTGAGACTTAAAGTAGTGCAGAGAAATTTTTGAAAGCGCGGCAAAGCCGCGCTTTCAAAAATTTCTCTTGGTTTCAAGTCAGCGTAAAGCTCTGTAAGCTAAAGCAAACTCTCAATAACGCATTTACGGCAATATAAATTAGTTGTGAGCCAACTTTATGCTAATATCACTAAGGCAAAAAACACGGCTTTGGAGTTTTGATTCGCTCGATGAGTACAGAAATTGTAGAAGATTTATTCACTCAAGGTTTAGAACGCTACAAACAAGGTGAATCTGCGGCGACCTTAATTCCTGTGTTTGAAAAAATATGCGATCGCCAACCCAAAGTTGCTAGCGGTTGGATCTGTTTATCTTGGTTATATTTGCTAGACAACAATGCCAAACTTGCTGTCAAAGCCGCCCAAAAAGCAGTAAAAATTGCCCCTGAAGATCCTCAAGGTCGGATTAATCTAGCGATCGCCCTCTTAGAGTTATCCCAAAAAGGTGTGCGCGAACAGGTGGAAGCTGCTCAAAATTGGCTCATGATTTTGAAAGATATTAAGCCAGAAATTGTTGAGAATTTTGAAGAAGGTTTACGTCGTCGTCCTGACTGGAAAGCCCTTGAAAAGGTTAGAGATTGGTTACTAAACTAAAATCAATTTAATTAACTCTTATTAATTTCTAGCTTTTGTCAACATTTATGAATTGAAACTGACTAGATTTAATAAATAACTTTATCTAACATCACAGAACTTCATAGCTAATACAATTTTGTCAGAAAAACTTAACACAGGATTTTTGTCAAGAGTGCTAGGCTACCTAAATATAAATCAATCAAGCTGCTGATTTCTTATTTGCAGCTAGTTGTCAGTTTTTTATTTAAAAGGAAGTTAATAAAATGATCTTAGATAACGTCAGAGTAAAGCCCGATACCCGCAACCACAAAGGCTTTTTCGTCTTGGAAGCTTCTTATAAGTTAGTCAATATCGACGGCAACGGTTGGGCATTGATCTGCTTAGATGACTATGCCTGCCATTACGTTGATCCTGATGATCTGAAATTACCTAGAGGTTGGAAAAAAAATCACAGCAATGAAGTTGTAAACGCTTAATGATCGTTTTTGTGATTTCCTTCTATGCTTGACATGAAAAATTTAATTACTTATTAAAAAGAGCGACATCTAGTTCGCTCTTTTTAATAAGTAAAAAACAGAAAGCAGCAGTGCAAAACACTGCTGCTTTCTGTTTTTTACTTAGCAATATCGCAAAGCAAGTTTTGCTTAGGACATGAACCCAAGAAGCGAGTTGCGGCGCTTCGCGCCGCAACTCGCTTCTTGGGTTTTGGCTTGTACTAGCTAACTCTTTTTTGTTATAGCTATCAAAATAAAAATCCAGAAGCGAAATGTCACTTCTGGAAGATGTTATAAAAAAGCTTAACAGCTAGTATCTATACTATTAAGAAATCCCCATTGATCATTTAATTAAATAACCATAAAAAATTTGAATACATTTGATATAAAAACAAATCAAATATATTCACTCTTTATACCTACTTTTACAGCAATTTACAAATAAACCTAGATTTTTTATCGTTGACACGATAAGCATCAATATTTGATAGAGATAGGTGTCTACGTTTTATATGTAAAGTGCTGAAAAGTTATGCAGATGAAAAATTTGAAGTCTCGGATTGCTTTAATAAATTGATAAAAGCCTATCGACACCCAGCAAGGGCAACTTCTCTTTCTTCGGGTGGCTTCAGACTAGGGAACAAGAAGTGATTTTCTTCAACATACTGTGCTCCGAACAGTCCTTTTTCTGCCCAGAAGTATCGATCTGTTGTATGCTCGTTACGTCTTACGAGCAACAGTGCTGGAGGAAGAATGCCATGTGTATGAATGTACTTACGTGCAGCCGTCACAGGCTTGTCTTCGCCGCTATCGATACTAAATTGAGGAATATGTTCTAGGATTTTGCGCCCTTCTTGGCGACGTCTACTTTTGCGCTTACGTCTCCTTGCCAAATCAATACCTCCTAATTTAGACCCTGAAATGCGATCGGGATTACAAAACATAGTTATTATAGCTAGGGTCTATAAAAAATTTCAACTTTTCTTTACAAATTTTTGTCACCTGTCGTTTTTCATGCTTTAGCTAGAAGTAGCTGCAAAGCCCAGAATCTATAAGGGGAGCAATATTTCCCCTCCAATTTGCTTTTATAATCCCCAGTAACAAATTTGACATTAATTTGCTGCAAAGTGGTTTAAAGCTTCGGCAAAGTCCCGAACCCCTCGAAATTTTCGATATACAGAGGCAAATCGCACATAGGCAACCTCACTGACATCTTGTAAATATTGTAAAACCAGCTCGCCAATCTCGACGCTAGAGACTTGATGGCGATCGCGTACTTGTAGTTGTGCTTCGATTTCGTCAATGATCGATTCGAGGATTGTTTGCGTCACCTCAGTTTTTTCGCAGGCGCGAATCATGCCGCGCAAAAGTTTAGAGCGATCGAAGGACTCGCTAGCACCATCTCGCTTTAAAACTGTAATTGGCACAAACTCAATCCGTTCATACGTCGTAAAGCGACGTTGACAACTAAGACATTCGCGCCTGCGTCGAATACTACAGCCCGCCTCTGCCGAACGAGATTCTAGAACACGGCTATCGGTATGCTGACAAAACGGGCAAAGCATGAGACATCTCGGCTTAGGAACTATTTGTGAATAAAGTAGCGAAAAGCACTGCTACAACTCATAACTGTAAATTATAACGGTCGATTATGGCGATTTATTAGCTTACTAATGCTATTTATATCCAACTCAAGCGCAAAACTAACCTGCATAGGGATGTAAAACGACGGCTTTGAGAATGCGATCGCCTTTCCAAAGTGGTAATGACAGCCATAGTTTGCCATCATCGATCCATTGTTGGCGCAATTCCATACTACTCAGGTGCGGATTATTCGATTTGAGACAGATAATATTGAGAGTTGGCTCACAGATAAGTTCTAGGTCGGTGGAGTCCTCTACCCATTGCCGCAGATTATTGGATAGATCCAGCGATCGCTCGACTAGATAGCGACAACCAGAAATTCCCATTGCCTTGAGTGCCATCCATAGTTTGAGGCTATCAGTACGTCTGGTTCCTTGTAAGTTCAGATTACCAAAGTTGAGAGTTTGATCATCCATATAGGGAAGTTCGCCATCAAAGCCATCGACGAGATGCTGTTTATCCTTGACTAGCAGCATGGCACAGGTTCGCGCTACCCATAGCCATTTTTGCGGGTTAAAGGTCATGGAGTCGGCAAGCTCACAGCCCTGAAATAGCGGTTGTAATTTCGGTGTAAAAATACCTGCTCCACCGTAGGCAGCGTCAATGTGAAACCAACAGTCGTAGCGCTTGGCAATTTCACCCACTGAATGAATCGCATCCACTGCCCCTGTCACCGTTGTACCTGCGATCGCTGCCACAAAAAAAGGCTGTTTACCTTGTCTAATCGATTTTTGAATCTCTAGTTCTAATTCTTCGATCATGATTTCGCCCCGCGCATTGGTGGCTACGCGGACTAAGTTCTCTTTGCCCACACCGATCACATTCATCGCCTTCTCAAAGGAAGTATGGGCAGCATCGGAAACAAAGGCAACTAGATTAGTAGAGTTCCCAATAGTTTTGCTCTGAGGTTGTTTCCAGTTTCTCGCTAGTAATAGTGCCGAAATATTGGCGAGGCTACCTCCTGCGGTGAGGGTTCCAAAACAATCGGTTCCCATACCAAATAGATTGCCAAACCATTGCATCAGTTGCGCTTCCATTTGTGTAAATATGGGAGCTAGTTCATAACTGAGCATATTATTATTAATTGCCGAAACTAGAGCATCTGCCCAGATCGTAATTGCCGCAGGTACGCTATCCATGTGTCCCATGTAGCGAGGATTTTGGAAATTCACAGTACGTGGCAAAATCTGCGATCGCACTTCTGCTAATAGTTCTAAAAGTTCGCTCCCCTGTTCAGGAATATTAATTGAGAAAGAAGAATCATCTTGAACAAAGGGTTGATTTTGCGTATCAAGAACGGAATCAACGATCAAATCCACAAATGCATAGCCCAACTTGCGGAGATCTTCAAGGTTAGAGCGATCGGGATTGAGAAAATGCGAATTAAGAAATTCTTGTGCGGGGAAATCGGGCATTGTCGCGGGTTGCAAATGAATAATAATCAAATAATTTTTTCAAAGCTTTGCAAGGCTTTTTAAAATTATTTGGTTTAGCTGTTTATATGTGGAATACGTGGAATCGAAGTGATTAGAGACTTGGTGTATTCATCCTGTGGATTAGTCAACACGTCGTTAGTACTGCCCTGCTCTACGATTTTACCGTTACGCATCACCGCAATGCGATCGCAGAAAAATTGGGCAACAGCTAGGTCATGGGTAATAAATATATAAGTCAGTTTAAATTCTTCTTTGAGGTCGCGCATTAGTTGCAAAACTTGGCTCTGAATCGAAGCGTCAAGCATACTCACTGGCTCATCGCAAATCACAAATTTAGGATTGGTAATCAAGGCGCGGGCGATCGCCACCCGTTGCAACTGACCACCTGATAAATCAGAAGGATAGCGTTCTGATAATTCCGAACTCAGTCCTACTTTTTCGAGAATTGCTTCAACTTTTTCCCTAGCAGCTTCTAGATTAGGGACAAGTTTGTGAATTAATAAGGGATCGGCAACGCTACGAAATACACTCATGTAGGGACTGAAACAAGCGCGAGGATCTTGAAAGATCATTTGCATCTGCGATCGCATTTGGCGCAATTTTTCACCTTTGAGTTGAGTGAGTTCCACACTATTAAATCGCACGGAACCGCGATCGGGTTTAATCAATTGCAAAATTGCTCGACCTGTCGTACTTTTGCCAGAGCCACTTTCACCAATAATGCCAAAAATCTCTCCTGAAAATATTTCTAAATCAATATTATCGACGGCTTTAACCAGTCCGATCGCAGGATCAATCAAGCGACTGATCGGATTTCCGCCAGTAACATAATGCTTTCTAAGCTGATTTACATACAGAATTACTCTAGGTTTTGCTTGCTTAGGAATAATTACCTCTGTGATTACAGCATCTTGAGTGGGAGAATCTGAGATATTCTCAAGTTCTGGATTTTCTGTTTGATTTTCTGAAGAAGTTTCCTGTGAGATAGTTTCTGGAATTTCTTGATCTGGAATTTCTTGATCTGGAACTTCTGTAATATTTTGGCTAGGTACTAAACTTTCAGGATTAAAGTGCAATACAGAAGCCAATAGGCTTTGGGTATAGGGATGTTGCGGTGACTGGAAAATATCGGCAACGGTTCCTGTTTCCACGATCGCCCCGTTATACATGACTGCAATGCGATCGCAATATTCAGCAACCATGCCGAGGTCATGGGTAACTAGCAATAATCCCATAGAGCGGGTTTTGCGAAGTACAGTTAGCTCTTTGAGGATATCAGTAGCAACGGTGACATCAAGGCTCGTAGTTGGCTCATCGGCAATTAATAGGACAGGATTGAGCAATAGGGATAGAGCGATCGCTACCCTTTGACGCATCCCGCCGCTAAATTCATGGGGATATTGCTTAGCGCGTGATGGGTCGATGCGAACTGATCGCAGGGCTTCAGATACTCTTTGCTTTGCCGAATGTGCCGAGATTTTGGGGTAATGGGAAGCCAGTACTTCTAAACCATGAGCTTCGATACTCATCAAGGGATCGAGCCGCGTCATCGGATCTTGAAAAATTAAGCCAACTTTTTCGCCGCGCCATCTGCCATCTTTTTTCTCAGCGATCGCTTCACCATCGACGCAAATCGTCCCTTCTGTACTGGCATATTGGGGCAGTAGTTTAATCAGCGATCGCCCAATTGTCGATTTACCACAACCGCTTTCACCAATTAATCCAAGGGCTTCACCTGCTTGTAAATGAAAAGTAACGCGATCGACCGCAGGCTCTGCATCGCCATAACGGACAGTCAAATTTTCAACTTCAAGCAGCATGATTTTTAAGTGTGGTATATCTTAGGCATCTCAAGTTAAAATATCACGCTTCAAGACATTTATAGCTATAGCTATCGTAGGGTGTGTTAGCGTCAGCGTAACGCACTCAATAACCACAAATGAGCCGCGAACTTCTTGGGGTTCATCGGATTAGTAACGAACTCAATGACCGCAAATGATGCGTTACGCTATCGCTAACACATCCTACAGCTACAGCAAACTAACTTCTTGGGTTTTAATGAAATTAGTTGTACACTTAAATGTACAGACAAATTCTCAAAATCATGCTATCTAACATTCCCATTACCGAGGCAAGGCATGAGCTAACCTCTCTACCTGAAAAGTTGGCTCAAGATGGCAATACCCTTGCCATTACCCGTAGAGGTAAACCTGTCTTAGCGGTGATGACATGGCAACATTACGAGTCCATCCTCGAAACCTTAGACATTTTAGGTGATGCGAATCTCATGACTAACTTGCGTCAGGGAATTGCAGAGGCAAAAGCAGAGCAAGGAATAGATTGGGAATCTGCTAAACGAGACTTGAATCTGTGATGTATCGGATTGTCATTCAACCCACAGCTTTCCAGTTGTTGCAAGACATCAGCGATCGCCGTATCCGTCAAAAAATTAGCGATCGCATTGATAAACTCAGCGAATCACCTGAGATGCAGGGAAAACCATTACTAGGCGAATTAGATGGTTACTATAGTGTGCGAGCAGTTGGGCAAAGATATCGCATCATCTATAAAATTGAACAAGCTCAAGTAACAGTTCTAGTTGTTGCCCTCGGCATTCGTAAAGATGGTAGTAAGCAAGATGCGTATGTTTTAGCGAAAAAACTATTGAGGTTAGGACTTTTAGATGCATCAGACCAAGACGTTTAGTAAAGAAGCAGATTGTTTATGGCACGGCTACGCCGCACCACAAACAATCGGTTCTTGATATTATCCATCATGAAAAAAATTCTCATTTTAGGTGGTACTGGAGATGCGGTAAAACTTGCTGCCAAGCTTGCCACTATTCCCGAAATCGAAGTGATTAGTTCCCTCGCAGGGCGCACTAAAAAGCCAGCCGCCCTCGTTGGACAAGTTCGCATCGGTGGTTTTGGCGGTGCGGAAGGATTGGCAAATTATTTACGAGCAAATAGTATTGATTTGTTAATCGATGTGACCCATCCCTGTGCGGGGCAAATTACGATCAATGGGGCGATCGCTGCCAAAATTGTGAACATCCCGCACCTCATGCTTGTACGTCCGCAATGGGAAAAAGTAGCTGGCGATCATTGGATTGAAGTCGAAACTGTGGAAGCTGCCGCCGAAGCAATTCCTGAATCAGTAAAGCGCGTATTTATCACATCAGGACGACAACAACTAGAGCCATTTTTGCAGCGATCGCATAGTTATCCAGACACTTGGTATCTCATCCGTTCCATCGATCCGCCTGATCTGACACTGTCCAATAGTCAATTACTGCTTGATCGCGGACCTTTTAATTTAGAACAAGAACGGCAATTATTGCGAGAATACCAAATTCAAGCGATCGTCAGTAAGAATAGTGGCGGTGATGCGACCTATGCCAAGATCGTCGCCGCAAGGGAACTGGGGATTCCGATCATTATGGTGCAGCGTCCGCAGATGCCTGAAGGTGACAAAGTAACTAGTATTCAACAGGCGATCGCATGGTTACAAACAAGCAATAGCCCTGTAATAAATTACGGGCTGAAAGCTTAAACCTGTTGAAACGAGTTAATCAGAGGACGTTTCTTAGTCTGCTTTAGCTGACTTTAGCTTCGCAGCCCAGAACTTGAGTTCTTGGTTTGTTTGCGTAAGTTCTAAGTTTATTCGCCTAAAACTGCGTAACGCTCCTGACGGTAGCTATAATTAGTGAGACTCATCCAATGATACAAGGACATAGCGATTGATATGGGGCGATTAGGAGTTTTACTGCTCAACCTCGGTGGACCCGACAAAATAGAAGATGTCCGCCCATTTTTGTATAACTTATTTTCTGACCCAGAAATTATTCGCTTACCCTCACCATTGCTGCAAGCGCCCCTAGCTTGGTTGATTTCAACTCTTCGCGCCAAAAAATCTCAAGAAAATTACAAAAAAATTGGTGGTGGCTCACCACTCAGACGTATTACTGAAGCTCAAGGACAAGCTCTGCGATCGCAGCTTCAACAAAATGGTCATGATGCTCATGTTTATTTAGGAATGCGCTACTGGCATCCTTTCACTGAAGAGGCGATCGCCCAAATCAAACGGGACAAAATTGAAGAATTGGTAATTTTGCCTCTATATCCCCAGTTTTCGATTAGTACCACAGGTTCTAGCTTTCGCTTACTAGATCGCATTTGGAAAACCGATCCTGACTTACAAAAAATCAAATATACCGTTGTCCCTTCTTGGTATGACAATGCTGCCTACTTGCAATCAATGGCAAACCTAATCGCTAATAAGCTCGATCAAGTTAAAAATCCTAGCGAAGCCTATATATTTTTCAGCGCTCATGGTGTGCCTGTGAGCTATATCGAAGAAGCAGGCGATCCCTATCAGAAGGAAATCGAAGCTTGTGCGGCGTTAATCATGCAAAAGCTCAATCGTCCTAATCCTTACAAACTCGCCTATCAAAGTCGTGTGGGACCTGTTGAGTGGTTGCAGCCCTATACCGATGTGGCGATCGAAGAACTAGCGGCACAGGGTGTGAAAGAATTAGTCGTAGTGCCAATTAGCTTTGTATCTGAGCATATCGAAACCCTCGAAGAAATCGATATGGAATATCGTGAGATCGCGGAACACGCTGGTATTGAAACCTTTGCCAGAGTTCCTGCCCCCGATACTGACCCTACCTTTATTCAAGCCCTAGCCGATGTGGTGAATAAAGCTGTAAGCGATCGCCCCATTACTTTTGCGGAAACGATCCAACCGCAAAAGAATACGAAGCTCTATCCTCAAGAGCGTTGGGAGTGGGGTATGACCCAATCTGCCGAAGTGTGGAATGGACGCTTCGCCATGCTAGGGTTTCTAATTTTGCTATTAGAACTGTGGCTAGGACGAGGACAAATCTTTCAATAAAATTAATCCAAATTGACCAATGGCAAAGTTAGAGCGTCTAATTCTTATGGCGGAAGATGAGTTAGTGCAGTACAGCACCACCGCCCGTAAAATTGAAAAATTGCGCCAAAAGTTTGGCTTATCCCTCAGTGCATCAGAACAAAAGCAAGCAAAAGCTGAGCTAATCGCCACGATGCCGACCGATAATATTAGTCAAATGGTAGAAAAAAATCGCCAGTCCGTATCTTTACCTTTTTGGGGGATTGCAGGGCTAGGGTTATTGCTGGGTATATCGATGGAACAACCAGTAGATTTCATTGCCACTGTTATTGGTACGGGTGTAGCGATCGCTGTTCAGAAATGGGGTTGGAAACTACAAGCTAAGCGCCTTGTCTTACAAACTCTTGAAGATATTGAAAAACGCACCAAGCGTTAATAAATTTTCGTAATTATTTCCCCGCCTTCGGCGGGGAAATAATCCTCTATACATCGCTTGCTTGAAAAGCGCTATATTTAAAGACTGTGCTAATAACACAGTCTTTAAATATAGCTATAGTCAATGCTGCAAGTCGCTCTTATCTATCCTGAAATTCCGCCTAATACTGGCAATATCGCTCGTACCTGTGCCGCTACGAATACACATTTGCATTTAGTTGAGCCTCTGGGCTTTGAAATTAGCGATCGCCAACTCAAACGCGCAGGCATAGATTATTGGGACTATGTAAACGTGACTGTGCATCCAAATATCGAATCTTTACGTGAAGCATCTAAAGGCGGGCGATGGGTTTGTTTTAGCGCTCGCGGCGCAAAGCATTTTCGCGAATTTCAATTTCAAGATCACGATTGGCTTTTATTTGGCAGTGAATCTAGTGGTTTACCAGCAGAAGTTCTGAGTAATCATCCTGCGGTCTATATTCCTATGGAAAATACTAAAGTTCGTAGTCTCAATTTGTCTGTGAGTGCAGCTCTGGGATTGTTTGAAGCTAGACGACAGTTAGGAATCTAAACAATATAGCTGTACCAAAACCCAAAAGAGAGTTGCGGCGCTACGCGCCGCAACTCTCTTTTGGGTTTTATGTCTATATTATGGAATTGCTTGCTCGCCTTCGGCGAGAAAACAATCCTAGGGAAGGCGAAGTTGTTGGGCAGGCGTAAAAAACTGACGGCTCACGAGATTAGTCAATATTAAAGCGGTGATTAGGTTGGCTGTGGTGACAGCAAATAAAATGACTAGTTGATAGCGTACGGCTAATAATGGTGATACCCCACCTAAAATCTGTCCCGTCATCATCCCCGGTAATGAAACAACACCCGCGACCATCATCACGTTAATTGTGGGAATCATTGCGGCTCTAATTGCCTCAGATTGGTAATTGGCGATCGCCTGTTGTGGTGTTGCGCCCAAACATAAATGGGTCTCGATTTCCCGCGATCGCTTGACTAAATCCTGTGTAAATCTCTCGGCGGCGATCGCTGCGCCATTCATCGAATTACCTAAAATCATCCCTGCGAGGGGAATCAAATATTGCGGTGCATACCAAGTATCAGGTTGCACGACTAAAAATGTGGTGTAGGCGAGAATAGCCAATGTGCCGACAATAACCGATATCCACATAATCGGCAGCACATAAGGCACTTTTTCACGGACACGGTTTTTGGCTTCACGGGCTGCCATGAGGCTCATTAATAAAATAATGAATAGGATTACTACAGGCTGTTTGATTTCAAATACGGCATCCAGTAAAAATCCCACCACGATTAGCTGAATGATGCTGCGAAATGTGGCAATGATTAAATTCTTGGCGATCGCTAATTTTTGCCAGACCGAGAAACTAATGGCGATCGCCACCATACCGAGGGCGATCGCCATTTTGGGAATATCAAGATCAATTACAGCGTTCATAGATTACTTGCTACTAGAAAGGGCGGCGCAAAGCCACACCCCTTCTAGTCTAGGACTTCAGGGCAGCTAAAGTCTGGGCATCAAGCACACCAGTGACGGGCAAGCTATAAAAAGTCTGGGCTTTTTTGATTGCTTCAGTGGTTTTTGAACCTTGAACACCATCGATCGCGCCATCATAAAAACTTAGTTCACTTAAAAGTGCCTGTACTTTTTTGAGGTCATTATCAACGGTTGCAGTTGTAGAGCTAGCTTTTTCCTTATAACTAATTGCCACGACATTATTGCCAACATTACTGCCGACTGCCTTATCTGCTTCTAGGGCAGCAATTGTCAAAGATCCCGCCACACCATCAGGAATTAAGCCATAGGTTTTCTGAGCCAAAATCACGGCTTCTTGGGTCATCGGTCCCTTGATACCATCGATCGCCCCACCGTAAAAGCCGCGATCGCTGAGTAATTGCTGCAAATTTTTGACGGCATCCGATGATGTAGGAAGAATTGATATGGCTGGGGACGAAGCATTAGATCCAACATAGCCATCACCACTCAACGCAGCAATGGTTTGAGCTCCTGCTACACCATCCGCAGTTAATTTATAAAATGTTTGGGCGGCAATGATCGCTTCAGTGGTTGCGGGACCTTTGACACCATCGATCGCGCCGCTATAAAAACCACGAGCGCTTAACAACTGCTGTACATTTTTTACGGCTTCCGATGACGATGAATTAGGGCTAGTTGGTATGGTTTGAGTTGCATCGCTGTAGCCATCATTTTCCAAAGCGGCTATAGTTTGTGCGCCAGCGACACCATCAGCAGTTAGCTTATAAAATGTTTGGGCGGCAATAATTGCTTCCTTGGTTGCCGTACCTTTTACGCCATCGATCGCCCCAGGGTTAAAGCCGCGTTTAGCTAATAGCTGCTGCACATTAGCAACATCAGGGCTGTAGGCAAAAGCTGCGATCGGGGTCGTATTAATGGCGATCATTCCCGCCGCTAGTCCCACGCAAGCCACAGACTTAGCATGATGGGAAGACTTCGCGATCGCCTCAAGCAGTTGGCAATCTAAAACCTGATCAATAGATTCTCCGTGCTGTAAGCGTTCGCATAGCATTTCACCGTGAAGATACGCAACAAGTTCCATACAATTCAGCCTCAATAAAAAGTGCTACTAAGCTAATTAATCTCACAAAAAAGTGGTGTCGATTTTAGAAGTGCTTATTTAGCCTATTCATCTATTGTATGAAAAAAACTAGTAAATGTCAGAATTTGCTTGTTTTTGTAATCTTTAGACATCCAAGAGCTATAGCTCTAGAGTTGCAGCGCAACTCTACAAAATGATTTTGCCGATCGCCTCAGCCAGACCCTCTAGGGTATATTCCACCGCTTCACAGTCAACTCGTCCTAGCAAATCATGGCAAGTTTTAGAGGTCTGGGGACCAATCGAAGCAATTTGCACCGAGGTGATCCATGACTGCCAAGTTTGTCTAGGAGCAATCTGATCCAGTAATTGACAAAAGTGCTTCACGGTTTTGGAGCTAGCAAAGGCGATCGCATCTAGTCTTTGATTTTGGATTGCTGCAAGTGCGACAGGATCGATCGCTTCAGGACAGCCTGATTCGTAGGCAGGAATCGCGTCTACAATTGCGCCCTGTTGTTGCAACTGCTCCACTAAAATCTCGCGTCCCCCCGACTGCACTCGCGGAAATAACATTCTTTTGCCAGTTAAAACATGATCGGGAATAGCCAGAAAAGCATCAACTAAAGCATCAGCAATGAAGTCATTTGGCACTAAATCAGGCGTAATTCCGTAATTTGAAAGAACTTCGGCAGTCTTGCGCCCAACTACGGCGATTTTGAGGGAATGTAAAGCACGGCTGTCTTGACCTGATGCTCGTAAGCGTCCAAAAAAGCTCTCAACGGCATTAGCAGAGGTCAAAATTAGCCAATCATAATTAGAGATCTGGGCGATCGCCTGATCAAGCATTTCCCAACTAGTCGGCGGCACGATCGCTAAAGTGGGCATCTCAATCACTGAGGCTCCTTGACTAATCAGTAAATCTGTAAATTGGCTAGCCTGACCCGCCGCCCTTGTCACTAAAATCGTTCTGCCTTGCAATGGTAAGTGTTCCTGTTCTTGAAGTACAGAAGGTTGTTGCTCCGCCTTCGGCGGAGCAACAACCTTCAAATTCAAGTCCTGACTCAACTGCCCATGAAACTTGACAACTTCACCCACTATAATCACCGATGGTGAGAGCGATCCTGCGGGCAATTTTCCAGAAATATCCGTCACAGTCCCTGTCCAAACCTGTTGCTCAGGTCGTCCACACCAACGCACGATCGCAATATTTGTATCCGCAGATTTGCCATCACTCAGTTTTGCTAGCAATTCCCCCAGATTATTCGTTCCCATCAAAATTACTAAGGTAGGAATTTTGGCGATCGCCTCCCAAGGTAATCGACTCAAATCATGTCCTGTCATCACCGCAAAGCAAGAACTTGTATCTACTTCCGTAAGTGGTATACCCGCCAACATCGGCGCAGCGATCGCACTGGAAACTCCCGCAATTACTTCCCATGCACAATCGGCGGCTTGCAATGCGGATATCTCAGGTAGCGATCGCCCAAAAATCCAAGGATCACCGCTTTTGAGCCGTACCACCTGCTTACCCTGTAAGCATTTCTCCACCAGCATTTGATTGATTTCAGCTTGCTTAATGCTCTCCTGTCCGCCCCGTTTACCAGCAATGATCAGATCGGCGGTAGGTACTGCCAAATCCAATAAACTGCGATCGACTAGCGCATCACTAATAATTACCTCAGCCGTACTAATCAAATCCCTAGCCCGAACAGTCAAGAATTCTACGCCGCCAATTCCTGCGCCGACAATAAAAACTTTGCCTGTTGTGTTACTTACTATATTTTTCAAAACTCAATTTTTCAAAACTCACAATAGCCTTGATCCATTTCAATCCGATCCAATACTTTTAACCCACGCGGATCACCGAGCTTCCGCAAGGCATTTCTAGCATCAGTCTGTACACTCAAGTCATCATCACTCAGGGCATTAATCAGCGCATCCACTGCGTCATGATAAACCTCATCTTGAGTATCAAATTCGCGACGCTTCTGGACGATCAGCTTACCCAGTGACCATGCACAGTTACCCCGCACTGCGGACATCGGATCGTCGGTTAAAGCATCAACTAAAGGCGCGATCGCTTCGAGATCCCCTAACTGTCCCAATGCACTTGCTGCCCATAGCCGCACTGCCGTAATGTCATATTTGAGAGCAGAAATTAATGGTCTTAGACCCAAGGTAGCACGACAGGTTCCTAATGCCCAGACGATCCCCTTCCGCACATAGCCATTCCAATCTTGGCTAAGCTGACTAATTAATGGGGCGATCGCCTGTTCACTTTTATTGCGTCCCAAGGCATAAGCAGCGCTGACCCGCACCAGAGGACATTCATCTTGCAACAGGTCAATTAAGCGGGGGATGGCTCGCTCATCCTCTAATTCACAAAAAGCTCTAGCGGCTTGCATTCTCTCTAGTATGGTCTCTGAGTTAAGAAGAGCTAACATTTCATCAGGATCGGGAAGAGGCATTTCCTCTTCGGGCGGCAAATCCAATGGACTGAGAGGAGATGCTTCAAGATCTAAGATAGTTAAGTCGTCATTGCGTGTCATGGCGATCGTCATGGCAAAAAGTCAGGCATAGATGGGATGCCCCGATGTGTAGTTGTTATCTTACAGTGCTTTGTCCTGCTTTGTTAAGCAAAAGAGCAAAAGGAACGCGGTGATTTTCATGTGCTGGACATCTAAGAGGAATTTTGAGCATCATGCAGTAAAGGTTTACTAAAAAACTTGTTAGGTAATGGTTCGCTCCATGTTCTGCACTTAAAAAATTCTCGCTGTAGTATTGCCCTTGATAATAATAGAACTTCGCTTTATCGTTGCTTGTTGTTTGAGATATTTCTAAAAAGTCTTCCCAAGTTGCTGTTGTCTATCCGTTTGGAATAAAGCTTTGACTTAAAACTTTTTCTTTCTCAACTATTGCAACCATAATTACTTGTCTCTAATTTTTAAATTCCTGCTTTTACAAAAAACTGCTCTGATGTCACTGCCAAATCTGGGAATAACTCATCGGTTAATAGGCGATCGCCTTGATAAGTTTCAGGTGGGCGATCGGGATAGAACACTGTCAAAGATCTTCTCATCGGATCGATAACCCATACTCGCAATATCCCAGCCTTCAAATAATCACCTGCCTTCGCCACAAATTCCTTAAAAGTCTGTCCTTCTGACATAATCTCAATTACTAACTCAGGCGGTACTGGACAGATTTCATTACCGACATCACTAGGCAATCGTTCTATCGAAATATAGGTCAAGTCAGGCACGGGACACCAATCTTGATCGTTGCGTGTTAGCACTATCCCCCATTCAGGATAAACATAACCTTTACCCTCAAACAAATCACCCAAGTACCGATACAAAACACCCTGAAGGGCAGCATGAAATCTCTTTGGAGACATTTTTTTCACCGCTTGACCATCGATAAATTCATAATTCTGATCCGACTCAGAGCTTGCTAAAAATTCCGCCAATGTCATTTGCTGCGCTGTAACTGTCTCTATCACTGGCGCTTGAATCACTGTGGTCATTTTTCATACTCCTATTAGAGATTTGCGAAACTCTCTTAACATGGCGCTTGTTCCGATCGCGATCGCTTGATTTACAAGCTGTGGAATCAGCGTCTTGATTGGTATATCTGGAAAAAGCAGACTATTCTCTGACTCTAGATAATGTCCATCGGTTAGTAAAAATATCTTCAAGCTATCATTACGATAAATCCAAACTTCAGGCACGGCGATCGCTTCGTAAGCAGATAACAAAGTCTTAGAAGTGACATCCGACTCAATCGCCAAGTCAGGTGGCGGATAAATATCGACATCGATACGCTCTTGACAATCACGCACTAAAGCTGAATTAGTCACATAGAGACAAGTATCAGGTTCCACACCAGCACTTCCTTTTCGATAAAAGGTAGTTGAGCCAAAATCTTCCCAATCTCTCCCTTGCGCGTCTAAAATTGTGGTCACAATATAACCCGCGAGGCGATGGGGGCGCTCATGCCTTGCTAATGGAGACATAATTTCTAAAGTGCCTTGGTAGTATGCAATGCGAGTATGGCGATCTTCACCTAATTCATTCAGGATGTCTTCACAATCGCGCCAACTCAGGGAATGTATGGCGATCGCACTACCATGTCGTAGATCAATCGATTTGATCGGAACAGTAACGCTCATAATTAATCATCTCCTGATACACATTTATCAAATAACTATGGCAACAATGGTAAATTGCGAACGCGAATACGATTGGAATCTACAGTAATTGCTACACCAGACAAAATTTCTGTCTCACAATTTTTGATTACAGTTTGTAGTATTTTCAGCAGAGGTATAGCCTTCAAACCTTCAATCCGAATCCGAATCACAGAAGGTTTATCTGCTGCTGACAAAGCTAATAGAGCATGAAAATCAGCATCAAGCGTAACCACAGTAAAATTTTCTTGACTCGCCCAGTTTAGAATCTCTTCATCTGCCGATGCCGATAACCCTAAATCTGCCACATGAAACGACTCATACCCACATTCTCGCAATAACATTGCAGCAGAACGCGGCAAACCCTGATCAAGCAGCAGTTTCATCACTTATACGCAACTCGATAATTTTGTCAGCCAAATAGCTAGAAGTAAAAAGTAAAGCTTGCCGAATATCTTCATCTTCTAACTCAGGAAACTCCTGCCTTAACTCTAAGCGATCGGGATAGATCGCCAAAACTTCAAGAACACGCCGTACAGTTAGCCTCATATTACGAATGCAGGGTTGTCCATTCATAATCTTAGGGTTGCAAGTAATTCGCTCTAATTTCATAATCAATCCTCTCCTGATACATCATAATAAACAGCCGTAGCCCAGAAGCTAAATTCTTGGGCGATCGCTAGTCCCAAGCCAGTTAGACCGAGATAATCAGAAACATCTAAATCTTTCAAAGTAGTCAGACCGTCATCATTTGCAGTTTGCCTACCGCGATCATCAGCTATATTTTATCAGAGATTTTGGATGGTACTTTTCAGCCGATCGCCTGTTCGAGTGAGTAATCAATCAACAAAAAAGCAGCCTGTTTGATGGAATGCTTTTTTATGAGGCGATCGCGTTCCCTAGCAATTAGGCGCAACAAATTAATAGCAATCAGGGAAAATCCATCTCTCTAACCTAACTGATCCATAAACCAAGAACCAATTTGGGAATTATCTATTTCACGGCTACGTTGCAAAGCTTCCTCTAATAAACTCAATTGTAATCCTCCTAATACAGAGGATTCTGTAACCCTTTCGCTTCCTAAACCCTGCAAAATACGGAACGCGGTGATTTTCATATTCTGGACATCGATTACCCAATATTCACCGACGCGCACTTCTTCGTATAGCAAGCGCTTTGCGCCGAGATCGTAGCCCAAGGAGGTATCGGCAATCTCAATCACAATATCAGGGGGTAAACTCTCATCAAGATCGACGATCGCGCTACTTTGAGGTGCGTTCTGAGTGCGATCGCCAACATAATAAGAAATATCTGGCTGACATTCGCGTATTCCCATTTTGCGATAACTACAGTTTGTATAGCCTTTGATAGGAATTTTGCACATCATGCAGTAAAGGTTTACTAAAAAACCAATCAAATCATTATCAAAAGCATGATCTGCTCCAACTCCCATTTCGCTGTAGTAACTCCCTTGAAAATAGTAAAATTTCGCCTTATCGTTGTTTTTTGCTTGAGATATTTCCAAAAAGTCTTCCCAAGTTGCTGTTTTCCATCCATTCAGAATAATGCTCTGGTTTAAAGTCTTTTCTTTCTCAACTATTGCAACCATAATTACTTGTCTCTCAAAATTAAGAAGTAAGATCTAAATTCGTAATTGCTGATCATAATGATAGCTCATCCGCCTGTTCGAGTGAGTAAGCAAACAAAAAAGCAGCCTGTTTGACGGGCTGCTTTTTTTGAGGCGATCGCGTTCCCTAGTGAGCAGGGGATACATACTTAAGCCACTGCAAAACCTGTATATTGCCTCACGTCAGGCTGATGAAACCCTAACACAATATCTGATTTAGGAATACCAGCTTCGACCAAATCATTAGTCACACCATATTCCGTACCATCCCTCTGCACCCACACCAACCCATCCATAATTTCCACATGGACAAGGCAGCCATGTACCCGCCGCTTATCGCGATCCCAGCCGACCGAAACAATCATGTACTGATCGGTCTCCCGATCAAACGCAGCCTTATTCTTCGCATCAACATTCGCATAATCAATATCCAAATATTGACTCAAAACATCACAAATAATCTGCCGATAATCCACTAATTTATCCACTTCACTACCACCTCACGTTCAGAATTAAAAACAAGAAGATTGACAATACCTTTATCTAACAAAAGTTTACCAATCGGTTCTTCAAACAACTCATGAAACACAGGCTCACGTACTCCCAGATACAGCTTACGATCTGGCTCAGTCAATTCTAAAACATTTTGATATAAAACATACTGACCGATTGCATTTTTGAGGTCTTCAAGTTCTGAATTGCCCACAAAACTCTTGATCTCAATCGCCACTTTCTGCCCATGTTTTTCTGCCGCCAAAAACTTCTCCGCACCTATATCCACAAACATATCCTTCTTCCCAATTTTCAACGACAAGGGATCGTGAGTAATCGTCCAACCATCTGCAATTAGAGCGTTTTTACATTGATCGTGATAGATATCTCTTGCTGGCATTTTAGTTTTTAATCTATGATTGAATTTAAGGTTGATAAGTAGCGATCGCCTAGCGAGTAGGAGTATTTTAACGAAAATAAAGAAGTTGAGCAATGGCTTGAGATGTTTCCAAGCGATCGCGTCCCCTAGCGAGTAGGAGAGCAAGGATACATGGTTTTTACGAGTGTTTCCGATATGTTTCCAATCGATCGCGCCCCCTAACGAGTAGGGAACTCCTGTAGTTGATACTCCTGTAGTTGATACTCCTATGTTTCCAATCGATCGCGTCCCCTAGCGAGTAGGAGAATAGTTTTGAGCAAACATACCAAGCGATTAAGCGTTGTCAGTTTTCAATTGATCGCGTCCCCTAGCGAGTAGGGGAGATCAGCAATACGATCCTGATGTCATGAAGTTGCAGTTTCCAATCGATCGCATCCCCTAGCGAGTAGGAGAAATAACCAACGCGATCGCAACTTTATCCAGTGAAGTGGTTTTCAATCGATCGCGTCCCCTAGCGAGTAGGAGACCACTACAGAGGCAACGAACCCCATTAAGGATATTGCGAAGTTTCCAATCGATCGCATCCCCTAGCGAGTAGGAGAGGATAATTTCCAGACTCAAGAAGCATGGACATGGATGTTTCCAATCGATCGCGTCCCCTAACGAGTAGGAGATTAATAATTGGCACATCCGATCCAATCGTTCTAGTGTTTCCAATTGATCGCACCCCCTAGCGTGTAGGGAATTAGGTAATGGTGAAAACATGGTTTTGTACACATTGTTTCCAATTGATCGCGTCCCCTAGCAAGTAGGAGAAGAGAAAGAAATTAAAAAACTACAGGTGAAATCATGGTTTTCAATCGATCGCGTCCCCTAGCGAGTAGGGGATGACATTTCTCTCTATCGGTTTACACCGCAATTTACCGTTTCCAATCGATCACGTCCCCTAGCGAGTAGGAGATTATGGTTGTGGAAGCTTCAAAACGATACCCGTCAGGAGTTTCCAATTGATCGCGTCCCCTAGCAAGTAGGAGAAGAGAAAGAAATTAAAAAACTACAGGTGAAATCATGGTTTTCAATCGATCGCGTCCCCTAGCGAGTAGGGGATTACCAGAAGTCAATGACTGCATTCGCGCTGGGAGAGACGGGTTTCCAATCGATCGCGTCCCCTAGCGAGTAGGGGATAATACCGATTATTTGACCGCTACAACTCAAGCAAAGTTTCCAATCGATCGCGTCCCCTAGCGAGTAGGAGAGTGATGTCTACGGATTCAGTACCCTTGATGCCGAGGGGTTTCCAATCGATCGCGTCCCCTAACGAGTAGGAGACTTCTATTGACGGGATCGACCGTATTATCGAGATCAAGTTTCCAATCGATCGCGTCCCCTAGCGAGTAGGAGACTAAGTTGGAAACTATTCTATTATTACGTTACTCAAATCCACCGTTTCCAATCGATCGCGTCCCCTAGCGAGTAGGAGAAAAATCACCCGCACAGGCAAGGCGCTTGAAACTAAGTAGTTTCCAATTGATCACGTCCCCTAGCAAGTAGGAGAAACAAGCTTACTGCTTGGGCTTACAAGGCTGAACAGTTTCCAATCGATCGCGTCCCCTAGCGAGTAGGAGAAAGATCTCGACACATTTAAAGCGCTGCTCCAATGGGTGTTTCCAATCGATCGCGTCCCCTAGCGTGTAGGAGATTTGCGAGTTTGTGATCAAACAATCATGGCTAGATCGGTTTCCAATCGATCGCGTCCCCTAGCGAGTAGGGGAGACCACGTCACGAAATGCAGTTTTCACAACCAAAGGGTTTCCAATCGATCGCGTCCCCTAACGAGTAGGAAACAAAATTGAGTGATTTCAGTGGATTAACTTTGCGGGGTTTCCAATCGATCTCGTCCCCTAGCGAGTAGGGGATAAAAAATGACTCATAGACATTCAGACATTATAAAAACGTTTCCAATCGATCGCGTCCCCTAGCGAGTAGGAGAACGAAAAGACTTTATCGAATCGTAAAGCCGTCATGCGTTTCCAATCGATCGCGTCCCCTAGCGAGTAGGAGACTTGGAAATACATCCCACCGATCCTAGACAAGTATGCGTTTCCAATTGATCGCGTCCCCTAGCGAGTAGGGGATTTACAGCTTTCTCACCTATTCCCTATACAGCAAAGTGTTTCCAATCGATCGCGTCCCCTAACGAGTAGGAGAAGCCCGTCGGACTCAGGAGGCGATCGCGGTTGATCGGTTTCCAATCGATCGCATCCCCTAGCGAGTAGGAGATTGAAGAAACTGATACTGAAGAAAGATATAATCCTCAGTTTCCAATCGATCGCATCCCCTAGCGAGTAGGAGAATATCGATCAACGACATTGTATTTCTAAAAGCTCAGTTGTTTCCAATCGATCGCGTCCCCTAGCGAGTAGGGGATCAACTCTCGGAATGGTGTCGCAAGCACGGTGAGATGTTTCCAATCGATCGCGTCCCCTAGCGAGTAGGAGACAAATCGGTTTGCGCTTGGGTTGAGTGCGACATGGTTGAAGTTCAATTTCCAATCGATCGCGTCCCCTAACGAGTAGGAGATGTATCCGAACTTTACTTTACTTTTCTCTGTTGGACATTTCCAATCGATCGCGTCCCCTCGCGAGTAGGAGACAAGGGTAAGGTGACTTCCTCGGGCAAGTACCTGACATTTCCAATCGATCTCGTCTCCTAGCGAGTAGGAGAAGGGTGATTTTTACAGCCAAGATCGGGTAGCTCATCAGTTTCCAATCGATCGCATCCCCTAGCGAGTAGGAGACAAACCATCATAAAGCATCACTCTCACTTGGTTTCAGTTTCCAATTGATCACGTCCCCTTACAAGTAGGAGAATAGTTTTGAGCAGACATACCAAGCGATTAAGCGTTGTCAGTTTCCAATCGATCGCATCCCCTAGCGAGTAGGGGATTAATGACCCAGTAATCACAAACATCATACAGGGCTACGTGTTTCCAATTGATCGCGTTCCCTAGCGTGTAGGGAACTTTTTTGTTGCGACAAATGTTATTCGTCGAGTAATAGGCGGGTTTCCAATTGATCGCGACCCCTAGCGAGTAGGAGAGACCAAAAGGCACAACAAAACCAGATTCCCTAGCGTGGCTGTTTCCAATTGATCGCGTCCCCTAGCGAGTAGGAGATTGGTTTTACGTCTGGGAACATCAGAAGTGAGGAGCATTTCCAATTGATCGCATCCCCTAGCGAGTAGGGGAAATGACACACAAATACGGAGCCAAGCCATTATGGTAGTTTCCAATCGATCGCGCCCCCTAGCGAGTAGGAGATTCCTATCATGAACCATGCAGAGCAATGTATAGCCGTTTTTCCAATCGATCGCGTCCCCTAGCGAGTAGGAGATCATAAAAAGTATAAAGCAGGACATGATTACATGTCGTTTCCAATCGATCGCGTCCCCTAGCAAGTAGGGGAACAATCTCACTCATCACTAAAAGACTTTGATTATTGAGTTTTCAATTGATCGCGTCCCCTAGCGAGTAGGGGATGCGATATGCTTTCGCGCTGACTATCCATCAATCGCAGGGGTTTCCAATTGATCGCGTCCCCTAGCGAGTAGGGGAAAACTGCTTATTTGAAGCGGTAGAGCATCGTGAGATTAGGTTTCCAATCGATCGCATCCCCTAGCGAGTAGGGGATTGACGACAAGTTCGGTCAAACGTTGGAAGAATTTACGTTTCCAATTGATCGCGTCCCCTAACGAGTAGGGAAAACGAGGTGTATGTGATGCTAGGCAGCCTAAACAGTGGTTTCCAATTGATCGCGTCCCCTAGCGAGTAGGAGAACAAATATGCCTGCTTTGATTGCTGCTGCCCTTGCTTTTATGTTTCCAATCGATCGCGTCCCCCAGCGAGTAGGAGATAAGTTCTTTGATGAAGATTTGGTTCAGATGATGTCATCTGGTTTCCAATTGATCGCGTCCCCTAGCGAGTAGGAGAATCGCTACATTGGAAAATGTCCAAGTGTTTAAAGTTGGGTTTCCAATTGATCGCGTCCCCTAGCGAGTAGGAGATCAGCACCCGCAACATTAGCAACCTTTACCTTTGCGTTTCCAATTGATCGCATCTCCTAGCGTATAGGAGATTGTCTACTATCACACAGTCTACTTACCAACCATTGTTTCCAATTGATCGCGTCCCCTATAGAGTAGGAAACTAATTTTGATAGCCAAAACTGACAATAACTCATCAGCTAATAAGAAGCGATCGCCTTAATCACTTCCTCCAAATCCTTATGCACCTGTGACATCAAACTAGCATCTTTCAGAGATTTAAACTCTTGAGATCTATCATTCCTAGTTACAAAATTAAGACAAGTAAACATTCTATTTTCCCAGTCAGATTTTGAGTTTTCATCCCAAGCATCCCAAACCTCCTCAGCCGAAATACCTCGCAAAGTATGGAATAGCTTATTTCTGACAGAAGCTAACTTTGACCAAACAACCTTAATCGGCAGACTATTAGACTCAGGGTTTCTTAATTTGAACAAATCATACAAACTCTTTCCATACAAATCCGATCGCCTTTCTTTATGAATCGCCCATTCACAAATCAACCCCTCGATCGCTCTCACACTATGAAAAAGCGCCTCAGTTGGATCACCATTTTTCATCCTCACCACAGCCAGATAAGCCATCTCATAGCCCTTCCACCACCATTCCCTAACTCGACTAGAGGTCACCAATTCCATCCTGTTAGCAAACTCATCAAACTTAGCTGCATTCCACAACTTCGCCAGTTCGAGTAAATGATCCAACTTCACCTTCAGCACAGAATCTTCTAAACCCAGACTGTCCACAACACTAGCAACCCCAGCATAATCATCCCTTGCTAGCAAATCCTCTAACTTCTTAAATTGCAACGTCTCAAAATAGGACGAACCCTTTAAAAACTTAGTCCTATCTGGATCTAACTCACTGCTAACCAGAAATTCCACCTTTTTACCAAAGCGAATCAAACAAGTTAACTGTACTGCCGAAGAAATTGCAGGAGTCCCCGCCTGATGACTAACAATCACGCGATCGCTCTTAGAAATCCACTTATTTTCTTCCCACCTCGCCAACTCCGCCTTTACTAGCGTCAATGTCGCATCCCAATCATCTAACCCATCCGCCCCCTGTTGCGGCTTCAAAACCGAAAATTCAATCTTTTCATTAGCAAATTTTTCACCAAACACTTGCGAAAAATAATGCTTCAAAATTGGCTGAAGCGTATATGTATCCTGCCAATAAGGACAAGCAGCATCACCTCGACTGTAATCATCAAAAATCGCCTCCTGATCGGTCAGCAAAACAATAATGCGATCGGGCTTATTCCTTTTCTCAGTCTTAAATTCCTGACAAAATCCATCCAACAAAGGAAAAGTCAAACGATCCCAATGTGTTCCAATTGCATCACCATAGCTAATTCCCATTACCCTTGCAGGCAAAGTAAACAGTGTGACATCACTATCATCACTATCGTCTGATGCAGAAAATCCACAGTAATATAACTGCTCACCTTTTTTATCTAGCAAATGTGTCGAGCCAGTATCATCTGTCAGCTTGACATCACTATTACCCGTCGTCACAATCCAAACTACAGACATCTTGATTAAGCTCCAAGATTTACAAAAAAGACTACAGAAACTCAGTGATGATCGTACTAAAACAACTCAAAATCCGATCAAGCTCATTGAGATAGAAAACATTACTATCAAGAGTCAGCAACTTATTTTCTAACTTCAAAAACTGCCATAAATTGCCCGTCGTCACACATCCATAGACCTTATCCAAGGTTTCACCATGCTTTTGGTTATAGCGAATTGCCCCATACATTTGAGCAGCACATTGCCCTAACCCATTCTCCAAGTTATCGCGCTTAGCCTCAACGATCGTCATAATTGGCGTGCTAATAAAAGTTGAAGTCGTACCCTTACCAAGAATAAAATCACATTCTCCTACCAGTCCCGCCTCGCGATCGCTATCAAGGTTTTTGCCCGAATAAATAGCCAACTGTGTCGAAAAATGCGCCTCTACTTCCAACAAAATTGGCGCAATAATAAACTCAGATTTTGCCTTTTCGCTGCTAGTCGTGAGCGCAAATTTCTTACCCTTCGCAAGGGTTTCCAATAACCAACTACTAGCCTGAATCGTACTTTTTGAAGATGCAAACAAGTCCTGCTCAACAAAATCGAGAGAGAACTTATCTATAATTTGTTCAACCGTAAAATCACTGTAAGCCATAGTTTTATAGTCTTCTTTCTCTATAGTGAATCAACCGTAGGATGGGTTAGCGACAGCGTAACCCATCATCTTCATCAACTATTCTATTTCCCAAGGCTTTCCCCATAGCTGTTCAAACGGACTATCATCAGCCAAGAAATCGAGAAAATCTAAGCATTTGTCAGATTTATCAGGGAAAATTGTCAATAGTTCAATATATTGATTAGTATCTTTTACAAGCCATTTTGTTGAATCATTAGGATCTCGAACTTGCTTTTTTAAAGGATACATTCGATGCCACAGTCGCCCGATCTGTATTTGTCGTTGCCCAATTTGCCCTCCTGTAACAGATGATTGCTTAATAGATAATGCAGGAATACGCATCCTTTTATCTGCATCTTGATAATCTCCATGTAACCAATAAATAGCTTCAGAATCTAAATCATCATCTGCACGCCTGCCCCAAACCTGCACATTGTCAACGTGCCATGATTCTCGCCAATCATCTGCATAGCTTGTTCCAATCTTTACGCCTTGTAGTTTTAGCCAGATTTTAGCTACATTTTGCAACTGATTTAAAAAAGCAGAAATATGACTGAGGTTATAAACCTTAACATCACGGCGAAATTCACCTTCCCATTCCCAATGACAGCCGATCAGATATTTTTTATTATGCTGCCTATAATATTTCTCATAAAATAACCGATGATCGGCTCTGCGCCATGATTTACCAAAACCACCAAAGATCATGGCAAATTGATTTAGATGTAGGATTAGATTTTTTAAAGCAGTTTTACGTTCTTCTGAAAGATCTTGTGATAGTAACCAGCCTAGTTCTCCTTCTACTTGATAGCTAGGTTCATTGCCAAACATTTGCTCATCAAGGCTAGTTGTCACAAAGTTCATCATCAATAAGCCCCATACACCATGCCCTGAAACACCGCCAAAAATTCTCTCGACTTCTCGCTTTGCTGTCTCTGCATCCGTCAAACCACCAAAAATCCGTAACGCATGACCACGAATCGCCGCCCGAAAAATATTGGGACGAAACTCGCCAGATTCATCTAAGCGCTTAGATGCCATTCCTTGCCCTTTCAACAGATGCGGCGGATACAACAACTCACCCTTTAATTGATCGCGATGACCATAACCTGCGGAAACCCGACAACCAATCCCACGCCCCAGCGCCGCTTCCCAAATCTGCCAGATCTCCTCCCACTCAGATTCATCAAGCTCCTCCGAAGCCGAAATCCCAAATTGAATTGTGGGTTGATAGAGTGAAATTTGGATTTTGGCTCCTTCTTTTTCACTATTCATTACCTGTAACTTTTGCTGTGGATGAATGAGATCAACTAACCCATCAGTCCAACTGCTATCTACAGGATAACCACCATGAAAGCGCAAAATCCCTGGGGAGAAATCTCCCTTAGAAATCTCCTGTCCGCAATATTTACCAAGGCGATCGCTAAATAACCGATTGCAAGCCTGACGAAAAGCTCCCTTCATACTCGAACCGGGGTAAAAGGGATAGCCAGACGCACCAATGACAGGACGAATCACGCCATCATCCTGACCCGAATTTGTCACAAATCGCCAACTAATCGTATATTCTCGCTTTTTGACTGGCTCCTCAAATATCGGCGCAACAGGATAAGTTTCACTTGTCCACTCCTCACACCAGATCTCAGCATCTTGCGAATCGCCATCCTTTTTACGATCTGGATCGAGACGTTGCAATTGACAGCGCCCATTCGTTTGCGCCTGAAACATCATCGGCACTTTTCTATAAGCATCGGGAATATTTGACATCTTTTTAGTCCCTAAAAACTATTTTTTCTTATAGCGCTGAGTCCACCAAACCAGACAGTCACAAAGCTGCGTTAGCACAGCGATCGCCACCCGTTGATCTTGGATGTCTATTTCCCAAAGTTTCTCTGCCATAGACCTTACAGCTTTCTCATTGTCTGATTGCACAGGATCGTTGGGGATTTTTACCCCAGCTTTTAGCATTACTGCTACAAGCTGATCCCAAGTCTCTTTCCAATACTTAGCTTTATGCTCATCTGCTTTCTTACCTTGCAAGCGCAAATGCTCACCCCAGAAGCGCTCCAAGCCATAAGCTACAGCTACACGCATCTTAAACGCTTGTCCCAAAGAATCTTTATCGCGTTCTTTCGCATCTAAAACTAACTTCTGAGCAATGCGATCCAAATCATAGGTTTTCCAAGCCATTACTGATACTCTCCTGCAAGTGTGACATTACAACGACCAAAGCCAACCGACTCCAAACCACCAAAATACATATCCTGCGAATCACCATTAACAAAAGGTTTCCAGCCCGATTGCTTCAAAGCGATCGGAAATATTAAAACGCTTCCCTCTGGCAAAGCCTCCACATTAAAAAATGCTCCTCCATCTACCTTTTTCATGTCGTCCATCATCTTGATGCGACTCTGGCGATACAAAGCCATGTCATGCAACATCGCAATATCGTTATCGCCAACCACCACTAAACTCTCAACCGCCAGATCTGCACCAGTAGGAATCCATTTCTGCATTGCTTCAGCTTCGATTTGCTGCTCGATTTCCATAAATCCAAGGTTGAAAAATAGGATTTGTTTAGCAGTACCGCGATCGCTAATTTGACGACCCCGCAGAGTTTTCGCCGCCGTGTAAGGTTTGGGAATAGGCGCATCGCAACCAGTAATCAGTTTGTATCGCTTAAGCAATCTTGGGCAACTAATCCAAACGACAGGCTGTCCTGGACAAAATACAGGCAACCAAACCAGCGAAGCATATTCAAATTTGACGATCGCTTCCGTAGTCCCACCATCAGGTCTACCCTCCACAGATTCATGTCCGTACCATGTATTCTCTAAACCCTTTTCCGTCTCGCGCATATCTGCCCGAAAGCGTCCGCGAATCGAACTCCCTGCGATAATCCCCGTCTGCGTAAATTGATCGCGAAAAATCAAATTGAGATTACCAGACTCCTCACCTGCGGCAGCTCCAACATGCAAAGGCGCAAGGGTTTCAATAATTCCATAGGCTTTTTTGTACATTAATCCTCTCCTTTTTGTTTAATTTTTTTGGTCAGCTTTAGGCTCAACTTTAGGCTCGATTTTGATTTCCACAGGTAAGCACAACCCACAACCAAACTGCCGCAACGGTAGCCCCTCACCCGACGCAAACCACTCAGGCGGGAAGTCCCACCAAGTGAGATCGAGGGGATGTTTGACCACATAGACAGTTCCCGCAGGCACAGCATAGCGACCAATGCTCAACTTACTGGCGCGTTTGTTTTGCGCCTCACCCTTACCCACACGATAACGCCAAGGCTCAGGGCGATCGGTCAGCATCTCAGGACGCTTGTTGCTAAAGCGCACATCGTTAGGATAGCGAGTTGATAGATTATTGCTTCCCCATACCGCAGGCGTAATCAGCGCAAAACTCCGCCCAATTTTCTGCTTCAGTAACTTGCAGATCGAACTATGCTCTGTAATTGCTTGACTAGTGATTTCCACAATGTGATTTTCTCCACCAAAGCGATACCAACCATCAGGCAATTTATGCGTCGAGAGATACACCAAACAGCTATCTTCACGCATCTGCACAGCATTCTCTAAAAACAATCCATCGCGATCGCGGACGTGTTTCTCATCATCTTTGAGATAGGGATGCAAAATCGGCATAAATTCCCAAGGAGTTTTACCAACATCATTCCACTTGCCTTTTTCAGGACGCTTTAGCTGTGGGGTTTGCTTGTGCCAAGAGTTGATACTCTGCCATTGATATTCAGGATCGAGATCGGGATGTTGACGCTCCCATTTGTGATTGATTAGCGCCCATTCATCAAAATCCTTATTCTTCTCGCCGACAATGCGCGATCGAGGAATTGGCACAAAAAAGTTTTCAGGATGATCTGACTCTGCCCAAAAAGCACCAGCTACAGCCAGATTAGTTTTTAGCTCTTGATGCTCGGTAAACTTCTGCTCTTGATTTGTCGCCAAAATCAATCCCGAAAGCGTTCCCGCATCAGGTGGAAATTTTGCGCCAGAGCGTCCAACTAAGTTTTCAGGAGACAGAAATGCGCCAGCGCTGCCATAAAGCAATCCCAAAGGACGTATCACAATTAGGAATTTGAACATAACTGCCACCCCACTTTAATCATGCCGTCAATCCATTCAATCATTGATTTGGAATCTTCAGATCCTGTAATTTTTCCACGTTGTTGAGAGAGCGTTTCCTGCTTATCTTTGCCGAAATACAACCCAAACAACTCAAGCGCGATCACATCATTAGCTGTTTCAGCAGTAGCAGGTGGAATCGCATGACGAGCTTTGAGCTGTGCCAGATCGGTATATACATGGCTCCAATTCGCATCTTTGCCAGTATTGTCATTGCGATCGCGATAATCTGCTAACCATTCCAAATATTTCCAAGGCGTAGTCCACTGCACAAACTGCCCATTGTTAAACAGAACCCGAATCGTCACGCGATCGCGCCCTAAATTCTTAGCTAACTTCTCAGCCTCGCGGCAATGCTGCAACACATCACGCTGCGGTACACTATGCCCCGCCCACACAAAACCCACACTGAGCGTAATCCCAAGGTTTCCTTTTTCCCAACTATGACGCAAATTCAGCAACCATTCAATTACTTCACGGCTATCTAATTTAGGAGTCTGTTTGTCCCCATACATCACACCGAGAAAATCATCTCCTCCCGCATAAACTACACGACCTTTTTTATCAAAATCTGTTTGAAATTGCTTACCCCAAGCTCTCAGAGACTGGCTAAATTGAGTGACGCTAGCATTATCTGTAAGCCTCTTGAGGTGATCGCCAACCTTATCGCCGTCACCCATAAACCAACCAGTCCAATAGGTCGCACCAGATTTGTCATCTTTGCGAAGCACTTCTCGAAAAGTCGGCGCGTAAAGATCGCGATGGATTTTTTTAGCGATCGCCTCATAAGTAACCAATCTTTTGATTAATTCAGGAATACTCAATCGCTCATTTTCATTGATATAAGCGCGATCGTTCTCATCACCAGAAGGATCGAGAACTTCGGCAAGCCTCTTGTAAAACTTTTTGATTTCTACTTCATTCGTTCCTAAATTATCCATACTTGGATGTGCGATCGCATCATGCCCCGACAAACTCGAACTTTCACCATTCCAATTCGGAACAGTCCAAGCCCGCCGCAACTTCCGAGTTTCCAAATCGCGCATTGCAAACTCAATACTTTGACCACTACCCCAAAACACTTCCCAAGCGTGAATTTGCCATCTTGTCCAAGAGTTAAACCAGCCCTCATCATCAATTTGCAAATTATCTCTCAGCCAACTACGGCAAGCCGTCACAATTTCTTTCCAGCCTTCTGTTAAAGCTTTCTGAGCATCGTTATGCGAGAAATCACCCAATATCAAAATTCGATTGGGCATACCCTGCACAATATCAACATTAGCCATCTCAGAGGCATTATCGATTGCGATCGCAGGTGAAATCACTTCACAGTTTTTACTGTTAGCCGCACAAACGATCTTCCAACTTAAGTACGAGAGAATTTGCGATGCACCATAGAGATCGCGCAACTTACGGGACTTCTCGATAAAGCCTTGCACAGGAGCAAAAGTAATCACCGTATATTTCCCACTCTCAGATTCACTCGTTTGGGATTTTTCTTGTGTTAGTACATCCATGACCGCGATCGCTTTACCTCCCAAACACATTTATAAAAGCAATTTATCAGATATTTATCACTATAGCCAGTTTATGAGAATATTTTTGCAATTTATATATATGGCTCAAAATATATTAATAAAAATAAATTCACGGCTAATTATAATTTTTAATAAATATTGTCATTTACTTGACATATCACTATGCCGAAGACTAGTAACTTACATCCCTACAGCGATCGCCAAGCCTTTGAGCGACTCCTTCTCCTCATCGCCACTTTCATTCATTACCCTGGCATCGGCTGCCCAGATCGCATCGGCAATAACTCCCAATCTGCCCATGAATCCCTAGAAGCCGTTCAAGCAAAAGTTTATGAAGTTGCCCAACAATACAATATTTCCTTAACTAAATATTCCATTCCCACCCTTCGCAAAGACTTAGTTACACTCCGTAAATATGGTCTTTTAGAAAAGCGAATTTATCGTTGGGGCTACTTCTTAGGAACAGGAGTGATGTCATTTAAAGACTTGCAAGTAGCGCTCAACGCCCTAGCATCTATGGCAAAATATCAGCGATCGCCACAAGCGATCCGTATTTACCAAGAACTCGAAAAGAAACTGCGCGGCAAACAAATATTAGAATCCACAGACTATCTCTATCCCGTGCGATCGCAAATAGATCGAGCGATTATCTACACTGACCTTGATGAAATGCTAGATATCAAGAAAAATCGCTACAACCTTTATCATTGTTTAGATCAAGTTGAAGAAGCGATCGCGATCGGGCAAGCAATCACCATCTATCGTTATACCGATCCCTATAGCCATAAAATCGGATATTTACAAGTCTTCCCATTGCAATTGATTTATCACGATATTGCTTGGTATTTGCTCTATGAGTACGTCGATAATGGTCATTTAGAAATCGAACGGATCGATCGCTTCACTGACCAGATCCAATTCGTTAATCAGCCTAGAGGAACGGATCTCCAAAAAACAAGTTTAACTGTGGCAATGAATCTGTTTAAAAAAGGTTGGGGTTTGTTTCTCGGTGAACCATCTGACCAAGTTAGAGAGCTTGCAGGAACTCTAGAATATATTCAAGTTAAGATACGTTTTTTCGCACCTGTAATTGCCTTTATCGAAGAGGGAGAAAAAAGACATATTTCTCAATTGATTGATCGAAGAGGGAAGCCTGATTATATCGATTACAGTATTTCGCTACCAGAGCGATCGCTAAGTGAATTTAGTCGCTGGGTCAATCGCTTTATGGATAATGCGATCGTTCTTGCTCCTAAAAGTTTGGCAAATCAGCAAGCTCAAGCAGCCCAAAGACTTGCCGACCTTTATTTATACCAAAACTAAAAATGGCTACGCCATTTTTAGTTTTGAGAACCCTTACTAGGTTTGGTTTTTAATTCACAAAAGTGTGGTCACACTTTCGTGAATTGGTATTAATCGCTAAAACCAAATTTGCTTTACTCCATGAATAATTAGGCGTGCGCGGCGAAGTCGCGCACGCCTAATTATTCAATTCACAATGCGTGTTTTTTGGTTGACAAGGGAGTAGCCTCAGAAAGTACAGGAAAAGCAGATTGCTGAGCAACTATTTCCGCTCCAGCATTCTTAGTCAAAGCAACCTGTTCATGGGCAAGACGCATTTGCGAATTAATTGCCACTGTCGTCGCATCATAAAAATTGGTGGCAAGTTTAGGATAAGCACCGATCGCAATGATGGGAACGATAAAACAGAGGGCGATAAAAATTTCGCGAGGCTGGGCATCACTAAAATCAGAGTCAATCGGTAAAGCACAGCTTGTACCAAAACAAACCACATCCTGATTACCTTGAGACTTAAGGGTAATGTCAGACAAATCGCAGGAAGGATTAATGTCACAAACAGGATTGCCCTCACAGGCGTAGAAAATCTGACGCAACATGGAAAGTAGATAAATCGGCGTGAGAATGACCCCAATAGCAGCTAGGAAAACCGTCACAGTACGGAAAGTCGAACTATAAACATCGCTAGTAGTGATACCCATAAAGATCGAGATTTCACTAGCAAAACCACTCATTCCGGGCAAGGCGAGCGATGCTAATGCGCCCACAGTGAACAGAGCAAACACCTTTGGCATGACTTTTCCGATATAACCCATCTCGTTCAATAACATCGTATGGGTGCGATCGTAAGTAACACCAGCAAGGAAGAACAACACTGAAGCAATCAACCCGTGTGAAATCATTTGCAGCATTGCCCCGCTAATACCCAAATCGGTAAAGGATGCTAGCCCGATCAACACAAATCCCATGTGTGAGACCGATGAGAAAGCAAGGCGGCGCTTCATGTTGGTTTGAGCAAAAGAATTTACTGCACCATAGACAATATTGATCACCCCTAACGTAGCCAGAATCGGCGCAAAATAAACATGAGCTTGGTCAAGTAATCCCATATTTAGACGAATTAAGCCATAACCACCCATTTTTAACAAGACACCTGCCAAGATCATTGATACAGGGGAAGATGCTTCACCGTGAGCATCAGGCAACCAAGTATGTAATGGGAAAATAGCTAGTTTCACCCCAAAAGCAATTAACAAACCTGCATATAGTGGAAGCTCTAAGGCAAGGGGAAACTCCTTAAGTGCTAGCTCCGCAATGTCAAAGGTAAGGTTATTGCCATAGAGAGCCATCGCTAGCCCTGCTACCAGAATAAAAATTGAAGCGGCGGCGGTATAAAGCAAAAACTTAGTCGCAGCATATTGACGTTTTTGACCACCCCAAATCGAAACGAGCAGATATACAGGAATTAATTCCACTTCCCACATGATGAAGAACATCAGCAGATCTTGGGCAACAAATACACCAATCTGAGCGGAGTAAAGGATTAACAGTAGAAAATAAAATAAGCGGGGTTTAATATTGACTTGCCATGCGGCAAATATTGACAGCGTAGTTACTAGTCCTGCCAATATCACTAAAGGAGCAGATATTCCATCAACTGAAACCGACCAACTCAGACCTAGTTGGGGTATCCAATTGTACTTTTCCGTGAGTTGAAACGTTGCACTGCTCGGATCGTAGTTCTTCCAAAAGGCATAGCACATCAAAATAAAATCAGCGATGCCTACACCTAATGCATACCAACGCACAGTTTTGCCTTCTTTGTCTGGCAATATGGGGATTAGTAACGAAGCTACGAGGGGCAGCAGGACGATCGCGGTAAGCCAAGGGAATTGGTCTAGTGTCATGTCAATAAGTCTAAATACTTACCAAGAGGAATATTAAGCATTGTACTAAACTTTACAAAGTTTTAAGCAAGATTATTTTCGATGAATAATATTGCTATTAGGCTCATCATCAGATCGTCAAACTTAAAAAGATAGCTTTGTGTTGTCGCTCCTTTTTTAGATATGCGTAAGTAGCTGGGCGCAATTAAATATAAAACCCAACAACCTGTGGCGCACGCGCAGCGTGTGCCACAGGTTGTTGCTCTGGTTTTTAATTATGTCCAGCTACTTAACACTTTGTAATAATTTTGTAATAGCATAGATGCAAGATACAAAACTAGAAGTGAGTGGCGGCGCGAAGTGCCGCCACTCACTTCTGAGTTTTTGATTTGTCCTAATGCAAATGGCGACAGCTATATATACACAAGTTACAAAATCTATGTTGGAACCTTCGCTTACCGTGACAACCCAAGATTCTTCGATTACAGAAACCACAGAAATAAAAGAATTGGGGGTTCCAGTCTTTTCAACTAATACCGAACATGATGACTATCTAGCAGATTGCCTCAGTGACGATGCGTTTGCACCAACCGATAGCTTTGTTCGTCGTCATATCGGTGCAAGCTCTTCAGAAATTCAGCAGATGTTAATGGCGATCGGCTGCGACTCTCTTGATGAAATGATTGATAAGACCGTGCCTGCGGCGATCAGAATTAAGCAGCCATTGCAACTAGGGGAAGCACGCGGGGAATATGAACTGTTACAAGAATTAAAGGCGATCGCCTCGAAAAACCAAGTTTGGCGATCGTATATCGGTACAGGCTATTACAACTGCATCACACCACCGATTATTCAACGCAATATTTTAGAAAATCCGGGGTGGTATACGCAGTACACACCTTATCAAGCCGAAATTGCTCAAGGTCGTTTGGAGGCTCTGCTCAATTTCCAAACTATGATTATCGATTTGACAGGTTTAGAGATTGCTAATGCTTCCCTTTTAGATGAAGGAACGGCGGCGGCGGAAGCGATGACAATGGCGGCGGGAATCGCTAAGAATAAGGGGAATAAGTTCTTTGTATCCAGCGATTGTCATCCCCAAACGATCGCTGTTGTCAAAACCCGTGCAATTCCCTTGGGGATTGAAGTAGTGATTGCCAAGCATGATCAAGTGGTATTTGATAAGAATTACTTTGGCGCTTTATTGCAATATCCTGCTAGCGATGGCGCAATCTATGACTACACAGAGGTTATTTCGCAAATTCATGCTCAGGGTGGTTTAGCGATCGTTGCTGCTGATTTATTAGCACTCACATTGATTAAATCTCCTGCGGAATTGGGTGCAGATATTGCAATCGGTAGCGCCCAGAGATTTGGCGTTCCCTTTGGTTATGGTGGTCCTCACGCTGCTTACATGGCAACTAAGGAAGCTTACAAACGACAAATGCCGGGACGCTTAGTGGGAGTTTCTAAAGATGTACATGGTCGTCCTGCGTTACGTCTCGCATTGCAAACCCGCGAGCAACATATTCGCCGCGATAAGGCAACTAGCAATATTTGTACGGCTCAGGTACTGCTGGCAATTATGGCGAGTATGTATGCGGTTTATCACGGTGCTGAAGGATTAAAACGGATTGCTCAGCGTGTCAATCTTTTAACTGCAAGCCTTGCCCAAGCGATCGCCGATCTTGGTCATACAGTTACGCATCAAGCTTTCTTCGATACAATTCGCATTGAGCTAAAGGGAATCTCTAGCGATGAAATTAAAACTAGAGCCGCCGCCAAACAAATTAATCTACGGTATTTAGCAGATAATGCGATCGCCATCAGTCTCGATGAAACCGTCTCTAAACAGGATTTGCTTGATCTCATTTCTATATTTGCTGAAGAACAATTAGAAATTACGAATTACGAATTACGAATTACGAGTCAGGAATTCGTAATTCCCAATTCCCTAATTCGTAATTCTCCTTACCTCACCCATCCTACATTCAATTCCTATCATTCCGAATCAGAATTATTACGCTATATCTATCGTCTCCAATCGAAAGATTTATCGCTGACTACATCGATGATTCCCCTTGGTTCCTGTACGATGAAGCTCAATGCTACTTCTGAGATGCTTCCTGTGACATGGGCAGAATTTGGGAATATTCATCCCTTTGTGCCATTGGAGCAAACCCAAGGCTATCAAATTCTATTTCAACAATTGGAAACTTGGCTTGCGGAAATTACGGGTTTTGCAGGTGTATCACTTCAGCCGAATGCAGGATCTCAGGGTGAATATGCAGGTTTACTCACAATTCGCGCCTACCATCAACATCGTGGTCAAACCAATCGCCATATTTGCCTAATTCCCACCTCAGCGCATGGTACAAACCCTGCGAGTGCTGTCATGGCAGGGATGAAGGTGGTTACTGTAAATTGCGATCGCGAAGGCAATATTGATGTTGCTGACCTCAAGGCAAAAGCCGAAAAACATCAGCATGAACTCGCCGCCTTGATGGTGACTTATCCTTCTACTCATGGCGTATTTGAGGAATCGATTAAGGATATTTGCGATATCGTTCACTATTACGGTGGACAAGTATATATGGATGGCGCGAATATGAATGCTCAAGTCGGTCTCTGTCGTCCGGGAGATATCGGTGCGGATGTCTGTCATTTGAACCTGCATAAGACTTTTTGCATTCCTCACGGTGGTGGTGGACCAGGGATGGGACCAATTTGTGTCGCTCCCCAATTAGTTCCATTTTTACCAAATCATCCTTTTGCAGAAGTTGTAGAACCAAATACAATTTCGGCGGCTCCCTGGGGTAGTGCGAGTATTCTCACGATCTCTTGGGTATATATTGCTTTGATGGGAGCGAAAGGTTTGAAACTGGCGACAGAAGTAGCGATTCTCAATGCTAACTATATGGCTCAACGTCTTGCAACCCACTATCCAATTCTCTATACAGGCAAAAATGGCTTAGTTGCCCATGAATGTATTATTGACCTCCATGATTGTAAGAATATTGCAGGAATCGAGGTGGATGATATTGCCAAGCGCTTGATGGACTATGGCTTCCATGCGCCGACGGTTTCTTGGCCAGTGGCGGGAACGATGATGATCGAGCCAACGGAAAGTGAATCGAAAGCGGAACTCGATCGCTTCTGTGATGCGATGATCGCCATTAAGCAAGAGGTAAATGCGATCGCCTCTGGTGATCTCGACAAGCTGGATAATCCGCTTAAAAATGCACCGCATACTGCTGAAACCTTATTAGCCGATGATTGGTCACACGCCTATAGCCGCCATCAAGCCGCCTATCCTGCACCTTGGCTCAAGGAGCATAAATTCTGGGCAAGTGTGGGACGCATTGATAATGCTTTTGGCGATCGCAATTTTGTTTGCTCTTGCCTACCCATAGAAGCTTACGATTCGTAAATGAAGTATGGGATTGTTTCCCCGCCTTCGGCGGGGAAACAATCCTCTGTACCTTGCTTGCAAAGTGCTATAGAAAAGCAACTTTGATACTTAGAAGTACTTGTTACTTATTGAGTTTTTTGTTATGGGCAAAGAGAGAATCGAACTCTCATGACATCGCTGTCGTCAGATTTTGAGTCTGATGCGTCTACCAATTCCGCCATTCGCCCTGACTTCAGGATTTATATCTTACAACGATGATGGTACAGTTTGTCAAATATTTTTGATGCAATTTTTTGAAAGCGGCGTTGCACATAATGTTATAGCTTTAGTCAGTTATGTTAGGACAAACCCAAAACCCAAAAGAGAGTTGCGGCGCGAAGCGCCGCAACTCTCTTTTGGGTTTTATGTCTTAACTTGCTTGACTAAGTAGCTCAGCATAGTTAAAACCCAAAACCAGAGCTTGTACCGCCCGCGTAGCGGGCGGTACAAGCTTCTAGGTTTTAAGTTTACTTATGCCTATCTACTTATTTTGATTGTCATTATGAATATGTGCAACGCCTTTTTACTTGGTGATTTTTTGCAAAATTGAGCTTGTGGAAACGATGTGGCGATCTAAGCCCAGAACTTTAGGATCGATACCGATCGCTAAGCCAATCAACTGTGGTAAGTGCAAAATCGGAATGCCAAGTTTTTGACCAATTACCTTCTCGACTTCAGGCTGACGGGAATCGAGGTTTAAGTGACAGAGAGGGCATGGAGTGACGATACAATCAGCACCTGCGGCGATCGCGGCACTGAGGTGTCTTCCTGCCATTGAGAAAGATTCTTTGGGCGCATAACTGGAAATTGGCCAGCCACAGCACTGGACACGCCCTTCATAATAGACAGGAGTTGCGCCGACAGTACGAAAAATATTTTCTAGGGATTCGGGTTTATAAGGATCGTCAAAGCGGGTAACAGTTTGCGATCGCAATAAATAACATCCATAAAAGGAAGCACATTTGAGATTTGCGAGAGAACGAGTGACTTTAGCAGCAATATTTTCTAAACCATAGTCACGAATGAGAATCCAAAGTAAATGCAATACTTCGGTCGAACCTTGAAAATTATGACCTTGAGTATTAAGCAGGGCATTGACTTCATCTTTGCGACTAGTTTCTGAACTTTTGAGCTTATCATTGACACGTCCAAGTACACCCTGACATGTGCTACATTGCGTCATCACAGTGAGATTTAATTCTTCGGCAAGAGAAATATTACGAGCATTGACGACATCTTCCATTAGCTCATCGGTCTCTTTGAATGTCCCTGAGCCGCAACAGGTTGCCTTAGTTAATTCCACTAATTCAATACCTAAGGCTTGGGCGATCGCAGTGGTCGATGCGTGAAGTTCTTTGCAAGCACCTTTGGCAACGCAGCCAGAATAGTAGGCGTATTTCAATGCTTTTGTTTCTGTCATTTCTCTGTACCGAAGTTTAGTTTAAGGTTTGAGGGATTTGAGAAGTCCACTACAGGCATCGAATAGTAGATCAATGACATAGTTAAAACCATCTGCACCACCATAGTAAGGATCAGGAACTTCTTTATCACTATGTGTTTGGCAATAATCACACATCATTTTTACTTTGTCCCTAAATTTACCTTGCGGATCAAGAGCGAGAATATTGCGGTAATTATCTTTATCCATTGCCAGAATTAAATCAAACTCGCGTAAGTCGATCGCCTCAAATTGTCTGGCGGAACCAATAAAATCTAACCCACGTTCTTTAGCGGCGGCTCGCATACGGCGATCAGGTGGTGCGCCCACGTGCCAGCCACCTGTACCTGCGGAATCACAGCTAAATTGCTCTGTTAGTCCTTCTCGTGCAATCAAATGATTCATGATATTTTCCGCAGCAGGCGATCGGCAAATATTTCCTAAACAAACAAATAGTAGTTTTTGGGTCATATACGTCAACATTAAATAAATAAAAGTGCTGCTTTGCAGCACTTTTAGGAGTTAAGCGCAAAGCGCTAAAATTTGTTCCACAACCTTAGGCGTGACATCTTGATGTTCGCCTAGAGCCACAAAACCACGTTTCTCAAAGCGATCGGTGATTAACGGAATTACATCTAAGCCCACACCGTAATCGGAGAGCTTCGTACGCACACCGACGGATTCAAAAAAGTCGCGGGTTTTCTGAATTGCTTGATCAATACGTGATTCTTCAGTACCATCGACTAGCCCCCAAACCCTTGACGCATATTGCAAGAGCTTTTCACGTTTGCGATCGCGCGTTACTGTCAGAGTATTTGGCAAAACCACCGCTAGAGTTTGAGCATGATCAAGACCATGCAGTGCTGTTAACTCATGTCCGATCATGTGGGTTGTCCAGTCCTGCGGCACACCTGCACCGATCAGTCCATTCAGTGCCAAAGTTGCAGCCCAGACCACATTTGCCCGTGACTCATAATCATGAGGATTAGCTAAGGTTTTAGGTCCTTCTTCGATCAAGGTTTGGAGAATGGACTCTGCCCAACGGTCTTGTAATGGTGCATTGACAGGATAAGTCAAATACTGCTCGACAACATGGGTAAAGGCATCGACAATACCATTGCCAATTTGTCTCGGTGGTAGAGAGTAAGTAGTTTCAGGATCGAGTACTGAGAATTTAGGAAATACTAAGGGACTAGCAAAAAATAATTTCTCCTGAGTTTCCCATTTTGTCACCACTGAATTGGTATTCATTTCTGAACCAGTGGCAGGCAAAGTTAAAACCGTACCCAAGGGAAGGGCTGTTTTTACAGGAGCTTGTTTTGCCAAAATATCCCAAGGATCACCCTCAAAATTAACTGCTGCGGCAATAAATTTTGTGCCATCAAGCACAGAACCACCACCTACCGCTAACAAGAAATCAATTCCTTCAGAACGGATGAGTTCCACTGCCTTAAGCAAGGTTTCTAGATGGGGATTGGGTTCAATGCCACCGAATTCGAGAAAGGTATGACCTGCTAAAGCGGTCTTTACCTGCTCATATACACCATTGCTTTTGATGCTACCGCCACCATAGGTGACCAGAACCTTTGCACCCGTAGGAATTTCTTGGGCAATACTCGCAATTTGACCTTTGCCGAAAAGAATTTTGACGGGATTGTAAAAAGCAAAATTTTCCATGATTAACTCAAAAAATGTGGATAGAGCAACGCACTCTATCCAATATAACTAAAACGTCAGATCGTCCGATCGCGAACCAGAGTAGATCATGCCCTTGCTGAAGTTAACACTCAGTGGTTCACCATCACGGATAAAACCTGTGGCATTTTTAACCCCAACCAGAATTGGGATGCCTAACCTGCGCCCAATCACAACAGCATGGGAATCAAGGCTAGATTCTTCAGTAATGACAGCCGATGCTTTGCGAATTACTTCGATATAGTCAGCATCGGTGTGATCGATTACCAAGATTTCACCCTCATTAAAATCGCGCACATCAAGATGGTGGAATGCAACCCTTGCCCGACCATGCACCATGCCAGAACCAATGCTTAAGCCTTTACCAACGACCGATGAGACAAATTCAACTTTGATCAAATCTGTAGAGCCTGCCACATCTTGCAATGTACCTGCTGACATAACTACGAGATCGCCTGCACTTAATAGCTTCATTTCTTGAGCGAGGTTAAGTGCTGCTTCAAAGTTTTGTCTCGCGGATGGTAAGGAAATCAGAACTAGAGGCTGTACACCCCAAACCATTTGCAAGCGCCGTGCGACTTGGACATTAGGGGTAACTGCCAAAATCGGAATTGGAGGACGGAATTTGCTAACGTTTCGGGCGGTGGAACCTGTTTTGGTCAATGTCACGATCGCAGCAGCATTTAGTTGCATCGCAATACTACCAACCGCCTGACTGATCGCATTAGGAACTGCACGTCCCATACTTTCAAGGGGTTGCATTTGGAGATCCTGCTCTCTTTCGATGCGAACGGCAATTCTTGCCATCGTTTCTACTGCCAAGATTGGATATTTACCGACCGCAGTTTCATTAGAAAGCATGACGGCATCAGTACCATCAATGATCGCGTTGGCTACATCGGAAATTTCGGCGCGAGTCGCACGGGGATTATTCACCATGCTATCGAGCATTTGGGTTGCCGTAATGACGGGAATACCAAGACGATTAGCAGTTTTAATTAATTGCTTTTGGGCGATCGGGACATCTTCCGCAGGGATTTCTACACCCAAATCACCACGCGCCACCATTACGCCATCACATACCGAGAGAATCGCTTCCATATTGGCGATCGCTTCATGCTTCTCGATTTTGGCAACGACGCTAGCTTTACGCCCTGAGGCAGCAATTAAATCTTTAACTTCAAGTACATCTTCAGGTGTACAAACAAAACTCAACGCTACCCAATCCACACCTTCCGACAAACCAAAGCGCAAGTCTTCACGATCCTTATCAGTCATGGCACTGACAGATAAGTGGACATTTGGAAAATTGACACCTTTGTTATTCGATAATGTGCCACCAATAACCACACGACAATAAAGATCGCCTAATTCTGCATTCACATCTTCGACGACCATTTCTACCTTGCCGTCATCCAGCATGATGACCGCGCCAATAGGCACTTCTTCCGCAAGGGTTTCATAAGTAATGCAGCTAATTTCTGATGTCCCTGCCACTTGGCGGCTAGTCAGGGTAAATTTATCACCTTTGTCTAAGGTAATGGGACCATCTTTAAATACACCGAGGCGAATTTTTGGACCTTGTAAATCTTGTAAAATGCCAACGGGTTGATTTAGTTCACTAGATACTTGGCGAATATTACAGATGCTGCGATGGTGATCTGCATGGGTTCCATGCGAAAAGTTCAGACGAAAAGTTGTTGCACCTGCTTCAATAAGCTGGCGAATCATATCAGGGCTACTGGTTGCGGGACCAATAGTAGCGACAATTTTGGTGCGGCGAAATGTTTCTCTAACGGTCATGGATAGTAAGCTAACGGCGGGATCTCAAACATACCAGAATGTCATGACAAAAGCTAAATTTTGAACTTATAGCTCTATATAACAAAAGAGTGGCGGCGCACAGCGCCGCCACTCTTTTCTGGATTTTAAACTAGGGTGAGCCTAAACTCAAAATTAGCTCTGAGATCACATCACAGAATTGTGTCAAAATATTAAGCGTGAGAGTAATATTTGACCCAACCCAAATTTCCCGCCCGACAGCGATCGCCCTCGGTAACTTTGATGGCGTGCATATAGGACATCGCCATGTGATTGCGCCGATTTTGCCTAATGCATTAGGTAGTAATTATCAACATTTAACGAGTACCGTTGTTTCGTTTTCGCCCCATCCTCAAGAATTTTTTAGCAAACAATCGCGATCGCTACTTGCTCCCTTTGACGAAAAAGTAGCCTTGCTAGAATCTATTGGTGTCGAGCAGTTAGTTTTACTACCCTTTGACGCGAATCTCGCCAAACTTACGGCTGCTGAATTTATTCAGAAAATTTTAATTGACTCCCTCCAAGTGGAGTTAATCAGTGTTGGCTGTGATTTTCACTTCGGGCAGAAACGTCAAGGCAACATTACTGACCTACAGAAAATTTGGGGCGATCGCCTGACGGTAATTACTGAACAAACCATGCTCCTCAAAGATCCCTCCCCGATTCGGATCAGTAGCTCAAATATTCGGGCAGCTTTAGCTAAGGGTGAAGTCGATCTCGCTAATGCTCTGCTCGGTCGTCCTTATAATCTGGTAGGCAAAGTCGTCCAAGGCAAGCAGTTAGGACGCACCATCGGCTTCCCGACAGCAAATCTCGATCTACCAGTTCAAAAATGTCTGCCCCGTGATGGCGTTTATGCTGTACAGGTAAATATTAGCTCTAGCCCTAAACCCCTATTTGGGGTGATGAACATTGGCTTAAGACCAACAGTTAATGGCGATCGGCGATCGGTGGAAGTGCATCTATTTGATTGGCAAGATGATCTATATGATCAAGAACTAAATGTAGATCTCGTCAAATTTATTCGCCCCGAACAAAAATTTGCATCACTGGATGCCCTCAAGGAACAGATTAAATCTGACTGCCAGACTGCCTTAAATCATTTTGCAGTTTTGACCTAACCCATTAATAACAAGCCTCAGACAAATCGGCACTGGACAGTTAAAGCGTGATCGACATATTTGCACCTTTTTCGTTGGCATAAAATGCGTGTTTCAGCACCCATCCCTCATTACCTGACCAGTGCCTTTCTGGTTCATCATAGTTTTTTCCCGCGAAGAGTTGGTGGATTATCGCTACACTGTTTCTAAACTCAACTGTTGTTTGTAGGTCAACGTCATTGCGATTTTTTGCTCGTAATACGCTGCCTCATTAATAAATACGGGGTAAACAGTGTCTTCTCCTTGGTAAGAAATTGATTCTCCTGTAAATTTGATAAACATCGGTTCACCATAGGATAAAGGTTCATAGTCTTTATTCTGAAGTTGAGGATGAATGATGGCTTGCAGTTCACCCGATAAATCTCTGGGATAGTCCACGGATGAAATCATCTGGTACACATCTAAACTCGATGGCACAGACAAAATTTCTCCCTGATTCAGGGCATCGAGATAATCCAAAATGGCATGAACTAATTGTTCTGTTTGCTGCAAATAATCAGCATTGAGTACACCTTGGGCGATCGCACCAACTTCAAGAGTGCAGCCCAGAGGGGAGAGAGATCGCAACACTGGAGAGTCTTGATTGCACTGCACTCCACAACAAACACGAACCAATGGATTTAGTGTGCTCAGATAGGCTGCTAATCGCAAATTCAATGGATTTTTACTGGATGGTAAAACGGTCAAGCCCATATTCGCAGTTGTGCTGTGAAGATCAATAATCACGTCAGCGTGGGGCTGAGATTTTGGTCCCAGTTGGGCAGCAATTTTTTTAGCACGTCTGTCTTCATAGCTTTTTAACGCTGGATTAGCCAAATCTTCATTGGCAAAACAACGATTCAAATCACGAGCAATATAACGTCGATTGGCTGCGATCGCTTTGGGATTAGCTAATAAAGTGATGCATTCAAGACTTTCTCGATGTAACAAATGTGGGTATTGCTGAAACTTCTTGACCAAGTAAATCCCTGTCAATTCGTTCCCATGAGTTCCACCAACAATCACAACTCGTCGAATTGGACTTACCATACTAGCAAAACCTTCCTTAGAAACATAGGACATTCAAATCTGCGTACCCGTCATGCTCACTATAGGGTAACCATTAATATATGTACAGCCTATACTGAGTATACTATTATCTAATTTTAGGTATAGTAGTACTGATATGGAACTTCGTCATCTTCGTTACTTCGTTGCGGTTGCCGATGAGCTAAACTTTAGCCGTGCCGCAGAAAGGTTACAGATCGCCCAGCCGCCATTGAGTCAGCAAATTCGAGATCTAGAAAAGGAATTAGGCGTTGAGCTATTCAATCGAGACAAGCGCCCGATCCAGCTAACGGTGGCAGGACAAGCATTTTTAGAAGAAGCGCGTTCGACTCTAGCAAACTTAAAACAGGCGATACGCAAAACACAACGCATTCACCAAGGGGAATTAGATCATTTGACAATAGGCTTTACTAGCTCAATGGCTAATGGTGTCTTACCCAATATTCTGCGGACTTTTCGGCAACACTATCCATCAGCAAATCTGATTTTACGAGAAGCCAGTAGTGGTTCCCAAATTCAGGGATTGCACGATCACCAGACCGACATCATTTTTGCCTATCGAACTCCTGCCCTGATTGAAGCTAATGATCTAGAAGTGACACTTCTCTCAGAAGAGACTTTGGTGGTTGTTTTACCCAAACACCATCCGCTAACAATCCAATCCACAATTTCGCTGACTGATTTAGCGGAGGAAGAGTTTATTATGCCTCTCCGTCCAGTTGTGTTTGGTTTATCAGAGCAAATTTACGCTTTATGTGCTCAAGCAGGATTTGTTCCTAAGATGGCTCAAGAAGCGATCTTTATGGTCACGATTTTGGGGCTAGTTGCAGGCGAAATGGGTATCAGTATTTTGCCATCCAGCGTGCAGAATCTTCGACGAGAAGGAGTTACTTATCGCCCTATTCGAGAGAAGGCGATCGCCAATCCATTAGCTATCGCTTGGCGACAAGAGAATTCTTCACTCATTTTGCAGCAATTTATCGATATCGCTAAAAATGTATCAAGCCAGAAGCCTGACCAAGATTGAATACTGAGTTTGTTAGCTGATATTTGGGCAGATCGCGATGATTGGTACTTCGGTGTGAATATGGCGGTTTATTACAATCCAGACGAACCAGCGATCGCACTTCCGTTACAGCGATCAATCGTGTTTTTGAGCAATGATGTAAACGTGATTCTCAGGATATTGATCATATTCAAGGTGAAGACACGTACAATTATGATCATTCAGAATCTTTAGAAAAGCATTTACACCCAGCGTACTGTACTCAAATTTCTGACCTTGAAATGCTCCAGAAACTTCACTATGCTTATACCCACCCCCACAGGTGAACATTAGCACGCCATCACCTTCAAGAGCATCGCATAGTTTTTTTACGACCTCTTCCTGCATATCTAACGGTAGATGAAACGTGCTGTCCCAAGCAACAATCAAGCTATAAGATTTGGGCGGATTCCAAGCAGAAATGTCTTCCCTATAGAATGTGACATTTGGATGCAGTTTTTTAGCTAAGTTAATCATTTCCACAGAAATATCAAGTCCTTCCGCCTGAAATCCATGTTCGCTTAGAACTTTAAAAAAACGCCCACTGCTTCCACACCCTATATCAATAGCTAAATGATTCTTAGGAGTATATTTGATCGCTCGCTCCAATTGGGCAACACCATAAAGCGAATCTTGATGCTGAGTTTGCCACCATTGGGCAATACGATCATATCGAGCGGCTGTATCTTCTGGATGCATATTTAACTTCACTCATGGCTCTCTAAATTCTATTGTTTGCAATTTAACTCAAGCTACGCTATACCTAAAAATCTCATTAGGCTAACTGATAACTCATCTGCAACTGCCGTATAAATATCCAGTTACTTTCAAAGCAAAGTGATCGCCTAGTTCTTTCCACCATCAATCCTGTCTAAGGCGGATTGATCTCCTAAACAAACTTTAAGCAAAATTAAATTTAAGTTCGGCGGCGCGATCGCGGACGGTTGCGCTCGGCTTTATCGCGTTCGTAATTAATCAATCTGCCGTAATACTCATGCTTAGCGAGATTTAATGACAAAAATACGTGTTCTCTAGCATTGCCGAAACCTTTGCGGTTAAAGAAATTAATGGCAGGAGTATTAGCAGGATCAGTATCAACAAGCATTAGGCGCACATTGTCTTCAATCATCCGTTCGATGATCTTATCGACTAGGCGATCGGCTACGCCCCGCCTTTGAAAATTGGGATTGACACCTAGCCAAGTGATATAGCCATATTTCCATGAAGCTTTATTGATGATTGTGCCGAGAATAAATCCTGCAAGCTGATCATCGATTTCGGCAACTAAGCAATATTCAGAATCAGTGTTATACATCCCGATCACCTCCCACTCGTCCCATGTGCGATAGAGGTAAGGATACAAGTCGCTGGTAAATAATTGTTCGCCTAAATGAAAAATTGGTGCAATGTCATCAATATTCATCTCGCGAATATCAACGCTGTTAGCATCTTGGCGATCGCGATCGCTTTCCTTCTCAAGGGATTTATCAGTTAAATCATTCATACATTTAAATTTTGCTAGGTTGCACGTACAGAGAATGGCGGCGCTTCGCGCCGTCATTCTCTATTGGATATTGTCCCATTGTAAATAAGTAGCTGGATTGTAAACATAGTGAAAAGATTGCGCTGGCGCACAGGGATTAATCTTAATGGCAACACCTAACTCAAAATGTAAATGTCTGATATCACTCCGTCCTGAATTTCCCATTTTGCCAAGCTCTTGACCACGAGTGATTTTCTGCCCAACTTTTACTTGAATGCTATCAGGATAAAGGTGTGCATAACGGGTGAATAGTCCATTAGGATGCCGAATCACAATATGGTTTCCCCAATCACCACCACAGTCACGGTGCAAACTGTTGGGTTCAAATAAATTTGATTGCGGACAATCACGACGAACATACACCACTCTGCCATCTGATACCGATCGCACCGATACTTGCGTAACTAACTGGTTACCGTGAATAAAGTCAATTCCTTCATGCGCCGCTAGTTGATAGTCCTTACCTACAAATGGATCGATTGCAGTAAATTCTGTGGGTAAAGCCCAAGGCAAGGTTAAAGAGCGATCGCTACGAACAGCAGCAACACGCTGGGTCGGCGAATATTCTTCGTCATGATTTTCCAAGTTTGGATGAGAATATTCCTTGGAGCAAACTTGAGACAATACAGGAGCTAAGCAAGGACAGGACAGAGAAATCACAAAAACTGCTAATCTGAGACGCAAATGTATTTTCATGCAGGGTAATAAGGCAAGAAAACTTGCTATATCTTGCTATATCTTGCTATATCTTTCTATATATTTAGTGAAACTTGTTAAAAACCTTCTTTAGGTTTGCCTACACCTGATCATAAGTATTAAAATAAGTTACAGCTATCAAAAAATTGTTAACTAGTTCAGCAATCTTGGGTTTTTCAATTACATGAGTAAAGTTTACGATTGGTTTAACGATCGCCTTGAAGTCGGGGCGATCGCTGAGGACATTACAAGTAAGTACGTTCCTCCTCACGTCAATATTTTCTACTGTCTAGGCGGCATCACCCTCACCTGCTTCCTGATTCAGTTCGCGACAGGTTTCGCGATGACCTTTTATTACAAACCATCGGTAACAGAAGCATTTGAATCTGTGCGCTACATCATGACCGATGTTAACTTCGGTTGGTTGATTCGCTCGATCCACCGTTGGTCGGCAAGTATGATGGTCTTAATGATGATCTTGCACGTTTTCCGTGTGTACTTGACTGGCGGTTTCAAAAAACCCCGCGAATTGACTTGGGTTACTGGCGTAATCTTGGCAGTGATCACCGTTACCTTCGGCGTAACTGGTTACTCCTTACCTTGGGATCAAGTTGGCTACTGGGCGGTAAAGATTGTATCTGGCGTACCTGAAGCAATTCCTGTTGTTGGTGGAACCCTAGTTGAACTACTACGTGGTGGTCAAAGCGTTGGTCAAGCAACCCTGACCCGTTTCTACAGCTTGCATACCTTTGTATTGCCTTGGTTGATTGCAGTATTCATGCTGGCTCATTTCTTGATGATCCGCAAACAAGGTATTTCTGGTCCCTTATAAGAATTGATTGCAAAGCTTTTTGTAAGGTTTCTTATCTGGAAAACCAGTTTAAGATTTTCGTATTAGATAATTTTAGAAAATCTGTCAATAAATAGAGAAATAACATGGCAAAGATTGAAAAGTTTCCTGATTTGAATGATCCAGTTTTACGTGCAAAGCTGGAAAAGAATATGGGTCACAACTACTATGGCGAACCAGCTTGGCCAAATGACCTGTTGTATATGTTCCCTGTGGTAATTTTTGGCACGATCGCTTTGATCACTGGTTTGGCAGTACTTGACCCCACCTTGGTTGGCGAACCTGCTAATCCTTTTGCGACTCCTTTGGAAATCTTGCCAGAGTGGTTCTTGTACCCTGCATTCCAAATTTTGCGAATTGTACCTAACAAACTCTTGGGCGTATTGCTCCAAAGCTTGATCCCCGTTGGTTTAATCTTGATTCCCTTCATCGAGAACGTCAACAAGTTCCAAAATCCTTTCCGTCGCCCTGTTGCGATGGCTGTCTTCCTATTTGGTACTGCTTTCACCCTTTACTTGGGTATCGGCTCCACCTTACCTATTGACAAGTCCTTAACTCTTGGCTTGTTCTAAACTTTGCATCTGCAAATAAAAAAAGGATTGCGAACAATGTTCGCAATCCTTTTTTTATTTGCATTGCTAGATGACGGGACTGATCGGGATCGAACCGATGACCTATCGCTTAGGAGGCGATCGCTCTATCCAACTGAGCTACAGCCCCAAAATATTGATGATGATTTTTAAGGCTTCTGGGAAGCCTTAAAAATCATCATATAGCCATTATAGCAATCGTCAGCAAAAAAGATAGACAGGCAATGTGCGGCGTTCTCATGACTTAACGACTAGTAATCGATAGTCCTTCAACAATCATCGCAGGTACATATAGTGAGCCATGCCATTGCCGATCGCTTGCCACCCCAATCACCTGATTAAGCGCTGTATAGATATTTCCTGACAGCATCGTATCCTTGACCCGCCCGATAATTTTGCCATTTTTGACACGGTAGCCTAAATCGATATTGATCGAGAAATCTCCTGATAAATCGGAATCATCACCGAGAACTTGATCGACGATTAAGCCATCCTTGAGAGTTGCGGCAAGCTCCAGAATATCGCCTTGAATCGTTTGACTAGCAGCGATCGCCAGATTAAATAATCCGGGGCTAGGATAGTTGCCCAAATCGCCACGAAAACCGTTGCCTGTTGCCGTAATCCCTAACTCTTGGCAAGTCCGCACATCACCATAAAAGTCTTGCAATACACCGCGATCGATCCAAGTAACTGCCTGTGTCGGTGTGCCTTCATCATCAAAAGGCAAGCTATACACACCAAAATCTGGCTGCTGACTGACGGTGAAAATATCCGAAATTACAGGCTGTCCGATTTTTTCGAGCCAAGGTGTTGCCTTTTGCTGCACCTGTCGCCCACTCATCGCGATCGCCACGACTCCCCAGAGCAAATCTGCCGCCTTGCCTGTAAAAATTACTGGTACTTTACCCGATGGAGATTTAGCATTTTTTTTAGCCCAGTCGAGATATTGCAAGACTTTCTTGGCGATCGCCTCAGGATCTAGATTTCCACGTTCTGACTGCCCATACCAAACATTGAGAAAGTCATCACCCCGCGTCAACTCCGCACTCAGAGAGCCATCCACCGTAATATCCGTATAGCCACAGTCCAAACCTTTGCTATTGAGAATCCTGATTGTCTCCTGTCCACATTCCCATTCCGCACCACAGATTGCTTCAGGATAATGATCTAGTAGCTGCGCGATCGCTGATTTTCCCCAATCAATCATTTGCTCAACCTTAACTTCCTGACCATAGAGTTTGGGATAGTCAGCAACAGTCGAGTCGCGTAATAAAATCTCTTCAGGTTCATTTAAGGTGCTTAAGGCGATCGCCTGTTCCACCAAGTCCTTTGGCTCGACAGTGCCGTAGGCGATCGCTAAGCCCACTTTGCTATCTTTCCAAATCCTTAACCCCACACCTTCAGAATCAATACTTTCTAGCTGCTTAAGCCGATTTGCCTCAAAAAATACAGGTCGGGAAACGGATCGGGATTCGTAGACTTCCGCCGCTTCACAGCCAGATTTGAGGGCAAGTTCTAATAATTGTTCAGATTCGATGGGCATAGTTACTAAATGCTGCTGCGCTTAATTGCTATATTGTAAATTGCTAGAACCAAATCCCCGAAAAATATCAGAATATAGTGGATATACTGCGATCGCTTCCTATCGGACTTTACCTTGAGCAGCCAATTACATGGCTCCATCGACTTGATCCGCGCATTAAGTTGTTTGGACTGCTCACGATTTTGTTGTCACCAATTCAAGCTAATGAACCTTGGCGGATTGCGATCGCCGTTCTCCTAATTATGCTCACCCTTGCCTCAAAAATTCCGATGCGGGTGTGGAAACAGCAAATGGGGATTTTGTTGTTATTAGCTTTTATGACCTTAGCGATCGCCACGATTTCCCCTGATGGCTTTAATACTACTGTGCAGCCACGCCGCCCGATTCCTGAAATAAGTACTAGTGATAAAGTCATCATCGCTCCCGCATTAACGCTCAAACTTCCTCAACCAACTCCCTATAGTTACGTGGTCTGGAAAGCGGGCAATATCACGGTTACACGCAAATCTCTGGATTTAGGTGTGCGCGTCTGTACATTGATTTTCACCTATCTCTATGCACCGACTTTATTTCTGCTAGTTACGGCTCCTGAAGAAATTACAGCCGCGATCGCTGCCATATTTGCGCCATTGAAATTAATCAAAATTCCCGTTGTCGAAATTGTTCTCACCTTGACTCTTGCTCTCCGTTTTGTTCCTCTAGTTTTAGAAGAAGTCCAGAACCTCGGTAGAGCCATGCGTACTCGTTCGATTAATTGGAAAAGACTGGGATTCAAACGTACTACGCAGATTTGGCTAATTCTAGCAGAGCGCTTAATCGATAATCTTTTCATTCGTGCTGAGCAAACCGCTAGTGCCATGCAAGTACGCGGCTTCACTAGTCCGAATACTCACCTTGTGATCTGGAATCCTCTCAAATTACTTCCCCGCGATATTGTGCTACTAATTCTCTTAGTCGTAATGTGGGGAGTGAGGATTTATTACGGTAATGAATTATGACAATGCTACTTAATATTGAATCATGCGTTTAATACATACCTCTGATTGGCATTTGGGCAGAAAGTTAAAAGGAGTCGATCGCACACCTGAAATCGCCTTAGCCCTAGATGAGATCCTCCAATATGCAAAGGAATTTGAAGTTGATGCAGTCTTGGTGTCAGGTGATATTTTTGATATACCAAACCCCACAACTGAAGCAGAGCGAATTGCCTATGATTTTTTCTATAAACTTAATCAGTTAAGCATTCCCTCAATAGCGATCGCAGGAAATCATGATTCTGCCAATCGGATTGATAGCCTCGCGCATTTGTTATCTCTAGCAGGGGTGAGAGCCTTAGGTCGTCCCAGAATTGCGGAAGAAGGCGGCGTTGTCAATCTTGAAACTGCTAGCGGTAAGCTTTGTGTTGGTGCGATGCCCTTTGCTTCAGAACGGAAGTTATTAGCGGCTGAGGATGTGTGGAGTAAAGATGCTGTAGAACAGCGTAATGATTACAAAACGACAGTTACCTATGTTCTTCAGAATCTCGCCAATGCCTTTAAAACGGATGCTGTGAATGTGATGATGGCACACATGACCATTGATGGAGCGAAGTTTACAGGTTCTGAAGCCGCATTTTATAGTGGTGATGTCTATAGTCTTTCAGGGCAATCTATTCCTTCAGAATGTCAATATGTAGGGTTAGGTCATATCCATCGACCACAACAAATTCCCAATGCTGCACCGACTTATTACGCAGGTTCTTTAATTCAAGTAGATTTTGGGGAAGTTGGTGAAGAGAAAGGATTTAATTTAATTGAAGTGGAAACTGGTAGACCTGCAAAAGTACAGTTTCAGCCACTTACTTGTCAGAAGCCACTAAAGCGCGTGGAATGTCATCTTAATGATTTAGAAGAAAATTTGGAAGCACACCGTGATTATGCGGGATATTTAAAATTTACGATCGCTGTAGATACGCCGCCCATCGGACTCGCGGATCGGGTGCGAAAAGTCTGCCCTCAAGCGGTAATGGTGGAACCAAAGTTAATCGTCAATGCATCGGCGCAGGTTCCCGAACCGCAAGATTACGATCGCTTTGATCCGATCACTGAATTTCAAAAATTTTATAGCGATCGGGAAAAAAACTTGTCTCCTGAAGTAATTACTGCGTTCAAAGAGTTGTATATGCAGTTTAGTGAGACACCTATATAGCGCTTTTCAAGCACGCAAGGTACAGAGGATTGTTTCCCCGCCTTTAGCAGGGAAACAATCCCATACTTCACTAGACTGTGAAACGCTATATAAAGGCATAATATAAAACTATCCAAAAATCAAAAAAGATTAACTCATCCATCATGGCTACCGTTAACGACAACTATCTCAAACTCAAGGCAGGCTACCTGTTTCCCGAAATCGCAAGACGGGTAAACGCCTTTATCGAGGCAAATCCTGACGCAAAAGTGATCCGCCTCGGCATTGGCGATGTCACCGAACCGTTGCCCCAAGCCTGTCGTGATGCCATGATCAAAGCGGTTGAAGATATGGGCGATCGCAGTTCATTTAAGGGCTATGGTCCTGAACAAGGCTACGCATGGTTACGTGAAAAGATTGCCGCCCATGATTTTCAGGCGAGAGGCTGTGATATTGACGCTTCCGAGATTTTCATTTCCGATGGTTCTAAGTGCGACTGCGGCAACATTCTCGATATTTTTGGCGATGACAATATCATTGCTGTCACCGATCCTGTCTATCCCGTGTATGTCGATACCAACGTCATGGCTGGTCACACAGGTGATATCAACGAAAAAGGCGAATACGAAGGCTTAGTTTATTTACCCGTCACCGCCGAAAATAATTTCACCGCCGAGATTCCTACCCAAAAAGTCGATCTGATTTATCTCTGCTTCCCCAACAATCCCACAGGCGCAACTGCGACTAAGGAACATTTGCAAGCATGGGTCGATTATGCGCGGGCAAATGGTTCAATCATCTTCTTTGATGCTGCCTACGAAGCCTTTATCACCGATCCTAGTCTTCCTCACTCCATTTATGAAATTGAAGGCGCTAAGGAATGTGCGATCGAGTTCCGTTCCTTCTCCAAGAATGCAGGATTTACAGGTACTCGTTGCGCGTTAACTGTAGTGCCTAAGAACTTGATTGGCAAGGCAAAAGACGGTTCTAATGTCGAATTATGGAAGCTCTGGAATCGTCGTCAATCCACTAAGTTTAATGGTGTTTCCTACATTGTCCAACGTGGTGCGGAAGCCGTCTATTCTGAAGAAGGCAAAGCACAAACTAGAGCCTTGATTGACTTCTACATGGAAAACGCCAAGATTATCCGTGAAAAATTGACCGAAGCAGGTTTGGCTGTCTATGGTGGCGAGAATGCTCCCTATGTATGGGTGAAGACTCCCGCAGGGCTGACCAGTTGGGATTTCTTTGATAAGCTCTTGCAAACCTGTAATGTGGTCGGAACCCCTGGTTCTGGTTTTGGTGCAGCAGGTGAAGGTTACTTCCGTATTTCAGCTTTCAACAGTCGCGATAACGTGAATGAAGCCATGCGCCGCATTCTCGATAAGTTCAAATAAGAGAAGGAGCCAGTAGGGGTAGAGCATTTGCGTCACTATCTTTCAAATTGCTACTACTATCTATATCCGCAAATGCTCTACCCTCTTGGCTTTTATCCATAATTTATCCCTGCGGTTTGGGGATTGTCGATGAATGTGGGAGGTTTAGGGCAGAGCATTCCCGATTTGAGAGGATCTGAAAAATCATAAATTTCTGCGGGAATGCTCTGCCCCTAAGAGAATCATGCGAATAAAAACATTATCTCGATTTATTCGGTATTGCAATCTGTCCAATTAGCTGGATTATTTTTAATGTATTCACGCAGATTTTTTAATTCCTGTTCAGATCTGATAATCTTTTCGTAATAATTGCGTTGCCAAATCGATACGCCGTAGTTTTTGTTAATACGATTGATTTTGCGAGAGGAAATAGATTTAAAATTTTGGATAATATTGGCTAAGGAGGATTTTCCCTTTGATTCTGAAATTACGATGATTCCATGTAGGTGATCGGGCATCAGAATAAATGCATCAAGCTCTACATTCGGAAAATGCTGAGGAATCTTTTGCCATAGGTTAGAGACAATTTGACCGATCGCATTTATTTTCATCTCTCCATTTTCTATTTCTCCAAACAAATGCTGTCTTTGATGGCAACAGATGGTTACAAAATAGATTCCTGCGCTTGTATAGTCATATCCTTGCAAACGGATAGAACGTCGATAATGAATTTCAGGATTGTAAGACATAAAATAAATATGGCAGATGTGGCAAATGTAGGGGTAGAGCATTTGCGCCAATATTTGTAAATTATCACCGAAATCTCTATCGGCAAATGCTCTACCCTCTTTGCTGTAACGAATAATTTATCTCTGCGGTTTGGGGATTGTCGGTAAATGTGTGAGGTTTAGGGCAGAGCATTCCCGATTTGAGAGGATCTGAAAAATCATAAATTTCTGCGGGAATGCTCTGCCCCTTGTATCTAGGAGGAAAAGTAAAGGATAAAATCTTTACTACAATCCGAAAAAGCAAAAGCAGAGATAAACTCGATCTGCCCCTAGGGACACCAAGCCCGTTTTGTAGATAGAGTCGTCTCTGCTTAAACAGTGGAAACAAGTAAAGACTGGACAGTATCAGAGGTCGCCCAACGGGTAAACCTGCATTCACAAGGATAGTTCAATACCACTGATTGCTTGATGGACAAATCTAGCAAGAGGACTGCCCCCAATGAACAATAACAATGAAGTATATGATGTTTTAGGAATAGATATCAGCAAAGCCAAATTTGATGTTGCTCTAATCCAAGGCAACGCCAAAATCAAGAGCAAAGTATTTGCCAACAATCCTGAAGGATTTGCTGAATTACAAGAATGGCTAAACCTTCAAAATGTGACAAACTTGCATAGTTGTATGGAAGCTACCAGCACTTACGGCAATGGGTTAGCTAGATTCTTAGTAGAGGCAGGATACAAAGTAAGTATTGTTAATCCATCCCGTCCCAAAGCCTTTGGCAAGAGTGAGTTAAGTCGTACAAAGACTGACCGTGCTGATGCTAAAGTCATTGCTAGATTTTGTGCAGCCTTAAAACCTGCTCTTTGGACACCACCAGCATTAGAAATTGAGCAACTACAAGCATTGGTGCATCGTTTAGATAGCTTAACTGCTATGCAGCAGCAAGAGCAGAATCGTCTTGCTACGGCTGATCCAATTTTGGTTGAGGCAATTAATGCTCACATTGATTTTCTCAAAGAGCAAATTGAGATGACCAAAAAATTGATCCGTCAGCACTTTGATCAACACCCTCATTTGAAATCTCAACGGGATTTGTTGACTTCTATTCCTGGTATTGCTGAACTGACCGCAACTATATTACTGGCGGAAATTCGGGATATTTCTGCCTTTGATACTGCTGATCAACTGGCAGCTTTTGCGGGTTTAACTCCCCGTGAGTTCTCATCTGGTTCTTCGATTCATGGTAAGCCACGTTTATCTAAAATTGGTAATTCGCGTTTGCGTAAAGCTTTGTTTATGCCTGCGATTGTTGCCCGTCGTTATAATTTGCCGATTGCTGCTTTCTGCGCTCGCCTTACGGCTAAGGGTAAGTCCAAAATGTCTGTCATTGGGGCTGTCATGCACAAGCTGTTACGACAGGTCTTTGGCGTTCTCAAGTCTCAGCGTTCTTTCGACCCAAATTTTGTTCAAATTCCCTCTTGACTTTTTGGTACTCAAGACAGTATCTACGAGAATTATGGGAATAATGTTTTGCCAGAAATTGTCGGAAAATGACGGTGGTGACAATGAACCCACATTCCGCTCGTAATGGAAGGGTAAAATAATTAGAGAAAAGGCAAAAAGAGGAGGCAGATATTAATACAGAGATGAAAGTAACGAACCTAGACCATCTAGGGATCGTGGCAGGAATCATCGACGAGATGGGAATCGTGGAAGAAATAAACACGATAATCGGGAGAAGCTCAAGAGAAAAAGTAAGCGCAGGGGTAATCGTCAAAGCAATGCTCCTGAATGGATTAGGATTTGTATCAGCGCCCCTGTATATGTTTGGTAAATTCTTTGAAGGAAAAGCAACCGAGCACTTATTGGGGGAAGGGATAACAGCCGAACAAATCAATGATGACCGCATCGGTAAAGTACTGGATGACTTACATGAAGCAGGACTGAGTGAGACATTTTTAGGAATCAGCCTGAAAGCAGTAGCGAAATACGATGTCAAGGTAGAAACAGGACATATAGACTCAACCTCATTTCACGTAGATGGGGAATATGGCAGAGAGGAAGAAGGGAGTATCGAAATCACACACGGATATTCACGCGACCATCGCCCCGACCTGAAGCAATTTATGATGAACCTGATCTGTGTAGGAGATGGAGACATTCCCGTAATGATGGAAGTGGTAAGTGGAAATCAAGCCGACAAAGCAAGATTTGCAGGACTATTACAAGAATTCAAAACCCAGTGGACATTTGAGGGAATATGCGTAGGCGATGCAGCGCTATACAGTGAAGAAAATCTGGTAGCAATGACAGGACTAAAATGGCTAACCCGAGTGCCATTAAGCATCAAAACTGCAAGTGACTTAGTGTCAAGCACAACTGACCTACAAGAAAGTAAATTTAAGGGATACAGGACAGCCGAAACTGTGAGTGAGTATGGTGGTGTAAGACAGAGATGGATTTTAGTTGATAGCCAAGCAAGACGTAAATCAGACATCAAAAAGTTAGACAAAAAGCTTGAGCAAGTCCAGCAAAAATGTCATCAAGATTTACACACTTTGGCGGGACAAGATTTTGCCTGTGCTGCTGACGCGATCGCTGCTGCTGAAAAATTATCAACCAAGATGAAATGGCATCAACTCGACCATATTCAGGCAGTAGAAAAACCACATTATGCGAAACGGGGTAAGCCACAACCTGATGCTATACCCACCAGCATTAGTTATCGGATTACTGCAACGGTGATTCCTATAGACTCAGAAATCTTGGCTCAGCAACAGCGTTGTGGCAGGTTTATTTTAGCCACGAATATTCTTGATTCCTTACAATTCACGGCTGATGATGCTTTACGGGAATACAAGGCTCAGCAGAGCACTGAGCGTGGTTTTCGTTTCCTCAAAGATCCTTTGTTTTTTACTTCGAGTGTTTTTCTCAAGTCTGCTAAACGCATTGAGGCTTTGGGCATGATTATGGCACTGTGCTTGCTCGTTTATAATTTAGCCCAACGTCAACTCAGACTTGCCTTAGCCATCGCTCAAGATACTATTCCTAATCAATTGGGTAAACCCACTAATTCGCCAACTTTGCGTTGGATTTTTCAATGTTTTATGGCGGTTCATTTAGTTTCTTTTCAGAACCTGACTCAAGTTGCAAATTTGTCTCCGCTTCGCCTTCACATTTTGAATTTCTTTTCTCCCTCCTGCCAACGCTACTATTTGCTCCCTGCTCCTGTTTCGTAATTGTTTTTTTCCTTCCATTACGAGCGGAATGTGGGATGAAGACGCTGTTGACAGGTAACGGATATCGGAAAAGCGCATTATGTTGTAGCTAATTGTCGGTTTACAAAAGTTAATAGAAGTGTGAAAGTTTTATGGTTTACACTTCACAAGTCTTGATGCGAGAAAAGAAGTATGCATCGCCACCCTCCAAATTGGGAGGTGTCCCCATTGGGAGGTGTCCCTTTACATACATAAAATTATTATCAAAAAATTGTTGGGGATAGTCCACCCATTTACCCTCGCTTTTCCATGCCGTGCGATCGCAAAATTCTTCCCAAATCTCTGAACTTGGCAAACTAAAATCTAGCTTACCACCACATTTGACATAAATATCCTTCTGGACGCTAAAGCCATAAAGTCCATTGCTATGTTTTACCCACAAGCGATCTATAGCCAGTAACTCATCACAGGGGAAATTGCGTAAATTATCTAAACTAAATCCCTGTCCAACATCCTTACCCACCGCCGTAATCATCAACTTATAGGTTTCTTCATCTGCTTTATACCATTCCTTTGCTTTGAGATATTCTTCTAATTGATGATAGCGTGAGGTATTAACCGATTCTTTTAAACTATCCAAAGTCTTTCTCTCATCCGCCGACAAATTTAAATTCTTATCAATTTGTTGATAGATAAGATACGCTAAATCTGTTTCATTACGATTAATTGCCTCTTGGATCAACCTTGTCGGATTAACCAAACTGGCATAGAACAAAATCATATCTTTCCATGCACTCAAGCTTAAATGCTCATATAACAAGGTTTCTTGTTGTAATCTGACAATTTCTGAAGCTGCTAAAAACTCCTGAAAGCTCAAGTGCGAAAACTGATAAATATTTCCATCTCTTTCAACTAAGAGTTCACTCACCTGAACCATTTGCGCTAAAAATTCCCGCGAATCAACATCGGATTTGATCATTGCTAAATACATTTGAATAAGTTGCAATAAACTATCCCTTTGAATTTGTTTGAAACCTTCTTTATCACTGTCAAACACAGCCCGTTTCATCATTTTCAAAGCTACAACTTGCAACACCTCTTGACGTTGATTAATAGAAGTTAGCAACAGAGCAATTCCCCTAGCACTTGGTCGCCGCCCCAACTGTAACTCACAAATCTCTTGATATAGCTCCACCTTACGCTGTGGTAACTCCGCCCCCATCTTATTATCCCGATGAAACCGCGCCATCATATTCAATAGCAACACATTCCCCGCAATATCATTCAACTCTGGACGTGCCTGAATTTGTTCTAATAGAGACTTCGCTCTCTCCTTCGCCTTCGCCTCCACATCAGGAGTATTCCGTCCAGCCCTCGCATAGCGCTCTTGGCACAAATACCACTGCTCCACAAATTGCTTACGCTGTTCCTGATTAAAATCCTGAATCCAAAAACTCGCAGTTGGTTTTCGTGCTACATAATCTTCTCGAAAAGCAGTCGGGCGCGAAGTCACAATGAAAACTGCTTCACGATATTTCTGCATTTCTGCACTCAGCCACTCACTCACCTTTGCTCTCTGCACAGGTGGCACTTCATCAAATCCATCAAACATCACCAGAGCATCACCGCGCCGTAGTAAATTTAGCGCCCAATTCGGTGGAACCGTTTCTAACTCCTTGATTTTGGATAATCGCCCAATGTGAAACGTGGTCAATAGTTCGGGCAAATCTGGCGGATTCTCTTTGGCGATCTCTTTCCAAGATCCTGCTAGATAGAGCAAAAATGGCACAAACTTAGGAGCCTTATATTTACGAAAATCACCCTTGTTATATTCACCAGTGCTGTAAATGTAAGTCAGATGCTTTAACAAAGTTGATTTGCCATAACCGCCCCAAGCCCTAATCGCAATCTGGCGCAACCGATTATCCTGCTTTACCCTTTCCAGTAATTCCCAAATCTGAATCTGCTGGCACCTTTCATCGCGATCGCGAAATTCATAACCCGATGCAATGGAATCTGAAGATAGCTCCAAAGGTACAAATACCTCACGCAGCAAAGGATTATTCACAGGCAAGTTCTCATCTTCCCGCAATCCCACCGCATAGTCTTCATGACAGTCCCACATCTGACATTGTAGATACTTCGCATCAAAGCCAAGTGCTTGCCAATTTGCCGCTACGTTTTCGCCAAGCTTTTCGATACCCCGATCTGCCGACTCACCTAAACCCTTAAAGCGCTTTTTATTACCCTCATGAATTGGTTGTAGCAAAGCCGCGCCATAGGATATACCAGCACCAATTACCATCGAGGCGATCGCCTTGGGAATATCACTCGCCATAAACAACTGCCAAAATGCACCAATCCCACCACCAGCAATGCCACCAGTCTTGATCGTTTTCAAAACAATATCGGTGATCTGCTCTTCGAGAGATAGCTTTGGTTTCGGTTCTGGCTCTTGAGTCATGGTGCTTAGGGCGATCGCTAAAACTAATTATCTTGTCTTCGCTGCCAGTCGATGTTGAATCTCTAAATACACTAGCAATGCATTCACATCCGCAGGATTCACCCCACCAATACGGCTAGCCTGTCCAATCGTCATCGGACGAATCTTACTCAACTTCTCTCTTGATTCTTTAGATAGAGTCTCGATCGCATTGTAATCAATATCAGTTGGTAACTTGCGATCGCTATGTTTGGCAACCTCCTCGATTTGATGCTCTTGGCGTTGGATATAGCCAACATACTTGACTTCAATTTCCGCAGCTAGACGTTCAAAACGATTCAAATTTGGATCAGCTAAACCGTAGTGAATTAACTCCGCATAGTTAAACTTAGGACGACGCAGCAAATCCGAAAGCGTAATTGCGCCACGAATTGCTTCACCTGTTTCTGCCGTAATCCTTTGACCAAGTTCTTCTTTTTCCTTGACACGAGTTTGATTGAGACGTTGTACTTCCGCATGAACGCGCTCTTGCTTATCACAGAAGAGTTGCCAACGGCGATCATCGACTAAACCAATTTCGCGTCCGATGGGTGTGAGGCGGCGATCGGCATTGTCCGATCGCAAAATCAAGCGATATTCAGAACGACTGGTGAGCATTCGATAAGGTTCACGCAATTCCTTTGTGCAAAGATCATCGATCAGCGTACCGATATAGCTACTGGCGCGAGGTAAGACAACCATTTCCTTCCCTTTGGCAAAAAGGGCGGCATTCATCCCCGCAATCAATCCCTGTGCGGCAGCTTCTTCGTAACCAGTAGTTCCATTAATTTGTCCTGCACAAAATAGACCTTCGATTAACTTGGTCATCAAGGTGGGATAACACTGAGTCGCAGGAATATAGTCATATTCCACTGCATAGGCGGCACGAAGCATATTGCAATTTTCGAGACCGGGGAGAGTTCTCAACATTTGCAGTTGAATATTCTCTGGCATTCCCGTGGAGAAGCCTTGAATATAGAGTTCAGGAATATTTCGACCTTCTGGTTCGATAAAAATTTGATGGCTCTCTTTATCAGCAAAGCGCACGATTTTATCTTCGATACTCGGACAATAGCGAGGTCCTTTCGCATCGATAAAGCCACCATAGACAGGCGTGAGATGCAGATTATCACGAATAATTTTATGGGTTTCGGCAGTGGTGCGAGTTAAGTAACAGTTCATCTGTTCCCGTTCTACCCATGCACTCGGATCGAAGCTAAACCAATTCTGTTCGGTATCCGAAGGTTGGACTTCCATTTTGCTATAGTCCACACTGCGGCGATCAACTCGCGCTGGTGTGCCAGTTTTCAGGCGATCAGTTACAAATCCTAAGGCATTGAGAGTTTCCGTAAGTCCCGCCACTGCAAATTCTCCTGCTCGACCTGCGGACATGGAGCGATTGCCCACCCAGATCTTGCCATTGAGAAATGTGCCTGTGGTCAAGATTACGGCTTGACAGGCATAGCCCACTCCAAATTGAGTTTCAACTCCGACAATCCCTTGATTAGCATCTAATAAAACGTTAATTACCGTTCCCTCACGCACGGAGAGATTCGGCTCATTTTCCACCACCGTTTTCATTTCGGCGGCATATTCGCGTTTATCGGTTTGGGCGCGTAACGCCCAGACAGCAGGTCCCCGTGAAGCATTGAGAATTCTTTTTTGGAGATAGGTGCGATCGGTGATTTTGCCAATTTCACCACCGAGGGCATCGACTTCATGAACGAGTTGCGACTTGGCAGGCCCCCCAACGGCGGGGTTACAGGGTTGCCATGCAATGCGATCGAGATTCAGAGTTAGTAATAAGGTTTTGCAGCCCATTCTGGCGGCGGCGAGGGCGGCTTCGCAACCCGCATGACCTGCACCAACGACAACTACTTCAAACTCATCAAGGAACTGTACTTGATTTGGCACTTGATTGGCTGAATTTAGGGAATTACTCTTAATCTCGCTCATTGAATAACAGACCTGACCAACAAAGTCCCATTTTAGCCCAATTCCCCATCATCTAAAAATCAGCGTGAAGATTACTGTAGGGTGCGTTAGCCACAGCGTAACGCACTATCAAAGGTTAGATAGTGCGTTACGCTGCGCTAACACACCCTACAAAAAGGATTTTTACTTACTCCGATAATTGCTATCCAAAAGAAATAATCAGATAAGAATCTTGAAATTTTGCACCTGTGGCTTGTTTACCTGCTAGTTCATTGGGCAGGAAAATATTACGGCGTTGATCGCCTGCTTCGATGGTGACTTCGGGACCTAGCTGAATTAACTTGACCTGTTTTTTATTAAATGTTGGTAAAAATAGCTTGACTTGCTTAGTTACCGTATTGATTTCAATTGGTTTTGGGGCAAGGTTTGCTTTTAGATGATCGGGAATCGTTAACTCAGTAACTTGATCGGGAATTGAGGCGATCGCTAGCGGTGCAAAGTCGGTTTCAGCGATCGCCTCCCGTGCAAAGACACCACCAACGGTTAAACCTACCTGTTGAGCGCTGCCCCAGAGATATTTAGCCGTAGCGATCGCATAGGGATCACTAGTAGTAACTAGGTAAGCCGCCACACGATTGGGATCATTAACTGCTTTTTGACCGCGAGTTAAGACTGACGACATTTCCCCAGCCTGTTGTGAAATATCATCGGTACTCGAAACTTGAAGGATACTTCTTAAAATTGGCTCCACAAAGGGAGATATCGCTTGACCGATCGCCGAACCTGTTAAGACCTGTTTAAAGCGACGCAGATACCAGCCTAAAATTTCTGGCATTCCCAACATCCGTAAGGTTTCCAGATCGCCCACGCCATCGTAAACAATTACGTCATATCTGCCTTCTGCATCCCGTTCGCGCAAAAAGCTTAAGCCTAGAGCCGCATCCATCCCCGGTAAAATACCAAGCTCTTGACCATAGACCTCTTTAAAAAATGGAGTCCGCAAAAATTGGGTTTCTAAGCCTTTCATCCTGTCCCAATATCTTTCGAGCAGTACTGTTGACTGTAAATGTACCGCCGCGAAATTGGGCGCAACGGGTTGGACATCACTACTAAGATCAACTCCAAGTCTCATGCTGAGACTATCACCTGCTTGTTGACCAACGTATAAAACTTGTTTGCCTTGGTTGGCAAAAGCACGAGCAACCGCGATCGCGGTTGTCGTCTTACCAACGCCACCTTTACCGAGAAATGTCAGAATTAGGCTCATTGGGTTTTCTCATTAGGCTTCTGCACTAATTTTTTTAAATGGGGACTGGGGGTGAAATGGGGAACGATTACTTCGGGAATAACAATCGGTTGATGGGTGCGAGGATGACTTCCCGAACGGGCGCGACGATGGCGTACTCCAAACTTACCAAAATCACTCAACATGATCGATTGGTGATTGGCTAAAGCTTGGGTGACGCAGGTTAAAACTGCTTCAAGGCTAGCTGAAGCCATACTATAGCTTAGTCCATCAACCTCAGCCATCATGCCCCGAATGATATCTTGACGGTTAATATCTGCCATAGGGCAAGTGGTTAATTAAATTTAAAGGAGTATTTATGAAGTCCCGCATTGCGAGACTTTACATGGTGAGATATTAGGATTACTTGGCTTAGGCTGCTTCTAACTCGTCTTCAAAGAACCAAGACTTAGTGCTGTCATCGAACTTGACGATGTAGCCCCATTTGCTGCCATCAAGAATTTTTTGTTCTTTGATTACGCCGACTGCACCAATTTTATTAGCGATCGCCTTGCCACTGCCATCTTTAAAACTACGAACACGAACTTTTTGACCAACTTGCATAATTTTGCTTCTCGTACCGAACTCAATTAACCTTATTCAATTGCTTTAAAAAGTTTACATTATTAGATGTTAGCTCTCTTAATTTTTTGATTTTGTGAAAGACGCACTCTGCGTCTTTCACAAAATCAAAAAATTAATCAGCCGTAAATCATGAGGAATGCCACGATGCCAGTGACGATCGCCCAATTGCAAAAATGGAAACAGCAGAAAAAGCCGATCGCGGCTCTTACCGCCAGTGACTATGCGATCGCCAAGCTGATAGACAAAGCAGGTGTAGATATGATTTTGGTGGGGGATTCCCTCGCAATGGTGGCGCTTGGATACAAAAATACGCTGCCCGTCACCCTTGATGACATGATCCGCCATGCTCAAGCCGTTGGGCGTGGTGTGGAAAATGCGTTACTAATTGTGGATATGCCCTTTCTCAGTTATCAAGTGAGTACGGAAGAAGCAATGCGATCGGCAGGACGGATTTTTAAAGAAACTGACGCAAAGGGGATCAAGCTCGAAGGTGGCTATCCCGATATCGTGGAGACAATTCGCAAGCTCGTACAGATTGGCATTCCTGTAATGGGTCATCTAGGACTTACACCACAGTCCGTCCATCGCACAGGTTATCGAGTGCAAGGTAGCACGCCCGAAACTGCTGAAGAAATTTTGCACCAATCAAAGGCATTGGTTGAAGCAGGAGTGTTTGCCCTGTTATTAGAAAATATCCCTACGGAACTCGCCGCAAAAATTACCGATCTGCTCCCCATTCCTACGATTGGCATTGGTGCAGGAAAGGACTGTGATGGACAAATTCTCGTAACCCATGATGTTTTAGGGCTATCGGATTGGCAACCACCCTTTGCCAGAAAGTACGCTGACTTGCAAAGCGTGATCATGGAGGCAATCAAGCAGTATTGCCAAGATGTACGAGCTAATTAACGGCGATCGCTTATAGGCAAGGGGCTTAAGCCCCTTGTTCATCAAAGCCTTAATTGCGGCGTAATACCAATTTACAAAAGTGTGGTCACACTTTTGTAAATTAAAAACTAAACCCAGTAAGGGTTTTCAAAACTAAAAATGGCTATGCCATTTTTAGTTTTTGTATAAGTAAGCTTTGCGGACTGGTTCATCAAAATGCTCGATCGCGTAGCGGAGCATCGTGCGGGGCATTTGCTGATAATGGAGATCTAGAAATTCGACTAAAACTTGGCGGTCTTGTTTACCAACTTCTCGCAACATCCAACCAACAGCTTTATGGATTAGATCATGGCGATGATTTAACAAAATTATGGCAATCTGGAGCGTATCCGTAAATTGCTCATGCTTGATAAATTCTAAGGTGGAGACGATCGCGATTCTCTGTTCCCAAAGACTTGGCGATCGGGCTAGTTGAGAGAGAATGCTCCGATCTTGATCGAGCAGATATACACCCAAAATTTGACGGCAACTGACATCAACTAAATCCCAGTTGTTAATCCATTGGGTATGATTTAAATAGAAAGTGACAATTTCGGTGCGTTGGGCGAGATCGGCTTTAGGAAATTGATAAGTAAGAATTAATAAAGCGGTCAGCCGATATTCATGAATATCAGTTTGCAATAATTCTTCTAGGGAATCAAAGCTCAGACTCACAAACTTTTTTGCTAATTTTCGTTGCTCTGGCACGGTAATCCCCAAAAAGCGATCGCCTTCGCCATATTCGCCCTTACCAGTTTTAAAAAATCGCGCAAGGGCGATCGCTTTGGTCGGGCTAGCCAGTGCATCTAGCTCATTTTGAAGATCAGTGCGTGTTAGCATAAAAGTATTATTAAAATTTGTAATAATTTCTACAGGTTTGCCAAATATTCCCCAAGGCAAGCTTATCCTCTCTTCTAAAAATCTTACCTACTGTCTGGACTGATTCAAACTTTTATGGCTAGCCTTCCCTCCCTCACTGGTGCTGAAATTCGCTCGAAGTTTCTCAATTTTTTTGAAGAGCGTAATCACAAAGTCCTACCTAGCGCCTCCCTCGTCCCCGCCGATCCCACCGTACTACTCACGATCGCGGGAATGCTACCATTTAAGCCAATTTTCTTAGGACAGCAGGAGCCTGAAGTTCCTCGCGCCACTACATCTCAGAAATGTATCCGTACCAATGACATCGAGAATGTGGGTAGAACGGCGCGTCACCATACGTTTTTTGAAATGTTAGGGAATTTCAGCTTTGGTGATTATTTTAAAAAAGAAGCGATCGCGTGGGGATGGGAATTAGTCACGAAAGTATTTCAATTGCCACCTGATCGCCTCGTGGTTAGTGTCTATCACACCGATGAAGATGCCTTTGCGATTTGGCGCGATGCGATCGGCATTCCTGCTCATCGGATTCAGCGTATGGGTGACGATAACTTTTGGGCTTCGGGTGCGACGGGTCCCTGTGGACCTTGCTCGGAAATCTATTATGACTTCCATCCTGAATTAGGTGATGAGCATATTGATTTAGAAGATGATTCACGCTTCCTAGAGATTTATAACCTTGTATTCATGGAATTGAACCGTGATAGTCATGGTAATCTCACACCTCTAAAGAAGCAGAACATTGATACGGGCTTAGGTTTGGAACGGATGGCGCAGGTATTGCAAGGCGTTCCTAATAATTACGAAACCGATTTAATCTTTCCAATCATCAAAAAAGCCGCCGATATTGCAGGGATTGACTATCACAAGAGCGATGAGAAGGTGAAGACTTCGCTCAAGGTGATTGGTGATCATGTGCGCTCAGTCGTTCACATGATTGCTGATGGGATCAATGCCTCTAACGTTGGACGTGGTTACATTTTGCGCCGCCTCTTGCGTCGGGTGGTGCGTCACGGGCGCTTGATTGGGATCTCTGGAACATTTGCCTCAGAAGTTGCGGAAGTAGCGATCGCCCTTTCCGAGTCGGTTTATCCCAACACTCGCGAACGTGAACACGTTATCAAAGATGAAATCAAAATCGAAGAGACTCGCTTCTTACAGACTTTAGAACGTGGTGAGAAGTTGTTAGAAGAGATTCTGGCTAAACCTGAAGTCAAAGCTAGTAAGACTATTTCTGGCGTTGATTCTTTCACTCTTTATGACACCTACGGATTCCCGCTTGAATTAACTCAAGAGATTGCCGAAGAGGAAGGTTTCAGCGTTGATGCCGATGGCTTTGAAGCAGAAATGAAAAAGCAACAGGAGCGATCGCAAGCTGCCCATGAAGATATTGATCTGATGGCAAAAGATAACTGGGTAAATATCGCGAAGGAAATTGGCAAAACGGAATTTCTAGGCTATACGGAACTAAGTAGCACTGGCACTGTCAAAGCAATTCTCGTCAATGGCGAACTTGCTAAGAAGGCGATCGCTGGTAACAAAGTCCAAATCGTATTAGACCGCACACCTTTCTATGCGGAGTCTGGTGGACAGATTGGAGACACAGGATTTTTAGCTATTGGTGAAGCGATCGCCAAAATTAGTGATGTCCAAAAACAAGCTGATTTATTTATCCATATTGGACAAATTGAACGAGGCGAAATTGCTGTCGGTGATAGTGTCAATGCCCAAATCGCCTTATCCGAACGTCGGCGCATTCAAGCTCATCACACTGCCACGCATCTATTACAAGCAGCTTTGAAGAAAATCGTTGACTCTAACGTTTCTCAAGCAGGTTCTTTAGTCGATAGCGATCGCCTCCGTTTTGACTTTAATCTCAATCGTGGAGTTACGACCGAAGAAATTCACCAGATTGAACTGCAAATCAATAACTGGATTGCCGAAGCCCATGACTCCGTAATTGAAGTACTGCCCATCGCTCAAGCCAAAGCTAAAGGCGCGATCGCTATGTTCGGTGAAAAGTATGGCGCAGAAGTCCGCGTCATCGATATTCCCAATGTATCAATGGAACTTTGCGGCGGTACTCATGTTAAGAACACCAGCGAAATTGGTTTGTTTAAAATCATTTCCGAATCTGGCGTTGCCTCTGGTGTGCGTCGCATCGAAGCGATCGCAGGGCAAGCAGTTCTAGAATATCTGACTGTGCGCGACAACATCACTAAAGATTTAAGCGATCGCTTTAAAATCAAGCCTGAAGAAATTAGCGATCGGATTACAGGTTTGCAACATGAGCTAAAAACTGCACAGAAAGAAGTTGAACATCTTAAACAGCAACTAGCCCTAGTTAAAGCAGATTCTCTAATTCACGAAGCCGAAGCCGTAGGCGAATTTAAAATCCTCGTTGCCCAACTTTCCGATATTGAAGCCGAAGCTTTGAAAGCGGCGGCAGAAAAACTCTCGGCAAAGCTAGGTCATAGTGCAGTTGTACTTGGTTCTTTTAGCGATGATGGCAAAGTGACCCTAGTTGCTTCCTTCAGTAAAGAAGTAATCGCGAAGGGTTTGCAAGCGGGCAAATTCATCGGCGCGATCGCCAAAATCTGTGGCGGCGGCGGTGGTGGTCGTCCGAACCTCGCTCAAGCAGGTGGCAAGGATGCCAGTAAATTGCCAGAAGCCCTAGAAGCTGCTGAACATGAGTTAAGACACGCTCTTGCTTAATTACATTAAAGGCTTGTTTTTCCGCCTTCGGCGGAAAAACAAGTTATGGTTTTGATACAAGTAACTGTCTTTGTTTTTCTAAAGCTACTTTGACGCGATCGCATTCCTGACAAAACTCATCACCTAGTGCTAGTAAATCCTCAGATAAACAGGCGATCGCGCCATTAACGACTTTATTCTCTAGAGTCTTACAGATTTGAGATAAAGTGACCGCCCCCAATGAAGCACTTGGAGATTTGAGAGCATGACATCCCATTGCTAGAGAATCAGCATCTTGATTATCAATTCCATTAATCACCATTGATTTCAACTCTGACAAACTTTGTAGGTATAAATCAATTAAACGAAGAAAGGGAGTTGAATCATTGTTTGCACCTAGCATAACGAACACATCACTAAAAATCTGCATATCAATTACATTCTGTTCATCTATACTCTCCTTGTTTTCTAGCTCGTTATTAAGATCTAAAGAGCTAGAACTGTCTGGATTATTGTAGGAAGATTGATTATTCAATAATGCTTGAAATAGCTCACTCATTTTAATTGGTTTAGAAATGTAATCATCCATTCCCGCTTCGAGAAATTTTTGGCGATCGCCTTTCATCACACTTGCTGTAACTGCCACAATCCGCGTAGTTTGCGATGTATACCCATCTAAATTACGAATTTTTTTTGTTGCTTCAATGCCATCCATTTCAGGCATTTGAATATCCATGAGGATCAAATCGTAGAAACAACGATTACAGGCTTCAATGACTTCGATCCCATTGCCGACAATATCGCAACTATAGCCAAGCTGTTCTAACATAAATTTTATTAACTGCTGATTAACAGAATTATCTTCAGCAACTAATATTCTTAAGGGAAATTGCTTAGCTAAATTAGAATTAACAAACTCTAGATTATTTTCAAAACCATTAGATTTCTGTAGGTTATTAAAAGAGTTTAGTGATATTGAAGACACTAGGATCGTAAAGTAAAATGTGGAACCATTAGTGGCAGAATTTTGGATTTGATATTGTTTAAACCATTCAACATCTGGGCTACCACCAACAGTTCCAAAACTCTCTACCCATATTGTCCCCCCCATAATACTGGTAAGTTGTTTACAGATTGCTAAACCTAAGCCTGTACCACCATAGTTGCGAGTTATAGAAGCATCAACTTGAGTGAATGCCTCAAACAACTGTGATATTCGATCCGCAGGAATACCGATACCTGAGTCACAGATTGAGAATAGAAGTTGATACTTTGAAGATTCTATACTTTCTTGATTACTTTCTTTAGATGTGCTATCAAGTAAAGAAGCGGTTATATTTAAATGTACTCGCCCTTTTTTAGTGAATTTAATCGCATTACCTACCAAATTGACTAAAATTTGGCGAATTCTTGTGATATCACTAACAATTATGGTCGGAACGATTGGAAAAACTTTATAGCTCAGTTCAACATTTTTTTCTTCGGCTTTAAGATTTAATAATGACAAGGATTCCTGAACACAATCTAATAAATTAAAGGGCTGTTCTTCTAGTTCCAACTTCCCTGATTCCACTTTAGAAAAATCTAAAATATCATTAAGAATCGTTAAAAGTCCTTCACCACTATTACGCACAATTTTTACAAAGTTTTTCTGCTTACCTGTTAATTGAGTACCAAGCAATAGATTAGTCATCCCAATTATTCCATTCATTGGTGTACGGATTTCGTGACTCATCATTGCCAAGAAATCGCTTTTTGATTGATTGGCTAATTCAGCTTCACTTCTCGCTATTTCTAGATCCTTATTCTGAAGAGCTAGTTCAGATGTTCTCTTCTGTACTCTTTCTTCGAGTTCCAAAACGAGACTTTGATAGCGTTTTTCACTTTCTCTAAGCGCAATTTCAGTACTACGACGCTCTTGAATCTCTTTCTCTAATTGATAATTCGCTTGCATTAACTGTTCAGCACTTGGCATTGCTAATGCTATCGGAATTATGGAAATCAATTCAAATGCAGTATATAAAGAGATTATAGCGGTGATTGCTTTGAGCAAACCTGACAGCCAATATACTGGATACCAGAGAGTCCAAATTTCCATGACATGGGTAATGCCACAAGCTATGATGAATGAGCTAAATAATAAAGATACTTTCGTAAATGCTGCTACATCATGCCGTTTACGGACAAAGTAGATCAGCATAATTGGGATAGAAAAGTATGCTAAAGCGATTAATCCATCGGAGAGAACGTGCAGTCCGACAAGATTAGTCTGCCAGAGATAGCAGTGACCGTGGGGAATGAACCCATTTATTTCTAGTAACTGCAAGATTTTCTCTAACATATAGAGTCACCCCGATAATTAATTTTTAATCGTCACACAACAGTCGAATTGAAGCTCTTAAAATCGTATAACCTAGTTATAAGTAGCTGGGCGCAATTAAATATAAAACCCCAAAACCTGTGGCGCACGCTGCGCGTGCGCCACAGGTTTTGGATTTGTTCTTTTAATTATGTTTATGTCCAGCTAGTTATTAAAATATGTTAATGTGCTTTGACTCTAAATTACAACGATTCATAAAACAAGACAATAGAGTTATAGCTGTCACCAGTATTGTTAGGATACAAAACCAGAAGATGAGTTGCGGGGCGAAGCGCCACAATTCACTTCTTGGGTTTTGATTTAGCCTAATACAAATGGCGACAGCTATAGCGGCTAAACAGAAAATTTTGTAGTGGCTATCAATGAGATAAAATTGTAATTTCTGTAGTAATCTATTCCATTAATGTCTAACTAATTTCTCGCAATTTTTATTTAATCTAAATCTATCAAATAGACCTAAGTAACTATGCTGACAAATATTAAAATGTTATTGAAAGCTTGCCATAATTTATCTATTGAATATGAAATTTTGCATCCTAATCAAAACCTTGTTAAAGTAAAAGTTAGCGATCGCGAATTTTATTTCACTAACTACTCAACGCCCTTAACATCGCAATCTGTCGCTGAGATTTTTAAGGATAAACAGTATTTTTATCAAATATTTGAAGATATAGTAAAGATGCCCCGTACTATGTCTTTCATTTCTCCATACTGTGATGCAAAGTATCTAGAATATTTAGAATTTCCTTCCATCGATAAAATCATTGCTGAAATAGAAAGAAACTTTGATTTACCAGTTATTCTCAAAAGAAATCGTGGATCGGGTGGTAATAATGTTTTTAGGTGTATTAATTTGCCACAGATCCGCGATGCTTTAGATCGTATTTTTAATATCAATAGTAAAAACTATGACTACGTTGCATTGGTACAGGAACCTATCAATATTGTTAAGGAATATCGCTCTGTTTGTCTTAATCAAGCACAGATAGTTTTATACGAAAAGGATATTTCACAAGCAGAGTTTACAGGTAATCTCAGTCCTTTGCATTGGGAAGGAGCGATCGCTAAACAAGTCAATGATTTTCAAGTAATGCAGGCGATCGACGAATTCATTCAACCAATTTTTCAGAAAATGGTGATCGCCTATGTGGGTTTAGATATTGCTTTGGATGATCAGAATAATTACTGGTTAATTGAAGCAAACTCGCATCCAAATTTTGATATTTTTATTCGCGATAATGGTGAAGATGCGATCGTGAAACTTTTTCAGAAAATTCTTGAATATTTAAAAGCATAAAAGAAGGGTCAGCGCTAAGCGCTGACCCTTCTTTTAATAAAAAACTATAGCAAGCCGATTTGGGAAAGAATACCTTGACCAGTGAGCAACTCTGTCGCTAAACCGATAACGAAGCCAAGCATTGCAAGACGACCGTTCCAAGTTTCTGCGAAGTTGTTAAAGCCAAATTTGGGTTCTGTAGTGTCAGACATTGCAATTATCTCCTTGTGTTTTGATTTCTAGACTTTTAAAATCTTTGCTTGAATTAATAATACTTTATATTTCTTAACACACCATACCACTTAGGGTAGATTCGCTAAAGCTATGAGAGTCATTACCAAAGCCTATATAAAAACCATAAGAGAGTGGCGGCGCTTCGCGCCGCCACTCTCTTATGGCTGTAGCCTGCCATAGCTGCTAATACAAAGCTACTGAAATCAAGCGATCGCATTAGCTTTTGCTGACTGTGGGACTCGCGCCAGCGAGTATCCACAAAACACAAAAGCTACCGAAATCAAGCGATCGCAGTAGCTTTTGCAAAAAATAAAAAATGAATGAGAGCAGTAGTAATAGCCAAAGCTATTAATTAGGCATCGTAAGTTGCCTTACCTGTAAACTTAACGCTTATAGGATTAGGGTTGTCACCAATCTTGCGGCTGACGCTATTAGCGGCAACACGACCAGCATTCACCTTCTCAGGGAATACACCATCTAGAGGATGGAGATAAACTTGGTCGCCATTAGGAAATTCGCGCCAAATTTTGTAGTTGGTGATCTTAAATTTACGCAACTGTGTACCTAAAGCAAGCGCTTGCTCTTTCTTTGCTAAGTAGAGTAAGTTGTCGCCCTTGACCATAGTTGCAGCGCCGCCTGTAGGAAGCTCAAATACTTGCTCTTTGGGGCTATTCCAAGAGATCAGGTACTTTTCCTCAGTGAAGGCTGCGTTGAGCAAACCACCTGTGCTACCGCCCCAGATTGGGGTTTTGCCAGTGGGTTTAGGAGCAGTAAATGTCGCTGCTTCTTGTGCTTGTTCTTCAGACATTGAGATGTTCTCCCAAATTGCGTATACGCTTTTGATATCAAGTGCAAAGATATCATTTCTACATACCCCTGCTTCAAGCTTACTTAACGTTACTTTACGAAGCTTGACAAAACTTTTAGAGAAAAACCCAAATAATTTTAAATAAGACTGGCTTTGCCAGTCTTATTTAAAATTATTTGGGTTTGAGTTACGAGCTAATTAAACGACTGAGATATCGCTCGATCAAAATGGTAGCCACAATGTCGTCAATGGGGCGATCAGGCGATCGCATTCCTCGTGGGACTAACTTCATTAAGCCTTTTGCGGGATAAATGTCCCAAAATCTTTGACGTGCTTCTTCGCTGCTATAACGCTCGTCTACGGTAATAATTCGTAAATCTGGGAATGAGGATTGTAAGTTAGTCTTCCATTGCTTAGATGCAGTTTGATCGCCCATCACCATTAAAGATATGGGGTAACTATCTAATAAATTACCAACTTTGGCGATCGCCTCAGTACTGGGGATAACTGCCTGAAAGTGTAGCTTACGATCTAAGCCCATGACAGCAACGCCACATTTTTGTTTTCCTGGATCGAAACCTATTAGCACAGATAATTCGGTAATGATTGATTCTTTGGCAATTGACTATAGAAGTCTCAGAATTTGACTCCTTTTGCTCTCTACAATATAGCCTCTTGATAAAAGTTATGTTGTGTCAACGACTATACAGCGCTTTGCGCTTAATCAAACCCCAGAGAAATTTTGGGAAGCGGCGCGGAGCGCCGCTTCCCAAAATTTCTCTGGGCTACTCAAAGCCTCAAGACGCTTCGCGTCGCCACTCACTTCATGGAATAGCTATTTATTATGCTCGAACCTTGCCTATAATTTACAACCAGTGATCTCGCTGAAAAAGCTATGCCCCAAACTAAAATTTATGGAAACGCTGATTTTATTCAGCAAAATCGTGAAGTTCTATCGACTACTATTCATTCCTGTGTTGTTGATGCCCTCAACTATCCACCTGAAAAGAAATTTCAGCGCTTCTTTCCATTGCAATCTGAAGATTTTGAATATCCTCGCGATCGCACTGAACAATATATCATCATCGAAATCCTGCTATTTACAGGACGTTCTATAGAAGCGAAGAAATCTCTATATCGCTTGTTATTTGAGCGACTAAATGAGAAATTAGGCATAGCCCCCTTAGATATCGAAATTATTCTGATCGAGACACCGAGTCATAATTGGGGACTGCGTGGTGTGGCTGGTGATGAACTAAGTTTGAACTATAAAGTGAATGTGTGAGCTATGAGTCAGATAGATATTAATTTCCGCTTAGCTCAATTCATTGATATTGATCCCTTGATGGAACTTGTACAGGAGTTCTATCAATTTGAAGGAATTTCTTTTAACGAATCTATAGTCAAGGCTTTTACAGCTTTACTGAGTGATGAGCAACTTGGGTTGATTTGGTTGATTTGCGATCGCGATCGTCCAATTGGATATGTTGCTCTCACCTTCTTTTTTAGTATGGAATATCATGGACGATGTGGACTAGTGGATGAGTTATATATTCGTGAAGACTATCGTGGTCAGGGTATTGGTAAAAGAGTATTTACCTTGATTGAAGAATATTTGCATAGTCAAGGAATGCGATCGCTATCTTTGGTTGTAGATCACTGGAATGAACCAGCCGAGGCGCTCTATACCAAACTTGGCTTCCGACGAGAAAAGCGGCATTTGATGGTCAAACATCTTAACCGCGAGGCAGATTTTTGAGTAATGATATGACGCACAGAGCGCGTCATATCATTAACTCTTTAGGAAACTAATCCCTTTTTCTAAAAACTGTTCTTTGAGAACATCAAACTCAATGGCAGGAAAAGTAAGTTTTGTACTATCCGTAACAGGATTACCCACTACCTGATGAGCAAGATGTAAATAAGCGCGATCGCCTCGAAATACAGCATTTTCATATAACACCGATGGTTGGGCTATACAAAAGCGATCGCCTTCGTTAGCATATATTTCCCCTTTGGCTTCTAGTTCCTTGAGTGCTGCTTCTAATTCTTGAGCTAATTTCTCTGAGGAATAGCTAGGACTGACACTGGATGTTAAAAGTGATAGAAGTTGCTTTTTTGTTAAAGGGAAAGGTATGGCAGCATTAATAGGCGATCGATGATTGCTGAGTAAAATGACTACCTGTTCGCCAATTGGATAATCTCGACTCGGAGGTTTTGCATTTACAGACTTAGCAGGAGCCGCAGGAGCAACATTTAGAGGCTTACTTAGCCTTTGGCGAGACTTAGCAACATCATCTTCAATCAATCCACCCTGCATAGTTACTGCTTTCTCTTTGCAGAGTGTCTTTAAAATTTGACGAATATCCGTAATTAATTCTTCTGAATCTACTTCAATATAGAATTCTTTTTTTAAGACTGAATCTGGTTGCACCTTGACTTGTCCACCCAGACCCGCAATTTTAAGACGTTTTTCAACCTCTGTAATTACAGCCTTTCTCTGTCCCTTAATGATGCTGTGCATATACTTCATAACTTTTGTCTCCTGAATAGCGGGTTTGGTTTTGCCGTAGGCAAAACCAAACCCGCAAACCTTTATTAGTTTTTTAAAAATAGACATTAAAAACCAAGAATTAGCGGTGCGGCGCGCCGCATCTCTAATTCTTAGGTTTTACTGTTTCTAGCAGTCGCTCATAGTTTCCAAATCTTATCCAATCTAAGAAATAGCGATCGCTTTGGGGTAAGGCTTCTCGCAAAGATGTCAGTGATAGATGTAAGCAACCCGTCTGATCCGCTTGGACAGAATAGCTGAAAGTTTGATTCTCTTTATTGTTAGATAGAACAAAATTGACAGGTTCAAATGTCCATAAACCTTCAATCTTGATTTCTTCTTTCCAAAAATCCTCCTTATCCTTGCATTGGATGGGTAACGAAGCAAATACATTGTCTTGCTTAGTATTCTGAATCTGAACGTGAGAACAATAAGGATTTGGTAAAGCCTGATAACTTTGCTTAATTACAAAAGATGTTGACCAGTAAAAATTCTTATCCCAAAGCTTCACTTCATAAGTTCCAGTGTCCTTAACCCATTGACTTAAAGAAACCTGCTGCCACTTCTCATTTGTGGCAAGTATTTTAATCTCTGCATCTGGATGTGTAAGAGTAGCTTGTTTATCCACATTCTCAATTTGAATACGAATATACTCGACAGAAGAATCATTCAAAGGATAGTAAATTTGTGGCGTTTCTAAATAAGTTGCTTGCTTCCCTTTGATTTGTAATCCTCTCACGATAGGCTGATCGCTACTTAATGATTGCCATTGTACTGTTATATTCACCTCTTCACTGACTAAAGAGAAAGAAGCCGATCGCCCAGTGAGTCGAATTTGCTTTGCTTGCCAATCAGCGATTAAACAAGGAAAACAATCATCGGTAACTTCAACTTCTGTACTCAATTGTAAGTTTATCGCTTTCGGGAAATAGCAAACAACTTCATTGATACCAACAATTTGAGGAGCATCTGTGTTTAATGCGTTTAATATTAGGCGATCGCCTGTCTCTGCATCAAAAACTAATAGGGGGAAACTATCTACAATTCCCTCACCATGCCACTCTAGCAAATCTTGCTGGGTTCCATCTTGAAGATGCCATGTCCAGCGATCGCTCAAGACAGTCAAATTAGTAGAAAGTTCGGGAATTTCTAAACTATCTGGATAGGGGATGATCGATTTCCAGTTTGTTTCAGATATCTGACAAGGGCTACCGCCTAACGTTTTCCATTCTTTTTGCCAGAGTCTTTGAGCTGGTAAAACAAGCTGTAAATTTAGCTCCAGAGGATCGAGACGCAATTTAAGCTCACGTTTATTTTGGCGAATAAACTGATTGGCTTTATGGGGCGAGACTGTCTTAGGAGTTAAAACCGAAATTAATTTATCCCAATCTCTCAGAAAGAAATAATTCGATAGTCCAAAACCTTGTAGATAAAGCTCTCTAGCCTGTTGATCTGCAAATTTTTTGGGATTTAGTCTTCTACGCTCTATTTCTAAGGCGATCGCGGCAATATATTTGAGGATATTCCCAGCGATCGGCTCGACATCAGCCTGCTCAGATTTATCATCTTGACAACTATTTTTTAAGAAACGTTTGAGCGTCAATCGCTCTGGATATTTCTCTACTGCTCGGTCATATAGCGTCTGAGCGAGATCGATCGCCTCATACCGATAGGCAATATTCCACCATCCTAAATGATCAGCAATATCTTCAACTAATTCCGTGAAATGTTTAATATTTTGCTGAGGAATTCCACTTTGTAAATAAAGCGTAGAAAGGTATTTGGCACTTCCCTTAGCTGTAGCAACACCAAGCAGAGTGAATCCTTCCTTGAGGATTTTAGCAAAGGTTTGTTTTGCGCCTTGGGAGTTATGCAGCTTAAGTCTTTGTAAAAGGCTTTCCCAAAAAACTCCTTCTGTTTCTTTGTGATAAGCATATTCTGAAAATACAAAGGTGATAATTTTCACCCAATTACGATTTTGGCGATCGCCCCATTTCACATTTAGGGCATCAATCGACAATGCTCCAATTCTTGGCAAGTCTTCCGCTAAAACATCGAGTAATGCTTCTACCGATTTCGGTGAAAACCGATTATTACCGAGAAATCTTTCCCCTTCAGGTTTTTGACTATCCTTCCAAGTTTGTTCAATTTGCTCCCATACAGCTTGTGTGTGTTCTCGAAGACTAAAATCCACTATTCAGTTCCCTTGTTTTTGCGTAACTTTGTGTGAGTGTCAACAATATTTTTCCAATAGCGCTAGGGCTTACGCAATAGCCCTGTAATAAATTACGGGCTGAAAGCTTAAACCCGTTGAAACGGGTCGATCATAGCCACTCTTGAGTCTGCTTTAGCTGACTTTAGCTTTAAGCCAAGAACTTTAGTTCTTGGTTGAGTTGCGTAAATCCTAAGCGTTTTACAGTCTTCTGTACCTCGCTTGCTTGAAAAGCGCTATAACGCTTATTAAAATTATAGCTATCACCGCTAGAAGATAAAACCCAAAAGAGATTTGTGGCGTAAAGCACCACAAATCTCTTTTGGGTTTAAATCTGATCCTAACATTACGGACGATCGCTATACAAACGAATTTTTACGACTCTGTGAAACCATATATAATTAAAACCCCAGAAGATGGTGGCGGAGCTTTTCTCCGCCACCATCTTCTGGTTTCAAAACTTGCGCTGCTTAGCCATGTAGGTTTTGCCTAGATATAAAGCCCAAAAGATTGATAACGGCGCGAAGCGCCGTTATCAATCTTTAAAGACTTAAAAATTTTTGTGGAATTTTTAAGTAGCGCTTTCGGCGCTATACGTTACTATTTTGATGTGAAATATCAGCGAGTCCGAGTATGCAGTTAAAAAGTGTCGTTCAGCCCTTTGGTGAAGTCAATGTTTATCCGCAAAACAACGGAGAAATTGACATCGTTGCAACTATCCTGATGGTTCCTGACATTGAAGGGGCAAGGGTTGGCTTAGCCCTAGATGGTTCTGCCTCCATGAAAAAAATCTATGGCATCAGTGGTGTGGTCAGCAGCTTCTTTGCTAGTGCTGCCGTTACCAACAATGTGGTCGAGCCAGTAGCGCGGGTGATGGTCAAATATCTTGCCAATTTTGCAGCAACAGGAAAAGTTGACTTGATTAACTGGGCTTGCGGCGCGGCAGGTGAACTCATCGAAGATTTGGGTAGCTTCAGTGGTGAAGAAATCGAACAAATCGCGATCAAAGGTCCGAGAATTCCTTGGGGAACAGGGACAAAGCTATTACCACCACTCAGATATTTCATTAACAAATATAAAGATGCTCCAGCGATCGGTGTAAAGCAACCTGCGGCAATCTGTCTCATCATCACCGACGGGATTATTGAAGATCTTGAAGATGTGAAGGAGTACTGCTTTAAATATGCTCTAGAGATTGCTGACAACATCAAGCCATTTATCAAACTCCTGCTCATCGGTGTGGGCAAAGAGATCGATGAGAAGCAGCTAGAAGAACTAGACAATATGTTTGAAGGTAGCTTTGTCAAAGATGCTTCAGGGCGTGATATCGATCTCTGGGATTATCAAGTTGCTGATGACATTCAGATTTTGGAACAAATCTTTAAAGAGTTTGTATCTGCGGAAACGATTGTTACGCATTATGGACGCATTCTCAATCAGGCGGGTACAGTCTGCGAAGAATATAACTTTGGTGTACCTGCACTCATGCGTTTCAAGCTTCCTGCGGGTTCAACTGCCTTTACCCTAGAGTTTTCTGGAGGCAATGTGACCCAAGATATTACCGAAGCGTTGCCTAAAGATCTGGAGGCTCCACTCATTCCTCAAACTGAACAATGGCAAGATGTTGTGGACTTTGTTTAATAAAGATAAGGCTTACTTTGTAAGGGCAATTCATGAATTGCCCTTACAAAGTAAGATGTTTTTTCAAGGCATTTAGAAGCAAGAGAAGTAGATTGCCATGCTACATGAAAATAATTCCGAGCCTCATGAATTAGAACGTGAAGTTAATGGTGAAATCAAAAATAAATTCCAGAATAAAGTGGAATTTGAGAATGAAGTCAATAGTTTCCAAATGCCAGCGAATCTGGTGGTGGCAGAGTTTGGAGAGGTAAATGTTCGGCAAGAGACCTCTCAGTTAAATTTAGAGGCTGCGGAATGTCATGTGGAATTTACGATCGCGATGGAGCCACAGGGACGATTTGCTGAAGGGTGGCGGACTGGACTAGCTCTAGATGCTAGCGCCTCTATGAAGCGAGCCTATGGACGCAAGGTAGAGGCGCGAGTTGATCCGACTTTACTGACTGATTATATTAAGCAAGGTCGATTGCGTTCTTATCTAGAAGACGGTGAACCAATTCGGAGGATTCAGCGTGAGGCATTTGCGGAAATTCAAGATCGTGGTTATGAGATTAGCTATACTGCAAATATCTTGCAGCCTTTAGTACAGGATTTTGCAGCTTATTTGGCAGGTAGTTTAGATGGTACTGGCAAGACTTCACTAATCTATTGGGGCTGTGGCAAAGGGGATGAGATTCAGGTTTTAGGTGAGGTTGATGCGGCTAGCTGTCAGCAGTTAAACATCTCAGGTCCTACTTCTTTTAAACTCGGTAAGACCACAAAGCTACTGCCCGCGATCGCCTATTTTGCAGAACAATATCGGCAAGCCCAGCATGGTATGTATATTTTCTTAACCGATGGCAGAATTGACGACCTCGATCAGGTGAAGACCTATACCAAGGAATTAGCGTTAGAAATTGCTGTAGGTAAAAGAAATTATTTGAAATTAATCTTGATTGGGATTGGGAAGGATGTCGATCGCTATCAGATGCAAGAACTAGATGATTTTGATACAGGTTTAGATATTGATCTGTGGGATTACAAAATTGCTAGCGAAATGACCAATCTCACGCAGATTTTTGCGGAAGTAGTCAATGAGAATCAAATTATTGCGGAAAACGGCTCGATTTATGATGATGCAGGAAATTGCGTAAAATCCTATCACAAGGGCTTACCAGCTAAAGTCGATTTTATGATGCGTGCTGATTCGCAATGGTTTGAGCTAGAAGTCGGTCATCAGCGCATTCGTCAAACGATCGCTTTGGGGACTGCCGCCGCGATCGCTCCTTTCACAAAAAAGACGTTATTTGATTTTGAGCTTCAAGCACAGCAAGCAGATCAAAAAGCAGATCAAAATATTGATCAAGATGATGCACAGGAACTTGACGGCATTCTCACTGCACCAAGTAACTTATGGAAAATATTAGCGGGTTTACTAGTTGGTGCTGCTTTTATTGGCACAGCGATCGCCTTTGCCATCTTAATTCAGCGATCGGATGAGAATAAATTGCAAACTCAGATATTACCAAGTGCGATCAAAGAATCAGTACTTAATACCAAAACAGACCCTAATAATAATTCCAACAATAACTTACCAACTAGCTCAGCAAATTCAAACTCTCTAGCTAATTCTAATAACTCCAATAAATCTGTTGGTAAAAGTCTGGCAGATAAAAGCTTGGCAGATAAAAGTCTGGCAAATAAAAGCTTGACAGATGCGAGTGGCAATAAATCTAGTAAAAATCCTGACAAAGTAGGAGACAAATCATCTAGCAATAGTTCTGGAGATAATGAGAACAAACTCGTAAATAATTCTAAAAACAGTTCTGATCCAGTAATTAACGATAATTCTAAAGTTAACGATAATTCTAAGAATAGAGCTAGTCAATTAACGGGGGATGCGGCTGGGAAAGTAGCTGGCGATCGCAATGTTAATACTTCAGTTTTACCAATTACCAATCCAGACTTAGAAGTGACGATCTTTTTCCCTTCTAACGAAACCCAATTGATGCAACCTGAAGAAGTTAAAATCGATAATTTCTGGGCAAAGATCCAAGGGCGACGTGGCATTATTCAAATTAGTGGTCACACTGATAAGACAGGCGACTATGCCTATAATCTGGATCTTTCGCAAGCGAGAGCAAATGAAGTAGTGAGAATGCTACGCGATCGCGGGCTTGATAATAATTACAAAGTTACTTTTGAGGCTCTATCTTGGTTGCAACCATCGCGAAAAAATAATACAGCCACAGATAACGCCTTTAACCGCCGTGTTGTAATTCAGTTTAAAGAACAGCGATAAAAGGCTCTGAAGCCTGTGGCGCAAGCGCAGCGTGCGCCACAGGAAGTTAAAGGCGATCGCGATCAAAACCCCGATCAACCATGATACTCACAGTGGGGAAAATATGTCTCTTAAATGTTTGTTTAGTCGTTTACAATATTAATAGCTAGATTCTTACCTTTTGAGGTATGCTCTAGCCTTAAAAATTATGTAACCCTGAGGACATAAGCGAATGCTACATCGCAAAATATATCAACTTTGTGAAGCCAAGAGCGATGTTTGGATTTACCTGAGGGATCAGGGACGTTGGCTAGAAAGGGCTAAAATACTAGATATTGAAGGTGACGTGGTAACGATTCGATACGAGACTGAGGATGAAGACGAGGTTTGCTCTTGGGAAGAAATGGTCAGACTAGAAAGCATTGGTGCTGTGACCCAGAGATTATCATCTTTCACCAAAACAGGAATATCCTCTCATGACCTGCTGGTATCCGATGATTGTCCTGAAGCTGAACAAATCCGTCCACGTATTGATCCTGATAAATAACCACATAAAGCCATAAGACGAACAAGAGAGTGGATGCTTTGCGTCCACTCTCTTTTATGAAACGATATTAAAACGATGCAACCTGCTGATCTGACAACACTTGTGGCTTTGACCCATGAGCTAAACAAAGCTTGTGTGCCTGCGAGATTAGAGCAGGTACATCAAAGCGATCGCCACACGATTCATTTACAATTACGAACTTTAGAAAAGAAACAATGGCTGTTGCTATCATGGCATCCCCAAGCCGCGAGATTACATATCAGTGTGCCACCACCGAAACAGCCTGATACTTTTACCTTTAGTCAACAGATTTTGCATCAAGTGGCAGGATCTGCCCTAGTTTCTGTACAGCTTACGAGTCAATGGGAGCGCGTAGTCGATCTGCAATTTGCTAAGCGTCCTGACGATGTGGTGCAGTGGCATCTGTATTTAGAAGTGATGGGCAAATATAGCAATGCCATTTTAGTGAATGCCAATGGCGAAATTGTCACTGCTGCTCACCAAGTCAGTAGCAAGCAGTCACGAGTGCGACCCATCCAAACAGGCGATCGCTACGAATTACCACCCGCATTGCTCGAAGCAATTCCCAGTTTGAGTGAATCCTTTGACTCGTGGCGCGATCGCCTGATTTTAATTCCCAAAGAAATTAAGCGCAATTTACTCAGCAATTATCGAGGGGTTAGTTCGTCCTTAGTGCGATCGCTATTGGCAATTTCAGGTATCAATGGTGACAAAAACGTTGCTGATTTAACTAATCAAGAATGGGAAGCATTATTTCATGCTTGGCAAATTTGGCTGACCTGTATTGAGCAAAAACAGTTCTATCCCCATTTAGAAGGAAAAGGCTATGCCCTTACTCCTAGCCCCTCTTTCATAAGAAAAGGATATGCCCTCACCCCTAGCCCCTCTCCCAATGAGGGAGAGGGGGATGCCCTCACCCCTAGCCCCTCTCCCAATGAGGGAGAGGGGGATAAGATTCTTGCTCCCCTTCTCCCGCTCTGGGAGAAGGGGCTGGGGGATGAGGGCAATCCATCAGTTAATGATTTTTGCGATCGCTACTATGCTCAACAAACAGGACAAGTTGCCTTTCAGCAGTTGCACCAGCAAATTAGCCAAGCAGTTCACAGTCAACTAACAAAGCTGAGTATCAAAGAGAAAGAATTTCTAGATTGCTTAGAACTCTCCACTCAAGCCGATGATTTTAAAAACAAAGCAGATTTGCTGATGGCACATTTGCATCTCTGGGAAATTGGCATGAAGGAGATTATCCTCACTGATTTTCATTCTGAAGCATCGGTGATTATTCCCCTCGATCCTACTCAGAACGCGGCTCAGAATGCTCAATCCTTTTATAAAAAACATCAAAAACAAAAGCGAGCTGCCCTAGCGATCGCGCCACTCCTAGAGTCAGTCCAACAGGAAATCGCCTATCTCGAACAGGTTGCTACTGCCGTTGGTTTATTAGAACAGAGCGAACTCTCAGCTTTACAGGAAATTCGTGCCGAACTCTCGCAACAAGGCTATCTCAAAGTCACTGCTGAATACGCTCCTCGCGCTAAGACCAGTAATAAGGGCGGTAAAAATAAAAGTAATCGCACTAAGCAAGAAGAAATTCCCGACTGCCATCGCTTTAAAACTCCTAATGGATTTGAAGTTTGGGTTGGTAGAAATAACTATCAAAACGATTTGATTTCCTTCCGTATCGCAGGGGAATATGATCTCTGGCTCCATGCTCAAGAAATTTCTGGTAGTCATGTGTTATTGCGCTTACCTGCGGGGGCGATCGCTGAAGATCAAGATCTCCAAACTGCCGCCAACTATGCCGCCTATTACAGTCGCGCCCGACAAAGCGATCAAGTTCCTGTGGTTTGCACCAATCCTAAATATGTATTCAAGCCTAAAGGCGCAAAACCAGGGATGGTGGTTTATACCCATGAAAAGATTATTTGGGGACAGCCCCACTCGATCTGAGATGCCTGCATAGCGGGCGGCTCAGACCGTTTGTAAAAATTGCTGCTATAGCGATCGCTCTATGCCTGAAAATAATCAAGTATCCTGAATACGAGTACGAAATCATCGCATGAAAATTTTATTTGCGGCGGCTGAAGTTGCACCTCTCGCCAAAGTTGGCGGTATGGCAGATGTAGTGGGCGCACTTCCCCCTGTTCTTCGCAAGATGGGACATGATGTACGGATTATCATGCCCTACTACGGCGTAGTTCCACCCAAGCTCAAGGAAAATCCTGAATGGATCTGGAAAGGCTATGCCATGTTTCAGGAGTTCGATATTTTTCAGACCGTCCTCCCTGGTACAGATGTACCTTTATATTTAGTGGGGCATGGCTCATTTATTCCTGCCCGTATTTATTCAGGTGAAGATGAAGATTGGCGGTTCACCATGTTTTCCAATGCTGTAGCTGAGTTTGCATGGAACTATTGGAAACCAAATATTATTCATTGCCATGATTGGCATACAGGCATGATTCCTGTGTGGATGCATCAAGTTTCTGACATTGGCACTGTATTCACAATTCATAACCTCGCCTATCAAGGCCCTTGGAAATGGTATTTAGATAAGATTACTTGGACTCCTTGGTACATGGATGCCCATAACTCGATGGCAGCAGGGATTAAGTATGCCGATCGCGTAAATACTGTATCACCAACCTATGCCCAGCAAATCTGTACACCAGCTTACGGTGAGGGATTAGAAGGCATACTCTCTTTCCTCAAACCTTGGGGCATTCTCAATGGCATTGACACAGAGGCTGAAAATCCTGCCACTGATTCTGCCTTAGTACAAAACTATTCAGTAGAAACCCTTGACGATCGCCTTGCCAATAAAATTGCTTTGCAAAAAGAGCTAGGTTTAACTGTAAGCCCTAGTACTTTTCTGATTGGAATGGTAGGGCGATTAGTAGAACAGAAAGGGCTTGATTTACTATTACAAATTTTGGAGCGGTTCTTAGCCTATACCGATGTCCAGTTTGTGGTGTTAGGCACGGGCGAACGCTATTATGAGTCGCAACTCTGGCAAATTGCCTCACGTTACCCTGGACGGATGTCAGCCCAGATTTTGTTTAACATTGCCTTATCACATCGGGTATATGCAGGTTCTGATGCCTTTTTGATGCCAAGTCGGTTTGAACCCTGCGGTATTAGTCAATTAATTGCATTGCGTTATGGTTCTATCCCAATTGTGCGTCGTACTGGTGGATTAGTTGATACGGTATCCTTCCACGATCCGATTGGTCAGGCAGGTACAGGCTTTAGCTTCGATCGCTACGAGCCATTGGATTTATATACCTGTCTGGTGCGTGCATGGGAAAGTTATCGCTATACCGATGCATGGAGAGCTTTACAACAGCGTGGGATGAGTGGGAACTTCAGTTGGCAGTCCTCAGCCGATAAATATATTCAGTTATATCGTTCCATCCCTGGACTAGAAAATGCTTAGATAGAAAAGGGGCGCAAAGCGCCCCTTTTCTATCAATCAAATTAACCACGTAGATTAATTGATGCGTCAGTTTCCTGTTATTCTCATTCCTCCAGAAGTGCAACGCATCGCTCAATCTAAGCCTGTTGCACCTAATTTTAATGTCAGCCTACCTAGTGTTCCTGCCTATCGCCAGCCGACACCGATTCACATACAGGAAGCACTAGCTCTGACCTTTGGGCTAACTGTGGTGGTATCGATAATTACGCTGTTTGCCAAAGAGTTAGGTATCATTTTGCTCATTGTGGGGACAATAGCAATTGTGATTCGGATTAAATATCAGTTTGAGACTTACAAAAGACGATATCAAAAACATCAAGAGACGTTTCAGCGATATTTAACTAAGTTAGAAGCTTATTCCCGTGAAGAGATTAAATATCAACAGGAATTAGCGATCGCCCATGCCCCTGAACGCATCCTTGAGTTTCGCCATCAGCAATTTCGCAAGTTTTTTGCAAAGTTATCTCCTCATGACAAGGCGATCGCTTTGAGTGAGGTGATGAATCCTTTACTCGATGCGAAACCAACAGATGAGCAAACTATCGAAGGCGTGATTTACTATTTTGGAATTACGCTTCAGCAGCATTTAACTGGAACTATCTATCAAGGCGTAAATCTACATATTCCGAGCATTAATTACGATTGGTCACCTGCCTTAACCTATATCGATCCTGAACTTAATGCCCATATTGCGATCGAGATTAATCTTGCCTCCGATAATGCCGCCGTAATGATGCGAAATGACTTAGCCGAAAGATTTTTGGTGGATTCAGGCTGGATTATTATCAAGTTTGCTCAAGAGCAAATTTTGCACAACTCGGCGGAATGCTGTAAGGAGTTTGCCAAGTTACTCGATCGCCTCAGTCTTGACTCCAGCGTATTAACCAAGTTTACTGATGTCCCCGATCTAGTCCCTGTCAAACAATGAAGATTTTACACACAGCTAATCCCTAACCCCTCCCTAGCCATCCCCTTGCAAAGGGGAGGGAATTAATTTCCAGCCTTCCCCTTGCAAAGGAGAGGGAATCAGAAATTTCTAGTCGTCCCCCTTTGCAAGGGGGAATTAAAGGGGGTTTTGAAACTTATGTATACAAGGTAGCTTTATTCCTTGAGAGAAAAACTTTTCCAAGGTAAATCGCTCTCGCCAGTCAATAGTAAATCTTTAGTAATTTGTGCAGTCACAGGAGCCATCATTACCCCATTACGGTAATGTCCTGTGGCAATCAAAATATGGGGATATTCAGGGACAAATCCTAAAATTGGCGCTCTTGTCCCCTGTGGTCGAGGTCGATCGCCTGACCATGTTTCTAAAACTGCCGCCTTAGCAAAAGTGGGACACCATGCGATCGCCTGCTCTAGCAAAAACAATATATTCTCCTCACGGGGCAACTGCTCGTAATCAAATTCGACAGTTGCACCGAGCCAATATTGATCATCACCAAGCGGCACAATATTAATATCGGAGCCATCTTCATTTTCAGCGTGAATAACCGTCTTGAGGTTAAGATTGGGAACTTTTACCCGTAAGGCTTGCCCCCCAACAGGCTGTAAAAGCTCTTGCGTTTGGTTTTTTAAAAGTGGGGCAAGTAAGGGGTTACTGCCTAGACCTGCGGTAACTACAATGCGATCGCTTGATAACTCATCTAAATTTGGGACTGTGGTATGCCAATGAAACTTCACCCCATTTTGAGTGGCGGCTTTGACTAAAGCATTGACAAATTGGGTGGGATGCAAAGCGCGATCGCTTGGACTTAATAAACCACCATCGGTATGCCATTGGGAAAACTGTTGCGAAATTTGCTCAGAGTCTAGCCATTGCAAAGCAAAGCCCTGTTCTTTACGAATTTCAATTAGCGATCGCGCCTTAGTTTCTGCATCAGGCGATCGATACAAATTTAAAATCCCATTACGGTTATAGAGAATATCCTGCTTAGTTTGAGTAGTTAACTCAGAAATTAGGCGATCGTACTTGCTCAAACTCGCTAAGCGTAAGTTCACTAAATCACCTTTAGCCTTAGCACTGCAAGCTGCCATCAGCACCCCCAATGCCGCCCCAGTTGCTCCCATAGCAGGTTGTCCCTTAGCTTCAAGCACTGTCACTTCTAGGGCTTTCCCCTCATACTGAGATTGACTTAACTCGTAGGCAATCATTGCCCCGATCGCCCCACAGCCAATAATAGTGACAGTTTTCATAGTTTTCTTAAGTATCTAGTCGCAATTAAATATAAAACCCTAAAACCTGTAGCGCACGCTGCGCGTGCGCCACAGGTTTTGATTCTAGTTTTTAATTATGCCCAACTACTTAGATGAGCGCACAAATTATTAATTTGTGCGCTCATCTACTTACTTTAATGACAAGTTGTCAGCATGATTAAAGTCAATGTTAAACTTTTGAAATAAGTGCAAATTCTGTAATATTTGCGGTCAAAATTTTCCTATCTCTGTAAAATTTCTAGATTAAACCCGTGATTACGCTGAACCTATTGCATCCGATCGAAGCTATTCCTATCCAAACATGGAAATTTGAGTCTGAGCCTGTGATTCGAGTGGGACGCTCTGGTGATAATGACGTGATCCTCTATAGTTCAGTTGTTTCTCGTTACCATGTTGAACTACATCGTCATTCTCTATATTGGGAGATTGTGAATATTGGCGCAAATGGCACATACATTGACGATCAGCAAATTGACAAAGAGCGGGTACTGCATGGGATGATAATTCGCCTTGCCACAACTGGTCCAAAAATTCAAATCTTACTAGATGGTTCAGAATCACTTACCCCTTCACCCCGTGATCCTGCGGCAAGTAGCAAACCTGAATCTCCCACGAAACCAAATGATGGACGACCTACCTTTATGGCAAAGAAGTAAGGGGTAGCTGCGGCGCTAGCTATACAGAGCCAAATCAAAAAGGCTTAGAAATGCTTGCAAAGCAAGCATTTCTAAGCCTTTTTGGGTTTAGTGCTATGGAAAGTGCTGTTCTGTTTTTTGTGTAAATGCGATCGCCAATATCGTATTATTATAGACTTGGCATAATTTGGTACTCTCTAACAGTTTTGTCAAAAGTTGGCAAAACGCCCAAACGTGTTTTTTGATTTACTAGATATATTTAATCTAGGCATACTTAATCTAGGCATATTTAATAATGAAGGTCACTCTAGAGAAGCTTCCCGCTAGTCAAATTGGTTTTGACATTCAAGTAGAAGGGGCAAAGTCTCAAGCAATATACGATCGCATCGTCAAAGACTTGACGCGCACGATCCAAGTCCCCGGTTTTCGCAAAGGCAAAGCACCACAACAGCTTGTACTCAGACAAGTTGGTACACAGCGACTCAAAGCAAATGTTCTCGAAGAGTTGCTAGAAAAAACTTTAAATGAAGTCCTCGCAGAAAATAAAGAAGTTAAAGACAAAGCTCTGGGCGGTTTTCAACTGATCACCGATATTGAAACCCTTGTCCAAACCTTTAACCCTGGTCAAGAAATATCTTTTAAAGCAGCGATCGATGTTGAGCCAGAAGTAACTCTTGCTAAATATCAAGATTTTGCAGTGCAAGCTGAAGAAATTAAACCAGACCTCACCGAAGTTGATCGTACCCTACGCGAGTTTCAAGTTCGTAAGTCCACCCTTGTACCTGTCGAAGATCGGGCAATCCAACTCGAAGATGTCGTTACCGTCGATCTCAAAGTTTTAGATCGTGCTACAGGGGAAGAATTGCCTGATGCGGGCGAAGACGACTTTCAATTAGATGTGGATGAAAAAGCCTTCATTCCTGAAGTCGTAAAGGCGATCGTGGGTGCGGCGATCGATGATGTCGTTGAAGTTGAGTCAGTTTTCCCTCAAGACTATTACCCCGAAGAGTATGTCGGCAAGGAAATTAAATATGTCATTACGATCAAATCGATCAAGGGTCGTGAGCTTCCTGCCCTTGATGACGAATTTGCTCAATCGATCAGTGACAAGCAAACGATCGCGGAATTGCGTGAACTTTTAGAAAAGCGTGTCACCGATGAGGCTGAGTCTAAAACTAAAGCCAACAAAGAAACGGCAGTTCTTGATGCCCTCACTGCCGAACTCGAAGTTGATCTACCTGTTACCCTCCTCCAGCAAGAACTTGACTTTTTGGTAAGGCAGCAAGCTAGCTATCTCCAAGAGCGGATTGATCCTGCGATGGCAAAGCAACTGTTCACCAAGGAATTGGTCGAAGAAATGCGTCGCCTCAATCAACCTGAAGCCGTTAAACGCCTCAGACGCAAAGTTGCCCTTGATGAAATCGTCAAGCAGGAAAATCTCAAGATCGATGAAGCCGAACTCAATGAAAGAGTTGCCAATGCCCTTGAAGCCCTCAAAGGTCAAAATATTGATCCCTCGCGCCTAAATACAGTCATTCGTGAGGAAATCTTGACCGAGGTGGCATTAACTTGGTTGCTAGAACATTCGCAAATCGAGCTAGTTGAGCAAGGCTCTCTCCAACCTCCCGTTGAAGAAACCCTCGAAGCGATCGCCCCCGAAGCTGATGCCGACGATATTGTCACTGTAGAAGCTACTTCCGAAGAAGCTTAAACCAACAAAAGAGGGGTGCTAAGCACCCCTCTTTTAGTAAATTTTTAGATTAACTAGAATAGTATGGCAATCTACCACTGCAATTTTTGATGCATAATAGCTCTTAGATAGTTATGGTAAATACCAAGCTTTATTGAGGTAGTGCTTCAAAATGATGGTGAATTCAAAACGAATGTTCCCTTTATCTAGTCAATCAATATCAGATCCATACGCGATCGCCACGCCCCAAAATCAGGTCGTGCCGATGGTAGTCGAGCAGTCAGGTAAAGGCGAGAGAGCATTTGATATTTTCTCGCGCTTATTGCGGGAACGGATTGTGTTCTTGGGTTCACAAGTAGACGACACCACTTCCAACCTGATCATGTCTCAACTTTTATTCCTAGAAGCTGAAGACCCAGAAAAAGATATTTATCTCTATATCAATTCCCCTGGTGGCTCGGTCTACGCAGGTATGGCAATCCTTGACACGATGAACCATGTCCGTCCTGATGTTTGCACAATTTGCATGGGGCTGGCAGCGAGCATGGGTGCGTTTCTCCTAGCGGCTGGTGCTAAAGGCAAACGGATGTCTCTGCCCAATGCGCGGATCATGATTCACCAACCCCTCGGTGGCGCTCAGGGTCAAGCAGTCGATATCGAGATTCAAGCGCGGGAAATCCTGTACATCAAGCGATCGCTCAATGAAATGTTAGCCGTCAATACAGGCAAGCCCCTTGAACAGATTGAGCAAGATACCGAGCGTGATTTCTTCATGTCTCCTGCTGAAGCTTTAGAATATGGTTTAATTGATCGCGTTTTAACCAATGCTCAGACCCTCCAGCAACCTGCCCTCTCCCTAGTTTAGCGATCGCGTAACACCACACTGAGATAGCTTATGCCCAGTAAATATGACTCTCATCTGAAATGTTCCTTCTGTGGTAAATCACAGGAGCAGGTACGCAAGCTAATTGCTGGACCAGGGGTATACATTTGCGATGAGTGCGTGGATTTGTGTAATGAAATCCTCGATGAGGAGTTGTTTAATAGCGCTCCGCCTCAAGCAGCCCAACGTAAAGATCCTGCCAATGAAAAGCGGAAAACCAAAACTGCGGCAAATCTTAACCTCAGTCAGATTCCCAAGCCCCGCGATATCAAGCGATATCTCGATGAAAATGTAGTTGGTCAGGACGAAGCCAAAAAAGTTTTGTCTGTCGCCGTATATAACCACTACAAGCGTTTGAGTTTCATCGAGTCAGCCGCCAAAGGTCAGTCTGAAGATGGCATCGAACTCCAGAAATCCAACATTTTGCTGATTGGTCCGACTGGTTGTGGTAAAACTCTCTTGGCACAGACTTTAGCGGAAATGCTCGATGTACCTTTTGCGGTTGCCGATGCGACTACTCTGACTGAGGCGGGATATGTCGGTGAAGATGTAGAGAATATTTTACTGCGGCTATTGCAAGTTGCCGATCTCGATGTCGAAGAGGCTCAGCGCGGCATTATTTATATTGATGAAATTGATAAGATTGCCCGTAAAAGTGAAAATACTTCGATTACTCGTGATGTCTCAGGCGAAGGTGTCCAGCAAGCTTTGCTAAAAATGCTAGAAGGGACGATCGCCAATGTGCCGCCTCAAGGTGGTCGCAAGCATCCTTACCAAGACTGTATTCAGATTGACACCAAGAATATTTTGTTTATTTGCGGTGGCGCGTTCGGTGGCATGGAGAAGCTAATCGAGCAGCGCATCGGTAAAAAATCGATGGGGTTTGTGCAGCAGGGTGAGTCGATTCCCCGCGAAAAGCGCACGGCGGAGATTCTGAAAAATCTCCAGCCCGATGATCTGGTTAAGTTTGGCATGATTCCCGAATTTATCGGTCGTGTACCTGTGACGGCTGTACTTGATCCGCTTGATGAAAAAGCACTGATGGCAATTTTGACGGAGCCGCGTAGTGCGTTGATCAAGCAATATCAAAAACTTTTGAAAATGGATAATGTCCAACTTGAGTTTCAGCCCGATGCTGTTCAGGCGATCGCTAAGGAAGCCTATCGACGCAAAACTGGGGCGAGAGCTTTGCGCGGTATCGTTGAGCAGTTGATGCTAGACATGATGTATGAGTTGCCCTCACGCAAGGATGTCACCAAGTGTCTGATTACTCGTGACATGGTAGAGAAACTATCGACGGCGGAGATTTTGCAGCATCCAGCCTCAATGCCTAAACCTGAATCAGCATAGACAAAATAGACAAAAATGACTCGCTAAGCGAGTCATTTTTGTCTATGCATATCTTGATTAAAACCCAGAGAAATTTTTGAAAGCGCCGCTTCGCGGCGCTTTCAAAAATTTCTCTAGCCTCAATAGACTGTAAGGTGCAATGTATCAATTAATGTCTAGGACTGTGGTGGCGATCGCCATTTTGCTAATCGCACCACAAATAGCGAAAGCACAGACTCCACCAATTCGCGGTTATCAACCAAAAGCAACGGCAACAGCGCGAACTGCCCAAATCCAAGAGCAGCAGCAAAAGGCACATCCTAGTCGGTTTGATCTTCAGAAGTATCCTATTACCGAAAGTAATGCGACCCATTGGCAAGACTCTCTCTGGGCGATCGGCATCTTAGCACCTGACGAACCCTATGCAGTTGAGGCTTTAGCTAAGGTTTTGCAGATGACGACAGAGACAAATCTGACCGATCCGCAGAAAGGAATTATTGATACGGCGATGCAGGTGGGGATGCAGCTATATACGCTCAAGCCTGCGGTATATGGCAAGCTCAAGCCCTATTTTGTCCGCACAATTAATGATGGTAATGACTCTCAATGGGTAGCTTTATCCCTCGCAGCTTTAGCACAATCTACCGATCCTGTGCAAAGTCTTAGTAAGGTGCAAGTCGAAAAGCTAATCCTCAAAGTTCAGCAACGCTTTCCCAATTGGCAGCAGGATCTGCATTTGCGGGCTACCATCCAAACCAATCAAAGCGATCGCCTCCAAAATCCCCAAAAAGCTCATCAAGTTACTACAATCCCCGATCTGGCAGATTTATTAAAATGGCAAATTGCACCACAGCAAGCGCAGATGTATGTGCTATGTCGTCCCAATCGGGAGGTTTTATGTTTGTCGGTGATCAAAGATCGGAATGGTAAATTTCTGAAGCGCGGTAATCAACTTTGGTCAGCACCGCTATTACTGCAATCTTTGCGAAATCTTGATTGGTACTTTACAAATGGACGCACTCCGCAAGGTATTTACCGCATGGAAGGCGTTTCCCTCCAACCTGATGATGAAGTTTTCCATGCCTATGGACAATTTTCGTTAGTGAATCTATTTGTTCCTTTTGAGGATGGCGTACAGGCATTTTTACCAAATCAAAAGGGAAAATTCACGGGCAGTTTACAAGCTTATCAAGCGCTTTTGCCTCCTACATGGCGTAACTATCAGCCAATGCAGCAAAGCTATTGGGCAGGAAATGTCGGGCGATCGCTATTTCGGATTCATGGCAGTGGTGCGGCGATCGACTTTTTCGGGAATAAAGATAAAGTGGTCGATCGCAAATATTTTGATTGGAATGCGACATTGGGCTGTCTGTCAGCGATCGAGCTTTATGATGATCGCGGCAATTTGCTCAAAGCCGATATGCCCAAGATTCTTGATGCTCTAACTACTGTGGGTAGAGGAAAAGTCGAAGGATTTCTGATCGTTGTTGATGTCCCCAGTCGATCCAATAATGAACCGATTACAGTTGAGGAAATTGCGAAATACCAATAAATATACGGAACCTGATGTATCACAACCTTTGCGCCTTGCTGCGATTAGAGCGTTAGGAGCAATCGGTAAATCCCAAACCAAACCGAAAATGGGGCAGGTTCTCAATCGTTTAAAGGTAATCTCTCAAGAGACGTTCTTTTTAACTCAACTATCTACCGTTGTCGCCTTGGGACAAATTGACAATGCTGGTGCAATTGGCGTATTGCGATCGCTGTCTGATTCCACGCCTGATGGCAGAGTCCGCCGTGCTGCTGATGAAGCTATTCAACGAGTCCAAAAGGCGATCGGTAAGGATGCAGGGCTAAAACAATTGCGCGAGGAACTCGATCAAGTTCGCAAAAATAATCAGGAGCTTAAAAGTCGGCTTGAGGCGATCGAGGCAAAATCTAAAGCTTCGTAATCTGTATTAAAATAACTTGCAAAAATTTGTGGAACTATCCTTATTTGAATACGAATTGAGCAGTGGTTTTAATTGGACAGATCGAGAGCAAGAGGCGATCACTAAGTTAGAAAAAATACTTGGCGATCGCTTGTTTGACTTGACTATCTACAATGGCGATCGGGAGCTAAAAGCGCGGCAATATGTGGGTGTATTTCGATTAGGCGATCGCACCGTCGAAGTTTTACCGAAAATGTATCGCTCATCTGATGTGGCAACACAAAAGCAAGAAGCAGTGCGGAATTTGCTGTATATGTTGGAATATACTCACCAGTTGAGTGTTAAGCAATATTCTCTGGCTTCTCTATGTCAACAGGATCTCGATTGGTTTGAGATTTTGACACGCTTGTTTGCAATGAATCTTTTGGAAGAGTGGCAAAGGGGCGCTTTTCGGAATTACCAAGCTGTGAGTGATACTTTACCAGTTCTCAAAGGCAAATGGAACTTAACAGAGCAGCTACGTCGTCCTGAACGTAAGCATTTGTTCGCTGTGACTTTTGATGAATTTACGGCGGACAATCAACTGAATCGGGTTTTACGCTATGTGGTGGAGCGGCTGTATCAGTTAACGCGCAATTTCCATAATCGACAAATGTTGCATGAGTTGCAGCAATGGATGGAAGAAGTAACTTTATTGCCAAAGGTGAATGTTGAAGATTTGCGATTAATTCCAATTACGCGCTTAAACCAACGCTTTGAGCCACTTTTAAATCTGACGCGTTTGTTTCTAGAAAATGAGAGTTTGCAATTATCCAGTGGCAATTTCCAGACTTTTGCCTTTGCTTTGGATATGAATAAGCTTTTTGAGGAGTTCGTAATCGCCTTTATCGATCGCCATCGTCAGGAAATTTTACCAATAGAGCTACAAGATTGTGAATTGTTGCCACAGTCTCACCATGAGCCAAAATACCTTGCGACTACAGAAGGTAAGCGCGTATTCCACTTAAAGCCCGATTTGGTAATACGTCAAAATAGAAGTTTCCCTTTGATTATGGATACGAAGTATAAGAGATTAAAGGAAGGCGATCGCAAGTTGGGTGTTTCACAGGCAGATTTTTATCAAATGTATGCCTATGCTCAACGCTACAACTGTCCGAATGTGTTGCTGATTTATCCACAGGTGGTGGGGATGTCAGAGCTTAGAGCTAGGTTTGATATAGAAGGCGGGACGATTACGGCGGCGACGATTGATCTTTGTGGTGATTTGAGCAAGCAGGAGGAGCGTGATAAGCTAATAAAGCGGTTGAAAGTACTTTTTGAGTAAGTGTAGTCAAAGGTAATTGTAATAATTATGAATGAAGATATTCGCTGGAAGCAGAGATTTTCCAACTATAAAAAAGCATTAGTGCAGTTAACTAAGTTTATTGACAAAGGTGAGTTGAATGAACTGGAACAGCAGGGATTAATACAAGCTTTTGAATATACCCATGAATTAGCATGGAATGTATTAAAAGATTATTTACAGGATCAAGGTATCCAAAATATTACTGGTTCTAAGGATTCGGTGAGAGCTGCTTTTAAGGTGGGATTGATTGAGGATGGGGAAAGTTGGATGGATATGATTAAGGATCGTAATCAGACGGTGCATACTTATAATGAAGCTACGGCTGAGGCAATTATTACGAATATCCAGACAAGATTTTTTGCTTTGTTTGTAGAGTTAGGTAAAAAGATGCAGGAATTAAGTGATGATGCAAACTGATGAAACTGTCAAGCGATTTGGTCTAAAGGAATCAACCATTAACGAGATTATTTCTGTATTTGCAAAATATCCTAAAATCGAAAAAGTATTATTATATGGTTCACGCGCTAAGGGGAATTACCGCAATGGTTCGGATATTGATTTGACTTTGATTGGTGATGAACTTAGTTATTCACATTTAAGTAGTATTGAGTTAGATATTGATGATTTGTTTTTGCCTTATTCTTTTGATATATCGATTTTCAAGGATATTGACAATCTTAATTTAGTCGATCATATAAATCGGGTTGGTATTGTTTTTTATAAAAAAGATTCGTTAATTTAAGAACTATTTAGGGCTGTTATCATTCAGATTAGCGCATTGCATTTTATCCTTAAATTGGTTCTTGTCAGTCTCTAAATATGCATTAGAATATAATTTGGTATTGTTTAGGAGCATTCACCATGTTGCTGCAAGAACTTAAGGAACAAGCTTATAAATTGTCAAAAGGCGATCGCCTTGATCTTATTGCGGCGCTAGTTCAGTCGTTGCAAAATCAGGTTGAGATTGATGATTGGCAATATTTAGCAAAACGGAATCATGCTTGGCGAAAACAGTTATATGTTAAGGGACAAAAACTACTTGCTTCGACTATTTGGCAAGACATGATAGCTAATAAAATGTCAGTTGAAGAAGCTGCTGATAATTGGAATTTGCCTTTAGATACAATTGATGAGGTTGTTCGCTATTGTGAAAGTCATCAAGATTTGTTGAAGTTAGAGGCTGATGAGGAGCGTTACCATTTAGTAGAGAAAGGAGTTTCCTTTGAGCCTAAAGTTGCTGCTTGATGAAGATTCTCAGTCGAAATATTTAGTGAATTTGTTGTGTGGAGTGGGGCATGATGTGTTTACAGTCAATGAAATAGGTTTAGGAGGTTTGCCAGATAGTGCTGTATTTGACTATGCAAGGCAGTATAAACGAGTAATACTGACTAGAAATTGCGATGATTTCCTTGAATTACATCAAGTTAACCTAATTCATGAGGGTATTTTAGCTGTTTATCAGAACTCAGACACCTCAAAAAATATGAGTTATCAGTCTATTGCTAAGGCGATCGCTAATCTTGAGATGTCAGGATATAACTTAGAGAATCAGTTTGTAATTCTCAATCAATGGATTTGGAGTTAGTAAAGCATCTCAATATTAGATATAGCAAGCTGGTAAAAAACTCAAGAATAATTTTGGATATTATCAAGAAAATGTATGAGTTCTAATCAAGATTGGCGGATTGCACTTCAGGAATGGAAAGAGACAAAACAAGAATCTTCTAAATTAGAATCCCAGAAAATATTATTGTTACGGCAGGAATTTATCAGGAAATTTCCAGCAGATAAATTGCTTGACATCACTTATAAAGATTTTATAGATCCATCTGATGGAATGCTTTACTGGCTAACATCTAAAACAGTAGTTTTAGAACAATCATTTAAATTCAAAGATTTAGATTCTTCAGATGAAGTCAAAGGAATAGAAAAGTTTGAAAAAATCAAGTTGGGATTGATTAATTTAATTGATAAATTCAATAGCAATTCTAGAAATGGTTTAGATGCGATTGCGAACCAATATTTTGATAAAAATCATCGTTTAAAAATACGATTACTCTATTTATATTTCCCAAAATATTTTCTGCCAATAACTAAGGTGGAAATAATATTGTGCTATTTACAATATTTCAAATATTTTGGAAAATTTAACGGATATAGTATTTGTAGAAACAACCTTAAATTGCTTGATCATATAAAGAGTTTTCAAGAATTTCAGGAATTGAATACTCATCAAATTGCTGACTTTCTATATAGTTTTTTACCATTAGTAAGTGATCAAAAAAATTTTGACAATCATAATACGGATATGACACATAAATATGATTTGACTGATTATTTCCAAAAATGCAAAAACCTAATTCTTTACGGTTCACCTGGTACGGGCAAAACCCATACGGTAAGTCAATTTGCAAAATTATTTTTGTCCAAACAATTACAATCTCCCATAACTCCAGAGCAACGAAGACAAGATGCAGTCAAAGGTTTGACGTGGCATGAAGCGATCGCATTTGCAATGTATGTCAATTATAAAAAAGATAAATTATTCAAAGTTACTGAACTTGTTAAAGATGATTTAGTTAATGCTTTTTGGAAGACAACTAAGACTCAGAAATTGAGTAATATGATTCATGCAATGCTGCAAATACATACAGACGTTTCTGTTGAGACAGTAAAGTATGGAATTTCAAAAAGGCAACCTCCATATTTATTTGAGAAGACAAAAAATGGAGATTGGTTTTTAACTGATTTGGGTAGAGAGTATATCGAAGAAAATTTGTCTGAACAACTCCAAAACCTCAAGGAATCTACAGGAATTGTTGCAGATATATCAAAATATCTAAAGTTTGTTACCTTTCACCAATCCTTTGCTTATGAAGAATTTGTAGAAGGAATTAAACCCTTAACTAATGAATTAAATGAAGTTAGTTACAAAGTAGTTGATGGTGTGTTTAAACAAATCTGTAGACAGGCAGAATTAGATCCTGATAATAAATATTTAATTATCATTGACGAAATCAACAGAGCAAATATTGCTAAAGTTTTTGGTGAATTGATTACCCTGATTGAAGATGACAAAAGGATTGGAGCGCGTAACGAATTAAAAGTTACCTTGCCTTACTCCCAAGAAGAATTTGGCGTACCGAAAAATCTCTATATATTAGGAACAATGAACACAAGCGATCGCTCGATCGCCCTATTAGACATTGCCCTCCGCCGCCGATTTACCTTTATCGAACTCAAACCCGCCCCCGAACTGCTTAAAGAGAAAATTATTGATGGCATCAAACTAGATCAACTGCTCATCCAACTCAACAAACGCATTACCCTCCTCATCGGACGCGATTACCAAATTGGGCATAGCTACTTCATGAATGTTGAAACACTCGAAGACCTGCGATTTACTTGGTATCACCGCATCATTCCCCTACTGCAAGAATACTTCTATCACAACAGCGAAATGCTAAGAGTAGCGATCGGTGAGCAATTTATGCCAGTGATGACCGTAGATCCCACCTTGCAAAAAGCACTCGGTAATTTCTTCCCTTCCGAAGCTCAGTATGAAATCGTAGAATTAGAAGACGATGACTTTAAAAATGCGTTGTCGAAATTGGTGGATATGAGTAGAAAATAGCGATCGCATTAGAGCCACTACGGATCATAAAGATCAATAAAATTTTTGAGCATTTGTTATCACAATTTAAGTAAAAATAGCGCCACCTTGTAAGCGTTGATAATGCATTTCAAATTCAGCTTTTAAAGCAGGAAAATGCTCCAAAGTTGGATCTTTCTTGATAATCCGTTCCGCAGCTTCACGGGCAATTTGGAAGATCTCTTGACGAGCCGCTTCATCGGGCAGACGATCTTCGATCGAGAAACCTGCATGACCAGACTGTTCCGTGCCTTCATCTTTTCCCTTCCCGCGCATTTGGAAGTCGCGTTCTGCAATAAAAAATCCATCCTGTGACTGTTCGAGAACCTGTAATCGCTCTTGAGAAGTTTGTGACTTGGAACTACTTAATAAGAGACAATAGGACTGGGATGCACCACGTCCAACTCTACCCCGTAATTGGTGAAGCTGTGCTAGCCCAAAGCGATCGGCGTGTTCAATCAGCATCACTGAGGCATTGGGAATATCCACACCAACTTCGATGACTGTTGTTGCGACCAGAATTTGGGTTTCGCCTCTACGGAAAGTATTAATTGCTTCATCTTTTTCGGCGGAAGACATTTGACCATGGAGTAAACCAATTTGGAAGTTAGGGAATACTACATTTTGCAAATGTTCACGCTCTTGGGTGGCGGCTTTGATATCTTCCATTTTCTCCGATTCTTCTACCAAAGGAAAAACGATATATGCTTGACGATTTTGGGCAATTTCACGGCGAATTAAATCGAAAGCATCTTTGCGTTGAGAAGGCTTGAGCAGAACAGTTTGAATTGGTTTACGTCCAGGGGGAAGTTCATCAATAATGCTAACTTCAATTTCGGAATTAGTGAGATAGAGCGTGCGTGGAATTGGCGTAGCAGTCATGATCAGCACATGAGGGTCATTGCCTTTTTGCAAAAGTCGCGATCGCTGATCTCTGCCAAAACGATGCTGCTCATCGATTACCGCTAGTCCTAATCTTGCGAAGTTGACTCCATCTTGAATTAAGGCATGGGTTCCAATTACTAGGGGTAGTTCACCTGTTTCTAATTGTCGTAAAATTTCGCGGCGTTTTGCAGTTTTCGTAGAACCAGTCAAGATTTCCACTGGCAAATTTAGCTGCATAAACCATTCCACAATTTTGCGATAATGCTGCTCTGTGAGAACTTCCGTCGGAGCCATCAGTGCTGTTTGATAGCCCGCCTCGATCGCCGTTAACAGAGCATATACCGCCACAATCGTTTTGCCTGAGCCAACATCGCCTTGCACCAATCGGTTCATCGGTGTTTGCCCTTGTAGGTCAGCCCGAATTTCAGCAACCACCCGTTTTTGAGCATTGGTTAATTCAAAGGGAAGAATCTTTTCTAGTTGGGCGATCGCTTGACTTTGCGGCACAAACTGAATCGCTTTTTGCTGTTGCCGCCGATAAAGGGAAACCAAACGCCGATAGAAATATTTATCAAAGGTCAGCCGAATTACTGATTGCTCTAAAGTTTCGCTGGTATCGGGATAATGCACTTGGGCGATCGCCTGTGCTAAGGGCATCATTTTGTAATCATGCAAAAAGCGATCGGGCATGGGATCGCGAATTTGGGACACTGCGGGTAGACATTGCGCCACCAAACGACGAATTGCTTCGGGAGTAACGCCTTCAGTCAAGGGATAGACTGGCACAACCCGCCCTACAGTTTTCGATTGAATTGTATCTTGAGTATGCTCCAGAACTTCTACTTCATAATTCTCTAAAGTCAGACCATATTTGCTCTGTTTGACCACCCCTGAAGCGGCGATCGTGCAACCTTGAGGATAGAGCTTTTTCTGAGATTCTTGCCAACCCCGATTGGAATAGCGTTTCCCTGTCCAGAAGCGGCTCAGTTTAATCTGCCCCGTATAGTCACGCAGAATAATTTCCACTATCGTGAGATTGGGATTTTTGGGACTAGTGAAGCAGCCAAACTTTTTAATCGTGCCAATCACCGTCACCGTATCGCCATCCTTCAAATCACGAATCGGAATCTGACGCGCATAGTCAATATGATCGCGAGGATAGTAACTAAGAACATCGCGCACTGTATAGAGGTCAAGTAGTTTAAACCTTTGCGCCATGAAAGAACCGACCCCTTCGAGATCCTTTAATTCGGTATCAGGAGTTATTTTCTTGGTAGTTTTGGGTTGCGTTGCGGCGATCGCCTCAGTTTTCGGTTTCTTGGGCTTAGGTGCGGCAGCAGTTTCCGCAATCTCCCGACGACGCACTTCATAAAGCAGTCGGCGCGTCTCCGCGACTAAATGTTGTCGGCGCGATAGGGATAAATCACGATATTGAGCATATTGATTAGCAAGGGTTTGGGCTTGAAGGCGATCGCTCATTTCCCAATCTTCAGGCAACTCTTCCCGCAAGCTCACATTTAAAAAATCCGCAAACAAAAATTGCTTTCCCTGCAAATTGGAAAAGCCTCGCTCTGCCTCGACACTCAAGGCTTGTTGTAAACGGTTTATATCAAGCGACACAAGTTAGATTGTAGTCAATGATTTTAGGCTGATGGTCGTTAACCCCTATATTGCCATATATCGTCCTTTTCAGTCTTACTAAGCGATCGCTCTAAATATTCATCTGATGCTGATTCAAAAAATCGGTTGGAGTCAGAATCGGAATATTTGCAAATTCTTTAAGTACTAATAGATCGAGATCCCCTGAAACAATCAATATAGCTTTTGCGGCGATCGCTGTTCCTAAAATCATTGCATCATCAGGATCTCGCAATTGAGGGACATTGACTGAAAGGGGGACACAATTTTTTGAAAGTTGATGCACTATATTTAGTAAATCACCAGTTGTGATGTCTAGCGATCGCATTCTTGCCTGAAATTTTGCCCGATCTAAAACTTCTGCTATCTCACTCAAAATTGGCTCTGAGACAAAGATTGTTATTTGTCCCGCTTTTGCCAAATTTACAATTTGTCTTGGACTGCCACCCCATAGCAATCCAGAGATCCAAACATTAACATCCAAAACTAGGCGCATTCATTTCTAGCTCTGCGAGATTTTCTTACATCTTTTACGATGTCACTGATTTCTTGAAGTGATGGCTCTTCTGGATCAATCCCTGCGGCTTCAATACGTTGCGATAAATCATCCCATGATAAAGATTGAGATACTCTTTTGAAAATGATCTCGTTATTCGTCACAAGAACTTCATATCTAGATAATGGCTCCATTTGTGACTGTAACTCTGGCGGGATCTCCAATTTGCCATCTGCTGACACGCTAACCAAAATACCAGTTTGATGAGTCATAGCTTTTATAACTGTTGTTTTGACTTATTATACTAATCTCAAATTATCGTAAAAAACTAGTGCATTTGGACGCTTTACTTAAGTAGCTGGGCGCAATTAAATATAAAAACCCAAAAGAGAGTTGCGGCGCTTCGCGCCGCAACTCTCTTTTGGGTTTTAGTTTTGTCCTAATATAACTGACTACAGCTATATCTTGCATCCAGTCTCGTCTAATCAGGTCGATCGCTTGGCTTAAAAACTTGCGAAATGAAAAATCATGCTCTATAAATTGACTATTTAGGTTATGATCGGTAACTGTCGCGAATTGTATTAAATTTTTAGACTTTTACCTCTACATCACCTGATAGAACCGCAATGGCTAAGAAAAGCATGATCGAGCGCGAAAAAAAACGCGCTAAATTAGCTGAAAAGTATGCAGCTAAACTCGAAGCACTTAAAGAAAAGTTTGCCAGTCCTGAACTGACACAACAACAAAAAGTCGCGATTCATCGCGAAATTCAACAAATTCCTCGTAATGCTAACCCTACCCGTCACCGCAACCGTTGCTGGTTAACTGGTCGTCCTCGTGGCTATTACAAAGATTTTGGCTTATGCCGTAACGTTTTAAGAGATCTCGCTCACCAAGGTTTGTTACCCGGTGTAGTTAAATCTAGCTGGTAGTATCAAACAAAGAAGCGATCGCCAATTGGCGATCGCTTCTTTGTTATGAGAGAGTGGCGGCGCATTGCGCTGCCACTCTCTTTTTATTGGTGATACTTTTTGTAAAGCGATCGCACTTTCTCCTTAAATTTTTCGCGCAATTTGTCCTGTACTAAGAGAAGTTTTATAAAGCCCTCACCCCATAGCCCCTCGCATTGCGGGAGAGGGGGCTGGGGGTGAGGGCAAATCTTTACTCTGCGTAAGATGAGTTAATAATGCACCAACGAAACAATTGGAACTTCTGGTAGTGCTTGTCTACCCTTGAGAAAATCTAGCTCAATTAAAAAACCATAGCCCGCTAGTTCTGCTCCAGTTTGCTCCACTAGTTTTGCGGTAGCCGCCGCAGTCCCACCCGTAGCAATTACATCATCGATAATGATCACCCTTTGACCTGCGGCGATCGCATCTTGATGGATTTCTAAAGTGTCGGTTCCATATTCCAGCGCATACTCTACTCGAAACACATCTGACGGCAATTTTTTGGGTTTGCGGACTGGGATAAAGCTCGCCCCTAAAAATGCAGCAAGGGGTGCGCCCAAAATAAATCCGCGTGATTCAATGCCAATGATGGCATCGATCGCGCCAACATTCAGTTCTTCAAATCTTGCTTTAAACCTTTGCGTAATTTCGGTTAGCCCCTGAGAATGCGCTAATAGAGGCGTAATATCTCGAAAAATGATGCCCTGCTGCGGAAAGTCGGGAATATCACGAATAATACTTTTAAAGTCCATGTGCTTAATTGTTAAAGTTAATCTTCAAAGAATTTTCCAATCTTAATCTGTAGTCATACCAATTCACAAAAGTGTGACGAGCTTTTGTACTTTTAAAACCAGAATAGTGTGAGGCGGCGCGTTGCGCCGCCTCACACTATTCTGGTTTAAGAGTGGCGACAGCTATAGTTCACTAGGATGCATTTTTTCATACTTCTCGAAAGGTTGATGAATCCAAGGATTATCGGCTAGAAATTGCACGTAATAATCAGGTTTGGCAACAGAACAAGCTTTAAACCATAAAACTGCCGATCGCACTTCGGTAATCGCAAATTCAGGATGTTGTTTGAGCCATTGGAGGATATGGGCAAGAGTTTCACCCGAATCTACTAGATCATCAACCAGCAGAATCCGTTTACCGAGGGTAGCAGTAGTCATCGTCATGCTATGGGCGATCGTTAAGTTGCCGCGCTCCTGAAAATCTTTGCCGCCGTAGGAAGATGCCGCCAGAATCGCAAGGGGTTTGTCATAAATCCGAGAAAGGATGTCACCAATGCGTAACCCCCCCCTAGCAAGACAGAGAATTTGGTCAAACTCCCATTGTGACTGATAGATTTGGGCTGCCAATTGCTCGATATTGGCATGATATTCTTCCCACGAAACATAGAGGTCTGGCATAGTGGCAGATTAAATTTATTGAGAGAGCATCGCTTCACGCTGCTCTCTGATTTTTAGTTTTTTGGTCAGTTACTTATAGTATCAATTAGTACATTCAATTGGACTTGTCGAAAAGTAAGCATTAGACTGGGGATAGTTGAAAATCAAATAGGGAGACAAGATCGTGGTAGCTGCTATTGAGATTCCTTCTATTGGCAAAGTTGCGGCACAGCCGATTGAACGCCGCCTGACAGTGCAAGTTGCGGAAATTGCGGCGGACACAACGACCATCCGATCGCTAGATTGGGATCGCGATCGCTTTGATATCGAGTTTGGTCTGCAAAATGGTACAACCTATAACTCCTATATCATTCGTGGCGAAAAACTAGCTCTAGTCGATACATCCCATGCTAAGTTTCGCGAACTATATTTGCAAACATTAAAAGAGCAAATCGATCCTTCTCAGATTGATTATTTAGTAATTAGCCATACGGAGCCAGACCATAGCGGTTTAGTCAGTGAAATCTTAGAGCTTGCGCCCAATGTCACTGTGGTCGCCACAAAAGTAGCGCTCCAGTTCCTCTCTGAGCTATTGAATCGACCTTTTAAGCAGCAAGTTGTCAAAAATGGCGATCAGGTTGATCTCGGTAATGGTCATATTTTGCAGTTTGTGAATGCGCCAAATCTGCACTGGCCTGACACGATGATGACTTTCGATCTTGGCACATCGATTTTGTATACTTGCGATATTTTTGGAATGCACTATTGCAGTGATGCAATTTACGATGAAGATTTAAAAAGAATTACCCCTGACTATCGCTTTTATTACGAGTGCTTGATGGCTCCTAATGCGCGTTCGGTAATTTCGGCGATGAAGCGCATGGATGAATTGCCACAGGCGGAAATCGTGGCAAATGGTCATGGTCCTTTACTGCGTTATAACCTCAAAGAACTCACGGAAAACTATCGCCAATGGAGTCAAGCACAAACTAAGGGCGAAACCAATGTCGTAGTTTGCTATGTGTCTGACTATGGCTATTGCGATCGCCTATCGCAAGCGATCGCCCGTGGGATTGCCAAAACTGGTGTGGCTGTGGAAATGGCAGATCTTAAGGCGATCGATTTGCAGGAATTGCGCGAACTCGTCGGTCATGCATCAGGTTTAGTCGTCTGCACACCCCCAGCATCGAATACCCATGTAGAAACGGCGATCGGTGCAATTTTGGCAGCAGCTAGTGAAAAGCAAGTGATTGGTCTCTACGAACCTCACGGAGATCAAGATTCATCAATCGATTTGCTGAATAATCGGTTTAAAGATTTAGGTGTGGTCACCGCCTTCCCTGCCATCAAAGTCCGTGAAAACCCTAACGAAGCTACCTATCAAACCTGTGATGAAGCGGGGACTGACTTAGGACAGTTGCTCACTCGTAAGCAAAATATCAAGCAGCTAAAAGCGATCGATGCTGATCTTGATAAAGCTCTAGGACGCTTAGCAGGTGGGCTGTATATCATTTCGGCGGCTAAGGGCGGCGCACGTAGTGCGATGTTAGCCTCTTGGGTTGCTCAGGCAAGTTTTAAACCCCTCGGTTTTACAGTGGCAGTGGCAAAGGATCGGGCGATCGAATCATTTATGCAAGTAGGCGATCGCTTTGTTCTGAACGTTCTCGAAGATGGTAACTACTCCAAACTAATGCAGCATTTCCTGAAACGATTTGCTCCTGGGGCTGATCGCTTTGAAGGGGTGAAAACGCAGCTATCCTCTTTTGGTTCGCCCATCCTCACTGATGCCCTTGCCTTTATGGAATGTGAAGTGATCAGTCGGATGGAATGTAATGATCATTGGGTTATCTATGCGATCGCTGAAGAAGGTCGAGTTTCTAAGCCTGAAGCTCTTACCGCCGCCCACCACCGCAAAGTTGGTAATCATTACTAAACGTATCGTTATTAAACAACCAATGGCGCTTTGCGCCATTGGTTGTTTAATAACGATAAAGGCTATAATATCTGTAAATTTAGCTACATTTATAAACCAAACTCTTGTTTCTAGAGGTAAAATGTCATAGTTTCTTGACATTTTACCTCTTATTTTTTATTCATGTTGAATTTCCAAAAAGCACGATCAAAATGGCAAAATTACTGGTTTAAACTTTTTGGCAGATGGCAGTCTTGCCCCCTAACTTGTCCGATCGCAAGACCACATCATAAACATATTTTTTGGAGTTGGTTTGGTAGTTGCCTTGCGATCGCCTCAACTGCCTATCTTTCCACAATTACCAATTCACCCTTGATCATGGCTCCCTTTGGAGCAACTAGTGTCCTGATTTTTGGTGTTCCCGAAAGTCCCTTAGCCCAACCTCGCAATGTCATTGGGGGGAACCTTTTGTCAGCGTTGATCTCATTAACAATTCTGCATCTATTTGGGTCTTCCCCTTGGACAATGGGATTAGCAGTTGCTACCGCGATCGCAACCATGCAGTTTACACATACCTTACATCCACCATCAGGAGCAGTAGCTTTGGTAGTGATGATGACTAAACCAGACTGGCAGTTTTTAGTGACCCCAACCTTAGAAGGTTCCGTAATTTTGGTATTGTGTGCCGTAATTTTTAATAACCTCGCCGAAGAGCGCACTTATCCCAAACATTGGCTTTAAAGATAAAATCTCACTACGTGAGATTTTATCTTTAGACTTTACCAAAGCGGCGATCGCGCTCTTGATAATCAATCAGCGCTCGATGAAACTCATTGCGGTTAAAGTCAGGCCACAACGTATTGGTGAAATACATCTCCGTATATGCCATTTGCCAGAGCAGAAAATTACTCAATCGCATTTCACCACTGGTACGAATTAATAAATCTGGATTATGGTTACCTGCGGTATAAAGATGCTGCTCAAACAGATTTTCATCAATATTTTCAGGTTTAACTTCACCTGCTAAAGTTGCTTCGGCAATTTGACGACAGACCCGCACAATTTCGCGGCGACTACCATAATTGATCGCCACTGTGAAATGAATCGCTTGATTATTAGCTGTCGCAGTTTGCGATCGCTCAATCTCATTGCGTAAAGAATTAGAGAGAGAATCCAGATCGCCGACAAAAGAGATGCGTACACCTTCTTGACACATTTCTTCCAATTCACGGCGCAACATCCGCTCAAATAAAACCATCAAGAAGTCAACTTCTTGGGCGGGGCGACTCCAATTTTCTGTCGAAAAAGCATACACTGTCAGTGCGGCAATTCCCCAATCTTTGCAGCAGCGTAACAAATCCTTCAGGGCATCTACGCCCTGTCGATGACCAGCAATTCTTGGCATCCCCTTTTGCTTTGCCCAACGTCCATTACCGTCCATAATTACGGCGACGTGCTTAGGCAAGCGTTGGCGGTCTAGATCTGGGGGTAAAGTTTGCAATAGCTTCGCAGTCATTTCTTTTCGGACGATTTTCGACTTACCATGTTTTTAAAATTCAATTTTGACCAGAGCCAGTTAAATTCTGGAACTGTTCTACCTAGAGTCACTGGACGATAATTACCTAGTTTAGTTTCTAATATTTCTCGTAGACGACTACTAGAGATCGGACGATCTAATATGCCATTTTCCGCGATCGCGATCGAACCTGTTTCTTCAGAAACTACTACACAAAAGCAATTTCGCACCCGATCCGTAATGCCCATCGCAGCGCGGTGTCTTGTGCCGATTTCCCGCGAAGCAGCCCGTTCCGAAATCGGTAAAATCACACCCGCAGCCAAAATTCGATCTTCACGAATAAGTACGGCTCCATCATGCAGAAGGGTCGAAGTCTGAAAAATTGTATGTAGGAGTTCTTTAGATAATAGGGCATTTAATTTGACTCCTGGGACAGAAAAATCGCGCTCGTCAATCGGTTCACCAGTCTCAATGATCATCAGTGCACCCGTTCGATTTTGAGATAGCTCGATGACAGCTTCGATAATTTCTTCGAGTACAGAATCAGTTTCAACAATTGTCCGCCGATTAGTAGTCGGTTGAAATAAAGAAATCAAATCACCGCGTCCAAGTCGTTCTAGAAATCGCCGCAGTTCTGGCTGTAAAATTACTGCCATCGCTACGGCGGAACCAATTAGTAATTTATCGAGAACAAAACTGAGCAACCGCAAACCAAGGCGATCGCTCAATACACTAGCAATTAATAAAAAGATGACTCCACGCACCATCAATAAAGTGCGGCGATCGTTGCTGAGGGACAGCATGAGGTAAATCAATCCTAGTAATGCAAGGATATCGATCGCCCTCATGATGAATGCAATTGAGTTGATATCGGTAAACCACTGCATCCATCGCCCTCTCATTCACAACTGAAAACATCTACCTTACTTCCGTAGTCTCTCTGGTAAACAATCTTGACGTAATAGATCCTCACGAGTTTCACGTTTGATCATCAAACTAGAGTCACCACCTTCAACTACAACTGCCGCAGGCTTAGGCAAACGATTGTAATTCGATGCCATGCTGTAGTTGTATGCACCCGTACCAAATACGACCAAAATATCGCCCACACTAGTCTCAGGCAATTGAATATCTTTAATTAAAATATCACCTGACTCACAATGTTTACCCGCGATCGTCACAGTTTGCGACAAGGAGGCACTCATCCGATTGGCGACTACCGCCCGATATTTTGATTGATAGGTAATGGGGCGGGGGTTGTCGGACATTCCACCGTCAATAGTGACATAGGTACGAATGTCAGGCACAGTCTTACTACCACCGATAGTATAAGCAGTGACACAGGTTGCACCCACTAGCGATCGCCCTGGTTCACAGAGTAATTTGGGCAATGCTAATCCTGCACTAGTAAAGGCATCAGTCACACCTGCACTGACAGCTTTGATCCATTCTTCAATACTAGGGGGATCATCCGACTCGACATAGCGAATCCCTAAGCCGCCGCCAATATTTAGTTCTGAGAACTTTAAGCTATATTTTTCACCAGCCAGCTTAAACCACTGCACCATCACTCCACCAATATCTTGGTGCGGTTGCAATTCAAAAATCTGCGAACCGATATGAGCATGGATGCCAACACAGTTGAGGCTAGACTCTGCGACAAAGGCAAATACGGCTTCGATTTCATTGGGATCAAAGCCAAACTTACTGTCAATATGTCCTGTTTGAATATATTCGTGGGTATGACATTCAATTCCAGGAGTCAGGCGCAACATGATGCGTGGTGCGATGAAACTTGCCTCCGAGGATTGCTCTTTGGCAAGATGATCTAAGGTTTTTAGCTCATGCCAGTTATCGACCACAATGGTGATCCCCGACTCTAGGGCATAGCTTAGTTCATCGACAGATTTATTATTGCCATGAAAATAAATCAAACTTGGTGAAACATCAGCCCGTAGTGCGGTCAAAATTTCACCTGCGGAAACTACGTCGATGCCTAGTCCTTCAGAGCCAACGATCGCACAAACTGCTAGACAACTCCAAGCTTTGGACGCATATAAAACCTGTGAAGCGCCTTGATAATGTTTTCCCAACGCATCACGATATTGTTGGCAAGCAGTTCTGAGGCTCACTTCATCCAAAATATACAGTGGGGAGCCATATTGCTTCACTAAGTCCACCACATCACAACCACCAATTTCTAGATGGTCATTAGAGTTAACCAGAGCAGTTAAAGGCAGAAGCTGTTGATTGGGAGATAGCTTGTCTAAACTGGAAGGATTATTTTTGGATAAGTTCGCGGAGACAGTCTCTTGTCTAAGACTGGGTAAAACAGTAGTCATGAAGTACCAAGGTTAAATTTTTGCAAAATCTTCTTAATCCATTATAAAAAAATAGCGGCATTTTTTTTATATATCCAAGAAGTGAATGGCGGCATGAAGCGCCGCCATTCACTTCTTGGATTTGAGTTCTAAGCTTCAATTTTTTCGAGATTTAGCGATCGCTCTAACTCGGCAATTTCATCTTTGTGGGCGCGGATTTTGAGTTTTGCATCAGGTAAAAGTTGCAAGCTAACTTGGCGTTCGCGGGGAGTGCCTCGCCAATAAAATATGCCAGCGATCGGCGATGCCACCAACAGCCATAACCACAGATTTTCTAAATCAGGAATTAAAATACCTAACACTAGCCCTAAGCAAATCAGACCAACTGCGGCTAAGCTGGTGAGAAATATTGCTAAAAAAAGACTTGGCTGGACTTGCCCTACTAAAGTTGCAATTTCGCGTTCGGGATCAATCTCCACTACCTTATAAGCTCTTTGCCGAAAATGATCGCGCACCTGCATCAACAGGCGATCGTCTGGGTAATCTTCTTTAACTTGATCTACGGCAAATATTGCATCAGTAGTACGATCGCGAATTGAGCCACGTAAAAAGGAAACTAGACCCACAAATAACAGGATTGTTAAGAACAGTGTGGAGTATATTGTAGGAATTGTTGTGGGCATTCAGTCTAAATTTCTATAGGTTTGATATACAATCTGCTTTGTTAATTATTATAAATAGGAATTCTGAAAATCTATAAGTAATCAATTCTGTCATTACTATATTGCTTTGACTTTATTGTTTTGATTTTGATATGTAGGCAATTTATAGCTATAGCTTTTGACAACTAAGGCTACTTGGGTGAAATTTGAAGATGAACGAATATCCTAAATCTAATTATGTAAGCAAGTATGTCGATGATTCGTTTAAGCTTGGCAAGTTTTTACGAGTATTACGCAAGCGTTGGCTAGTTGTTGTCGCCGTTTCCGTCACAGTGTTTGCGGGAAATGCTTACTATACATTTACCAGAACGCCTCAATATCGCTCTAATGCTTCTCTTCTAATCAACTCAACGATCGCCGTATCTGATATTCAAGTCCCTGGGTTGCCTAATACCTCACTGATTAATCTCGGTACAGAAATCGCTATCTTGAGGAGCCGTCCATTAATTGAAATCGCTGTCTCTAAGATGCGGCAGTCAAATAGCGCTTATAAGGATATCGACGCTGGCACAATTATGGGAGGGTTAGATATCCGCCCTGAAAAAGATGCGTTGATTTTGCGGCTTACTTATACCGATAGCGATCCTAAACGCGCTCGCGAAGTTTTAAATGCGTTATCTCAAACCTATGTCGAGTATAGTTTGGGCGATCGCCGTACTAAGTCCAGTACCGCGATTAAATTTATTCAAGAGAAATTACCTCAAGTTAAGAAGCAACTTGATAAGTCGGCTCTAGCGGTTACCCAATTCCGCAAGAACTATAACATCGTTGATCCTGATACCTACGCAGCATCTGTTTACAAAATGCGCGAATCTCTAGAAAATCAGGCGCAGGATTTACAAATTAAAATCGCTCAAATTCAACAGCAATATGAGGTGTTGCGCCGTCAAGTTGGTAAATCTCCAGAGGCAGCGATCGGTGGTGCAATCTTGCAACAGGATGCCCCCTATCAATCCCTAGTCAAACAGTTCCAAGACGTGGAAACTAATTACTTTCTAGAACGTACTAGATTTCGTGCCGATCATCCTAGCGTAATTGCCCTAAAAGACCGTCGTGATGAACTCTACAAGCTCCTAGAGACTCGCGCTCAGTCTGTAGTTGGCATTAAAAAGAGTCCTGCAAACATCACCAATGAGCCGAATAGCGCGATTCAACAAAATCTTGCGTCTCAGTTATTTGATGCTCAAACAAACCTTGCTGTCAGTCAAGCCCAACTAGCAAGTATTAGGAACGCGCAGTCTCAAGTCTCTGTCGCATTTTCTAAAATCCCGCAGATTCAGCAAAAGTATGTGGAAATTCAGAGGCAACTGGCTCTTGATACCAGTACTTACAATAAGCTCACTGAAAAATTAGAAGAACTCAGAATTTCTGAAGCTCAGGAAATTTCCTCATGGAAAGTTTTGGAGCCGCCTCTAATTCCGATCAGACCTTCTTCTCCAGATATTGAAAGAGGCTTAATTACTGGGGCGATCGCGGGGATCAGTCTAGGCGTTTTATTTGCCTTAATTCTCAATCGCTTGGATCAACGGATTCGTGAAGTAGAGGAAGTCAGAGAGATTATCGATGTTCCCTTACTCGCTTCAGTGCCTTTCACAGAAGTTGCCTCTTTGACATCAATAATTAGCCAAGGGATATTACCTACCAGTAGCTACTATGCTTTTAAAGAATCTCTTAGTTCTCTAGCCTTAAACCTACGCTATTTGGGTACAGATAACATGATGAAAGTGATTGCCTTCACTTCGTCTGTACCTTCTGAAGGTAAGAGTACCTTGACCTATAATTTAGCAATCATTCTATCTGCTTTAGGATACAAAGTTCTATTAGTGGATGCGGATATGCGAAAGCCATCGATTCATAAGTTGGCGAAACTGAGTAATAAAGTTGGCTTGTCTACAGCTTTGGCAACACCCAATCCTTGGCAAGATATAGTGCAAGTTGCGGATGAAAAGGGTAATCTGCACATTTTAACATCAGGTTCTCTTCCTCCAAATCCAATGCTGTTGTTAGAGTCAAACAAAATGACAGCCCTCTTGCAAGAATGGAGACAAGAGTACGACTATGTACTAGTGGATACTCCGCCTCTAATTGGAATTACCGATGCTCAATGTTTAACTTCTAAAGTAGATACATTTATCTTAGTGGCAGCGATTAATCGTTCTACTAGAAGTGGAATTTTGCGGGCATTAGAAGTTTTATCGACAGGAAGGGCGCATATTTCTGGGTTATTGATTAATATGATTGGCTCCTCTGATAGTGAATATCATTATGGATACTACGATCAGTACTACCTCACGCCCACAGAAACTGAAGAAGAGTCTGAGCCAACATTGACGGCAATTGAAGGTTCTAAAGAAGAGTAGAAAGAGCATCTAGTTGCTCTCTCTACTTCCTAAAAATCTACCCCGCGTTTGAGGTCTACGCCCTTTTCGGCATAGTGTTTGTGGCAGACCATCTCGGAATGAATGGAAGCAAGATCAAAATAGGCGGGCTGATTGAGGCAGCGTCCTGTGATGATTATTTCCGTATCACGAGATTTTTTGAGTAAGGCTTGGCAGATTGGCTCGACAGGTAATAAATCCAGATCAACAGTGGGATTGAGTTCGTCAAGGATGATCGTTTTGTAGAGTCCTGAGGCGATCGCAGCTTGAGCAATTTCCCAACCACGTTGAGCTTCGATACAGTCCATTTCCTGTTGCTGACCCCGCCACACGATCGCATCACGTCCACAGCGTTGATGATCGATCACATGGGGATAGCCCCGTTTAAGAGCAGCGATCGCTGCGTCTTCAGTATAGCCAGCACCGCCCTTAAGCCATTGCATGATCAGCACACGGTGCGATAAATCGCGGCTAATGCCTGTACCGATCGCCTTGAGTGATCGCCCCAAAGCCGAAGTGCTTTTCCCTTTACCTGCCCCCGTATAAATCTCGATCCCCGTCACACCATATTTCTCGGCATGAGCCTCATCGTGCGATCGCATTTCTGAGTGCAGGTCAGCAATATCAATTAGTGATTGTGGTGCGCCGCGTCCTGTACAGATTACTTCGAGATGCGGTAGTTTATTTTTTAAATCTTTGACGACGCGATCGACAGGAATTAGTCCTAAATCGAGAACGGGATTAATTTCATCTAAGACCACTACGGAGTAAAGTCCTGAAGCCATTGCACCTTTAGCGATCGCCCAACCACGTTCGGCTTCTTGGCGATCAAAAGGCGTGACGTGTTCAGCATCAAAAAATTCGGCGCGACCAGTGCGTACATGATCGATTAAATGGGGAAATCCCTGTTGCAAAGCCGAAATCGCCGCATCTTCGGCATATTCACGCTCAGCCCCCTTAAGAAATCGCAATAACAAAATTCTTGTGCCAAAGGGCGATGTGTCGGACATTCCTAGTCCTAGCGATCGCAGTACTACGCCCAATGCTGCCTGTGATTTGCCTTTGCCTGTTCCGTCATAAACATGGATTTGTCCGATCTCACGTTCGGGACGCACCTGTGCGGTCATGATGCCTATCGCTGCCATGTTTTTACTTAATCTCTTTTCACAACGCAAAATAATAGTATAGCAACCCTATCAAACCCAAGAGATGAGTGACAGCGGACTCTTACCGTCACTCGTCTTTGATGTCCTCAGCAAAGCTTACATTGCTATGTAGTACAATCCGAATAGCTAAGATACTTCTGGGATTAGCTGATGCTACAAATAGATCGCCAATATCTACCCACCAGCGACGAATTACCTGATTCCGATGATACGCCTGTGGATAACGAAGACCAGAATTTTGTACCGAATTTACTATTGTTCTTGCTGGAATATATTTGGAAAAGTCGTGATGATTGGTACTTTGGTGTCGATATGGGCATCTATCACACCACTGGCGTAAGTCCTAGAGTCCCTATAATTCCTGATGGATTTTTGAGCTTGGGAGTGGAACGGCGCAAAAATGGTGGATCACGTAGCAGCTATGTGATGTGGGAAGAAGAATTTATCTCACCGATTTTGACCTTAGAAGTTGTATCCCATACCTATGGTGATGAGTATGAAAAGAAATTAGAGATTTATCGCAAATTAGGTATCAAATATTATGTAATTTACAATCCTCAATTCTGGCGGCGCGATGGACATTTGCCCTTTGAGGTTTATAAATTAGTTGATGACGATTACCAATTACAGATTGGTGAGCCTCTATGGATGCCAGAGATAGGCTTAGGGATTGGACGTTGTGTCTTGCCAAGCGATCGCTTCGGGCGTGAAGTTTTAAGCTGGTTTGATCAAAAAGGCGATCGCTATGTTACCCCTGAGGAACAGGCTGAGATAGAGCGTCAAATGGCTAATATCGAAAGACAACGGGCTGATGCGGCACAGAAACAGGTGGAATTTTTATTGGCAAAGTTGCGATCGCTTGGTATTTCTGAAGAGTAGAAGATCTCTATGAAATCGCGATCGCACAAAATAGATTCATTTAGCTACTGCCAAAAGTTCATTGAGCTTATTTTTTAGATCTGGGGATGTTCTTAAGGGATTATAGATTTCGCCTGCGTAGGGTTGCCAAACGTAATTAAGGCTAAAGGGTTGAAAAGATGGCAATATCCCTAACTCTTGTGGGATTGATTTCGCTAAGACTAATCCAGAGATAGCTAAATTAGGTAAGTCTTCAATGAGTTCGCTATAGGTTCGGAATTCATCGACTTCAACGCCGACTAGGGCATAGCGAAAGGTTGGAGCAAATTTTAGAGATTGATACATTAAAATCCCTAGCTCTGTCATGGAATATGCACTTTCGGGGCTATCGATGCCAATTTCACTAATATTGCTCGGCAAAACTCTACACCACCAATTTTCTTCCATATCTTGAAAGGTTTCGGCGCGGCATTTACATTGTTGATGATTGGCAAATGTCAATACTAGTCCATCAAAACATTGAGCAAGTTCGTTTGCATTTTGATCTTCAGAACCGCATTCTGCTGACAAACTAAATATCCATGCCATCTTTAGATGGCTCACATATGCTAAGATACTTACAGCAAAAAAGACCGAAAGAAGTTCTCGGCTTCAGTCGGTTTGTTTTGCAATTCTCAAACAGCCCCTGAGAATACAAAAGATGGGGCTAATATATAAAGGAGATTAGCTCTTATGAATGAGAGAAGTTTGGTTTTGCTTTTGACACTTCTAGCTGTTCTAATTGGACATATAGATGGACATGATGGTTTTCTTTTATCAATTGCAATAATATTTACATTAAGAGTGTAAATATTATTCTGGTATAGAAAACCGATAAAGGCAGGTAGATGTAAAAATCTGCTTGCTTTTTTACTAATGTAGTAATACTACCACACTTTTTTGTAATACTGCCACAAAACCAACACGAAATCGCGTTGGTTTTGTGGGTAAATCATTGCTGTTATCTGCATTCAGTCATGTCTGAATTAATAATGCGCCACAAAGATCACACGAAAATACAACGGTTGTTTCTCGCAGGGAACCTTCAATAGGCTTAATATTTCAGTTTTATATACTGCGAACTCTAATTACCCTTACAGCTATGACCGCCTTGATATAACACGAAGGCGATCTCCCAATCCACTTAAATTCATGTTTTATACCCAAGCGTAAACAAAACTATACTTTCTAGATCAGCGATCTCGCCCCCCTGATCCTAACTGTCACTTCAACATGGCATAGACTAGCGATCGCAGTATGATATTAAGAGCATGGCTCCAAAATTGCTCAAAGAAGCAATGATTGCATGAACTCAAGTCTTAAAATCAATAATCCCCAATCTCAGAAAAATCGTATTATCTTTCTGGATAAGGCTCGAATTGCCATTGACTTTTTGCCAAGTAAAGATAAAGAGCAAATCATCAATACAGTCAAATGCTTAGAAGATTTCCCTGTTTGCACCAAAGCTAAGATCTATAAACTTAATCCTTCTGTCCCCAACCATTTTGTCGCTAGAGGAATAGGTGATTATCGAATTGTGTTCAAATCACAAGATAGAGAGATCACTATTGTGGATGTAGTTAGTCGTAGTCGTCTTGAATTTCTGTTTGGGGATTCAAAAAATCATTAATGACAAAAATAGATTCATTTAAATTAGATATTAGTCAGTGTTTTGCTGAACTTCAAGAGTTTGAAGATTTACTCATTGCAAAGGAAGAACTATCTGAAACTAAAGACATATTGCCATTTTTTAAGTCAAGATTGCATCTGTCAGCATTCATTGCCTATTACGCTCCCAGCATGATCACATTTGATCGTATTAAGCATGAGTTTTCATTTTTTGGCGATTTTCGTGCAGATTTAATTGTTGGAGATTCTACACATCATACTTATTGCTTTATCGAATTTGAGGATGCCACTAAAAGCAGTATTTTTACAAGCAAAAAAGGAAAAAGCACATCAGAATGGTCGCCAAGATTTGAACATGGTTTTAGCCAAATTGTTGATTGGTTTTGGAAAATTGATGATCTTAAAAACACTGATTCGGCACGAAACATTTTTGGTAACAGTAATATAGAAATCTACGGAATTATCGTTATTGGCAGAGATAAGTTCTTGACAGAACTTGATAAAAGCAGATTGAAGTGGCGTTTGAATAAAGTTGTAGTTGATTCTCGAAAGGTGATTTGTATAACTTTCGATCAATTAGCCAAAGATATTAGAGATCGACTCAACTTATATCAACCAATTTACGAAGCAGAGCCTGAAAGCGAATAGTTTTTTGGGACAGAATGCTAAAATTTATGTCTTAGAGCCAATATATTTGTGTCATGAGAAAATTTGCCGCGCGATCGCTAATTACCCTTGCAGCTATGACCACCACGATGTTAGCTGTGGCTATACCCGTGCGATCGCAAACCACGCAAGGTAAAACTCCGCAAGGTAAAACCACGACTATAGAAATTGAGCGCCCTACCACACAGCCAGCAACACTAGAGAAACCAGAAATTTCTTCGGGTAAAAAAGCTAGTGTTGTGAAAATGTTTGAAGATATCGCGATCGCGCCTAACTTTGCACCAAAAGTACTTGAACTCAGGGGAATTAGTGGTGGTGGTGTCGAAACTCAGACAAACTCAAAACGTAAGGTTACAGAAACAGGCGAATGTATTGGTTTTGTAGATGCCGTCCCTGATCACAAAATCACACTCACCAAAGCATTTCGATTTTTAAAACTACAAGTTAAAAGTTCTGGCGATACGATTCTCCTAGTGCGGGGACCTGGAGGCAGTTGGTGTAGTGATGATGTTAGCGATCGCAACCCAGAGATCAGTGGCGACTGGCTAGAAGGAACCTATGAAGTATGGGTCGGTTCCTACGAAGAAAACGCCTCTTTTCCATATTTGCTGCAAGTTACAGAGGAACCTTAATAAATTTCTTGTAGCGCAGCGAAGCAGTGCTACAAGAAATTTATTAAATCGGGCAGCCTAAGGTTTGGCGGCTGTCATTTTTGGTAAAGGGATGAGTACCACTCGCGAGAGTACAAAGATATAGACGAGTGCGCTCATCTAAATTCCGCACACCCGAAAATTCTGTGTCAGCACAAGTGCGTAAATTCTGGAAAATCGCACCCCGTAGATTTGTACCACGCAGATTAGAACCCTTCATAACGGCTCCTGTAAAATCTGCCTCAATCAAATTTGCACCACTGAAATTGGTGACACTCAGATTAGAACGAGTAAATTTACTGTTAGAGGAATTTGACCAAGTTAAATTTGCCCAACTTAAATCGGCATCCGAGAAATTTGCCCCTCTTAACAAAGCACCCCTAAGATTTGACTCAATCAAATTCGCCCCTGTTAAATTAGCATCAATTAAATTAGCACTACTCAGATCAGCTTTGTTCAAAGTAGAGCCACGTAAATCAATACCAATTAAGACGACACTGCGTAATTGAGCGTTACTAAGATCTACATTAGAAAAGTTACGCTGTCCATGCTTGTATAGTTCTAATAGCTGATCTACTTCCAAGGTGGTTACTCCTAACAAACTGATATGCCTTAATTATGTTGACTTGCAATTAATAAAAATATAGCGATCGCCTACAATTACCAATTTCACACTGGCTTACATTTTGGCTAGCAGTCTATCTTACTGCAAATTTTCTCCTCCAAGACATAGATATTTGTCGCATTGACATTTCTCACTAAGTACCTCGACACAATTAGAAACCAGATTTAAAACCTGTGGCGCACGCTGCGCGTGCGCCACAGGTTTTAGGATTTAGCCTAATTTTGTGCAATATTGTGAACAGAACATGAAGGGAGCAGTCATAAATGATTGATTTTGCAGTTAACGGTACTTTAATGCGAGGACTAGAGTTAAATGGTAATTTGCAAAAAGTGGGAGCGCTATTTGTTCGGGAAGATATAACTGCGCCAATGTATCGGCTGTGGTCGATCGCGGATCGTCATCCTGCTATGTTACGAGTTTCTGAAAATGGACAGGAGATCGCCTTAGAAATTTGGTCAATCACTCCCGCCGCCCTTGGTGAAATTTTATTGTCTGAACCTGCTGGGTTATGTATTGGCAAAATTGTTTTAGCTAATGGACAGGAAGTTTTAGGGGTTTTAGGTGAGCCATTTCTATGTGAAGGACAGGTAGAAATTACTGCTCATGGTGGTTGGCGAGCTTATACTGATTCAAAAAAATAGCGGTGCAATTTAGTTTTTTGGCGGTGCGGCTTCGCCGCACCGCCAAAAAACTAAATTGCGAGTTCCTTATCAGGTTTTGGGCTGTAGGGCAGTTTTTCCCCAATTTGCGTGAGATTAACGGCATATCCACCAGTAACTAGATAGACAGCATCCGCGATCGCCCCAATTTTACGACTCAGACCACCAAGGCGATCGCGAAATATTCTGCCTAATTTATATTCTGGAACAAGTCCCCAGCCCACTTCTTCAGACACAAACGTAATATCGACCGCACATACTTGAATTGCTTCTAATAATTCATTCTCAATCTGCATCCAAGACTCTTCACTCTCCTCTAAAAGATTCGCTAACCAAGTACCAAGAGAATCTACCAGAATATAAGCGGAATCACTCTTAATCTCTAAAATATTTTTCGATAATTCAATTGGAACTTCCAACGTTTGCCAACTTTCAGGACGGCGATCGCTATGTTTTTGTAAACGGGCTTCCCATTCGGCATCATCGGGATAACGAGTTGCTGTGGCGATATAGATGACATTTTTTTGCGATCGCATTGCTAGATGTTCTGCCCATTCACTTTTGCCAGAGCGAGTTGCACCTGTTACTAAACTAATCATGATCACGGATTATATGGATTGAAGGATTTCGCAGATTAGCAGATTTTACAGCGCTATGTACTGCGGATGAGTCTATGGATTACGAAAAATTAAAATCTGTGCAATCCCATAATCCTTCTAATCTGTGATTCTGACGAATTGCTATACTATCTACAATATCGCTCATCGTAGGACTCCATCATGACTCAAGCGATCGTTGCTACCCCTGAAATCGTCACGGAAGCATCTATTTCTAAACCAGAAGAACAACTTCTTTGGACTAGTGCTGACCTAGAACTCATGCCCGAAAACGGCAACCGTTATGAAATTATTAATGGAGAACTTTTTGTGACCAGAGCGCCCCATAACAAACATCAAGATACCTGTGGAAATTTTCATTATGAGCTGAAAAATTGGTCAAAAGTATCGGGATTAGGATATGCGGTAATTGGGGCAGGATTAATCTTTGGTGACAATGATGATGTCATTCCTGATGTGATCTGGATGAGTAAAGAGAAATATGCAGATTTAATCGATGACACGGGACATTTTCGTGGTGCACCTGAACTAGTGATCGAAGTGCTATCGGCAGGAACTGATAATGAAAGGCGCGATCGCGAAGTAAAACTTAAACTTTATTCATCAAGGGGCGTATTGGAATATTGGATTGCAGATTGGAGAGCCAAGCAAATTCAAGTTTATCGCCGCGAAAATGGTGTTCTCAAATTAGCGATGACTTTATTTGCAACTGATACTCTCACATCGCCACTTTTGCCAGAGTTTTCCTGTCTAATATCTCAGATTTTTGAATAGCACGGGTGGCGCAAAGCGCCGCCTATAGATGTTTATTTGAATAGCCCTCTTAATAAAAATATGAAAACTTTTTTGTACGGTATAGCTGCGATCGCCCTTATTTTTAGTCCTAACTTTATTGCAGTCAACTCCGCCCAAGCTCTCGAAGAAGGTATCTATTGGGGTGGTGGTTCACGTTATATCAGTATTTTTAAACAGGCTAATCCCAAAACTAATCCTCAGCCAAGTCTTAATCCTAATCTTATAGATGACGGTGATCGCTATTGTTATAGTGGCTCCTCCCCTAATGGCGCAATGATTGCTTCTCTCAAGCTCAAGATTCCTCGCTATCAGACAGGCATTGATTACGAAGTCTATACATTGCAAGGCGTAAATAATCTTGCCATTCAGCAATATGCTGCCAAAAGAGAGCAGATTACCTTCGGAAAATTGGTGGGGCGCTTTGTGCGTGAGGGATCGGTCTATAAACGAGATGGTGATGTCAGCACAGAGCGATCGCCAGAATTGCAAGAATGCCTCAGATCCACTAAGCCTTACTTTAAACAAATTTCATCAGGACGCGATCGCAGGTAAAACATCATGGTTACTCAACTTGCAAAAAAAACTTACAGCGTTGACGAATACCTAGAGCTAGAAATAGTGTCGGAAATTCGTAACGAATACCGTAATGGAGAAATTATCCCAATGACTGGCGGCACACCCAATCATACAGAAATCGCTGTAAATTTATTGTCAATCATCAAAGTTGGCTTACGGGGTAAACCTTTTCGTCTATTTTCTGCTGATCAGAGACTTTGGATTCCTAGTGTCCAAATACATACTTACCCTGATGTGATGGTTGCGCCTAAACCTTTAGAAATGCAAGATCGTCGTAAAGATACGATTACTAATCCTTGCTTCATTGCGGAAGTATTGTCTAAATCAACTCAAAACTACGATCGCAGTGAAAAGTTTGCTTCTTATCGCACTATTGATGCTTTTCAAGAATATTTATTAATTGATCAGTATCGTGTTCATGTTGAGCATCATGCGAAAACGGCGGTAAATCAATGGCTATTTTCGGAATATGATGACCCTTCAGTAACAATTTCTCTAAAGTTTGTAGATTTGCAAATTCACATAGCCGATCTTTACGACAATATTGATTTCACTTAAACCAATAGGATTGGAGACGCAAAGCACCTCCAATCCTATTGTAATAATTAATTTTTATAGCCCAGCTTATCTCTACCTATAAGCACTAGCTTGACAATGCTATGATCTCAAGATGCTAGGAGTGTCTGTGAAAACCAGACTGAGAGCAAATCCTTAGAACCTGAACCGATTGACATCGGCGTAGGAAAGCACATTATTTGAGGAAATTTACATGACAGTTGGATTGAAAGTTAGCTCTGCACCCACAAGGCGCGGAGAATATCGCGGTACGCAAATGCACTGCGCTCGTCAAGGCATCATCACCGAAGAGATGCAGTATGTGGCATGGCGTGAAAATCTTCCCGTCGAAGTGGTGCGTGATGAAGTTGCTAGAGGTCGAGCAATCATTCCTGCTAACAAGAATCACCAAAATCTTGAGCCTATGGGAATTGGTATTGCGTTCCGATGCAAAGTTAATGCGAATATCGGCGCATCCCCTAACTCTTCTAATATTGACGAAGAAGTTGCAAAACTGCATCTATCGGTCAAGTATGGCGCAGATACCGTGATGGACTTGTCCACAGGTGGCGGTGATCTTGATGTAATTCGGACTGCGATCATCAATGCTTCTCCTGTTCCCATTGGCACAGTTCCTATTTACCAAGCTCTCGAAAGTGTGCATGGCAGAATGGAAAATCTGACTCCCGATGACTTCCTGCATATCATTGAGAAGCACGCTGAACAAGGCGTAGACTATCAAACCATCCATGCAGGAATTTTGATCGAGCATCTTCCTCTCGTTAAGAATCGTCTCACAGGTATCGTGTCTCGTGGTGGTGGTATTCTGGCGCGTTGGATGTTGCATCATCACAAGCAAAATCCTCTCTATACCCATTTCAACGACATCATCGAAATCTTCAAGAAGCATGATGTTTCCTTTAGTCTAGGTGATTCACTCCGCCCCGGATGCTTACATGATGCCTCCGATGCCGCACAACTTGCCGAACTGAAAACTCTTGGACAGCTTACTCGTCGTGCATGGGAACATGACATTCAAGTCATGGTCGAAGGACCGGGTCATGTGCCAATGGATCAGATCGAGTTCAATGTGCGTAAGCAAATGGAGGAATGTTCGGAAGCTCCTTTCTATGTGCTTGGTCCTCTGGTAACTGACATTGCCCCCGGCTATGATCACATCACTTCCGCGATCGGTGCGGCGATGGCGGGTTGGTATGGTACGGCGATGCTTTGCTATGTCACACCAAAGGAACATCTTGGACTTCCTAATGCAGAAGATGTGCGTAATGGCTTGATTGCTTACAAGATTGCGGCTCATGCGGCGGACATTGCCCGTCATCGTCCTAATGCTAGAGACAGAGACGACGAGCTTTCTACTGCGCGTTACAATTTCGATTGGAACAAGCAATTTGAATTGTCACTCGATCCTGAACGGGCTAAGGAATATCACGATGAGACATTACCTGCGGATATTTATAAGACCGCAGAGTTCTGCTCAATGTGTGGACCGAAGTTCTGTCCGATGCAGGAGAAGGTAGACGCTGAGGCAATTTCAGAACTTGAGAAATTTCTTGCTAAAGAGCCTGTAGCTTCAGTTTAAACCTAAATAAAAAGGGAAATGCAAAGCATTTCCCTTTTTATTTAGGCATGAATAATCGCGGGATTAATAGCGTAACGATCGCTAGTTTTCCCTAATGCAAATTTAAAAGATGCAGAGACACTTTTGTTAGACTGCGTACCAAAAATAACTATTCCTAAAATACAAAGCCCTGTAGCGATCGCAAAAATATTGGTAATTCCCACCAAGCCAATCATCTTGCCCATAATTGGACCCGCGAGCGCGATCCCCACATCAAAGCCAATCCACGTCATCCCAAATACATAGCCGCGCTCTTGAGGAACAGTGCGATCGGCAAGCAATGCCACTACCGCAGGAATGACAATTCCTGAGCCAATACCTTCCGCAATTCCTGACAGCAAGAACTCGTAGTCATGGTTTGCAAAATAAATGATTGCCATCGACAATCCATAAAAGAAAGTTCCCATTGAAATAAAAATACCGCGTCCCCATTCATCACTGAGTCTTGCCACAGGGAAACGAATAATAAATCCAGATAATGCGGCTGCCATATAGAACAAACCAGCATTTAGGGCAATATGCTTTTGCTGCATCAACAAGGGCATAAAGGAGCTAAGTGTTCCAAAGGAAAGTCCCACTAGCAATAGAATTGTTGAAGGAACTCTGACTCTAGGGTTCAGAAAAGTTTTCCAAAACCCTAGCTTTACCGCATTTTTTGAAGAAGCTTGACGATCGCCTATATTTCCTTCTGTTTCAATCTGTGTAGTCAGCAATAATCCCGCAAAAGCAAGCAAGGATGCCGATACAAATAACGGTTGATAACCCCAAGCTTCATACATCAAACCACCAATCGCAGGACCGAAAGCTAAGCCTAAAGGATTGACTAAGCTCATATAGCCAATTACTTCACCACGTTTCTCAACTGGTGCAAGATCAGCAATTAAGGCACTATAACTTGCCGCAAAAGCAGCAATGCTAATTCCATGAATCGCGCGAAATAATATTAATAGAGGGATAGATGGTAATGCGGCATAGCATAACGGCACGATCGCCGCAACAATCAGTCCAATTCTCATTGTGTATCGTCTACCTTTGCGATCCGCTAGTCTACCTAAATAGGAACGACAAACAAGTAAGCCAATTGCAAAAGAACCCATCACTATGCCGATCTCGTCGAAAGACTGCGTTAAAGTGCGGATATAGAGAGGGATTGTTGGCAACTGTGATGCCATGCTCGACCAGAAAAATAAACCAGTCCAGAAAATCGCAGTCAGATTTTTGCGGAGGTGTGTATCAAGATTGTAAAAAGTAGTTAAGGACTGCATGATCCTAATGTGACCAATAAATGACCAATAAAGTAGAGAACCCAAGCCATTTACAAAACGTTCTTATAAAAAGAACATTTCGTAAATAGCTTGGGCTGCGATTACTTATGTAAGATTATCTCTTAAATTTTAGACTAGAGGTATCAAGCGATCGGGTGAACTGGATTCCCAAATAGAAGCATTGCTTTGCAATACTTCTATTTGATTTCTAGTACTTAACAGGAGCCGAAGAGCGATCGCGATCGCCAGAACGAGTAGGACGACGGGAATCGTATCCGCCCTCACGTCCACCGCCTGAACGACCGCCGCCATCACCGCGATAGCCGCTTTGACCACGCTTGATCGGTCTACCACTGTTGTAGGAACCACCATCGCGATCGCCGCGATCGCGTCCACCAGAAGGACTGTGAGGTTGTTTTGCCAACACTTGTAGTGCAGCTTGTTCAGCTTTCTCAGATTGCAATTGAGTATAAGCAAGTTGTAAAGCGGCGGCGGCGATCGCTTGAGGATCATAATCCTCAACCAACTGCGATACCAAAGGTAAGAACGAAGCTAAACGCTCACCTGCCAAGGCTTCGAGAATTTGTTCAGTAAAGCGACCGATACGACGCTCTTGAATCTGAGCCACATTAGGCAAAGGCTGCGGAGGAAGAGGCATACCAACTTGTTGTTCCAATTGGCGCAACTTGTAGCGCTCTTTTCCAGAAATCAAGGTAATTGCAATTCCCTTCTTACCAGCACGTCCAGTGCGTCCGATACGGTGAACATAGCGCTCAGGATCATCAGGAATATCGAGGTTGAACACATGAGTCAAACCATCAATATCAAGACCACGCGCCGCAATGTCAGTCGCCACAACCCAACGTACTTGTTGATTACGGAAACGGCGTAATAGATTTTCGCGTTGAGACTGCGAAAGATTACCGTGATACTCATCGACACTATGACCAGAGGATTGCAGAATTTCCGTGAGGCGGCTTGCCGAATCCTTAGTACGCACAAAGATAATTGCCGAAGTTGGAGCTTCAAATTCCAAAACGGGCAATAGTGCTTCTTCCTTAGTCAAGTGATAAGGAACTAGATAAATCTGTTGATCAATGCGAGTAGGTGTGGAATCTTGAGTCTCGACCTTGACGGTTACAGGAGATTTCAAGAAGTTCTTCACCAAACGCTTCACCGCAGGAGGCATCGTTGCGGAGAAAAAGGTGCTTTGCTTAGTAGCAGGAGTCGTGATCAAAATTCTTTCGACATCTTGAATGAAGCCCATATTGAGCATTTCATCAGCTTCGTCTAAAACAAACCAAGCCAGTTTGTCTAGTTTCAACTTGCCGCGCTCCATCAAATCGATCACACGACCGGGAGTACCGACAACGACATGAACACCGCGTTCCAATTGAATCATTTGGCGACTGATGTCAGATCCACCATATACGGTGAGAATTTTTGCGCCAGGTTTGGTATTAAAGCTGCGTAGAGCTTGTCCGACTTGAATCGCCAATTCGCGAGTAGGGGTCAAAATCAACGCTTGTAAAGAATCGTCGTTTAGATCTAAACGCTCTAAAATTGGCAGCGCAAAGGCAGCAGTTTTACCAGTACCAGTCTGCGCTTGACCGAGTACATCGGCTCCTGCGAGTAGTTGAGGAATTGCTTGCTCTTGAATAGCTGTAGGCTCTGTAAAGCCGATCGCTTCAAGCTTAGCAACTCGTGCTTCTGAAATACCGAGAGAAATAAAAGATGAGGGCATGGATGATCCTAAGATTTGCAGCAAATTTGTTCTACGAACAGTTCGCCTATTCTGCCAATCGCATACGATAAACAATCAATAACAAAGCCGAAGGACATCTCTGCCCTAAATTTTAAGCGGTTTAAAAAGAGCTTTTTTATGAAAACTTCAGCTCCCAAAGAATTAGATTGCTTTGGATAGTCATGCAATGGAAGAAGTCAGCAAAATGAAGTTAATTATTTCTAGTATAAACCTATGTTAAAGATTGTAAACAATCTTTTCGAGAATTTATACCTATGACAGGAATGTCAAAGGGTTGACATTCCACTCTGAGAAAGGATTTCAAGATAAATTTAGTCATTACCTAAAAGGTTTTTCCTAGATATATCTAATTTATTCCAGAGATCCTTGATTTGTTGATAGGCTTCGATGGGTGAAATCTTACCGCCAGTCTCTAAAGCACAAATTATAGAAATGCGATTAGTAAATTCTTGGAGGTTAGCGTCAAACGCTAGGTTTTCTGGTGAAAACTCACCCCTGTAACTAGCTCTGGGGTTTAAAAAGCTATCTTTGTCAATATTAGACATTGGTAAGTTTAGCTCATAGATGTAAACGGGACAGGCTGAGAAGACCTCAAGATCGCAGACGGAAAAACTGTAGGGAAGAGCGATTTTTCTGCAACCTGCCCGAATACTCGGAGAGTCATCATGAAGATGTATGTGCCAGAACGCAACCCAATGTAACCAATCTCAAATCATTGTTAGCAAGTATTGTAGCAAATTTGAATTGAGATCCTAGTAATTTTGACTACTAAGTACTTTGGTTACCAAACTTTGGCTACTAAGTGCCTGCTTAGTATAGATTGGTGAGCTAGCTAGTGGCAGTTACTTTTTTGAGTGCTACAGCTAGTCTTGACTTGCGACGTGCGCCTGTGTTGCTGTGCAGCACACCACGCTTGACGGCACGATCAATCTTGCTATATGCCAAAGACTGTTTGGCATTAGCTGCTTCTAGGGCTTCAGGAGTAGGATTTGCTTTGTAAGCGGTTACTGCTTCTAAATAGCTTTTGATTAAGGTCTTGACGGCTGACTTATATGATTTATTATGCAGACGGTTACGCTCAGCGATCTGAATACGCTTCTTTGCGGACTTGATGTTTGCCACAGTTTATTCCTTTAGCGAAATGACATGGTTTAAAGCATTTATCATCGTAACATTTTGATTAGATTTTGCAAGCGTAAAACCAATTTACTTTTTAATCTTTGATTAATCTCACCGTCAAACGCCAATGACTTACCTGAATTTTGTTTCTTTTTTCGGCATTTTTGGTTTGTGCTTTGTAGCTTGGATCTTTTCTGAGGATCGGCGAGTCATTCCTTGGCGTGTCATTATTTGGGGAATTGGCTTGCAGTTAGTACTAGGCTATCTAGTGTTTCAGCAGCCCCAAACTAGAGAAGGTTTACGATGGTTTAGTGGTCTGCTAGATGGCATCTTTGCATCGGCAGATACTGGTGCAAGATTTGTATTTGGACGTTTGCTTGTCCCACCTACAGGACAAGAGCCTTATGCATTATTGCCACTAAGCCCTAATGGTACTTGTCCACCTGGGCAGGTTTTATTAGATGACCTGACCAGTGTGGCGAATGCTGCTGCAAATTACTGCACAACTAACCGTTTAGCTTATGTGTTTGCTTTTAGGGCTTTGCCTGCGGTAGTTTTCTTCTCAGGTTTAATGGCACTATTAGAAAATTTGGGGATCATTCAAATCATTGTCAATATATTTGCCAAGCTATTTTTCTGGACAATGCGTTTGAGTGGTGCAGAAGCGTTGAGCGGTGCAGCCAATATTTTTGTGGGTATTGAGGCGGCGATCGTGGTCAAGCCTTATCTACCCAAAATGACCCGTAGCGAGCTATGTGCAATTTTAGCTTGTTGCTTTGGGACAGCAGCTTCTTCAACATTGGCGATTTATGTCAGCTTTTTGCGCCCTGTTTTTCCAAATATTCTTGGTCACTTAGTATCCGCCTCAATTATTGCGATCCCCGCTTGTTTTGTCTTGTCTAAAATTCTTGTGCCTGAGACAGGTGTACCTCTAACAATGGGTGGAATTCCCAAGGAAGAAAAATCGTCAACATCCGATGAAGAGGGCGAACTAGAAAATGCGGGTGGCGAAACCATGAAGCGCATGAGTCCGATGGATGCCACGATTATCGGCGCTTTGGATGGATTGAAAATGGCGGCTTCGATCGCCGCAATTTTGATTTTAATCGTGGGTTTAGTTGATTTAATCAATCAAATTTTTGGTTGGTTGGCAACTATCAGCGATATTTTCAAAGTAATTAATTTGCCAAATATTCAAGGCGCTTTGTTTTATCCTTTGACTTTGCTGACGGGTGTATCGTTGGATGATTCTTGGACAGCCTCTGTAATTATTGGTCGGCGCTTGTTGGAGACCGCGATCCCACCCTATCAAGCTTTGGCTCAAGCTTCTAAAGATGGGTTAATTAGCGATCGCACAGTCATCATTGTTAGTTATGCGTTATCTGGTTTTGCCCATTTAGCATCGGTAGGAATTTTCGTTGGTGGCACGATCGCCTTGATCCCATCCCGTCGTCGTGATATTTCTGATCTGGGTTGGAAGGCTTTATTTGTCGGCACACTAGCAACTTTGATGATCTCTTGTATTGCGGGTGTGTTTGATGATGGTAGTCCTAGCATTTTGGGAGACAAGCAAAAAGTGGAGCCAGCACAGGCTAAGCCTACAGCTACAACTTCACCTAGTGCTTCTCCCGCTAGTTCACCTAGTGCTTCTCCCACTAGTTCACCTAGTGCATCACCTCGGACAACATCCACCACGAATACTCCAAGTCCTAATTCGTCACCGAACTCTACTTTTTCTCCAAAGGCATCGCCTTCACTACGTTAGAACAAAAAAAAGCCTCGCAAAGCGAGGCTTTTTTTGTTTGTATTTGTTTTTAGCGATCGCGATATTGTTGCAACTCAGATTTTAATTGAGCAATTTCAGCGCGGAGATTATCAATAGTTTCTTGCAATTCATCAGGAGCAATTTCACTATCCTCAGTTGTGACAGTTCCTTTTTGTTGTTCGGCTTTTTCAAGAACTGTTTCCACAAAGATGCGAATTTGCTCTTTTTGTTCAGCATCAAATTTGCCGAGGGCGCTGAGTGTATCAGTTATAGTATGTTCAATGCGATCAATTACTGCTTCAGCAGTGGCTCTACCAATAAAGAAAGCGTCTAATGGTGTTTTGCTCATAAAAATTAGTTATTAGTTACCACTTGTTCAATTGGAAGTTATTGAGAATAGAACTTATGCAAAAATGCCGTGAAGCCCTTGTTTTACCGTAGGGGTAATTCATGAATTGCCCCTACATTTCTACTCAATAGTAGCAAACCTAGAAAGAAGATATCTTGATTTCTAGAGCTTTTCAAGCAAACAAAGTACGGGATTGTTTCCCCGCCGAAGGCGGGGAAACAATCCCGTACTTCCCTGCTACTTAAAAAGGAGCTTTAATTTTAGGTTCTTTATAATCTAGCTCCTTCAGTTTTTTGAGAATACGGCTGAAGTATTCCTGCATATAGGATTCCAATGTGGTCATGTCTTCTTCTTGGAGACCAAAGATTTTGTAGGTCTCCGTCATATCGGCATCTAGAGGAATACCACTAGCGAGAACATCTGCATAAGCCATGCGTTCCGCAAAACTCCAACCAAATTCAAAACCGAGAGCAACTTTGCGGACAAATCTCAATAAACCAATAGGCATATTCGCAGTCCTGCGAGTACGTCCTGACATTCTTTCGCAGAGTTTGATGATTTCGCTAGGTTGCCATGCTTTCGGACCTGCGATCGCGAAGGATTTACGCTCAGTTTCTGTCACAGTCAGTGCATTAACTGCAAACTTGGCGATATCTTGAGTATTCATGTAGGCGATCGGTGATGATTCGCCACCAATCCAGATCGTCTGATTTTCGAGGATGGGGATCGCATATTCACCGATTAAGTTTTGGTAAAATCCACAGGGCTTAAGAATGGTGTAGTTGAGATCTGTAGATGCTAGAAACTTTTCGGTACAGGTTTTGATGTCCATTAGGGGGACATTGGGATATTTTTCAGCATTGAGGATCGAGAAAAATACAAAGCGCTGAATCTTTGCACGCTCGGCGGCTTGGATCAGTGAAACTTTGCCCAACCAATCGACATCTCTAATTCTCTGAGAGCCAGTAGCGCGAGTTGTAGCTGCGTCAATAACTTCAGTGACTCCTTCGAGTGCGTCATTGATACTTTCAACGTTATTTAGGTTTCCTGCTACTAGATCTGCGCCCCATTCTCTAAGAAATCCAGCTTTTTTTGGGTAACGGACAAAACACTTGACTTTCAGCCCCCGATCTAGTGCGTGACGGGTGATTTGACGACCTAGTGTACCTGTCGCACCAACGATCAGTAAGCTCATAAAATTTTTTATTAAATTGACTTTGTAAACATATATAAATCTAACAGATATTTGGTGACAACTTTTGGTAGGCGATATCAGCGATCGCGATATCTATCTAGAGACAGTGGGACAACCTGAAATAAAAAGACAGCGCTTCATGCTGTCTTTTTATTTCAATTGTTGCTGAATATTACAAAAATACTGGTTCGCAAGAAGAATTATTGAGAACTACTAACGCTCTGGGATCGCGGCTGTAAGCTAGCAGTTATTAAGCATCAAAAATTTTTATTTAGTCGGTATTTTATAAAATGTACAATAATTCAACTAAAGATCCTGTAGTTGCCGTAGTTACAGCAGGTTTGGGTGCAGGTGCAGTTGCTTGCTTTAGTGTTAGCCAAGGTCAAAATATTTTTGTTGCAGTTGGTGTAACTGTTTTTGCAACTGCTGTTGCTTTGATCGTTGATCGCTTGTTTTTTAATTAATTTGCTCTATATAAAAAGGAGAGGTGATGCAAAGCATCGCCTCTCCTTTTTGCGTCAATGGCTATATTATTTGAGGATAATTAATTTATTTCTATAGGGATTGATAGGAAATTGAGTACCGAAATTAATAAGAAATTTGCCGTGTGGGGCAGTTATTGTGAAAACGTTTTAGAAAAACGAGTCCCCTTTCGTGAAGCCCATCTTAATAATCTCAAGGAATTGTATGCATCAGGGAAGTTACAGCTAATTGGTCCGACCCAAGATGTCACCAAAGTTTTTGCAGTGTATATCGCTCCAGATCTTGAGTCGGCTCGTCAGTTATTTGAGTCTGATGTTTATTGGCAGAATGGCATTTGGACAGATTACGAAATCCATGAATGGATTCAGGTCTACTAAACAAGGGCGCAAAGCACTCTTTTACTGCTCTAGATTGGAGTCTGAGTTAGAAGATTTAGCAGCAAAGTGATTGAAGATGATTCTGCTAGTACCAGCGATCGGTGGGGCAATAATCGCGCCAACTACGCCGAGCAGTTCAGCACCAACAATAATTGATAACAAAAGCTCGAAAGGATCAAGGTTTAAGTATGGTGCAACTAGCCAAGGTTGGAGAATAAAAGCTTCGATCTGTTGCAAGGCAAAACAAATAAATATAGCGATCGCTCCTTGATTAAACTCAACACCCCATGCAGCGATAAAAATGGCGACTAGGGTAACTAAACCACCAATATAGGGAATTAAATTAGCGATCGCCGTTAATAAACCTAATGCTCCTGCAAAGGGAATGCCAAAGATCGACAGCGTTAAATAAGTACAGAATCCCAGTAAGCTAGAAGTACCGACACGCCCCACCACATAAGCCCCTAGACATTTCGTAATGGGGGAAATCAAGGTTTCGATTTCTTGGCGAACTTCCTTAGAAAAAGGACGTAAGCACCTGCGGAGTAGACTATCGGAATTAACCACCATATAAGCCGCAAGCAACAAGCTTAAAATGCCAACCCCGATCGCATTAAAAATTTGTAAAGTAAACCCAAAGGTTTGGCTAACTATTTCTTTACCAAAATTTTGAGCCTGATCGATTAAGGGCTGGGTTTGTAAAATGCGGTTGAGTTGTTCCTGATTAAGATTAAATAAGCCACCTTTAGGCAGTTGAATTTGCTCTAATAAATTAGGAAGCTTAATAAAGAATTGACCAAGCTCAAGGATGATTTGCGGTGCTGGGGCGATCGCTAACACTATCACCACAAATAACAGTAGATAAAGTAAAACAACTGCCCAAACACGGTTTAATCTTAATTTTTTGCCACTGATCCTGACTTTAAAGCTAGTTATTTGTTCAACAATGGGAGTGATCGCTCCCGCTAAAAATATACTAGTCAGTAATAACTGCAAAGTTTGCTGCAAACGAAAGGCAAGATAAATCGCAACTGCGGCAATGGCAATGCGTTTTAGATATTTACTAAAGGTAGACCTGCCGTTTAACACAGTAATAATTAGAGTGATAAGTTCTATCTTGGACGTACTATAAGCAAGGGAAATTTATAATTCCTCAGCTTAATAATTGCACTAAATCACTGAAAAGCTTACATGAATTATGGATATGAAGCGATCGCGATCGGGCGACGTATCTTACTAGAATTATTTCGGACATATCGCACTTTGCTCCTATGGGTGATCTTTCCCGTATCAATGCTGTTACTAAATGGCTTAGTGCTAGCTGAAGGCTCAAAAATTACCACTGTTGAATCATTTAAATTAGCGGCTCCTGCGACTTTAATCGGCTCAGCCTTATTTTTTAGCTGTCTAGGCGGCACTATGTCTACGATTGTCTCTGAGCGAGAGAGCCTAACGATTAAACGGTTACTCATTTCTCCGATCCATGGAGTGTCTTATTTCTTGGGTATTTTCTTCGCCTATGCGGCGATCGGGATCGGGCAAACCCTGATTATTTATACGATCGCTGCGTTTTGGGATGTGCGCTTTAGTGGATCGATCGCATTAGGAATTTTGGTGATTTTGGCAAGTATTGGCTCCTATGTGGGGATGGGGTTTGTGCTTGCGACCAATTTTGCCCGTAGAGCCGAAGATGTTAATTCTCTGGTGGCAGGGGTGGGTGTACCGCTCCTGATTTTAGGAGGTGCATTTTTTCCGACCACTTTTTTATCAAAAGACTTGCTCTTGATTACGCAATTTAATCCTGTCTATCACATGAGTGAAGCCTTCACCGCTCTCTCTACTAATAGCAAAGCTATCACTAGTCCAGATATGATTTTGCATATCAGATTTTTAATAGGATTTTTTGGTGTGGCGATCGCCTCAGGTTGGCTTGCCTATAAAAGTATGTTACGCAGTGAAAGTCATTTGTAAACCTAAAGAAAAGAAGCAGCGCTGTGCGCTGCTTCTTTTTTAGGTATATTATGCATTTCCATCACCTACCACAGTTCTATGCGCGAACTATATCCAGCGATCGAGCCATATCGACAAGGTTTTCTCCAAGTCTCCGAGCTACATACAATTTATTTTGAAGAATCAGGTAATCCCCAAGGTAAACCAGTCGTAATTCTGCACGGTGGACCAGGGGGCGGTAGTCAACCTATTTATCGGCAGTACTTTGATCCAAACCTGTGGCGAATTGTCCAGTTTGATCAGAGGGGCTGCGGCAAAAGTACTCCCCATGCGGAACTTGAGGAAAATACAACATGGCATTTAGTCGCCGATATTGAGACTTTGCGGAAATATCTCCACATCGATCGCTGGGTAGTATCAGGTGGTAGTTGGGGCAGTACCTTAGCCCTTGCCTATAGTGAAACTCATCCTGATTATTGCCAAGCATTAATTTTGCGGGGCATCTTTATGCTCAGAGCCAAAGAGCTAGCGTGGTTCTATCAAGAAGGGACAGGTTATATTTTTCCTGAAGCTTGGGAACAATATGTTGACCTGATTCCCCTTGCGGAACGTGGCGATATGATATCTGCCTACTATCGTCGGCTAATTAGTTCTGACCATACCGTGCGATCGCAAGCCGCCCGTGCTTGGTCAATATGGGAAGCCAGCACTAGTAAGCTGATACCTGATTTAGAACTAATTGAGCGATTTGGGAAAGAAGATTTTGCTGATGCTTTTGCAAGAATCGAGTGTCATTACTTCATGAATAAAGGATTTTTTACAACAGAAGATCAACTGCTGAAGAATGTTGAGCGCATTCGGCATATTCCCACAGTTATTGTGCAAGGTCGTTATGATGTAGTCTGTCCGATGTTTACCGCTTGGCAACTACATCAAGCTTTGCCTGAAGCTGAGTTTATTGTTGTACCTGATGCTGGTCACTCCATGACTGAGGCTGGTATTCGGAGCGCTTTAATTGAGGCAGGCGATCGCTTTGCGATAAAAATCTTAAATGATTCGTGAGTAGTGGCAATTCATGAATTGCCACTACTCACCTAGGCAAAATAATGTCAAGTACGAAAATCTCAAAACCTAGCATTAGTATCATTACTCAATTTTATCCGCCTGACTATGCAGCCACTGGGCAATTTATCTATGACCTAGCGATTGCCTTAACTCAGGCAGGATTTGATATCAGTGTGTTTACGGGAATGCCGGGATATGCCTTTAGACAGACGGATGTAAAACATCAAGAGAATAGTCATGGTGTATTTGTTCGCCGCACTGGCTCAATTCATTTGATGTCTAAGCGCATCCGTAGCAAAGCTGTTAGCAGTATTTTATTTTTACTGCGATGCGTGATTAAATTTCGGCATAAGGATATTCGTGGCTCCCATTTAGTCTTGACTTCTGCACCACCATTTTTAGGATTAATTGGCTGGTTTTATAACAAGTTTTTTGGACATACCTATAGCTGCATTATTTATGACATTTATCCTGAAATTGCAGTCCGTTTAAGCGTAGTTGCATCTAATCATTGGATCGTCAAATTTTGGGAATTTGTTAATCTGAAGATATGGGAAAGATCGACATCATTAATTGTTTTAAGTGAACCGATGAAACAATTAATAGTGCAGAAAAACAAAAATCTTGCGGATAAAATCCATGTCATTCATAGCTGGGCAGATCCTCAGTTTATTCTCCCTCTCGCAAAATCCGAAAATTGGTTTGCTAAACAATATGGATTAACTGATTGTTTTGTAGTCCTGTATTCAGGTAATTTAGGTCGCTGTCATGATAGTAAAACCATTCTTAAATGCGCTCAGTTACTCAATGATCGGACTGATATTAAATTTGTATTTATTGGCAATGGGGTTGGTTCTCAAATTATTAAAGAGGCGATCGCTTTAGGTGATTTACCAAATGTGATGCAATTACCTTATCAAGATCGAGAAGTACTACCATTTTCATTAACAGCCTGTGACCTCTCGCTAGTAAGTGTCTTGCCTAACGTCAGTGATACGATCGCCCCGTCAAAAATGTATGGAATTTTAGCGGCGGAAAAACCTGTAGCGGTAATTTGTCCTCAAGATAACTATCTCCGAGAAATGGTGACCGATGGTGATTGTGGTTGCTGTTTTGAGAATGGGGATGCACAGGGATTAGCTGATTATATTTGCTGGCTCGCCTCAAATCCTGATATCCAAGCTAAAATAGGCAAAAATGCCCGTAAGTTACTAGAACTCCACTACACCATTGATCAAGCAATTCCCAAATATATTGCAGCTTTAGGTTTATTAGATCAAGATCTATCAGAGTCTAAACAGAACCAATCAAGTTTTTATAAGGAATGTCATCATAGTCACTAAACCTAAAAGAGAGTGATAGCGCGAAGCACTATCACTCTCTTTTATACCAAAACTAAATATACCAAAACTAAAAATGGCGTAGCCATTTTTAGTTTTGAAAACCCTGATTGGGTTTGGTTTTTAATTCACAAAAGTGTGCCAACACTTTTGTGAATTGGTATTAGGCAACGAAAGCTTGTTCAATATATGTTTGTAGATAAAAACTTGAAGTTTGAGAAGTTTGCGAATCTATGGAATTAGCTTGCGTGTGTCGGACTAAGGCAACATCAAATCGACAAGAAAGTGTGGCTAAGTGAGGATTTTGACCTAAAAATATCGATGCAGCTTTGATCAGCTTCGCTTGTTTTTGGGAAGTAATCGCCAGACTACCATCCGCATCCCAATTGCGATCGCTTCTAGTTTTTACTTCCACAAATAATAACCATTGGCGATCGCAAGCAATTAAATCCAACTCTCCCCAACGACAACGCCACTGAGTTTCTAAAATCCGCCAACCATTTGCTTGCAGAAGTTGGGCTACTAATATTTCGCCGCGATCGCCTATTTGTTTAGTCATAGGATTGATTTCACAAGGAGATAACGGCTTGTGATAGTCTCATTAACATATATAAATTAAGATTATGAAAATCGCAGCTTTTACCCTACGCAATTTTATCTTCAAAGCCATCAGTTTATTATTGTGCTTAGCGCTGATCCTGCTTGATGGTCAATCCGTTTTAGCTGATGTATATGTAAAAGCCTTCCTTGAAGGAGCCGACTTTTCGGGGCGATCGCTTCAAGGTTATCAGTTTAATGAATCCGATCTGCGAAATACATCGTTTGTGAATGCTGATGCTCAAGGAGTCAGTTTTTTTGCAGCAAATATGAAAGAGTCAAACTTAACAGGTGCAAATCTCAGCTATAGCACTCTTGATAATGCCCGCCTTGATAAGGCAAACTTAACCAATGCTGTAATCGAGGGTTCCTTTGCCTACGGTACATCCTTTAACAATGTAATTATTGATGGTGCTGACTTTACGAATGTGGATTTGCGTGCTCCCATTCGTCAAAAGCTCTGTCAAATAGCCAAGGGACAAAATCCTACTACTGGTAGATTAACCCGTGAAACCCTTGAATGTGAATAACGTCAATATTAAATTGGCGAAATTGCAACTTTTAACTCATGTCGATACGTCATTAACGTAGGGATAATTTATTGAGTTATCCCTACATTGCTCTCCATCAATATTAGAAGACGAGTTGCGGCGCTTTCGCGCCGCAACTCGCTAATTGGGTTTTAATTTGTCCTAAGGTAAATGGTGACAGCTCTAGTTAAGGACAAATTAATAAAAATAAGATTTTAATTGTATTAAGTTACCCTGTCTTAAGGGGTATTATGCTCTGTGTGTACAGTACAGAGTTTTTTTGAAAACCGTCTTAATAAATGGTTTGACTGATACAAATACTTGATGTTTGTGCTAATAATAATTCTTCTGAGGATCGCTCTGCCTATCAGTGTATGCAGTTAAATGAAACTTTCAGTGACCTATCAAGTGGGCGATTGCTTCAAAGAAGCTTATTGCCCCAAAAGCTGCCTGTTTATCCTGGGCTAGATATTGCTGCGGAAGTTTGGACGGCGGTAGATCTGGGTGGAGATTATTATCAATTTTTAGAGCAGTCTGGGACATTGGCAGTGGCGATCGCTGACTCATCAGGGAAATCCGTCGCTGGAGCCATCCATGCCGCTTTATTTAAGGGACAACTGGATGCCTATGGACAGCAGGGCAGGTTGCAAAACCCCATCTCTATGCTCAATTCCTTAAATCAATTGTTGTGTAAAAGTGGCACTGATGATGCGATCGCCTTTTGCTATGGAGCGCTTGACCTTGTTAGCTATGATCTACATTTAGGTAATGCGGGTATCCCCGGTCCTTTGATTTATCGCGCTAAGACTAATATTTGTGAAGAAGTTGTTAACCCCGCGATCGCCCTTGGACGTTTTGAAAGTGCTGCCTATCGATCCATCTCGCGATCGCTAAATGAAGGCGATATTGCCATCTTTTTCAGTGATGGACTATTTGAACAAACTAATGAACTGGGTGATGAATTTGGGCGCTCCAATGACAAAGAAATCTCCCCACTACGCCGAACTGTCATTCGCTTAGCTCAATCTTCAGCAACAGAAATTCTCAATGGATTAAAAGTGGCTCTTGATGAATTTTCAGGACTCACTGTACCTGACGATGATGTTTCGATTGTTGTGATCAAAGTCAACCAAAAAGTTCATTTCTCAGAACTGCGTAACTGCCCTTATGTTGAGGCTTTGCAAGCGTGGGAACGTTCAGAAGAAACTGACGAGTCGGCTCTTTTGCGGGGAACTAGGCTATTGGAGGCATTGGATTGGGCAGAGATTCAAACCGATCTATCTAAAATTGATCTTAATTTTCTCGAAGCCTCCAAAAGAGTCAATGAACGCGAACAAATGGTGGCGGCGCGGGCTGCTGATGCCGATCGCCTTGAAAAACTGAGTCAGGAACTCGAAAAAAGCCTTGATGCGGAGCGTCGTCAACGGGTAATTGCCGAGATGGGCGAAATTAATGAAAAAATCGTCGCTCTTACCATTTCTTCAGAAGCACTGTATCTCTCTAACAATCACATTGAAGCGATGATCGCAGGGGTGATTGGTGGGGTGCAACTCAAACGTCTGACCACTCAAGTTGATGAGAGTACTCTTGAGAACCTCCGTGCTAATACCCAAATTCGGGCGATTACGGCTCTAGAGCAAGTTGTCTATGGAACCCATGAATATAATCGTCTGGAGGGACATGGCTTTTGGGTGAATAAAGTTTGCTATTCTCGCGATGGTCAATTTATCGCCTCAGCAAGTAGCGATCGCACGATCAAAATCTGGAATGCCTCAGGCGTTTTACTCCAAACCTTAGTCGGACATACTAACTGGGTTACCAGTGTGGGCTTTAGTCCTGATGGCAATTTATTGGTCTCTGGTAGCCGTGACAATATGGTAAAGCTGTGGCGGCGCAATCTAACTACAGGAGAATTTGAGCCACAACCGATCGCCACTCTCAAGGGGCATGAAGGACCAGTCCTCGATGTATGTTTCAGCCATGACGGGGAAATGATCGCCTCAGCCAGTGAAGATACAACCGTTAGGCTCTGGAAAAGTGATGGTACGGTCATTCGGACTTTGCGCGGCGGTCACGATCGCTGGGTAACTTGTGTAGCTTTTCACCCCAATAGTAAATCTCTAGTTTCAGGCAGTGCCGATCGCAACCTGATTATCTGGAATACGATGGGTGTACCGATTCGGCATTTACGCAGTCATGATAGCTTTGTCGAAAGTGTAGCCTATGCGCCCAATGGACTAGCGATCGTCTCAGGAAGCCGAGATCGCACTGTCAAAATGTGGGGATCAGACGGAATTTTAATCAAAACTTTTTATGGACATTCTGATAAAGTTTGGAGCGTTGCCTTTGGTCATGACAACCACACGATCGCCTCTAGTGGTTTTGATCGCACCATTCGCGTTTGGGATATTGAACAAGGCTTAATCTATACATTCCAAGGACATGGTGATGTTGTGCATAGCATCGCTTTCAGTCCCGACGGCAAAACTCTAGCATCAGCAAGCCGAGATACTACAGTCAAACTTTGGGCAATTCGGGGTACACCATTACGAACTTTACTAGGACATACTGATGAGGTTTTCTCTGTTGCCATTAGTCCCAACTCCAAGTTCTTAGCCTCCGCTTGCAAAGATAAAACCGTCAATCTTTGGAATGCCAATGGTTCCCTTGAGACTGTATTAGAAGGACATAATGATAAAGTAAACTGTGTCGCCTTCAGCCCCGATAGCTCCACGCTTCTCACCGCCGCCGCCGATGCTAGTATCAAAATGTGGTCAACCGATGGCACTTTAATTGATACGATTAGCGCCCATCGTGCCGAGATTTATAAAGTTGTTTACCGTTGTGATGGTCAAGTTTTTGCCTCCTGTAGCGCTGATGGTACTGTGCGAGTTTGGAGTGCCGATGGTAAATGGCTACAGACTCTCACAGGTCACACGGCTGAAGTTTACAGTATTGATTTCAGTCCTGATGGAAGTATGCTTGCCTCCGCTAGCAAGGATAAACTGATTAATCTTTGGAGTTGGGATGGTACTCTTTTAACAACCTTAGACGGACATAGTGCGGAAGTCTATGCGATCGCCTTTAATCCCAATGGCACAATGATTGCCAGTGGCAGTATGGATCAGAGCGTAAAACTTTGGAGCATTGAAGGTCAATTAATTAAAACTTTAAATGGGCATAGTGCAGAAGTTACTAGCGTCTGTTTTAGCCCCGATGGCAAGTCGATTGTTTCAGCGAGTGAAGATTCCACAATTCAATTCTGGAGTGGTGATGGTACATTACTGAGAACCTTTAATGGTCATCAAGGTCCTGTCAGAAGTGTGTGCTTTAGTCCCAATGGCAAGATTTTAGTGTCAACAGGTGAAGACCGCAAAATCATCATGTGGAATCTCGATCTTGAGAACCTGCTAATGCGTGGCTGTCAATGGTTACAGGAATATCTGAGAACAAATATTAATGTTTCTGAGGAGGATAAGCGTACCTGTCTAGGCGGTTGTGGCTGGCTCTACAAATATCTTAAATCTACTCCTCCTTCTTAGTATTCTTAGTATGTTTGTGTATCTCGCAGTGCGAGATACACAAACATACTAAATCCTCACTAATTCTGAACCATTGATTGATTTACGAACATGAATTTGGGTGGGTAATCGCTCAGCTAAAGATTGAATATGCGTAATCACACCGATTAAGCGATCCTGTTGGCGTAAGGATTCGAGGATTTGGGTAACGCTTTCGAGGGTTTCACTGTCGAGCGTGCCGAAACCTTCATCAAGGAAAAGACTACCAAGTTCAATCCCCATTGATAATCTTTCTGATAGAGCCAGCGCCATTGAAAGAGAAGCCGCAAAGGTTTCACCACCTGAGAGGGTGCGTACACGACGCTTTTCACCACCATTCCAATTGTCCGCTACCCAATAATCACCGCTTTCTATTTGGAGAATATAGCGATCTTCCGAAAGTTGTTGTAAGAGAACTGAGGCACGGTTAGCGAGTTCCTGTTGCAAACTATCGAGAATATATTCTTGGAATCGATTAGACTGGAGGTCTTGAGCGAGGGTATGATAGGTCTGCTCTTGAGCCTGTAAAGCAACTTTACGTTCTTCTAGTTCCTGCGATTCTTGACGTTTTTGTTGGGCTTGTTCTAGCCATGCCTTGATCGAGGCGCGACTTTCACTAGCTATTTGTAATCCTTGTTCGGCTTGTTGAGATGCTTCACGCAATTTCGCGATCGCCTGTTCATCAGTTTGGCGATCAGTGATCGCCTCAGCAAACATTTGTAAGCGCGTAGTTAAATCCTGCTCTTGACGTTGATAGTTCTCGATTTGCTGTTGCCATGCGTCCATTTGAGATCGCACAGTTTGAGCAGCTAGAAACTCTAACTCGGTAAAGTTAATAGAGGTAAGTTCCTGTTGCCAATGGGATTCCTGTTGAGCTTGCTCGGCAATTGCGAGATCGTGATTTTCTTGAGCTTTAGTAGCCGATTCTTCGCGTTTAGCAAAGGTTTCACGGGCTTGTTGATATTGGGTTTCGATGGTTTTGAGGCGATCGCTAAGTTCCTTCTTTGCTTGCAAAATACTTTGACGCAAGGATTCATAACTTTTGCCATCAGTAATTGCTAGCAACCGTTGCGAAATTTCCTGTAGTTGCGATTCTCTCAGTACTTTTTCCTGTGCTGATTTATCAAATTCTGTTTGAGCTAATTGTAGATTTTCTTGGCTAGTTTTAAGTTTGTTTTCGGTATTTTGACAGGTGATCGCCATTTCCTTTTGTTCAGTAACTAGCTTGAGATAAGCGGCTTCTTGAGATTCGAGTGCTTGGCGATCGCGGAGGATATCGACCGCTTGCCAAGCAGATTTTAGAACTTGATCAATCTGTTTTTGCAATTTGGCAAGTTGTGATTCCAGATCACTAATTTCCTGAGTTTGAATCTGAAACTGTTGCTGCGAAGCTTCCAGACTAGCCTCAATTTTTGCCTTGTCTTGTAATGATTTCGCTAACTGTCGCTCAGCGATTTCCTTCTGTTTTAATAATCCTGCTGTATCAATTAATTCTAATTCAGGAAGTTCTGGCAATCCCTCTAAACTATAGAGATGATTACACACGGGGCAGTTATCACCATCATGCAATTCGGCGCGTAAGGCGTTAGCGTGACTAGTCTGTAATGCTTGCAAATTAGTCAATTCTGCTTCTTTAAGAGCATTACTCGCGACTTGAAAATCATTTTCAGTCTTAGCGATCGCTTGTTGTGCTTTCTCTAGTTGTTGCGTAAATTTCTGGATTTCTGTTTGTAACTGGTTAGATTTTTGCTGCTGCTTAGTTAGATTATTCTGCAAAATCTGCCATTGCGTAAGTGGTTCGGCAACTTGACGCAGTTGTTCGAGTCTAGTGGGATCATACTGAGAACTTTTAAGCGAAGCTTCAAGGATTTGCAACTTTTGGGTAATGGCTTGTAAATCTGATTCGGCATTAGTTACAGTCTGATTTGCTTTTTGAAGAATCTGCGATCGCTCTAAAACATTCTGTTCAGAACGTTCTAACTCCGTTGCTGATTGTTGTTGCTGTGTATGTAGAGATTCTGCCAAGGCGAGATTGCGCTCTTGCGCTTCGATATGACTTTGGGTGGCGCTTTGCTCAGTACGCGATTGTTCGTAGGCTTGTTGCTGCTGATCGAGATCAAGCCTAGAAATTTCTAGCTGTTTATTTGCTTTGGCAAGATCAGCGATCGCCTGTTCCACTCGCTTACGCGCAGTCTGGAGAACTGTCCAAGTTCCCATAATCGAATTCGCTAACTGAGCATTTCGCAATTGATTTTCTAAAACTTGGATTTGTGATGCGTCCTGTTGCAATTGGGATAATTTTCCAGAAAGCTGCTGATATTGCTGAATTTGAGTAAAGAGTCTTTCTTCTACTTCCAAGAGTTTATGACTTTGCTTTGCTTGAATGTCCAATTCAGGAATTACAATTTCTAGATTGGCTAATTCTAATTGTTGTGCGTCCACTTCGTCTTTAGTTGGCGCTTGCATCCCTTCCAGAACTTTATCTAAACCTTCCCGCTCAGCTTTAAAACGACTAGTGCGATCGCTTGCCTCTTTCCGCATTTGCTCGAAAATTTGAAACCCTGCCAACTGTCGTAAAATTTCGCGACGTTTAGCAGCCTCGCCTTTAAGGAATTCATCAAACTGTCCCTGCGGCAGAATGATCACACGGGTAAAAGTCTCAAAGTCCATACCGATGATGTCTTCTACCTTTTGAGCGCGATCGCATCTTTCCCATTCCCCATCAATTAATTGATCAAACAGAAATTTCTTTTCATCGGTTTTGCCCCGATTGCGCCAAGTTCGTAATACCCGATATTCCGTTTGGCGCATCTCAAATCGAAATTCCACTTTTAGCTGCGTAGCTCCTTGGCTAACTAATTCTTTGGATGAATTTGGCTTGTTTGCCACCTTGTCATACAAGGCAAAGGTAATCGCATCCAATAGCGAAGTTTTGCCCGCCCCCGTTGCGCCTGTGATCGCAAACAAATCAAGGCTCGTAAAATCTAATACTTGACGAGTGCGAAAACTGGTAAATCCTTCGACAATTAGCTCAAGGGGACGCATAGTATTGGGTATAGCAAAATAAAGGTCTGAACGCGGATTAATAACAATTTTTGGTTATCTTAGCAAATAAAAAAATTCGCTTGTCCCAGCAATCACCTTGACAAAAATTTTATCTAGCAAAAAAGTTTTGCTTAGGACACAAACCCAGAAAGAGAGTTGCGGCGCTCCGCGCCGCAACTCTCTTTCTGGGTTTAACCAACTATTGCTTTGCTATAGTATTGCCTAAGAATGCTTTAAGGTTGTAATATGGTTAGCTGGACTGAAAAAATAGGAGACTAGTACCATGAGTCGCGTATGCCAACTAACAGGCAAAAAAGCCAATAATGCCGTATCGATTTCTTTCTCACACAAACGCCATAAGCACTTACAACACGTAAACTTACAAGATAAGAGAATTTGGTGGGAAGAAGGAAAGCGCTTTGTAAAATTACAAATTTCCACTAAAGCAATCAAGACTTTGCAAAAGAAGGGTCTTGCTGCATTTGCTAAGGAAGCTGGTATTGACCTCCGCAAGTTCTAAATATGCTAATAAAGGGGTGCTTTGCACCCCTTTATTGCATTGGAGACTATATGAATATTGGCATTGTTGGACTGGGATTAATTGGTGGATCGTTAGGTTTAGATCTTCTCGCTACAAATCAAGATTCCAAACAAGATTCACAACCAAATAATTATGTGTGGGGCATCAGTCGCAATCCTGAAACCTGTAAACAAGCCGAGGCGATCGCTGCTGTAAATATTGCCAGTAACGATATTGCGAATATCCCCGATCATATTCTTGCTCAAACCGATATCGTCGTCATCTGTACACCAATCACCTCAATTGTGCCGACGATTGACGCACTTGCTCCAAAATTACCAAGTCATATAATTTTTACCGATGTTGGTTCCGTCAAGGCGGCGATCGTAGAACCTGCTTCCAAAATATGCGAACAATACGGGCAGAGATTTGTGGGGAGTCATCCGATGGCTGGCACTGCATTTCAAGGTATCTTAGCTGCCGAAAGAAATCTCTTTCAAAATCGTCCCTGTGTAGTTACGCCAAGTAATGATCATGAAGCATTGGCGAAAGTGCGATCGCTCTGGCAGTCAGTGGGCATGAACATTTATGAATGCAGCCCCGAAGATCATGATTGTGCTGTCGCGATGATTAGTCACGCACCTGTAATGATTAGCGCCAGTTTAATAGCAGCTTGTCAGCAAGAAGATGATCAGACAGTTTTAAAGTTAGCGCAAAATTTAGCGAGTTCAGGCTTTCGTGATACCAGTCGCGTAGGTGGTGGTAATCCTGAGCTAGGAAGGCTGATGGCGGAATATAATCAATCGGCAGTACTGCGATCGCTTCATACCTATCAGCAATCCTTGCAAGAAGTGATTGATTTAATCGAGTCTAAACAATGGAATAAGCTCGAAGATTTTTTAGCGAACACTCAAAGCGATCGCCCCTTGTACGTGGATTAATCTTAAGACGCTTTAATCTAATTAAGGATTTTAAAAACTATCCGCAATAATTTGAATATAGATAGGTTAAGATATACATACCTTTAAATGTAAAAAATCTACTAAACACACTTTCGACCTTGCAGCCCTATCTCGTAAAGTGAGGAGGTGTAAATGTATGAGGTCATTTATATGACATTTGAACCAAGCTATTTCAAAGCTGATTTATTTAAAGTTTTATCCAATCCCGTCAGGATTCAAATATTAGATGCGCTACGAATTGGTGAACAAAGCGTCAACTCGATCGCGCAGTGGATCGAAGCAGAACCCTCAGCAGTGTCACAACAGTTGGCAGTGATGCGTCGTTACAACTTGGTGCGATCGCGTAAACAAGGGAACTTTGCTTACTATTCCGTTGGTGATGCCACGATTTTTAAGGTATTGGATTCGGCGCTAGAGCTTTTTAACAATCACGTTATTGAAATGCGGGAATCCCTGCAAAAATTAGAGTAATCAAAATCTCATGGCACAATCAGGAAACTTAGCAAGCAAGAATCAAAGTACCCAAAATAATCCTTTCAAGGGATTGTTTAGTAATTTTCGTGGCGACTTAACGGGAGGGCTTACCGCCGCAGTCGTGGCTTTACCCTTAGCCCTTGCCTTTGCTGTCGCTAGTGGCGTAGAACCGAAAGCAGGACTTTATACAGCGATCGTCGCTGGTGTTGTCGCGGCAGTATTTGGTGGATCGCCTGTGCAGATTACAGGACCTACGGGAGCAATGGCTGTAGTTTTAGTGGGAATTGTCGCTAAATATGGCATTGAGAAAGTGTGGATTGCGGGGGTAATGGCAGGGATCATCCAAATTGCCCTTGGTGTTGCCAAATTAGGAAGATTAGTAAAATTCATTCCCTATCCTGTCACCGCAGGGTTTACCAATGGGATTGCCGTAATTATTTTCTGTGGACAGTTGAATAATTTCTTCGGTTTACATCTGCCAAATCAAGAGCATTTCCTCCAAGCACTTTGGCAAACTATCACTAATTTAGAAGGCTATAACTGGTTAGCGATCGCCTTAGCTCTGCTCACCATCGGCACAAAACTATTATGGAATCGCGTTAATCAATCGATCCCCGGATCTTTAGTTGGATTAGTCGTCGCAACCCTCGCCGCAGTATTTGCCAAATCGCAATGGCATTTGGAAGTCCCGACTATTGGTATGATTCCGCAATCTTTACCGATGCTGCAAGGGATTCCCCATTGGAATAATTTTGGGTTAATTAGAGAATTAATTAATCCCGCGATCGCCTTAGCAGCATTAGGCAGTATCGAATCTTTACTCGCGGCGGTGGTTGCTGACGGTATGAGTGTTAGCGATCGCCACAATAGTGATCGAGAATTAATTGGACAAGGACTAGCAAATATGATCGTGCCATTCTTTGGCGGTATTCCTGCGACAGGGGCGATCGCGCGGACTGCGGTGAATGTACGTGCAGGTGGTAAAACTCGCTTATCGGGAGTGATTCATGGTGTTGCGCTTGCTCTGATCGTCTTAGCTTTTGCCCCCCTCGCCGCGCAAGTACCGCTCGCTGCCCTCGCTGGAATCCTGATGATTACCAGTATTCGGATGATGGAATGGGAAGCGATCGGCTTGCTGATCCATACTACCTATGCTGATTTTGGAGTAATGCTTCTCACATGGTTAGTCACTGTTTGTTTTGACCTAGTTTTAGCAGTGGAAGTCGGTCTAATTGCCGCAGGTATTCTCTTTATCAAACGGATGAGTGAACTCAGCCTTGTCAAAATGCCTGAAGATAATGTCTTTCTTGCTGGCGTACCTCTAGACTTTGGCAAACAAATCGCCATTTATCGGATTGATGGACCTATGTTCTTTGGTGCAGCCGAAAGGTTCGTTACATTCTTACGAGATGCGCCTGAAGTCAAGTTTTTAATTTTGAGAATGCGCTATGTGCCTAGTATGGACACAACGGGCTTAGTTGCTTTAGAAGAGATTTATCACGATTTGCAACGCCATAATTGTCAATTGATTTTGAGCGCTCTCCGTCCCGAAGTCGAACAACTTTTAGACCGCAGTGGATTACTCAAAGAAATTGGTTATGAAAACTGCTTCAATTCAACGGAAGAAGCTCTTCATAAAATCATGCCAACCATACCGAAAAGAATAGATTTTTCTCCAAAGGTAGAAACAGTGACAGCAAACAATATCTAAAAAAGAGCTAAATCCGTCATAAATCTTAGGCAATTAGCAAAGAAAATCTCAAGGGCATCTCTAAAAACAGGTATAGACAGGACAAGGGATTTGAGGAATTAGAATAGATAAAAGTTATAATAACCAAGAGATAGAAAAGGTTAGGAATCAATGAAGGAAAGGCAGACAAGTATTTTTGATTTTGAAAATTACGAAGTAAAGCACAGCAGTTTTAAAAATTCACTCTTAGAATTAGATGTTTATGCTGATAGCGCCTATCGTTCTGCCGCACAAGAGGAGAAGTTTGCGGCTGATGGTTATCGCAGCAAGTTACATCATAAGGGAACAAAAGCCAAACCACTGTCAGAATTCAAGCAAGAGGTGAATCATCATCGCTCGAAAGTCAGAGTAAAAGTAGAGCATATATTTGGCAATCAAATGATGATGATGGGAAGTAAGCTGATGCGTTGTATTGGTATGACCAGAGCTAAGGCTTGTATTGGTTTACGGAATCTAGTTTACAATATGCATCGATTTGTATTTTTGAGTAAATTGCAGGCAAAATCCGCTTAGAACAAGGGATTATTCTGTCTCAACAGATAGAATAATTGAGAAGCTAAAGATAGATTGCCAAAGTCAAAGATATAGCCTATCTAATATCAAAAATACTCGTGATAATATCTTATCGTTTAAGCAATTAATTACTCTTGATTTTCATGTTTGCCTCTCTTAGTCTTTTTTAGAGATGCCCACTAGATTAAGTATGCAGGAGGATTCAGCGAATGACGGTGTTAGAAAATGCTGTGAGTAAAATGCAGAAATTACCAACTGAGCAACAGCAACAAGTCTTGCGATTTATTGAATTCCTCTCGTTTGAGTTGGGCGATCGCCAAGTTAACCAAAAATCTGAAAGCCCAATTGCCAAAAAAACTCAAGTTTCTCCTCGCGATTTACTCAAAAAATGGGAAGGGGCTGTTGAAGGTGATGTTGACGATCGCTAGACTAGGCACTGGTCAGTTAAATCGTGAGGGAGTGAAAGCCTCGTAGTGAAAGCAACTCCAGCATGGAAAGCGGTCGATGATATAGCCCGATCGCCATAACTGGAGTCTTATTCTTCCCTAAGCCCACATGAGGTCTCACCCAGTTGTGAACTAATCTTTGCACAGTGACTGCTCGTTGTAATCCTTCGGTATTCTTCGCATATAGGTTTTGTCTGCGACGATAAGCACTACATCTCCTTCTCAAAGCACTGTTGTTAGCTTCATTGTGATTGGCATGAATGTCACACTTGTCGCTAATAGCCGTATAGGGATGCTCAGGTTTGAGCCATTCGACCCGACGATTTCCCTGTGAACTTTTAATTTTGATCGCAACTTCTAAGCCATGTCGCCATACCTTGCGATGTCTATACTCACGACTTACTTCAGTGGATTTGAGGCGCACACTTGCCATTTGCCATAGTTGTTGGGCATAGCGTCTTTCGCCATCGGTAAACCATCGGATGTATTGACTTGCCTTTGCCCATTGCCATGCTGTTTTGGTTGCTTTAGTAAATAATTCAGTGGTTTTGAGTCCTACCCTTGCCTCAATCCAATAGCGACTCTTACGCTCAATGAATGTCACTGTCCATCCTTTTGACTTTGAGGGGGGGAAGGTTCTCGCCTACGCGAGTGTAAACCTCATCTCCCTCGACTGTTATATCTCCTCCTGCTGGGGCATCTGGACTCCATTGCTGTGACTGGGTTGCCAATTTTTGCTCCCATCTCATGATGCTGACATGGGATTTTTCGAGGACTCTGCCACTGGCTCTGATTCCCATCCCTTCACTCCTCATCTTTAGCGCTAAGGATACGACACTCGCTGGTGTTCTCAGCCTTGACATTGGCGTTCCTGTCCTTTCACTAAATCTCTTGCCGCATCCTTTACACAAATAGTTCTGGATAGCTTTGCCATCTTGGTGATGATGTTTGCCATTTTTGATGATCTTTTGGCTCTGGCAGTGGGGGCATTCCATAGCTTTCTCCTTTCCTCTGCCTCTATTTTCTCATACCACTAATTCAATGACCAGTGCCCTAGACTAAAAAGATTGTAAAATACTAGAAAATCGGCATCAGAGAACATAATGAAAGTTACACTCGATCGCTATATTGAGATTACGCCTGATATTCGTGGTGGTAAGCCGCGCATTGCTGGTAGACGCATTACGGTTGCAGATGTGGCGATCGCTTATTTACGCTTGGGGCAATCGCTTGAAGAGGTGGCGGCAGAGTATGACCTCACTTTGTCGGAAGTGTATGCGGCGATGTCATTTTATTATGATAACAAGGTGGCGATCGATGAGAGCATTCAAGCTTCAGAGACATTTGCGGATTCGCTACGTCCGATTTATCCTTCTCTTTTACAAGGTGAATTATGATTACGTTTGAAAGTGCGCTTGATGCGGTTAGTCAGTTGTCAATCGATCAGCAGGAAATGTTAATTGATATTCTTAAGAAACGGAATGCTGAGGTGAGAAGGAGGCAAATTCTAGAAGAATGTCGTGAGGGTTTGACTGAGTATCGCTCTGGTGGTTTAAAGGCTCAGACTGCGGAGGAAGCGATCGCTGATATGCGTAGTTATTTGGAAAGTTCTGTGGATGCATGAGAAAGCTGATTTTGACTTCTAAATTTAAATTGTCGAGGAAAATTGGACGGCTGCAAAATACATAGCACTTAGTGCTATAGTAAAGTAATGAGTATCTACAAGACTCGTTGGTTTGAGCGTTGGGCGCGGAAGCAAGGACTAAATAATCTTAGTCTATGTTTAGCTGTGCGAGAAATGATGGAAGGGCTATATGAGGCTGATCTGGGTGGTGGATTAGTCAAAAAACGAGTTGCAAGAATTGGACAGGGTAAAAGTGGAGGTTTTCGGACATTAGTTGCTACAAATAGAGGCGATCGCTGGATTTTTGTATTTGGTTTTGCGAAGAGCGATCGCGGCAATATTAATAAACAGGAAGAGGAAGCTTTGAAGAAATTGTCTAATCATCTTCTGGCTTTATCAGTAGAGGATCTGGCTATGGCTCAGCGTAATGATGAATTAATAGAGGTACTTTGCGATGAAAAAATCAGCAATTCTTGAAGCGGTGCATGAAACTGCTCAGGGGCTACATCAGGCTGGTGTAATGGATCTAGTTACTTTACGCGAATTTGATCGCTTGTGTTTGCCGCCAGTGGAACCGTTAGAGCCTGAGCAAATATTGTCTAATCATCTTCTGGCTTTATCAGTAGAGGATCTGGCTATGGCTCAGCGTAATGATGAATTAATAGAGGTACTTTGCGATGAAAAAATCAGCAATTCTTGAAGCGGTGCATGAAACTGCTCAGGGGCTACATCAGGCTGGTGTAATGGATCTAGTTACTTTACGCGAATTTGATCGCTTGTGTTTGCCGCCAGTGGAACCGTTAGAGCCTGAGCAAATTAGGCAAATTCGAGAAGCCTGTCGAGTGAGTCAGGCGGTGTTTGCTTCTTTGCTAAATACGAGTGTGTCAACGGTGCAGAAGTGGGAGATCGGGCAGAAGCGACCAAGTGGAACTGCGCTAAAGTTGTTACATCTAGTCAAAAATCGCGGCTTAGAAATCATTACTTTCTAGTTTTTTCTTGGCAACGCGATCGCCTGCCTAAAAACCTTGTAAAATACTAGAAAATCAGCATCAGAGAACATAATGAAAGTTACACTCGATCGCTATATTGAGATTACGCCTGATATTCGTGGTGGTAAGCCGCGCATTGCTGGTAGACGCATTACGGTTGCAGATGTGGCGATCGCTTATTTACGCTTAGGACAATCGCTTGAAGAGGTGGCGGTGGAGTACGATCTCACTTTGTCGGAAGTGTATGCGGCGATGTCATTTTATTATGATAACAAAGTGGCGATCGATGAGAGTATTCAGGCTTCAGAAGCATTAGCTGATTCGCTACGTCCTCTTTATCCTTCTCTTTTGCAAGAAAAAATTAGGGTGTTAAAGGATGTCAGAACGAATTCGTTACCATCTTGATGAGAACGTCAGCTTTGCGATCGCTCAGGGACTAAGACGTGCTGGAATTGATGTAACTATTCCACGCAATGTAGGTTTGATTGGCAAGAGTGATATGGAGCATTTGGTGTTTGCGAATGCCGAGAAGAGGGTTCTGCTTACCCATGATGATGATTTGTTAGTTTTGACGCATCGTGGCTGTGAGCATTATGGAATTACCTATTGTCGTAAAGAGGCAAGATCTACAGGTCAGATTATCCGATTGTTGATCTTGCTTTATGAGGTTGCGTTAGCTGATGAAATGAAGGGGAAAATCGAGTATTTATAAACCTTTTACATTTTTGAGCAATAACCACTATAAATTTAGTCAAGAACATCAAAACCAAATTTTTTTCCTTTTTATTTTTTCCTTATGAAAGATGCAGAGTTATTGGCAATAATCGCACAGGCAAAGCAAGAAAAGGCAACCGTGTTAGATCTCTCAAATATGGGGTTCAAAACAGTTCCGCCAGAGATATCTCAACTTACTTACCTGAAAAGGATTTTTCTGTCTAATAATCAGATAACAGAATTTCCAGAAGCAGTTACTAATCTCTTTAGCCTTGAAGATCTTTCTCTTTCAAATAATCAAATCAGTGAAATTCCTGACGCTTTCGGTAAACTTGTCAATCTTAAAGAACTTTCGTTATGGGGCAATAAAATATCTAAGATTTCTGATTCAATTGCACAGTTAGAAAATCTTGAAGAAATTGATTTGTCGAGAAATCACATTGTTGTAATACCAATTTCAATTATGAAAATATCGAGTTTAAAGCGGTTACGTCTCGAGAACAATCAAATTCGCGAGATCCCCAGTGAAATTAGTCAACTTAAAAAACTTGGTCATCTTTCCCTTCATAGCAACGAGATTCGTGAAATTCCAAGCTCAATTTCTCAAATGACTGACCTTAAGACACTATCGTTGTACTGTAACCAGATTCGCGAAATTCCAGAAGCAGTTTGTCATATACCTAAGCTTGAAGACCTTACCCTTTTTAGTAATCATATTCGTAAGATTCCTAAATCTATCTCTCAGCTAGAGACGCTTAAAAGGCTCTGGCTCTCTCTCAATCAAATTAGTGAGATTCCTGATGAGATTGGTAAACTTTCTAGCTTACAAGAGCTTGATCTTAGTAATAACCAGATTGTAAATATTCCAGATACTATCTCAAAACTTAAAAAACTACAAATACTTAATCTATCAAAAAATCAAATTAGTAGCATTCCCCTTGATATAGCCAGCTTAGAAGAGTTGACGAGGCTTGATCTTCATTCTAACCAAATAAAGGATATCCCTGAAGCACTTTTTGAATTGAAGAAACTCTCCTATCTTGATCTATCTGAAAATCAGATTGCAAAAGTTCCGCCAGATATTCTTGACTCTAAAAGATGCCAAAAGAATCTTTAATTATCTCCGTAATCAAAACTGGATTAGTGAAGCTAGAGAATCCCTACTTAATGATGAAAGCATCAACACAAAAGCAATTTTTACTTTTGAAGATCTCAGTCGCCTCCTAGATCCATTAAGTTATCCTAGAGATAGATATACTGCACTAATTGATTTAATGAAAGAATTTGGATTCTGCGTTGCAATCAATTGTCACCCGCTGCAATTTCTTATACCTGCTATTTTGCCAAAAGATGAGCCAGAAGATATGAGACTTCAAGGCGGTACTCTCGAATTTCAATACCATTACCACGTTTTACCTGATAGTCTCATTTCCCATTTTATCTCTCTTGCCAGCGACTATATCCATAACCACACATACTGGCGTAATGGTGTAATGCTAGAAGATAAAGAAAATGGCGAAGTCTTAAATATTGCCCGTATTAGAGTTGAACTTAAAGATAAAAAAATCTTTATTACTATTAGTGGCAGAGAGAAAACCCGTCGCTCTTTCTTAAAAACTATCCGTGATACCTTCAAAAAAATCCATAAGTCAGTTAACGCCGAAGTCACTGAATGGGTTCCTGTCCCAAATCATCCTGACCTTAAGCCGTTAAGCTATCAAGAGCTTTTGAGCTTGGAAGGTATGGGTGAATCTACTGTACCCATTCCACAACTAAGAAAAAAGATTGATTTGCGGCAACTTTTAGATGGCTATGAAGACATCAGCATACGGCAAAGAACTCAGACTGGCTTAGATGTCGAAGTTACAGAAGATAGTCCTTACAATATTTCCGTTAAAATTAATGACAATAGGCATTCTAAAACTATTAATCAAAATGGAAACAATGATAATGTTGCTGGTGATCTTGTCAGACGTGACAAAATAGGATGAAGCTACCAAACCTTGATTTAGCGTTTATTGATCGCAACAAACTCTGGAACTACAGCCTCAACACCCAACATGATCGCGGAAAACACAAAGCCAGATTATTTGCCGCTATCCTAGATTTAGGTAGAAATGAAAACGATGTCGAAATTCTGCAAACTCTTATCATAGAAGCAATTCAGAACTATGAAGCCATTCCTAGCCAGTCCGATCAATATGGTCAACGCTACATCGTCGATTTCCCCATCACCCGCAACCAAAACACCGCCAACGTCCGCACTACTTGGATCATCCGTCCCGATGAAGAGTTCCCCCGTCTCGTTAGTTGTTATATCTTGAGGTAAAGCCAATGCTCACCCTAACCAAACTCAATCTATTCGATATCGTTGCCCTAAAAAGCGACCTACCCAAAAATCGCTTACTAGCAGGACAAGTCGGAACCATCGTCGAAATCCTTGCCCCTGAAGTCTACGAAGTCGAATTTAGCGATGATGACGGTCAAACTTACGCCACGCAAGCCCTACCAGCCAGTCAACTCCTCAAACTCCATTACAAACCAATGTCCAACAACATTCATCAATACGGCTCAGGAGACAACATCGCAGGTGATAAAGTCATGCGTGACAAAATCGACAAGCAATTTAATAACAATCTGCAAGGTGCAAACATTACTAACTTTGCTAATGAAGTCAAAGACAACGCTCGTCAACAAGCCTCTCACTTCAATCAAACAAGCGGTGCAAATATAGCTGATGTACTTCAACTCATTCAAAACTTGAGACAAACTGCACTGCAATTTCCTGATGATGTTCGCGAAGATTTGATCATTGATGTTGAAGCGATAGAACAAGAAATCAAAAAACCACAACCACATCAGCCCACACTCAAAAAACGCCTGTTAGCCTTAGCAACAGCAGCAACAGTAACATTTACTGGCATTGCGGGTATGACTGATTTTGCAAACAACGTTATGGAGATTATTAGCAAGATTGGTATTGAGTTACCTAAAGTCATTTAAATCTAGACCGATGGGAAGACCTTATACCAAAACTAAAAATGGCGTAGCCATTTTTAGTTTTGCAAACCCTTACGGGGTTTGCTTTTTAATAGTATTACTCTATATCCTTTGGGCAATCCGTAGCTTTGCCGATCGCGCTCTGGGATTAGCACGAATTTCTTCATCAGTCGCGATAATGACCTTTTTGGTGAGAACTTGTAAGCGATCGTCTTCACGAAAGGTATGTTTGACAATCCGATCTTCAAGACTATGGAAGGTGATCACGGCAACTTTACCGCCGACCTTGAGCCAATTGGGAGCAACGGCTAGCCACTTTTCGAGACTCTCTAATTCGCGGTTAACGGCAATGCGTAGGGCTTGAAAGGTTCGCGTTGCGGGATGGATTCTGCCATGACGATAACTAGCAGGAACACAGGCAGCGATCGCATTCGCCAGTTCTAAGGTGGTTTTAAAGGGACGCTTTTCAACAATTTGACGGGCAATCCGTCGTGAAAGTCTCTCTTCACCAAGTTTAAAAAAGATATCTGCTAGTTCTACTTCTTTGTAGTGATTGATAATTTCGGCGGCGGTGAGGGTTTGACGATTATCCATTCGCATATCGAGATCACCTGACTCTCGAAAACTAAAGCCCCGCTCAGCCACATCAAATTGAGTTGAACTTACACCCAAGTCAGCAAGGATGCCATCAAATTTCAAATCGGGGGCAGGTTGATATTCACAAAAATTACCCCGCCAAAAAGTGACTCGATCTTGATGATCTGCTAATTTTTCACTGGCAGCAGCGATCGCCATCTCATCACGATCAATCGCCACTAAGCGCACATTATCCGCACGTTGCAAAATCAAAGCACTATGTCCGCCGCCCCCCACAGTGCAATCGAGATATATACCCCCTGCAACGATTTCTAAGCCAGCGATCGTTGGCTCGGCAAGCACGGGAACATGATGAAACTGAGCAGTCATAGTGTTGATGTTGGGATAGATTGACTAAGCAAGGGCGCAAAGCGCCCCACTTAGTTTGGAAAATAGTTTTAGAAACTAAGCACCTTAATCGTTATCAATATGTAGCTTGATAAGCGCAATAAGGTAACCAAAGTCATTAATATAGTCTACTGTGCTGTTTATTTGCCGAATTTGTCATGAAACATACTCTCTCCGTTGTCGTCCAAGATGAGGCAGGCGTGCTGACCCGCATTGCTAGCTTGTTCGCCCGCCGAGGTTTTAATATCGAGAGCCTTGCGGTCGGTACTGCCGAGCAAGACGGATTTACGCGCATTACGATGGTTGTCTCAGGTGATGATCACACGATTGAGCAGATCACTAAGCAATTACATAAGTTGATTAATGTGATCACGATTCTCGATTTTACCGATATTCCCTGTGTTGAGCGCGAGTTGATGCTCGTCAAGGTAAATGCTGCCCCAAATGTGCGATCGGAAATTATTGAAATATCTCAGATTTTTCGCGCCCGTATCGTTGACGTAGCTGATGATTTCTTGACCATTGAGGTAGTGGGTGACCCTGGGAAGATGGTGGCAATCTTAAAGATGTTAAACAAGTTTGGCATTCGCGAAATTGCGCGTACTGGTAAAGTTTCGCTTACCCGCGAATCAGGGGTGAATACGGAATATCTGAAGGTTTCCCGCGATGGGGCGCGTGGCGCTTTATCTAATCTTTAAAACAAAAAGCAAGTGGTGGCGCTATGCGCCACCACTTGCTTCTTGATTTTGTTTAACTGCGGCGGCGTAGAAATGCTAGCAGCTTTTCAAAACCTGCGGGCAATGGGGCAGTGTTCTCGATGATTTCGCCTGAGACAGGATGCGTAAATGTCAGTCGCCATGCATGGAGAGCTTGACCCGTTAGATATTGCGAAACTTCTTTGTTGGGATGTCCATAGACAGGATCGCCAGCGATCGCCCAGCCCATATATGCCGAATGCACTCGAATTTGATGGGTACGCCCTGTTTCTAAGTCAAATTTAACGAGGGTGTAATTTCCCAAACGTTCCTTGATTTGCCAATGGGTAACGGCTCTACGTCCATTCTCGATGACTGCCATTTTTTTGCGATCGCTCTTATGCCGATCAATCGCAGCATCTATTACACCTGATTCACCTTTAGGAACTCCCCGCACGATTCCTAGATATTCTCTTCTTGCCGTCTTGGCTTGAATTTGAGCTTGTAAATCTTGATGGGCGCGATCGTTTTTGGCGACTACCATCACACCACTGGTATCTTTATCCAAACGATGCACAATTCCTGGACGTTGAGTTCCATTTATTCCTGAAAGCTCAGTGCAGTGAGCTAAGAGCGCATTTACCAAAGTTCCATCACTATGACCTGCGGCAGGATGGACGACTAGCCCCGCAGGTTTATTAATCACGATGAGATGTTCATCTTCATAGAGAATATCTAAGGGAATTGCTTGGGCGATTAGGTCTAAGGGTGTCGCAATTGGTGTAACTACTTGAATACGATCGCCTGCCTTAATTAAATCCTTTTTGTTATGACAAAGAACATCATTAACCGTGACATAGCCCTCATCAATTAATACTTGGATTCGCGATCGGGATAGGTCAGTGAGGTTTTGTGCTAAAAAGAGATCGATTCTCTCAGATTTAGCCAAATTTGCTTCAACTTCAATCAAATTAACATTATTTTCTGTAGGAGTTGTCTCTAAGTTCATAGTAATCTGATTGCAAAGCCAAATTTACGGCAAAAATACATAATTATTGAGCTACTTAACTTCTGCCCCAAGTATATAGCAAAAAAATTTTGCTTAGGACACAAAACCAGAAGGCGAGTTGCGGCGCGGAGCGCCGCAACCCGCTTCTTGGGTTTTAGTTTGTACTAACCAACTCTTGCTTTGCTATACGATCAAATATTATGATCAAAATTCTCACAAGTCAGCGATGGATATCGACAATGACAATAAGGGATTCGCAGGAAAATAAAGACCCAATTTTTTGTGGCGTGGCTGCGCCGCGCCACAAAAAATCTGGGTCTTTATTAAATCGCAGAAACCTAATAGCGATCGCCCTTAGCACCCTATTCTCCATACCTAGCAGCACAAATGCGGAAACCTATATAAATAATCGTGTTTGCCCTGCCGACTTCCCCAATTTAAGCAAAGCACTGGCAAAGGACTTACCCGATTATCTCAATCGTGTTTATAGTCGATTACGGATTAAACGCGAGGTAATGAACATCAGTCAGCCCGAACTTGAGCCTTTGCCCCTAGCACCTGACCAGTCCCGAGATCGCCTACCAGAGCAGATTTTTTTATCAGTATTAGAACGACAAACGGGAAGAGCAGAGACTTCCCAAAGAGCTTATTGGCTATTTGTAGTACCGACTTCTAAGGGTTGGCGCTTAGATATGGCATTTATGCGAATTGGGCAAGCGCCGCCTGTAGATGTCAGTGATGCGGCGATCGCTGATGCCGCCAATAAATGGCTACGAGACTATTGCGATCCTCGATATAAGCTCTAGGATAGTAAATGTCGGTTTCACCGACATTTACTATTTTTAAAAATATGTCTTTATTTGAAACCGTCAAATCGCAAATGCCTGCCGAGATTCCAGCCCAATTGGAACGCATAGATGCTTTTTGGACAAGCTATCGTCAGGACAACCAAGCGATCGCCCAAGTCGTGCAGACATCAACAGAACCATTAGGCGATCGCGATTTTGATGTGATTGTCTGTGGTGGCACTTTGGGGATATTTATTGGCTGTGCCTTGCAGATGCGTGGCTGGGATGTGGCGATTATCGAACAAGGGATATTGCGGGGCAGAGTACAGGAATGGAATATTTCTCGGCAGGAATTAAATGCTTTTCTGGAAATGGATTTGCTAACGGAATTGGAACTTGAAACAGCGATCGCTACGGTTTATAATCCTGCGAGAGTTGGCTTTCAAGGAGGAAAAGATCTATGGGTGCGCGATATCCTCAATATTGGTGTTGATCCTGTTTATTTATTGGAAGTTCTCAAACAGAAGTTTCTCGCTGCTGGTGGAATATTATGGGAGAACACGACATTTAAACAAGCGATCACCCATTCTCACGGTATATCTGTAGAAGTAACTCGCAAACTTGAAAATGCAGTTACAGAAAAGATCACAGGAAGATTGTTACTCGATGTCATGGGACATTTTTCGCCAATTGCCAAGCAAGCGCGATCGCAAGTTCAAGGCAATATCAAACCCGATGGAGTTTGTATGGTGGTGGGAAGTTGTGCTAAAGGCATTCCCCAAAAGTCTCATGGTGACTTGATTTATAGCTTTACCCCCATTCAAAATCAATGTCAATACTTTTGGGAAGCTTTTCCTGCGAAAGATGGCAGAACCACCTATATGTTTACCTATGTCGATGCCGATCCCCAGCGTCCCAGCTTTGCTCAGTTAATGGAAGACTATCTATTTTGGCTGCCAAAATATCAAGAAATAGAACTCAATCAACTTAAATTTGAGCGCGTTCTCTTTGGATTCTTTCCTTCCTATAAACAAAATCCTTTGCAAACTCCTTGGGATCGAATTTTGCAGGTTGGTGATAGTTCAGGAATGCAGTCGCCTCTTAGCTTTGGTGGATTTGGTGCAATGGTGCGACATTTACCAAGATTAACGCATGGGATTAATGCAGCGCTGCAAAGTGATTTATTAGCAAAAGAAAACTTGCGATCGCTGCAACCCTATCAGCCAAATTTATCGGTGACTTGGTTATTTCAAAAATCGATGAGTGTGGCAGTTAATCAACAAATTGAGAGCGATCGCATTAATTATCTGCTCGGAGTTACATTCACCGCCATGGAAAAACTCGGCGATCGGGTACTCTATCCATTTTTGCAAGATGTAGTGCAGTTTATTCCCCTTGCCCAAACGATGCTGGCGATGTCCGTTGCCGATCCTGTACTAGTTCTCAAAATTATGCAACAGGTAGGTATTACCACTCTCATTAATTGGCTGAAACATTATGTCAGTCTAGGTGCGTATAGCTTTTTAAATCAAATTGGGCAGAACGTTGAACCTGCGATCGCTAACCTTCTACCCGAACAACAATATCTATGGCAACGTCAGATTGATGCATGGCGATATGGGTCAGGTGGAGATTATATAGCCACAGCCAAGCAAGTTAAAACATAAAACCCAAAAGAGAGTTGCGGTGCTTTGCACCGCAACTCTCTTTTGGGTTTTGGTTTTGTCCTAACATAACTGACTACAGCTATAAATCTAAAGAATAGAAAAAGTATTATAGAAACCTATGATCTAAAAACAATCTTAGCTTAAGCAAGTAAAAAGTATAGTCATGTTAATCTTAGGATATAGCGTAATTTTTATATTATTATGGACTGCTTGAAATCCTTGATATATCTGGTTTAATCGTCAATTAATGCATATCTTAGGAACTTATTTCTAAGGTCAATGTCAATAGTCACCAAAGAAAAGATTTGCCTGATTATTTAGTTACTTATAGCGGTTTTTATTTGCAGCAAAATTAAGGACTGACTGAGTTATTAAATATTAGGTATAAGGAGCAGAACTCATGTTGCAAACTAGACTTAGCTTAATGTCTGTGATGGTAAGCCTCACCCTACTTGGCTGTGCCAATCAAGACGCTTCACAACCTTTAGCGTCACCCAATAAATTAGTTACTACAACTACAACCTCTAAGACAACAACGACCACATCTCCTGTAGAGACTCAATCACCATCACCTAAGCCTGACTCCTCCAATACTTCAGTCAAGGCGATCGCCATAGGAGATACCAAAGAACTTGAAGGCGATATTATCTGTGGCAAAACAAAAGTGATTTATGCCTACGGTGAGACTTCTAATTATCGAGTTTATATCTGTGCTGATGATCAAGAACCCAATCGCCCTCGTTATTATGTCAGCCGAAACAAAGATGGTAGTGGTGGCTTAGATCTCGAAGCAAAAGACTATAATCCTCAGAAGAATGGCGAAATCGAATTTAAGAACGATGGTTATGTATATACCCTCGAAGCCCCTACTACTCAAAATCCTGAGCCTGTCTTACGAGTCGCATTTCCCAACGGCAACTTAAGCAAAGAGCAGTTATTGCGCTATCTGACCCGTTCCAATAAATCTAATCCAACTACCAGTAACTCCAGCACCGATCCCTTGCAATATGTTCTGCAAAATCGTGAGAGCTTAGGCATTTGTAAAGATAATTTCCGTCCTACCACATCAGGTATGGGTTCCAAAGCTTTTCAGATTACTGACAAGAAATATTTAGTGCAGATTCAATGTTTTCTGGCGGCTTATCAAGGTGCATTTGAATATGCACTTTGGATTGATGAAGCTCCGAAACCCCGTGTGGTAAATCTCGACTTTGATAGTTTTCAAGAGCCAAAGGAAGGAGAAAAGCCAAAACGAATTACGGACAGCTCGATCGCTGGTCTACCTAGATTTAATGTGCGATCGCAGACTCTCACGAACTTCACTAAGTTCAGGGGGCTAGGCGATTGCGGCTCATCGGCACTATATAAATTAGAAGGCGATCGCATGGTTTTACAAGAATATCGCGCTAAATATGCCTGTGATGGCAAGTATACTCAAGACTTCCCGATTGTCTATCCATAAGAGAATGGCGGCGCTTTGCGCTGCCATTCTCTTATGGATAGACTGAAATTGCTGCAAAGCAGCAATTTCAGTCTGTTCTACGAGAATTTATATTCAGCTTTCACAAGTCGATACCTGCCGCTTTGAGGATCTTCAATCGGTTTAAAGGAATATTTCTCAACTGCCTCTCTAACTAGATTATCTAGTTCCTTATCACCGCTTGACTGCAAAAATCTTGTCTCAACTTTACCAACAGGATTAACCAGCAATAGATAGGTGACAGTGCCTTTCTTACCAGCAATATTAGTGACTTTAGGCGGAATCCATTCCACGCCTTTTTCTAGCCTTTCCAAAGGATTGGAGATGATAACGCTGGGGGGCGCAATTTGGGTATCTTTGATTAAATTCTTGGAGTATAAATCAGCAATTTTCTTGTCTGTTGTGAAAATGTATTTAAGATCCTTAACTTCCTTCTCATTTTGAGCAGTTTCAGAACCATTAGAAGCTCCTATGACAACACCTTTACCATTTGAAGAATCCTTAGAATTTTTCGTGTCTTTGGCATCTTTGGTTGCCGCAGGTGGCGTTGTAGTTACATTGTCCTTTAATCCATTATTTTGAAACTCAGGTTTTAGATCACTGGTATTAGTTGTATTAGTTGCCGTCTTTACAGGATTGGGTTTGTTAATCTTGTTAGATGGCGGTGGAGTTTTAGATACAGGTGCAGGAGTTGGTCGCTGCTCAGTTGGGGTTTCATCAAATCGAGAATTATTTTGTAGCGGAAAAGAAAAGTCGGTCGAGGCGGGTGGAAAATCTTCTAAAGTTTCAAGATTGCTGTAATCAAAGGAGCTTGAAAAACTTAGTGGTGCATTAGAAATAGGTAATTTACTGGCAGGCTTGTTTAGGCTATTTGTTGTCGGTTTGACAAATAAATTATCTAAGACGGATTTATTTGTTTTTATGTTTAGAGTCGATGGTTGGGGAGGCAGCTTGACTACAGGCAGTGTGGAAACAACAATTTCAGGAGGTTGCTCAGTGGTTTTGAGGGGATTGGGAGTAAGTAGCACAAAGGCAGCATGAATTCCTAAAGAACCAATCACTAGCACCGCAAATGGGTGCTTCATGATCAAACCACCTGTTTTACTGGCAAATTGACGAATCGTATTCTTATTCAACATAGCTTTATATGAAGAACTTAACTTAAGTTTGTCTATAGGAATTACAGGTAGGTAGCTCTTTGGTTCAGTAGGCAACATTTTTTTGTAAGTAGATAGACTTAACTGCTTCGATTATAGTGAATTTTAAATAGCTGAACACAAATTGCAGACTTAATTTAGACATAGCGCTTTTCAATCAAGCAAGGTATAGAAGTTTGTTTCCCCGCCGAAGGTGGGGAAACAAACCCGCACTTCAATAGACTGATCTCTATTTCTAAGATTTGGATGTAGCGATCGCCACCCGATTACCCGCAATCCCCCTGAGTTCAGCCAGACGGTTAATTACTATTTGATAAGAGACAGTTGAATCATCAGCACTCAACACAACCATACCTTGTGAGGATCTTGCCAAAAAGCTATTGATATCTTGGGTTAACTGTTGCGGAGGAATCAGTTTTCCATCCTTTAACATTTGTCCTGAAGGATCAAGCGTGATGACAAACAAATCTTTGGGATTAGACTCCCCTGAGAGCGGCTTACCGCTACTATTGCGATCGCTGCTAACAGGTAGGTCAATACCAACACGGCTCGGCACTGTAAGTGCGGCTGACAACAGGATAAAAAACGCCAAAATCGAAAATACGACATCTAACAAAGCCGTCAGATTAATTTCTGCATTAGCTGATGTTTGGTATTTCTTGCGAATTTTCATAGGTCAACTGCCATCAGAATATTAGTGACGAATTTGGATCTAGATTGTTTCTTGAGGTTTGATGTAATTTACTTCCACAACTGTATGCACATTACCACGAGGTGTAAAATCACCTTTGACATTAATTCTAAGAGGATCACCTGCCTTCACAAAATCATCAAGAATTTGATTAACCGCCTCTTCATGAGAAATAAAGCGATCGCGATAGCTATTGATATATAACTTGATCGCCTTAAGCTCTACCAATACTTGATTGGGTGTGTAGTTGATATGAATTGTGGCAAAGTCAGGATAGCCTGAAAATGGACATTTGCTAGTGAATTCAGGAAGGGTGATTTGAATGTTGTAATCTCTACCAATTCTAGGATTAGGAAAAGTAGTGAGGGTTGCTTCTGCGATCGCTTGTTCGCCGTACTTAACAGTCATGTCTACTCTGGGATGAGAATATTTTATAGGTCTAGATCTCTAGACTAGCAAATAGAAACCCAAAAAGGGCAAGGAAATCTTGCCCTTTTTGGGTATTGAGAAGAATAAGTAGCTATGGCGTGCGCCATAGCTTTTGCTCCTAGCTACTTAGGAAGGGCAATTCATGACTTGCTCTTACCTATGCATCTTTTGCATTAATTTTTTTTGACATCATGGGGCTGGATTACACCATAGCCACCGTGATTGCGTTCATAGACAACATTGATTTCCCCTGTATCAGCATTGCGGAACACATAAAAATCATGATCAATCAACTCCAATCGCTCAAGCGCTTCATCGACAGACAGCGCAGGCATTGTGAAGTATTTGTTTCGCACAACCTGTGTTGGTAGCTCAACTACACGATTGCCGTTAGGAATGGGAAGAGGAGGTTGCTCAGCAACGGCAACACTAGTTTTTGCTGCGGTGCGATCGCTCTTGCGCTCCTTGAATTTTCGCAACTTGCGCGAAATCTTGTCAGCGACTAAGTCGATACTTGCATACAAATTTTCACTCTTCTCCTCGGCGCGAATTACCGATCCATTCGCGTAGACTGTCACTTCCGCCGATTGACTGGAAGCAATGCGAGGGTTACGAGCCACAGATAGATGTACATCTACCTCTGTGGTTAATGCTTGGAAATGGCTTACCGCTTTGTCAATCTTTTGTTCAACATATTCGCGGATAGCTTCCGTTACTTCAATATTCTTGCCTTGGATTACAAGTTTCATCTAAATGACCTCGCTTCTGAGTTCCAAATCAGCTAAAAATTTGTGAGTCGCGCAATATTGTTTTAATTACCCCGTTGCGCTAGATAGCTAATTTGGCTATGGGATCACCATAACACTTTGCTGGTGTCATGAAGCAACTTTTGATGCACTTCTTAATGTATATCTAGCGATTACTTCGTAATTGCAGCTTAAAACGTTGTTATTCGCAAATTTATGGACTCGTGATCGCTATATTCTGTATGAATAGGATCAAACAAGGTTACTATTTATCACTTACGATTGGCATTGTGCATCGTCTGTTTTAAGCTATTGACACAAAGCAAAGTGAGGTTCGTATGAGTTCGGCTGTGGAACTATGGCAACGTTATCAAGACTGGCTGTACTACCATTCAGAGCTAGGTATATACGTGGATATCAGTCGGATTAGGTTCACGCCAGACTTTGTAACACAGATAGAGCCTAAGTTTGTTAAAGCTTTTGCCGATATGAAAGCTTTGGAGTCTGGGGCGATCGCCAATCCTGATGAACAACGCATGGTGGGACATTACTGGTTGCGATCGCCTGAAATCGCCCCTACCGAAGAATTGCGTCAAGATATTACGGAGACCCTTGATCGCATTGAAGACTTTACTCAAAAAATTCACAAGGGGATTATTCATCCTCCTACGGGATCAAAATTTACCGATATTTTATCGATTGGCATCGGTGGCTCAGCGCTAGGACCTCAATTTGTAGCTCAGTGTTTTGCCAAAGCAGATGTACCACTCAAGATTAGTTTTATTGATAATTCTGATCCCGATGGCATTGACTTGGTGCTTGACCTGTTAGGCGATCGCCTCAGCACCACCTTAGTATTGATAATTTCCAAATCTGGCGGCACTCCTGAAGCTGCTAATGGCATGAAAGAAGTTGAGTTTGCCTTTGCGGAAGCAGGGTTAGACTTTGCCAAACAGGCGATCGCGATTACAGGTGTCGGTAGTACCTTAGAAAAATATGCGATCGGCAATGGCTGGCTGGATACTTTTCCGATGTATGACTGGATTGGTGGTCGCACCTCAGAGTTATCCGCCGTTGGGCTATTACCTGCGGCGTTGCAAGGCATTGACATCCGCGAATTTTTGAGAGGTGCGCGGGTGATGGATGCAGCTACCCGTAACGAAAATATTCGTCAAAATCCAGCCGCCCTACTAGCAATGTCATGGTACTTTGCGGGTAATGGTAAAGGCGAAAAAGATATGGTAGTTCTGCCCTACAAAGATCGGCTCTTATTATTTAGTCGTTATCTCCAACAACTGGTAATGGAATCTTTAGGCAAAGAGAAAGATCTTGATGGCAATGTTGTCTATCAAGGGATTGCGGTATATGGCAATAAAGGTTCAACGGATCAACACGCTTATGTGCAGCAACTTCGCGAAGGTGTCCCTAACTTTTTTGCTACTTTTATCGAAGTTCTCCAAGATTCTGCAAAGCCTCATCCTGAAGTAGAAGAGGGTGTGGTCACAGGCGATTATCTATTAGGTTTTCTGCAAGGTACTCGTAGCGCTTTGTACGAAAATGGTAGAGACTCGATCACGGTAACGATCCCATTTGTTTCGGAACTCACCGTTGGTGCATTAATTGCCCTCTATGAACGTGCTGTCAGTTTTTATGCCTCACTAGTCAATATCAATGCTTACCACCAACCAGGAGTCGAGGCAGGTAAAAAAGCTGGAGCCAAGGTATTAGCTCTGCAAACGAAACTGGTTGACGTTCTAAAATCATCAACTGTCTCTCTTTCGCTAGCAGAAATCGCTAGCAAAATTGATGGCATTGATGAGATTGAGTCTCTGTACCATATTGCACGTCATCTTCATGCCAATTGCAAAATTTTGCTAGAGGGCGATTTATCTAAACCGATAACCCTAAAACTGATGTTGATTAAATAGTTGTACAAAATAAACCCCAAGAAGCGAGTGGCGGCGCTTCGCGCCGCCACTCATCTTCTGGTTTTATGTCCTAAGCAAAACTTACTTTGCTATATAAGTAGAGTTTTGATTAAAAGTGTTCATTTACAACACTTTTAATCAAATCAGACCAAAAATCATAACTTCTTAAATTTTTTAATTGGCATTGATATTTTCATAAAATAATCTGCAAGAATATGACTTCCTACATTTCATCCAATTACAGAGGTTAAATGTGAAAAACATTTTACTTTTCTTTAGTGAACTTAATAATAGTGACCTTGACTGGTTTGTCCAGAAAGGTAAAAGGGAAATCATCCCGCCTGATCGGGTATTAATTCGCGAAGGACAACTTAGTGATGCTCTTTATATCGTTGTCAGTGGTTCATTCAGTGTTGCGATTGAGTCCCAAGACCATAAGGAACTTGCGAAAATATCGGTCGGCGAAATTGTTGGCGAAGTATCTTTTATTGATACTCGTCCGCCCCTTGCTAGTGTGCGATCGCAAGAAGAATGTGTGGTCCTCTCGATCCCTAGAATTCAACTCTTAGCAAAGCTCCAGCAGGACGTTAATTTTTCCTCAAGATTTTATCGGGCTATTTGTCTTTGTCTGTCCGATCGCCTCCGTGGCACTGTCAGCCGTCTAGGATATGGTCATGATGCCAATGATTTGGGATTGCATTTCGGAGAATTTGGACAATCAATGATCAGCAGTCTAGAATTAGCCGAAGCTAAATTTAATTGGCTAATCAAAAACGTCAGAGCTTCTTGATCGGCATCTATTTAGTTTGTACTGCTCAAAAGAAAAGATGCCTTCAGTGATTATGTTGGATTAAGCACTCTTAAAAAAACGAATAATTTCTCGAACGTGTTCTAAAAACTGACTGTCAGTGCTAAGCTGCGCGATCGCCTGTCGTGACTCCTTCAATAAGCGTTCATGCTCGCGCTCATTAGTCGCTCTTAAATCTTCTATATTTGCACCTATCCGAGACACATCTTTGCGCGTCTCATCAGCAAACTGTTCATATTTTGATACCCATGAATAGGGATTGTCATTACTGAGTTGCTGGTTAAGTTGTCGTACTGATTCTTCTAAATTGGCAAAACGTTGACGCAATTCGGTGATATCTTCGCGGGGATAATCAATCTGCTGCGAAATTGCTATCAAACGCTGGGATATATAGGCGTAGGCACTAATTGCGGGGCGCAAAATCGTTAGCAATAGTGCGGCGATCGCCCCCACATATCCGATAGTTCCGACTCCACTCGAAGCTAAAACGTAAAGGGCGATCGCCGAAATCAAATGCAAACCAAGTGCTAAAGCGAGCGATCTTGTTTGCAGCGATCGGACATAAGGTAACTGCTGCTCATTAACAATGATGCCGCGCTCTTGAGATACTACAGCTTGATTAAGTACAGACTTGGACTGAAAGTAAAGATTCCAAGGGACGGTAACAATGATGATGAGCCATACAAAAATACTTGCCCCAATTACCCAATCAATAAAGTTGCCAAAAGGTAAATTTAACCATTGAGTCAGTCCAAACCCTGCTAAAAAAATTAGCAACAACGCACCAAGCCAACCAATGAATTTGCTCATAGATTTATAAACAAAAGAGGGCGCGTTGCGCCCTCTTTTGCTACAGAGATTTAGTTAGGGAATTTTTGGGGGAACTGAGAAGTTTCGACATTTAAGGCAACTGATTGACCGTTACGCTTGACTTCGACACGGATTTTTTCACCGACTGTCCGATCTTCTACTAGTTGAGTAACTTGATCCGCAGTCAGTATTTCTTTATCGTCAAATTTAACGATTACGTCACCACGCTTAGCACCAGCCTTTGCCGCAGGAGAGTCATCAACAACTCTGGTAATCAGTACACCTTTGTCCTCAGAGATTTTAATTCCAAACTCAGAGTCTTGATTGACCTGCCGCTTTACGGTTGGATCAACGGTCACCATCTGAATACCTAAGTAGGCACGGCTAACCTTACCATTTTGGATTAGTTGCTTAGAAATACGCTGCGCGGTTTCGATCGGGATTGAGAATCCTAAACCTTGAGCGCCTTGAATAATTGCCGTATTTACACCAATTACTTCACCATTTTGGTTTAGCAAAGGACCACCAGAATTTCCGGGATTGATGGCAGCATCGGTTTGAATAAAGCTAACTCGTTTATCCACACCAATTTGACCACTTTTACGACCGATCGCACTGATAATGCCAGCCGTAACCGTATTGTCTAAACCGAGAGGATTGCCGATCGCGATCGCCCAGTCTCCTGGTTGGAGGTTTTGGGAACTACCAATACTGACAATCGGCAAGTTATCAGATTTAACTTGGACAACAGCAATATCTGTTAATTCATCACTACCAATTACTTTGCCTTCAATTTGGCGACCATCTTTAAGAATTACGGTCACCTTATCAGCACCACTAACAACGTGAGCATTGGTAATAATGTCACCTTCTTTATTGATAATGAATCCTGAGCCAGTGCCACGCTCAACACGCTCTTTGGGCATCCGTCTCAATTGATCGCCAAAAAACTGACGAAACATCGGATCTTCTAAAAATTCCTGAGGAATTTGCTGATTACTGGCAACAGTACGTGAGGCGTTAATTCTGACTACGGCGGGTCCCGTGCGATTAACGGCATCGACAACGTAGTTACGAGGAACGGCAATTGATTTATTGCGATCAACATCCTGTGCTAATACGGGCGATGCAGATGCAATCTGTGGCAAAGGTGTAACTACGGTTGTATTTGGCGATCGCACTCCAGACACAACTGCCCAAGCTCCTAAAATGACACCTAATAGCAGCATTGAGGCATAAATCAAGGGTTGCTTGTAACGAGATTTTTTGTTTGAGTCTCTCATAGCTATTTCCGCGACCAATAATATCTAGATTCTACAAAAAATTTTTAAGGATTTTACTGTTTATATTTAGACGGAAAACCGTCCTAAAAAGATCAAAAAAGATCAAAAAAGCGTGCTTTGCACGCTTTTTTTAAGGATTTATTTAGTACTCATTGATTTAGGATGCGGTACAAGTGGCTCCTCCATCGCGATTAAAATTGGCTCTTCTGCCACAGGAGCAGCAGGTTTAATGCTGTTCGCAACGGGGCTAAATTGCGGATTTGAATTAAAAGTAAACATTGAACCAACTATGCCAACTATTGCCGCCACGGATATGCCAATGCCTGCTAGTTTGCGTTTTCTTTGCTGCGATCGCTTATCAATCTCCGCAAAGACGCGGCTAATCATCACATCTGTTTCTGCTTTTACGGATGAATGGGCTGCGACAGGGACTGGTAAATCAATCAGTAATTGACGTAGTTTTAGTTGTTGTTGATAGAGGCGACGAAAATCAGCATCATCGGACAACCATTGTTCGACAAGCTGCTCTTCAGCTTCAGTTACTTCGCCATCTATATACGCACTGAGTAACTCAAAGCGCTCCTCTGGAATAATCATAGAACTGTTAAAAATTTGGTTACCACTCATAATTTATATACACCCCTCGTTACATATTGGACAAATAGGGTTGTAATTGCGCTTGTAGTTTCAATCTTGCTCTAGCTATACGTGATTTTACTGTACCAAGCGATACACCTGTTAATTCAGAAATTTCTTCGTAGGACAAACCTTGAATTTCTCGTAACACAATGGTTTCACGAAAACTAGAAGGTAAATCTTGAATGGCTCTGCGAAGTTGTTCATAAAACTCTTGCGTAGACATATTGTCGATCGGACTAGGGGCAGCGCTAGGTAAGTCCCAAGTCATCTCATCACCATCACCAGACATAAATGGTGCATCAAGAGAAACAGAATTCCCAACCCGTTTACGTTTACGCAATTCGTCGTAAAACAAGTTCGTAGCAATGCGGCTGAGCCAACCACGAAACTTTTCAGGTTCTTGCAATCGCTTGATATTACGGTAAACGCGCAACCAGACTTCTTGAGCAAGGTCGGCGCGATCTTGCCAGTCGGGAGCCAGTTTGTACAAAACTTGATCGACATAAGATTGATTACGTCGCATAAGTTCTGCAAACGCAGACCTACTAGTTTGCGCTTCTTGTTGGCACAGTTGCACCAATTCGACGATGGGGAGCTTATCAACGGACACGGAGTTGGAGGGCGTACACCCGCCGATGCTGTTTGACCAAGATAGGCTATAACTCATCAATCACTCCTACTGGACTTAGATCTCTGCACAGCATTTAAAAATTCTGTGACTCGTTCAAGTTTTAGGACGGAGGATTAGAAAAGTTTGTTCCTATCAAAAAATAGAGCTTTACTCTATATCTAGGACGTTGCAGACTAACTAAAACCGCAGATTGTTTAAAAAATCTTACTTGGGGCGACTTTTCTAAAAAATTTGCGGTTATTAGTTCAAAGTACTGTAGGTTGTACCTAAATCATTGATATTAAAGATATTTCAAGAGGGATAATAGCAGTTAGTTAGGATGTTTTTGCTAATTCATGGATTTCCTTAGTTTTTTTGCTTGATTTTTTTACTTAAATTTACTTATTTTTACTTATGCAGCGATCGCAGTGGATATCAGTTTTAACGGGCGTTGTCGCCGTAGTTTTGGGTGTGGGTTATTTGATTTTGGTACAAGTACTCGATTGGCGCGGCGGTGAGATGTTACCTGCGCCCGTTGACTTATCTTTTCTTTTTTGATTATTGATAGCGACGCTTCGCGCCGCTATCAAAATATTGGGGTGGCGCTTTACGCCTCCATCTAAATTTGCGATTTTTATGAAACTAACCAGAAAAGGTCATTACAGTGTGAAGGCGATGCTCGATCTGGTGGTTTGGGCAAAACGCAAGCCTGCATCTGTTCGAGAAATTAGCGATCGCCAATCAATTCCTGCACCATACCTAGAAAAAATTTTAATCGCCCTGCGTCAGGCAGATTTGATTGAATCAGTGCGGGGTGTGCAAGGGGGCTATAAATTAAAGCGATCGCCTAGAGATATCTCCTTAGGCGAAATTTTGTCAGCAGTTGGCGAAGATACCTATCCTTTACCCAGACTCAAACCACAGGAAAATTTAGCTTCAGATTGGGTGACATTTGCACTCTGGCAAAGGCTTGATCGCAAGTTCAAAGATGCTCTGTATGAAATTTGTTTAGAAGATTTATACTACGATGCCCGAAGTTGGCAAGCCTCACAAGGGCAGAGTGCAGGATTTGTTGTGTGATTTTACTCACTGGGAATATTTTCTAACTCATCAGCAATGAGATCCTGAAAATCATCCCCGCAATGAGCCTGTAAATGTATAGCTGAAGTATTTAACTCTGCTAATACGTTAACAATCTGGCTATCACTCAAATTTGGTAATTGAAGCTGATGGATGAGAGTTAGTACTCTTTGACATTCAATGCCCAATTCTGCAATTAAGGTGCTTAAAGTGTGATCTTTAATCGATATTGGTGGATATATAGGTACTAAGCTATCTATTGGCAAATCTTTAACTTGCATAGTTATCTCCCTCTAGCTTAGATTTTTTCTATATAATTTTCTCTATAAATTTTGTAGGCTTTCAAGCAGATTTGCTGCGGATTTGGCGCATCAGGTTTGCCATCTCGATCGCACCCATGCCAAACTCCCAACCCTTATTGCTCTTAATGCCAGCGCGTTCTAGGGCTTGTTGCATCGTGTCAGTGGTCAATACCCCGAAAATAATTGGTACACCAGTTTGAATAGAAGCGGCTGCCACACCCTTAGATACTTCATTAGATACATAGTCGAAATGGGGCGTATCGCCACGAATGACCGCACCTAGACAAATAATTGCATCATAGCGACCTGAAACGGCTAATTCCTTAGCGACTAATGAAATTTCAAGGCTACCTGGAACCCATGCATAGTCAACTTGGCTCCCATTTTCCGAAACATCAACCCCATGCCGCAATAGGGAATCTTGACAGCCTTGGAGGAGCTTACCGACGATCAGGTCATTAAATCGAGCTACCACGATCGCAAAGCGTAAACTATCTGTATTGGTAAAGCTACCTTCAAAAACTGTCATAGAGTTAGGTTAAAAAGTCACAAATAAAAAGTTTTTTTTCGTTGATGGAGCGCTTAGCGCTCCATCAACAATTTAAGCTACAAAAGAGTTCAAAATGCCGATAACAATTACTAAAGCCAACCAAATCAAAGAGCCGAGGAATAACAGTGGCTTTGATTGATTCCAAGAGCTAGGGGATGCGTAGGCTACAGGTACACCAATCACTAAAACGAAGGAAAACAGCACAAAAGCAGCTAATAGAAGCTGAAATAAGATGGTCATTTTTTAACTCCGATTACTAAAATAAAATAGCAAAATAAATCCTTTACACCAAATTAGCAGAAAATGCGTCTCTCTTAAGGTTTGGAGTAAATGGCATAAAGAACCGATTTTTGGGGCGCGGCTTTGCCGCGCCCCAAAAATCACTGGTTTTGAATTACAAAGCTCCTGCGGCGGTGCGATCGAGAATGCCTTCAGATAGGTGCGTAGTAATATTGCCAGATTGCAAAATAGCTTTACCCTCTGCACCTTCAGGATAATCAATTACGCTCACACCACCATTACCTTGTTTAAATACCCAAAATTTGTCAGGATCAAAGCCAAATAATAAACTAAGAATTGCCTTATTCACAGCATCATGGGCAACAACTAAAGCAGTCTCACCTGCGGGTACGGACTCAACAATTTTTTGCCAAATCACAGCAACACGATCCCAAACCTGTTGTAAATTCTCGCCTTCAGGCATTTGTACAGTTTCGGGCTGAGTCTGCCAGACAGCAAGTTGACCAGGAAATTCAGCTTCGATTTCATGTTCAAATTTACCTTCCCAGAGACCATGAGAAATTTCTTTGAGTTCATCAAATAACTCAAGTTTGATTTGGGGATGCTTGCTTAAAATTTCGAGCGCCGTATCTTTGGGGCGTAACATTGGACTGCTAAAGGCTTTGTCAATTTTCACTTTGGCTAAAAATTCACTGGCACGTCTAGCTTGAGCATGACCATTGTTATTTAGTGGGACATCGATTTGTCCTTGAAAGCGCTTTTGACGATTCCACTCAGTTTCGCCATGACGAACTAACAATAGGCGTGGTCCATTGTGACTTTTCCTCACAGGAGGCAATGGTGAACCAGAGATTTCAGTTAGATGGCTGGCAAGATTGAGGGATTCTAGTTGTACGCCGTCTGCAATGCTTGCACCTTGAAAATTAAGGACGCTAATGGCGCAATTGACTTGCTGAATATTGTGATAAAGACTAACGGGAATACCGATCGCCGAGCAGATGAGAGCGCGATTAATGCCACTATGACCAACTAGCAAAATTGTTTGGTCTTGATGTTTAGGCAAAATCTCTGCCCATAAAGCTTGGGCTTGCGTGAACAGGTCAACAATGGGGTAGCGATCGCCTAGTTGAAATTTCTCTGCTTCATTTTGCCAAAAATGATACTTTTCAGGAAACTGCTCTTTGATTTCACCAAAAAGCATTGATTCCCACTCTCTGAGATCAATTTCTAATAATCCATCAGTAGTATTTAAGGCAGGAGCATGAAAATTTTCAGATAGAATAAGCTGGGCAGTCTGTTTGGCACGGACTAAAGGACTAGCATAGGCAACATCAATTGCGAGATTGGCTAGGGCTTTTCCTGCGAGCTTGGCTTGCTGCTTGCCTTTATCAGTTAAGACGGACTGCAATTCTGGGCGATCATAATTACCGCGTCCTTGGATTTTGCTCAGGATATTGAAATTACTTTCGCCGTGACGGACGATAACTACTCGCGTACTCAGAAACTTACCCTCATCTTCATAAAGTTTGAGAGACTACAAAGCCGTCTCTCAAGGACAACTACATAATCTTAAAACACTATTAAGAAATTGTAACGCTCAATGCTAGGCTATAATACTACGATAGGCTTAAAATAGCTGCTAGCTAAATGCGTCTAGCTGCTAGTTAGGCAACCGAGCTTATAGCCATAAACTTGAATCATCAAGTACGCTCTTTTTAACTATAGGCTGAATGCTATAGGCAACAAATAGCGTAATCACCTTTTAGATAGTCTAATAAATGCCAGTCTAAGAAGTAACTTAATTCTTTTAACGAAACCGTTAATTTTCCATCAACTATAGTCATACTGCATCGTAATGAGTATTGCTCTTTCAGATTTCTGGGCATAGGCGATGCTTAGTACCAGTAACCTGTAGAATTTTTAGAGTTTATTTAGAATTTACTTGTTGGTGAAGATAGCTCGCCAAAGTGATTTATCTTCACCAACAAGTTAAGAGCGACTTAGTTTTTGGTATCTCAACCATTCCGAACACAACAATATGTCTAGATTATCGTGATGTCAGAGCAGACACATCAACTGATTACGAGCTTCGGTACATAGCTCAGTAACTGGTTTAAGGTACAGACAATTCATATATGGTCGAAATTTTTCTAGCTTTCGTTATTGGTATGTGCGCTTTTACAGCCCCGATTGCGACTCTTGTGGTTCGTTTATTGAGGGTCTGAAAATATTTTTTTAAACATTTTTCTAATATGTTATGTGTCTAAAAAATATTTTCTTTCTTAGACTGGCTCTTTTGAATCGAAGAAATTCTGAGGAAATTGAATGCCAAAGCAAATAATTATTGCCGAGCAGTATCGAATTGCTGCTGTTTTTAGTGAAGATCAAATTGAAGAAATTGTTGTTGCCGCAGGAACTCACCAAGTCGGGGATGTCTACTTGGGCGTGGTCGAAAATGTCTTAACCAGTATTGATGCAGCGTTTGTGAATATTGGTGATGGCGATCGCAATGGCTTTATTCACATTACTGACCTAGGTCCTTTAAAAATGCGGCGATCGTCTGGCTCCATCAGCGATCTGGTCGTGCCACAACAGCGCGTATTGGTTCAAGTGATGAAGGAACCAACGGGTAACAAAGGTCCTCGTCTGACAGGAAATATTTCCTTACCTGGACGCTATGTGGTTCTCTTGCCCTTTGGTCGTGGCGTAAATCTCTCGCGGCGGATTCGCAGTGAAGCTGAGCGTAATCGTCTGCGAGCATTGGCAATTTTAATAAAACCTGCGGGGATGGGGATACTAGTACGCACCGAGGCGGATGGAATGCCTGAGGAGCAAATTATTGAGGATCTTGATAATTTGCAACGTCAGTGGGAAGGCATTCAGCAAGATGTGGCAACTACCCGCCAACCGACTTTGCTCGATCGCGAACGGGATTTTGTCCAGCGTGTATTGCGTGATTTGTATGCCAGTGATGTGAATCGCATTGTTACTGACACTAGTGATGGGTTGCGTCGGATTAAGCAGCACTTACTCAACTGGGGCGATGGCAAAATTCCTAGTGGTTTGATGCTCGATCATCATCGTGAGCGCACCTCGATTTTAGAATATTTTCGGGTGAATGCGGGTATTCGAGAAGCACTCAAGCCTAGAGTCGATCTACCTAGCGGCGGCTACATCATCATTGAGCCGACGGAAGCCTTGACCGTAATTGACGTTAACTCTGGCTCCTTTACTAAGTCTCAAACTTCACGGGAGACAGTTTTGTGGACAAACTGTGAAGCGGCGGTAGAGATTGCGCGGCAAATCCGTTTGCGAAATATTGCGGGTGTGATCGTAGTAGATTTCATCGATATGGATACGCGCCGCGATCAGTTGCAGTTGCTCGAACATTTTAATAAAGCTTTGCGATCGGATAAGTCACGTCCTCAAATTGCTCAGCTTACAGAGCTAGGTCTAGTCGAACTAACGCGCAAGCGCCAAGGTCAGAGCATTTACGAATTGTTTGGTCGTCCCTGTGCTGCCTGTGGTGGTTTAGGACATTTGATGCATTTACCAGGAGAAGCGGTAGGACAACCTGTGGATTCCACCTCCCGTACTTGGGAAGCTAAGCAATCAAATCAGCTTGATTTCACCTCTGAGTATGAAGATGGTGATTCAGATTTGGGTGGTGGTCTAGAGCCTAACTTGGTTAACCATCCTAGCTATCAAGAACGGAGTAATCTGCGTAGACGTGGTGGTAAGCGAGCATTACTCAAGGATTCGCGTGATACTCGTGAAACAGAAAAAGTGGCTCCTGTAGATGTGCGATCGCGCCTTGAATCACGGTTTGAGCCACGGATCGAATCAATGACGGAAGCTCGCTTTGAGCCTCGTATTGAGCGAGATGTGGTTGCTGAGCGGACTGCACCAACGAAACTATCTTTGCCAAGTATTGCCCCAAACAAGTTAATTGCTGAGGCACATGAGGAATCGGTAGAGGCTGTGGAGGCTTTACCAGTAGCAGTTACGGAAAATATACCTGAGCGCCCCAATAAACGAGAGATCCGCACCAAAGTGATTGAGCCACCAGAATTAGTGGTGGTGGAGATGACTGAGGAAGAACAGGATGTCTACTCACTCATTGGCGTATCTCCCTTAGTATTGGTCGATCGCGAAATCAAAGATCCTCGTAATGTGATTGTGACAGTTGCTCTACCAGGGCAAGCTCCCAAGATTGCTAATTCGATGAGGTCAACGGCTGATGTCCATCCTGAAGGCAATTTTGAAGAACGATCTCCTGAATCAGAAATCAATGAAACAAGGAGCGATGAGCCAGAAATCAATGAATCTGACACTGTAGTTACTAGTCAAGCAAATGATCAAACAACTAGTCCTAGTACAGGTAATGGTGCTTCTAATGGGATCATTTTGAAAGTAAATCGAGCGCAGCCATTGTCAACTGAGACGACTGAGTTAGGTGCAAATGCCAACACTGAGATCAAGTTAGATTCTTTGGAAGTTTCTAGAGAATTTGTGCCAATTCAATCACCAGAAGCCTCACGACGTAAGCGTTCTTCAGCTTCACAAACTTAATTCTCAAAAAAGAAGGGCGGCGCTTTGCGCCGCCCTTCTTTTTTGGTAGCATCTAAAAAACTAGATCAATTTCGAGCTTCTTGAGATTGATCGCATATATTCTATAGCCTGATATTTCAGAAGTGGCGATCGCTAATAAATTAACGTCAATAGGGGCGATCGCTGTAACTTCACCATCAATGATTAAATTACCAATGTTATTGCCCCGTAAATCTAACAACATCAAAACGGTTTGATAATCGTTGTAATTTGCCGTAAGTGCATATCCCCAAGGAGTCGCGGACATTAATAAGACTTCATGGACTAAGGGTATCCGCATCAACCGATAGGGTTTGAGATCTAGCAAATATATATTTTTGCGATTATCTGCTTCTAGTAACAGGACGCGATCGCTAGTAAACGTAGCAATACCAGAGGCGATCGGAATGGGCAGAGACAACCGATACATAATATTGCAACGTCGAGAAATGACGATGGCTCGACTTTCATTAGTTTCAGGCTTATTGACGATCGCTAACAAATGATGTCGATCAAAGGCAATGATGCAACTTAAGTCTCTAGTTGCAAACTCTAAGCGCATCGCTCGGTTATAAACTAAGTTGCGTATTTCTAATTGTTTGCCAATTGCAACAGCAAACCAATCCCCATTTGGTGAAATTGCCCATTTAAAAGGTTGTGGTGATTGATATAAGGATTTAGGTTTTCCCTGTCCAAACTGATAAATAGCTCCCTTAGTTACGGCAAATAAAGTTTTTCGACCAAAGGCGATCGCCTCAATTGCATTTTCAGATTTGGCAATTTGTTCTTCTTGATCCAGTGACAAGCTATGCCAACGCAGATGAAAACTGGAAGTAGTATAAAAACGAGATTTTTCCGCTCCAACCAGTCCGATAATTTTATCAGGTGTATCTTTTTGTGCGAAATGCTGAGATTTTTTAGCAAAAAAGAATGTCCCACATCTTTCTGTGCCAGCATCTATGGCAATTTGGCTAAAATCTTCAGAATGCACGATTTTTAACAAATCTAGTCGCATCTGATTTGCCGAGATATATCGCCTTTTGGGTAATTTTTCGAGCGATCGGGCAATAATCGTTTGTAGAGATTGGGGCAAAGTATCAGGAACAATCACCCTCTGATTCAAATGAGCATTCATTAATTCTGTCGGCATCCCTGAAAACGGGCGCTTACCCACTAAAAGCTCATACAAGATAATCCCAACAGCATAAACATCCGAGCCTGCCGAGAACTGACCATAAAAGCGCTCAGGAGCCATATATCCCGGAGAGCCTGTATTACTACTGCCATCCGAATCAATTTCTTGACTGAGACGAGCAATGCCAAAGTCAGAGATTTTTGCCATCCATCCCTTCGCTGTAATCTTCAGCAGGACATTTTCAGGTTTAATATCGCAATGAATAATATTTACGGCATGAGCGTGTTCTAAACCCAGTAAAATATCGTTCACTAAATCAAAGCATTGCTTCACCGACAGCATATTTGCATGATTCATGAGATCGCGTAATGTCCCCCCCTCGCAGTAGTCCATGACGAGATAGCGATAATTTTGATGATGGACAAGTGCAGAACAAGAAACAATATTTTCATGCTGTAAAGTCAGCAAAAACCTTAGTTCTCTTAACAGCTTACTGGTCGGAAACCTTTTGTTCTCAAGCTCTTTGAGGGCAACTAGTTTGCCTGTATCCCGCATACGCGCACACAAAACTTTGCCAAATTGACCTCTGCCAACTAAACCCAAGATCCGATATTTAGATAATTGTGAAGCGGGTTTTCCGTTCATATAGGCAAGGTTAGGACTTAAGCATTTTGAAATTTGCCAGTTGAAATTTGCCAGTTGAAATTTGACAAGAGCAGCAATGCTATTCTCTCTCTCAAACATAGCTTAACTAAGCCTTCCTACTTAGCTTTTTCAAAGAAGTACATATTCAGTTTGTAAATAAAATTGCAAATAAAAAAATCTATCCCCACAAAGTTTTCGCGTTGGCATTGCACCAAAGCCCCAAAAATAGCAAAGAAGTATATATGCAAAGATTACCCCCTTTAATAACTAGGTTTAATCGGAGCAGCGATCGCCATGCTTAACATTTCGTTGCAAAACAACTAGAGAGATGTCCAAAGATTGTCGATATCATGGTAGAGATTGATATATAAAACGTAATATTTCTCAGCAAAACCGTTATTCAAATTTATGAGTCAAGCTTCTGCATCCGCCGATATCCCTAGCATGGGTCGTCGCAAGTTTATGAACTTAGTTTTAGGGGGGTCTGCTGCCGTAACCACCCTTGGAGCTGCTTACCCCTTCTTGGCATATTTTGTGCCTCCATCTCGCGGTGGTGCTGGCGGTGGAGTTGCTGCTAAAGATGCATTGGGCAAAGATATAATTGCTTCGGCTTTCTTGGCAAGTCATCAAGCTGGTGAGCGTGAACTAGCCCAAGGACTCAAAGGCGACCCCACCTATATCGTTGTCACTGAAAACAAAGAAATTGCCTCTTACGGATTGAATGCAGTTTGTACTCACCTCGGTTGCGTTGTACCTTGGAATGCTGCTGAAAACAAATTTATCTGTCCTTGTCATGGCTCCCAGTACAACAACGAAGGTAAAGTCGTCCGAGGTCCTGCTCCTTTATCTCTCGCTCTTGCCCATGCCAGCGTTGAAGATGACGTTGTGCAATTTAGCACTTGGACAGAAACTGACTTCCGTACCAATGAAGCACCTTGGTGGTCTTAAGCCAGTTTTGAGAAGTACATTGCCGATATTTCTCAGAAATTTTGTAAATCGATCTTTGACTCACGATCTTTAAACTCATATTCTGCATTTATACATGAAAAAAGCCTTATCTCGTGCTAACCGTCTACTAGTCGGAATTAGCCTATGTGTCCTCACCAGCTTGACTTTATTCTTTGGTCTGAATAATCAGTCCGCTTTCGCCTATCCCTACTTTGCTCAAGAAGCTTACAAAACCCCTCGCGAAGCCACTGGTAAAATTGTCTGTGCTAACTGCCACCTAGCTAAAAAAGATATTGAGTTAGAGTTGCCTCAAGCAGTTAAGCCAGACTCCGTATTTGAAGCCGTAATCAAAGTTCCTTACGATCACACCAAACAGCAAGTATCTGCTGATGGTAGCAAAACAGGTTTAAATATTGGTGCAGTTTTGGTATTGCCTGAGGGTTTCAAAATTGCTCCTGAAGAGCGTCTCTCTGAAGAACTAAAGGAAAAAACCAAAGATCTTTATTACCAACCCTATAGCGATACTCAAGAAAACATTGTTCTTGTTGGACCTATCTCTGGTGATGAGTATTCTGAAATTGTTTTCCCTGTCCTCTCTCCCGATCCTGCAAAAGATAAGAATATTCATTTCTTGAAGTATTCTGTATACGCTGGCGGTAACCGTGGTCGTGGTCAAGTTTACCCCACTGGTGAGAAAAGCAATAATAACGAATACACATCTTCTGTATCTGGTCTAGTTACCCAAATTAGCCCAATAGAACCTAATGAAGATGAAGGTATCTATGGTGGTTATGAAATTTCTATTCAAACAACTGACGGAAGTATTGCTGTAGAGAAGGTTCCTGCTGGTGCAGAACTAGTGGTAGAGCCTGGTAGTGAAGTTAAGGTGGGAGCGCCTCTAACTACCAATCCTAATGTTGGTGGTTTTGGTCAGCATGATGGTGAAATCGTCCTTCAAGATCCTCGCCGTGTTCAAGGTTTACTAGCATTTTTTGCCGCAGTAATTGTGACTCAAATTTTGTTGGTACTGAAGAAGAAGCAAATCGAAAAAGTTCAAGCTGTTGAAATGAACTTCTAAAAAAAAAGCACCCATCGGGTGCTTTTTTTATTCATTAGCGTCAGACATAAATAATCGCATTGCCATAATTGCAAATAAACCTGCGGCGATCGCCTTGAGTAGTTTGGTTGGCAAGAACACGGAAATGCTGTCCCCAAGAAATACGCCAATCGAGCTTGCGAGTAGTAAAGCGGCGGCAGAGCCGATAAATACAAATCTGGGAGCCTTAGAGCTACCACTCAAACTCAGGGTAGCTAGCTGACTTTTATCACCCAACTCTGATAAAAAAATTGTACTAAAACTCAGAAATAATAATTGCCAATCCATATTTGTTACTCAATTTTTGATCAGAAAAAGCAACACTGAGTGTTGCTTTTTTTTGCTTTTTGATTAGGCGATCGCTTCCCACAACAAGCTAATCGACAAAATCAGAAAACTTAAACCTGCCAAAGTATTTAATAAACTAGGCGAAAATGTTTTGGCTAACCATTTACCAGCAAGTACACCTAATAAGCTCGTGGAGACTAAGGCGATCGCTGCTCCTGTAAATACAACCCAAGGCTGATGTGATTGCGCCGAAATCACTAAAACACTTAGCTGGGTTTTGTCACCAAGCTCAGCAAGAAATACCGTAATAAAAGTAGTACTGACAATTTGCCAATGTTCAGATCTTGCCTGTAATTTGGGTTGAGTGTTTGGCAGAGATTGTAACTGCGATCGATCTTGCACTTCGGACTTTATAGACATCGTTTGTGGGCTTGGTTTAAGCTTTTCATAATCATTTCATAGTCTAGCCTAAATTGCGATTATCTAAATGTTGCCATGTTGACCATAAATAACTAAAGCGCCGCTTTGGTCATTTAATGATTTCGTTACGATCGCTATCGCGCCACGGAGTTTCGGCAAAACTGGTAGGAAACTTGGGTAAACCCCATTTGGCAACAAGAGTTTGTAAGACCCGATCCTGCGATCGATGAAAAGCATCAATATCACCTTCACCACGATTGACGATCGCAAACCAGACGGCTCCATGCTGCTGGGTTTGAATAACTCCTGCTAAGGCACTGACATCGGATAAAGTTCCTGTTTTGACGATCGCCCCTTTCGGCATTTTGCGCCCCTCGATCGTGCCGCAGTTACAATCGCTAGTCGGGAACAGGTCAGCAAGGGTTAAGCCCTCTAATTGAGCGCGGTTATGGACTGCCATTAAAATTGCGACACTGGCGCGAGGAGAAATCTGATTGGCTTGTCCTAAACCTGAACCATTAACTAATCTAATTTCAGAAATTGGTATACCCGTAGTATTAGCCGCGATCTCAGCCACTTGTTTGCCACCACCTAGCTGCGAAGCAAGGGTTTCTGCCATTTCATTATTACTGAAGGTATTCATCCGCTTCAAAATTTGCCAAAGTGGTAACGATGTATGGCGAATTAATAATTTGCTAGTGACATTGGCGGCGGCAGAATTTGGCACAATCTTGACATTACCCAAAATCACGACTTGGGGTTTGAGGGTTCCCGTAGGCATGGTGGCATATTGCTCAGCGACTTCCCCTTCCCACCGACTACTATCCAACGCTAAGCGCAAAAAGTTTGCTGATTTTTGCAAGTCAGACTCAAAATTCATGGAGAATCTACCTGTAATCAGGAGATTACCTTGAATGCGCTTAATGCCTAGCTGATTAAGTTTATTACCGAGGGCGATCGCCTCTTCCCATACAAAGAATGGATCGCCGCTACCTTCAATGATCAGATCACCCTTGAGGGTATCGCCTGAGATCGTGCCTGTAGTGCTGAAATTGGTAACAAAGCGATAGTTCGATCCCCATGTTTGTAAAGCTGCTAAGGTCGTGACAGTTTTGGTGAGGGATGCCGATGGCAAAGGACGATTCGATAATAAACCTGAGGCGAGTGATCCATCATGGGACTGAATCCAGACCCCTTGATCGGGATTAGTTAGCCCTGCTTGTTTAAGCTCATTGAGCATCACGAGGATCGCTTGCTTGGCTAAGGGATCAGGTTGGGTATTGGCGATCGCTTCTGAGGCTAGCACTGGACGGGTAGCATAGCTCATGAGCGATCGCGGTACTGTGGCGACTTCACGCCCATCAAGGGCTTGAGTTGAAACCGATAGTAGCAAAGTGCCAACGAGACTCCACATAGTCATTAGAAAAATTACGGCTAGGTTTGCATGACTAGAATATGGCTTTTTGGAGTTCTTGCAATGCAATTTCTAGATCATCATTAACTATGGTGAGATCAAATTCATGGGCGGCAGCTACTTCTAAGGTGGCATGGTGCAATCGTTTAATAATCTGTTCATCACTATCGGTACTGCGATCGCGCAACCGACTTTCTAAGACCTCCATTGAGGGTGGGGCAATAAAAATTCTTTTGGCAGTAGGAAAAGATTTTGCCACCTGTCGCGCCCCTTCCAGTTCAATTTCTAAGATCACAATCTGCCCCAAGGCGATCGCCTGATCAATTGCTTGGCGTGGTGTACCGTAAAGATTTCCTGCATATTCCGCCCATTCGAGAAACTCCCCTGCATCGCGTTTTTTTTCAAATTCCGTACGATCCCAGAAAAAATATTCACGCCCATGTTCTTCACCTGCGCGGGGCGATCGCGTGGTTGCTGAGATTGAGAAGAGAATGCGATCGGGATAGAGTGCTAGTAATCTCTGGAGTAAAGTACCTTTACCGACACCACTAGGTCCCGTTACGACGATTAGTTTACCTTCGCTCAATTTAACTTCTCTCAAAACTGCATCAATTCCTATAGCATAACAGCGCTTTGCGCTCAAACTCAAACGAAGAAATTTTTTGAAAGTCTTGCAAAGCAAGACTTTCAAAAAATTTCTTCGTTTGGTTGATAGAAATTTTCTGTAAATTTCTGTTAAGAGATTAAAAAACTTTAAACCTCTTACTCAGTAAGGGGTTTAAAGTTTTTTAATCAGTAGTACCTTCTTTACTAATGACAAAACGATTTGCCACAGTTTCTGGTTGAATTGCCGATAAAACAACATGACTAGAATCGGTGACAATTACGGCTCTAGTACGTCTACCGTAGGTAGCATCAACCAACTTACCATGTTCGCGAGCGTCACTAATGATACGCTTAATGGGAGCAGATTCAGGGCTAACGATCGCTACAACTCGGTTTGCAGACACAATATTGCCAAAGCCGATGTTGATGAGCTTTATATCCATAATGTTATCGACCTAAAATCGATTTAGAGGTGGTTTAGCTTCATTTTTGCAAGTATTATTACACTATCCTAGAAGAATCAAGTAACTACGACATATTTTGTCATGAATCCAGTCAAAACCCAAAACCAGAGCTTGTGTGGGCAGCACAAGCTCTGGTTTTGGGTTTTATGCCTAGCCACTTAATCGTTTGGTTGTCTTCTTTTCTCTGCTAGACGCATCAAGATCTCTGTATGCACTTCGCGAGTAATCGGATAGAAGTATGCCAAGACTAAACCAATGACTAGAGCGATCGTGGGTAAGGGACCGATCGCGACTCTGATCGCAAATAATGCTGAGTCTGGCTGCACAGGTAAAGGCTGACAAGGTACACTTTCTTGAAATTTTGCCCATGACAAGCCGATTCCTAATAGAAATAAGCCACCAGCTAGACCAAACTTCTGTAATAGCACCATGAAAGCATAGAAGATTCCTTCGCGACGTTGACCTGTCTCTAATTCATCGAGATCAGTAACATCGGGAATCATCGACCAAGGAATTAGGTAAGCAGTGGAAACGCCAGCCCCTGCCATAATCGCGAGGACATAGAGCATCACGACTTGTCCTTCTTGCAAGAAAAATAATCCTGCTTGGGCAATAATCCAGATACCTGAACCCATGAAATAGGCGGCTTTTTTGCCAAAGCGATTACTAATTGCGCTCCATACCGACAGCATGAGCAAAGCCGTACCTTGGACGGCGATCGTCACGAGAATGAAATCACTCTCCTGCATCTTCATCCAATTGACCACGAAATAGGGAATGATCGAGGCGGTGATTTGTAAGGCTAACCATGAGCAGAAATAGATACCAATCACAAAGAGAAAGGGGCGATTATTGAAGACTATTTTTAACTGCTCGACAAAGCTTAGTTCTTCATGACTCTCTAAGGATTCATTATGGATACGATGGCGATCGCTAGCGATCGCTCTTCTCTTAATGCCAAATATACACCAATAGATAGAAATGCTGGAAATCAGCGCACAGACTGCTCCTAGCACAATATATTGCATTCCCCCTGTATTACAGCTACCAGTCTGCCGTGCAGGATCTTTAAAAAAAGCAAAAATCAATTGTGCGATAAATAGAGAGAGAATACTACCGCCGATGGAGAAGGTAAAACGGAAAGTATTGAGACTAGTGCGTTCGTTATAGTCTTGAGTAATTTCGGGAGTGAGGGCGGTATAGGGAAGATTAACGGCAGTGAAGAAGGTATTAAAGACAATGCCGATGATCACGTAATACCAAAAGAGAAGTATTTTGTCGGTGGTAGGTACGAGCCATTGCGCCAAAAAACTCAATCCAAAGGGAATTGCGGAATAGATCATCCAAGGCAATCTTCTTCCTAGTTTTGATTGCGTGCGATCGCTGAGGACACCAATAATCGGGTCGTTAATTGCATCAAAGATTTTGCCAATCAATAAAACTAATCCTGCAAGCGCGGGGTCGAGTCCTGCAACATTGGTAAAAAAGAATAAGAGAAAGAATGAGAGCAGATTAGTGGTGATTGCTGTACCCAAATCTCCCGCACCATAGGCAAGCTTTTCACTCAAAGTGAGTTTGGTTTGGGTCAGGTCATAGGGTGAGGAATCAAAGGAATTTTCGGAATTACTCATAGATTAATTGCGTAATTTCAATTTTCAATTAATTAAGATGCTTACCCAAAAGGTAAGCATCTCATTAATCATTTAGAATTTCCATAGCATAGTGCAAACCTTGCTCGGCATAATAGAAATAGTCTTTGAACTAAGTGTTATGAATTCAGAAAATCCTCCCAGTCCATCCCCTGCGTCTTCCCAGTTACGCAATTTACCCTTACGCAATTTATTAGTGGCGATCGCCGCAATTATCCTAACCACAGCGTTATTCTTTGGGTTTCAGACACAGCAAAGTAGTACTTCCCTAGATGCAGTGGCGGCGGCAGCACTTCCGATTGATGAGGCGATCGCCAATGATAAACCCACCGTAATTGAGTTTTATGCAGACTGGTGTACGAGTTGTCAGTCGATGGCGGCAGATAATCTTTCTCTTGAAAAGGAATATAGCGATCGCCTGAATTTTGTGATGCTGAATGTGGACAATACTAAATGGTTGCCAGAGGTAACTAAATATCGCGTTGATGGTATTCCCAGATTTATCTTTTTAGATCGTGAAAATCAATTAATTGGCGATAACACGGGCGTAATTCCCCGCGATATTATGGCTGCCAACATCGAAGCAGCGATCGCCAAGCAACCTTTGCCCCACAATAGTCTGAGTAGCGATCACACCTCACCCATATCTGAACCTAAAGCTTCAGATATCTCACAGCCTAGAGATCATGGTAAAAAAGCTTAGTGTGCAAATCAATCAAAAACGAACCAATAATTCTTTAAAAGTGTTGCTCCGCAACACTTTTAAAGAATTATTGGTTCGGTTGATTGGAAATTTCTGAAAAAAGCCTCGCAACGCGGGGCTTTTTTAACTATGGGAGTGAATTGGGTGATGGGGATGCACTTGGAGATGCATTTGGCAAAGGGAGAGGGATAGATTCAATAATGCTAGTTCCTCGATTGTTAGGAGTATTAGCATTATTAGAATTGGTAGCAGGACTATTAGAGTTAGGATTTACCGCATTGGAAGCATCTGGAGCGACGGTGGTGGTATTAGGACTAGCATTATTAGCTGGCAAAGTCCCACCACTGCGGAAATAATCGTAGGTTGCTCGGGAGATTTGACGAATTAGCTCATTAGCGCGTTGATCATTGTCAGGACGCTTGACCATCACCGCGATCGCATAGCGTTTACCGTTAGGCATATCGACAATACCTGCATCACCCACCGCTAAACCGATATCTCCTGTTTTATGAATAATGCGTGCATCTTCGCCAATGCCCTTGGGCAAGAGGGTGTTAGTGACAGGACGGCGCATGATGTCCATAAAGCGATCGCGGCTACGTGGCTCGATCAATTTACCTTTATCCAGCATTGCCAATAATGACACCATATCTTGAGTACTAATGGTATTTGTGCCTTCAAGATCTGGTAGTTGGTTATTCAAAACAATGTTATTGAGTCCCCAAGATTTAAAACGCTGAGTCAGAGCCGTAGTTCCTCCCAATCGCTTGATGATCATATTAGTAGCAGTGTTGTCACTAATGATGATCATTTGGGTTGCAGTTTCTAGCGCTGAGATTTTTGTACCCGTTGGTAAAAACTGGAAATCACCAGCTTCTCCCACCTTGACATCATCAGTCATCTCTAGTGGCTCATCAAGCTTAATTTTCCCTGCATCCACATCTTGAAAGAAAGCAACCAGAATTGGTGTCTTGATCGTACTTGCGGCGGCGATCGACTGAGTTGCCCCAATCTGTACATAAGCCCCAGAGTCCAGATCGACCACCATCATTTGCATTGATAGATCTTTTTCTTTAGCTGCTAATTCCTTGATTTTGCTGAGTAGAGGTGTGGCTTCAGTTTTCAGATCAAGAGGAATAATGTCTTGGTTAGACTTGGTTTCTTCTTTAACGGCTACTTCAGGAGTAAGTGTTTTCGCACGGGCGGATTGTTGATTTTGCCAAAAGGACATCGCGGTTCCTGCGATGACACTCAGACCAATGCCTGCGATCGCCAAACGTAATGCTTGCCAGCCGAAAGACTTAACGGGTGACTTAATAGGAATGGGACGATTATGAGAACTATTGGGTTTGCGGCGAGGTTTTATTTCTGTGCGACTATCGGGGCGATTGGCGTTAAAACTTTCAGGACGTTGTTCAGGACGGGCTTCAATTCTGCCTGAACGATTGGGCAAAGGCTTGAGCTTGCTTTCTAGACGACTTTCGCTGCGACCTGCAAACCGATTTTCAAGGGGTTCAGGCGATCGCAAAGATCGAGGTTTCGAGTCAGAACCTAAAGGACGAAGCACAGCTTCGCTATTGCTTGTCACAGCCTTGGTGCGACGCTCGCGCAACTTATTTAAACGCGCTTCTCGGCTTTTTTCGGTAGCGTCAGGCGATGAAAAGTTTTTTGGTTCCACTGCTATTTATAACTCCGATATCAAAGAATGTCTTGGAAGGTATTTTTTCTGTAATTTTTTAGTTAAACAAGTTTGTTACTAAAAAATTACTTATTGGTAGCCCAGTTAACTTGGCGCAAAATTCCTCGCAGCATCGCAACTTCTGATGAACTCAGATTTGCACGGTCGAAGATCCCTCGAAACTTTCGCAACCGATGTACGGCAGTATGTGGATAAACATAGCCGATCTTGAGCAACACTGCTTCAAGTTGCTGATAGCAAGCTTCTAGGTCTTCGCGAACGGCAAGGTCTATGGGTGCTGACTTTATCAAATCTTGCGCGATTTGGCTAGTCAAATTTTCGGGGTATTGGATATTTTCTTGTAATAGCTGCCATTGATAGCAACATATCCCTACTGCTTGCGCCAAATTGAGGGATGGATAGTCGGGATTGACAGGGATTCGCATCACTTGCTGGCAATGTTGAATTTCGGCATTGCTCAAGCCCCGATCTTCCGCACCAAAGACGATCGCACTGGTAGTAGCTTGCGAGAGCCAACTCAAACCTTGTGGTGGATTGGTGACTTTCATCTCGCCTTTATCGATTCTGCCTGCGGTGGCGATCGCCCTTTGGCAATTGACTAAGGCTTGGGGCAAGCGATCGACAATCTTGGCATTTTCTAAAATTTCAGGGGCATGGACTGCCATTTGCATCGCTTCATCACCGAGGCGATCGCATTTCGGATTTACCAGCCATAATTCTGATAATCCAAAATTTTTCATTACCCGCGCCACAGAACCAAGGTTACGCGCCCCCGCCGTTTCTATTAACACAATTCTCATATTTGACATAACCTCTGAAATTAAGCGTAGGATGGGTTAGCGATCGCGTAACCCATCATCTTTACCCAATGGATGCATTATTTAGGATAAATTAGCGATCGCGTAACCCATCATCTTTACCCAATGGATGCGTTACGTTTCACTAACGCATCCTACAAATAATTAAGCTTTCTCTTTGTGGAGAAAACGGATAGAAACAAAAATAACTTACTTTTAGTCTATTGCTGTATCTTTGAAAGATATCTGTTAGACCCTCACACACCTATAGCGTCTTGCAGTAGTCAAGGTTTTGAGTTTTCACTTTGCCGTAGGTAAAGTGAAAACTGATATAAAGGCTTCAGTTCTGTCCCTCACTCGTCTTTCTCTCGGTATTCAAAATCCTGAGTTTCCCCTTTACGCTGTTACTTTCCCTGTTAATTTTATGAATAAGTTTCCCTGTCTTCTTAATGTCGCTTTTGTATTGTCTCTCGGTGTGCCATCGATCGCTTGGGCGCAAACTTCTCAACAACAAATAGTTTTTGTCTCTCCTCAAGGCTCCGATACAGTAGGAGCAGGTGTCCAAAATCAACCTTTTCGGACTCTCACTGCGGCGATCGCTGCGAATCCTCAAGAAGGAACCATTTTCCAATTAAGTAATGGAACTTATAGTGCAGGAACTGGCGAAAACTTCCCAATTCGTCTTCCCAGAGGCGCGATCGTACGCGGTAACCCTAGTGCCAATGGAAGTAATGTGATCATTAATGGTGGGGGGCGCTTTGTCAGTTCCACTTTTGCTAGCCAAAATATTGCGATCGTGGCTGCTAATAACTCCCGACTCGAAGGGGTTACCATTACAAATAATAATCCACGCGGTTATGGACTATGGCTAGAGTCTAGTCGCAATGTCGTGATTGCCAACAATAGTTTTACCCGCAATACCCACGATGGCATTTTCCTTACAGGTAGCGCCAATGCCTATATCAGCAACAATCTCTTTACGGGTAATACAGGTAGTGGAATTTCCGCAGTTGGTACAAGTACTGGTGAAATTCGTGATAATAGATTTGAGAATACAGGCTTTGGACTATCGATTGGACAACAATCACAGGTGGTTTTAGCGAATAATCAAATCTCGCGTAATGTTGATGGCATCGTCATTTCTAATACGGCTCAGCCAACCTTGAGAGGGAATGCCATTTCTGATAATCAGCGCAATGGACTAGTTGTTCTCAGTAGTTCCTCTGGCTCTCCCCGTCCCGATCTTGGCACAACGACTTCACAGGGAAACAATATCTTTAGCAACAATCGCGAATTTGATATTAACAATGCCACCACAATTCCCTTAGCGGCGGTTGGCAATCAAATTAATCGATCGCGAGTTAAAGGCTTACTTGACCTCACCGCCTCGCGATCGCCAATTACCGCGATCGCCACGCCAACCTTCTCCACTCCTACGCCTCTTCCATCCATTTCTGCATCCTCGACCAATACAGGAACGACCATTCCCACTCAGCCGAATGTCGTTCCTACGCCAACAACAGTATTTGTACCAGCGAAACCCACTAGCCAAGTATTACCAAATCCAGTCATTTCCACAAATCCTAATAATGGCGCGCCAACCACGGTAATTTCTGCAAACCCCAATAATGGCGCACCAACTACAGTCATTTCTGCAAATCCCAGCAATGGCGCACCAACCACTATCATTATTGAACGTTCCTATGGAACTACAACTACAGCCCAAACGCAAGTAGCAGCTTTACCACCAGCCAATCTTGATCCCACCACTGGCAAGCCATTTCAATATCGCGTCATTGTGCCTACGACTTCCACATCGGTGACCCAACGGGTAAGAACTATTGTTCCTGATGCTTTCCGTCTATCGCGTAGTGGCAGAATAGTTCTTCAAGTCGGAGCCTATAGCGATCGCCCTGCCGCTAATCAACTAGTCCAAAAACTAGCCCAGTCAGGGGTTAGTGCCGAAATTATTCCATTTCGTTAAACTATGACGGCTTTAAGTTTGTCTCTTACAAACTTAAAGCCGTCATAGTTCACAATCTCATTTATGGCTTGAAATATCTTAAAACGCAGTCTCCTCAACTAAATATTATATATAGCGCGTTTCAAGCAAGCGAGGTACATAGGTTTGTTTCCCCGCCAAAGGCGGGGAAACAAACCCGTACTTCACTATACTGAAAAACGCTATATTAATTCAGAGTCTAATCTAGAAAAATGAGGAAATTCTGTGGTTGAACCCACATTCCGCTCGTAATGGAAGCCTAAAAATATTTACAACGAGACAATGAGGGTTTCAGCGATTTTCTGAAAAATTAATGATAATAACTCCTATTAGTACGTCATTATTGACAATATTAAGATAGTGGTATTTTTCTGACGAAAGCCCAAAATACTTACTGTATAAGGATTTGTTTTCTAAATATTTTTTTCAGTAAAATAAGAGCGGAATGTGGGGTTGAAGTGTGATTCGCCTCATTACCACCCCAGAATACGCGCAATTTGAGGAACAATTTGAGTGGGATGGAATGGCTTTGCGATCGCGCCTTTGACTCCTAACTGAGCAACTTTTTGAGGTTCGATGAGGTCAACTCGACCAGTCAATAAGACTACGGGAGTATCTGCAAACTCAGGGTTAGCTCGTAAATTTTTGAGAAAATCAAAACCATCCATATTATGCATCAACATATCTAGCAGAATTGCGTCAGGGCGAAGGTTTGCTACAGCCAGCAAACCTTCTTCACAGGATGGAACACTTATAGAATGCCAATTGCTAAAACTTTCAAAACAAGCTTCTATAATCAGACGAATGTATTCCTCATCGTCTATTAATAAAATTGTTTTGTTGGGTGCGTTCGACATAGATTTTTATTAGAGCCAAGTTGCTTTCTAATATTGAGTTAAATGAATGTAAATGATAATCATGAGGAAAGTATGATGACATAAAATGGTTGAAATACCTACACCACAAAGATTTCACCTGTACAGAGTAGACTTCTTATCTGACGTATTTATAGCCATAGCCAAGCAAGTTAAGACATAAAACCCAAAAGAGAGTTGCGGCGCTTCGCGCCGCAACTCTCTTTTGGGTTTTGGTTTTGTCCTAACATAACTGACTACAGCTATATCTAATACTTTTGTCAGTCAATCCTCTTGCTATAGTTAAGTAGTCAAGCATAAGTAAACTTAAAGCCCAGATTGCCGTGCCGCCCGCTACGCGGGCGGCACGGCAATCTGGGTTTGGTTTATAAATATGCCGAGCTACTTACCAATGTAAAAGATCGGCAATTTCATCGGCGAGTTGGAGTGGCTCGAAGGGTTTGGCAATTAAGCCTGCTACACCTAATTGAGAAAACCTAGCGCGATCGCTCGATTGGACTTTAGCAGTTAATAGAATTACAGGAATATTTTGAGTAGCGGAATTCTGTTGGAGATGCTGAAAGACAGTAATACCATCCATTTCAGGCATCATCACATCAAGGAGAATCGCATCGGGCTGGAGCGATTCAACTATTTTCAGTCCTTCTTTACCTGAGTTGACTACACGCACTTGCCAGTCTTTAAAGCTTTCTAAACAAACAGCTATGACTTCAGCCAGATTTGGTTCATCATCAATTAATAAGATAGATTTAGTGGTCATAGTTCTTATTTTCTATGGTGGGGAATTGTGAAGAAAAAGGTACTTCCTTGTGACAATTTACTTTCTGCCCAGATTTTGCCGCCGTGCTGCTGCACAATACTTTGAGAAATCGCTAAACCTAAACCTGTACCTCCCATCTGTCGAGAATCAGAAGCATCGACTTGGTTAAAACGTCCGAAAATGGTTTCTAAGTGGGTTTCAGGAATACCCCGCCCACGATCGCTAACATGAAAAACGATCGCCTCGGGGATAGATTTTACTCTAATCTCAACTTGGCTTTGGGGTGGTGAGAATTTGATCGCATTACTGAGTAAATTGACTAGGGTTTGCACAATGCGATCGCTATCGGCAAAAATTTGAAAGGATTTATATTCAGATAAGATTTCAATCTGATTTTCAGAAGCAAGTGCTTGTATAGTTTCTACGGCTTGGCGGCATAGCTGCGCTGTATCGTGCCATTGGCGATCGAGGTTAAAACTGTTTGATTCTAAACGCTCTAAGTCCAAGATGTCATTGACTAGACGCACCAATCTCTCAATATTGATCGCCGCAATATCAATCATATTCTTAGCAGCGTCAGGTTTATCCGCTAATACACCAGAGGCAAGCAGTCCCAAAGCACCACGAATGGAAGCTAGGGGCGTGCGGAGTTCATGGCTAACAATGGAAATAAATTCATCCTTGACTCGTTCAATCTTTAACTTTTCAGTAATATCTTCACCGATGCTCATTGAGCCGATAATTTCATCATTTTGATTGCGAAGGAGCGTATTGTTCCAAGCGATTATTCTTTCTTCGCCTGTTTTAGTGACAATAGAGTTTTGATAATATTTATGAAAGCAATCAGGATTGATGAATGAATCTGCAAAAGCCAATCTTACCGCCTCTTGTTCACTGAGAGGTAAAAAGTAAGGAAGCCAATCTTTGCCTATGACTTCTTCTAGTATGTAGCCAGTCGCCTCTAGAAAATAGGGATTGACATATTCTACTTGTCCTTGACAGCTTAAACCGACGACGATAAGGCGCACATTATCTAATAATGATTGCCAACGTCGATTGGATTCTTGGAGAGCAATTTGCCGTTGATAAAGTTCGGCAGTGCGCTCTGCAACCCGATTTTCTAATTCAACATTGCTTTTTTGGAGATCGCGATAAAGTTCCGCTTGTTGGAGGGCGATCGCTAGCTGTACGGATAATTGTTGAAGTAAGCGAATATCTGAGTCTTGCCAAACACGCGGCTCAAAACATTGATAGGTACATAGCAAACCCCACAGAGGATTATCTTTGTCATTGGGATGCAGGATTGGCACGATCAGGCTTGCCCTTGCGGGAAAGCTTTCTAGCATTTGCAGATGACATTCACTAAGATTTGATTTACGCACATCAGGAGCGACAAAAATTCTGCCATTTCGATACTCTCCCCCCATATTTTCTGGAAAGATTTCATCACTGAACTCTCGGTGCATACAGCCTTCCCAAGGTGGCAAGATAGACTCAGCAGTGACTCCGCCAGTCATATCGGGGTTGAACTTGTAAATAATAGTGCGATCGGCTTTTAAAAAGGTGCGGATTTCCTGCACGATCGCATTGAGAATTTCTTCTAAACCAATATATTGTCGAATATGTAGCGAGATTTTGGCAATTAAAAGTTCCTGCTCTTGTGATCGCTTTAGTTGACGGGTAAGCATGATGTGATCGCACACCTGTCCAACACGGGTACAGAGGGATATGGATGTGACCTCCCCCTTAATCAGATAGTCAGCAGCACCTAAACGCATCGTTTGTAAGATGGGCTGCTCATTGCTGTCAAGTCCAGTTAAAACGATCGCATCTAGCTTGGGAATGAGATCACCTTCTCCCATTACTGTCAATAATTCCCACCCTTCCCCATCGGGCAGAAAATAATCAATCAACACAATATCAGGGTGTTGCGATCGCCATAGATCTATGCCTTCCGATAGGGTTTCGGCTTCCAGCAAACTATAGCAACGCGATATATCCGAGCGCAGATAGCGAATGTAAGTAGCACGATCTTCTATCGAATCATCGACAATCAAAACAGTGATATTAGTTTCTGAGAGTGATGTCGAGGTCATGAATTGTCAGCAAAGCTTCAGGCGTGATCTCTGGAGACACTTTAGGAGGTAAATTGTCCGTAGGTAGGTAGCACTGCAATTTGAAACCAGTGTTGAAAAAGGGTTTGAATTGTTTCTTGCATAGCAGTAACACCCATTGGTTTAAGAGTATAGCAATTTGTTCCATTCTCGTAACAGGTTTGAATATCGCGCTGACTGTTTGATGTGGTCAAGACGATAATTGGCAAGGTTTGCAAGTGTGGAGTTTGTTTTACTTGCTGAATGATATCCCTGCCATCGGTTCCTGGTAAGTTGAGATCTAGCAGCATGGCAACGGGTAAAGGTGCATTCAGATTTTGATATTCGCCGCGCCGAAATAGGTAATCAAGCACCTCATCACCATTGTCAAATCGTAAAAACCGATAAAGCGATCGCTTCAATACATCAAGATTCTGCATAGCTCTCATAAACATATAAAAGTCCTCGTCGCTATCTTCCACGATCAGAATGATGGGATGAGTGATGTCAGCCCAAGGGGAAGTTAAGAGATTATTCATAGCAGATTAGGATCACTCGCAGGTAAAGCAAACAAAATCGTAGTTTCTTCCCCATAGATAGATTGTAATTGAATACTACCTTTGTGCCGTTCAACAATCTTGCGGACAATCGTCAGCCCCGCCCCCGTACCGCCACCATACTTACTCGGTGCATTCAGACGTTTAAAAATCTGAAATACCGACTGCAAATGCTTCTCGCGAATGCCAATGCCATTATCCCGCACATAGAGCGTTACCAAAGGTTCTGAGGACTGATCTGCGAGCCAGCCGATTTCAGCGATTTTTTCAGAGCTTTCATTATATTTAAAAGCATTGGCTATTAAATTAATGAAAACCTCCTCAATCAACAGGCGATCGCCCCACACTATCGGTAGCGATCGGGGAATTTCAATCTTGCAGTTTTGCCATTGCGGATTCATCGCAAATAATTCCCTTACATTTTGCAACACCTGATTAAGATCAAGGGGTTCCATTTGCAACTCTTGACGACCTAAGCGCGAGAATTTTAGCAAAGCTTCGATCAGTGCTTCCATGCGCTTAGTCAGTTTGACTAATGTATGGAGTTTGTCCGTACCATCTCCCTTCAGGATTTCGCCATAGTCTTCCAATAAAAAAGTGGCATAGTTATGAATACCGCGCAAAGGTTCTTTAAGATCATGGGAAGCAATGTAGGCAAAGGAGTCAAGTTCGCTGTTACTACGCTCTAGATCTAAGTTGATCATCGCCAGTTCATGGGCTTGACGCAGGACAATATCGACGATCGCCTGTCGTAATTCGATCGCGCTTTCCACTTCGCAGGGCAACCAAGGGCTAGACTTGCCGAGCACGATTTCTTTCCAAGCCGCAAAGGACTGGCGGGGAAGCAGCCGAATACTGCCGTCTTCGGCAACCTGTCTTGCTTTATCGCGATCGCCTGCCCAAGTCACCGTTTGCTCTTGCTCAGGTCGGAACCAGATTACATAGCGGTGTTGAATTTTAGAAATTGCGATTGCGATCAAGCCACTGGCGATCGCCTGATCAGCCAAGCCATCGGCGTAGATACTAGATAAAGCGTCGGTGACCAACAGATCGCGCTCAAAGTTTCCCTGCTCAAAGCGATCCTGTAGCCAAGTTAGCAAAGCTCTTACGGCTGGCTCATCAGGAGTTTTGCCAATCAAAATCAGGCGATCGCCATCACAAAGCACCGCCCCCTGAGCACCCGTAAGCTCTAGCAAAGCAGCGTGATCATGGTTGAGTTCTTCCATAAATTCTGTCGCTTTGGTCAAACGTTCCACAAATTGACCTTGAAGCATTTTGAGATGGAGTTTGTAATCTAGATGTTGGTTGGCTTCTTTATTACCTAACTCCGTAGACATCAACTGTCCCAAAAATTCGCAAATTACACGAGTATCGTAGGGAACGAATTTTGGTGCGTAATGATGACAGGCGATCAATCCCCATAACCGTTGATTTTGAATTAAAGAAACAGACATTGAGGCAGCTACGCCCATATTTTGCAGATACTCAATGTGGATCGGTGAAACCGATCGCAAAGTACAATAACTCATATCGAGAAGTGCTTTCTCTTCTATCGGTTGCCCATAACTGACTAACCCCACGGGTTGATAACTCACTTCTGGAATTAAGCGTAACCGATTGAGAGTATAGAGATGTTTTGCCTGTTTTGGAATGTCTGAGTCTGGATAGCGAAGTCCCAAAAATGTCTCTAGGTTAGGCTGTTTGGTCTCCGCAATTACAGTTCCATCTCCCTGCTCACCGAAGCGATAAATCATCACCCGATCAAATCCCGTCAATGCTTGCACTTCTTGAACTATTAAGTCACATAATCCCGCTAAGTCTTTTGCTATTTGGATTTTGGCAAGATTTTGTTTGATTTGATGATAAAACCGAACAAAATCACTTCCCGCCGATGTTTCCCAAGCTTCCAGTTCTAGGACGATTTCCCCCGTGGGAGCGCGATGCACAATACCATTAAACGACAGAGGCAAGCGATCGCCTATCCCACAAAAATCAACACGCAGAGGATTTAGAAAATCAAAATCACGCTCAAGGCAAGACTGAATCGATGTAATCAGTTCTTCACCCGTAAATTCAACTAGGGGGCGATCGAGGAGATCATCGGGAGCAATCCCTAAAATTTCAAGGGAATTAGCGCTCACTTGAGCAATACATAAATCTGGCTCAGTCAGGATCAAAAGTAGTCCATGAGGCTGAATCAAACTAGGAATATGAATCGGTTCGCGATCGCAGTTAGTCAAATTAACCGCTTCAAACTCGTAATAATCATGATCGATCTGCCGCAAAAAAGTATTCATTCCCAGCCTAGTATGTAAGAAATTTGTGAAACAAGGGTGATTGACTCGAAAAGTTTACTAATTACACCTTTGCACCCAAACTCTACAAAGCTTTGATGGCTAAGGACATTAGTACAGGCTACTTGAGCGATGCTAGGAATAAGCGCGAGTTCCCCTACTTCGGGCGAATTATAAATCAATCTCGGCTATATCTAGTTAATCATAAAACACAAACATGAGGAAAAGATGTAAGAGCAAGATCAATTATTACGTCTGTTCTGGCAGGATTTGAAAAATGATATCTTGCACTAGAGCTTTAATCTCTAGTCCTTGATCTAGATTGCGGTAGGGCATCTTCGGCTTTTCAGGACTTTCCCTTGCACAGTCGATTACTTCGTAACGATGGGGAATATAGCGGGTAATATGCTCTAGCGATCGCCGCCGTAGTTCAGTATCAGAAATTTTAGTCTGCAATTCGGGAATCGCCGAATATTCTGGTTGCAAGCAATTGGGATAATCGCTAAGAAAATTATCAATTTCCTCAACAGCAATCATCAAGGTTAATTTAACAAAGGTTTTAGGCATAAATTAAGCACTTGCCAGAAAAGGAGTGAGAGCAGAATTAAAACTATTGTGATTGCAAGTAAGTGCTTTGATGCTGAGAAATTCGACTGATTCATTAGCGATCGCCTTCCATTTAGGATTAGTGGCAACCCCTTGATGCCAATCAAAGGAAACTTCGGTATATTCCGTGTTAATTGGGCGGCTGGCGTAATGGGGGTCACGTTCGATCCAAATTAGGCGATCGGGATCAAGTTGAAATGTCCGAACTATGTGCGTGGCAAGTTGTTCAAGCTGGGAAGGAATAAACCAGCCAATCTCGCAGTTCTGTACAGAGACAATCGCGATCTGTTGTCCAAATTGGTGATGGATAATCCGTAAATGACATTTTAGCTGCCAAATCGCTGACTCATGACCAGTAACAGGACATTCATAAAACTGCTCGAATACTTTCATATTTACAAATTGCCTAAAGAACGGTTAGCAAAATAAGAAGCTCATTTAAAAACATTGTCTTGCTCCCCCCTTTATAAGGGGGGAGAATGCTCTTCTCTTCTTCCCCCTTTATAAGGGGGATTGAGGGGGATCTCTTAGAGTTTTTAACCAGTCCCAATTACTTCTAAAAATAACAATCAAAAATGAGGACAATCTGAGGAGATCAAGCCGATCCCAGACAATTACTTGCCACGACAATCTGATTTCTACCTGATGCCTTTGCCTGATACAATGCTGCATCCATATTGCGATACAAAACCTCTAGGGTTATACCGTCATGGGGATATTCCACCACACCCGCACTAAAAGCATTCACAAAATATTCACGAATAATTTTTTCTCGATAGGCGACTGCGATCTAAACGACTGAGAATACGGGTATACAAATCACTCTCCGCAACGGGTTTACTCAGATAATCATCAGCACCCGCGACAAATAATTGCCGAATTGTTTCGCGATCGGTCTGAGCCGATAAAAACACGATTGGTAAATCATGCCAAAGCGAAGACGTTCGCACCGCTTGACATAAATCAAGCCCACTGTAGCAAGGCATCAGCAAATCCAAAATTAACAGATCGGGAGAAGTTGATTCCAAAACCTGCCAAAACTGCATGGGATCTTGCAAAGTCGTAGCCTCAATATCATAACGGTTTAGTAATTGCTGCAAAATTTTGAGCATATTCGGATCATCATCGACAATCATCACCTTCGAGCGATCGCTACAGTGTTGATACAAAACCTGCGACACCGTATTCAAAATTTCTTCCGTAGAGGCAGTCTTCTCGATAAATGCACAACCACCCTTACGCGCCGCCATCACGCGATCGCTCAACCCACTCGCCGCCGTTATCATCACCGTCGGGATTTTCGTCTCCCTCTGCGCCAGTTCATCTAACAAAGTCAGTCCGTTTTCAGTCAAATCAGGAAAGATGATATCTAGCAACATCACATCAGGCGCTTCCTTCGCAATTTTTGACCTAGCCTCTGTCAGATCGTTCGCCGTTTGTACCCGCATTCCCCAAGTTTCTGCCTCTAATAGAATTTCCTCTGTTAACAGAACATCATCATCGACAATTAATAATAGAGGTAATGACGAATGATGAGATGGGAGTAATGTCGGCTCAGTAGGGACTGTTGGTAATGGATTGAGAGTATTCTGTTCGAGCTTGCTAATTAATTCTCGCAATAAGTCCGCATCAACAGCAACCAAAGGAAAATCAATATGTAACATCTCTTCAAGCTGACGGGCGATCGCCGATCCTTCAGGAAATCCTAAAGACCCCAAGGAGCCAATCAGCCGATGCACTTGCATATATCCTTCATAACGCAGATCTGCATCCAATTTATGCTGCTCCAAAGCGATCGCTACCTGTCGGAACATGGCAATTATTTCTGGCAAACTCGCGATTAATTTCTTAGACATAATCGCAATTACTTCCCTTACTTGCGCCTTGTCTAACGGTGATAGGTTGTCGTCTATAGTTTCTTTAGGCAAAAGACTTATCGCCATAGGCTCATCGGTTGCTTGCACAGGTACAGGTTTGAGCCGATAACCCAATCCGTATAAAGTCTCAATGGGATCTGTTTGTAACCCTGCTGCCTTCAACTTCTGACGCAATCCCTTAATATGCGTAGTCACCGCCTCATCACTGGGAAACTCTCCCGCCGACCAAACATGATCAATCAAAGCACTACGACTAAATGTCTGTTGTGGATGCCTGAGAAATATTTCTAATAATCCATATTCCTTTTGCGTTAAGTGTAAAGGTTGCTGCTTATAAGTCACAGTATTCATTCTTAGATCGAGCCGCAAGTCCTCCCAAATCAATTCTTGAATGAGAATATCACTCTCATGATAGCGACGTAATAGCGCCCGAATCCTTGCCACTAATTCCTGAAAGTTATAGGGCTTAACCACATAGTCATCAGCTCCTGCTTCCAAACCCATCACGCGATCGCTCGTACTATCCTTCGCCGTCAGTAATAACACAGGAGTGGTATAGCCCGAATTACGCAGCTTGGTACATAGCCCCAACCCATCACTGTCAGGCAACATCACATCGAGAATGATCAAGTCATAATCATAGGTTTGCACATATTTCCAAGCAGTTTTCGCATCAGCCACAGCATCAATGGTGTAGTTAGATTCTGCGAGTAGTTGCAACAGTATTTCCGCAGAATATACATCATCTTCAACTAATAAAATCTTCAAGATTTTCTCCTTCAAAGCGCTCCATATAAATATGGCAACACTTCAGTGCATTGGCATTAGGTATCAGGGAAGTAGGTTGTTAGTTATGCCCAGCTACTTAGAATTAAATGTAGGATGGTTTAGCGATCGCGTAACCCATCATCTTTATCCAATTGATGCGTTACATTGCACTAACGCATTCTACAAATATAGCTATAGCCATTTTAGTTAAGACATAAAACCCAAAAGAGAGTTGCGGCGCTACGCGCCGCAACTCTCTTTTGGGTTTTGGGTTTGTCCTAACATAACTGGCTACCGCTATAACTAAGCCTTCCTACTTGTCAATAACTACAATTATCAATCAAAAAAGTGAGGAGATCATGAAGAACCAATTTTTTGTGGCGCGGCGTAGCCTTGCCACAAAAAAACTAAGCTGCATGGGTCGGAGAGATCTCATAGGTCATAAAATCATGGGCAGGAATTGTATTCGCAAAAATCATTCTCGCCTCTTTGACTAAATCCTCTAGCAAAATCGGATTACCGGGAGCATAGCGAGGACTAAAATGCGTCATGATTAATTGCTTCACATTTGCCAAAAGTGCCACCTGCGCCGCCATCGTGCTAGTAGAATGCAAACGCTGAAACGCCATATCAGAATCTTTATGAGCAAAAGTTGATTCATGGATCAGCACATCAGCATTCTGAGCCAGTTCCACTGAACTATCACAAAAAATCGTATCCGTGCAGTAGGCAATCTTTCTGCCAATTTGCGGAGTACCACAAAATTCCTTACCATCGATTTTGCGTCCATCGGGAAGCGTCACCATCTTTCCCTGCTTCAGTTCTCCAAAAATGGGGCCCGAGGGAATATTCATAGCGATCGCCTTATCGACATCAAACTTGCCAGCGCGATCGCGTTCTACGAGACGATAACCATGCGCTGTCACCTTATGCTTAAGCGGAGCCGCCATCATATAAAATTCTGCATCTTCGCAGACTAGCCCCGCCTTGACCTTATGTACCTTGATCGAATAGGAAAGCCTTGTCTCGCTATAGCGCAAGCAAGCATCGAGATATTCTCCTAAACCCGATGGTCCATAAATATCAATATGGCTAACATTGCCTGCCATGCCACAACTAGCCAGTAACCCTGGTAAACCAAAAATATGATCACCATGCATATGCGTGACGAAAATCTTCGTAATTTGGCTAATTTTTACATCACTTCGCAGCAATTGGTGCTGGGTTGCCTCACCACAATCGAGCAGCCAAACTTCTGCACGTTGGGGTAAACGCACTGCCACACTAGACACATTGCGTCCGCGTGTAGGCACACCCGAACTAGTCCCAAGAAAAGTGATTTGCATATCTAGTCATCTACAAAAATCTCGATGCGGCGGTTACTTTTGCTGTTATCGTCAGCAGCACTACTAGCCAAAGGACGACTAGCACCATACCCAATTACTGTCCAATAGTAAGTTTGTTCGCCACGTAATCTTGCTAAATACTCCTTCACCGCCGATGCGCGGAGATAGGACAGAGTCAGCGCATCTCCAGCACTTTTTACATCTGTATGTCCACTAATCCGCACCCGTTTACCCTTAGCTAGGGGTAACTGAGCCGCGACCTCATCGAGTAATCGAAAACTATCAGGTCGAATGCTTGCCTTATCGAGATCAAACAAGGCTTCCGATGAGAGTGTAAATTGCTGCTTTTTATAATTTAAAAAATTAAATGAAGGTTGCCATACTAAATCTGGACGCACAAAGGCGATCGCTAAGCCAATCCCTAGACCTGCGATCGCACTCACGCCCAAAATCGCACTGCGTACAAGAAATATCGCAGACGACCGACCATAGCTATGTATTGACTTGTCTGGAGTCGGTGAATTTGTCACTGCAACTGCACAATCTCCTTGCTCACGATTATTTCTTCTTAGCCTTAGAGCTTACAGTTGTATCGATCAGTTCTAACTCATTGGCACGAAATGACACGATTTTTTCCCAGTTACCACCACCAAAGATCACGGCAACTCGACCATCAGTTACACGCTGTACCTGTCCTTGAAATCCATAGTAGGTATCACCTTCATTGACAACACGTACTGCCGAACCGGGGAAAATGATTGGCTGCATATTTCCTAAAAACTCCTTGCTGTAGTTTTGACTAGGTTTATTCTATATCTTTTGACGATTTTGTGAGGATCGGCTGTCGTAATACTTTAGCGTGTAATTTGTATATAATCAGAACATTACATAATCCTGAAAATAAGCCATGTATAAGACTCTAGACACACTTAAATATTTCACAAAGATTAGCTTTCAAAATAAACCAACCAATTTACGCGATAGAAATTATGGTTTCAAAAATTCCTGAATCCCTACAAATTCTTGATTCTCTCTATCTCAATGGCTATCGCAATAGCTTAGCGCGGCTTTCACTGCCTCACGGTTTAACTGACTAGTGCCAAACATTGCGATCGCTTTGAGTGAAGTCAAACAAATGCTTGGTTTATGAGATTGCAGCTAAATCGATATGTGAATCAGTGCAGTAAAGGCGATCACTTTTTTCTGAAGTATAATGACTACCGAGGTTATAGTGTAAATTTTCATAAATAATCCTATGAGTCCAGCCTTAAAAACGTCTCTATTTCAAGAAGCTCTCAATGCTATAGATGCTTTGTCTTTAGACGATCAAGCTGCTTTAATTGGCGTGTTGAATAATCGTTTGAAGTTGCGTCAACGGCAGCAAGTTGTTAAAGAAGTTCGAGAGGTTCAGCAGGAGTATCGAGAAGGTAAATTCAAATCTGGTTCTGTTAATGATTTTTTGGCGGAGTTGGATAGTTGAGGAATATTGATTGAGTTTGTGCAGAGGTCTGAATCCAATCTGGATAAGATTTTATATGTCCCCTTAGTACTTTATTCTTTATACTGAATTTATTAACGCTTTTATTGTTAACGGTATGAATAACTCAATTAATGAAAAGCTCATAAATATTGAGACACAAATTGAAAATATTGAATTGCAAATCAAAAGGCTAACAGATTCCTTGTATTTAGCAAAAAGAGAGGTTCAATCTTGGGTTGAAACAAATTCAGATCTTTCTATTTCGGCACAAAAGGCGAGGGCTGAGACTCAAGCAATGGGGCGGGGCTTGGATGGTCTTCTATTTGGTTCAAAATATAGAGGTGCTGTTCGGCAGAACGCTGCTTCAAAAAATGCAGAGATAGCTAAGCAAGTTGCCCAAAAAAGAGAGCAAATTCGAGATGGAAAACAAATTGCTCAAAATAAAGTGAGAACAATTCAAGAGCAAATCCGAAAACTTAAAGGGGGTTTGAAGTCTTTAAAGGAACAGAAAAAAGATTTAAAAGATGAATTAAAGAATTTGAACATAGAAGAAAAACGAAATTCAGCCAAGCAAAAACAATCTGTGAGAGAAACAATAAAATCGGGTAATGAATCAATGGAAGCAGCGAAAAAACTCTATGATTTATATCAAATGGGGATACTTACTAAAGAAGAATATGATCTAAAGGTGCATACTTTATATAAGTCTTTACAAAAAAATTAACTGTAAATATTGACAAGCTGGATCGCAGATATGGGATTAATGGAAGTTTAAATATGTTGGACTTTGTTAAATAATAAAAGCGATTTTAATCGATTGATTAGATTGCCAGTGATATTTAGATATCTCGATATCTAAATATCACTGGCAGATTCTTTTTTTGATATAGAGGTAGCAACCGCGATTAGGATCTTGTGTTGACTTTGGCTGACTATAAATATTTATCAGTCCAATTATCACAAACATCAAAAAAACTATTCCTAATCCTGCTGTAAATCTTTTTGCACCTTGTTTTATTTTATAAGTTTTTATAGCTTTTTCTTCGGAAGTTAGGCTTTCCCATAATTCAGATCTTGCCTTTTCATAATTCTCCAAGCCTTTTCTCCCTTCTTTTGTGAATCTCCAAGAAAAAGCCAAGTAAGCAAAGCCTCCCGCTAAGATGAGAACACTTATGGATAATATAGGAGATATAACACCACCTATATTATTAGGAGAGAAAACAAAAAAATTGAAGTAAATCGCAAAACCTAATAAGACTAGGGCAATAAATTCTATCTGTTCCATAAAATCTTGTTAGTAGAAGTGATCGATTATGCGCGTAATGTTTACACTGAATTATAATCTGTGATATAACTTAGAAAATCATGCTTATGCAATATATATCAACATGGTAGACAAAGATCTGATTGTTCAAGCATATGAAGAAACTCTTAAGAGGCTATTCGATGAATTTTTCAATGCATATGACCTTGCGTCTAACTCCACCGAAGAAAGTAGTGCTGAACAAAAATTCCGAGCAAGAGTCGAATTAGCGAAAACTGTAAAAGAGAAGGCTTTAACCATTATTAATGAGTTAAATCCTAGAGGGGCTGATTTGATGAGGAAACAAGATATTTTGTAGAATTTTATACCCACTATTTAATTAAAAAAATGATAGCCCTTGACTTTTACAGAGATTAAAGAGGCGATCGGTTACATTGATTTAATTTAGCTGTTTCACCAGTTCATCAGGCGACATAATCGGAATGGGCGAACCAACAAAACCCACCCCATCACGAGTAATGATCGCATCTAAACTTTTTGCCATTGCCGTCGCAACCTGTACAGCATCCTCAAAATCACTCAACCCCATATTTACCGCTTGTTGGATCACATCACGATCAACCGCACAAATTTCCATTAAAATTAACAACTTCGAGATTGTCGCGATCGCTATTTCTGCACTTTTAGTATGACGCTTTACCAAATAATGAATATCTGTAACAGTCGTAGCTGAGATAAATCCTTGAATCTTTTCTTGTTCCACTGACTCTAAAAGATATGCAGCATTTTCGACAAACGGAACACGCGCCAATACCGCATCTAGTAAAACATTCGTATCAAATAAGACTTTCATTACTTCTGCAAAAGCCTTGTTTCTAAAATAGATTTAACCTCTTCATCCGTAGGTGCAGGCGCGTCAGTTTTCGCAATGCCTACTAAACTTGACGCAATTCCTTTGTATTTGCCAGTTAATACAGGTTTTGAACGTAGCGATTTCATTAAGATGTTGATTAATTCCCAACGATCATCTTCGGAAAGCGTTAGCACTTGTTCGTGAAGTTTCTGAAGAGTCATAGCCGTTTAAGCCATAGGATATACATAGAATTGTATCAAACTATCTCACGTCATATCAAAACAAGGCTAGAAGAGATCGCGCTTTACTTTCACCGAGATTAAAGAGGCGATCGCGCTTAAAAAACAAAAAAGCCTCGCAATGCGAGGCTTTTTTGTTAGATAACTAAAAACTACTTGATGATCTTAGTTACAACACCCGATCCAACAGTACGTCCGCCTTCACGGATAGCGAAACGCATTTCGTTTTCGATCGCAATGGGGTTGATCAACTCAACGGTCATCTTGATGCGATCGCCAGGCATTACCATTTCAGCATCGCTACCATCATCTGCTGTGAAGGTAACAATGGTTCCAGTTACGTCAGTTGTACGTACATAGAACTGAGGACGATAGCCGGGGAAGAAAGGAGTCTTACGACCACCTTCTTTCTCGGTCAAAATGTAAACTTGACCTTCAAACTGAGTGTGAGGATTGATTGACTTAGGCTTAGCCAAAACCATACCACGCTCAATGTCAGCCTTCTGAATACCACGCAACAATAGACCTGCGTTGTCTCCAGCTAGACCTTCATCCAAGCTCTTCTTGAACATTTCAATACCAGTAACGGTAGTTGTACGGGTATCAGTAATACCAACGAGTTCAACGATATCGCCAACCTTGACAGTACCACGCTCAATCCGACCAGTTGCGACCGTACCACGACCAGTGATCGAGAATACGTCTTCAACAGCCATCAAGAAAGGCTTATCAACTGCACGCTCAGGAGTAGGAATGTAGGAATCCACAGAATCCATCAAAGTCCAAATCTTATCAACCCAAGGATTGGTTCCACGAGCAGTTTTAGGATCTTTGGTCATCTGTTCAACAGCTTTCAGCGCAGAACCACGAGTGATGGGAATATTGTCGCCATCAAAGTCGTAGGAGGAGAGCAATTCACGAACTTCAAGTTCAACTAGTTCAACTAGTTCTTCTTCGCCTTCCATTTGGTCTTCTTTGTTCAAGAAAACTACGAGGTTAGGTACACCTACCTGACGAGCAAGCAAGATGTGTTCGCGAGTTTGAGGCTCAGGTCCATCAGCAGCCGATACGAGCAAAATTGCTCCATCCATTTGGGCAGCGCCAGTGATCATGTTCTTAACATAGTCAGCGTGTCCAGGACAGTCAACGTGAGCATAGTGACGCTCTACGGTTTGATACTCAACGTGAGCAGTATTGATCGTGATACCACGAGCTTTTTCTTCAGGAGCAGCATCGATTTGGTCATAAGCTTTAGCTGTTGCTTGACCTGCGGCTGCCAAGGACATGGTGATAGCAGCAGTTAAAGTGGTTTTACCGTGATCAACGTGACCAATAGTACCGATGTTAACGTGGGGCTTGGTTCTCTCAAATTTAGCGCGTGCCATTTTTTCGTAATTATCCTTAACTTTGGTAATTGTTACTCTAGTTTATAGAGCATTTTGGGTAATTGCTACTCTAGTTTATAGAGTATTGGTAGAGTATTTTAAAGGACTACTCTTTGCCCTTGCTTTTAGCAATGATGGCTTCAGCCACATTTTTAGGTACTTCTTCATAATGGCTAAATTCCATTGAGAAGCTTGCTCTACCTTGAGTTGATGAGCGTAGGTCAGTAGAATAACCAAACATCTCAGACAAGGGAACCCTTGCTTCGACTCGTTTGCCAGATGGAGTGTCATCCATACCTGCAATATTGCCACGACGACGACTAAGGTCACCGATAACATCGCCCATGTAATCTTCAGGGGTTTCTACTTCAACCTTCATCATTGGTTCAAGCAATACGGGTTGAGCTTTCATAACAGCTTCTTTAATTGCCATCGAACCAGCAATTTTGAAAGCCATTTCCGAAGAGTCAACATCATGGAAAGAACCATGCACGAGAGTAGCTCTGAGGTCAATCACAGGATAGCCTGCCAGAATTCCCGATTCACAAGCTTCCTTCATACCTTGCTCTGAAGGTTTGATGAATTCCTTAGGAATCACACCACCCACAATTTTCGATACAAATTCAAATCCTGTGCCTGGTTCGGTAGGTTCTAAATTGATCACAACGTGACCATATTGTCCCTTACCACCACTCTGACGGGCAAATTTACCTTCAATATCGGTAACGGTTCTGCGAATCGTCTCACGGTAAGCCACTTGAGGCGCACCAACGTTCGCTTCAACATTAAACTCACGCTTCATCCGATCAACGAGAATTTCAAGGTGAAGCTCACCCATGCCAGAGATAATTGTTTGATTGGTCTCTGGATCTGTCATTACGCGGAAAGTAGGATCTTCCTCAGACAAAGATTGCAAAGCCTTGGATAGTTTTTCCATATCCTGCTTTGTTTTTGGCTCAACAGCTACGGAAATAACAGGCTCAGGAATAAACAGAGTTTCCAGAACAATCGGTGCAGTGTCGTCACAAAGGGTGTCACCAGTGAAGGTGTCTTTGAGTCCTAATACTGCGCCTAGATCTCCTGCTCTCAGTTCATCAACCTCTTGGCGATCGTCAGCCTTCAAGATAATCAGTCGGGAAATCCGTTCCTTCTTGTTCTTGCTAGAGTTGAGCGCGTAGGAACCTTTCTTCAAGATGCCAGAGTAGACACGTACAAAGGTAAGGCGACCATAGGGGTCAGACATGATTTTGAAGGCAAGCGCTGACATTGGCGCATCATCCTTAGCTTCACGAATAGCTTCTTCACCGTTAGCTAGTAAACCTTGAACGGGTTTAACATCGCTAGGTGCAGGAAGGTAATCGATAACGGCATCTAGTAGTAGCTGTACACCTTTATTTTTGAAGGCAGAGCCACAAGTCATCGGCACGATCTTGCCACTTAAGGTTCCTTTACGCAGACCGTCTCTAACTTCAGCTTCAGTGAGTTCTTCACCTTCAAGATATTTTTCCATGAGAACGTCATCGGAATCTGCCACCGATTCAAGCAGCTTTCCGCGCCAATCATTGGCTAGATCAGCTAAATCAGCAGGAATATCCACTTCGTCGATATCCTTACCTATTTCATCTTTGTAGATATAGGCTTTCATTTTGACGAGATCGATAATACCCACTAGTTCGGCTTCACTACCGATTGGCAGTTGGATTGGAACTGCGTTAGAGCCAAAACGACTCCGAATCTGCTCTCTTACTCGCAAAAAGTTCGCACCCATGCGATCCATTTTGTTAACGAATACGAGGCGGGGTACTTTATAGCGATCTGCCTGTCTCCATACGGTTTCAGACTGAGGCTGTACGCCACCGACGGCACAGAAAACTGCAACCACGCCATCAAGTACACGCATGGAGCGCTCTACTTCAATGGTGAAGTCTACGTGTCCAGGAGTGTCGATGATGTTAATGCGGTGGTCTTTCCAACTGGTGCTGATTGCTGCCGCCGTGATGGTGATACCGCGTTCACGTTCTTGCGCCATCCAATCTGTTGTTGCGGTTCCATCATGGACTTCACCTATTTTGTGAACAACGCCAGAATAAAACAGAATGCGCTCTGTAGTTGTGGTTTTACCAGCGTCAATATGCGCCGCAATACCTATATTGCGTACCTTATCTAAGGCAATAGAGCGTTCCACAATAGTTTCCTCGTGTTTATCAGGAATTGAGAATTTATATTAAGAATAGTATAGCGAGGTAAGCTAAGGTTCTTTAACGTTAGTAACGGTAGTGAGCAAAGGCTTTATTTGCTTCTGCCATCTTGTGTGTTTCTTCACGCTTACGGATAGTTTGACCAGTTTCATTAGCAGCATCGAGCAACTCGTTAGCTAACTTGGTGACCATACTACGTCCAGCACGGGCGCGAGAATATTGGACTAACCAGCGAAGAGCTAGAGCAACACCGCGATCAGTACGAACTTCCATTGGTACTTGATAGGTTGCACCGCCAACACGACGAGCCTTAACTTCAACTAATGGGGTTGCGTTGCGAATTGCACGGTCAAATACTTCTAGAGGTGGGTTGCCTGTACGTTCGCCAATGGTGTCAAGGGCTTTATAAACAATATGAGAGGCAACAGAATGCTTACCACGTGACATTACACGACGGATCAGCATACTAATAAGACGGCTGTTATAAACCGAATCAGGGGGAGTTATGCGCTTTGACGCTTTCGTTCTACGGGACATTTTGGTACTAAATTCACCTTATAAAATGAATTGCTAATTTTACTAAATGACTTGCTTAATGCTGGGCTTTTACTTTTTCTTCTTGCCAGTGCTTGCGGCTGGGGCTTGACCGGGTTTAGGTCTCTTAGCACCATACTTAGAGCGTCCTTGCTTGCGATCCTTTACTCCTGAAGTATCAAGGGTTCCACGAATAATGTGGTAGCGAACACCTGGTAAATCTTTTACACGACCGCCTCTAATCATCACAACGGAGTGTTCTTGGAGGTTATGCCCAATGCCAGGGATGTATGCGGTGACTTCAAAGCCAGAAGTCAAGCGTACCCGTGCCACTTTTCTAAGTGCAGAGTTGGGCTTTTTGGGTGTTGTAGTGTAAACGCGCGTACATACTCCCCTGCGTTGAGGACAGCTCTTGAGAGCAGGAGACTTTGTTTTGGTATTTATGGTTTGGCGCTCACTGCGGATGAGCTGTTGGATCGTGGGCATAAGTGATGATTTGGTATATCTGCGGCTGTGTATTCTAATCAACAGCACATAATTATAACAAAGTAGATCTCATAAAGTCAATTTTTATAACTTGATAAGCTTTGTTATGGTTATGACGGCTGTGGCGATCGCTGTTTTTACGGATGAACAGCGTATAGACAAAAAAGAAATTTAGGCAAAACTAGCGATAATTTACGATTCGGGCAAAGCCTGCTGGGTCAAGACTTGCTCCGCCAACTAGCACACCATCAATTTCAGGTTGCGCCATGATTTCGTCAATATTATCGGGTTTGACGGAACCACCATATTGGATGGTAACGTTGCGATTTGTAAGTTTACTACGAATTAGTCCAATTACGCGATTAGCTTCACTCGATGCACAGGTATCGCCTGTCCCGATCGCCCAAATTGGTTCGTAAGCGATGATTAAATTGTTTTGGTCAACATCAATCAGGTCGGCAGCCAACTGCGAGAAAATCCAAGACTCAGTTTCGTTGGCATCCCGTTGTTGCTTGCTTTCGCCAACGCAGAGGATGGGGGTTAGTCCATGCGCTTGAGCGGCTTTGAGGCGTTTGTTCACAGTTTCATCGCTTTCGCCAAAGAACTGCCGACGTTCGCTATGACCGATAATCACGTATTTGATGCCAAGCTCGACTAGCATTGGTGCAGAAATTTCACCTGTAAATGCGCCATTTTCTGCCCAATGGACATTTTGAGCGCCAATACTGAGATTAGCTTGACCGATCGCTGGTATGACGGTTTGTAAGATCGCTAGATTGGTATAAGGTACGCAAATAAGGATTTGCCGATCAGCGATCGCCGCCTGAGATGCGGTTTCTTTAAGATGAGCAGGAAATTCCGAAAAAAATGCTTTGGCTTCGGACTGGGTTTTATACATTTTCCAGTTGCCAGCGATAACGATTTTAGGCAAGGCTCGTTTACCCCTAAGTTAGGATTTTAAAAATAATGAATTGTTGTTTATTTTACCGAAAGATGGATCATTCACAGCAAAGGTGTCACAGCAGCGCTTTCGCATTTCCCCCAAAAACTGAATGAGTCTAGCAGAAGGCTGCTAGACTCATGTCTTTAAGTAATTCAATTAGGTTTCTACTAGAGGTTTACTGTAACGTGTTCGGTTTTGATTAACTGTACGCTGTAGCCTTTGTCTTTTAAGCTAAATAAGCTAAATTAGTTTGTCTCGTTAATCACAATGCTAGGTCAAAACCTAAATATACATTGAGAAGAATTCAGAAGACCTTAACAACAATCTAGACTATCGAAGCTATCAAAACTGCACCGATCTTTGGAATAAGCACTGCCCCGTAAAGATCGAAGAATCGTGGGGAGCAACAAAGCGTCAATCCGATTTTGACTTTTAACTCTTTCTTTTGCTTCCTCCTCCTTTTTAAAGATTACTCTTGAAATTAAAGCTGGACTTGCGTTTGGATTGAGTTGCTCTGTCTCTTGTGCCATGTATATACATTAGCTTAGGTGGTGTTAGACGATACTATTTCTTTACATAAATTCATGCATTTCTGGCGGCTACTTAATATATTCCTCAAAACGAGATGAGTCTAGCAGAAGGCTGCTAGACTCATTTTTTTAAATAATTCAATTTTGATTCTACTAGAGGTTTACTAATACGTGTTAGGCATTGATTAACTGTACGCTGTAGCCCTTATTTCTTTAACTATATAAGTTTGTCTCGTTAATCACAATGCTAGGTCAAAACCTACGCAAACATTGAGAGAAATTCAAAAGACCTTAACAATAGAACAGGCTATCGAAGCTATCAAAACTACACCGATCTTTGGAATAAGCACTGCCCCGTAAAGATCGAAGAATCGTGGGGAGCAACAAAGCGTCAATCCGATTTTGACTTTTAACTCTTTCTTTTGCTTCCTCCTCCTATTGAAAGCTTAATTTCAATATGTAAGCTGGAACTGCGTTTGGATTGAGTTCTTTGTCTCTTGTGCCATGTATATACATTAGCTCAGGTGGTATCACACAATACTATTTCTTTACATAAATTCATGAGTTTCTGTCCTATCAAAACCAATCTAAAAAATGCAAGAATTGAAAGCATCAAAATAGAAAACAGTATAAAGATGTGGTTATGACTTTAGGCATTAGCATTTGTTAAACTATATACACTGAGCAATTTTACTTAATACTGCCAAGACTTTTACTATGTTGCAACAGGCTTCTCGCTATACGACGACTTGGGTGGATACAGTTAATAAGGTCAAGGCTGAAGTATGGAATATTCTCGCAAAACCTTTGGCGACTCCTTTTTTTGAATGGGAGTGGCTCTCGAATTTAGAGTCTTCAGGCTGTGCGATCGCGCAGCAGGGGTGGCTACCTAGTCATTTATTGGTCTGGCAAGGGGATGTATTGGTGGCGGCTGCGCCTTTGTACATTAAGGGACATAGCCAAGGGGAGTTTGTGTTTGACCATCAATGGGCGGATTTGTCCTATCGGTTGGGGATTGAGTATTATCCGAAGTTATTGGGGATGGCTCCCTTTACGCCTGCGGTGGGCTATCGTTTTTTGGTGCATCCTGATCTGAGTGATAGTCCTGATGAGTTATCAAAAATCTATGATTTGATGTTGGCGGAGATTGACAAACTTTGTGATCGCTATCAGATGTCGGGCTGTAATTTCTTATATGTTGATCCCAGTTGGAAACATGAGTTGGAGTCGCGGGGCTTCACAACTTGGATGCACCATAGTTATGTTTGGGAAAATCAAGAGTTTACGGATTTTGATGATTACCTCAAAAATTTCAATGCCAATCAACGCCGCAATATTAAGCGAGAGCGCAAGTCGGTCGAAAGCACGGGTATCACAATGCGGGTTTATACGGGTGAAGAGATTCCCCATTATTTCTATGGCTATATGTACGAGCTATATAACGATCATTGCAATAAATTTTGGGGTGGAAGTAAATATCTCAATCGCAAGTTTTTTGAACATTTAGCCCATAGTTTCCGCGATCGCCTTGTATTTGTGGCTGGTGAAATCGAAGATTATCCGCAACCTGTGGGAATGTCATTTTGTATTCGTAAGGATGATCAGTTATTTGGACGCTATTGGGGATGCGTTCAGGAAATTGATTGTTTGCACTTTAATGCTTGTTATTACAAACCGATCGAATGGGCGATCGCTCAAGGAATTAAGCGCTTTGACCCAGGGGCAGGGGGACAACATAAAAAACGGCGCGGTTTTCCTGCAACCCCAAATTATAGTTTGCATCGCTTTTATCGCGATCGGCTTAAGCAAATTCTGGTTCCTTATATTAATGAGGTAAATGCCTACGAAGCAAAACAAATTCAAGCAATTAACAACGAATTGCCCTTTGATTTTGCGCCACCTGATTTACAGTCATAGCAATTGGGGAAAGCAACTTTAAAAATATTTAGCCATTTTTGATTAAGCTGCTTGCCCAAAGTTCATCTTCACTATTTAAACGTGGTTGTGTGGGTTGAGAATAGTCGATCGCTAGGTCATAACGTCCGCGCTGATAAACTTGATCCACTAAAATTTGCAGATCTAGTGTAGGTTCTGGTTCGCCTAAGCGTAGAGGAATAGGAAAATTAGGAATGCGATCGCGAATTGAAAAAGCATGTAAATCAGCAGCAGGACGCTCGTGACTGCGACTGACCAAAATATGATAATCAGACGCAGGAAGTTGTCCTTGTAAAAAGGATGGATTAATTCTTAAGAGATCAATTTCAATAAAATGAGTTTGGGTTTGTAAAACTCGCCTTCTTTTGCGGAGATAAGCTTCACGTCCCTCACCTGTCTTTTTGTTTTTAGGAGAAAGTATCTCGATCGCAGTGATCACTTTTCCCGTTTGGACTTCACGAATTTCTAGATAGCGTTCGCTAATTTCCTCGTATGTTGGTAAGAGAACACGAATTGGGGCGATCGCTGTTCGATCAGCAACTGCGGTTGCACTATTTTTTTCGTTGCTTGTTTTACTTCGACTAAGCAAAGAAACGTCTGGTATCCCAATTAGTAGATCGTCTCCCGTTTCATCGCTCCAATAAGTGCGCTTTTCGATTTCAATACGATAGTCTAGGCTAAGGGTGTCAGCGAGGGCATCAGCGATCGCCACAATTAATCGACTATGTACAGCCGACCATAGTTCAGGATTTTCTAGATAAGGATTCATTCCAGGAAAGGGGGAGGGCATTTTTGGACATCCTCTTTTGCATATACTTCATCTATTTTAGCCATAACATTTATGCGATCGCATATCCTGTATATTGCCTTAGATAAGCAGGTTGTAAGCCAATTACGATATCTTCTTTAGGCACTCCTTGAGCAACTAAAGCTTCAGCAATATCAATTTCTGTATTGTTGGCTTGAATCCAGATTTTTCCTGCCTTAATGTCAAGGTGCATCGAGCAGCCATAGATCCGTTTTTCGTTATTCCAACCAATTGCTAATACTTGATAACGATCCTGTTCAGTATCAAATAAAGTTTGCATTTCAATTTCGCCATGCGAGGGTTTATGAGATGCGTGTTGGCTAAGAATTTGTTTGATAATGTTGCGGTAGTTGTGGATTTTCTCTAAATTTTCCATCTGAACAATTACCTCTTTTTTACATATTTAAAATAAAAGGCGGCGCTATGCGCCGCCTTTTATTTTAAATTGTGGAAATTTCTTTTTCTTTTTCGGCTGTTACCTTATCGATATTTTTAATGAACTTTTCCGTTAGCTTATCCACTTGCTCTTGCTGACTTTTAGAATCATCTTCCGAAATTTCCTTTGCCTTCTCTAGCTTGCGAAGCGAATCGATCGCATCACGACGCACATTACGCACGGCAACCTTGCCCTCTTCTGCAAGTTTGGAAACCATTTTTACCAACTCTTTACGGCGATCGGTAGTCAAAGGTGGAATATTGAGACGAATACTTACGCCATCATTATTAGGGGTTAACCCAATATCTGACTCCGAAATTGCCTTTTCGATCGCCCGCATCGAGCTGCGATCAAAAGGTTGAATTTGCAAAGTGGTAGCATCAGGCGAAGAAATATTTGCCAATGCCTTGAGATGCGTCTCCGCACCGTAATATTCCACCGTAATCCGATCTAATAGCGAAGCATTAGCACGCCCCGTTCGCACACTATTAAAATTGTGCTGGGTCGCTTCTACAGCTTTCTGCATTCGCGCCTCAACATCAGTTAACTTCACAGGAACCTCCAACATAAGTACCGATCGATTCTCCCATGACGACGCGACGAATGTTACCAGAGACACCGAGATCAAACACAATAATTGGGATACCATTTTCTTTACACAAGGCAAAGGCTGTCGCATCCATAACCCGCAGATCGTTAATTAAGGCATAGTCAAAACTGACAGATTGAAAGCGTTTTGCCTCAGGATTTTTCTTGGGATCGCTGTCATAAATACCATCAACTTTTGTAGCTTTGAGGATTACATCAGCATTAATTTCTGCACCCCGTAAGGCTGCGGTTGTATCGGTTGTAAAGTAAGGATTACCTGAACCTGCGCCAAAAATAACCACCCGATTGTTTTCAAGGTGGCGAATGGCACGACGGCGAATATATGGTTCAGCGATTTCTTGCATGGCGATCGCTGATTGGACTCTTGTGGGAATGGGGTCGTCTAAATTTTCTAAGGCATCTTGCAAAGTAAGAGCATTCATTACGGTGGCAATCATACCAATGTAATCGGCTGTGGCTCGATCCATGCCCTTGGCGGCTCCATTAATACCGCGAAAAATATTGCCGCCACCGACAACGATCGCCACCTCAATGCCATCTTTGACAATTTCGGCAACTTGCAAAGCGATATCTTGGACAACTTCAGGATCAATCCCAAAACTGCGATCGCCCATCAGCGCTTCGCCACTGAGTTTTAATAAAATACGTTTATACTTAGGGACTTCATGCTCTGTAATTTCTTTGGTAATTTCTGTAGTTGCGTTCATGTTTCATTCCTACTGATTGTTTCGTGAGCGATTGATCTGAGCGATCGCCTTTGCTAGTTATCGCTCTTTAAAACTAAGACGTATCTCGATACCATTCAAGTTTCTACGGCAAATGGCGTAATTTACTAGGTTTGTTTTTATTCACTGAAGTGTTGACTCACCTCAGTGGCTGGGTATAACAGGCTGTACAGAAGCATCTGCGAAATTTGTGCAATTCAAATTTGCTCCGTTTAAATTTGTTTTTAGTAAAAATGCACCTTGAAAATTAGCTTTATAGCAATTCGATTTACTAAGATTTGTGCCATCTAGACGCGCTCTACCTAACTGAGTGTCAATTAGAAATGCACCATTGAGGTCAGCTTCCTGTAGATCAGCATCATTCAGATTGGCATTACTTAGATTTGCCCCACTTAAGTCTGCTTTTGACAATAAAGCATCACTAAGATTAGCTGCATACAAATTCGCACAAGAAAGATCAGACGCACTCAGATTTGCATGACTCAGATTTGCCTCACTAAAGCTTGCCCCACTTAAATTTGCCCCTTGAAGATTTGCTCCGTTTAATTTTGCCCCATCAAGATTTGCTCCTTTCAAAAATGCCTCAGCAAGATTTGCGCCTTCTAGGTTGGCTCCGACCAGAGATACACAACTTAAATTAGCTCCTGTTAAGTCAGCGTTAGCAAGACTCACTGCATTGAGGTTAGCGCCAGTTAGATCCGCATCTCGTAAATTTGCCCGTTCCAATCTAGCACTATGCAAATCAGCCTTAATCAGACTAGCACCATTTAGCTGTGCCTCACCGAGATTTGCATCGCTCAGACTTGCTCGATAGAGGATAGTCGTATTGAGCTTTGCACCGTATAAATTGGCTTCATTTAAAGTAGTACAAGACAGGTTTGCTTCACTCAAATCAGCATTAGTTAGCTCGATCGCGGTTAAGCTTGCACCACTGAGATTCTCACGGCTGAGATCGACTTCACTAAAATCTCGAAAGCCTTGGTTATAGCGATCAACAAGTTCTCTAGCTTTCATTACTCTTTCACACCATATTTTTGCGATCGCATAGGAATGGACTTTGCCCATTTCTATGCGGTTTTTATACCAATTCACGAAAGTGTGACCACACTTTTGTAAATTAAAAACCGAACCCAGTAAAGGTTTTAAAACACAAAATGGCTACGCCATTTTGTGTTTTGGTATTACTTGTCCGTTGGCAAAATCGCCCCTGTCATATTTGCCCCGTCCAAATTTGTCCACAACATAAAAGCTCCTTTCAAATTAGTCCACAACATAAAGGCTCCTTGTAAACTTGCGCCTGTTAAGCTTGCCCTCGTCAGATTAGCGCGATTGAGATTAGCCCGATTTAAACTGGCTCCATTTAATACAGCTTCATCGAGATTTGCACCCGTCAAATTTGCTTCGTTGAGGATGGCATTATGTAAATTTGTCCGAATTAGGTAAGCACCGCGCAGATCCACATTACTTAAGTCCGCACCGCTTAAATTCGCACCCATCAAATTTGCACCGCTCAAATTTGCACCGCTCAAGTTGGTATTCGAGAGATTTACACCATTGAGATTTGCGCCACTGAGGTTAGCTTTCATTAAAAATGCACCCGTCAGATTTGTCCAACTCAGGTCAGCTTCCGTCAAGTTGGCTTCGTTCAAATTTGCCCAACTGAGATCAGAACCAACTAAATTTGCTTTTTCTAAGTTTGCACCCAGTAAATTTGCCCAGCCCAAATTAGCGCGACTCAGCGAACCACCACTCAGATTTGCGCGAACGAGATCCACTGCATTGAGATTGGCTTCATTTAAGATTGCGCCACAAAGATCGACTCCATGTAACTCTGCACCTGTGAGATTCGCTTCCGTCAGATCGACATTCATCAAACAGGCTTGACTGAGATTTGCACCACTGAGATTTGCCTTGATCATCAGTGCGCCCGTGAAATCAGAGTCACTAAGATCGGCTCCTAGTAAGTTGGACTCGATAAAAAATGTGCCATTTAGTTTAGCGCGGCTGAGATTTGCACCGTTGAGACAGGCTCCTGTGAGAGTCGCCAGACTAAGATCGGCGTTGATCAAAGAGGCACTAGTTAAATTTGCCGAATTGAGATTGGCGGCAACTAGATAGGCTTCATTGAGGCAGGCTCTTTGCAGATCAGCACTGATTAAGTAAGCTGATGTGAGATTTGCTTCAGCTAAATTTGCTTCCACCAAAGTGGCGCGGCTGAGATCGGTTTTATGAAGAAATGCACCCGTGAGGTTTGCCTTAGAGAGCATTGCACCTGCCAGTTTTGCATCGCTAAGATTAACGCGCTTGAGATCTGCTCCCTTGAGGTTGATTCCTTCTAGGCTGGATTTGGTAAGATTTGCTTTGGTAAAGTCGGTAAGATTCACGCCTGCCTCGTTTTGATTCGTTGTACTCGTTACATCTCAAGAAGGCTTTTCAACATATAAAGGTTCCTGAGAATGGTTCCTCTATAGGATTCTTATTGCTCTTTGATGTGGTTTGACAAGATGGCTGCGTCTCAGTGTCTGAAATGTAGCGCTTGGCAATGCATTCCATATCTTTAGAATACATGAGGAAAATGATGATGCGATCGCCTTGCAATATTTGGCTTAGATACTAGGGTTCTGATTAAGGTTTTGATAACGAATGACAAATACAGATTTACAGAAAGACTTACAGACAGATTTACAAGAAGTTATTCCGCCTGCCTTAGATGGTTTTTTAGGTAAGGTTTATTTAGTGGGTGCAGGACCTGGTGATGCGGGGTTAATGACTCTAAAGGGCAAGGCGTTATTAGAGAATTGCGATGTGGTGCTTTACGATGCCCTCGTTAGTGATGAAATTTTGGCAATGATTAATCCGATCGCTGAGAAAATCCATGCAGGGAAGCGGCGCGGCAATCATTCGTTATTGCAAGAGGAAACAACACAGTTATTAATTGAGAAAGCAAAAAATCACGCAATTGTCGTGCGCTTGAAGGGGGGTGATCCATTTATTTTTGGGCGTGGTGGGGAAGAGCTTGCCGATCTGCGGACGGCGGGAATTGCGGTGGAGGTCGTTCCCGGAATTACGTCAGGAATTGCGGCTCCTGCCTATGCAGGGATTCCGCTTACCCATCGTGATTTTAGTTCGTCGATTATTTTTGTAACAGGGCATGAGTCGGCGGGAAAGTATCGCCCTCAGGTCAATTGGACAGCGATCGCCCAAGCTGCGGAAACGATTGTGGTATATATGGGATTGCATAATTTAGGCGAGATTGTCCCTAAACTTATGGTGGCGGGTTTATCTGAAAAAACCCCTGTGGCTTTAATTCGTCAGGGAACTCGCGCTGATCAGTCAGAACTAATTGGCTGCTTGGGTAATATTGTAGAACTTGTGCAGAACAGTAACTTTGCCCCACCAGCGATCGCAGTCATTGGTAATATTGTAAACTTTCGAGATATCTAAAATACTAGGGGTAGACCTTTGTACTGCACCTAGATCTCAATATATGGAAAAAAGCTAATGAATATGGATAAAGTGAGTATTCCTGCGGAAATCGAGAACAATAATCATCGACTAGAAGTGCAGATCCATGACATTTTAGAAGCGATCGCCGCAACGGAGTCCTTTGTATCGGGGATAGATTTTTTGCAGTTTAGTCACGATCAAAAAACGATTTTTGCAGTGGAAAGAGCGATCGGTCTGATCGGAGCTACAGCAAAGCGTTTGCCGATTAATTTTATGGATCAATATCCCCAAGTTAACTGGCGGCGCTTAACTAGTGTGGGGGATAGCTTGATGTTTGGCTATTTAGAAGTAGATCTCAATACTTTGTGGGAACTGACGCACCAAGATGTCCCTTTTATCAAAGAATTAATGCAAAAAGCGATCGCCAATTTATAAATCAAAAAATGGCGCACAAATCCATCCTTCGAGGCGATCGCAAGTTTCAGGAATCCCATAATTTGGCTGACGAGATGCAAATGCTGTTTGGATCGTGGCAAGGATTGCATCAATCGTATCCCCTGAAGGATCATTTACCGACTCCAAAGCAAGTAGATCATTAATTTTGACTCCAAAGCCATATTTTTCTTTAGATATAGGCGATCGCACTTGATTAATGATTTCTTGGCGCAAAAGCTGCATTGCTGTAGTTTGTTTTAGCTTAGTATCAGATTTATAGCTTTGTTTACCGATGAGGCTCCTTGCGATCAGCGCAGGATAAATCTCGATCACAGTGCGGGGATCATTAGTGGGATGACAGGGCAGAATGCTAAATCCCGCTTTGAGCATTCTCGGTGCGCCTTCAAAAAACATTTTACCTACGGGTACACCATAGACTTTCATCGGACTGATTGCCCTCGACAGTTTATCTGTTTGTCGCAAGTGTTCGCGATCGCCAATAGCCCGACCTTGACGATATTGGTTTAAGGTTTCCACAAATTCTTGCTTAGACATTCGCCCTATCAGTTCCACATATTCCGCCCAAGTTTCTCCCCATTGCAGATTCTCAATTAATTTACGCGGTTGTCCGAGCGGAAAGTCTACTCCTGCCATCCAAACAGGCGATCGCTGAAGAAATTCCATAAAAGAAGGAAAATCCGTAAAGCGATAGAACTTCTCAATCTGCAAAATATCTGATTCTAGCCACGCTTCTGCACAGGCGATCGCCTTAGTTTTGCTAGGTGCGCTCGTAAAATCAATGCCATATATTTTCATGGTTTTCCCCGCTTATAGCAAAACCCAAATAGATGGCGGCGCGAAGCGCCGCCATCTATTTGGGTTTTGATTAGTTTTTAACTTTAATTTCTATTTGTGGTGCTGGGGTTGCTGTAGGAGATGAAGTTGGCGCAGGTGGAGTTCCTGTCGTTGGTGATGCCAATGGAGAAGCTACAGGACTTTGACTAGGAACTGCGGTCGGTTGCGCGATCGCATTATCTTTTAGCCCAAGTGTTAATTGATAGGGAACTTCAGCACTACCTGCGGTTCCTCTTAGTTGCACTGTATATGTGCCATCAGCAGCGATCGTTACATTGGCACTAGCGACATTAGCGGCATTAGGTAAAGATAGCCCCTGATCATTAAGAACCGTAATGAATAATCCACCTGTAACCGCAGTATTGAAAACTTGCCCAGCCTTTGCTTGAATCGTGTAGGTATGAACAGAATTCTCAAACATAGTTTGAGGGATTGTCAACTCTTTATTCACTTCTAAATTAATTGCCTGATTGACAGGTTGATTGGAAGTTGTTGTTGGAGATGTGGTAGGACTAGCTTCAGGGGGAATCGGTTTAGTCAGAATTGGTGGATTGTTGACAATGACCGATGATTGATTATTTCGCATCATCACTGGCAGAGCAAAAGCAGCCACTACTGCCACAACTGCCAATAGTCCTCCAAAGAGAAATAGAACTCCTGAATTAGAACTAGCAGAATTTGATACAGGCACTGATCGACGATTTTGAGAGCTAGACTGGTAGGTATCAGCAGCATTATTACTAGCTAAGCTCTTGGGATTTGTCAATATTGTTTTGGCAAGCTTGCTTGTCGTTGCTTGTCGTTCCACTTCGGTCATCGTGGCAAAAGTACTCACACCTTGTTTGACTTCGCGAACGGATTGATAGCGCTGCGTATAGTGATAACGAACCATGCGCGTCAAAACCATTGCTAAACCATTACTAACCTTAGCTTTATCCCGCCAGACTAGTTCACCTGTAGCAGGATCAGTCGGTAAATCCGTAGGTCCATAGCCCGTGATCGCCTTAATCGCTACCATGCCTAATGCATAAATATCACTACTATAATTTGGTCTGCCTGCACATTGCTCACTGGGCATATAACCAGGTGTACCAATGGTGACTGTAAAGCGTGATTCCCCTTTTTCATTTGCTGTTAGTTGCGTATTCGAGTCTTGCATGGCACGGACTGCACCAAAATCAATCAGCACAATTTTTTGATCTTTCTTCCGCCGAATTAAATTATCAGGTTTAATATCGCGATGAATCACACCTTCGGAATGTACAAATTCCAAAACCTCAAGAACATCTTTGAGAATCTGGAGAACTTCAACTTCACTTAGTTGTTTATCTCTAACTGGCTCATCAATATTTTCTAGCTCAGCAAGAATCCGATCTTGTGGCTGATTTTCTAGGTCTGACACTTCCAGTGAAGGTGCTTTCAGTTCCTCATGCAGCGATCGCCCTTCTATAAATTCTTGTACCAAAAAGAACTGTTTATCTTCTTCAAAATAAGCGAGTAATTGCGGAATTTGGTCATGCCTGCCCAGCTTTTCGAGAGTTTCCGCCTCAGTGTTAAATAGCCGTCTTGCCTCACGAATAAAGTTAGGATCATCACTAGCAGGCTTGAGTTGCTTGACGACACAGGGAGGCGATCCTGGACGACGCATATCTCTCGCAATAAATGTATGCCCAAATCCGCCTGCACCGATTTGCTTAATCAGTTTGTAACGTCCATCTAGTACTTTGGCTGGCATGGCGATCGCCTCTCTAGGTATAGGCTTACGATATTTACTATCAATCTGTTGTACTTCATTGTATAGCTTGTATAGCCATAGCCAAACAAGTTAACCCATTCATAGAGTTGCGGCGCTTCGCGCCGCAACTCTATGAATGGGTTTTATAACTATAGTCAGCATACAAACCGAAGAAGTGAGTGGTAGTGCTTCGCGCTGTCACTCACTTCTTCGGTTGTGAATTGTATAGTGTTAAGCCGTATGATTATGAATAATTAAAAAATATTCTCTTGTCCTTAAGTTAATGAATTTGACTGCTGAAACAAATACTCTTGCCCAACAAATCCAAACAATTGATGATCAATTATCTAAGCGATCGCTAGCTCTCGATCCTAGTGGTTACTTCATTATTTATGTTGATCGTCAACAAAATTTAATTTGTGCCAAACACTATAGCAATATCATCAATGACCAAGGGTTAGCGGTTGATCCTGAAACTGGCAAGCCAATTCCTGCTAAAGGCAAGGTTGATCGTCAAGCGGTGCAGTTATTTACAGGTAGAACTGCGAAGGAACTTTGTGTGGAAATCTTTGAAAAAACACAACCCTGTCCTGTTACACTATTCGACCATGCTGCCTATCTGGGACGGGAAGCACAACGAGCAGAATTAGCGTTGTTGCAGCAACAAGAATATATTCAGGACTAAAATAGAGCTAAAAATTGTTACGATATTCAGCGCTTCGTGCGATCGCCTAGCTCCAAATACAATCATTCATACCATAGTCATAAGCGCCAGATGTCACCTTCGATGATTACCTCAAATAACAGTTGGTGGGAAATCCAAGTTATCGCCGACCAAACTCTAGAAGAGCAAATTTTTTGGCGATTACAAAGTTTTGGCTGTCAAGGTATGGCAAGCCAAAAAAAAGATGGTCAGATGCGCGTAAGTAGCTATTTGCCCGTCGAGAAGGGGAATGTCTTAGATCTGGCGGCATTAGCGCTATGGCTCAAGCAAGATGCGATCGCGATTGATTATGAAGCGCCAACTACGCAATGGACTGTAATTAATGACGAGGATTGGTCGTCTAGCTGGAAACAACATTGGAGTCCACAGGAAATTGGCGATATGTTGGTCATTTATCCTGCTTGGATTGATCCACCCACCGATGGCGATCGCAAAATTTTACGTCTTGACCCCGGTAGTGCGTTTGGTACAGGCGCTCATGCGACAACGCAGCTTTGTTTAGAAGCCTTAGAAATGCGGCTTTGGGGTGTCAAGCCTGAAGATAATGTGGTAGTTGCCGATGTGGGTTGTGGTTCAGGGATTCTCAGTATTGGTGCATTGCTAATTGGTGCGGGGCAGACTTATGCGATCGACAATGATATTTTGGCGATCAAAGCAACTAATCACAATCGCGAACTCAATAATATCCCTGAAGAAAAAATCTGGGTTGCAGAAGGTAGTATTCAAGATTTGATTGCGAATATGCCTGCTCCTGCCAATGGTTTTACTTGTAATATCCTTGCGGATATCATCGTAGAGATGGTTCCCTATTTCGATAAGCTCGTCGATGAACATGGTTGGGGAATCTTAAGTGGAATTTTAGTCGAGCAAGTACCCAAGGTTGCCGAAGCACTTGATGCTCATAAATGGGTAATCGCTACTTTTTGGAAACGTCAAGAATGGGCTTGTTTAACGATTAGACGATCTGAATATTAGCTGAATATTAGCCAAAAACTGCTTTGCAGTTTTTGGCTAATATTCAGGACGGGCAACCATAATCCCGATCGCATGATCAACTCTTTCCACATAACGCTGAAGATCAGCAGAAACCTTTACTTTGCCTGATGGTGATGCATGGATGAAGCCAATGCCATTAGATGTGGGATAAGCAAGCCCTGTATGGGTGGCATCTAGTCCTTTGATATCGGTTACTACAGCGACAATATCACCAGATTTTAGTAATGGATAAATCCCATGAATTTGATGCGATGGAATATATCGTAAGGGTTGCGATCGCATTTCTAGTTCCATTCTCTTTTCCATTGCCACAATGCATTGATAATTGGCTTCACTGTTCTTGAGACGGGGATATTTTTGCCAATTGCTACTCATAAAATTTAGGGTTTTGGATAATGAAATCCCTCCTAAATCGGCGGTTATATCCCTGACGATGTTGCGCTTTTGATTATCACGTATCCATTCTGAGAAATAATGCAGACGACTACAATAGCCGTCTAGTTTGCCATCTGTATATCTCACGGTTTGGATATTTTCGACAAAATTCTCATAACTTGGATTGGCTGAAAGTAAATTACGAGAGAATGCTAAAACTGTCTCTACAAATAGTACACAGTCGAATTCTGTGAGTGAAACAAATAATTTTTCGGTTTCGCTTTGATCTAACAAACCTTCGCGATAGGTTGCTCCCAGAAATTTAGTGGAAACAGTTTGGAGAGCTTTATCTATGGTTAATTCAGCTAATGGGCGATCGCCTAGTGTCTGCATCAATGACTGCATTAATCTCTGATATTCTCGTTTCTCGGCAGAAGCATCAGCGATCGCCAGATGATTCTCAAAATCTGGCGATCGGGATTTCATTGTAGATATTGGGTTTTCCGCAGTTACGAGAATCTGATCGCTGTGGTCAACATCTTTAACATTGGGCAGAAAATAATCGCTAAAAGATAATCCTAGCAAAGCACATAACAAAAATGGCTTGATCACTATGGTCATGAAATCCTAATTTGCTCTTGAGGTATCTTAAGCCGCTTTGGACTGCAAAGAATCATGCTCTGCGCGATTCTTTGCAGCCAGATCCAAATGCTTAAGTGGGAACAAGTTCCCCCGGACGCAATTTGCTCCATTTTCCCATCTCAGGAGAAAAGCTCTCACAACCCACAACATCCCATTCCATTTGAATATCTTCAGAGGTTTTGATGTTGACATTAATTGTTGGTGAAGTTGCCTCAAAGTCAGGAGTATCAGTTAAATGTGGTTGGAGATGGAGTGACTCAACCGAGTGATAAGTAATGCAGCGATCGACATAGGTGCAGTTAATGCAGATACACATAGCAGTTAGCCCCAATTCATGCAGCCTATCCTAACAAAAAATTATTTGGGGTTTGCTATACAATACCTAGTAAGTAGCTAGGCATAACTTAAAACCTAGAAGCTTGTACCGCCCGCTACGCGGGCGGCACAAGCTCTGGTTTTGGTTTTTAACTATGCCCAGCTACTGAGAAGTTTTAAATTATTAATAATTTGTTGCAGTAAATACTATGGCACTGAAAAAAGGTACACTTGTTCGCGCAATTCGTGAAAAGCTAGACAATAGCCCTGAAGCAACGGCAAATGATACCCGTTGGTCACCTTACATTTTTGAGACATGGGGTGAAGTTGTGGAGTTTCGAGGCGATTATGTCCAAATCAAGTTTGGTAAAGTACCAACCCCTGTAATTTGGCTGCACAAAGATCAATTGGAAGAACAAGCAGCTTAATTTCTACAGCGCTTTGCGCTCAGACCCGAAGCAAGAATTTTTAAAAGTGTTGCTCCGCAACACTTTTAAAAATTCTTGCTTCTTTAATCAGAAATTGGTTAAAGAAGCGCAGGGTGCGATTCTTTAATCAATCAGCACTAAGTGGGATAAGCAAAAATCCATGACAATTATTTTGACTAATGACGATGGCATTGATGCTGAGGGCATTTGGTCTTTGCAAAAAGCTACGGAATTAGTGTTTGGACGGAAGGGGGCGATCGCTGCCCCATCACGGCAGTATTCGGGATGTGGACATCAAGTAACCACGCACGCACCGATCGCGATTAACAAACGTGATGATCTGGGGGATCATGCCTATGCCATTGATGGCTCACCTGCGGACTGTGTAAGGGTGGCGATCGCGCATTTATATAGTGATGTGCAACTGGTACTTTCGGGAATCAATCATGGCGGCAATATGGGCGTGGATGTCTATATGTCAGGGACAGTCGCAGCAGTGAGGGAAGCAGCTTTTCATAATATTCCTGCGATCGCTATTTCCCATTATCGCGATCGGCATAAGGCTTTTGATTGGGCTTGGGCAGCAGAGACTACCGCGAGAGTTATTCAGCAGCTTCTAGAAATTAAATTACCGTCCCAGTCCTATTGGAATGTGAATTTGCCCCATTTGACAACTGATGAACTTCAGAAGAGGCCTGAACTTATATTTTGCAAAAAGTCGAGTCAACCATTGCCCTTAGCTTTTAAGGTGAATGGCGATCAAGTTACCTATTCAGGTCTCTACAATCAACGCGATCGCTCCCCCAATACCGATGTTGATGTTTGCTTCTCTGGAAACATTGCAGTTACACAATTGAGTATTTGAGTTTAGTTATTTATTAGTTACTTGATTTTATTTATCAGGTTTTTTATACCTAAAACAAGCTAACATTAATTTTTACCCACATTCCGCTCGTAATGGAGGCCTAAAAATATTTACAACGAGACAATGAGGGTTTCAGCGATTTTCTGGAAAATTAATGATAATGACTCCTATTAGTACGTCATTATTGACAATATTAAGATAGTGGTATTTTTCTGACGAAAGCCCAAAATACTTACTGTATAAGGATTTGTTTTCTAAATATTTTTTTCAGTAAAATAAGAGCGGAATGTGGGTTTTTAGAGGGGAATATCTATAAATTAGATCATGATATTCTAAAAATTATGCTTGACTTATTTCTAAGTTTGCCAGTTCAATCCGCCCAAGTCCAAATCATTGCTCAATCTCAATCCCCAATTGTTTACCTTTCTATATCAACAACACAATCTTCTAGACCCAACTGTGTAACCTACACAGCAACCAATGCGACTAGCAAGACAGTCAGAGATGTCCAAGTCAATCGTCGTAATACCCAAGGTAAAATTAGTAAATATTATTTAACGTCATCTTTAGCGACGGGGAAAACTACAGTTTTCGATATGTGTGACAACTCATTCGTAAACGTTGAAGCGAAACAATAAATCTAGACCATAATACCAATTCAAAAACTTAAAGATGCTATGCATCTTTAAGTTTTTGTAACTTATCCTCCAATCATAGAATCTGCTGATAACCTAAGTACAAGAAACATGAGTAGCACTCAAGTGCCGCTCATGTTTCTCTGTTTAGAGAACTACTGATAATTTTTGTATATGAAGCGTTTTCGGGATGAATGGATTGATGAATGGTGTCAAGAGAATGGCTGGACTGACCTATTTGTTGAACGCTGCTGTAATTATTGGGCGTTTCCACCAAGCTCGGTAATGCCATTGCCAATACCAAATGCCACCCTTCGTAAAATTAAAAAGGCTAAAGGTATGAGCGATGATGAAAAATCTTGGACATTTGCAGCGATCGCTATTTCCTGTTTAGCATCAATCTTTAGCTTTATTTTCAAAAATCCACTGCCAATTACCTTTGCTTTCGGCTGTGTCGCTTTTATTGTTGGACAATTGGAAATCGAAGAATTTTAAAAAGAAGAATTTTAAAAAGTAATAGCCCTGTAATAAATTACGGGCTGAAAGCTTAAACCCGTTAAAACGGGTTGATCGGAAATGGGATGTAGTCTGCTTTAGCCGACTTTAGCTTTAAGCCAAGAACTTTAGTTCTTGATTGATTTGCGTAAGTCCTAATTAAAAGAAGGCTCGCACAGCGAGCCTTCTTTTTATATTATGGCGAGGATTTTTGCCGTAAGTTCGAGACTTTCCTCATAGAGAACCTCTTGACCCCAACGTTGTAATTGTTGACCAAGCAAGGTATCCACACTTTGATCAGACAACGGTGATACTTGATGGACACGATAGTTTTGCGCTCCACCACCAGCTTCCATCCGCATACAACCTGTGGACTCCGAGCAGAACACATTACAAGCATCGGTATTTTGATTCGATGCGGTTAAGCGTAAACCAATGAGATCGCCAATGACTTCACCGACATCACCAATGGGGATCGCCGCTAATTCAGCATTGATTTTGATGTGGTTGCGACCTTCAAACATAATGTGCTGAATATCGTAATCACCACCCTCTTTAGTACGCTCAATCGGTTCCCATCCCAGACGACTAGCGATCCAGCCAAGAAACATCAGAGCTTGGGTACTGTTACCACGTTCGTAATCAATGGTGATGCCATCAATTTCCCAAACGGCAGCACGGCGATCGGGTTGGTCAAAGGCTTGAGCCGTAAGTTCTTGCCAAGGTGCAAGACGTTGCCAATTTAGATCAGCAATTTGCGTGCCTGATTTCACCATGCCCTGAACTTTAAGCAAATCTGCTTCAGAATTGCCGAATGCTGCTGAGTCCATAATGAGGCGATCGCTTAAATTGACCAGCTTCTCAAACATCCTTGTATTTGGTGCAGGGCTATCCTTCCACCACAAAAATACAGGTAAGTCGGGGATCAGTAACTCTGGAAGAATGCTATGGACGCGATCAAAAGCACGTTTTGCCCCACTGAGGGTGATATATTCACCACAAACCAAGGAACTACGGCTTTTTTGAATCGGGCAATAGGCTGCCACTTGAGCCGAGATACCTTGATCTTCCTCATCCAGAGTCACAAGATCGATGACTCTACAGGGGCTTTGAGAAACGATCGCATCCACAGAAGCCATCCGTGATGCAGTACCCATTGTTTCTGGTTCGTAAACCAACAGATTAAACGTGGTGGCACGAACGGCTGAACTGTCGCCATGAGACTGCCAGATTTTACTTAGCTCAGCTTCGACTTGAGATACTGAGACATCTTTGGGAGCTTGCAAAGATACAACAGAAGTTGCTTGCGTATTCATAGGAGTTAGAAATTACGAATTACGAATTAGAAATTAGGAGTTAGAAATTACGAATTACGAATTACGAATTTCAGAGTGATTAATTCGTAATTCGTAATTCATAATTCGTAATTGATCAAAGTCTTCGCCACTGTCGCCCATCACGTTCGATCAGTTGTTCAGCTTCAGAAGGGCCAAGTTCCTGCCTCATATTGCGGAACAACGCTGGGATCGTTGGGCATTTCCCATGCAGTAAGCGCTGGTGTCACCACTTTCCAAGCAGCTTCCACTTCATCACCACGGGTAAATAGAGTCTGATCGCCTAACATACAGTCTAACAAAAGGCGATCGTAAGCATCGGAGCCTTCAATACCAAAGGTTTTGCCATAGCCGAAGTCCATTTCGACCGATCGCGATCGCAGGTCAGCCCCTGGCATTTTTGCCTCGAACTTTAGGGCAATCCCCTCATTGGGTTGAATCCTTAACGTCAACACATTTGGTGATACCTGTTTAGCCGCCGACTGAAACAGTAAATAAGGCACATCACGAAACTGAATGGCAATTTCGCTGACTTTTTTTGGCATCCGCTTGCCCGTTCTCAAGTAAAAGGGAACGCCTTGCCAACGCCAATTATTGACCTCAAACTTCATCGCAACGTAGGTCGGTACAAGGGAATCAGGATTTACATTTGGCTCATGGCGATAGCCTTCCACCTGTTTGCCCTTCATCCAACCCTCGCTATATTGCGCCCGCACTGCCGATCGCTCTAAGTATCGGGTATCAGCGAGTTGGGTTGCCTGAATGACCTTCACCTTTTCATTGCGTAGGGAGTCAGCATCCAGAGAATTGGGCGGTTCCATTGCCGTCAAGCAAAATAGTTGCATCAAATGGTTTTGCAACATATCTCTGAGTGCGCCAGAGTTTTCGTAATAGCCAGCCCGATCTTCAACACCGACAGTTTCTGCAACTGTAATTTGGATATGGTCGATAAACTGCCGATTCCATAACGGTTCAAAAATCGCATTGGCAAACCGCAGCACCAAAAGATTTTGAACAGTTTCCTTACCTAAGTAATGATCAATCCGATAAATCTGTTTTTCGTCACAGGATTTCTGGACGACGCGATTTAAGTCTTGACATGATGACAAATCACGACCGAAGGGTTTCTCAATCACCAGTCGGGTTTTCTGAGGATTTTTAATCATGCCCGCCTCACCTAACTTCTCGATCGCATCGGTAAAGTAGTTCGGTGAAACCGCTAAGTAAAAGACGCGATTACCGCGAGTGCCTCTTTCTTTGTCCAGTTTCCCTAAAAATTCATCGAGTTTACGATAATCCTCAAGATTACTCATATCAAGGGATTGATAATACAAGCCCTCCGCAAAATCTTGCCAAATTGCTTCTGCCCCAATGCCCACTGAGAACTTTTCGATGCCCTCGCGCATTTGTTCGCGGAAGTAATCATGACTCCAAGGTCTGCGTGCCACACCAACGATTGTCAGTTCGGGGGGGAGGCGACGCTGTTGTTTGAGATTATAAATTGCTGGAACAAGCTTTCGGATAGTCAAATCACCCGAAGCCCCAAAGATCACGAGGATCAAAGGCTCAGGGGTTCTTTCTTGCTGTAAACCAACCCGTAAGGGATTTTCGAGTATTTGTACCACAGGCTCGGTTGTTGAACGCTAGGTAGATTCTAGCCAATACATCCTATATTCAATCAAGATCGTCTGTTTTCCTTTAGGATCACTGGTCTTAATTGTGGAATTTGTAACTCTGGGCGCAATTAAATATAAAACCCCAAAATCTGTGGCGCACGCTGCGCGTGCGCCACAGATTTTGGCTCTGGTTTTTAATTTGTGGAAACCCAACAGCAAAGTTATTGAAAGTAATAATCAACTATTTTACTAATTTTATCTTGCAATAATTCCAAAAGTGTTTAAACTATTCTTAGACTAATGACATTTATTACTATTAAGTTTGACACGATCAGCAAGTGAGGAGTGACCCTATGTCCAAAGTTGAGTTGGAAAAATTACAAATAAAATTACAAAGATCTTTAGTTGGCGCGATCGCCTTTTCTACCTTGGGATTGTTATCCAGCAATATATCTAGCCTGTCGGCACAGTCGCTAGCACAAGATCCACTTTCGCAAAATATCACCTCAGTTTCACAACTCAGTGATGTCCGACCGACAGATTGGGCGTTTACCGCCTTACAGTCTCTGGTGGAGCGCTATGGCTGCATCGCAGGTTATCCCGATCGCACTTTTCGCGGTAAGCAAGCCACCAGCCGTTATGAATTCGCCGCAGGTTTAAATGCTTGCCTCGACAAGATCAACGAGATTATTTCCGCAGGGCTAGCCGATAAAGTCAGTAAAGAAGATCTTGCCACTTTGCAAAAACTGCAAGAGGAATTTGCGGCTGAGCTTGCCACTTTGCGTGGTCGTGTCGATGCCCTTGATGCAAAAACTGCCAAGCTAGAGGCACAGCAATTTTCGACTACGACGAAATTAACAGGACAGGCGATCGCCGCTGTATCGGCGGGAAGCTCAGGAACTAATTTTTTACTAGACTCAACGGGCGCGGCTACAACTAATGCGGGCAAAGTCAATACAACTGTGATTAGCCGTGTATACCTAGATTTGAATACGAGTTTCACTGGCGAAGATTTGTTGCTTACTCGGCTCGAACTTGGCAACGGCGGCACAAGTCTGCATAGTTCTCTAGATGCTGCGGATTTTTCAGGTTTTACAGGATTTGGTAACAGTTCTGCCCTTGATTACAGTGGCGTTAGTACGACGGCAAGCCTAAATCGTTTGCGCTATGACTTTCCTATCGGCAAAGATATGCGAGTTTCAATTGGGGCAGTGATGGCTCTTAACGATCATCTAGATGCGAATAGCTTTGCCAATGATGAGTCCGCCGATTTTTCGAGTGGGATGTTTATTAACAATCCCTTAATTTTGCCTGTGAATGATGGGGCAGGTGCAGCGATCGCTTGGAATATTGGTGGTAGCGCTTTTACGTTGCGAGCAGGATATGTAGCCCAGAATGCGAGTAGCCCCACCTCTGACGGAACCATCAATCGAGGGCTATTTGGCGATCCCTATCAAGGTACGGTTGAGCTAGAATTTGCCCCTAAAAATGCTGATGATGCTAGTCCTTTTACTATTCGTTTGCAATATACTCGCGCCTCCATAAATAATCTGGACTACAACACAGGTGGTGTAAACCTTGAGTGGGCTTTTAATAAGGCGATCGCCATTTTTGGACGCTATGGATTCGGCAATATTAGCAATCGTGGTACTGCTATTTCCGCCGCACTTCCTACCTATACAACTTCAGCCAATGATTCGCTTAGCCCCCAAACTTGGTCTGCGGGTATTGCTTTTCCAGACTTATTTAAAGAAGGAGCTTTAGGTGCGATCGCGGTCGGACAACCTTTTCTTGAGAGCCAAGTGGGTAATGCCACCCAAACCAATCTGGAATTGTTCTATCGCTTCCCCATCTCTGACAACATTAGTATTACGCCAGATTTGCAGTTCATTTTCAACCCTAATAACAACAGTGGCAATAGCACAATCACCGTCGGCACATTGAGAACAGTATTCAGTTTCTAGTTTTGGTATGATGTTTTTAACGTAGGGGTAGAGCATTTGCGCCACAATTTTTTAACTTTTCGCTAGAATTTCGATCCGCAAATGTTCTGCTCTTTCCCCTTAGTGAATTCATAAATAATGCAAGAAAACTTTCAAGAGAACTTTGAACTGACTGGCGAATATATTACTCTGTGTAACTTACTAAAAGTCTGTGGTGTTGCTGATACTGGGGGTGCAGCCAAATTAATGATTATCGATGGTGATGTTGAGGTTGATGGTCAGATGGAATTACGCAAAGGTTGCAAGATCCGTGCTGGACAAAAAGTAAGTGGCTATGGGTTTACGATTAACGTGATCGCGAATAAGTAGCTAGGCGCAATTAAATATAAAACCCCAAAAACTGTGGCGCACGCGCAGCGTGCGCCACAGTTTTTGGGGTTTTATTATATCCAGCTACTTAAAAAAGAGAATTGCGGCGCAATTCTCTTTTTTAATGAGGTCAGCAATTGTGCGAATTGACCCCTCTTAGTGATCAAGCTAGCATGAATCATTATTTGCCAGTATTTGTATTTTGCAAATCTAGGATTCTGATCACTAACTACTTTGCTGATATCATTCATAATATGCCGCTAATGGTTACCTTTGCGGTAATTTTTAGTCTACAAATTATTGTTACAGTTGTCTGGAGCAAAGCGCTATTATCTGGCAATCTAGATCCTAAGTTAGACCTAAAATCAGAATACTTAAACATTCCTAATATCAGTACACCATTGCTTAACTTTTTGCTTTGGATCATGCTAGCGATCGCGATTACCATTGGTATTATTTTAGTGCGATCGACTTTTTTGACGTTACAGCGTCTCAAGAGCGCAAATCAGGAATTAGAAATACTTGTACAATCAAAAAGTAATGAACTAGATGCTTCCAAATCTTCATTACAACGTACTAATTTTCTGTTAGAGCGTCGCGAACAACAGCTTCGTCAACAACAAGATGTTTTATTCGCGTTGACTAAAGATAAGGCAATTAATCAAGGTGATTTTATAGTTGCCGTCCAAAATATTACGAAAACAGGTAGCTATGCTTTAGATGTTGAGCGCGTCAGTGTGTGGCTATTTAATAAAAACAAAACAGTTCTCCATTGCCTTGATCTCTATCAAAAAAGCCTGAACTCACATACTGAAGAGAATATCTTAACGGCGGAAAAATATCCTAGTTTTTTTGATGCTTTACTAGAAAACCGTTCTATAGCAGTTGAAGATATCCAAGATGATGCTGCCTTACAAGAATTTGCACCAGCATATTGTATTCCCTTGGGTATTGTGTCAATGCTGTTGACTAGATTTGAGGTGGGCGGAGATATTATTGGGATCATTGCTTTTGAGCATACGGAAGTAGAACGTTTGTGGTTAGAAGAAGAGATAAGTTTTACTAATTCTCTATCGGATTTACTTGCTTTAGGTATGGAAGCTCAAGAACGGCGACGAGCAGAAGAGAGCTTGCGCGTTGAGCAGAAAAAATCTGAACGTCTATTACTGAATGTCCTACCTCAAGAGATTGCCGAACGCTTGAAATCTGCGCAATCCTTGAAAAAAGTACATATTAAAACTAGTGGAACAATTATTGCGGACTCCTTTGAGGAAGTCACCGTTCTATTTGCCGATATTGTCAACTTTATGGAATATGCCGCATCGACTTCTCCTAATGAAGTGGTACATCTTCTCAATGAAATTTTTTCTGAGTTCGATCATCTGGTTGAAGAATATACTCTCGAAAAAATTAAAACTATTGGTGATTCTTATATGGTAGTTGGCGGATTACCAGTTCCTAGTAAAGATCATGCCGAGGCGATCGCCGAAATGGCACTACAAATGCAAACAACAATTCAAAAATTTAAGCGTAGTGATGGTAGTGATTTTTTGCTGCGGATTGGGATTCACACTGGACAGGCGATCGCTGGAGTCATCGGCACGAAAAAGTTTATTTATGATCTGTGGGGTGATACTGTGAACGTCGCTAGTCGGATGGAGTCCTATGGTGTGGCAGGTTGCATTCAAGTAACAGAAGCAACTTATCAACTCTTAAAGCATAAATATCGCTTTGAGCAGAGAAGTGCCATTAATATTAAGGGTAAAGGGGAAATGATTACTTATCTCCTCAAAGGACGTAATGTTTAAAATCTCCTACATAGCCAAGTCCTTCAAAAATATGCCGTTAACGGTTATTTTAGTTGTGCCTTTTGTAGTGCAGATTTGTGTGACAGTAGGGTTTGTAGGGGTGTTTTCCTTTCGTAATGGGCAGCAAGCCGTCGATGAGCTAGCGACCAGACTCAGTGAAGAAGTCAGCGATCGCGTTAAGACTAAACTCGATAATTACTTGCACGTACCACCACAAATTAATCAAGCTAATGTCGATGCCATTAAGTTAGGAATGCTGAATTTAAAAAACTTTCAGCAAACTGGACGCTTTTTCTGGAAGCAAATCAATCTATATGAAGTTGGCTATATTAATTTTGCATTTAATAATCAGGAATTTATCGGTGTTGAGCGTAAAGATGACGGCAAAATATTAATTAATGAGACAACTCTAGCGCGAGGAATTACGAAAACAGCAGTTTTCTCCACCGATCAAGAAGGCAATCGCCAAAAATTAGAAGAGGTAATTGAAACCTCTAAAGATGTCAGGGAAGAAGGATGGTATGCCGATGCGGTAAAGGCGGGAAAGCCAACATGGTCAAGGGTTTATCAATGGGATGATCGTCCTGAAGTCTTATCAGTTTCCCATAGTTATCCTCTCTACGATCGCGATCGCCAATTGATTGGAGTATTGGGAGTTGACTATATTCTAACGCAGTTAAATATGTTTCTCCAAGACTTGAAATTAGATAAATCAAGTCGAGTTTTTGTGATTGAACGCTCAGGCTTAGTTGTCGGAACTTCTAGCTCTGAGCGCACTTTCTCGATCATAAATGAAAAACCACAGCGTTTAAATATTCTCAATAGCAGTGACCCCCTCTCCCGTGCTACCGCCCGTTATCTGATTAGTCAGTTTGGTAGTTTTGATTCCCTTCAGACAAAGCAGCAACTAGAACCAGTATTAATGGGAGAAAAACAGTTTATTCAAATACAGTCTTGGCGCGATCGCGATGGACTCGATTGGCTAATTGTGATGGTTGTACCTGAATCCAGCTTCATGGGGCAGATTTACAATCGCACCCAGATGACAATTTTATTTAGCATTGCCGCTCTGATAATCGCTATTTTGGTAGGGATGATGACGGCTCGTTCGATTACTGCGCCATTGATGAAACTAAGTGGTGCTTCTCAAGCGATCGCTAATGGAGATCTAGATTCGAGAGTATCCATTAAAGGCACTAGTGAGGTTAAAGTTCTGTCTGAGTCCTTTAATCGCATGGCGGAAATGCTCGCCGAGTCCTTCAATCGCCTTGAAAAAGCGAATATTGAGTTAGAGTCGAGAGTTCAACAACGCACTAGCGAACTCGCTGATTCACAACTATCGCTCCAAAGAAGTAATTTTCTCTTGCAACGCCGAGAACAGCAACTGCGGAGACAACAAAAAATCTTGATTGATCTCACGAAAAATAAAGCGCTCAATCTGGGTGATTTTATTATGGCAGTTCAAAATATTACGGAAACTGCTAGTCAGACTTTAGATGTTGATCGCGTCAGTGTATGGCTATTTGACAATACCAAAACCCAATTACATTGCCTTGATCTTTATATTAAAAGCAGTAAAACCCATAGTGAGGCTAATTTTTTAGGAGCCGAAGAGTTTCCCATCTTTTTTACGACTCTCCAAGAAAAACGGAGTTTAGCAATTGAAGACATACAGGATGAAGAGAGCTTAATCGAATTTCGTCAAGAGTATCTCAATCCCCTTGGAGTGGTGTCGATATTAGTGTCAGCCTTTGACCTCGCTGGAGAACTGACAGGAATTATCATGTTTGAGCAGGTTGAGATCGAACGATGTTGGATGCTAGAAGAAATCAGCTTTGCGAGTTCCTTAGGTGAGTTATTATCTTTGGGTATGGAAGCTCAAGAACGTCGCCGCGCTGAAGATAATTTGCGCGTTGAACAAATGCGATCAGAACGTTTACTACTCAATGTTTTACCGAAAGCGATCGCCGAACGTTTAAAATCCTCTCAGATTTATACACCCATCAATATTCCGCCTAATGTTGTCATTAGCAAATTTTCTGAAGCTTTACCTAATTCTCTCTCCAAGCTCAAGACTAGCGGTACGATTGTTGCAGATACCTTTGAAGAAGTAACGGTTCTGTTTGCGGATATTGTCGGATTTACGGAGTTTGCATCAGTTGTATCGGCTAATGAATTAGTGAATATGCTGAACGAGATTTTTTCCGAATTTGACCGTCTCGTTGATCACTATGGCTTAGAAAAAATCAAAACAATCGGTGATTCCTATATGGCAGTAGGTGGATTGCCTTTACCAAGACCAGACCATGCTGAAGCGATCGCCTCAATGGCATTAGAAATGCAAAGTTCCATTCGTAAGTTTATCCGTCATGATGGTAAGCCCTTTGAACTGAGAATCGGTATCCATACAGGACAAGCCGTTGCAGGGGTAATTGGCAAGAAAAAGTTTATTTATGATCTGTGGGGCGATACCGTCAATATTGCTAGTCGCATGGAGTCACATGGGATTGCCAGTTGTATCCAAGTTACTGATGTTACCTATCAAATTTTGAAAGATAAATATACATTTGCGCCAAAGAGAACCATTAAGATTAAAGGCAAAGGCGAAATGGTTACCTATCTATTAACAGGAAAACTATAAAGTCTCAAAAACCCCCTTTAATTCCCCCTTGCAAAGGGAGAAGACTAGAAATCTCGTTCCCTCCCCTTTGCAAGGGGTGGGCTAGGGAGAGGTTATTTAAGCTACTTGGTAATTGAAGTTAAAAGTTGCCCATTGCTGCACATCTAGCATCCATACATCACTCAGATTACCTGCATTCCCAAAATCTGAGGGCTTACCTGCACGGTCAATATCTGCAAGTAGGGCTTGGGCAACTTGTAAAGGATTTGGAATTGCGATCAAACCATTGAGTGATGAAGCTTGACGTTGAGAAGTTTCTAAAGTTTTAGAAACTTGCAACAGTGGCGATCGGCTAATCACAACTTGGACATCAACCATTCCTTTTGGTGCAGATACAGCCCAATTCATTGGTGCTTTGGGATAGGGAATAGTTAAGGTTTCTAATGGATGAATCACGCCATCATTAGCGTAAGGGGTGGCAATAAAGTTAGGCGTGAGTACTTTGCTGCGTGGATCAAGGCAAAAGATTCGCACATAGAGAGGTTGATCACTAAAGTTCTCAATCTGACATTCAAGGCGATCGCCAATATTAATCGGCTTTGTTCGTACTGTATTACTTAGGTTATTTACGGGAAGCAAAGAAGATCTAGCAGAGGATTTACTAGCGATCGTCACTGAGCGTTCATCAACACCTATCATGGCTTTGAGGGTAACCCGCACATCAAGATGAGAAGAGGCTTGATTTTCAGTAGTGCGAATTAGCTTCGCTGCCAATAGACTTTCAAGAAAGGGTTGTAGGCGCTTAATGGCTACACCGACAGACTCGCCAACGGAGCCAAAGGAACCAAGAATTGGCGTATGTCCAACCGTAAACAAGCCATAGCTAGCTGACTGCACTCCAAATAGACAATCAGCACATTGTTCATTCGCATTGACTCCAAACATATTCGGCAAAGTGGAGAAGGCACTAGTGGCATCAACGCGCTCGATTTTGCTTAAGCCTGTATCAAGGGCGATCGCTAGTTTGACATTGTAAGAAATCGCTCGGATTACCTCTTGCAGTAATTGCCCTGATTCTAATTTTTGATTGGCACTGCGATCGCTTAAAACTTCAACTTTGGCATTAAAGCCATTACGAGATTTGATTTGGACAGTGGCTTGTGGAGTGTCTGTAACCAGATTTGGTCTAGCTGAAGTAGATTCCATCTCATTGGTAATCGCAGGGATATCGGCAGCTTTTTTAGCTATCACATTTAAGATAGAACCTGCCATGTAATTACTTAAAACGGCGATCGGTAAACCTGCCAAGCTTACATCGGCGGTGCGGCGATCGCCTGTGCTACCAATAATCACGCCATCGGAACCAAAGTCAGGAATTGCTAACAATGAGTTAAAGGAAGTGGTGGCGATCGCCTTAGTTTTCGCTACATCAATTTCTAGCATTGCCGTAACTTGTTTATCGATGGAGAGATTTTCATCATGTAAGGCGCGGCGATCGAGGGTAGTTGCTAAATCACTCATAACTATATGAATTGTGGTTGCAGGCATCAGTTGCCATAGTTGCTGCACTAGGGTGTAGGTAAATGCACCACTACTAAATCCTGACCATTGGGCATCAGCACACAGCATATCCCCTGATGCAGCGCGTAAAGTTGTCCCAATCTGCTCAATCTGCTCTATTTCCGTTGATGGTTGCCAGCTTTTTAGACCAACCCGCGATCGCAAATGGAAATTGCCAATCACCGAGCTATTGGGATAGTAAAAACCTGCATCAATTACACACAAAAGCCGATCCGTTGCAATCTCCTTTAGCCAACTTCGCCATTCCCGTAAGGTAATGTCCCGTAAATTGTCTAGGTTTTGAGGTAAGCCGCTATCTACAGGAACCAGTGTGTCGTAATTACCAAGCCGCGAACCATGCCCACTAAAATGGACTACCACCAAATCATCAGGAAGAGTTTGTGTAGTTAAGTGTTCAGTAATTGCATCATAAATATTCGTGCGCGTTGCTTCGCGATCGGTCAAGGTAACTATGTCTTGTGGGGCAAATCCAAATCGATAAATCAGTAATTCCCTTTGCAACTCCACATCATTAACGCACCCATGCAAGGGCAACCACCCACTTGAGGTAGCATTTTGTGAAAAATTTAGAGTGCTTTGAGGATCGTCCTTAGCATCATATTGATTAATACCAATTAATAGCGCTCGCTTCCGTTGTGTCGTGGAGGCTTGGCGCACAAATTGATCGGCAGCAAATGCCACGCGATCGCGGCTAAGAAACTGCCATCCGATCAGACTGGTCAGACCCGCCTGCAAGAATTGTCGCCTTGCAATCCCCATATATGTGCCGTGAATTCCTTTGCTTTTTGCGATCGCACTTCTAATTAAAGCCGATTCAAGACACCTCTTTTCAGTTATTTTGTCAGATTTTTTGAGATATTTTAGCGATAAGTAGAATTACTCAAAATCAATTATCCTTAAATTACTGTGATGAGAAGAATCTGGCTATAAAAGACGGCGATCGCTCACAACCCATATAAATCCCTAAACCATTTCACAAATTTCTGAGCATTGGGATGGGTTGGATCAAAAATTGTTTTCTTCTTGACTGCTATTCCAATTTGTTGTGCTGGTTTCTCTTGCCAAGCCAACCAAGTATAAATATTTGCTTTGTCAATGTGGTTAGGCTTGATTTTTGCACCCCTAATTTTTGCTTCATTAACAGATTGTTTTGCAAACTCCCATATTTCTTGATTTTCCTCAGAAATGATGTCAGCCAAAAAGGTTTCTAACATACCACGCATCTTATTGTCAGGCATCATCCAAATTCCAAACTTAATTCCATTTAGCATATCCACAATTAATCCTTCTTCTGGAAGTTCTTGAGGCAAATTTGGCATACTTTCTACTTTTAGACAAATATTTCTAACGCTGCGCCAACGATCCTTCTGGGGCTTTTCATCTGCATCAAATATAATGCCAATAGCAACTAGTCCAGACGCGAGAAGCTCTGTAGCAATTACATCTGGCTTGACTATATTATCGAAACCATTTTGATCGTCAATAAAGACAATGGGAGATTCTTCTGAACCGCAATCTACACCATTTGCCTTCATTAATTCTGGAATAACAAGCCTCTCGTCTTTTCCTTCAACCAATAACACTTTTTCTCTCATAGACTACCGCACCTCAATATGACGCTCGGCAGCGATCGCAATCTGTCGCTCAGTAAAGACAATACTGTGAGGTTTTCCTTTCTCTATCCTGTGAATTGTAATCCCATCTTCGCTGGGATTTTCGGCATTAGCTATATCCGCTAAACTTGTCCAGCAGTCATTGCTATGGGTAGTCGCAAAAATCTGGACGTTAAGGCGCTTTGCAGTTTCCCAGAGCATTTTCCACATATCAGACATGACTGTAAAGTGTAGTCCTGTATCGATCTCATCCACTAACAAAACTCCATCTTTTGCATTAACGATCGCTAAAGCAAGTCCTAAAATCCGCCACATCGCATCACCCATGCTGCCAATTGGTATGCGTTGATTTTTAGGTGTTTGGACAATAAAACTACCGCGTGTACCTTTGTATCCATTCTTTCCAATAAGAGGTGCAATTCGCTTTATTCGAGGCTCAATAATCTGTAAAGCTTGAATAACAAGATCTTCTTCTGGCGTAAGTACCGTATCTTCAAATAAATCAAGCGCTTTTTCAGTAGTTAATGATGATGAATTTACAAACTGGATATTTGACTTACTATGATTCAAATTATTGGTTGCAGATCGCAGTATTTTGAGAGATAGCATTCCTTCTGAAGAAAGTTTAAATGGTGTTTCTACTACCATTGAGCTTATTAGTCGTTTGACACATAAGCATAGTGATTCTTGATCTATATCTATTTTTTTATTCTTAATGGAAACTATTAGCTCTAGCTGTTTGTCATCAAAGCTTTTACCACTAATTGTAAATTTACTGTCAATATCAATATAGTGGTTATAAAAAAGATGACGGACAACCAAGTTTCTATCTTGATTTTCGTCACTTATAATATACTCACTTCTACCAGTAATTATTTCTTCTAGTATTTCAAAATCAAAAGTAAATGGTGTATTAAGGAGTAATTGCAGTGCTTCTAAAATAGAAGTCTTGCCACTGTTGTTAGTACCAACAATGAGATTTAACCTTCCTAGTTGTCCCATTTCAAAGGATGGGAAGCAACGGAAGTTTTCGATTTTGAGGGATTTCAACATAATTGGGTACTAGGCATATAAGTAATTATATGTAGGATGGGTTAGCGATCGCGTAACCCATCATCTTTAACTGTATAGATGCGTTACGTTACACTAACGCATCCTACAAATAATTAAGTGTTCCTACTTATGACTTTTAATCCATTTAAGCACTGAAATACTTAGCTACAGGATGATGCACAATTAACGCAGTCGTTGACTGTTCGGGATAAAGTTGTTCGCTCTCATCCATTTCTAAACCAACCCGCTTTGCATCGAGCAAATCTAGCAGCTTGTACTGATCCTGCATATTTGGACAGGCGGGATAGCCGAAGCTATAGCGAGAACCATGATAGCGCTGAGCAAGAATATCGCGGATATTATCAGGATCTTCTGCGCCAAAGCCTAGCTCATGGCGAATGCGCGTATGTGACCACTCCGCGATCGCCTCTGCCATCTGTACCGCTAAACCATGAAAATAGAGATAATCGGTGTATTGATTGGCTTTGAATAGACTTTGAGCAAACTCTGTCGCAATATGTCCAACGGTGACGGCTTGCAATGGTAAGACATCAATAATTCCCGATTCTTTAGGTGAGAAGAAATCGGCAATACAGAGACGACGTTGAGACTTTTGACGGGGGAAGACAAAATGATTGATTGGCTGTGCTGATTGAATATTAGCGATATCCTTCGGGTCATACACATAGACCGTATTACCCTCCGCCATCACAGGAAAATAGCCATAAACCAATGTTGGTTCTAGCAACTTCTCCTTAATTACCCGTTCTTTCCATGTTTCCAGAATGGGATAAACGGTTTCCTGCAAAAATGCGTCATATTCCTCACGGGGCTGACCTTGAGGCTTACGGAACTGCCATTGACCAGCAAAGAGCGCTTGCAGATCGAGATTCCAGAATAGTTCCTCAATGGGAATATCTGCGCCTTGGAGAATCTTCGTTCCCCAGAATGGTGGTGTCGGACGGGGGATATCGGCATCAACTGCCTCAGAACGCCCAATATCTAAATAACGCTCCGCAAGCGCCGCTTCTTTCTTAGCTTTATCCTCAGCCGCAGTCGTTAAGTCTTTTTCGGAAGTATCAATAACAACGGCTAACTCTTCATCTAGGAAACCTTTGGCATCTTCCCATTTACCCTCAGCCTTAGCAGGCATATATTTATCCATGAAGTTGAGGTCAGAGAAGGCATCTTTACCATAGATCACCTTGCCGTTATAGACATTCTGACAATCGTTATAGACAAATTTGGGTGTGAGCGCTGCGCCACCAAGAATGACGGGAACAGTGATACCGCGATTATTAAATTCCTGCAAGTTATCCTTCATGAAGGCAGTGGACTTGACCAATAAGCCACTCATCGCAATACAATCAGCCTTGCACTCTTCATAAGCTTTAATAATATTCTCCACCGATTGCTTGATGCCAATATTCACGACCTTATAGCCATTGTTGGAGAGAATAATATCGACAAGATTTTTACCAATATCATGGACATCACCTTTGACTGTAGCAATCAAGAACACGCCTTTATTTGCGCCCTCTTCCTTTTCCATGAATTTCTCTAGAAAAGCAACGGCGGATTTCATGGTTTCAGCAGATTGCAGCACAAAGGGAAGTTGCATCTGTCCTGAGCCAAAGAGTTCACCCACTACTTTCATACCGTCAAGCAGAAATTGATTGATGATTACTAGCGGCTCGTATTGCTTGAGCGATTCGGTAAGTGCGTCATCTAACCCAATGCGATCGCCATCGATAATATGATTTTTGAGCTTTTCCTCAATGGAGAGATTATCATCAACGACCTTGACGCGCTTCGCAGAAACTCCTTCAAAGAGCTTCGTAAATTCACCAAGGGGATCGTAAGTGCAGATATCACCGTCAAATTGACGCTGATCGAAGATGAGTTGACGCGCTACTTCTAATTCTCTTTCAGGAATGCGATTAAGCGGCACGATCTTACTGGCATGGACAATTGATGAATCCATCCCAACCTTCATTGCTTCATGCAAAAATACCGAGTTGAGAACAATGCGAGAAGCAGGATTTAAGCCAAAGGAGACATTGGAAACACCAAGCAACACATGGGTTTCGGGCATTGCTTCCTTAATACGGCGGATTGACTCAATCGTAGCAGCAGCATTTTGGCGATCCTCTTCGATGCCTGTGGAAATAGGTAAAGCGAGCGTATCAAAGAAAATCTCACTAGCTGGCATTCCTAACTCTTCGGTTGCCTGTTTATAAGCACGGGAAGCAATTTCAAACTTCTTATCAGCAGTTCGCGCCATGCCATCTTCATCGATGGTTCCGATCACGATTCCCGCACCATATTGCTTAGCGAGACTCACGACCTTACAGAAGCGTTCTTCACCATCCTCGTAGTTAGTGGAGTTGAGAATACATTTACCACCCGCCACTTTTAGACCTGCTTCCATCTTTTCCCATTCGGTGGAATCCAGCATTAGAGGCAAAGTTACGTTAGTGACAAGACGCGATACCAGCTCATGCATATCGCGCACGCCATCGCGTCCCACATAGTCCACATTCACATCGAGGATATGTGCGCCTTCTTTGACCTGCGATCGCGCGATCGCCACCAGTCCATCCCAATCCTCAGCATTGAGCAAATCGCGAGTTTTCTTAGAGCCACTAGCATTTAATCTCTCACCAACAATTAAGAAAGAATTATCCTGAATATAGGGTTGAGAGCTATAAATGGAAGCTGCTGAAGGAGTTACTAGGGGTTCACGCTTTTTCGGTTTGAGCGTCTTCGCAGCATCGGCTAAAGCCTTGATGTGGGATGGTCTTGTGCCACAACAACCACCGATAATCTGCACGCCTAAATCTTCAACAAAATGCGCTAAATGTCCTTTGAGATCATCGGGAGTGAGGCGATAAAATGCTTGTCCGCCAACGTTTTCAGGTAAACCCGCATTAGGGACACAGGACACCACAAAAGGAGAATGGGCGCTCAAATATTGGATATGCTCCTTCATCAGGTCGGGACCTGTGGCGCAGTTCAACCCTAAAATATCAATGGGATAGGGTTCGAGAATGGTTACAACTGCCGAGATATCGGAACCGACCAGCATTGTGCCAGTAGTTTCCATCGTTACCGATACCATCACAGGGATGCGGGGTTTACCTTCGGCGGCTTTCTTATCAAAAAATTCCGCGATCGCATTCAATGCAACCTTAATTTGCAGCACATCCTGACAAGTCTCAATCAACAGCAAATCCGCGCCGCCGTCGTACAGCCCCTCGATCTGTTCAATAAAGGACTGCTTCATGGTATCGAAATCAATATGCAGCAAGGTCGGCAACTTCGTAGTTGGACCGATCGATCCCGCCACAAAACGCGGTTTCTCTGGAGTAGAAAATTCGGCAGCAACAGACTTGGCTAATTCTGTCGCTTTTTTACTAAGCTCATACGCCATGTGAGCAAGGTCATATTCTGCCAAGACGATCGACGTACCGCCAAAGGTATCCGTCTCGATTACATCCGCCCCTGCTTCTAAAAAGTCCCGATGCACCTTAGCCACTGCTTCAGGTTTCGTCATCACCAGATACTCGTTGCAGCCCTCATACTCCGCACCGCCAAAGTCCTCGGCAGTCAGATTTTGGACTTGCAAATTTGTACCCATCGCACCATCAAAAACAATGACGGGGCGATCGCTGCTATGAAGACGTTCCAGAAACAGACTGGTCATTGGTATACCCTAAGCGAACAAAGTGACTCTAGCGGCTCATTATATCAAACTATATCTGCTAGTCCTAAACAAGAACGAGACGTAGTGGCAATTCATGAATTGTCACTACAGTAATACCAAAACCAAAAATGGCTACGCCATTTTTGGTTTTAGAAACCCTTATGGGGTTTGGGTTTCAATTCACGAAAGTGTGACCACACTTTCGTGAATCGGTATAAAATATGGGAAGGGAGTATCCTATTCCAATATCAAGCCTATTCCTTTCTCTATGCGAAATTTGCAAAATCTTCTATTTGCTGCCCTCGGTGGTGTCCTGATGGGACTCACCCCCGATCCCTTTAGTCAATGGTGGTTAGCGTGGATTACGTTGATTCCTCTCTGGATGCTGGCTCAGAAACTGAAAGTCAAAGGGGCGATCGCTATGGGGGCAACGTGGGGATTTTGCTATCACGGTATGGCGTTATTTTGGATAACGAGTGTACATCCAATGGAATGGATGGGTGTTCCTTGGTGGACAAGCTTTTGGATTGCGACATTGGTTTGGGTCTTGATTACAGCATGGGGAGCCGTATTGTCAGCACTATGGGCAGGTGGGATGTCTTTACTCACTCAGAAGCTAAACGTCACCAGTCGCATCATCATCGCCTGTGCCATTTTTAGTGGTTTAGAAATCATCTGGAGTTGGGGACCTTTATATTGGACTGCATTGGGCTATACCCAAAGTCCCCATGATTTATTGCTATTGCAGGTTAGTCGTATTTCTGGACAACAGACGATGACTGCGGCAATTGTGGCAATTAATGGCTTATTAGCAGAAACTCTCTTACATAAATCTTGGCAAGAGAGAAAGCGCTATGCGATCGCCGCCCTTCTTTTTTTGTTAACAATAGCTGGCTATGGTGCATGGGAAATGCAAAGCGATCGCATGGCAAGCACTAATGGGCAATCGATCAAAGCAGGCATCATTCAAGGGAACTTCCCTAATGCTTTAACCGTAAAACCAAAGGGATGGGAAATTGCGGTAAATAACTACACTAAAGGCTATGAGAAACTAGCCCAAGCAGGTGCGGAAATGATTGTCACACCCGAAACTGCGATTTCTTTCCTTTATCCCAATTACGATGCGCGGCGTGAACCTTTTGATCGGATCGTTGAGCAGTATCGTGTTCCCGTCTGGTTAGGAGGCTTCGGCAAAACTCGCAATCCCAATACCGAAGATCCGAATAATTATACTAATAGTCTTTTTTTGATTAATGGTTCTGATCAAATTCTCGGTCAATACGACAAAGTTCGCCTTGTGCCTGTGGGGGAATATATTCCCTTTAAACCAATTTTAGGGAATTTGATCAAGCGTTTATCACCATTGCGAGGAGAAGTAGAAGCAGGTTCTAGTGAGCAGCTAGTAGATACGCCTTGGGGACGTTTTATCGTTGGCATTTGCTATGAGTCCGCCTATCCCGCTACCTTCCGATTCCAAACTGCCGCAGGTGGTCGATTAATTCTTTCTGCTTCTAATAATGCTCACTTTGCATCCTATATGTCGGCACAACATCATGCTCAAGATGTGGCAAGGGCAATTGAAAGCGATCGCTGGGCAGTGAGAGCGACCAATACAGGCTATTCAGGCTTTGTCGATCCCAATGGACGCACAGTCTGGCTTTCCGATGTAAATACCTATGAAACCCATTTAGAAACAGTGTATTTGCGCGATACAAAAACTCTATATGTTTTATGGGGAGATTGGCTAACACCTCTGCTTTGCATTACCAGCATTGCTATTTATGCTCGACATCATTTAATCTTGCAGAGATAATAAAGCCACATATCAGAGTTAGCGCTTAATTCTTGAGGCGTACTGATTTCTAATCCACTTTTCCAAGAATACATCCTGATATTGTCAAAATCTGCTTTTAATTGATTGATCTGCTCTTGAGGTCTCACATAATACTGCTTTAAACGGAAATTATGCGATTCATCTTGAATGATTTCATGGTCAGAAGATGCTATCTTCTGTCGAGAAATTTCACGATTGAAGAATCGCAACAGTCCAAACATAATCAAGTTGACATAGGTTTTGAGAGGATTAAAGCTAATATGACTTTTCCAGTTAAACTCTCTTTCTAACCCTTGTAGATTATGACTTGAAAAGCAAAAATATCCTCCTGACTTCCCAATTCGGCTGACTTCTCGAAAAAGTTGCAATCGATCTAGATGAGAAAGAACATCAATGCCATTAAAGCTAAATAGAATAAAGTCAAAAGAGTTATCTGGGAACTGACTCATATCTCTGGCATCAACTACATCGAAGACTTTTGCTTGAGAAGCAAAGCGTTTCTGGCAAGCTGCAATCATCTCTTCAGAATAATCAATTCCAAGATATTCCTGAACGACTCCAGCGAAATGTTGAGTGGTACGTCCTCCACCCACGCCAATATCGAGCATTTTCATACTCGACCATTCATCACGTAAAAGATCGAGAATGGTTTGTTCAGCAGGTTGCAATTGGCATAACTGTCTGTAGTGCTGAACAATCTCACGAGATTTATAAACTTGATGATTATGCTCAAACATGAAGCACTATGTTTGAAAGAGAAGTCTGGAAGGCTAGTTGCATTTCAAAACCAAAAGAGTCAGGCTTATCAACATAGCATTTTGAGGGCAACAACTATCGATGCGATCGGTGATAATTAGTCTAAGCAAAACCATTGGAGAAAAAACAATGACTGTTGCAACTACACCAAAAATGACCCTTGAGGATTTCCTCGAATATAACGATGGGACAGATGCTTTATATGAGTTAGAAAATGGAGAACTAATTCCTGTGTCTTCGGAAAGTGATATTAATCAACTAATTGCTGTGTTTTTATTGATCTATTTTTCTCAAATAGGAATTCCTGCTAATCGCCTCAGAATGAAAGCAGAAATAGCTGTGCATAGCCAACAAGTAAATGTACGTGTCCCTGATTTGATAGTTTATTCCGAAGAATTAGCGATCGCGATGCAGGGTGCAACCCGATCGCTAATATTGCTAGATATGCCACCACCATTGTTAGTAGTTGAAGTGGTCAGCCCCAATCAAGCAAGTCGCGATTATCGCTACAAGCGTACAGAGTATACAGCGAGAGGGATTGCCGAATATTGGATTATCGATGCGATCGCCCAAAAGGTGACGGTATTAGAATGGGTGGAAGGCTTTTATGAAGAGAGAGTTTATGAAGGTGAGCAAGCGATCGCTTCGCCAATATTTCCCATTCAGTTAACGGCTGCTCAAGTTTTACAAAACTGTTAATGTTGGTGTTTAATGCGGATTGTGTTGTGCGATCGGGCTAGAAGTTTTTGGGCTTTTGTTTTGTCAGGTTAACCAGAATTTTTCTGGTTAGCTCACCTAATATTGGGATGATGCCCAGAAAAATTCTGTATATTATGCAAATATGGTTGTGTTATCCAGAAATTTTTTGTATAATTGCCACAATCAAGATAACTATACTAAAAGATTTAGTATGATTACTAGTTAGGCTGCTTAGTCCTTAATGAGGGAGCACTTGAGGGTTATCTGTTTGTTACACTACTTAATTCCTTTAAGCAAGTTGTTGAAAATTCTCAGTGGAATGTTTAACTTGAAGTAAGAGATACGTGCGTCGTTAAAGGTTATGACTACACGATTTGAAATGGCTGAAGCCTTAGTTGAAAAAGCCAAAAGACAACGTAATGAAATTGGTGATCACGGTGATCCATATGAGGAAGCTTTGCTCACAGGAGTTGTCAGTGTAGAACTAAAAATTATTGTTAAAGAAATCTTTGACCATTTGCGTTCAGCTCTCGACTATTGTGCTAGAGAGATTTGTGATCAATATAGCATTGCTGCTCCTTCCAAAGCAGTTTATTTTCCTATTGTTTCCAAAGATTTTAAACAAAGTGATTTTAAGTCTCGTGTTGGTAAATTGATGACTGGTGTTCTCGATTCAAGACCTGATCTTTTGGCAGTGCTTGAATCCTTTCAGCCTTTCACTTCAGTTAATAATAATTGGATATCTGATTTTGCATCATTATGTAACGAGAATAAACATGAACAACTGAGCGTCACTCAATGTACATCGGGCTATGGGATAGCAAGTAAGGCAGATGATGGAATTTTTAGAGTTTCAAACTTCAAAGGTGATAGAGTAACTCCTTTCACAAGAAGTCCACTAATGCTTTTACAAAATTTTCCATTAGATGGTTCAGGTGAATATACCTTTACCTATATAAGTTTTACTGTTATAGATGAAGAGCTTCTATGGTTCCTTGATCGGTCGATTTCAGGTATTGAGCATATTATTAATGAACTCAAAAGTAAATTGTGAGAAAGCATCTATGTTTGTAGTGAATACCACAGCATAACAATTCAGGTGCAGCGGATTTACCGAAGTCGCTCTGGTGGGATAGAAAGGTATCGGGAACTGTTGATACAAGACCTTTTGCCGAAGAGATATCCCCGATGAGGCTGACTGTTTTTATCCGAGATTTTGACATCAGAAATGGTTAACTTCGTTGATGAGTTCCGAGAAGTTATCGGCGATCGCTTTCAGGAAGCGTCCCATTGCAAAGACCGATAATTATTAAGCGATCGCGCTTTTCCTAGAAGCAATCAAAATTAGTCCCAATATCAACAGATAAAATTTGGGTTTGATATGATAGAGATCCTTGATTTTGATAGCGTTCTCAACTAACCTCATGGCACTGTTCGATATTCGTACCCCTTGGCAGCCCACCGCCGATCAACCCAAAGCGATCGCCCAATTATTTGATGGTTTACAAAAAGGACTGCGCTATCAGACTCTGTTAGGCGCAACTGGTACTGGCAAAACGATGACCGTAGCCAATGCGATCGCCCAATATCAAAAGCCCACTTTAGTGCTAGCCCATAACAAGACTTTAGCGGCGCAGCTTTGTAATGAATTGCGCGAATTCTTTCCCAATAATGCCGTTGAATATTTCATCAGTTATTACGATTACTATCAGCCTGAAGCCTATATTCCTGTTACCGATACTTACATTGAGAAGACCGCCTCGATTAACGATGAAATCGATATGTTGCGCCACTCGGCAACGCGATCGCTGTTTGAGCGCAAAGATGTAATTGTCGTCGCCTCCGTAAGCTGCATCTATGGTTTAGGGATTCCCGAAGAATATCTCAAAGCTTCGATTCCCTTAGCAGTGGGTGTGGAATATGACCAGAGAGAATTACTAAAAGCTTTAACAAATGTGCAGTACGAGCGCAATGATATCGAAATGGGGCGGGGTAAGTTTCGCGTCAAGGGCGATATTTTAGAAATAGGACCTGCCTACGAAGATCGCACCATTCGGGTGGAATTTTTTGGTGATGAAATTGAAGCGATTCGCTATGTTGATCCTGTTACGGGTGAGATTTTGCAAAGCTTAGAAGCCTTGAATATTTATCCTGCGCGTCACTTTGTTACGCCTACTGATCGCCTCGAAATTGCCTGTGCCGATATTAAAGCAGAACTGGAAGAGCGACTGGAAGAATTAACCAATGCAGGGAAATTACTAGAGGCTCAACGTCTAGAACAGCGTACTAAATATGATTTAGAACTATTGCAGGAGGTAGGATTTTGTAATGGAGTAGAGAACTATTCACGGCATTTGGCAGGGCGACAAGCAGGAGAATCTCCTGCTTGTTTAGTGGATTATTTCCCAAAAGATGACTGGTTGCTGATTGTTGATGAATCGCACGTTTCCATACCGCAAATCAGAGGGATGTATAACGGCGATCGCGCCCGAAAGATGACACTGATCGATCATGGCTTCCGTTTGCCCAGTGCGGCGGATAATCGACCTCTCAAGGCTGATGAATTCTGGGAGATGGTCAAGCAATGTATTTTTGTCTCGGCAACCCCCGGAGATTGGGAAATGGAAGTTTCGGAGCAGGTAGTTGAACAGATTATCAGACCCACAGGCGTAGTCGATCCTGAGATCTTTGTGCGTCCGACTGAGGGACAGGTTGATGATTTATATCACGAAATTCAATTGCGAGTTAAGCGAAAGGAACGGGTGTTAATTACGACTTTGACCAAGAAGATGGCGGAAGATTTAACTACCTATTTTCAAGAACGGAATCTATTAGTGCGTTATCTCCATTCCGATATTAAATCGATTGAACGCATTGAAATTCTTCAAGACTTACGGCGTGGCACTTTTGATGTATTGATTGGTGTAAATTTATTGCGCGAAGGTTTAGATTTACCTGAAGTGTCACTGGTGGCGATTCTCGATGCCGATAAGGAAGGATTTTTAAGAGCAGAGCGATCGCTAATTCAGACCATTGGTAGAGCGGCGCGAAATATTGCTGGACAGGTAATTATGTATGCCGATCGCATGACCAACAGTATGGAAAAAGCAATTTCCGAAACGGAACGCCGCCGCCGTATTCAGATTAAATATAATGAGGATAATCAGATTACGCCGCGATCGATTGTGAAGTCGATAGAAGGTAATGCCATCCTTGAGTTTCTATCCGTTTCGCGCCGCCTCAATGAGCGTCAACTTGAGTATGTGGTCAACAATGCTAAGGAGATTTCTCTAGATGATATTCCCTCAATCATTGAGCAGTTGGAAGTACAAATGAAGGATGCTGCCAAGAAGCAGGAATTCGAGCAAGCTGCGGCTTTGCGCGACAAGATCAAGGCTTTGCGCGATCGCTTAATTGGTAAAGCGTAAAATAGCGTAAACAATGGGCGATCGCTGCTTGATTTTGGTAAAGTGGCGATCTCGATTTTTGAGTGATGCTGAAAACTTGCTCACAGTTTAGACTGATCGCGTCATTTGCACCCGATAGCGTTCCTTTTTGGTAATCATAATGTCGCCAATGGTGACTCGTCCTTTGCCACGAATTGCGATCAGGTCGCCAGATTTGAGTTGATAGTTGGGCTGCGAGACAGTTTTCCAATTAACACGCACATCATCACTGTTAATTAGGTCAACCATTTTGCTGCGGGACATTCCGAAACCGAAGGAGGCGATCGCATCTAGTCTTAAGGAAGCCTCAGTGGAAGTGAGTTCCTTGGTTACAGGGATGCGAATTTTTAACTCTTCCCAAGCGATCGCATTGACCTTAACGGGAACTGTTCGCACTTGATTAAAATGCAGTTGCAAATATTCCACTAGCTCAGGGACAACGATCGCCTGTGCGCCCTTTTCACCTAAGACATTGATATCGCCAACTTTTTGACGCTCGATCCCAGTACCGAGGATTGAGCCTAAGAAATCGCGATGGGTTGCGGTATCAAATAGGAAATTACCTGAAATCGAGATGGGCGTGAGGCTGACTAGTGATGGGTCGAGAGGCAACTCTGAGCGGGCGATCGCTAGTCTTTGACGTTCTGCTTGTTCATAGCCGCCCCATGCTAAGCAATGGATTTCGGTCATTTTGCCAAATACTTGCAATCCCTCAGTGATTTCAGGGGGAGACAAGAAATCACTGCACACAACTTCCCATGTCTGAACAGCGCGATCGCCTAAATCTAGCAGACGACTAACGGTGTCGCGATTTTCAACATGATTCAATAGGTCACGGGGTAGCATTAGATTTCGTCAAATTCCTCTTCGGGAATGCGTTGTTTGGACTTGTCAGGAATTTTGGTTTCGCCCCAAGCATCACGGATCTGTTGTTGGGTTTCGTTACGAAAATTAGTTTTAGGTGATTCTAAATAATCATCTTCAAAATCATCGTACTCGTCATCGTAATTATCGATAGGAGCAGGGGGTGGGGCGATCGGGCGTGATGGCTCAGGACGAACCTCGGCTCTGGCTTGACGACGTTGTTGCTGGGGTGGATTTACAGGAACACGCTCTTCAGCCCAGTTATCACCGTCATCCCATGATTGCTCTTGACGATAGACAGGACGCTGTTGCTGTGGTGGTGGCGAATAGGTGCTGCGCGTACCCGATGACAGGGCATTATCACGAATGGTTGGGCTGTTAGGCATGATGTAATCATCTTCAAAATCGTCTTCCCAAGGAGCCTTACCAAGTCCCAGACGTTCTAGCAGTCCTTTGCTAAGTTGGGTCATCCGATCTTCCATGCCCTCGGTGACGATGATGCGATCGCGCCCAACCGCAATAATTTCATTCACATCGATTTCGTAGGTACTAATTAAGCTGGCGGGAATAATCGGATTACCGACTGAGGCAACAATCAAAAACATTAAATCACCCGTCTCTGGGTCAAATTTAAAATCGCGAACTTTGCCTAGTAATTCCCCTGATTCGGTAACTACTTCATTATTAATTAAAGTCGTGTAGCGCTCAGTAATCAAAATATCTTCGAGTACCGATTCGTCATCCACCAAAATTGCATCAGGACCCAATAGATCGACATTATCGAGGGACATATAAAATGTGTCACCAATCCCAATCGGTGTCCCCGGAATAAATCGCTCAGCTACGGTCATACCTACAGCCCGCCTTTGATCGACATCTAGCCAGATTTGGGTGACAATGCCCAGCCGCACGGCAGAGCGCTTGCTAAAGACTTGCAAACCTAAGACGGCGGCACGTTGACGAAGATTTTCCGATTGCATCATGGCGGTGACGTGACTCTAAGTTCCCTATAGGTGGGGCGTGAACTAAACAGGAGTATAAATATCTAGACCTGATTCTAGCAGACTAGATCCCTGTAGTTATCTTAACGAATGATTGATTGCTAAGTACCTTCAGATCTAAAAGCTGTGCTGCCCGCCTAGTGGACAGCACAGCTTTTAGGAGTTTTTATACTTAATTAAGCCTACTTACTTATATAGTGGGTAATATCGCGATCGCAGAATGAAAGGATAACTATGTCAGGACATATCCTGCTTGTGGATGATGAACCAGGACTCAGAGAGGCAGTCCAAGCCTATCTCGAAGATAGCGGCTTTGCGGTGCAGGTTGCCAACAATGCAAGGGATGCGTGGCAACTGCTAGAGCAAATGACACCTGATCTGGTGATTTCGGACATCATGATGCCGCAAGTGAGTGGGTATGAGTTTCTGAAGCAAATGCGTGAAGATGTCAGGTTTCTGAATTTGCCTGTGGTGTTTTTGACGGCTAAGGGCATGACCAAAGATCGGATCGAGGGCTATAACGCAGGTTGTGATGCCTATTTGTCGAAGCCCTTTGACCCCGATGAGTTAGTAGCGATCGCCGAAAACTTGATTGCTCGTCGTGCGATCCAATCGGTTACTGCCAATAGCAACACTACCGAGATTACCGACTTAGCAGGACAACTTGCGGAAATTAAGGCATTGCTCAAGCAAAAGCCAGCCATTAACGTTACACCTCCCCCCATCAAGATTGAGTTCACGCCTCGTGAACAGAGTGTGTTAGAGCTTGTGGTTGAGGGCTTGATGAATAAAGAAATTGCTAAGCGTCTTGGTACAACAATTCGCAATGTGGAGAAATATGTCAGCCGTTTATTTGGTAAAACTGGTACAAGTAGCCGCACCGAGTTAGTGCGCTATGCGTTGCAACATGGCTTAATTGATTCCTATTTATCATGATTTTGCAATGAAAATCTTCCTACTTACTATTTATTGCTGATTGCTAAATTTTTTATGTGTATGTTTTAATTAGCAATTAATTAAGTTTGATAGTTAGTTGAGTTTTAAGACAATGCAAAAATTTACACTCAACAAGTCTAGATTATCATTTCGTCCTTTGCTCTTAAAAATAGGATTAACCGCAGCAATATCTTGTCAATTCATCCAAACCTCTCAAGCTCAAAATCTCTCTCCATCTAAATCTCTCTTGCTATCACAATCAGGCAATGATACTTCTCTTTGGAATAACAATGATAGTGATAATTTTAAATTTGAGCAATATCGACAAGCATTTGAAGAGTATGACAAAGCATCTCGACTTCAGCCTAATGCTCCTAATATTTGGAAAAAGCGTGGCGATGCTCTGCATAATTTAGGGCGCTATTTGGAGGCGGCTAATTCCTATAATCAGGCAATTCTACTTAATCCTTATCGGTCTATTTATTGGACAAATCTAGGACTATCAATGTATAGAAGAGGTTTCTATCAGGATGCAGTAGATTCTTACAAAAAGGCGGTTGAGCTTAATTCTGACAATGGAGATTACTTCAATTGGTTAGGTAATTCTTTGCGAGAGCTAGGCAATTATCAAATAGAACAAGGGCGTGATCAAGATGCTCTAAATCGATATCAAGAGGCTATTGATGTCTATAGTACAGCACTTCGATTACCAAGACAGTTTGGTAATTCCGAGTATTTGTATAACCGAAGTTTGGCACTTCGACAGCAAGGACTAGTACTTGATAGACTAGGAAAACCAGAAGATGCTAAAAAGATTTATCAAGAAGCTCTTAATTCTCTTGATAAATCTATTCTTCTTAAGCCAAATTCACTGCGTTTATATCATAGGGCTAGATTTCTGATTGATCTTGAAAGGTATGAAGAAGTTCTACTCATTCTTGAAAAAATTGTAAAACAAAGTGCTGATGATGTTCGTCTAAGGATTAGTCCTTTTGATTTGAGTGAGGCGGAGATTTCAACAGTTAGAATCTCTAGGGTTTGGCATCTTAAAGGTGTGACTCTTTTTAGGGATAAGAAATATTTAGAAGCCGTAGAGTCATTTAAACAAGCCATAAAGCTAGATGCTTATTCTTTGGTAACTAAGGTCGATTCTGATTGGGTAAAGATTGATAAGGATCTAGATGCTTATAATTCATGGTTCGGTTTAGGTTTGACATTAGCAAGGCTAAATAGAAATAAAGAATCGCTTGAAGCGGTTAATAAGGCAATTGAGCTAAATCCAGACTATCCTGAAGCTATCAAACTCCGCGATAAGTTATTGAGTGAGAACAAGGAGTAAAGAACTGAGTACATAAAGTTTATCTACTACCTGTAGTTAAGCCGTCAGAGTCATTTTGAGGTGAAGAAGATGGATTAACAGGTGAGTTAGTTGTGATCGGTGGATTAGTTGTAATAGATGGCTCTGATTTGACAGATGTCTCTGGCTGGGGTAATGGACTCCTATCTAAAACAGTGTAAGTACCTGAGTTTTCGGCAATTATTTCCGCTCTTGCCTGATTTGTAATATCCGTAGCCTTAATTCTTAAAAATGGTAGTTTCACTTTATTTGATTCTAGGATCGCATCATTCCATCGGGCTTGAGATAAAGCTGTTTTTGCTAATGCTAAAGCTTTACTCTCTTTTTCAAATTGCATTTGCCATTCATTTGTAAGTGCAGTGACTTTTCTACCTGTTGGAGTATTGAGAGGAATTTCCTGTAGTAAGGCGATCGCCTCTTTTAACTGACCTTCCTCTTGATATTTTTTTGTAGCAATGCCTAAAAGTTGTTGTGACCATTGATCAATTAATTTCTGAGACTCTGCATATACAGAACTATTGGGATTAATTTTAGTAGCGATCGCGATCGCCTCTTTTAGCTTATTCTGTTTGACTAACTTTTGAGCTTCCGTTAGTTGTGCTTTGCCTTCAATCTCACTCAGACCATTGAGACATTCCTTTAGCAAACTTTGCACAGGCGTATCGGCTGCACTGCTAGAAATTGCCTTGGCGCGATCGCTACATTCTTGATATTTTTGACTTCCCTTTAAACCCTTGATTAATTCTATCTCTTGAGCAAGGCGCTTACTATCTTCAGACTGTTTCCAAACTATATGACTGGAAATTGCGGCGATCACGGCGATGATTGCAGCAATAATCAAAAACGGCTTCTTGACTTGTAGTTTGCTAGCGATCGGCTTTTCAGCAACATTGGTTACTGATGGATCATCTTGCTTAGAAACTGTAGTACCTTGCAATGCATTTTGTGCTGCAACAAACTTGGGTACAGTGATCGTTGTGTGAGGAGGTTCACTAACTACAGGGTCAGGCGAAATCACAGTTGAAGGTTGCTCTACAGGTGTAATATTTGGCTCCGTCAGCACAATAGTTGAATTAGGTTGATCAGATTCATTAATAGAGGCGATCGCTGCTTGCATTGGTTGACTGGGAATAATAGTCGTACTGAAAGCATCTGCTCTTTGCAAATCCTGTAAGGCGAGCAAAGCCTCAGTTCCATTTTGAAAACGCTGCGAAAAATGTGGGCGCGTCATCTTGTCTAAAAAATTTGCCAGTTCCGAATTAAGATGAGGAACCAGATCGCGCCAAACAATTTCTCCCGTTTTTTGGTCTTCGGGCATTTGGCTAGGCGTTACTCCCGTCAGCGCATGAATGCACATCATCCCCGTTGCATAAATATCACTTGCAAATTTGGGTCTGCCGTTAGCTTGCTCATCAGGCATATAACCAGGGGAGCCAATTGTGACCGTGATACTTGTATGTTCTTGCGACCCGCTTGTTTGTAAACTAGTCTCTTTAACTGCGCCAAAGTCAATCAGGACAATCTTGCCATCTGCAAATCGTTTAATCAAATTTGATGGTTTGATATCGCGATGGATTACATTCTGGGTATGGACAAACGCTAAAACTTCTAATACTTCTTGCAGTAGCCATAAAACATAGGCTTCATTTAATTGTTTGCCAGATGTGATTTCGCGGCTGAGGACATTGCCTTCAATCATCTCTTGTGCTAAATAAAATTCCGTTTCATACTCAAAGTGAGCTAAGAGTGATGGAATTTGACTATGGTTTCCCAACTTATAGAGAGTTTGAGCCTCGCGATCGAATAACTTTCTGGCTGACTCCAAAACAAATGTATGTGTATCCCTCGGCTTTAATTGCTTAATTACACATTTTGGATGACCAGGTAAGTGCATATCTTCAGCAATGAAGGTCTGACCAAAACCGCCACGCCCTAATTCTTCAGAAATTTTATAACGACTTACAAGGATTTTCCCTAGCATGGTTTTGGTGCGCGGCTTAAACTAAAAAAATGTTATACCAAAACTAAAAATGGCGTATCCATTTTTAGTTTTGAAAACCCTTACTGGATTTGGGTTTTAATTCATAAAAGTGTTGGCACACTTTCGTAAATTGCTATTAAACGGGACACCCATAGAGGTGTTGTCACTATAAGTTTAGAACATAACCCGAAAAAATAAGGTACGGCATAAAGCGCAGGATTTTAATTTTGCGATATTTGATATAAAAACCTAAAACCTGTGGCGCACGCTGCGCGTGCGCCACAGGTTTTAGGTTTTTATATTATTCAGTATATTTGGTTCCATATAGATGTAGTCATTACCTGTAAAACTGAGAGCGTTTCCAGCTTTGCTGACTCAAGTAAATAAACGGTTTTATATGCAGTGGTTTAAATTCAATTGGCTGAGCATCAAATCAAAACTGATTTTGATGTTGTTAATGGTTAGCAGTAGCTCCATTCTCGTGACGGCATATCTGGGTTATCAAAGTGGAAAATCTAACTTGACCGATCGCGTGTTTAATCAGCTAACCAGTGTCCGCGCATCCAAAGCCTACCAAATTGAGTCCTATTTCAAAACCATTCGCAATCACATTCAAACTTTGAGCAATGATCCATCGATGGGATCGGCGATCGCTGAATTTACCAATGCTTATCGACAGCTTGATACTGCAAACTTACCCGCCGATGCATCTCCAAAAATTAATGCCTATTATCAAAATGAATTTTTGCCTAAGTTAGCCAAGACAGAGCAGGGTTCTCCCGTTCTCAATTCTTTTTTACCAGAATCGATCGCCAGTAACTATCTGCAATATCATTACATCGCGGCAAATTCTCAACCCGTTGGCAAAAAACATATCTTAGACAAAGCCAATGATGGCAGTGAATATAGCCGTCTCCATGAGCGTTATCATCCCATTTTTAGAAATATTATTGAGAAGTTTGGTTACTATGACCTCTTCCTGATTGATGCCGATGGCAGAATTGTTTATACGGTTTATAAAGAGACAGATTTTGCCACTAGTTTGACTATTGGCGCTTATAACGATAGTAACTTAGCCCGTCTATTCGCCTCCATCCGTCGTTCCAAAGAAAAAGACTATGCCCGAATTATTGATTTTGAATCCTATGCTCCATCCTACGGCGCTCCTGCCGCCTTTATTGCGGCTCCCATTTTTAATCAATCTAAATTTATTGGAGTTCTCGCCATCCAAGTACCAGTGGATGAGATTAATAATGTGATGACGGGTAATCGTAAATGGGAAGGTGATGGCTTAGGTAAAAGTGGTGAAACCTATCTGGTTGGTCAAGACTATCTAATGCGATCGGTTTCCCGCTTTTTGATTGAAACCCCTGAAGAATATATTAAAACCCTCACGGCTTTGGGAGCGAATAAAGAAACGATTAATCGGATTCGGCAATATAAGACTTCGATCTTGGCACAGACTGTGCGTACACCTGCGGTTGAGGAATCACTAATGGGTAAACAGGGTATTAAAACTATTCGCGATTATCGTGATATTCCTGTACTGAGTTCCTATGCTCCTTTACAAATAGAAGGATTGAATTGGGCAGTTTTATCAGAAATTGATTTAGCCGAAGCCTATACCCCTATTTATGATTTTGAGCGTCAGTTATTAATTTCGGCAACGCTGCTCATGCTGGTAGTCGTGGTATTAGCGATGGTTATGGCATCCTTTTTTGTGAAACCGATTAATCAATTAATTGAGAGCGCTCGTAAAGTGGCGGCTGGTCAATTGGATGCGATCGCCACTTTAGAGAGTCAAGATGAATTTGGGGAGCTTGCTCAATCCTTTAATGCAATGGTGATAAGTCTTCGCGATCAAACCGATTTAGTGGAAGAGAAAAATCGTGAGAATGAGCAGTTATTGCTGAGTATCTTTCCTGCGGCGATCGCTAAGCGCCTCAAGCAAGGCGAAAAAAATATTGCGGAAAGTATTTCTAATGTAACGGTGATATTTTCTGATTTGACAGGTTTTTCCAAATTATCCGATTCGTTGAGCGCTTACGAAATTGTGAGTATTCTCAATGATCTCGTGACCAGCTTTGATGAAACCGCCGATCGCTATGGCATCGAAAAAATTAAAACCATCGGTGATAGCTATATGGCAGTTTGTGGATTATCTGTCCCTTACCTCGACCATGATAAACGGGCGATCGATTTTGGTCTAGAAATGCAAGCGATCGTGCGAAGGTTTAGCCAAGAACGGAACCTCCATTTGAATATCAGTTTAGGAGTTAACTCAGGTGATATCGTGGCAGGAATTGTCGGTAGAAATAAATTCCTTTACGATGTCTGGGGCGACACGATCAATATTGCGAGTGCTTTAAAATCCGCTTGTCCAGAGGGAACGATTTTAGTCTCTCAGGAAATTTATAACCGTCTCGGCGATCTCTATGAGTTTGCCCCTCTAGCCACCAAGATCGAAGATGGTACAAATCTGTTGCAAGCATGGCAACTCAAAAAAACTAAGTAATGATTGCCATGCGGATCTCGGCAATTATTACTTCCAATTACTAACAAGCCTATATGCCACAACCTACTGCCAGTTATCTATTTGTTTGGGCGATCGCCTTAATTATCGGTTTAGCTCTATCGGTAATTATTCTTGGTGAAGTGATTTATCGCTTGCAAAAGCGGCGCAAACCACTAGCTAACACTTTGCAAGTAGTGCGGAACTTGGTACTGCCAATGTTTGCCTTCATGCTGTTTGTGCAGTATGTGCTGCAACGTCCTGCTAGTGATGACCTCGTTAAGAGCATCCAAACTCTATTTTGGATTTGTGTGCTGCACGCGGCGCTATCACTCCTGAATGCCATCATTTTTGAACAAGCAAAAGCGGATACTTGGCGGGCGCGAGTTCCGAAACTCTTAATCGATTTATTTCGATTGTTTTTAGTTCTCTTAGGTACAGCGATCGTCTTAGCAACGGTCTGGAATGCTGACCTTGCAGGACTAGTCACGGCTCTAGGGGTGAGTTCGATTGTGATTGGTTTAGCCTTGCAAGATACCCTTGGCAGCGTTATGTCAGGGATTGCACTTCTATTTGAGCGCCCCTTTTCGGTGGGAGACTGGCTCAAAGTCGGTGACATTCAAGGTCAAGTTATTGATATCAATTGGCGTGCAGTGCGCTTGATTACCTTTGAGCGAGAGATGGTGATTATTCCCCATAAGCTGATCAGCAATGAAATTATTCGTAATTTTAGTCAGCCGCAATCTCTCCATGCTGAGCGTATTCGTGTGGGATTCTCCTATAAAGATCCTCCCAACTTAGCCAAACACGTTCTCCACGATACGGCATTAGAAACTCAAGGAATTCTCAAAAATCCTGAACCTCAAATTTTTACAATTTCCTATGATGATTCATCGATTACCTATGAAGTGAAGTTTTTTATCGATAAATATGCTGAACTAGAAGAAATTCGCGATCGCTTTATGAGTCGTCTCTGGTATGCTGCCCAGCGCAATAGCCTCACAATTCCCTTTCCGATTCGCACCCTCTATCATTTTCATGGTCCCACTTCCCATGCTGAGGGAACTTCCAAAAAATTTACCGAGAGCCTCCAATCAATCCCTGCATTTGTGCCATTACAAAATCCTGATTCTGATGCCGATGGAATTGATTTACAGCATTATGGTGCGGGTGAAAAGGTAATCTGGCAAGGAAATAGTAGTAATGCTTTATATATTGTGATTGCAGGGCGAGCGATGATGACCGTCAGCGATCGCTATGGCAAAGAGCATGAAATTCTCATCGTCAAGACTGGCGAATTTTTTGGAGAGATGACGCTTTTCTCTGGTGAACCCAGTCCGATCGCCGTTACTGCTGTTGAAGATTTAGAAGTGATGATGATTTCCGCCAGTGCCGTGAATCAAATGATTGATCGCCAGCCCAACTTTGCCCGCGAAATCAGTCAAATTCTTGAAACCCGTCGTCGAGTGGTGAATACGATTCAAAATACTTGAAAGTATGATAATTAGCTGAGCGCAATTAAATATAAAACCCAAAAACCTGTGGCGCACGCGCAGCGTGCGCCACAGGTTTTGCTCTGGTTTTTAATTATGCTCAGCTACTTAGTCCTTGCCCAATTCTTGACGGGGAAACGCTATAGAGTATTGGTGTGAGGCAAAGCCTCACACCAATACTCTATCTTTCAAAAATATGGCTTACAAAGGGAATAAATCTTTTCTCCCCAGCAAAGAATGTGTAGTTTGTGGCAAACCCTTTACATGGCGCAAGAAGTGGGAAAAATGTTGGGATGATGTGAAATATTGTAGCGATCGCTGTCGTAAGCAGAAATAATCTTGCGAATATATAGGCGAGTGGCGGCGCGAAGCGCCGCCACTCGTCTTCTGGTACAGCTATATTTACAAAGTGAACCTACGGGATTTGCTATAAAAGATCAATGATTAAAATCTACACACAACGCAAAAAAGCCAAAGCTTGGCTCAAAACCTATCGTGCTAAACGCCCAGTATTTGCTTGTGTGTTGGGATTTACCGAAACAGGCTTAATCCCCAATATTTCTGCCGCAGGAGCAACTCCTGAAGACCGCAAATATACGGCGATCGCCGATGCCGAATTTCTGGCTACAGGCAAAAATATTAACTTCCCTTTACCGCCCCTAGTGGCAGGTGCATCACCCGTCTTAATTTCCCGTGCCGTTGTTGCTGCCCAAGACCTACCACTTTTTATCTTTGACGCAGGTTTATTAATTTCTCCCACCGATGAAACTAAAGCGATCGCCCTCGGTGGGTTACCCGCAAAATGTGTGAGTACAGGGAAAGCATTACCCATTGAAACCGTATTGCAATTATTTGTACAGGGATTAGTCTGGGGAGAGAAGTTAGCGCAATCGGGAGCCTATGTCATCCTCAGTGAATGTGTCGTCGGTGGTACAACTACAGCTTTAGCTGTCCTAACCGCTTTGGGAATTGAGGCGAAAGATAAAGTCAATAGCTCCCATCCCACCTGTAACCATGATCAAAAATGGGAAATCGTGCAATCAGGATTACAACATCTCACCTCAGAAGCAACACCTTTTGAAATTGTGGCAGCCGTAGGCGATCCCATGCAAATTGTCGTCGCAGGAATGGCGATCGCCGCCAGTCGTCATGCAGGTGTATTACTCGCAGGCGGTACACAAATGCTGGCAGTCTATGCCCTAGCCAGAGCGATCGCTATCTATCAAAATCTCACATGGCATCCTAACGCGATCGCGATCGGCACAACCCGATGGGTTGCCGAAGACCCCACAGGTAAAACGATGGAGCTAGCCTTAGCTGTGCGTGATGTGCCATTACTCGCAACCCAACTAAGTTTTGCCAAGTCCCAATTTCCGCAGTTACGGGCTTATGAGCAGGGCTTTGTTAAAGAAGGTGTGGGCGCAGGTGCAGCAGCGATCGCGGCTCATCTCTACCAAAATTGGACACAGGAAAAATTGTTACAGGCGATCGAATCGCAGCTATAACTAATGATGGTTATAATCATTACAGCAATTTCCGATCAAACGAATCCCAAGAATTTTTGATTCGGGTTTGAACGAAAAGCGCTGTAAAAGTGCATCAGGAGAGTACATACATGGCAGCAATTACCGCCCGTGAATTAGAGATGCAAATGCCCGATGCTAGTCAACTCTTGAGTGATGAGCCTGAGATGGAAAGTTCCTTGCATTATATGCAGTTGTTATTACTTGTAACCTGTCTCGAATGGGCTTGGCAAGATCGCAATGACTTTTTTATTGGCGCAAATCTCACGATTTATTTTAGCCGCCAGCAACTAAAAAATCATGACTTTCGCGGTCCCGACTTTTTCCTAGTCAAAAACACTACTAGATCACCACGCAAATCATGGGTAGTCTGGGAAGAAGATGGACGATATCCTGATCTAATTATCGAGTTACTATCCGACTCAACCGCAAATGTCGATCGCACCTTAAAGAGAGATTTGTATGCTGAAAGATTTCATACGCCCGAATATTTCTACTTTGCTCCTGACACTCTAGAATTCTCAGGATTTAGGCTAGACATCAATCGCTACCAGCCAATTACACCTAATCCTCAAGGTTGGTTGTGGAGTGAAGTACTAGGAATGTTTCTCGGAATTCATGATGGCGAACTACGCTATTTTTCACTAGAAGGTATGTTGTTACCCACACCCCAAGAGGCAGCACAAAGGGAAATTCAAAAAGCTAATCAAGAACGTATTAAAGCTGAGCAGGAACGTATCAAGGCTGAACAAGAACGTGTTAAAGCTGAGCAGGAACGTGTTAAAGCTGAGCAGGAACGTGTTAAAGCAGAAGAGCAGCTAAATCGTGCAGATTTGGCTGAGGCTAAGTTGCAGGCGTTGCAAGCAAAAATGCGATCGCTTGGTATTGACTATGAATAAAGAGAATGTCTATATCATTATTCCTGTCCATAACCGCAAAGATATCACCCTTAAATGCTTAGAGACATTAAAAGACAACGGTGATCTCGCAAAATATTATGCAATTGTTGTCGATGATAGTTCAACAGATGGAACTAGTGAGGCTATCAAGTCTCTTTATCCAGAAGTGATTATATTGGAAGGAGATGGTAATTTATGGTGGACAGGTGCAATTAAAAAGGGAATGGAATATGCCTATAAAAAAGGAGCAGAATATTTTATTTGGTTAAATGATGATTGTTTAGCTTAGAGACATTAAAAGACAACGGTGATCTCGCAAAATATTATGCAATTGTTGTCGATGATAGTTCAACAGATGGAACTAGTGAGGCTATCAAGTCTCTTTATCCAGAAGTGATTATATTGGAAGGAGATGGTAATTTATGGTGGACAGGTGCAATTAAAAAGGGAATGGAATATGCCTATAAAAAAGGAGCAGAATATTTTATTTGGTTAAATGATGATTGTTTAGTAGCAAAAGAATCAATCAATAATCTCATTGTTTTTTGCAAACAAAATATTAATACGATCATTGGTTATCAAGGTTATCAATCTACAAATCATCAGCAAATTGCTTTTGGAGGACATCGAAAAAACAAACAAATCTTTCAATATCCAAACAAACCTCTATTTGAATCCATTAATTGTCCCCAGAATAAAATTGAGGAATGTGATATGTTGAACGGTAATTTTGTATGCTTACCAAGAAGTGTTGTTGATACAACTGGATATCCAAAATCTAACTTATATCCTCACTATCTTGGAGACTTTATTTATCTTACTCAAGTTCAGAACCAGAGATTTAAAATATATGTAAGCAACCAGTATTTAATCCTTAATACGTTATCAGAATTTTCTCGTTTAAACCCTCAGAATTGGCTGATTCAAGAAGGGAAAACTCTTGATATTATTAAACTAATGTTTACGCCTCAATCTCTCTTGTCTTGGCGTGTATGGTTAGCTTATCATTTAACAGAATACTCATATTTTAAAGGATTCATAAGTTTTATCAATTATTACGGATGGCAATATTTTGTTCCAATTGTATTTATAACATTTTTGCGGTTTTTTCCGCAGTCTTTTCGATTGCGAGTATCAGAATTCAAACGCAGATTTACCACGTATTTTTAGACGAAATAAAACAATATGGAGCAATATCCTAGAGTCAGCATTATCACGCCTATATATAATTGTTCATTTAATATTGTAGATCTCATTTCAGCATTACAATCTCAAGATAATGAACAGAGAATAGAAATTATTATTGTTGATAATAATTCAACCGATGACTCATTAGAAATCGCTAAAAAGTTTACACATTTCTCTAACATAACGGTTGTAAATCAAGACAAAATCCAAAGCGTTGCTGCAACTCGCAATAAAGGTATTGAAATTGCCACAGGCGAGATACTTGCTTTTATTGATGGTGATTGTATTCCAGAATCTGACTGGCTACAAAAAGGTATTCAATTTATGCAAGATAACAATGTAGATAGAGTAGGTGGAAGAATTAATATTAGACCGCTTACCTATGACAGTTCTATTTATTCTTTGATTGAGGCTCTATTTTGCTACGATCAAGAAAGTGTAATAAATGGTGTAGGTGCTTGTATCACACCTAATTTGTTTGTCAAACGAGATGTTTTTAAGAAGGTTGGTACATTTAACGAAACTTTTCCTGAAGCATCAGTTGAAGACATGGAATTTGGGATGAGAGCGACTCGATTAGGAGTTACTCTAGCCTATGCGGATAAAGTAATCGTCTGGCATCCTCCTCGCAAAACTTTTAAGGAAATGTGGCACAGGTCAAAAAGAGATGGAAAGGGAATTTTTATATTGTGTCAACAAAATCCAAAATGGACGGGTAAATATGGCTGGAAACATCCCCTAAGATGTCTTAAAATAGTAGGCTCACTGCGTAAACCAAACTGGAAGTTGTTACCCTTCCCGTCGCAGCAAATATCTTTGTTGACAAGAATTAAAATATATCTGATGTCATGGATAATTATTAATATTGGTGAAGCCTACGGTTATTTTGAAGCATGGATAAAGTTTATCTTTCAGAAGGAATTTTCTTGATTATATAAATATTGAAAAATGAAAATATTAATTATTCCCGAATTTAGTAATCGACAATCTGGAACATTTCGTTTTTTTGAGGCTCTAATAAAGATACATCTTGATCACAATATAGAAACGGCTGTTGTCTTGGCGAAAGAGCAATTAAACTCTGGTCTAGTTAAACAATTAGAAGAGCAAAATATTAAAATATTTAAGGTGTGTAATAGACATAAATTATTTAACTTGCCTTATTTATCACTAATTTTTGATATTTTTTTTGTTTGTCAAAGCTTTTATACATTTAAACCAGATATTATTCATGTTTCAAATGGAACTCCAGGCTTGATGTTAGGAGTATTGGTATTTCCCTGCTCGATAGTGTTTACTATGCATACTTATCCAATCTCAAAACTATTTGTTAGCAAATTATCAGTTTTTTTGATAGGTATTTACTACTTTATTTCTCGATTTATAGGAAATAAGAAGTACTTTGTTACTGTGTCCCAAGCTTCTGCAAATTTTATCAGTAGATATTTCAAGATTCCTTATCAAGTAGTTGATGTTATTCCTAATGCAGTTCCATATTCTGAGCATTACTCAAATTTAGATTCACAAATAATTTTGACAGTAGGTCATGTTACATGGTACAAAAATCCTGATTTTTGGTTAAAAATTGCACAACAATTAATTAAAAAGAAATCATCAGTAAAATTTATTTGGTTAGGGGGAGGTGATTTATTGAATGAAATGAAAGCTAAGGTTGATGAACTTGGTTTAAGTCATCAAGTTATATTTAAAGGCAATTGTACAAATGTAGATATATATTATGCTAAATCATCTATATACCTTCAACCTAGCTTAGTAGAAAGTCAAGGTATTGCAGTTTTAGAAGCTATGAGCTATGGGTTGCCTTGTGTTGTTTCAGATATAGGTGGATTACCAGAATCAGTTATAGAAGGACAAACTGGGTTCATTTGTCCTAGCCAAGATGTTGACAAGTTTGTATCTAAGTTACTTAGTTTGCTAGAAGATACAAATCTGATAAAGCGCATGGGAACTTTAGGGAAGAAAAGAGTAACTGAATATTTTTCAGAAACAATTCAATCAGAAAAGTTTTTATCCTTGTATTATAGAATTACTGAAAAGCAATGAAAACCCCTGTTGTTCTAATTATTTTTAATCGCCCAGATACGACTCAAAAAGTTTTTGAGGTGATTCGACACATTAAACCACTTCAACTTTTTGTGATTGCTGATGGTCATAGAAAAAATAAGCAAGGGGAGTTTGAAAAATGTCAACAAGCTAGAAAAGTTATTGACTCAGTAGATTGGCAATGTGAATTATTGACTAATTATTCAGACATTAATTTAGGATGTAAAAAGAGAACATCGACAGGGCTAGACTGGGTATTTAGTCAGGTGGAGTCAGCGATTATTCTTGATGATGATTGCTTACCCGATCGCTCTTTCTTTCCATTTTGCGAAGAATTATTAGAGAAATATCGAGATGATCAGCGTATTTTTGCTATATCAGGTGATAATTTTCAGTTTGGCAAACAGCGCACTAATTACAGTTATTATTATTCTCTCTATAACCATTTATGGGGTTGGGCTACATGGCGGCGAGCTTGGCAGCATTATGATGGGGACATGAAATTATGGGAAACTATTTGCGATGATGGTTGGTTAAATGATATTTTGCAAAATAAAGCAGCAGTAAAATACTGGAAGCATAAACTTCAACAGACCTATGCAGGAAAATTTGATGATTGGGGCTATCCATGGACATTAAGCTGCTGGCTGCAAAGTGGATTAACTATTCTGCCGAATCAAAACTTAGTTTCTAATATTGGTTTTGATCGCGAATCAAGTACACATACAAAAAATAAAAATAGTCCTCTTGCGAATATGCCTACGGAAACTATGCAGTTTCCCCTAAAACATCCACCCTTTGTTATACGCGATCGTCAAGCTGATGATTTTACCTATAAGAAACTATTTAGCATCTGGTCTCGAGTTAAGCATAAGCTAAGAGAATATTTGTAGCTATGGATTTGAATATGTATATATGCCCAGTGTGTAAATACACTCAACATAAACATCTTTATACAATCGATCAAGGCAAGCTGCTGACCTGTCAGAATTGCCAATTAGTTTTTTATACTCCTCGCCCAACACCAGAAGAACTAGTAGATTTTTACGATCGCCAATCTTATCGTCAAGACTACGAGCAAAGTACAATGTCTGACAAAAACTTTTCGATTAATAGATATAAAGAATTAAAACAAATAATTAAAAAATATAACCCTGAATTATTGAATAAACCAGAGCGAACATTTCTTGATATTGGTTGTGGTCTAGGTGATTTATTAGGTTTAGCAAGGAGTGATGGATGGCAAGTTACAGGAACAGAAATTTCCTCTAAGGCAGCTAATCAAGCTACTCAAAATTTAGGAAGTCAGATTTTTACTGGCGACATATTATCGTTAGATATTCCAGAAAATTCTTTTGACTTAATTACTATTTATCATGTTATAGAACATTTAATTAACCCTATTCCCACATTAGAAAAAATTAGATCACTATTGAAGCCTCAAGGAATGGCGTTTATTGAAACTCCAAATATAGGAAGCTTAGGTGCAAGAGTTAGGGGCAAAAAATGGTCTCATATTATTCCGCCAGAACATATAAACTACTTTGACACATCTTCTCTTCAATATGCTTTAAAAATTGCAAATTTCAATAGATTTGAGGTCTTCAGTAATGCACCTTATACAATAGAAAAGGTTTCTAACTGGGTTCCACCTTTACCTCAAATTGTTAAAATAGTATATCGAATTGCACCTGTTTTGGGTTTAGGTGCAGCATTACAAGCAGTTATCTATAAGAATTAACTTCTATTTAATTGTCAAAAAACAAAATTGACCACAAAACATTAGTTTTGTGGAGTTGATTTTAGCATGGTCAAACTTTTTTAGTTTTCCAGCTATGCCAATTAAGTAATTTAAAGGAGATTCTTGTTGCCACCATCTTCTAAAGAATTTTGGGATACCCAGACCTACAGCAATGATTAGTGTTATAGAATCAATACTAGGACGTATCTCTTTTAAGATAAGCCCAGATTTTTCAACTAGTACTTTAAAACCATAGGGAGTATAATTCCAGAAACTAAGAGAATGGAAAGGTTCTAAATAGGATACAGAACCAATAAAATAGCCCCCACTTTTTAAGACTCTATAAACTTCTTCAAGTAATTCCGTAGGATATCTTACGTGTTCAAATACTTGATTAGAATAGACTATATCAAAATAGTTGTCTTCAAAAGGTATATTAATACCGTCAAACGTATAAAAACTGGCATCATTTCTATCTCGTGAATCAACTTCTGAAGAACTTGCTATATCTAAGCCGAACCATTCTATTTTGGAGTTTCTTAATCTAAAAGTATGAATTGATCTACCTGAGCCACAACCTAAATCTAGAACCTTTAATTCATCATTACTCTTGTTAGTAAGTAATTGATCGATATAGTATTCTGATGTTACTTGATTACTATGATCATTAGGAATTGTCAGTTCAAGTAGTTTCTTTAGTTCTTGAGTCATATTAACTATACGGTAAGTTTCAACAAGGTATGAATACTAAAACCTTATACTAATAACAAGTAAATTCTTCCTCATACGCTTATCGAAAATAACTATAAGGTATTTGAGAAGATTCATCATGTGGAAAACAAGATTTTTTAATGAAACTTCTTTATACTTTAACAACTTATCCTCCTGCTATTGGTGGCGCACAACTCCATCAACATTTGATCGCTCAGCAACTCAAACAACAGCACCAAATTCAAGTTTTTACGCATTGGAATCAAAATCGGACTGACTGGTTAATGGGGACTACGGTTAAGGCTCCTTCACAAAGTTATGACTACATTATTGAAGATATTCCTGTGCATCGAATGGGAATGGCGATCGCCGATAAAGCAAAACTGCTTCCTTATCTACCACTTTACTATCCTTGGATGGATGTGGCTCTACCACCGATCGCTAAGTGTATCGGTAAATATCTCGATAGTTATGCCCAATCAGCCGACCTGATCCACAACATCCGCATTGGGCGCGAGGGATTGAGCTATGCCTCTTACCACACTGCGAAAAAGTACGATATTCCCTTCATTTTTAATCCTGTGCATCATCCTCGATGGGTAGGTTGGCGATATCGTGCTTATCTCAAACTCTATCAACTTGCTGATGCGATCATTGCGCTCACGGAAACTGAAAAACAAACTTTAATTAAACTAGGTGTGCAGCCTGATCGCATTACAGTTACAGGTATTGGTCCAGCCTTAGCCGAAAATGCTGATAGTCAAGTCTTTAAAGAAACCTATAAAATTTCTGATCCTATTATTCTGTTTTTAGCACAGCATTATCCCTATAAGGGATATCAACAACTTTTGCAAGCTGCGCCCCTCGTCTGGCAAAAATTTCCTGAAGCGCAATTTGTGTTTGTGGGACCAACTGTTGCTGACTCGGAAAAGTATTTTAAAAATCAAGACTCTAGAATTCATCGTCTCGGCTCCCTAAACCTTCAGGATAAAACCAACGCCCTAGCTGCTTGTACTCTCCTTTGTGTGCCATCTAGTCAAGAAAGTTTTGGCGGTGTTTTTACCGAAGCTTGGCACTTTGCCAAACCTGTGATCGGGTGTAATATTCCTGCGGTCTCTGAAGTGGTTGATCATGGTATTAATGGCTATCTTGTGCATCAAAACCCTGCGGAAATTGTCGATGCCATCTGTCAAATATTACAAAATCCTAGTCAGGCTCAAGAAATGGGACAAGCTGGGCAACAAAAGTTATATGCAAAATTTACTTGGGATAAGATAGCTCAACTTACTGCCGATCTCTACCAAAGGGTGACGCATTATTGATTTCGCGAATTGCTGTCAACTGTTTGATCGCTTTGTTTGTCCAAAATACGTTCATGCTTGAAGTCCAAACTGCGATCGCACTTCTTCAACGGATTTAACTCGACCTGCTTAAACGGCTAGAATTACATATACCTTTTTTATTGAGCGATCGCCTATTTTCTGATTTGCAATGCGATCGCCCAATAAAAACTATTTTTACTGCAAATTGAGAGTATGTTTCAGGGCTACATCAACATTTTCTGTTGAAATCGAACCAATCAATCGATAAATTGCTGATGTGGCGATCGTTGCCAAATTGTCGGTCATGATTACAGAATCAACGAGTAGTCCTGAATGTTGCCCCTCTGGCGAGTTTCGTAAAATACTAACGCGGCTGGGCTGACCTGCCCGAAACATCTGACTGGTAATCATGGCGACAATAATTTGGGGTAGTCCTGTTTGCAAATTGTCTGCTTGCACAATTATCGCGGGGCGGGTTTTGGCGGTTGTCAAGTCAGAGTTTGGGAATAATACGAGAACTATATCGCCCCGTTTAAAGTTTGGCTTTGGCTGCGTCATAGTCATCATAAATGCTCATTTCGGGGCTATTCCAGTCTTCGGCAAAGGTGGCTAGACTTGTTCGCAAGAGTTCTGCTTGGGATTTGTCAATGCCTTGAGAGGCTAGGTCAATTGTTTTCGTTTCTAGGAAAGTAACAATTACTCGCGTTCCTTCAAGTAGATTGTTTGGGCTTTCTATAAGTTCTACTTGTCCATTGCGATAAATTCCTTCAACAGTAGTTAACATTTTGTATCTCTTTATAGTGTTTGCTAAGTTTTTCCAATAATGCGCCGAACTTCTAAAACTTCAATTCCATCCCAAAGTTCAGAGATTGGATGAGTTCTACCATTCATAACATCGTCCCAGCCTCGTTGAAAGCATTCTACAGCAGGATCTAGTTTTTGTTCTTGACTTGCAATGATTTCTTGGTTTAACAGGTCTCTCAGTTTTATTTTCTCTTGTATCTCCAAAGATCGCATCATTTCAACGAGCGATTCAAAAGGTAGAGATAAGTTTACGGTTACTTGGTTTGTGTTCATACTAAGAGAATAAATTAACAAAATCGGTAGCTTTAGCGATCAGGCGATCGCCCTGACATGAGCGATTTCACGATCGCGGATTGTTCTAACTTGTGATGGCAATACAGAAACAACGGCAACTGTCTCTCCTGTGAGGGTCATAAATTCGACTTCATAGCCTTTCTGTTGTTTATAAACAAATACCACAGTGCCAATATCTCCAATTTCTAAGTCTGCTTCATCAATGCGAGCGGCTAATACAACACGGTCTAATTCTTTAATCATTGTCTACGTCTCCTTAATTTATGTGCAGTAACAAAACTTGGAATACTTTCGCCATCTTCAATTATCCAAACAGATCGTATATAAGGATTTCTCCCATCAGGTGTTTCTATTTCTCCTTCTATAATATATTTAGTGCCAAAAGTAGTTTCTTTGATTTCAGATACTTCATGTGAAGCAGCGTGAAGACATAGAGAATTTGCCATTGTTTCCCATCCTGAGATTGAGAATCCAAATGACGTAAAAAATTGCTCTTTGCTTTTTCCATCTTCATGGGTAGTCGATAATAGATATTTGGTGATTTTAGATTCTGGAACATTTGCTTGATCATAATTCGGCAATTTCAAGTTTTTACTCCTAAAAATTGTGGTTCAATGCTAATTATGGCTTAATCAAGTGTTCTTCTTTGCGGCGATCTCATCGCATTATGTTGATGAGCGATTCAAAAGGTAGATATAACTTTACGATTACTAGGTTTGTCTGCATGTTGAAATCTTTATCACTGGTTTTAGATAGAAATACAAATCATTACTAATAAAATCGATTGAATAATAATATTTAAATCACTATTTACTCCAAAAATCAGGATAAAAGACGGTGATCGGATTACCTCTATGCTCAGGATCTTCGATAGCTTTTCTAGCTTGAGCAGCAATTTCAGCTTGATAAGTTTGAATTTTTGGAACAAAAGAATAAAGATCTGTATTGTCAATGATAATACAACGACTTTGGCTTACATCAAATGGTATTTGGTCGGCTTTTCTAATAATATGAACGACAGGCAATTTACAGGAGTGTCGAAGTGCCATTTCATAGAAAACATTAGGGTTTAAAAAGGATAAATCAACAATAACAAGTCGAGAGTTCTTAACGTATTCAATTATTTGTGCTGTTATTAATCCTTGTTCGCCAATTTGATCAGCACGCACAACTCGCAAATTCAATTCGGAAACTGCTGGCTCTACCAGAGAACTAAGAAACAAATCAGAATGTTTTCTTTCTTCGCTATCTTCTTTCCCGATGGGGGTAATGTAAAAACAGATACTATCCCAAATCGAATTATTTTCTTGATTAATTTGTCCAGAAGTTTTAGGTTCTATTGTCTGAAGAACAATGGACTTAGAACTGCGCTCAGTATATTTACTTGGAGTCTCTTCAAGAGCCTGTTCTATTGGGATTAATGTTTCTGCTCCTCCAATAGTCCGAAGAAGTCCTAAGTCTTTAACATTAACAATAAAAAAGTCTATACATTCTTTGAAATCGACGACTTTTTCATTAGTTTCTCGAAGGAAATCCCTCATCACCTCTGGTGCCGCAAGACGTTTCCCAGCATATTCATCGTATAGATTTTTAAAAGGAGGGATTTGAGTAATCGCAAGCTGAAATTTTGCTTGAAGTAAGTCACGAGATGAGATTGATTGATCAAATATAGCTATCCCTTCTGGTGTTAATTCAAGGTGTTCGGAAGTATATGAACCTTTAGTTATTCCATATTTTCCCGAATTAGTTATCATTTGTCTTGTAGAACTACTAGTCTGAGAACGTCCCATTTTTTCAAGTAGCGTTAAGCGGCGAATTTTACCTCCTGCGTGTTTGTAGATTTCTGCCCCAAGCTCTAAGGCATCTGAAAATGAACTGGCAGGATATATTCGTACAGTTCTTGACCGTTTTCTGTCTTTGGACGAACTGTCTAAGCTTTCTTCGTCATCTAGATCTATATCATTTTCTAGCACTTCATTGTTAGGAGTTAATGTGTCATCATTACTAAGTTTTTCAGTTTCCATATATATTTACCAAGATTTTGAATGAGTTACAAAAAACAAAACTAGATGCAAGAAATATTATGAAACTATTTCCATAAGCTTTGAAAGTCATTTAGATTAAGAATATCAATATATTTAGGGTGAAGAATTATTCTAATTTCTTCAGTAGTAATTTTTCCTGCTTCTTCAATCGCGTTAGAAATCGCCAGTAAATTCAACTCCAAAATTTGGCGAGGATTTAATCGAATTCCTGTAACACCACTTCCAATCAAAGGAATATTTACTGGATTTCCCCGTGAATGTATTCTTGCTGCCCTCCAAAAAACTTCTAAGGCAGTCCACATTTTCGAGACATTACAATTATCGCTAGGGATATATCCCTTTAACTCACTTTCAGTAAGAGCGAATAGTAAATAGTCTTGACCTTTTATATCTAGAACAGCACTAGCTCCAAGTGAATAATATTTCTCTGGAATCTGAGTGTTACCTCTGTAGATCTCTTTGTATGATTCATTCTCAAGAGCAAGAGATAATCTCTTCTCATAAACATCAAAACCTTTTGTACCTTCTTGACTTTGCACAAAAGACTGAATAACCTTGTGTTGTAAGCTACTAGTTACAACTTCTGTTTCAAAAAAATGCCTACTTACTGGAATAGCTGTAATACCATCAAACGCAAACAAGTCACCAAATAAAATTTTTATTACTGAATTTCCATATCGTATAGATAAATCTACTGGAACAGCGCTTCTGTATAAACCAATTAGAATACTAATAAAAAGTAACGCAACAAATTTTAACTCTCCAGAAAGATATTGCACTGCTGCTGGGACAATACCTAAAAGAGGTTCTAAGATAGTCCAAATAGATGCGTAAGCTACAAAGCTATTAAAAAAAAACTTCAGAGGCTTCTGCTTAAACCCTAAGATAATTCTGTTAAAAAGGTTTCTTCTGCCAGTTATCATGTTATTTATCATCATACCTAAAGTTTATATTTACAGGTAATTAGAAAGAAAGTTTCTTCCTAATTACCTAAATAAATCATTGTGTTAGAACGCTCCTATGGCTTCTGTTCAGGAAACATACACTTATCAGAATCGCAACCCGCAGGCCCCGCATCCATCAACTCACCCGAATCATAACGCAACAAACTCGCGTAAAAATCATCAGACTGGCGACGTTCTAGCACCTCAGCAGTGAGCTTCTCATAAGTAGCCTTATCGATTGGCTCAAAAGGCAAGCGAGGGAAAGTTTGCAGGTCATCAAAACGCGCCAACAGCGCCGCCGATATATAACCCTCATCATCACGAATCGCTTCGTAAATCTTCTTCCCTAAAGGCTCGATTTCATGCTCCCGTAACTCCAAGGTTGCGGAAGTATTATGACGAGTGTAATGCTTCTGCACCTGCATATAGAAATCAAACTGCGCCATCACATCGAACTTACTGATGTCCACCTTATCAGCACCGTCAAGGTCAGCCCAAGACACGCTCACAGGAATCTCCACCAGCCATTCCGTACATCTCGGATCGAAGGGATCGTTGAGCAATTGTCCATTCTCATCCTTGTCCGATTGCGAAGGAATGATGCTATAGCCATAGTCCATACAAGCCCGTGCCACAGGATCTTCCTTACGGAAAGTAATCCGACGGATAAAGCGCTGTGCCTTCGGTGGATGCCACCCTGGGGAAGCCCCAGTCAGCAAAGATTTCGTGCCTGCTGGCTGAGTCGTCGTGCAACGATTCGGGCGGCGTAAACCATGCGCGTCGCAATATTCCCAAACCGTCTGATGCACAATCTCACGCCAGCGATTCAGATAATCGGCTTCTTTCTCTTTAAAGTCTAGACCTTGCACAGTGTCAGGACGACCCGCCTCAAACCAGCGCAACCATTCCACACCAAAGGCATGAACGAAGAAGTCAAATAGTCCTGTAAAAGATACGCCCACAATCGGATCGACATCACGGCTAAATTGATAGCGTTCTTCATTGAAGCGATGATTGAGCAAAGCTGCAACCGACAAAGCACCTGCTTTAAAGGCTTCTTCCTGTTCTTTCTCATTACGAGGATTGAGTTGGTTCAGATGAATTTCAGATAAATTGCAGTGAAAATTCGCCCCTAAAATCTCACCACAGTTGTGAGTAATACAGCCATTAGCAATAAAAGAATGGGTTAAAGGAACATGAAGATCATAGACTGCTTCTTCTCCATATTCTACAATGCTTTCAACAGAAGCGGAGAACCAACTGTCCTGAACTTTGTCAGAATAGGTTCGAGATGATTGCCAATCAACAAATTGCTGTAATTTTTGTTGTTTCTCCGATGAAAGAGGAAATCCAATCTGTTCTGCAAACTTTTTGGCTTCACCACGATAGACTAACAAGCGCCAAGCACCCCGATTTTGACTGACTTTCTCAGTACCATCTTTTAGACGATAGGGAATTCCCGAAGAATCAGGCTTAATCTTTTGGCGAACGCTGCTCCGAATACCCAAATTTAATAGGAGCAGTTGAATTTGGGTTAGTAATGTACGGGATTGACTTACTAGATCAATATGTCGGGCTTTAATACTTACAGCACCATCAGCACAGAACAATCCTTGTAAAAATCCGATAATGGTTTCTTTAGATTGACCAAAGAAACTAGCAGGTAAACTCTGCTTAGAAGTGATTTTAAGTTCTTCAAAGAATTGACGAATTTCTGGCGCTCCTGTGTGAAAGGTATAAACACCTTTGACCAAACTTGGCTGATGTTCATAACCAGTTAGCGATTTTACTGCTGCACTCAATACTGGGAACGTTTCTGCATATTCCGTTTGATTAATATAGAAAACAGCATTTAGACCGCGAGGCTGCTGATAAATAGAGCCATCACCATACAACCAGCCCAGCATCTGCGCTTGTTCAGCCGAGATACTACTTTGTCCAAAGTTTCCTTGCCCTTTTTGAATCAGAACTTTGTGATCTGCGGTTAAGTCTTTGGTGGCAATCCATCCTTTATCTGTGAAATGTTGATGCTCTGCGGTACAGCGCATTTGCATCCCATTAGCTAGTGTGACTTGATAGGTTGTCTGTACTCCAGTGGGGAAAGCGATCGCATCAGTTAGTCGTACACCTTCTAAACCAACTGAACGAAGATCAACAAGGGCTTGAAACTGCTGACCTACAAGCTCGGAAATCGGGACAAGACCTTGATTGGTGGATACTAAAGTATCACCAGAATGACAGGGGTTCAGACCAAATCTTTGAAGACGATGCTCAAGTTCACGTTCATCAATCTCAGGATAATTTTTCTGAAACCAAGATTTTGCTTCATTGAGTTCATAAGCCTTTAAGAACTGTTTTTTTAATTCAGGAGTTGATAGTAAATCGGCATTGGAACGAACAATCGCTTCACCCGCCCATTGAATCGCACCTTCACCCGAATAGTATTGCTTGCGAACGGCATCTACACATTCCTGTTCAGTGGGTTTACGATGGAATACTCTCGTGTGATTACTCATTCTCAAAGCATCACGTTCAGGATCAATTCTCCAATTACCTGCTTCATCCTGCTGCCAAAGATTATCTTTCGCAACAGAGCCTAAAGCATCTTCAGACAAAAATTGCCTCATGCCCGCACTGCGACGGATGTTACCAGCTACGATACAAACTGCGGCTTCATCAATCAACAAGCAGCACTCGACTGAGGTGAGTTGACGACCGATCGCTTTATTTAAAATATTGGCGCAGCGATCGTAGAGCGTAGGCAACTTGACAGGATTTGCCATGCCGCCGAACCCTTTGAGGGCTTCACCACTGGGGCGCACATCGCTGAGATCAACGGTAATTTGGACGGGTTTGGTACAATCAAACTGTTCGTTACTAGAGAGTTCGAGCAGAGATTGATAGGACTTGACCCAACCTTGACGGCTATCGCCGACCCAAAACTTGACGGCATTATTGGCATAGTCAAATTCGACTTCGGTATTGTGGCGGCGCTGATCAACAGGTGTTGCACCGATCGCACCAACCACATTTACTTGCAACTGATTACGAATTACAGGCAATTGGCTAATGTACTGCGGCTCTAATACGCCACCAGTGCCAGATCCTTGCATGGCGAGATCCATCATCAAGCCAAAGGAGCGCCAGTCGATCACATTGGTGCTAGTGCAGTTATAGGAGCCAGAGAAATTTTCGGGACGATCAACCCATTCAGTGCCACCAACCCACAGCCAACGCCCAGAGGTGAGGGACTTAAGCTGCTTTTGCATCTTGTCGATCAGCGCAACTTGTTCATCGGTGAGCTTGCCTAGCTTTTTTAAACCTGTAAGTGTGCGATCGCATACTTCAGCCCAGCTTTCGCGTTTGTTATTATATTTACGGCTATATGTCCTAAAAAATACAGGATAAGCAGCAGGAGCGCTATCGGGGAATCTGACCTCTTTAGAGATCAATTTGAGTTCTTGCACCATAAGAATGCTTTTATTTTAACGTTGAGTCAGATAATACCTTAACTCACATTTAGCGGTAAAAGCTCAACAAAAATTATTCCTTACGCTATTAGTAGATTTTCACTTACTTAAAGTTTGCATTGCTATAGAAGCTTGGTGGGCAAACCATCAATGCTGTGCTGATTTTTTTCTTGCCAATAGGCATACACACCTTCCTCGCCTTTCTTCTCAGCCCATTCCTGTAAAGTAGGTCGATCGCCTGTAAATTCATAAAATGGGACTGCATATCCACAGGATGTTTGCACAGTTTCCACTTTGACCCGAATGATTTGACGAGTACCAGCGATCGCAGGAAATAGGGATAGATATTCTTGCCATTGAGGATCTCTAGGACGAATTGCTTCACCTTGACCATAGAGACGGAAAATTAAAGGCTTGTTCGTAAAGCTACATAGCATGATCGTAATTCTGCCATTTTCGAGAAGATGGGCAGCCGTTTCGTTGCCGCTTCCTGTGAGGTCGAGATAGGCAATTTCGGACTCATTAATCACGCGCAAAGCATCCATTCCTTTAGGCGATAGATTGACGCGCCCATTGTGGGGAGCCGTTGCCACAAAGAAAATATGTTGTGCTTCGATGAAGTTTTGGAGTTCGGGCGTAATGCGATCGTAAAACTTAGCCATTTAAAAAACCTTGATCTCACTCTTATTCAAATATAGCGGTTATAGCGGTTTTCACAATATAAGCCCAAAAAACTGGGGCGCACGCTGTGCGTGCGCCATAGTTTTTTGGGCTTTTTATTTTGCTCCTAGCCACTTAGTGAAATTAATTGGCAATCAAAAAACTGTTGCTGAAAAAGCAATTCATTTACGGCTTGGATAAACTGCTTAGGTATTGTTGATACATGATCGGTTGGCAAAATCGAACTTATGCGTATTTTGGTTTCTGTATTATTTAACTCATCATCAACAAAATGTACAACATAGCCATATTGTTGCAGCTCCTCAAACCCAATCTGCAAGACAGATTGCTCATCAATTCCTAACTTAGCGATTAACTGCGATCGCCTAATCTCTTTACCTGTCCGACTAAGATATTTGGCAATTCCCACCAAAGTTTGCCATACCTCCTCACCACTAATCTTTTGAGGATATGGATAGACTAAGGCGATCGCCTGATTAGCTTCATGGGCGTGATCAATGATCAGGTTGACATCTTGCCAACTCTGCGGACAGCGATCGCAAATAGTTGCTGCTTGATGATCCTCAAGTTCCATTGCATCACGACCTCGCAAATCAATAATTTGGAGATTCGCGAAATTAGCGCTTTTAGAACTTTTGATAGAAGTCGATGCCAGCGCAGGTGCATCGGCGCTAAGCGGTGCGCTCTGAGCGTGGAAGTCAATCAAACGAGCATCATAGCGACGACGAAAAGCATTATCAACTAATTCAATCACCACATCGCAGGGTGTATCAGGTAACTCGTAACTATAATGCCCCCACCAATCGCCATAGATCTGATTGCCTTGGCGATCGCTTAAGGTAAATTCCGTTTTGATATATTCAACTTTCTGTCCTTTGGCAGTCCGAATATTCGCATTGGATATATCTGAAAACTGGCAATCGCGCAATAGTAATCGAGGATAAGGATTACCCATGCCAAAGGGTTCCAATTGTCGTAATTCGTTAAATAATTCTTTGTCTAAATCAGAGATTGACACTTCCAAATCAACATTAATTACCTTGCTCTGCAACTGTCCATATTGACTCCAAAACCTCTGATCGATCGCCTCAGTTAAGACTTGCAAATTCTCCATCTGAAAACTTAGACCACCTGCGAGGGGATGACCACCGAAGCTCAATAGTAAATGTTCCTGACCTTTCAGCAGATCATAGAGATTAATCCCCTCCAGTGATCGCGCACTGCCCTTAGCGACACCATCCTCAACTGTACAGAGAATTGTTGGACGACCATATTCTGCAACTACCTGACCAGCCACTAAGCCCAAAACGCCCACCGACCATTGTGGATCAGCCAGCAGAATAATGCCTGTTGTGGAAAGATCGAGCTTCTCAATTTTGGCTTGTACCTGTTTAAAAACTTTCTTTTGTAAAGCTTTACGCTGTGTATTCGCTAGTTCCGTTTGTTCAATCAGTGACTTGCAAACCTTTTCATCACGGGTGGTGAGGAGTTCCACACATTTGCGGACATCGCCCCAGATGCGACTGACCGCATTAATACGCGGGGCAATGCCAAAACTAATATCAATCGGGCGATCGCCAACTCGTTTACATTGATCTAATAGCATTTGTACACCCAGCCGCTTCTTTTGCCGTAGTACATCAATTCCCTTTTGAGCAAGATAGCGACAGTCTCCCGTCAGCCTGACTAGATCGGCAACTAAACCGATTGCCACTAGATCCAATAAATCCTCTAAGGGTTGCTTCGGTACTTCAGGAAGAGTTTCATAGAGGGCTTCCATTAATTTATACGCAACAGCGACACCTGATAAATGGAACAATGGATGTGCATTAGCTAAATAGCGCGGATTAATAATTGCCACTACGTTTGGACGTTCATCGGGTAGGGTGTGATGATCCGTCACAATGACATCGATTCCTAGTTCATGGGCATAATTAATCGCCTCTAAACTAGTACTACCCGTATCGCAGGTAATAATGAGATTTAGATTTTTTCCTGATGCTTCATATTGCGATCGCAGTTCATCTAAGCCTCTAATCGAAATGCCATGTGATTCCTTAAGGCGATCGGGAATATAGAAAACTAAGCGATCGCCTTGAGCAAAAAATTGTCCTAAGCCTTCCCACAATACTGATGTTGCCGTAATCCCATCTGCATCAAAATCCCCCCAAATCGCAATCTGTTCTCCCTGTTCATAAGCCTGTTGGATGCGAGCGATCGCCTGACGCATTTCAGGAAATTCAAAAGCACTAGTGGGTTGATAGTCTACGGCAGATAAAAAAGATGCTACTTGTTTAGGCTCAATTATTTCCCTTTGCACAAGTAACCGTGCTGCAAATTTGCCCACTTTTTCATTTAACCAAGTCGGCGGTTCAACTGCTTCTAAAATGTGCCAATTTGTTAAGGACATATTAAGCAAACTAAGAGTTCTTTATTTTACTGCGCGTCCCTAAATGATAGCTTTTAAGTAGGTTGTTGAAATTAAATGTAGGATGGGTTAGCGATAGCGTAACCCATCATCTTTACCCAATTGATGCGTTACGTTGCACTAACGCATCCTACAAATAATTAAACCTTCCTAGTTATTGAGGTTAGGATGAATGCTCATCCTAACCTCACTCAATAAGGAACCAATTTTTTGTGGCGCGGCAAAGCCGCGCCACAAAAAATTGGTGTTTGGCGATATGGTCACCTAAAAATTCTAAAATGTTGTAGTTGATTAAAGCTAACAAAGAGATTTGAACTATGTCCGACAATCGCAGAAGTCGTGCAATTACCGAAGGCGTTCAGCGATCGCCTAACCGCGCCATGTTACGCGCCGTTGGTTTCCAAGACTCAGATTTTACAAAACCCATTGTCGGTGTCGCTAGCGCCCACAGCACGATTACCCCTTGCAATATGGGGATTGCACCCTTAGCCGTCCGCGCTGAAGCAGGAATTCGCGCTGCTAATGGGATGCCTCAAGTTTTCGGCACAATCACGATCAGCGATGGGATTTCGATGGGAACTGAGGGGATGAAATATTCCCTCGTCTCCCGTGACGTGATTGCAGACTCCATTGAAACTGCCTGTACTGGTCAGAGCATGGATGGCGTTTTAGCGATCGGTGGCTGTGACAAGAATATGCCAGGGGCGATGATCGCGATGGCAAGAATGAACATTCCCGCATTATTTGTCTATGGCGGTACGATCGAACCAGGGCATCTTGATGGCGAAGATTTGACTGTCGTTAGTTCCTTTGAAGCTGTTGGTCAATATAGCGCAGGTCGCATTGATGAAGTCAGACTCAACTCAGTTGAGCGCAATGCTTGTCCTGGGGCTGGCTCTTGCGGAGGGATGTACACGGCAAACACCATGTCTTCCGCCTTTGAAGCAATGGGCATGAGTTTGATGTATTCCTCCACGATGTCCGCCGTTGCTCCTGAAAAAGCAGTTAATACTGAACTGGCTGGCACTGTTTTGGTAAATGCAATTCGTAATAATTTACTGCCTCGCGACATCATCACTCGTAAGTCTATCGAAAATGCAATTTCCGTTGTGATGGCAGTTGGTGGTTCGACAAATGCAGTCTTACACTTCTTAGCGATCGCCCATTCCGCAGAAGTTGAATGGAACCTTGATGATTTCGAGCGTATCCGTGAGCGTGTTCCTGTACTCTGTGACCTTAAGCCATCAGGAAAGTATGTTGCTACTGACCTCCATAAAGCAGGTGGTATTCCTCAAGTCATGAAGATGTTGTTAGATCATGGCTTATTACATGGCGACTGCATCACGATCACAGGTCAAACCGTTGAGGAAGTTCTCAAAGATATTCCTGCGGAGCCTCGCGCCGATCAAGATGTGATCCGTCCTTGGGATCGTCCGATGTACAAGCAAGGACATCTCGCCGTTCTGAGAGGCAATCTTGCTGAAGAAGGAGCCGTTGCCAAAATCTCTGGCGTGAAGAATCCGATCATCACTGGTCCTGCCCGTGTTTTTGAATCAGAAGAAGATTCCCTTGCGGCGATTCTTGATAACAAGATTAATGCAGGTGACATTCTCGTAATCCGTTATGAAGGTCCTAAAGGTGGACCGGGGATGCGCGAAATGTTAGCGCCAACTAGTGCAATTATCGGTGCGGGTTTAGGCGATTCGGTTGGCTTAATCACCGATGGACGTTTCTCTGGTGGAACCTATGGCATGGTGGTCGGTCACGTTGCTCCTGAAGCTTTTGTTGGTGGGGCGATCGCCTTAGTAAATGAAGGTGACTCGATTACGATTGATGCTCATCAGCGCTTGATTCAACTTAATGTCAGCGATGAGGAGCTTGCTGCCCGCCGTGCAAATTGGCAGCCTCCTGCACCTCGTTACACCAAAGGTGTTTTGGCTAAATACGCTACCCTTGTTTCCACTAGCAGCAAAGGTGCTGTGACGGATTTAGATCTGTTCTAATCCACTTGATTAATGTAGGACTGATGTAAGAATCTGTTGCAACCTGCATTTCATCGTAGGGACAATTCATGAATTGTCCCTATATTTTGCTTTAAATTTAGGAGAGTAATGGAGCAATCTAATCATTTTTTAACGCACTTACCAGTTGTAGAAACTTTCCACTCAGTGCAGGGAGAAGGCGCATGGATGGGAGCAAATGCTTTTTTTATTCGCCTTGCAGGATGTGATGTCGGTTGTCCTTGGTGCGATACAAAAATTTCTTGGAATGTCAAAAGACATCCTGAAATTGCGATCGCCGATCTTGTTAACGAAGCTGTAAATGCTCATCCTGCGATCGTGGTGATTACGGGTGGAGAACCATTAATGCATGATTTAACAGAACTAACAGGACAGTTAAAAGCAAAAGGATTACGAGTGCATTTAGAGACATCAGGTTCCCATCCCTTTAGTGGTAACTTTGATTGGGTCACCTTCTCACCGAAGCAATTTAAACATCCCCATGCAAGTATCTATCAACAAGTTAGTGAATTAAAAGTAATCGTTAAAGACGAATCAGATTTTATCTGGGCGGAGCAAAATGCTGAGAAAGTTCAAACCGATGTAGTGAAATACTTACAAGCGGAATGGAATACTTCTAATAGTAAGAATTTATTATTGGAATATGTGTTAAATCATCCAGATTGGCGGGTGAGTGTCCAAACCCATAAGTTATTGGGAGTTAGGTAATAGTAATGATTAATATAGACAATTCACCCAAAAATTCAGTCAAAAAAGCCGTGATTCTATTGTCGGGTGGTTTGGACTCGGCAACGGTGGCAGCACAGGCAATCGCCGATGGCTATGAGGCGATCGCCCTATCTTTTCGCTATGGTCAACGTCATGAACGGGAGTTAGTAGCGGCACGACAAGTTGCCGCCGCCTTGAATGTGCGCGACCATTTTATCGTTGATGTAAATTTGGCACAGTGGGGAGGTTCGGCTTTAACTGACACTGATCTTGCTATCCCAACCGCAGGTGTGCAAACTGGAGAGATTCCAATTACCTATGTTCCAGGGCGAAATACCGTATTTATTGCGATCGCTCTATCTCTCGCCGAATCAAAGGGAGCCGAGGCAATTTATTTAGGAATTAATGCTGTAGATTATTCTGGTTATCCCGATTGTCGTCCTGATTATTTAGAAGCTTTCCAAAAACTAGCCGCACTTTCTTCTAAGGTGGGAGTAGAAGGTCATGCACCACGATTAGTTGCGCCCTTAGTCATGGATTCTAAAACCGATATTGTCAGACGAGCAAGGCGCTTGGGTGTACCGATTGAACTCACATGGTCTTGCTATCAAGGCGGTGAAGTCCCCTGTGGTGTATGCGATTCCTGCCGAATTCGCGATCGCGCCATTCTTGAAGCGGATGCATAATATCAAAGCCCAAAACCAAAGCTTGTGCCGCCCGCTACGCGGGCGGCACAAGCTTCTAGGTTTTAAGTTTACTTATGCCTAGCTACTTATTTGTTATTATCCAAAAAATCTTCTATAGCTTCTTTTGCCTCCTTCAGCCCCGTTCCATTCTCTTCTCGATAAATCTTAATTGCTTCTATTTTACGATAGGGATCGAGTGCCATCTGCTTGACACGCTCTGACAGTCGAGATGGAACTTCAACCTCCATCCGATTTAAGAGTAAGCTTAGAGAAAGATCAAGGCGTTTCATCTTTCGCTCAAGGCGATTGATACTTGATTGGATGCTGAATAACGTAATCAAGACGATCGCCAAGAGACAAGCGTAAATAAATCCATCAGCTATGACCATAATTAATCTCTAGTCTTGATTTTTATGCAAAGAAGAGGGGCGCTTTGCGCCCCTCTTCTTTTTATAATCCACTGATAGCACGTTCGAGATTGGCACGAGACTGGTTGTAACCGATAATCGCTTGGACGCGGTTGACATCGGCACGGGTGAGATCTGACTCCGCCGTAATTACTTCAAGCTGTGTCCCCACTCCTGCATCAAGACGAAGACGGGCTAGACGCAATGCTTCTTCAGCACTTTTAACGGCTTTGGTGGCGGTTTCGATTTGTTGGAAGCGCGATCGCTGATTGATGTATGACTCTTCCACATCATAACGGGCTTGACGGGCGGCCTGCTCAAAACGGCTTTCGGCAAGGGATTGATCCGCTTTAAATTGATCTACTTGTGCCGCAGCTTTACCGCCATCATAAAGGCTCCAATCGAGTCTTGCACCAACTTGATAGCCAACGCCAATACCACTACCACTCGTAAATTCAGAAGCAGTATTAAAGTTAGCAAATACGCTCACTTGAGGACCTAACCTCGCTAGGGAAGTATTGGCGCGATCGCGAGCAACTTCACGCTCTAGTTTCCGAATATCTAGCTCAGCCCGATTGCGTACTGCTAGTAAAATTGTTTCTTCTACTGGCAACTTCCATTCAGGTACGGGGGCAATTTTATCCGCCGCCGTAATTTCGATGGTCGCAGGATAGTTAAGCTGACGAGACAATTCACGTCTAGCAACTAGTTGTGCAGCTTCGGCATTCAGTAGGTCTTGCCTAGCATTAGCCAGTTGGACTTCTGATTGAAGTACATCAAACTTGGTGCCAACCCCTGCTTTTTCTCTTGCTTGGGTGTCTTTTAAGCTTCTTTCGGTATTTTCGACAGCTTTACGACGAATGCGAATCGTTTCATCCGCATTTTGGAGATTGTAGTAGGCGGTAACAATACTCAAGCGGATGGTTTGCCTGATGCGACTCAAATCTGCTTCCGCAATGCGTAAGTTGTTTTCAGCCACACGGATTGTATTATCGTTTACCCCTGAATCGAAGAGATTGTAATTAACTCCCAGCGTACCTGTGAGGGGATTACTATTAGTTTTGCCTAAAGGGGTATTGTTATTAATGCTACTGAGTCGCGCTTGGGCTGAGTCACTGTAGCTATACTGGACTGATCCCGAAACTGTAGGAGATCGCCCTGCTTCTGCTTCTCGCAAGGCAGCCCGCGACCGATCTATGCTAATTCTGGCATTAATCACATCAGAATTTGTTTTTTCAATCAAGTCCAGAATTTCTTCGAGGGTAACTGGTTTCGTAGTTTCCAGTTTGACTTGACTGGGAGTAGTTGGCACAACCAAAGTCTGGGCGGGATCAAGCTGTCCTGAGCTAGAAGCTGCTGCACTAGGGATTACTCTAGCGGGTTCAGTAGAAGAACTGACTAATTGAGGTTGCGATCGCTGACTATCTGGAGTAGCAATTGGTTGGGAATTCGCTGATTTTGATATTTCTGAGGTAGAGGCTTGAGGTAATGCCGCAACTTTTACCTGTGTTTTGCCAATATTCTGCTGCTTATTGCTTACTGATTCAGGTTGAGGCTTAACAATGTCTACCTGTTGAGGCGCAGTATTTGGAGAAACAGGTTGTGAAGTGATCTGAATTGAGGTGTCAGGCTCCAAGACGACCTTGCTAAAAGGACGTAGAGGCAGGTTAAATTCTTGAGCATTGGCTGTCCAAGCTGGAATCAGAAGCGATAAACTCGCACCAAGCGTCAACCAACTGGAAGAAATTCGCATAATTTTAGTCTACAACTCCTCACTGTTAAACAGCAGCCAACATACCTTACTTAAAGCATCTTCTGCTAGCCAATACATTACAATCATCATGCAATCGGGTTAAAGATACTGAAAATATGTCTTTATGCCATAAAAGATTGTAGTACAAACTGAAAAATTTAGTTCTATAGCTGTTGGCGCTGATTTCATGGGTAATGTCACGATTTATTCGCGTCCCCAGTGATTTCTGACAGCAAGACAGTAAGTAGCTGGGCGCAATTAAATCTAAAACCCAAAGAAATGAAGGCGGTGCGAAGCACCGCCTTCATTTCTTTGGGTTTTAGATCCTAAGCAAAACTTGCATTGGTGTAATATAGCGACAAAACTTAACAACCCTGTAGATCATGAAGATTATTCCGTTAGTAACTTCGCCCCAAACTTGGCATGGTGATGCTCTGGCGATCGCTGTTTTTGCGGCTCCTAAAACTAGTGATGAGCAATCAGAACCACAAGAGAAAAAACCTCTAGAACTATCCTTCGCATTAAATAATCTCGATATCAAGGTCTTAGCTTGCACCTTAAAAGACTTGATTACGGAGGCAGAATTTACAGGGGAGCTGGGGTCATCAGTTAGTGGGCGCATTGGCGTGGACTACGCCATTCGTAAAGTGATGTTGATCGGATTAGGTGATCCTGCAAAAGCTAATGCCGACACTTGGCGTAAAGCCGCAGCATCGGCGGTGAAGTGGGCAAATAAAGAGAAGGTAAAAAAATTAGCTTTGGCTTTTCCTGACTATAACCAAGATGTCAGCACTACGACTCAAGCGATCGCCGAAGGTATATTGCTCGCTGCTCATCAAGACAAACGCTTTAAGTCAAAAAATGCTCAGCCTTGGATTGTGGATCAAGTAGAAGTTTTGGAAACGAATCCTGAGTTAGCCAATGCGGCGATCGCTAAAGCCCAGCAAATTGTCGATGGTGTCATCTTGGCGCGAGAACTCGTATCGGCTCCTGCCAATATCGTTACGCCCATTACTCTTGCCGAAACTGCTGTAGCGATCGCCAATGAGTCAGAGTATTTCACTGCCAAAATCCTAGAACAAGCCGATTGCGAAGCCTTAGGCATGGGGGCATTTCTGGGTGTGGCAAAGGCTTCCGATATCCCACCAAAATTTATTCATCTCACCTATAACAACGGTACGCCCAAGCGTAAACTCGCGATCGTGGGCAAGGGCTTAACTTTTGATTCGGGCGGCTTGAACCTAAAAACAGGTGTAGGTAGCAGCATCGAACTGATGAAAACCGACATGGGTGGCTCGGCGGCAGCCCTTGGTGCAGCGAAGGCGATCGCCCATCTGCAACCCACCGATATCGAAGTGCATTTCATTGTTGCCACTTGCGAAAATATGGTTAATGGCAATGCGATGCGCCCTGGGGATATCCTCACTGCTTCTAATGGCAAAACCATTGAGGTTAATAATACTGATGCAGAAGGTCGTCTGACCCTTGCTGATGCCCTCGTCTATACCGACAAACTAGGTGTCGATGCGATCATTGATCTCGCCACATTGACAGGTGCTTGTGTGGTCGCATTGGGTGAAGATATTGCGGGGATGTGGTCGATTGATGAAGATTTGGCAGAGGCGGTCGCCAAAGCTGCGAAAGACGCTGGCGAAAAATTCTGGCGGATGCCCCTCGAAGATCCCTATTTCGACCAATTGAAATCTGTGGTTGCCGATTTCAAAAATACAGGTTCTCGCGCAGGTGGGGCAATTACAGGCGCTTTATTTCTAAAGCAATTTGTCGAAAAAACAAAAGCATGGGCGCACCTTGATGTCGCGGGACCTGTCTGGAGCGATCGCGAGTCAGGCTACAACAATGCTGGCGGCACTGGTTTTGCGGTACGCACCTTAGTGAATTTAATTACAAATTAAAATGATAGGCGGCGCTTCGCGCCGCCTATCATTACCTCTTGAGAAAGCTTGCTAATAGCAATTCACAAAAGTGTGACGACACTTTTGTGAATTGAAAAACAAATCCAGTAAGGGTTTTTAAAACTAAAAATGGCTACGCCATTTTTAGTTTTGGTATTAGTTGACCAGTGCCTCAAAGTCTAGTGAAGGCGATCGCTTATTTTTTGGGAGTTAGCTTTAGTCCGCTAAAACATTTTAGAATTTTTAGACACTCGAACAATCGAAAACCATAAATTTGGACAATCGGCACTTAAACATAATGCAACTTCAAAAGTCTTCATGCCATACTTTCTCAAATCGGCTTAATCGTTACACTGCTTTTAGTGCTATTACTTTGGTTGTGGGACTCTTCCTTTATGGTTGTGGGGAAAATTGGGTTGTTCAATGCAACAAATTTGTTACCGTTGCCAATAAAGCGAAAACTCTGGTAGCCCCTAAGGATACTTCAGGTTTTACTTCACTTGCAGACAGTATTGAGCAAGTTCGCACTGAAGTACAGGCTGTAGCTGTCCAAGATGCCAAGCTCAAAGAGGTCCAGGTAGAATTGTTGGGGATGTATGGGGATGTTTCCCAAGCTCTGAAGGCTCAGGTAAAAGCAACAGATGCTAAAGATAAAACTGCCTTAGAAAAGGCAAAGAAAGAATTTGAAGTTGCGACAGGTAAGGAAAGCGAGATTGTCGATCGCATCAATACTCTATGTAGTAAGTAACTCAGAAAATAATTAAGGCTGCGATGCAGCCTTAATTATTTTCTGAGATTTTTAAACCAAGCTTGTAGTAATTCTTGACATTCACGTTCGCGAATTCCTGCGATCGCCTCTAGTTTATGAAACGAAACAGGACTATCGGGCAAATTTGCCACAGTCCGAATTGCCCCTGCTTTAGGATCATCAGCGCCATAAACTAAAGTACTAACTCGCGCTTGCAAAATTGCGCCCGCACACATCGGGCAAGGTTCTAGGGTGACATAAAGCGTACATCCCGTGAGATGCCAATCTTTGAGCAATCTAGTAGCATTGCGAATCGCCACAATTTCCGCATGGGCAGTGGGATCTTGATCGCGTTCTTTACGATTTACACCCGTAGCGATCGCCTCTCCTCTATTATTCACAAGTACCGCTCCCACAGGAATTTCACCAGCTTCACCAGATTCTTTAGCCAAGGCGATCGCCCGATCCATCCAGTTTTGATGTGATTTCAGATTTTTCATGATCGTTAAATTCTGGTTTTTTGGAAAAAATGTCACATTTACCACCATTTTTTTGCAAAATGGTAGTAGCACCGTACTGAGTCTTGTATGTCCCTAAAACCGATCGCTTTAACCACACCACTTTTTTATGTCAATGATCGCCCACATATAGGTAGCGCCTATCCGACGATCGCTGCTGACGCTTTTGCTAGGTTTTATCGGCTGAAAGGACATCCTGTAATGTTTGTGACAGGTACGGATGAGCATGGACAAAAAATTCAGCGTACTGCCGAAAAAAATAATTTATCGCCTCAAGAACACTGCGATCGCACCGTTGCCGAATTTTATACACTCTGGGAAAAGTTTAATATTCGCTTTGATCGCTTCACCCGCACCACCGCACCGAAACATCAGGCGATCGTTAACGAATTTTTTCAACGGGTCTATGCATCAGGTGATATTTACTTAAATCAGCAAAAAGGTTGGTATTGCGTCGCTTGCGAAGAATTTAAAGAAGAACGTGAGCTTCCCGAAAGTCATCACTGTCCCACCCACACCAATGTCGTTTGTGAATGGCGTGACGAGCCAAATTATTTTTTCCGTCTATCTAAATATCAGGATGCTCTCGATAAGTTCCATGAGGAACATCCTGACTTCATCCAGCCTGAAAGCCGTCGCAATGAAGTTTTGGGCTTTATGAAACAAGGCTTACAGGATTTTTCGATCTCCCGCGTCAATCTTGACTGGGGCTTCCCCATTCCTACCGACCCTAGCCATACCATCTATGTTTGGTTCGATGCTTTACTCGGCTATGTCACCGCACTGCTCGATCCAGACGATGAACCGACCCTCGAAAATGCCCTAAAAAAGTGGTATCCCTTCAATTTGCATATTATTGGTAAAGATATCTTAAGATTTCATGCGATTTATTGGCCAGCGATGTTACTTTCCGCAGGGTTAGCATTGCCAGAACGGGTGTTTGGTCATGGTTTGCTGACAAAAGATGGCTTAAAAATGGGGAAAACATTAGGTAATATAATTAATCCTTATGAACTAGTTGATCGCTATGGGGCTGATCCCATTCGATATTATTTCTTAAAGGAAATTGAATTTGGGCGGGATGGCGACTTTAGCGAAGATAGATTTATAGCGATCGTTAATGCGGATCTTGCTAATAGCTTGGGTAACTTACTCAATCGCAGCCTCGGCATGGCAAATAAATATTCTCAACAAACCATACCTGCCCATGATCCCCGCGATCGCAGTGAAGTTTCTGAGTTAATTATTCCCATCATCGAACAGGCAACAAATTTAGGCGATCGCGTTGCGATTAAGTATCAAAATCTCGACTTTCGTGGGGCTGCCGAGCAAATTTTGGAATTAATCTGGAATTGCAACAAATTAATTGATGAAACTGCACCTTGGAAACTTTTCAAAGCAGGTAAACAACAGGAAGTTAATGAAACTTTATATACTTTGCTAGAAGCAGTCCGCATTGCGGTCTACTTACTTTCCCCAATTACTCCTAAGCTCAGCATTGCTGCTTATCAGCAATTAGGCTTGATATTTAACGAAACATCTCCTCCTGATTGGAGTCATTCAAATTGGGGAATACTAAAATCAGGTACTTCCCTAGCCACCCCAGTACCCATCTTTCAACGCATTGAAACTACTTGAGTTGCAGTAGATTTAATCACCAAAGTTTTATACCCTTGTAGATTTTTTAGATTTACCACAATAATTACTAAAAGCTACTCCTCTAAGTATATTTACTTATGGTGTATAGTTGAAAATAAGGTATAAAAGTAAATTAATTGCTGTTATAGCTAGTTCATAAAAAATTTATTATATATATTTTTTAACTTATTTCAAATTTTTCAATTCATCTCAAATTTACTTAAATCTATTTTGTAAATAGTCTTGGGATAAGGCTAGTTGTTTTGTTAAAGATTACTTTTAGCGTCCAATGCTAGATTCCTAATTGGATTTCTATCAAAACGTGCATCAGTTTATTAAAAGGTTTTAAGAGGTTCTTCTGAATTAGGTAAACACTTAGGACGGTTTTAAGTATCCATGCTAATACCCAAGCTTCATCCCTCGGCACTAGATAACAAACGTTCTATAGGCAAAAATATGTTACCGTTCGAGCAAGATTCTGGTTTTAAGCCAGACCAAATTTTAGAAAATCGAGGGCGCGTTGCCATCTTTATTGATGGCTCTAATCTTTTCTACGCTGCCCTCCAATTAGGCATTGAGATCGACTATACCAAGTTGCTTTTATGCCTTACCGATGGTTCTCGGTTACTTCGTGCTTTTTTCTACACAGGCGTTGATCGCACTAACGAAAAGCAACAAGGATTTTTATTATGGATGCGCCGTAATGGTTACCGCGTCATCTCCAAGGAACTCGTGCAGTTACCCGACGGCTCCAAAAAAGCCAACCTTGATGTGGAAATCGCCGTAGATATGATGGCATTAATTGGTTCCTATGACACAGCCGTATTAGTTAGCGGTGATGGGGATCTTGCCTATGCGGTTGATGCTGCTAGTTATCGGGGCGTACGTGTCGAAGTCGTCAGCCTGCGATCAATGACCAGCGATCATTTAATTAACGTTGCCGATCGCTATGTCGATCTCGAAGCCATCAAAGACGATATCATGAAAATTTCACGTTCACAAACTCCAAACACTAGCCCTTCTCTCAGCTACAATTACCGATCCATTTCTGGAGTTGGTGCTTTAGACAGCGATCGGGATAATTAGCAATTGCCAAGTTGTTAGGGTGGGGCATGACTTCATGACAACAACTTGGTAATTGCAAAAAACTTGACTAATCTTGACAGAAGTTGCCATTGTCAATATATTATAGAGTTCGCTGTAAAATATGCCTTCTTCGTAATTTGCTTCTGCCGATTGTAGCTAACCCACTGCATAGAACGCACGCTCTCACGAAGATTTGGTTGTACAGCAGTCCTCAGGGACAAATGTAACATTGAAAACTGACAACTAATTGGGAGACTTATAGTGGCTCGCATTGCAGGAGTTGACCTTCCTCGTGACAAGCGCATCGAAATAGGACTAACGTATATATACGGTATCGGTCTAACTAGCGCCAAAAAAATCTTAGCAGCTACCAAAATAAACCCTGATACAAGGGTAAAAGAGCTTACTGATCCTGAAGTAACAACTTTACGCCAAGAGGTAGAATCCAACTTTCAAGTAGAAGGCGATCTGCGTCGTCTTGAAGGTTTAAGCATCAAACGCCTAGTAGACATTGGTTGCTACCGAGGTCGTCGTCACCGTATGGGACTACCTGTACGTGGACAACGTACCCGTACCAATGCGCGTACCCGTCGTGGTGGTCGTCGCACAGTCGCTGGTAAGAAGAAAGCACCTGGTAAGAAGTAAGTAAGGATTAATACGAAACAATGGCTCGTCAAACAACCCGTAGAACTGGCGCACGCAAAAATAAGCGTAATGTCCCTAATGGAGTCGCTTATATCCAGTCTACTTTTAACAACACAATCGTCACGATCGCTGACACCGTAGGTGATGTCATCTCTTGGTCTTCGGCTGGTGCTAGTGGCTTTAAGGGCGCGAAGAAGGGTACTCCATTTGCAGCGCAAACTGCTGCCGAATCTGCTGCTAGAAGAGCAATGGAGCAAGGAATGCGTCAGGTCGAAGTAATGGTTACAGGTCCTGGATCAGGACGTGAAACAGCAGTTAGAGCGCTACAAGCTGCTGGTCTAGAAATCACCTTGATTCGTGACATTACCCCAATTCCCCACAACGGTTGCCGTCCTCCAAAGCGCAGACGTGTGTAATCAATTACGAATTAGAAATTACGAATTAAAGAATTAAAAGCTAAATTCGTAACTCGTAATTCGTAATTTTTATTTCAATTCTCTAATTTTCCCCTTTGATTTTCGTTTACTCTTGCAGACTAAGTCGGTACAAATATGGCACAGTTTCAGGTTGAGTGCGTTGCATCCCACACAGAAAAAGACAATAGCCAGTACAGTCAATTCGTACTGGAGCCACTAGATCGGGGGCAAGGCATTACCATTGGAAATGCGCTCAGACGGGTATTGCTCTCCAATCTTGAGGGTGCGGCCGTCACTGCTGTTCGCATTGCTGGTGTCAACCATGAGTTTGCGACAATTCCAGGCGTACGGGAAGACGTTTTGGATTTGATGCTTAACCTGAAAGAACTAGTGTTGAAGTCTTATAGCTCAGCACCACAGATCATTCGTTTGGTAGAGCGCGGTCCAAAGCTAGTTACAGCTACCAGCTTCCATTCTTTGCCATCTGATATCGAGATTGTTAATCCTAACCAATACATCGCCACTCTTAGTGAGGGCGCAACCTTGGAAATGGAACTAACAATTGAGCGTGGTAAAGGTTATCGTTCCGTAGATCGCTCTAAAGAAGACCACAGTTCTCCTATTGACACCCTCAAAATTGATGCGGTGTTTATGCCTGTGCGAAAGGTCAAGTATGAGATTAAGGACGCTCGGATCGGTGATGCGATCAATAAAGAGAGTCTGCAAATCGACATTTGGACAAACGGTAGCATTACTCCTCAAGAAGCACTTAGCCAAGCAGCTAGTGTATTAGTGAATCTGTTCTCACCCTTACAAGAAATCACCCTTGCGCCAACACTGCCTCAAGAGCGTGACGAACAGGATGAGACTAAGCAGATTCATATTGAGGAACTCCAACTATCGGTTAGAGCCTATAACTGTCTCAAACGTGCACAGATTAATACTGTTGCTGATTTGTTGGAATATACCCAAGACGATTTACTGGAAATCAAAAACTTTGGTCAAAAGTCGGCTGAAGAAGTTATGGATGCCCTCAAACAGCATCTTGGCTTGACCTTAACTGAGTCTAAAGCTTCTAAAGTTCTGTAAACAAACTCGGTAAAGAGTTTCATATCCATCTAGTACATACCTATGCGTCACCGTAATAAAACCCCTCAGCTTAATAAAGCTGCTGACCAGCGTAAAGCGCTTCTCCGTGCTTTGACGACTGAATTAATCCTCAGAGGCGAAATTAAAACCACCAGAGCTAGAGCTAATGCGGTTCGCACCACTGCTGACCATATTATTACCCTTGCGAAGAATGGTTCTCTGCACGCTCGCCGTCAAGCGATCGCCTATCTATACGATATCTCGGTTAAGGATGGCGAACCTGTAAGCGATCGCGTCCAAACCAAGACAAAGCAAGAACAACTACCTGAAGATGAGCGTGTAACTAGCTTAGTTGACCTATTGTTTACCCAAGCTAAAGAACGTTACGCTGATCGCAACGGTGGTTATACCCGTATCGTCCGTACCGTTAACCGTCGTGGTGACAATGCGGAAATTGCAATCTTGCAACTCGTATAAGATCAGCTTGGATAAAGATGTTTGCTGCTGATTCTGAGTCTTCCCGCCGTGTGGCTTTGGCTATTCAATACCTCGGTACACATTATTACGGGTGGCAAAGACAGCCCCATCATCCCTCCGTGCAACAAACCATTGAAGAAGCGATCGCTCAGATCTGCGGAAAGCCAACGGTTTTGCATAGTGCAGGTAGAACAGATACAGGTGTTCATGCTGCGGCTCAAGTGGCGCATTTTGATACATCTAGCTTCATCCCTCCTCAACGTTGGGCAAAGGTGCTAAATAGTTACCTGCCCGAAGACATCTTGATCTGCGGATCGACAGAAGTGGCTTCCGACTGGCACGCTAGATTTTCGGCAACATGGCGACGTTATCGTTACACGATTTACACAGCCGCAATTCCGAATTTATTTGTGAAGCAGTTTAGTTGGCACTACTACCACGATCGCCTTGACGAACAGCTAATCCATCAAGCCTTGCAGCTAATGCTCGGCGAGCAGGATATGGCAGCGTTCCAGAGAGCAGGTTCAAGCCGTCCCCATAGTCGTCTTGAGCTTCAAGAAGCATTATGTTGGCGCGATGGCGATTTTGTCCATGTCGAAGTTCAGGCAAGTGGTTTTCTGTATGGCATGATTCGCTTGTTAGTTGGGCAGTTAGTCGATGTGGGGCGCTCACGCCTGACCATTGCTGACTTTACTAACAGATGGCAAGAAAAGCGCCGTATTGAAGTTAAATATGCCGCACCGCCGCAAGGACTATGCTTATTAGCGATCGGCTATGTCGATAACCCATTTGCAGAGTTTGCAAATATTTTGCAAATATCAAGTCAAACAAAAACTAAATAAAATTTTCATAGAAAAATTCGTTTGTAGAGAAACTCATGACTACAACTACCATCACTCCTAATAAAAGCTACTTACCCAAAGAGCCAGACCGCAAATGGTACATTATCGATGCCGAAGGTCAACGCCTCGGACGGTTAGCTAGTGCGATCGCGGTAATCTTGCGCGGTAAAAATAAGCCCATCTATACGCCTCACTTGGATACTGGCGATTTTGTCGTTGTGATCAACGCTGAAAAAATTGCCGTCACTGGGAAGAAATCCACTCAAAAGCTATACAGAAGACATTCTGGTCGCCCAGGTGGAATGAAGACTGAAACCTTTGATAAGGTAATTGCCCGTGTACCTGAGCGTGTGCTTGAACACGCCATTAAGGGTATGTTGCCGAAGAATACCCTCGGTCGTCAGCTTTTCACTAAACTCAAGGTTTATAAGGGTGCTAGCCATCCCCATGAGGCACAACAGCCTGAAACCTTGGTGATCAATACCATTCCATCGCAGAAGTAGGAGAAATAACTGATGTCAGATACTGAACGTTCTAATCGTGCTGTTTACTGGGGTACTGGTCGTCGTAAAAGAGCGATCGCTCGTGTGCGTCTTGTTCCAGGCGAAGGCAAAATCGTGATCAATGGCAAACCTGGTGATCTGTACTTGCAGTTCAACCCCAGCTACATTTCAGGTGTTAAGGCTCCTCTGGAAACCTTGGGCTTGGAAAATGAGTATGATGTTTTGGTCAATGCTCATGGTGGTGGTGTCACAGGTCAAGCTGACGCAATCAAATTGGGTGTGGCTCGTGCATTGGTTGAATTGGCTCCCGAAAATCGTAAGCCTCTCAAGGTTGAAGGTTACTTAACCCGCGATCCTCGTTCTAAGGAACGTAAGAAATACGGACTTAAGAAAGCTCGTAAGGCTCCTCAATACTCGAAACGGTAATTACAAAAAAACCTCGCAATGCGAGGTTTTTTTGTAACTTTTTTTGTAACAAAGAGACTTAAGCAACAAGATTGCATAAAACCAGAATCGCGGTGAGATTATCATGACCATTGACGTTATTTCCTAACTCAATCAGATTGTCTAAACCCGTTTCGATATCAATCTCCTGATTTAAAATCGGTAGTAAATGGGTTTGCCAGTTCTGCTCGATCGCATCGTTGTCACACAACCCATCGGAACAGAGTAAAAATAAAGCTGGTTCAGTAAGTGCGAAAAACTGAATAGCAGGTTCAAGGCGATCGCCTGAATTAGGTCCTAACGCTTGAGTTAATTGATGAGCATTCGGTCGCGTTGAGGCAGACTCAAAATCCATTCCCAGATCTAGTAATTGGTTGAGAACTTCATGATCACGAGTTATTTGCTCTAATTGGGGATGGGCAGACTCTAAAGAATTATCAGAATTTTCAGTTGGGGAATTTTGACTATTGGTGCTATTCGTCACTTTATAGATGCGACTATCCCCAACATGGGCGATCGCCACTTCCAGATCATGAACTGCCAACATCACCAAAGTTGTTCCCATTCTGCTGAGATCTTGGCGTTGCTCACTTTCATTCCTTTCAAAAATTTCCTGATTAGCCTTAGTGATCACTTCATTGAGTTTTTTCGCCCCTGGCAAAGTAGCGCTCCAAAATGGTTGAAACTGCTCAGTAATAGAGTTAACGGCGATCGCACTTGCCTCTGTCCCCCCATCATGTCCCCCCATACCATCACACAATACAAATAACCCTCGATAACTGTGATCGCTAGTTTGACTTTTGCCATTAATGCAGCGAGTTTGCAAAATTGTCACAAAGTCATCTTCATTGCGATCGCGTTGTCTACCAACATCAGTCTTGCCAGCATAGACTATATCCTGCAAGTGCATTGTCGAACCTATGCGAGGATGGATAACCGTTGGTAGTTCGGGATTAGTATTTGCTAAATCTTTTGCTAAATCTACTGCACTTGATGTTGAAGTTGTTTCTTCTAGCGATCGCTGTGGTGATTGTGCTGAATTTCCCTCTAGTTGAGAAGATGCCAATTCTTCTACCTGAATCTGGATCTCTTCTAAGATATTCTCTAAATTTAGGGGCATAGTGGGAGTGGAAGAAGGTTTAAGAGCTTCTTCTCCAAGAATATTCATAGAGGAGGTATCTACAAGAATTTTAGTGCCGCAAGATTGACAAAATTGATAACTATCAGGATTTACGGCTTGGCAACTAGAACAAATACTCATGATTATTTCTGTATTGGAACAATACTATAGGAATTTTCAAGCGATCAGCATTCCAGAAGACGAGTTGCGCCGCAACTCGTCTTCTGGTTTAAGACTGGCGACAGCTATACTTCATGAAAAACGCTAGATGAATTAGACTAATAAGGGAAAAGAAGAATTAAGGTAATCGCACCATGACCGATTCTACCAGACTCAACCCTGCGGAAGAGATTGTCCTTGAACGTGACTTTACGACCCTTTCGCAGCACGTCCTCTCGCAGTTTGGGACATTTTCTGCGACATCCTATGACCTTAGTGCATTGATGGGGCGGATTGGGTTAGCAGGTAAAACGATCGCTAGACACTTAAGCCGTGCAGGTTTAGTCGAAAATGTGCTGGGCGTAACAGGTGAGATTAATGTGCAGGGTGAAGCGGTAAAAACGATGGATCGCTACGCTAATCGGGTTTTTCTCCGCGCCTTTGAGCAAAGTGGTCTAGTCTGTCGTTTGGCTTCCGAAGAAATGGAAAAGCCCTACTATATTCCTGAAAATTGTCCCATAGGTCGCTATACTTTGCTCTATGATCCCATCGATGGCTCTAGCAATATTGACGTAAATTTAGCGATCGGTTCTATCTTTTCGATTCGGCAACAAGAGGGAAATGATGAGTCAGGAGAAGCTCTAGATTTATTACAATCTGGACGCAAGCAAATTGGGGCTGGTTATATTCTTTACGGTACTAGTACAATGCTAGTTTATTCCATTGGTAAAGGTGTTCACGCTTTTACACTCGATCCTAGTATTGGAGAATTTATTCTATCTCAAGAGAATATTCACATTCCTCTAAAGGGTTCAATTTATAGTGTAAATGAAGGAAACTTCTGGCAATGGGAAGAACCCATGCGTGAATATGTACGCTATATCCATCGACAAGCTGGCAATACTGCCCGTTATTCGGGAGCGCTAGTTGCGGATATCCATCGGATTCTCTTTCAGGGAGGTGTGTTTCTCTATCCTGGTACAGTTGGTCATGCAGATGGAAAATTGCGGTTACTTTATGAGTCTGCTCCCTTAGCCTTTTTAGTTGAGCAAGCAGGTGGTCGAGCTACTACGGGAACTCAAGAAATTCTTGATGTGATTCCTGAGAAGCTCCATACCCGTACACCATTAATTATCGGCAGTTCTGAGAATGTCAAAGTAGTAGAGTCATTTTTAAATAAATAGGACTATCCAATTTAGATAGTTTAGAGTGGTGGCGCTTCGCGCCACCACTCTAAAAATACGTAACTTCTAAGGTTTTTTAAAACTAAAAATGGTGGAGCCATTTTTAAGTAGCTAGGCATAGTTAAAACCCAAAACGAGAGCTTGTGCCGCACGCTAAGCGTGCGGCACAAGCTTCTAGGTTTTAAGTTTACTTATGCCTAGCTACTTAGTTTTGGTACTAGTTGGATAGGGCAACCGCACACGTTTCTTAACAAACTAGCGAACATTTCTTAACGAGGAAAAAAGGGAGAAACGGGAGAATTGAGGATATTTAGAAAGATAAGTCCAAAATGCTAGCAACAGTCAGTCCCGTCGGATTAATCGAAACCCACTTTGGGAACTTGCAAGATCCCAGAGCAGCACACAGTATCCTGCATAAGCTACTCGACATATTGATAATCACGATTTGTGCAGTGATCTGTGGAGCCGATAACTTCGTAGCAATCGCCGAATATGGCAAAGAGAAAGAAGAATGGTTAAAGACATTTTTGGAATTAGCAAACGGCATACCGTCAGTAGATACATTCGAGAGATTATTTGCGAGACTGAAGCCAGAAGCATTGCAAAAAAGCTTTATTAGCTGGATGGAAGCAGTCCATGAATCCACCGACGGAGAATTGATAAACATAGATGGCAAAACCCTGAGAGGAGCAAAGGAAGCAGGAAATTCGCGTAGTCTGATTCATATGGTGAGTGTGTGGTCAGCATCACAACATTTGGTATTGGGACAGCAAAAAGTGGACGAGAAATCCAATGAAATAACAGCGATTCCATCATTGCTAAAAATGTTAGCGATACGAGGTTGTGTGGTGAGCATAGATGCAATGGGATGTCAGACCGAAATCGCGAAAACAATCATCGAAGAGGGAGCAGATTATGTGTTAGCACTGAAAGGCAATCAAGGTAATCTCCATAAAGATGTGCGTGAACTATTTACCTCTGCACGAGAACAGAACTTCAAAAATATTGAACATCAGTTCTATGAAACGGTTGAGAAAGGACATGGGCGCATTGAAACTCGTCGCTATTGGACAATGGGTAATACCGAATACTTAATCGGTGCAGAGAAATGGATAGGTTTGAAAAGTATTGGTATGGTTGAATCAGAGCGCATTATAAATGGAATTATTTCTACTGAGCAGCGATACTATCTGCTTAGTCTTGAGAGTGATGTCCACAGATTTTCCCAATCTGTCAGAAATCACTGGAGTATTGAAAATCAACTACATTGGATTCTTGATGTTGGTTTTGGTGAAGATGCTTCGCAATCCTGCCGAGGCTATATTGCCGAAAACTTGGCTGTTATACGTCATATCAGTTTAAATTTGTTGTCAAGAGATAAAAACAGTAAGGTCGGTGTCAAGACAAAACGTCTTAAAGCTGGCTGGAACAACAACTATCTTAAGGATATCCTGAGTACCTTAAACATAGTCGCTGTCTAAATCTCGTTAATTGTTAAGAAACGTGTGCGGTTGCCCTAACTAGTTGGAGTACAAGCTTTGTAAAGTGGGAATAAAGGATGGATAGGAAATAGCTGCGGACTCGGCGCGATTGATCGAAGTCTTGCCTTTGGCAACTAAAGCCGCGATCGCTAAACTCATTGCTACTCGATGATCGTCATAGCTATCAACTTCAGCGCCAGTAAGGGCTTTACCACCAACAATCTCCATACCGTCAGGGCGTTCGGTAATATGCGCTCCGAGTTTAGTTAGTTCTTTGACCATTGCCACAATGCGATCGCTTTCTTTAACGCGCAACTCTTCGGCATCTTCGATGATTGTCGTTCCTTCGGCACAACTAGCAGCGATCGCTAAAATTGGAATCTCATCAATCAGTCTAGGGATCACCGCCCCACCAATCCTACAAGCCTTGAGAGAGGCAGAACGAACGTGTAAGTCGGCGACAGGTTCACCTGTAACTTCCCGTTGGTTCTCATAGGTAATATCAGCTCCCATCTCCGCAAGAACTTCCAATACACCTGTACGAGTAGGATTAATACCGACATTCTCAATTACTAAGTCAGAATTGGGAACGATCGAAGCGGCTACTAACCAAAATGCGGCTGAGCTAATGTCTCCAGGGACGGTTACTTCTTGTCCTATTAACTTTGCCCCACCTTTGACAGAGACGGTATTGCTATTCACATCTACAGTTATTTTTGCGCCAAAAGCCGCCAGCATTCTTTCGCTATGATCGCGCGATCGCTCTGGCTCGGTAATAATTGTCTCCCCGTCAGTCATTAAACCTGCCAACATAATGCAGGACTTGACCTGTGCCGAAGCGACAGGGGATTGATAGTGAATAGCTTTGAGGTTTTGTCCTGAAATAGCGAGGGGCGCTTTTGCTCCATTTTCTCTACCCCATATATGCGCTCCCATTTGGCGTAAAGGATTGACTACACGAGACATCGGGCGCGATCGCAATGAAGCATCACCTGTCACTGTAAAAAAGCGATCGGGATGACTTGCCAAAATTCCTAACATTAAGCGCAAAGTTGTTCCCGAATTTCCTGCATTCAGCACATCTACAGGTTCCTTCAGGTTACCTAGTCCAATTCCCCTAACCGTTACTAGTTCAGAATTAAGTTCTGATATTTCCGCCCCCATCGCGGTAAAACAAGCCGCCGTACTACGGGGATCTTCACCTAGTAGTAGACCGCGAATTTTAGTTTCTCCCTCAGCCAGTGAGCCAAGCATTAACGCCCGATGCGAGATCGATTTATCTCCTGGAATAGTAATTCTGCCCCGTAAGCCTTGTGGCAATTGGTTAGCATCAATATTGAGGAGATGATGGGGTTGCGTAGTATCAAGGTCAATCATGTTAAAGTCAGTTAGCAATTAGTAAGTAGCTGGGCGCAATTAAATAGAAACCCTGAAACCTATGGCGCACGTGCAGTGAGCGCCACAGGTTTTAGCTCTGTTTTTTAACTATGCCCAGCTACTTATTAGATTAAGACAAAATCACGGCAAAGTTCGACTTAATCAACGTAACCATTAGCTTTTATGAATCCCACCGAGCCAAATTCTGACGATTTCACAGAGATTGCCATAGATAGCAACGCAAATGTTAACTCGCCTCAATCGCCACAAAATTTGGGGACATTTCTCGATCGCCTCTATGGAGTATTATTCCTCCCCCAAGCCACCTTTGAGCAACTTAAGTCTGATCCGAGCTTGGTACAAGCGGCAACTATTATTGCTCTGGTCAATGTTTTAGAAACCCTGCGCCTCAATCAGATTTCTATTTTCAGCATCATCGGCTCGGTGATTAGTAGTGTAATCGGCTGGCTATTTTTCACATTTCTTCTGCAACAATTAGCTAGTGTTTTTCAAAAAAATGTTCAACTGGTCGAGTTGCTGACACTAACAGGGTTTGCCAGTTTGCCTTGGCTATTTATGGCTCCTGCGCTGAGTGTATCGTCTGCTTATCGTATCCCTGCGGCGATCGCGGTAATCATCTGGTTTGTGATCTGGCAAATATGGAGCGCATCAGTGGCATTAGGTATTAAAAGTTGGAAAGCCTTAGCCATCGTCCCCTTAGCGATCGCTGGCGGTGTCGTTGCTCTGATTTGGCTAGGCAATACCGTTAAATTATTACTGAGTATTAACTTTTAGCCCATAGCTCGCCCCAAAAAGCTGTAGTCAGCTTGTACATACATCAAGCTCTCACTTTCCAGAAGTGCTGCGCGATACTTTTGGATTTAGTACGAAGTACGGGTTGCATTATCATACTTTGCTGCTAGTATGTGTGCATCAAAATTGAAAACTTATACAGTGAGCTAGCAATAGCCGTGACCGTGCAGCTTCCCCCCCTTCCCGAAATTCATCACCCTAAGATTCAGGCGCTTTTCCAGAAAAGCGATCGCGAACTCGTGACACTATTTCAAAGACATCCTGAAGAGGGTCAATATTTTGCCGCGATTTTTTGTCGCTATGGACAGGTGCTATATACCCTGATTGGCACAGCCACGCGATCGCCTGTGCAATCAGATTACTTATTTGTAAAGACTTGGGAATATATCTACCATGAGATGCGGGTGCTAGACCTCCGAGTCAATAACCCACGCCTATCCTTGCAAAGTTGGTTGATTAATATCGCCGCCATGATGATTAATCGTGCCGAAGTTCCACCTGTCGAAGACATTCAATATTCGCTCAAAGACACGCCTCCTGTCTTTTGGTGCTACCTAAATCAAGCCTTAAATCAGATGGCAGGTAACCTACGTCTGATACTATTGTTGTCTCAAACTTTTCAGTGGAGCCATACTCGTATCGCTGCCTACTTACACGCTGAAGGCGAAAACATCTCTGCTAGCGATGTTAAACAGCTTCTAGTCAAGGCTTATCACGCCTTAGAAGATGCCCTTCCCGAAGACATCCGAGACATTTACCTAGCTCAAACCGCCGTTCCTGCCTGAGGTAAAGATTATGCAAACATTGAGTCCCACCATCTCCCCCACGATCGCTAAACCCAGTAACCCCAAAGTCTCTATTGCCGAGACGGAGTTTTTGCCAGCGATCGCTCAGTCTTCAGTCTTGCAAACAGCGTTGGCTGGTTTGGATGCGAGCCTCAATGACGAGCTAGATCGTTATCGCCATTGGCAAGAAAATGGTCAGACGATTTCTTATCTAAATCCCTTCAGACCTCGTGCTGTCTCTACTCAATCGATCTGGACATCGCCAAGCCTATCCGATGCCCTCTCGCCCCTCACCCCGATTGATCCACATGAGCATGAGCAGCGCACCATTCAGATGCCTGTGATGCCAAACTTAGGAACGGTGTCATCGCCATCGATTAATATTTCTGCCGCAGAATTACATAGATATAAAGGGCTAGATCTTAACGATAACCTCGGCGGATTTGATAGTGCAAATAATGTTGTCTCCAATGAGCCTTTAGCCTACGCTCAAAACCTAAGTAGTTTTGATGGCGATGCGACGCAGCTAGACTCACCGCCAATGGCAAAAATACCTGAACCTGATGATGATGATATTTTGCAAAGTTTTGCTAATGACTATGCCGATCATTATGCCGATCGCGATCAAGATTCAGTTGATCAAAATTACCAGTCGCCATATCCGCAAGAAAAAAGTGCTTTACGCAGCTTGATGAATCCTGTGGGAATTATCTCGCTGTTGTTATTGCTCTGCTCTAGTGCGGCGATCGGATATCTGATGGTTGATCCATCAGGAGTGATGAAACTTTTTAAACCTGAATCACGCCCCAAAGCCGCCCAGACTGATGGTAAAACTGACGGTAAAAATACAGATTTAGGCAGTGATATTAATTTACAAAATCAGCAAAGAGCCAATGATACAGGCTTATCTTTCGTGCCTTTTGCAGGGGATAAAACTCAATCCAATCAAGCAATTAATGGTTTAACGAAATCTAACAAACCGTTAACTGATTCTGCGGCAAAAAACACATTAACTAATCCCTCAAAATCATCAGCTTTATTCGCCCCAAGTACGACCTTTGTTCCTAGTCCACCACTGCGAACTGTACCTTCATCATCTTTCCCGACGACTTCAGTTGCACCATTGCCACCAGTTCTAGCCCCTATAGAGAGAAGCTATAATCCACCAGCATCTTCTCCTCGCAGAACCTATACGGAGCCTCCTGCCGCCACCTATAGCGAACCCAGTCAACGCAGTTCATCAAGCAGTCCTCGTACCACAAGTTCGACTGCTGCCCCAGTAAGTCGTGCCACCAGTCCAGCCGTAGTACCCACAACGGTCTATGTCGCCCCCCGTAGTAATACGGCGGTGAAATATGCTGCACCTCTATCATCTGCACCTGCTCCCGTAGCTACTACACCTAATAACAACAGCAGCTATCGTGTAGTTGTGGAAAATAGCTACGCATCTAACGCTCGCCAGATTGAGCGAGATGCATACGTGAGACCTAGCGATGGACAAGTACAGGTTGGTTCTTACCGAGATCCGAATGCAGCTCAGCAAAGAATTGAACAATTGCGCCGTCAGGGAATTCCTGCCAGAATTGAATAAATTGTTAAGTCGCCCTTGAGACGCAAAATATATGCAACTTTTTTACAATGCGATCGCCTGTGGGTTATTGGCAAGCCTGACTTGGTTAGGTTTGGTGTGGATGTCACCTAACCGCCCGATTGAATCAGGTAAAGGATGGGTGCAGGGAGTTGGCGCTGTAGCGATCGCCAATATCCTGATTTGGTTTGTACTAGCAGGGCTAAATTTGCGCTTGATCCCATTATGGGCAGTGATATTTTTAATTGTGAATGCGGCGATCGCCCGTTTAGTATTTCCCCTGTGCGAAGGGATCAGAATTCCCAATATTTGGGCTTTGATCGTTCATCCTGTGGCGATCGCAGGGATGAGTGTTTTACTTGGTGGCGCAGTAGGTTTTTTATAAATAAGAAGGGCGTTCTTTGCACGCCCTTCTTATTTATTTGATGGAAAAGTTAATAAATATGAGCATGATGCCAAAGGCTAGCATTCCTACTGCAAAAACTGATACTGCGTTAGTGAACTGTTCGGAAAACTGCATGACTTCTGCGGCAATTACTTCTGGAGTTTTGTAGCGATCAGCCCACCAAAAATAACTGAGCATAAATGCTACTCCTAAAAACAGGATGACAAATAGAGTGAAACCAATCAAAGGGGTATACACCATATATTTTTTAACTCCTCTTTGCGATTGAAAGTTTAAAAATAGATATAACGTTTCATAGTCTAGTTAATCAGAGTATTGTTTCCCCGCCAAAGGCGGGGAAACAATACTCTGTAACTCGCTTACTTGAAAAGTCTATTTTTAAACTGGTACTTAGTTTAGGTAAGACATAAGTTGAGTTAGTAGCGATCGCTACTAGCCTAGTCAATTACTATTATCAGGTTTGAGCGAACCTTTTGTGTTATGCCATGTCTAAGAAATTGTTACGTTCAATTACAAGTCAAACCTAAAGCCCAAAGAATTGCCGCACTCTGCGCGGCAATTCTTTGGGCTTTAAAAAGCGCTTTGTACTCGTTTAACGAGGTTACGTGCAGTTGCATTATCAGGTCCTGCTACAGCAAAAAAGACAATCCCCTTATTAGCTTCACAGCGTACTGACACGCTATATCGACCATTGACCCCAAAAGCTCCATTAGCCAGAGGCTCAAAGTTGCTATCGAAGCCAGAGTTTTTGGCAGCTAATTCAGCTCTCCTTGTGCAAGTATCTTGACTGATAGAAATATATTTGACGTGATTAAAAATAATCGGATATTGAGCGATCGCCATCGTAGGAAAGCAAAAAATACTCAATATTGGTAGTAGTTTTAGATAGTTCATAGGAAGTTTTCCATCTCTATATTAAAAAGCATATTCCCAAATTTGGGTTTACGCTCAAGTTTTATGAGAGATCAGTAAATTGGCTAGTAAGTACGAAAAGCGATCGCTGTCCATTCATCAATTTGAGCGCGATCATATTCCTCAAAACCAGCTTCAATCATGGCTGAAGTCACATTGTCTGCGCGATCGCTGGTATAGCCTGCGGTAATTAAGATTCCTGAATGAGTGGAAGTAGAACGTAACGCTTTGTAAAATTCAGGCGCGAGGGAAATATGCACTCGTGCAAAAATATTCGCGACGATGAGATCGAACTGTCCCTTAGCCTCGATTGCCGTTATCGATTCAATGCTATCACCGCCCATCCAATGACCTAGTTGGCTGGCACTACCGAGGCTAGCTTCTTGTACTTGCACCTGCGATGTCACTTGGTTACGTTCCACTGCATCTTGAGTAGCAGCTACAGCAATGGGATCATTATCGATCGCTAGCACCTTCGCACCTAACTTTGCGATCGCAATGCTGAGAATTCCTGAGCCTGAGCCGAGATCGAGGGTATAAAGGGTGGGTTCAACATAGCGTTCTAGTAGCTGTAAACTGAGAATCGTAGCAGGATGCAGTCCACTACCAAAGGCAAGACTAGTTTGCAATTGGAGAATAATTTCTTGGGAATTACGCGCTTGATAATCCGAGTCAGCACATAAAATCACAAAGCGATCGCCGATCCGCCTAATCAAAGAGTTTCGTACGTTTTGTCCTGATTCTATGCTGATTGGTTTCTGAGGAACGACAAAAGTTTGTAATTTACTGGTCATACCTGTACGATGCAGTGGCGTGAGAATCTTCTCAATTTCATCGATCCGTTGATGGATACGTGCATTTTCAGGTAAGTACATTTGAATCGTAAATGTCCATTTTGCAGGATCTCCCTCATATTCACTAATGTGGATATCTTCAGTAGCGATCGCCTTTGCCAGCAAAGTATAGACCCAATCGACGGCTTCATTGGTGGTATCTAGGTTTAATTCGATCCATGACATAATTATTTCTCAATATAAGAAATAGAGAAGTCAGCACGAAGTGCTGACTTCTCTATTAAGGTTGATGACAGGTGATGCAATGGAATGCGCCGCCCCCTAAGAGAATATGTTGTGCAGACAGCCCGATCGCTTTACGGTCAGGAAAATGCTTGGCAATTGCTGCGACTGCCAGATCATCATTGGGAGAGCCATAGGTGGGTATAATCACGCTATCATTGGAAATATAAAAATTGAGATAGCTAGCGGGCATGATTTCGCCTTCATCATCAAGGATAAGATTGGGTGAGGGAATTTTGACTACATTTATTTTTCTTCCCTTGGCATCAGTCATCTCTTCCAATTGAGCGGCAATATCATGAAGAACTTGATAGTTAGGATCATCTTTGGATGTCGGTTCCATGCACATAATGGTATGGGGTGCAATGAAACGAGCGATCGTGTCAATATGTCCATCAGTATGATCATTGAGCAGACCTTCTTCAATCCACAGGACTTTCTCAACTCCTAACGCAGATTTTAATCCTGATTCAATTGATTCTTGATCAAGATGTGGATTGCGATTGGGATTGAGCAAACATTGCTTGGTAGTGAGACAAGTTCCTTCCCCATCAACCTCGATCGCCCCGCCTTCCAGCACCCAATCAAATTTAAACTTAGGGATATCAAGAGTTTGTAAAATATTCTCAGCTACGCGATCGTCATGTTCGAGTAAATATTTTCCACCCCAGCCGTTCCATTGAAAATGTAATGCTCCAAGATCTCCCTCAGTATTTTTGACATAGACGGGGGTTATGTCCCGCATCCAGATATCACCAAAGGGAATTTGATGGAATCGTACAGGCAAATCTCCGAGAAGTTCCTTTGCGAGTGCCGCAGTTTCTGCCAATACTAAAATTTCTAGCCTTTCAGATGTGGCGATCGCCTTAGCAAGGGCGACAAATTCTGCTTGGACAATATCGAGATATTCTAACCACAGGTCGCGATGGCTGGGAAAGGCTAGCCAACAGGCTTTGTGAGGCTGCCATTCAGCTAGCTGAGTGTAGCCCAATTTTTTTGGAGTATCCATGATGTTGGCAGTATTTGGCGATAAAAAGGTGTTAATAACCTATCGAAAATCCTACCTTTATTTGGCACTATAGCAAAGCAAGATTTAGCTAGTACAAATTAAAAACCCAAAAGAATGAGTTGCGGCGCTTTGCGCCGCAACTCATTCGCTTGTGTTTGCCTCCAGTATAACCGTCCTTCTAAAATTTCCAATATTGAACAAGTAATCCTAGAAATTATTACTGATTATTTAAGTTAAATCCTTATCCTCGACCTCATTAAGTTATAGCCAAGCAAGTTAAGACATAAAACCCAAAAGAGAGGTGCGGCGCAAAGCGCCGCACCTCTCTTTTGGGTTTTGATTTTGTCCGAACATAGCTAACTACAGCTATAGAAAGAGATTTCACAACAGAAAAGCCTCTCCAAAAGGAGAGGCTTTTCTGTTGTTTCGATTAGGAATTAGGTTAGAAGATTAACCATTGATAGCAGGAGCAGCCATAGCTACAGGAGCAACATCAACAGCAGCCAAATCGAGAGGGAAGTTGTGAGCATTGCGCTCGTGCATTACTTCCATACCCAAGTTAGCGCGGTTGATTACATCTGCCCAGCTAGGTACAACGCGACCTTGGCTATCAGAGATAGACTGGTTGAAGTTGAAACCGTTCAAGTTGAATGCCATGGTGCTTACACCCAATGCAGTGAACCAAATGCCGACTACTGGCCATAGAGCCAAGAAGAAGTGCAATTGACGGCTGTTGTTGAAAGAAGCGTATTGGAAAATCAAACGACCGAAGTAACCGTGAGCTGCAACGATGTTGTAGGTTTCTTCTTCTTGCCCGAACTTGTAACCAGCGTTTTGGCTTTCGTTTTCAGTTGTTTCACGAATCAAGCTGGAGGTTACGAGTGAACCGTGCATCGCACTGAACAATGAACCGCCGAATACACCTGCTACTCCCAACATGTGGAAAGGATGCATCAAGATGTTGTGTTCTGCTTGGAATACGATCATGAAGTTGAAAGTACCAGAGATACCCAAAGGCATACCGTCAGAGAAAGAGCCTTGTCCGATTGGGTAGATCAAGAATACTGCGGTTGCTGCTGCTACTGGTGCAGAGTATGCTACGGCGATCCAAGGACGCATACCGAGGCGGTAAGACAATTCCCATTCACGTCCCATGTAGCAGAAAATGCCGAGTAGGAAGTGGAATACTACCAATTGGTAAGGACCACCGTTGTATAGCCATTCGTCGAGGCTATCTGCTTCCCAAATGGGGTAAAAGTGCAGGCCAATCGCGTTAGAGGAAGGTACGACTGCGCCAGAAATCATGTTGTTACCAAATAGCAAGGAACCTGCTACTGGTTCGCGGATACCGTCGATATCGACAGGAGGTGCGGCGATGAAGGCGATTACGAAGCAAATGGTTGCTGCGAGTAGGCAGGGGATCATGATTACGCCGAACCAACCTACATAGAGGCGGTTGTCGGTGCTGGTGATCCAACTGCAAAACTGATCCCAGATCGAAGCGCTTTCGCGTCTTTGTACTGCTGTTGTCATTGATTTATGATTGCGTTGAGTTAAAAATTTATAATTAGCTTTCGCTATGTAAGTAATATAACTTTACATATCAACTAATGTAAAGCGTTTGTAACACTAATCTATCTTTAGGTTGATCGCCATGTCTGGATACCCACACCCCCAAGTTTCATCAACGGCTGAGTCCACACAGCACGATCGCTATATGCAGCAATGTCTTGAGTTAGCAAAATTAGCGAAGGGGCAAACCGCACCAAATCCGATGGTGGGTAGTGTGATTGTCAAAAATGGTCAAGTATTAGGTCAAGGGTTTCATCCGCAGGCGGGACAACCTCATGCGGAGGTGTTCGCGATTCGAGAGGCTTTACAAACAGGTGAAGATTTAAGTGATGCGACTATATATATCAATCTTGAGCCTTGCAATCATTATGGACGCACGCCTCCTTGCTCAGAGGCAATTATTCAAGCAGGGATTGGTCATGTGGTTATTGGCGCGATCGATACTAATCCTTTGGTGTCAGGTACGGGGCGCGATCGCCTAAGAGCGGCAGGAATCAAGGTCACGACAGGCATCTTAGAGCAGCAATGCTTAGAACTAAATGAGGCTTTCTTTTATCATGTCAAAACAGGGCTACCGTTTGGCATTTTTAAATATGCAATGACCCTTGATGGCAAAATTGCGACTACTTCAGGACATAGCTATTGGATTACAGGGGCAGAATCACGAAAATTGGTGCATGATCTGCGAGTGGGATGTGATGCCATTATTACGGGTGGTAATACGGTGAGGCTTGATAATCCCCACTTAAATACGCATGGGCTGAGCAAACATTGTCCTTTGCGGGTGGTAATTACTCGTAGTTGTGAGCTACCAGACGAGGCACATTTATGGAAAATCACAGATACAGAGAAAACTTTGCTGATTACTTTGCCTGATATTAATTTGCAACTAAAAGAAAAACTACGCGATCGCCATGTTGAGATTTTAGAACTGGCAGATATATCACCTCAAATTGTCATGCAAGAGTTAGGTAGACGCGGATGTAATACGGTGCTGTGGGAATGTGGGGGCAAGTTGGGCGCGGCAGCGATTAAGGCAGACATGGTACAGAAAGTTTATGCATTTATTGCTCCTAAATTAATTGGTGGATTAAATGCGCCTAGTCCTATTGATAATCTGGGCTTAAATCTGATGACTGAGGCTCTCAAATTATCGCGATCGCAGTTTCAACAAATTGGTACAGACTTTTTAATTACTGGCTACTTAGGCTGATGTATAGCTGCGAGTTTCGGCGCGAAGCGCCGAAACTCGTTTTATTCTAAATGTGCTGTGACATTGGGAATGAAGTTCTGTAAATGAATGGGTGGACGTACATAAACCATTTTGTTTTGTAGTGGAGGCAAATCAAAAGGTTTGGGTATTACATCCTCATAGGGAATCTTTGCTAGTAAGTGATTGATGCAGTTCAGGCGAGCGCGACGCTTATCATCGCCATCAATTACATACCAAGGTGATAGCTGCGTATCTGTTGCATTGAACATATCGTCTTTGGCTTTAGAATATTCCACCCAACGCGATCGCGCCTCTAAGTCCATCGGGCTGAACTTCCAACGTTTACGCGGATCTTTAATGCGATCGCTAAATCTCTTTTCCTGCTCACTATCGTTAACTGAAAACCAATACTTGATTAAAATAATTCCCGATCGCTGAAGCATATTCTCAAATTCAGGGCAGGATCGCAGAAACTCGACATATTCTTCGTGGGTACAATAGCCCATCACGTGTTCAACACCAGCACGGTTATACCAACTGCGATCAAACAGTACCATTTCACCACCCGCAGGTAATTCGGCTGTATAACGCTGAAAATACCATTGAGTACGTTCTTGATCAGATGGTTTACCTAAAGCAACTACTCGACAAATACGTGGATTGAGAGATTGAGTAATACTTTTAATCGCACCACCCTTTCCTGCGGCATCCCGACCTTCAAAAATAATGACAACTTTTAGTCCTTGATGTTTAATCCACTCTTGGAGTTTGACGAGTTCTATCTGTAAATTTTGAAGCTCCTTCTCGTAGATCTTCTTGGATAATTTTGGTAAATCGAGGGGCTGATCATCTACAGAAGGTGCAGTATCATCTAAGCGATCGCTTACCTCACTTAGGGGTTCCTCCAAAAAAGTTTTAGATTTTTTAGAGTGTTTAGACTTACTATCGTTATGCTTTTTAGACATATACTTGATCTCTTTGCTTTATAACGTGTGCAGTCTCTTGAACATTTTAAGGTTCGCAAATGCAAACCTTAAAATGTAGAGTTAAATCCCTAGCGACCAATGCCGATGTATTGATATCCCAATTCTTTAAGGGCTTTGCCATCGAGGAAATTACGAGCATCAATAATTACGGGATGTGCCATCAGCGTCAACATCTTGGCATAATCAATGCTCAAAAACTCTTGCCAATCAGTCACCAAAACCACAGCATCACAGCCATCGGCTAGGCGTTCTAGATCAGTTTCAACAATTACATTGGAAAAACCTTGACGCAATCCTGATTGAGAAACCAGAGGATCATAAGCTTTGACTCTGGCTCCCAAACGGCTCAGTTGATCGATCAAAGTTAAGGCAGGAGCATCACGCATATCATCAGTATCAGGCTTAAAGGTCATTCCCAATAAGCCAATGGTTTTACCCTTCAAGATTTTCAGGGCTTGTTGCAACTTTTCAACTACCAAAGTGCGTTGAAGCTCATTCACCCGTACACAGGCTTTTAAGATCTCGGTAGAATAGCCATAGTCCTCAGCAGTATAGATCAGAGCTGAAACATCTTTTCCAAAGCAAGAACCGCCCCAGCCAATACCTGCTTGTAAGAATTTGGAACCAATGCGTGAATCTAGTCCAATGCCCTTAGCAACTTCTCTGACATCTGCACCAACGCGATCGCAAATATTTGCAACTTCATTGACAAAGCTAATCTTAGTTGCCAAAAATGCGTTTGCGGCATACTTAATCATTTCCGCAGAGTTCAAATCCGTGACTACTACTGGTACTGGTGGCAAGGTTTTGTCATTGGCAAAGGAACGGTCAATAATTGGTGCGTAAAGATCTTGCATCAACTTCAGAGCGCGATCGCTACCACTACCCACCACGATGCGGTCAGGATTAAAGGTGTCGTAAACCGCTACGCCTTCACGCAAAAATTCGGGATTGCTAACCACATCAAACTGAATCTGATCGATATTGCTCTTGCCAGCCATACCATCCAATACAATCATTCGCACCCAGTCACCAGAACCAATTGGCACAGTTGATTTGTTGACAATCACTCGATACCCTTCGGTTAGGCTTTCACCAATACTGCGGGCAACGGCTTCCACATAGCGCATATCGCTACGACCATCAGGAAGTGAAGGTGTACCAACGGCAATAAATAAAATCTCGCCATGCTTAACTCCCGCCGCGATATCCGTCGTAAATTCGATCTTCCCTTGACGAATTGATTCGGAAATAACTTCAGGCAATCCTGGCTCATGGATTGGCGATTGCCCAGATTTCATCAGCTTGACTTTTTCTTCGTTATTATCGACACAAATGACATCATGACCAATGTAAGCAAGACAAGCACCTGTCACCAAACCAACGTAACCAGTTCCAATTACACAAACACGCATATCCTATACCTATGAGTTTGATTTATTTACAATATAGCGGTAGCCAAGTAAGTTAAGACATAAAACCGAAAAGAGAGTTGCGGCACTTCGTGCCGCAACTCTCTTTTCGGTTTTGGGTTTGTCCTAAACATAACTGGCTATCCCTATAAAGCCATTTCAGGGTAAAATCTACTGAAATGGCTGTGAATTTGATTACTTATCGGTTTTGAGGCGATCGCGAAAATAGGCGATCGTTTTTGCCAATCCCTCTTCTAAGGGAACTTTAGGTTCCCAATCTAAATGGAACTTGGCTCGTGAAATGTCGGGCTGACGGCGTTGCGGATCATCTTGAGGTAGGGGTTTAAAGATAATCTCCGCCGTTGGATCAATCAGGCGCTGAATAGTTTGAGCCAATTGGAGAATCGTATATTCACCAGGATTACCTAAATTAACAGGTCCAATGTAATTGCCATTCATCAGACGTATTAAGCCTTCTACAAGATCCGATACATAGCAAAAACTCCGAGTTTGCGAGCCATCGCCATAAATTGTGAGGGGAATTCCCTGAAGAGCTTGAACAATAAAGTTACTCACTACTCGCCCGTCATTTTCGAGCATCCTCACACCATGCGTATTGAAAATGCGGACAACTCGTACCTCAGTTCCATATTGGCGGTGATAATCAAAAGTTAATGTCTCGGCAATCCTTTTACCTTCGTCATAGCAACTCCGAATACCTGTACAGTTCACATTGCCCCAATAGTCTTCAGTTTGGGGATGCAGCAAAGGATCACCGTAAACTTCAGAAGTGGATGCTAGTAAAATTCGAGCTTGCTTTTGTTTTGCCAACTCCAACATATTGAGAGTACCCAAAAAGTTGGTTTTAGCAGTCTTAATAGGATCGGATTGGTAATGCACAGGGGAAGCGGGACAGGCAAGATGATATATCTGATCGACATGATCAATGGCAATCGGATTGACGACATCATGTTCAATAAATTGAAAATTAGGATGTTCTATCCACTGAGCATTATTAGATTTTTGCCCTGTGTAAAGATTGTCAAGCGATATAACTGAATGTCCAGCTTCCATTAAACGATCAACTAAATGAGATCCAATGAAGCCCGCACCGCCAGTAACTAGGATTTTCATGTTTATGTTCTAATTTATGTTCTAAAAACTTCTAAAGAGATTGTTCACCAGTGAGAAAGGAGTAACAATATTGCCGAGAAATTTCGTCGCTGAGTTAAGAATACTTGCCCCAAAAGATGGACGTACTACGATCACATCGCGATCGCGTAGTCCTGGGTTAAATTCTTCACTCAACGGTAGATTTAAGTCAGCAACAAGATTGCGCCGCATAATCGAGCCATCAGGATTGACCCGATAAAGTTCGATCGCCCGCCAATCAGCATCATTAGTTAGTCCACCAGCAAAAGAGATTGCTTCAGTAAAGGAGCTGTTAGGGCGAAGTTGCAGAGGTCCAGGACGAACTGCTTCACCAATTACTTGCACAATAATAGAAGTAGGCGAGAAAGTCGCTTTAGCAACTTGCAGATACTCAGTAGGATTTGTTTTTTCTAAACGTGGCACTGTAATCAAATCACCATCGGTAAGAGTAATATCTTGAGTAAGATCGGCTTTAGTAATCAAATCCAACAAATTAGCTTTGACAATTGTGCGTTGTCCCTTATCATTCAATCGCGAAATTTGGACATTCCGAATATCAGCAATTTCAGTAACGCCATTGGCTGCTTGCAAGGCACGACTGAGTGTAACAGGACCTCCATTTGAGGCAGTTCCAGCCGAAGTGGTTGCACCTGTTAAACCTGTAGAGATAGTCCCATTACGTGAATAAACTAATGTTTGAGTACCAACACGATTCACTTCTCCAACGATCGCAACTTGAATGGTAAAGGTGTCTGGAGAAAAAGTGGAGTTGCTAACAGTGCGTGACTGTGCCGTACTCGCTAGAGGGAGTGGTGGTACAAGAATAGAATCTCCGTCAAGAATACGAACATCTTGGCTGATATCACCTTTTTCAAGCAGATTTTGGAGATTCACTTTAAGAATGCGCCGACCTGAAGCTCCATCACGGCGTGAAATTTGGATGTTACTGATATCGGCTCTGGAAGTGATACCTGAAGCTGATTCCAACGCTCTAGTTAAAGTCGCGGCATTGATGCCTGCACTCGCATAACTTAAGAAACGAGGACCGGGACGATTTACTTCTCCCACGATCGCAATGTTGAGCGGTCGTGGCGAAATCAGCGATACATTGACGATATTCCGTACGAGAAATGGACTGAGTTTTTGACGGAGCAAGACATTGGCTTCATCAAGGCTTAATCCCTCTAGTTTAACGGCTCCAATTAATGAGATATTAATTGTTCCATCTGGAGCAATCGTTTGAGTTCCCGACAACTCTGGTACATTAAAGACTTCGATCTTGAGATTATCACCTGCACCGAGAGTATAGCTAAATATGTTTTGAGATTCCCCTACATTTAGGGTTGGAGTATTACTATTAAACTGGGGTGATAGTTTTAGATTGGAGTTTTCAGAACTAGGTTGAGAACTAGGTGTAGATGGTGTGGATGTTTTGTTAATTGTCGTAGTCTGTGCCAACATTGGCAAAGTATTACAAGCAATCAATGCAAATAAAGTTAATTTACAAAATTGAGATATGCCCATATAAAGTATTCCTTAATCCAACCATCTCATCATTAGAAAATTAGTACCTGTTGTACATGATAATAGAGTTAGACTATCTGCACTGATTTTTTACAAGCTTTGGCAGTAATTGTAGCAGTACCTTCAAGTTTATATCGGTAATCTCTCTGAAAAATCTAATGCGATCGCCTCAAGTTATTTATTTAGACGCAGTTGGCACTCTGTTTGGGGTCAAGGGTAGTGTTGGTGAGCAATATGCCAAAGTGGCTGCTGATTTTGACGTTAGACTTGATGCGGAATTAATCAATCGAGCTTTTTATCAAAGTTTCAAGTCTGCACCACCAATGGCATTTGCAGATATGTCACCATCAGACATCCCGATCGCAGAATATGAATGGTGGCGATCGCTAGCTGAACAGACTTTTAGCTTAACAGGTGATTTTGCTAAGTTTTCCAACTTTGACAATTTTTTTAAATGTCTATACTCATACTTTGCGACTGCTGCACCTTGGTGTATCTATGACGATGCTCACCTCGCTTTAGATACATGGCAACAGCAAGGTATTACGCTCGCCCTCCTATCCAATTTTGATAGTCGCATCTATAAAGTAATTGATGCTTTGGGACTAACTCATTACTTTAGTTCGATCACCATATCTACGGAAATCGGTGCAGCCAAGCCTGATCGCTTAATTTTTGCCTCTGCCTTAGCCAAACATCAAATTGCTCAATCTCCCGATTTAGCGTGGCATATTGGCGATAGCTTTCGCGAAGACTATCAAGGGGCATCAGCATTAGGGATTCATGCATTTTGGCTAAATCGCGATCGCCAATCCACAAATGATCCAGCTAAACTAGCAGCCCGAAGCATTCGTCATCTAACTGAGTTATGTAATTAATATGACATGGTTGGAAAATTTATTAGCTAACTTCCGATCAAAGGTGACAACCTCTGTATTGATTTGCATTGCCGCAGCCACAAACAAGGTGTCGTAAAAAGGATGATCATTACTGACGGCTAACTCTAAGGCGAGATCACGAAGCTGAGAACTCTTAATTGTTATATCAACTAATGCTTCCGCATCCTGCAATGCATCAAGTCCAGTCCGTAAAGGTAGGTTTTGAAATTTAATCCATTGCCAAATCACATTGCCTAATTCAACAAACAGCGAATCAGGAACGACGATCTGCGGTGCAGAGCTTAAAGCGCTCAGCGCTTGCTCGGACTTTCCTTCCACATGAAGTAATGCATAAGCAAACACCATAGTATCGATAATCATTTAATTTATCTTGATAATTTATATGGTGATCCGTCCTGTATCTTGCCATGCTTGGACATGACTCTCTTGCTCAAGTGGTAGAGTCTCGTTTCTGAGGCGAATTCGAGCAATCACTTCTAAGCGATTACCATAACGTGTCTGTAGCAGATCTCGGACTTCCTGCTCCATCGAAACACCTTTTTGTTCGGCTAAAAATTTAATGCGATCAACCAATTCATCGGAAATATTGCGAATCGTGATAGCAGCCATAATCTTGAGAATACTAAAATTTGATTGCGATCTAATGCTAGCATAATGCTAGCGATATTTTAATAATAAAATTGCAATTAACCCCAATTACCAAACCCAATTATTCAAAATGTTCACAGGACTTGTGCAAACCATTGGCATAATTGAACAGCGCGATCATGATCGCCTTGTAATCCATTGTCCTGATCTTATTGCCAAAATTGCGATCGGTGATAGCATTGCCGTCAATGGGGTCTGTCTCACTGCCACCCAAATTTCATCAACCAATTTTACTGCCGATGTTTCACCCGAAACTTTGGGACGCACAAATTTTGGCGATCGCAAATTAAAATACGTTAACCTCGAATTAGCTCTAGCTGTAGGCGATCGCATCGGTGGACATTTTGTCTCAGGTCATATTGATGGCATGGGCAAATTAAGCGATCGCGCCCTCGTTGGCAATTCATGGGAATTAAGTTTTGAAGCTAGCGCTGATGTAGCTCGTTATATAGTTTTTAAAGGCAGTATTACGATTAATGGGATCAGTCTTACCATTTCCCATTGCAATGACTCAGGTACAAATTTTCGGGTTGCCGTAATTCCGCATACTTACGACAACACCACTTTGAAAAATCTTGATCTTGGTAGTTCCGTGCATTTAGAAGGCGATTTACTGGGTAAGTATGTCGAGAAATTTCTCAGATCAGGCAATATCGCCCACAGTAATCTCTCGTATCCTGAAGTTACACCAGCATTTCTCGCTGAGCATGGCTGGTAAACAAAAGAGAGTAACGGCGCGATGCGCCGCCACTCTCTTTTGTTTTTTAATTTGATGCCACAAAATGAAATAATGCTTTCTGTAAACTTCTTTACATTTGCTTAATACTTTTACAGAGATCATGGAACGTACTTTTTTGGCAGTTAAGCCCGATGGCGTGCAACGTCACCTAGTCGGAGAAATTATTCGTCGTTATGAAGCAAAAGGTTTTAAGCTTGTCGGATTGAAATTGGTACAGCCAAGTCGCGAACTCGCTGAAAGTCACTATGCAGTTCACAAAGAAAGACCTTTTTTTGCAGGTCTAGTTGACTTTATTACCTCAGGTCCCGTCGTCGCAATGGTATGGGAAGGCGATGGTGCAGTTGCTTCAGCCCGTAAGATTATCGGTGCAACCAATCCCCTTACTGCGGAACCAGGGACAATCCGTGGTGACTTCGGCGTAAACATTGGACGCAATATTATTCATGGTTCTGATGCGATCGAAACTGCTCAAACCGAGATTGCACTTTGGTTTAAACCTGAAGAACTAGTCGAGTGGCAACCAAACTTAACTGCTTGGGTTTACGAATAATAAAAAAGGAGGTGCGAAGCGCCTCCTTTTTTATTGGATCGGTAATCTCGACCTTTATCTAAAGTAATGTTGACAAATCTTTACAATTTGATATATTTGTAAATGTGAGCGAAAGCTTATACAAAAAACAAGTTTTAATCCAAAACACAAAAATGACAACAGCAGTACAAAGACGCGAAAGCGCTTCGATCTGGGATCAGTTTTGCAGTTGGATCACCAGCACCGACAACCGCCTCTATGTAGGTTGGTTCGGCGTAATCATGATCCCCTGCCTACTCGCAGCAACCATTTGCTTCGTAATCGCCTTCATCGCCGCACCTCCTGTCGATATCGACGGTATCCGCGAACCAGTAGCAGGTTCCTTGCTATTTGGTAACAACATGATTTCTGGCGCAGTCGTACCTTCCTCTAACGCGATTGGCCTGCACTTTTACCCCATTTGGGAAGCAGATAGCCTCGACGAATGGCTATACAACGGTGGTCCTTACCAATTGGTAGTATTCCACTTCCTACTCGGCATTTTCTGCTACATGGGACGTGAATGGGAATTGTCTTACCGCCTCGGTATGCGTCCTTGGATCGCCGTAGCATACTCTGCACCAGTAGCAGCAGCAACCGCAGTATTCTTGATCTACCCAATCGGACAAGGCTCTTTCTCTGACGGTATGCCTTTGGGTATCTCTGGTACTTTCAACTTCATGATCGTATTCCAAGCAGAACACAACATCTTGATGCATCCTTTCCACATGTTGGGAGTAGCAGGTGTATTCGGCGGTTCATTGTTCAGTGCGATGCACGGTTCACTCGTAACCTCCAGCTTGATTCGTGAAACAACTGAAAACGAAAGCCAAAACGCTGGTTACAAGTTCGGGCAAGAAGAAGAAACCTACAACATCGTTGCAGCTCACGGTTACTTCGGTCGTTTGATTTTCCAATACGCTTCTTTCAACAACAGCCGTCAATTGCACTTCTTCTTGGCTCTATGGCCAGTAGTCGGCATTTGGTTTACTGCATTGGGTGTAAGCACCATGGCATTCAACTTGAACGGTTTCAACTTCAACCAATCAATCTCTGATAGCCAAGGTCGCGTTGTTCCTTCTTGGGCAGACGTAATCAACCGCGCTAACTTGGGTATGGAAGTAATGCACGAGCGCAATGCTCACAACTTCCCTCTCGATTTGGCTGCTGTTGATGTTGCTCCTGTAGCTATGGCTGCTCCTGCTATCAATGGTTAATCTTCTAACCTAATTCCTAATCGAAACAACAGAAAAGCCTCTCCAAAAGGAGAGGCTTTTCTGTTGTTGTTGTTGAAGTTTGAATATTCTGAATATGTGCAACATCGTACGCTGAGCATAATATAAAACTGTGGCGCACGCTGCGCGTGCGCCACAGTTTTTTGGCTTTGGTTTTTAATTGCGCTCAGCTACTTAGAACCTTAATCGTATTTGCGGGGTGTATACACTCGTAAGCGATCGCCTATTTCTAACACCTTAGTTTTACTAGACCCAACAATAATCACTGTTTGCATATCTGCCAATTCAGGTGCTAATTCTGCCAACGTAATCACCTTCACATTTTCACCTTTGCGCCCCATCCTATGACCTAAAACTACAGGTGTATTAGGCGATCGCCATTTTAGTAAAGTCTCTTTAGCAGATGAAAGTTGCCATTTACGCTGTGTGGAAATGGGATTATAAATTGCAATCACAAAATCGGCTTGAGCGGCGGCGGCTAATCTCTGTTCGATGATTTCCCAAGGTTTGAGAATATCTGAAAGAGAAATCGTGCAGAAATCATGTCCAATTGGTGCGCCGATCGCCGCCGCCGCCGCTTGGACAGCAGAAATCCCAGGAGCAACATGGATATCGACATGGTTCCATTTGGGGCTATCTTGATCTACAACTTCAAAAACTGCCGAAGCCATACCATAAATACCTGCATCACCAGATGAGACAATTACTACAGATTTGCCTTCAGTGGCTAATTCGAGGGCATGACGGGCGCGGTCTAGTTCCACTCGATTGTCAGAAGCATGGATAATTTTTCCTTTGGTGAATTCCTTGACTAGATTGACGTAGGTTTTATAACCGACAAAATCCGTTGCTGATTCGAGAATCGCTTTAACTTCGGGCGACATCCATTTCGCTGCACCAGGTCCTGTACCAATGATCGAGACTTTGCCTTTAATAATTGGATTGGGGATATTGATCGCTTGGTAGATTAAATAATTTGAGCTTAGCTTGGCGGCGATCGCCTTTAACTCTACTTCACCAGCAATAATTTCTATTTGATGGCTAGCATCACCTGCAAAAGGAAGCTGGCTATCACTGAGCCAAGGAGCATCACCAATCAGTTTAACAGTTGCTCCTGCTAATAAATCTGCTAAAAATGTCTTTGCCTGTTCATCATAATTAAGTAACCGATAATTAGCAGGAGGAGCTAATAAAGAAGCCCGAAATCTTAATTCGCCTGTAGTAGTAATAGCAGGTTGAATTTGGAGAACATCAGCGATCGCTCTTGCTAGATCATTAGCTCCATTGAGTCCACCTAACAGGGGAACTACCGCACTGCCATCTTCCGCGATCGCAATTACAGGTGGTTCAGCACGTTTATCGGAGAGTAAAGGTGCTAAAGATCGAATTAAAATTCCTGCGGAACAAATGCCAATTATCGAATGTCCTTGACTAAATAATTCGTTAATGGTTTCGCTAAATTTATCGTAATGGAGATCGGCATTTCGGGTGCGTGTTGCGAGTCCATAAATTGTGGCATTAGCAATGGCTGTTTGAACTTTGCGAGCGATCGCAATACTTTTTTCCCCTAAGACAATAATTACAGGCGACTTCATTTACTTTTGCTATTTATTAATATTTAACTACTATGCTTTATCGAATACTTTTGATTCAACTTTAAATATTGCCATTAGTAATATTTGGGACAAATCCCAGAGTAAGTATTTTGGCTTATTTTACTGTTGTTTGATCTATAAATTATTGACTTGAATTTGAAATTTAGCTATATTTTAGATTCAATGATTGTCTCTAAAACTTTTCTATAATCACTTTACATCAAAAATTCAGTAAAAAGTCCTAATCCGACCTTAACAGAACTTGAACAGTGGCTAGATGAATTGCCAACAATCGAAGAAATAAAGAACGTTACTGGCTTTGAGATTGGCAAGGCATATTATCTAGTGAGAATCGGTGGTAAATGGCGAATTGGCAAAGAAAATCCATACATTGATGCTAAAAACCTAGCAACTAAAACAGAAAATATTCTCTGTTTTGCTGATGAACCTGACCTGAATAAAAGGATTGCTGGTGCAAGAGATTGTGAAGCACCAAAGTTACATACAGTAAGAATTCAGGCTCTCAAAAAAGATTCAAGTAGTCTAAATAAATTATTAGTTGGTATTCGTTTGCGAAAGAAGTTTGTCGAATTTTTCTGGAAAGAAAAACCTCGCCAAATCTATGAAAGGCAAATTGAAGAGTATAAACAATCCTATAGAATCAATCATTTTATAAATATATTTACCTTTATTATTTGTATTGTTGGGGTATTGTTTTACTTTAATCAAGATAAAATCAATCCGATTCAAAATCTCAATAATCAAATTGTCGATGAGATAAGTTGGCGATATCAAAAACTATCATCAACTAAAAAACGTTTATTTTTACGCAAAACCAGTTTAGATGTAGCATCATCTTCGATAACTACTAATAAAAGTAATTCTTTGAGGGATGTAATTACCAAACACATTGAAAAGAATAAGGCTCAGCTAGATGAAGATTTACAAAAAAATCTGTTTCTCAACAAGTTGTTAAATGAAATTGATAACATTGACACAGATCCTAAAAATAATTTAATCACTACTGCGGATTAGTTTGACTCGGAATCATCACGATCGCCCAATAGGGAACTTCCTCGGCAACAACTGAGGCGATCGGCTTAATCACTTGATTGGGCAAGGTTGCTCGCTCTATATATAAGGCACGTTCAAAGAGATTTAATTCTTGCAAAATTGATTTAATCTTGGCGAAATGTCTACCAAGTTTGATAATTACTGCGGCATCGGCAACGGCTAGGCGATCGCGCAAAATATCGGCTTCTAAAGTAGCTGGCATAATGCTTAATACATCATTGCGATAGGTAAGCGGAGCGCCGAGCATCGCCGCACTAGCAAAAGTGGAAGATATTCCTGGAATGACTTCTGTATGAAACCTATCCGCAAGGCGATTAAAAATATACATAAACGAACCGTAAAGCATCGGATCGCCTTCACAAAGGACAGCTACATCACGTCCTGCTTCTAGATGTTCTGCAATTTTTTCCGCACCAATATCGTAATAGGGTTGGGAAGAACGTTCCACACTAAAGGGAAGTGGCATTGGAACTTCAATCTGTTCAGGACGAATATAATCAGCAACGATCGCCCTTGCGAAGACCTTACCACTTTCCATTGTGGGATAGGCAATGACAGGCACTGAAGTCAAAATGCGATGGGCTTTGATGGTTAACAACTCTGGATCACCAGGTCCAATTCCTAAACCATAGAGACTTCCTTTTTTGGTAATTACTTCTGCAATTGGCTTCATATAACAATCCTAAATCATGGGTTAGAGAAATTTTTTCCTTGCGAAACTAAAACATTCATTAGAGGCAATTTATGAATTGCCTCTAATGAATGTTTTAGTCGAACTGCTATAGCTCATTCTCCATTGCTAAGGCATTCAAGGCGGCTGCCGCCATCGCACTACCACCTCGCCGACCGTGAATGGTCAAAAAGGCGACACCACGACTGTTTGCTGCCAATGCTGCCTTTGATTCGATCGCACCGACAAAACCAACAGGGAATCCTAGTATAACGGCTGGTTTAGGCAAACCTTGATCGAGCATTTCTAATAGTCGAAATAGGGCAGTCGGGGCATTGCCGATCGCTACAATTGCCCCCTCAATCTGCGATCGCCATAGTTCCATAGCGGCGGCGGATCTGGTATTGCCGATTTGCTTAGCAAGATCTAGGACTTCAGGCTCATTTAAGGTGCAAATTACCTCATTATTAGCAGGTAAACGCTTGCGGGTCACACCATTAGCAACCATTTGCGCGTCACAGAAAATCTTTGCCCCATTTTTTAGTGCCTCTCTACCGACTTTGACCACATCTTCAGAATAGGCAAGATCCTCAACTATATCCGTCATTCCACAGGCATGGATTAACCGCACTGCCACTACTTCTAAGTCTTGAGGCAGAATCGCTAAATTGGCTTCGGCGCGGATGGTGGCAAAGGATTGTTGATAAATGGCGTTGCCATCACGGATATAGTCCAGCATGAAATTGGTTAAGGGGTCTTCAGTCATTCTAAAGCTTAAAGCCCCTCAATTAAAATAACTGTGACGCGGCTAAGCCGCGCCACAGTTATACAGTTATTTTAATAAGTGATTTGCAAAGTGACTGAAGCTTCGACTTTCTGCTCACCACCTAAAATCGGCACGGAGTTAGCCGCATCTTTAGCAAAGGTTGTCATGCGTGGTTGAGGAACTGGATAGGCGATCGCCGAATCACTAATATTAATCGTCTTGATCGTTTTGGGCGTGAAACCTAAAGCACTCAACACAGTATTCGATTGAGTTTGAGCATCTTTGATCGCATCTTGAAGCGCGACTTGCTTAGCGGCATTTAACTCAACATCAGTGGCAATGAAACTAATCTGCTCGATTTGGTTTGCACCAGAGTTTACAGCCGCATCAAGGGTGGAGCCTGCTTGAGCGATCGCTACGACAAAACTGACACTAGTTTGTCCAGTAAATCCATCTTGGCGTTGACGATTATTTTCGTAAACATATTTAGGATTAAGCTGAATACTAGTGGTTTGTAATTTCTCTACACCTAGTTGCTGCAAGCGCGAAACAATACTATTAGCCTGACGCGCAACTTCTTCTTGAACAGCGATCGCGGTTTTACCCTCAGCCGTCACACCTAGTTGGATTCTGGCTTTGGTAGTTTTTACTGACCGTTCTCCCCGTCCTGTTACTGTGAGAACACGCTCATTTTTTACTGATTGAATACTGGTTGAGCTTTCTTGAGCTTTTGCGGAAGGGGCGATCGCGGCGATCGCGGGAACGCAAAAGGCAAGACTGAGAACAAATGTAGTGAGATGACGCATATTATTAAATCCTTAGTTATATTTCTCTTATTCTTAAGATATCACCCTCCTCAATAGAAAGTAGTTTGGTTACACATTCGGAAACGAAACTAAATCATGTTCCCGTTTTAGCGATATCAAGATATAAAAGATGGCACTTCGTGCCATCTTTTATATCTTGATATCACGGCGCGTAATCCGACCATTAGGTGCGTCAATATAGCGGGGCAAAGTATTTTGATCGACAACCTTCAGTGTATCCATATCGTAGGTCGTATAAATCGTTTCCGCAGTTTCCAGCTTAATATCGATTACGCTCACGGTGCGATTTGGCGCAATATCGCCACTCAGTAAGCGGCGCGGTCCATCGCCTAAAACACCCGCATTTAGCAGTTCTAACTTGCCTTTATGGGCAGGATAGTAGGCATGATCATGTCCGCTAATGTAGGTATGAACATTGTATTTCTCGAACAAAGCTCTCAAGCGATCGGCATCATCTAAATAATTTCCAGCAGTCTCCCGCCCCTTAGCAACCGCATACAGAGGCAAATGCCCGATCGCAATCCGTAACTTCGCTTTTTGAGCCGATTCACTTGTCAGACTCTTTTCTGCCCATTTTAATTGTGCTGAAGGAATCTCTGCTGTTGAGGCATCCCAAGTTAAAAAGAAAATATCATTTTGCTCAAATGTGTAGTAAAAAGGGAAACCTGTGCGATCGACAAAGTTTAAATTGGGATCATGTTTGGGATTGCTCCAATATTTGATGACGGCATTGCGATCATTTTCAAAGGTAGATTTGCCACCAAAGGATGAGCCTGATGCATCATGATTCCCAATCGTAAATCCAAAGGGAAGTTTGGCTTTGCGAATTGGTGCAGCAATATGTTTATCAAATCCTTGCCACATTGCTTCTATTTCCGAAGGCGTGAGACTATTGTCTTGTCCAGCTACCATGTCCCCGCCACACAGCACTAAGTCTGGTTCCCAAGCTGGCAGAAAGGCGATCGCCTGTTTGACTTGATCAATATAATCTGTGGAACCATAGGCACTATTAAGATCACTAATCACCACAATTCGCACATCACCCCTTGCAGGTGCATATAAACCTTTGGGGGCAGGATTTGGCGATCGCTTGACTGTAGTTGTTTTGACAGGTTTAGGGTTATTGGCTGTAGTTGCCTTAGAATCTACAGGGGCGATCGCTTCAGGTTTACGGCTCAAGATACCTGAGACTGCCGCTCCACCAAGCCCGCCACCTATTGCCAACCCACCTAATATCAATAACTGTCGCCGTTTGATTGCCATAGAAAATTTCTAATTAGATAGACATAATTGATTGCAAATCCAAACCCATAAAGTTGCACCCCGCAGGGGTGCAACTTTATGGGTTTGAGTAATTTATTTTGTAAAACTGCTTATATCCCATTGATCTGATCGCAGCAATATTTTATAGCGATCGCTAGGTTTTTAAATCCAACAAGTGGCTTTGCTACTCATCTCTTGGGGTTCAATAACCACTATCAGAAACACAAATCCCCTGACATTTAATGCCATTACTCGCAGTACGCAAGCAATGGGGACAGAGGATTGGTTCATCTTGAGGTTTACTCGATGATTCCTGATCAGTTGAGGATTGCACTGTCATAGTTTTTACTGAAAATGACTTTCCTACGTTAATAATGAGTGGTGTGCGGCTTTGCCGCACACCACTCATTATTAACCAAAAAGTAAAAGCGACGCAAAACGCCGCTTCTATTTTTTAGGCATCGTAAACAATTTCTACGATTTCTAATTCTTGCTTTGTACCGACAAAAGGACTATCTTCAGTGAGAAACAACATACAGTGACATTCTTTCCGTTCGCGCATTGGCACACAAGGACAGTTCCAATAGGTATCTTTGACCTCAGCTTCCTTGTCTTCATAATAGCGACAAGGGCAGAGCGGAGAGCCTAACTCTTCCTTATGCTTTGCTAACCCTTCTATAACGGCATTGGTAACACTAGGATCGACACAAAAAAAAGTACCTGTATTTTTTGCGTATTTCTCAGAGAACTTTCGCATTGCCTCGAAACTTTTAGAGGAAGCTTTATTTTTTCCGCGATCTGAATCTGGGGTAAGGGACATAAATTAAAAATTGCACAGAAACGGCTAATTGTTACCTATAACATGAAACAGCTACACCACTTTAATAAAAAATATCAGGGCTTGAAATTTTCATATTATCAAATGGGTAGTATTTTAAATGTTCTTGTTTAGGCACGCACCAAAGTAAAACGCGGCTAAGCCGCGCCACTAAAAATTCCTTCCTTATGTCTGATAAGGTAGTAACTAGAAACATCAATGCCGTCAGCCGTATCCATAATTAAATGGCGATTAGAATATGGCGATTAGATTTAACTTTTATATCTGCACCAGTTTTGCGATCGCCTATACTTTCTTGAGCGCGATCGCCTACACGCCTATGGCGCGATCGGAGGGTTCTGCCGAAGAAAAATTAGGTACAGTCAGGACATTACCGAGCTTACAAACAAGGGCGCGTCCACCATTACAGCCCACAACTTTGCATCTCGGTATGTTAGAGAAGCAATTTTTTGAGTATGCCAAGGATAATAATTGGGCAGCAATTGCCACAATTCATCGTGATGAATATACGATGCATCATTTGCAACCAGGAGGCGAGGGACTGTACGCGCTGCCCGATCGCAAATTGGTCTATGTCAGAGGTTTTACGGCAAATATTTATTTTGAACGGGAGCGCTTAGTTGGGATTAGGCTAGTGCCTGATAACCGCGATCGCGCCATCACCGTCAATGAACTTTTAATCTTGGTCAGAGCATGGTTTCCTGACGATATGCTGAGTGTTATTTACCAAGTTGCCCCATCTGATCTGCGCAAGAGTATAGTCGAAACACTAATTGGTACAATACCGAAAGCTTTTGAGCAGGATTTAGGAAAAGTGAGCTTACCTTTTTGTCGAGCGATCGTTTTTCCCTCCCCTGTTCCTGTAAATACCTTATCGACCTGTAATCCCAACCTATAAGAATTACGCAGAAATTGTTAAGCCCCTCACCCCTAGCCCCTCTCCCAAAAAAGGAGAGGGGAACAAGAAAAGTCTCTTACTCCCCTTCTCCTGTTCTGGGAGAAGGGGTTGGGGGATGAGGGCAGTTTGGACTTTGCGTAAGCCCCTTGCTACTCAATTTATTGATAAATCACTTTCCATGCAAAAACGAGTTCTATCTGGCGTACAACCAACTGGCAATCTTCATATTGGCAATTATTTGGGCGCAATTCGCAACTGGGTAGAGACTCAGGCTGATTACGAAAATTTCTTTTGTGTTGTCGATCTGCACGCGATTACCGTTCCTCACGATCCCAAAACCTTAGCGAGCAATACCCGCGATATTGCAGCGCTATATATTGCTTGCGGCATTGATCCGAGCATTTCCACCATTTTTGTGCAGTCCCATGTGTCCGCCCATGCTGAACTCACATGGCTGCTGAATTGCATCACGCCGCTAAATTGGTTAGAGCGCATGATTCAGTTCAAAGAGAAAGCTATCAAACAAGGCGAAAATGTTGGCGTGGGTTTGCTGGACTATCCTGTACTGATGGCGGCGGATATTTTGCTATATCAAGCGGACTTAGTACCTGTCGGTGAAGATCAGAAGCAACATTTAGAATTAACGCGAGATGTCGCGGGAAGATTTAACGATCAATTTGCAACCGTTTTAAAAGTACCTGAGCCATTGATTCGCAAAGAAGGTGCAAGGGTGATGAGCCTCACTGATGGCACTAAAAAAATGTCTAAGTCTGATCCTTCAGAAATGAGTCGGATTCATTTGTTAGACAAGCCCGATGAGATTGCTAAGAAAATCAAGAAGTGTAAAACGGATGCGGTGCGCGAGTTAGCCTTTGATGATAGCGATCGCCCTGAAGCCAATAATTTGTTGGGCTTATACGCAATTTTTGCGAATAAAACTAAGGAACAGGTGCAAGCTGAGGCAGCTACATGGCGCGGTTGGGGTGATTTTAAGACGGTGCTGACGGATGCAGCGATCGCTCATCTTGAGCCAATTCAATCTAAATATGATCAAGTGATAAAAGAGTCGGGCTATCTCGATCGCGTATTAAAAGAAGGTCGTGAGAAAGCATCTGAAACTGCTTTTAAAACCCTCAACGCTGTCAAAGATGCAATGGGTTATTTACCACCTTTATAGCCAATAGAGGACTTACGCAAAATCTAAATTGCCCTCATCCCCCAACCCCTTCTCCCAGAACGGGAGAAGGGGAGTAAGAGTTTTTCTTGTTCCCCTCTCCCTTAATGGGAGAGGGGCTAGGGGTGAGGGTTTTAGCTGATTCTGTGTAACATAAGCTCCATTGATTAATAGAGTTCATATTTCATTAATTGACAGGGTAAAGTTCCATTTAAAACGGCTGTGCGTTGAGAAGACTTTAACCCAATCGTTTGTGATAGCTCCTTATTCCCACTCAGTACAAAAGCCGTCCATCCCTTAAAACGCTGTTTGAGTACATTCCCTAACTGCTTATAGAAAGCGCCCAAGTCACTATCGCGTCCTAATCTCTCACCATAGGGAGGATTGCAAAAGAGAACGCCACTATCAGCAGGAGCGACGACTTCCGCAAGCTCTAAGGCTGAGAAATAGACATGATTAGAGAGACCGCAATTTTTGGCATTGATGATCGCTTGATCGACCACCTCAGGATTGCGATCGCTACCCCAGATGGGAGCAGGTAAAGCATCTAAACGACTATCATCTGCTTCTTGAATTAGTTGTGCTAAAAGCTCTTGATCAAAATCTAGCCAAGTCTCAAAGCCAAAATGCTCGCGAAACATTCCGGGGGCAATATTTAGCGCTTTTAAACTGGCTTCTAAGGGCAGGGTTCCTGAGCCACAGAGAGGATCATAAAACATTTGATCGGGTTGCCAACCTGACATCTGGATTAAGGCAGCCGCAAGGGATTCCTTTAGTGGTGCTGCACCTACGGCAGGACGATAACCGCGACGGTGGAGACTATTGCCAGAGCTATCGAGGCTGACTGTGCAACCATTGTCGTCAATATGTACCCCGATTCGCAAATCAGCTTCCTGCACATCCACATCCGATCTCTCGCCAAATCTTTCTTTCTGCTGATCAACGATCGCATTCTTAACTTGAAGCGCCGTGAAATGCGTATGATTGAGGCGATCGTTTTTACCAGTAGCATTCACCGCTAAAGTCATTTCAGGAGTTAAAAATTCTGACCAGTCGATCGCTTTAATTCCTTGATAGAGATCATCGGCATCAAGGCAATCAAACTGATCAAGATGCATCAAGATGCGGAATGGTAAACGCGCCCAAAGATTAACGCGATACAGTAAAGTGCGATCGCCTTCAAAGCTCACACCACAAAATCCCGCCTCAACGGAATGTGCGCCTAATTGTTCTAATTCCTGTGCTGCAAGTGCTTCTAAGCCCCTCGCCACAGTTGCAAAATATTGATTCATGAACTTATCATACTGTTAACCTACCTTATTTATTCAAAATAACGGGTCTATTTGTGTTTTTTTACGCCCCAATCTAGTCTATTTTAGGACTTCCAGCGATTGCAAAACCTTTTTATATTCCTCAAAATTGATCGGATTGCAAGGCTTTCCAGTGGAGGATCTTCCCCCTGTAATCAAAGACTGACCTTCCGCATTCTTCCGAATCCAGCCCCAGTGCTGCAAGGTTCCACTACGACTATGAGTTCCCGAAGAAACTTCAACGACTCCAACCTTCGTGTCAATTTGAATCTTACTGGGATTCTTTTGCCACATTGATTGATAGCCAGATCCTGCTTCAAGACAAGTGTTGTCTGTGCCAATATATTGAATATTGTAAAAAGAAGAGTCGGCAATTTGTGAGGTTTTCTTTTTGGATGCCTTAAAGCTGTCAAGTTTAGTTCCCATAGGCAAATAAGTTGGTAAGATCACTTCAATCCCTAATTGAGATAATTGCTCTTTCTGCTCTACGGACAAGAGATTGTCAGAATTGCTGGAATTGGACGCGATCGCACTTTGATCTAGTGAATTGTTGGTACTCGTATTTTCTTTAAAATCTAGCACTTTTAGGGATTGCAATACTTTGTTGTACTCTTCTTCACTAATAGAATTACAACGAATATTTTTTCCCTCTTGACCAGAAGGCATCCAGCCTCCAGTTCTGAGCATATATGCACTATTGGGCGATCCATTTGCAACTCCAAAGCGCCCTAATGTAATAGATTTATCTTCTAACTTGCCATAAATGATCGTTACTTCTTTCTGACTAATTGGAATTTGTATAAACCTTCTTGGCATCCGTGAAGTCAACATTGCAGGATCGGTATTCAAAGAAATATCCAAGCAAGTATCGTTTTCGCCCCGATAAAGAATGGAATAGTAAGCATAACTACCAGAGCGTAACTCTTCCTTCCCAGAATCAAGTTTAATCAAGCGAAATCCTTCAGGGAGATAGGTCGGTACAACAATCGGCACGGCTAATTCCTGAAGCTGCATTTTTTGGGATGCATCTAGAAGATTTCCTTGTACTGGGGGAACTTGAGCTACTGAAGTTGTAGGAGATGCAGTAGTAGCAAGGTTAGATGACTCTAATTTTGGGGTTGCGGCTACTGAAGTATTTTGAGAATTAATTGGGGGCTTAATCGCAATGGAGTTATCACTACAACCCACAAGAGCGCTCAAAGATAAGGCTCCCAAGAGCCATGACGCAATGGGGAGAAATTTAGTCATAGGAGAATCTACTTAAATACTTAAAATTTAACGATATTAGTATAGGCGATCGCCTATATCTATGGGAACCTTTAATGATGTGAGGCAAAGCTGCACACCACTAAAGGTTGCTTAGTATCACAAAATTTCCGATCTCAGACTATAATTTAAGTGGTATTCCTAAAGAAGTAGTGAAGTGCCACGCAAAGCGCGACACTTCATTACTCAGAAATTATTACTTCTTTAGCATTACTATTTAATTTGTAAAACGCAAGTAGGAATCAGCATCTACACAAGGACATCACAACTATGGGAATGACACTCACCGAAAAGATTTTAGCAAAAGCTTCGGGAAAAAGCCACGTTACTCCAGGCGAAAATATTTGGGTGAATGCTGACCTACTGATGACCCATGATGTTTGCGGACCTGGAACGATTGGCATTTTTAAAAAAGAATTTGGTAGTGAAGCTCAGGTCTGGGATAAAGAAAAAATCGTCTTGATTCCCGATCACTATATTTTTACCAAAGATGCAAGAGCAAACCGCAATGTCGATATTTTGCGCGACTTTGCGAAAGAGCAAGATATTAAATACTTTTACGACATTACCGATCTTGCTAACTTTAAGGCTAATCCTGACTACAAAGGCGTTTGCCACGTAGCACTAGCTCAAGAAGGTCACACTCGCCCTGGAGAAGTTCTATTTGGTACTGACTCGCATACTTGTAATGCAGGAGCCTTTGGACAGTTTGCCACAGGTATTGGTAATACTGATGCTGCCTTTGTCATGGGTACGGGCAAATTGTTGCTAAAAGTACCCGCTTCGATGAAGTTTGTCTTTGATGGCGAAATGCCTCCTTACTTGTTGGCAAAGGATCTGATTTTGCAAGTCATTGGTGACATCAGTGTGAGTGGTGCTAATTATCGAGCGATGCAGATTGAAGGCGAAGCGATCGCCCAATTAACAATGGAAGAGCGCATGACTCTTTGCAATATGGCGATCGAGGCGGGTGGTAAAAATGGCGTGATTGCACCAGACCAAACTACCTTTGACTATGTGCGATCGCGTACCGATAAGCCCTTTGAATCTCTCTATGCTGATAATGATGCTCAGTACTACTATGTGAAGCATTATGATGTCTCGAAGTTGGAACCTGTCGTTGCTAAACCTCACTCTCCTGACAATCGCGCTCTTGTAAGAGAAGTCCAAGATGTCAAGATTGATCGTGTTTATATTGGTTCCTGCACTGGAGGCAAGTCTGAGGACTTCTATCACGCCGCCAAAATCATCAAAGGTCAACAGGTCAAAGTTCCTACCTATCTTGTACCTGCTACCCAAAAGGTATACAACGATCTCTTTAACTTGAAGATTGATGGCTTAACGCTTTCAGAAATCTTCTTACAAGCAGGTTGCATTGAACCCGCTTCTCCTTCCTGTGCTGCTTGCTTAGGTGGTCCGCAAGATACCTTTGGGCGCGTCAATGAAGCAGAAGTTTGTGTCTCGACGACAAACCGTAACTTCCCCGGACGGATGGGTAATAAGCAAGCACAGATTTACCTTGCTTCACCCTATACTGCCGCAGCATCTGCTTTGACAGGACATATCACCGATCCTCGCGATTTTATGTAGTGCAGGTTCCACAAGTTTTCTAAGTTTCCTAAAACAAATGCAGCAGGACTTATGAATGTGTTTAGATCATATAGATATTAAGAATTTGCTCAAAACAAAAGTTGCTCAATGTTATAGCTCTCAAGGATATGAGGTTATTTCTCAGCCCAATATCCATCAAATTCCCTTTGATTTAGCTCAGTATGAACCAGATTTATTGGTAAAGCTCTCAGAGCATCAAGGGTTTATTGTCGAGATTGAGAATATAGCTTCCAATTTGTCCATCAGCCACTATCGTGAATTAGCCAAGGTTATATCTGGCTATAGTGGTTGGCGTTTTCTACTAATTACTGGTGAAGATGCCACACCGATCGCGGAAGAAGATATTGCTGATCAAAAATTAACGCGATCGCAAATTTTACATCGTAAGGAACGGATTGCGAAATTGATTTCGATTGGTGAGCATGAGGCTGCCTTTCTATCACTTTGGATTTTTGCTGAAGTCTTAATGCGAAGATACGCAAGGCAAGCGTTAATTCCTATTGACCGATTACCGACGACTTTAATGATTCATCATCTCCATCAACAGTCGGAGATTTCGGAAGATCAATTTGCAAGGGCGATCGCCTTAAATGAAATTAGAAATCGTGTTGCTCATGGATTTCCAGTGAAGTCACTCAATCTCAATGAGGCGATCGAACGACTGTTAAATTTAGTTGATGAATTTATCACCATGCAAAAATAAAAATGAAAAGGGTCATGCGACGCATGACCCTTTTCATTTTACCCTTTTGATTTTTAGGCGTTAGCTAGTCCTTGTTGACGTGCCACTGCATGAACGGCGGCAGAGACAGCATGGGAAACACGGGGATCAAACACTGAGGGAATAATAAAATCAGGGGCGAGATCACTACTGCTCACTAGAGAGGCGATCGCTTGGGCAGCACCTAAATTCATCTGAGTTGTGATTTTGGTAACTCTGGCATCGAGCGCACCTCGGAAGATTCCAGGGAATGCCAAGACGTTATTGATTTGGTTGGCGTAGTCACTGCGCCCTGTAGCAATTACCGCAACATCATTTTCTACAAGTTCAGGTTGAATTTCAGGATTGGGATTTGCCATTGCAAAGACAATTGGTGCAGGAGCCATACTTCTGACCATTTCAGGAGTGAGCGCACCCTTGACACTCAGACCAATAAACATATCGGCTCCCTTAATCACATCAGCCAGAGAACCAGATACCTCGCTGACAAATTCTAATTTCTCCGCAGTCAAGTCAGTCCGATCCTTACTGATACAGCCCTTAGAATCACACATAGAAATGCGTTTTACCCCCGCTTCCCGTAAGAGTCTGGCTACCGCAATTCCTGAAGCTCCTGCACCGTTCATGACAATGCGGACAGTATCGATTGGTTTGCTAACCACTTTGAGCGCGTTAATCGTCGCAGCCACAACGACAACTGCTGTGCCATGCTGATCATCATGATACACAGGAATATCTAATTCTTCTTTGAGACGCTTTTCGATTTCAAAGCATCGAGGGGCGCTAATATCTTCGAGATTAACACCGCCAAAGGCTGGAGAAATACGCTTCACGGTTTCGACAATTTCATCAACATCTTTGGTATTAAGACAGATTGGAAATGCATCTAGTCCTGCAAATTGTTTAAATAACATCGCCTTACCTTCCATCACAGGCATCGCTGCTTCAGGACCAATATCACCCAGTCCGAGTACTGCCGTGCCATCGGTAACCACCGCGATCGTATTGCACTTGATCGTGTAGTCATAGACTTTACGCTTGTCTTCCGCGATCGCCATACAAACACGCCCTACCCCCGGCGTATAGACCATTGCCAGATCATCTTGCCCCTTAACGGCAACCTTCGATTCAAGATGGATTTTGCCGCCTTTGTGAACTTGGAAAGTGCGATCGTAAACATCTAAAACTCGGATTTCGGGGACTGCCTTCACCACAGCTATCAATTTATCCATGTGTTCAGAGCTATAGGCATTTACGGTAATATCCCGTACCGAAATTTTGCGAGTCTGCTGGATTAGATCAATCTGTCCGAGGTTCCCTCCCGCGTCAGCCAGAGCGCTAATGACTGAGGATAACATTCCTGCGCGATTAAGTAGCTGTACACGAAAGGTCAAGCTAAAGCTGGGGTTGGGTGTTAATTGTTGCATCGTGAGAAATAAGTAATATGCATAAAGTCAAGCTTGGCTTGATTCTATGCATATTAGCTGATTGTTTGTTGATGTTGCGTTACAAATCACACTATCTCATGAAAGTTATACCAAGTCTAATTTGGATAGTTGAGAGTGGCTGTGCGAAGTGCTGCCACTGTTAAAACCCAGAAAAAACTTGGAAAGTATGGCAGAGACGTACTTTCCAAGTTTTTTCTGGGTTTTAAATGTATTTTTAACTAATTACTTCAGCGATTTCAATTACCTGTCCGTCAGGGTCTCTAACTAAAAAATTTAATGGCTTTTCACTCCGAATCTTGTGCTTGATCCCTTTGACCTGAATTTGTAGCAAGAGTTGTTCTACACAATCACGGTTAAAACAAATATGCCGCCCACGATTTGGGTCAGTAATATTTGCCCCAGGAACGATATGCAGTTGCACGTTTTTCTTTAACTGATACCAAGCGCCTTCCATGTCTGCTGAATATTTTGACTTGGCAACTCTAGCTTCGGCAGGGATATAAATCGGGTCAGCAGGTGCGCCCATACCATACTCATAGCCATAGTAATAATGTAGTGGCACATCGGCGATCGCCAGTTTTAACTCACCCTCATAAAAATATCGTGCTTGATCAAGATTAGAAACCATGATCGTATGTACTTTTGGTGCGCTGGTGAGGAACATCCACATAGCAACAGCGTATGCACCAAGTAGCATAACCATGATGCCTTGAGTAGAAAACAGTGACTCCATCTTAAAGCAACTACATAATTAAGAGACTTATCTTTTTTAGTTTAACGCAAATGTCATGGATTTTAAGTTAGGGGATAACATTTTGCTATCTTGAGGTTATGTCCGCAATCGCCTACAGCGCTTTGCGCTAAATTAAAACCCAAAGACATTTTTGAAAGCGCGGCTCTGCCGCGCTTTCAAAAATGTCTTTGTACTGCTTCAAGCTTCAATAGCCTGTAAATCACAACCCATCCAAAACACTGGACTCATGACGATTTGCCCCCACTTGTTTAACTCAATTTTGAAGGGTAAATCTTGTAGCTGTTTATTCTCACAAACCTCTTTCCATTCCATAATCAATTACCTAGAGCAATTAAAATAATCATAACTCATCAAAAAGCGATCGCTCCCAACTGCATCTCTACAACACGCGATCGCCTAAAATATGTGAAAAGCTATATTTACGAGTTGTTGGATGTTGTTAAAGACTGTTCATTGGGTTGAGATGGAGATTGCTTAATCAGTCTCATTAATAAGCGCAAGCCTTCATTAACTGCTCCTGAATCTGGGAAAAGTTTGGCAACATCAGGATCTAGTTGGACTGTGAGAGATGATCGCTTTCTACCTTGCCCACGAGCGACAACAGTGAGTTGAGTAAAGTCGTATTCGGGGCGTAAATCATCTTCCATTTCAAAGTCCTGATTCATATGCTTTACGTTCTTTGCGACTGGCTGATTCTCCCATAATAAGAAAACGTTGTTCCTGCACGGAATGTTCTGGATCAGCAAAGGTTAAAAATAACGGATCGTCAAATACAGAAGTGGCTTCATCGAAAGAGATTCCATGCTTAGCAAGATTGCTTTTGGCTTTTTCCTCATCCCAATCAAACAACATGGCTCGAATTTGCTAAAACTGACTCTTGGATTATACCAGTTTCTATAGTTGTGATGGCTACAAGCGATCGCCTCTCAAATCAATCTCAACAACCAGCGATCGCCTCAAATACTAGCAATTTCTACTGAGATTATGCTGTGACTAATGGAGCTTTTGGATTAGGTAATGTTGGCTCGAAACGTAGGATCATAAATTCTTCTGAAGTTAATCCTAGAGATTCGTATGTACGCCCATTGCGATCGCTAAATTCGACTTCAAAGGCTTGACCATTGGCAAGTATTTCAACAACTGTGCCAACCTGTCCACGCCATAGATTATCTTGGGGAAGATCGATAGTCAGAGCTACGACATCTAAAAGTTTTACTGAACTTGTTAACATATTTAGCACCTATCTCAGCAATTTATCATATTCGGCATGAGTGCCTATCCAAATCCATAAATATCCTTCTTCAATCTGGGTAGCGATCGCTCGGTAATTAGAACCAACTCTTACAGACCATACTTTCCCAACTTTTTTAAACTGTAAGGATGGATGCGAAGAATTATCTTTCAATAGCTGAAAGTTTTTATCAGCAAGGTCGCGAATGTCTACTGGTAGATGCTCGTAATATTTCCAAAAGCTAGATGCTGTTTTATGCTTCACAGATCTGTCGTTTCTCCCGATTGATGTTCGGCAAGTGCAGCATTAATCAGGAAGTCAAGTTTGCCAGAATTAGAATCTGATTCGAGTTTTTTATCCCAAATGGATTGATCGAATTCAATAAACCATTCACGCAATTGTGCAAATGAGTCATAGTCAAGATCAGCAATTTGCTTTTCTATTAGCTCTATTTTTGTCATGATTTTTCGCGGTTAGTTACTAAATATTAACAAATTTATCGTCTATCTAATTCAAAACAACCCGCGATCGCCCCCCAACTCAATCTCAACAACCAGCGATCGCCTAAATCACAACCCATCAACCCGCGATCGCCTCTCAACCCAATCTCAACCACCCGCGATCGCCTAAATCACAACCAATTAAAAAGCGATCGCCCCTAAATCTAATCTCTGTAAATGTATTTTCTGAAACTATCTAACTTTACTTGCAGAAGGAAAAATCCTACCGTCTACAACAACTATTTCTGGCATTCTCTTCCCAGAAGCCACCTCATTTTGCCTAAATTTAATTAGTTCCTCTAAAGCTTTGAAAGTATCAGTTGTTTTAATAATTAAAAAAATGCTGTGTTCCGCACGTTCAGCAGCATTGTATATGGGAAGTTGTTTCTCATAACCTGACTTAATGTTATTTGAGGTGTACTTAATTTCGACATTGACTCGTGAGGTATAGCCACTAGAAATTTTGAAGTCAACTGGACCTCTTCCTGCGTTCGGTTCTCTATTTAAATCTAGATTATGAGCTTTGCAATAAGCATCTGCAATACCAAAAAATAGCATCTGTGCATAACGTTCATTTCTTAAATTCTCTGAGTCATTCCATAAATGTATAGATAAGCCATTATCCTCAACTAAAACTTTGAAATGCTTACATATTTGTAGAACCACTTGAAGTATATTGTCGGGAGTTACTTTCTCTACCTCTAGTGAAATGGGATAGCGGTTTGCAAAATCTTTTGCAATATCGTGCCAGATAATCTGTCCTGATGGATCTTTATCAAAATCGTATTTTTCAGCAGGATTTCTCTTGTATTGTTCAACCAATTCTCGTAAGAGTTCAGGATTATGCAAAAGCAAATATTTCAACTCTCGCTTTGAAGGTCTCCGAGGCTTCCCTTTAGAATCCTTAAACGAATCTCCAATAATTTCATTAACACGGTTACGTAAATCTTCATTGTGAGAGCAAACACGATCAATATCACCCGCTCCATTTGCTACAGGAAGATCTGTAAGAATCTCACTAGGGATAAACACAGTTGGATGATTACTATTTGGAATTGCAGGGAGTAAGAATTCTTTACCTTGTTCTTTAACCTTTATTGTGTTTAGATTTAGATTTTTTGCAACACGCTCTGAATAAGCTAGCAAGTCTAAGATAATGACATGGATCGCCATATCACTGACTCGATCTGCGCCAATATTTTCTTCAATAAGTCCTACCAACTCAAAGATGACTGGATCAGATATACCTACCTTAATGATTTCCCAAGCTGTTTTTGTTAATCCTAAAGCTATTTTTTCCCCAATACCACTACCTGAATTTCCTTCTGTAGAATAGCCCAAAGATACAAATTGTGATTCTGGAAATATTAGTCGTTTGTGTGCAGCACGAAAGAATATATCATCAGTGCTTTTTGCTTTCTCTAAAATGTGAACGATTTGTGCAAAATGATTTTTAAAGTCTCCATAAGAGTTTTCAAGTTCTGGAATTTTTGTAATGCCAAGAAGGTGTGGATCAACATAGAACTTTGAATCGAAATCTATAAATCCATTAAATACGCCTTCTTTTTTTAGATCGTCATCAAGAATCCCAAAGACTTCACTTATTTTTTGTGGCATAAGACTATTATTTATACTACTAATATTTTAGATTGCGAATTGAAAAAAGGGGGATTTGTATGCTTTATCAAAAGTGATCACAGATCTATATTGTTCTCATAGCGTTTAATTTTTCAGATTTCTGAATAAACTTTTCTCCTTTTCATTTGCCCTGTTTAAAAACTTTGGCAACCAATACATAGCCTTCTTCACCTGTTGCGGTTTCTCAATTAACTTACCCTCAAGCACATTGATCACATATCGCATTCCCAACCAAGGAACCAGATACCTTAGCCAAACCTCAATCTCACTAGCATCAGCAACCTCCAACCCTCTTTCCAGCAAATCCTGAAAATATTTTTTGCTTTTGAGCGTAGAATTAGCAACCCTTAGCGCCTCAACAATATCTTTCTCAAGCAACACACAAACACGCTCAAATTGTTGCACTTCTGAATCCATAAAAACCAACCTATTTGTATCTATCACCCAAAGCCAACATCGCATCTAACTGAGAATCCATTAATAGACATTGCTCCAAATGCTCAATATCCAAATCAGGCAAACATAAGCTATGGGAACTCTGCACATAATCCCCATCCTGAAAGCAAAAAATACTAATCTTCCCTTCTTCCCAAACCCAAACTTCAGGAACCTCTAGCAATTGATATTTTCTGAGCTTAGCGACATTCCCACTCGTCACCACCACCTCAATACACAAATCCGAAATCTCTTTCTCCGTATCAAAGTTATAGGATAAATCTGCCTGAAACTTGGTACGTCCTTGCAAGGACTGCGTATATGAGCCAGTAGATACAAAACGAATGCGCTTGAGCATGAAATATTGCCCTAACAACGCACCAAGCAAAGTACGGATCATTTCGTGAGGTCGTCCAATACCCACAATCTCTAAAACTCCCTCACAATAAATCAGGCGCACACCATCAATATCCGCAAAAGCAGATTCTAAGACTTGGAACTGCTCCCATGTTACGAACTGCCTAACAATATGTTCGCGATCGCCCTCAGTTAAAGTTTGGATCATGGCTTGGAGACTCACAGCTTAACGTCACGATTTTAGCTTGAATTTTTAGATGCTGTAAGGCGATTTCTTCACATTTAAATTTCTACATACTGCGATCGCTACACTTACAAAACAAAAAATAAGATTAGTTGATTGACCTTGATTGCAAAATCAAGATAAAATAAGATTAGTTAACTAATCTTATTTAAAATCTATGCTTGAAATTTCAGAAGCAGATATTTTGTCCCGACTTCGGTTTGATAACCCTTGGTGGGAACAAGGTAAAGAAGGAAAAATAACTTACGAAAATACACCTCGACGTAAGTACTTCGAGACTTTTTATAAAAATATTTTGGACTCAAATGTTCGTCGAGCGATCGTTTTAATGGGACCAAGGCGTGTTGGTAAAACTGTTATGGTTTATCACACCATTCGCGAACTCTTAGACTCTGGTGTAGAAGCAACAAATATTTTATACATTTCCCTTGAAACTCCAATCTATACAGGATTACATCTAGAAAGGATACTTAATTATTTTCAGAAACTTTTTGAACATAAACGCAATGCAAAATTGTTTGTCTTCTTTGACGAAATTCAGTATTTGCGTAACTGGGAAGTACATCTCAAATCTCTAGTTGACTCCTATGCCGACTATCGCTTTATTGCCACAGGTTCTGCGGCAGCAGCATTAAGACTCAAGAGTAATGAGTCTGGTGCTGGTCGCTTTAGCGATTATGTTCTACCACCACTAACTTTTGCTGAGTACTTAATGTTTATTGGTAGAGAATCTGAACTGATAAAGTTCACACCAGTTGAAGATTTTGATTTAGAGAAAAATGAATATTCTGTTACAAATATCAAAGCGCTCAATGAAGAGTTCATAAACTACTTAAACTTTGGTGGCTATCCAGAGGCTGTTTTTTCAGAAACTATCAGGCAAAACCCCAGTCAGTATATCAAAAGTGACATTATCGATAAGGTATTACTTCGAGATTTGCCAAGTCTTTATGGTATCAATGATATTCAAGAATTAAATAGACTGTTTACAACACTAGCTTATAACTCTGGGAATGAAGTAAGTCTAGATGGATTATCTAAATCCTCTGGTGTTGCTAAAAACACGATCAAGCGTTATCTCGAATATCTTGAGGCTGCCTTCCTAATTCGGCGAGTTGAGCGCATAGACAACAATGCTAAAAGATTTAAGAGAGCGATGTGTTTCAAAGTCTACTTGACCAATCCATCCATGAGAGCTGCTTTGTTTGGACAAATTGATGCAAATTCCGAAGCTATGGGAGCTATGACTGAAACTGCAATTTTTAGTCAATGGCAGCACAGTGAAATTACTGAACTTTATTATGCACGATGGAAGTCGGGGGAGGTTGATATCGTTCACTTAGATAAGGTTAATCAATTACCCTCTTGGATTGTTGAAGTGAAGTGGAGCGATCGCCCTTACAGAACCCTTGCAGAACTAGATAATTGCGTTGAATTTGTAAATAAGCATCTCAATATATCTCAGCCAATTTTGGTAACTAGTCAAACTATCTCAGATAGAGGCATTCAATATAAAGGGGTAGGATTTGAATTTTGTCCATCTAGTCTCTATGCTTATATTCTGGGAGCTAATCTCTTGTCTGATTTTTAAGGTGTGCAATCGCTCCTCAACTCAATATCCACAACGCGCGATCGCTACAATCAAAACCCATCAAAAAGTGACCACGATGAAATTAAATGTCTGAATATAATCTCCTCATCAAAAATTTATCTTAGAGTCACTTACTACTCATCTGTAACCTTCAAACTAGCTCTAGACTAGAACAAATCCATATTTCAGGCTATAGCGGCTTTCATTCAAGGATGGAAAATCCAGTGCAATCAACAGAATCAAAGCAAGCGATCGCTCAAGACTGGTTAGTTACTAATGAAAGCCAATGTATTCCCCTTGCATCTATGCAGGAAGATCTGCCAGAAGATTCATTCACAAAAAAATATCCCATCCCCTATCGACTCTATCGATTTCTTACGGATGTCGAGAATATCATCTGGCAAGAATCAGATGATCGCCTACGATTGCAAAAAATCTGCCCATTAGTGCGCCGCTTACTCAATGAATCAGAATGGATTTTGACTAGTTTTGCAATGCCCGATCGCGAAACGGGTTGGTCGGTGCAGATGATGTATGATGAGCCAGATTTTGCGCTAACGGTGCAGACCGTCGCTTGGTCGCCGCAGCGTGTTTCATCGGTTCATAATCATGCCACTTGGGGAATTGTGGCGCTGATTGATGGCGAGGAGAAGAATACATTTTGGCAGCGATCGCCTAGTGCTGAATTTCCCGATCGCATTGTCAAAACAGGAGAGCATATCCTTACATCTGGCGATATTCTCTGTCTGATGCCTGAGGCAATTCATCAGGTTGAAGCGATCGGTGATGAACCCACGATTAGTTTTAATATCTATGGCATAACTGACTATAGCCAACGTTTTGAGTTTGATGTAGAGCAGCACACCGCTAAAATTTTTTAATATTCGGCGGTGACGCTTCGCGTCACTACCGAACCCATGAAATAAATGTATAAATCAATTAGAACTGCGATCGCGAATATATTTGGTAAGCGAGTTTCCCCAAACTCACTTCAGTTTCGTTTGACCGTAGAATTGATTGCGCTTTCGGTAATTAGCTTAACGGGGGTGACGGTTTGGGCGGGTTGGCGGATGGAGCAGACAGTAGTAAATAGTCACAAGCAAATTCTGGAATATGTGGCGATGCGGTTTCCCGATCAAGTAGAAATGTATATGGAAACTGGGGGCATTAAAGCAGGAATAGAACGCACATTAAATAAAGTTTCCACTTCAAGATTAGGGATTCTCGTCAAGGATGAAAATGGTGAAATTCTTGCCAAATCCGCGAATGATTATGACCTAGCCGCAGACTTACAAAATATTGGCGATTCTGAAGTCCCAACCACGCCACAGGTGATCCAAATCAGCGATCGCTATGTGGTGATGTGTGGCAACGCTCTAACTGTCAATGGCAAAATAGTTGGTAAAGTTTATCTCTCTCAAGATATTACCAAAGACCAATTGCAGTTAAATAATGGAATTTATGGATTGATCATCGTTAGTATTAGCGCAACGATGATCTTGATTGTGGCGATTGCCCTGCGGATTCGCAAAGCCCTTTCGCCTTTGCAAGAAATGAGTCAGATGGCAAGTCTGATTTCCATTGATGATCTTAGTGCCGCTAAATTGGAACTAGCCAAGGCTCCTGATGAGATTTTGGGATTGGCGCAGACTTTTAATGAAATGCTCCAGAGATTGTCGAGTGCTTGGGAGCAGCAGCGTCAATTTGTCGGTAATGTATCCCATGAATTACGCACACCTCTAACCGTGATCGGCGGCTATTTGCAAAGCTTGCTACGTCGTGGCGATAACCTCAGCATTTACCAGAAACAAGCGATCGCAACCGCCAGTGCAGAAACCGAGCGCACGATCCAGATGCTCCAAGATTTGTTAGATCTGGCAAGAGCCGATAGTGGTAATTTGCATTTTCGGCAAGCTCCTGTTTTTTTAAATACCTTAGTTACGGAAGTGGCGGCGATGAGTGCCAAAGTTAGCGATCGCTCAGTCACAGCCACAACTCTAAATCAAGATATCGTGGCTCTGGCAGACCAAGATCGGTTGCAACAGGTTTTGATTAATTTAGTGGATAATGCGATTAAATATTCCGCCGATCCAGTAGAAATTCAACTAGAAACTAAAGAAGATCAAGCGATGATCCATGTGTGCGATCGCGGTATTGGCATTGCCCTTGCCCATCAACAGCGAGTGTTTGAGCGTTTTTATCGCAGTGACGATCCTTCCACTCGTTCCCGCGATGGTACTGGACTGGGCTTAGCGATCGCCAAGAGCTTAGTGGAAGGCATGAATGGCAAAATCAGCCTCATGTCCAAACCAAATGAGGGTAGTATTTTTACAATCAGTTTACCGCTATGGAATCCGCAACGATGAATAATCGCATTCTGCTGATTGAAGATGACCCCAAGTTATCGAAATTTATTGAAATGGAACTTGGTTTAGAAGGCTATCAGATAACTGTGGCGATGACTGGCTTAGACGGTTTACAACTAGCCCGTGATACACAGCCCGATCTAGTGATTTTGGATTGGATGTTACCTGAAATATCGGGATTAGATATCTGCACAAGGTTACGCAAAACGGGGGTACGAGTGCCGATCATTATGCTGACAGCTAAGGATGAAATTTGCGATCGCGTCACTGGTTTAAATGCAGGAGCCGATGACTATCTCACGAAGCCCTTCAGCATTGAGGAATTACTCGCCCGAATCAATGCAAGAATGCGGCGAATGTATCCCGAAGCGATCGACAATTTGCAGTTTGAAGATATTACTTTAAGACACACTTCTCGCGAAGTCCATCGGGCGGGGCAGAGGGTCGATCTGACCGCTAAAGAATTTGATTTATTAGAATTTATGCTGCGCCATCCCCAGCAAGTCTTAACCCGTGACCAGATCCTCGAATCGGTTTGGGGCTATGACTTTATGGGCGAGTCAAATATTATTGAAGTCTATATTCGGGCTTTACGCATCAAATTAGAAGTTCATAATTCTAAACGGTTATTACATACAGTGCGCGGCGTGGGCTACGTTTTACGCAGTCAAGGATAGAGCTATCAAGCAAGCCTCTAAAAGCGTTACTCAGAAGCACTTTTAGAGCTTTGCTTATGGTTGGTTTTAATAGAACTTAAACGCCAATAAACCACTTTATCCCTATAAACAGATAGTAAATTCCTGCTAAAATCAGCGCAATACTTCCAAACTTGGTAATTCCTTCTGAGTATTTCAGCAGTAGCTTCGCTTGCTTGGCAAAACCAGTCAGCAGACTAGATAAAAAGATGATGATCGTGTAGCCCAAAGCATAACTTACCATCGTCAGCACCGATAGAACTTGCGAACCACTTGCCGCCGAAGCCGCAAGCACTGCAAACAGGACAGGGCTTGCACAAGGAGAACTAACCAAGGCGTAGGTTAAACCAACGCCAAAAGGACCAAAATTAGTTCCACCAACATTAATTCGAGGTAATGGAATCTTAATCAAGCCCAACAAACCGAGTCCCATGATTAAAATAATCGCTCCGACAACCACATTAATGTGACCACGATATTCCACAATTACTAATCCTGCGAAGGAAGAAACTAATCCAAATAGACTAAGAACAATCACATTGCCAAGCACAAACATTCCCGCTTTGATAAAAGCATCTTTACGAGAAGTAATGTTGCGCGTGCCGATATAACTCAAATTAATCGGTAGCATCGCCAGAATGCAGGGAGAAATGCTAGCGATCAAGCCACCAGTAAATGCGAGAGGCATTAGTACCAATGGATTAGCTGTATCTTGTTGATCGAACCATTCCTGATAGCGATTTTCCACAACAGAGATGGCATATTCTAGTGCTTGGGATACTGGTCCCGTAATCAATAGGGCGAGTGCAAAACCCAGAAGTGCTAATCCTCCAAAAACAAACCATTTTTTAGGAATTTTAGGGCTAGTCTTTTTGGTTGCCGTAGCTAGGGTACTGTCGAGATCGGGCTTGTGAAGGTTGTTCATGCAAATATTCTCATACGAAAGATGAAAAACTTTCCATCCATTTACAACTTACGAAGGCTTTGAGTAGTCCAGAGAGAGTTTTGAAGTCAACGCAAAACGCTGTAAGTGAATGAACAGTTTTGAAATTATCTAATTAGAGCAGCATCCAAAACTTTGCTGTAAGCCATTTTGTCAGGATTATTACGATATTGCGCCAAGATCTTGCCTGTGGCTGGATCAACAATTGTGAGCGAACCAGTTTGGGTTTTATTCTCTGCCAAAAACTTGCTCAGTCCTAGCTCCTGAGCGTTAGCTTCCGCCGCCGCCGTAGTGGTTCTATCCGTTACATCTAGTACCACAAATTCAACTTTGCCATCGTATTGTTTCTTTAGTTCAGAGACAGTTGGGGCAATGTTTTGACATTTTGAACACCAACTCGCATAAACATCAACCACAACGGGTTTGCCTTGCAACTTTTGAGCAAGAGGTCCACCAATAGAGGCGGCAGAGGCAGATTTTACAGCATAAGGATCAGGTTTAGCTGCGGCAGTGCTTGTGGTGCTGGCAGCATTGTCCTTAGGCACTTCAGGTGTGGCGCAAGCTATAAATACGCCCGTACTCAAGAGTGCGATCGCTGCTAATGAAGCAAGATACTTAATTTTCATGGATTTTTTAGGTGGTGAATATTGTTAGATGTTGGTGTCTGTTTTTAGACTGGAAAGGGCGTAATACCAAATAAAGAAATGACGTAGCCATTTCTTTATTTGGTATTACTTCTTAGCCAAAGCTGCATCTAAGACCTTGGTATAGGTAGCTTTATTAGCATTATTGCGGTGTTGCGATAAGATTTTGCCTGTAGATGGATCGACGATTGTTAATGAACCTGTTTGAGTCTTATTGGCAGCAAAGAAAGCGCTGAGTCCCAACTCTCTAGCGATCGCCTCTGATTTAGCCGTAGTGGATCGATCTGATACATCTAGCACCACAAAGTGAACTTTACCTGCATATTGTTGTTTCAGTTGGGAAAGAGTTGGAGCAATATTTTTGCAAGCAGAACACCAACTAGCATAGATATCAACCACAACGGGCTTTCCTTGCAACTTTTTGGCGAGCGAGCCACCGACAGAAGTTGATTGGGCATAGGCGGCTTCACCTGCGATCGCCTCAGACAAAGATTGTGGGATCGATTCTAGCTTTACTGAAGCGATCGCTGTGCCAACAGTTAACAAGGCGATCGCGGTCAAAGTGTTCAGATACTTAGCTTTCATAGAAATTGCTTAGATAAAATATGGGGCTGGATTTAAGACTAAATTTATTAAAGTTGAGAAAAATGAGTGTCAGATGAGGAGTAGATGGATATTACATAAAGCTTGCAGACAATTACAGCACTTTGCGCTGCATCGTAATTTTCAGCAATCGCGATCAATGTAACGGTGGTAACGGTAAATTAGTAGTTAGAACCAACAGCAAAAGCAAAACTAGATATGTTTGATGAAATCGCCGATAAATTTGAGGCGGCTTGGAAAAAGTTACGCGGACAGGACAAAATCTCCGACTCCAATATCCAAGGCGCAATTCGTGAAGTACGCAGGGCGCTCTTAGAGGCAGATGTCAACTTACAGGTTGTCAAAGAATTTGTTGAAGAAATCTCCAAACAGGCTCAAGGCGCTGATGTAATCGCAGGTGTGCGCCCCGATCAGCAGTTTATCAAGATCGTCTATGACGAATTGGTAAGGACGATGGGCGAGGCAAATGTGCCACTTGCCGAGGCAGACAATGCGCCAACCGTAATTTTGATGGCGGGTTTACAGGGTACGGGTAAAACGACGGCTACCGCCAAATTAGCTTTACATTTACGCAAATTAGAGCGCACGGCTTTACTGGTGGCGACTGACGTATATCGTCCTGCGGCGATCGATCAGTTGATCACTCTTGGTAAGCAAATCAATGTGCCAGTCTTTGAAATGGGTGCTGATGCTGACCCTGTGGAGATTGCCCGTCAAGGCTTGGCTAAGGCGAAGGAATTAGGCGTTGATACCGTGATCGTCGATACGGCGGGACGCTTGCAGATCGATCGCGACATGATGGATGAACTCAAGCGCGTCAAGGATGCGATTAATCCCGATGAGGTGCTGCTGGTTGTCGATGCGATGACAGGGCAAGAGGCGGCAACGCTGACCCGTACTTTCCATGATGAGATTGGGGTTACGGGTGCAATCTTGACCAAGATGGATGGTGATACTCGTGGTGGTGCAGCGCTATCGGTGCGGCAGATTTCGGGACAGCCGATTAAATTTATCGGTGTCGGTGAGAAGGTTGAGGCGTTACAACCCTTCTATCCTGAGCGGATGGCTTCGCGGATTTTGGGCATGGGTGATGTGCTGACTCTGGTGGAGAAAGCTCAAGAAGAAATTGACATTACTGATGCTGCAAAACTTCAAGAAAAAATTCTCAGCGCCAAGTTCGACTTTGACGACTTCCTGAAGAATACCCGCATGATGAAAAACATGGGTTCTTTCGGTGGAATGTTGAAAATGCTGCCCGGCATGAAAATCAATGACGCGCAAATTCAAGAAGCGGAAAAGCAACTGAAACGCTGTGAGTCAATGATTTCTTCGATGACCAAACAGGAACGCAAAGATCCCGATCTCATCGCCAAAAGTCCTAGCCGTAAACAACGGATTGCTAATGGTGCTGGCTATAAGCTGCAAGATGTCACCAAACTAGTTGCTGACTTCCAGAAGATGCGATCGCTCATGCAGCAAATGGGACAAGGTAAAATGCCCAACTTCCCAGGAATGCCAAACATGGGTGGCGGTGGATTCCCTGGCATGGGTGGCATGGGTAACCAAGCTCCATCGGGCAATCCTGCCTATGGCAAGAAGAAGAAAAAGAAGAAGGGTTTTGGAGAGTTGTAAAAGCAATATCTTGAATAACGTCTTGAGTAGGGAGCAGCACCAATGTCACAGGCAATAGCACCTCCACTAAGCTTGTACGATCGCGATCTTGACCTATGGTTAGAGACAGCGATCGCCCAATTAAAAGCGGGTGATTTCCAAAATCTTGATGTTGAGAAATTGATAGAGGAGATTGACACAATGTTGAATGCTAAATTTTGGGATTGACAACAGACTTAAAGCACCAAATGAGTGCAGGTGAAACCTATGCCCCTACTACAAACCCAAACACCATTAGAAACATGGATATCAGCCCCTTGGCAAGAATTTGTGAATATTGCCGATGCTCCAGATTCCACCAAACTCAAAAGCTACTATTACAACGGCAAGATGAGGTTTGAACCCATATCCACAGGCTCCGACCATTCCAAAGACCACATGACCATCATTATGAGTGTTGGTCTATTTGCATCTTTGCAAGGTATTCCAATCAATGGACATAATGACTGCTCCTTTCGCAAAAAAGGATATACGGAATTTCAGCCTGATGCCTCATACTATGTTGGTGCAAATGCCGATGTTATCCCTTGGGGAACGAGAATCATTGACTTAGATCAGTATCCATTACCCGATCTAGTTATTGAAATCTCAGATACTTCTCTTGCCGATGACTTAGGCGCAAAACGCTTGCAATATGAGGATTTAGGAATCTCCGAATATTGGATTGTGAATGTTCAAACTATGCAAATTTTTGCTTTCACGCATGGAAATGATGGAAGCATTAGGCGTATTCGCGAATCATTGGTTTTAACAGGATTAAAGCTAGAAATTCTCGAACAAGCTCTCCAACGTAGCCGCCAAGAAAATCAAAGCTCTATCACTGCATGGCTAATGGAACAATTTCGCGCTTAGAATTTTTTAATTCTAAATTATTTATTGAGTAGGTTTAATCAATTGCTATGAGTAAAATGAAAGATGATCGGGAGTCAGCACCTGCCTTATATGCGCTCCTAGATTTGAGAGAGAAACTAAAAGAGTTACAAAAACTTAGTCCCGAAGTTGAGTTAAATCTAAAAAAGACTTTTCAGCTTCTTGTTACAAAGCCGAACAGCTACAACAGATATCCTGAAATTATCAGGGCAGGTGTAGCATCTCCAACTTGGAGGGAATATAGTGAGCATCCTTACCCTCGTGAGTATATTTGTTTATGGTGTAAAGAAAATTGGACTATAAGAAATAGTGACATTAAGAATCAATCGAATTGTCCAAATTCTTGTAATGTCAATACGATCTGAAATTTAGATCTAATGCCACATAAAAAGATTTAGCTACACTCAAGTTTATTGAGTCTATAGGCAATCAATAATTTAAATTCTAAGAGACCAATTCCCAATTCCCAATCACCAAACAAAAAATGCAACCAAAAATCATCATTCATGGCGGTGCGGGTAGCACTGTCGAAAGCAAAGGCGGCTACGAACCTGTTCGCAAGTCATTATTTGCAGTTCTCGAAACTGTCTATCCGATGCTGCTTAATGGCACGAAGGCGATCGATGCTGTCGTCAAAGCTTGTCAAATGCTCGAAGACGATCCCCGATTTAATGCGGGGACTGGCTCTGTCTTGCAGTCCGATGGACAGGTGCGGATGAGTGCCTCGATTATGGATGGCGATCGCCAAAGTTTTAGTGGTGTCATTAATACCGCAAGAGTTAAGAATCCGATTGATCTGGCTAAACATTTGCAAACTAGCGACGATCGCGTTCTTTCTGATTACGGCTCAGCGGAACTCACTCGCGAACTTGGTATCCCGATTTATAATCCCCTCACCGATGAACGCCTTGCGGAATGGGTGGAGGAACGCAAGACTAACTTCACTCGCAAAATGGCAGATGTGGCGATGGGAACAATCGGAGCAGTGGTGCTAGACCAATATGGCAGCATTTGTGCGGGGACATCGACGGGTGGACGTGGCTTTGAACGGATTGGTCGAGTCAGCGACTCGGCAACCCCTGCGGGGAACTATGCCACTAAATTTGCAGGCGTAAGCTGTACAGGTGTTGGTGAAGACATTCTCGATGAAGGCTTTGCGACTAGAGTGGTGGTACGGGTCACCGATGGGATGACCCTTCAGCAAGCAGTTGAAAAGTCGATTAATGAGGCAAAAAGTCGCGATCGCGATTTTGGCGCAATTTGTCTCGATGCTACTGGCGCGATCGCATGGGGTAAAACTTGTCCCGTATTGTTCGCTGCGTATCATGACGGTGAGAAAATGCAAGATACTCTATAAATAGCTAGGCGCAATTAGATATAAAACCCTAAAACCTGTGGCGCACGCTGCGCGTGCGCCACAGGTTTTAGCTCTGGTTTTTAATGTGTTACGGGTGCTTCGTGGCTGCGACACAATTACATAACTACCTAGTTTTGCATCGCCATAGCGGTGAAAAACTATTTTTGATGGTTGCGATTAATTCAACATGAGCTAAGCTCTTCAAGAGGCATGAACTGAAACTTTATGAAAGATGTAATCGTGATCGGCGCAGGTATGGCAGGCTTAATCTGCGCTCAACAGTTAAAACAAGCAGGTCTAGATGTCAGCATAGTCGAAAAATCCGCAGGGGTCGGCGGAAGGATGGCAACTAGACGCTTGCAAGGAACTTGGGTCGATCATGGCGCACAGTTAATATCGATCAAAAGCGATAGCTTTGATCGGTTTATTCGTAAACTGCAAGAAAAGCAGATCGTGCAGGAATGGACTCGCAATGTTTATCAACTGTCGGATGCAGGTCTATTTCCTCCTGATGCTGACAAACGACATACGCGCTATTGCTGTCCTCTTGGGATGACGGCGATCGCTAAATACCTTAGTAATGAACTATCAATTATTAACAATACCCGTGTGATTGGAGTCAATCACAACGATACTAGATGGCAATTACTGACCGATCGCCAAGAAGTTCTAGAAACTAAAGCGATCGTCTCTACTATGCCTGCACCCCAGTTTCTACCTGTATTTGAGGAGGTGCTTTCTCCCGCGTCTAGTTTTTTACAAGCAGTTCAATCTGTCAAATTTGCACCCAGCGTCACCATTATGGCTGGCTATAATCCTAGTAATGCTGTGCCTGTGGAATGGCAAGCAATTAGATGCGTGAATGATCCGATTCTTGACTGGATTAGTTACGATAGCAGCAAACATCCTGACAAATCCTCGCAACCTGTTTTTGTGCTGCAAAGCACTGCTGAGTTTGCCAAACAATCAATGGAAGAGCCTGATCTAGAAATTGCAGGTAAACCCTTGCTTAATCAAGTGGGCAAGTTATTAGCAAAATGGTTAGCCAATCCTGAATGGTGGCAAGTACATCGTTGGCGCTATGCCCTAGCCGAAGAGTCTTTAGGGGTTTCTTGCCTATCAACGGCGATACCTTTAGCCCTTGTCTGTGCTGGTGATTGGTGTGCAGGTAAAAATATCGAAGCTGCCTATCATTCAGGGCTTGCCGCCGCCGAATCAGCGATCGAGTTACTCAAAATTTAAAAGCTCAAAATATTAGTAGCGGCGCTTCGCGCCGCTACTAATATTTTGATGTTAAGCAATTACCGTTTCTGTGGTGCGATAGAGCTTTGCACCGACCTTGCGTAACTTTTCTTCGATGCGATCATAGCCGCGATCAAGGTGGTGCAAGCCCATCACTGTCGTTTCACCATCGGCAGCTAGTCCTGCGATGACCAATGCGGCTGAAGCACGTAAATCAGTAGCCATGACAGGAGCGCCTGACAACTGCGTAACACCTGTGACGACTGCCACATTATTTTTGAGGCGAATATTTGCACCCATCCGATTGAGTTCGGCAACGTGCTGTAAACGGTTTTCAAATACAGTCTCGGTGACTACGCCATTGCCTTCGCAGATGGTCAGCAATGCCATGAACTGCGCTTGCATATCGGTGGGGAAGCCGGGGTAAGGCAAGGTTTCGATATCCACAGCCCGATAGCGATCGCCCCCAATCACCGTAATCGTATCTGGCGAATCAATCCGTACAGTGACACCGATATCTTGCAACTTAGAAATCGCGGCGGTGAGGTGTGCAGGAATTACGGGCGACATGGATAGAGTCGATCGCGTAATGGCGGCGGCGACCATAAATGTTGCCGCTTCAACGCGATCGGGAATCGCAGTAAAATCGGCAAAGTGGAGCTTATCCACACCATCAATGATGATCGTATTTGTGCCAGCACCATAAATTTTTGCACCCATTGCAATGCAAAGATCCGCCAGATCGATCACTTCAGGCTCTTGGGCAGCATTTTCAATAATTGTTTGACCTTCGGCTAATGTTGCCGCCATCATCAAGGTTTCGGTTGCACCAACACTGGGGCAATCGAGATAAATTTTTGCGCCTTGCAAACGTCCATTACGGCTCTTGGCATGGGCAATGACGATACCATGGTCGATTTGGACATCTGCACCTAGTGCTTGCAAACCACGAACGTGCAGTTCGACAGGACGCGCTCCGATCGCACAGCCTCCGGGTAATGGCATCTTGGCAGAACCGAGTCTTGCCAACAGTGAACCTAGGGCAAAGAAACTCGCTCGCATTTTACTGACCAATTCGTAAGGTGCAGAATTTTTGGTCAGATTACTAGTATCAAGATCGAGGACTTCACCATTGCGAGAAATTTTGACACCGAGGGCTTCAAGAATGTCGCTCATGCGCTGCACATCAGCGAGATAGGGGACATTACGAATACGGCAGCCTTCAGATGATAAAAGTGTACCTGCCATGAGGGCAAGAATCGAGTTTTTTGCGCCGCTAATGGAGACATGACCAGATAATGGCGCTTTGCCGATGATGCGGAGGACTGGGGCGTTGGGTTCGATTTGGGGCATTTGCGAAGATTCGAGCGTGGTTAATTCGATTGGCTCAATGATTTGTGAAGCGTTGCCGAGATCCATCGTCGATTGCATAGATTGTATTGTTGACTGTAGAGTGCTGGTTGTACCTGCATTGTTTGAATTGGTTGTAGAAACGATCGCCTTATCCTCCTCACATCAGAATTAACGTGGCTAAAAGTTTAGCGGAGTATATCCGAAAACTTGTTAACTTTTGTACAGTAAGTGTATTTACTCATTATTAGTGATTAAGTCGCATTGTCAATAACTCAAATAGCCCATCTGGCACAAGTCTGCCTTGTGCTGGAAAATCATCAAGCTTTTGCCATGTAGCGATTATCTCTAAACCGCTAGTCTCCTGACCAATAATTGATTCTTTTTTGTAAAAACTCAGATCGACAAATTTGGCATCATAGATAAATATCACCTCATGACATGGCGCTCCTCCATACCAAAACAAATTTTCTAAAACCCCTAAAAATTTTACATCTGCAATCTCAGCCCCGATTTCCTCTTGAATTTCTCTTACGATTGCAGCTTGACTTGTCTCTCCAAATTCAATTCCTCCACCAAGAGGCACATAGAATGTTGCGCCATTTTGAGGATCTGCATCCTTAGCAACTAATATTGATTGCTGGTAAGAAAAAACACATACCGCCTTGCATCTAATTTTTTTCATTCTCAACCTTTATGAGGACAAACCCAAAACCGAAAATAGAGTTGCAACGCAAAGCGTTGCAACTCTATTTTCGGTTTGTTTTAACTAGCTACTCAACGGGCTTCGCGATATCACCAACGTTAAAGCCGCCGCCGCTTATAATCTTGCCGAGAGAAGAGCCTCCATCTACTTCTGTAAGCTGAATCCGTCCCACAGAGTTAGAAATTACCCGCAATACTTTGCCAGTAGAGGGATCTTTTACTTCTTTGACAACACGCTCCACAGAAACAATTAACCCGGGGGTAAATCCATCCTTAGCACCTTTATTAAGGGTAACAAGATTGCCAGTGACATCGGCAACTAAGGCACTAACATTCGGTACAACAGTAGCAACAGCAGCGAGCTTAGGTGCAGCACTTGCCAGTTGAGAAACAACTTGCCCAACTGCCTTTTCGGCGGCAGCACTTAGTAGGCGATCGGTATTGTTTGTAGTAGAACCTCCGCCACCCAAACCACCAATAGAGACAGAACTATCATTCTGTTCTTCTTTGCCTTCACCGTCAGCCACAACTAAGATTTCACCAGTGGTCGTACCCACTACTCTGGCAGTTAGCTTAACTTCCGCTACATTGGTAGTATTCGTACTACCAAATCCTAAAAATCCGCCACCAGAAGTACTTGATGCTAGATTAAATCGGGTGACTGTCCCAATAATTAAGACATCGGCTCCCAAAGCCCGCCCAATCTGTGCTGCTGTCGTTGGCTCAATCCGTCCTGATGCACCTAGATTCTGTTCTTTAAAAATCTGATCGATGCGACTACGTTCAATTACGGTATAAGTTCCATCTTTCACTAAACTATTAGTGATCAGATCGCTGACTCCTTTAGAAGGACCACCAGTACCAAATAGACTAAATTGGGAGCCTGTTAGACCTGTGCTAGCAAATTCAAAGTCAAGCACAGCTACACGTTTTTTAGCCTGTTTGCGCTGTTGTACGCCTTGAGCATAGATATCTGTAGGGACAAAAAAAGGGGTTGATATAAGCAACCCTAAAACAGTCACTGAAGCTGCAACTTTAGACACGATTTTCATTCGAGTTATCTCTGCGCTGAATGAGCCTAAGATATCATTAAATAAGATTTACAAGATCCGAAAAAATTATTAATTTTCTTAAAAATTAGCAACCTAAATATAAATCCATAAAATCATTGATCAAACCCTATCAAAGTATTCCGATCGCAGAATGTGGTGAGCAACTTGTCGCAATCGCCGCAGAGATCATCACCATCGCTCCGCATCCATACATATCATTGGGCGCACCCTATGGCGATCGCTCTCCTTTTTTTGTACGTCAAGGCATTTTAGAAAGATTGCAAAAATCCCAAGCCTATTTGCAAACGATTTGCCCTAATTATCAAATTGCCATTTTTGATGCTTATCGCCCGATTCCTGTGCAGCAGTTTATGGTGGATTACAGTTTCACTCAGTTAGTAGAAAGTAAGGGATTAAAAGTTGATTCTCTTTCTGAAGAGCAAAAAAATTCACTCATGACAGAAGTGATGAAGTTTTGGGCAATTCCTAGCCATGACCCAAAAACGCCGCCGCCTCACAGTACGGGTGCAGCGATCGATGTCACCCTGTATAGAGTCTCTACCTTTAATGGGGACTCTATGCAAGAAATAAATATGGGTTCGCCAATTGATGAAATTAGCGCTCGCTCTTTACCAGATTATTTTGCAAGTTTCCGTAATGCTCAAGCGGTGGAGTTTCATCGCGATCGGCAATTATTAAACGAAGTGATGACCCATAGAGGATTTGTGAGACATCCTAATGAATGGTGGCATTTCTCCTATGGTGATCAACTTTGGGCGTGGATTAGTAATGAGAAACTGGCGATTTATGGAGGAGTTGGATAGTCTAATATTAAGGTGATCGCTTGATCGACAATAGTATTGCGATCAACCATTGCGGCTAATTGTGACACCGTATAGCAACCACCAAAAGCCTCAGCCGCCGCACCAGACAAAGCCACTCGATAGGCATCATTGATAGCTTCCCTCAATTCCTCGATTGATAGATAGTTACCACCAGCTTTACGGCGACGATTGGTTTTTTGAATTTCATAGACAGCATTCTCAATGGAAGCATCCCACGATCTCGTTGTTCTTCCTTCTGCTTGGCGTTTGATTAAACCCACATTCCGCTCTTATTTTACTGAAAAAAATATTTAGAAAACAAATCCTTATACAGTAAGTATTTTGGGCTTTCGTCAGAAAAATAACACTATCTTAATATTGTCAATAATGACGTACTAATAGGAGTCATTATCATTAATTTTCCAGAAAATCGCTGAAACCCTCATTGTCTCGTTGTAAATATTTTTAGGCCTCCATTACGAGCGGAATGTGGGTTAAATGTAACAAGAGGAGCTTGGCAAAACTGGAGATTTTATTCAGCTTGTCGTCTTTGCTCATTTCCGTCATTTCCTCAACCAACAGCAAAGCTTCATGGATATTGCCATCAAGTAAAAATCCCTGAAGTTCTAACAATTCTTCCATCGCATATATCTCCTAAATCAGTGGAACATCACTACCAAGTCTACTGATATTTTCATTTTACATCAGTCTTAGGGAAACACTTTGGTGCTACAAATCTACTAAGGCAATTAACAAGAAGCGATCGCTACAGCACAATCCTTTAAATCTGGTTGCTTAGAATAGCGATCAGCTTCAGGATAGGTGATGGCATTATTAATATTGGCTTATAATTCTTTCTATTTCTTGGAAAATAGCCTCTAGTAAAGGAGCAGTCGAAATAACTATATTGTCTTCATGGCGATCATGTTTGTGGTGGGGAAATGTTGACAGGTTTAGCTTTTGATGATGGAGAGCATTGTCATAACGAAAAATTAGATCGCCTTCTTTATTCATGTACTGATAAGTATATTTGCCTCTGTCAATGGATGTTTCTACATCAACAAATTCTCGAATATGCAGTAATGAGCCATCTTTAAAATAGACATTACCTCTAATAAAACCAAGTGTATCTGTGCGCTTTTCTGTCTCAAGTTCAACTTTTTGAATAATTGAAGGCTGGGAAAGTACACTCCTAATGCGTTCAAAATAGTTATCAATCAACAAATTCGATCTCCTTGATGATTGCTTGTTTTTGTTGCAATTTTTCTAACATCCACGCTTCTCCTAGCCATTCATCAAAATCTAGACTATGTTGCAATTGATCACTGGTGAAGAGATTAACGAATTTTTCAGTTGACCACTGATATTGGGATTCAAACTGTTTTAGTTTTTTGTGGGTAGTTTGTATTGCTACTTCAATGATTTGTAACCTTTTAGCGAGGTCACTTTCGATCATTTCCTTGATCGATTCTGGGTGATTAGATCGCAATTTAAGTACATTCATAGATTTAGCCGAAATATCTTTGGTTTTCATATATTTTTCTTCTGTTACTTTGAGGATTGGTATCGTTTTATATGCCTTACTGTTATAGAGTTTTGTGCCAAATTTATGAGGATTCATACATTGCATTGCGTAAGAGCCTATAGTTTTCGCTCACTTGTATCGTGCTGGGATGATTAGAGCCAAATGTTTGTTCAAGAATCTGGATCGCTCCTACATAGAACTGTTCTGCCTTGCCGTAGTTTCCTTGAAATCTATAACATAGTGCTAAATTGTTCATGCTTATTGCAATTTCAGGGTGATCTCCTTGATATGTAAGTTTTTTAATTTCGAGTGATCGAACATATAGAGGTTCTGACTCACTATACTTTTTCTGCAAATCGTAAAGTGATGCCAGATTGTTTAGACTATTAGCAAAGGTAGGATGTTTTTCTCCTAGCTGTCCTCTTAAAATCTCAAGTAATTGCACGAAGAGTGGTTCTGCCTCGTTGTACTTCCCTTGATCTTTATAAAGTAATGCCAAATTATTTAGACTAGTAGCGACAAGCAAATTGTCTACTCCTAGTCTCAGTTTCCTGATTGAGAGTGATTTTACAAATAGTGGTTCTGCTTTGCTATATTTCTTTTGAGTTTGATAAAGTAATGCCAAATTATTAAGAACAATAGCAACATTAAGATGATCTGCACCAAGTTCTTTTTCATAAATTAAAAGAGATTTTACAAAAAGAGGTTGTGCCTCGTTGTACCTTCCTTGCGTATGGTATAGTTCTGCCAAATTATTAAAACTGTCTGCGATAGTGAGATGGTCTACGCCAAATTGTCTTGTATAAATTTCGATTGATCGCAAATAGAACAATTCTGCGTCTCTATACTTCCCCTGCGATTCGTACAGTAATCCTAGATTGTTAAGGCTGGTTGCAACATTGGGATGATATGCTCCTAGTCTTTTTTCCCGAATCAATAGAGCATGAACAAAGAGTGGTTCTGCTTCTCCGTACTTACCTTGCGATTGATATAGTCCTGCCAAGCCATTCAAGCAAATAGCAAGTTGCGGATCTTCCTTGTTATTTTGAAGAGAGATGATTTGTTTAAGTTGGGGTTCGAGTCGTTTGAAAATTGCGAGAGTTGTATATAACTCGATAATTTTTGCTACATCGACAAAGACAGCGATAAAAGAAGACAAAATTTGGCTTCGATCACTATGCTTATTTAGTTGTGAAGTAAAATAGTCTCGTAGGAGAGAATGTAGAACGAAAATACCTGACTCTGTTTTCTTGACTAAATGTAGTTTCAGTAAGGATTTTAACCAGCGCTCTTTTAGATTATCAGGATTAAATGCTTCTCCTTGCGACTTAACATATATGCCTTCCACATGACTCCAATCTATCGGAGCCGATGCAAATGCCCCTAATACACAGGCGAGATATTGCGCTTCTGTTTTCAACTCCTCCCAACTCAAGTCAAACGCAGCCATCACACCTCTTTCCGCAGCTATCCCCATCGGCATATCTTCAGGAGAGAGAGAAGCATGATTTACCTTTTCCTGTAACTTGCCCCGCATCGCTGCCAGTGACAATTCAGTATTGTCATCATCTATCAAGTAATAGCCCACTAGTTCCAACGCCAAAGGCAAATACCCCAAATCCTCACAGAGCAAATCGGCTTGCTCGCTTTCCTGTTCTACCCGCGCCGCCCCAATAATTGAAGCCAAAAATTCCCTTGCAGGATCAGGCAATAACTCCTGTAGTTCTAACTTTTGAATAGCACTGTCTGGGCTTTCCCGCGAAGTCATCAATAGGCGCAACGATGTCAAATCTGAGGTTGGCAAATAGGGTTTCACATTCTCCGCCAACTTAGACACATCATCTAAAATCAACAATGACTTTACATTTTGACGTTTCCATACATCCCAACAAGCCTTAACTTGCTGTTTCAGTGTCAAATTTTTGGGCAACGGACTCTTAAACCGCCATTCAGTCAAAGTGACAATTTCCGCCGCTAAATTTTGGCGATCGCGCACAACTACATAAAACACCCCACCCGCAAATAACTCGCGACATTCCGCACTACCCGCATAATCCCGTACCAGTTCTGTCTTGCCCGCACCGCCCATACCTGTGACCACGCAGACATTTTTTCCACCTTGCAACAACTCATGCAATCGTTTTAGATCGTCCACTCGTCCAAACAATCCACTATCACGCACAGATGGCGGCGCAAAGGGATTAGCGTCTAGTTGTGGTGTGCTACTAGCAACATTCAGGTTTTGAATAGTTACGTTGCTACCCGACTGAGCCAGCACCCCTATATTTTCAGCTACCTTATTTGGGTTGTTCTCGATTTTCTGTGTGATGGGTGCATTAATATCACCACCAGCCACAGGATTTTCTAAAGCAGTTTGTATGTTTTGCGCTATTTTGATACCAGATTTTGCAGAATTATGCTCTTCTGGAAAAGCTACTTTTTTAGGCGACCTACTGCCTCCTTTTTTATCCAACGGCTAAAGGTCGGAAAATATTTCTTAACTGTATTCTCTGTATCCATTTCTGTCTCAAAGACCAGCGATACAAAAGGTGGTAAAAGTGAAATTGCCCCCTTTAACTTTGCCGCCGCCGTTTTATCTTGTTCGTTAATCTTCGTCAGGATTTGTTGCAATAATGCCAAAACTTCTGTTGAAGCGTCATCAGGAGGATTAGTCGCTTTTGCCACAAGTTCCGCTACGATGTTCTCAGCTTCATCATTAGCGATCTCTGCATCTGATGTAACCTCAGCAATCAGATTCCACTTTTCCTGCTCAAAATCAAGAAGTTCCTCACGTAATTTACCAATTACTTGCTTAATTCTGGGCTTGTCAAGTCTTTCAGCTAGTACCAGCGCTTCTTGCACCCCCGCTATTTGTTCACGTAACCTCTCTATGTTTTTCTCAAGCATCTCAAGATCTTTAGAAGACATATAAATTCACTAATTATTTAGCAAGTTTTAATTAATTATGGCAAATTTCACCCAAAAAGTAAAATGTTGCAGTTTTACCACTATTTTGTGAATCGAGGATTTTAGCGATCGCGTATTCACTATCTGCCAAAATCAAGGAGATCGCCATGATTTTGACAATCAACCATCAATGCGGCTAATTGTGGCACTGTATAACAAACACCAAGAGCTTCTCTCCTAATGCAAATTAACTAGAGCGATCGCCACTGCACAAGCCTTTAACTCTGGCTGCTTGGAGTCGGGACAAGCTTCAGGATGAGTGAGGGCATTAGCTTCGGCATTGTCTGCCCAGAGTGCGCCCCAGTGCATCGGTACAAATAATACACCTCGCGCGATCGCTTCCGTCACCAATGCAGGAAACTTAGAAGAACCGCGACGTGACTTTACTTCTACTAGATCACCGTTATTAATACCAAATTTATGTGCATCCTTGGGATGGATTTCGATAAATGGATTGGGATACATTTGCCGAATCTTGTCAATTCTACCTGTGCGAGTTTGCGTATGCCAATGTCCGTATAGTCTGCCAGTAGTGAGAATAAATGGATACTGCTCATCGGGAACTTCAAATACACCTTGGGAATGATAAATACCAAATCTGGCTTTGCGGTCAGGGGTATAGAACTGTAAATCCGTGTAGAGACGCTTATCGTGAACCTGATCTTGCTCAGGATGTTGATCGGAAGCTTGCCATTGCATCGCGCCTAATTGTGTGAGTTTAGCGTGGCTGATACCTGTCATATCACAGGGGCGATCGCGAGTTATCTGCACAAATTCGGCATAGACCTCGGCGGAGTTTTGGAACGGGAATTTGTCAGCAAAACCTAATCTACGTCCAACTGCGGCAAAAATTTCCCAATCAGCAAGGGATTCACCGAGGGGAGGCTGAAAGGATTGACAGAGCGTAACGCAACGCTCAGAATTAGTCATTGTGCCAGTCTTCTCGCTCCATTGGGTTGCTGGTAGCAAGATATGGGCGAATTCAGAAGTTTCGGTCGGGTAATAGGCATCTTGATAAACGGTAAAAGGCGATCGCCTCAATGCCGCTTTAGTTCGTACTAAGTCAGGAAAACTAACCGCAGGATTAGTGGCGGCAATCCAAAGCAAATCCACTTCATCGGTTTCTAAACCGCGCACCATATCCCATGCGGTACGTCCAACTTGAGAGGAAATTTGTCCCGTAGGCAAATTCCAAAATGTTTCTAGTTCCGCACGATGTTCAGGATTCGTGACAAAGCGATAGCCTGGTAATAAATGGGCTAAGCCTCCTGCTTCCCTGCCTCCCATTGCATTGGGCTGACCAGTGAGCGAAAAAGGGCCTGTTCCTGCTTTGCCAATTTGAGCAGTAAGTAAATGCAGATTAATAATACATTGGACTTTGGCAGTGCCTTGAGTGGACTGATTGACTCCCATTGACCATATTGAGAGAACTCGCTGCGATTCTGCCCAATATTTCGCGGCTAGTTCCAAATCTTCTACACTAATTCCACAGCGTCTTGCCACGAATTCGGGAGTATAGAGTTGGGTGATTTCCGTAAATTCGCTAAAGCCTGTGGTGTGGTTTTCGATGAATTGGCGATCGCATTTCTCCCATTTCAATAACAGGTGGGCAATGCCATTTAATAAATCAATATCAGTGCCGGGTTGAATCGCTAAGTGTAAGTCGGCAACCTCAGCAGTTTGCGTCCGCCGAGGATCAATGACAATTAGCTTGACATGGGGATTCTTTTTGTGGCGTTTGCGAAAGCGATTAAAAATAATCGGATGACATTCGGCGGTATTTGTGCCGATCGCAAACAGACAATCAGTTAAATCAAAATCTTCATAGCAGCAGGGAGGTCCATCGGAGCCAAAACTTTTAACATAGCCTGACACGGCGGAAGACATACAGAGACGGGAGTTGGCATCAAAATTATTGGTTCCTAAACAACCTTTAAATAATTTCTGGGCTGTGTAATAATCCTCGGTTTGAAACTGCCCCGAACCATACATACAGAGAGCATCTGCACCTTTGGTGGCTAGCACTTGCTGAATGCGTTGCGTAATCGTCTCAAGAGCCTCATCCCAACTGACTTGACGAAATTCCTGATCGAGGCGATCGCGCATCATCGGATGTAAGAGCCGATCTTTTTGAATAGACTCGGCAATGGTTGCGCCTTTGACACAAACCATGCCTTGACTAGAAGGATGATCGCGATCGCCTCGGACTTTAAAGCGATCGGGAAATTTGATCGTGGGTTCTTTAGTAGTTTCCACCACTTCTAAACCGCAACCAACACCGCAGTAGGGGCAAAGGGTTTTGACGATTTGAGGTGTGGTATTGGTTAAAACAGAAGTGGTTGCAGACATAGACAAAGTGTTTAGCTATTGGCGAACAGCTACTTTTTTGGTGGCGAAACCTTTAACGGGATCAAAATAGCTAGTCTCAGTAAATCGTGAGTATGGCATGGATTGCAATGCTGCGATCGGGTCACTTGGATCAAAGGTAGAGCCATCTGCCAGTAAAATTAGCTCCTTGTCTTCTTGCTCGTAAGGTAATTCTAATTCTTTGGCGGCTTGGTTATACACATCCGTAGCAAGCAGATTATAGATTACCTCAGCATAGTTTTCGGGGAAATGAACTAGTCCCCAACGCGCCATTTGCGTTAACACCCACAGATGCTCTTTGCGTGAAGGCATATTACTCACGCCAAATTGGCAGAAATCTTGATCGTATTTTGCGGTTGTAGTGCTAACTCGATAAGGTCCTGCAAATCCAGGGCGAATGTACACAGGATCGAGATTGAGATAATTGGGCTTGGCGAGAGTCAAGACGACTTCATCGCGATTTTGTAGGGGTTCACAGAACTGACAGGCTTCTAGCAATGCCTTCACAACTTCAAGGTGAGTATTGGGATATTGTTCTGCCCAGTCTTTGCGAACTCCGAGGACTTTTTCTGGATGTCCACGCCAAATATCAAGGTCAGTGGCGACAACGAAACCGACGTTATCATTTACCGCACGGACATTCCAAGGTTCACCAACACAGTAACCGATGATATTATTTGCCATCAGGTTCGAGACCATCTGTGGCGGCGGAATCACAATCACATCCACATCCTTGTCGGGTTCAATGCCACCACTAGCCAGCCAGTGACGCAATAGGAGATTATGCATAGAGGCATGATGCACCATCCCCAATGCAGGGTTATAAGCATCTTGGTATTTTTCTAAAATGTAAGCTTTGAGTGATGCGAGATCATGGACACCTTCATTTTGGAGCCTTTTACCGAGGGTAATCGCATTGCCATTGCGACTTAACGTTAAGGAAGTCACTACAGGTACAGGAATTTGATTTCCCATGCCTAAAGTGATCGCAAGGGGCATACCTGTGACCATTTGCGCGGCATCTAAACGCCCTTCGCGAATTCCCTCTGCTAGATCATTCCAACTATTTTCTTTGGAGAGCGTAACATCAAGTCCATATTTAGCAAATAGACCTTTTTCTTGAGCGATCGCAAAGGGAGCGCAATCGGTAAGAGCAATATAGCCAATGGTGAGATTGGTCTTCTCGATATTGCCGAGACTGATCGCAGCATTGCTCTTGTTTCTAGCCCGCTCCAGCTTAATTTGCTTCTGGCGATCAAGAAAGTTAACAACTTCACCGCGCAGACGATAGTAATTAGGATGATTAACTGCTTCTAGTTTTTTGCGGGGATGGGGCAGATCGACGGTAAGGACTTGACCAATTTTGGCTTCGGGACCATTGGTCATCATCACAATGCGATCGCTTAATAACAGAGCTTCATCAACATCATGGGTAATCATTACCGCCGAGATTTTATGCTCATTACAGATCTGCATTAACTTCTCTTGCAAACGACCTCTGGTTAGGGCATCCAATGCGCCAAAGGGTTCATCTAGCAAGAGAATTTTGGGCTTAATTGATAAAGCGCGAGCAATACCTACCCGTTGCTTCATCCCGCCCGAAATCTCTCTAGGATACTTATCAGCCGCATGACTTAAACCAACCAGATCAATATTTTCCTGAATAATGCGGTTGCGTTCTTCCTTTGGCAAATCTCTCAAAACCCGATTAACTGCCAAACCAATATTTTGACGCACTGTTAACCAAGGCAATAGCGAATGGTTTTGAAACACCAACATCCGATCAGGACCTGGTTCCCGAATTTCGCGCCCTTCTAAAACAATACCGCCCGCACTTGCCTTATCCAGCCCAGACAAGATATTCAGAACCGTTGATTTTCCACAGCCAGAATGTCCAATAATCGAGACAAACTCGCCTTCTTTCATCTCAAAGTAGACATCTTTAACCGCAACATAAGGCTTCCCATTCTGGGTTTTGAAAATACGACTGACGTGATCGATTTCAAGGAATTTGGACATGGTAATTGGGGATTGGTAATTGGGGATTAAAAATTAGGAATTACGAATTACAAATTACAAATTAGAAATTCGTAATTCGTAATTCGTAATTTATCAATCAGCTTCATCTGCCAACGCAAAGCGGTTATAGAGAAATTCGAGAATGTAGTTACGCAGAGTGTAGTAGCGAGGATCATCGGCGATCGCTTTACGATTGCGGGGACGGGCAAAGGGGACATCGATCACTTCGGCAATATTGGCGGCGGGACCATTGCTCATCATCACAATGCGATCGGCAAGGAACAGTGCTTCATCGATTTCATGGGTGATCATCAAGGCGGTCACTCGATTTTCACGCCAGATTGCCAGTAATTCTTCCTGCAATTCTTCACGGGTCATGACATCCAATGCACCGAAAGGTTCGTCAAGGATCAGCACTTCAGGACGGATCGATAAAGCGCGGGCGATCGAGACCCTCTGACGCATCCCGCCTGAGAGTTCTTTCGGTCTTTTATGCATGGCTTCGGTTAAGCCAACTAACTCTAAACTCTTCTTGGCGATCGCGATTTTCTCTTCCTTGGATTTGTCGGTATAAACCTGCTTCACGGCAAGGTAGACATTCTCAAAGGCACTCATCCAAGGCAAGAGCGAATAGTTTTGGAAGACCACCATGCGATCGGGACCTGGGCGCACAATTGGCTTCGATCGCAAACAAATTTCGCCAGATGTCGGTCTATTAAAACCAGCCACCATGTTGAGTAGTGTGGATTTACCACAGCCAGAGTGACCAATGATGCAGATAAACTCTCCTTCATAGATCGTCAAGTTAACATCTTGAAGAACGGTATAAGGTCCGTTAGGTGTTGGATAGACCTTAGAAACTCCGTCCATGACCAGAAAGGGGTCTTGATTTCTTTTCTGCTGATTGTCTGTAAGATCGAGAGTCTGCATAGGAGAGTAATGAGTGAAGTTCAAAAAAGGAATTACATTCTGTAGGGGCAATTCATGAATTGACCCTACGGATTTAGGCATCCGACTGAGCAACTAATTTGCTGACGTAGTAAACAACTTTATCTAGCAAAAATCCGACTAAGCCAATGTACACAAGCGCCAGAATTAATTCGCTGCTCTTTTGGCTGTTGTAACTATCCCAAATAAAGAAGCCGATACCTACGCCACCAGTCAACATTTCTGCCGCCACGATCGCTAACCAAGATAGACCCACAGCAATCCGTAAACCTGTGAAAATATAGGGTGCTGCCGAGGGCATCAGGATCGTAATGAAGTAATCAAACTTGCTCAAACGTAATACACGCGAAACGTTGCGATAGTCTTGGGGAACTTGCTGTACCCCAACTGCCGTGTTCATCAGAATCGGCCAAATCGAAGTTACAAAAATTACGAATAAAGCGGCGGCTTCTGTAACATCTAAACCAACGGATTTCAGGGATTCATTCACACCTTGGAATGCGGACATGGCGATCGGTAGCCATGCAAGGGGTGGAATCGTGCGTAAAACTTGGAAAATCGGGTCAAAGGCGCGATAGAGGAATACGTTTGTACCGATCGCAATGCCAAAGGAAATCCCAATAATCGCGGAAGCAGTATAGCCGATCGCTACACGCCGTAAGCTGACCATCGTTTTTATGCCCAAACCTTTTTCGATGGTGAGTTTTTCCTTTAACTCTTGACGGGCAGGACTATCAGTTTTGTCTGCTGCACTGACATCAAAATAATCGCGATCGAAGAAAGGATTCCAAATATATTCTTGAGTCTCTTGCCAAACTTTGGTCGGTGGTGGCAATGGTGGGGTTTTGCCTGAGCAAAGAATTTGCCATGTTCCTAAAATAAATATTAAAGCTATGACGGGCGGGATAATAAATCTAGCCTGCTGCTGAAACCATTCACCTATCTTGTTAGCCGAAAATTTGGAACTTAAGCTTCCTGTCGCCATTTTCTTGATCTCCTGATGGATATTGATGAGTATGATGACAAGGGGCTTAAGCCCCTTGTGCTGAGCAAAATCTAGGTTGTAGTTAAGCTTTCTTGATTTTCAATCCCTTCAGGTATTCACTAGGATTTTCAGGATCGAACTTGACTCCATCAAAGAAAGTCTCAATACCACGGGAAGAACTCTTCGGAATATCTGCTTCTTTGCCAATCATCTTCGCGGCTTCTTTCCACAAATCCTCACGATTGACCTTATCAACCAACTTCTTCGCATCAGTATCTGCGTCAAAATAGCCCCAACGCATATCTTCAGTCACAAACCAAAGATCATGGCTCTTGAATGGATAGGATGCACTATCTTTCCAGAACTTCATCGATAGGTCGAGATTGTCTAGAGTACGACCATCACCGTAGTCCACCTTGCCTTGTTGTCTGCCTAAAATCTCGGCGGCTGGAACTTTCAACCACTTGTCAGCACCGATGATTTTACACATCTCTTCTTTATTCTCAGCTTGCTCACACCATACTTGGGCTTCGAGAACTGCTGCTAGCAAAGCCTTAGCAGCTTTCGGGTTTTTATCAACCCAATCTGCGCGTAGAGAGAAAGCTTTCTCAGGATGATCTTTCCAAAGTTCACCTGTGATCAGAGCGCTATAGCCAGAATTCTGAGCGACTAGACGAGCATTCCAAGGTTCACCCACACAAAAGGCTTGCATATTTCCAGCCTTCATATTCGCAACCATTTGTGGAGGTGGTACAACGATTGTACTGACATCTTTATCAGGATCAACTCCATTTGCTGCTAGCCAATAACGCATCCACAAATCATGGGTTCCCCCAGGGAAGGTTACGGCGCACTTGACATCCTTACCACTAGCTTTAGTTTTGGCAAAGCTTTCTTTTAAAGAGTCACTTTTGAGAGCGATTTTGAGTTCTTTAAATTCATTAGCGATGGAAATGGCTTGACCATTGGTATTCAATCTTGCCAAGATATACATCGGCACTTTTTTGCCATTGGTGATCTTACCTTCGTTCAGTAAGTAAGGCATGGGTGACAAAATGTGAGCACCATCAATTCCTCCAGCATCAGAACCAAGGGCAATGTTATCGCGAGTAGTTCCCCAAGAAGCTTGTTTGAGGACTTCGACATCTTTCATGCCATATTTGGCAAATAGTCCTTTCTCCTTCGCAACAATCAAAGGGGCAGCATCCGTGAGGGCGATAAAACCAAGCTTGGCTTTGGTGATTTCAGGAGCGTCAGCAGCACTAACTTTTGATTCGGGAGACTTACTAGCTGCACTGGTAGTCTTTGTATCAGCTTTAGGTGCTTCGCCTCCACCACCTGTACAGGCATTTAAAGCGATCGCGCTAACGGTAGAAAGCCCTGCGGTAGTTAAAAACTTGCGACGAGAGAATGTACTCATGAATTTTCTTGATTTCCTTAACTGTGATAACTGAATTTTTTTGTTCCACTCTCCTATGGGAGAGGGGGTGAGGGCTTAACCAACGGCGATTAGTTCGGCTGAAGGTTCAGCGATCGCCTGTTGTTTAGGAATTGCGCCAAAGTGTTCGACTAAAAGCTTGCCGACAACTTCACGCAAATCCTCGCAGGGAATTTTTTCCATCACGCATTTACCGAGATGGGCATCTTTGCCGACAGTGCCACCCATATAGATGTCAACACCATCAACAACCTTGCCTTCTTTCCGCGCTTTGCAACCTGTGAAGCCAATATCGGCAACCTGTGGCTGAGCGCAAGAATTCGGGCAACCACTCCAATGAATGCGAACGACTTTGGGAAGGTGGTAATCTTCGCTAAGTTGCTTGGTTAAGGCAAGAGAGCGATTTTTAGTTTCGATGATCGCCACAGGACAGAATTGATTACCTGTGCAGGAAACCAGTCCCCGCATGAGGTTGTCAGGATTGACGGGAAACTTCTGAAGTAGCGGTTCTTGCAGAAGCGCTGGTAATTTCTCGTCACTGACATTGGTAATCAGCAGATTCTGCTCTACGGTGAGACGCATATCGCCATTGCCATAGGTTTCGGCAAGACGCGCAAACTCATACATATCAGGAGCATACATCCGACCGACAGGAACTTGGAGTCCGACGTAGCTCAATCCTGCTTGCTGTTGGGGATGCACCCCGATGTGATCCCGCTTTTCCCATTCGATCTCATCTTTGAGAGCGGCGGGAGCGAGCGCTTTACCGAGTTGTTTTTCAACTTCAGCACGGAATTTCTCAATTCCCCATTCGTCAATTAAAAACATTAAACGAGATTTGTCGCGCTTTTCGCGTAACCCATTGTCACGAAATACTAGTAATACGGCTTCACAGAGGGCAACGACATCTTCAGGGGCAACCCATACATTTAGAGGGACGGCAGCAGCAATCCGCTTGGCGGAGAAAAATCCACCAACGAGAACGTTAAACCCAAATTGAGGTGCAGAGGTAGGTGTAGATTCAGAGGCGATCGCCTCTGTTTGAGATGCAGAATCTTGACGCTCCTGATTGTAAATATGCCAAAATCCTGATGGCTGACTTTGCCAATCAGAGTCTTGAGAAGATGGCTGAGAGGCTGTATTTGCAGAGCTAGATACTTCTTTAAAGGCGGGGACAAAGGCTAAATCGTTGATTTCGGCATGGGTGGAATTATCACGACAACCTGCGATCGCAATGTTGAACTTCCGAGGCAAATTGGTAAAAGCCGAATTTCCTTCACCATTATTAGTCAATAAATTCTGAACTTGAATCGCTAATTCGCGAGTGTCATAAAGCTCATTGGCATCGATCCCCGCCACAGGCGAACCTGTAATATTGCGAATATTGTCCATCGCTGACTGGACACTGGTTAGTCCAACGGAGCGAAACTTCTCGAACATTTCAGGTACATCTTCGATGCGAATACCGCGCATTTGAATATTCTGACGAGTAGTAATATCGGCAACACCATGTTCACCGCACTTCTCAACTACGGAAGCAAGTACACGCATCTGATCGCTGCTCAGCAGTCCGTTGGGAATTCGCATCCTGACCATGAACCGTCCAGGAGTGCTTTTGCGAAAGAATACGCCTAGCCATTTCAAGCGATGTTGGAGATCGTCATCTTCGATCGCTTCCCAACCAATCTCGGCAAAGCGAGCTATTTCCGCTTTGACTGCCAGACCGTCTTTCTCCGCTTTGAGGGCTTCAATTTTGTTTGCCATGTCGTTTATCCTTGGCTCATGCTTATGGTTTCTAGATTTAGCGATCGCCAATCAAGCAAAATCTCAAATTTCTAGTTCTTAAGCGCGATTGCAACTTTGTATGACCTTTACACTACTTAACGTTTTGATCTCGATTCGTATAAGTAGCTACATATTTTTAATATTTATTTAATAATCGCAACGATTTAATGCATTAACTGCATAATGACTTGCATCTTTGCTGATGAAATCAACGACTTAAGTAGCTGAGCGCAATTAAATATAAAACTCCAAAACCTGTGGCGCACGCGCAGCGTGCGCCACAGGTTTTGGCTCTGGTTTTTAATTATGCCCAGCTACTTAGTTGATCACGTGAGGGACAAAGAAATTTATTAAGATTGTTATACCTGAACCCAACTACGATTTCCGTATGCTCGATCGCCTCCAAAAAATCCTATCTAGACATGGAATTGCCTCCCGCCGAGAAGCCGAGCAGATCATTTTGGCAGGACGATTGGCAGTCAATGGTCAAAAAATCACTGAATTAGGAACCAAAGCTGATCCCGAAAGCGATCGCATTGAAGTTGATGGCAAGTTATTACAGATCAACGCGCCAGAATTTGTCTATTTATTACTCCACAAACCCACAGGTGTAGTTAGTACCTGTGATGATCCCCAAGGACGCAAAACCATTCTTGATTTATTGCCATCCCAATACCAACATCTTTATCCTGTGGGACGGCTGGACTACAACAGTAGTGGTGCATTGCTCCTGACCAATGATGGAGACTTTGCCAATCGCCTGATGCACCCGCGTCATCATATTCCCAAAACCTATGAAGTTTGGGTGAAGGGAATTCCTAGTCAACGAACTATTCAGCAATGGAGAGAGGGAATTGTCTTAGATGGTAAACAGACCCTGCCCGCTTCCGTAAATATTCTGCAAGTAATCGATCCATCTATTCCTAAAGTTATATCTTCTATTCAAAAGCCCCAAAATCAGAATCTCCACAAAGTTCCGCGATCGCAGTTACAAATTATTTTGTCAGAAGGGCGCAATCGGCAAATTCGTAGAGTGGCAGAGCAGTTAGGACATCCTGTGTTAGCTTTACACCGAGTCGCGATCGGCTCAATTTTGCTATTCCCCCTCAAATCAGGAACCTATCGGCTATTAAAAGCAAATGAAATCAAAAGTGCAACGTAACGCATAAATTCGTGAAAGCGCCGCGAAGCGGCGCTTTCACGAATTTATCTGGTTTTTTATTCAGCGCAAAGCGTTGTAGGGCTATAGAATAATTATTAGTTGTTAAGTTGCAGTGAAAACTTTGCAGAATGTTATATTAGTTCATGTTAAGTAACCTTACCTCAGTTACCTTAACCCATCACCAACGCTCTACATAGAACTTGTGGTTGTCCAAGTTCGACTGCAAGCCAGCTTGAGTCAGTCAGTCCAATCTCTTCCTATATGTCTGTGAGTATTGTGAATATTACAACCTCGAAGCAAGCAGAGAAATTAGCAGAAATCGGAGCGCAATTTAAGCGAGTTCGAGAAGATAAAGAGCTATCGATTCCTCATCTAACTGCAACAACATTAATTTCTGAGCGCTATTTGCGGGCGATTGAAGATGGTGAGATCGAGTCACTACCTGAGCCTGTATATGTGCGTGGATTCATCCGTAAGTACGGCACGGCTTTAGGAGTTGGTGATCTTTCGGAAGATTTTCCTCTAAATCCTGTATTACCTGAACAAAAGTGGATCGGTAGTCCTGCTGCGGAACTACGTCCTTTGCATTTATACGCCCTTTACGTGGGAGTGATTGCGGGGGCAGTCAGCCTATTGGCTACATTTCTCAATGCGCCTGATGCTACCAAAATTAACGATAGCCAAACTAATTTTGGAGATGCAGCTCAGATAAAGTCGGCAAAATCTAACAAAGCATCAGAACTGACTGATTTGCTGCTACCTAAAGTTGGTGGATTAGAAGCTTTAAAGCAATCAGTTGTTGATCCATTGGCGATGGCAGCAGTTCCTAATATTTCTGGCAATAACCTCCCAACAACTCCGCAAAATAAGAGCATCACCCCAGATACTCTTGGTGTGAAGCCCCAATCGGAAACTAATGGTGCAAACTCTAGCTTCAACAGTACTTTCAATGCTTTAGCAATCGGTGCTGCTTTCCAAAGTGATGGGGTTGCTAATAGCTCGGCGATCGCTACCAATGGTGATTTTAACTTTGTTGGTAATAAGCCCGTTAATGTTGGCGTTGTGATGACAGGTCAATCTTGGTTACGAATTACCGTCGATGGACAGACTGAGTTTGAAGGTGTGCTAGATGAAGGCAAAAAACTAGCTTGGTCTGGCGATCGCCAAGTTTCGATTCGAGTCGGCAATGCTTCTTCAGTAGCTTTAAGTTATAACAATCAGCCTATTAAGGTGCTTGGTAGAGAAGGAGAGGTTACCGAAAGAACTTTTAGTGCTAATCAACCTAGCAATGTCGATATTAATGGTGCGGGGTTGCGCGGCTTGATTGGAATTTCAGCTAGTAGAAATAATCAATAAATTTAATTGATCAATTGAATTAGTTTAATTGATCAATTGAATTAGTTTAAGCACTCCTAATTACTTTCAAGACCGCTTTTTTTGACTAGTTCATCAGGTGTGAGCTTTGAGAGAAAATCACGAAATGCTCTTCTTTCTGCTTCGTCTGCATCTTGATCTACAGGAATTGATGCTTCTAAAATGACTTCCTCCATTACCCAAATAGGACACTTTGCACGTACGGCGATCGCGATCGCATCACTAGGACGAGAATCGACCTCTTTTTTAATATCCCCTTGCGAAACCGTGATCACAGCATAGAAAGTACTGCTCTTGAGTGCGTGGATGACGATCCGTTCCACAGTTACACCCCATGCATCTAGAAAATTTAGCATGAGATCGTGAGTCATGGGTCGCTCTAGCGGTCTACCATCTAAAGCACTGATGATTGCTTTGGCTTCTGCTTCACCGATCCAGATCGGTAACGCTCTCCGTTCTAAAGTATCTCGCAGTAGGACGATAGGATTACGGCTGACAGCATCAATAGCGATACCAGCCACCTTCATTTCGATCATTGTTGCCAGCCTTCCTCAAGGAATGAGCGAAAGTACCCCTCATCAATCAAAACTCTTGATGTTATATTGACAATTAAAGCCTATCAAGATCTAACTCGCAAGGGTTTTGCAGCTTCAGGGCTTGTGCTGGTTATTATATCACCGTCGAGATTAGGACGATAAATGAAAGCGGCGCGAAGCGCCACTTTCATCTGGGTTTTGATTTGTCTTAGCGATCGCTATATAATTCAAGTTCCTGAATCTGCCTAGATATTTTTGTCTCTAATCTGCCCGAATGCCCCAACCAACTAATTCTTCAGACCTAAACTCAGATCCACAACTAGATATCAAATCAGATATCAAAAATGTCACAATCATTGGCTCTGGTGCATGGGGATCGGCTCTAGCCAGTCTAGTTAAGACAAATAATCACCATATCCAAGTCTGGTCACGCCAAAGTCAAATTCCATTAGCGGAAACTGTCAAGAATAGTGATGCGATCATTTCCGCCGTATCCATAAAGGGAGTGCGGTCGATCGCTGAGCAATTACATAAAGCAGATCTCATGTCCCATGCAGTTTTAGTTAGTGCAACCAAAGGACTCGAACCTTCGACGCGGCAGACTCCATCCCAAATTTGGCGATCGCTGCTTCCTGACCATCCACTTGTAGTTTTATCAGGACCGAATCTGTCTAAAGAGATTATGGCGGGGCAACCTGCGGCGACAGTGGTGGCGAGTAATGATGAAGCGGCGGCTCAATTTATTCAAAATATTTTTGCATCAAGAAATTTTAGGGTTTATACCAATTCTGATCCGATTGGGGTGGAACTAGGTGGCACACTCAAAAATGTAATTGCGATCGCGGTAGGTGCTTGTGACGGCTTAAATTTGGGGACAAATGCGAAGTCGGCATTAATTACGCGATCGCTGATTGAAATTATTCGTGTAGGTGTCTATTTTGGAGCGCAACCTGAAACTTTTTGGGGCTTATCAGGGTTAGGCGATTTACTCGCAACTTGTAATAGTAATCTCAGTCGCAATTATCAAGTGGGCTATGCGATCGCGCAGGGAAAAAGTCTGGAAGAGGCGATCGCGAGTGTCAGTGGTACGGCTGAGGGCGTAAACACCGCTAATGTATTGATCGAAATCAGCGATCGCGAAAAAATTAGTGTGCCTGTGTCACGCTATGTTTATCGCCTGCTCAAGGGTGAAATTAATTTACAGCAGGCAGTTGAGGGACTAATGGAACGCGATCTCAAACCAGAAAATTAGAAATTTATCAACAAGGGGCTTAAGCCCCTTGCCTACCCCATAAAATAAACTATGCATAATCCTCATATCGTTTCATCTGAATGGCTCCATCAGCATCTCCATGATCCTCAAGTGGTCGTAGTTGATTGTCGATTTTCATTGGCAGATAAGGATCTGGGACGTAAGCAATATCAAGAGAGTCACATTGAGGGCGCTTATTATCTTGATCTCAATGTGGATTTGTCGAGTCCTGTCCAGAGGCATGGCGGACGACATCCTTTACCCGATATTGATCAACTAGCCACGAAGCTTTCGCACCTAGGCATAACAAGCGAAACGATGGTAGTGGTTTACGATGACTCACGCTTTGCTTTTGCTTCAAGGCTGTGGTGGTTATTGCGATATATGGGACATGAGCAAGTGGCATTGCTAGATGGTGGGTTTGCAGGATGGCAAGCTCATAATTATGCAATTAGTCCTGTAATCCCTCAGCATAAGAATGGCAAGTTCAGCCCCAAATTACAAACTGAGTGGGTGGTGGATATTGAGACAGTAAAAGCACGGAAAGATTTACCGAATGTAGTTTTAGTGGATTCGCGAGAAGGCGATCGCTATCGGGGTGAACGCGAACCGATCGATCCCGTTGCTGGGCATATCGATGGGGCAGTGAATTATCCTTGGATGGAAGTTACCAATGAGCAAGGTTATGTAATTGCCAATCAAGGCGATCGCTGGCAATCAGTGCAGAATGCTGAAGAAGTGATTGTTTATTGTGGTTCAGGGGTAACGGCTTGTGTGAATTTGCTATCGCTGAAACTTGCAGGACTTGAGACGGGCAAGCTGTATGCGGGGAGTTGGAGCGATTGGTGTTCTTATTTAGAGTAGCGGCGCTTCGCGCCGTTACTCTAAACTTGCTAAAGTGATGCCAGATATTTTAGGTATTTAGAAATATGTCACAGGGCAAAGAAACTACAGTGTTAGTGCTGTCATTACTAGTTACAGCAGGACTAGCAGGTGGTGGCTACTGGTTTTTTTCGCAAAATGGAAAAACTCCAACTTCTTCTGTAACACCTGAAGCTACAATCCAACCCACAACTTCAGTAAATGCAACTAGTACTCCCTTGTCAACTAGCTTGGCTTTTGATACATCCTTACCCAATCCGAATGTTTTAGGAATTGATGGTAGCACCACGATGGTGGCACTGATTAAGGAACTGCGTAATGGTTATAGCCAAGCTAATCCCAATATTCCGACTACATTTGGTGTACCCGATGGCAAACCAACTGGTTCTAGTCAAGGTTTACAAAATCTCATTAGTGGGTCGATCGCGATCGCCGCAACTTCACGACCTCTCAAAGCTGCTGAAGCCCAAGCAGGTATCCAGTTAGTCCCAATCGCCAAAGATGCGATCGGCATCGTAGTTGGCATTAATAATCCATTTAAAGGGAACTTAACTAAGGATCAAGTCCGCGATATTTACTTGGGCAAGATCACGAATTGGTCGCAGGTTGGGGGGACTAACCAACCAATTAAAGTGATCAATCGGGCGCTCTCCAGTGGTACGAGAGAAGCTTTTCAAGATATTGTTTTACTCGGTCAAAATTTTCCACCTGATAGCCCTAACTTCATCACATGGAAACAAGATGAAACAACGGCAATTTTACAAAATTTAGGCGATAACGGCATCGGTTACGCCACAGTCTCACAGTTAGAAAAGCAGGAAATAGTCCGAATTATCCCTATTGATGGAATTAGTCCGACAGACATCGCCTCGGTGAAATCTGGTAAATACCCTATCAGTCGCAGTCTATTTTTGGGTGCAAAAAAGTCTACTAGTCCTGCGGCAAAGCAGTTTATTGAGTTTGCACTTTCACCACAAGGACAGCAAATTGTTCAGAAGATAGGATTTATTCCCATGTAGCTAAGTAGCTAGGCGCAATCAAATATAAAACCCTAAAACCTGTGGCGCACGCGCAGCGTGCGCCACAGGTTTTGGTTTTGGTTTTTAATTATGCCCAGCTACTTACAGCCTTAAAGTAGTACAGAGAAATTTTTGAAAGCGCGGCGAAGCCGCGCTTTCAAAAATTTCTCTGGGTTTCAAGTCAGAGCAAAGCGCTGTATCACAATTTGCACAAGGACATAACCCCAGAAGATGAGTTGCGGCGCAACTCATCTTCTGGGGTTTGGCGATCGCTATAAAAATAGCGATAATGAAGTAAGTAACTTTAGTTAAATTCTAATTCTAGAGAAACTGGAAACAAGGGGCTTTAGCTTCTTGTCTATATTGCTATCAGTTACGACCAAAAAGACTGCGTTTGAGGATGGTTTTGTGAAAAAAGGCATGAATAAAGTTATGAAAAGGGGTGTAGTTAACTTTGTGGCATCTAGCCTTGTTCTTTGCGGTGGCATGAGTGCGATCGCCACCCTTCCCCTCGTCTCCAGCAACCCAGTTTCTGCCCAATCAGACGAAGATACGAATATCCGTGTTTACAAATTAGCTAGCCCTGCCGTAGTATCCATCCAATCGCGCACTGGGAATGGTAGCGGCTCGATTATTGATCCAAAAGGCTTAGTGTTGACTAATGCTCACGTGGTACGTGGGTCAACTACGGTGAATGTGATCCTCAGTGATAAACGACAATTTCGGGGTACGGTCATTGCCAGTACTCGCAATCCTGATCTGGCGGTAATTAAACTAGAGGGTGTAACCGACAACCTACCGACAATTCAGATTGCCAGTTCAGGTGCTATTCAAGTCGGGCAAAGAGCTTTTGCGATCGGCAATCCCTTTGGACGTTTTGCAGGGACACTGACGACAGGGATTATTAGTCGCATTGATAGCGATCGCAAATTGTTACAAACCGATGCGGCTCTCAATCCCGGAAATTCGGGTGGACCTTTACTAAATAGTCGTGGTGAATTAGTCGGTGTAAATACGGCAATTTTTACAGCAAGCTCGGCTAATAGCGGCATTGGCTTGGCGATCGAAGTAGACACTGTTAAGAAATTTATTGCGGCTGTCCGTCAAGGGGTGATCGCCAATAATGCCACTCCTGCGATCGCGACTCCTTCAGTCTTTACCCTTGATGGTAAAGCGATTACGGCTTCTCTCAGTGCCGCCGATAACACCTTACCCGATGGCAGTTATTTCAAAGCCTATCAATTTCAAGGACAAGCGGGGCAATCGGTAGTAATTGAAATGCGCGGTAATGGCATTGATCCGTATTTAGTTCTATTTGATGCTAATGGACGCAAAATTGCTGAGGACGATGATGGTGCTGGCGGCAAAAATGCAAGGATTCGCACCACATTGCCGAGTACAGGTCGATATACGCTCTATGCCAATTCCTATGAGGTTGGACAAGCAGGCTCCTTTACGCTTTTAGGTCGCCTGAGCAATAACTTTACGGCGGCATCTACAGGCGATCGCCAGATCTTGTTGCAAAAAAATGGGGTATTAGGAACATCAAGTCGAATTTTAGCGAGAGATGGCAGCTTGTTTGAAGCTTTTAGTTTTAATGGTCGCGCAGGACAGATCGTCCAAATTGACGTTACTAGCCCAGATTTTCATCCCTATTTGGTTTTATTTGCCCCCAATAGTCGTTTTTTAAAGGAAAACAACGGGCTACCTAGTCGCCAGAAAGCATCGATAACTTTGGAATTGCCATTTACAGGTACATATCAGGCGATCGTCAATGCCTTTGACCGTTCGGGCAAAGGTGCTTATAACCTGACTGTTAAGCAAGTGAACCTAATGCCATAAAGCATCGTCATATTTCATGGCATCAAAAAATAAACCCAGTCCATAGAATACAACTGTAGGGGCAAAGCATTCCCGCCACAATCTATAAATTTTTAGATAATCTTCCTTTGGGAATGCTCTGCCCAAAATCTTGCAACGCAGGGACAAATTATCTATAAAAGCACAGAGGGCTTAGCATTTGCGGATCGGGATTTCTGTGATGGGTTTTAAAATTGTGACGCAAATGCTAAGCCCCTACGGTCTTGCTACGATAAATCACTGAGGCGCAAATAAATTGTGACATTAACGATATTTCCATAAGCGAGGAATTTACAATGTTTTCCTGTTTTTCTCATAATTATCGTCATAAATGGTTAGCTCTATCGATTGGCTTCGGCTTATGGCTAGTCAATCCATCGATGGGTTTAGCTGTAGCTCCTGCATCTATTGATCAAAACTCAGATGTGTCGTGGTCGAGCATTGTCGAAAATCCCTTTGATGGCAAAGTAGTTTACGACAAGCACTTCACTGATAATTTTGCCTTTGTATCTAGTTGGTCAAAACAGGCGATTAAGGTCACCTATACCGAATATTGGTCAGAGGTGGTTAGTTATCGACGGGTCTGGAAAAATCGTCGCATTCGCCAAGGAGATCGCTATATCAATGAGCGTTATTCTGAGCAGGAGCCAGTCACAGAAAAGCGATCGCGATCGCGTTCACCAAAGGCTCTGTTATTTGCATCTCAAGGCAAAATTTATACCTATACCGATGGAGTCGTCGATCTTGAGCTAGCAGAAGTTTTGGTGAATTTACCTCCTGAAACTATTACAGTGCGTGCCGTTTGGAATAATGATCAGACGACGGATTTTCCTGTCGGTGCAGGGACAGTAGAACTATGGAAATCAATCTTTAAAAAATGAGATAGAGCGCAAAGCGCTCTATCTCATTTAGACAAAAAAGAGAGTGGCGGCGCTTCGCGCCGCCACTCTCTTCTAACCGAAGCTTGTGCCGCCCGCGTAGCGGGTGGCACAAGCTTCGGGGTTTTAGAGAGTCTGATCATTGTTAGGACGTGGACGGACACGACTTGGGGTGGTATCTGGCTCAGGCAATGGTGTGTACTGATTTCCCGTAAAATCTTTGCTGACCCTTAAGCGTTGGCTAGCGATCGTAATGCCAGACTCACGGACTAACACTACCGAAATCCAGCGATCGCCTGAAGTAAAAGGTGCTTGACCGATCTTAAATAAACCACCAGCCCTTAAAGGACGTAGATTAATCGTATTGGCATTGAGATAGTTTTTAGCTTCGGCAGCCTCTTCGATCGCGGCTCCTAATAATAAACTTGTACCAAGTGGCTCCGTGACGATCGCATCAAGGACATATTGACGACCAACACCAATTAGCTCAGGTACTTTGAGCTTGACAGGGGGAGGCGCATCACCTGTACTCAGTGAAGATTGCTCGGCAATGACTTGCTGTGATACCACCTGTAACTGACCATTGATATTTTTATAGGTCTGGGTAGAAATCAACCGCGCATCTAGTTTGAAGTTATCATTCTCATTCCCCCTTGCCCCCTGCACCATCGTTACGGTTTCCGCAGTAATTAGGTCGCCTTGTTTGTCCCATTTAGAAATTTCGGTGCGATAGCTAATATTTTTATAGCGCTGCCAGAGTTCCTGTAATACCTGCTTGTAGCGATCGCGGTTTAGCCCATCAGCATGATTAAAAGTTGGGGCATAATACTTCATCACCCCTTCAATATCCTGACTGCTGGCGGCTTTGTCCAGTGCATATACAATATTTGAGAGTTCAGGTGGAGCAGGTTTTGATGATTGGGCAGCAAGTGCGGGATTCGCGATCGGTGCGATCGCGGTAACTGCGGCAGAAATAAGTAACAGAGTAAGTCGTTTGAACATGGGTAAATCTAGTCAATGACCTGTAACGATGGTTTGAGGTGTATCAATCTGTCTGAGACCAATTGATACACTTACAGCACCGAGAAAATTTTTAAAAGTGTTGCTAAGCAACACTTTTAAAAATTTTCTCGGTTTGGGTTTAAGCGCGAAGCGCTTTAAGAATGTGACAAAGCAAGAAATTGTTTCTCATTTATACGCCCTGATTGATATAGTGTCTCATTTATTTCCGAGATTTTTAACACCGCGTGGGGTGAATAGCCACTTTTTTGGATGCGATCGCATACTCCAGACTCATGATCGATGAATACAACAATATCGCGAACCTTCAAACCGCAGCTTTCAATTTTTTGCGCTCCCTCGATCGCACTTTTACCAGAAATCAAAATATCATCCACGACGACAATGGTTTCACCAGATTCATAGTTGCCCTCGATCAATCGTCTAGCTCCATAAGCCTTCACTTCCTTACGTGGAAAAATCAGTGGAAAATTGAGCCGTAAAGCTAGCCCTGAAGCAGTGGGAAGTGAACCATAAGGAATACCTGCAATCCGATCAAATTTCAAATTTTGTAAAATCTCGGCATAAGTACCAATGACCGACTCAAACACCTGTGGATTGGAGATAATCCGCCGCAAATCAATGTAGTAGGGGAAAATTTGCCCAGAAGCTTGGACTGTCTCTTCAAAGGTGATGCAACCAATATCAAACAATTGCAAGATTAAATTGGCATGGGGATGTGCTTGTTGATCTAGCAAACAAACATTCGGCACCCACAGATCGCAGGTGGGGCGATCATGGGCAGTCAAGGCGATCGCCTGATTAACCTCATCCCGTAGCGATCGCAATAATTGTGATGGTTCACCACTAGCTAGAGCATCCTGATTGACTGGCAAGATCAAGCCACTACCATTAGCATCCAGCCCTGCATTCAGGATTGCGGCTAAATTCTCGATTTTTTGACTATTATCTTGACTATTCGCCCAAATACTGCGGGCGAGAATGAAGCGTTCAGGAGCTAGCGATCGCACTTTCGCCAAAGCATCAGGCACTGCCGCTCCAATTTCTAAGCCCAAATTTTCCAACCCTGCCCAAGCTTGGCAAGTTTGCACCACGTTTAAATATAAAGGTTGATTGGGACTAGGATATTCCTGAAAGTCTTGAGCAGTGGTATTCGATGAATAGCAACTTACAAAAATAGCCTTGTCGGGATACATCAAAAACCGCGCCGCCAAATCCTGCCCGATATAGGGACTTAAGGTAATCGCATCGACACCCCATTTCTCAAAAGCTGTTCTTGCCATGACCGTGCTGCTATTGAGATCAGCGTGTTTTGCATCAAGAATGATCGGAATTTCAGGAGGAATCGCGGCTAAGGTCTTGGCTAATAAATCTAAGCCTGCCGCTCCTAAAGCCGTATAAAACCCCAAAGTTGGCTTATAGGCACAGACTAAATCAGCAGTGGACTGAATAATAAAATTCATCCATTCCCACAAATCCGCTACAGCGCGATCGTGATATACCTCAGAGTTAATCTCAGATTCATACTTCGCTTTATATTTAGCAGGCATCACCTCAGGATTGGGGTCTAGCCCTAAACACAAAATGCTCTGATTTGTGGCGATCGCCGTCCTGAGTTTTGATGCAAAGCTCATAATTTGGAAGCCTAATTTTGAAAAGTCTGCAACAAATATACTCCTTACGTCTTCATGAAAAGCGAAAACCTATTTCCTAAATAGTGGCGCTTCGCGCCACTATTTAGGAAATAGGTTGGCTTTTGCCTGTAAGGACTTGTAGGCAAAAGCAATTTTTTGTCTTCTTAATTATCGCAAGTTGTCATATTTCCTTAAAAGTGATGTAGAATCTCACTCGTTCTCATCACACAAATTCGCAGAGCATCATCTTCAGCCTTCTACAAGGCTCATTGTGCATTTTTGTACTGCTTGTAGCTTGCTCTCAACCGTCCTACAGCGTAACGTTCTAATGCAAAAACTTACCTCTCGCTGCTTAAATTTGTCTCGCCATCTATTACATGGTCACAAATTACATGGTCACAAACTAAGCAATCAACCAAAATCCCTGAATCTTCGCCTACTGTTAATCACCCTTGGTGGTTTGGCTAGTAGCTTAGCGATCGCTGCTCCAATTGCCCATGCAAATCGTCTGGAAACCTTTGTGTACGATTTGACCGACAGCAAGATTGAGTTTTCGCTAAAAAATGATATTGAACCCAAGGGAACAGTAATTAGTAATCCTACGCGCATTGTGATTGACTTGCCGGGGATTGTCTATCAAGGACCCACAGTAAGACGGCGCGTGGGGCGCGGCGTACAAGCAGTTCGAGTCGGTCAAGTTGATGCCAATACCACCAGAATGGTCGTTGAGCTTTCGCCCGATGTTACGCTCAATCCTCAAGACTTACGCCTCAAGTCTCGACAACCAGGGCGTTGGACAATGCAACTACCTGAAAATATCGCCGCGATCGATCTCAATAGCATCTCTAATTTTACGCTGCCTGTGACAGGTTCCATTAGTTCGGGATTTGGCTGGCGCGTACATCCGATCACAGGACAAAGGAAATTACATAAAGGAATTGATTTTGCCGCGCCTACTGGCACACCAATTTTTGCGGCAGCCGATGGAATTGTCACCTATTCAGGTTGGACGGATGATGGCTATGGCAATGTCGTCGAGTTACGCCATGACAATGGTGCATTAACGCTCTATGCCCACACAAACAGAGTATATGTGTCCAAAGGACAGAGCATTAATAAGGGACAAGCGATCGCCGAGGTGGGTACGACAGGACGCAGTACAGGACCTCATCTTCATTTTGAAATTCAACCCGATGGCAAGAATTCTGTTGATCCGATGGATTATTTACAAATGCGTCAAGTAACTCTCGACCTTGCTTCTAATAGCTTTAAGGACTAGAAAAGGAGGCAAACCTTTGAAACCGCTTTTGAAACCGCCGCTTCGCGGCGGTTTCAAAAATTGCTAGTCCTAATTTACTTTGCTAATACCTGTATATACATTCTCATTGACCAAACCTAACCAAGGATCACTAGCAGGAGTCAGAAACAGTTGATCGTAAACACGGCGATTCAGAGCAGTTAAAGCAGAATCTCCATTCATAAATTCACCATTAGCAAACCAAGTGTGAATCTGCGCGTGAAATACATACTCATTACGCACTGTATCTTGCGCGATCGCCCGTTCAAAACTATTAACCACAGTTGAGATGGACGCATTGGCTGATAATTTACGCTGCATAACATTCAAGCTACCTTGATCGAGATATACCCGATTTTGATACAGCCTTGCCAGTCTTGCCCAATTAGCATCACTGAGCTTAGCAAATGGAGAAGGGGGCGTAACCTCAGTCAGAGGCTCCCCAGTAGTACGACTTAAAGTTGGCAATTCAACCATCATTTTTCCTACCGTTAACCGACTTGCCAACATTGCACTAGCTTTAGGATCGGTAACAGCCAATGGCAGTAATGGCTGTGAGGGTAAACGCAACCGAGCGAGATCTGACTGCCAATTTTTTTCTAACTTGGCATAGCGATCGCGATGATATTTAACCAAGATTTCCCGCCGCAGATTCAAATTGCCATTAGTATTACTAACCGATTGCACTGCCCTATCAGCGTCTTTAAGATTTTCCATAAATACTTGGGGGCTATATAGTCCTGCGATCGCATCAATCGGGCGACCATCACTATCAAGAACATAGTGAATGCTATTGCCCGTGAGAGTTTGCTCCAGCTTGCGACCATCCCCAAAATCAATCGTCACCTTCGGTACAGGACGCTCTGACTGCCAATGCAAAATAAAGCGATCGCGCAGCAGTTGTGACACCGCAGCATTAGGATAAAGCGCCGTGCGGAAAAATCGGCTATTGGCACAACTCAGTTCATCATTAAGATTTCCCAACAAGCGCAAAGACAAAATCGGCTTACCCGTTTCTTTTGATGCAGTCTTGGCTGCTTCTAAATCTTTGTACCAATACAACTTTGAAGCATCACAGTCTTTCTGCTGACAAATTGCGTCTAAAGTTGCTCGTAATTGCGGGTTATTTGGCAAATCCTTTTGATAGGTATTCCAAAATGCATCGACACCCACAGTTTTAAATTCACGTAACTTAGCGATCGCCTGTTGGGAAGTTGCTTGGTCTTTGGAAACCGCTTGCTGCACAAGGCTGTCTAAACTCGGTTGCTCTGAGGCTCTAGCTGCCTGTGGTGAAGAGATGGCAGAAATGGCGATCGCGCCTAAGCTCAGTACAGCGAAACATGAATTAGCCAGCGTTTTGTTCACAAGCATCATAAAATCTCCCTAATCGCATCGCTTTAAACTTACCCTGACCAGACATATTTATTACTCATATTGTTCCTAATTAGCTAGGTGCAATTAAGTATAAAACCCTAAAACCTGTGGCGCACGCACAGCGTGCGCCACAGGTTTTAGCGCTAGGGTTTAATTATTAATAAACCAAAGAAGTTAGTGGCGGCGAGAATCGCCGCCACTAACTTCTTTGGTTTGTGTTCTTACATTACTTGCAACGATCCCCGCAAAGATAGACAATGTTTGCATTCAGAAAAAATATGCACATAAAAAAGCCAAGATAATCCGAATAATTTATGAAAAACGTACTGGCTATCATTCTGGGCGGCGGACAGGGAAGCCGACTATATCCCCTCACTAAAACACGCGCTAAACCCGCCGTCCCCGTAGCAGGTAAATATCGACTGATCGACATTCCTGTGAGTAACTGTATTAACTCAGGTATTGAAAAGATCTATATCCTGACCCAGTTTAACTCCGCGTCACTAAATCGCCACGTCAATCAGGCATATCGCCCTGCATCCTATTCTGATGGCTTTGTCGAAATTTTGGCGGCGCAACAGACCCCTGATAGTCCAGACTGGTTTCAAGGCACAGCCGACGCAGTGCGTCGTTATGCATGGCTTTTAGAATCTTGGGATGTCAGTGAGTACTTGATCCTATCTGGCGATCATCTGTACAACATGGACTATGAAAAGTTTGTCGAACATCACCGCGAAACGGGAGCAGATATTACCCTATCAGTATTGCCTGTCGATCAGAAAAAAGCGTCGGCGTTTGGCTTGCTCAAAACCGATAGCTCTGGCAAAGTAATTAACTTTCTTGAAAAGCCTAAAGGTGAAGCCTTAGAGGGAATGCGCGTTGATACAACTAAACTTGGTTTGGATCAAGCTTCAGCGATCGCCAATCCTTTCATCGCATCGATGGGAATCTATGTGTTTAACAAGCAGGCAATGTTAAAGCTGCTCAGTGAGAATCCAGAACATACAGATTTTGGCAAAGAAATCATTCCTTCCGCAATCCACAATTTGAATGTTCAGGCTTATCTATATAACGGTTATTGGGAAGATATTGGAACCATTGAATCTTTCTATCAAGCTAATCTGGAATTAACCCGTCATCCTGCGACTGGTTTTAATTTCTACGAAACTAAAAAACCGATCTATACTCGCGCTCGTTACTTGCCACCTAGTAAAGTGCATGATAGTAAGGTCAAAGATTCGATCATTGGTGAAGGATGTATCCTCAACCAAGCAACAATTACTAATTCAGTTGTCGGTATTCGGATGCACGTAGATCCCAACTGTACAATTGAAGACACCCTATTGATGGGTTGCGATTTCTATCAACCACAAGAAGAACGCGAGTCAGACCTTTCGACTAACAAAGTGCCAATGGGCATTGGCGAAAATACGACTATTCGTCATGCAATTATTGATAAAAACGCTCGCATTGGCAAGAATGTCCAAATTATCAACAAAGATCACGTCCAAGATGTGAATCGCGAAGATCAAGGCTATTGCATTTGTAATGGAATTGTCGTCGTTGTTAAAAATGCTGTAATTCCCGATAACACGATCATCTAAATACAAAACCCAAAAAAGTTTTGCTTAGGACACAAAACCCAATAAGCGAGTTGCGGCGCTCCGCGCCGCAACTCGCTTATTGGGTTTTAGTTTTGTTCTAACATAACTGACTACAGCTATAACAAAGAAGCAGAATGAAGTGCTGCTTCTATCTAAACGATAAAAGCCTTGCTAAGCAAGGCTTTTATCGTTTAGATAGAGGGTTGTTGTTTATGCCATTCCGTTGACTGCTCATAGCCATAGGCAACTTGGAGCAGTAAATCTTCTCTCAATACATTTGAGATCATTTGTAGACCAATCGGCATTCCCTTTGAGTCAAATCCACAGGGAATGCTAATACCAGGTAAACCCGCGAGATTTACAGGAATTGTCATCAAATCGGATAGATACATTCCTAATGGATCTTCAGTTTTACTACCCGCCTTAAAAGCAGTGGTTGGCGCAGTTGGACAAACTAAAACATCCACTTGCTCAAAAGCTTTTTGGAAATCTTGAACGATGAGAGTTCTAACCTTCTGAGCTTTGAGATAATAAGCGTCGTAATAACCAGCCGATAGAACGTATGTTCCAATCATGATCCGTCGCTTGACTTCTGCTCCAAATCCTAGTTCGCGAGTATTCTCATACATACTCAGCAGGTTCTCCGCATTTTGATCGCGCAAGCCATACTTCACGCCATCATAACGGGCAAGGTTGGCGGAAGCTTCTGAAGGGGCAATGATGTAATAGGTGGGTAAGCCATAACGGAAGCGCGGACAGGAAATTTCATAGACCTCTGCACCCATGCTCTCGAAATGAGCGATCGCCTTTCGCACGGCAACTTCCACTTCACTATCTAAACCTTCCCCAAAGGTTTCGGTAATCACACCGACTTTTTTACCTTTGAGGGATTGAGTCAAATCTGGGGTTAATAAAGCGGCGTAGTCGGGAATTGTGGTATTGATGCTCGTTGAGTCTTTAGGATCGTAACCTGCGATCGCCCCCAAAAATATCGCGGCATCTTCAACAGTGTTCGCAAAAGGACCAATTTGATCAAGGGACGAAGCAAAGGCAACTAACCCGAATCTTGAGACTAATCCGTAAGTTGGCTTGAGTCCCACTACACCACAATAGGACGCAGGTTGACGGATTGATCCGCCTGTATCGGAACCTGTAGCAATTACACATTCACCACTGGAAACGGCTGCCGCCGAACCACCCGATGATCCTCCGGGGACATAATCCGTATTCCAAGGATTTGTCGTTTGGGCGATCGCTGAATTTTCGGTCGAGCTACCCATCGCAAATTCATCGAGGTTCGTCTTACCGACCATTACGGCTCCAGCCTCACGCAATTTAGCGGTAATCGTCGCTTCGTAGGGTGGTACAAAATTTCGCAACATATTTGAGCCACAGGTGGTGGGCATCCCCTTGACGCACATATTATCTTTCATGCCAAGGGGGACACCTGCTAATGCGGGCAATGTTTCCCCTGCCGCGATCGCCGCATCGATTGCTTGGGCTTGGGCGATCGCTACTTCTGGTGTAACAGTGACAAAACTATGTAATTTCGGCTCTAGCCGATCAATGCGATCTAAAAACTCTTGAGCAATTTCAGTTGCTGATCGCTCTTTACTTAATAAGGTTTGACGAATTTGGGCGATCGATGACATAAACAATCTGATGGGTTATTGGGCAGAATCCCAATTATAAAACCAAACTAGCTAATGCTAACGAAGGGGGAATTTAACAATTTTCTGGACAAGTGTGGAGAAAGCAAATACAATATATCCGCAAATTAAGGTACGTTCGCACCCTTTGGAGGTCATTATTCCTGAACCGCTAACCCTGACTGTGAGTTTAAGAGGCAGCCGCGAAGTCAAGGACACCTATCAATTGATCCGCCTCACAGGTCTTCTAGACGCTTTCTCTGAGCCAGCCTTTAAAAAAGTGATTGGCAAATGCGTCGAGGATGGACCTACCAACGTGATTTTAGATCTGTCAACCATTGATTTTATCGATAGCTCTGGACTTGGGGTTTTAGTGCAAATGGCAAAAAAAACTCAGGGTCTGAGTGGCACTCTGCAAATTATTACTAATCCTAGAGTTACCCAGACTGTAAAATTGGTGCGACTAGATCAATTTTTGTCACTTCAGACATCAATCGATGAAGCTCTAGCAAAGCTTGATCAAGCTAAAAAGGACTAGCTAAAATCAATACACTAGTAATATAAGCCACAAACCAATTCAGATCCGAACCATAACTCAAACCCGAAAATTTAGCAAAGTTTTATGTTAAACGTTTAGAAAGATGAAGTGGGGTAGATTTTCTAAAGATGAGCTTTGTAGTAGCTTTGGTAATGAGGTTTGGTTTGTATTCAAGTTGATAATTTTGATATTTTCACGATTTAGTCAAAATCAACCTATGATGTAATGTAGAGCAAAATTTTTAGGCTAAGGATGGGCAGGCTGAGTCTGCCCATCCTTGTCTGAAACAAAAGCCAATGTGTCAGACATCCACACGCTCTGTTGAAACACAAATTAACTAACCTGATTATTCTGTAATGGCATTATTTTGTAATGTCTCTTAGCCCCATAGTTGAAAACATCGCTGAGATCCCAATCTCGTCTCTAGCCTATATTGGAGATGCTGTTTATGAAATGCAAATGCGGTTGCATTATTTACTCCCGCCACGCACCGCCAAACAGTATCACCAACTTGTAGTCAGCCAAGTTAGAGCCGAGCAACAAGCCAGACTTCTCGAAAAACTTGATCTCACAGATTTTGAGTCCGATCTGGTCAGACGCGGACGCAATGCTACAGGATCTGTCCCACGTAAAGTTGATCCCAAGATTTACCAAAAGGCAACAGGATTTGAGGCTTTGATTGGTTATCTTTATCTAACCGATCGTGATCGCCTTGACCAAATTTTCACTCAGCTACTTAGCCACATCGATAACCCAGCGCCGCCATGACAACGCAACCTAGACTGAAATCTAAATCCGACAAAAATTCCGACAGAGACGGAGACAGGAGCTACGAGAAACGCTCCGACAAGTCCTTCGATAAATATTCAGATAAACGTGCTGATAAGCGCTCTGATCACAGCACTGGTAAATATGCTGATAAGCGCTCTGACAATCGTTCTGATAGCCGTCCAGAGAGAGTTGCTGACCGTTCCTTTGACAAACCTTACAAGTCTGAGAAGCCTTACAAATCTTCAGATCGCAGTTTTGACAAGCGTTCTGATCGTGGCTCTGACTCAAAATATGCAGGTAAATCCGACAAATACTCAGATCGTCGTCCTGACAAGAGTTATGAGAATCGCGCTGACTCGTCTAGCGACAGAGGCGATCGCAAGTTTGATAAGCCGATCGCCAAGAGAATCGGTGACAAATTCGCTGAGAAGAAATTTGGTGATAAAAAGTTTGGTGACAAGAAGTTTGGTGACAAGAAGTTCGGCGATAAAAAATTTGGCGACAAAAAGTTTGAACGTAGCGATCGCCCTGAACGTTCTGATCGTGGGGATCGTAATTTCGGGGATCGTCCTGAACGGAATTTTGGTGATCGCAAATTTGATCGCGATCGCAGCTTTGGTGATCGTAATTTCGGCGATCGCAATTTCGGAGAGCGTGAAGTTCCCAACTTCGAGCGTCGCTCCTTACCACCAGTCTCGCGTAATGTTGATCCCGATGGTGAATTAGGAATTGCGCCTCCCGTGCATAATCCTGAAAATCCTGATATCGTCTATGGTCGCCATGCCGTTGAAGCAGTACTGAATAGCGATCGCAGCATTAACCGTGTTTGGGTAACTGCCAGATTGCGCTACGCCCCTGACTTCTTACCCCTAATTGATGAAGCCAAGGCAGCAGGAGCCGTCGTTGATGAAGTCGATAATACTCGTCTGGATCGCATTACTGACAATGGCAGACACCAAGGCATTGCCGTTCAAGTTTCTGCTTACGAATATGTCGATCTTGATGAATTAATTGCCAGTGCTAAGGAGAAATCCACTCAGCCCGTCATTGTGATTGCTGATGGAATTACTGATCCCCATAATTTAGGTGCAATCATTCGTAGTGCGGCGGCTCTCGGAGCGCAAGCCCTTGTGATTCCTCAACGTCGTGCCGCAGGTATCACTGCCACCGTCGCGAAAGTTGCCGCAGGTACATTGGAAATCCTTCCCGTTGCCCGCGTTGTCAATCTCAACCGCGCTCTTGAAAAGATTAAAGAAGCTGGCTTCTGGGTTTATGGAACCATGACCGATTCAGGTAATGCTATCCATAAAACCAAATTCTCTGGGGCGATCGCTCTAGTGATTGGTGCAGAGGGAGAAGGTTTGAGCCTTTCCATTCAGAAGAATTGTGATTTTCTCGTTTCTATTCCTTTAGAAGGAAAAGTGGAAAGTTTAAATGCATCCGTAGCAACAGGAATGGCTCTATACGAGATCTTTAGACAACGTTGGGTCAATACGTTAAACCTGAACAATTTGTCTTGAAGTCATGTTTTAAGTTATATAAAGATATGGAAGAAAAGATATAGATACAGGGCTTTACTATTTTTTAAGTTACATTAAAGATATCAGAAAAGCCTTGAATCGAAGTCTTTCTAACTCATCGAAACCATTCACTATAAGTTACGTAAAATCATGGGTGGTAATTTGTTTAAGAATATCTTTACATCACTTCTCGAAACAGTCGGTTTGGCAGTATGGATCGAAATTATTACCGATTCACCAAGATGCACCTATTACTTTGGACCTTTTGCCAGTGAGTCTGAAGCAGAGGCAGCTAAGGTCGGTTATATCGAAGATTTAGAAGCCGAAGGTTCCAAAGGTTTAGCAGTTATGGTTAAGCGCTGCAAGCCTGAAAGTTTAACTATTTATGATGATTCACTGGATTTTAAGCTTGACCTCTTTGCTGCGTTTAGCGGTCAGACTCTGTAATCACTCAATTAATGAATGATAAATAAATTCAGGGGTTACAGCCCCTAATTTTTTGAGATAAATGCATAGTGAATAATGCAGAGCTTTGCGCTGCATATTTAGTGGGTACATCCTTTTGGGGTGTAACTCTCGTACTTATAAAAACAGTTTTCGAGTGAGCATCATGTTATTTGGACTTGGCAAAAAATTAACCCTCCCCACTGCGGCAGATGCCCTAGCAGGAAGAAGTTCGGCAATTCCCACAGCATCCCACCATTTTGTCAATGGTCATGCTTTGAAACCACCTTTTCCTGAAAGCACGGAAACGGCGGTCTTTGGTTTAGGTTGCTTTTGGGGAGCAGAACGTAAGTTTTGGCAACAGAAAGGTGTTTATGTGACGGCAGTAGGTTATGCCGCAGGTTTAACACCTAACCCCACCTATGAAGAAGTCTGTTCAGGCATGACAGGACACAATGAGGTTGTATTAGTTGTCTATGATCCCAAGTTGATTAGCTATGCAGATTTACTGAAGGTCTTTTGGGAATCCCATAATCCTACCCAAGGGATGCAACAGGGTAATGATAAGGGTACACAATACCGTTCGGGGATCTATGTGTACAACGATGTCCAACGCAAGCTAGCTGAGGATTCACGAGAAGTGTATCAGGATGCACTCAAGGCTTCAGGCATGAAACAAGGCATTACCACAGAAATTCGTGATGTTGGTGAGTTTTACTATGCTGAGGGCTACCATCAGCAATATCTCGCTAAGAACCCTAATGGCTATTGCGGTTTGGGCGGCACAAACGTTTGCTATCCTGCTGTTGCAGTTTAAAACCCTATAAAAGCCGCACTTTGCGCGGCTTTTATAGGGCATTTATGACCATTGCCGCGAGTTTACTCGCTGCACCTGCTTCTCCACATACTTTTTTGAGCCGATCGCGCATTTTTATTAATTCATCAGGGCGATCGAGATAAAACAAAATTTCATTGGCAATTTGAGTGGGCGTAAGTACACCTAAAAGCTCTGGCACAATCGCTTCTCCAGCCCAGATATTTGGCCAAGCGAGTAATTGACCTTTTTTCTGGATTTGGGAAATCAACATATAGTTGATTAATTTCGAGAAAACTTTGTCTAATAAGGGCGTAGTCGCCAATAGCCCCAGCAAACCATCCCACGCCACTTTGAGATCCATAAAATTGGTTGGCAAGAGAATCATCATGGGCTGATGCAACGATGCCAACTCCGCCGTATTTGCGCCAACAGTGGTAAGGCAAATTTGACTACTGCTGAGTAAGTCATGGGCAGGAAATTCATGATGAATCTTTACGACCGTACCTCGGCTGGTTAACAAATTTCCATTTACCAAAATTGCCGTTGAGCCTTCACTATCAGCAGTAGGAAAACTGGACTGTGCGTATTGGGCTAGGGTTTCGGGCGTAGTCGTTGGCGCAAGGGGAGTGACAAATTCGAGTTCAGGTCGCTTTTGTTTGAGAATATCGGCAACTGCCAGCATTAGCGGCACGGCAATTTGGAGTTTCACGCCTTTCGATCCCAGCATCAAACAAATGCGATTAGGTGTCTCTAAAACTTCATTTTGAGCATCCTGACTCAAACGATCCACCATCAAATCACCGATCGCTGTAGCTTTATGGCGAAACTTAGCGGGGATTTTATTAACAATATTTTGATTGCGGACAGCAAATAAATCGACCCATTGATACCATCTGGCTTCCCATTCCGCGTAAATCATGGTTTTGTAACCGAGTCGTTTGGCGATCGCCACCGCAAAAAACTGATCCCCACCTAAAAAAACCACGATCCCCTGTTTCGCCCATTGCCAGTTGGGAGTTCTGCCCCACAGTAAAAAATCAAAAAATTGTTCTTTGGGTAATACGCGATCAACATTGGGAAAGCTGGCGGCTAGCTGGGCTTCGCGTCCACTGGCATTTTGACAAGGGGAGAGGGCGATCGAAATACGGACGCTGGCGATCGCTGGATATGTGGCTAAAGCCTTAAGAAAGGGATATACCCAAGTAGTTAGCTCCCCAGGTCCATTGGATAAAATTAAAATATCTGTAGAAATATTGGTTTCTGGGGGAATACTTGCCATATTTTCAGAGATATTTGCCATAGTTATGCAAACTATCTTAAAAGATAGTAGCAACTAAGTAAGTTATTGGAATTAAACGTAGGATGGGTTAGCGATCGCGTAACCCATCATCTTTAAGCAATTGATGCGTTACGTTGCACTAACGCATCCTACATTTAATTAAGCTTTAGGGGGCGATCGCGAAAAATTGAAATTAGGGGATCGAATTCGCGATAAAATTATGCGTTCATAATCCAGTTAAATGAGAAGCTTGTAACTAAGCTTTTTACCCAAATTTTTATAAACGTCACGCATGTGGATTTAAATAGTTTATTTGATACAGCCAAGCCCGTCATTGGGGTGATCCATCTTTTGCCATTGCCTACTTCGCCACGTTGGGGGAGCAGCCTCAAAGAGGTGATCAATCGAGCAGAACAGGAAGCAACCGCACTTGCCGCAGGTGGAGTGCAGGGAATTATTGTAGAAAATTTTTTTGATGCTCCATTTACCAAGGATCGCGTTGATCCTGCCGTAGTTAGTGCTATGAGTCTGGTTGTCCATCGTGTCAAGCAGATGGTCGGCATTCCTGTAGGGATTAATGTCCTCAGAAATGATGGTCATAGTGCAATGGCGATCGCCTCCTGTGTGGGCGCTCAGTTTATTCGTGTCAATGTGCTGATGGGTGTCATGGCAACCGATCAAGGCATTATCGAAGGAGATGCTTACAAACTTCTACGCTATCGCCGCGAGCTAGGCTCAGAGGTAAAAATCTTTGCTGATGTTTTAGTGAAGCACGCTCAACCGATATCAGTGCCGCAAATTTCTGCCGCCGTTCACGATACGATCCATCGCGGACTCGCCGATGCCGTAATTTTGTCAGGATGGGCGACAGGGCATCCGCCCACATCGGAAGATCTCAAGGAAGCAAAACTTGCCTGTGGTAATACACCTCTATTTGTTGGCTCTGGTGCGACATGGGAGAACGTACCGCAGTTGATGGAATATGCTGACGGCGTAATTGTCTCTAGCTCCCTCAAGCGTAATGGTCAGATTCAACAGGCGATCGATCCGATAAGGGTTAGCCGTTTTGTCGATGCGGTGCGGTTAGAGATTGTCAACCAAAAAAATAAGCATATTGCTGAAGAGCAAATATTGCGATCGCCGCCAGTATCGATTGGATAAAATAAAAACTAAAGGTGTTATGCATCTCTGGTTTTAAATCTATTAATTAGGTAGGTACAAATTGTCAGGAATAGCTACAAGAAAACGCTCTGAGCCTTGGTTGCATCGGTGGTCGCGCCCTGCGATCGTCGCTTTGACCCTATTTGGCTTTTCTCTAACAACTTATTTGACCGTCACTCATTTTTTTGGACAGAAAGTCGCCCTTTGTGATGTCCAAGGCAGTGGCTGCGATTTAGTACTGAGTAGTGAATACGCCAAAATCTTTGGGATTCCGCTGACAATTTTTGGGGCTTTGGGCTATCTCACGCTCGGACTCTTGGCAGGATTGCCCTTGGTATTAAAGAAAGATGATCCCAAAGCTCAAGCCCAACTCAAGGAAACTGCAAACTTCTTGATGTTTATGGTTTCTTCGGCAACTTTTGTATTTAGTGGATACCTGATGTATTTGCTAGCCTCAGGTAGTATTGGTGGACAGCCTCAGGTCTGCCTCTATTGCATTGCCTCAGCCGTCACCATGACCACAATTTGGCTGCTTACAGTATTTGGTAATGCATGGAAAGATATTGGCAATCTATTTTTTACAGGGGCGATCGTGGCGATTGTCACATTAACAGGCACTCTCGGCGTTTATGCGAGCCAAGGTAAACTGGCGGCACAGAGTAACTCCTTTGCAGGACGCTTAGCTCAACATTTGACGGTAACTAATGCCAAGATGTACGGTGCATATTGGTGTCCGCATTGCATTGACCAAAAGAAAAAATTTGGTGAAGCTGCGAAATTAATCCCTTATGTGGAGTGTGATGCTAAAGGAGAAAATCCGCAACCTGCACTATGTCAACAAAAAGGAATTAAGGGATTTCCCACTTGGGAGATCAATGGCAAGATGCTTTCTGGTGAGCGGAGTCTAGATGAATTAGCGAATGAGTCTGGCTATACAGGCGATCGCAACTAAACCCAAAAACTAAAAAAGAGAGCGCTAAGCGCTCTCTTTTTTTATAAGTTCCAATATTTTGCCCGTTCCTGTAACCAGCCATTTTTGCGCCATTTCTCCACGACATCAAATACCCGATCACGTAGATCTAAATGTTGCAAGCCACGCGGTAAGGCGATCGCTAAACTATGGACTGCAAGCGGTTGTCCTATGATTTCATAATCAGGATGATCGATTAGCCATTGTGCGAGACTGGTGCGATCGCCCACAAAGGCTTGAACTTTGCCAGACTGTAAAGCAGCTAAACCATCTGTATAGGAACTTGCACCAATGATCGCCGCCTTAGGAAATCGTGATTGGATCACGGCGATCGCGGCGGAATTTTTGAGAACACCAATGGCGACAGGTTGACGGAGATCTTGAGAGGTGATTCCCCGCTTAGAGATCGCAATGGTGCTGTCGGTGTAATAGGGCAGAGAGAAATCAACTAAGCGTGAACGATTATTCGTCACTGTAATTTGGGCGATCGCTAAATCCACTTGATGATTTTGTAATGCGGTGAGGCGATCGCGATTTTTTAATGGTACTAATTCAACTTGAAAATTTAACTCCTTGGCTAACTCACGGGCAATATCAATTTCTAAACCCGCTAAGTTACCGAGGCGATCGCGAAATCCTAAAGGCAACAAATTCTCCTTGACCCCAATCAGCAGCTTGCCCCGTTTTTGAATCTTATCGAGAGTATTTATTTCTGGGGTAATTGATGATTTATTTTCTGAGGCGATCGCCCTTTGATTTTGTGAGAACAGCTCTAGAGAAGTTGCTCCTCCCAATAAAGCAATAAGGGACGCAAAGTAATATAAAGAACCAATTTTTTTTGGCGCGGCAAAGCCGCGCCAAAAAAAATCTGGTTCTTTATTAAATCCCAGAACCCTAATGGATATTTTAAAAATCGATGATATTACTGATTTCATAGATTAATCGTAATTGGATGAGGCGATCGCTATAAAAAAGCTATCATACGACCAATATTTTGCCCCCACATCACAAAACCAAAAGCGAGTGGCGGCGCTTTGCACCGTCACTCGCTTCTGTTAACAAGATGGTAGACAAATTCAAAACCTCTATGAGCTAAGATCTAGGCTAGAAGTAGTAATCATAGATGTGACGTGTTTCAAAATATCCGATTTCAAGCAAACCAAATTTGGCGGCATCAGGTAGTAGCAGTCCTTGCCAATCTCAAGGTAGCGATCGCCCTTTTATTACTAATCGCCCTGTTTAGTATCCTCGGCACAGTGATCGAGCAGGGACAGACCCTTGATTTTTATCGCGAAAACTATCCTGAACATCCTGCCCTGTTTGGTTTCTTGTCGTACAAAGTGATTTTGGTGATCGGATTAGAACGTGTTTACGGTAGTTGGTGGTTTCTTACGCTCTTAATTTTGTTTGGTACGAGTCTCACTGCTTGTACTTTTAATCGCCAATTACCAATTCTCAAAGCTTCCAAACGTTGGTTTTACTACACTAAGCCGCAAAGTTTTAACAAGTTGCCCCTCGCGACGGAAATTATTGGTGGTAATCTCACGCAGCTAGCGCAGTCTCTCCAAAGCAAAAATTATAAGGTTTACCAAGCCGACGATCGCCTTTATGCACGTAAAGGACTAGTGGGTAGAGTTGGTCCGATTATTGTCCATGCCAGTATGTTATTGGTGCTAATTGGCTCGATTTGGGGTTCGATGACTGGCTTTATTGCACAGGAAATGATTCCCAGTGGTGATACTTTTCGGATTAAGAATATTACGGAAGCTGGAGCATGGTCAGCCAATCAAGTTCCTAAAGACTGGTCAGTGCGCGTCAATCGCTTTTGGATTGATTACACTCCTCAAGGACGGATTGATCAGTTCTATTCAGATTTGTCAGTTCTTAATCAAGATGGGAAGGAAGTCGATCGCCAAACCATTCATGTGAACAAACCGCTTAAATACAAAGGTGTCAGCTTCTATCAAGCGAACTGGGATATTCATGCGATCAAATTCACCCTCAATAATAGCCCTGTTCTCCAATTGCCAGTCAATAAGCTAGAGTCCCAAAATGGTGGTCGTCAAGTTTGGGGAACATGGATTCCCACGAAGCCCGATCTTAGTGCAGGGGTGACCCTGATTACGCCCGATTTGCAAGGAACATTCCTAATTTATGACGAGAAAGGGAACTTACTCACTACTGTTCGCACCAATGGGAGCGCCGAAGTGAATGGGGTCACTTTTACCTTAAAAGAAGCGATCGGTAGTACTGGTTTACAAATCAAAGCTGACCCTGGGATTCCGATTGTGTATACGGGCTTTGGATTATTGATGTTGGGCGTAGTGATGAGTTATATCAGTCATTCACAGGTCTGGGCTTTACAAGTAGGCGATCGCCTCTATGTCGGTGGTAAAACCAATCGCGCCCAAGTTAGTTTTGAAGCCGAATTAATCGATGTTACTAATGTGATTGATAGTCAGGCGATCGCTGCTGGAACTATTGCTTAGAATAATCTCCAAATAGCGTTGCTATTTGGAGATTTGATATTATAGCTGTAGTCAGTTATGTTAGGACAAAACCAAAACCCAAAAGAGAGGGGCGGCGCTTCGCGCCACCCCTCTCTTTTGGGTTTTATATCTTAACTTGCTTGGCTATGACTATACTTCGCCCATTCAAGACAGAATCTATAGAGATTTAAAGTTGGAGACTCCTAAAGAATTAGCCTGAATGCCTGTTAAGGTAGCCAGCAATTCACCATTGGTGAGACTAATCAAAGTATCTTTCTTTTGACTGCCAGTACCTTGCTTAATCGTCAATTGACTAAAGTCCAGTCCAGCCGTTAAGCCGAAGGAGTCTTGAGCGATCGCAAAGTCTTTGATGATATCTGCACCACTACCTAAGGCAATCGCAAATATATCGCGACCTTGACCACCCCAAAGAGTGTCATTGCCCAGTCCACCGAAGAGGATGTCATCGCCATTGCCACCTAATAGGCTGTCATTACCATCACCACCAACAAGTAAATCATTTCCTGATTGACCTGTCAGATAGTCATTTCCTGCACCGCCCCAGAGACTGTCATTGCCATCACCACCATCTAGGCGATCGTTGCCTGCTTCTCCCCAAAGAGAGTCGTTGCCAATGCCGCCAAATAGGTTGTCAGCCCCTGTTCCTGCGGAGAGTTGATCGTCACCAGTACCGCCATCTAAGGTGTCAGCCCCTGTTCCTGCGGTGAGAATGTCGTTACCATCCTCGCCATATAGCTCATTGTTACCAGTACCACCATTGAGAACGTCGTCACCAGTACCGCCATTGAGAATGTCGTCACCATCGCCGCCATTGAGAATGTCATTCCCATTATCGCCATTGAGAAGATCATCCCCCAAACCACCGTCTAGATAGTCATCACCATCATCACCATTGAGATAGTCATTGCCAAATCCACCAAATAGGGTGTCATTGCCAAATCCACCACTTAGATAATCATCGCCATTACCTCCATCTAAATAGTCACTACCTGAGTCACCATAGAGAGCATCATCGCCATTCCCTCCAGTTAAATAATCATCTCCGTTGTTACCATAGAGAGTGTCATCTCCATCTAGTCCTTCAAGAGAGTCATTGCCATCTAATCCAGTGAGAACGTTGTTATATTTATCTCCTATTAAGATGTCATTGAATTGTGAACCTTCTAGATTTTCGATGCTGATGAAACTGTCACCGACAGCATCGCCCAGAGTGGTGAAGCTAAAACTGCTGTTGGTAATAGCTTGGAGGCTCAC